>OW818684.1:4800000-7818792 GCA_942493135.1 uncultured Planctomycetaceae bacterium | reverse complement strand
CCGCGGGAGAAGAGCTGGCCCTGCGTCCGCTGAACTGGACCAGGACGCCGTCTTCGATCGCCTGGCGACGGGTGTTGACGCTGATCGGCGCGCCCCAGAAGTCGTCACCGTCATCGTCGGCGTCGCTCGCGGCCGGCGGTGCGGGCGTCGGCTGTGCGGGCGTCGGCGGCACGGCGTCCGACTTGGCGGCGAAGTCGAGACGCTGCTGGCGGGTGAGACGGCTCTGGATGAGTCGGAATTCGCGGGTCATGGTCAAGGTTCCTTAAAAGGGGACGGCGGCGGTTTCGGTTTCGCAGGCGGCGATCGACGGCATCGGCGTGTGATGCTCGCGGATCAGTTCGAACAGCTTATGCGAGACTTCGTCTTCCTCAGCGAAGCCGGGGAACTCGTAGTAAATCGATTGAGCGGTCAGGTCCCAGCCGGGGATGTTCGTCATGTCCCCCTCTTCGAAGGCCCGGCGATACTTGACCCACATCCCATGCCGCCAGAACGAACGGCTGTCGACGGAGTACGCGTGCATTTCCCAGACGCGACGGCGGATCGACCATTCCCATTCGAGTTCTTCGCGCTGTTGCTTGCGGAGTCCGCTGTAGATCGCCCGGACGTCGGCCTGGCGGAGGCCCTTGTCGCGGATCTGCTGGCGAGTTTCCGGAGGCATCGTTTGGTCTCGTGTTTGGGTCGCGTTCGTTGCTGTCAACGAGTCCAAATCTACCCCCGTCCCGCACGGCCTCAAGGGCGGGAAAGGCCGTTTTCTGCGGGGAAAACGGCCCGTTTCGGCTAACTCCGTACCGAGCTTGCGCCCGCGGCTTTTGGGCTTTTTGGAAAGATTTCCGGGAACTTCCGCGGGGTGGCGCCGACTCCTCGCAGGTGTTCAGGATCCACGACGATGCCTCGCGTGATCGAACAGCAGGAAGCGGCCCGACGCCTGGGCGTCACGGCCCGCGCCCTGCGCGACTGGATCCGCGAACCCGACTTCCCGAACATCGACGCCGGCTACGACCTGGACGCGATCCGGGCCTGGCGGAACGCCCATCAGCAGAAGTAGTCGCCAGTCAGTCCCTCGTGCGGACACGAGCGATGAAGGCCGCGCGGGAACGTGGTAGGCTTCCCACGACGATTGATGGCGATTTGTGATGAAAAGCAGGGTGTGTTTGCTACAACGTGGACCACCGATTGCAACGACGACTCGCGCATAACGTGGTAACGGCGTGGCTTCTTTGTGGGCAAACCAAGAAGCATCAGGAATTACGTCGAGCGACTACCACGATTACCACAATTAGGCCCCCCTACCCCGAAATCTTATGCCTTTACGCGAGGAAATGAGATGGCTTGCGAGACCGTCGAAAACCGATAGAATCCATTGAAAACTGGCGTTCTCAACGATCCCAGCAAGACTTTGCCTGATGAATGGCATGCAAGAGGTCAGTGGTTCGATCCCGCTATCCTCCACTCGACTTACGACAATTTGAAAAGGTCAGAGACAACCATCCGACAACCTAGCCAAGAAGGCGGGTCATGGCGTCCGTCGCGTGGTGCTGGTCGGCCGGCAGTGCGTGGTGTCGATGTCGAGCGCGGTCGAGGGATTCGGATGTCCCATCTCTGCGGAGACGACGTTTAGTGGGACACCAATCCCGCGCAGGTTGTTCGCCGCCCGGTAGTTCGGGCTGGTTCTCACGAGCAGCGGTTTCCATGTCCGGTGGTTGAGCTGGTTCTCGACTGCGAGCCGTCTCCCGGAGCCGGAAGCACGAATTCCTGCCCTGCCCTCCCTCTGACGATCCGCATTTTTAAATGCTCAGTCAGGGCGACGAGGATGTCCGGGGTCAATTTGATCGTCGGCAGACTGCGTTTCGTCTTCGGTCTTTAGACGCAGATCCTTTTTCTTCACTTCCGCGACGGCCCGCTCGACACGAAGTCGGCGTTTCTCGAAGTCGATCCCCTTCCACTCCTGACCGAACAATTCTCCCTGCGACATGCCTGTTATGAGAGCGAGCTGCGGCGCGCGGGGCAGGTCGCCGGTCGTCTCGTTGATCAGCTTCGCCACCTGTTCGCGGTCGAACGGTCGGATCTCTCTACCAGTGAGAAGTCGTTGGGGAGCAGCGCAAGAGATTGGCGGTGCTGATTCGCTGGGTTGCGAGGCCCGGAGCGTTGCCGGCCTCAACGGAAACGGCGGGTTAGCGTTGCGTGGGCGGAGCGAGCTCCACCCGTCGCACCGGCATGCGGAATTCCAGGTGATCGGGCGATGGGATGCCGTCTTTCACCACGAACTCGGCAGGCTCGGAGTCGACGTCGCCGAGCTTCAGTCGGATCTGATAAGTCCCGTCCTGCTCGTTCTGGAATTCCTGAGGCGACCATCTCAGTTGGTCGGCGCGCAGGTCGGAGCACTTCATGGTCATGCTTCGCGACCAGGCCTCCGAGCCATCGGTGCGCCGGGGCCCATACCGTCCGATCTCGCAAGGGCCGGCGAATCTGCGCGTGCTTTCCCCATCGGACCAGCGAATCACTCCGCGGAGCGCAACGCGGTCAAAATCGGTCTGAATCCTGGTCTTCGGGCGGGCCGCTTTCCAGGCCGCCACTGCGGCGGGAGTGATGCCGGTTCCTTCGATCGGACAGTATTCCAGCAACGGATGCTCGGCGGCGGCCCGGGCGAATCCGTCGCCGAGGTCGGTGTTCATTACGAACAGGGTCGTCAGCTTCGGCAGGTGCGGCAGCAGATCGCCGAGCGTGTCATCCACGGCCGTGTCGGACACATCGAGAAAGCTGAGCTGCGGGCAATTCTTGAGGGCCAGCAGCCCCCGTGCGGTGATCTGCCCGCGAGAGAAATACAACGAATGGACGTTCGGAAAGTGCTCTGCGATATCGGCGACAAGCTCGTCCGTGGCCTGTTCGTCGAGGCGGATCGCTGTCACGTCGCTGGCCGATGTCCCCTTGAGACCGACCAGGGCGGCCTCGACCCAGTTCACGGGACTGCGAAAATCGCGGTTTGCGCCGGAGATGATGATGTGTCGGCCTGGAGCCCTGATGGCGGCGACTTCCGGCGGATCATGCAGTCCATACCAGATGCGGATACCGAGCGCGATGTGCGCCAACAGCAGGATGACGAGTCCTCCCAGCCCAATCCTCGCCCAGGCAGGCACGGCCCCCCAGACACGGCGCCACAACGGACGCGCCATCGCCTGGCGTTCGACTTCGTCCATTGATGCGGTACTCCTTAAGGCCGTGGGGCGATCCACGTATTGCCGCAAGTCACTGTTCGATGTCCGCGGTGACGGTAACAAGCAATTCCCGTTGCGTCAGAGTTCCGCTGTTGCAGGCCGCCCTTTCGATCGACGGTTCCTCAGATCGAGCATGTTCCAAAGCCCTCGGGGGAATCGAGTTTCAAATGGGCCGGCATGAAGTGTTCGTCGCACTTCGGACAGAGCACGATGTTCGTTGCACGAAAATGCTTGATTGGCGAACCACAGACCGGGCAATTTCCCTTTCCATCTCGACGGTCCTCGATGATCCGCCCGTTGCCAAGTGCAGCGACAGCGAGTATCCCGGCCTCGTAGTCGTCGATCGCCCGTAGAATCGCCTCCGACTCGCGTGTCAACCTGTTTCGCGCCAGCTCGCGCAGCTCCGCAAAAAGTGGAATGCACTCGCCCAGCAGTTTGGTCCGCACCGAGCTTGGCGAGACCGTCATTTGCTGGCCTCTCACCATCACTCCATCCATCAGCCGGGAGGCCTGGACGATGTGCCGCGAAGTCGGATCATCTAAGTCCAGCATCGGCTCCCCCGCAAGAACAGGCAATCCGCGACCGCAAGGGATTACTTTATCCTGAATCGTTGATGCGGACATCGAAAATCTCTCGCGACAGTTCCGAGGCTGTAGAATGGCCGTTCCGTTCGCCGCGTTGACGGCAACTGCTGATTCCCGTCCGGTGAAAACGGCCTCGTCAGGAAGAGCGGGCTCCCCATCGAGGAATGTTACCGGGGTCAATTTCGTTTCGTACTATTGTCGTGGAGTCGCGGACGAAGCGCTGACGGTTATGTTGCATGTGGACTCCGGCTGACCGGTCCTTCCCGGTTCTCAACAGCGACCTTCCCGGCGCGCGCCGCGAAATCGATGAATCGTCGGCTCACCGCCAGAAGGCCTGCCGCCGTGGGGCTTGCCGGGGGTAGCATCAGAGATTTCGATTCAAGCTGCGCCGCCCGACACCAATGCGAACTTCGCATAGATGGAAGACATGAAATGCATTGGAAGCATTGGCTCCGCGTTGCAACAATCGAACCGTTGAGGCTGGCCAGCCGACAACGCACTTTCGAATCGAACAGCACGGCCTTTCGTGCTGTTTGGCAGAGTATCGGCTGAAAGAGGAGACACCCTATGGCCTGGCGATCCCTGAGTTGCTGTTTTGCCGCGGCGGTACTCATCACGTCTGCAGGCGGCATTGTCGAGTACGGCTCCGCCCTCGCGCAAGATGGCGACAAGTCCAAGGAGCTCCTCCCGAGTCCGCGAAACGGGAGTTCCCCTGGAGCAGAAAAGGCCGCGACGGCGGCCAAGTGTCCGGTCATGGGTGCTGTCCTGCCCGCATCGGCCAGAAACACGGCAGCCGGAGCGATGTCGAACGGCGACTGGTGGCCGAATCAGTTGAACCTGAAGATCCTGCATCAGAACTCGCTCAAGGGCAATCCGCTGGGCGGGGACTTCAACTACGCCGAGGAATTCCAGAAGCTCGATCTGGCCGCCGTGAAGAAGGACATCCGGGAGTTGTTGACGACGTCTCAGGACTGGTGGCCGGCGGACTACGGGCACTACGGACCGCTGTTCATCCGAATGGCCTGGCACAGCGCCGGCACTTATCGCGTCAGCGACGGTCGGGGGGGCGCCGGCTACGGCACGCAGCGGTTTGCGCCGCTGAACAGCTGGCCCGACAACGCGAACCTGGATAAGGCCCGTCGCCTGCTCTGGCCGATCAAACAGAAGTACGGCAACCGCATTTCCTGGGCAGACCTGATGGTCCTGACCGGTAATGTGTCGCTGGAGTCGATGGGCTTCAAAACGTTCGGATTCGCCGGCGGTCGAGAAGACGTCTGGGAACCCCAGGAAGATATCTACTGGGGGCCGGAGAGCGAGTGGCTGGGAGACGAGCGTTACAGCGGCGATCGCATGCTGGAGAATCCGTTGGCCGCGGTTCAGATGGGGCTGATCTACGTCAACCCGGAGGGACCGAGCGGCAAGCCGAGTGCGCTGGAGGCGGCCAGGGACATTCGGGAGACATTCGGCCGCATGGCCATGAACGATGAGGAAACCGTCGCGCTGATTGCCGGCGGCCATACGTTCGGAAAAGCACACGGCGCCGCCAGTGCGGACAATGTCGGGCCTGCTCCGGAGGGCGCCGGCATCGATGAACAGGGGCTCGGCTGGAAGAACAGGTTTGGCAAGGGGAATGCCGGCGACACCATCACCAGCGGTCTGGAAGGCGCGTGGTCGACCACGCCGACCCAGTGGTCCAACAGCTACTTCGACAACCTGTTCGGCTACGACTGGGATCTGGTGAAGAGCCCGGCCGGCGCCTGGCAATGGACTCCGACGGATCCGGCCGCGAAGGGCACCGTGCCGGACGCTCACGACAAGTCGAAGTCTCACGCGCCGATGATGTTCACGACCGACATGGCGCTGCGGATGGACCCGGCCTACAGCAAGATCTCGAAGCGGTTCCACGAGAATCCGGAAGAATTCCGGCTCGCGTTCGCGAAGGCCTGGTACAAGCTGACTCATCGCGACATGGGCCCCGTTTCGCGATGCCTCGGCCCGGAAGTCGCCGAGCCGCAGTTGTGGCAGGATCCTGTGCCGAAAGTCGATCACAAACTGATCGATGCGCGGGACATCGTCGCTCTGAAAGCCAAACTGCTGGCGTCGGAACTGTCGATCTCGGACCTGGTCTCGACGGCCTGGGCCTCGGCTTCCACCTTCCGCGGCAGCGACAAGCGCGGCGGAGCCAACGGAGCCCGCATTCGCCTCGCTCCGCAGAAAGACTGGCAGGTCAACGAGCCCGCCAAACTGGCGAAGGTGCTGCCGGTTCTGGAGAAGATCCAGCAGGACTTCAACCGCGCTCAGGCCGGCGGCAAGAAGGTTTCGCTGGCCGACCTGATCGTGCTCGGGGGCTGTGCCGCCGTCGAGGAGGCCGCGAAGAAGGCCGGCCACGACGTCCAGGTTCCCTTCTCGCCGGGACGCACCGACGCGACGCAGGAGATGACCAATGTGGACGCCTTTGCCGTGCTCGAACCGAAATCGGACGGCTTCCGCAACTACGTCGCACGCGAAATCGATCGGCCGGCCGAGGAGCTGCTGGTGGATCGCGCCCAGCTGCTGACACTGACGGCTCCGGAGATGACCGTGTTGATTGGCGGAATGCGAGTTCTGAAAGGCAACTCGGGGAGCGGCCCGTTCGCCGAGCTGGGCGTCCTGACGGAGCGTCCGGAGATGTTGACGAATGACTTCTTCGTCAATCTGCTGGACATGGACACCGAGTGGCAGAAGTCGCCCATGTGCGAACACTTCTTCGAAGGGCGGGACCGTCAGACGGGCGACGTCAAATGGACGGCGACGCGGGTCGATCTCGTGTTCGGCTCGAATTCGCAGCTTCGCGCCATCGCGGAAGTCTATGCCAGCGACGACTCAAAGCAAAAGTTCGTGAACGACTTCGTGGCGGCCTGGACGAAGGCGATGAATCTGGATCGCTTTGACCTCCGTTCTGCGCACTGAAGCGGTCGGAACTGCCCGATACTGTTCCGAGTCGCTGTGGATGATTGAGACACGGCTCGCCGTACCTGAGTGCGGCGAGCCATTTTCGTTTTGAATCGAGGCGACAAGTTGGCGTCTCGACGTTTCGTCGCGAGCAACTGAGAGGATGAAAGAGTCTTCGTCGGAACATCCGCTTGTTCCATGCAGCGCTGGAGCGTCGACGACGGGAACAGCCGGTACGAGACTTGCTAACGGGAGGCACGGACGGGACGAACATCGTTCGTACGTCGTGTGTGCAGGGCCAGATGGCCTGCTGGACTGTGCGCGGTGGCGGAAGCTGACGGCGATCGGCTTGGCCATCGGCGAGACGGTCCGCGGCGGCCATGACACCGCCGAACTACAGTATTACATTCCAGGCCGGAGGCAGGCGGCGAAGCAGTTCGGCGCGGCGGTGCGGAGCCATTGAGCGATCGAGAACCGGTTGCACTGGCAGCTCGGCGTGGCGTTCGGTGACGACCCGCGCGGAGTGCGGAAAGGGCGATCGGACGCGAATCTGAGCAGCCTGCGGCGAATGGAGCAGAGCCTGCTGAAGAACTACCGGACGTCGAAAGTCGGCATCAAGAACCAACGGCCCATCGCCGCCTGGAATGACGACTGCCTGGCGGAAGTGTCGTCCGGCGGATGAGTTTCTGTACGCGAGACCAGTGGCCGCAAGGCGGCGAGGTCGGTCTGCTCGAACGACTTCGCCGCCATCGGCAGCTCGCTATTTCACCCGCACCAGCTTCATGATCCGGCCGGAGACGTTCCAGTCCTGCACGTACAGGTTACCGTCTTTGTCCCAGTAGGAGCCGTGCGTGCCGCTGAAGATGCCTTCTTTCCACTGATCCTGCGGGACGTTGTAGTTTACGCGCGTGGCAGGGTCCGCGTTGTAACCCAGCACGGCGATGATGACGTTTTCCTTGTTCAGAATCACCAGCCGACCGTGAAGGTCCGGCACCGAGACGTAGTCCCCCTGGACGGCCGCCGAAGTTGGCATCCCGAGTCCCGTCACGACTTCCTCAATGTAGTTCCCGTCGAGATCGTAGTGGACCAGGCGTCCGTGCGGGGTGTGGTTGCGGTCGCAGACCAGCAGCCGCGGCGGTTCGTAGCGCGTATCCAGCGTCATGCCGTGGGCGGTATTGAACTCCTTGAGGCCGTTTCCTTTGACGCCGAAGTGCATCAGATACTTGCCCGTTTTGTCGAACTTGAAGATGTGGTTGCTGGCATAGCCGTCCGACAGAAAAATGTCGCCGTTCGGGGCGACGGTGATCGCAGTCGGGCTCCACTTCTTCAAGCTCAGGCCGGACTCCGCAGGAATGCCCAGCTTCAGCACAATGTCGCCGGTCTCGGCGTGGAACTTAATTCCCTCGCCGGCGACATTCCGGGCGCCGTAGATGAATTCGGCGTCCCCCTCGTCGCGAATCTCGATGTCGTGGATGTTCGAGTACGCGTCGCCGAGAAACCGGCGGACGACCTTTCCCTCGGGCGAGAAGACGAACACGCCCAGCGACGAGCTGGTATAGATGTTGCCGGCCTTGTCGACCACTACGCCGCCGTGAGTTCCGCCGAGGACCGATTTGCCGTCTTCGCCCAGTCCCCAGCCGGGGACAGTATCGAAGGTCATAATTCCGTCCCCCATCCGCACCGGCCGGGTCTTTTCGGCAGCGAAGCCGGGCAGAGCCAGGCCAAACGCGACGGCAAATGCGACGGACAGCAGACGACTTTTCATGATTGGACTTCCCGGTTGTTTGTCGGCCGTCCTGCTGTCGTTGGACTTACTGGGAAATCCGCAGAATGCAGGCCGGCCAGAAAGTTGCACGGTATGAGATCTCACGGACAAAGTCAGTATCGGCTGACCCGATCTGCATTTCAACCAGAGCCGCTTTTCCGATCGGATCCGGGTGCAATCGGTCGATGGTGGTGGGAAGTCGGCGACCGGGAATGTCAATGCGGTCATTCCGCGGCTTCAGCCCCTGCCGTCAGTGATCCGATTTCGCCCAGGGGATGATCTCTTGGGCGTCGGCCAAGTACTCCCGGCTCCTTCCCGCACACAGCGAACGATCTGGGCTACCGTGAACCGCCCCCACCGGGGCTTCGGATCTCAAACCCGCGCCGTCTTCAGCCTTGGCCGGGGCGATGAGCCGCCCGGACGTCTGCGCTGGTGGACCACCGATTTCCAACCGCACCCGTCGGATCTCCTCCCCTCTCGTTCCGATCCGCTCGCCCGCCATCTTCGGTGGAACAGGGAGAGGAGCTTCTCCGCGCATCGACTCCCCGTCACCTCGCATTTCTCCCAATAGCGATTCCCAGGCATTCGGACTACACTCGCATCTGTCCACGCGGCAGTGCCATGCGTCGAGCGCTGCGAGTACGTTGCACGGAGTCTCGCTATGATTCGAGTCCGCTGCCCGGCAACGGACTGCGGTAAGAGCTATCGCGTCGCTCCCGACGCCGTCGGACGTCAGCTCCGATGCAAAGTCTGCGGCCAGGAGTTCGTCGCCGAGGCTGCCAGCACAGACACACTCGCCGGATCGCTGAGCGACACCGACAGCCTGATCCCCCCTGCCCCGGCCTTTCTCCGGAAGCCCACGAAACTTCAGGAATCGCCGCAGCGGATCAGCCGCTTCGAGATCCGCCAGAAGCTCGGCCAGGGGGCGTTCGGCACCGTTTACCGCGCTTACGATCCCCAGCTCGAACGTGAAGTCGCGATCAAGGTTCCGCAGGCGGGGTTGCTGACCACACCTGAGATCGTCGAGCGCTTTCTTCGCGAGGCCAAAGCCGCAGCTCGGCTCAATCATCCCAACATCGTTCCGGTCTACGATGCCGGCCGCGACGGCGACCAGTACTACATCGCCGCGGCGTTCATCGACGGCCAGCCTCTGTCCGACTGCATTGAAAGGTATCAGGGGAACCATCGGTTGATCGCGGTCCTGGTGCGCAAGCTGGCCTCGGCTCTCGACAGCGCCCACGCAAAAGGGATCGTGCATCGCGATGTCAAACCGCACAACGTGATGATCGACGCCGAGGGGGAGCCGCACCTCATGGACTTCGGCGTGGCCCAAGTCGGCGACGCCGCGGAAAAGTTGACTCATGACGGAGCGATCATCGGGACGCCAGCCTACATGTCCCCCGAACAGGCGGCCGGCGGTTCCGCCAAGGTCACCGCGGACAGCGACCAATACAGCCTCGGCGTCATTCTGTTCGAGTTGCTGACGGGAAACACTCCCTTCAGCGGCGGGGCGTCGATCATCATTTTCAATCTTCTGAACACGACTCCACCGGCTCCCCGGTCGTTGAAGCAGGATCTTCCGCGCGACCTCGACACGATCTGCCAGAAGGCGCTTGGCCGGGAGCCTGAGCAGCGTTATCGCGGTTGCGCGGCGATGGCGGAGGATCTGGGTCGGTATCTCGACGGCAAGTCGACGCTGGCGAGGCCAATCGGCCCACTTCAAGGCCTGGTGCGGACATTTCGACGCGATCGCCGAATCGTCTGGTTTCTCCTGTCGCTGATGGCGACGGTTCTAATCGGTGCGATTTCTGCTGGATCACTGGCGCTCGTTGCCCACACTCGGCAACAATCACTACTCCTGGCCGAGGCGGCCGTCGCAGACCAGCACCGCCGAACGGCTTCACAGCTGGAAGAGACCAGAGCCCTTCTGGACGCGGCAGCCGAACGAGAACGGATGCTCATCGAGTCGGCAGAATTGGCGAAGCGCCAAACGCTGCTGGCAGAGGCACGCACGGTGGCGTCTCAGGCACAGAATCACTTCAGCCAGTCGGGAGTATTGCCTGAACTTCTCAGCATACGCCGTCAATACGCATCTGCTGCCGTTCAAACACGTTCGCCAACGCCGGCCTCAATACCTGCTTCGGCTCTTGACGCAATCGGATCTTCACGACTGCTGGTTTACAACCCGGAAGGTAACGCGCCGGCAATTTCGTGGTTCAAGGTGGCAGATCAACCCAGGTTCTCCTCTCTTTATCCAAGTCGGCGGCTCCGGATCGTTCGAAAGCACGAGTTCAATGCCGACCGGCCTTTCAAGAGGCTCAACGAGGTGTACGAATCCAACGGGGTTCTGGGGATTCGTTCGCAGTCGAATACTTCCGCGTGGAACTTTACTGACATGGTCGCGGGGCAGCTGCTCCGCGTAAAAATGCGAGTGCGGTACGGCAAATCATCGAACGTTGGATTGAGTCTGACGCAGCGAGGCGATTCGTATGGGACGGCAATCTGGATTGCCGGAACACGGTGTGTCGTTATCGAGCCGGGAATCTTTGCCAAGCACAAGGACAACATTGCGACGCGTCGATACGAACTTCCGACGCTGATTCATCCCGTTGATGAATGGAATGAAATTGCATGTGCAATCCAGAAGAACGCCATTAACGTGTTTGTCAACGGAGTGCACATTCACAAGATCGACACGGCACAGAAACGCATTGACGACGCGATTCTGGCGCTTGGAATCAGAGCTGGAAGCGTCGAAACGACTGTCGAGTGCAGTGAGTATATTCTCTACTCGATCTGGTAATCGGCGGCCGACTGACCCAAGTGTCCTGGCCTTCGAGACGCTGCCGCGTGAGAGTCTCGGCGGGCAAACCGTCACCTGAGCCATCCTGCTGCAGCACGACGCGTCCTTAACGCAGAATTTCGCCCCGGAGGTCCGACTGCCGAAACCGCCACCGGTTCCGCGGCCGCCTTGCGCACAGGTGCCGCACGTCGTGCTCGGCCCGTTCCTCGCGATGTCATGTCGGGCTGGAGTTGCGGCCAATGCTTACGTTCCGCTCAAGATTCGCGGCGAGGTGACATGTCGTTACTTCTCTGCAAGAGATGTAAAGAGCTGGAGACTTTGACGGCGGAGATGCGTTGAATCCAGCAGTGGGATGCCGTCGGCGAGTGTCCCGTGAGGGGCGGTCGGATCTGCCGAGTCCGATGCGGTGATCCGCTTCACGAATTCTTCCGAGTTGGCGAGCATCAACGTTCATCACTGGCTGAGATCATGGATTCGAATATGCCGGTCCTCACTCGCAAATCGAACGAGCTGATTTGTCTCGGCGAACGGGAGATTGCGGTCACGGTGGTGAAAGTGCGGGGAGGGACCGTGCGTCTGGGGATCGCCCCCCCCGCGGATGTGCGGATCGAGCGGCACGAGGCGTCTCGCGCTGTCGCGACGGCTCCCCGTGAACCTGTCGGCGCTGGGCCGGCTCTTTAACAACGTATGACGAACAATGACGACGTACGGCATCAACGGATCGATATCACCGCAGGACAACCGAAGATGGTTCAAATTGTTTCCCCGCCAGAATCCCCGTTTTCCCCACCGCTTCCCGATCTGGGTCGGATTCTGCTGGCGGAATCCAGTCCGTTGATCGGCCGGCTGATGGTCGACAAGCTGCAGCGTTACTGCCGTCGGGTCGACGTCGTTCGCGACGGCGAGGACGCGGCCGCGGCGATCATGAAATCGCTCGACGATTGCCCGATCGATCTGATTTTGATCGACTCACTGCTGCCGGTGGAGGATGGCGTTTGCGCGATCCTCCGGCTGCGGCGGTTGGCGTACGCCGGTCCCATTCTGGCGATCACCGCAAGCGCCGCCGAAGCCGAGCGGATGCTGGCGGTTGGGGCCGGGTGCGACGCCGCCGTCGCGAAGCCGATCCATTGGGATCAGCTTCTTACCCGGATGTTCCGGCTAACGGCGGGCCGCCCGTCGTCGACGGCCCTCGTTCCGGAATACCGCCGGCAGGTCAGGTCTGAAGTCGCGGTTTGAGGCCGGAGATCCCTCATTATGGTCCGGAGCATCCGGGCGCTCTGCGTGGAAATTGTCGGCAAACCGTACCGGGCCATCATCGTCCGGCCAGAGGCGCGTCTGCCTGCCGCCGGGCTGATGCCTGCGAACTGGACCTGGCTGAACGTGAGGGCCGGCGACGAGGTTGTGCTGAGCGGTAAGCCGGAGCGGATCCGGTCGGTGTCGCTGTATGACGCGATTCCAGCATCAGAGTGCGACAAGGAAGTCACCTGCGGCGCCGACTGGCTGGCCCAGGACGGGGAGTGGGTGGCGTCTGGCGGCGATCATGGGCGGCAATTGTCGCGGCGCTGATTCCGGGACAAACAGGTGGCCGAGGTCGAGTCTTCGAGCCTGCAGCGTTTCGCCACCTGGCTGGGGGCGGCCCAAGGCGGCCGCCCCCAGCCGCCCGACAGCGATTCCCCAAACGGCATCATGCGCCACGCGATTATGGGAACGCGGAAGCGTCGGCAGCCAGCGTGAGCGCCATTCCGCTGTGCGGGTCCGACGAGAACTTTCTCGGAGCCGTCATTCAGTTTCCTGCTGAAGCTCGGATCGGCTTTCTCAGCCTGCCTTAGATCCGAAGACGTAAACACGCGACCACATCACATCGATATGCGCCGCGAATCCTGCCGGGCGACGGGAGTGAAACAACCCGCAGCCGTGAACCGGCCCGGATTTCTCAGATCGAATCCGACGCATCCGAGAGGCGGGCGCGGTTTTCGTCTCCGTGTCTATGGCTTGAAAACGCATTTGCGGCAAGAATCACGTATTCCGTGAAACCTGAACTCAAAAGGAATCTGACCGATGAGCAAAACTGTCCCGGCCGACGTCGACGCGCTGTGCGTCAATACTCTGCGTTTTCTGGCCGTCGACATGGTGCAGAAGGCGAAATCGGGCCATCCTGGTCTGCCGCTGGGGGCAGCGGCGATGGCCTACTCCCTCTGGGACCGCTCGCTTCGCATCAATCCTGCCGATCCGCTCTGGCCGGACCGGGACCGTTTTATTCTTTCCGCCGGCCATGGCTCGGCCTTACTGTACGCCCTGCTGCACGTCACCGGGTACGACCTGCCGATGGCCGAGCTCCAGCAGTTCCGCCAGTGGGGCAGCCGCTGCCCGGGCCACCCGGAATACGGTCACACGCCCGGCGTCGAGGCCACAACGGGCCCGTTGGGACAGGGGCTGGCCAACGGCGTGGGCATGGCGATCGCGGAAGTCGCTCTGGCGGCCCGGTTTAACCGGCCAGAGCACACCGTCGTCGACCACTACACGTACGTTCTGGCCAGCGATGGCGACCTGATGGAGGGAATCTCCTCCGAAGCCGCGTCCGTGGCCGGTCACCTGCAGCTCGGTAAGTTGATCGTCCTGTACGACGACAACAACATCACGATCGAAGGCAAAACCGACATCGCGTTCACCGAAGATCGTGCGGCTCGCTTCGCCGCCTTCGGCTGGCACATTCAGCACGTCGCGGACGGCAACGACCTCGACGCCGTCGCGGCGGCTCTCCAGACGGCGCGCGACGAGAAGCATCGACCGTCGCTGATCAACGTACGGACGCACATCGGCTTCGGCAGCCCCCACAAGCAGGACAGCGCCGCGGCCCACGGCGAGCCGCTGGGAGTCGACGAAGTGCGACTGACCAAGGAAAAGCTGGGTTTTCCGGTGGAGCCGCTGTTTCACGTTCCCGCAGAAGCCGCAGAGCATTTCCGTGAGTTCCTCACACGCGGCAAGACGTGGCAGGCCGACTGGCAGAAACGCCTTGAAGCGTACGGAAAGGCCTACCCGGAGCTGGCGGCGGAGTTCGATCGCGTCATGAGCGGCGAGCGGCCGGCCGACTGGGCCTCGGCGCTGCCGGTTTTTACGACCGAAAAGGGAGCGTTGTCGACGCGAGCGGCGTCGGGGCGCTGCCTCACCGCCCTCGCGGGAAGTATTCCGGAGCTGATCGGCGGTTCGGCCGATCTGGCGCCCAGCACGTTTACGTTCATGGAGGGAGTGGGCAGCTTCCAGCCGGACAGCCCGGCCGGGCGGAACATGCACTTCGGCATTCGCGAACATGCGATGGGCGCCATTCTGAACGGCATGGTGCTGCACCGCGGTCTCATCTCGTTCGGCGCCACCTTCCTGGTCTTCAGCGACTACATGCGTCCCCCGATGCGTCTGGCCGCACTGAATGGTCTGCCGGCGATTTACGTCTTTACTCACGACAGCATCGCGATGGGCGAAGACGGTCCGACTCACCAGCCGGTCGAACAGCTGGTGGGACTGCGATCGGTCCCCGGCATGATGGTCCTCCGACCGGCCGACGCCAATGAGACTGCAGTGGCGTGGAAGATGGCGATCGAGCGCAAGTCCGGCCCAGTGGCTCTCGTGCTGACGCGCCAGGGACTTCCGGTCCTCGACCTGGTAACCCACCCGGGGCTGTCCGCCGGAGTGCAGTGTGGCGGTTACGTGCTGCAGGACTCGCCGTCGAAGGAGCGCACCGACCTCCTGCTGATCGCGACTGGTTCCGAAGTTCATCTGGCCACGTCGGCCCGCGAGCGACTGGCGAACGAGGGCATCCAGGCGCGAGTCATCAGCATGCCCTGCCGGGAGCTCTTTGCAGCGCAGCCGGAAGCTTACCGGCACCAGGTCGTTATTCCCGATGTGCCGCGACTCGTGATTGAAGCCGGCATGCCCCTGGGCTGGCACTCCTGCCTCGGCGGGAAGGTCGCGGTGATCGGCATCGACCGCTTCGGGGCTTCAGCGCCGGGCAACCTCATGCTGGAGCACTACGGTTTTACCGTCGACAACGTCTGCGAACAGGCTCGCGTGCTGGTCGCTCAGGCAAGCGGCCAATAGTCCCGGTCTTCGGCTCCGGAGACCCAGTCCACTCCTGCGGGCTCGCACTTCAAAGAGTGCGAGTCCGCAGGTTGCGGTCTGTGCCGCATTTGCCGCGTCCTGGAGGAGCGGGCTGCGTTTCCGACGGCCGAAGCGGTAATGTCGATTGTCCGCCGCGAGTTCCCCTCGTCGACCTCTGACGCGACAGGCTGGCCGACGAATCATCGTTGCGGCGCTGCCCAATGGCGCCGCCGAGGAGCAGGTCTTGAGCGCTGCGGACCAGGACTTGTATTCGCGCGCCGATTGATCTCGCCCCGCGGTCTGCCTCTGAGGCGACTGTCTGAACGGAAGATCTGGTAAGTCCCCCCGTCGATCCACAAAGCAAGAAATTGCCTCTGGATCTGTCTCAAAAGTCGCGTAAGCTAAGCTTCATCCGTTTTCTACTGGATTTCAATTTCGTCGGCGGGCTGCAGATGTTGCTCTGCATCCTTCGGGGAAGTTGCGGACCCGATTGCGTTTTGCCTGATGCCGATGGGATCGCATCCCGTGAGGCTGGGGCATTGTATGGGATTGCTCCAGTCAGGATTTCGAGATGCCGGGAACTTGATGTTCCATCCCTGCTGTATGGCTCGTGCGGTTTGGCGAGAGGGATCGATTTGAGGACTGCGATTTGTTTGGCATGGATGACGCAGGCGGCGGCTCGGAGGCTTTGAAGGCTTAGGCGTTGGTTGCCCAGAATTGTCCGGAAGGAATTCGGCGTGTTCGACTCGTGGCGGCTACGGTCTGTTCTGACTCGCTGGCGAGTGGCTGTCGCATTTGCTGCTGTCGCAGCCACCCTGACGTTGCTGGCCGGATGCTGGGGAGAGATTTGCCTGGGGAGGGCCGAGGCGTGCCTGTTGCAGCGCAATTCCGGCGCGGCGGCGGACTGGATTGAGCGGAGTCTGTGGCTTGGCCGAAAAGCGGACGCCCGAACCTGTCTGCTGGAGATTCGCGTCGCCCGGCGAATCGGCGATTTTGAAGACGTCGAACGCAAGCTGCTGCAGGCCGCCCAACTGGGGGCGCCACCCGCGAAACTCGCACGGGAACGCCTGCTGGCCATGGCGCAGACCAGCCAGTTTGCGGAGATGGAGTCGCAATGGCCCTCATTGCTGCGCGATCCCCGCGACGATGGACCGGAAATCGCGCGCGCCTATTACACGTGGTCCATGTTGCGCCACAATCTGGACCAGGCCCGGAAGACACTCGCGTTGTGGCATGCCGACTACCCGCGCGACCCGGAGCCGCTGGTTCTGACGGGACGCCTGTTTCAGTCCCTGCACAACTGGGAAGCTGCGGAAGACGCCTATCGTCGGGCCTTGGCAGTGGCTCCCGGCAATGACGACTGCCGCCTGTCGTTGGCGACCGTCCTGTTGGCGCGACTCAAAACCAGCCAGGCGATACCTCTCTTTCAGGAATATCTAAAACGTCATCCCGACGATCTCGCAGGAGTCCAGGGTCTCGCACAGTGTGCGGCGACAAATGGTGACATGGACGAGGCGACCCGTCTGCTACGGGAGGCCCTGGACCGGAACCCCGAGGATTTTGCAACGCAAAAGGCCTATGGCGAAATGCTGCTTTCAGCGGGCGACGCCGCGGCCGCGGCGCCAGTTCTCGAAAGAGCCTGGCGAACCGTCCCCGAGCATGCCAATCTTGCCAATTCGCTGGCGCGGGCGCTGAAAGCGTCAGGTCGCGCCGCCGAAGCCGAGCCATTATTCGCCTTCGTGGCGGAATCCCGGCCGCACCTTGACGAACTGCTGAACCTTGAGAAGCAGTTGCAGCTTCAACCGAACAGCCTGGAATTGCGGATGAAGATCGCCGCCATCACGGCGAAATATGTTTCGCGGCGGGATGCAATTCGCTGGTATCAACATCTGCTGATCATTGCGCCGAGTTACGTCCCCGCACACAAGGCACTGGCGGAGCTGTATCGCCTGACGGGCGATGAACACCTGGTCCGGCACCACTTGAACTTTATCACCGAAAATTCACGATTCGCAGATTCTACTGTCGACTGTTCGCCTCCGTTCGCAGACACGTCTTCCGAAACGCGTTAGCGTCTGATTGATCCATTGAAATCGTCGGCGTCAGCGTCCTTTGCGCCGCCGCATCGACATCGCTTCTGCTCCCTTCGTCATTGCTCCCTTCGTCAGAAAACTCAACTCCGGCCCCCGACGGATTCGAGTTGCGTCGCATTTACCCTTCGTCTGGACGGCAGGCATGATCATCGATTCTCCGGGTCTTACGCGGAGCTACAGGTTGATCCTGGCCGTTGTCGCAATGATGTCGACAGGCGGCTGCTGGACGTCGCCGGCAGGACGGGCCACGACCGGGGACGGAAGCTCCGCCGTCAGCAAACTGGCTACGGCCCCATTGCCGCCTGCCGGAACGATTCACTTCGCGGAGGTGGCGAAATCCAGTGGAGTGTCGTGGAGCGGACGAAACGGCGAGGAAGCGGGACTGTTCGTCATTCTGGAAACGTTCGGGACGGGCTGCGCAGTGGATGATTATGACCGCGACGACAAGCCGGATCTGTGGTTCGCGGGAGGGGGGCATTTTGGACCGCGGCACGAAATCCTCCCTCTGCCGATCGGCTTGTTTCGACAGACCTCGGACTGGAGCTTCACGCCGGTCACGAGCGCCGCCGGCCTCGAGCCGGTCCGCCATTATCACCACGGACTGTGGACGGCCGATATCGATGAAGACGGTTTTCCCGATCTGCTGATCACCGGCTGGGGAGGCCTGCAACTGTTCCACAATCAGGGAGACGGCACGTTCGCCGACCGGACTTCCGCGTCCGGCCTGGATGATCCACTGTGGAGTCTCGCGGCCGGCTGGGCCGACTTGAATGCGGATCAGATCCTGGACCTGTTTGTGGGCCACTACGTCGACTGGTCTTTCGAAAACAATCCGGTCTGTATCGACGCGAGGAGCGGGCAGCGACTGATCTGCGATCCGCACCGATTCCAGGGGCTGCCCTGTACGGTTTATCTCAGCAACGGCGACGGGACATACCGCGACGGTGGTGCTGAACTGGGAATCCAGGAAGTCGGCAAGACGCTCGGAGTCGTCATCGCGGACATTAGCGGAGATCGTCGGCCCGAGATCTACGTCGCCAACGATACCCTTCCCAATCAATTCTATGAGTCGCAATCGACCGGACGGTATCGGGAGTCCGCAATTGAGAATGGGGTGGCCCTGGGTGAAAAGGGAGAGTCAGACGGCAGCATGGGAGTCGCAATCGGGGATCTGGATGTCGACGGCAAACTCGACCTCTGGGTGGCCAATTTCGAGAACGAAAGCTTTGCCCTGTATCGAAATTTGGGGAAAGGCATCTTCTCACACTCCAGCCGAGCTTGCGGCGTGACGGCGGTCGGTTCCGAAGCGGTCGGTTTCGGCACAGCCATTCTGGATGTGGACGGCGACGGATTTCCGGACATTTACTGCGCAAACGGGCACGTCCTCCCGCCGAACTCCGGACAGGAACGCCGGCAGTTACCTTATTTATTCTGGAACGACCGAGGACGTCGACTGCGCAACATCGCATTGCAGTCGGGGGACTATTTCCGCGAGCGCCATCTTGGCCGCGGAGTTGCCAGCGGCGATCTCGATGCGGATGGAGCTCCGGATCTTGTCGTCACGCATACCGGAGAGCCGGTCGCACTGCTGCGAAATGAGACAGCGATCCCAAACTGGCTTTCCGTGGATCTCGTCGGCCGAGCCAGCCCGCGGTCTGCCATCGGTGCTCGAGTCACCGTAGTTTCCGGTCAGCTTCGGCAGGTCGGAATCGTCAGCGGAGGAGGCAGCTACCTCTCGACGAGTGAACGGACGCTGTCGTTCGGGCTTGGGGCGGCAACCGCAGCGGAGTCAGTGGAGGTGCTCTGGCCGACGGGCGCCACGACAAAAATCGAAAAAGTCCCAGCCGGTCGAAGGCTACTCCTGGTCGAACAGGCCCCGTAACTGATAAAGAGGGGCCGCACCGTGGACGCCGCGGGGGGACGTCACCGTCCACAACCTTTTTCCAGGTCGTCGGTTACGCCACATTCTGCGCAGTCGTCGTCCCGCGGCCTTCCGGGGCAATCGGCGACCATTCCCGCAGGAGACGGGGCTGTCCTCTGCATTTTTTTCAAAATATTGCTTTTGTCGCCAAGCTTTGTGTTTGACCTCCTTGTCGAGAATCGATTAGTCTCACGTACGTCATCCACACTTCACTTCGCGACGTGCGCAATCTTCGTATCGCAAACTCGACTGATCGCCAGCAGACTTCCACGGTTGTTAACTCTGAGGACTGGATCTTTTGGGGTTTTAGCGAAGAATTGGCAATCTGGAATCGTACCGGAAGTCTTCCGGTCACGATATGTTTATGTGTTTTCCCTGTCGTGTGAATTCGCGGTCAATTTGTGGGCTCAGATTTTTTCGACGTGGCGATCACCGTTTTCGGATTTTCCGTTTCTCAGCCCGACTCATGCCTTGTCTCTTAGCGGAAGAGCTTTCCTTCCATTTTTTGCTTTTGAGGACGCATCGAAATGAAGAAGACGAAATGGCGCGGCTTTACTTTGATTGAGCTGCTCGTGGTGATTGCGATCATCGCGATCCTCATCGCCCTTCTGCTGCCCGCCGTGCAACAGGCCCGTGAGGCGGCACGACGGACTCAGTGCAAGAACAATCTGAAGCAGCTCGGACTGGCCTGCCACAATTACCACGACACGTTCGGCCAGTTCCCTCAGAACTACGATGGCCGCCCTGTTTCGGAAATGACCGGCGGCAGCTGGCAGCAGGGATACGGGGCATTCGGCTGGATCGTGATGGCGCTGCCATATCTCGATCAGGCTCCGCTCTACAACCAGTTCAATTTCAGCGATCGGACCGGAAGCGGAAGTGCCGGCTGGACTTCCCAGCAGAACACGACTGCAGCTTCGACGGTGATTACGGCCTTGATGTGTCCCAGCAATCCGCAGCCGAACAAGGTCAACGTCGACGTGGCCGGGTGCAGCGGCGGCGGAACCTACAACAACATGCAGGTCGGCCGCAGCGACTACACTGGTAACTTGGGCTTTATCGCGGGCGACTGGCGTTCGTGCCTGGTCCAGGATGGCGGCAACATTCCGCTCACGAAGACCGGCGCGGAAACAGTCGGTCAGGTTCTAGACGCCTGGGGCGAGGGCAACTCGCAGAATTACCTCCAGAGCATGAACGGCGTGTTCAGCTTCATGGGGTCCGCCAAGATCCGGGATATCACGGACGGGACGTCCAATACGATTCTGATCATGGAAGACCATCACTGGAACGTCGGCAAGAACCAGCCGACGAGCTATGCAGGCGACGTTGGCTGGGCCGGTTCGATGCAGGTCTCGACCGCCGCTAACCTGGTCAATCAGGGGTACGGCTACAACGACGGGCATAAGTGCCACGGGATCAGCAGCACGCATGTCGGCGGCGCTCACATTCTGATGACCGACGGAGCCGTCCGATTCCTCAGCGAGAACATCGGGATCAATACGCTGCAGGCGATCGCAACGCGTGGTGCTGGCGTCCCGGCCGGTGAGTTCTAAGAACTTCCGATCGTCGCGTCAGGAAGCGTCTGAACGGGATCTCGCCGCCGACAGCCTTGTTGGCGGCGAGATCTTTGTCTTCATCTGCTGCAAACGCCAACGACAATGGTCGCAACGTCCTCGGCAGTCCGGGAAGTATTGCGTGGTGCGCTGCTGTTCGGCGTCCTGTCGGGGTGCGGGACCGGAGACGTCTCGCCCGTCGAAGTTGCGGTAGCGGTTCCCGCGAAGGTTGTTGCTCCGACTCCGCCGGTTGTTCTCCCGGTACGATCCGATGAGCCGGCGCCGGACCGACTGACTACGTTTCCTGAGTTCCGGGAAGTCGCTGAGGATCTTGGGATCGCGTTCACGTACGTCAACGGCGCTTCGGGGCGGGTGCTGATGGTAGAGGCGACTGGAGGGGGAGCAGGTTGGCTGGACTACGATGGTGACGGATTGCTTGATCTCTACCTGTGCCAGGGAGGGAATCCCGCAACCGAGGACCGGAATGGCGAACCGCCGGACCAACTGTTTCGGCAGGTTCGCGCCGGCCGCTTCGAACCGGTAGCCCGCTCGTCTGGAATCGTCGAAACCGGGTACGGTCAAGGCGTGTCGGTCGCCGACTTCGACGACGATGGCTTTGACGACATTTATGTGACCAACGTGGGACCCAATTCGCTGTTGCGGAATCAGGGAGACGGGACGTACCAGGAGGTCGGCGTCCCAGCCGGTGTGGCCAACGGTCTGTGGAGCTCCAGTTCGGCCTGGGCCGACCTGGATGGGGACGGCGATCTCGATCTCTACGTCTGCAATTACGTGGATTACGATCCCTATCATCCGATTCCGTGCGGCACCGCCGACAAGCCGGGAACGTGCCATCCGATGCATGTGGACGGTGTCCCGGATGAATGTTACTTCAACCAGGGAGACGGGACATTCACTGCGGAGGCGGTTGCGCGCGGGCTGTTCGGGCCTGAGAACAAGGGCCTGGGGGTTGTGATCGCGGACTTGAACAACGACGGCTCTCCCGACGTTTATGTGGCCAACGATACGACGCCGAACTTTCTGTTCGTCAACGACGGCGGAGGGCGGTTTACCGAATCGGCCCACTTGCTGGGTTGTGCGGTGAATCGAGACGGGCATGCGCAGGCCAGCATGGGAGTCGCTCTTGGGGATTACGACCGGAACGGATGGCTCGATCTTTACTGCACGCACTTCACCAAAGAATCGAGCACGCTTTACAAAAACCTCGGCGCGACGGGTTTCCAGGACATCACCGGGTTGGCGGGCCTCCATACGCCGACCCTGAAGAATCTGGGATTCGGGACGATCATGACCGACTTTAATCTGGACGGTCGCGAGGACATTTTTGTCACAAACGGGCACGTCGACGACTGGCGGCAGAAGGGGGACGACTACGAAATGGCGCCGCAGCTCTTCAGCTTTGAGGGGCCTCGATTCGTCGAGTGTTCGTCCACGGCCGGCGACTTCTTTGCGCAGAAACGAATCGGTCGCGGCGCGGCGCGAGGCGACTTTGACGGAGACGGGGACTGGGATCTGGTCGTGGTCCACCAGAACTCGCAGACGGCCATTCTCCGCAATGACTCGAAGCGAGGAAACTGGCTGAAACTGCGTTGCATCGCGACCGGCAATCGCCGCGGAATCGGCGCCCGGGTCGTGCTGCGCCAGGGACAGGCGACGTTCACTCAGGAGCTGGCTGGAGGCGTCAGCTACTGCTCCGCGCACGAAGCCTCGCTGATTTTCGGGTTGGGAGTCGACGCGTCGCCGGTGGACCTGGAAATTCGCTGGCCCGACGGTTCGCGGCAGACGCTCCTGGCGCAGCCGGTCAATCGCGAACTGATTCTGCGACAGTCATGCGGCGAGGAGGGACCGTTGCAGGGAGATCGACGGAGTGAGAGCGGAACGTAAAGATGGCTTCGTAGAATGGATCGAGCGGTGGTCTGATGATGTTGTCCGTCTTCCGACCGTGCGACCCGTGTGGAGAGTCTTGAGGACGCCGGCAATCGTGTTCTGCAGCGGACGCGAGAACGAGTGATGTCGATGCAACAATCTGTCGCAGAATCAGCTCGCGGGGAGGAGCTGCAGTCGTTTCGGCGACCGTGGCGGCGGATTCGGCTGCGCTGGTGGTTGCTGCCGTTGCTCGCGTTGATAGTCGGCGCGCCCGCCGGTCGATGGTTCTATTCGAGTTGGCGCGGCGAGTCCGTCGCTGACCTCCATCGCGAGTGCCGCGAGCTCAGCACCCGCCAGAATTGGCAGGAGCTCTCGGAGCTGTCGGAAAGATGGTCGGACATTGAGCCGGCAATGGCGGAACCGTGGTTGTATCGGGCCGGCGCGGCCGAAGGGCTCAAGGACTGGGCCGGCGTGGTGCAATATCTCGACCGCGTTCCAAGGGACGATCGCCGTGCCGTGGGCGCTCTGGTTCGCAAGGCCGTCGCGGAGTTCGAACAGTTGAATCGCCCCTGGGACGGCCTGCGGACCTGCGATGAAGTGCTGGAACTGGAACCTCGCGTGCTGATCGCGCACAAACAGGCCATCTTCTTCGACGCGATGACCCTGCAGCGGGCGGCGATGGTTCGCCGGATCCGTCGGGCGATCGAGGTCCGTCGAGAGAGTCCGGAGTCCTACGTCTATCTGATCAGCGCGAGCTGGTTCTACAGCGGTTCGCTCTATCGTCACAATACGCGCTGGCTCGAAGGCGATCCTGACGACGAGACTTTTCAGGTCGCGCAGGCGCTGCAGGTTTACACTTCGCAGGCCAAGTCGGACCTCGAACGGGCGGCGGATTTCGAGCACATTCCTCCGGCGGAAGAGCTGCTGCTGAAGTACCCGCACAATCTGGAACTGGTGGCGTATTTTCTGAATCGGAGCATCACCGACGGAGATCTGGAACGTGTGCAGATGCTGCTGCAGGCGATTCCACGCGACCGGGCCGATGCGGACGCGCGGTTCTGGAGGGCTCGCGCCTGGTGCGAAGATGCGCTTGGCGATTTGGAATCGGCCGAACGATCGTTGCGGCGGGCGTTTGCCCTCGATCCCTACTGGTGGCAGATACACTTTCAATTGCATGACCTGCTGCGACGGCTCGGCCGTCCCGGCGAGTCCGCGAGATTTCTGGAGATTTACAAAGTCTCCAAAGATCTGAGCACCGCCATCATGACCATGAATCGCTCGGAAGAGGGGTTTGACGACCCGGAATTCAGCCGGTCGCTGCTCAAACTGGCGGAACTGGTCAGCGACGACGAAGTGACTGCCGCGCTGCGGCAACGGGCGTCGCCGCGTTAGAATGAATCAAAGAATGAAACCACTCCGAGGAGTCCGACCGCCGGCCGGATCCTTGGAAGAATCTGGCTCGACCATGTTTCACAACCCTGACATGAGGAGAAATCCAATGCGTCGTTCGATCGGTTTGCTGTTGCTGTGCGTGCTGGGATGCTCTTCGCCGGGGATCGCCCCGCCGAAGCTGTATCCCGTCACCGGCAACCTGAAAGTCGATGGCAAGCCGCTCAAGGAAATCGTGGTGCAGCTCATGCCCGCCGATACCACTTCGAATGCCCAGCCGTGCTCGGGCGTGACCGATGAGGAGGGCAACTTCAAGATCGCAACCAACGGCGATCGCGGCGCCACGGCGGGCAAGTTCAAAGTCGTACTCGGCGGAGGCGCCATCAAGGAAGGGCCGATATCGCTCGAAGAAGCCACGAAGCTGTCGGGAGAGGGGACGAAGTTTGGCGGGATGCCCAAGGTGAAGTATCCGTTTCCGAAGGAGTGGACCAGCCCGAAGACTTCCCCGAAGACGGTCGAAATCGTCGATCAGGGGATCACCGTGAATATCGACATCTAGAAACAATTCCACGGATGCCATCGGGAAGGCCTCCCGCACGGCGGCCTTCCCGGTCTGAGCCGAATCTCGTCCTGATGAAAGTTGCTACGCGGTGACCACAGAGTCTTCACGGCGGTGGAGCATTCACCGCGGCGGAACGATCATCACCACCAACTCGGTGCGATGTCGCCGGTTCTGCGGCGCGGGTGTTGGCTATGCATTGCCGCGTTTGTCGAATTCCGCCAGCTCTGGCATTCGCTCTTCCGGTCTCAGAAGAATTCTCAAGGATTCAGTCGCCAGATCGTGAAGTTAAGGACCGTCGCCAGACTGACCCAGGCCAGATAGGGAACCAGCAAAACTCCCGCCAGCCTCGTCACCCGCCAGAACGCGAACAGCGTTCCCGCCAGAACCACCCAGAGGAGAGCGATTTCCGCCAGCGCCAGTCCGGGACGGTGCAGGCCGAAAAACAGCGGTGTCCACAGAACGTTGAGCAGCCATTGCAGCAGAAACCAGGCCAGGGCACGCCACTGCGCCGTCCAGCCACCACGTCGCCAGACCAGCCACGCCGCGAAGGCCATCATCACGTAGAGAGTTGACCAAATCGGCCCGAATACCCATGCAGGTGGGGTCCAGGACGGCTTCTGCAGGCCAGCGTACCAGCCGCCTGGTGAAACGAAGACCGCTGTGGCGGATGCCGCGAAGCACAGGACCAGCCAGCCAACCAGCGCCAGCGTCTGACGACGCATAGACATCGAATTCGGCCGACGCCGCAGATCACTCGACGCGATGTCATCAGACATTCTCAGAGGCCTTCAGGAGGCGTCACAACGTGGGATTTCGCCAGATCGTATCCGCCCCCCCGTTCGCTGGCGAGAATGCGCACGGCTGTCCCTCGGCCGGCTATCGCTGCCACAGGACTCGCGTCTCTTCCAGCGGAACCTTCACGCCTTCGAAGTACGGGATGATTCTCGCCGTGAAATCCGAGGTCGGACGGGTGGCGGGTACGGCCGCGCTGTAGACGTGGCCGCCCGGCGTATCGGGCAGCGGGCCGATTCGCCGCATCTCGTGACGCTCGGGCGCACTGCCGGCAAGGCCATCTGCGTAAAGCTCGACGCGGACCGCCTCGGGGGCGAGCTCGTGCAAGAAGATCTGCACCTCAAAGCGGTGCTGATCCTCCAAAGTCTCCAGTTTCATTTCCCCGAAGTGCAGCGCCGGCCAGTTCCGGGCCAGCGCCTGTCGCCAGGCGACGATCTTCGCGCCGGCGGCGCCTCGATCGGCGGATCGCTGATGGTAGGCGGCTGCCGCCGGCAGGTAGTGCTGTTCGGCGTACTCGCGCACGGTCCGGTTGGCGGAGAAACGGGGCGTCAGTTGCGCCATGCTTTCCCGCATCCGCTGGACCCAGGCGGTCGGAATGCCGTTCGCATCTCGCGTATAGAACTCCGGAATCACCTCCCGTTCAAGCCGTTCATAAAGTGCGTCGGCCTCGGCGGCATTCCAGGCGAGATCGTCGTCGTGCTCCTGGCCGTCCCCCAGAGCCCAGCCCACGTCCGGCGCGTAGGCTTCCGCCCACCAGCCATCCAGTTCTGACAGATTGATGCCGCCGTTGACAAGAACCTTCATGCCGCTCGTGCCGCAGGCCTCCCACGGCCGGCGCGGCGTGTTGATCCAGACGTCGACTCCCTGCACCAGGTGCTCGGTCAGCAACATGTCGTAGTCGCTGAGGAAGATGACATGGGGCCGGGCCTCGGGCCGGCGGATGAACTCGATCCACGCGCGGATCAATTCCTGTCCCGCGCGGTCTTCCGGGTGCGCTTTGCCGGCGATGATGAGCTGGACCGGTCGCTCTGAATTCGCCAGCAGACGCAGCAGACGAACGGGGTCGTGAAGCAGGAGATTCGGTCGCTTGTAGGTCGCGAAGCGACGGGCAAAGCCGAGCGTCAACGCGTTGGGATCGAACAACCGCTTTGCCTCGTCCACCGTATCGGAGGACGCGCCGGAGGCCGTCAGTTGCCGGGACAATCGATCGCGGGCATATTCCACGAGTGATTGGCTGCCGGCGGTACGAAACTTCCAGAGCCGGTCGTCGGAGACACGGCGAATGTCCTGATCCAGGGTTTCCGTCGTCCCCAGCCAGCGGTCTTTGCCGCACGCTTCCGTCCAAAGATCGTCGGCCAGCGCAGAATCCCACGTCGGCATGTGGACGCCATTGGTGACGAAATCAACCGGCACTTCTTCCACCGGCCAGTTCGGAAAGAATGGCTGAAAGATGTGGCGACTGACTCGCCCGTGCAGAGAACTTACACCGTTGACATTCCCACTCCCTCGGAGGGCCAGACAGGCCATATTGAAAGGTTCTGACGAATCGTCCGGGTTCTGGCGGCCCAGCGTCAGCAACTCGTGGAGCGAGATGCCGAGCCGCTGTTCTGCATAGCCGCGGAGGTATTGCTCGATCAAATCCGGGGCAAAGCGATCAAAACCTGCGGGGACCGCCGTATGCGTCGTGAACACGTTTCCCGCTCGGGTGACGGCCATCGCGACTTCAAAGGGCTGCCCGGTTTCATCCATGAATGTCCGGGCGCGTTCCAGAATGGCAAACGCCGCGTGCCCCTCGTTGAGATGACAGACTTCGGGCCGAAGGCCGAGGGCCATGAGCAGCCGCCAGCCGCCGATGCCGAGCAGCAGCTCCTGTTTGAGACGCAGCTCCGGCCCGCCGCCGTACAGCTCGCTGGTGATCCCGCGGTGTGCCGGGAAGTTCGCCGCGTCGTTGCTGTCCAGCAGGTACAGCTTCACGCGGCCGACCTGAACCTGCCAGGCGCGCAGCCAGACCGAGTAACCGGGCAGCGCAATCTCCAGCCGGAGCCACTCGCCGTTCGGCTGGCGCAGTGGCGAAATTGGCAACTGTCCCGGATCGTTATACGGATAGAGGGCCTGCTGTCTTCCGTCATTGTCGATTACCTGGCGAAAGTAGCCCTGCTGATACAGCAGACCCACGCCGACCACGGGCACGCCGAGATCGCTGTTCGCCTTGAGCTGGTCGCCCGCCACATTCCCGAGCCCGCCCGAATAAATCGGCAACGCTTCGCTCAGCATGAATTCCATGCTGAAATACGCAGCGCAGGACAGGGGACTCCGGGGATGAGTCTGCTGAAACCACGCGGGCGAGTCCGCCGCCTTACGCCGGGTCCGCACCAGGTCGGAGAGGTTCCTGCAGAATTGAGGATTATCCAGCACCCGTTCGATCCGGTCGCGCGAAACCGTCTGCAGCACGCCCCAGGGATTGTGGGTGAGTTCCCACAGTTCGGGATCGAGTTCTCGCCAGACTTCGTCGGTCGCGTGATTCCACGACCATCGCAAATCCAGCGCCAGTTCCGCCAGCAACGCTGCGTCGCCGCGTTCCGCGGGCAGGCATTCGCCGGTCGAGTCGTTAGCGGGTGAGGGAGTAATCATGAGCCGGCCTTCATTCGCGTCAGGACCTGATACGCCGCGACTATCGCGGATTCCAGAACCATAACCGGTTCTGATACCTCTATGCGATTCTCCGGCACATCGACGGATCCCCCTTCTGCCGATCCTGCCTCAGCGTCCCGCAACACCGCCGGGCGCCGCCCAAAGCGGCCGGCTCAAACCGCGCAATATCAAATTCCAACGGCATCAAGCACCACACTATGGCGAATCCTGAGCCGTGGGGTTGCGCCAACCGCCGTCGGGGGCAATCAACGCGTCGGCGGCTTCAGGCCCCCAGCTTCCGCGTTTGTACGAATAGACCGGACGGTGCGAAGTCAGGATGGAATCAACGACGTCCCAGGCGGCCTCAACCGAGTCTTCGCGGCTGAACAGAGCGCCGTCGCCGGCCATGGCGTCCCCTAGCAGCCTCTCGTAAGGCAATTCGGAGCCGGGCTGCTCTTCGAGCAGGTACAGCTCCTTCTGGTCGCCGACGAACTCCTTGCCCTCCCGCTTCACACGGGCCGCCAGAGCGACCGCCGAACTCGGGGCGAGCCGGAAGCGGAGATAATTGGCCCGGCCGATCGTCGCCGCAGCATCGGCGAACAGATTCTGAGGCGGCGGCTTCAGTTCCACGAGCACCTCGTGAACGGTCTCCGCCAGACACTTGCCCGAACGCAAGTACCAAGGGACGCCGTTCCAGCGCCAGGAGTCGATGAAGAGCCGCAATGCACAATAGGTTTCGACATCGGAATCCGGCGCGACGTTGGGTTCATCGCGGTAACCCTCATATTGCCCGCGGACCAGATCCTCGGGCTTCAGCCGCCGCATCGCTTCGAAGACCTTCGCCTTTTCGCGATGAACGGCTCCGAAGTCTCTGATGGAGGGGGGCTCCATCGCCAGCAGGGCCACGACCTGAAAGAGGTGATTCTCGACGACATCGCGCAGGCAGCCGGCGGTCTCGTAAAACGCGCCGCGGCCGTTCACGCCGAACGACTCGGACAGGGTGATCTGCACGCTGGCCACATAGTTGCGGTTCCAGATCGGTTCCAGGAACGAGTTGGCGAAGCGGAAATAGAGGAGATTCATGATCGCCTCCTTCCCGAGGAAGTGATCGATGCGGAAGATCGAGTCCTCCGGAAACACGGTTCTCGCAACGCGATTCAGCTCGCGGGCCGATTCGAGGTCTCGCCCGAACGGCTTCTCGACGATCACGCGCGCCCGGTCCGCCAGGCCCGAGGAGCCCAGGCTGGTAATGACGGTCGGAAACAGCACCGGCGGAATCGCCAGGTAGTGCGCCGGACGCTGCGCGGAACCCAGGGCCGCTTTGATCTTCGCGAAGGTTCCTTCGTCGGTATAGTCGCCACTGACATAGCTGAGCTGCGCAACGAGCCGTTCGAAGGCGCTGGGATCGTCGATCCCGCCGGCCTGCGCGAGGCTATCCTGCACGCGATCTCGCAATTGCGCGAGACTCCACGGCGGGAAGGCGACGCCGATGACCGGGACCTTCAACGCGTCCCGCTTGACCATCGCATACAGCGCCGGAAAGATCATCTTGTGAGCGAGATCGCCGGTCGCACCGAACAGCACCAGGGCATCGGAATGGGGAATCGTCATCGAGCGTCTCCAATTCCTTCGACAGCTTCTTCATCGCGGCCGACACATTGGGAACGCAGCGAGATAGTGTTCCCTCGGAGAAGTCTGCTTCGCCGTGAGAACCGAACCACGAATCAATCACAGCACTGAGCGCGCGGGCCGGTACTGATCACGTCAATCGCCGGCCGCATTGTACTGCTCACCGGCCTGCGAGTCGAAGTCCTCGGCCTGCGAAATTCGTCAGATAGAGACTTCTGAAGAACGCCGCGGCGGTCTGCTCCAGGTGACGTGCGACGCCGGTCTGGTTCGCTTTGAGATTTCCAGGATTGCCCTCGCGGTGGCGGAAGGTCCGATATCGGCAACCGAGCGGTGGTCACCAGACCATCTGGTGACCACCGCGTCTTCCGGCCTAGTCAGAATCCCGTCAACTTAATCTGGTGCTCATCCCAGGGATAGGCCACGCCTTTGACGGTCAGCCGATTGTCGACTTCCGAGATCCCTGGCGTCGCCAGGGCGCAGTCTCCGGCCTCCACGCGTTCCTTCCACGAATTCACGTTCCCTTCCAGCGTGGCCACGCCGTTGCGGACGTTGACGTTGATGTCGTTCGTGATCCACCAGGTGACCCAGTCGTTGCGAATCCGGGACTTGATCAGCTTCACCAGATCCGCATCCCTTCTCCATTGCGTCCCGTTGGTTCCGTTGGCCTCGGAAACCGTGATGTTGTCGATCACGGATTTGACCCCGCGCACGCGGGACGCCACGTCAGAGGCGTGGGACCACTGGTACCACGAGTTGACCTGGCCCGTGAGCGTCACCACGCCGTTCCTGACGCTCGAACCCAGTCCGAAACCATCGACGATCCCGTCCGTCTCCAGATTGAAGGCGACGTCGTCTTCGATGGCCCAGTCCTCACGCCGATCGCCCCGCGCCACCAGGTTGTTCCTGACCCAGGCGACGCCAATCACGTTCTTCGCATCTTGCTCGGCGATCCCGCGGTCGTAGTTGCTGTAGACTGATCCGTCCAGAATCACTTCGCCGAAAGACGTCCGGACCTCGATCGCGGCGCCGGCAAGACGACTGTCCTGGTCAAGCGATTTTCGCACCGCCAGCTTCACGTCCTCGTCCGACGGAATCGGGATCCTGGTTTTGACGCCGCGGTTGTCGAACCAGTCGACCGTCAGTTTGTCCGTCACATCTGTCACGTTTGTGATCCAGCGCACATCGTCGACCGCCCTGCTCCGTTCGTAGGCGCTGCCGACCGAACCGCTGAGCGTGACGACGCCATCCTGGACGGCGACCGTTATTGGGAGACCGGCGAGGTAAACGTCGCGGCCGATCGCTCCGACCGCGTCGTTCTTGATGTCGAAATCGCTGCGGGCATCGGTCCAGATCGTTCTAATGTCGTTGGTAACTTTCTTGACGCCACGAACTTCGCTGGCCAGCAGGGCGGCCTGCTGCTCCTGCGGATAGCTGTTCACCGTGCCGGAAAGCGTCACCGCGCCGTCACTGCAGGCGACGAAGATACCCTGCGAGCTGATCTGTGCGCTGTTGAGCAGTCGGCGGCGCACGGCGTTGGCAATGTCGGTGTCCCAGCGGAATGTGGGCGTCACGGTGAGCATGTCGATGACGCCTATCACGCCGTTGATTTTCCTGGCTTCGGCAATGGCGTACGTCCTTGCCGCGAGATTGTCCACGCTGCCGGTGAGCGTCACAATTCCACTGGCCGTCGTCGCCGTAATCTCCGGAGCGGACACTCGCGGGTCCGCACGTAAGGCATCATTGACATTGAACGTGATATCGACGTCCGGCACGGCGGCGCGGACGAGCGCCGGAGGCAGAAACGCCGCAGTCATCGCCAGCAGGACGTACGCGGTATGTCGTGAGGGTCTGGTCATGGTCGGACTCCTTTGTTCTCAATGCTTAACACAGAACGCAGATTCGCGGTGGTCCGGCAAACGCCCCGCCGGGGACGTCGCCGCATCGTGTGGCAGTCAGCAGGTGGTACATCAGTGTCGTGACGGATCCTTTCTCAAGAGGAAGGAAGAACGGCCTCGGGCTCAGACCGTCAGACGCACGCGGCGGCCTCAGCGGAATGGACGGTCGTCGATTCCGCCTGAGACTGCTCCAGGAGTTTCCTGGCCCGCTCGACTTCCTCGGCGGTGCCGTGGGCAATCAGTAGCAGCTTGCCGTTTTTGACTTCGGTCTCGTATCGCAGGACACTGTTCTTCGGAATGCCGATGCTGAACAGTGCGGCGCCTAGCGCGGTGATTCCCCCGGTCAGTGCGGCCCCCTCGAGCGCTCCGACGATCCACGCGGCCATCGGTCCCGCGACCAGCAGCGGGCCGATACCAGGCATCCAGAAAAATGCGGAGCCGAACAGCAGTCCCCAGAAGCCCCCCCAGAAGGCTCCCAGTTTGCCCCAGTAGGCCATGCGGTCGCCGGTGTTGTAGTAGCCGACGACGTGTTCTTCCGTGTGAAGATCTTTGCCGACAATCGACAGCTTCTTCATGTCGAAGCCGTCCCTCTGAAGCTCGCAGATCGCACTTTCGGCCTGTTCGTGTGAGGTAAAGACCGCGACTGTGGAATTCGATTTCGGCATGTTCTGACTCCTGTTCGCTGCGTTGCAGAGTGACTTGAGCTTTCGCGCAAACGCTCCGTGTTCTCATGCGGCCCATCCGCAGGGCCTCATCCGGATACCGGGACCGGCGATCGCCCCGGATTGAGTGAGATTCCGACCCAAGTGTCGCCGCGTCCGGTCGCTCGCCGTGAGAGCGTCGGAGGAGCGAGGCAGACCGGCTCGGGGACTGCGGCAATGGAAGCCAAGGGCACACCCCGGCATTCGATCCGCGGATCGGCAGGCGCCGCGATGCTGAGTCGGATAGTTGCGCCCCGCTCGCCAGCCAAGGCCACAGTGCCCGCCCGTTCGCAGATGCGGCTCTGCCCGTTCCGTTCGTGTGTCTGGACCGCCATTCTCGCCTCCGCGATCTCTGCCAGGCGTGAAGCCTGGCGCTCGCCGGCTCGGAAGAATCAGCAACTCGGTCAGCGTCGCAATCCGCGAGGCTGGCCCGGCAGACCAGACCGCCATTCACGGGACTCTCGCCAACGGAATTTCACTCCAGTGATTGAACGCGGCCGTGTCGGCGGAGTCTTCTGATCTTCGCGTCTCTTGCAGAGAAGTAACGACATATCCGTTCGCTGCTGACGAACTCTTAACAAGCCCTATGGCCGGCATCTTGAGGCCCCTCAGAACAAACAGCGGGAACGAAGACGCCGACGCGATTGACGCCTTCTCGCAGCTTCTCAACCGGGCGTGAGACGCTCCTTGTCCAGTCCACGACTTCAATGCAATAGTTTGTACAGAACCTGCTCGGCGCAGAAACGACACGAAATCGCGACGGCCGAGTTCAGGCGAGATGCGGCGGAACTCGGGCAGAGTCCGAACTGCTCGGCCCCGGGAATCAGCGAATCGCTGCAGCGCCGCGACCGACGATCACAACAGACGTCACCGGCCCGGCCGAGTCGATCCGGCACATGCCGGAGAAGCGCCGGACTTCGAGCGAGAAGCCCCCTTGCCGCTGATACCAGATTTCTAACCGACCGTGGCGAGCTTCCGCGAACAGACGGAGGACGTATTCGATTCGAGGGGTCAAAAAGTCAGCTGGTCCAACGGACGGACCGCCGCAATCGCGAAATCGCCCGGCGTACTGGTGGTCGCATCCCGCTTGAAGTACGCTTCAGTCTGCGATTTGTCGTGATCCATCAGGAGCCCGCGGTCAGAATGTTTGACGCCGGGGGGCTGGAAGGTTCTGACGCGGCACGCGAGCATCGAAATGATGACGAAGTTCAGGGCAGGACGAATGTAAGCATTTGCAAATCGACGCGGCCGAGTGGCGAAACAGGCAGACGCATCGGACTTAAAATCCGGTTCCCCGAAAGGGGAGTGCGGGTTCGAACCCCGCCTCGGTCAATGACTTAGAAGTGTCGCGTTTGTCCGATTTGGACCCGTTTGACAGCTATCTGACAACTTCGGGCTTTTCAGCCCCGCTTGAGCACTTCCGACAGCTTGTCCGCGGCCTCTTCCTGCAGGCTGGGGACCACGTGAGAGTACGTGTCGAGCATGAGGCTGATCGTCGAATGCCCCAGCCGCTCCGAAACGACCTTGGCGCGAACCCCGGCAGATAGCAGCAGGCTGGCGTTCGTGTGGCGCAGGTCGTGGATTCGCAGCGTCGGCAGCTTGGTCAGTTTGCGGATCCGCTCCCACGACGATCGGCATGCCTTCCGGGAAGTCATCCCGCCGGCCTCGTCGATGAACACCAAGGGATTCCCGGCGAGCCCCTCCACCAGCATTCGGGCCCGGTGGTCGACCAGGGCCTGCACCGCCACTTGTGGCAGTTTGATCGTTCTCCGGCTGCGGGCCGTCTTTGGTTCGCTCACAATCACCTGCCGGCCGATCTGGACTTGTCCGCGGCGAATCGAGACCGTTCCGGCGCGCAGGTCGATGTCAGACCACTGCAGGGGGATCACCTCACCCAGCCGGCAGCCGCTGTAAACCGCAAGTTGCCACATCCCGCGGGGCCGCTCCCCATCCAGAGCGGTCAAACGTCTGAGGCCGTCGTCTGCAGCCGGTAGTTGACGCGGATGTAGCCGAGCGCATCTACTTCGACGCCGGCCCGGTCGAGATTGAGCTGATCCCTATTCGGCGTGCGTCCGGCCGCCTTCTGTACCTCGGAATCCAAAATGACGTCGACGCCCTCATCCTGCGTTAGTTCCAGCAAACCGATGGTGACGCGGCTGCCGAAGCGTCGCATCGCCTGGGCGAATTCCAGGCCAACGTAACCTCCCCCGAGAACGATCAGGTGTTCGGGCAGGCGTTCCAGGTTCAAGGCCTCGACGTGTGTCATCGGCCTGGCGTCGGCAAGCCCCGGAACATTGGGGATCCGCGCCCGAGTGCCCACATTGATCAACACGCGATCGCCCGTAAACCCAGGGCAATCGCACCATAACTCACCTTCCGAACAACGTTTCCGCCAGGTAGTCGTCGTTCCAGGCGGCGGTGAGCCGTTTGTTCTTGATCCCCACCTTGGACGTGCGGTTGTTCTTCAGCAGGCTCAGTGCCGTCCGGCGGAGGCTGCTCAGGTTGGCGTCCGCATGCCCTTCTCGCACCCGGCACTGGTCTTCGACGAAGGTCACGTCGAGCTGCCAGTGCAACCGGTTCTCGATCGCCCAATGGCTCCGCACCGCCTCGCCGAAGCGTTTCGCCGACAGCTTGCGGCTTAGAATGTAACACCGCACTTCGGCCGCCTCCCTGCCGCCGCGCACGGTCTCGCCGATGGCCACGCCGATCGCCGTCAGCTTTCGCCACCGCGCACGGTCCGGCAGGCTGTCGGGGGCCGTGCACACGAAGTACGAACGATGTTCGTCCCGGCCGTGGCCACGTTCCCGCGTCTCGTGCCAGCGGACTTTGACTCGCGCGAAGTCGTCGCCGAACCAGCTCAGCAGGCAACGCTCGAATTCCCCGGGCCTCAGCGCGCCGAGAATGGCGTTGAACCGGTCGTGCGAAGGGATGCCGTCCGACAGGTCGAGAAACCCTTCCAGCCACTTCCGCTTCTGCGTTCCCCACGCGGCGATGGCCACGAAGTCATCGGCTCCCGCGATCACGGCGCACAAGGCGATGGTGACGACGTTGATCAGCGGATAAGTGCCCTCGCGTCAGCGCGGGTCGGTCAGCGTGCTGAAGTGATCCTGAATGCGAGTTGATCGGGAATGACGCATGAGGGCGCATCCGTGGCCAGCTGCGACTCGCCCACCGACCACACGGCCGACCCAACGCGGCAAATCGCCATGCCTATTTATGGCAGATTACCCAGCATGGCGCAATTGCCCTTGGGGGCAAGCGAATCCCGATCGCAGACCGCGCGGAGCGCCTGGCAATAATCCTTCGTGGTTTTCAAAGATGGACCGCAACGGCGACGGCGATCTGTCTCCCAACGAGTTTCTCGGCCGCCGGGACTTGTTCGACAAGATCGATCGGGACGGCGACGACTTGATCAGTCCCGACGAAGCGAACGCCGCTCACCGCGACGCAGTCGCAGCAACTCCCCCTGATCGCAATCGGCGGAACCATCGATCGAATCTGATTGCGGCGGAATGTCTCGTCCGCAAGCCGTTCGGGGCGCACGCAATGGTCCGGAAACGGCAGAGCAACGAGTCCGCATGCTCCGGCCCGCCGAAAGGAGGCTGAACATGGAGCCGTGAGAAAGGTCAAGGACGGATCGAGGCCGATTCTGGCCGCGCGGCGTGCCGCTCGCAGTCAGGGCAATCATTCAGTACCGCAATGAGATAGGAAAAACCGCAGATGAAGAATTGTGGGGATTGATTCTGGGGACATTGCTCGGTCTGGTCGCCATTGCTGCGATCGGATTTCCCTTTGTCAAATTCGAACAGAGAACGACGGCACCCACGGCGTGCTGGCGTTGCAGCAAAGTGCAGGTGACTGACACCGATTTGTGGATTCATCCGTGCCAGTAATGTAGCGCCCCAGCATTCTAAGACGGCGCGATCCGACGTCATTCTGTGCGGCGTCAAGCTTGGAAGAGCCGAGATCAGGATTATGCGATGATTTCTGAGATCGGCTTGCCGAGCTTGATTTCGAGCCGTTTCCGGCCCGGTATCTCCAGCCGCCGCGGATCCAGTCCCAGCTGCTGCGACACGGTCGCATGCACGTCGGTCACGTAGTGGCGGTTCTCGACGGCGTGGAAGCCAAGCTCGTCGGTTGCACCGTGAACCAGGCCCCCTTTGATTCCGCCGCCGGCCATCCAGACCGTGAATCCGTAGGGATGGTGATCGCGGCCGGTGGTCCCCTCGGTGCCGGGAGTCCGACCGAACTCGGTGGCCCAGACGACGACGGTTTCATCGAACAGACCGCGCTGCTTGAGATCCTTGATCAGCGCCGCGATCGGCTGGTCGACCTGCGGGCAGAGCGTGCCGTGATTCTTCTTGAGGTCCGAGTGGGCGTCCCAGGCGTTACTGCCGCCGTGGTAGAGCTGCACGAACCGGACGCCGCGCTCGACCAGCCGGCGGGCGGTCAGGCACATCTGTCCGAACGACTGCGTGACGGGCTGATCGAGGCCGTAAAGTCTGCGGATGTGTTCGGTCTCGGAGCCGAGCTGCAGAACTTCCGGGACCGAGAGCTGCATCTTCGCGGCAAGTTCGTAGGCCTGGATGCGGGCGCGCAGCGCGGCATCACGGGGATAGCGGACAGCCGCCCCGGCGTTGAGGCCCGACAGCAGTTCCAGTTCGTCCTGCTGTTCCTCGACATAGACGCCCGGCCCGGGCGAGGAGAAGGCCAGCGGATTGGCGGGATCGACGTTGATTTCGACCGCGTTGTGCGCGGGTCCCAGATAGCTGCCGCTCTGCGCGCCCCGGCCGCCGCAGCACTGGTCGGGCGGATTGCCGAGCGCGACGAACGAGGGGAGATTCTGATTGAGCGAACCGAGTCCGTAGTGGACCCAGGAACCGAACGACGGGTGCGATCCGTCGAACGCATGGTACCCGGTGTGGAACTCGTACTGCGCGGCGTGGTCGTTGTCGGTGCACCAGACCGAGCGGACGACGGCGAGATCGTCGATGCAGTCGCCGACGTGCGGCCACCAGTCGCTGACTTCGATGCCGCTCTCGCCCCGCTTGCGGTAGTCGACCTGCAGGGGATAGATCTTGCTCATCAGCGCCCGCGGCGTGCCGGCGAAATCGCGGACATTCTTGCGGTAATGCGGTGACTCCAGAATCTCCGTGAAGTAAGGGGATTCCTCGATCGTCTTGCCGGCGTATTTCGTCAGGGCCGGCTTGGGATCGAAGCTTTCCATCTGGCTGACTCCGCCGAGCATGAACAGCCAGATCACGTTCTTCGCTTTCGGGGCGAAGTGGGGCTGCCCGGTCGGGGGCGACCAGACCTCGGCCGGATTGGCCTGCAGCAAGCCTTCCTGCTGCAGCATGGCCCCGAGGGCCAGGCCGGTGAAGCCCAGGCCGCAGTCGGTCAGGAACGAACGACGGGTTGTGCCGGTGCAGTGGGGATGACGTGCGGACATGAGCGAGCATTCCTGGCTGGATCACCGGATGGTCACGAATTCGTTGTAATTCAACAGGGCATGGACGAGGTTCTCGCGCGCCCGCGCACGCGGTTCAGTCGACGGCGCGAGCACGGCCGCTGTCCCGGTCGTCCGGGCGGTCAGGCTGGCCGGATCGCTGAGCCGCTTCGTCTGCGCGGCGAGGAACTGTCTGCAGCGGGTCGCTTCGTCATCCCACGGCGTCCGACACAGGACGTGTTCGAACGCGGCCGTGACGAAGCCGGGGTCGTCGAGTTCGGGCCGGTCGATCAGTCGGGCAATCCGTCGGGCCAGCACCAGGCTGGGACCGCTGTTGAGCAGGACCAGGGCCTGCTGCGGAACGATGCTCTCTTCCCGGCGATAGCACTCGGCAGGATTCGGGGCATCGAACAAATCGAGCATGGCCGCACGGTCGTCGGGGGTGTGGCGGAAGTAGAGGCTCCGGCGGGGAGAGGCGTCCGCCTGTTCGACCGGAATGTCGGGACCGCCGCGTTCCGCGGAGAGCTCGCCTGCGAGAGACAGGAGACTGTCTCGCACGACTTCGCCTTCCATCCGGCGGGGGTTGGCCCGCCAGTACCAGCGGTTTTCGGGATCGGCGGCGACGTTTGGATGGTCGGGCGTCTCGGCGGTCGAGGCGAGCTGATAGGTGCGGCTGGTGACGATCAGCCGGTGCAGCGCCTTGAAGCTCCAGCCGTGCTCCATGAACTCGACGGAGAGCCAGTCGAGCAGTTCGGGGTGCGTCGGCCGCTTGCCGTTGAGTCCGAGGTTGAAGACCGTCGGCGACAGCGGCGTCCCCATGTGCCTGAGCCAGACGTGATTCACCGCGACGCGGGCTGTCAGCGGGTTGCGACGGTCGGTAACCCACTGCGCCAGCGCCAGCCGACGCCCGGTGCTGGTCGTGGGATACGTGGGGCCGAGGGGTTCGTATTTCGTTGTTTCCGTCGCCAGCGCGGCCTGCGCTTTGTCGCGAATCTCAACGGCGGGAGCAAGCTTCGCCTGGGCGTCAGTCACGGCCTTCTGCCGGCCGGAATCTTCGGACGCCAGCGTGAGCTGGTCTTGTGCCGTCACGATGGCATGCTCGGCGACCGAGACCCCCTGCTCTGCCTTTGCCAGGGCCAGCTCCCGCTCAGCCTGAGACGCTGCCTTGGCGAGCGATTCCGCGTCGGGCGCGGAGGAGTATTTCGCGGTTTCGGCGGCGATGCGGGCTTCCAGGTCGGTCAACGATTTCTGCTCAACCGTAACCGCCTGAGAAGCGGCAGTCACAGTTCGCTCGGCCTGTCGAACCTGCAACGCGATTTCGGCTGGTTCGAGTTCGGCGAACGGGGAGCGGATCGGCTGTTTGACGTCCTGCGAGACGGGTTGATCGGGCGACAGGGGTTCAATCCGGAGGTCATCGAATTCTGCGGCGCTCGTGTGGCACCAGAGGGCAACCCGGCCGGGTTGCCGCGGAGCGGGCGTTTTGTAGGCCAGCTTCAGTTCGCCGTTGACCCAGACGTTGATCCATTCGCCGCGGACGACGAGATCGACCGTCAGCACGTCCCCCACTTTGAAGGGATGCGGGGCAATCCCGGGGCCGGGGTATTCCTCGCGACCGTTGCGACGGTGGAAGGCCTGCACGGTCGAACTGCTGGCGGTCGTCGCCGTGTAGACCGCCTGCCAGTCGCGTGCATCGGGAGTGACATCGAAGCTGAAGCCGACGGAGTGGTACTGGCCCGGATCGAGAGTTTTGTACCGAAGCCGGGCGGCAAAGTCCCTGGGATGGTCGGCTGTTGAGATCATCGTCAGGAACGAGCCCGATGTCCGTTGCGCGAGGACGCCGTCCACATAGGACCAGTCGCCGGACTGGATCTGCCAGTCGTCAGGGCGGGCGGCGTCGAACGCATCGGCCAGCCAGGGGGTAGGACGGACGGGAGTCGATTGCCCGGCGTCTTCGAGTCGTTTCTGCGCAGCCGCGAGTGCGGACCGGGCGTCCTGCTCGGCCTTCCGAGCAGTGCCGATGGCGGACAGGGCGTTCGCGATCAGTTCGGCCCGGCGGGCAGGCCGCAACTCGGGATACCACGCCTCCAGCGGCAATGACACCGGTTGCGGAGCGGGAATGTCGAGGCCCCAGACGGCGGGGACGCCGGGCGAGAGGGGACTGTCTTTGACCGGCTGTTTCTCATCCCCACGGGTCAGCAAATAGGTGGGAGCGTCGAGCGTGGCGTCGTAGACGCGGTCGAGGCCGTTCTGGATCTTTGTGCCGGGAACTGCCTGCGGCTGGAGGGCGGCTTCGACCAGCGTCGATTCGCCGGGAGTCCAGTCGGTGCGGACGCCGTACGGTTCAAAGAAGGCCCGGTACTGGTAGTACTCGGACTGAGAAATCGGATCATACTTGTGGTCGTGACAGCGGGCGCATTTGAAGGTGACGCCCAGGAGCGACATCCCCGAGTGTTCGACCGTGTCCTGCAGCCATGTCTCACGGCTGAAGACGTAGTAGTTGCGGCCGAGAAACCCAAGCGCCCGCTGAGCATCTTCGTCACCCGGAGCCAGCTCGTCGGCGGCAAGCATTTCCTGGACCATCCGGTTGTAGGGCTTGTCTTTGTCGAGGGCTTCGACGATCCAGTCGCGCCAGCGCCAGAGATTGCGCCGGCTGCTTCGCAGCTCGTTGGCATTGCGGCGGCCGTACCAGTCGCTGTAGCGCCAGATATCCATCCAGTGCCGGGCCCAGCGTTCTGCGTAGCGGGGACTGGACAGCAGTTTGTCGACGACCGCGGCATAGGCCTCGTCGCTCGGATCGGCGAGGAACGCGTGCAGCGTTTCGCGCGTGGGAGGAACGCCGGTGAGGTCGAGCGTCACCCGGCGGAGTAACGTGGCTCGATCAGCGAGCGGGACCGCGGTCAGGCCGTGGGCTGCGTGCCCGGCAGAGATGAAACCGTCAATGGGATTGGAGGACCAGTCGCCGCTCGCCAGAGGCGGGGCGACCCGCCGCGGCGGCTGGTAGGCCCAGTGTTGTTTCGGGTCGGCCTGAGGCTCTTCGTGCTCGGGAGCCGGCGCTCCGGCATCGATCCAGCGGGCGATGCGCGAGACTTCGTCCGCGGTGAGAGGCTCCCCTTCCCCTTCGGGTGGCATCCGCGGCCGTTCGCCGGCGCTGCGGATGGCCTCGATCAGTGGGCTCTCGGCGCTCCTGCCGGGGACAATTGCGGCCCCCCCTTCTCCGCCGCGACGGATCAACTCGGCGGTATCGAGGCGGAGATCGCTTTTCTGGCGGAGACCGCCGTGGCAGGCGGAGCAGCGGGCGATCAGCAGTGGCTTGACGTCGCGAGCGTAGTCGACCGGCGCAGGATCCGCCGCGAGTATCAGGAGCCAGAACGCCGCGGTCATTCATCGATCTCCACCAGGATTGGACTGGAGAACAGTTTACCGGGGCGAGTGGGGAACGAATAGGGCGGTGTTGATGGGAGAGGGGTCGGGTATCGGGTCTCGCAGAGAGCGGCGGAGACGGGTTGGAGGATTTTTGGGATGGCCCTTCACCTTTTTGCTTGACACCTTGTCCGCGGTGTCTATATTTAACCATATGGTTATTTAACCGAGAGGTGAAATGGTCGCCGCCACAGATTCTTTGAGCGCCGTGTTCGCTGCACTCGCCGATCCGACCCGTCGGGCGATCCTGGCCCGGGTGGCGGAAGGCGAGGCGTCGGTCACTGAGCTCGCCAAGCCCTTCAAGATGTCCCTCCCCGCCGTCTCCAAGCACCTCAAGGTGCTGGAACGGGCCGGGCTGATCGCCCGCGGGCGCGAGGCCCAGTGGCGGCCTTGCCGGCTCGAGGCCAAACCGCTGCAGGAAGTCGCCGACTGGGTCGGCCAGTACCGGCAGTTCTGGGAAGAACGCCTTGACCGGCTGGAGGACTACCTCCGCGAGCTGCAGGCCAAAGAGCCGCCCCAGGTTCCTTAACTCGTTCACTCTCACGAAGGATTCTCCCGTGCTCGAGAACCCCCACGTCACTCAGGCGACCGCTCAGTCGGCTGCGGTCATTCGATTGAAGATTCCCCGCGCGGAAATTCGCGAAGTCATGGGGCCGGGGCATGCCGAACTGATGGCCGCAGTCACGGCGCAGGGCGTCGGTCCCGCCGGCCCGTGGTATTCGCATCATTTCCGGATGGACCCCGAGGTTTTTGATTTTGAGATCGGCATGCCCGTCACTGCGCCGGTTGCGCCGACCGGCCGGGTCGTTGCTGGAGAGTTACCGGCCGTTCGAGTTGCGCGGACCGTCTACTGCGGTCCCTACGAAGGCCTTGGCGACGGCTGGGGTGAGTTCGAGGCGTGGATCAAGGGGGCGGGCCATTCGACGGCGCCGAACCTGTGGGAGATCTACGCGAAGGGTCCCGAGTCGACCGATAACCCCGCCGAGTTTCGGACGGAGCTGAACTGGCCGCTCATCGGCTGACCGGACCTGTGTCTCGGCGATTCCGAAATCTTGTCCAGCCCGCTCAGGCTCTGAAGGATCTCTCTGCCATGAACGACGATACTCAATTCGACCCAGGTACCTCAGATCGCGAGATCATTCTCACCCGATTGTTTGAAGCTCCGCGCGATCTCGTGTTTCGCGCCTGGTCCAGCCCGGAACACCTCGCTCAGTGGTGGGGACCGGACGGCTTCACCACCACGACTTACGAGATGCAGTTCCAGCCCGGCGGCGTCTGGCGCTACATGATGCACGGCCCCGACGGGACCGACTACCCCAACAAAGTCGCCTACCGCGAAATCGTCGAGCCCGAGAAGATCGTCTACGACCACAGCGACGACGGTAGCGGCCCGATTCACTTTCAGGTGACGGCCACGTTTGCATCTGAAGGTGCGCAGACCCGCCTGACGATGCGGATGATTTTCCCGACCGCCGAAGCCCGCGACTACGTGGTCCGGGAGTACGGCGCGATCGAAGGGGGTCGGCAGACTCTGGCGCGACTGGCCGCCTGGCTGGAGCAGAAGTAATTATGGAAACCACCAGCCCCGTTCCTGTCCGAAAGCGATCTCGCATGCTCTATCTCCTGCTGGGCTTCGCGGCCGTCGTCCTCGTGCTGGCCGTCGTCATCTCGCTGCGGCCGAGCGATTTCCATGTGGAGCGTTCGTTGGCGATGGCGGCGCCGCCGGCCAGGGTTTTTGAAGAAGTCAACAATCTCCACCAATGGGAGGCCTGGTCCCCCTGGGCCAAACGCGATCCCAATATGAAGAAGAGTTACGAAGGCCCGGAGGCCGGCGCGGGGGCGGTCTATCACTGGGATGGCAATGCCGAAGTCGGCGCCGGGAACGTGACCATCGCCGAGAGTCAGCCGGATGAACGCATCGGAATCCGCCTCGTGATGGTCCGGCCGTTCGCCTGCGACAACGCCGTCGAGTTCACGTTCAAGCCGCAGGGTGACCAGACCGTGGTCACTTGGGGGATGGACGGGAAGTACAATTTCATCACCAAGGCGATGGGCCTGTTCATGAGCATGGACCGCATGATTGGCGGCGACTTCGAACAGGGGCTGACCAGTTTGAAGACGATCGTGGAGTCGCCGGGCGCCAGGTAAAAATCCATCCGCGGGATGGATTGTTCTTGCGGAAAATCGCCCCGCGCAGCGGGCGAGTAGAGATGAATCGTCAGATGGCGGCCGCCGTGCCGTCGGACTCCCGTCACGTTCTGTTCCATTGAAAGGATCGCAAATGCTCGTGCAACCCTATCTTTCATTCGGCGGCCGTTGCGAGGAAGCCCTCGAATTCTACAAGCAGGCGCTCGGCGCCGAGATCGAGGTGGTGCTGCGATTCAACGAGAGTCCCGATCCGGCCCCGCCCGGAATGATTCCTCCCGGATTTGACAACAAGGTCATGCACAGCAGCTTTCGCATCGGGTCGTCTGTCATCATGGCCACAGACGGCTGCGATCCGGGGCCGACGGAGTTCAAAGGGATCTCGTTGTCGATCAGCGTGGCGAACGAAGCCGAAGCCGACCGGGTGTTTGCAGCCCTTGCAGATGGCGGCCAGGTGCAGATGCCGCTGACAAAAACGTTCTTCTCGCCGCGTTTCGGGATGGTCGGCGACCGTTTCGGCGTGACGTGGTTGGTCATCGTCCCGCAGTGACCGGTCGCTCCGGTGCACTCCTCCGAGTCTCCTGAAGGGCCAGTGTATGGCTGGAACGTCAATTACCGACACGGACCCTGCCGCCGATCGTGAAATCGTCACGACGCGGGTGTTTCCGTTCTCACGCGAGGCCGTCTTCAGCGCGTGGTCCGATCCCGTGCAACTCGCCTTGTGGTGGGGGCCGAAGGGCTTCACGAATACCTTTCAGGTGTTCGAGTTCCGAAGCGACGGCGACTGGCGTTTCATCATGCACGGCCCGGATGGAGCGAATTACCCGAATCACAGCGTGTTTCGCGTGATCAGAGCGCCGGAGCGGATTGTCTTCGACCATCTCTCCACGCATTGGTTTCGCGTCATCGCCGACTTCGAAGCGGTCGGCCCCGATCAGACCCGGCTCACGTTTCGAATGCAGTTTGAAACGGTCGCGGAATGCGAACGGGTGAAGGTGTTTGCGGTCGAATGCAACGAGCAGAATTTCGACCGACTGGCGGCGCTGCTCGCTGCGAACTCGATCGGGTCATCGGCATAATGAACCGACCCCACAACAACTCGCGAGGTCGGCACTGCGCGAGATGACGTGCTGCCGCGTCGACTGGTGTTTGTCGAAGCGTCGCGGCCAGAATACGGACAACACTTCACTTCTCCTGCGACGGTCACACCGATGTCTGATCCCTGCCAGACGCACGCGGCCTACCCTTCGGACCGCGAACTGATCCTCACGCGCGTCTATGACGCGCCGCCCGCACTTCTCTTCAGCGTCTGGACGGATCCGAAGCACCTCGTGCGCTGGTGGGGGCCGAATGACTTTACGTTGCCCCATTGCGAGCAGGACTTTCGCGTGGGGGGCGGCTACCGTTTCTGCATGCGTTCGCCCGAGGGGGATGACTACTGGGTTTCGGGCGTCTATCGCGAGATCGTCGAGCCGGAGCGAATCGTCTTCACCTGGAATCGCCCCGTGCAGGAGGGCCGGTTCCACGGCGAGTCGGTCGTGACCGTGACCTTCGCGGACCTGGGCGGTCAGACGAAGCTGACGCTGCACCATGCCGGCTTCGAACGCGTCCCCGACCGCGACGAGCACCGCGGTGGCTGGACGGAATGCCTCGAACGGCTGGCGGGCTTTGTGGCGGCGATCGACGAGAATTCTTCAACGGGAACAGGCTCATGATTCGGAAATCGACTTCCACGCGATCCGGCGACCGCGAGATCGTCATTACGCGACGCTTCGATGCGCCGCGCGAGCTCGTATTCCGGGCCTGGACCGATCCTCGTCACATCAGGCAGTGGTGGGGGCCGCAGGGGTTTTCCAGCGATGAGTGCGAGATCGACCTCCGGCCGGGCGGAACATTCCGCCTGGAGATGCTCGGTCCCGACGGTGTGACGTATCCGTGCGAAGGCCAGTTCCGTGAAGTGGTCGTTCCCGAGCGGCTCGTCTACGAGGGACCGGCCGCCTGCATCTCGGCCTGCGGGGCCGGAATCCCGCCGCGGTCCGTGATGACGGTTACATTTGCGACCATCGCGCAGGGGACCGAGCTGACGATCCACACCGTATTCCTGACCGAGACCGATCGCGAAGCCGCAGCGGCCGCCGGGGTCATTCCGGGATGGGAGTCGACGTTCGAACGTCTCGACGAGCTGCTGGCAGCGACCGCGAAAGATCGATCGACATCCGCAAGCGCCACCCATTGAAATCTCGCATCTGCCTTCAACAGGAAAGGCCGCCATGGCGACCGAAATTGGTCCGAAAACTCCATCGAACGTCTCCTTCTGGATCGGCTGGATCCTCACCGGACTGCCGGCGCTGATGTTCGTGATGGGCGGCGTCATGGCGATCATGCAACCGCCGTTCATCATCAAGGAAATGGAGAAATACGGCTACGCACCCGAAGTGGCCCCGTGGCTCGGCGTCGTCGAACTCATCTGCGCCGTCCTCTATCTCGTTCCTCGGACCGCCGTCCTCGGAGCCATCCTGTTGACTGGCTACCTGGGAGGCGCTACTTCGACGCACGTCCGCTTTGGCGATCCCTGGCTGGCGCCGGTCATTTTCGGCGTGGTGCTCTGGCTCGGACTCTACCTCCGTGACGCACGGCTGCGGGCTCTCGTTCCATTACGGCAATCGGTCCGATGATTCCCGTTCGAAAGCTGCAGTCATGCCGCGCGTTGTCTTCACTCCCAATCTGAAACGTCACATCGAATGCCCCGACGCCGAGGTCGCGGGGGACACCGTCCGGCAGGCGCTCGAAGCGGTTTTCGCGGAGCACCCGCAGCTCCGCGGCTACATCGTCGACGAACACAATCGGCTGCGGCGTCACATGGCGGTCTTTGTCAACGGGCGGCCGCTCAAGGATCGCGACCAGCTCAGCGACGCAGTCGAACTGGCTGGCGAGATCTTCGTCATGCAGGCCCTGTCCGGCGGCTGAAATTCAAAGAAGAGTTTTCACCGCGGAGGCGCGGAGGACGCGGAGAAGACAGGAAACTCTGAGAAATGACAGATAAGGCCCGAAGCGCGAAACAACATTGTGAATCGAGAGTCAGCCGCACAAGAGAATCGACTTCCATTCGGCATTCCGCCTTCATCATTCGACATTCTCTTCTCCGCGTCTCCGCGGTCAAACTATCTTCTTCCGATAGCAGAGGAATCAGACCATGAGCGACCGTCTCCATGTTGCCACTCGCAAGGGGTTCTTCACCGTCGACCGCTCCGCCGGGAAGTGGCAGGTCGCGAAAGTCGACTTCCTGGGCCAGAACGCGACGATGTCGCTGCGCGATCCGCGCGACGGAACCTTGTATGTAGCGATCGATCACGGGCATTTCGGCACCAAGCTGCAGCGGTCGTCCGATGAGGGGCAGACGTGGGAGGAAGTCGGCGTGCCGGCCTTTCCGCCGCTGACAGATGAAGACCGGAAGAAGCAGGCGGACGCCGGCGAGATCGGGGCGCGACGCGACTTTTCGAGCCTGAAGGAGATCTGGGAGCTGACCCCCGGCGGCGCCGATCAGCCGGGGACGCTGTGGGCGGGGACGATCCCCGGCGGGCTGTTTCGTTCGACCGACCGTGGGGCGACGTGGGAGATGATCCGCTCCTTGTGGGATCGTGACGACCGCTGGCACTGGTTCGGCGGCGGCAAAGACAGCCCAGGCATTCATTCAGTGGCCGTCGATCCCCGGAACAGCCAGCATGTGACGGTCGGGATCTCGTGCGGCGGCGCGTGGGCGACCGAAGACGGCGGCCAGACGTGGGAGGTCCGGGCCAGGGGAATGCGGGCCGAGTACATGCCGCCGGAACAGGCCTACGAACCCAACGCCCAGGACCCGCACCGGCTGGTGCAGTGCCCGGCGAGTCCCGACGCACTGTGGGTCCAGCACCACAACGGGATTTTTCACTCGACAGACGCCGGGCGGTCGTGGACGGAAATTGAGAACGTGAAGCCCTCCGTCTTCGGCTTCGCGGTTGCCGTCCATCCGAAAGATCCGCAGTCGGCGTGGTTCGTGCCGGGCGTAAAAGATGAATGCCGGGTGCCGGTGGATGGGAAACTCGTCGTCACCCGGACCCGCGACGGCGGCCAGTCCTTCGAGGCGCTGAGCAAAGGCCTCCCGCAGTCGCACTGTTATGACATCGTCTTCCGGCATGCGCTCGACATCGACGGGACCGGCGACCGGCTGGCGATGGGGTCGTCGACCGGCGGCCTGTGGGTGACGGAAGACGGCGGCGACCAGTGGGAATGCGTCAGCGCGCATCTGCCGCAGATCTATTGCGTGCGGTTCCAGTAGGGCCGGGCGCGCCCGGCCGATCTTTTCCAACGCATGCCGGCTACTTCAGCTCCTCTGCGGTCAGCACGCGCGGCGTCACCAGGCACATCATCAAGTGTCCCTGCGGATTCCGTTGAAGGGGGACAACGAGCAGCGAATGGCCAGCCGGAATCCTGGCTGAAGTCCGCAGCGCGATCTGCGAGACGTGCGGAATCTGCAGCGTCACTGACCGTTCTCCGCTCCGCGTCTCGATGAGTTCGACATCAGTCAGTTCGGACTGCAGCCAGTGGAGGTGCAGATTGGAGGACCGACCATCCTCGTCGATGAGTGAGCGCATATTCAGTTTGCTTCCTTCTTGCGTCATCGTGATGCCGGGAGAAAACGTGCCGTCGCCGTGAGTTTCCACGGCCGTGACGAAGGGACGAGTCGAACCGTCGTGGATTATGGCCGAGACGCCGTCAAACGTCGTGACCTTCGGACAGAACATCAGATTGCTACGAGCGTCGCTCCGCAGCCGCTGGATCACGGCATAACTTTCGGCTTGCGACAGCACTTGCGTGTAAAAGGGGGTGCTCTGTTGCGTCCATGCCTGGTTGTCTGAGAGGCTCCCAGCAGACAGTTTGTGCGAAGTCCCGCCGGATCTACCGCCATTGAGAATCTGTCCTCCGGCGCCCTGCAGCAGACTTTTCAGCGAAAGCGGCGTCGTCAGCATCCGGACTTCGTGCGTGATCTGCCGTTGCCCGTGTCGAGTCCAGCGGTCGAGCAGTTCCTCGATCGCTGTGTGCTGTGACGGAGTCGCATGGACAATCAGGCGTTCCCCCATAATCTCAGATCTGGCCCCGTTTGTAGACGACTCCCCGGCCCCGGTCCTTGGATCGACATCGCCGAATCCAATCACTTCACGCAGCGACTGCTGCAGCGCAACGGCTGCCGCGGGAATCTGGAACTGCGGATCGTCCTGGCGCAATCTGGCGATCGCCGAAGTCAGATCATAAGTTCTCAGCAGCAATGACTCGGCGCTGTCGGAAGATTCGGGACTCACAATCTTCCACGTCGTCCCGGCCGGAAGTTCGAACCGGACCGGCAACGGAGCTGGAATTCGAGCCGGATTGTCCGGAGATGCGGCGTCGGTCAGTCCCGCCAGGCCCAGGGCTGCGATCAGGACCCCGGTCAACAGTCGCCGCCAGGCGGGGGCGCGGCGGGTCTGTGCTGTGAGTTGCGCGAGCCGTCTCCGCACCGCCTGCTTGCGTCCCAGAAACAGCACGAACCCCGGCGCCGCAGACGTCGGCAGTCCGCGATGGCCCGCACTCAGCCGCTCCAGAAACCGCAGGATCGTGTGCCCGTATTCGCCGGCCTGGGGACCTTCCAGATGTCGCAGCACCAGTGCGTCGCAGGCCATTTCCCGCTCGGCCAGCCAGGCCCGCTGCGCATACCAGAACAGCGGGTTCCACCAGTGCAGCACCCGCACGACGGCGAGCGCCCAGTTCGCAGCGACATCGAAACGGCGGATATGCGCCAGCTCGTGCCAGACGACGTGCCGCAGTTCCACGGTCGACCAGCTTGCCGCATCCTCCGGGAGCAGAATCGCCGGTCGCCAGACGCCGCAGGTTGCCGGACTCGTCAGCGCCGAGAGAGTCTGAAGTGTCACCGTTCGCCGGATGCGGAACTCCTCACGTCCTTCGGCGAGCAACGCCAGCCAGTCCTCCCGCCGGCACTCCGTCCCGGCGCGGACGAGGCGACGCAGGCGAACGGTCGTGATCACCGTCCAGACGGCGACCAGCAGCATGCCGGCAAGGAGAATGCTGGGCAGCACCGTCGAAATGGAGAACTCGAACCAATCAAACGGAAGCGGTGCGACGGTTCCTGCAGTGAGAGTTTCCGGTGCTGGCGCCATATCGGGCCACAGTTTGCTTTCGTCGATGTTGTATGGTCGCATGCTGGCGCTCTGCGGCTCGGGAGTCGCTGAATCCAGTAGCGCGCTGCCGCTCTCGAACAGCCAGATCGCGGTCGGCTGCAGACTCGCCGGGTTGCCGAAGCTGACCGGCAACAGCAGTCGGACGAGGACCAGCGACCAGAGAGTCTGCCGCGCCCACGGGGCCAGCCAGCGGCGTCCAACGCCTGTGATCGTCAGGACGATCAGGAACAGCGGGACGGTGACGATGGTCGCCAGCGCTTCGGCGGTGAAGACCAGTTCCAGCAGTGTCAGATCTTCCATGATCAGCGTTCCTGTTGATCGAGCAGTTCCCGGAGCTGCGCCAGCTCCTCGGGAGTGAATTTGACCGTGCGGACGAAGTGGGCGAGGAGCGGGGCGGCTTCGCCGGCGAAGACGCGGTCGAGGAACGACCGGGCCGCCCGGCGGATGCAGTCGGCCCGCTGGATGGCGGCCCGATACCAGTAGCGGTTCCCCTCGGCGGTGTAGAGCAGCGCCCCCTTCTTGACGAGGCGGTGCAGCATGGTCCGGACGGTCGCGGGGGACCATTCGCACGGTTCGGCGAGCGTGCCGATGACGTCCTGCGCCATGATGGGCTGCCGGTCCCAGACCAGATTCATGATCTGCCACTCGGCGTCGGAGAGTTCAACCACGTCGGACATGCGGCGCCTTTCGTGCGTGTGTGCGGCAGAGTATTTACATTTGTAAACAACGTCAAGGGGAGGTGGCCGCACGCCACATGGGATCCCAGCAGCTTTCGTCGGGACTGGAATGAGTCCGGTGGCGAACTCGATGGAAAACTGTGCCGCTGTCGCTGTAGCATGCTCCGAAATCACATCTCTCACAGAACCGGCAGCAGCCAGTCATTTCGACCGTCCCTTCGCCGGGGAAAGTCTTTCCCTCAAGGATCCTCCGCATGAGAACTCCGTCGGTTTCGCGGTTGCTGCTGACTCCGCTGCTCCTGTTGATCGGTCTGGCCGGTCACGCGGCGGCGCAGACGGCGGACCTGGGAGATTACCCCGACCGCCGGGTCCTGCCCCTGACGGCACCCTATCAGAAGCCGATCACCGCGCTCGATGCGCGAACGGTCAAGGCCCCTCCCGTGTTCCAGGTGGAAGCGCCGAAGGGGGCGCCGCACGTGGTGGTGATCCTGATCGACGACCTCGGGTTTGGCGGCACCAGCACGTTCGGCGGCGTGATCCCGACGCCGACCTTCGACCGGCTGGCGAAGAACGGGCTCCGTTACAACCAGTTCCACTCGACGGCCCTCTGCTCGCCGACGCGGGCGTCGCTGCTGACCGGACGGAACCATCACTCCAGCAACATGAGCAGCATCACGGAGATCGCCACGTCGTTCCCCGGCGCCACGGGGATGATTCCGCACGACTGCGCCATGCTTCCGGAAACGCTCCGCCTCAACGGTTACAGCACGGCCCACTTCGGCAAGGACCACCTGACCGCCACCTGGGAGACCAGCCCGTCCGGCCCGCTGGCCCGCTGGCCGACGATGCGCGGGTTCGACAAATTCTACGGGTTCCTCGGCGGCGAGACGAACCAGTGGTCGCCGTCGATCTTCGACGGCGTGACGCCGGTCGATGATCCGACGAAGGGAGACCCGAACTACCATTTCATGAACGACATGACGACTCAGTCGATTCAGTGGATCCAGACGCAGCAGTCGCTGACACCGGACAAGCCGTTCTTCGTCTACTTCGCGCCGGGGGCCACGCACGCCCCGCATCACGTGCCGCAGAGTTACATCGACAAGTACCAAGGGAAGTTCGACGAGGGCTGGGACGTAATCCGGCAGCGGATCTTCGACAATCAGAAAAAGCTTGGCGTGATTCCGCCGAATACGAAACTGGCCAATAAGCCGACGGACATCCGGGACTGGGCCGCCCTGTCGGCCGATGAGAAGAAGCTGTTCGCCCGCCAGGCCGAAGTTTTCGCGGCGTACGTCGATATGGCCGACGCCGAGATCGGGCGGTTGATCGACGCGATTGACGAGCTGGGAGAACTCGACAACACCCTGGTCTTCTACATTGCGGGAGACAACGGGACCAGCGCCGAGGGTGGCATGAGCGGCCTGTTCAACGAAATGACTTACTTCAACGGCGTGGAAGAAAAGGTCGCGGACATGCTCAAGCACCTCGACGAATGGGGTGGTCCGAGCACCTATCCGCACATGGCCGCAGGCTGGGCGGTCTGCTTCGATTCGCCCTTCATGTGGACCAAGCAAGTCGCCTCGAACTACGGCGGCACCCGTCAGGGGATGGTCACGCACTGGCCGTCTCGCATCAAGGCGAAGGGAGAAATCCGCTCGCAATGGCACCACGTGAACGACATCGTACCGACGGTCCTGGAGGCCGCCGGGCTGCCGCAGCCGCGCGTCGTCAACGGCGTGGCGCAGCGCCCCATCGAGGGGGTGAGCATGGTCTACTCGTGGGACGAGCCCAAGGCGGCGGACCGGCACCTGGTGCAGTACTTCGAGATTCTGGGGAACCGCGGCGTGTACTACGACGGCTGGTTCGCCGGCACGGTTCACGTCTATCCCTGGGCGAACCCTCGCAACACGCTGCAGAACGACGAGTGGGAGTTGTACCACGTGCGGGACGACTTCAGCATGTCCGAGAATCTGGCGGCGAAGAACCCGGACAAACTGAAAGAGCTGCAATCGCTCTTCCTCGCCGAGGCGGTGAAGTACAAGGTGCTCCCCATCGACGACCGGCGGCAGGAACGGTTCAATGCGAAGCTCGTCGGCCGTCCGGACCTGATGGCGGGGCGGAAGTCCATCACGGTCTACGAGGGACTTGGTTTCCTGATGGAGAACGACTTCATCAACACCAAGAACACGTCGTTCGAGATCGTCGCTGAGGTCAATACGAAGGGGGCTGACACGAATGGCGTCATCCTCTCGCAGGCAGGCCGCTTCGGCGGGTGGAGTCTCTACGTCAAAGAGGGAAAGCCCAAGTATCTGTACAATTTCCTGGGGCTTGAGACCTTTTCAGTGACGTCGGACAAGCCGCTCCCGACGGGGAAGTCGACGATCAAGCTGGACTTCGCCTACGATGGTCAGCCGAAATTCGGCGGCGGCGGAACCGCAACGCTCTTCGTCGACGGCCAGCAGGTCGGTTCGAACCGGATCGAGCGGACGCAATTCGCCGTCTGGTCGGCCGACGAAACGGCGAATGTCGGCATCGACCGGGAAACTCCCGTGTCGCCCGACTACACGGAAGAGACCAGCCGGTTCACGGGGAAGATCGGGAAGGTGACGATCACCTTGAAGTGATGGACCGTCGATGCTGGGGGACAGGGACCGAAACTTGGCCCCTGCGACCGCGAACGTCACGACTGGCGCGAGGACTTGCTGGCGTGGCAGGCTGTGCGGGTTGTCACGATTCTACTGGCAGTCCGCAGGCTGGTTACTTTCGTCACGACCGCTCCATTCCGATCCCTGACTTCCCTGTCAGGAGCCGCGGAAGGCTTTCATTCCCGAAGTCCGGCATCCGCCGTCGATACGAATGACGCGGGATCCACTCAGCGGATGAGAGCGCCTCGACAGCAGGGAAGCGATGATGAACATCCACGGCGTGCGGTGGTGCGGACGGATTCTTCGGCAGTCCTTGCGAGCCTTCATCGGTGTCGCGGCGGTCTCCGGATCGATCGTCATCGCGCAGGACGATTCTGTCGTCCCGACGGCGGGATCCGCGGACTACACCACTACGGAAACCGCTCCGCAGCCTCAGCCAGCTCCTCTGCCGGAGGCCTACGTCTCGCCCTTCGCCGGGGATCTCTGGGAGCGACCCGTGCTACTGGGAGACCTCGGCGGCCGGCGGGACGAACTGCTGTCGAACGGCTACACGTTCAACGCAAGTGCGACTCAGTTCTATCAGGGAGTCGCCTCAGGCGGGGTGGAACAGCGATTCCAGCACACGGGACGACTCGACTACGTCCTGAACGTCGATGGCGCAAAGGCCGGCCTCTGGCAGGGACTGTTCGTCACGCTGCACGGGGAAACCCGCTACGGCGACTCGATCAACGCAGACACCGGCGCGCTGATGCCGGCGAACATCGGTGCGTTGTTTCCGCTGCCGGGTCAAACGGTGACCGCGTTGACCGCGGTGAAGTTCACGCAGGCCCTGTCGGAGAACTTCATCACGTTCGCCGGCAAAATCAACCTGCTGGACGAACTGGTTCAGCCCTTCGCCGCCGGACGAGGAGTCGATGCATTCATGAATGCGGGACTGGCATTCCCCGTCGCGGCCATGCGAACCGTCCCCTACTCGACGCTGGGAGGCGGCTTCGCGGTGCTCAACGACATGCAGCCGGTCTTTTCGATGATGGTTCTTGACACGAACAATACGCCGACGACGTCCGGCTTCGAGAGTTTCTTCAATAATGGCGCAACAATCGTCACCAAACTTGAGCTTCCCGTGTCGTTCGGGGACCTGCCGGGACATCAGGGCGTCTGGGGGACGTACAGCAGCGGCACATACAACGACCTGCAGCCCACGGCCTACTTCGATCCCGGAGTCGGCCTGATGATCGCGTCCGGCCGGGATACCGGGTCGTGGTCGCTGTTCTACTCCGCGGATCAGGCGCTGTACGTCGATCCGTGCAACGCCAAACGTTCCTGGGGCCTGTTTACGAATATCGGACTGGCCGACGACGGCCCGAGCCCCATTCGCTGGTCGGCCAACGTGGGCCTGGGCGGCAGCAGCCCAATTGCTTCCCGCCCGCTTGACACGTTCGGCGTCGGGTACTCCTACGTGGGATACTCGGGGCCCGTCCACAACCTGGCTCCCAATCTCCTGCCGATCCGTGACGACCACGCCGTCGAACTGTTCTACAACTACGCCGTCACCTCCTGGTTCCGCCTGACGCCCGATCTGCAGATTCTGGTCCCGGCCCGCGAACGGACATTGCCGCCAGGAGCAAGCGACATCGACACCGCCGTTGTGGTCGGACTCCGCGCGAAGATCAATTTCTGAGCCGCTTCGCGGGTACATTCTGCGCAGGCTCGTTGTGCGACTGCTGAATCACCGGCATCGATACTGAAACAGTCGCCTTTTCGTCTTGTCCCCTTTCCCGCTGTCTTCAGTGGGAGAGGGCCAGGGTGAGGGTCTTCGAAAATGTCGAAGTGTCGTCCACGGAGAAACGACGGCGCGGCTGACATTCGGGGTCGGTGATACGAACCTGCGGCCGCTCGGGCCGCCCCGCCGCCTGTTATGGGCATCTGTTCGATCATCGGCAGCTACAGACTCGCGGACGACGGAAATGGATCAAGGCGATTTGGACACCCCTTCCAGAAACGCTTTCAGGACGATCGCACTGTTGTGCTCTTCGTCGCTGGCCGCATAGACGAACGTGACCGTCCGCTCCTGTGTCAGAAACCGCAGCAGCACCAGCAGGTCCCCCGGATCCTTCAGGGCCGCCCGGTAGCGATTCTGAAACTCCGGCCAGCGCTCGGGATCGTGGCCGTACCACTTGCGCAGCTCAGTGCTGGGGGCGACGTCCTTCAGCCAGAGGTCAATCGCGGCCCGCTCCTTCGTCACGCCGCGAGGCCAGAGTCGCTCGACGAGAATCCGCAGGCCGTCGTACTCCGAGGCCGCTTCGTATGCTCGTTTGAGCCGGATCATGTTCGTGACTCGATTAGAATTCCACTCGACGGCGGCGATGGTTCTGCCCCGGTGTCTGTCTGGCCCCGATTCTACGGACATCCAGGCGTGCGGAGTCAATCGCTCGCAGAGCGATCCGGGTTCCAAGCGGCGTTGTCTCACGCCCTCTGCCCGTCGACCTTTCGCCCCAGCTCCGCTACCTGCTGCTGAAGCTGTGCAATGGTGGTCGCCAGCAGTTCCCCTTTGGCTCGTTCCAGAGCCGGCCGATAGCGATAGGAATAAATCGCCGTCAGCACGCCCGTGATCAGCATCGCCGCCAGCCCGCAGCCGCTCCAGAGCATTCGCGCCCACTGCGGTTCGAAGGCTCCGAGCGCCTGCAACGGCATCGTCGCCAGCACGAATGCGATGAAGACGCCCAGCCCGCAGAGCGAGGCCCGGTTGACAGCCCGTGCCCGCTGCTCCAGGCGTCGAATGGATGCATCCAGTCGCATGCGACTCTCCTCAAACGGAAACGACTCCAGGGCGGCGTCTTGTGCAAGGAGTCGTTCGACTCCCGACTGCGGGGATAGCTTCTCACGCATGTCCGTCGGCCTCCAGGAGTTTGCGAATTTCCAGCTTCGCGTAATGGAGACGCGATTTGACGGTTCCGATGCTGCAGCCGACAACTTCGGCGATCTCCGACAGCTCCAGCTCTTCGAGAAAGCGGAGCGTCAGCACCTCGCGGTGTGCGATGGACAAGTGCGACAACGCGGCATGCACCTGCTCCGCGTGTTCGAGCAGCTTCAGTTCGTTCCAGTCGCTCGATTCGGGAACTTCGACCGCGTCCTCGTTCCTCAGACTGACGGCCTCCCGCCGGCGGACCTTCCGCAAATGACTCACCGCCACGTCGTGAGCAATCTTGTACAGCCAGACGCGAAAGGCCGAGGGGATTCGGACGGTATGGATCTTCAAAAAAACTCGAATCCAGATTTCCTGCAGGACATCCGAGCGATCGGCCCCGTTTCCCAGGATGCGATGGATGTAATACAGCAGTCGGCGTTCGTAGTGCCTCACCAGTTCCTGAAACGCCCCTTCGTCGCAGGTCTGGACGCGCAGCAGCAGCAGCGTCTCGCGAATCGTTTCGATGTCACTGCTGCTCATGCCGGACATTCCCGCAGTCAGTCGCCAGTCTCCAGAGCATAGCCGCTCGCACGGTCCGAAAGGTTCAATTCCGCGATCTGAGTTTCTTCAATTCGGCCGATTGACAAGCTCGCCGGGCCAATGGCGGTCCCGGGCACGTTGCACGACGATGTGTCTATGACCTTGCGGACTTCCTTCTCGCGTTTGCCACGCTGACCATCTCCCAGAAAACTGGTCCCTCCAGGCTCTTTCTGCGCCGCTCGCCCCGGTAACCGTCATGCCGTCGGAGCGCCTGTCGGCGTTCATTCGCATCGCATGCCACAGCAGCCAGTCACGGAACGGCCGTGGCAAACGATGCGACGAACTCCGATCCGCCCCTCTTACCGATAGCCGCCGGAGATATAGAGCGTCTCGCCCGTCAGCCAGCCGGAATCGGACGACGCCAGAAAGACCACCGCCGGGGCGATATCCTGCGGCTGACCGATCCGGCCGAGCGGAGTCTGGGCTTCGACCTGCTTGCGGAAGTCGCTTTCGGTGATGCCCGCTCCGTGCGTCCCCTCCGTCTCGATCATGCCGGGGTTGACGGCGTTCACGCGAATCTTGCGGGGTCCCAGTTCCTGTCCGAGCGACTTCGTGATGGCATTCACTGCGGCTTTGGTCGCGCTGTAGACGGCCGTATTGGGCGGCGCCAGCGCCGCCACCACGGAGCTGACATTGACGACGCTTCCCCCCTCCGCGCCGAAGTGCTTGACGGCTTCCTGAGTCGTCAACAGCAGTCCCAGCACGTTCAGATTGAACTGTTTGTGGAAATGCTCCGGCGTCACATCTTCGATTGGGGCGAATTCATAGATCCCGGCGTTGTTGACCAGGATGTCGACCGTTCCGAACGCTTGCTTCGACTCGGCGAAGAGACGTTCGATGTCAGCCGGTTGAGAAACGTCCGCTTGCACGGCGACCGCCCTGCCCCCCTGTTCGACGATTTTGCCGACGACTTTGTCGGCTCCCGTCTTGCTCGACGCATAGTTGACGACCACGGCGGCCCCTTCCGCCGCCAGGTGTTCGGCGATGGCTGCGCCGATCCCCTTGGACGCCCCGGTCACCACCGCCACCCGGCCTGCCAGTTTCTGCGACATGATCTTTCCTTTCGAGAACGCGAACCGTTTCGTACCGATCGGTACATAATAATCGCTTCCTCTGGACTGGCAAGGGGGAATTGTGTATTATTCGGTAAATAATTCTGAGGAACGGGAAATGGCCGCCGGACGCCCGCGGGAATTCGATCTCGACAACGCTCTCGACGCGGCAATGAACGTCTTCTGGCGCAAAGGGTACGAAGGAGCCTCCCTTCCGGAGCTGACCGAGGCCATGGGGATCAACCGCCCTAGCCTCTACGCCGCCTTCGGCAACAAAGCCGCCCTGTTCCGCCGGGCCATCGACCGTTACGTCGAAGGTCCAGCGGCCCACGTCGCGACGGCCTTGCAGCAGCCGACGGCCCGCGAAGTCGTCCGTCAGCTCTGGCTTGGGGGAATCGAGCTGGTGACCAGCGCCGAAAATCCGCGCGGCTGCTTCCTGGTTCAAGCCGCTCTGGCGTGCGGCGAAGACTCGGAAGCGATCCGCAAGGAAGTCGCGAAGCGCCGGGGAACGCTGGTGACCGCGCTCCGCGAGCGATTTGAGCAGGCGGTCCAGGAGGGAGATCTGCCGTCGGACGCAGTCCCCGCCGACCTGGCGCTCTACGTGGCGACGGTCGCGCACGGCATGGCGGTGCAGGCGTCCGGTGGGGCGACGCGGGATGATCTGGTGCGCGTGGCGGAGATTGCGCTGCGGGCTTGGCCGGTCTGACAACCTGGATCATTCCTCCCGCCGTAGCACATGCTCGCTACGGTTACGGCCCTGTTCCCTCTTCCATAAACTGAAACGCGTAGAGCTTCGCCCGTTTGAGCGCGAAGCGCATCCGCACGGGGCGGCCGGCGAGCGACGAGACGTCCGGGCTGCCGTTCCAGTAGACCCGCTGATCGATGAAGTTGCCGCCGATCTCCTCGCAATCCGCCAGTGCGAATCCGGGAATCGGCTTTCCGTCGGCGTCCTGCAGCTCGACGAAGGCCGTTCCCATTGCGCCGGTGTCGATGTTGAGTCGCAATCGGTTGCCGCGGAACACGACCGGCGGCGTTCGGAACCAGCCCCCCTTGTGATCGGCGTCGGCCGAGACGAATCCGTCCAGGCGCTGTCGCACGACTCCCACGCCGCCGACCTGCTTCGCCGACGCGTCGTACTCGGGGCGGAGCACCACCGAGTCATGCAGCCGGCCGCTCGAGTTGTAGTACTGATAGAGATAATTGCCGCGGCGGGCCATGCCCGGCCCCATCACTGCATACCAGCGGTCCCACTCGTCGGCCAGGCCCGTCGGAAAGTACGCCTCCCGGCTCGGCCGCGACCAGTCGACTCCGTCGCGACTGACGGCCAACTGGACCTCCAGCATGCCGAAGTCCTCCCACTGCCCCGGCACGCGCGGCCGGATAAACGGATTGCGATTCGGGGAGAAGTGCCGGAACTGCGTGGTGCACATCACGTAGACGTCCTGTGCCCACGGATAGATCGTCGAGCCGTTGTAGTAGATGTCGGAGTGCGGATCGTCTTCGGCATCCGCGGCGAGGACGACCAGGACGTTGTCGATCGACAGAAACATCCGGTCGTTGTCGGTCTTGCGATACGGCCACGGCCGCAGCGGATCGTCGGTCTCGATCCGTCCGATCCGTCGCTGATTCTCCGAGGTGTAGCAGAAGGCACGCGTGTAGATGACGTATTTGCCGATTCGTGCGTCCCAGTGCACGATCGGAGGATTGTCCGTAAAGAACGGCAGCACCCGGCCGACCTTTGTGAAGTGCATGCCGTCTGCCGAATAGCTGGCGAAGACGCCGTGCTTCGCGGGATCGAAGGGGGGCGAGAACTCCAGGTGGAACAGCTTGTAGCGCCGCTGCGGATCGTGATCGTGCGGGTCGAGAAAGATCGTGGGAAACGTGCCCCCGGAGATTCGCACGCCCGTTCGACGAAACTGCAGTCCGTCGTCGCTTTCGAGCACATCGACGTCTTCGGCCCCCAGGTACAGTCGGATTTTCCCCTGATCCTCGATCACGCGGCTCACGTGTCCCTGCAGCGGCTGTCCCTGCTCATCGCGGAGCGCCCCCAGCTTCTGAGCCGGGTTGGTGCGCAGTTCCACTCCGGAGCGGTCGGCGATGAAGCGATCGTCGATGAAGAGCTGCTTCTGGTCGCCGACGTCGAGCGGAACCTGCGTCAGCAGAACGGCGAAGTGAAACAACGAGAAGATCTGCGGCGGCATCTTGCAAACTCCTTCCGAAGCGAGGAACCGGAACTCTTGCCCGGCCGATATTCCGTTGCGCCCTCCGGTCCGTGCGAGGCCCCAGCATGGAGCACGACAACGCCGCAAGCTACCATCGAACTGAAAATCCGTCGGCGTCGACGAAACCGCTCAACACAGTTCACACAATCGCTCAGCCGACGAAGGACTCAACCGACATGGCGCTGCGGATGATGCAGGTCTTTCTGCCGAGCGGCGATGTCGCAATGTTCGACGAACTGCTGGAAGGCAGAGAGATCCTCGGGCGCTGGCGCGACAGCAGCGTCGACCAGACGGTGCTGCATCTGCTCCTCGCCGCCGAAGAAGCCGAACCGATCATGGATCTGTTCGAGCAAAGCTATTCGGGCGTCGAAGGATTCCACGTTCTGCTCCTGCCGGTCGAAGCGGTGCTGCCGCGTCCGAAGGCCGAGCCGGACGAGATCGAGCGAGTCGTTGCGGAAGAAGTGCCGGAAGCCCGCAGTTTTCGCATCAGCCGCGAAGAGCTGTATGCCGCCGCCAACGAAAGCCTGGGCCTCGATCGGGTCTTCCTGGGGCTGACGATTCTCTCCGCGGTGGTCGCGGCCGTCGGACTCATTCGCAACGACGTTGCCGTCATCATCGGGGCGATGGTCATCGCGCCGTTGCTGGGGCCGAATGTGGCGATGTCGCTGGCGACGACGCTGGGCGATCTGGAGCTTCTGAAGCGGGCCGCGTGGACCAACCTTGCCGGGATCCTCTCGGCGTTTCTGCTGGCGCTCCTGGTTGGCGTGCTGTTTCCGATTGATCCGCAGGCCCCCGCCATTGCGGCCCGGACGACCACGGGATTTGGCGACGTCCTGCTGGCGCTGGCGGCAGGGGCAGCTGGAACACTGGCCTTCACCCGCGGTCAGACCGGCGCGGTGATCGGGGTCATGGTCGCCGTTGCCCTGATGCCGCCGGTCGTCGCCTGTGGCATGCTGGTCGGCGCCGGCGACTTGAACCTGGCCTATGGCGCCTTTCTCCTGACGACGGCCAATCTGATCTGCATCAATCTGGCGGGAGTGCTGACATTTCTGGCTCAGGGAGTCCATCCCCGCAACTGGTGGGAAGCGGAGATCGCCCGGAAGGCAATCCGCAAGGCGATGCGGATCTGGCTGGTTCTGCTCGCCGTACTGCTCGCGATCCTCTGGATCAGTCGGATCGGTTCTCGTCTGTAAGGGCCCCTGTTCCGCGGGCCAACAGTTGATGAAACATGTCCGTCGACGGTCGTGACTGGTCGTGTCATCGGGCGACTTGCCCGAATGGTCGTCCGAATTCAACTCGCTGCTCCGCGCCGAGACTGTCGTTGGCGAACGCTGACCCGCAACGCAATCCGCAATCGCAATCCATGCGTTCTGCGCGACATCCTGGGATTCCTTACTCCGGTATCTTGACTCCGTAGACATACCGACTACAGTGATTTCGCCACTCTATGAGTGGTCGGGATCGCAGTCCGGTCCGCTGTCGAACCTCTCGAACCGCACCCGTGAGTTGGAACGCAACCATGCGCGTCTGGCGACTCTCTCCCATTCCGTTCATTCTGTCGCTCGCAGCCCTGCTGCTCCCCGCTCCGGTGGCGCGCTCCGCCGAGCCCCCCGCAACCGCGGCTCAATCGCGTGAAGCTGACGATTCCGCGCCAAAAGACGAGCGGGCCAAAGCCCGGCAGCAGTACATCCTGAAGGCCCTGGAGAAGTACGCCGTCGTGCTGGACGGCGATCCGTCCAGGACGGCGAAGCTGGATGCCAGCGCCATGCTGCGCTGGTCGAATCCGCTGGGGGACGTCGCCGACGGCCTGATGTCGGTCTACACGACCGGGCCAGACGAACGCCCCGCGGTGATCTCTCACATTTACGTACACGGTCCCGCTCTGAATGGACTGGAAATGCAGGAGTTCGCCGACGTGCACCCCGGCGAGGTCGAGCTGTATCGGGGGCAGCGCAAGGTCTGGTCTCCCGCCGAGCGGTACAGCAGGTTCGTAGCGCTGGGTGACGGACCGAAGCCTTCGGAGAATCCGGCGCTGCGCTTCGCGCAGATCAAGAAAGTGGCGGCTCGATTCGAGATCATCGACGGATTTCGCGGGACGAATAACAAGGTGGAGCCTCAACAGCTGCGGATGCTGGCGCGACCGACATATCGCTACGGCAAGCCGGAGGGGCCGATCATCGACGGGGCGCTGTTTACGTTTGTGGTGGCGACGGATCCCGAGGCCTGTCTGCTGGTCGAGATTCACCGGAACGGTGGCGCCACGACGTGGCAGTACGCGGTCGTTCCGATGACGATCTATTCGCTGGATGCCAAGCTGGATGGAACGACCGTCTGGAAGAAGCCGGAGGCCTCTGTCTTCGGCAACCCGACGGCCCCGCACTACATTTCGTCGTACCGCGGCGATCCGGGGGAAGCGTCGATCCGGGCATTGGTTCCGAGCCTGAATCCCTAGAAGGCGTCCGGAATCGGCCAGCACCGCTCGCGCGTCGAACTTCCGCTCAAACTCGATTCGGCAACTCGTTCGGATTCAGGAGCCGCTCATGCGCCGCGCACTCGCACTATGCTGTCAGTCCGGTCTGCTGCTGACATGCCTCTCGGCAACCGCCTTCCTGGCGGCAGACGAGGATCCGGCCGAGGAAAAAAGGGCCGCCGACAAGTCCAGCGCGTCGCGCTTGCGAGCGATTCGCGAGATCATGGGGCAGATCTCCATGAACTCGACGGACGGTGATGCGCCGAAGCTGGAGCTGAAACCGGAACCTCTGCTCCGTTACAACGACGTGACCCGCGGAATTCTCGATTCCGTGGTGTTTCGCGTCGGGACGAAGGGGCGGCCGGTTGCGCTGATCAGCGCGGAACTTTACGGGAGGGAAGGCAAACACTTTCTCCTGAATCATGAGTTCGTGGCGCTCTACCAGCCGAAGCTGAAAATGAAGCGGGACGTCTTCATCTGGGAACCTCCCACCGGCCTGCTGACTCTACAGGAAGTTCCTGCCGCCGAGCCGCCCGTCGCAAATCCGCGGCTGCGGCTGACTCAGATGCGCCGGATTGCAGAGCAATTCTCGGCCTCACAGATGATCGGGGCTTCGCGAATCGAGCTCCACCGGATGACGACCCCGCTGGATCGCTACACTCCGTCCGACCAGCCCCAGGCTGACGGCTCTCTGTTTACCTTCACCTGGGGACTGAATCCCGAAGCCGTGCTGTTCGTGGAAACGGACGGCCAGCAGTGGTTCTACGGCTGGGTCCCTCTCACGTCGGCTCCGCTCGAAGCGAAACTCGGCGAGTCCGTCGTCTGGAAATGCCCGCGTCCGACGTCGCACGAAGACCGCCGAGCCGCATACACGTCGATTCACCGCCAACTCATCGTCCCCGACTATTTCGACGATCCTGGTGAGGAAGAGCCTCGCGATTCCAGGAAACCCTGAATCGCCTCATTGCCATCCGAGCAAAGACGGTCGGCTGGCAGCCGGGGAGCCTGAGATGCCACCTCCAAAACGGATCGATCGCGATTCGATCGTCTCGTAAGTTCCCGATCCGGATGCCATCTCCCGGCGACTTCGGAGAAATTGCCCCCGAACGGCCGGCGGCAACGGGGGCGGGACAAGAATTCGTTTCGGCGAGTCGCACGGTCAGTTATGATCGCCGCTCCGGAAATCAAATCATCCCAAGGCTGAAGCTCCTTGGTCGGCGGCCGGTTCGCGGGAACGCCCGTCTTCACACTTCCAGGAGTCGCGTCATGCAGAAGTTTCTATCGCTCGGAGTTGCCTGCCTCTTCGCAATCTGTCTGAGTTGCGCGGCAACGCTGGCGGAAGATCGCGGCAAAGTCGAAGGAGCCGTCTGGCAGTACGAGATGAGCCCGGTGAAGCGCGGTTCAGAGTCCCGCAAAGGTCGCTTCCGCATCAACGGTACGGAGATCTTTCAGCCGCGCGACATGAAGCCCGTCAAGGTCGGCGCGATCCTCGATAAACCGAAGGACAAACCGGAAAAGGGCGATAAGGTCAGAGTGCAGTTTGACGCGCTGCGCGGCAGCGATCGCAAGGCGCTCAACTGCAAGGGACACATCACCTTTAACTCGTTCGGCGAAGTCGAAGGCCGGCTGATCGACACCGACGGCGTTCACTGGAACTTCAAGGCGTCGCGAGTTCAGGAGTAGCAAACTCGGAACGTTCTCCGGTCGCGGGCGCCATCAGCGTCAAGGTCCACCCGAGGGCAACTCCGACTCCGGAACGCCGGTGAGCGGGAATTCGATCCGCTCGCGCTGATACAGCGGCAGATGCCGGTAGTAGACTTCCAGCGTCAGAATGCACAGCGTCGTCATGTACAGCCGGCCCCCCGCGAAGCCGTGCGGGTCCGAGACATCCCAGCTTCCGTCGGCATGTCCCCCGCGGATCTGCGACCGCACCAGATCTTCGCGCATCGTCTCGTTCCAGCGATCCCACTCGGGACCGCCCGCGTGATGCAGGACCTGCGTCGCGTAGTAGTTGTAGTACATGTCGTCCGGGGAGGGACCCAGCTCCGCCAGAAAGCGGATGCCGGACTTCAGCGGCGACGACTCCGCCCCCCAGCCGAGATACATCCGGCACAGCAGTCCCGCGGCGGTCATCGAGGGGGTCGCTCTCCGGCCCGGCATGTAGCCGTACCGCGAGGAGGCATCGCTCTGCACCGTCCCGAGAAATCGGTCGACGCTCTTCAGCACCTTCGCGGGAACGGCGATTCGTGAGGACTGAGCGCTCTTGAGCGCCATCACCTGCCACGCCACCACCGACGTGTCGCCGGGCTGACCCGGAAAGTAACGCCAGCCGCCACCGGAATGCTGGCTGGCCGCAATGAACTCCACGGCCCCTGCCGTCGGCGGACGCAGTTCTTCATCGGACGTCATCGCCAGGGCTTCCGCCAGCGCGATCGTCGCCAGCGCGTGGGCGTAGAAGTTACCCTGACCCTGCGGATCGGCGGAGAAGTTGATCCCCTTCGGCGCTCGGGCGCCGTGCTTACGCAGAAAGTCGAGCCCGAGCTGCACTTCGCTCCGATAGTCGCCCTCCTCGTGCGTATGGCCCGCCCCCAGAAAGGCCAGCAGGGCCATCGCCGTCGCGCCGTTCGGGCAATTTTCCAGACGACCGGGCTCCGTGCAGTCGCAGTCCGGTCCGTGAATGTGATCAAAGCTCCACGACCCGTCCGCTCGCTGATGTCGCTGCAGCCATGCAAGTCCCCGCGCCACCGCTTCCTCGCTGGCCGGTGTGCCTCCCATCCGTTTCAGCAGCGCGGCCTTGGCGGCTCCGGTACGACCGGCAAAATGATTGCTGAACCCCGCAGCATTCTGCGATTTCGTACCCGCCCCGACTTTGCGACTCCCCGCAGCCGTCTTCGCCGTCGGTTTCGAATCAGGCGCCGGCTCGCTTCCGGCTTCCCATGTCCCCAGCAACTCCGACAGCCCTGCCCCGTCAATCACCATCGCCACCGGCTCATCGGTCTCCATCGGCCGCAGGTCGCGCTTCGCCTGGCCGGCCTCGGCGTCGCTCGCGACCGGGGCGAATTCGGACGTGTCAATCACGATCGCGTCGGCCGGCGAGCCCTCGCGACCGAACATTCCCACGAGGACGGAATCGGCCCAGGGAGTCCCTGGCGAGTGAATGATCAGCAGGCTCAAGATCAACAGCACGATCACGTGCAGCACCAGGCTCACCGACACCGGGGCTCCCCACTGTTTCCAGTGTTTTGGATCCCTGCGTGGCTGCGTTTCCTCCGGGCGAATCCCGGGCTCCGGCTGCCTCGGCTTCAGCCAACGAGGCCGCGGCGGGGCGTCTTCGCTCAACGTCACCGGAGCAATCGTCAGCGGTGTCACCATTGGACGGCCTCTTCGAACTACGCATTGCTGGCGCGGCAGCAACGCGGGCCGGGGGACGACTCCATATTCTCTGAAACGCAGCCCCCTTGGATCTCTCAACGGGTTTTGCCGCAGTTCTTTCAATTTTGAGATCTCGCAAATCACAAAGCGGAGCTCGGGGACGGCGTTGGTCCAGGGGACCGGTTGCGACGAACGGCTGTGAAGCGAGAAACGGCAGGCAGTTTCAGTCCGGGCGACTGGCCGGGGCGCATTGTTCGGCGAACTCCGGGTTAGACCGCCGACGCCAGATGATGCCGTCGAGAATGTAGTGCGTGACTTGCGGGACAGCGAGGAGCGGGACGAGAAACGGCTCGAAATCGCCGATCTCCCACCCAGGACCGAAGAACCAGGGCCGCTCGTGCCAGACGCCGCAGTCCCAGAAGAGCTCCTCGGCATAGGCCAGCAACCACACCACGCCGACAAACGTCAGCACGTGCGACCAACGGCGTGACCGGCACGCGGTGACTGCTTCCGGACGATGCTCGCGGTACCAGTAGACCAGCACCATATACGGGACGCCGTGCGTAATGACGTTCGTCACCGTAAAGGCATAGTCCGAATTGAAGCTGACGATGCCGACGTACCAGGTGACCGCGGTCGTCGCGACCACAATATCCTTGCCCGGATTCCAGTGCTGCTGTCGGATGGCCTGGACGACGGCACGCACGGCGTACAGTCCCAGCACCGTCCAGTAGACAGGGGCCAGCAGCCGTTCGGCAATTGCGGGGAGATGGGCGAAGTCGGATGCCACAAACCACGAAAACCGTCGCGGGTGGCAATGCCAGTAGACCAGGGGATAGATCGTGGCCAGATAAATGGCGGCCGTGTCGATCACCCGGCCGGCCCGCTCCCGGTCGTTGGCCCGCGCACGATAGAGTGCAACCCAGCCGTACTGCTGCCGAACGAAGTGAAACACGGCGAGATACGCCAGCGTCCGCCAGAACAGCATCGAGCCTTCGGAATACACCGCCGCCCCGATCACGAAGGCCAGGATCGGGACCAGCACGTACAGCCAGGGACGGCGGCGCAACTCGGTGCGATCGAAATAAACGCGAAAGCCAGTCGCATAGACATGCGCGACGTCGATCAGGACGACCGACGTGATCCACAGCCATTCCGGAGAGTCGTGATCCAGCCAGCCATTCACGGCGCCGAGCAGCAGCAAGCCGAGGGCCAGACCGGCACTACCAAGGAAAGTCCACAAATCGATCCTGGCGGAGAACAGCCACGGCAGCGCCGCCGCATGCGACGCGGCAGCGGCCGGCGTCCTTCGAAGACGGTTGTCGTGGACCAGTTCTGACATGCCGGAACCGTTGGGGAACTGACTTCAGGACGCAGAGAGTTCTGCGAGGACTTCGTCCGCCGCTCGACAGCCGTGGTCGAAGGCTTCTTCGAAGAGTGCAATGCCGCTGAGGTCGGTGTTGGCGAAATGGATGCGGCCGTCGGGGCGGATTGCGTCGAGACGTTGTCGACTGGTGTGGAACCCGGGTGCCGGCTGAATCATGGCGTGGCCCCAGCGGAAAATGTCGAGCCGCGTCGTCAGACTGCGGATCTCGGGATGGGCTCGCTCGAGGTCGGTCAGAACCACATCGGCCAGTTCTGACCAGGTGGCCTTTAGCAGATGTTCGCGAACTCCGCGGACATCCCGCTCGCCGAACGGATAGTACCAGGTCAGCACAGCCGGGCCGTGATCCCGGCCGGACTGGTGCGTCGCGACGACGTAGCCCAGCGAGCGGCTGTCGTGGATCACGTTATCCCAGCTCATCGGAAAACCGGCTTCGCCGGGGCGATCGCGCAGATGCAGATTGGCGACGAACCAGGAGCCGTATTGGAACTCATCGACTCGGCGGCCTGTACGTTCAGAGAAACCCTCAATCAGGCGCGGAGCGAGGAACTGCGGGGCCGCGAAGATCACGCGCTGAGCCTGGTATCCGGTCGGCGCCAGTGTGACCGGGTCCACGCCGACGACTTCAATCGGGCCACCTTCCGGTGAAAACGGTTGCCGGATCTGCGTGACAGCGACACCGGTCCGCAGCCTCACCCCGGCCAGATCGGCCAGATGATTGATGACGTAGCCGTTTCCCTCGGGCCAGGTGATGAGGGGTTGGTGCTCGGCGCCCGGTGTCTTCAATCTTGCCACGAAATATAACAGCCCCGCCCAGGCGCTGGTCTGTTCTGCCGACAGGCCGTAGTCGTCCCGGCAACTGTAGTCGACGAGCCAGTGAAGACGGGACGACGTCCATCCATGTTGCCGCAACCACTCCGCCATCGAGATCCGGTCGAGCTCCGTGACGGCGGAATCGTCCGACGACAGCCGCGTCGGAATCACGAACGCCCGCCGGCCGGCCGCATCCCGCCAGGCGACCCAGCGATCGAGCTCCCGGCGAAAGGCCGCAAGCTGGGCGAGATCGTCGGCCGTTGCATCCGTTGCGGGATACAGCCCCTCGATCCATTCCCCCTGGAAGAAAAGGCGCTCCTCCGGCTCCCGGCAGAGGAACTGCTCGCCGACGACCGGCGAGCCATCGCCGGCGAGCGAGTCCACGACGCCGAGATCCCGCAACAGCGCAATCAACGGCTCGTTTTCGGCGAGAGGGACCGGAATGTAATGAGCGGCCCAGGGATAAGGCGTCAGGTCGCAGCGTCCGGACCGCGACGTGCCGCCCGCTGCCGGTTCCAGTTCGAGGACGACGAAGTCTTCGCAACCCGCCTGCTGGAGTTTCCGGGCGGCGGACAGGCCAGCCGCCCCTCCCCCGACAATCACCACGCGGACGTTGTGCCAGGCATCGTCCGGCGGCCGCGGACAGAATCCGTCGCGGAGTTTGTGACCGATCTCGAAAGACTGACCGAGCAGCTCGCCCGCCGGCGGTAAGCGCGGCGAAGTCGCGCAGCCGGCGAGCATCGCCGGCGCGCCGAGCATGAGCGCAATCAATTCCCGGCGGCTCAGTCCCACGGCAGGCCTCGCGTCATTCATGACTTGGGGAGACTCTCACTTCCAGGCCCCCCATTCCAGGTCGTAATACCGGACCAGGGCCTGATTGTTGAGCTGATTGATCTCTGCGTCGACCCGCTTGAGGTCGGGCGGAATCTCGAACAGGCTGTTGAGTCCTTCATCCGTCAGGAAACGCAACTGGCCCTTCAGCTCGGGGGAGAGCCGCAGTCGTTCGGGGACCGGGCCGACGGCCGCGAGTACATACCCCCATTCGCCGAACGAAGGGACGGCCGCGTGATACGGTCGAACCTGAAAACCGACCGCTTCGAGCGTCCCCACAATGCACCAGTACGACTGTGGAGCGACCAGGGGCGACGTGCACTGAATGCTGACGAGGGCATCGGGGTCCAACCGTTCCCGGAGCAGCCGATAGAACCGAGTCGAGTAGAGCTTGCCGATGGCGAAGGTGCCGGGATCGGGGAAGTCGATGATGACGGCGTCAAAGCGAGCGCCATCGTCCCGGCCAACCCAGATGAACGCATCCTCGTTGACGACGGCGACTCGCGGATCCTTGAGAGCAGAACGGCTGAGCGCTTCCAGCGGCGGAAACCGCTCGGCAAGCGACGTCATGCCGGGATCGAGGTCAACCAGCGTCACCGACTCAATCGAGGGGTAGCGGAGGATCTCGCGGACGGCCAGACCGTCTCCGCCACCCAGCACGAGCACGCGCCGCGGCGACCTCAGCGACGACAACACGGGATGGACCAGGGCTTCGTGGTAGCGGTATTCGTCCACCGAATTGAACTGCAGATGACCGTTCAGGTGAAGCTGAAAGCCCTTCTCGTTCTTCGTCACGACGATCCGCTGATACGGGGTCGTTTCTGCATGAAGGATCGGCTGGCCGAGGACGCTCTCTTCCGCCAGGGTCGTCAGACTGTCTGCCTTGAGGAAGGCTGCGAACAACAGACCAATCACCAGACAGGCCCGACCCTGCAAACCGCCCAAACCTCGCCGGCTCAGCAGCGGCCGGAGCAGCGTGGTCCCCCACAGTCCGACCGCGGCGTTGAGGAGCCCGCAGAGGAGCGATGTCCGAACCAGGCCGAGGCGAGGGACGAGAAGCATGGGAAATAGGAGGGAGGCGAACAACGCGCCGGCGTAGTCGAAAGTGAGCACGCGCGAGACGAGATCCTCGAAGTCGAGGTGCTCCTTGAGGATCCGCATCAGCAGCGGCAATTCCAGCCCGACCAGCAGTCCGATGGCGAAGACAACTCCGTAAAGAACAACCCCGAACACCTCGACCCGGCTGAACGCCAGGAAGAGGAGCGGCGCGGAGAGGCCGCCGAGAAGGGCGACGCCGAGCTCGACTTCGATAAAGCACCGCGCCAGGAGGCGGTCGACCACGAAGCGGGACAGCCACGCCCCGGCCCCCATCGCCGACAGGTAGAGCCCGATCACCAGCGAGAACTGTGTGACGGAATCCCCCAGCAGATAGCTGGCCAGCGTCCCGGCGAGCAGTTCGTAAACGAGACCGCAGGTCGCTATGACGAGCACATTCAGGTACAGCAGCACCAGCGGCGCCCGGTTCATGGAACCAGCGGACATGGGGGGCTCACAAGGCGAATGAAGAAATGTCGAATGTCGAAGGCGGAATGTCGAAACGGATTCGCCGGGTGGAGATCACCCCAGGATGGCTGCCGCGATGATGATGGAGAGTCCGAGGATGACCGAGGCGATGATGATGGCCAGGGCGACGTTCTGGTCTTCCTCGATCTCCTTGGTCACCGAGAACGGCAGCATCCGCTTGATGATCATGAAGCACGTCACCAGGACAGCAATGCCGACAACCGAAAACGCGATCGCCGCCAGCAGATGCGTCCCCAGCAGCGCGAGCCCGCCGCCGGCCTGAGCCACCAGACCGGTCTGATTGAAGGTTTCGAACGAAATCACTATTTGCCTCCTCCCCAGGAACCGCCTGAACTGCGGCCGTAAGATGAGCCGCTGGAATATGACGAGCCGCTGGACTGCATGTCCGGAGCGGGCCAGCGGTTGACGACCGCCGTCGAGAAGTAACCGCACACGGAGAGTCCGTAGGCGATGAAGCCCCAGCCGGACGCCGAGATCCATTTCATGTGTCTGATTCTCCCTGCGAGTACGGACTGTAGTCGCTGTCTTTCCAGCGACTGACTTCGAAGGTATGACGACCGATCAGCGTGAACGCCGGCCAGATCGTGATGACGATCAGCGCGACCACCAGGTGAAAGCCCCGCCCGCTCGTCTGGGCGGCGACAGTCCCGGACGGCAGCGCCGCGTAGAGCAGAAACAGAATCAGCAGAAAGCCCGCCCAGATCAGCCAGACGTCAACCGGGAACGGCTTCTGCGGCTGAATGACACCCACACCCCAGGGGCGGGGAATGTCATTCAGCCCGAAGGCCGCTTCCAGATCATCAATGGCGAGGTACGTCCCCCGGGAGACATTCAGTTCCTCGCCGTTCGCGGCTGTGCTGCGTTCGAAGGAGAGCATCTCGGGGGGGGCGATGTAGTCGGCGGTGTCCACCTGCTCTCCGGCAGTCACGCGCCAGTAGAACTCGCCGACGACATACCGCACGTAGGCGGTTCCGCGGTCGTAGAGCTTGTAGCTTCTCCCTTTGAAGGTGACCGAGTTCCCGGACGGCATGCTCGTCAGCGTCACCGATTCCACGAAGCTCCAGTGCCCCTGATTGCAGACCAGCCAGCGAAAGCCCTTGGCCGGGCTGTAGAGCAGGTATTCGGTCCACGGGAACTTCTTGCCCTCGTACACCGCGTAGCGTTCCATGAAGCCGATCACGGTGTACTCGACGCCGGCGAGCTTTCCGACGGCCCCCAGGGGGATCAACGGCTTGTCTTTCGCCTTGGCTCGCAGTGTTTCCAGGTACTGCAGCTTGCCCTGCTGGCAGTCGAGCAGCGCGTGGCAGTTGGGACAGCAGACGCGCTGCGTCTGATCCGGGACAAGCAGCGCCAGCGGACCGGCGCACTTGGGACAGTTCAATTGCAGGGCGGCCGTGTCGGCCGACATATAGCCGGCCTGGTCGCCGCCATCGACGGGGAGGCCAAGCTCGTCGGGACTCACTTCGCGGCCGAGGAAGAACTGCAACCCCTCGGGCGTGTATTCGATCGTCGCGAACTCGCCGTCGGGACTGCTGAGATCGACAAAGCGATGCTCGGCGTTCGGGCGAAAGTCCCAGGGAATGTCTCCATCCGCCGACGCGGCCTTGGCAACCCCCTTCTCCGCGACAAACAGCACCTTGTCGCCGGGCAGCTCCAGGCGATGGCCGGCGGACAGCGAATCGTAAACGGGCATCGGCGTCTGGTCGCTGACGGTTTTCTCCGTCAGCATGTAGAACTTGCCCTGAGCCTCGGCCAGCCACTTGACGCGGTCGCCGGGAAACCGCAGATACCATTCGTCCCAGACGCCCCCCGCGGGATGCTGGTACTGGACGCGGCCGACAACCTCAAAGTGCTTCTTTTCGAATCGCCCGTTGAGTCCGCACGAAATCCGGGAGCCGGTCTCGACGAGGTCCGCGACCTTGCCGTGGTCCTCCAGCCGTTTGTCTTTGCGGGCCAGGACCGAGTGGCAGAACTCGCAGACCGTCACCAGGGCCGTGCTGAGCTGAAACTCCACGGGACCGCCGCAGGCGGGACAATTCGCGACGCGTCGCTTCATGTCGCGACTCCCCGGCAGTTTCTCTGAAGTTTAATCGACAACGCGTTTCCGAGCCGCCGGTTCTGTACTGGCTTTTGCGTCGCTTCATTCCGTCCATTGTCCTGAGGACAGAGACGTTGCCCAATTACAAGCTCGTCAGGCGGACATCGTCCAAAAACAAGGAAAGCCGCCAGCTCACCATTCTTGCAGAACTCCCGGCAAGGAACCCCGCTTCCGCCGTCTGCAGTCGCGGCGCCGGCATTACGCCAGTCCGGCTTCCAGCGGCTCGGTCGGGTTCGGTCCATCAGTTGCAGTCCTGGCCAGTCAGGTGTTGTTCGACCCGGTCGGCGTACGTGGCGATCTCAATAACACTGCGTCGGATTTCCTCGGGCGCGACCGTCGATCGTGGATAGGCGTTGATGAGGACAAACATCGGATGCCCGTCGACGTCCCTGACGGAGAGACTGCCGTGCATGATGATCGCGTTCTGACGCAGGGCCTGCTCGTAGTAATCCGGCGTGGCGGGACAGCAGGTGGAATACAGCAGCAGCAGCCTCTCGTCGGCAGCGTGCGGGGTCGGTTCGAGCGTCACCGTCTGCTGCCGATTCCCCGGCAGCCGGCGCGTCACCCGGTAGCAGTCTCCGTCGCGAACCCAGGTGACGGAAGTGTCGTTGCCGAACGCCTCGATCAGCAGCGATTCCAGATCCCTCTCGAGCCCCAGAACGGCATGCAGCAGCAGGCCTGCGGCCGCCGCGTCGGCCGGGCGCCGCTCGGGCGCCTGAGCCGTCAGCAGCGCCACACATTCGGCGACTTCCATCGGCAGTTCCGCCCGGAGGTCGCGCACATTGGGAATGGTTTCCGTGCGCCCGTTGTCGGCGAGCTTCGAGAGCGAGACTTCGCGCCACGGCAGGCTGCCGATCAACATCTGATAGAGGCACAAGCCCAGAGCGTACACATCGCTGGCGGGGGAGGCGGTCTGCCCCCGGAACAGTTCAGGTGCCATGTAGTTGGGAGTCCCGCAGATCGTCGCGGCGAACGGATCATCGCTGGCGGCGAGAACTCGTTGCGCCAGACCGAAGTCGCCGATCTTTGCAATGCCGGAACGCGTTACGAGAATGTTGTCGGGCTTCACATCGCGATGAATGATTCCGGCGCGGTGGGCGGCGGCCAGTCCATCCGCCACCATCGTGGCGAGCCGCAGGGCGCGATCCACCGGCAGCGGCCCCTCTTCCCGAATGAGCTGCTGCAGGGAACGACCTGGGACATATTCCATCTCCAGGAAATGAGTGTCGGCCGCGTGACCGACCGCATGCAGGGTGACGATATTAGGATGAATCAGGGCGGCGGCGGCGCGGCCTTCCTGATGGAACCGGGTGACGTATTCTGCGTCGCAGACACCGCGACGGGGGGACAGGATCTTCAACGCGCAATGACGCTGAAGATCGTCGTGCAACGCGAGATAGACGCGTCCCATTGCTCCTGCACCGACCAGCGAAACGCATTGATACACGTGCAGTTTCCGCCCGATCAATGAGTCTCCATGAACGCGGGATTCCTGGAGGACGGCGGCGATCTGCTCGGCGGACAGTTCCGGAAACCGGGCGAGACACTCATCCACTGTCGGGCGCTCGCCCCGCGCGGCGCGGAAGTCAATATCCAGTCCGAGCAGTTCCAGCAGCAGCGTCTGCTGGTGACGTGATGGTATGTGAACAAGAAGTGCGTTCATATCCGGCGACTGACCGGCAGCCAGCGCCCGCTCGAATTCGTCGCATCGCATGTCGATCATTCTCGCTGTCGTCAGCGATTCTGAAATTTCCACCGACATTCGGCGACCTCAAACCATTGAACTGCGCATCGTGCTGCCGATCTGATGCGAAATGATCGGTGCCAACCGTGAAGTGTCATCCTGATTGTGCCCGTGCGGATCTCCAACCCGACATCCCGCCGAAGAATTCGCTCGCCTGGAACCGATACGGACGTCCCGCGTGGCGTTGGGGGACGGCAGAAACCATACTCTATGGCGATGTCGCAATGTAACGGTGTTTTTCTGGAAATCCGAATGGTCCCAGGCGATACTTCGGTGACGGCGTGGCTGAGAAAACTCGAAGCCGGGCACGATCTTGCAGCCGAACGACTGTGGGAAGTGTTCTTTGAACGCCTGGTCCGCCTGGTTCGCGAACGGATGCATTCTACGCATCACCGGCTCGCCGACCCCGAAGACGTTGCGCTGAGTGCCTTCGCCAGTTTCTGTCGCGGCGTCGAGAACCAGCGCTTTCCCCATCTGGCGGATCGCCAGGGACTCTGGAGATTGCTGGTCAGCATCAGCGTTCACAAGCTGCTGCATCTGCAGCGTGACAGGAATCGGCTGAAACGCGGCGGAAAGTTCCGTCAAATCGAACAGGCGTACGATGACAGAGGACCGTCGGTCATGGACCAGATCATCGGACGCGAGCCCACCCCCGAGATCGCAGTCCAGGTGTCGGAACAGTACGAGCGCTGGATGAAGGCCCTGAACAGCGAGGAGCTGGTCCGACTGGCGGAGTGGAAACTCGAAGGCTTCACCAACGACGAGATCGCTGCTAAAAGCGGGCGGACGACGCGGACCGTCGAACGGAAGCTGAATTTGATCCGGAAGATTCTGATTCACGAGCTGTCCGCGGACGAGTAGCCGGGCCGGGCCCGCGGAACGCTGCGACGCTCCCCCCTGGACACGATAATGTCGCGTGCCCTCGGGCTCTGGATCGAGTCACCGTCTTGCTTCGTTCGAGAGTGATCCAACCTTCGACACGCCGGGCGCTGGTCCGACTCCGGACGCGTTCGGCCAGCGCTGCGAATTTCTGTCGGGCGCGCCGACGGTTCGGGCATCTCCAGAATGCCCGTATCGACCGTGCGTCGCCGCCGGGCTCCCGTTTCGGTCGGAGGATCGGCAGCCGGTCGTGTGCGAGGGCCGGCGGCGGCAAATCCTTCCCCCCGGGGTAGACCGTTGTGCAACGGTCTTTGCGTCGGCGATGGGATGCACCACATCAAGTATTGTCAGAAAGGGATCGAACGAAATGGGCCGCTTCAAACATGTGCGCACAGGAATCACCTGCGTCTATGCCGGACTGTGGCTGACCGTCGCCGCCATCCTCGTCGTGCCGCTGGCGATCCTGTTGCAGGCGGCCCCGCTGATCCTGCTGGCGCCGCTGCTCGTAATCGCCGCGTCTCTGGTCAGCATGATCGGGCGGATTCTGTGCCTGTCGGTGCCGCAGGAAGTCGGGGCGACCGGACTGATTTATGCCGCGGTTCTGTGCGATGTCACCGCGCTGATTGCATCGGTCAGCGGCATGGTCCCGGGACTTCCGGATGTGAGCGGTTTCTCGGCACTGCTGAGCGTCGGCGGAATCGTCTTCTTCCTGCTGTTCCTGAAAAGACTCGCCGTCCATATCAACGCCGGGGACTCCGCCGTCCGGGCGACGAACCTGCTCAATGTGTCCGTCGGGCTGGTTGTCGCGATGGTGGTGATGATCTTCCTGCCTCCGATGGGGCTCGTCGCTCTCGGACTGGCACTGCTGGGATTCCTTCTCTACAGCCGCCTGCTGTCCGGCCTGAAGCAGAGCCTCGGCGCCGCGTGAAACGGCGGCGCCGACGTTGCGAGCCTCGCCCGACTGATTGAGAAAGGCCCCGACATGTCCGGTGGAGATGCAAAGCTGCCGCTGGTTGCGAAACTGCTCATCGGAGTCGTGCTGACGGTATTTGCCCTGCCGGTCCTCGGCGCCTTTCTGGGACTCGCCGGTGGGCCCCGTAGCGGCTCAAGCGTGTTGACGGCTTGGGAAGGGCGTCCCGTTCCGGATTTGACCGTCACAACAACGGACGATGCGAAAATTCGGCTGTCCGAGCTCCGCGGACGCGCAGTCATCGTGGACTTCTGGGCCACGTGGTGCGGTCCGTGCATCCGGGAGATCCCGCACCTGGAACGGCTCTCGAGTGAGTATCCGAAAGATCTCGTGATCGTTGGCATCAGCAGCGAAAACGTGCAGACCGTCAGGGAGTTCGCAAACTCCCGGCAAGTCGGGTATCCAGTGGGGACCGCCGGAAGCGTGCTGCCGCCGTTTGATGCCGTGTTCGCCTTGCCGACCACATTCTTCATCAATCGCCGGGGAACAATCGAGAAAGTGCTGGTGGGCTACCACGAGTATGCAAAACTTCACAAATTCACGCAGCGGATCGTGAAGTGACGGAGGCGGCGGCGGACGACCTCGACAGACCCCCGTCCTTCGGAGAGCATCCGTGTACGGCTCGGGCCGATGTCCGCGATAGAGATCGCTCGAGATGAAGGACTTCAGATGAATCCCTCCTGCGTCGCACTTCAATCCAGCGAAAAGGATCTCGTCACTGTCGTCTCCGCGATCCAAGCGGCAGATATCACCGCCGGCCGCTTCGAAGACGGTCGGGACGCGGTATGGATGGACCGCGACATTAAGGCCGCATTTCGAATTGCGAGGATCACCGACCAAACCGGCCAGGCAGCCAGGGATCTCGACTGATCAGCCGGTTCGGGGCGTCGCGAGGCTCGGGCTGTCGGTCATCACAACGGGCGCGTGCGATGCGGCCAGAACTGCGTCCCCTGCATTCTGAACCCTGACTCGCACCCGCACCGGGGCCGCCCACGGATCACCGGTTGCATTCGCGCCCGGCTCCGGTTGTGATGGCTGGTTTGAGCCTTCATCCAACCCCTCCTCCCGGGAGTCCCTGGCATGCCATTGCACACCGGTTCGCTGTCCCGTCGTCGGTTCCTGGCACAAGGAACCGCAGCTGTCGCCGGTCTGACCGTGCTTCGCAGCGGGTGGGGCGCCGATCCGGGTGCGAATCCCCATCTCGTCGCGTTGCTGTCCGATACGCACATTCCGAGTTCGCCGGACGTGACTGCCCGCGACACGAATATGACGGCGAACCTGCAACAGGTGGTGCGCGAAGTGACGGCGCTGAAGACCAGACCGTCCGCCGTCTTTATCAACGGCGACTGTGCGTACCTGAAGGGGCTGCCCGCCGACTATGCGAACCTGGCGCAATGCGTTGCGCCGCTCAGTGAGGCGGGATTGCCGTTGCACGTGACGATGGGAAATCACGACGACCGTGGCCCGCTGATTGAAGCGCTGCGGTCGCAGCAACCCGAACGGCCGCTGCTGGAGTCCAAGCACGTCACGATCCTCGAGACGCCGCACGCCAACTGGTTCCTGCTGGATTCGCTGACGCAGGTCGATGTCGTCACGGGCGAAATCGGGGCCGAGCAGCGCGGCTGGCTGGCGAAGGCACTGGCAGCGCGACCCGACAAACCGGCCCTGGTGATGGCGCATCATACGCCTCAGTTCGAGCCGCCGCCGGAAGGGAAAGCCTGGGGCGGCATCAAGGACACGGCCGAGTTCATGGAGCTGCTGGCCGGCCACAAGCAGGTCAAGGCGTTCCTGTTCGGGCATTCGCACAACTGGTCGCTCACCCGTCGGGGGAACATTCAGTTGATCAATCTGCCGCCGGTGGCCTATGTGTTTGGGGACGGGAAACCGAACGGTTGGGTACTGGCGGAAGTCCGCGAGAACGGCCTGTCGCTGGAACTGCGGACGATCGATCCGGGCCACAAGCAGAACGCCGAGCGGGTCGACCTGACCTGGAGTTAGATTTCGATCCAGCGCTTCGACAGAGAGCTGACCGGGGACGGGCGGAGCCGCCCGTCCCCGCCGTGCTCCGCAAAATCAGCCCTTGGCGCCGGCGACCATGCCAATGTTGATGTAGGCGTGGACGTGAGGCGCGCCGCGGAAGTGCCAGACGAACGCCGGGCCTTCCACGCGCCAGATGTCCCAGACCTTGTCGTTCTGCAGATCCCCCTGCTGGTAGAAGGCCATGTGCAGCTTGTCCAGGCCGCCGGTCGCCTTCAGGATCTCCATCGCTTCGTCGGCGTCTTCCTGGCGATACGGCGCCAGCAGCACCTTGAGAGTCTGCGTGACCAGCGCCTGCTGGTCGGCCGACAGTTCGCTGACGGCGATTCCCGGGAACTTGCCGGATTCCCCCTGCAGCGCGACGGCGGCTTCATTCGGCGCCTTGTCGACCAGGGCCTTCCCGGCCTGCTTCGCGTCCAGCGCGCGAAAGACCTCGTTGACCTGAGTGGTCTGATAGTGGAAGAGGTTCGCCTTCGGGTCTTCTTCGCCGTGGCCGTACACGATCGGGCCACCGAACGCCGCCTGGTCGACACTGTTGCCGTCGGCTCGTAGCGTCAAATGCCGGCCAGTCAGCTCCCACTCGAACGCCGACTTGCCCGGCTCGCCGAAGACGGCCACGCTGTAGTCCTGAATGCCGCCGCTGTCGTCGTCCATCTGCTTCGTCAGCAGTTCGTAGCCCTCGGCCGAGGTGACGTTGCGGACGATCTCGTCGATCAGTTTACGCTGGTCGGCGCTGTAAAAATCGTTCCCGATCGTCGGCTTCGTGATGTGCCAGTTGGCGTTGATCCGCTGACGGAGCGGGTCGCCGAACGGGAAGCAGATGGTCTTCTTCTGCGCGTCCGACAGCGACGCGTAAAACCGCCCGACGGTCGTCTCCGCAGCGCTCGAAGCCGTAGGAGCAGCATAGGCGCCGGGCGTCAGCCAGGAGCTGGCGGCCCCCGCCAGCGCGACTCCGCCAACCGACTTCAGAAATTCCCGACGATCGACGGGACCACAATCGGAACACGCGGGGGAACGGCGCTTCATGACAGTCTCCTGAGCTGAATCAACGTGAGGTCGCGGTCACAGTCGACGAGCGGTCTGACGAAAACGATCCTCCGCCCCGCCAGTCGACAATTGGCAAATATCGATCTTGTCGATTGCGGCTCGACCTGTCCAGACCCTCCCGTGCAAAACGCCGGTGTCTGCGACGCATGCGGCCGCTATGAATTTACCCATGCAGGTGTCAGGGTGTTGTCTGATCTTTCCCTGAAACGGCCCAATGAGTACGTTACGTCGTCCTCCGCAGCTTATCTCATCGTCCCCCCTTCCCTTCCATGACCGGGGCGTACAAGTCCCGCGGCCGAGGCGCAGTTCGTGTCAAACCTTCAATCGCACCACAGCGGGTTCGTCTCTCTCAACGCGACGCAATTCTGCGGTGCCGCGAACGATAACATCCTCAAACAGGTCGTCATCTTCGGCGTCGCAGCCGGAGGAATCTGGGCGGATGTGCTGGGAGAAGGAGGCCAGGCCATCGGTTCCCTCTGTCTGGCGGTCCCCTTCGTGCTGTTTTCCGGGTTCGCCGGGCAGTTCTCCGACCGCTTCAGCAAACGCGACGTCTGTGTCGCGGTGAAGGTGTGGGAAATCGCAATCGCCCTGGTCGCGATGGCGGGGCTGTGGCTGGTCAATCTGTGGCTGGTGCTCGGCAGCCTGATTCTGATCGCCACCCAAAGCGCGTTCTTCGGCCCGGCGAAGTATGGAATTCTTCCGGAGATTCTCGACGAACGGAAACTGAGCCGTGCAAACGGGACGATCAACATGTTTACGTATATCGCGGTCATCCTTGGCTGCGCGATCGGCGGACCACTGTACGACGCCTATGCCCCAGACAAAGTTCAGTTTCCAGACGCCGAGCCCCTGCTCTGGCTGCCTGGCCTGGTGGTGCTGATCGTCGGCATCGTCGGGACCGCGACGTCCTTTGGAATTCCAAAACTCAAGGCCCAGAACCCCGGCTTGAAGATCCAGATGCGGCTGTTTCAGCCGTACATCGAAACCTGGCGGGAGATCGCCGGCACGCCGCTCGCCCAGGTCATGGCGGCCTGGTCGTTCTTCTATTTCATCGTCGGGGGGGTCGCCATGCTGATCCTGCCGGACTACAAAGCCCTGCTGCAGATCAGCGCGACGCAGACCGCCGGCCTGATGGCCGTGCTGGGCGTCGCCATCGGCATCGGCGACTTTGTGGCCGGCCGGGTTTCCGGGCACGCCGTCCGACCTGGCCTGATCGCTCTCGGGGCCGTCGGCACCACGCTGATGTACTTCGTTCTCGGCATTCTTCCGCTGAACTTTCCCCTGGTGGCCATCGGACTGGCTGTGACCGGCTTTCTGGCGGGCTTCTACATGGTGCCGCTGCAGACGATGACGCAGGTCCTCTCCACCGAAGAGCAGCGAGGAAGAGTCCTGGGGCTCTGGAGCTGCCTCTCGTTCGTGGCGATCATTCTGGGGAATGTGCTGTTTCTGGCCGTGAAGCGAACCGGGATGCCCTCCAATCGCGTCTTTCTCGTCTGCGGCCTGCTCGGCGTGATCTGCACCGCGCTGTATTACCTGAAGTGGCAGCGGACCTTCGAGTCGGCGTTGCGATTGCACTCCAGTGCCCCGCCTGATTCCGAACTGGAGATGGAACCGGAGCTCCCCCCCACGGCGGCGCTGTGAATGAGTCGACATTGCTTTCCGACTTCAGATGTGCACAAAACGTCAACGCATCGGCAACGGATATTGCGAGGCGACGATCGAACCGCTATGAACAAGGTTTCGATCAGGGTTTTTCCGGTCCAGCCGGGAGTTAAGGGATGCCGGATCCAGTGCCAGTAAAGATCCCGCAGCCCATCAGCCGCCGGGTTGCGCTTCAAACGGGGGCCGGCAGCCTGCTGGCTGTCGGAGCCAGTCGCTTTGCGACGCTCCAAGCCGGGGAACGATCTCAACCCCTGCGACGGTCGCCGGCAAAATCGGTGATCTACCTCTTTCTGTCCGGCGGCCTGTCCCAGCACGACAGCTTCGACATGAAGCCCGATGCCCCGGACAACATCCGTGGAGAATTCCGCCCGATCGCCACGCGGACGCCCGGCCTGCAGATCTGCGAGCACCTTCCGCTGCTGGCGCAACGCAGCCATCTCTGGTCGCTCTGCCGGTCGCTGTCGCATCCGACCAACGATCACTCGGCCGGGCATATGATCATGCTGACCGGCCGGACGCTGCTCCCCCCCGGCTTCGATCCGAATTCGCCAAAATCCTCCGATTGGCCCTCGATCGCGGCCGTGGCTGGTGCGACGACCGCCCCCCGGAATCAATTGCCGCCGGCGGTCGTGCTGCCCGAGCGGCTGATTCATTATTCGCGCCGCGTGCTGCCCGGGCAGTTCGGCGGAGAGATGGGGCCCCACCGCGATCCATGGTTCATCGAAGCTGCTCCCTACGACCCATACTGCTACGGAGCCTATCCCGACTACGCCTTCGACCATCAGGATCGACCGGGGGTTTTCGGCGGCCAGCGTGCATTTCAGATTCCAGACCTGACGCTGCGCGAAGGCGTATCGACAGATCGCTTCGACCGACGGCTGGCGCTACTCAAGGACGTCGAACGGCAGCGCGGCCGTCGCGGCCAGACCGGAGCGTCGGATTCGTTTGACCGATCGCGGCGGAGCGCCGTTTCGCTCCTCGCGGACCCGAGCGTCAAGAAGATCCTTGATGTCCGAAACGAGCGCCCTGAAACGCTCGAACGTTATGGCCGGAATTCGTTCGGCTGGTCCTTGCTGATGGCCCGCAACCTGGTGGCGGCAGGCGTCAACTTCGTGCAAGTCAATCTGGGGAACAACGAAACCTGGGATACGCATGGAGAAGCATTTCCGCATCTCAAGGACAAGCTGTTCCCCCCGACCGACCGGGCGCTCGCGGCGTTGCTGGACGACCTTCAGGAGACCGGCCTGCTGGACAGCACTCTGATCGTGATGGCAGGCGAATTCGGCAGAACCCCGAAAGTGACGCACCTGCCGCAGCACTACAAGCTGCCGGGCCGCGACCACTGGGGCGCCGTGCAGACGGTCTTCTTTGCCGGCGGCGGCACGCAGGGAGGTCGCGTGGTCGGCGCCACCGATGCCATCGGCGCGTTCCCCGCCAGCGATCTGCAGAAGCCCGAGAACATGGCCGCGACGATGTACGCGGCTCTTGGTCTTCCCGAAACGGCGGTCTGGTTCGACGACCTCAACCGTCCGCATCACATTTACGAGGCGGCCCCGATCTCGGGACTGTTTTAGGATCGCCGCCACCTTCGGGCGATCGATGGAACATTGACGACCGACTTCTCCGCCGAACGGCGCCAGTCAGCCGACGCCGTGGCCCGATCGGATTCCCGATCCCGTCCACGATACCTCCTGCTTCAGGTTCAATCCTCTCCGGGGCAAAGCGTATTGCCGCGGGGGGCGGGCGAAGCGGGCTGGCCTCCATTGAAACGCCCTTCGCCTGGCCGAAGTCGGGATTCGTGCTTTCTTTAGAAACGCTGGGAGAGTAGAACGGTTGCCTCAAGTTCGGCGGCATTCCCGGCGATGCCGTGTTTTGCAGGACCGTCCGCAGGTTTCGTTGGAATCCGGGGAGTTTCAGTTCATGGTCGCCTCCGATGGTGCTTCGCTGACGACGCTGATTGCCGGAGTTGGCGGTCAGGGAGTCGTTCTGGCCGGCGGGGTCCTGGCCCAGGCGGCGCTGCTGGCCGGTTACGACGTCCGCCAGAGCGAAATGCACGGACTGAGCCAGCGATTCGGCAGCGTGTCGAGCCAGATTCGCATCGGCAAGGGGTTGTACTCCCCGCACCGCGGCCACGGCGCCGTCGACCTGCTGGTCTCGCTGGAGGGCTACGAAGCCTTTAAGCAGCTGCCATTTCTGCGTGCCGAAGGGACTGCGCTCGTCAATCGCCTGTGGCGCAAGCCGATCCCTGCGAAACCCGCAGCCAGCGTGGAACTGCCGGAGATGGACGATCCGCGGGTCATCTGGCTTGCCGGTTCCGAGCTGATGCAGCAGGCGGAATGCCCCCGCAGTCTGAATTTCTTCATGCTGGGAGCGTTGTCGACACGGCTGGACATCGACGAGGCCCACTGGCACGAGGCGATCGAGACCTCGACGTCGAAAGGGGGGCGGGACGTCAATCACGAAATGTTTGTAGCGGGGCGGCGGAAAGCCATGTGATCTGTCGGATTCTAACGTGTCAACCGTTTCTTCTGTCGCACCGGCCGATAGTTGCTGTTTGTTAAGAAATCGGTCACTCTGTCGGCGGAAATCCTCGCGGACCTCTCAGGATCATTAATGTCGGTGGAACGCCAACCCCAGAAATACGGCTCTCCGCAGGGGATTTTCAGCATCTGGCAGGGGATGGACGCTCCGACCTGGATTCGCCTGCTGGCAGGGCGACCGCCGGTGCATGTGCGGCAGGCGTTGCGGCTGGCGCTGGTGTCGGGAATGAGTGTCAGCAATTCCTTGCTGAAGCTGGTCGAACACCTTGCGTACGGGGGCGAGCTGCGGCGTTACGAACTTGAGCAGCCGCCAGTTTTCATTCTGGGCCATTGGCGCAGCGGGACCACGCTGCTGCACGAGCTGCTGTCGCACGATCCACGACTGATCTGTCCGAATCTGTATCAGATTCTCTCGCCGCACCATTGTTTGCTGACCGAGCCGATCGTCGCGCCGCTGACGCGGTGGATGCTGCCGAAGACCCGGCCGATGGACAACATCCGGGTCGCCTGGGACGCGCCGCAGGAAGACGAAACTGCCCTCTGCAATCTGACGGCCATGTCGCCCTACATGATGCTGGCTTACCAGGGGCAGCGGCAGAAGTACGAGCGTTTCTTCGAACTGCAGAATCTCACGCCGGCGGAGCGGGAACGCTGGACGACGGCGTTTGTAACGTTCCTGAAGAAGGTCGCCCTGCGGAGCAGGAAGAGTGCGAAAGGCGCCCCGGTGCCGGGACAGCGGGTGCTGCTGAAGTCGCCCACCCATTCTTACCGGATCCGGCTCCTGCTGGAACTGTTTCCGCAGGCCAAGTTCATCCACATCGTGCGGAACCCCTACGACGTCTTCAATTCGTCGTTGTATCTGCGCGAACGGCTGTTTGAGTCCAACGCACTCGGTCGGCCGCGCCACGAAGGGGCCGAGGAAGATGTCTGCGTGATGTACGACCACCTGTTCCGGGTGTTTGAGGCAGACCGCCATCTGGTGCCGCCGGACCAGTTCCACGAGCTGCGCTTTGAAGACCTGGAACTGGATCCGATCGGGGAGTTGAGAAAGCTTTACGAGCAGTTGGAGTTTGACGGCTTCGAATCGCTGGAAACGAAGCTGCGCGGCCAACTCGACTCACACCGCAAATTCCGCAAGAACCAGTTCGAAATGGACGAAGCGCTCAAACGCCGGATCTATTCTCGCTGGCGGGGCACCTTCGAGCGGTACGATTATCCGAGCGGTCTGGCAGAGACCTCTGCTGCAGAAAGTCCCGGGGCGTCGAATTCGAAAACGCTGGAGCAGGTGCAATAGGATTTCTCGCAGACGCCGTCGTCGAACACCACAGACTGCGAATCGGCTCTTGGGCGTTGTGTTGCAGGCATGAGATCGACACTACCTGGAGCGACTGCCCGGAATGACTGACGCCCTGCGGTTCGCCGCTTCCCCGATTCCCGCGACCGAACAACGCAATGATGCCTCTCGAGCGGCCTGGTTGTTTCCCGGCCTGGGGTGCCGTCACGTCGGTATGGGGCACGATCTGTTCGGTCGGCCGGGGGCGGTCGGGCATTTGATGGCGCAGGCCGAAGAAGTGCTGGGGTATTGTCTGGAGCCGGTCTGCCTGGAAGGTTCCGGGCGTAAAGTGGTGCCGGCACGCCAGGAGGCACAGATCATCTACGTCCTGAGCTGCGCCTACGCCGCCGCCTTGGACGAACGGGGAATCCATCCGGCAGCGGTGCTTGGACACAGTCTCGGGAGCTGGGCCGCCGCCTGGGTCGCCGGAGTCTACGATTTCGTGACTGGCCTGGAGCTGGTGACGCATGTCGAGCAGCTCCTTGAAGAGTTGGTGGATAGTCGCGATCTGACGATGGGAGCCGTCATCGGGCTCGATGAAACCACCGTCCAGTCTCTGGTCGCTGAGCAACCAGGCGTGTCGGTGGCCAATTTCAACTCGCCCGCTCAGTTCGTGATCGGCGGTCCCGGTCGCGGAGTGGACGAAGTTCTACAGGCCGCTACGCTGCTTGGAGCCAAGCAGGCCAGACGTCTGCCGACGAACCGGGCGGTTCATACCCCCTGGCTGTCCGAAGTGACGACGCAGCTGAAACCCCGTCTCGACCTTGCCGCCTGGTCGGATCCCGCAATACCGTTCATCGCGTGCGACAGCACCGAGGAATTGGGGACCGGGGCAGAAGTCCGGAGTTTTTTTTCGGATTTTTTAACAAGACCGGTGCGGTGGGAATCCAGCTTTCGTAGTCTCTGTCATACTCGCACGCCTCAGTTTCTGGAAGTGGGGCCCGGCACGCTGCTCACGAGCATGGCTTCGTTCATTATTCCGACCGCGGCGATTCGCACCGCAACAGACTGTCTTGATGCTGCCCCCTGAGTCGAAACAACCTTCCCTTTCTTGTGCGGATCCGGTGACTATGGCGTCGAGTCGTACGCGCAGCTCCTCCATCACCTCTCCCCCCGCGACCACGAAACGGGTCCTGTTGTCCGGCAATCAGGCGGTGGCCCGCGGAGCGTACGAGAGCGGAGTGACGGTCGCGACGAGTTACCCGGGAACCCCCTGCACCGAAATTCTGGAGTCGCTGGCGACCTACGGTTCGATCAAGGCCATGTGGTCCGCCAACGAAAAGGTGGCCTTCGAAGTCGCCCTGGGAGCCGCCTTCGCCGGTGCGCGGGCGCTGGTGGCAATGAAGCACGTCGGCCTGAACGTCGCAGCGGACCCGCTGTTCTCATCCGCCTACACCGGGATCAACGGCGGCCTCGTCATCGTCGTCGGCGACGACCCGTCGGCCAACAGCTCCCAGAACGAGCAGGACAGCCGGCACTATGCGCGGGCGGCGAAGCTCCCCATGCTGGAGCCCTCCGACAGCCAGGAAATCAAGGACCTGATGGAGCACGCGTTCGAGCTGAGCGAAGAGTTCGATACGCCGGTGCTGGTGCGGTTGACGACGCGGTTGTGTCATTCGAAGACCGTTGTCGAGCTGGGGACGCCCCCGGCGGCAACTCCCCGAGCGACCGGGTTCGTCCGGGACTTCGACAAGTTCGTGCTGCTGCCGCGCCAGGCGCTGGCGCGACATGCCGTCATCGAGAACCGGATGCAGGCCCTGGCGGAACATGCCGAGGCGTCGCAATTCAATCGGAGCGAACTGCGGAGCCGGGAACTGGGGATCGTGACCGCGGGAATGGCCTACTGCTATGTCCGTGAGGCGTTTCCCGAGGCCTCCGTCCTGAAGCTTTCACAAACGTTCCCCCTGCCGGCCCGGCTGATCCGCAAGTTCGCTGCGGAAGTTGACCGGCTGCTGGTGATCGAGGAACTGGACCCCTTCCTCGACGAGCAGATCCGGGCCCTGGGGGTCAAAGTCGAGCGGGCCGACTGGCTGCCGCGCGTCGGCGAACTGTCGCCTGAGCGGATCGAGCGGAGCCTGGCCCGCGGAACGCCGCAGCCGCTGGAAAAGGGGGACGAGCAGATTCCGCCGCGATCCCCGCGAATCTGCGCCGGCTGCCAGTACCTGGGCGTCTATACCGCAATCGCCCGCCTCGGAGTCACGGTGGCCGGTGATATCGGCTGCTACACGCTCGGCTCGCTGTCGCCCTGGAACGCCATCGACACCGTGGTCTGCATGGGGGCGAGCATCGGCACCGCGCTGGGGATGGAGAAGGCGCTCGGGAGCGATTCGCACGGCAAAACGCTGGCGATCATCGGCGACGGGACGCTGCTGCATTCGGGCCTGGCGCCGCTGCTGGACTTCGTCCATAACGGCGGTCAGGGGACCGTGCTGATCATGGACAATTCCACGACCGCCATGACCGGTCTGCAGGGGCACTCGGGGAACGGAACCCAGGCGCAGGGCCAGAACTCCGCCGGCAAAGGAATCGATCTGGAGAAACTGGTCCAGGCGGTGGGGATTGAGTGGGTCCGCGTCGCCGATCCGTACAATCTCGACGAGACCGAAGCCACGCTGCGGGAAGCCCTGGCGCACGAGGGACCGGCGGTCGTGATCAGCCGGGCTCCCTGCCTGCTGCTGAAGCCGAAGCCGCCCGTGCAGCGGGCCCACTGGAACGCCGAGGCCTGTACGGGTTGCGGCGACTGCTTCCAGGTCGGCTGCGTGGCGATCGAGCCGCAGGAGTTCGAAGGCCGGTTCGCGCCGAAGATCAATCAGGACCTCTGCGTGGGCTGCACGCTATGCGTGCAGTTGTGTCCGGAAGACGCCCTGAAGCCGCGCCCGGTCAGCCAGGACCTGGTCAATCTGAACGCCTGGAAGCCGCAAGCCCAGCCGATGTCGCGGTGATGCGCGGCTTACGGTCTCAGGGCTGCGGTGGGTGCGTCTCGGCTCAGGGACGCAATGGAACGGAATGCACCCAGTCGCTGTGTTGAAAGATCACCAGCCGGTCTTCCGCAGGCGATAGGAACATTTCCCACACGCCCCCCAGTTCCAGGTCGAGCTCCGCGAGCAGTTCCCCTGTCGCAAGTTGCCAGAACATGACCTCTGCGCCATAACTGCCGGTGATCAACGTTCGGCCGTCCCGCGTGGCCATCATCCAGGTGACCGATTCGCGATGCCCGGTCAGATCGCAGAGCGGACTTCCATCGTGAGAGCTCCACTTGCGAATGACACGATCGGCCGTGGCCGACAGCAGGCACTGTTCGGCGTCAACAAACAGTAGTCGATGGATTCCCGCAGGAGTTGGCTGCGTCCAGACGAGCTCCCGCGACGTGACCTCATACACTTCAATTCGACGTAGCTGACTCACCGCCAGGAGTGATTTGTCAGAACTGAAGTCGATCTTATCCGGGGAAAGACGTATCCGGAATGGCGGCAACGGTTCGATCGAATCGCTCGTGAAGAAATGGCAATGCGGATGGTAAAAGTCGTTCGCGACCAGCAACCCCAGACGGGCATCCAATCGGATTTCCGAGAAACCGTCGCCGACTGATCCCACTCGAACTTCGTGAAGGACGTCCCCGCTGGCAGGGTCGTGACGCACGAGCCACGATTGTCCTGCACCATCCGCTTCGATTACCAACAAGGAACCATCGGGTGCAATGTGCCCCCGGATGACTTTTCGCCCTTTCGTCAGCGGTCCGATCTCCTTGATCGAAAGATCGTAGACGTCGACAGCCGCCAGCGAGTTCTCCGTCGTGGTGACAAAGATCGCATTGCTGTCGGCCGTACTGCCGAGAATCGTGCGAAGCGACGGCTCCTCGACGAAGGCCACATTGTTTGGATCGAGCGTCTCCAACGGCCAGCTACGAACGGTGCCGTCACCGCCGCACGTCACCAGCGACGACTGATCGGGCGAGATGCGGGCGGCATAGGCTCGTCCCGCATGAAGGCGAGTTTCCGGCCTGGTATCGATGCTCCGAGTTGACCGGGCCGGGACGGGATTCAGCGCATCAACAACTGGCACGTCGTAGAGCACTCCGTTGACGTCGATTGCGAACACGCGCGGTTCGGTGGGATGTTCGATCACGACTTTCACATCGTCGACAAACCCATGACTGTCATGAACCTGGCCGGATGCCAGCCAGAACTCAATTCTCTTCCCAAATGCGTGCAATGCGCCATCGCGACTCTTCAGCCCGAGACTCGTCGATGGAATGTGCGACCCAGTGTCGTCGATTCGAATCCGCGTTCCCTGCGTGAGATCCCACGTGCACAACTTGGAATCTCGACCCGACGTCAGCAGTCGTTGCCTTGCAGCGTCAATGACGACGCCGACAACGGCTCTTTCATGCGCCTTCCAGGAGCCTTTCGACTCCCCCGTCATCGCATCCCACAGGCAGACTCTGCCATCCGTCCCCGACGAGACAAGGAGATTCAGTTCCGTGCTCAATGTCAGATCATGCGCCTGCTCGGGAGCATGGGCCGCCACACGCAGCAGTTCCTTCCCGGTGGCGACCTCCCATTGGCACAGCGATCCGTCGTCTCCGGTGGTCCAGACACGGGAATCGTCCGGCGAAAACGCGACGCCGTTGACTTCCCGCTGCTCCGTCGGCCATTCGCGGACCGTGACGCTGTCGGCGTACCGGACCAGCCGCACCACCGAATCCTTCCCGGCCGCCGCCAGCAGCTTGCCGTCGTGCGAGAAGGCGATCGAGTAAATCGCTCCCGGCATCCGCGTCAATTCGCGATGCGGACGGACCAGCTTCGTTCGCAGCCAGTCGCATTCGATGCCCCGAAATGGAGCAAACGCCGGACCGTCGAGCGCGTCGAGAATCCGCTGCACCGCCGGCAAGTCCCGTTCCTGCCACGCCTGCATCGCCCGGCGGAATTCACTGACATACAGGCTTTCCTGCGTCGCGCGCTGCTGCCGTTCCGCCATGTGCCGCATCCGGTCCGCCTGACGTCGCATGGCGTCGGCCTGATGCCGCATGTCGTCGGCTGTCTGTAACGCGGTCTTCAACTGCTGATTCGACCCCCGCAATTCCGTCTGGGAAGTCTCCAGTTTCCCGATCAGGCTTGTCTTCTGCTCATTGGCATAAACGAGGACCGCGACAAATGCCGTCGCCGCAATGGCAATTGTCGTCATCACGACCGCCACGGCGGGGTGACGCGCGATCCAGCGGGCGGCACGTTCTCCCGCATTGGTCAACCGGGCCGTGACGACTTCTCCCGCCAGAAATCGCCGCAGGTCCGCCGCCAGCGCTGCCGCCGACGGATAGCGCCGCGCCGGCAGTTTCTCCAGGCATTTCAGGCAGATCGCCTCCAGGTCCCGGGGAACATCGGACCGTCGGCCGCGCAGTCGAGGGATCGGCTGCACCGGAATCGCGGCGACGAGGCCCGCCGGCGTCTCGGCCTGAATCGGCGCCTCCCCGGTCAGCAACTCGTACAGAATGACGCCCAGGGCGTAGACATCACTGGGCGATCGAATCTCGTGACTGCCGGTGAACCGCTCGGGCGCCATGTAGGGCAACGAACCTCGTATGCCGCCGTCCGCCGTCGTCTTCGTTGCAGTATCCGACAGTTGTGCGAGGCCGAAGTCCGTGATGCGGGGCGTAAACGACAACTCCCCCGCCGGTGTCGGCGCGAGCAATACGTTCGACGGTTTGAGGTCGCGGTGCAGGACGCCGGCCTTGTGCGCGAACTCGACTCCGTCAGCCAGCGCCGCCATCAGCAGCGCCGCGTCACGGATGCCGACATCGTCGCCATCCGACCACTTCGTCTCCAGCCACTCCAGGAGAGATGGGCCGCGGATCAGCTCCGAGACGAGAAAATATTCCTCGCCCTCTTCAATGCGGGCCTCGTAGACCGGCACGATGTTGGGGTGGCTCAGGCGGGCCGCGGCGCGGGCTTCCGCAACAAACATCCGCCGGACGGATTGGCTCTCCCCCAGTTGCCAGTGGGGCGATTTGACGGCGACCTCGCGCCGCAGCACGCGGTCCCACGCGGCGAACACCGCCCCGCAGCCCCCCATGCCGACGGTTCCGCGCAGTTCGTAGCGGTCCGCCAGCAGTCGACCGCATGTTGACGGCGCTGCCGCGCCGATTTCGACAGACGTCGCGTTGGGGGCCGTATCGTCTTCAGGCCGTCCCGTTGCAGCGTCGATCGGGGGCAATGGCTCGACGAGTACGTCGGACCAGACGGCCTTGCTCAGCCGCGCTTCGGCAGCGGCCAGGCAGAGCGGACACTCGTCGAAATGCAGGCTGAACTCAACGGCCTCGTCGCTCGCGAGCGCACCCGCCAGAAACGCCTCCAGCCGATCCCCTTGCGGGCAGAGATCAGCCGGTAAGTCCGCCGGGGCAGGCGATGTCTGCGGAGAGGAGGACAACTTGCTCTTCCAGTCGATGGAGAATATTGAACTTCGTGCGATAGACCCAACTGATCCGCCGCTGCAGCGTATCGGCGACCAGCGCGTGCGGTTCGTCCCGTCGCCAGGTCCGTTCGAAGACTTCCCATTCTTCGCGTGTGAATTCCGGCCGGACCCGCTGCACGGCGACTTCGAACACGGCTTCGCCGAACTCCAGCAGATCGTCGCCCCCCGGATGCTCCAGACCATTCGGTTCGGCAAGGAAATCTTCGCGACGGCTGTGACGCACCTTCCAGATGCTGCGGTTCAGAACTTTCATCAGCCAGAAGCGGAATCGTGCGCGGTTCGGTTGATAGTCGAAGCGGCTGATCTGCCGGCTGACGGCGATGAGGACCGTCTGCACCACCTCATCGGCGTCGGCCGACTGCAGGCCCCGCGCGCGACAGAACTGGTGCAGCACGGCGGAGTACCGTTCGCAAAACAGCGACCAGGACGCGTGATCCCTCTCATTGGTCATGGCGGCCAAGAGGTGTCGCCAGGTCGTCGGCCAGCGCATTCGAAACGGCTTCTTCAACATGCATGTCACCTACCGTGGCGTTTTTCGGAAAAGCGCGCGGAATTCGCAGAATCTTACAAGACCGCGTCCGCCGGAGGCTGTGCAGTCCTGCTGTGCCCGCCGTCAGGCCTGTGTGACGGCGGAACAGGACTGCTGTCAGGAACTCACCTCACCCGGTCGCGAATTCTACGGAATCGTCTTGCCGATTCGTGAGAAGAGTTTTTCCGAACTCGCACGGATTTCGAAAAAAACGCCCGCGGAGCGCCATTTCAGGGGTGGAGAGAAGCCATGCGGGCCGGCGACGGCGCCGCAGCGGGTCTTCGTTGGTTTTTCCCTTCAGTAACAGCGTGTTGATGAATTCCAGCGAAACGCCCAGACAGAGATGTCTGCGCCACCTGCTCCGAGGAATTCTCTTCAGGCGAGACAGACATTCCTGGCTGTCTCCCATACTTCAACATTCGGCTAAGGCGGTTTTTTGACAATGCAGTTCCCGCATGAACTCCGTCTGCCCGCAGGTCGCCGCCGAGGACTTGCCCACGTTTTCGTATCCGCAGTCGCCATTGCCGTGACTGCGCAGACGGCATGGACCGGACCGCTGACGTCGGATCAGTCGGAAACGCAGCAACTGTTGCAGGTCCGCACCACGGTCGGCGCTGCGCAGCGCGAACTGGAGCTGGCTTTGACGCACTTTCGCGAAGGTCGCCCCGATGATTGTCTGGCGGCCTTGCAGGCCGGCCGAAAACTGGCTCCGACGCTCCCCCCCGCGGAACTGATGTTCGCGCGGCTGCTGGTCAAATCGGGCAACGCGCCGGAGGCGCTGCGACGACTGGACCGGCTGGCGATGACGGAATCGGCCGAACCGGAAGTCTTCGTCACGCTTGGCGAACTGGCGCTGCAGCAGGGACGGCTGACCGATGCGTGGCTGCAGTTCGAGCACGCCGCCTCGAACCCCCCGCCGACGACATGGGACGCACAGCGACTGACGGCCTTTCGGAACGAACTGTCCCAGCGGCAGGGAGAGACCGCCGAACGCCGGCAGGACTGGACCGCCGCCGAGCCGATTTACCGCGGCTGGAGCGGGCGCGAGCCGAAGTCCGCGCCGGCCTTACTGGGGATGGGGCGGGCCCTGCTGGCTCAGAATCAGATCGAACCGGCCGTCGCATTGTTCCGCGAGGCGCGGCAGATCGACCCGCAAACGCCGGCCGCGGAGTCGTTGGTGGCCCTGATTTTCGCCCGCCGCAACGACGAGCGCGCCGAAGCCTGGTTCGGTAAAGCCGTCGCCTCCGACATCGTCGACGTCCCGATTCGTCTGGAGTTCGCGCACTGGCTGCTCGAACGCGATCGCGCCACAGAGGCTGAGACGCAATTGGCGGCGATGCCCGGCGATTCGGCCGCCGATCCCCGGCGACAGTTTCTTCGGGGACTGGCGGCCCGCTGTCGCGGCGACCTCGACGCGGCGCAGAACCTCTTCGCGACGTTACAACGAGACAACCCGGCCGACTGGGCCGCGGCGAATCAATTGGCGCTGGTGCTGATCGAGCGGACGGACGAAGCCTTGCGGGTGCGGGCCGCTCAACTGGCGGAGGTCAATCTCAAGCAGTCTCCGGACCGCGCGACCGCGCTGGCGACCGCCGGCTGGGTCCAGCTTCGTCTGGGAGACCTGGCCGCCGCCGAGAAGCTCCTGCAGCAGTCGCTGACGACGTCGACGCCGGCTCCGGCGACCCGGCACTACGTCTCGCGTCTGCTGGCGGCCCAGGGCCGCACGGCCGAGGCCGACAAATGGCGGCTGGAAGCCCTGGAACAGCCGGGCTTGTGGGTGGAGCGGACGCGCGTCCGCGAACAGGCGGAAACGCCTGTTGGTGCGAATGAATCGCGAGATCCTGCGCGGGATCAATAGCGACAGTTGTGGTGCGACAGCGAATTGGGGGCCTTGTGATGCGTTTGAAGCGAAAGAAACACCAGCCGGCACGGCTGGCGACCGCCTGTCTCGGCCTGCTGGCCGCGTTGGCCGTTGTGCAGGAGGTGCAGGGGCAGGTCTTTCTGCCAGCTGGCACGACGAACTGGACCGGGCCGCAGAATTACGCAGGGCAAAGCGTGATCGTTGGGTACGGTAACACGGCGACGCTGAATGCAAATGCCGCGACCGTGACGTCAGAGGGAGTCGCGGCTGGACTCTCCGGTGCTGGACTTTCCGGTAACGGCTCGATCAATTTGACGAACGGCACTGTCTGGATGTCAAACGGGAACAACTTGACGCTGGGTTACGATCCAGGAGATGTCGGGGCCGTCACCGTGAATGGGCCGGGCACAAGCCTGCAAATCCAACAACATACCTATGTCATTGGCGACCGCGGTTCCGGAAGCCTGGCCGTGCAGCACGGCGGGGCCGCGTCCGGAAGACAACTGAATGTAGGACATAATTCGGGGAGTATGGGTGCGGTTTCCGTTGATGGCACGGGATCGGCGCTCAACGTGAACTTGGCCACAATCGGCCTTGCCGGAACGGGTTCGCTTTCGGTCACCCACGGAGGAGTAGCCTCGGTGGCGAGTGCTCTGTACTTCGGCGACAACTCCGGGAGCACCGGTACGGGGACCGTGGATGGCGTCGGTTCGACGCTGCAGGTCAGCTCAAGCAACTTCGTCGGCTGGTCCGGCACTGCTACACTAAATGTCGCGAACGGAGGGCTGGCCACGGCGGGTTACAATTATTTGGGCCTTATGAATACTAGCACTGGCGTTGCCAACGTGAGTGGGGCGGGTGCCACTCTGCAGGCCAACTCGACGAATTCCATCGGCTATGAAGGCTCCGGCACGCTGAACCTTCAAGCCGGCGGCGTCGCCACGGCTCCCAACACCTATGTCGCGGAACGAGCCGGCAGCCACGGCACGGTGAACATCGACGGCCCAGGCGCTTCGCTGCAGACGACAAATCTCTATGTCGGCGGCTCCAATGGGGGAGCGGGCGGTGTCGGCCAGATCACCGTCGATCACGGCGGTTCGATTCTCATCAACGCAGGCGGAGTCGCGCAGATCTGGTCCACCGGATCGCTCGATCTTCACGACGGCACGTTGATCAACAATGGAACATTCAACAATGCCGGAACGCTGACTCTCGGTCCGGGCGCCGTTCTCGCCGGCAGCGGCGTCTATAACGGATCGCTGACCATCGCCGACGGAACCACCCTCGCCCCCGGCAACAGCCCGGGCACGATGACGTTCAACGGCGATCAGACCTGGGGAAGCGGCGGCAACCTCGATCTGCAGTTGCTCAACACGACCGGCACGGCCGGCGTCGACTGGGACAAAATCCTTATCAATGGCGTGCTGAATCTCACCGCAACCCCGGCCGATCCGTTCGTCATCAACCTGGCGACGCTGTCCGATTCGTCGACGGCGGGGTTCCTCGCCGGGTTCGATCCCTTCTCCAGCTACCAGTGGCTGTTCCTGACCGCCAGCAGCATCACCGGCTTCGACGCGAACGCCTTTGAAGTCAATACGGCCGATTTCTGGAACGTCTTCAGCAACGGCACGTTTGGCGTTCATCAGGACGGCCGAAGCCTGTACCTCGACTACCACGCGGCGTTCGTGCCGCCGCCAACGGACGGCACCGTCACCCCCGAACCGACCTCCCTGGCCCTCGCCGGCTGCGCCGGCCTCGGCATGGCGGTCGGGGCCTGGCGGCGACGACAGCTGCAGAGATTCCCGACCGCATAGGCTATCGATCTGAGTCGTCGATGGCAGATATGAGAGTGGCCGCTGCGGTCGCTCGTCGATCGATCAACAGTTGTCGGAGCGACACATGCGGATTTCAAGAGTGGTGATCGGAATAGTGCTTCTGACAATGTCGGCAAATAGCTCGCACGCGAGCTACGTCTCGGTGTATTATGACTTTACACAGTCTGCCAATTCGAGCGCACCAAGTAGCTTCGATTCGAACTATATACAGTGGCCGGTGCTCGACGGCATTGACCGTTCTGTCTCGGCAACTGCTGACGGATTCGCGACCACCACGACATCGTCACTCGCCGAACGCGCTGTTGACACAACACTTTTGAGCTTTTCGCTTACGCAGTCGCGAGGAGGTACGCAATATAGTTCCGCGGATTCGACTAAGGTGGTAGACTTCACAATATTGGAGGATGGTGTCAGCTATGCTGCTCTTGGGCTATACCAAAGCTCGGACGGGCGAACGTTACTAAATGCGTCTTTGCGAGATCTGACGGTAGACCAGCTAGTGTTTTTGAGCTACCAGGAATCTCGGGACACCGAGAATGAAGTTCTCGTACTGGGCCAGCTTGAGGGCGATTTCGACAATGCATTGGTTGGGAGTCCAGTCGGCGGACTTGTAAAGGGCCATACTTATTCGTTCTTTTGGGAAATACAGACGTACGCATTCCCAGACACTGATCAAGGTGCCGAGGCCTCGGGCGAATTTACTTTGTCGATCACTCGCCTGGCAGCCCCCACCGTCACCCCCGAACCGACCTCCCTCGCCCTCGCCGGCTGCGCCGGCTTCGGCATGGCGGTCGGGGCCTGGCGGCGACGACGGCTGCAGACATCTCAGGCGGCGTAGCTCGGGCGATACGGCATGATGCTGAAGGCGCAGGCGACCAGTCGGTCGCCTGCGCTTTGTTCTCTCGGAAAACTGGCCCCCCCCTGCCCTACCGCTCCGCTTTCAACCGCTCAATGAGATAATCCTGCACGCGGGGGTGCTTGACGTCTGGTGCGCCGGGATAGACCAGCTCGCATTCCACGCCGGCGCTCTTCAGCTTCTCGGCCAGCTTGACGCCGAAGTTCGCCGTGTGGGTCGGGTCTTTCTGCTCCTCGCCCAGCGCCGGCGGGGCGCCGTAGACGAGCTGCACCGGCGGATCGTCTGACGTCACCAGGGCGTACGGGGAGTATTCCTGAATCCAGGGGAGGATCGAGTCGCGCTTCTCCAGGAACTGCGCGAAATCGGCCACGCTCCTGCCGTTCTCTGTCTTGAAAATGCCGAAGGCATGGCCGCCATAGCGGCTGTTCGGCGTCCACTCTTTCATCTGAACCGGGTCCAGCGTCGTCTGGGCGCCGTTCACGGCGGCGCACAGCAGCCGGGTCGATTCGCGGGCGACGGGATCGCTGCTCTTCGGATCGGCGAGGTCGTCGTGGAACGCCAGCCACAAGCTCGAACAGGCCCCGGCGGAACCACCCGAGGCCCCGATGCGCGTCTTGTCGATATTCCACTCGCCGGCCTTGCTGCGCACGAACTGCAAAGCCCGGGCGGCGTCGTGCAGCGGCGCCTTGACCGGCGGCTCGACGCCGTCGGCCATGGCCTCGCGGATAAACCGGTACTCGACCGAGACCACCGAGACCCCTTCTTTCAGAAACGCGGGCAGCATCGCCGTCAGACCGCTGGTCCGGTCGCCCCCCTGCCAGCCGCCGCCGTGGATGAAGAACAGCAGCGGCGTCGGCTTGTCACTCTCCGCCTTCCAAAAATGGAGGACCTGCTTCGAATGCGAACCATACGGCACATCGGCCATCGTCGGGGGCAGAATCGCAGCCGCAACCTTTGCCTTCGCTTTGGCTTTGGGCTGGGCTGCCGGCTGTCTGGCGTCATCAGCTAGCAGAGCGGGACTGCAGATCAGGGCGAAGGCCAGCAGGGATGCAATTCTCATTGAGGACCTCATTCTGTTTCGGGAATGTCTGTCTGCGGAGTGCCATGAAACTGGTAACGAACTGGTCGCGGTGACGAGTGTGCCACTCGCCGCGCCGGGAGTCGACTATTTTTTCAGCGGCGCCCGTTTGACCTCGTCGACGGCCGGGACCTCGCGATTGATCGCATCGAAGGCGGCCTTGAGCCGGCGGACTTCCTCCGGGTGACGGGCAGCAATATCCGCTTGCTCGCCGGGATCGGACTGAAGGTCAAACAACTGCATTGGCACGGGAGCATCGCCAGTCGCGAGCCCCGGACCGGCGTCGAGATTGTACTGCTCGAACGGCGCCAGAATCGTGACCCCGTCCGGCGCCCGCGGGTCGAGCCAGCGGCCGTCCGGACCGGGTTTCAAGTTGATCGCCGACGGCTTCAGCACGTGCAGCTTCCAGCGGGCGTCGCGAATCGTCGCCAGCCGGGAACTCTGATGCCCGACGAGATAGTCGTGCGGCGACGACGCTCCGGCAGCCAGGACCGGCAGCAGATCGCGGCCGTCGAGCGTCCGATTATCCGGCATCTTTGCGCCGGTCGCCTGCAGCACCGTGGCGAAGACATCCATCATGACCGCAGGAGCCGCGCTGGTCCGGCCCGCTGGAATCCGGCCCGGCCACCTGGCGATCAGCGGCACGCGAAAGCCCCCTTCATACGTGCTCCCTTTCATCCCGCGCAGGCTGCCGGTGCTGCCGCCGTACCAGGGGCCGTTGTCGCTGGTGAAGATCACGAGCGTCTTGTCCGAAACGCCGGCCTGCTGCAGCGTATCGAGCACGATTCCGACGCTGGCATCGAGTTCCGCCATAACGTCCGCATACAGCCCCTGCCCGCTCTTCCTGGAATACGCCTCGCTCGCCGCCAGCGGCTTGTGGGGCATCGCGTGCGCGAAGTACAGAAAAAACGGTCGCTCTTTGTTCCGCCCGATGAAGTCGACGGCTCGATCCGTATACCGACCCGTCAACGTCGCCTGCACGACGGGGTACTCGGCAACATCTCGTCCTTCCAGCACCTGCACCGGCCGCATGTCGTTGGAATACGGAATGCCATAGTACTCGTCGAAGCCCCGGTCCGTCGGCAGCGTCCCCGGCTTATGGCCGAGATGCCACTTGCCCAGCATCCCGGTGGCGTAACCCGCCGACTTCAGCACTTGCGCGAGCGTGACTTCGCTGGCCGGGAGCGCCAGCGCATCGGCCGCGGGACCGCCATCTGGAGCAGGGTTCTGCGTCATCCCACAGCGGAACGGATATCGCCCGGTCATCAACGACGCCCGCGTCGGCGCACAAAAGGCCGTCGGCGTATTGAACTGCGTCAGCTTCGCCCCCTCCTCTGCCAGTCGATCAATCCGCGGCGTGCGGAAGGTCGGGTGCCCGTAGCCGCTCAGATCGCCGTACCCCAGGTCATCGGCCAGGATGATCACCACATTCGGCCGATCATCTGCCCGGACCGAATTGATCGAGCCAACTGCCAGACAGACCAGAAGCGCGAACGGGCCAGTTGCCGCATTGAACCTCTCCGCGGGAGTTCATCACAAGACCTGAGCTTGCCCGGATTGTAACGGCCCAGATGGACGGCAGGGACCGGCGGTCGGGAAATCTGCCCCGCTCGCCGGCCGGCTCTTCGTACTGCGGCCGCTGATTGACGATGGACTCCGTCGCCAGGCGAGATATGCTGAAGCCTTCACCCTCAGGAGATTCCCCCATGCTGACGACCCTCTCACTGCTCGCCGCCCTCTTTGCCGCCGAACCGCAAGCCGCGTCGAGAACCGCTCCAGACCCGACAATTCTGCCATTGCTGGCGACACTGCCGGAGGACGGCGAGTGGTCAAAGTTTGAAATGAAGGCGGAGTTCTCGGGTCAGTCCCACGTGGTGGAATGGTCGGTCCGTTCGGTGGGCAAGGGGCAGCAGGGGGGACGCGATCTGCGGATCATCGAGACGGCGCTCGACCAACTTGGCGATCTGCAACACTCCGTGCACCGGATGCTGGTGCCGGTCGACGGCTTTGGTCCGAACAAGGATGCCCTGGGTCAGTCGGTGCGGATGTGGGTCAAGCGGGGAAATGATCCGGTCGAGTCGTTCGACGGGATTGCCGGTGACGCGATCACGAATCTGTGGCTGACCGGCGCGACGTCGGATGTCAAACGGCTGCCTGATGAGCAGACGATCGACTGCAAGGGTAAACAGTTGAAGTGCGACGTCTACACCGGGAAGTCGGACCCTGCAATCGGCGACGGAAACTTCCACTGCGACTGGCGAATTCTGCGGCACAAGGAAGTTCCGTTCGGCCTGGCCGGCGCGAAGCTCAAGATCCGGACCACGGACGGCAACGAGATCGACGTGGATCTCAAACTGCAGGACTACGGCAAGAACGCGGAAGCCAAGCTGCCGGATCTGCTGCCGTAGAATGTCGAATGACGAAGGCGGAATGTCGAAAGCTGTAGGGCCGGCTGTGCCGGCCAAACGGGGTCGTTGGAGTGGAGTAGGGCCGGGCGCGCCCGGCCGACTCTGGCTCAGCGGACTGCCGGTTCCGTAGCCTCAGCAGCCCGGCTTTTCAGGAACTCCTCGATCGACATCGACATTCCCTCCTCTTCGAACAGCTCATCAGGCAGTTCCTCGTTGAAGTGAACGTCGGAAATTGTGCTCACTTCTTCCACAGCCAGGACTCCGTCGACCTGGCGCGTGTACTTGACTTCTTTCGGGAACCAGACCCCTTCGAACGGCGCAAGTTGGCATTCGATCGTATCGTCCAGCATGCCTCCACGAGGGTTTGGTCCTTCGGCAGTTGCTCGAACGATGTTCCAGCCGCGTTGCGGATCGATCCAGAAGGACAGCGTTACGTCTTCCCCGGCAGTCCTCAGCAACTGCAGATGACTGCCGTCCGCGTCAACTTTCGATTGCGCGAATTCCGGACGATTGCCGCGAACCTGCGCAAATTTCGCCACTGATCCATTCCTGAGTATCGCTAACGGCCGAGGCGACATCCCCCAGACCCGCAAGTCTGCCACCTGGTTCTCCGAGTCTTTCAGCGGCGATACTTTGATATCGGCGCCCGTGGTCGTCTCTCGATCGCATCGCAGGTACGACTGGCCATTGATAATCTGACGCCCGTTTTCGTCATCGCAGCGAATCTTGTTTCCCAGAAAAGCCAGGCTTGCTCGGCGTTTCCAGCCTGGAGTGCCGACTATCGCTTCCCTCGCCTCCAGCAATGCGACTTCGTTGCCCCGTAGTCGAGGCCTGTCTTCCACCGTGATCGTCGCTCGGCCGCTCCGGATGGCCTGACGGGCTTCACGGACATGGCGGATGAGTTCGAGCGCTGCGGACGTCTCCATCGCGTTCAGGGCATCGGCCGGAGCGTCGGGTGACGGTTCTGCCGGTACCTCCGCAGCAGATGCGGGACTGTCGGTGGCTTCTTCCGGCACTGCCACCGCCGGCACCGTCCCCTGCGGCAACTTCAACGGCCCTAGCGCGAAAGTCCCCGCCTGCGTACCTGGAACGATCAGCGTCCCCCACGCCGGATGCCGGCCGTTGTTGAAGATCTGCTCGATGGGTGAGTCAACAGGGACGATCTGAGTCTCCGGTTCTCCAGAATCAGACTTTCGAATGAATGTGAGCTGCTGACCTGCTCCCGTGCGCAGCTCCGCCTCGGTCGTCTCGGCCTCTCCAGCAGCACTCCGCTGCAACAGATAACGGACCACTTTCGCCTGCTGCGGTGACAGGACGAACATCTCGCCGTTCCAGACGAACTGAGCCAGTTGCGTCTCGTGCATGTCGGGCGTCGTCGCCAGGATTCCGCGCAGCAGAGCCGATACATCATCGCGCGTTGCCGAGACCGTCACGATCTCACCTGTCTGCACGCGGATTGTTCCTAGCGACCGCACGGCGGCCGGCCGTTGCGGCGCGACCGGCGTATAGGACGCCGTCTCGGCGACATCGCGGCCGAGAGCCCAGCCGTACGACCAGTCGAAGAGCTGCACTTCGTATTCGCCGGGGGCGATCCGGTAGATGCCGGGATCCGTCAGAGGATGAGCGTGATATACGGTTTCGCCGTTTTTCCGAACCGGTGCGTCCTTCTCTGCGATCCTGCCGGGAACCGTGTCGGTCGGTCGCAGCCGGACGGCGCGGTCCATCAAATGTGAGAAGGCGCCACCCGGTGCCATTCCCATCATGCCGCCTGGAGGCATTCCTGGCGGAGAACTTGGAACGGTCCCGACGTCCAGCAGAATCGCGCCCCACTGCGATTCGTCGAATGTGCCGGCATAGCTGCCGCCATCCATCATACTGCCCATGCTTCCACCGTAGCCGCCGTCCATGCCCGGCATCCCCATCATGGCTGCTCCGCCGCCGCCATGTTCCCCGGCCGCGTCCGAGGGGGCAGCCGAGGTTTGCGGAGTCGTCGGCGCGGCCATCCGCTGCACTTCGACCGTAGAATACGACAGCGACAGATACGCGACGCCCAGCAGGCAAGGGGCCACGCAGACGATCGAAAATACAATCAACGCGGTCCAGAGCCAGTTCCGGTTGTGTCGCGCCGGCGTCTCGCATCGCGCGGCGTCCGCGCCGGTGTCACCGGTCGACGGAGGCGTCCTGCCGATCCGGCGATACATTAGGATCGCCAGCGCCACGACGACCAGCACGATTATCAGTTCCAGCGGACTCGGAGTGATCGCCTCGCCGAAGAAGTACAGCAGCGACAGGATCGCCAGCAGCCCGCCGACCATCAGGGCGCCGAGGCCGACGATCCGGAGCACGTACAGCCAGTGCGCGGCCCCCAGAATCCGGTTCTGCAGGAACATCCCCGCCGCCAGCAGCAGTCCGCCCGTCCAGACCAGTCCGATTCCCAGCGGTCCTGCGGCCGTATGCAGCGGCGATTCAAACCGCGGCGGACGCAGCACCCCGATCGCAATTCCCAGGAACCATGTCAGCAGCAGCGCCCAGACGCCGATTCCGAGCAGCGCCAAGTGCCGCCCGGCCGTCCGCGGCTCGGTTGCCGGTTCGGTTCCGCTCGACGTTGCACGGCCGAGAAGAAACGCCGTCCCCGCAACGATCGACAGCCCGATGACACCCAGGACAACCAGGAGGGGTTCATCTTCCTGAGTATTCCACTCCCCAATGACAACTACAGACGTGAACAAACCGAACCACATGGCGTAGAAGATCGCGAATCGCGTGGCGATCGTCAGCGCCACCGATCGTCCGCCAGACGTCGCCGGATTCAGCCACAATCCGACTGTGCTGAGGAGAAAGATCGCTCCGAGAGCCCCCGAGAGCCGGGCCATGAAGAGCTTCGGATCCGGCAGGTCGAAGTAACACGACTGGATTTCCAGCCCGCCGACCAGTCCGAATGCGCCGGCGAACAAAACCTGTCCCAGAAAGAGTACGATCGCCGCTGTGCCAGACGCATAGGTCACGTCCGATAGACCGTACGAACTCGGTGCGACTGCGGCATTCGCCGGCATGTGACGCGGTTCTTCGATGCGAGATGCGGTGGGGGGACTCGAATCTCCCGGACGCTGGACGCGGACCAGGCATTTTTCCAGTGCAACGGCCACTTCGTCCGCGGTCTGGAAGCGGTCCTCCGGCTGCTTGGCCAGCAGAATATCGATCAGATCGATGAGCCATGCGGGGATCTCGGCGTTGATCTCCGCAATCGGTCGCGGCGTGTCGTCGCAGACTCGACGAATCGCCGCGGCGACGCTGTCCGCCCGGAATGGCGAGCGGCCGGTGCACATCGCATACAGCACGCAGCCCAGGCTGAAGAGGTCGCTCCGCGGGTCGACCTTGTCGCCGTGCGCCTGCTCGGGCGACATGTACTGTGGCGTGCCGGAGACCTCCCCCGTCCGCGTGATGGCCGCGTCGTCGGCCGCGCGAGCGAGGCCGAAGTCGGTAATCTTAACTCGTTCGACGCCGTTCTCCAGCAGGATGTTCGCTGGCTTGATATCGCGGTGAATGAGGCCCTGTCGATGAGCGGCAGCCAGGCCTTCGGCGATCTGCGAACCGATTCGCAGGATCTCCGTCAGGCGCAGCGGGCCGACCTGATCCAACTTCTGCTGCAGCGACTGGCCGACGATGCACTCCATCACCAGGTACGGCAACTTCGCTTCGTCGACGGCGTGAATGGTCACGACATGCGGATGGCTGACAGCCGCCGCCGCCTGGGCCTCGCGGAGAAACCGCCGGCGGGCCAGCGGGTTGGCGGCCAGCTCGGGGGCGAGGACCTTCACGGCCACGATGCGGTTGAGGCGCGGATCGAGGGCCCGGAAGACGATCCCCATGCCGCCCCGGCCGATGACGTCGATCACCTCATAATGGCCCAGTCGACCGAGGCAACCGGGCTTGTCGGCCGGCTGGAGAAAATCGAAGTTGTCGGCCACGCCGACCGGCGTCGCTGGATGCTCCAGAAAACTGCCGGCGTCGTCGTAAGCCCGCAACAGTGCCTCAATTCGCCGGCGTCGCGGGGCGTCGTTGCCGCAGATCTGATCGAGAAACGCGGCCCGCTCGGCCGGCGATTCCATCGCCAGGACCGTGAGAAACAGACCTTCGACCGACTGCGGATCGACGTCCGGCCGGGCGGTTGCAGGCATTTCGGGTTGCGGGGGGCTGATGTCGGACATGAACGGGTCTCCACGGGCAGCATAACGCGGTCTCGTAGAGAGATGCGACGGGCGGCGGCGGCGCGCCTCAGGAAATATCGGAGACGGGAAGAAATGTCGAATGTCGAAGGCGGAATGTCGAATGACGGACGCCCGGAACGTACGGCCGACTGTGTCGGCCGATCACCGAGGCGTTTCGAAACCTTGTTACGTTGTTGGGGGCGGCGGCTCGATCACCGGCAACAGCGCGCTGAGATCGATCGACAATCCGGGCAGCAGCTCCGTCGTCAGCGGCTCGGTATGCGGAACCACGCGGCAACCGGACGGCGACCAGACTTCGACCTGTCGCTCTTCCGGAAAGATGATCCAGACCTCATGCACGCCGTACTGGAAGTACTCTCGCCGCTTGCGGGACAGCTCACTCGCGGAATTCCCCGGACTGACGATCTCGACGGCCAGATCCGGTGCAATGTGCCAGTTGCCTTCGTAGGGCAACGGTCGGTCCAACGGCCAGCGTTCCGCTGAAACGTAGGCGACGTCCGGCCGGCGAATCAGCGGCTCTTCGTCCGCGAGCACAAAGATCATTTCCGTACCCAGCCATCCCAATTGATGACCGCGGACATGATCGCGGAGAATCGCGCAAAGTTCGCTCGCAATCCAAAGGGCTAACGTACTCACGTGCTTCTCCACGACACGACCGTCGACGACCTCGTAGAGAGCGTCTTCGGGGAGTTGGCGGGCAATCTGTTCCAGCAGTGCCGGGCTCATGGGATCGATCCAATTCAACGCGGTGCGGGCAGTCGTAGGGCCGGCTGTGCCGGCCGTTCCCCAAAATGTTCAGAAACCTCGTTACGTCAGCGGCGTCGTCGGATCGATCACCGGGAGGAGCGAGTTGAGATCGATCGACATTCCGGGCAACAGCTCCGTCGTCAGCGGTTCGAAATGCGGCACGACGCGGCAGCCCGCGGACGACCAGACTTCGACCTGTCGCTCTTCCGGAAAGATGATCCAGACCTCGCGCACGCCGTGCTGGAAGTATTCCTTTCGTTTCCGGGACAGTTCACTCGCGGAATTGCCCGGGCTGATGATTTCGACGGCCAGATCCGGAACAACGACCCAATCTCCCTCGTGCGGAAGCGGTTGGTTGAGCGGCCAGCGATCGACGGAAACAAATGCAATATCTGGTCGCCGTCGAAGGTTTCGCTCTTCATCCAGGATAAAGATCATCTCGACCAGAAATTGTCCGAGCTGGAGCTCTTCGACTTTCAGGCCAAACAGAGACTGAAACCTCGAAGCAATCCAGAGGGCGAGTCCACTCACGGGCTTCTCCACGACGCGACCGTCGACGACCTCGTAGAGAGCGTCTTCAGGCAGTTGGCGGGCAATCTGTTCCAGCAGCGCCGGGCTCATGGGATCGGTTCCATCACGCAAAGGCGGACAACCTGTACGAAAGAGTATCGCATCGTCGGTCCGTCCAGACAAGGTGGAAGCGGACCGTGAGGCTGGTTTTCGAGCGGTAAACCGTTAGAACAGTTGCTGCGCTCCAGTTCCCCATCCCATACAGTTCGTCCCAGCTTGTCGAGGAGCCGCTGATGTTGCGTCTGTGTCTGATCGCTCTGCTGCTGATGGCCGCACAGGTCACGGCCGCCCCGAAAACCCGCGAGGAAAAAGTCCGCGAGGACAAGCAGAAGGTCGAAGCCGAGGGCTTCTGGATCTACAACGACCTGGAAAAGGGTTTCGCTGAGGCGAAGCAGACCGGCAAACCATTGCTGGTCGTCCTGCGGTGCATCCCCTGCGAAGAGTGCGTCAAGCTCGATGACGACCTGGTCGACAAGGATCCGGTCATCCGGCCGCTGCTCGACAAGTTCGTCTGCGTCCGGGTCGTCGGCACCAACGGATTGGATCTGTCGTTGTTCCAGTACGACACGGACCAGTCCTTCGCCGTCTTCATGCTCAATGCGGACAGGACGATCTACGGACGCTTCGGCACGCGTTCGCATCGGACCGAATGGTTCGGCGACGTTTCGTTGAAAGGGCTGGCTCAGGCGCTGCAGGGCGCACTGGAGTTGCATGCCGACGATTCGACGATCAAGGACGCACTGGCGGGCAAAATCGGCCCGGCTCCGGAATTCCCGTCGCCAGAGAAGTATCCGGTCCTGAAGGAGAAGTACGGTCCGGAGCTGAATTACTCCGGCAACGTCGTCCAGAGCTGCATCCACTGTCACCAGATCGGCGACGCCCAGCGCGAGTACTACCGGGCGCTGAAGCAGCCGATGCCGGAAAAAGTTTTGTTCCCCTATCCGCACCCGAAGTCTGTGGGCCTGATCCTTGATCCGGACCAGAAAGCGACTGTGAAGGCGGTGACTCCCGATTCGCCTGCGAGTGCCGCCGGTTTTCGAGCAGGCGATATGATTCAGCGGCTGGCCGGCCAGCCGCTCCTGTCGATTGCCGACGTCCAGTGGGTGCTGCAGCAGGTCGATCCGCAGGGGGGGAACGTCAAAGCTGATGTTCTGCGGGAGGGGCGGCCCGCGACGGTGACTCTCAAGCTGGAAGCCGGCTGGCGTCGCGCCGGGGACATCTCGTGGCGGGCGTCGTCGTGGGGACTGCGGAGGATGGCGACCGGCGGGATCGTCCTCGAATCGATGACGGCTGACGAGCGGTCTGAAGCGGGAGCCACTGGCAACGGAATGGCCCTGCGCGTCAAGCACGTCGGACAGTACGGCGCCCATGCGGCGGCCAAGAACGCCGGCGTTCAGAAAGGAGACGTGGTGATCGAATTCGATGGCAGGGCCGACCTGCTCACCGAAGCCGATGTCCTCCGCCATGCCGTCACGGCCCGCGTCGTCGGTGATCGGGTCCCGGTTACCGTGCTCCGCGACAGCAAGAAAGTGAAACTGACGCTCCCCATGCAGCAGTAGTCTGAGAAGGGGCTGTTATCGGTAAGACCACGCCCATCGCGGACTCTGGGCGTGCCACCCCGATTGGAGAGATCCTCTCTTCTAATTTACGATTTGCATTTTGCACTTCTCATTTTGCATTGGCCTTACTCCCCAATTCCGCACGGGGCTACTCTTCGCTATGCAGCCGGTCGTACAGCCAGGCGCGGGCATAGGCCCACCAGCGGGCGGCGGTGGCTCGGGAGATACCGAGGGCCGCGGCGGCGTCGTTTTCTGACAGCCCGGCAAAGTACCGCAGCTTGACGAGCTGGGCTTTGTCGGGCGATTCCGCCGCAAATTCCGTCAGGGCCTCATCAACGGCCAGCACATCGTCATCGAGCAGCAGTTCCGGGGCGATCAGGGCGTCTTCGGGCACGCGCTGCCAGCCGCCGCCGTGCTTGAGTCGCAGTTTCCGGCGGGCGGATTCCACCAGAATCCGGCGCATGGCTTCTGCCGCAGCGGCGAAAAAATGGCCACGGTGGTCCCAGTGCTTCGCCTCGTCACCAACCAGCCGCAGCCAGGCTTCATGGACGAGGGCGGTCGCCTGCAGCGTGTGTCCGGGCGCTTCACCGGCCAGCCTTGCCGCGGCAAGTCGCCGAAGTTGGTCGTAAACGACCGGCAGCAGGGCGTCCGTGGCCAGCAGATCCCCTGCGCCGATGCGGTCGAGCAACTGTGTCACGTCGGAATCGGACATGAGTTCGCCAGGAAAGCGCGGGGACAGTGGAACCGCTGTGACGGGAGGTCGCGAATTGTAGCACAACGGCCGATGCGACTGAGGCCGGACACGTGCCGTTTCGGGCGGAGCACGTTAAACTTGTCGCCGTCAGGGGTTGCAACCACCGGAAGGGAACGGATTTCAGGATGCGGGATTGGATCGCCATCGTCGGCGTGGGGCTGATCGGCGGGTCGCTGGCGGCGGCTGCGAAGCGTCGCGGCGCCGCGCGGCGCGTGCTCGGGATCGGACGCAATCCGGAGCGTCTGCAGGGCGCGCAGTCAGCCGGTTTGATCGATTCCTGGTCGACCGATTCTGCGGCCGTTCGCGACGCCGAACTGACCGTCGTCTGTACCCCAGTGGATCGCATCGCCGCCGATGTAAAGTCTTTCTGGTCAAATGTTCCGTCGGGTGGCCTGGTGACCGACGCCGGCAGCACGAAGCGGCGGATCTGCGACGATCTCGGGGGCTGTCGTGACAGCAATCGCGAGTTTGTGGGTTCGCACCCCATTGCCGGGTCGCATCGCCAGGGATTTGAAGCGGCCGATCCGGAACTGTATGCCGGCCGGATGTGCGTCGTCACCCCGACGGAACATTCCACCCCGGCCGCCGTCGACCAGATCGAAGGCTTCTGGCAGGCGGTCGGCATGCGGACGGTGCGGATGTCGCCGGCAGAGCACGACCGGGCGCTCGCCGCGACGAGCCATCTTCCCCACCTGACGGCGACCGCACTGGCGAACACGCTGGATGCGGCCAACCGGGAACTGATCGGCACGGGCTTCCGCGATACGACGCGGATCGCCGCAGGTGACCCCGATCTCTGGACTGCCATTCTGCTGTCGAACGGACACGACGTGTGCGCAAGTCTCGATGCGTTGACGCAGCAGATTGCGGCGTTCCGCACCGTCCTCGAACGAAGAGATGCCGCGGCCTTGAATCGACTGCTGCAACAGGCGAAAACCGTGAGGGATTCGCTGGAGTAAGTGGCGAAGAAGGAGTCGAGAGACGAGTGTCTAGATCATCGACCACGATTCTGGAACAGTGGTTCCTTGTCTTGTCCCCTCTCCCGCATTCCGATGTGGGAGAGGGTCAGGGTGAGGGCGTATTCTGTTTCGAAGAAACGCCAAAGACCCTCACCCTACCCCTCTCCCACCGAAGACGGAGGGAGAGGGGACCGGAGTCGCGCCTCACAATTGTGGCCGATGATTTAGAGTCGAGAGCCTGACGAAGAGAAGGCTGCGGGGCGTCTTCAGCCACTGACCACGGACAACTGACCTCTGACCAATCCTGAGACTTCGGCCTGTGGCCGATGGGAACCTTGAAACATGCTCTGGGAAGTGGAAATCCGGCCGGCGGCCGGCGAGATTGATCGCGAAGGACTGCGGATTGTCAGCGAGTCGCACGCCCTCGGAGCGGGCTCCGTGCGGCAGGTCCGCTCGGCTCGCGTTTTTCTGATCGAGACCGAACAAGACGAGGCCGGCCTGCAGTCGGCGGCCCACAAGCTGCTCATTGATCGCGTCGTCGAAGACTATTCGCTGCGTCGACTGGACGGTCAGGCTGCGCCGGCATCCGCTGGAGAAGGTCTGCTGCGGACGGTCCTCTTCAAGCCGGGCGTCACCGATAACGTTGCGCTCAGCGCTCAGAAGGCGCTCGCGGACGTCGGCTGTCCGGCAACGGCGGTCGGGACCGCCCGACGGTACTGGTTCAACGACGATGTCGCCGCGGCGGACCTGCAGCGGGTCCAGCAGCGACTGCTCGCCAACGACGCCATCGAACGAATCATCGCCGGTCCGCTGCAGATGGACAGCATCGCGCTCGGCAGCGAGTACCGCTTCCAGCTCACGGTCGTGCCGATTCGGGGCATGGACGACGCGGCGCTGATGACGCTCAGCAAACAGGGACAGCTCTATCTGAGCCTTGCCGAGATGCAGACGATCCGGCAGTACTTCGCGGGGCTTGACCGCGATCCGACCGATATCGAACTGGAATCGGTGGCCCAGACCTGGAGCGAACACTGCTCCCACAAGACGCTCAAGGGCCGGATCCGCTATCGCGATGAGCACGGCGAGCGCCAGTTTGAGAACATGCTCAAGGAAACGGTCTTCGGCGCGACGGTGGCGATCCGCGAAAAACTGGGGGCTGACGACTGGTGCGTGAGCGTGTTCCAGGACAATGCGGGGATCGTCAAGTTCGACGAGACGCAGAACGTCTGCTTCAAGGTCGAGACGCACAACCATCCGTCGGCGATCGAGCCGTATGGCGGGGCGAACACCGGCATCGGCGGCGTGATCCGCGATCCGCTGGGAACCGGCATGGGCGCCCGGCCGATCCTTAACACGGACGTCTTCTGCTTCGCTCCGCCCGATACGCCCGTCGAATCGCTGCCGCCGGGCGTGCTGCATCCGAAGATGGTCGCCAAGGGAGTCGTCTCCGGCGTCCGCGACTACGGCAACCGAATGGGCATCCCCACGGTCAACGGAGCCGTCTTCTTCGACGAGCGCTACCTCGGCAATCCGCTGGTCTACTGCGGTACGGCGGCGATGATCCCCGTCGACAAGTGCTTCAAGGAAGTGCTGGTCGGGGATCTGATCGTCGCCGTCGGCGGTCGGACCGGTCGCGATGGGATTCACGGAGCCACGTTCAGCTCTGCCGAACTGACCGAGGAGAGCGAAACGGTTTCCGGCGGGGCGGTCCAGATTGGCAATGCGGTGACCGAGAAAATGGTCGCCGACGTGATCCTGCGGGCGCGCGATCTCGATCTCTACAACGCGATCACGGACTGCGGTGCGGGCGGCTTCAGCAGCGCGGTCGGCGAGATGGGCGAGCACACCGGGGCGGAGGTCTGGCTGGAACAGTGTCCGCTGAAGTACGCCGGGTTGTCCTACACCGAGATCTGGATCTCCGAGGCACAGGAGCGGATGGTCCTCTCGGTCCCCGAGGACAAGTGGGAAGACTTCCGCAATCTGTGCGCGTCCGAAGGGGTGGAAGCGACCGCCATCGGCAAGTTCAGCGGGACCGGCAACCTGGTCCTCAAGTACCACGGACAGCACGTCGGCGAAGTGGCGATGAGCTTTCTGCACGACGGCCGGCCGCCAGTCGTCCGCGAAGCCACGTTCGCTCCCGCGGCCGAGCCCCCCTGCCCTGTTCCGGACCTGCCGCGGTACGACGACGCCCTGAAGGCAATCCTCGGCTCGCTCAACGTCTGCAGTAAAGAATGGATCATCCGCCAGTACGACCACGAAGTGCAGGCGGGGAGCGTGGTCAAGCCGCTCGTGGGGATCGCCTGCGACGGTCCCTCGGATGCGGCTGTGGTCCGACCCGATCTGAAGTCCAAACGCGGGGTGGTCGTCGCCAACGGCATGAATCCGCGCTATGGCGACTTCGACCCGTACTGGATGGCTGCTGCGGCGATTGACGAGGCGGTCCGGAACTGCGTCGCCGTCGGGGCGGATCCCGCGCGGATCGCGATCCTCGATAACTTCTGCTGGGGGAATACGGAACGGCCCGAAACGCTCGGTTCGCTGGTTCGCGCAGCGCTGGGCTGCAAGGACACGGCGATCGCCTACGGCACGCCGTTTATCAGCGGCAAGGACAGCCTGAACAACGAGTTCTCCTATCAGGACGCCAGCGGACAGCGGCAGACAGTCGCCATCCCGTCGTCGCTGCTGATCAGCTCGATGGGGCAGATGGAAGACGTCGGCCAAGCGGTCACGATGGACCTCAAGGCGGCCGGCAACGTCCTCTACCAGATCGGCGCGACGCAGGACGAACTGGGCGGCAGCCACTTCGCGCTGGTCCAGGGACTGGCCGGCGGACGCATTCCCCGTCCCGACCTGCAGCAGGCACCGCAGATCTTTGCCGCCGTCCATGCCGCGATCCGACAGGGACTCCTCAAGAGCTGCCACGACTTGAGCGAAGGGGGCCTGGCAGCAGCACTCGCCGAGATGGCGTTCGCCGGCGCTCTGGGCGTGAAGGTGGATCTGGCCGGCCTGGCGAAGGACAGCAGAATCGCCCAGTCGGCCGTGCTGCTGTTCTCCGAGTCGACGACGCGGTTCGTGGTCGAAGTCGCTGCGAAGGACGCTGCAGCCTTCGAGATAGTCTTCGCCGGGCTGCCGCTGACGCGACTGGGGACGGTCGAGAAGACGGACCGGTTGGTGATCACGTCGGGCAATGGTCCGGCCGTGATCGACGCCGGCCTCGCAGAACTGAAGCAGGCGTGGCAGCAGCCGCTAGCGTGGGATTGATTGGCTCATGTCCTGGTGACGAAGTTTTAGAAGTATAGCCAAATGCAAAATGAAAGAGTGGGCGTGCGGAGGTGCTGAGCGCGCAAGGGAAGCGCGGCCTGCGGGGAGGCTTTCTCGATAAGCGACCGGCTCGGACGGGGCGGAGCGGGTTGTCGAAGTCCGCTCCGCCCGTCCTTTGAGCTGGCGTTGATCAGGTGGCGGGTTGTGAGGCCCGCGTAGTACGGGAAAGAATCTCGACGTCGAGTGAGCGCGCACGGGGTGCGCTCCCTCGGCCGGGCCTTGCGGCTCGGCCGTGATGGGCCCTGACCAGGCCCGCTGGCCGGCGGGGATTCGCTCGAGCGCGACGGGTTGCCCCGCCGCGTGCATGCATGTCGTTTCCCACGCCGACGTCACGCACGTTCACTCTGGTACGGCGGGTTTGCAAGAGCAGATTGGCCGGATTTTTGAAAAATGTGAGAATTTGTCCCGTGCGACAACGAAGAGCAGGTCGGAACCACGAATTTCACGAATCAACAGGGACGAGAAGACGAGGCGGAGCCTGCGAACGAGGGAACGAGGACTTCTCAGTTCTTCCATTCTCAGTGATCTCCGTGTTTTTCGTGGTTTACGAATCCGGTCCTTCTTCATTCGTGTTGATTCGTGCCATTCGTGGTCCCCTCTCCTCCGGCAGTTTTTTCCGCGACCACTCGGCGAATCCTCAGTTCTTCAATTCCCCGCCAACTGCTGCAGCACATCTTCCACGCTGGCGAGCTGCTTTTTGAGGTTTTCCAGCGTCGAACGCACTTCCGCCACCACCTCCGGCGGCGCCCGATCCACGAAGCTGCTGTTCGTCAGCTTCTTCTCGCTGCCGGCGATGAAGCCGCGGAGCTTTTCCGCTTCCTTCTGCTGGCGGGTGATCTCGGCGGCCACGTCGATCAGGCCTTCCAGCGGGACGTAGCCGTCGATGTCCCCCAGCGAGAAACTGGCGCTGCTCTTCGGGCGGACGGCATCCGGACCGGCGGATGTCAGTTCCGCGCGGGCCAGATTGCGGAGCTGGTCGGCCACGGACGTCAAATCCGTCGCGACCTCGGCCGGGCAGCGGACGACCAGCGACAGTGACGCCGCGGGGCTGATGTTGTACGTGCCACGGACGTTGCGGACCGCGACGATCAGCTCCTGCAGCCGCTGGAAGCGGGCTTCCAGGACCGGCTGTCGCCACACACCGAGATCCGCCGGCCAGGGGGCGATGATGCAGGCGGGTGACGCTTGCGTCGGCGACGGCAAGCCGCGCTGCGGGGCGATCTCCTTCAGCCGGTGCCACAGTTCTTCCGTGATGAACGGCGTGAAGGGGTGGAGCAGCCGGAGGATCGTGTCGAGGACGTGGACCAGCACGCGCTGGGCGGCGGGCTTGCGGGCCTCGTCGCGCAGCCGGGGCTTGATCATCTCCAGATACCAGTCGCAGAACTCGTTCCAGACGAATTCCCGCAGACTCCGCGTCGCCGCGTCGAACTGATATTTGCCGAGCAGTTCGGTGACTTCATCCGCCACCGTCGCCAGCCGGCTCAGCACCCAGCGGTCTTCGAGATGCAGCTCGGAATCGGCGACCGGTCCCGGCGTGTAGCCTTCGAGGTTCAGCAGCGCGAAGCGGGCGGCGTTCCAGAGTTTGTTGGCAAAATTCCGGCCGTATTCGAAGCGTTCGATGACGATGCGGGCGACGGGCTCGCCTTCGTCGGGCTCGTAGTACGGGCAGGCGTACTGGCTTTCCTTCTTGCACTTGGGGCACTTGATACGGGGCTTGCCCGGCTTGAACTTCAGGTGCTCCTGCAACTGCGGAATGGGGGCCTGGCAGTGGGGACACTCGTAGCCGACCGGCAGCCGGACGTCCTGGGTTTCGCCCGCGAACGAGGCGATGGTGAACCGCATGCCGTCGCAGCCGTAGCGTTCGATCAGTTCCAGCGGATCGACGCCGTTCCCCTTGGACTTGGACATCCCCTGCCCGAAGCCGTCGAGGATCTTCGGATGGACGTGGACGTGCTTGAACGGGACGTCCCCCATGTTGTAGAGCCCGGTGAGGACCATTCGCGCGACCCACAGCGTGATGATGTCGCGGGAGGTGATCAGGACGGAGCCGGGGTAGAAGTAGTTGAGGACTTCGTTCGTGGTGCCCGTTGAGGGTTGAGCGTTGAGCGTTGAGGAAGATTCGCCAGCGAGCGGCGGATTGTGCTCGTTATCGGGCCAGCCGAGGGTGGCGTGGGGCCAGAGCGCGCTGCTGAACCAGGTGTCGAGGACGTCGGGATCCTGCGCGTAGCCGTCGTCGGCGAATCGCTTTTCGAGGTCCGGGCGGCCTTCGTCGATGCAGACCAGTGACAGATACTCTCCAGGTTGAGAACCCTCGACCCAACGCTCGATGTAGCCATCGTGATGTGCGTTAGTTTCGTTCCTTGCGGTGATCGTCTCATCGAGAAGTGGCTTGGCTGGCTCTCCGAACACGGTCTCTCCGATCCCTGTATCAATAACCTTCGACCATACAGGTATCCTGTGTCCCCACCAGAGCTGGCGGCTGATGCACCAGTCGCGTTTTTCGCCGAGCCAGTCGAGGTAGCTGGATTTGTAGCGTTCAGGGAAGAACTGCACGCGGCCGTCGTCGACGGCGTCGATGGCCTTTTGCGCCAGTTCGTCCATTTTGACGAACCACTGGTCGGAGAGGTACGGCTCAATCGGCGTCTTCGAGCGGTCGCTGTACTTCAGCGGGATCTGGCGGTCTTCGACTTTTTCGAAGTGGCCGAGCGACTGCATCTCGGCGACGACCCTCGCGCGGGCGTCGAAGCGGTCGAGGCCGGCGAACTCTCCCCCTTCCCCGTTGATGGTGCCATCGGGGTTGAGGATGTTGATCATCGGCAGCTTGTTGCGCAGGCCGCAGGCGTAGTCGTTTGGATCGTGGGCCGGCGTGACCTTCACGCAGCCGGTCCCCAGTTCTTTATCCGCCAGCAGCGCATCGGCGATGATCGGAATCAGCCGGCCGATCACCGGAATGCGGACCTGCTTCCCCACGAGGGCCGTGTAGCGCTCGTCGGTCGGATGGACGCAGAGGGCCGTGTCGCCGAGCATCGTTTCGGGGCGGGTAGTCGAGAACGAAATCCGCTCGCCGGTGTCTTTGCCGGCGTCATCGACCACGGGGTAGTTGAACGTCCAGAACTGCCCGGCGATGTCTTCGGAGTAGACTTCGTCGTCCGCGACGGCGGTCTGCAGGAAGGCGTCCCAGTTGACGAGCCGCTTGCCGCGGAAGATCAGGCCGTCACGGAACATTTTGAAGAACGTCCGGCGGACGGCCTTCGAGCAGACGTCGTCGAGCGTGAACCGGACGCGGCGCCAGTCGCAGCTTGCCCCGATCCGTTTGAGCTGGCCGAGAATTCGTTTCTCGTAGGAGTCTTTCCACTTCCAGATCCGTTCGACGAGGGCTTCGCGACCGATGTCGTGGCGGGTTTTACCCTCTTCTTCGAGCAGCCGGCGTTCGACGACCGACTGCGTGGCGATGCCGGCGTGGTCGGTGCCGGGCATCCAGAGGGCCTCGTAGCCCTGCATCCGCCGCCAGCGGGTGATGAGATCCTGCAGCGTCCCGTTGAGGGCGTGCCCCATGTGCAGGGCGCCGGTGACGTTGGGGAGCGGAATCATGATGACGTGGGGCGGCTTCGCCGGGTTGGGATCGGCGTTGAAGTAGCCGTGGGATTCCCAGTAGGGAATCCAGGCGGCTTCGACGGACTGGGATTCGAATTGTTTGGGGATTTCGGTGGTCATGAATCGCTTATTCAAAATCGGGAAGGATCGCGTGATCCGGTGATTGAATTCGGTCGACCGCAGTCGGCCAGACCCTCAGGAAATGCTTTGGATTGTAGGTTATCAGCAAATCGACCTGGGCGACTTCAGCAGCCGCAGCAACAATGGCGTCGTACAAGATTCCTCCGCCGAGCCCGTTCGCACTGCACCAGCGTAGTTTCGCGATCAACTGCTCGGAGGTCAGCGGAACAAGCGTGACGTCGGGCAGCAGGGTTGATTCAATCACCTGCCAGACATCGTGAGAGGCAATGTGCCTGGTTGCGGGATGACGGGTCATGACCGAAAACAGTTCGACCACGGAATGGGAGGAAACGACGCAATTGCAGACCTGCCGCCGGGCCGCGTCGAGCCATCGCACTGCGACCTCGTGATTTTCGTGTTCTTTCCAGAGAGCGGGGAACAGGACCGAGGTGTCCGGCAGGACGCGGATCATGATTCCCCCCGGATCAGTTCGTCTTCCCGTTCGCGTCTGATCTGATCGAGGACGTCCATCACGGACAGATGATTTCCAGGAAGGGGCGGAGCAGACAGCAGCAACAGACCCCGTTCGACGCAGAGGCCGGAGGAAGATGGAGCATCGCGTTCCGAAGCCTCGACCGGCTTTTCAGCCGTTTCCGTTTCCCCGATCAGGACCACGACCCGATGCTCGCCGGGGGAAATCGGCTCACCCGATTGTCCAGTGAGGACAAACTTCCCATCGGCGTCGAATTCGGCAGTCGTTTCGATGCGGATCATGGTTGGCCTTAATTCACCATTGTTCGACGGATGATCCGAGCTTCCGCTCTTCGTTTTCTCGGCGGATCTCCGCCGCCAGTTCGATCACTTCAAGCTCCAGCCCGGGAATTGGCGGAGCACTCAACAACAGCTCTCCGCGTTCTTCAATAATTCCTGCTGCTGCCGGCGGAAAACCAGGCGTTTGCGACGGGTCTGCCAGTTCCGAAAGCTCCAGTTGAACGCGAATGAGATACCTGCCCGGAGGCACGTCCTCGGGAAACTGCAGCGTCACGCAATGATCCGGCTCCACGATCGCGTCGAAGTCGAATTCCCGCATGATCGGACCTCCGCGAGACTTCTCAGGGTTCATCGGTAATCAATGCCAGCAGGCGGGCCGTGACATCTTCCAGGACTTCAGGCGGCACCCGGCGCAATCTCTCTGCCCGGCGGGAGCGCCAGTCGATGGTCCGGACGTGGTCGGCCAGGACAATGCTTTCGCGGCCCGGCGCGTCGTCCACGACGACTTCGAAGGCGTAGCCCTTCTGCTGACGAGTCGCCGCGCAGACGACACAGAGCCCCGTCTTGCGATTGTACGCCTTCGGGCTGAGGACGAGAACCGGACGGCGTCCGGCCTGCTCGTGACCGGCGACCGGACTCAGATCGGCCCACATCAGGTCGCCGCGGTCGGGGACGTAGGTCGCAGCGCGGGTCATTCGAGGATCTCGCGTCCGACGGCATCTCCCAGATCCTGTTCGCCGTGCAGTTGTTCGGGGCGGCAGTCCTTCAGCAGATCCTGCAGGCGATAGCGGGCCGGTCGCGCCGGCCGGACGACGAGTTCGCCTTCCCGGGTGGCGAGCTCAACGCTGGTCCCTTCCGCGAGCTGAAGCTGTTCGGCCAGCAGAGCCGGGATGCGAACCGCGAGACTGTTGCCCCACTTCTGAATGGTCGTCATGGCCTGCTCCGGTCGGGAATGTATCTACAATGAATCTACTGTATGCCAGTCGCCGCGACAAGCTCCGTTGATCAGCGGTTTCATCCGAATCAGGCCGGCATCCATTTGAAACTGGCTTCCGCCGCTTCACGGGGCATATCGTCCGGGCAACAGATCATCGACCGAAATCTCGACGAGATCGAAACCCGGCAATTCCAGAGCGACAACGCCTCCGCGCGGAACGACTGTCTGTTGACCATACGTCCGAGCGGAGACCCGCGGTTCGGCATGCACGATGACCGTGTCGTCCGCGAGGTTAATGATCCAGTAGTTCGGAATCCCGGACCGATTGTAGAGTTCGGCCTTGTCGTACTGGTCAATGTCGAGAGACGTCTGCGACACTTCGATCGCCAGGACGACGTCTGCGGCGCCGGGCAGCCGGTCGCCGTACTGTTCGGGGAGCCCCTTCAGGATGCAGACGTCCGGTTCGGGGACATTGGACTCGTTGCAGACGACCGGCCCCTGCTGCTGAACATGAAAGCGATTCGAGGGAAGCAGGTTTTCCAGCAGCTTCGCCAGGATCTTGATCGCCAGCAGATGTCGGGGGCCTTGTGTCATGGGGGGGGCCGGTGCGTCGCGGCGGTCTTTGAACAGCAACATGCCGTCGATGAGTTCTATGGGCGCTCCTTCGTCCAGAATGCCCAGCGCCATCATCCGTTCGTATTGATCCGCCGTGATCGGTACAACCGCAGGGGTGCCGTGGCTGACCAGATGAGCCATCAATCGCATGGACATGGCTGGGCTCCGGAAGATTCCGCGTCTTTGTACAGTTTATATTCGACGCTGTCGACGAGGGCGAGCCAGCTTGCTTCGATCACGTTCTCGCTGACGCCGACCGTGCTCCAGACATCTGCTTTGTCCCGGCTTTCGATGACCACGCGGACGCGGGCGGCGGTTCCTTCGGCCGAGTTGATCACGCGGACTTTGTAGTCGACGAGTTGCATGTCATCGAGGTTCGGATAGGCCGCAGCGAGCGCTTTCCGTAGGGCCGTATCGAGCGCATTCACCGGGCCGTCCCCTTCCGCCACGACGTGCTCCACCTGTCCGTTCACGCGAAGCTTGACCGTCGCTTCCGTCGAAAGCTGCTGGAGTACACAAACCGTGTTGCCGGCATGTTCAACATCGTCTTCCGATGAGATTGGAGCAGCATCGGCCGCTTCCGCGAGTTGCGGCACCTTCAACGGTGTACGGCAGGCTTCAACGCTGACCCGGTAATGCAGTCGCTCAAATTTTTCGACATAATTGCCAGATTCCTTCCGCACGAGCAGATCGAACGACGCCTCGGCCGCTTCGAACTGGTAGCCCTCGTTCTCCAGGTCCTGCACCCGGTTCAGGATGCGGGCCATCAGGGCGCTGTCCTGCTCCAGCCGATACTTGGTCGTCTTGGCCACGATGTTCGACCGGCCGGAAAGTTCGCTGACCAGCACTCGGCGTTCGTTGCCGACCGTCTCAGGAGGAATGTGTTCATAGCTGGAGGCCAGCCGATTGACCGCATGGACGTGCATGCCCCCCTTGTGGGCGAAAGCGCTCGTGCCGACGAAGGGCTGGCTGGCGCGGAAGTTCATGTTCGCGATCTCGTAGACATACCGCGACAGCTCCGTCAGCCGGGGAAGGCAGCCCGGCTGGAGCAGATCCCGGCCCTTCTTGACGGCGAGATTGGCGATGACGCTGATCAGGTCGGCGTTGCCGCAGCGCTCGCCGATGCCGTTGATTGTCCCCTGCACCTGGATGGCGCCCCGATCGACGGCGGCAAGGGAATTGGCGACGGCGAGATCGCAGTCGTTGTGACAGTGGATGCCGACCGGGATCTTCAATTCGCGGCGGACCGCTTCCACTGCGGCGGCGATTTCTTCGGGCAGCCGGCCGCCGTTCGTGTCGCACAGGGCGATCAGTGAAGCGCCGGCGTCCTGAGCGGCGAGGACGGTTTTGAGGGCAAAGTCCGGATTGGCGCGGAAGCCGTCAAAGAAGTGTTCGGCGTCATAGATCAGTTCGCGGCCCTCGGCCTTCAGGAAGCCGACCGAGTCGCGGATCATCGCCAGATTCTCGGCTTCGTCAACGCGGAGGACCTCGAAGACCTGCAGATCCCAGGTTTTCCCGACGACCGTGCAGACGGGGGCCAGCGAGTCCCGCAGCGCCTGCAGGCACGTGTCGTCTTCGGGCGCGCAGGCCTTGCGTCGGGTCATTCCAAAAGCGGCGATGCGGGCATGCTTGAGCGGCAGATCGCGGACCTGCTGGAAGTATTCCGCGTCCTTGGGGTTGGAGAGGGGGTAACCCCCTTCGATGTAGTCGACGCCCAGATCGTCGAGCTTCTGCGTAATCAGCAGCTTGTCCTGCAGGGAGAAATTGACTCCCTCCCCCTGGCTGCCGTCGCGGAGCGTCGTGTCGTAGATCTGGATGCGGGACATGGAAGAACTTCTTTCTGCAGTAAGCCGACCAACAAAAAAACCCTCAAGCCTTGCGACCTGAGGGTTTTGCGTGCTGTGAAAAATAGACTCTCAGCCCCCAAGGTCGCAGTTGCGCCCGGCAATTCGAATCACGACGCGGCTGAGAATCACGGACCGAGGCATTGCTTGATTCCAATTCTCGGGACAGACCTTGCCCGAGGTTTCAGAAGTATAGCTGCTGAAGTGGCCGCGGGTCAAACCGAAAATCTGGTCGACGGCCGCGCGGTCAGTCGCATTCGGCGTGCCGGCAGCCGGGGAAACTGGGTCCAGCGGCCCTGGATGCTGCTGGAGTTTGTCTCGTCCCGCGGACATGATGGGGCCTCGCCAACTCACGGAACCTCGATCGTGGAAACGGACCCTGCATGAGCGAAACCCCTCCCGCGACAAGTGGACCGGCCACGCCCGAGTTGCTGCCCCGCCTGCTGGGGATGTGGGACGGCGTGGCCATCGTGGTGGGGTCGATCATCGGCTCGGGGATTTTTCTGAAAGTCGGCAATGTCGACAAGGCGTTGCTGGACTACGGGTTTGCCCCGATTCTGGGGGTCTGGGCGCTGGTGGGGCTGGTGACTCTGTGTGGATCGCTGTCGCTGGCGGAGCTCGCCGCCATGTATCCGCATGCGGGGGGGCCGTATCTCTATCTTCGCGAGGCATACGGACGGCTGCCGGCGTTTCTGTGGGGCTGGACGGAGTTCTGGGTCGTGCGTACGGGATCCGTCGGCGCGCTGGCCTGCGCGACCGTGCTGTATATGAACGAGCTGCAGCCGCTGAGCTCGCCGTTTCAGTGCATGCTGGCAGTGACGATTGTGCTGGGACTTTCGCTGATCAACGTCTGGAGTACGCGCTGGGGAGCCAACGTGCAGAACCTGACCGCGGTGGTCAAGGTGCTGTTCCTGATCGCCCTGATTGCGCTGCCGATGTCGATGGGACGATTCGAATCGGCAAACGTGCAGCCGGTCTGGTCGGGCGGCGAGACGAGTACGTTTTTGCGGGCAATGGGGATCGCGATGGTCGCGGTAATGTGGCCTTACGACGGCTGGATCAACCTGGCGCCGATCGCTGAGGAAATCCATCAGCCGCAGCGGAACGTGCCGCAGGCGATGTTCGTCGGGATCATGATCGTGATTCTCGTTTACCTGGGGGCGAACCTCAGTTATCACCTGGTGCTGCCGATGACGCACCTGGCGCAGACCGACCGGGCGGCCGCCGACGTGTTTTCGACGCTGTTCGGACCGTGGGGCGGTCAACTGGCCGCTCTGGGAGTCATGTGCTCAACCTTCGGCGCGACGAACTCCAACATGCTGACGGGACCCCGGATCTACCTGGCAATTGCGCGGGACGGGCTGGTGCATCACTCGATCTTCAAGGTGCATGGCACTTATAAGACTCCGGCGAATGCGATCCTGCTGCAGGCGCTCTGGACCACGATTCTGATCGTGGGGTTCTTTCTTGCGTACGAAAACCCGAAGAAGGCCTTTGATGGACTGACCGATTCGGTGATTGCTGCAGGACTCGTGTTCTACAGCCTGACTGTTGCAGCCGTCTACGTCCTGCGGTGGAGACGCCCGAATGCCGACCGGCCCTATCGGACCTGGGGTTATCCGCTGACCCCCGCGCTCATGCTGGCTGTCTACGGACTGACCTTCTACAGCCTCGTGGCGGAGCAGGTCGACGCCTACCGGGCGTCCGGCGCTTTGAAGGAGATTACGGTTGTCGGAGGACTGATCCTCTGCGGCATCATTTACTACGCCTTCGCCCGTCGCTCGGCCCGCGCCAGGGCGTCCGAATGACGGCCCTGTCATCGGCTCCCCTGCTTCACGTTGTCCTGTATCAGCCAGATATTCCCCAGAACACGGGCAACATTGGACGGACCTGCGTCGCCGTCGGGGCCAAGTTGTGGCTGGTGCGGCCGCTGGGGTTTCAGCTCGACGAGAAACATCTCCGCCGGGCGGGCATGGACTACTGGCAACACCTCGACTGGGAAGCGGTCGACCACTGGGGTGAGCTGGAGCAGAAGCTTGCCGGTCGGACGTTCTGGTTGATTGAGAATCCCGCTTCCCGTCTGGTGTGGGACGCGGAGTTCACGCCGGGCGATGTATTGGTCTTCGGCAGCGAAACGCGTGGGCTGCCGGCGGCGATCGTCGAGCAGCACCGCAGCCGAACGCTGCAGCTGCCGATGCGGTCGGAGGTGCGGAGTCTGAACCTGGCGAGTACGGTAAATACTGCGGTTTACGAGGCCGTGCGACAGTTTGGCGGTCTGGCCTGAGCGAACGGAGCAGTGGCGATGTCAGCGGCATTTTCGGTCCGGGTGACGAAGGACCATCTGGTCTTCAGCGCGGCCCACTTTATTACGTTCAACGGAACGATCTGCGAACGGCTGCACGGGCACAACTGGCGGGTGGCGGTGGAAGTCGACGGCCCGCTGGACGAGAACCGCTACGTGTTCGACTTTATCGCTCTGCGGGACGCCATTCAGAAGCTGGTGCTGGAGCTGGATCACCGCGTGCTGCTGCCGACACAGCACGCCGCCATTCGGGTCGTCGCCGACGACCGCGAAGTGACGGCCACGTTCGAAGAACGCCGGTGGGTCTTTCCGCGGGAGGACTGCATCCTGCTGCCGGTGATCAACACAACCGCGGAGGAAATTGCGCACTGGATGGGTCTGCAATTGCGGGACGTGATCCGTGGACAGTCGGGACATAGCGTTCACACGCTGCGGGTCGAGGTCGAAGAGAATTTCGGGCAGTGGGCGCGGTGTCAGGTGAAAGTCTGAGGACCTCCGGCAGGCCGTTCGGGCTTCGAATTTCGATTGCGGGAAGCCGTGATCGAACGGGATCTTGTCGGCCGACCGGCGTGTGTTATAAGTGATACTGTCCGATCGGGACGTTCCCACTGCTGCTCTTCGGTCGGAGATCCGAACGAACTGACTCCCGTCAGATCGTTTGCCCGCCGGGCCAGGCGGACGTCTCGGGTCGATCACCAACGGCGGCGGACTCTGTGATTGTTAGAGGTCGAGCCATGCTGGCATTCGTGCGTCGATGGATGACTCCTGCTGTTCTCTGCGGTCTGTCGTGTCTGGCCGCAGGTTCGGCATGGGGCCAGGCAGGTGGCGGCAATAATGGCGGCGGCAATACCGGTGGCGGCGGCAACAACAATAACCAGAACAGCGGCGGGATCACGATCGATGCCGACGGTCTGATGTCTGCCGTTGTCGCGAACGACGCCGGGACCGGTTTCGACAAGAAACGACGGGCGGCATTGGCGGCCAAGTCGACCGGCAGGGACTGGATGCGTGCCAGCGAGTGCCGCAAGGTGTCGCTGAACCGCCTGGAAGCCGCCTGGCACGAAGTTCGAAAGTCGGGGAAGGACGTGCCGACAGACATGGCCCAGGTCGCGGGGCTGCAGCGGATCGACTTTCTGTTCGTCCTGCCCGAAAGTCAGGATCTGGTGATTGCCGGCCCTGCCGAAGGCTGTGTGACGGACGCGGTCGGACGGATGGTCGGCGTGGAATCCGGTCGCCCGTCACTCCGGCTGGAGGACTTCTACGTCGTCTGGCAGGCTCTCGAAGGAACCTGGACCGTCGGGTGTTCGATCGATCCCGATCCCGATCGGCTGGCGGCCCTGCAGCGTTTTCTGGCGCAGAACAGTTCCGGCGCCACAGTGGAAATCATCGAATCACGATTTCTGAGGATGCCCGAAATCCTCGGCCTGCAGAACGTCCGGGTCGAAGGCGTTCCTGCCGACTCGCGAGTCGGAGCCTCACTCGTCGAAGCCGACTGGCGGATGAAACGGATTTCGCTGGGCCTGGAGAATCCGGGAGTGAAGGGTCTGCGGAGTCACCTGGCGATGCTGAGCGGCGGCGGGAACAGCCTGCAGCGCTGGTATTTCGTGCCGTTCTACGACGAGCTCGTCCAGAGCGATGACGGACTGACCTACTCCTTCAAAGGCCAGCGGGCGCAGCTCGTTTCTCAAGAAGAGATCTCAGATGCCGCCGGGCGGAGGTCGTCCGCGTCGACAACTCGAATGTCCACGCAAGCATTTGCCAAACAGTTCACTCTGCGGTTTCCGGACCTGGCGAATCGATCGCCCGTGTTTGCGGAGCTGCAGAACGCCATCGACTGGACCCTCATTTCGGCATTGATTCGCCGCGATGGACTGGCCGACAAAGTCGGCTGGGCGATGGACGTGTTCAGCAACCCGGAACAGGCTGGCTACGCCCGCATGAACGCTCCACGCAAGGTGGCCACCCTGGTCAACGCCAAACGCTCAGGGAACACCGTGATTGGTCTGGTGGGCGGCGGCGTCTCGATCTCGCCGCGGGCCCTGCTGCAGAGCGATGCGTGGAAACCGGAAAGCGGCGAACGTCTGGAAGGACAGCGGGCGGCCGCCGCCGAAGCACCGCGTTCCGCGGACCACCCGTGGTGGTGGGATTGAGCTGAGCGGAAAGCGGAAAGCCGGTCCGGAAAGCAAACCCGGAAAGGGGCTTGTTTGCCGATTGGACCATCAGCGGTCTACACTGCAGAGCCGGGCGACTGTCCCGCGTTCGATTGTCTGGTATCCGCTGAGAGGTGTTGCGCATGGCTGGTCCGTCTCCTTTCGTCGTCAACGTCAAGACGGCCTCGTTTCAGGCCGACGTGATCGACAAGTCGCAAGAGACGCTGGTCGTCATCGACTTCTGGGCGCCCTGGTGCGCTCCGTGTCGGCAGCTCGCGCCGACCCTGGAAAAGCTGGCGGACGAGTACGCCGGCAAGTTCGTGCTGGCCAAGATCAACACGGACGAAGAGCAGCAGCTCGCTGCGGCGTTTCAGATCCAGAGCATCCCGATGGTCGTGGCCTTTCTGGGGGGCCAGCCGGTCGACCAGTTCATGGGAGTCCTGCCCGAAGCCGACATCCGCAAATGGCTGGACGCACTGATGCCCTCGCCCGCCGAGCTGCTCCTGAAGGACGCGATGGCGCTGGAGGAAACCGATCCGAAGGCCGCCGAGGCGAAGTACCGGGAAGCGGTCGCACTCGCTCCCGAAGAGCCGATGATCAAGATTCGCATTGCCGGGCTGGTGCTGAAGCACGGCCGGCTCGACGAGTGCCAGTCGATCCTGCAGGAGCTCGAACAACGGGGCTACCTGGAGCCGGAAGCCGAGCGGATCAAATCGGAACTGGACGTCCGTCTGGCGGCGGCCGAGACCGGCGGCGTCGAAGAGGCCCGCAAAGCCGTTGAAGCCAACCCTGCCGACCTGCTGCTGCAGGTGCGGTACGCCGACGCCCTGGCCGCCAGCTCGCAGTTCCGGAAGGCGCTCGAAACATGCCTGGCGGTGGTCATGGCAGACCGGGACGGCGTCGGACAGGAAGCTAAGTCGACAATGGTCAAAATCTTCGACATGCTCGGCCCGGCGTCAGAACTCACTGGTGAGTTCCGTCGCAAGCTGGCGACAGCGTTGTACTAATCCCAGAGCCTGATTCAACGGGGTGGCTGGCATCGGAGTCCTCGACGACCCAGTGCAAGTCTTCCAGGGCCGATTCCGGGGCGTCGCGGACTCCCCCCCGGGCCACCCCTGCCGACGGACTCAGGCCGCGGCAGGAACCGGTTCTCCTTTCCCGCGCAACGACTTCTGCTAGAATGCCGCCCGCCCTTGATGGCCGGAGGACCGGTCGTCGCTTTTCAACTGGTAGGCCCTCGCGGCCTGTGTGGAAGGACGCTCCCGTGCGCTGGTCGCAGACGCTGATTCCGACGATGAAGGAAATTCCCTCGGACGCGGAAGCCCCGAGCCATCAGCTCATGCTGCGGGCCGGCCTGATCCGGCAACTCATGGCGGGAGCCTACACCTACCTGCCGCTGGGCCTACGTGCGCTCAAGAAGGCGGAGGCGATCGTCCGGGAAGAAATGGACGCCGCAGGCGGCGTCGAGATCTTCATGCCGGCCCTCCAGCCCATCGACCTGTTCGAACGAACCGGTCGGCGGGAGGCCTTCGGCAACGTCCTGATCAACTTCCACGTCCGCCGGGGCGACAAGACGATTCACCTGGCGCTTGGCCCGACGCACGAAGAAGTCGTGACCGACCTGGTTTCGCGGCACATCAGCAGCTATCGGCAGTTGCCGTTGACGCTGTATCAAATCCAGATCAAGTTCCGGAACGAAGAACGCCCCCGCTTCGGCGTGCTCCGGACCAGCGAATTCCTGATGAAGGACGCCTACAGCTTCCACACCAGTGTGGAGTCGCTCGGCGAGACCTATCAGAAAATGTACAAGGCCTACTGCCGGATCTTCGCCCGCTGCGGGCTGGAGTACCTCCCGGTTGAGGCCGAGAGCGGGCCGATCGGCGGCGACGGTTCGCACGAATTCATGATCCCGGCAGCGAACGGCGAAGACCAGGTCGTCTTCTGCCGGAAGACGAACTACGCCGCCAACATGGAGCGCGCGGAAACCGGCCGCCAGACGCCGCCGTTGAACACTCCCGCCGGCGCCGGCCCGTTGCAGCAGGTCTCGACTCCCAACGTGGGAAGCATCGAAGCGGTCTGCAAACTGCTCGGCTGCACGCCGCAGCAGATGATCAAGACACTGATCTACCTGGCGGACGGCAAGCCGGTCGCAGTGCTCCTGCGCGGCGATCACGAGGCCAACGAGAACAAGATCCGTCGGGCGCTGGGCGCCGGCAAGGTCGAGCTGGCGGACACCGGGACCATCTTCCAGGTGACCGGCGCCCCAGTCGGGTTTGCCGGCCCGGTGGGAATCAAATGCCCGGTTATCGCTGACCACGACGTCCCGCTGATCGTCAATGCGATCGCCGGGGCGAACGCAGAAGACGCCCACGTGACCGGGGTCAATGTCGGACGGGACTACCAGCTCGAAACGACGTACGACCTGCGGAATGCCTGCGCCGGCGATCCCAGCCCGCGCGGCGAGGGGACGCTGGAAATCGTGCACGGCATCGAAGTCGGGCACGTCTTCAAGCTCGGCACGAAGTACTCCGTGGCGCTCGACGCGGTCTACGACGACGAGAAGGACTCCCGGCAGCCGCTGATCATGGGCTGCTACGGCATCGGCGTGAACCGGATTGTCGCCGGGCTCGCCGAGACGAAGCACGACGCCAACGGCCTGATCTGGCCGTTGTCGATCGCTCCGTACTCGGTGATCCTCTGCCCGCTGAGCGTCTCTGAAACCGAGGTCGTCGAACGGACCGAGACGATCTACCGGGAGCTGCAGGCGGCCGGCGAAGACGTGCTGCTGGATGATCGTGATCAGCGGGCGGGCGTGAAGTTCAAGGACGCCGATCTGATCGGCATTCCGCTGCGGATCGTGATCGGCGGCAAGGGACTCAAGGAAGGGATGATCGAGGCCAAGTGGCGCGACGCGCCCGACGCGATCAAGATCCCGGTCGCCGAAGCGGTCGCCACGTTGCGGAAGATGCTGGACGAGCGGCGAGCCGAAGAATCCAGGAACGTGCCGGAGTGAGAAGCGCCGTTCCGGGTGGCACGCCCTGAGGCATTGCGATGGGCGTGTGTCTTACTGATCTTACTAAGAAGACCACGCCCTTCGAGGACTCAGGGCGTGCCACCCGGAGTTGTCGTAGTTCTGCGAAGCCTATGCCGCCCGGCGGACAGCCATCGACTCGCCGAGGTCGACCACCGAGTGAATCGAGCCGCGAACCGGCTGTGCGGTGAACCGCCCGTCTGTTGCATCGACCTGCATCCGGACCGGGCTGACGGCGCAAAGCATTGTCGAGACGATCTGGGCGTTGATCTCGGCGTAGGGTACGACGGTCAGTTTGAACCGCTGCAGGATCGTCGGCAGGACCATCTTCAGAATCAGCATGGCCAGCGGAGCGCCAATGCACATGCGGGGGCCGGCCCCGAACGGCAGATAGGCGTAAGGCGACGGATTCAGCCCCTGCCAGCGCTCCGGGCGGAATCGCCGCGGCTCCGGAAACAGATCTGGCTGATGGTGCGTCATGAACTGGCTGAATACGATCGGCGCCCCCTTCGGCAGCGAAAACGGGCCGAGCTGACATGGCTCCGCGGTCGTCCGCTGCAGATAGGCCGACGCAGGCATCAGCCGCATCGATTCCTTGATCACGGCTTCCGTCCAGACCAGCCGTTCCGACTGCTGGGGACTCGGGAATCCGCCGGTCAGCTCCTGCTGGAGCTCGTTGTGCAGGCGCTCCATGCAGTCCGGATGCTGAGCCAGCAGAAATAGCGTCCAAGTCAAAGTGTTGGCGGTGGTCAGGTGGGCTGCCCCGAACAGCAGGGCCGCCTGACCGACGAGCTCATCGTCGGAAATGCTCCCCTGTTCGTCGTGAGCCGCGATCAGCAGCGAGAGGGCGTCGGTTCCCGGCTCGACGGCCGCCTTCCGCAGGGCGATCATGCCGCGGATTTCAGTTTCGAGCGTGTCGGCGAACTCCAGCAACTCCGCATACCGCTCTGCGAACTGCGGATCGGACACAAAGGCTCCCATGCCGACTTCGTGGTTCAGGTGGACCCAGCGATCGATCATGCGGCCGATCCGCCAGGCCAGTTCCGGCTGCTCGAGTCCGAAGAGCATGCTGCTGGTCAGCCGCAGCATGAACTCGGTCATATCGCGCGAAATATCGCGCTGCTGCCCGGGCTGCCAGTCGGCGAGCATCCCTTCGGTCAGCCGCCGGATCGCGGGAAGATAGCCCTGCATCGCCCGCTTCTGAAAAGCGTCCATCACCAGCCTTCGATTCCGCTTGTGCTGCTCGCCATTCATGCTGAGCAGTCCGCTGGAAAGGCGGCGCTGAGCCGTGTTACGACCGCCGCGGATTGCAAAAAACTGAGAGTGAAACTGAGTGTGCTCGGTGAGCAGCCGGTGGTTGTATTCGGGGCCGAACGCGAAGTAGACCCGCTGTCCGTCCTGCTGCAGGGCCGAAACCGGGCCGTGCTCGGCGAGCTGCCGTCGCATGCAGGCGAGCGGGTCGTCGGAGAAGTCGAGCAGCCGGCCGACCGATACCGGAAGGCGTGCTTCGTCGTCTTCGCAGGCCAGATTGAGGGAGGCTGCCATGGTCGATCCATCGACGCGGAAGTCTGTGAAACAGAGGGCGTCCTGCCCTGTCCCGATGAGTTGTATCAGTCGCGTCATGGTCTGGCCAGCCGGGAATTGACCAGCGTGGCCGATTCCCGAAAAAAAGCGGAGTGACAATCTGGGACAGGTCGCGGCTTGTAAACGGAAACCCGTCTTGACGCAAACTGCCGATTTTGACAGAAATCCGATACTCCACTCGGAGTCCCCTTTCGCGTCACTTCTCCGCTCGTTGCGAGTTCCGCCCCATGCGGTCGCCACTGACATTGCGCCGCGTCTGCGTCCTGTGGGCGAGCTGTTTGTGGCTGACGCCGGCGCTGGCCCAGGGGCGTCTCCCGGTTGCTGTGATGCCGGAAACAAACTGGCAGCCGGCGGGCTATCTGCAGAGTGAAATGCAGAATCACCTGCTGGAAGGGACCGAGGTTCTCTCGCCGTCGCCCGGGACCGACGGCAACGAGCAACTCTGGCCCGATGGTTCCCCGGTCGCCCCGGCCGAGCTTCCCGAGGTCCCCGAAGAATCCGGTCTTCCGGCTTACCTGCAGTTCCGCCACGATCTGGCGATCACCTGGAATGCCGGCAGCGGAGATACGCTGGGGATCGTCGATTTCGACTACCGGGCGATTCCCTCCGCCAGGCCGAAAGGCTCGTTCGCGGTTGGACTGTCGCCGGGGTTCGGCGCCCACGTGCTGAACGGCCCGCAATCGACCGATCTGCCCGGCACGCTGTATGACGTCTCGGTCGATGTGCAGGGGATGTGGGTCTGGAATCCGAAATGGACGCTGTATTTCGGCGTCTCACCCAGCCTGTACACCGACTTCCAGAACACCGGTTCGGACGCTTTCCGCCTGCCGGCGCGAGTTCTCGCCTTCTGGCAGTACAGCGAAACTCTGCAACTGGCGTTCGGAGCGGTCTACTTCGATCGCCAGGACGTCTCCTGGCTGCCGGCAGCAGGCCTGATCTACAAGCCCACCGAACGCGCCAAACTGGAACTGCTGTTCCCCAAACCGCGGATCCTGCGACGCGTCCATGCGTCGGAAGACCGCGAAGGCTGGGTTTATCTCGGCGGAGAGTTCGGCGGCGGTTCCTACGCCATCGAGCGCAGCAGCGGCCTCGACGACATCGCCACCTACAGCGCCCTGCGACTGCTGGTGGGCTACGAGCGCAAACACCTGCGCGGCGGCCCGGTCCAGCGGTTTGAGGCTGGGTACGTTTTCAACCGCACGCTGCGTTACGCCAGCGGCATCGGGGACTACGATCTGGGTGGGACGGCGATGCTGCGGGTGGGGGTCGGGTTCTGAGAGACGAAGTCGCTCGCTACGAGACTTCGCCAGCCTGACGAGGCTTGATTCAATCTGGTGAGGCGGCTTGGTTACTTAGCCGCCTCTGCGCCGCGAAAGTCGAATTCAAGGCGTCGCGACGCTCATTGTGAGCACGCAAGTGAATGTCTCGCCATCCGTTGCGGTTGTCGAGTACGTTGGTCCCCAGTAGGGGTGGGAGCGCACAAACGCAAACGGCCATTGCGGCTCATTCGTCGCCGGGTCCTTATCGAGCATTCCGACAGCCGTAATCTCGGTGCCGACCGGCACAGCAACCGTTCCGTCGAGCACGAACGTTGCAAGATTTCCCGGACCATTGCCATGCGGAAACCCGGACACGCTGGCCGACATTCCTGGTCCGCTTCCGACCAGATTCCCGTACGAATCGATATCGACGCCGATCCCGAGTCCATCAATTCGCATTTCAAAGTCGCGGTTGTCACCGCGTGCCCACGGTCCAGAAGGAAGTGACGAGCTCCAGGAGATTTCGAGATGCACGTCGATATCGACTGTGGCATCCTGATCTCCATCGCTGCAGACGACCCATGTCGTGTCGACGTCATTTTCCTGGGCGATTCCACGCCCAATATAGCCGGGATCCACCACATTGACGATTGTGCCGTTCGTAAAGCTGCAGGAGAAACCGGCGATTTCTTGCTGGTCCGGGTGGAGGACAATTTCGCCATCCGAGTCGATTGTTATGTAAGAATTGGGTTTTCCGAAAATCGTGCCCACGGAACTCGACACCGCTGCAGCGCCTCCAAAGTCTCCTCGCGCGATTGACGGCGTCAGACTACCGTTCGCGCCGGTGCCGTCGAAGAAATAGAATCCGGCGGTGCCGTAGGGCCAGTCATTCGATGCCGAACCGATATATCGGTATGACTGCTCGAACCAGATATTATCGGCGGATGCGGGCTGTATCCCCGTGCCGGCAGCCAAGGTCACTGTGAATAGAGCGATCAATGTCCTGCGAACGTACGTCCAACACATGTTAGCTCTCCAGAAAAAGTAGCGTGTCGTCTTCTGAACGTCAGGAAACTGCTGTCTGTGTTGCGGACGGCAGTAGATGTGACATAGAATGCACTACGCTAGGAGCATGGTGTCCGTATATTTTCAAGTCAAGTGAATAATTCTGAGGATTCCGGAAGAATTCTCCGGTCCGAGAGCGATGCCTGCGCAGACATCTCCAGTGCGGCCCGACGCAACAATATCGAAGCGAGTTGCCATGCAACCGAGCGCTGCGCCAGCGGAGTCGAGAGCGGCGACCTGGGGGAATCGTCAATGCTGCGGGCGGGAGTCGGCTTCTGACAGCGGACCGGGCGGACGCTATAATTTCAACATCGGATTTGTCGGTGTTGAAGGGCCCGCTTGAGCCGGACCGGCGGTCCCCTGCTTCGGATTGGCTCCCCATGACTGACCCCGTCTGGTCTGTCCGCGCTGGTCGCGTCCTGGCAGTGTTTTGCGTGATGGGAGCGATAGCCGTCGCTGGCGGGGCGGCTTCGTCCGCCAGGCGGGAACGGGATGCCCGGCAGGCCGAACTCGATCTGGTCGAATTGCGCCCCGAACGGGCTCTGCGGACTGCGCAGGCGGGACTGCAACGCTCTCCGGACAATCCTCGCCTTCTGCTGCTGGCCGCGGAAGCAGCCGACAGACTGCATCGTCGCGAACTGGCGCTGCAGTACTACCGGTCAGTTCCTCCGGACCGATCCCTGGCCGGCAGTCTGGCCCTGCTGGGACAGGCTCGCGAGCTGGTTGCCCTTGGAAGGGCGGCCGCCGCCGAGCGCGCCTACCGCCAGGTCCTCGACGGGATGTCGAGCGATCACGAGGCGCTGCGGGAATTCGCCGTCCTGCTGCATAGCGAAGGACGCAGCTGGGAGAGCCTGCCCTATGTTCATCGCCTGATCCGCCAGCGGCGATTTCTGGCGGACGAGCTCTGCATGGCGGGAAACTCCGAACTCTTCGTCGCCGAACATTCGGAATGGGTTCAGACTTGCCTTGCGAGCGATCCCGAGGACCTGCTGGTCCAACTCGGAGAAGCGCGGGTTCTGATTCTGAAAAACCGCGAGCAGGAGGCGCGCCAGCTTCTCGGACGGATTGTCCGAAGCAACGGTCAGAACGCCGAGGCTCAGGGCCGCTGGGGTCGCCTGCAGGTGGACGTCGGAGACCAGGCGTGCGACGACTGGTTGCAGTCTGTCACTCGCGGCTACGACGACCATCCGGAAATCTGGTACGCCCGTGGAGTGATTGCGGTCCGGCGGCAGCAACTGCAGGCCGCCGCACGATGCTTCTGGGAAACGGTCGCGCGCCATCCCGGGCATGCGGAAGCGGCCTATCAGTTGTCGCGGATGCTCAGTCTGCTGCGTCACGACGACGCGGCGGCGCTCTTCGCGGAACACGCCCGCCGGCTCAGCAAGGTCAACAACCTGGTGGGCGAGATGCGCACAATTCGGGACCCGCGAATGGCCCGCGAATGCGTCGAACTGTTGCTGCAACTGGGACGGTCGCTCGAAGCGGCTGGCTGGTGCGAGCTCACGCTGAGGTTTACTCCCGACGAAGCGTGGGCCCGCGAGACGCTCTGGCGACTGGCAAGTGGGCGGCTGGAAGCGCTGCCGCTGCCGGGGCCGCTCGCGGCGTCGGTTCGGCGGCTCGGTCTCGAAGAGTGGGAGCCGCCCCGGCCGCGCGGGACTTCGGACCGCGTCGCCACTCCGGAAGTGACTGCCTGCCCGACGAGCGTCCGGTTTGAAGACGTGGCTTCGCAGGTCGGCGTCGCGATTGCCTACTACAACGCGGTCGAAGCCGGCAAGGGACTGCAGCATATTTTTGAAACCACGGGCGGCGGCGTTGCAGCGCTCGACTACGACCTCGACGGCGCCCCCGACCTGTATCTGGCGAACAGCTGCAATTGGCGCGATGTCGCCGGCGATCCGGCGCATCCGGATCGGCTGTTTCGCAACCGGGCGGGGGAACACTTCGACGACGTCACCGCCGCCAGCGGACTCGGTGATCCTCTCTTCACGCAGGGCGTGACATACGGCGATTTCGACCAGGACGGGATGCCCGACCTCTATCTCGGAAACCTGGGACGCAATCGACTCTATCGCAACAACGGCGACGGGACTTTTTCGGACGTGACCGATTCCGCAGACGCTTCGGCGGGAGACGACTGGACCACGAGCGCGGCTCTTGTCGATCTGAACGATGACAGCTGGCCCGATCTATACGTGGTCAACTATCTGCAGCGCGACGAAGTGGCCGCACGCGACTGCAAACACGAAGGAGTGCCACGCTCCTGCGCGCCGACAATGTTTTCCGGAACGCTCGATCGCTTGCTGCTCAACCGGGGAGACGGCACGTTCCAGGACATCACGGACCGGGCCGGCCTGCAGGCGGCCGACGGCAAAGGCCTCGGGCTGGTGGTCGCCGATTTCGACGGCGACGGTCGCTTGAGCATCTTCGTCGGCAACGATACGACCGCGAACTTCTTTTTCGAGCCCGAGTCGCTCGGAAAAGACGGCGTGCCAACCTTCCGGGAGCTCGGCCAGGCGTCGGGGCTGGCGTTCGACGCGTCCGGTCGGCCGCAGGCGACCATGGGGATCGCCTGCGACGATGCGAACGCCGACGGCCTGCTTGACCTGTTCGCGACGAATTTTTACGCCGACGCGAATACGGTGTACTTCCAGATGGCGCCGAACGTCTTCGAAGACGCCACACGCCGGGCCAATCTGCGCGATTCCGGCTTCTACATGCTGGGCTTCGGGGCGCAGTTTCTGGACGCCGATCTCGACGGGCGACCGGACCTGATCGTCACCAACGGGCACGTCGACCGGACATTTGCCACCGGAGAGCCGGATCTGATGCCGCCGCAGTTCTTTTCCAATCGAGGCGCAGGACGCTTTTGCGAGGCAGACAGTTCCGCGATGGGGCCGTTCTTTCAGGAGCGGATGCTGGGGCGCGGCCTGGCGGTCCTCGACTGGAACAACGATGGGCGGGAAGACGCCGTAGTAACGCATCTCGACCGCCCGCTGGCGCTGCTGGAGAATCGCTCGGCGGAACCGGGGCACTGGATCAAGGTGCGGCTGGTCGGACGGAGCGGGGACCGCGAGGCGATCGGTGCGACGGTGACCGTCGTCAGCGAAAACGGTACGCGAACCCGCCAGTTGACGGCCGGTGACGGCTACCTGGTCGCCAACGAACGGCATCTGGTATTCGGTCTGGGGGCCGCGGACCGCGTCCAGGAGTTGCGTGTCCGTTGGCGCGGAGGTACGGAAACGGTGGCAGGAACCGATCTTGCCACCGACCGTACGTGGCTGGTTGTTGACGGACAGGACGCGATCGAACTGCCCTGAAACGAAGCGAGCGACGCGTCGGTGCGCCGCCGGCTTCGTCATGATCACGACACTCTTAATCTGGCAGATCGATGTCGACCGTGTTGTTCCCGGCGGCCACGTCACGGACGATTCCGCTGGTGTTGGGATTCGCATACTTGGACGGCACGCTGCTCTTGGCGACCTGCGGAAGCTTGACCGACATTGTTGCTTTGTCGAAAAACTGTTCGGGATTCTGATTCAACGTGTCGCCAGGATTGAACGGCGTCAGCGACACTTTGTACTTGCCGACGGGAATCGCTGCCGCGCCGTTAAATTCCAGGCTGTAATGCCCCGTCGAGTCGTTCATGCCCGTTGCCACCGGACCGTCCGCCGAGAGAAAGGTGATCGATACCTTCTCTGTCAGCACCGCGCCCTTGTGCTTGATCGTGCCACTGACCGTCCCCGTCGGGCCGCTCGGACCTCCGCCCCCGCACCCGGCGACGAGCATCAATAACGAAGCCGTTGCGGCCCACCTGGAAGCCTGCAGCAGGTGAATTGCACGGAAAGTCATTCCCGAAATTCCTTTGAGTTTGCGGCCGAGCCTGGACCGCAAGAGTCAACGACGAGTGCCCGACCGGGCGGGGAATCCCCGCCCGGACGGGCAACTGAGATTTCGACCTTGAGACTAGTTCTCGCCAACCGACCGGCCGTCATCGCGCGTGCAAAGCGCCTTCAGATTGGCCAGATTGATGTTGTTACTGATGAAGGAGACGTGCCCGTCCGCAAACAGACACTGAATTCCGCCGGTATGCGGCGAAATCAGCGGATTGTTGGGACCGTGATTGTTGTGGACCCCCGGCAGGTTATAGTTGCGAGTACCGGGCGCGTAACGCACGGTCGTGAGATTAAACATCCGGTCAGCAGGCCCGTCCCAGTTAACCGTAACTCCTGCGCCGCTCGTTCCCATCAGCCAGCCATGAGGGGATCCGCCACCAATGTCCACCTTCACTCCAGACGGATCCAGGGCGTAGTCGGAACATTCGCCGACCATGATGATGTTCGACGTTCCGTCAGTGGCCTTGGCGATGTTGAGAGCTTCATTCCATGTCAGCAGCCCGCCGGCTGACAACATCCCGTTCTGAGCGTTTGTTCCGCAGCAGTTGGCCCCTGGCCGCTGTCGCTGCTCGACGAAACCATCGGTATCGGTTGCCGGAGTGGCGGCGCTGACCTTGTCTTCATCCACGGCGCCGCTGATTCCGACATAAGACGGTCGTGTCTGCAGCGCGCCGCCGTTCCCATCCTGAATCTTGCCGTCCAAAGGCGAGGACGGACAGACGAACGCGGCAATGTTGGAGCCGTTGATCGCCGGAGAGTTAATGCTTCCACCCGGGTCCCCGGCACCGGCGCCGGTCCATCCGGGGTGCTGGCCGTTGAAAGTGATTTTGCTGTAAAGAGGCGCCTGGTCAAGGTACGGCAGAATTCGTGCGTAGAACGACGGCCCAAATCCAACACCGCCCGGGCCAATCCCGAACACGACTCCAAGCGGGAACCGGTCGAAGACGTCATGATAATTGTGGAACGCCAATCCCAGCTGCTTCAAATTGTTGCGGCACTGCGTCCGCCGGGCGGCTTCGCGCGCCTGCTGCACGGCTGGCAGCAACAGCGCAATCAGAATTGCGATGATCGCAATCACTACCAGCAATTCGATGAGGGTGAAACCTCGGGCTTTCGTTCGCGGTCGAATCATGGTCGATTTCCTCGAATAGGCCGAAATAATGGACAAAAGGCGTATCGCTGCAACGTCGAAGTCGTGTTGACGGAGTTACCGAACGGCGTCGCCGGGACTTGGAACTGACAATCCCTGCGATCCAAGATCGACCGCCGAGCCGTAGAAATACGCACTGAGTATCCGTCGATCTTCACGACAAATCAATACGAACTTGTGAGATTCGCCGCACGTTCCAGTGATCACTCGTGAGTGCTGGCGGATTTCTCTGGCGCGGAAGCAACCACGATAGACGAGGACCGGTCGGTCAGCAGCCCCCACACCAGCGCGGCTCCGCCACAGCTGCCGAGGATCAGGCTGGCCGGATAGAGGATCTCGCGGGCAAAGAGCTCGTGCGGAAATCCGATCAGATGCGCATGCGCAAACGCCTGTTCGGCAGTCAGCAGCAGGATTGCCCCGGTCAACATCCGCATTCGACAATCTCCCCGCTCTCTGGAAGCGACTGGTCCCGTAATCGGTCCGTGACAACCAGATTCAGAACGATTGCGGCACGTCCACCCAGCGCCGCTCCGCGTACGACTGCAGCACCGCATCGGCCACCGCCTGGGCCGACGCTCCGTCGTCGAATCCCGGAACCGCGTCCCGGCCTTCGACGATCGCCGAAACGAATTCCCACATCAAATCGTAACGGAAGACCGTGCTCGGCTTCCCTTCGGCCGGATTTCGCGGGCTGTCCGCCGGCTTGAGAAACTCTTCCGGAACGAGCGATTTCTCCAGCGAACCGCCATGCCGGCCGACCAGGATGTAGTTCGGATCGACGAGCTGGTAAACCGCCGAGCCCTCTGTGCCATTGATCTCGGCCCACTCGAAGCCGACGCCATTATTGTGGTGCCCCTTCATCAGGGTGCTCCCCTCCCAGACGCCGACGGCTCCCGACTTGAACGTCCCGATCAGGGCCGACCAGTCGTCAACTTCTGACGGAGCACAAGGCTTCCCATCGGCGGTTTTATCGCGGGGAACGAACGTCTTGACGGCGCCGCAGACGCTTTCAATCGGACCGCACAGGTCCTGGGCGAAGTCGATCCGGTGAATCGTCATGTCGTACAGGTCGCCCGCCCCGGCGAGCTTCTTGTACTGCCGCCAGCCCCAGCTCGTTTCCGGCAGATCCAGAAACCGCTGGCTGCGGAAGTGCCGCGGCTCGCCCAGGCCGCCGGACTTGAGCAGATGCCGCAGGTATCGCATCGACGGCGCAAAGCGGTACGTGAAGGCGGTCATGTGGCGGACCCCCTTGTCGCGGGCCGCCACGTACATCTGTCGGGCCTCTTCGAAGCTCACCCCCAGCGGCTTCTCCGCCATCACATGCTGGCCCCCTTCGATGCAGGCCAGGGCGATGTCTTTGTGCGTGAAGTTGGGCGTCGCGATGATCACCGCGTCAATGTCGCGGTCGGCGGCGATTTTCTCGTAGTCGGTCGTGTACTTCGCCGGGCCCCACTCCTTCTTCCGCTGCTCCAGCAGTTCCTCGTTGGGATCGCAGACGGCGGCGAGCTCGCACCGCGAATCGAGGCGGATGCCGGGAACGTGATGGAAATCGGACACGAGACCGGCGCCGATAATGGCGATGCGAACCTTGCTGGACACGATGAAGCCACTCCCGGAAATCAGAAGAGCCCGCGAATGGGATTCCGCGGGCCGGGTGAACAGTGCAGTTGCGAACCCCTAGGATTTATCAATATCCCCGGGGGGATGCAATCGACGGGCCAGTTCGATCCCGTCAGCTTTCGTAGTTATGTCCCCGTTGAGCTGCGCATCGCGCACCTGGTCGAGCAGCGGCCGGAATTCCGGTCCCGGCCGCCAGCCGAGCCGGATCAGGTCGTCCCCCGTCACCAGCGGCGGCGGGTTGAGCACCTCCGGCGGCGTCTCCCGCAGAAACTGCTCGCAGAACAGCACCGGCTGCAGATCGGAATTCGTCACCAGCCGACGGACGCGAGCCAGATCGACTAGTTCGACTGCCCCCGGATGGGACAGCGTCCGCTTGAGCCGGGCCGGCGAAAACGACAGAGCGTCGTCCAGCAGAGTCTGATTCTCCGCCAGCCACACAATCCGGGCCGTTTCGTGATTCGACAACCGCAACCGGCGACAGATGTCCCGCACGGTCGGCTCGGGAGGCAGCGGCGACACCAGCGTCGCGAACGCCAGCTCGAACGACGGCTGCTGCAACAGATCAAGCATCGTCTGCACGCGGGGGGGCGTCCCGTTCCAGAACGCCGTAATCTGCACTTCCGGCAGCATCACCGGCAGCAGCCCAAGATCCTCGGTCAGCTGCACGGCCCGCCGGCGGTGAGTATTCACCAGCATCCGCCGCAGCTCCTGGGCAATCCGCTCCGCGCTGACGACGACCAGTTGCGGCGCCATCTGCCGGACCGCCTCCGCCGTCGCCGGATCGAGCTGAAAGTCGAGACCGGCGGCGAACCGGACCGCCCGCAGCAGCCGGAGCTTGTCCTCTTCCATCCGCGCCGCCGGATCGCCGATGGCCCGGACGACCCGCGCCGCCAGATCCCGCTCCCCGCCGACGTAGTCGAAGACCCGGCACTCGATCGGATCGTAGAACATGCCGTTGATCGTGAAATCGCGGCGGAGAGCGTCCTCGGCCGGCGAGCAGTAGCTGACCGACTCCGGCCGGCGTCCGTCGAGATACGGTCCCTCCGTCCGGAATGTGGCGACTTCTACGGGGTGGACCCCTTTGGCCCCCAGCACGGCGATCACGCCGAAGCTGGCCCCGATGGCCAGCGTCCGTTTCCGGCCGAACGTCTCCCGCACCTGTTCGGGAGTCGCGGTGGTGGCGATATCGTAGTCCTTGGGATCGCGCCCCAGCAGCAGATCCCGGACACATCCGCCCGCAAACAGGGCTTCAAATCCGGCTTCGCGCAATCGCTCAACAATCGAAACTGCCAGTTCTCGCTGAGCCGTCGTCATACCGGTCGAGACATTCTGCTGGGCGTCGTGGTTCCGGAGCCGACTGGTCCCGTCACTCCCCGCAGCACGGGCAGATGTCGGGCACCAGCACCGTCAGCGTAGCCGAATACGACGTCGCCGTGTACCCGTCCCCTGCTTCATCCGTCTTGTGATGGACCACCACCAGGTAATGGTTCCCTTCCTTCGGCGTGAACGAACACCGCCCGTTGGCGTTCGTCTTCCGCTCGTACGTCTCGTCGAAACCGTCCGCCAGCTTCACGCCCCGCGGAATGAACGACACACGGGCGCCCTCGAACGGCTTCCCCTTCAGCAGCACTTTCACGCGGATCGGCACTTCCGGTCCGGACGGCGTCACCGGGTTGGCTTCCGGGACGATCTCCAGCGGATGCCCGAATCCGCGGTCGAAACCGGGATTCTCCTCGGGGACCTTGTCGAGCAGCTTGCTCGCCACAAAGCAGACCTTGGCGCTCTTGTGCGATCGCGTCGGCACGCCGTGATTGACGATCTGGTCGACGGTATGCACTGCCACGTACATCCCCGGCTCCACCGGATTGAACCGGGCCGACCAGTAGCCTTCCTTCGGCGTATAGCCGGTGTCGATCAGCCGGTTTTTGACATCGTACTCCCGCCCGGACGGATCGAAGACCTTGAGCGTGGCGTGCTCCAGGCCGACCTTGCTCGCCAGCAGGAAGTCGCGGTGCTCGTTGCCGTGGTTCCCCAGCAGGAGATCCAGATAAACCGTCTCCCCCGACCGGACGACCGGCGTGTTGACCTGCAGCCAGGTATCGTGGGAAAACGAGATCGACACGTTGAGCAATACCGTCAGCCAGACGGTCGAAAGCAGGCGAGCGAGCGACATTGGCGGAACTCCGGGAATCGAACAGCCCCCCGCCCTGTCGTGGTGCGGGGGATGTTGTTATCGAAGCAGAAGCGGGGACCAATGTCACGTGAGTGTGTCGTCAACGGCAGGAGAATTCCTCTTCTTCTCTTATCTTAGCCACCGGCGAGTCGCCGGTGGCCCCAACGCCCCCAACTTCAAGGCACGCTCGTCAGACAGTTTGACTTCCCGCGCGGACTTCGCCGGGTACGATGACACGATGGACCTCAAGCCAATCCTCGAAGTGATTCTCCTGGACTACGCGCTGCCGCTCGACGGCTACCACGGCGTCGTCCATTGGGCCCGCGTGCTGGAGAACGGCCTGCGGCTGTCTCAGGAGACGGGAGCGAAGGCTGAAGTTGTGACCCTGTTTGCCGTGCTGCACGACGCCAGACGAGTCAATGAGAACTTCGACCCGGAACATGGCCCCCGGGCCGCCGAGTTTGCCGCCCAGATTCGCAACCGCTGCATCGATCTCCCGGACGACGACTTCCACCTCCTGCAGATCGCCTGCGAAGGGCACACGCACAGGCTGACGCACCCGGACATCACCGTGCAGACCTGCTGGGATGCAGACCGGCTCGACCTCGGCCGTGTCGGCGTCACGCCGCATCCCAGCCGGCTCTGCACCGACGTCGCCCGCCGGCCGGAGATGATCCGCTGGGCGGACGGAAGGGCGAGCATGGGATTTGTGCCGCAGTTGATCGTGGGCGAGTGGGAAATTCAATTTTCGTCCATGTAGCTTTCCGGTCCGAATCCCCCGCCGTTCGCAGCCCGGAGGGCTGCCAGAGTGTTGCCGGGGGGTGAGGAGCGCAGCGACGACACCCCCGGAACGTCACCGCACCGGAGGCAGGGATGCCAGGATCGCGTCCAGTTCCTCGCGCAAACGCATCATCGGAATCTCATTGTGATTTGCGCCGGGAGTCTCAATCAACCTGGCGTGAGGTGCGGCTTGCGCCAGCGCACGCCCCTGGTCCACCGGGACGATTCTGTCTTCCGCGCCGTGAAAGACGATGACCGGCGAATCCACGCGGCGGATTCGCTCGATCGAAGGCCAGCGATCCAGCAGCAGGAACTGAAATGGAAACAGCGGATAATGCCAGGCGACGGTTTGCGGCATGGAGGTAAACGTCGAGTTGAGAAAGACGGCGGCTGGCCGCGGGGGATCTTTGTTTTCGCTCGACCACAGCGACAACGCGACGGCCCCGCCGATCGATTCCCCGAACACCACGATTCTCCGTTCGTCATACCCGAGCCTATCCCGTGCATAGTTCCAGACCAGCAGCGCATCCGCGGACAGGCCCGATTCCGTCGGTGAGCCAGTGCTGTCACCGAACCCGCGGTAGTCGAAAATCAGGACATCAAATCCTCGCGACGCGATTTCGCGAAGGTCATTGATTCGTTCTCGACGGTTCAGAGAATTGCCAGGAAAATAGAGAACCAGCGGCGATTGCCCGACAGGCCTTCCGTGTCGCCCCTTGCCATAGAGCAACCAACCTTGCAGTGTGTTGCCATCCGCCGTCTTGAGCTCGGTATCCATGCCGCTTGCGTCATCTGCCCCGATGTCTGCGATGCGCAAACGTCCGGCGACAGTCGGCTGGTACATCAACCGTCGCTGAAAAACGACAAAGATGACAACGATTACGACGTACGGAACAACAGCGTAGAGCAGAAGCCCCCGACAGACCTGCCGCCACCAGCGTCGCGACCTGTTCGAGGAACTCGTCAGTTGTTCGTCTGTCGCCATCGATACGACCGCCCGGCGTCACTGCTGACCGCTTTGAGTCAGTAGTATTCACCCAATCCAGAGCACACCTTCGACATCGCTGCCGGTCGACACTCAAACCCGCTGTCGCGCATCCCCCTCACCCCGCCCCAATCTCCTCCCGCGCCCGCCACAGCGAATCCAGCACCGCATCCACATACTGCTCCTCCGCGAACGGACTCAGAATATACGACTTCAGCGCCACCATCGGCTCCCCGTAGTCGCTTTCCCGATAGCAATCCGTCAGCGAGATCACCACGCCCCGCCCCGCCAGCGCTTCCCGCTGCACGATCTGAAACACCTGCCGGTTGTAGTCGTTGTGGGCGCGGAGCTGGTCGCGATAAGTGGGATCGGTCTGTTCGCGCTGCTTGACCGTGAAGGTGTCGACGCCGTCGGGATAGACCCGGAACAGCGTCACCGGGCCGAAGTTCCCCCGGTTGACGACGGTCGTGCTGGTGTGTCCTTCGAGGTGATCCCGCAGCGTTTCCGCCATCGTCACCAGATGCCCCAGTAGCGAGCGCAGACCGTCCTTGCCGAACAGCCGCAGGTTGGCCAGGGCCGCCAGCGGGCCGGAACCGCTCCGGCTGGTCTCCAGGGTGTAGCGGCCCGGGTGGTAGCTTCCCTCGTGGAACAGATACGGCGTCTCCGACGGTTTGCGGCAGATCAGTTCCAGGTCGTGTGCGTCCCGGACCAGGAACAGGCTCGAAATGTAGGGGGCAAAACCCGTCTTGTGGAAATCGATCCCCAGCGAATCTGCCAGGTACAGGTGCTGCATCTTCCGATGCACTCCCGCCAGCGCCCGCACCGTCCGATGCCGGAACGCCAGCGGATTCCGATCGAAGTCATAATCGTTGAACACGCTCCAGGCCCACCCGATCACCGCGTCGGCGTGGACGTGCGGCCGATACGGCAATTTGAACTCCGCCTGCAATCGGTCCCGGATGGCGACGATTTCCCGCAGATGATCGATCCCGAAGTGGTCGGTGGTCCCCATCGTGGCCACCAGGCAGGCGATCCGCCCGCCGCCGCTCAAAACTTCGCGAGCGGTCTGCTCCAGCAAGTCCGTGCGGATCTCGTTGTCGGGCGTCGACGGAATCTTGAGCACATTGTCCTGCCCGATCCCCAGCCAGTTCGCCACCGCCACACAGGCGTAGTGCGCGTGGTCCGAACAGAGAATCACAGCCCGTTCGTGCAGTCCGTGCTGGCGAACCCCTGGGCAGGCTTTCTCCAGCCCCAGTTTCGCGCCATAGAGCAGCGTCCCGGTGCCGCCGAACGTAAACAGTCCGGCGGCGGTTGCGGGGTCATATCCAATGAGCGCAGCGGTCATCGCCGAGACTTCCACCTCGGCGACCGCCACCTGTTTCGACGACTCTTCGCTCACCAGGTTGGGATTGTAGATCGACGGCAGCAGCCCGCCGATCACACTCGGAATCGTGGGCGACGGAACGACGTTGATCTGCGCCCGCGGGTGTCCCCAGATAAACATCCCGGAAAGATGTTCGACCAGCAGTTGCGTCACGTTTTCGAGAGAATCCGGCGCATCGCGAACGGTCGACTTCCGGGCCGCCTCGTAGTCGAGTTCCGCCGGTTCGCCCAGCAGGGGCGAGACGGATTTCATGGCGTCGAGCTGATCGAGCGCCCGCAGGAACGAGAAGACGAAATACGCGTCGTGAACGCGATCGGAAACGGGCTGCGGAAAGGCCTGACGCAGGGAATTCACAAGCTGATGATACGTGGCGGACATGCAGGGCTTCCGGGCTGGGAATGTCGTGATGTGACGGCACATACCAATTGTAGCAGGGACCGGCCGCGCCATCCTTGAATGAGCCCCGGTTTCGTGCTCAAGTGCAAAGTCGAAACGCACGTCTCCGGTCCGATCGGCGACGCGTCCTCAGTCTTGTGGAACTGGAGAACGACATGACAAAGCGACTTGCCTGGATTGTCACCGCCCTGCTCTGCCTCCCCGCCGTTGTCGAAGGGGCGATCAAGACCGAAACGATCAAATACAAGTTCGGCGACACGGAGCACGTCGGCTACCTGGCGTATGACGACGCTGTGACCGGCAAGCGGCCCGCGATTCTGGTCGTTCACGAATGGTGGGGACTCAACGACTACGCCCGCAAAAGGGCCGAGCAGCTCGCCGGACTGGGCTACGTCGCCTTCGCAGCGGATATGTACGGCGGCGGCAAAACCGTCGAGCATCCGAAAGACGCGGGCCAGATGGCGGGCCTGGTGCGGTCGAACGTCGCCGAGTGGCGGGCGAAAGCGACTGCCGCCCTGAACGTGCTGAAGTCGCAGCCGCAGTGCGATGCCGACAAGCTGGCGGCGATCGGCTACTGCTTCGGCGGCTCGACCGCGATTCAGCTCGCGCTGGCGGGAACGGATCTCGACGTCGTCGCCAGCTTCCACGGCGGCCTGCCGATGGCGACGGACACCGACGCCAAGCAGGTCAAGGCGCGGCTGCTGATCTGCAACGGCGCGGACGACACGTTCATTCCCGCCGCGGCGATCCAGTCGTTTCGCGGCGCGCTCGACAAGGCGGGCGTGAAGTACGACTTCGAGAATTACGCCGGGGCAAAGCACAGCTTCACGGTCGAAGGGATCGACCAGAAGGGGGTCGACGGTCTGAAGTACAACAAGGCCGCCGACGAAGCGTCGTGGAAGAAGCTGCAGGAAACTCTGCAATCCGCGTTCAAATAACGGAGCCGAACTCCAACTCTTCTCTTAGCCCGGGGCGAGCCGCCCCGGGCCTTTTCTGATCAAAACCAGCACCCTACGCCACCTGCTCCAGCACCGATTCGTCGACATAAATCGGCAGGTGCGGATCGTAGTGCACCGCCAGCGCGATGGCGTCGCTGGGTCGACTGTCGATCTCCGTCAATTCCCCCTCCTGTCGGACGCGGATCGCGGCGAAGTAGGTGTGTTCCTGCAGGCTGTTGATCACCACGTCCTGCACTTCCCCGCCGAGCTGCTCGATCGCGTTCTTCAGCAGGTCGTGCGTCAACGGCCTGGGGGGCGTCTCACCCTTGACCCGGCGGTCGATGCTGGTGGCTTCGAACAGCCCGATCAGAATCGGAAACGATCGCTCGCCTTCGACCTCTCGCAGGAAGATCACCTGCTGATCGTTGATCTCGCTGATGATGATCCGCACCAGATCCATTTGGACGAGCACGGTGAATTCTCCGCAGACGTGGGCCGGGACGCAGAATGTGGCGAAAGCCTGACGCTTCCACCCCGGCGCGCAGTCTACTCCCCCTGTCACCGTTCAAGCAGCGGTTTGCGGACATCCGGCTTTAACGATTCTACGGCCCGAGGCGCGCTGTGAAGACCGTGACGCGATCAGGCTTTCACGCCGCCGAACGCCGCGAAGCACGAATTCTTGTGCAGCACGTCGACCGCGGCAAAGCCCGCGTCGCGCAGGAGCTGCAACTGAAATGTCAGCGGCGCCGGCGTGTCCTCGCGGGCGACGTACGCGAAAACGTGGTCGCGGTAGGCTTCGTCCCGAAGCTGTGTCAGGTACTCGCCGTAACGCCGGTATTGAATCCCTTGAACCGCAGGGTGCTCGTGGGCGATCAGATCAAAGATCCAGAGCCCGCCCCCCGGACGGAGCGCTTCCGAGAACTTCCGAAAGACCTGCTTCCACTCGGCCTCGGTTCGCAGATGGTGCAGCACGGCCGCGGCCAGGATGATGTCGCAGGAGTTCGCCTCCAGCGGCAGTCCCCGGATGTCTCCCTGCAAAGCCGTCACGCGTCCGGTCGTGGCCGCTCCGACTCGCTCGACAGCCCGATCGAGCATCGGACGGCTCAGGTCGATCAGCGTCGCGTCCAGCCCCGGCAGCAGTTGCAGCAGTTTGAGCGTATAGTTGCCGGCGCCGCAGCCAACGTCGACGACGTGCCGTGCGCCGGGCGTCACGGCAGCCGCGGTTTCCGCGACCAGATCCAGCGCAAATGCGGCATCGACGGTCGATGACTGCCCGGTTTCGAGATTCGAGAAACGCTCGACATCATGGTCGAAGCGCTCACGGATTTCGTCGACACTCGATTTCGCGGCGGGATCCATCGGCGGTCGTCTTTCGAGAAGGAGAGCGACGGACAGTGGCTGGAGCTGACGACACGCCGGCCGGGTGACAGGTTCGGCGCTGCGACCTATTGGGCCGACGACTTGGTCCCGTTGGGCGAGCCCATGATTGGAACCCCGTCCGGCAGCGGACGACCGGCGACCATGAAGCCGTGTTCGTGCCCGAACTTCTGCAGCCGGCGGAACTCGGCGAAGCTGTCCGGGTAGATCCAGAATGTCAGAGCCGACCCCTGCCGGATCTGCAGCAGCGAAGTGTAGAACCGCGAACCCGGCGCGAGAGCTTCGTCGATCGACTCCGACACTATGTTGCGATCGGGTTCGATCCGCCACTGCGTCACGGCGATCCGGTACATGCCGGGGCCGAACTTCAATTCGTCGAGAACCGACAGCCCGCCGCGCTCGACGAGATACTTCATCGTAAATCCGTCGATCGGACCGGCCTCGCCATTGTACTGCCGGAGCTTCAGTAACGAGTCTTTCCGGCGTTCGATCTGTTCCCGCAGGCTCTGGGCCAGTTTCTCGATGGGAACCTCCGCGACTCGTCCTTTGTCCACTCGGTAGTGACGCTCGTCGCCTGTCACGACGCGCGAAATCGGATTGATCCGGTGCTCCAGCGTTTCCGCCGCGGGAACGTCGGCTTCGAGTTGACGCACCTGCCGCACCAGATCGGCCAGTTCCTTGCGGGCCGCGGCGAGCTCTGCCGCCGTCTGCTGCGCCGAAAGCTGCTGCTGTCCCGCCCGGCTCTGCGTCGCCACCAGTTGCGACTGCAGGGTCTGGAGACGTTGTGCGAAGGTCTCGGCGGCCTGATGCTCGGCGGAAAGTCGCTGACCGAGCACGCCTTGATCCCGCGTCAGCGCTTGTAGCTCCCGTTGCAGACGTGCTGCCTGTTCGACCAGGTCCTGCGGCGGCTCCACGGGCAACGACCGGGGAGGTTCCAGAACTGGCGGCGCTGGCGGCGGCGGTTCGGCCGCAAACAGAACGGGCAATCCCGGGTCGTCCGGCTCGTCACTGCGGATCGGCTCAGCAACTGGAGTGGGAACCGACAACAGGACCGGCGTCTCGCTGACGCGCATCCCGGCGATCACGATCAAAATAATCAGGATGCCGACGATGTTAGCGATCACATCGAGAAACGCATCCGAACCAAACTGCATCTCGGCGCGAGGTCGACGGCTCATCGCGAGACCTCCGGCAATCGGGAATCGGCCGCTTCAAACGAAAACTTACGCGTCACGCTCAGACCGGACTTTTCCAGGAGAGGGTCGAGTCGATCGACGTGCTGATTGCCGCCGGGATTGATCACGAACTTCAGCGCCGGGCGGAAGAAGAAGCCCCGCGGCGGACGCCCCCACGTCTGGATCTCTTCCTCGACCCCCTGCAGCACTGCCCCCAGGAGCTGGTTAGCCGACTCACCGCGACCGACCTTCAGAGTCTGTTTGCCGATGACCATCTCGTCGCTGTCGACCCGCACGATCACTTCGCGCTCCATCGTGATCGAGGCCGAAGCGTCGGACTGACCCCAGCGGCGCGTCGAAAGCTGCTCCAGGTTCATTTCGTCGCCGGGCTTCGTCTTGGAACTGTTCCGCCCGAGACTCGGCCCGCGGGGCGCGAGAGACTCCTGTTCCGGCGACGGCGGCGAGTAAGGTCGACCGCCGGACGGGATTTCAATCACTTTTCGCCCCGCGTCCTCGGGGGTCGGCAACGGAGCGGCTTCACCGGGTTTCAACTCGCGCGGCGCCCGGTTCTCCCGTCCCTGAAATCTGTCGACATTCTCCCAGCTCCGACTTCCGACATCGGACGTCTTCCGCTCGCCGAGGACATCGTTGACCTCGAAGCCGCCCCCCGATTTGGCGCGGGACTCGTCAAGGACACCACCGCCTCGGACTCCGCGGGCGGAACCGATGATCCGCTCCCGTTCTGCCAGCAGCAGATTGATCGCGTTCTGACAGGCGTCGCGGGCGGCCGGGTCGAGCGGCGGCGGCTGCAGAGCAGTGTCCGCATCGAGCAACTCGTATCCGTGCTGAGTCTTCAGCGACGCCAGCAGCTGCATCGCCACGTAGTAACCCACAGTCCCTTCCGGTCGGACCAGCAGCAGCACGTACGGCTCGGCCGCCGGCTTGCCTCCCGGCTCCCGACGGTCTTTGTCCAGCCAGTAATTCACCAGCGCCGCCGTCCCGGCGAGCAGCGGATTGGCCCGCTCCGGAAAACCCGCCAGATCCGCGGCAGTCAACTCAATATCCTCCGGCAGGAACCGCAGGCCGTCTTTGGTGCACTCGATCAGAATCGGCCGCCGGCTCGTCCCGGAGATCGGGTCCACCGGCACCACGGAGAACTTCCCACCCCCCGACTCCTGCTGCCGGGCGTTCTTCAATCGTTCGCGCAGGGCCAGAATCTGCTGCTCGATCAACCGTCGGTCCGTCTCCGAAACCGGCTGACTCTCGGCCGCTTCGAGCTTCCGCGTCGCCGCCGTCAGTTCGGCTTCGAGCCGGGAAATCTCTTCCTGCAGCGCGACAACCTTACGGGCCGCCGCGTCCGCCAGCAGCCGCCGCTGTGAGAGTTGCCGCAGCCGCTCCTCACGCTGCCGCGACAGGTCGTCAACTTTGTGGCTCCAGGCAGCCGCCAGCGCCGCAGCCTGCCGGGAATTGTCGACCGGTTCCTCGACAGCCACCGGCTCGGGAGGAAGATCCGGCGATTCGTAGATCTCCAGTCCTTCCTCGGGTTCGACCGGCAACCGCTGCGGCGCCTCGATCGGAGCCGGCAGCAGGTCCGGAAGTTCCTCGACGGGAACCAGTTGCTCCAGCGCGCGGGCCACCGACTCCGCCCGGATCCGCGTCGTCGTGACCAGCAGCAGGAAGATCAGCGCCCCCATCATGCAGACCAGCACCGCAAGAAACGGAAACAGCGAAATTCCCTGCGATGTTCTCGGGCGACGTGAAGCCATGTCGAAGTCCGTCCGTGTCTGGGAGACGCTGCGTCAGGCGGCCAGTGGTCCGCTTCAGGCCGCCCGGTTCATCCCACGGGCCGCCAGCAAATTCACGGCGGCGTTCAAATTGAGCACGGTCTCCTGAAGCGTATCGACGGTCCTGACGGTCTGCAGATTCTCCGCAAGCTGCCGTTCCACGCGGACGAGGTCGTCTTCCGACCCCCGCAATTGCAGCAGCACCTCGCCCTGACGGTCCAGTGCCCCCATTTGACGTTCGGTCGCGAAGGTCGCCTCTTCCAGGCGGACCTGCCACGCACCAATCGCCGAAACGAGCGTCTCCACCGCGGAACCCAGTTGCTGCGTCTGCTCGGCGGCCTGTCGGCGGGCCTGCTCCTGCTGCTGCCGCAGCTCCGTCAGCAGTTCCTTCAGTTCGACAGCGCGGCGTTCGGCGGCGGCCGACTCCAGCGTCGACCAGTGCTGCTGAATCCGCTCGGCGGTTGCCGCGTAGGCCGCGACGATCTCCTGCCGCAGCCCATCGAGCTGCTCGCTGTGGCTGTCGAGGGTCTGCGCAACCCCCTGCCGTAAGTTCTGCTGGAGCGAGCCCTGCTCCTTCTGAAGCGTCTCTGTCCAGCGCCCCCGCAGCTCTTCCAGGGCCGACTGCCACAAACCGGTCTGATGCGTGATCGCGGCGTCCGTCCGGGCCAGCAATTGTTCCGCGGCCTGCTGCTCGGCAATCAACCACGGGCTGTCGGGTTTCTCCAGATCCCCCGGGAAGAAGGCCAGCATATGGCGGAGCGAAAGATCTTCAACCGCATCCAGCGTCCGCTGCTCGACCCGTTCGACGACAAACGTGGAAAAAACCAGCACCATCGACAGCCCGAGCGACAAGGCCGTCGTATCGAAGGCCACCGCCAGTCCGCCCGTGACTTCGTTCAACGAGGAACTGAGCTGGTCGGGCGTCACGTTGGCGATTGCCATCGTGATCCCGATGACGGTTCCCAGAAAACCGAGAATCGGAATCGCCCAGGTAATCGTCCGGATCAGCGCGTAGCTGTCGTGCAGTCGCCCGGAAGCGAGCTCCGCCAGATAATTCAGGTGGCCTTCCAGACCGCTCGCATTGCGGCGGACCCGGACGTAGTCGCAGACTTCCTGTAGACGACGGACGAGCTGGGAATCTGCACAGCGTCGGGCGACGAGCCGCAGATGACCTTCGAGAGCCCGCGCCCGCGCGCCGGAGTCGGACGCCTCTTCAACCTGCAGTCCCTCCAGCAGGTCGCCATGCAGCGCCGTCCGCTCAGTTGGAAGTCTGCGCAGTTTAAACAGGAGGGTGCACATGCCCAGGAAGAACAGGCCCGTGGTCGCGTACTCGATCCAGTGGGCAGTGAAATACCGCCGCAGCATTTCCTGCTGATAGGGAATGTGCGGCAGGGCTGCGTAGAAAGCGACCGTAAGCCCCAGTCCGAGCGACCACGCCAGCGGCCCTCCGCCCGAACCGCGATTCGGCCGGACAGCGACTTCAGTCTCTCGCGACATATCCATCATCCCTGATTTCTACCAGCCCGGCTGCCGGCATCCTTGCCATCCCGGGACTTGCGGCCGCGTGTTGCCAACGGATTGTGAAACGGAGCAGCCAACCCAGCCCGATCATCCGTCATCCTCTACTTCATCGTCAATGTCTTCCGTGGAGATGATCAGAATTGAGACGTCGTCGGGAAAACCAAACGGTGACAGATGTCCGGACCGGGGAATGCCGGGTTTGCCAGAAGCGTAGTGATTGGACTATGCTCAAGCGGGAAACGACCCGTCGCTGCAGTGCCGCCGACAAGACGCAACTCGCCCGATTGACGCAACTTGCGACCTTTCGAGCCTCGATCGGCAGCGCCATCCGCAGCGTCGGAAAGAGGACAGAGAATTCGGTTTTGGCACCGGCCGCCGCCGGTCTCGCTGACCATGTCTTCCGCCTTGGCGGTCGGGAAGGAATCGACACTTGAAACTGAACGCCGAGGATCGGGCCACCATTCGGGAAGTTCTCGGTTATCTGAATTTCTCGGGAGGTCGCCCGGATCCCAAGTTTCAGCAGATGCTGAATTCCATCTCGCGCCGCGTCCCTTGGAAGCGTCTTCCGGAGACGCTCCGCAAAAGCCTGACGGAACTTCAGGAGTCTGGCGGTCCGTTCGCCGATACGACCCAGGCCCGGACCGTGCTGGATCTCACATTCGACGGGCTCTTCTCCGCCTACCGGCAGCACCATCGCGATCTCCTGTTTCATCGCAAGGACGAAGATTTCGAAAACCCCTTCTTCCTCGCCCGGCTGTTCGAAGCCGCGCTGCAGGAAGGCGGGCCGTGGACCGAGGCCGAGCGAATCATCCCCGCCGCCCTGCGCCGCCTGAACGATTTCGTCGGACATCGCCCGGTGGCCGTGCTGGAAAACGGGCGAAAAATGGAGCCCTACCCGCACGAACGACTCCGGCCCATTCCTCTGTTCCTCAAAGGGGCCGGGGTCGCCAACGGTCCGTATGAATCCGTCATCTCGGGCGCCCTGAAGCTTCTGGCGGAGACGCCCCAGGAAATCCTGGTGGAGTCCTGGTTCGATCTGGATCGTCTGGACGAGCTGGCGATGGACCCGCGGTCCCACGACCATCTGCATCCCGCCAATAAGCGGACCAACTATCTGTTTGGCGAGTGGGATCCCCATCTGATCGATCTGAAAGGTTTCTACCGGCGATTCGTCGTGCGGGAAATCATTCTGCAGTCGCTGCTGGCGTGGATTGCCGATCAGCGACGGACCCCCATGGAAGAACGCATCTTCGACGCCTCGGCCGTCCTCGCCGGGACGATCCTGATGGCTTCGTCGATCAGCGGCGCCGGGCCGGAGACGCACGATTCCTCGGTCACGCTGACTTCGCTGCTGCCGCGAGTCGCCCGTCAGCGAGACGCATTCTACGAGCGCCTGCTGACCACGGCGACGGGCGCCCGGACAAAACGACTCCGCAAACACGCCGAGGCGACGCAGCAGCCCTTCGGACACGTCCGACAGTCCCTGAATATCCACCTGGCGAACTACGGGTCGCTGCAGGTCCAGCGCCGGCATCTGGCGTACCTGTTCGCCCGCCTGGGAAACACCACCGAGGCCCAGTTCCAGGCCAATGTGATACCGTGTGCGTCGGCTCGTTTCGAATCCGAAATCCAGTGGCGGCTGTCCGTCGTCCCCCAGCGATTGAAACAGGGGGAAGTCAGCCAGGCGGCGGAGCTGATCGCCGAAGCCGAGAACTACCTCAAACGCGGCATCGACTGCGGCGCGATCGTCGACCCCTGGAACGTCCTCGGATTCCAGGGACAGTTTCCTCTGTTTTCGTCCCGCGAAGACAGCGTCCCCGATCAGCGCGTCGAAACCCTCCTGGCGCTGGTCGAAAGCCTCCTGCGGGCCTACTCGCGGACGCTGGAGGAAGCCGCAGCGCGCGGCGATGCGACGCTCTCCTCCGACGTTTCGCGCCAGTTCGCCGCCTTTGCTGATTACTGGGACCGCTTCGGCACTCCGACAGTCCAGGACCTTCCGGCGGTCAAGGCGCGGGAAACGTTTGATTCCGCCAGTCACGTGGCGCAGGCGCTCGCCGAATGGCGGGCCGCCGGTGAAGCGGCGGGAAACATCAGTTTCTGGCGGCAGCACGTGACGCACTTCGCGTCCGCCAAGTCCTATGCACAAGTCGTCGTCGCCTTGATGGATCGCAAGGATTCGGTCGCGTCGCTCGGACTGCTCATGCAATGGCTCAGCCAATCCGACGAGGTCGGGCTGGACGGCGGCTCGGATTCGTTCGACGGACTGCTGCTCCGGTGGATGGAGCAGCTCGTGGCGGGGGCGGCCGAGAACGCCGATGCCTGGCCGCTGGTCCGGCGGATGTTTGACTATCTCGAAGCGAATGCCGGTGAATACTGGAACGCTCCATCGCTGAAGCATGCACTGGGGCGGACGGGCGGGCGCGACGCCGACTGGTCCGACGACGTGGCAGATAACAGGGATTCCGACGACGACGAAGACAATGTTTTCAACGCCGCCTACGACGACGTGGTTTATCGCGACAGCACCGCCGATGGAGTAGTCGGAGACACGCTCGACAGCGGACCAGCCGGAAGCTCCGGCGACGGCGAATTCGAGCTGCTGGAGAAAACGCTCGAAGTCCGGCTGAAGTTCGTCCGGACGATGGCGCTGCTGCTCCAGCAGGGGGCCGTACTCGCCAGCCAGGCGGCCGAGGATGCCGACAGGCGGGAGTCCGTTGCCGAAGCGGTCACCGGCTGGCTGGAGCAGGCGAACGCTCTGGAAACAGGGTTGGAACGCCTGATTGAAGACATCTGGAATCGGGCGGTGAGCGAGTCCAGCGGCGACCACGACGCCAACGTCGAGTACGACATCCAGCTCCAGACCAAGTTCTACCTGCTGCACGTCGCGATCACGACGTGTCTGAGCTGCCGGACGGCGCAGTGGTGTCTGACCTGCGCCCTGCCGCTGGAAGGTCCGGCGCGGGATTCCGCCCGCGACTTCGTGCGGGTTCTCGACGTCTATCGCGGCATCCTGCGGAACGATCCGGTCGAAGTTCGCCGGCTGCTGCCGGCGCTGATCCGCCAGTTGCAGAAGAAGCCACTGCTCTACGTCCCCCTGGAGCACGGCGGTGAACCCCGGCAGATTCTGCCGGCCCGGACGCATCAGGTCGTCATGCGGTTTCTGCTGGCGCACCTTCCCCGCCTGGGGCTGCTGCGCGAAACGTGGCATCTCCTGAAGGCGGCCCACCGGATGGAACGGGTCTCCCGACCGGCCGGGACCGCCGTGACAGAATTCGACCGACTGTTCCGGATCGCCATGCGCAACTCGCTGGAGACAATCGCAACCGCGTCCCTCGACTGGAAATCGGGGCGGTTCTCCGACGAAGAGCTGATCGAAATCGTCGGTTCCGTGGTCGAGTTCTATCTCGATCAGTGGCTGGAGCACAGCAGCTCAATGCGGCTTTCCAGTCTGGAAGCCCTGCGCCTCGACTCCGTCTGGGAGGAAACCCGGGCGTTCATCCGCAAATACGGCAGCGACCTGCTGCATGCCCGGATGCTGACGCTGGGAAACATCCGCGCCATTCTCCACAATGGCACCGAGAAGTACCTCAACTACCTTGACGAACACGAAGATCCGCTCCATCCGTTGCGGCTGCTCGAAGATCTGCGGACAGGTGAGATTTCGCGGGAAGACGCGGTTTCGCAACTGCAGCTGATCTATCAGATGGTGGTCGAAAAGTTCGACCGGTTTCTGGAGTACAACACGACGACCACCCAGTCGGACTATGGCGAGATGTTCGACTGCCTGCTCGACTTCCTCCGGTTGGAGTCGCAGTACGATCGGGACGCCTGGAACCTCCTCCCCGTCAGCCTGGCCCACGAAGTCCTGTCGCGCCAGGGACGCCCGGAGGCCGCGGAAATCTGGGAAGAGGTCTTTGCGGTCAAAACCGAGGATATGGCCGACCGGCACCTGCAGGATCTCGAACGACTCGAAAAGCAGTACGGCATGCGGCTGCCGTCCGTTTCCAGCCATCTCCAGGAACGGTTTGTGAAGCCCCTGGCGGTCAATCGCATGGTGGCGTCGCTGGAACCGGCCTGGCGCGGCGCCCAGGTCGGGAACGTCGACACCGAGGCGATGACGTCCCTCAAGCAGACGATCGAAGCCTACCTGCACGACACGACCGGGGCTGGACTCGACGTCCCCGCATGGTTGCGGACGCTGGAAGAAGAACTGAATCGCGTGCAGGGCGTTGACGACCTGCCGCGAACCGAAGTCGAGCCGAATCTGATGCTCTCCTCCGCCCCTCTGACGCTGCGGGACATGCGACAGCAGATTCGGAACTGGCGTCAATCTCTGAACAGCCGGAAGGATTCTGGAGCGTGATCGCCGCTCCACTTGAGACCGGATCGAACCGGTGGAAACACATGCAGAACTCGCGACACAACGACTCGACAGTGCGGACCTGCAGTCCGAAAGACGGGCAAAGTTTGTAATTCCTGCTCGACGAATCAGATTCTGTCCGATAAGAAAGAGTCCACATCCGAGAATCGCTCGGCCCGCCAAGGCCATCTTCGACGGGCGTCCGGAACACCATGGAACGGTGGTCATGCCACGCAGCAGGGAGGCTGGGGCGATTCAAAACGACCGCGGCAGCACTGCGCATCATGCCGGACTGGACTGGATCCGCGGCCTGGGCGCCATCGCCGTCGTCGTGCTGCATGCCGGCATTCCCTATCTGACCGCCCCGATGCCCGGCCTGGCCTGGCCGATCCGCCATCCAGTTCCCGACGCCGCCATCAACGCCGCTTTCTGGGCCATCGAAGCCTGCGTGATGCCGCTGTTTCTGATGCTCAGCGGCTACGTCTCCTGGCGCAGCCTCGCCCATCGCGGCGAACGCCGGTTCCTCCGGCAACGCATCGACCGCATTCTGTATCCGCTGCTGGCCGCGTCCTGCGTCCTGCTGCCCCTGGAGCTTTATCTGTGGATGCTCGGCTGGGTCGGCGAAGGGCAGCTCTCCTGGAAAGACCTGAAGGACATCCGTCTCGGGACTCTGCAGCACAATCTCTGGGGCCTGAGTCACCTCTGGTATCTGCAATACGTCTTCATCTACTCGATGCTCCTGGCCGCAGGCGTCTGGAGCGTACGGCGCTTTCAGATTCCCTCCGATTCCGCCCGTAGCGTTCCACTGCAGCCCTGCGCCCGCGTGCGCCGGATGGCGATTCCGTCCATCGTCGCTGGAATTGCCGCCGTTCTCTGGTGGGACCCTGACGTCGTCCTCGGCTTTCAGCACGCGTTTCTCCCGGTCCCCGCGAAATTCGCGTATTGCGGGTTGTTTTTTGCGTGGGGGGGGCTGGAAGCGGTCCGTCCGGAAAAGGCGCCCCCCGGACCTCATCGACACCCCCTGGCGTGGCTGGGGGCAGCCGCCCTGCTCTTCCCGACCTATCTGATGCAGGTCGTCGGTGGGACGGGGACGCTGCCATCCTGGGCGACAGCTCCATTACTGGCTGCCATGTGCGTATCGCTGACCTTCGGTCTGTGGCTGACGTGCGAGCGTCTGGAGGGTGTTCCGCCAGCGTGGGTGCGTTACCTGGCCGGCGCGTCGTTCTGGCTCTATCTGGTCCATCACCCCCTGGTCCCGCTCTGCCAGATCAGCTTCCGCGGAACCGGTTGGCCGGCACAGGTTCAGTTTGTCCTCGCCATCGCGGCGACGCTCTACCTCGCCCTGGCCAGTTACGAAGTCGCCGTGCGGAAAACCGCAATCGGACGCTTCCTCGGTGGACGCGACAATCGCGAAACCGTAAATCTCTCCCAAGGCGAATCGCAACGGCTTCGGCAGGCTGCGTAACTCCGGAGCCAACCGATCGTCGCATTCTGCCGCACGGTCCGCAGAATGCTTCACGCAGTTTTCCGCGGACCGCTCGGACGGCAGTCGTCCTGCCAGTCTCTCCGACGCCAACCGGCGATGCCCGGAATCACGTAAGCAATTTCATGGCAAACACTTAGCACGACTCGTCTCAGCAATTCCCGGTACTTGCTGCAGTCGAGATGACTTGGCAACACTCCGCGGCACGCGTGTTGCTTTCTCAAAGATTCGAGATCATCCCGAGCGCCACTTGGGAGGCGTCTGTCCCGGCATCATTGAACCCGTCCCGGCGCTCGTCAGCCTCTGTGGTGCGGTTTCCGCTGCATTACAGAGGTTTTTTCGTTCGCAACCGGCAGCCGGCTCGTCAATGCAGCGCCGGCTCGGCCGCGACCGGCTTGCGACCGTCCACCTGATCCGGAAACGCCGGGAGCAGCGGGGCATCGACCGTCCCCATCGACGGGCGAACAGCCAGTGTCCGCAGCGGCATGATGTCGTTGGTCACGGTCATCGACGGCACGCGGCGGAGCAGGAGCAGGCTGGCGGCCCTCAGGAGGGTAGAGGCGACGTAGACCGCCATGTAGCCGGCAACGCTGACTCCGACCAGCTTGAGCACTCCAGCCCCGATCAGCGAGCCGAGGACGATCGCCGACGAATTTGCCACGTTGTAGAGTGTCAAAATGCTGGTTCGCTCTTCTTCGGGAATCGTTTCGAAGAACATCAGCATCATCGCCAGCTCATAGGCCCCCCAGGCAGCCCCCGCCACCAGTTGCAGGCAGATCAGCCAGACGAAATTGTCGCTGATCACCCAGCCTGCGGCGAGCGGAATGATGCCGACGGAACCGATCCAAAGAAGCCGCTGGGCCCCGGCTCGATGAGCCACTCGACCCCAGAACGGCAGACAGAAGAATTTGGCGATGAACGAGACGCCCAGCAGGACCGCGAAGCCCGTGTAGGACATCTTCATCTCGCGCAGCATATACGGCGCAAAGTACGGCCCGGCGACATAGACGCCGCACTGCATGGTGACGATGAACAGCAGCAGACGGCCGACCGAGGCCGTCGTAAAGCGATGCCACTGTTCACGCAGCGAGAGAAACCGCATTCTGGCCGGGATCGGGACCGGCTCCGCCTGCACCGCCAGCGCAACGACGGATACGGCCCGGCTGACGAAGGCGACGGCAAACAGGGCGGCAAAAATGAGCGTTTTGGACTCGTGACTCTGCCCGGCCTGCAGGGCAAACCCTCCGGCGAGGAATCCAACAAAAGTCGTCGCCTGCGCAAGCCGCGTCCGCATGGCGAAGAACGGGGCACGCAGCGGTCGCGGCACCAGCGTCCCCATCCACGTGTTCCAGGCCGGTCCGGTGGCGAGGCTGGCCCCCCAGTAAACCGAAGCCACCGTCAGCACCCACAGCGGGGAGATCACTCCCTGAATTGCGGCGATGATCAGCGGAATGAAGCTGCAAGTCTGGATCGTCGCGCAGATCACGATCCAGCGTTTGTGGGACCGCAGCATCCGAATGGCGGCCGGCGAAACCAGTTGCAGCAAGCTGCCCGCGAGCAGCGGCACGCTGGCGATCATTCCGGCAAAGACTTCCCCGAGTCCGATCGCCAGGACGAAGGCCTGGAGGTAGGTCTCCCCGATGCCGACCATCAGGCCATACGACGTTCCGTCGGCGACGCTGCACCGCAGACTCCGCCTCAGACCGGGCGATTCCTCACTCTCGGGAACCCCTGCAGACGGGACGGCTGCCGCGTCTTCCACGGGCGTACTGGACCTCACGACGTCTGCCACCTCCTGCCTCGCCCGAAAATCCGGAGTCCCCGCCGAACGGTATCACAGGGGACCTGCCCGGAAAAGGCTTCCCAGGCCGGATTCTCGAACGCTGCCCGGCAGACATTCCAAGAGTGAGCAATGTTCGCTCACCGCGAATCGGCCCGTGATCGCCAGATCGCCTGCCAGACCAGCCTCAGACGATCGGCGGCACTTTCCGCGGCGTTGCGGTCAGCGCGACCGTCGGACGCGAATCGATGGTCGCAGGTACGGTTGGCAGGCGGAGGACAACCGTCAGCCCCATCGCACACAGCCCGACGAAACTCCACTGCAGCGGCCAGGAAAGTTTCCCGGACACCAGCGAAACGCCGGCGACAACCAGCACCATCGAAATGGCCAGCCATTTGACTGCGGGACGCACGGCACGGTGGCGTTCCCAGTCGCGGAGAAACGGACCGAACAATCGATTCTGCAGGAGCCACGTGTGGCAACGCGGGGAACTGCGGAGGAACAGAAAACTGGCCAGCAGCAGGAAGGGCGTCGTCGGCAACAGCGGCACGACGGCCCCGGCCAGCGCCAGACCGACACACATCCAGCCCAAGGTGAGTTCGGCGGCGCTCCTGAGGCGGGAAATGGCAGTCGGCATCCTGGAGACTCCTGCAGAGGCCGCACTTTCGGGTTTCGCGTGGAATATCGCAAGCCGACATTCAATATCGGTTATTTTTGATCGGAGTCCTCGCCCGACGCTGCGGTACGGCCGACTTGTCGAATCTGAACATGCCGTGTCTGGCGGACTCTATGGGTAATTCCGACGGTAGGGAGGCCGATTTTTCCAGAGTGTGGAGATCGCTCGACCGTTCCGGATTCCCGGATGCCGGGACCAATGGAAACCGATCAATCGGGCAGACCCGAATTTCCGTTTCAGGACGCGCTTGACAACGTTCGCCGTGTCGACTATCCAAATGGCGCAAATTGACAGTCGCCCGCAGCGGGCTTGCTGTCAAAGATTCTGCAGGTAATTTGCAGGTAAGTAGTTGCGTGGTATACGCCGCCAGTCGCGCTGTGAGAAACGGCGTCCTGCAACGGCGGGGCCTCGCTGGTTGAGATCGAGACTAGACTCCGGTTTTCGAGGTGTGCATCCATGCCTTTTTCTCTGTCCGACGAAGATCGCCTGTCCGCCGCCGGCCTCTTCAGTGAGACCCCGTTCGGCTCGTCCGCTTCCCCTCAGCTCGCGGACGTCGACGACGCGGGCGGATTCGGCGAAGACGACGAATTCGGTGACGACGAAGATCTCGACGAGGATCTCGAAGAACTCGACGAAGAAGAGTTCGACGACGACGACTTCGAAGACGACGATTTCGAAGACGACGACGACTTCGACGACGACGATGACGACGACGACGATGATCTCGACGACGACGATGACGAATAACGCTCCGTCGCCATTCGTCGGCTGACAATGACTGCTGCCACGACAGGGCGAAGAGCCTGACTCTTCGCCCTGTTTGTCTTGTGAAGATCGTGCGTAACGCCCGCCCGACGGCCGCGGAGCGGAGTGCTGTCGGTGTGCCGGCAGCGAGAGCCTGAGAGGAGATCGACGTGCTGGAATTGTGGAATCAGATCGATGAGGCGGCGGCATTCGTCCGCAGTCAGTGGACTGGCACGCCGCGCGTCGGGCTGATCCTCGGCACGGGACTCGGCGGACTGGCCGAGCAGATCGATCAGGAAGCCTGCATCGACTATGAGACGATACCGCACTTTCCGCGGTCCACGGTGGAGTCGCATGCCGGGCGGCTCGTCTGCGGCACGCTCCGCGGCGTGCCGATCGTGGCCATGGAGGGGCGTTTCCATTATTACGAGGGATATTCGCTCAAGCAGGTCACATTCCCGGTGCGGGTGATGCGAGCGCTCGGCGCCGAAATCCTGCTGCTGACCAACGCCGCCGGCGGCATCAACCCGCAACTGGACCTCGCCGACGTGGTCGTCATGGAAGATCACATCAATATGATGCCCGACAGCCCGCTGCGGGGCGTCAACGACGACCGCCTCGGCCCCCGCTGGCCCGATCTCTGCGAGCCGTACAGCCGGGAACTGATCGAGTTGAGTCGTTCGACGGCCCTGGAGCTCGGGCTGCACGTCGCCAAAGGGGTTTACGTCTGCGTGCCGGGGCCCAACCTCGAAACCCGGGCCGAGTACCGGATGCTGAAACTGCTGGGCGCCGACGTGGTCGGAATGTCTTCCGTCCCGGAAGCGATCGTGGCAATTCACGCCGGAATGAAGGTGATCGGCTACTCGATCGTCACAGACATGTGCCTGCCGGATCACCTCGAACCCGCAGAGGTTCCCAAGATTCTTGCGAACGCCGCCAGGGGGGGCGAGAAGCTGGCCCGCCTGATTCCAGCTGTGCTGGAGCGACTGCCGCGCAGCCCGAACGCCTGAGAAGCCGGAGCGGATGGCTGACGGCCGGCGCTCGAACCGTCGCGGGCGAATACGCCTTCCCGGCGCCCCCCGTCTCTACTCGGGAGGGATGAATCCCGAAGGCTTTCGGGCGGGGGCGATGAATCCAGATGGTTTTGTGTCGCCCGAGTCTGCAGGACTCATTTTTCGAGATGATGGTGCTTCGGCAAGCGCTTCGCCAGGCTTGCGCGCTCGAAAAGGATTCGGCGGAGGCGATCCGGCATTCAGATCCAGTTCCGGACAGAACTGCTTGAGTGCAAGCAGTCCGTTGGGCGTGATGCTCGTGTTCCCGGCGGAAATGTACTTCAACTCCTTCAAGCCCTTCAGATACGACAGACCAAGATCGCCGATGCCGGGCTGCTGGTCCAGCAGCAGTACTTCCAGCTGCTTCAGCTGGCCCACCGCTTTGAGAACTTCGCTGGTCACGCTGGAATTATTGCCGATGGCCAGTTCCTTCAGCTTCGTCATGCCTCGGATCATGAAGGCGATGTGGACGTCTGAGGTTCCGGTTAAACTGATATTCAGATACTCGAGCTGCTTCATATTGTTGATTCCCCGCGCTCCGCGCTCGTTGAGCGGGCAGGCTCGCAACGACAAATGACGCATCCCGGAGAGAGCCTTGGATTTGGCGAGCCTGAAGAACGCCTCGCCGTTGACTCGACCGCAGCCGGAAACCTCCAGGGACTCCAGATGATCCAGCTTCCCCAGCCCCATCAGCCCCAGATCTGATATCTGAGTATCCCTGATCTGCAGATAGTTGAGGTTTTTGAGTCCGCAGAGCGTTTGAAGCGCCCCGTCAGTCAGGGGCGTCGCATCCAGCGCCAGGCGTTCGATCGTCTGATGCGTCGCGATCTCCGCGAAGCCGGCATCCGTCAGCTGGGCGCGAGAGATGCGCAGCTCCCGCAGGTTCTTGAGCGGCCGGAGAGCAACGATTCCTTCGTCGGTGATGTTCGATCCGTTCAGCGTGACGCTTTCCAGAGCCGGCGCCTTCGCCAGCAGTCCTGCATCGGCATCTCCGATCGCAGTGCCGTCCAGATTGATGAATTTCAGATTCGGCAGCTTCTCCAGAACCGCCAGGCCCGACTTCGTCACCTGTCCGCCATTGGCGTCGATTTCCGTAATCTGGTCCAGCCCCTCGGTTAACTCGCCGAGCTTCGCAAGTTCGGCGTCATTGACCTGGCCCGGCTTGAGCGCTCGGAACTCCTGCAGGACCACCGCCGGGTCGGGTGGCGGTGGTAACTGCGGAACGTTCTGAACCGGAGGCGCGACAACCGGAGAAACGACCGGCTGCACGACCGGAGCCGCCTCCGGCTTGGCCTGCCCGGTGAGTTCGCCCCACGTGGGGATCTTGCCGCAGCCGACCGACGCCACCAGCAGCAGGCCGACGACGGACCAGCACAGCCTCAGCCTCGGCCCATGAATCAAGGGATCGTTCGCCATTTCGGATCTCCGTGTCGAACCGAGGAAGCAGACAAAACGGGTAGGAATGACTTGCTCATCTTAGCGACAATCGCCCGGCCAGGTAAACGGGTGACGAGCAGTCGCGGATCACTGTGTTCCCGAACGGACGTCAGTTCGCCAGTTTTTCACAAATCGCGTCCCCCGATGTCCGGCCATCAGTCAGGACGCACTCGATCCCGGTCCAGTTCCCGAATTGCCAGCAGCACGACCAGCCCCACGTGAGCAATCACGAAGAATACGCCCGCAACCAGCGCCAGCGCCCGCAAAGCGGCAGCCCCGGCGTCATCCCCGGCCAGCGACAGGAGTATGCAAAGCCCCCCCGTCAGCGCAACCAGCAGCAGGCTGACCAGTTGAGACCAGAGACTGCGGACAATCCAGACGCGAAAATCCATCTTCGATCCCTCCTGGAACGGAGCTCGCGAGTCTCGTCCGAAAGCAATTGGCCTGTCAAGGTGCGGTCTGAGGATTGCCGCGGCCGGAGAACTCGAAATCACAGCGTTCGACGGCGGCGCGTGGAGCGTTCCGGCAGATCCGGTTCAACTCGACCCCGTTCGAGACGGCTGCTAGACTCCGATCTCTTTACGCAGGCACCGGTTTCGACGAGGCGACTCATTTCATGTGGCAGGAATACGTCCGGCTGATCGTGCTGGGGATCGTCCAGGGGATCTCCGAGTTTCTTCCGATCAGCTCCGACGGCCATCTGGTGATTGCCAACGCCGCCATGCGCTACGGATTCGGGATGGAAGAGTCGCGAGACGGCATGGCGACGATTATCACCCTTCATGCCGGGACGCTGCTCGCCATTCTCATCGTCTACGCGCACGACATCCGCCAGACACTGCGGAACTGGCGACTTTGCGTCCAGATTGTGCTGGCAACGATTCCCGCCGCTGTCGTCGGCCTGACGCTCAAGGACTGGTTCGAGGAAACGTTCGACTCACCCGTGATGGCCGCCTGCGGACTGTTCGTCACCGCCGGGCTGCTGATCGCCGCTCAGCGACTGGAGAGCAACAAATTCAGCGACCAGCAACTCCCCTGGCTGGTCGCCTGGGTCATCGGCTGTTTTCAGGCGCTCGCACTGCTGCCGGGCGTCTCCCGCTCCGGCTGCACGATCTCGTCCGCGCTGATGATGGGGGTGGACCGCATCTCGGCGGCGCGCTTCTCGTTCCTGATCGCCATTCCGGCGATCTCGGGCGCCATCGTGCTGGAAGCCAAAGACATGCTGGAGTCGCCGCCGACTGATCTCGCCTGGGGTCCGCTGGCCGTGGGAACGGTGGTCGCGTTCGTTGTCGGCCTGGGGGCGTTGAAACTCCTGCTGCGCATGCTGACTCAGCGACGGCTGCACTGGTTTGCCGGCTACTGCGTCATCCTGGGAATCTCAACGCTGCTCTGGCAGACCCTCAGTCCTCCGGCCAGCCAAGCGCCGCCGGCCGCAGTGACAGATTCCGCGGAGGCCCCTCGCTCACCCAGTTTGCCAACGCAGGATGTCGGCGGAAATTTCGTTGCCGGATGAACTCCTGCGTGGTATCTTTCGACTCCGCTGGGGGGGATACCGGCAAGGGCATGGAGGAAAATGGTGTCTTACTACGAGGTCGACCTGCTTGTTGGCGAAGTGTTGGACATCGGATCGGACTGCACTCTGACCGTCGTGGATGTGGATGGCGACGAAGTCACCTTCCGTCTCGACGGTCCCGACATCTCGGACGAGATTGTGACCCTTCCCGTCGGGGCGCTGACTCTGCCCCGCTGAGAGCGGCTTCCCGCTCAGCGACTGACACTCGGACTCGCGGCAACAGCCCCTGCAACGCACCGTTCTCTGGTGCGGCGGGCGTTGACGCACTCGGTTCACGATCTCCTTCTGCGAATCGGTGGAAGATTTGACCGGCTTCCGGGCAAGGCCCGTCGGCCGGAGACCGGTCACGCTCCGCTCGGTGTTTGGCGTTTTTGCCCAACGTATAGAGCGAAATGTGTCGCAGGTCGGCAGCCAACCTCTATGTCGCATGGACAAACCTCCTGTGCCTCCGTTCGTCCTGGCGGTGGATCACATCCAGCCGGCGTCACCTGCCGTAAAGTATCAACGCTCACACCCGTGGTCATGCTGCTGGCGCTGCTGACGTGACGTGTCTCCTGAAGAGAGATCGCAAGGCCAAGACATCATGCGAGACGACGCCAGCTACATCTGCGATTCCTGCGGCGAAGAAATCGTCATCCCGCTCGACATCACGCAGGGCGCGAGTCAGGAGTACGTTGAAGACTGCCCCGTGTGCTGCCGAGCCAACGTCATTCACGTCGAATTCGACGACGATGGAGACGCCCGAGTCTGGTCGGAGCCGGAGCAGGACTACGACTGATTCACCGCCTCCGCGAAACCTGCCGTCACAGAAAGCACGACGGAGCATACCGGATTTCGCCAGATGACGACGCTCTACCAATGGTCCTCGCAGAACACGAGAATCGCTTCGGCGTCTTGCTCGTCCACCAGATCCAGGGCGAGGTGAGCGGCGACATAGCAGAGAGCAAAGCCCATCAGCGGTCGGTGTTCCAGTCCATGATCGACGCCATCGGGATCAGAATTCGCCACGTAGTTCGCCAACGCCAGCTTGATCACACGATCTGCTTCCGGCCCCTTGCGCTTCTTCCCTCGAAACTTCAGGCACACCAGCGGGGCCAGATGAAACAGGTTGGCGTCCGTGATCTCGGCGTCGATCATCAGACCGAACGGCTTGGCTTCTCTGGCGTCGGCAATTGGCGACTGAATCTCCTCGAACCACTCGGCAGGCGTGGAGGGTATCGGACGTTTCATATCAGGCTGGACTCTGGTCGTATCGGGCGTCTTATGAAGAGCATGGCCCCGGACTGGTTTTCACGGATCCGGAACAGGAATGAATGGTTGGCGTTGTAGCGAACTTGGAGGAGGCAAATTGGCGCTCGTCTCCTTTAACACAACCGCAGTCGCCCGGTGAAGCGCGGGTGGCCCCGGCTTGGCGTCTTCGGGTGCAGTCGACATTTGGAAGTCCACGGGCATCAACCGCGGCGAGCCTCTGAGCCCCGAAGGGGCGGCAGAGTGTAGCCACGGGTGAAGCGCAGTCTGCTGTCAGGCAGACGGAGCGGAACCCGTGGTCTCGGTCGTGCCCCAACGACCAGCCCCGGCAGGGGCGATGGAGCCGTCGCCCATGTGTGAATTGTCATATGGCCGCGACTCTTTCGCCCCTCCGGGGCTCCGGAGGGAATTACGATCCTGTCCACGGGTTCCGTGTCGGTCGGCTTCGCCGCCGACACTCCACCCGTGGCTACACTCTGTCGCCCCTCCGGGGCTCAAGCCACGCCGGATAGATCATCGACCACCAATCGCCGACTGCCCCCGGGCGTCTTCGCCCGACCGCGGTGCCGAAGGCACAGGAGGATGGGCGGCGCAACGGGTTTCGATGGCGCGAACCTCCTGTTGCTTTGCGACGCAGATAGGCCGCGGACGGCCAATCTGTGCCACCCGGCGGATTAGAACGGCATCACCACGGCCAGGATCTCCAGTGCAGATCTGGATTGCCTCGGGAAGATGATTGCCAGTCCGACGGCGATCGCTGAGCCAGTCGTCGCTCCCAGTGTAGAGAGCCGCGAAAACAACAGCGCCTCACCAACGACGCCGAGAATTCCCCCAAACACCATCCCTCCAAAGCAGATCCAAAGCCGTTCACGGATTCCAATTTGTTCGTGACTCATGGAAATGTTCCCCTACTCGCTGGCCATACGCCGACTGGGATTCTCCACTTTTCCAAAACAGCGCACAACATGCGCTGGCATTGCTACTAGCCAACCGGGGGTGTCGTCGCTCCGCTCCTCAACCCCCGGCTACATTCTTTGCCCCCTGCCGGGGTCACGGAGCACCATTGAAACCGGCTGCCCCGAATGCAGGTTCCGTCCCCGCATCCCGGAGGGATGCCAGAGTGTAGCCGGGGGGTGAGCGCCAGCGACACCGGAAGCCGGCCCCGCGAAGGGCATTCGACCCCGGAGGGGTCGCAGAAACGCTGCCGCCGGAATGCGTTCCACGGCGACTGGTCAACATGCAATGGGATTGCCGCAAAACCGCTTTCCGATTATGAGCCCGCGTTCATTCGTCTGCACGGAGGGCAACACATGGGCGGGTGGCAAAAGAAGACGGTCTGCGTCCTGTCCGTGGTCGCGTTCTTGACGAGCGCATGTGCAATCAGTTCCAGGAGAACCGCCGAGGTCCGGTTCTCCGAAGATCTGCAGGCGGAAGGCTTCTCGATTGCCTGTGGCGGCGATGGAGAAAACGCCCAGGAAATGACCGTTGTCGTATCGGATGCGGAGTCGACCGAGCGCTTGTTGCAATGGTTTCAACACCGCCCCAAACCGTCCCATGGTCTTGGAATGGCCATTCTCTCGGACTTCGAAAAATCGATGCTCCGCTTTGGATCACCATTGGCCAGGATCGAAACTGCTCGTTTCCACGTTGATCTGAACCTCTTCACGGTTGCGCTGGAAACGCGATCCTCTCCCGCCGACGTCTGGACGCAGGTGTCCTGGCCGATCAGACCCGAGGACGAAGAGTTGCGAGATTGGGCGATCTCAAAGGTCTTGAACAATTTCGCGATGGAACGTGGCCTGCCTCCGATCAAGTGGGAAGGAATCCGTCGTGGCAAGATCGACGAAGTTGAGGACCAGAATCCTGAGGCAATGGTTGCCCCTGCGACCCCTTCGGGGTCGTGATGACGAGGTTGGATCACCGGGGGTGTCGTCACTGCGCTCCTCAACCCCCGGAAACCGGCCCACCTACTTCTCCGCCAAACCGACCGCTCGCACCCCCGCCCCCGTCCGCCCCGTCAACTTGTCTCCCAGTTCCGCCCGGGCGGACTCCGCCAGTTTCAGCAGTTCCTGCACAATCGCCGGATGCTGCGCTGCAACATCGCGCGTCTCGCTCCGGTCCGTCTCCAGATCAAACAGCGACTGCTCGATCGTCTCAATCCGATACCCGTGACGCGACGCAATCCCCTCGACGCCGGACTGCTGGATGTCTTTGGGCGTCAGGTTGGCCCAGTTGGCTGGTTTGCCGTCCGTCCCCGGCGTCCCGTTCACCGTCAGATACGGATGCTTGAGATGCAGTTTCCAGCGCCCCTTCCGCACGGCGTGCAGTTCCTTCCCCACGTAGTAGGAGAAGCTTTCGCGCGGGGAAGCGTTTGATGGATCGGCGAGCGCCGGCCAGACGTTGACGCCGTCGATGGTGCGTTCCGGCTGCGGCAGCGCGAGCCTGATGGCAATCGTCGGCAGCAGGTCGAGTCCGGTGACGAGCTGATCGGAGACTTTTCCTTCCGGCAGGACGCCCGGCCAGCTCATCAGGCACGGGACGCGGACGCCTCCTTCGAAGGCGGTCAGCTTCCCTTCGCGGAAGACGCCGGCCGAACCGGCGTGCGTTCCGTACGACAGGAACGGGCCGTTGTCGGAAATGAAGATGAACCAGGTGTTCCTTTCCAGTCCCTGCTCGCGCAGCGTCTGGCGGATTCGACCGACCGAATCGTCGAGTTCTGCGACGACGTCGGCGTAGAGCCCCTGCCCCGTTTTGCCCTGGAACGTGTCCGACGCGAAGATCGGGACGTGCGGCATGATGTGCGGCAGATACAGAAAGAACGGTTGCTCGCGGTGGCGGGTGATGAAGGAGATTGACGAATCGGTCAGACGCCGGGTGAACTGCGACTGATCGACGTCCAGCTCGACAACCTTGCGTCCGTCGTAGTAGGGCAGCGGCGGCATGTCGCGGACGATTGGATGGTACTTGCTGTTGTCGTTGGAATAGGGAATCCCGCCGAACTCGTCGAATCCATGCGACAGCGGATTGAACAGCGGGTGCGTGCCAAGGTGCCACTTGCCGAAAAGGGCGGTGGCGTAGCCGCGGGCTTTGAAGAGTTCCGGCAGGAGCTGTTCGTCGGGGTTGATCCCCTGCAGGCTGGTGTGGTTGAGAGCGCCTTCCAGCCCGATGCGGTTCGCATAGCAGCCGCTCATCAGCGAAGCCCGCGAGGCGGTGCAGACGGGCTGTGAGACGCAGAAGTTCGTGAGCTGGAGGCCGTCTGCGGCGAGGGCGTCGAGGTGCGGCGTGGGAATTGTCCGCGATCCAAAGCACTTCAGGTCGCCGTAGCCCAGGTCGTCGGCCACGATGAGTACGACATTGGGAGCATTCGGCCGGTCCTGACCCTGGACATCGCTGAAGGAATGCAGGCTGCACAACAGTGTGAGAGTGATCGCGAGCGAGTGGAACTCAAGGCGCATGTCGAAGGGTTCCAGGTTGCGAGGCTGACTTGTGCTCGAAGGAGAACGATCGAGATCACCAACCACGATTCGAAAACAGGGGTCCGCTGTCTTGCCCCCTCGCCCGCATTCTGATGTGAGAGTGGGCCGGGGTGAGGGGGTATTTCGTTCTGGGAGAATGCGAAGGCCCTCACCCCTGCCCCTCTCCCACCGAAGACGGAGGGAGAGGGGACCGGAGGTGTGCCTCCTCATCGTGTCTACCCAGTGGCGGTCATTGCACGGGAGCCGTCTGCCGCTCGACCTGCTCCCGCAGTCGCTTCAGGTCGATGTTCTCTCCAGCGGCCGGGAACGGGTGCTCCAGGAGCCACCAGTCCTCGGTGAATGACGCCGCGTCGCCGGGCTGGAGCTTCTCGCGCGGGCCGATCGGCTCCAGCTCGATCCGCGGGCCCGCGGGATACCAGACCGACAACGTCAGACCGGCCGCTTCGTTGTAGACGCGGTCCGGGAACGTGGCGAAGCGTTTGACGAACAGCGTGTTGTCCGGCCTCAGGTACCCCAGCCAGCCGGCAGTGGAATCGAAGCCGAGCTTTGGCTTGCGCGGCGGCGCGAGGATCTCCAGAAAGCCGTCCCGCTCGCGAATCTTTTCGTCGGTGTTCCGCACGTTGATGATCGCGCTGTCCTCGTACATCGCGTACTTCGCGGGAAACCGACTGGTTCCCTGGAGAGGAATCAGGCAGATGCCGCCGCCGGGGGAGAACGACCGGCCCCAGTGGCAGTATTCGCGGGGCTGATCAGAAACGTTGACGAGCGTCTGCCGGCAGGAGAGCCGGGAGGCGCCGGTCAGGGTGGGGGGATGGAGTTCAAAATCGCGCAGCACCTGCACCCCCGCCTGCGGGCTACGAGGACTGAGGAGTCGGGCGGAGTGCGGGCCGGTGATCTCGGCGGTCCACGTTCCGGACCAGATTTCCGGATGCGCGGGGACCGTCAGTTCGGGGCCGAAATCGAACCGGCCGGCGGACATGGAGCCCCCCTTGCCGTCGGTTCGCGGACGATCCTCGTCGTCGAGATAGAGGGCGCTTCGTCCGTCTACGTAATACTCCAGCACGCGTCCACCCGCCTGCGGACACAGCACTGCGCGGGCGCGGGGCTGGCCAAGCGTCAATTCGACAGCCCGTGAGTAGCCGTGGAATTCCGCGAACTTCGCCGTTGTAGTTTCGACGCCGTGGTATGCGGACAGAGCGGCCTCCGTGAATGCGTCGCGCACATCGGACGCATCGCTGTTGCCGAAACCCGACCGCTGGATCATCAGGATGAAGATCAGTTTTCGCTGCGGATCGACCCAGGCCTGCGTCCCCCACGCGCCGCCGTGGCCGTAAGTTCCCGGCATCAGCAGGCGGGTGACACCTTGCGGCTTTTCCAGCACGCACCAGCCCAGCCCCCAGCCGTTGCCGGGCGTGAAGCCGGTAACGAGGCCGGGCGTGAGAATCTGCGTCATCTGCTGCACGCGTGCGGTCGGCAGCAGTTGGACGTCGCCGAGCTTGCCGCCGTTCAGGATCGCCTGGTAGAAGCGGGCCATGTCGGCGGCGGTGGAATACAGGCCGCCGGAGGGATTCGGAGTTCGCTCCACGGTGGGGTCCGGGATCTCAACAGCGGCCAGAGTTCCCGGCTGTTCGCCGGGTTTGCAGGTGACCGCCAGTCGTCTGGCCTGATCGGGCGACAGCAGGAAGGTGGTGTCGTTCATGGCTAGCGGATCGAAGAGATGTCGCTTCAGGTACCCGGCGTAGCTCTCGCCCGAGGCGATTTCGATCAGCCGGCCGGCGACAGTCAGGCCGCTGCTGTATTGCCACTTCGAGCCGGGAGGGAACTCCAGCGGCTTCCGGCCGATCAGATCGACGATCTGTTCCAGGCTGAGCCCGTCCGTCTCCTTGCCGCCCGGTTGCGCCAACCCGGCGGTATGCGTCAGGACGTCGCGAATGGTGACGGGGCGCGCCGGAGTGCCATCCTTCAGTTTCTGTCCGGTGAAGGACGGAATGTATTTCTCGACGGGATCGTCGACGCTCAGCTTCCCCTGTTCGACGAGCTGCATGAGTGCCGTCGCCGTGACCGTCTTGGTCATGGAGGCGATGCGAAAGAGCGAGTCCAGCATCATGGCCTGGTCGGCCGCGGGGCCGATCTTGCCGACCGCTTCGAGGTGAAGGACCTTGTCCGGGGTCGCAACGAGCGTCACGGCGCCGGCGATCTGCCCGCGGCGGACGAACTCGGTCATCCGCTCGGAGATGCACTGCAATCCTGCAGCGTCGAACTCCGGTTCTGCAGACGGCAACTGGCTGGAACACGCGACGAACATTAGCGCGATTGCGCTCATTCGGAGCAGCATGGCGTCACCTCGATAGTCAGCTCAGGGTGCAGATCCCGGGCAGGCGATTCCTGCCGAGGCGCGAGTGCTGATAATATCAGAGAGGCTGGACGGCTGCCCGCGTGGTGCGCCGGACGCGGCTACTTCATGAAGTTTCCGCTGCCGCCGGTCGAAGACCTCAGGCTCGCGAGAAACGACATCGCGACTTTGCGGACGGGATTGCCGGGAAAGTCGATCGAGGCGGCGATGACCAGCAGCAGAATGAAAAAACCGATCTTCGGTCCCGACGTCTCGGACATTCTGACCGCCCCTGCGCAACAACGACTGATCCGCGGGCAGCCGCAGTACGGACATCCGCCGACGGGGCTCAATGCCACACGGCAAACTGACCGACTCGAAAGCGTCTGGCCCGCTGTGAGTGATCCACTCTGAACGCTATGTCACGATCCCGGCGTTGTCAAATCGGAAAGACAGGCTCATCGAGAGATCTCCGCCGGGTTCCGGTCCGGCGATCGGACGAGCTGCCAGATCAGGGCGCGGGCGCCGCGACGTTGTCCAGGGTCGAATGCCGGCGATACCAGTCTTCGATGACGTCGATCACCAGTCCCCAGGCTTCGAACTCGCGCGGCCCGGCGGTTTTCTCCACCGGACTGCGCAAAGCCGCCAGCCGTTCGCGAATCTCCGACTCGGGGAGCAGGTGCAGGCGGGTCGCCAGGATGGTGGCCTCCAGTACGGCGTGCCTGGCGCGGTTCAAGCCGAACATGTCGCGGATCCGCCCGGCATGCACGACGCGGGCTTCGATCTCGGTCCGGTCGGCCGAATCGTCGATCGATGCGACTTCGAACTCGTACCAGCGACAGCAGTCCGTCAGCACACGGCCGGGGATCTTCGCCGCGGGTCTGGTGGCCGGCGCTTCCGGCAGGCGATCGAGAGCCGCCCGGGCGATCAGCAGAACGTCGTCGACGACGTGAAAGACGCCCCAGGGGTGTTCCTTCAGATTGCGATAGGTTTGAGAAGTCATGAAGGGGCGCAACAACAGTCTCTGAAAGTCGTCATCGACGATCGGTCCCATCGGCGCGACATTGATCGCGCCGTTCGCCGACTGACTGGTGACGATTCCTTCGACAATCATGCCATCGTTGTACGACATCGCGTCGGGCCTGTCATCGCTCTTTTTCGCTGGTGGGCGGTTAAACCGCATCGCGTCCCAGCCTGCGGAGCTGAGCGCTGTAGAAATGGCAGAGGGCGATGGCGCAGGCATCGGCGACGTCGTTCGGTTCCAGGATGCGATCGAGCTTGAATTCCTGCTGGATGGCGCGCTGGATCTGTTCCTTGGAGGCCCGCCCGCTGCCGGTCAGCAGGCGTTTGATCTGGGTGGCGGAGTAGTGGACCACGGGGAGCCCGGCGTCCATCGCGGTCAGCAGAATCCCGCCGCGGGCGTGGGCCATCAGGACGGCGGTCTTGGGATACTGGCTGTGCGAAAAGACCTGTTCGATGGCCGCCTCGGCGGGCCGCCACTCTTCGAGGACCTCGCGCAGCCCGCAGGCGATCTCGTGGACGCGCTCGGCGAGCGTTTTTCCCTTGGTCGAACTGATCACACCGCCATCCCGCAACAGCGGCCCCCGCCCTCCCCGCTCGATCACGGCGTACCCGGTCCGGTTGAGACCGGGGTCGATGCCGAGGATGCGATAGGGGATGGTCATGCCAAGTGCAGCTCAACGGGTGGCTGGGGTCGAGTCTTCGAGCCCCCAGTCCTGCTACGAACGACTGGGGGCGGCCCAAAGCGGCCGACCCCAGCCACCCGAGCGAGTAGCTCCGCGGTTTCTACCCGCGGCGCCAGAGCGTGCGCTCTTTCTGGTCTTCCAGCGTGATCTTCAGTTCCGCGAGCTTGTTGCGGACCAGGTCGGCGACGGCGAAGTTCTTGTTCTTCCGGGCGTCGGCCCGGATCTGGATAATGAGCTGCATTAGGCCGTCGAGCAGCGCGTCGTCCACTCCGCTGCCGGCCGTCTCGCGCGGCTGCCGGAAGACGCCCAGGATGGCGGCCAGTTCCTTCAGCAACGTCAGGCCGGTGGTCAGGGCGGCGATCTTCGCGGGGTCGGCGCCGGGGGCTTCAAGTTTCTGGTCGCCGATGAAGGCGTTGAGAACGCGGCGGAGCTCGAACAGCACGCCGACGGCGCCGCCGGTGTTGAAGTCGTCGTCCATCGCTTCGAGATAACGATCCCGGAGGGACGTCAACTCGTCGAAGAACGGCTGCAATTCGCCGGCATTCGCCGTCAGAGGCGTGGTGCCGTCTCGCTTCATCGGAACTTCGAGACTGTAGATGCTGCGGCCGGCAATCCGTTCGTAGGTCTCGAACAGCCGGAAGAAGCCGTCGAGGCTCTTGCCGGTTTCGGCGATTCGTTCGAGGCTGAAGTCGATCGGGCTGCGGTAGTGGGTCGCCAGCAGGAAGAAGCGGACGGTTTCCGGGTGCTGGTGGGCGAAGACGGCGGATTTGACCGACTCGGCCCCCGCGGAGCCCGCCAGCTTGCCGGCGATCTGGGCGGCCGCGGCGTCGCCTTGGCGGTCGTGACCGCCGCCGACCTTGCCGGCCTGTCCGCTGGCCTGCATCAGGCCGTTATGCATCCAGTAGGTGGCGAAGGTTTTTCCGGTGCAAGATTCCGACTGGGCGAGTTCGTTTTCGTGGTGGGGGAACATCAGGTCGAGGCCGCCGCCGTGGATGTCGATGGAATCCCCCAGCAGCTTCCGGCTCATGGCGGAGCACTCGATGTGCCAGCCGGGCCGGCCGGGGCCCCAAGGGCTGTCCCAGGCGGGCTCGCCCGGCTTGGAGCCCTTCCAGAGGGCGAAGTCGGCGGGGTGCTCCTTGGCGTCGCGGGTCTCTGCCCGGGTGCCGGCGAGCATTTCGTCGATGCTGCGGTGGCTGAGCTTGCCGTAGTCTTCGTCCTTGGTGCAGCGAAAGTAGACGTCGCCGTCGAGCGGGTAGGCGTAGCCCTTGTCGATCAGCGACTGAATGATCTCCTGCATGTCCTGGATGTGCTGGGTCGCCAGCGGGAAGTGGTCGATGCTGTCGACCCCCATCAGCTTCAGGTTGTCGAAATAGTCCTCGGTCATCTGCTTCGCCAGAGCGTCGACCGTCATCCCCTTCTCCGCCGCTTTGTTGATCAGCTTGTCATCGACATCGGTGATGTTGACGACGAAGGAGACGTCGTAGCCGCTGTAGACGAGGTATTTCTTAACGGTATCAAAGATGACCGGCCCGACCATGTGGCCGATGTGGGCGGGCTTATAGACGGTCGGCCCGCAGAGGTACATGGTCACCTTGCCGGGCGTGACGGTCCGAAAGTCTTCTTTCTGGCGGGAGAGGGTGTTGTAGACGCGGAGGGCCATGCGAGATCGTCCGTGAATGGAAGAGAAAGCGAAATGTCCGGGGAGATCGCCAAACGTTGAACCCGTCAGGACTTGCAAAGAATAGCAACGTCCGCGGCGGACGGGAACAGCACTCGACGGAGATCGAGAATCGCACTTTGCGGGGATCGTCAATCCTCTTGATCGGATCCCGGCCGCTGGCGTCGGGATCGCCGCGGAGAAAGGATGCTGATGTCTTCGAGGTCAACTGGTCGCCCCGTGGCCCGCTTCGAGCGGATCAGGTCCGCTCGGCTGACAAACGGTACGCCGATGCCGTGAAACTTGCGAATCTGCCGATTCTTCCAAGCCGTTTCAAATCGCAGCCCGGGAGTACGCGTCTGGACGTCGACCGGCACCCAGTCATTGAAGATCGAGATCTCATTCGCCAGCAGTCTCTCCACAGTGATGAGGCCGGCCGTTCCCATCTTTGCATCGCGGAAGGCATTCAGGACTCTGGCGGCATTTTCCGGCGTCGGATCGATCAACAGGTCCAGATCGAACGTGGAACGCGGGACGCCGTAGAAAATCGCCGCGTTACCGCCGATGACGACGTACCGGGCCTTGCGGGAGTTCAAGCACTTCACAACGTTCAGGAAGGGAGCGAGCATCGTAGTGCTTCCGGGGCATCCGACCGCCGTTCATGTCCCAGGCGAGCTGCTGATGGGCGGCCAGCCACTCCAAACGCTCGATCTCGGTCAACGACTGAAACCAGCGGGCGCGAGCCTGAAGGCTGCCGTCCTGCACATTGTGCGAAACACTCGGGGTAAATTCCGGTCGGACGACGGCTCGAGACATGCGTTTCCTGACTTTAATCGGGCCATACACCGTCGCGGTCCTGACGTATCTTGACTTTCTGAGGATAGCACCGTGCTCCGCGGACAGGAACTGCACTCCGGCGGGGTTCAGACTGGTGCGGGCACGAGAGGTTGCAGTTCGCGCAGGAGAAACGCTTCCGGGGCCAGTTTCGGGACGACAGTGGATGCACCGGCGGCTCGTACTTGTTCGACCAGTTCCGGCAGCGGGAAGTCGAGACTGACGACGATGGGCAGCTCGGGATGCGCCTCGCGATACGCCTTGAGTTGTAGAATTCCGCCCGATTCCCACGGGTCGCCGTCCAGCCAGAGAATGCCGGCCTGAGCGGGATCGCTGACCAGCAGTCCGCGGGCCTGTTCGATCAGCAGGCACCATGTCTCCCGCCAGGCCCGGTCCGGAGAGACAACCGTAAAGGCACCGCCAGCCAGTGAAGCGTCCGATTGAGGGTGGTCCGCCGCGAAGCGTTCGTCGCGGGTCGCAGTCAGAGGCAGCGGTATTCCCTGCTCAGCGGTCAGCAGCGACCACTCGGCCTGCAGTCGCTGGATTGCCCAAACTGCCGGCACGCGGACTGCCGGCGGCCACAGATCTCGCCGCCGACCGTCCGCTTCGCACCAGGCCCCGGCGACGACGACCAGCCGGGCGATCGGCGCCCGGGTCAGCAAGCGAGCAATTTCCGCGGACGAGAATTCATCCGGGTGGCTCTGGAGGACGACAACGACATCCGGAATGCCTCCCGACCGGTCAGCGAGGGCTGACTCAATGTCGGGCCAGCGGACGGTGCGAGTGGACTCCGTTTGCTCATTCAGCCAACTGAGCGTCGGGGCAAATTCGGACCGGTCAGCACGTCCGAGAATCCAGGTAAAGGGGGTCATTCGGGCGACTCCGCGTCGACCGGCATGGCCGCTGCCGGCAGACGGCTCCGCTTTCCCAGCAGATCGGCAAGAGGGCGAATCTGATTGACCCGGCAGACGGTCCGGTAGGCGCAGTGTCCCGTGCATTGCTGATCGGCGTTCTCCACGACAAATCGCCCCGCGCGGATTCCTTCCGCGAGTCGTGGAACGACTACGTCGAGCGTCGCTTCCAACTGGTCCAGCACGGCTTGCTCCAGCGACCCGAACTTCGCCCGGCTCCGCAGCCCCGTCGAAAATCCTGTTTCCTTTAAGGCCCAGTAGCCCATTTGAAACGGCACCGCGTCCGGACCGGCCAGGCCCAGACGCTTGACCGCGAGCAGATAGAGCGGCAGTTGCAGCCCTCTGCCGGACTCCAGGTCGTCGAGTTTCAGGGAGGGCCGCTTGCCGGTTTTGTAATCGATCACGGTAAAGACATCTTTGTCCCCGGCCCGGCCGCGGTCGACCCGGTCGATCCGGCCCCAGACGACGGTCTGCTGTGCTCCCTGCCCCAGCACGAGCGGCTGGCGGGCGGCGGCGGGATCGTCCTGCTCGCGGGGCAGTTTCCCGAAGGCCAGTTCCGGCGGCAGCGGCTCGGCGAGCTGTTCCCAGGAGGCTTTCACATGCTCCAGATACTCGGTGTTCTGCTGGGCAAACGCGACCGCCCATTCCTCCATGAGCAGGTGTTCGATGCGCTGCAAGGCCTGCTGCAGCTCGGTTTCCGGGATTCGCCGACCGAGGCGTTCTTCGACGTACTCGACAAACTGGCGGGCCAGATCGTCGCCGAGCCGCATGCCGTTCTCGCGGAGCAGTCGCGCGAGGACGTCGTGAATCATCACGCCCCGCCCCAGGTGATCGGTCCCTTCCTCCGGCAGCGGCAGTTCGGCGACGTCCAGCACGCTCTCCAGCCAGAAGCGGAATGGGCACTCGGCGTAGGATTCCAGTTCGGTGGCGCTGAACTGATGCGACGCCGCAAATCGACCGTGGAGTCCCTGGATATTTTCCGGCAGCGACAGCCGACCTTCCCAAGGGGTGAAACCCTGGGTCTGAAGACGCTGGGCCGCGACGTTGGCGGCCGCCAGGAGGTTTCTGGCCGTCGGCTGACGGGCCGGTTCGTCGGCCCACCAGCGGAGCAATCCCGGATCGCCGGCCCGGGCTTCGACAACGCCCAGCAGACGCAGTTCGTCGGAACTGAGGGCGTCGGATCTGGTCGGCGTCGGGTCCAGCCGGCCTTCATGGGCTTCATCAAGGACGCCCGGCGCAAACAGCGTCCGTAGGGCCGTTGCATAGGGACTGGGAAAGACCGGCTGGCCGCGGCTGCTGACGGCGGGATAAGAGAGGGTCAACTGCCGCGTCGGACAGGCGACGGTCTCGAAGAACAGAAACATTTCGTCCTGCTGATGGGCGGACCGCTGGTGGAGTCGGAGACCGGACTCGTTCAGGCGAGTCCGGTCGCTGTCGCTCAGCAGGCAGTCGTCGACGCGGGACGCCGGGAAGGTGCTTTCGGTGAGCCCCGCCAGGAACAGATACGGCATGTCGAGGTGCCGAACCTGGTCGACATCGAGAATCCGGACAACCCCCGTCGGTTCGGCGCGGCCGCCGATGGTCTCCCGTGACAGCAGGTCGCGGAACTCAACCAGAAAGTCCTTCAGCGTCGTTTTTCGGGGTTCGGGCTCCAGCTCCCGCTCGGCTTCCGCGGCGTTCCGCAGAATTCGCTGCACGAGGTCCCAGTCCTGGCGAGCCTGTTCCGCTTCACGGCAAATCCCCTCGTCTTTGCGCTCTGCGGGAGGGAAGAACCTCAATTGTTCCACAACTTCGGCGAGAGCGTCCGCCCAGCGGTCGAGAGAATGAGCACGGCGCAGCGGTTCGAGAGCTTGCGACAATTTGGACAGGATGTCGAACGCACCGAATGCGTCAGCGAATTCGGCGCGGTTGCGGTCATCGACTGGTCGTTCGGCGGCTCGTTTCAGGACGCGGAGCATGACATCGCGGCCGACATGCAGGCGATGGTGCCTGAGGGCGCGTCCGACCCGACGGGCGGCTTGTGTCCGGAGCGCTCCCATTGCCGGCCAGCCCAGGAATTCACTGTGCAGCAAGTCGAGAACGCGTTGAAACGGCCAGTGCTCGATCTCCAACAGGAGCACGCAGAACAGGGCTTTGACGGCAGGGCTTGCCGAGAGGGGGCGTTCGGCTTCGCACCAGACCGGCAGCCCGGCGATCTGCAGCGCTTCCAGCCAGCGGGGACCGTCTGCGGCGACATTTCGCAGGCCGACGACGATCTGACCGGGTGCAACGCCGTTCGCCAGCAGATGTTTGATCCTGAGCGCGACGGCAGTCCATTCGCTGTCCGGCCCGGTCACTGAGACCAGTTCCAGGCCTTGGGCATCCGCTGCCGGTTTCCAGTGGCGGGGATTGCTGAACAGGCCGCGACGGACGGTCGCCAGACCGGCCGGTCGGGAGTCGATCTCGGGGCCGTTCGTGACTTGGACGTCTCGTTCGCAAAGCTGTTCCTGCAGGCGCCAGAGGGCCGCCGCCGGTTTGGCAAAGAGTTCGGACCGTTCCGCCGATCGGTCGAGCGGCAACGTGATCAGCGTTTCCGGACAGCGTCCGGTGAGATACTCGATGATTTCATACTGCGTGTGAGTGAAGTCGGTGAAGCCGGCGATCACCAATTGCTGCAGACCGGCGAAGGGTCCGAATCGTTCGTTCTCCAGTTCGGTCCGGGCGAGCCAGAAGCGTCCTTCGGAGTCGTACCACTGTCGCTGCGTCAGCGCATCCTGGTACTCCTGGTAGATCAGAGCCAGGTCCCGTTCTCGCGGTCGGTCTCCCTGCAAGGCGCCGGTGAACTTCTCCGGCCAGATTTCTTCTCGTTTGAGTTCGGAAATGAACGACGTCACCAGATCCAGAAAGCCTGAGGACTCGGCCACGCCGCGAAAGTGCGGCAGCCTCCCCTGCTCCGCCAGACGGCGGATCAGATGCCGGAGCATGGTCCGCTTCATGACCGGCGAAATCGGCGAGGCGGGCTGCGCGGACGCCTGCAACACGGTCTCGGCGAACGAATCGAAGGTCATCACGCCAGGGGCGACACAGGCGGCGGGAGAAGTTGCCAGCAGCCGGGCCACGATCTCCCGCTGCGCCCGGCGGGTCGGAGTGAGCCAGAGGGCAGCTCCGGGGGAGCGCTGCTGGCGGAGCGATTCGAGGACCGCGGTATAGCGGGACAGCACGGCTGTCCGCTCGGTTCCCGGCAAACCGCAGAGGATTTCTACGCGAGACACGGTTCTCCTCCCTGCCCGACTTTTTCCCTGCCCGACTTTTTCCCTGCCCGACTTTTTCCCGGCCCGACTTTTTCCCGGCGAGGCGCGGGAATCCTCCGGCCTGCTGACGTTCCCGTCAGCCGTCCCGGAACGATCGAGTCGTCGAAAACGACTCGCACGAGTGAGAGCTGTGATGTTCCGGGCCATCCGACCGACGAAGCCGAAACTCGAACGTCGGATTCGCAGTCTTGTCGGAAGTCTGCAGAGAGACTACGCTTCCTTCAAGGCCATTTGTGAAAGTTTGGCGGAAATGCGTCCCGAATCAACTGTCGTGCGCGGTGTGCGGAACGGTTCGGTCCGGAAGATGCTACGCCGACGGGGTCCGGTGTTCGACGAAGGGAGATGGCGAATGCTCATGCGTCGCGTCTGGTCGTGGGTTCTGACGGTCGCCGTGTCGGTCGCGGTGGGTGCCGGTTCGGCCTCTGCTGCTGAAGACGAAGATTACTACGAGCTGATGAAGCTCTTCGTCGACACCTTCGAGCAGATCGATCGCAATTACGTCAAGGAAGTCGACCGGAAGGAGCTTGTCGAAGCGGCCATGCGCGGCATGCTCAACAAGCTTGACCCCTACTCCTCCTACTTCGACAACAAGGAGCTGAAAGAGTTCAACGAACAGGTCGAGCAGGAGTTCGGCGGGATCGGAATTCAGGTCTCCATTGAGCCGAAGGGTCGTCACCTGATGGTCCTGTCGCCGATCCCCGGCACCCCCGCCTACAAAGCGGGAATCAAAGCGGGCGATCGGATTGTCGAGATCGACGGCAAATCCACCTCCGAATTCGGCGAGGGGAAGGAGATGGATACCGCCGTCAAGTTGATGCGCGGCGTTCCGGGGTCTCCGGTGAAGGTGACCGTGGTCCATCAGGGAAGCGAAGAGCCGGTTGCGCTTGAGATGAATCGGGCCGTCATCAAGACGCCGACGGTGCTGGGGGACCATTACGCACCGAACGGGGAGTGGTCCTACTTTGTCGAAGGGGCCGACAAGATCGGCTACATCCGCCTGACACACTTCAGCCGGAACAGCGCCGCCGAGGTGGAAGACGCTCTGAAGTTGCTGAAAATGCAGGGAATGAAAGCCCTGATTCTGGATTTGCGATTCAATCCGGGCGGTCTGCTGTCGTCGGCCACGGCAATTTCTGACTTGTTTGTCGAAGACGGCGTGATTGTCAGCACCAAGGGTCGGAATACCGACGAGCAGGTGGCGACGGCGACGAAAGAGGGGACCTATACCGGCTTCCCGATGGTGGTGCTGGTGAACCGCTACAGCGCCTCGGCCAGCGAAATCGTCAGCGCCTGCCTGCAGGACCACAAGCGGGCCCTCGTGGTCGGCGAACGGTCCTGGGGCAAGGGGAGCGTACAGAACGTGATCGAGCTCGACGGCGGCCAGAGCGCCCTGAAGCTGACGACGGCCAGTTACCACCGACCGAGCGGCAAGAACATTCACCGCTTTCCCAACTCCAAGGAATCGGACGAATGGGGCGTGATGCCGGACGAGGGATATCTCGTCAAATTCTCCACAGAGGAGATGCAGAAGTATCTGGATTACCGCCGGCAGCGGGACATTCTCAGCGAAGATCGTTCCGAGAAACCGGCGGAGTTTACGGATACGCAGGTTGCCAAAGGGATCGAGTGGCTGAAGGCCGAATTGGCCAAGTCTGCGGAAAAGAAGCCGGAGTCGCCGGAAAAACCCGCGGACGAGAAGAAGGCCGACGACAAGAAGCCTCCCGCGCCGAAGGGTCAGGAAGAGCCGCAGGGGGGGGCCTCGGTCGAGTTCTTCCAGCGGTTGCCCTGGCGCCCCGCCCACCGGGGCTGATCGCTTCCCGGAACTGAGTTGCGAAGATATCCGAGTGGCCGGGGGGCATCCCCGGCCACTCTCGATTTAAGGCCCGTTCGCCGATGACAGCATGCACTTCTCAAGGACGGGGCCTGCTGCTGGCGATTGAGTCGTCCTGTGATGAAACGGCCGCAGCCATCATCGATTCGCAGCGGCGGGTGCTGTCGAGCGTGATTTCCACGCAGCACGAACTGCACGAGCGTTTCGGCGGCGTGGTTCCGGAGATCGCCTCGCGCGCTCACGTCGAACGGATCCTGCCCGTGATCGACCAGGCATTGCGCCAGGCGGGCGTCACGCTGCAGGACATCGGAGCGGTCGCCGTCGCCACACAGCCGGGCCTGGTTGGTTCTCTACTGGTCGGGCTCACAGCGGCGAAGACGCTGGCCTGCGTGCTCGATGTTCCTCTGCTGGCGATCGATCACATTGCGGCCCACCTTTATGCCTGCCGGATTGCTGCGGGGCGAGATGTGTTTCCGGCGGTCGGTCTGGTGGTCAGCGGAGGGCACTCGAATCTGTATGACTGCGCTTCGCCGGTCGATTTTGAACTGCTGGGCTCGACGATCGACGATGCTGCCGGCGAGGCATTCGACAAGGTCGCACAGATACTGGGGCTGGGCTATCCGGGCGGACCGCTGATCGAAACAACGGCCCGCAATGGCGATCCGAGGGCGATTGCGTTTCCGCGGACGTTTCTGAACGACGATCGTCTGGAGTTCAGTTTCAGCGGCCTGAAGACGGCCGTCAAATACGCCGCCCGTGGAACTCCTGGCGCGCGTGCGCAGCCTCCGGCGCTGACGCCCGGCCGGATCGCCGATCTGGCGGCGAGCTTTCAGGCTGCCGTCGTCGATGTGCTCGTCGGCAAGACTGAGCAGGCGCTGGTGCAGTCGGGGCGCACGCGACTGCTGGTCGGCGGCGGAGTGGCGGCGAACGCTGTCCTGCGGAATCGTCTCGAAGAGTTGGCGGTTCGCCGCGGCATCGAGTTGCACATCGCGGCCCGGGAGCTTTGCACAGACAACGCCGCGATGGGGGCGCTGGGCTGGGAGCTGTGGGAACGAGGCCGATTCTCGCCGCTCGATCTCGACGTGACGCCGGGACTGGTTCGCAAGCGTTCGTCGGCCGCAGCGCCGAAGTGACGCAGGAAACGTTGGCCGACAGCTACGGCGTACGAATGCCGTTGCCCCCGCCGCCGCCGGTTCCTCCACCGCCGACAAAGCTGAACGTGAAGACGTCGGTGATGCTCGAGAACGTCGGGCTGACGCTGATCCGGACGTAACGTCGGTCTCCCGAAACGACGGCCATCGCTCCCATGGAGACGCCTTCGCCAATGAATTGCACGACCGGCTGATAACCGACTGCCCCGGGACCGACCGTCGGGGCACCGCCGCCCAGTTGAGGAGCGACCTGCGCGGACTGGGTGGGAATTGCGGCGAGGGCCGCGAGCCGGGCCGCCGCGTTCTTCTCGACCGGACGGTGATCTGCGGGCGGGGGCAACCGTCTGGAGGCGGTCTTCAGTCCGGAGGCCATCGAGACTCGGATCAGTTTGTCTTCCGCGCCGATCGCCACGATATAGGTCGACGTTTCTTCGCGCGGGGAATCGGCGCGACGAGTGACGGTCAGCGTGGCCCGTTTCCCGACAATGCTTCCGGTCACGTGACGGACGCGGATGACGTATTCTCCCGCCATTCCCTGCGGGCAGACGTAGTCTTCGTGGCACCGGGCGGGATCGGGACCGTAGCCGTCAAACAGATGCACTCCTCCGCCCGAGGAAAAGGGGTTCTGTCGCGAGCAGACCGAGCCGTCCGGCTCTTGAACGAGTAGATCGAGGTCGCCATCGCCCGACCACTCGAGGCGGACGACCAGATCCCGGATACGGGCGGCCTGCATCTGTTCGTCGATGGCGGACGCCTCGTCGGAACGGCCGGCCTTCAGGAATTCCTCGCGGGCTTCGCTCGCCGCGTTTTCGGCCTGGCGAACCAGTGACGGCCGGTTCTTTCCCCAGACGTAGCGCAGGACGCCTGGTGCAGACCAGGCGATCGCATCCCAGTCTTTCGTCCGGATGGCGAGGGGCAGCGCCAGCGAATAGGCGTCAGGCCGGTTTGGTTCGAGCGAGGCCGCCTGACGGTACAGCCGCAGGGCCTGGTCGAAGCGATCGAAACGTGTGAGGTAGGCGGCGAGAAAGAGCTGCGAGGGGGCGTCGTTCGGCGTCACATCTTCGCTGGACAGCAGGACTCGCTCGATTTCCTTGTCCGGGCGACCGGCCATTCGCATCGACAGAGCCAGAACTTCGTACATCCAGGGCTGAATCTGTCCGTGGATGATGGCCTGCTGGATACAGGCGATGACTTCGTCGTGCTGACGGGACTTTGCCAGATCGTTGACTACTTCCCGAATGGTCTCCGGGGCCACCTGCCCCTTCGCGAAGTAGGCGGACCAGTCGGTCCGGCTGCCGCCCGTGCTGTTTTTCGAGTTGCCGGGCGTTCGTCGGTTCTGAACCCGACGAAAAACGGGAAGCGGACGCCTGATGGCCCCCACTTCCCGTCTGTTCTTCAAATTGCCACGTCGGCTGAAGTTGCTCCGCTGATCAGGCGGGATTACTGTTTTTTTTTGCCGAAGTCAGCAGGCTGGCCGGCAGCCGGGAGTGGCGGCACGCTGAAGAATCCGCCGCCCATACCGCCCATTCCACCGCCGCCCATGCCGCCGCCCATACCGCCGCCCATACCGCCGCCGCCAGCACCGCCGCCGAACGGACTGCCGCTGATGCCATTCTGGCCGCCGCCCTGACCGCCGCTGCCGCCGGTGATGGGAACCACGAGGTCAGCAACCGGATAAACTCTCACGGTGAGCTTGAGGTCGGCTTCTTCGATCGTGGTGATCTTCATGACTTCGTCTTCGATCACGTAAGTCAGTCCCTGCGGTTCCAGAAGCAGCTTCAGGGCGCTTCGCAGGGTGATTTTGGTCAACTGCAGGGTGACCGGCGTATCGATGCCGATGCCCGCGTCGGTCAATTTGACTTCGTCGGCCCAGATCTGAATATCGTGGTAGTTTTTCAGGAAGTCGATGGCTTCCTTCAACGGCATGTCCACGAAATCAACTTCCGTTTCCTCGGACAGAGCCTTCAGAATTCGCTGCTCGTTGGGGCTGTTCTTCTTCAGGTCGACGGAATCCCACTTTTTGCGGCGTTCCGAAAGGCTCTTCCAGACCTCAGCGGGAGGAAAGCGCACCGGCGGTTCGTCCGGGAACGGAACGTGCGACAGTTCAACCTGATGCAAGGTTTCAAGGAATTCGTTGGCACGCAGCGTCCGCAGCCGGAACGAGCGAGTCAACTGCTGCGCGGCGATCGCTCCGAAACGGGCAGCGGAGGAGACGCCGCTGTCCGGGCGGAGATCAATCGCCACTTGAGCGACTTCGGCGGCTTCGCCGAACGCGGGGTCATCGCCGTGCCGGCCGTCTTCCATGAGCGCCCGTACGCGGTCGATCAGGTTGGCCAGTTTTTCTTCTTCCAGCAGGAGCTGGTCGGTAATTCGCTTCTGAGCTTCCTCGGCAGCCAGCGAGACCTGGCGGCGTGCCTGTTGCTGCTGCAGCGTTTCGGAACGGTTCTGCAGAGCCTGCAGTTCCGACTCCATTCGCTTCAGCAGTCCGTTTCGATCTTCGGGAGCAATATCCGAAGCCGACTTGACGGCGTTCAGAGTCCGCTTCAATTCGTCGATAGCGATTTCCGGATCGGTCGAGCGGCGAGCCGCTTCCACGGCGTTCGCAACCTGATAGCGCAACTTCTGGGTCAGTACGACGCGGAGCTGATCCTGCTCGGTGATCGGGCTGTCCGCCGGATCCGGAGCGACTCGATTTTCCAGCGGCTTCTCGTCAACTGCATCGGATTGACGGCTGATCAGCCGGGCTTCCAGCTGGCGGGCATCCCCTTCCAGGGAGCTGGCGAGCTTGTTCTGCGGATCGAGCTGCGCAACTGTCGTCGCGATTTCCCGGGCTTCACGAACGTGCTTGCCGGCCAGCGCCTGCTCGCCTGCCTGAAGGAGGGCATTCAGACGGCCGTCGAATTCCTGCTGGGCAGCACGGACGACCGGCAGGCCCGCGAGCGAGTTGCTCAGTCCGCCGTCGAGTTTGAGTCGTTCGGCGAACGCCGGCAGGAATTGAACGTCGTGGGATTCCTGGGGAGCGGCCAGCGTCCAGGACGCGGAGTTCCCGTTGCCGTCAGACAGCTCGATTTTGGCGTCGCCTTGGAGAACTCCGCGGGCCACCAGGATTGTTTCGCGATCGAGGCGGATCGGCAAGGCGCGGTCGTTGAGCAACGTCAGGCCGCGCGGGGCTTTGATTTCGGCAGGCTGGAAGACTGGAGCGGCGATGGCTGAGCCCAAGGCCTGGCCGTCCTGCTCCGCACTCTGGTTGTCTCGCGTGCCATCGAACAGCAGGATGCCGCCGGTCTGGTGGGCCAGTGCACCGAGGAGGTGCAGGTTCTGTTGCGGGCCGACCGCGTAACTGTGCGCCATGATCTGGCGAGTCCGGAGCTCGCCAATCAGCGTCCGCAACGAGGCCGGAGCGATGGGAGCGGACGACGAGACGCCGTCCCCGATATAGGTGATGCTTCCAGCCCGGTCTGCCGGCAAGGCGGACAGGGCGGCCTGATAGGCTTGCGGCAGGTTTGTCGCGCCGAGCGGCACTCGTGCGTCGAGCGTAGCGAGAGATTCCGTGATGTCGGCCCCTTGAGGCGCCACGAAACCTGCTGACAGCGGTTCAGTCTGGACGTCGACGGCGAACAGCCGGACGCGATCGCCGGCCGGGAGCGTCGCCAGCAGCTTGCGCAGCACGCCGAGCGACTGCTGGCGATGCTGCCCCACCTGGCTGGCGGATGTGTCGATCAGGATGACGTGATCGTGAGCCGCGATGCCCGCGGGGAGTTCGTCGGCGCTCAGCACGATGGCGAGCAGGTCTCCGCCGGTCCGCCCGGCGGGGACGAGGACACCGGCTGGTGTCCGGAACTCAGCCGCTGCGAGCATGCTGAACGATAACGGCGACGCGGCAAGCATTGCCGCGACAGCCGAACGACCCAGAAACTGCTTCCAAAGCATTCTCGCCACTCCCGAAATGTCTGTGGGATGCGCGTCGAAGATCATGTATCGAGCGACCACCGCAAGAGCGAAGTCTTACGGAGACTTAGCCACCAAACAAAAATTCTAACGGCCCGGCAACGCGAGTTTGAAGAGAAATCCGGCTGAACTCTCCAAAATCCCCCATACGGGGCCGTTTATGCAATCGACACGGTCACGGGCGTCCGCCAACGACGGGAGCCAGAGAACGTACCAGCATCAGCATCGGACATCCGCACGCCGGCGAACGACCACTTTCCAGCCGGACCTTGCAACGCGTTCAATGCGTTTTGTCCGCAAGGTTGACGGCCCCGCGCCCGGTCGCTGGCGCCAGGCGAACCGGTTGTCGAGCCCGACTTCGCCACTCTTGCTCCAACGGCTATTCCTGCAATGCGTTACGACTCAAAGAGACGGAGAATTCAGCCACATTCGCGGCCTCCGCTCTCCCGCGGGATTTCTGCGGAGATTTCCGATTCCGGTGAATCTGCCGGCGGCCTGACGTCGATCCTTCTTCCATTGTCGGATTTCGAATTCGGGCCGCGGAATTTGGATCTCGCGGTACGGGCGGCGCGCCCGGCTATGCGTTCATCCGGCGTGGAACAGGGACGGACGGGACGTCATGCGATCAGGACTTCCTCCGGTATTAGCGGCGCTGGTGGTCCTGGCTGCGTTTTTTGTCTGGCAAACGCAGTTACGACAGCCCTCCGCGGGAGAAACCTTGCCGCGCTGGAGTCAGCCCGAAGAACTTCGTCAGTTTCGACGGAGGAGCACGGATACAGATGTTCCGGTGGAGCGGGAATACCCCGAGGAGTTTTTTGCGGATTCCGGTTCTGCGCTGTATTTCCTCTGTGTTGGCGATCCCGCACTCACCTACGAGATCGCCATCGAGTCGCGAACGACCGGAATTGGAGCCCAACACCTGAACGCGGAGACAAATTCGCGTCCGACGGATCACCACGAGTTCAGCGGCGTCCGGCTTCCGGAGTCATTACCGAATGGCCGTCCGACGGACCGCCCGCTGACCTCTCTCGGCACGGCCGGGAACCTTGCCGCGACCCCCGATGGGGACGGGCGAGATCGAGCGACTCGAAGTTTTTATCTTCCGGCCGCGGGCGGCCGCGAACCATCCTCGGCCGGCGAACTGCTGGAATCTGAATTGATTGGGGTCAGCCGGGAGGCGCGCGTCTATCTGGAGCGGGGAACGAGCCTGGATCAGGCGTTTGACGATTTTCTCGGCTCTGCCTGCGATCTGATTGATGCGGTCGTCGATGCCAGTGCTTCGGTCGGAGGCCGATGCCGCGACGTGGATGCCGACGGAAAACTGTCCATCGTGATGACGTCTCGGCTCGCGCAATACGGCGGAGGGGGTGGCCGACTGGATGGCTGCGTCCGCTGGGAGGATTTTCAGGATCTGGCGCCCCGTACCGTCGGCAATGCGGCCGATGTGATCTTCCTGAATCCGAAGATTCCGGATCGGCGCCAGTTGGCGGCCGTTCTGGCCCATGAATACGGCCACCTCATCGCATTTACGCGACGGGGAATCGGCGTCGCCCCGGCAGCCGTCACTGACGAAGACTGGATCAACGAAGCCCTCGCCCATGTTCTGGAGGTTCGCCTCTCGGGGGAGCACTCAAATCTCACAGGCCGCGTCGACAAATTCCTGCGGCACCCCGAGCGCAGCCCGCTGGTCCTCGCGAACTCGGCCCGGTCTGGACTCTGGCGCGATCCCGGCAGCCGCGGCGCTGGCTACCTGTTTCTGGACTGGGTAGTCCGGCCGTCCCCCGAGGACCGGCTGGCCCGTCTTTTAGAGGGGCCAGAACGCGGGACGCGACTTATCGAAGTCGTTGCGGGGCAACCGTTTCAATCGGAGTGGTCTCGGTGGGCAGCCGATCTCTGGACTGGGGGAATTCCGCTGGAATTCCCCGACAATTCCCGGCACTATCCGACCGCAATCGACGTCGGAGCGAATCCGCGACCGTGCAGAATTGCGGTGCGCGGGATGTCGGTCTGTTACCTGAATTCCGGCGAGGGAAATCACGTGGGAACCGTGACCGTCTGGCTGTCAGCCGCCGCGAACTGGGTGGAAGGTCACGCGCACCGACGGAGAGCTGATGGGAAGCGTCCGGCGATTGCCGGGCGCACACAGCAATATCAATGACGGTCCAGCGACCGGCACCCTTCTTCGACAAAGGCGCCCCGCGGGGCGCCGATTGAGCTAATTGTTGTCGGTCTTCGCGGTGGGCGCCACCACGCCGGTCAGAACCAACCGCAGCGACTGCAGCTTCTGCAGCCGCGAGATCGGGTAGATCCGCACGACTTTGCTCTTGTAGGTCAGCCGGCCCTCGGGGTCGAACGCCAGATGCTCTTTGAGTTCGTCGTTGGCGTCGCCGGCGTACAGGGCGGCAAAGGTCTCCGGATCGACCCCGCGTCCCGATTCGAGATCCTCGACGACGTTCAGGCCGCCACACAGAATGGCGAACGCATTGACGGATTTCGTTGCCGGCACGAGACGATTCTCGTCTTTCAGCGCCTGCTCCGCAGCGGCAAGTGCTTCCTGGACTCCGACGATCTTCTTCTTCGTCTCATCCGAGATTTCCGAGACCTGATTGTCCTGCGCGACCAGATCGCCAGGGTGGCCGATCTGCCACGCTCCCAGCAGGTATCCGCCACCGACCAGGACCGTCGCCAACGCCGCTTGCTGCAGCCAACGCATTGCTCGAACTCCTCGCGGTCTCGGAAGCCCGCAGACTGAAGACCAACGTGAAAGAAGATTCTGAGTGGAACTTGCGGGAACGGAGAGATCCGCAAACCAGAAAATCAAGATCCTCTATGCTCTCGCAGGAGCGTATGCTTTGCAAGGCAGGAATTTCGTGGCCGTGAGGCTGAGAGGAAGGTCGTCGACGGACAACGGACTCAGGCTCGCATCCGTCCCTGGCAGTGACGAAGGGACTGCAGGAGTTCACGCAGCACCGACGGCGACGGGTGCTGCCGCAGGGCTTCTGCTTCCAGTTTTGCAGCCCCTTGCGTCAAACCAGGGTAACCGTATCCGCCGCCGGCGCCCTTCAACTGGTGAGCCAACAGGGCCAGTTGCCGGTAATCTCCGGATTCCAGGAATCCGTCCAAGTGATCCAGCCGCTCCGGGAGCTGCTCCAGGAAGATCTCGATGATCTCGCCGAAAGATTCGGGATCGCCGAGCTCAGAGTGAATCAGATCAGACTGGGTATCGGTCCCGGTCATGAATCGAGAGCCTGTCGAGTGTGACGGGACCAATGATCGCCTTCGATTCTCCGAACAATTCCGCGACAGAGTCCGCCGGAATGCCCCGGAGCCGCGGCCACAACGATCCCTCAACCCTAACTCAGGCTGCCTGTTCGTGCGGAGGTTTCTGCGAATTTCGCTCGCTGGGGATCGAACTTGTGTCTGTGTCGGCAGCCAGGCGGCGAGTTCGGCCGCCGAGTTCGGCGCTGATGTACATAACGGCCGTGGAAACGCCTACCGTAAGCAGGCAGGTCAACAGAACCGCCGGATTATTTCCGCCCAGCCAGTCGGTAGGCATGATTTTTGTTCCCCGGGAAGGCCGCTGAATGGTGACGGGGCGATTACGGCATCCATCCGACCGGCCCACCGTAAAGAGGTCGGATGGATGCGAGTTCGTGCAGGAGTCTGGCGAAATCGGCCGGAGCGATTCCCGCAGATTCCTGGTCACCGCGGCGATCAGCGGAACCGGATGGCTTGATACGCCTGTGTCGATTTTGCCTGTTTTGCGGTGTGTACATTCTCAGCCGGCCCGGTGGCTGCAAGTCGTCGCGATATCCCCTGCGAGCAGGGAGACGCATCAAGGTGGACTTGTGGGTTTTGCGCCGGGTGGTCAAACTCTCGCGGTCACGGCGACTTGTGCTTCCGGACCATCCGGGACGCGACAGCCGCGGTTTTCGCACTGATTCTGATGGACGAGGCATCATGCACGCGGTCTTCACGCTCCTGATTGGATGGCAATCTCTCCTGGCGGCCGCCCTCCCCGACGGCGCCCAGCTCTCGTATTCCGGGACGCTGACGAAAGTCGAGCGAGAGAAAAGTGCGCCCGTGAAGTCATTTCAGGTGACGGGGCTCGTGATCGGGGAAGCGGGCGGCCAATCGCTCCTCTATCAAGTCGACGAGCGCGGCGGCGGCGGTTGGGCGTGGCCGGAGCGCTTTGGAAACCTGCCGCTCAGCCAGCCGGGCCCCCAGGCCGCCATCCAGATCCTTCACATTCACGACGGAACACCAAACGCCATCCCGGTCCGGCGGCCGGTGTTTGAGTTCCCGGAGCGACTGAAAGCGGACGAGAGCTGGACGGACGGTCAATTCGAATATGTCGTCAGCCGAGTGCGGAAGCTGCAAGGCCGCGACTGCTGGCCGATTGAAGTCGCTTCGGCGAACGGCCGGCATCAGTCACTCAACGTTGACGCCAGTTCCGGGGCGCTCGTCACAGCGGAGCAGCGGGTCTTCATGGGACGCGGCGAAGAATATCAGTTGCGGCTCGAGCTGACCGGAGAGCAGATACTGGCCGGCGAGGCGCTGGCCGGCAGCCGGGCGGTGGGACTTCAGCTGATGGCACTGCAGGCGTCGCTGGCCAGAAAGCCCGATCCGCGAAACGACGAACTGCTTCCGGAACAGCTCGTCAAGGTTCGGGAACAACTGCCGGCACTGCAGCAAGCTGCCAACGGAACGGTCTGGTCCCGACTCGTGGAGACGATTACGCGCGATGTCCAGCAGCAGGGCCGGAAGCAGGAGGGGCTCGCCGGGCTGGAGAAGAAGTTCGTCGGACAGGAAGTCCGCTGGTCCGACCTGTCGCTGTTGTCGGGGAAAACGCTGCCGGCGGACGAACTGAAGGGCAAAGTCGTCGTGCTGCAACTCTGGGAATACAACGGGGAGCAACTGCTGGAACCGTACGGCCAGGTCGGCTATCTCGACTTCCTTTCTCACCGGCAGACGAAACGGGGCGTCCGGGTGGTTGGCGTCGCCGTCGACATCAAGGGAGACAAAGCCGCGGCGGCCAGGCGTTCGGCCCGCAAGCTCAAGGATTTCATGAATCTGAGCTACGACCTCGCAGTTGACGATGGCACGCTGCTTGAGCTGCTCGGCGATCCGCGGAGCCTGGGAGCCGCCCTGCCCCTCTGGATCGTCGTCGACGGAACGGGACACATCACTCACTACAAGGTCGGGCTGTACGACCTCAAGCCGGACGAGGGGCTGCGTCAGCTCGACGAGGCCGTCCTGCAGGCCCTACGGTCGCGCTCTCCGTCTGTCAAATAGCGACAGCCGAAGACGTAAGATCTCTCGCAGAGGCGCAGAGTTGGCAGAGGCCGCAGAGAAGACCGAAAAGAGAATGCCGAATGACGAAGGTGGAATGTCGAAACGAATTTGATCGAGCGAGCCGAGAAGTCGTTTGATGCCATGCGGCAGCAGACGAGCCGGCGACGAAGGAATTCGAAGGGATCGACAGCGAGATTCCTTCCCTAGTTTTGAACATTGTTGCTTGAGATTTGTTTCGGGTTTCGTGCTTCGGATTTCGAGTACTGTCTCGGAATCCGCTGAGCCAGACTCAAGGCCTAGTCAGCAGGACGACGGCGTCGGCGTCGATGGCTTCCTGGCGGCCGACGGGGCCGACCCGTTCGCCGGTCTTCGCTTTCACGTTGATCCGGTCCTCGGCGATGGCCAACAGTTCAGCAAGCCGGGCGCGGATCGCCGGCTTCAGCGGCGAGAGTTTCGGGCGTTCGGCGTGGATGGTGCAGTCCAGATTGCCGATCTTCCAGCCGCGGTTCCGGATCTCCTGCGTCGCCGCCTGGAGAAAAATCACGGAGTCCGCCCCCTGCCACTGGGGATCGGTGTTGGGAAACCACTCGCCGATATCCCCCAGGCCCAGCGCGCCCAGCAGGGCGTCAGTGATGGCGTGGAGCAGCACGTCGGCGTCGCTGTGGCCCTCCAGTCCCAGTTCGTGCTCGATCCGCACGCCTCCGAGGATCAGCGGTCGTCCCGGACAGAGTCGATGGCGATCGTGTCCCAGCCCGACGCGCACTTCCATCACGTGCCACTTTCGTCACCAGAGAGTTCGGTCCTGAGTCAACGGGCGAGGATCTTACCGGGCCGGCCGAGGGCCAACAATTGCAGGACTGGCCGGCCGGGCAGTTTCGCCTGGCGTGAAATGTCCGAAAACGTCTCCGGGAAACACTTTTCTACGAACTCCCTTGAGTTTTCGTCTTGTTCGAGGATTACGAATCGCATATCTGTACCCGGCCCGTGGCCGACCTGCTCCGGCAGTTCGGCTCGGGTTCCCGTCTTCACGCCCTGTCCCTGGCGAGCATGGATGCCCGCCCCGTGAAAGTGGACTGCATGACGCACTCCGCCTGCGACGCTTCGCACAGCCAGAAACTGGTGCGCCCGCCGAATTTCTCGGCCTGGGTCGCCGGCCTGCTCTGCCTGTTCGCGATCGCCGCGAACGAGGGGTTTGCGTTCGCCGCCCCGCCCGAGGACTTTCCGGAGCGTTCTGAGCCAGCCGGTCTGGCTCAAGATGTTGAGCCGGACCGCGAGCCAGAGGGTCTGCTGGCGGAAGTGAGAATTGAGGGAAACTCGACGATTTCGAGTGCGGACATCGCCCGGCAGATTCGGCTGCGTCCGGGTCGCCCGGCGAGCCAGAAGCTGATTCAGGACGATGTCGACGCCCTGGTGCGTCTGCGCTGGTTTGCCCGCGTGGAACCGATTCTGAAGCAGACGGATGAGGGGCTGGTGCTGACCTTCAAAGTGCTCGAACGGCCGATCGTCCGGCACGTCGAGTTCAAAGGGAACAAAAAGGTCAAGAAGGAGAAGTTCGAGGGGATCACCAACCTGAAACCTGGCAGTCCCTACGACCCGGCGGCCAACAAAGAGTGCGCCCGGCGGATCGAGAAGTTCTACCACGAAAAGGGTTATGTCTTTGCGATCGTCGACCTGGAAAAGGGAGGCGAATTGGAAGATCGGGATGTCGTTTTCTTGATTACCGAGGGCCCCAAGGTCGTCGTCTCCGGATTCAAATTCAGCGGCAACGAGTCGTTCAACAGTCAGTTGCTGCGAACCAAGCTGACCACGAAGCCCCGCATTCTCTGGCTGATTGGTGGCAAGTACGACCCGACCACCGTGACCGACGACGTCGGCGCCATCAAGGCGTACTACTACTCCCTGGGCTACTTCGACGTGCAGATCGAATCCAAGCTCGCCTTCACGGATGACAAGTCCAAGGTTCAGGTTCAGTTCGACATCGACGAAGGTCCGCGCTACAAGATCCGGAACATCCAGTTCAACGGCAACGATGTGATTTCCGAGCCGACGCTCCGTCAGGATCTCCAGATCGCCAACGGCGAATTCTTCAGCGCCCGACTGATCAACATGGACGTCCAGAAGATGCTCGGCCGATACGGCGAGCAAGGTCGGCTGTTCGCCAAAGTCGATGCCGTGCCGATCTATCTGACAGAGCCGGGACAGGTCGACCTGGAATTCCAGATCGACGAAGCGAATCCCACCCGGCTGCGGGAGATCCGCGTGCACGTCCAGGGGGACCATCCTCACACCCGGACGCACCTGGTGCGGAACATCATGCGGCTGCATCCCGGCGATCTGGCCGATCCGAACCTGATCCGTCAGTCCAAGACGCGGATTGAGGGGTCGGGTTACTTCGATCGCGGCCCCGAAACCGGCGTTCGCCTCGAGATCCGCCCGGTCAGCGAACCGGACTGGATCTCGGAGACCGATTTGAAGCTGGCCCGCGGCCAGAGCGGATCGTTCGCGGTCGGGCGCATCGGGGGCCATACGACGGCGAAGCCGCTGGTCGAGGCTGATGAATTTCGGGCCGGTCCTCCGGTCGAAGACGACGGAGACGACGGTTCCGTCATCGAGCCGGTCACGGGACGATTCTTCGACACCCCCGTCACCGGGAATGCCCCGGCTGCCGGCGGCAACGACATCCTGCCGTTCGTCGCCCGCGGACAGAGTCGCGGCCCGTTGCCGGAGCCTCAGAATTTCATCAACGACAACAGCCCGCAGGGGAATCCCCTGAGCGACGCTCTGCGGAATCCGGATCCGAACGACTGGGTTCAGCCCGCGCCGCCGGATTTCGTCGATATCGACGCCTACCTGACCGAAGCCCGGACCGGGCGGCTGATGTTCGGCGTGGGTGTGAACAGCAACGCGGGCGTCGTCGGCAACATCGTCCTCAGCGAAGACAACTTCGATATTCTGCGTCCGCCGACGAGCTGGGAAGACGTCTGGAACGGGACCGCCTGGCGCGGCGCCGGCCAGAAGTTCCGCATCGAGGCCCTGCCCGGCACCCAGGTCAGCCGTTACATGGTCGACTGGCAGGACCCGTACTTCCTGGACACCGACTACAACCTGGGCGTCAGCGGATTCTACTTCCAGCGATTCTACGAGCACTGGACCGAGCAGCGTCTGGGGGGCCGCGTCCGAGCCGGCAAGCAGCTGACGCAGGCCCTGTCGGCTTCGCTGTCGGTTCGCCTGGAAGACGTGCAGATCAGCAACATTCCGTCGTACTCGCCGCAGGATCTGGTGGATGTGTACGGGGATAACTTCCTGTCGACGGTGCGCGGCTCGCTGATTCACGATACCCGCGACGCGGCCATGATGCCGTCCGCCGGGCATTACATGGAATTCTCCATGGAGCAGGCCTTTGCCCAGTTCAACTACTTCCGGGTTGAAGCGGAAGGCCGGCAGTACTTTACGACGTATCAGCGGCCGGACGGCTACGGCAAGCACGTGCTGACTCTGCGTGGCGACCTCGGCTGGACCGAATCGAGCACGCCGGTCTTCGAACGATTCTATGCGGGCGGTTTCCAGAACTTCCGCGGCTTTGCGTTCCGCGGTGTGAGCCCGATCGAAAACAGCATCCGGACCGGCGGCACCTGGATGGCGCTGGGCGGGGCCGAGTACTCCGTTCCGGTGACCGCCAACGAAATGATCCGGATGGTCGGGTTCACCGATTTCGGCACGATCAGCGACGAAGTCACGCTCGACAATTTCCGATTGTCGGTCGGCGGCGGCCTGCGAGTCATGGTCCCCATGATGGGGCCCGTGCCGATCGCCCTCGACTGGAGCGTGCCGATCCTCAAGGACGATTACGACCGGACGCAGATCTTCAGCTTCTACGTGGGCATCAACCGGTAGTCGGCCGCTGAGCGGGGGAGATTTCGGTTGATTACGCGGATCACGGGCAAGCTGGAACGGTTGAACGAGACGGAAGCGTGGGTGGCGGCGGGGCCGTTCGTCTACGAGATCTACGTTCCCGAGTTCGTACGCCGGCACCTGCAGGGTGAAGTCGGTTCGACCGTGATGCTGCGGACCATCGAATACATCGAGGGGAATCCCCAGCAAGGACGCCTGACGCCCCGCATGATCGGGTTTCTTTCCGACGCGGAGGTCGAGTTCTTCGATGCCATCGGTTCGGTGGACGGCATGGGGGTCAAGAAGACGCTGCGGGCGATGGTCCGGCCGGTGCGGGAGATCGCCGAAGCGATCGAAGAGCAGAACATCAAAGAACTCAGCCTGCTGCCGGGCATCGGCCCCGCAATGGCCGAACGGATCGTGGCCAAGCTCCGCCGGAAGATGGCGAAGTTCGCGTTGATGATCGCCCGGGAGTTCCCGACGGAGAAGTCCTCTGAGCGGACCGTGCTGACTGATGCGTTCGAGGCGCTGATCAGCCTGGGTTATACGGCTCCCGAAGCCCGGCAGAAGATCGACGCGGTGGCCGATACGAAGCAGAAGTTCAAGACGGTGGAAGACGTGATTCTGGCGATCTATCAGCTTGGGCGGGACTGAAATCCCGCGACGCAGGTTGAGGCGGGTCGCCCGGCTTTAATCGCTCTGCAGCGGCACGGCCGCAACTGTCGAATAGATCGGTCCGTCGGGGGTGAGAGTTGATTCGATCAGCTCCAGTTCGCGGACGTCGATCTCGCCAAAATGCGTTGACGCCGTGCGCTGCAGAAGTGTCTCCAGTTCGTCTGGCGGACGGTGCTTGACGTAGGCCAGCGTCAGGTGGGCGTGCCAGGTTCTGGTTTCGCGGGTAAAGCCCAGCGCCTCGCAACCGGTTTCAAGTTCGGCGACGAGGCCGTCAAGGGCTTTGCGGGGCTCGATGCCGGCCCAGACGACTTTCGGGCGGCGGAGATCGGGAAAGACGCCGGTTCCCACGAACTGCAGATCGACTGGCGGCATTCCGACGGCGATTCGCTGCAGAAGTTCGACGACCCGCCCGGCCTGTTCTGCGGTCGTGTCGCCCAGAAACTTCAGAGTCAGGTGCCAATTCTTCGACGGGACGACGCGCAACGCCGATCCCAGTCCCATCAGCTCGTCCGTCAGGTGGTGCAGTCGCGGCAAGGGCGGGACGCAGACTGCGATAAACATTCGTCTGGTTGCGCCCATACCCCACTCCCGGCGAAGGAAAGCCCCCGGTCATGCGGATGACCGGGGGCTTCTGGATTCACGGCGGTGCGTCTTTCGGACTCAGGACTTGCTGAGCTGGCGGAGCACCGTGTGCAGAATGCCGCCGTTGCGGTAGTACTCGACTTCCACCGGCGTATCGATCCGGCAGGTGGCGACGAAGTGGACCGGGGTGCCGTCCGGCTTCGTTCCGGAGACCTCAATCGCCTGCAGCGGTTTGAGCGTATCGTCGAGCAGGATCTCGAAGGTCTCGGTGCCGTCCAGCCCCAGCGATTCGCGGTTCTCACCCGCGCGGAACTGCAGCGGCAGCACGCCCATGCCGACCAGGTTCGAGCGGTGGATCCGTTCGAACGAGACCGCAATCACGGCCTTCACGCCCAGCAGGTACGTCCCCTTGGCCGCCCAGTCGCGGGAGGACCCGGTGCCGTATTCGCTGCCGGCAAGAACCACCAGCGGCGTGCCGACGGCCTTGTACTTCATGGCTGCGTCGTAGACTGACATCTGCTCGCCGGTCGGGAGATACTTTGAGACGCCCCCTTCGACTCCCGGCACCAGCAGGTTCTTGATGCGGATGTTGGCGAACGTGCCGCGGGTCATTACGCGGTCGTCGCCGCGACGGGCGCCGTAGCTGTTGAAGTCGAGGGGCTTGACGCCGTGTTCCTGCAGATAGGTTCCGGCTGGCGCCGAGGCCTTGATCGCACCGGCCGGGCTGATGTGGTCGGTGGTCACGGAGTCGCCCAGCGACAGGAGGCAGCGGGCTCCTGAGATCGAGCGGATCGGCTGGGGCGTTTCGGGCATGTTCTGGAAGAACGGCGGCTCATGCACGTAGGTGCTGGCGTCGTCCCACTGATACAGGTCGCCCGTCGCGCCGGTGATCTTCTGCCACTCGACCGGGCCTTCGTTGGCGTGCCCGTACTGCGTCGTGAACATCTCCGGCACGATCGATTTCGCGATGGTGCTTTCGATTTCCTGCGACGTCGGCCAGATGTCCTTGAGATAGACGTCTTTCCCGTCGCTCCCCTTCCCCAGCGGCTCGGTGGTCAGGTCGATATCGGTCGTGCCCGCAATCGCGTAAGCAACGACGAGCGGCGGGCTGGCGAGGTAGTTGGCGCGAACGTCCGGATTGATGCGGCCTTCGAAATTCCGGTTGCCGGACAGCACGGCTGCAGCCACGAGGTTCCCTTCGCGGATGCCGTGAGAGATTTCCTCGGGGAGCGGTCCACTGTTGCCGATGCAGGTCGTGCAGCCGTAGCCGACGGTATTGAAGCCGAGCTGATTGAGCGACTCGGAAAGCCCCGACTTATCCAGGTATTCCGTCACGACGCGACTGCCGGGGGCCAGACTCGTCTTCACCCAGGGCTTCCGCGTCAGCCCCTTCGCGGCGGCGTTCCGTGCTACCAGTCCTGCACAGACGAGGACCGACGGATTGCTGGTGTTCGTGCAGCTCGTGATCGCGGCGATCACCACTGCGCCGTGCTTGAGCGGGAACTTCTTGCCGGCGTATTCGACCGGCACGCCATCATACCCAGGATCGGCAGCAACCGGTTCGTCGGTCGGTCCCCCTTCGGAGGTCATCGAAACAGGCGTCGAACCGTTGCCCGGCGACGATTTTCCGAAGGTGCTGCTGAGGTCCTGACGCCATTGCGCCTTCATCCCGGCCAGAGCGATGCGGTCCTGCGGACGCTTGGGGCCGGCCAGCGATGGCACGACGGTCGCCATGTCCAGTCCGAGCGTGCTGGTAAACTTGGGCTCGGCGGAGGCGGCCGTCCGGAACAGGCCCTGCTCCTTGTAGTAGTGCTCGACCAGATCGACTTCAGCCGCGGTTCGGCCGGTCCGCTGCAGGAACCGGAGGGTTTCGTCATCCACCGGGAAGAAGCCCATGGTGGCTCCGTATTCGGGAGCCATGTTGGCGATCGTCGCCCGGTCCGGCAGCGACATCGTCGACAGGCCGGGGCCGTAGAATTCGACGAACTTGCCGACGACGCCGTGCTGACGCAGCATCTGAGTGACGGTCAGCACCAGGTCGGTGGCGGTCGCCCCTTCGGGAAGCTTGCCGGTCAGCTTGAAGCCGACGACTTCCGGCAGCAGCATGTAAATCGGCTGGCCGAGCATGACGGCTTCGGCTTCGATGCCCCCCACGCCCCAGCCGACGACGCCCAGACCGTTGATCATGGTGGTATGACTGTCGGTCCCGACCAGGCTGTCCGGATACGCGACGCCGTCGCGGGTCAGCACGCCCTTGGCGAGGTATTCCAGGTTCACCTGGTGGACGATGCCCGTCGCCGGGGGCACCACGCGGAAGTTGGTGAAGGCGTCCTGAGCCCAGCGCAGGAGCTGGTAGCGCTCCAGGTTCCGGGTGAACTCCAGGTCGATATTGGTCTGGTAGGAATCGGGAGAGCCGAAGCTGTCGACCTGGACCGAGTGATCGATGACCAGGTCGCACTGGACCAGCGGATTGATCTGCTTCGGATCGCCCCCCAGGCGGACCATTGCGCTGCGGAGTGCCGCGAGGTCGACGACTGCGGGAACGCCGGTGAAGTCCTGCAGGACCACCCGACCCGGCATGAACGGGATTTCGACCTGGGCCGGGGCGGCGGCGTTCCAGCCTGCCACCTGCCGCACGTGTTCGGACGTGACGATGAATTCGTCCACGTTGCGCAGGCAGGCTTCAAGCAGGACGCGGATCGAGAATGGAAGCGATTCGATTCCAGGAAGCCCGGCCTCAGCCAGCTTCGGAAGCCGAAAGATCTTGTACTCGCCGGCAGAGGTCTTGAGAACGCCCTCTGCGCCGAATGGATTGCTCGCCGCCATTCGCAACTGCTCCCTTCCGAACCACTTGCCTGCCTGAATGATGCATCAATGGAGGAATCGTACCGCGACACATGGAGATTGAGAAGTATGTCCCCGGCCGTCCCCACGGCGGCTGCAGGGCGATTCTCCCGTCACCGGCGATTGAACCTCGCCGGCTTCATCGGTAGCATTCGCAGGAGACTTCACTCTCTCCTGCCGGGCACTGGTTGTCATGCCTGCCGATTCCGATTCTCCGGCCTCCTGGTCCCGGCCGCATGTGCTGGGCCTGCAAGAGCTTTCCGCGGCGGAAATCACCGGCATTCTCGATCGGGCCGCGGAGTTCAAGCAGCTCTCCACCGAGGGAGAAACCCGCCTTTCAATCCTGAAAGGAACCACCGTCGGCAACCTGTTCTTCGAACCCTCGACACGGACGAAGACCAGTTTCAGCCTGGCGGCGAAGCGTCTGGGGGCCGACACGGTCGACTTCACCACGGCCGGCAGCAGCCTCAGCAAGGGCGAAACGTTCATCGATACGGCCCGGAACATCGAGGCGATGGGCGTTTCGACGATGGTGGTCCGCCATAGCACGTCCGGCGCACCGCACGTGCTGGCCCGCAGTCTGCGAGCCTCAGTCGTCAACGCCGGCGACGGAACTCACGAGCACCCGACGCAGGGACTGCTGGACATCTTCACGATCCGCCAGCATCGCGGTTCCCTGGAGGGACAGACGGTGGCGCTCGTTGGCGACATCCTGCACAGCCGCGTCGCCCGCTCGAACATCTGGGGCCTCAAAAAGCTCGGGGCCCGCGTCATCGTCTGCGGGCCGGCGACGCTGATTCCCCCGCGGGTTGAAGATATGGGGGTCGAAGTCAGCTACGACCTCGACGCCATCCTGCCGGAGTTGGACTGCATCAACCTGCTGCGGATTCAGGCCGAACGCCAGCGCAGCGCGTTCTTTCCCTCCATTTACGAATACGCCCATTTCTTCGGCATGAACGGGGACCGCGTCCGCCGCGGAAAAGATGACCTGCTGATTCTGGCGCCGGGCCCGATCAATCGCGGCGTGGAACTGACGCCCGACGTTGCCGACGGACCCAACAGCGTCATTCTCGACCAGGTGACGAACGGCCTGTTCGTCCGGATGGCCTGCCTGGCCCTGACTCACGAAGCCGCGACACGCGGGAAAGGGAGCCCGGCATGAGTTCCCTGCTGCTCAAGAACGGCCGCGTGATCGATCCGGCCCGCAAACTCGACGCCGTCACCGACGTCCTGATTCGCGACGGTCGGATTGCCGAAGTCGGTACGTATGCGGGTCAGGCCGACGAGGTTCTCGACTGCGCCCGGCAGATCGTCTGCCCGGGACTGATTGATACCCACGTCGGAATTCGCGACCCGGGTTTTGAAGAAGACGAAACCACGGCCACCGCGACCGCCGCGGCTCTGGCGGGGGGCTTCACCAGCATCGGCGCGCTGCCGGATACGCACCCTCCGGTCGACAATGCGGCGGCGGCCGAATATGTCGTTTTGCAGGCGGCCCGCGCCCGGCAGTGCCGGGTTTATCCGCTCGGGGCAGTGACTCGGGACCACGCCGGCCAGGAACTGGCCGATCTGGGCCAGCTCGCCCGCAGCGGAGCCGTCGCCTTTACCGACGCCAAAACGCCCATTGCCAGCGCAGAAATCATGCGGCGGGCGCTCGAATACTCGCGAATGTTCGACTGCCCCGTTTTTTCGCATCCGCAGGATCCGACGCTGACGGCGGGCGGAGTGATGCACGAGGGGCTGCATTCGACGTTGCTCGGCCTGCGCGGCATGCCGGCGGCGGCCGAGGCCATCCTGGTCGGTCGTGACATCGCCCTGGCCGAACTGACCGGCGGGCGCGTCCACCTGATGTGCATCAGCACGCGCCACGCCGTGGAGCAGATCCGTTATGCCAGGCAGGCGGGCCTACGGGTGACAGCCGACGTCACGCCGCACCATCTGACGCTGACCGACGAATCCCTGAGTTCCTACAGTTCTCAGTACAAAGTCGACCCGCCGCTCCGGAGCCCCGAGCACATCGCGGCCCTGATCGCCGGGCTCCAGGACGGCACGATCGACGCGATTTCCGCCGATCACCAGCCTTTCGCCGCGGAGAAGAAGGATCGCGAGATCGATCAGGTCCCGTTCGGCATCATCGGACTGGAAACGCTGCTGCCGATCTGCATTCGTGCTCTCGTTGAGCCGGGGCACCTCACCTGGCTGCAGTTGATCGCCCGGCTGACGACCGGCCCGGCCCGGATTCTGGGAATCGAGCGTGGTACACTGGCGCCCGGCGTCGACGCCGATGTCACGATCATCGATCCCGAACACGCCTGGACGATCGACCCCGCCCGCTTCCGTTCCCGCAGTCGCAACACGCCGTTCGGCGGCTGGCAGGTCCGCGGACGGGCTCAGACAGTGCTCGTCGGCGGCGAGATTCGATTCCGGGCGAGTTGATCGCAGGAAAAAATGTCGAATGTCGAAGGCGGAATGTCGAAAGCAAGGCGAGTGTCTAGAGACGAGAGTCTAGAGCCAGAAAGACGCATCGCCTCCCGGCAACTGACGAAGGACAACTGACCAAAGTCCTCGATACCATGACTCTGGAGGAGGGAGGTTCCCATCGCGACGCCCTTCCTCATTCTCGATGGCTATAACCTGCTGCACGCCGCCGGGCTGGCCCGGCTGAAATACGGCCCGGGCGACCTGGGGCGGCAGCGCATGCGGTTACTGGCGGGGATTGCCGAGAAGCTCCGCCCGGAAGAGCAGTCCCGCTGTACGGTGGTTTTTGACGCTCGCGAGCCTCCGCCGGATGCGAATCCCCATCAGCGACATCAGCAGATCACGGTGCTGTTCGCACCGGACAGCGGCGACGCCGACGAGATGATCGAAGAACTGGTTCGTCGGCACCCGTCTCCACGCCAGCTCGTTGTGGTTTCGAGCGATCACCGGCTGCAGAAGGCGGTCTTGAAGCGGAGCGGAAATGCCGTCGACAGCGAGATCTGGCTGCACCAGCTCGATCGTCGCCCCCGCGCGGGGAGCAGCCCTGCTCCAGCCCCGGCGGCCGCCGATCCGGGACGCCGCGTGGATGACTGGCAGCAGGAATTTGGCGAATTCAGCGTCGACGAACTGGCTGCCGAAGTCGCTGCCGAGTCTCCCGGCGCCGCGCCGAAGGAGGACTGGGACCGGCACGTCGACCTGCTGGAGCGGCAACTCAACGACCCTGCGGAACTGGAGCGCTGGCTGGAGGATCCCCAGGCCAACCGCCCACGCAAACAGCCGCCGCCCCCCGGACAATGACCGGGGATGCCGCCGCCTGGCGAGATTGAGTCCCGCAGAACCGGCCGATTTTCCGGCCGGCGCGGGTCAATGCGGTTTGACGGAATGTCTTCAGTTCTCCAGAATCAACGTTCAGGTTACGTCATCCGGTACAGCGCAGCGAGCCGGTTTGCCCCGCCCCTCTCTCACTAAGAGCGACTGAGAATGGATCTCCCAATGACGAAGTCCGGACACGTCTGGCGCTGGGCTGGTCTGGGCCTGGCGGTCTCGCTGGCCGCGGGCTGCGGCTACGAGGAGTACAACACGCGCCTCGCCGAAACGGCGAAGTACTTCGCGTATCAGGAGAAGATGAATTCCAACCTGGCGGCGCCGGTCCGGGAAACCTCGATCGACGAAATCCGGCTGCCGCTGCAGTTCGCCGCGCTGCCAAAGCCGAAACCGCCCGCCAAAAGCGCAGACGGGACGGTCTCGGAGGAGGAACCGTTCGATCCCCGCCAGCCCAACTACGTCAACGTGACGCTGCCGGGGCTCGTCGCGGCCTGGCAGGCGCCGATCGAGACCCTGGTCGACGGGAAGCCCCAAACTCGCCCGGGCTACATCTACGCCCTGACGAACTACTGGATGTTCGTGTCCGGACAGACCGAGATGGCTCCGCTCTTCACTCGGGATACACGTCGGCTGATCGCCGCGACGTTTGGTACGGTGATCACCGACCCGGACGGGGTCGGCGACCGCGAGAGCTATCCCCGGGCCGCCCAGTACACCACGCCGGTCACGTACGACGTGACGCGTCTCAGTCCGGAGATGCCGATCAACGACGTCCGTTATACGGTTGAAGTGTTTGCCCATCAGGAAGGAGACATTCAACTCATCCTGATGGTCGTTCTGCCGCGCGATGCCGATCTGCAGCACACCCGGCTCAACGAACGCATTCCGCTGATGCTGGAGACGCTCAAGCTTTCGAGCAAAAAGCCCTCGGCACCGCCGGCGAAGGGGGGAGCCGCCCCGGCCCCCGCGCAGCCGGCCGCCTCGTTCTGAACCAGCTGGCGCCGGTTCGGCTGATGAGCCGGTGCGTTCAGAAATCCCCGCTAAACGGCGTATCGCCGCACGACATCTTCTCGAATCCGGATTCCCAGTCCGGGGGCCGTCGGAACTGCGATCATGCCATCCGCGTCCACGGCGATCGGCGACTCGACGATTTCGGATCGCCAGGGATTCTCCGACTGGTCGTATTCGACCATGGGCGTATCCGTCGGCAGGCCCCAGTGCGGATCGGGGAGCAGCGATACCAGGTGCGTCGTCGCGGCGATGACAATCGCGCTCCCCCAGCAATGGGGAAGACACGGGATTCCGGAAAGCGCCGCCAATTCGGCAATGAACAGGACTTCTCCGATCCCGCAGCAGAGGCTGACATCGGGCTGAATAATGTGAAACGTTCCGCGGTCGATCAGCTCTTTCGCCGAGGCTCGCGTATCGAGGCCTTCACCGCCGGCGAGCGGTAGAGGAAGTTTCGCCCGCAATTCTTCGTAGCCTGCATATTTGGGCGACTGTGGCAGGGGCTCTTCGAAGAAGTCGAAATCGAGTTCGTGCAGCACTTCGCCCATCCGCAGCGCGCTGCCGAGGGTGTAGGCCGCGTTGCCGTCGACCATCAGTCGTATGCCGGGGCCGACCGCTTTGCGCACCGATCGGGCGACGGCGGCCTCGCGTGCCACCGGGTATCGGCCGAGCCGCATCTTGAGAGCACGGAAACCGGCTTTGACGAGTTGTTCGGCCTCGCGCGGGAACAGCGTTTCCGGTTCCTCGCCTTCGACATAGTTCATAGCCGAGGCATAGGCCGGGACGCGGTCCCGCAACCGGCCGCCGAAGAGTTCGGCGACCGGGAGTCCCAGCAACTTACCGCGCAGATCGTTCAGGGCGATATCGAGTCCGCCGACAGCGAGCGGATGGCCAAAATTGGCGCCCCACAACGACCGCGAGATTTTGCGATAATCGAGCGGATTCAGGCCGATCAGCTTTGGCGCGAGGTTGTCGTCGATCGCCCCTTTTGTTCCGCTCACCGGAGCCGTTTCTCCCCAGCCGACGAGCCCGGTATCCGTCTCGATTTTGACCAGCAGGGTCGAGCGAGTTTTGTCGAGGGGAACCGAGACCGACACGCCGAAGGCGCGCTTGAGCTGCGTCCGCAGCAGAAAGGTCTCGACGCGCGTGATTTTCGCCTGCGGCAGTCCGGATTCGTTCCGGGCGTCCTGAGCAGCCCCCTGCCGCGACCACCCCAGCCCGGCAGCGCCCGCCGCGCCGAATGTCGCCCCCAGAAACCCGCGACGCGATGAAGGCGAGGTCGCAGCCATCAGCAGGACTCCCCAAAGATCTTGACGCGCCGCCGGAGACTCGAAGGCGGGCGTGGAAGCCGCCAGCGTAAGGGGGGCGTCGCTCCATTGCCAGTAAATGCGCCGCGCAGCGCGCCAATCGACCGCGAATCCCGTCGAACGACGGTGCGAGCGGAAACGAACTCGCCGGATCGCAGGGCTGCGACCCGGTGAGCGTTTTTCGCTGATGGAGGAAGGCAGGGAAGAGCCGTCACGGCGGCGGCCAACTCGTTCAGCTCGCCTTTTTCTTCTTCGCGGCCTTCTTCTTGACGGGCTTATCGCCAGCGGCCTTGGCCGAGGCTTTTTTCGGGGCGGCTTTGGCCGAGCGGCCGCCGCGTCCCTTCTTGGGGCTCCCCTTGGCCGCCCGCTCGGCAATCAACGTGACGGCCTCTTCGAGCGTCAGCGTCATGGGGTCCTTGTCCTTGGGAATTGTGGCGTTGACCTTCCCGTGCTTCACGTACGCGCCGTAGCGGCCTTCGAACACGCCGATCATTTCGTTGTCAGCGGGATGCTTGCCGATTTCCCGCATCGGGGTGACTGCGGCCTTGGCGCGCGCCTGCGAGAGCAGTTCGACGGCCTTGGGCAGATCGACGGTCAGTACGTCGTCCTCTTTGCCGAGCGACTTGTACGTCTTTTCGTGCAGCACGTACGGACCGTACATCCCGATGCCGGCTTTGACGACGTGTCCGGTTTCCGGGTGGTTGCCCAGCGTTCGGGGCAGATGCAGGTAGGCCAGCGCGTCCGCCAGCGTCACAGACTGCGGATCTCTGTTCTTTGGAATCGAAACCCGTCGGGGCTTGGCTTCGCCGTCGCGGACTTCCCCGAGCTGCAGATACGGGCCGTAGGGACCGACGAGAATGAAGATCGAATGGCCGGTGTCCGGGTCGATTCCAAGCGACTGCGGCCCCGCCTTTTTCATCTCGATCAGCTTCGTCGCCATCTCGTCGGTAATGTCCGCCGGGGCGATGTCGTCGGGAATGGACGCGGTGACGGGCTGACCGTCGTGCTCGGTCTCGAAGTATGGTCCATACCGCCCGACCCGGACTTTGGGTCCCAGTCCTTCGAGCGTCAAGGTGCATGCCGTGCGCGGATCGATCGACCCTTCTTTGTCACGGACCTGCCCGTCCAGACCGACTTCACCCGAGTAAAACTGCTTGAGATAGGGGAGCCGCTCCGCCTCGCCGCCGGCGATGTCGTCGAGCGTCTGCTCCATCTTGGCCGTGAAGCTCAGGTCAACCAGATTCGGGAAATAGTCCTCGAGCAGACGGGTCACGGCGAGGGCCGTGAAGGTCGGCACGAGCTGATTGCCGACCTTTCGAACATATCCCCGGTCCTGAATCGTGCCGATGATCGTCGCGTACGTACTGGGACGGCCGATCCCTTCGGCTTCGAGCGTCCGGACGAGCGTCGCTTCCGTGTACCGCGCCGGAGGCTTCGTTTCGTGGCCGATCGAGGCCAGCTCGCCGCAGTTCAGGCCGTCCTTCTCATTCAATGGTGGCAGAGCGGCTTCGGTGTCATCCAGCGCGGCTTCGGGATCGTCAACCCCTTCCACGTACGCCCGGAAGAATCCCGGAAATTCGACGTGCCGGCCGGTCGCGCGGAACTCCGCGTCGGCCGCCTGAATCGTCACGGTCTGGAACCGCAACCGGGCTTCGGCCATCTGCGTGGCGACGGTTCGTTTCCAGATCATCGCGTACAGCACGGCCTCGCGCCCGCTGAGACCGTGTTCTTCGGCGGTCTTCATCTCCTTGCCGGCCGGTCGGATGGCTTCGTGAGCCTCCTGCGCGTTCTTGGACTTGTTGGTGAACTGCCGGACTTCGGGGCTGAGATATTCCTTGCCGTACCGCTGCTCGACGCATGATCGGGAGGCGCCGATCGCCTCCTGCGACAGGTTCACGCTGTCGGTACGCATATAAGTGATGTAGCCGTCTTCGTAGAGTCGCTGGGCCACCTGCATCGTCTCTCGCGCCGACAGGTTCAGCTTGCGGTTGGCCTCCTGCTGGAGCGTACTGGTCGTAAACGGCGCGTAGGGCTTGCGCGATTGCATCCGCGTTTCGACGGTCGAAACGACCCAGGGCTCTCCATTCAGCCGGCCTTCCAGGGATCGCGCCGCGGCCTCATCGAGCAGCAGCACGTCGGCATCGGGCTTCAGTCGGCCGGTGTTTTCGTCGAAGTCCCGTCCGCTGGCGACCCGTTTGCCCCCCACAGTGGCCAGCGCGGCGTCGAACGTCGCGCCGCTCTGAGTGGTCAGCGTCGCCTTCAGATCCCAGAAGGAGCCCGACTTGAACGCCAGCCGCTCCAGTTCGCGACTGACGATCACGCGCACCGCCACGGACTGCACGCGCCCTGCGGACAGTCCCGGAGCAATTTTCTTCCAGAGCAGCGGGCTGAGGCGGTAGCCGTAGAGGCGGTCGACCACCCGCCGCGTTTCCTGCGCGGCGACGAGATTTTCGTCGAGGTTGCGGGTATGGCTGATCGCGTCGAGGATCGCCTCTTTGGTGATTTCGGAGAAAACCATCCGCTTGACCGGAACGCGAGGTTCGAGCAGCTGGGCCAGGTGCCAGCCGATGCTTTCTCCCTCGCGGTCTTCGTCGGTTGCCAGAATGAGCTCGTCGGCGAGCTTCAGGTTGTCCTTCAGCTCTTTGACGAGCTTCTTCTTGTCTTTCGGGACGACATAAAGAGGAGCGAAGTTGCCGTCGACATTCACCCCCAGATTCGACCACGGCTCTTTTTTCAGTTCCGGGGGAATCTCGGTGGCGCTCGCCGGCAGATCGCGCACGTGGCCCATGCTCGCCTGGACGATGTAGTCCTTGCCGAGGTATTCGCCGATTTTACGGGCTTTGGCCGGCGATTCGACGATCACCAGACCCTTGATGCTCTTGCCTGCCACAACGATGGCCCTGAAAGGGGAAATCACGCACAGATGATGGGAAAACCAGCCGTCCGGTCGCGTCGACGCCGCCCGCCGCTGCGACAAACCGCCTTTCAGCGCCCTCACCACCGTCGACCGTCGGCCCACCCCGACTTCCCCGTTCCCGGGAAACGGCACGAGGTTGTGTCAGGTCCCGGACGGAGAAAACGGAGTGCAGAGACAGCAGTCGGCGGTCGTTCGGTCGGCAAAAAGGGGCTGCGGCAGCCCGGAAAGCGCGACGAGTCAGTCTTCGCAAACGTCCGCCTGCGAGCCTTCAGCCCGCAATTCGGATGACGCGATCTCTTGTCGTCGGTTGACCTTGTGTCCGAACCCCGTCACATTACAATGCCGCGGATCGGCCACAGGTCGCTAAAAGACCCGGCCATCCATAAAGCATCTTTCGACGCCGTGTCAAGCGTTCCATCGGCAAGTTGTCCGATGTCAGGGATATGAAACTCCTCTTTCGGCTACGAGGTCAGGACGGCTCATGAGTTCACCGCTTGAGGCCTTTCGCAAGCACCAGCGCGTCATGATGGCGGCCCTGACGGCCCTGTCGATGATCGCGTTTATTTTTCTCGATAACCTCAGCCAGGCCAGCAGTATTCCGCCCGGCATGACCGTTCTGCTGCTGGCTCTGATCTGCGGCGCCGGTCTCTGGTTTGTCGGCGCTTCGCGCGGCAAAGGATCGGAATGGGCCTCGGCCGGTGCCATTATCGGCGCCCTCGTCGGATTCATTTCCTTCTACACCTCGGGTCCGCCCCCGGTGGCGTCGACATCGGTCAAGAATTTCACCCAGGCCGATATTGCCGAGCTGCAAGCCAAACGCAATCTCGCCAACAGTTTCGTCTATGCGGCGATTCGGAAGTCCGGCGTCGATCCGCGGCAGAACGCCGGATTCGGCAGCGGCCAGCCCGACGCCATGGTCGAACACGCCCTCCGCGTTCACGAAGCGCACAAAGAGGGAATTCACCTCGCCGACTCCGCCGTCACCCAGTTCATCAACGACCTGACGGCCGAGAAACTCAGCAAGCCGGACTACAAAGCCGTCCTGCGCGAAATCGGCGTCTCGGAGGGCGATCTCTACAACGTCCTGCGCGAGGAGCTCGAAGCCCGTCTCGTCGCCGGTCTCAATGCCCCGCCATACGGTGGCGGCGGTCGGCTGCCGGTCACTCAGACGCCGGAGCAGCTCTGGGAATACTTCCGCCGGATGAACGTCAAAGAAGCGATCAGCGCTGTGCCAATCCCGGTTGCGTCCTTTGTCGGACAGGTCCCCGAACCGAAGGAGCCGGAGCTGCTGGCCTTCTTCGAGCTCCACAAGAATTCGCTGCCGGCTCCAGGCCGACCGGGATTTCTCATTCCGGAACGGGTCCGACTGGCGTACCTGGTGGCCGACTTCGAGAAGTTCGAGGGAAAAGCTACCGAACCGACTGACGCGGAAATCACCGAGTACTACGAAAAGAACCGCGAACGCTACCAGGTGAAGTCGATTCCGGAATCGGGTTTGCCCGGTTCGGACGCCATGAAGGGCGGCCCGGCGGACGCTGTTCAGCCCGCCAACCCTTCGCCGACCGACCCGTCCGGCAACGATGGTCGCCCGCCCGCTCCAGCTCTGCCGGAAGGCGCCTCCGCGAAACCCGACACAGTACAGCCCGCCCCGGCCAAACCTGAGAGCGACGCTCCGGCCGAGGAAAAGCCAAAGTCCTGCGGTGAAGACGAACCGGCTGACGAATCTCCGGCCGCAGCAGCCGTTGCCACTCCGGCTGAGGAAAAATCGGCCGATGCCGCTCCCGCCGTGAAACCGGAACCGGCCAAAGCGGAAGAACCGGCTGAACCGGCCGCCGCCGACAAAGTGGAAGCCAAGCCGGCCGCAGCGGCTCCGGCCGCTGCCCAGGCCGCGAAGTCGGATCTGGATCTTCCCGCGCTGCCGCCCCTGCCGGGCGCGGGAGCCAAGCCGGCCGAACCGCAGTACCGGACGCTGGACGACGATCTGAAGTCCAATATCCGCGATCAGCTCCTCCGCGAGCGGACGTTCCAGCTGATGGGCGAGGCGATCGATGCGGGATTCAAGAAAATGGGTGAACTCTCAGGCGGCTTCCTGGGGAAGGACGATCAGGAACTGGCGGCGGCATACGTTGCCGCGTCCGATTCGTTGAAGACGCTGGCCAAGGAATTGAATCTCGACTACGTCGAGACACCGCTTCTGACCGAGGAACAGCTTTCGGATGGCAAGAGCGAACCGATCGGCATGGCGCTCGACGGAGCCCAGCCGTCGAATCCGTTCGCACAAGGAACCAGTGTTGCAGACGCCGTTTTTGGAACGACTCAGATCTACTTTGCCCGCCGGGCGGAGAGCGGTGGCGATCGCCGCTACGCCTACTGGAAGATTGCCGACGAGGAACCTCGAGTGCCGGAGTTCAAAGATGAGGGAATCCGCGAGGCGGTTCTGGCAGCGTGGAAACTCGACCGTGCCCGTCCGCTCGCCGAGAAGCGGGCGCGTGAACTTGTCGAGATCGCCCGTAAAAACGGCGGAGACCTTGCCGCCGCCCTTGCGGGTCAGAAGGTGACGGGAGCGGCTGACGGCGAAGCTGTCACCGTCCTGAATCCTCCAAAATTCAGCTGGATGAGCCAGCCGCAGAATGTGCCTCAGCAGTCCTTACTGCCGACGCAGCCGCCGACGATTTCGTCGGTGCTGGGGATCGACAACGCCGGCCCGGCCTTCATGAAGACGGCCTTCGACGAACTTGGGCCGGGTGAAGTCGGGGCGGCCGCGAACGCAACTGGCTCCGAGTACTACGTGGTCCGCGTGAATGAACGCGATGGAGCCGGGACAACGCCAGATGCCGCCATCGCGGCGAAGGCTCTCGAACAGCAGTTCGCCAACGAAGGCCGCTCCGACGGGGGTTCTGCTCCACTGTTCGGTTTCATGCAGTTCGGCCTGCCGTCGCCGTACATCATGATTTCCTTCGAAGCTCAGCAGATGATCGAAGAGGCCCGCCGTCGGCATTTCCAGGAAAAGTACGACGTAGTCTTCTCCAGTCCGGAGTCGCAGGTGGAGTAGTTCGCCGGGCTCAGAGCGACAATGGCAATAATCTTCAACGCGGGGCTGGAGCTGGCATCAGGCCTCCCGCCCCGCGTTGGAGTTCTGACAACCGACCCCATCTGGGGAAATCCTGCGCCTGCAGACCGCGTCGGCGGAGTGCCGGCCGGCACTCCGCCGACGATTTCCGCGGCCAGTGACTGGAAATCGTCCAGCGCCGACAGTAAAGAGTTCGTATGCAAAATGGGTGATCCCTCCGAGCTGACAGTCCGTCGGCGCCAACGATCAGGCACGCTGGCCCCGCCGGTTGACCTGACGTTCGGAGGGTTGTTGTAAGCCTCCAGAACAGCGCTTCCTGCGAGAGACAACAGCCGATGAGTGACACTGCAGCCGTGGGCAAAGGTGGATCCGCCGCCCGCCCGATGATTGAGGCGATCGGCCTCAGCAAGTTCTACGGATCGTTCCTGGCGACTCAGAACGTCTCGTTCTCGATTCCGTCCGGGCAGGTCTGTGCGTTCCTTGGCCCCAACGGCGCCGGGAAATCAACGACGATGAAGATGCTGACGGGCTTTCTGGCCCCCAGCGAAGGCCGGGCGCTGATTGCCGGACACGACGTCGCCAGCGACCGACTTCAGGCCGCCGAGGTCCTGGGTTATCTCCCGGAAAACGGCCCGCTGTATCTCGAAATGACCCCCGCCGGGCTCCTCAAGTTCGTCGGGCAGGTCCGCGGCATGACTTCGGCCCGGCTTCGCGAGCGGCTCGACTTCGTCGCAGAAAAATGCTCGCTCAAGTCGGTCTGGGGCAAGCCGATCAGCAAGCTCTCCAAAGGTTTCCGGCAGCGTGTCGGTATGGCTCAGGCCCTGCTCCACGATCCGCAGGTGCTGATCCTCGACGAACCGACGAGCGGCCTCGATCCCAACCAGACGCACGGCGTCCGCGAGCTGATCATCAGCCTCAGCCAGAGCAAGACGATTTTGCTCTCGACTCACGTGCTGCAGGAAGTCAAAGCAGTCTGCTCGCGGGTGATCCTCATCAACGAAGGTCGCCTGAAACTCGATGGGACCGTCGAAGACCTCGAAGGTTCCGGACACGATATGGACGCTCGCTTCCGCCAGTTGACCGGAGCCGGCCGCTGACGCTGATCCGACGTCCCGATTGACCAGATTCCTGCCGGCCCCTCACGCTGTGCGTTGACTGGCGCCGGCCGGTGTCAGACGCAGTCTGACCGCCGCAAAAACTTCCCGTTCCTGCTCTGCTCACGCGAGGGTTTCTCGAAGATGCCGCGCAGCCATGTGATTTACGCCGTGTTCAAGCGGAACTTCTGGAGTTATTTCTCCGGAGTGACCGGCTATCTGTTCATCATCGCGTTTGTGACGCTGGGGGCGTACGTCGCCTTCAGCGAACGTTTCTTCACGAACAACATTGCCAGCCTCGATCTGCTCAACGAGATGTTTCCCTGGCTGCTGCTGTTCATCGTCCCCGCCATCACGATGAATATCTGGTCGGAAGAGCGGAAGCTGGGGACCGACGAACTGCTCTTCACGCTGCCGGTTTCGGACCTCGAAGTCCTGCTCGGGAAGTTCAAGGCGGTGGTGGCGGTCTACACCGTCGCGCTGGCGTTCTCGCTGTCGCATGCAATCTTCCTCGCCAGCATCGGCCAACCGGACTGGGGCCAGCTCATTGCCGTCTACTTCGGCTACTGGCTCGCCGGAGCGGCCCTGCTCTCCGCCGGCATGCTCGCTTCGGCTTTGACCAACAGCGCCCCCGTCGCGTACGTCTTCGGCGTCCTCTTCGCCGCCGTCCCGGTCATCCTGGGGACTCAGTCCTTCAAGGCCTCTTCGACGCTGGCCGATGTCTGGCTGGTGGGAGGTCTGATCGACTTCCTCGGCCGAGCCCTGCAGTGGGCCAGCGTGGGCTGGAACCTGGTTCCCTTCGGGCGTGGCCAGATCCAGCTCGGGAACGTGCTGTACTTCGTGGCGATTGCTGCGTTCTTTCTATTTCTGAACTACATCGTCATCAGCCGCCGGCGCTGGAACAGCGGGGCTGCCGTCCACGCTGCAATGCCCTGGCACATGCTGGCCCGCGGTCTGTGTGCCCTGGTGATGGTGGTCGCCGGCAGCATTTTCTTCGCCCAGCGGATGGACTTCGTGCGGGCCGACCTCACCAGCGAGAAACTCTACACGCTCACCTCGACGACCTACGACGTCCTCAAGCAGGTCAGCGACAAACGTCCGGTCACGATTCAGGCATTCGTCAGCCGCGACGTTCCCCGCGAATACGTCGGCAAACGAACGGAACTGCTCGGCACCCTGGACCAGTTTCGCTCGCTGGGCGGCGGTCGCGTTACGGTCCGCGTGATCGACGTCACCCCGTTCAGCGCCGACGCCGACGAAGCCCGCGCTCTCGGCATTGAACCCCGTAAGGTTCAGACCGAACGCGGCGGGCGGGTCCTCGTGGAAGACGTCTTCCTCGGTGCGGTGGTTCAAGCCGGCGCCAGCGACGTCGTGATCCCGTTTTTCGACGTCGGTATCCCGATTGAATACGAACTGACGCGGTCGGTCCGCACGGTCTCGCAGGAAGAACGCAAGACGGTCGGCATTCTCGACACCGACGCCAAGGTAGCCGGCGGCTTCGATATGAGCTCGTTCCGCAGCAGCCCCGAGTGGCGGATCGTCACCGAGTTGAAGAAGCAGTACAAGGTTGAGACCGTCCCTGCCGACGCCCCGATCGATGAGAAGAAATACGACGTCCTCGTCGCCATTCTCCCCTCCTCGCTGAATCAGCAGCAGATGGAGAATCTGGTCAACTACGTCAAGTCGGGCCGTCCGACGCTGATCCTCGACGACCCCATTCCGGCCTTCAACCCGGGAATGTCGCCGCACCAACCGAAGCCTCGTCAGGGGGGCAACCCGATGATGGGCGGAATGCCGGGAGAGCCGAAGGCGGACGGCGGGAAAGCCACCAGCCTGGTCAATCTGCTCGGCATTCAGTGGAAGTTTGACGAAGTGGTCTGGGATACCACGATGAAGAAGCTCCACCCGGAATACGCCGATGTCGTCCGGGAGGAAATGGTCAGCATCAGCCCGCAGAGCGGAGTGGCGTCCGCCTTCAACAAGGACAACGAGATCACCAGCGGGCTGCAGGAAGTGCTGCTGTTCTTTTCCGGCACCATCCAGCCCCGCCAGGGGAGCAAGCTCAAGTTCGAACCCCTGCTCCGGACCGGCACTTCCAGTGGCCTGTTGGGCTGGGACGATCTCATCGAGCCCGGCTTCATGGGGGGCATCGAGATTCGCGAAGATCCGCGTCGCAAGGTGGACGACGACGCCCACGTCGTTGCCGCCGCCATCACTTCGCCGAAGGATGCACAGGGTGACAAGGTCAATGTGATCTACGTCGCCGACTGCGATCTGGTTTCGGACTGGTTCTTCGGCGTCCGCGAGCGCCGGCTGTACAACCTCGATCTCGACAATGTGACCTTCGTCCTCAACAGCGTAGACCACCTTTCAGGCGATACATCCTACATCCCGCTCCGCAAGCGTCGCGCGAAGCACCGGCCGCTGGTCCTCGTCGAGGAGCAGAAGTCGCGTTTCATCGACGAAGCCTCGAAGGATCGCGAAAAAGCCGCGGCCGACGCCGCCAAGGCTCTCGACGACGCCAAGGCCCGCTTCAAGGAGAAAGTCGACGCGATTCGCAAAGACAATTCGATGGACCAGATCGCCAAAGCACAGGCGCTCCTGATCGCTCAGGAAGAAGAACAGCGCCGGGTCAGCGTCGAGGAAGCCAATATCGAGCGGACCAAGCAGACCCAGATCGAAAAGAGCCGGGTCCGCATGGAACGTCAGGTGAACTCGATCGAGGCCTCCTTCCGACGGCTCGCCTTGCTGTTCGCCCCGATTCCTGCACTGCTCCTCGGCCTGGCGGTCTGGATCAAGCGCCTGCAAGACGAGTCCCGCCAGGTTCCCGAATCCCGCCGGCTGGCTGGCCGGAAATAGTCATCGCAACGTCCGTCGGTTCCCGCGTTCGACTTCCGTTGAATCCATTTCCCTGGAACGTCGCTGCAGACGCCTCAGGAGTATCAAGATGAGTGAATCTGCCAAGACCTTGAGTTTTCTCGGCGCCGCCCTGCTGACCGTGGTCCTCGCGTGGGGCACCAGCCCCAACCTGCGCCAGCAGCCGGAGGACTTCAGCGAAGTCGGTCAGCCGTTCTTTCCCGAATTCAAAGACCCGGCGGAAGCGAAGGCCCTCGAAGTCGTCGCCTACGACGAGTCGACGGCCTCCTCCTCGGTTTTCAAAGTCGAGTTCAAGGACGGCGTCTGGCGTATCCCGTCGCACCACGACTACCCCGCCGACGGCAAAGAGCGTCTCGCCAAGGCGGCCGCCTCGTTGCTCGACCTCAAGCGCGAAGCCCTCGTCGGCCGCCGCGAATCGGAGTACTCCGAGTTCGGCGTCGCTCCGCCGCTGGGCGACAGTTCCGCCGACCTCAAGGGCCGGGGGAACCGCATCACGCTCAAGTCCGAAAGCGGCGCCGATCTGGTCGACCTGATCATCGGCAAGGCGGTGCCCGACAAGTCCGGCTACTTCTACGTTCGCCGGCCGGACGAGAAGCAGACCTACACCGCCAAGCTGGATATCGCCCTCTCGACAAAGTTTGCCGACTGGATCGAACCTGACGTTCTCAAGCTCGACGGCCCCAAGCTGGTCGACATTCTGGTCGAGAAATACTCGTTCCAGGTTCAGGAGAACGGCCGAGCGAAGATGGAAGGTCACGAGGTCAACGAGCTCTCCCGCAAGAACTCCAGTGATCCGTGGGTCCTCAAAGACCTGGACGTCGAGAAGGAAGAGGTCAATCAGGAGGAAGTTCGCAAGCTGGTCGAAGCCCTCGACAACCTGCAGATTGTCGGCGTCCGCCCCAAGCCGGCGAAACTGAGCAAGGACCTGCGGTTGTCGGAAGGCATCTCGCTCGACTCAGCCACCATGCTCGATCTGCAGTCGCGAGGTTTCTTCTTCGTCCCCACGAAGAACGGCGAGCAGCTCGTCTCCAAGGAAGGCGACCTGATCGCCATGACCGACGAGGGGGTCGTCTACGAAATGCACTTCGGCGACGTCTTCTCGGGCTCGACGGAAGAGATCGAAATCGGCGGAATGGCCAAACCTGACGCGGATAAGCCGAAGGAAGGTGAATCTAAAGAGGGCGATGCCGAGAAAAAGGACGACGCCGGCCAGAAGAAGAGCCGGTACCTGTTCGTGACCACGTCGTTCGACGCCGAGAAGGTCCCCGGCAAGCCAGCCGAAGCGGTGGAACCGACGCCACCCGGAGAGCAGCCCGCCGTCGACGATAATGCATCGGCCGACGCCACGAAGGCCGCCAACACCCCCGAGGGGGACGATCCGCAGCGGGTCTATGAAGTGGCGAAGATCAAGTACGACGGGGACAAGAAAAAGTACGAGTCCGATCTCAAAGTCTGGGAAGAAAAGACCAAGGCTGGCGAGAAGAAGGTCGCAGAACTCAACGCCCGCTTCGCCGCCTGGTATTACGTCATCTCGGCCGAGAACTTTGAAAACCTCCGCCAGGGACGCAAGACCCTGGTGAAGGAAAAGGGGGCCGACGCTCCAGCCAATCCCGCCGCCGGCCCCGGTCCGGGACTGAATCTGCCGAACATCGGTCAGGGCAAGTAGCACCGCCCAGCCCTGTTGGAAAGCGGAGGGCTGGTTGAGCAGTCCAGGTTTCAGCAAACGAACGAGCCCGCGAGATCGATTTCTCGCGGGCTCGTTTGTTTGGCAAGCTGGACGGACTTTTCCGGTCGAGCCGATCGTTCTTGATCGCGGACTTCGACGAAAGGGCCAATCGGCATGAGTGACGCGTCGGCCGATTCCGATAGATCCTCGCGGGGGCAACATGCGGGAGGGTTTGCTGGAAGAGGTGCGTTATGGATCGTCGACAATTCATCGGGCAGGTGCTGGGAGTTACGGTCGCGGCTTGTCTGGGCGACCGAGTCAGCCTCGCGGCCGACACAAAGCTCAAGTGGCAGACCAGCCTGAAAACCGCCCAGAAGGTCGCGCTTGAAGAAAACAAGCTGATTCTGGTCGTCTTCGGCGCCAGCTGGTGCACGTTCTGCCACAAACTCGAACGTGAAACCCTCGTCGACAAGAAGATCGTCACCCTCGTGGAACGGGAATTCGTCCCGGTCCACCTCGACTTCGACCGGGAAACCCGGATCGCCAAACTGCTCGACGTCGAGCAACTGCCGGCGACCGTCGTCCTGTCCCCTCAGGCCGACCTGCTGCTCCACCACATCGGCTATCTCGAAGCCCGGGCGTACGAAAAGAATCTGCTGTCGGCCGTGCAGAAACGGGCCGATATCGCTCAGGCGAAGCAGTCCACCGTCATCAAGTGAACCGGACCGGATGCCGTCCGGACGCCGCTCAGCGATCCGGACGCGTATTCCACGCCTGCTTCAACTGGTCGAACCCGCTCAGGGGCTGCCCGGCCGCAGGGGCCGGCCGGTCCGCATTCGGTCGCGCCGGCGCGGGCTGGCGGTTCCCTGCGGGCCTGGCAGCCGGTCTCTCGCCCTGCCCCGCCGGCTTTGACGCCGTCCCGTCAGGGGAAATCAGCGACAGTCCGATCCGCCGCCGTTCGCGGTCGACGCTGAGTACCCAGGTCTTGACGACGTCGCCTACGGAAACGACCTCCTGCGGCGATTTGACGAATCGCGTCGACATCTGGCTGATGTGGATCAATGCCGAGTCCTTGAGCCCCACGTCCACAAACGCACCGAAGTCGACGACGTTGAGCACGGTCCCCTGCAGCTCCATGCCGACTTCGATATCGTCGAGCGAAAGTACGCCCTTACGGAACATCGGCGGCGGCAAGTCGGTTCGCGGATCGCGGCCGGGACGCTGCAGAGCTTCCACGATATCCCGCAGCGTCGGTTCCCCGACGCCCAGTTCGCCCGCCAGTTCCGTCACAGACGCCCCCGAGAGTCGTTCCCGCAGGAGTTCACTGTGCTCGGCGCCGGGACTCAGATCCGCCGCCTTGAGCCCTACCCGGGACAGCAGACGCCTGGCGACGTCGTAACTTTCCGGATGAATCCACGTGTTGTCCAGCGGCTCGTCGCCCGTCAGCTTCAGAAAGCCCGCCGCCTGAGTGAATGTGCCCGGCCCGATTCCGGGGACCTCCAGCAACTGCTTTCGTGACGTAAACGGACCGTGCTGACTGCGGTACTCGACGACCCGCCGCGCGACGAGCTGATTGAAACCGGAAACATGAGCCAGCAACGAAGCGCTCGACCGGTTCAGGTCTACCCCCACGAAGTTCACACACGATTCGACGACGCGATCGAGCACGTCCTTCAATTGCTTCGCAGGCAAATCGTGCTGGTACATGCCGACGCCGATATGCTGCGGCTCGATCTTCACCAGCTCGCTCAGCGGATCTTGCAGCCGCCGGCCGATGCTGATCGTCCCCCGCGCCGTGGCGTCGAGCTGCGGAAACTCCTCGCGGGCCACGGCACTCGCGGAATAAATACTGGCCCCCGCTTCGTTTACCACGACATAGCTCAGCTCGGTACGGTCCGTGCTGATGATGTCGGCGACTAGTTCCTCGGACTCACGGCACGCGGTCCCATTGCCGATCGCGACAACCCGACACTCGCACTCGTCGATGATTTCGATCAGCCGTCGTCGCGTCTCGTTCCGTTTCTCCTGGCTGCCGATAATTGTCAGTACGTCGAGCGCCAGAATGCTCCCCGATTCATCCAGCGCCGCAATCTTGCAACCCGTTCGATACCCCGGATCAATCGCCAGCACGCGACGCCCCTGTACCGGCGGCTGCAGCAGCAGTTGCCGCAGGTTCCGCGCAAACACGTCGATCGCGTGCTTCTGCGCCCGTTCGGTCAGGTCGCGCCGAACTTCCCGCTCGATGCTCGGTTCCAGAAACCGCCCGATCGCATCGTCGGCAGCCCGCGTAAGAATCGACTGCGCCGGATGCCGGTCCAGCCGCAGTATCTGCCTCGCCGATTCCAGCGCCCGTGCGGCGTCCCATTCAAATTTCACCCGCAGCGCCCCGGCCTCCTCGCCGCGATTCAACGCCAGCACCCGATGCGGCGGCATCCGCGAAAGCGGCTCACCATAGTCAAAGTAATCCCGGAACTCCTGGTGAGTCTGAGCGGCCCCCTTCGTCGCCACCGACACCAGCCGCCCGCCTTCCCAGGCCAGCTTGCGACAGCGTTCTCGCAGCGTGGCGTCTTCGCCAATCCGTTCGGCCAGGATGTCGTGCACCCCCTGCAGAACGGCCTCCACATCCGCCAGTTCCTTCTCGGGATCGACGAATTCCGCAGCCCGCCCCATCAATCCAGCCTCGTTCAGCGTCCCGTCCCAGACCAGACTCGCCAGCGGATCGAGTCCGCGCTCCCGGGCCGCCGCCGCCCGCGTCCGCTTCTTGGGCCGAAACGGCAGATACAGATCATCCAGACGCTTCAGGCTGTCGGCCGCCAGGATCTGGCGCCGCAGTTCGTCGGTCAGCTTGCCTTGCCCCTCGATCAGCCGCAGCACGTCCTCAGCGCGGTCGGCAAGTAGCCGGGCCAGACGTACTCGATCCTGAATCTCCAGAATCTGCGTCTCATCCAGGTTCCCGGTCTGCTCTTTCCGATAGCGAGTGATGAAGGGAATCGAGTTGCCGGCGTCGAGCAGTTCCAGCGTTCTCCGGACCTGTTCGATCGACAGCTTCAGCGCAGTAGCAATGCCGGAGAGTTCGACCGTCGTTGTCGCATCCGCCATGATGTGACCTTCAAAGAGGCATCCGATGTGACCGCAGAACGTACCATCTTAGCAGGCGACGCGTCTTGAAAAAACGCCGTGTGGCGAAACGCGCCCGGCGGCCCGGCGGACTCGTCTCAAAGCTCGTTCAGCCAGTCGACGGCCGATCGCGCGATGCCCCGTCAATCTCGCTTCCACAATCCCGAGCAGCCGCGAACCCGTCGGCCGCGGAACCGCTCAAGACAACTGGAATCCATGGAATCGAGCGAGTACGATGCGGTTTCGGCAGTCCCCGGAGAGGTGGCAGAGCGGCCGATTGCACCGGTCTTGAAAACCGGAGACGGGGTAACTCGTTCCAGGGTTCGAATCCCTGCCTCTCCGCCTATCAGCGATTCGCAATCGCTCTCAATCCCCTGCATTTGCAGGGGATTTTGCATTTCCGGAGACCCCCTCTGTTTCGCGGCTGGTTCTCTCAATCATTGTCACCGGATCGCAGCGATTATCAATCGGACCGGCAACCAAACCGGCAACCACGCGGGAGCCGGAATCGTCGTCGTCGCGGGATGACATTCGTATGGAGGCCGGCTTATCGTCGGTTCCGGTAGCACGGAGAACCACCGCTTTCGGCTGCGGTCCCGTGGGGAGCGCCGGCAGCTTGTCAACGGCAGCGGCGAGGTCGTGGACGTTTGCGTGCGTGTACCGGCCCAGCGTCAGCTCGACGGTCGAGTGCCGGGCCAGCCGCTGCATCACCTTTGCGGGCACCCCTGCCCTCCCCAGGCGGGACAGGTAGGTGTGCCGGAGGGCGTGGAAATCGGCCTGCCGCCCGTCCGAGTCACGGTACGACAGGAATCCGTCCGCTCCCGGTCCGTGCATTCCTGCGGCGTCTGAGCGGCCTTGAGCCAGGCATTCCGCGCGGCCGTCAGATCGTGCCGCATCATCTTGCCGGCCTGTTTGTGGACAGCCCACAGACCGGGCCACAGCGGCGCGTCGGCGGGGATCGTCGCCAGCCAGGGTCGCAGCAACGCGGCAAGGTCAGATGGAATCGGCAACGTATCGCCGCGGCGAGCCTTTTCCTGTCCGGCCTCAATGGTGACGGTCGAACGATTGACCGTCAGGTCGAACGACTCCGGCGTCAGGCTGGCCAACTCGCTCGCAGCCATGCCCAGGGCTGTCGCCGAGATGAGACTTGCCGGCGCCCGACGGACCAACGAGTAAGACATTCTCGCACTGGTCGAGGTAGTCGCCCTGGACGAACTGCAACACGAGCGGGCTTGTTGAACCTGTCCTCGCGGCGCGGCGATCATTGCCCCCCACTCGCAATGGTCATTGACCGCCATCGCGATCAGTCGATTTCCGTCGCTCTTTGACTTGACTCTCGGAATCCGCGCACCGGAGGCCATGACCGTCGGCTCGTCTGACCGTCGAACTCGAACGAGATTAAGTGCTCAATAGACACTGCGGCGGGTGTTTCGGACGGAACTCTGAAAAGACGATCGCATGACCTGCAACTTTGGGGCAGGTCTTCGGGGTGCACCGGTAGTCTCTTTCGTCACCTGGCCGACGTCACAGTCCGAGCCGTGAAAAAGTGTCAAACCGCGACGGCAGTGGCTGCAGTGCATTCGAGACGCACTTCGAATGGTCGATCGGCTCGAACGGATGCTAGCGGGCCACGAACCGTACCTACCACCCGGGTCGTATACGCAGCTGATGCAAACGATCGCGATCGGTCAGCTCAGTTGCCGCAACTCCAGACTGTCCTTCAGCCTGCTGCGATTGTAAGTCGCCGCCGGCGAGCTTGTGCCGGCAGAGCGAATGCAGATGGAGATCCCTTTCAGGTGATCCACGAAAAAAATGGAGTCCAGTACCCGGAGGATTCCCCGGCAGCTCCGCCCCGAAATCGGACCGGATCACTCCCCTTCGAGCTGACCCTGTGCGTCAGTGAGCGCAGCCCGTTGAGCATCAGTGATCTCCGGGAACTTGAGTTTGAGCGAGCGGATGGCGGTAGTGACCACATCGGCGACCACCGTTCGTGAGATCCACTTGTGATCGGCCGGGACGACGTACCAGGGGGCCCACTCCGTGCTCGTGGCGGCGAGGGCATCCTCGTAGGCGTCCTGGTACTCCGCCCAGAATCCGCGCTCGATGAGATCCGCCGCCGAAAACTTCCAGTGTTTCTCCGGATTCTGCAGCCGCTCCAGGAATCGCCGCTTCTGCTCGTCTTTTGACACGTTGAGGAAGAGCTTGACGATCACGGTACCATTGCGGACCAGATGCTGCTCGAAGGCGTTGATGTCTTCGTAACGGGCCTTCCAGAAACCTTTACCGCGTTTGCCGGGGGGAAGCCTCTGCTGTTCCAGCAGTTCGGGATGGACCTTCACAACGAGGACGTCTTCATAATATGAGCGGTTGAAAATGCCGATCCTTCCGCGTTCGGGAAGGCTCTTCATATACCGCCAGAGAAAATTGTGGTCGAGTTCTTCGGCGGAGGGTTTCTTGAAGCTGAAGACCTGACAGCCCTGCGGATTCACGCCGGACATGACGTGCTTGATCGTGCCGTCTTTGCCGGCGGCGTCCATCGCCTGCAGGACGATCAGGACTGAGTACTGATCGGCGGCATACAACAGTTCCTGAGCTTCAGCCAGATCCTGGATGTTCTGCGTCAGGATCCCCTGGGCGCGTTCCCGGATGACGTCCTTGCCGAGCTCCTCAAACTCCGGCGTCTGTGCCCAGCCGGTCTCGTGATCCTTGAGCCTGAATCGCTTTTCCGGCTTGACGCGAAAACGGTCAATGATGTCGTCGCGGATCATGGTGGCGAACTTTCCTGAAGGGGGGGGCTGCTCGAACGTGGAATGAAGGAATCAGGCCAATTGTTCGCTTTGCCAGACCGAGTGTTGGCGGCGGATTTCCGCGATGGCGTCGTCGGCAGTGGCGACGCAGACGGGAATCGCGAAGTCGTCCGGGTGGGCAAGCGGCGGATCGAACTTCGACATCTCGGCGTGGGCCCAGTCCACCAGCCCCGGCCACATGGCGCCGATGAGGATCAGCGGCGTATTCCGCAGATGGCGTACCTGCAGCAACTGCCAGATCATCATGGTTTCCAGCACCGTCCCGATCCCGCCCGGCGCGACGACGAAGGCATCGGATGCCAGGACGAAGTGGTGCAGGCGAGTGAAGAACGTCCGGTGCTCGTAGGCCTGCGTGACGAATGCGTTGATTTCCTGTTCGAACGGCAGATCGACTCGGATGCCGACCGACTGCGGTCCTGCCGGGACCGACGCGGCGCCTTCGTTGGCGGCCTGCATCAGTCCCGGGCCGCCCCCGGTGATGATGTCGCAGCCCATTTCGGCCAGGGCAGCGGCGACGCGTTTGACCTCCAGGTAGACCGGCGAATCCGGCTGAGGCCGGGCGGCCCCAAAGATCGTCACGCGATAGCGGTCGCGTTTCGCGGGACGCAGTCTTGTGAGATTGTTGACAACGTCCCACAGCCCGAAGATGGAATCGACAAGAACTTTTTTCACGCCGTCTTCATCGGCGAGACTGACCGTCTGCGATTCCGTTTCTGCCGGGCGGTCGGAAGTCATGCGGGACTTTCGTTGGGAGTTTTTTCAGGAGCGGATTAATGACAGTCGGTGTTGAGGAATGCCAGCCACGATGGCGTGTGGAGCTGCCATTCGAGGTCCGTCGTTGCGATTCGTCTTCACTCTCGCCACAGACCCTGCCAACGAGGATGACTCTCCGGTTGATTGCGGACAAGCCCCTCCCTGGATATCCGGAAAAGCGCGCCAACGTCGCCTCTCAGCGTCATTCCATTCCCACTTGTCGGTATTTTCGCAAGCTGTCCTATGCAGCCTTTGACGCCCCAGACAAATCATGTCAGCATGTTCGATGTCGCGAATCAACTGATTGTTGCTGCAGAGTTCCGGGGGTCGTGAAGCGGCGTGCCGCGAATCGAGAATGCCGCAAGCTTCCGTTCATCAGCAATAATTCGGGCGTGGGCGCATGTGCATTTATTTCTCTCGTTGTTGCAACGGGTACATTATGGTCATCCCGCTGATCTCTCCTGCCCGGGCGGCACTGTGTCTGCTGGCCGGGCATGTTTTGCTCGGCTGCGCGAAGGCTCCCGAACCACTTCCGACTGCTCCCCCGCGCGTCACGGTGCAGCACCCGCTTCAGCGCGATGAGCTCGACTACAACGAATACAACGGCTGGGCGGACGCCTCGGCGACCGTTGAGGTCCGCTCGCGGGTCCGCGGCCATATCAAAGAGGTCCTTTTCAAAGACGGCCAGTTCGTGAATGCCGGCGACAAGCTGTTCGAATTGGATCGGGAGCCGTTCGAGGCCGAGTACCTTGTCGCAACCAGCAAGGTCGGCGTCGCGGAAGCCCAGCTCGCGTTTGAGATCGATGAAGAGAAGCGTCAGAAAGAGCTGTTCGCGAAGAACGTCGTAACGCAGTCCGAGCTGGACAAGGTAATCGCGACGCGGAGGTCCTGGGAAGCCAACGTGGCGGCGGCGAAGGCGGAAGCCGAGCGGAAGAAGCTGGATCGCGACTACGCGACGATTGCCGCGCCGATGCCGGGCAAGATCGGTCAGGCCAAACTGGTCGCAGGCAACCTGGTGGGAGCCGGCGGAAGCGATCCGCTGCTCACGACCATCGTGGCGGTGAACCCCATCTACGTCTATTTCAACGTCGATGAGCGGGGGATGCTGGAGTTTCGCCGGCTGCACCCGGAGCTCAAAGAGAGTTCTCCCGAAAAGCCTCCGGAGATCCCGATCGAGTTCGGCCTGGAAACCGACGTCGGTTATCCGCGCCACGGAAAGATCGACTTCCGGGAGAACAAGATCGATGCTTCGACGGGGACAATCATCGTCCGCGGAGCGGCAGACAACCCGGACGAGGTGATCCTGCCCGGGAGCCGCGTGCGTGTCCGCGTGCCGCTGACGAACAAGCCCTATCCGGCGACGCTCGTGCCCGATCTGGCGGTGCTTAGCGACCAGGATCAGCGGTATCTGCTGTGCTTGAATGAGAAGTCGGAAGTTATTCGCCGCAATATCACGCTGGGCCGGCTGATGGCGGACGGGATGCGGGTCATTCTGCCGGGGCCGTCGGACGAGGAACCGGTGACGGCGGACGACTGGGTCATCGTCGATGGACTCCAACGGGCGCGGATCAACTATCCGGTCGAGCCCAGGGATAAGGACGGGGAGCCCGTCGCCGTGACGGCGACGGCTGACGCCGCAAAGTGAATTCAGGCGACGGCGGTCGGCCGCAGCGCGGCACAGTACTTTGATCCCGGTTTCACAACGCCCCTGTCCCGACGGATAGCCCATGATCTCCCACTTCTTTATCGATCGGCCGATCTTCGCCACCGTGCTGTCGGTGGTGATCGTGATTGTCGGCACGGTCTCGGCGACGCAGTTGCCGATTGCGCAGTATCCCGAAGTCGCCCCCCCCGTCGTGCAGGTGACGGCGACTTACCCCGGGGCCAACGCCGTCACGGTTGCCGAAACTGTCGCCACGCCGATCGAGCTGGAGATCAACGGCGTCGAGCGGATGCTCTACATGGCGTCGAAGTGCACCAACGACGGCCAGATGAACCTGGACGTGACGTTCGAGCTGGGCACCAACCTGGACATGGCGCAGGTGCTGGTGCAGAACCGGGTGAGCGTCGCTCAGGCGAAGCTGCCGGAGGAAGTGAAGAAGATCGGGGTGACGACGAAGAAGAAGTCGCCCAGCATTCTGATGTGCGTTAACCTGATCTCTCCCGATCAGCGCTACAACCAGCTCTATCTCAGCAACTATGCCGCCCTGAACGTCAAGGACGATCTGGCACGCGTGAAGGGCGTCGGCGATGTCGCCTTTCTGGGGCCGCGCGACTACAGCATGCGGATCTGGCTCGACCCGACAAAACTTGCCGCGCGACAGATGACGGCCGGCGACGTGGTGCGGGCCATTCAGGAGCAGAACGTGCAGGTCGCCGCGGGGCGCCTGGGGCAGCCGCCGACTCCCGACGATCTCAGCGTGCCGTTTCAGATCCCGATCAACACGCAGGGGCGCCTGACGACCGAAGCGCAGTTCGCTGAAATCATCCTGAAGACCGGCGACAACGGTCAACTGGTCTACTTACGCGACGTGGTGCGGGACGCCACATTCGACGAGCAGGGCCGGCCGCTGCAGAAAGGAGTCGAACTGGGGGCGAAGAACTATGACGTCAACAGCTACCTCGACGGTCAGCCGAGCGTAACGCTGGCGGTCTTCCAGTTGCCCGGATCGAACGCTCTGGAAACCGCGGACATGATCCGGAGCCGGATGGAGATCCTGAAGCAGGATTTCCCCGCAGGGGTCGATTACCGGATCGAGTACGATACGACGGTGTTCGTCGAGGAGTCGATCACCAGCGTGTATCACACGCTGATCGAGGCCTTCGTGCTGGTGTTCATCGTGGTGCTGGTGTTTCTGCAGAACTGGCGGGCCACGCTGATTCCGATGATCGCCGTTCCCGTGTCGCTGGTGGGAACGTTCGCCATTATGTCGGGTTTGGGCTTCTCGCTGAACAACCTCTCGCTGTTCGGACTGGTGCTGGCGATTGGCATCGTCGTCGATGACGCGATCGTGGTCGTCGAGAACGTCGAACGCTGGATGGCGCAGGGGATGTCCCCCCGGGACGCCAGCCGGCGGGCGATGGAAGAAGTCACCGGCCCGGTCATCGCAATTTCGCTCGTACTCTGCGCCGTCTTTGTCCCGACGGCGTTTATGGCGGGCATCAGTGGACAGTTCTACAAGCAGTTCGCACTGACCATCGCCGCCTCGACGGTGATCTCCGCATTCAACTCGCTCACGCTCAGCCCGGCCCTCTGCGCCGTGCTGCTGAAACCCCACGTGCACGGCCACGCCCGGCAGGAAGCCCTGCCGAAGCTGGGGATCGCTCTGCTGGGCGGTCTGGCGGCTTACGTGTTCCTGCTCGGGCCGGCGATCGGTCTGCTGGGGCTGGACGCCGGCGAACACGAAGGCGGCGGCCACGGCGGACCGATGGGGCCGGCCTGGCTCCGGATCAGCCTGTTTGTCGGCGGACTCGTCGCCGGCTGGTTCTTGAGTTTTGTCGTCAATCGCGTGCTGGCGGCCGGATTCAAGGCGTTCAACTGGTCGTTCGACGTCGCGATCAAGGGCTACGGCGCGGTTGTCGCGTTGTTCGTGCGGCTGGCAGCGATCATGCTGGTGGTCTATGGCGGACTGATGGGGCTGACGTTCGTCACGCTGACCAGCGTCCCGATCGGATTCATCCCGGAGCAGGACAAGGGCTATCTGGTCATCAATGCGCAGTTGCCCGACGGGGCGAGCCTGGAGCGAACGGATCAGTTGATCCGGAAGCTCAGCGAGAAGGCCCGCGCAGTCCCCGGCGTGGCCCATACGATCGACCTGCCAGGCTACTCGACGATCCTCAGTACAAACCTGAGCAACGCGGGGGGGATGTTCGTAATCCTCGCCCCGTTTGAAGAGCGGGCCGGCGTGGCCGCCCTCGCCGCTCCAGCAGTTGCCCGGGAGCTGCGGAAGGTCTTCAGCCAGTTCCAGGAAGCGCAGGTCGCCGTGTTCGGGGCGCCCCCCGTCGACGGACTGGGAAGCACGGGCGGTTTCAAACTCCAGATCGAAGATCGCCGTGGCGCGGGCCTTCGTGCGCTGCAGGGGGCGGTGCAGAATCTGCGTGAAGAAGGCGCCCAGGATCCGCGGCTGGCCGGGCTGATTTCGACGTTCAGCGTCTCGCAGCCGCAATTGTATATCGACATCGACCGCGAAAAGGCCAAGTCAATTGGAGTGGCGCTGCCGGAGATCCACACCGCGCTGCAGTCATATTTGGGAGCGGCGTATGTCAACGACTTCACGTTCCAGAACCGGAGCTGGCAGGTCAACGTCCAGGCCGACCCCCGATATCGCACGCGGATCGAAGACGTCGGAAAGCTCGAAGTCCGCACGGCGGCGGGCGTCCGCGTGCCGCTGCGGACCCTGATCCAGCTTCGCGAAACCAGCGGCCCGGCGATCGTCAACCGGTACAAGCTGTTTCCGTCAGCCGAAGTCAATGGCAACACGGCTCCCGGCACCAGTTCCGGCCAGGCGGTCCAGATCATGAACGAACTGGCCAGCCGGTCGCTGCCGTCCACGATGGGCTTCGAGTGGACCGAACTGACGTATCAGCAGATTCTGGCGGGCGAGGACTTGCTGACCAAGCTGGTCTTTCCGCTGGCGGTCGTCTTCGTCTTCCTGGTGCTTGCAGCTCAATACGAGAGCTGGACGCTGCCGATGTCGATCATTCTGATCGTGCCGATGTGCATCCTGGCGGCGATGGTCGGCGTCCTGCTGAACCACCTGGACAACAATATCTTCGTGCAGATCGGACTGGTGGTGCTGGTGGGATTGGCCGCCAAGAACGCCATTCTGATCGTCGAATTTGCGAAGCAGCTCCAGGACGAGGGCAAACCGCTGTTCGAAGCCACGGTCGACGCCTGCAAGCTGCGCTTGCGCCCGATTCTGATGACGTCGTTCGCGTTTATTCTCGGCGTGGTGCCGCTCGTCCGCGCGAGCGGCGCCGGCGCCGAAATGCGCAGCACGCTTGGGATTGCAGTTTTCAGCGGTATGCTGGGCGTCACGATTTTCGGCGTGCTGTTCACGCCGGTGTTCTTCTACGTGATTCGCTGGTTCACCACACCTCGCGTCCAGCCAGTCGCGCCGACGGTTGACGCAGACTGACATCCCTGACGACTTGCCGGCCCGTGGCTGGCAGGTGCGATTTGCCGTTGAGTTCTTTGCCGGACGCGATGATCTCTCGCTCACCTCATCGCGCCGCAGGCCTGCACCGGGACGTGTTCGTCACTGATGCATGACATCCAAGACATGGCTCCGCCAAGGCCGATCTCTGAGCGAGGCGTATCGCTGAGGCATCGACGGGGGCGGCCCATCCATCTGACAGGAGGCTCGTTCCATGAGACGCACGCTGCTGATTTGCCTGAGCACGTTGACACTGGCTCCCGCCAGTCTCCCGGGACAGGAGTCCGTGCAGCCGCCCGCTGCGGAGACGCTGATTCGCCAGGGAGTGGAAACGTATGTGAAAGCCTTCAATGGTCGCGACGCGGCGGCGCTGGCCGCGCAGTGGTCGCCCGAGGCCGTGTATGAGAACCGGCTGACGGGCGAAGAAGTCACAGGGCGGGCGGCGATCGCCGAGCAGTTCGCGAAGCAGTTCAAAGAGCTGCCCGACCTGAAGATGGAGATCAACGTCGAGTCGATTCGACTGTTGTCGCCGAATGCCGCCGTCGAACAGGGCGTGGCGAAACTGCTGTCTCCGAAAGCGGAGCCGGAGGAGGTCAGCTACACGGCCCTCTACGTCCGGCAGGACGGCAAGTGGCTGCTCGACCGCGTGACGGACGGCGACGCGGACTCCGCGCCGTCGAATTACGGGCAGCTCAAGTCGCTGGAGTGGCTCATCGGAGACTGGGTCGACCAGGACGAGCAGGTCAGCATCGAAACCAGTTGTCACTGGGCGAAGAACCAGAACTTCCTCGTGCGGTCGTTCGCGGTTTCGGCGGGCGGCGCGATCGACATGTCGGGGATGCAGGTGATCGGCTGGGATCCCGCGGCGAAAAAAATCCGCTCGTGGACGTTCGACTCGGACGGCGGATTCGCCGAAGCGATGTGGACGCAGCAGGACGATCGCTGGTTCATCCGCAATACGGGCGTCCTCAGCGACGGCCGCAAGGCGTCGATGGTCAACGTGATGCGGAAGCTCGACGACAACTCCTTCTCTTGGCAGACCATCGAACGGACGGTGGGCGGCGAACTGCTGCCCAACATCAACGAAGTGGAAGTCGTGCGGAAGTAAACGCCGGCGAGTCCCCCGTGTCCTTTCCGATTCTGCATTCAGACACCAGACAGGTGACAACATGAAACGTAGCGCATGGTCGATGATGGTCCTGGCCGCGATAGTGCTCCTGGCGAATGACGACTTGCTCGCCCGCGGCGGCGGCGGTGGCCGTGGTGGTGGCGGCGGCGGAGCGAGAGCCGGCGGTGGCGGTGGAGGCATGGCTCGTCCATCGGCTCCGGCCGCGGGCCGGTCTCCGGCCATGAGTCGTCCTGCGGCCCCGGCAGCGCGTCCGAGTCCCAGTCCGGGGGCAAGCCGCCCGGCGGCAGGGGGCGCCGCGGGCGCTCGCCCGCCAGTGGGGGGCGGCGCTCGTCCGCCGGTTGGCGGCGCAGCAGGGGCAGCACGGCCCGCAACGGGCGCGGTCGGCGGGGCACGTCCCGGTGGAGCGGCTCCAGGTGTCGCGGGAGGGCGGCCAAGTGCCGGGCAGTTGAATAACTTCCTCGACGTCCCGCGAGCCTCGACCGGCGCCGTGGGGGCCGGCGGGGCACGTCCCGGCGGCGCTGCAGGAGATTTTCTGCAGCAGGGGAATCGTCCCGCTCAGACGCCGGCCCGCCCGGGCGCTGCGACGTTGCCAGGGCTCGGCGCGGCAGCTGGCGCTGGCGGCGCACTCGGCGCCGCTGCGGCAGCCCGACCCGGCGCCGGTTTACCGGGCGCTGGTCGACCAGGCACCGATCGGCCAGGCGCTGGTGCGGATGGCAGCCGGCGGCAGAACGTGCAGGACAATCGGGCGGGGCGGATCGAGAACCGCGACCAGTGGTCGGAGAATCGGGGTGACCGGGTCGACCAGATCCACGACCAGATTCACGATCAGTATCCCGTTCGAGCCTTCTGGAACGACCACCCGGTGTGGGGTGCCTGGGCGATCACACGTCCCTATCGCTGGGCCACCTGGGGCGCTCTCGGCGGCTGGTGCGGCTACGGAGACACCGGAGCCGTCAGTTACGACTACGGGGACAGCGTCTATTACCAGGACGGAGCCGTCTACAGCGGCGATCAGCAGATCGCCACGGAGGAAGAGTACGCGCAGCAGGCCGCGGATATTGCCGCGAGCGCGCCCGAAACGCCCACCGACCAGATGGAATGGATGTCGCTGGGGGTCTTTGCGCTGACCCAGGATGGGCAGGCCTCGGGCCCGCCGCCGACCCTCTACATGCAACTGGTGATCAGCAAGCAAGGGGTCATCCAGGGGACGCTCAACAACACGCTCACCGGCGAGTCGCAGACGCTGGAGGGAATGGTGGATGCCAAGAGCCAGCGGGCAGCCTGGGGGATTACCGGGAAAGAACGGCCGATCGTCGAGTGCGGCATTTCGAACCTGACGCAGGATTCGGCACCCGCGCTGATGCACTTCGCCGATGGCCAGACCCAGCAGTGGCTGCTCGTTCGGCTGCCGGACCCGATGCCGGAGGCGTGAGCCGGCCAAGAGTTCGAACCCTTTCCTTCGCAGGCGCTCGCGGATGGGAATGGACTTCCGCACCTGTGGATTGACCACGCGCGCTGTGGATTTCCGAAATGATGTCTTCGACGAGCCGGCCCGGGCGAACTCGATCCCGGGCCGGCTCGCCTGGCGATTCGCGAATCCATTCTCGACCACCACGACAACGAAGGAATGCGCCATGACCACCGCTTTCAATCTGAGTGAATACGGGATCGCCGTCGGCGAGATCCATCACAATCTGCCGCCGAGTTCGCTGTACGAGCACGCCATCAAGTACGAGAAGAATGCGACGATCGCCGAGAACGGCGCCCTGGTGGCTTACTCCGGTGCCAAGACCGGTCGTTCGCCGAAGGACAAACGCATCGTCCGGGATCCGCAGTCCGAAGCGGACGTCTGGTGGGGGCCGGTCAACATCCCGTTCGATCACCACTCGTTCGAGATCAATCGCGAACGGGCCTGCGACTACCTGAATACCCGCGAGCGGCTCTACTGCTTCGACGGCTATGCCGGCTGGGACCCGAAGTACCGGATCAAAGTCCGCGTGATCTGCTCGCGTCCGTACCACGCGCTCTTTATGCATACGATGCTCATCCGGCCCACGAAAGAAGAACTCGCGGAATTCGGAAAGCCCGATTTCGTGATCGTGAATGCCGGCGCCTTTCCCGCAAACCGGCTGACCGAAGGGGTCGACTCGAAGACCAGCATCAGCCTGAGCCTGGAAGACCGGCAACTCATCATTCTCGGGACCGAATACGCCGGCGAAATGAAGAAGGGCGTCTTCACGGTGGCGAACTACTTCGCGCCGAAGCGGGGCCTCCTGTCGATGCACTGCTCTGCGACGGCCGATCGACAATCGGGGCGTTCGTCGCTGCTGTTTGGCCTGTCCGGCACGGGCAAGACAACGCTCTCCGCCGATCCGAAGCGAGACCTGATTGGCGACGACGAACACGTCTGGAGCGACGACGGCGTCTTCAATATCGAGGGAGGCTGCTACGCGAAAGCCGTCAACCTGTCGCCGGAAGGGGAGCCCGACATCTTTCAGGCGCTCCGGTTTGGAGCCGTACTTGAGAACGTGGTGCTGGAAGACGACCGCACGGTCGACTACACCGACACCAGCATCACCGAAAACACACGCGGCGCGTATCCGATCAACTTCATCCGCAATGCAAAAATCCCGTGCATGGCGGGTCATCCCACGGACGTGATCTTCCTGACCTGCGACGCCTTCGGCGTGCTGCCGCCAGTGAGTTCCCTGTCGCCGGCGCAGGCGATGTACCACTTCATCAGCGGCTACACGGCGAAAGTCGCTGGTACTGAGGAAGGCGTCAAGGAGCCATCGGCGACGTTTTCGCCATGTTTCGGCGGTCCGTTCCTCGTCTGGCATCCGAACAAGTACGCCGAACTGCTGGCCGCGAAGATGCGGCACCACAGCAGCCGCGTCTGGCTGGTCAACACGGGCTGGAGCGGCGGAGGCTACGGCGTCGGCAAACGGATGAAGCTCGGCTACACTCGCGCCATCATCGACGCCATTCACGACGGTTCGCTGGCCGGCGCCAAGCGCGAGCGCCATCCGGTGTTCGGTTTTGACGTCGTGACGGAATGCGCCGGTGTTCCGGGAGAAATCCTTCGTCCCCGCGAGACCTGGTCCGATCCCGCAGCCTACGATGCGGCGGCCCGCAAGCTCGCAGGATTATTCATCGCGAACTTCAAGCAGTACGAAGCGGGCGTCAACGATGAGATCCGTACCGCGTCCCCGGTCGCGTAGTTCGATCCGACGGAAAGACGCATGTACTGGTTCCTTCAGCTCCACCAGACCAACCCGACAGCGCAGGCGATCGCGATCCTCGCCTTCGTCTGCGTCGTCGGCATGAGTCTGGGCGGAATCAAGGTGCGCGGCGTCAAGCTCGGTACATCCGGCGTGCTGTTTGCCGCGATTCTCTTCGGGCACTTCACCGAACCGATCGATCACCATACGCTGGAGTTCGTTAAGGAGTTCGGGCTGATTCTGTTCGTGTTCTGCATCGGACTGCAATTGGGACCGGGCTTCTTTGCCTCGCTCCGGCAGACAGGGGTCAGGCTTAATCTGCTGGCGCTGGCCATCGTACTGCTGGGAATCGCGACGTCCGTGGGGCTGGGTTGGCTGCTCGGCTTTGACGGCGCAGTCGTCCTGGGTGTGTTCTCCGGCGCCACGACCAATACACCGTCGCTCGGTGCGGCCCAGCAGACGCTGACGTCCTTCGCCGGCGTCTCCGACGAGCGGGCTGCGCTGCCGGCGCTGGCGTATGCGGTTTCCTATCCGGTCGGCATCATCGGAATTATCGGCACGCTGCTGGCCCTGCGCTGGATCTTCCAGATCGACGTTGCGGCGGAACTGCAGGCATTCACCGCCGCCGAAGGGGAGGGAGCGCGACCGCTCGAACGCCGGACGCTCGTCGTTGAGAATCCCAATCTCCAGGACGTGGCGATCCGCGATGTGCCGGGACTGCAGGAATCGGGCGTGGTCGTCTCGCGGATCCGCCACTGTGGAACGGAAACCGTGATCGCGGCGACGGGCCAGACGCAACTGAGTGTCGGCGACAGTCTGCATGTCGTAGGTTCGACGCTCGGACTCGACCGGTTTCAGCGAGTTGTCGGACGGGCGAGTCCGGAGAATCTGCTGACGATCGACAGCCCCGCGAAGCGGCAGAAGGTCGTTCTCACCCGCAAACGCATGGCGGGGAAGACGATTCAGGAGCTGCAGTTCGAGGCGCTGCACGGCGTCGTCGTTTCGACGGTCACGCGCGGCGAAGTGGAGTTAGTCGCTGCCCTGGGTCTCGAATTGCGTTTCGGCGACATCCTGCAGGTTGTCGGTCCGGAGCAGGGACTCAACCGGGCCGCTGCGGAGCTCGGCAACTCGGTTCACGCCCTGGACGAGACCCATTTTGTGCCGCTGTTCGCCGGCATCGGCGCAGGCATTGTGCTGGGAACGATGCCGATCGCCTGTCCGGGGCTGCCGCAACCGCTCAAATTGGGGCTCGCGGGGGGGCCGCTGATCGTGGCCATCCTCGTCGGACGCCTGGGACGGGTCGGTCGCCTCGTCTGGCACATGCCCCGCAACGCCAACCTCGCGTTTCGCGAACTCGGGATCGCTCTCTTCTTCGCCAGCGTCGGGCTGCTGGCCGGACCGACGTTTTTCTCCGCGGCGTGCAGCGTTTCTGGACTCCTGTGGCTGCTCGCCGGCGCGTGCGTGACCGTCGGGCCTCTGCTGCTGGTCGGCGTCTTCGCACGCAAGGTTCTGGCGATGAACTACATCGTTCTGTCGGGCCTGCTGGCGGGGAGTATGACCGATCCGCCGGCGCTCGCCTTCGCCAGCGGAGTCTGCCAGTCCGAATCGCCGGCTGTGGCGTATGCGGCGGTGTATCCGCTCACCATGTTACTGCGGATCATGGCGGCGCAGGGGCTGGCCGTGATCCTCTGCGGCTGAATGAAAGGGATCCCATGACTTGCAAGATCGGCGTCGTCACCGGCGGCGGAGACTGCCCCGGCCTGAATACCGTGATCCGGGCCGTCGCCAAAGCCGCCATTCATCGCGGCTGGACAGCCGTCGGCATCATCGGCGGGTATGCCGGGCTGTTGTCGCCGCAGCAGACGATTGTCTTGGAAGGGCATGTCCTTGATGGTCTGCTGGTCCGCGGCGGAACAATCCTCGGAACGGCCAACCAAGGGCGATTTTCGGCCAAGGTCGGACACGGCGAGTCGCGCCGGCTGCCCGTCGAACTGATGGAGGAAACGAAACAGGGCTGCGAGCAGCTCGGGCTGGCGGGGCTGGTGTCGATCGGCGGCGACGGGTCGCTCTCCATCGCCCAGCAGATGTTCGAGCATGGCATTCCCATCGTCGGCGTGCCGAAGACGATCGACAACGATCTGGCAGCCACCGCAATGACCTTCGGGTTCGACTCCGCGGTCGCCTGCGCCACCGACGCCCTCGACCGCCTGCACAGCACCGCGGAAAGTCACGGACGCGTGATGGTTCTGGAGGTGATGGGACGCTATGCAGGTTGGATTGGCATCTACGCCGGTCTAGCCGGCGGTGCCGACGTGATCCTGATTCCCGAGATTCCGTTCAACTACGAGAGCGTCTGCGCGAAGGTGGCGGAGCGGGAGCAGGCGGGCAAGCATTTCACGATTGTCGTCGTGGCCGAGGGTGCCCGGGAAGCAGGGGCGGACTTTGTCACCTCCAGCAGCCAGCCGGCAAATCGGGAAGCCCGGCTGGGCGGAATTGGAACGCAGGTTGCCGAAGAGATCGGTCGGCGGACCGGCAAGGACACGCGTTGCGTCGTCCTCGGACATCTGCAGCGAGGTGGCCGACCGACGAATATGGATCGCGCGCTCTGCACGGTATTCGGTGCAAAGGCCGTCGAACTGATCGCGGAGAAGTCGTTCGGCCGGATGGTTGCGTTCACAGGCAGCCAGATCACCAGCGTGCCGCTCATCGACGCCATCAGCAAACTGCGCACAGTGCCGCTCGACGGCGGCTTCGTGACGACCGCCCGGTCGCTGGGAATCAGCCTGGGGGATTGAGCCACCTCGACTCTGCTTCGCATGCGAGCGACTTCTCAGCAGATACGAGGTGCGGTGCGAATGCTCGCCGCGAGTTCAGTCCTTGTTTGGTGGTCCCGAGGCAAACACCGCGGACGTCGAAACTGGTCGGTCACGTCTTGAGCCTCGCAGGGGCATCGGGCTGTAGCCACGGGTGAAACGGAGACCGCCGTCAGGCGGGCGGAGCGCAACTCGTGGGGCCTTAGTAATTCGCGATCGAACCGCCTGCCGCGCTATGTGACGCCGCAGACCCTGAAGACGCAGGCTTGCCAGGGAGCCAGATCCAGGTACAGCCCGCGTCCCTGCAGATCATCCCCGTTCCACTCGTAGCTGGACGGGCGAAGCTGATCCTGCAACTGCCACTTCTTTCCGGTCAACTCCGGAAACGGCAGCCGCACATGACACTGACTCTGGTTGGACGCGTAGTTCACCGCGACGACCAGAGTCTCTCCCTCCGGCCCTTGCCAGCCGAAAGCCAGGCAGCAGTCGTGCGTCCAGTTCCCGTCCCACCCGGGAGTTGCTTCCAGCAGTTGCCATTGACCGTTGCGAACGGTCGGTTGACGCAGAACCGCCAGCAGGTGGTCGTAGAACTCGGCCAGTTGCTCATTCACAAGTTCCTGCGGGCCGCGCACCAGGTGGGGCGAGATCCGCTTCATGCGGCCCTCGAACTGCCCCTGGTGGAAGAACCGCAGGCCGGGAGACAGGAACGAGATGGCTGCCGCCGCCTGATGGACTTCGGGCGAAAACGTCGCCGCCGCCCGCGGCTCGTCGTGATTCTCCAGGAACCGGGCCAGCTTGTCCTGGTAATTGAGGCCCGCGCGAAAATGGTCGCGGACCGGCCGCGCAGACCCCTCGCGCAGACGATCGTAGAGCCGCTTGTCGTAGGCGTAGTCGAACCCCTGCTGCTGCAGCGTCCATTCGAGATCCCAGTAGACCTCGGCCATAAACAGGAAACCGGGGACTCGGTCTCGCACCCGCTGCGTGGCCGTCGGCCAGAAGAGGGGGGCTCGCTGGCCCCACGTGCGCTCGAAGACGTCGGGCAGCACCAGCATCGCCATGTCGCAGCGGACGCCGTCGCACTGCCCGGCGATCCGGACCAGTTCGCCAATCATCGCCTCCTGTGTGGCCGGATTGGCATAGTTGAGCTGCAGCGTGTCCGGCCAGCCGGAGAAATAGGGATCACGCCCATAGGCCAGGATCAGGTCGCCTCCCCGTCGATGAAACCGGATGTAGTTCTGCGGAGCGCCGGCCAGGTCGTGCTCTGTTCCCTGAATGAAATGCTCTGGGTGCTCCTCCAGCCACGGGTGATCGAGCCCCATGTGATTGGGGACGAAGTCGAGCATCAGCTTCAGGCCCCGCCGCTTGAGTCGTTCACGCAACCGGGCCAGGGCGGCATCTCCCCCCAGATTCGTGTGCACCGTGTATCCGGTAATCGCAAAGCCGGAACCCGCGATATCCTCCTCGCGCAAGTCGGGCAGCGTTTCCTCAAATTCCCGGCGCCACCCGGCGTTGCTGCGCGACACATGCTGTGCCCCCGGGCCGGTCTGCCAGACGCTGAGCAACCAGATCCAGTCGAAACCCAGCTCGGCGAGCCGATCCAGCTCGGCGTCCGGAACGTCATCAAGCGTCGCGGGCCGTCCCGATTGCCGGGACAGTTCCGTCAGCCAGACGCGGGTGTTGATCTGATACAGCGCGGGATACCGTGGTTCACGCACTTCCGCGTTCTCCTGCCTTCTTCTGGAACGCGGCCATCTTGCCGCCTTCCAGGATTCGCTGCGCATCCAGAAAACCGTAGAGCTGAATGAACTTGGCCACGAGCCCCGTCCAACCCGTCTGATGGCTGGCGCCCAGCCCCGCGCCGTTGTCGCCGTGGAAGTATTCGAAGAACTGCAGGTGATCTCGCCAATGGGGATCGGACTGGAACTTCTCCGTGCCGCCATACACGGGGCGCCGGCCGTGCTCATCTCGAAGAAAGATCCGAGTGAGCCGGTCCGAGAGCTCCTGGCTCACCTCGAACAGGTTCATCATCTTCCCCGAACCCGTCGGACATTCGATCTTGAAGTTGTCGCCGTAGTACAGGTAGTACTGCAGGAGAGCCCGGATGATCATGGCGTTCACCGGCATCCAGACCGGACCGCGCCAGTTGGAGTTTCCGCCGAACATGCCCGTGTTCGACTCGGCCGGCAAATAGTCCACACGGTACTCCTGACCCTCCAGGTAGTAGACATAGGGGTGCTGCTCGTGGAACTTCGAGATCGAGCGGATGCCGTAAGGGCCGAAAAACTCGTTCTCGTCGAGCATCTTGGTGAGGACCCGTCGGAGCCGTTCCGGATCGAGAATCGACAGCAATCCACGATCATTCACGCCCAGATGCCCCGGTCCAGTGGGGTGCATCGACTTTCCAAGTTCCGGCATGCGCCGCAGTCGTTCCAGGAGGCCTGACAACGCGCGTGGAACGTGCTCCCGCTGCCACGGTTCGATGATTGTCGTGGCGCACAGGGGCAGCAGCCCCACCAGGGAACGCACCTTGAGCCGCGTGGCGCTGCCATCGGGAAACCGCAGCAAGTCGTAGTAGAAGCCGTCTTCCTCGTCCCACATGCCGTCCTGCCCGGTACGGTTCATGGCCGAGGCGATGTAGTAGAACTGTTCCACGAACTTCAGGACCATGTCTTCGTAAATGGGATCATGTGTCGCGAGTTCGATGGCGAGTTCCGTCATGTTCTGGCAGAACAGCGCCATCCAGGCCGTGCCGTCCGCTTGTTCCAGGTGGCCCCCGGTAGGAAGTGGGGCGCTGCGGTCGAACACGCCGATGTTGTCGAGACCGAGAAAGCCTCCTTCGAACACATTCTTGCCAAAGCGGTCCTTGCGATTGGCCCACCAGGTGAAGTTCAACATCAACTTGTTGAACGCCCCTCTCAGGAAATCGACGTCCGTCTCGCCGCCCAGAGCTTGGGTCGTGCGATGGAGGAAGAGAGTTGCCCAGGCATGCACCGGCGGGTTCACGTCGCTGAAATTCCACTCGTACGCCGGAAGCTGGCCGCTGGGGTGCAGGTACACCCCCTTGAGCATCAGCGACATCTGCTCCTTCGCGAAGTCGGGGTCGACGATCGCCAGCGGCAGCGTGTGGAAGGCCAGATCCCAGGCGGCGTACCAGGGATACTCCCACTTGTCGGGCATCGAGATGATGTCCTTGTTCAACATGTGGAACCATTCCGAATTCCGCGAGTTCCGATATCCGGAGTGCAGCGGGTTGGAGTTGTGCTCGTCGAGCCAGTTGTCACCGTCGAAGAAGAAGAACTGCTTGCTCCAGAGCATGCCGGCCAGCGCCTGACGCATCACGTTGGCTGCATCGGGACTCGTCGACGGAGGCGTCACGGACTTGTAGAACGCGTCGGCCTCGCTCAGTCTGTCGGCGAAGACCTGATCGAACGCCTTGCCAAACGGGGCGCCGTTCTGGCTCGGAGAACCTTTGGAAAGCCGCAGCCGGATCACGGTCGTCTGTCCGGCGCCGACATTCATCTGGTAATGCGCCGCGACTTTAGTCCCCTGCTGTTCGGGATTCACCGCGTTCTGATGGCCCTGCACCACGCAGTCGTTGATGCCGTCCTTGACGTGGAGGCTCTCGTTCTTCTGCCCGGGGAACAGACGCGCGTGATTGGTTTCGTTCTCCGTGAAGAGCAGCGGAGCCCCACCCTCACAGCAAAGCGTAAACTCATCGAGCACCGAGTGCGTTACCGAGACGACACTCCTGCCGGATGACGACTGAACCTGCTTGAGGTTCGGTTTCCGGCCGGATCGGTTCGACTCGGCGATCCAGCTCGACCAGTCGTTGCGGAACCACAGCGTCGGGAGCAGGTGCAGTTCGGCCGCCTCGGGTCCGCGGTTGACGGCGGTGATCCGCACCAGCATGTCTTCCGGACCGGCCTTGGCGTACTCCACGAAGATGTCGAAATACCGGTCATCCTGGAAGACGCCCGTGTCGAGGAGCTCATACTCCATATCGTTGCGATTGCGCCGACGGTTCGTCTCCACCAGGTCGGCGTACGGAAAAGCCGCCTGAGGATACTTGTAAAGATACTTCATGTAAGTATGGGTCGGCGTGCTGTCGAGATAAAAGTAATACTCCTTGACATCCTCGCCGTGGTTCCCCTCGCTGTTGGTCAATCCGAACAGGCGCTCCTTGAGAATCGCATCCTTGCCGTTCCAGAGGGCCAGCGCAAAACAGAGCTGCTGCTGGTCGTCCGAAATGCCCGCCAGGCCATCTTCACCCCAGCGATAGGCGCGCGAGCGGGCCTGCTCGTGTGTGAAAAAATTCCAGGCGTCGCCATTCTCGCTGTAGTCCTCACGCACGGTGCCCCACTGCCGTTCGCTGAGGTAGGGCCCCCATTTCTTCCAGGGAACGCCCTCCGCACGCGCTTGATCGAGTCGGCCCTGTTCGGTCGTCATGACATGCTCCAGGCTGCGTCAGATCTTCTGCATCGAGCAGGTATGAATAGTGCTTCGGTACGAGTTCAAGGTTGGTGTGCTCGTCCGATTCGAACGGCAGGCGATTCTGCCAGCGGACCTCTACGGGAGAGACGATCCACAGTCGCCCATCCCGATCTCCGACGACCCACTGTTGGGGGGAAGATTCGATAAACAGGCCGATGTAAGGCTGGCGAGCGGTCATTGTCGTCATGCGATGCTCCCTCGCCGCATGCCCGACTGGCAGACTTGATGAATCGACGCAGGTCTCCGTCTCTGACGCGGAACCTCCAGCCCGTCAGTACGGCAGCGCAGTTCGCGGGTAACTGAGCGAGATCCTTGATCCGGCGTCGCAAACAATCGCCGAACATTTTCACATCGACTGCAGCGAGACTTCGCTGAGCGTCCAGGCTGGCCGGCGATCCCTCCGGAGCCTGCGTGCCGGTGCTTTTGGCCGCCTGTACCCTGCCTGCAGGAAGTCGCCGTCCGCGCTCACCGCCCATTTCCGGGGACATGGACGCTTCTTTCAGGGGATTGACGGTGGCGCGACCGCCCGGTCGACTGCAAATGGCACCGGGAACAGGCCGCAGACGATTTTCACCAGCATTTCTGAGCGCTGACTGCTATCCTGCCAATCCCCCGCAGCGTCCGCAATAGGGGGATCAACAGTTCTCACAATTTCGAACAACAGTCTTTCGAACAGGTAAGACTGGCAGAGTGATACACCGCCAGACGAATGCCCGGAACCTTCCGCCTTTGCTGGCGGTGTCGCATCGCCGTACCCCCTCAACCTGGACCGCAGGACGCTGCCAATGCCGGATCAGGGATTCCTTGACAGCCTCCCTTTGGGAGTGCTGTTCGTCGTGACAGTGGCGATTGTCCTGACCGCTCTGGAGGTCGGGTATCGGTTGGGTGTCCACCGCCACAAACGCTCTGACTCCGAGAAGGAGGTCCCCGTCGGCGAAATGGTTGCTGCGACGCTAGGCCTGCTGGCATTCCTGCTGGCGTTCACCTTCAGCTTTGCGGCCTCCCGCTACGAAAGCCGCAAGGAGTTGGTGCTGCAGGAAGCAAATGCCGTGGGCACGGCCTGGCTGCGGGCCGGTCTCCTGCCGGATCCCGAAAGCAAGGCGAGCCGCGCGCTACTGCGGGAGTATGTCGCCGCCCGCATCGAAGGCGTCCAGACCGGGAATCTCGCGGCCGCGATTCGCCAGTCCGAAGATCTCCACGTCCGCCTCTGGATGCATGCGGAGCGCGCCGCGGAGAAGCAGGACAGCATGGTCCGGACCGGACTCTATATCAATGCACTCAACGACGTGATCGACCGGCACGCCGATCGGATCATGATGGGGATTCAACACCGCATCCCCTCGGTGATCTGGCTGGTCCTGTTCGGCGAAACCGTGCTGGCGATGGCCGCGATGGGCTATCATGGCGGGCTGGCCGGGTCCACTCGCTCGCTCGCTTCGCTGGCGATTGCTCTCGCCTTCTCCGGTGTCATGATCCTGATTGCGGACCTCGACAATCCCGCAAAGGGTCTGATCCAGACAGGCCAGCAGCCGCTCATGGATGTCCTGAAAATGATGGAGCCCCGCTGACGAACTCGACACTTCCGTCTTCCGGTAGGCCGTGACCGACGCTCGACGCGGTGGACTTCCCAGGGATGCCCGCTCATGGCGACTAACACCTCACATCAATCTTCATCGGCTGCACAGATCTCTGCCCCGCTGAGCTGGCTGCTGCGCTACGAACGCGCCTGGCTCGGTTCCGATCTGATCGCCGGACTCACTCTGGCCGCGTACGCCATCCCGGTCTCCCTCGCTTACGCGTCGCTGGCCGGAATGCCCCCGCATTGCGGCATCTACTGTTACCTGCTCGGCGGTCTGGCTTACGCCCTGTTCGGAACGTCGCGACAACTGGCGGTCGGTCCGACCTCCGCCATCGCCATGCTCGTCGGGTCGACCGTCGCCAGCATGGCCGACGGCGACCCGGCCCGCTGGGTGGCGATCGCCTCTCTTACGGCGTTTGTCGTGGCCGTCCTCTGCGCAGTGGCGTGGCTGCTCCGCTTGAGCGGCCTGATGAGCTTCATCAGCGAGACGATCCTGGTCGGCTTCAAGGCCGGCGCGGCACTCACAATCGCCCTCACGCAACTCCCCAAACTCTTCGGAATCCCCGGCGGCGGAGAGCACTTCTTTGAGCGGCTGTGGATCCTCGTCTTGCAGCTTCCTCAGACGAACCTTGTTGTTCTCAGCTTTGGACTGGCGGCGCTGGCGCTGCTCGTGACTGGCGACAAGTTCCTGCCGGGACGCCCCGTCGCCCTGATGGTCGTCGTGCTGGCGATTGTCGTCATGTCGCTCACTTCGCTGGGCGACCGCGGCGTGACGATCGTCGGCGAACTGCCCCAAGGCCTGCCGAGACTCAGCCTGCCGTCGCTGCGTCTGCAGGACGCGGACGGAGTCCTCCCACTGGCCGCCGCGTGCTTCCTGCTCTCGTACATCGAGAGTGTATCAGCGGCCCGGACGCTCGCGGCGAAGAATGGCTACGAGGTCGATGCGCGTCAGGAACTTCTCGCGCTGGGCACCGCCAATCTTTCCGTGGCGTTCGCGCAAGGCTTTCCGGTCGCCGGCGGCCTGTCGCAATCGGCAGTCAACGACAAGGCGGGTGCAAAATCGCCGCTCGCGCTGGTCTTCGCGTCGGTCGCCCTGGGCGTCTGCCTGCTGTTTCTGACCGGCCTGCTGAAGAATCTGCCGAATGTGGTGCTGGCCGCCGTCCTGCTCGTTGCCGTCCGGGGCCTGATTGATATTGCCGCTTTGAGCCGTCTGCGCCAGGTCAGCCGCCTCGAATTTCGAATCTCCCTGGTGGCGATGGCCGGTGTTCTGTGCCTGGGCATCCTCAAGGGCGTCCTGCTGGCCGCAGTCGTTTCGCTGCTGATGCTCATCAGCGCTGCAGCCCGGCCGCGAGTCGCCTTTCTCGGACGCATTCCCGGTACGCGACGCTTCTCGGACCTCGAACGCCATCCGGACAACGAACCCGTTCCCGGCGCGCTGATCTTTCGCGTCGAAGCATCTCTGCTCTACTTCAATGCCGACTACGTGCGACAGGCCGTGTGGGCCAGGATCGCCGCCTTGCCGCAGTTGCAGTTTGTCGTCTGCGATCTGTCGAATTCGCCGTTCGTAGACGTTTCCGGCGCGCGCCTGTTGTCGGCCCTGCAGCGGGATCTCGCCGCTCGCCGTGTGCAATTGCGAATCGTCGAGGCCCACGCGCGAAACCGCGATCTGCTGCGTGCCGAGGGCCTGGAAGGACAGGTCGGCCATCTCGGACGCCTGCAGTCCGTGGATCAAGTCGTCGCAGAGTTCGAACTGGGGATTCCAAAATTAGCCGAGACACCTTGCTGACGCCGACGAGCGATCTTCATTCCGGCAAAGGAGCTTTCTGGGCCAGTGTGTGGCGCATTCGCCACGACCGGCGTCTGTATTCGGATCGCGACGTTCCACTCGGCAGATGGCTGCAACGCCCCCGGAATGTCACAGGACACAGGATAGAGACGAAGCAATTCTAATTGACACAACCTCGACAGCGGACGACCATTCGACCGTTCGGCGACGCTGACCTGACGATGTGCGACACGCCTTCCGAGAATACGATGAACACAGTGCCGAGGGATTCTTCACAGCCCCCGGCCGCGCCGCGCGGAGTCGCCATCAGCGGTGTCCTCTTCGCGGCCCTCTATATCGTCAGTTTGGCTCTGATCCGGCTCGCGATTCCCGTCGATCCGGCGGACCCGGGCGACTGGCTCAGAAACCCCGCGATGCGGAACTCGATCGGCCTGGCCCTGAATCTTGTTCCCTTTGCCGGGATCACGTTTCTGTGGTTCATGGGGGCGCTCCGCAACCGCATCGGGCAGCACGAGGATCGCTTCTTCGCCACCGTGTTTCTGGGCAGCGGACTGCTGTTCGTCGCCATGCTGTTCGTCGCTGCGGCGGTCGCCCGGGGACTGGTGGCGGCGTTCGCCGACGAAACCCTCCTCCCCCGACAGAGCGAGGCATTTCGGATCGGACGCGAGCTGGCCTACTCCCTGACGACGACCTATGGCACGCGAATGGCCGCCGTGTTCATGTTCGTCACGTCGTCCATCGGCCTCCGCACGGCGGCCCTCTCCCGCCCGGTCTCCGTCATCGGCTTTGCGCTCGGCCTGGTCCTGCTGGTATTTATCACGACTTTCGCGTGGATCGCATTGCTCTTCCCCGTGTGGGTCCTCCTGGTCAGTACGTATCTCCTGGTTGTGGACTTTCGACAGGGGAGGATGATCGATGTGAATGCCGGGTCGCCGCGTCCCCGCGGACGTCCCGATCGTGACAGCTCCGCATGAAAGCGGATCGCAGGACTTTTCGCAGATCTGAATTCGGTCGGCACCGCAAGATGCGCGAGACGCGAGACTCCATCTTGCAACTGCAATTCAGGCGGGTGTAGTGCCCGCGAAAAACGGAAACGTATTGGCCTCGGCTGGCGTCTGATTCTCCAACTCTGGAGGATCACGCCATGCGAGTCGCAATTGCTTAAGAGCTGACGGACGAGGAACGGGCCACGCTGACGAATTGGTCGCGCAGGCGCAGCACGCAGGCTCGTCTGGTCCAGCCGCCTCAGACCGTGCTTGCCGCCGCAGACGGCCGCGAGAACCAGGATATCGCGAAGAAACTCGGCTGCACGCGTCGAATGGTCGGCACGTGGCGGAACCGCTTCGCCGCCGAATGTCTGGCCGGCATCGAACAGGATGAGCTGCGCGGTGGTTGGACGGCAACGACCCGAACACTGATATCGATCAGATCGCCGAGCAGGTGCAGTCGGTTGTCGGTGCTGCGAGAATCCACGAGGTCGCAAAAGGCGTTGAGTAACAAGACCACGTCATCGGCTTCGAGCTGAGACATCCAGAGTACTCCCTGCGGGGTGAGGTCCGCGGTGCGGCGGACATGGCGTCTGCCAGTTCTGCTGCACCGGCATAGATCACCGAGTAGACACGCCGGCCGCGGTCAGCAAAAGTAGTTAGTCCCGCCGCAATCCTCGCGTCCGTGGAGACTTGAGGGCGATGACGCCGTCGTTCATCGATTCAGCGGAAGCGATTGTTAGCGACAATCCAGAAAACTCCGGAGAGGAATTCTTCAGAATCCGTATGTTGGAAACCGTCAATCGGCTGGGGCGCAGTTTTCGATCGCGACATCCTCGCTGATCCGATGCTCTCAGGGCCTTATTCGTGAACGAGACGCACTTCGGAAGTCGAGACGGCCCCGGTCGTCGGGGTTTCACCATAATTGAGCTTCTCGTCGTTACCGCGATCATTGCACTGCTGGTTGTGCTCCTGCTTCCGGCAGTCCAGAAAACGCGCGAGCTGGCGCGGCGGACACAATGCAGGAACAATCTCAAGCAATTCGGACTGGCATTCCACAACCACCACGACCTGCACAGCACGCCGCCGCCGGCGGCCATGGAGTAGCAGCCCTGGCGACCAGGTTACGGCTGGGGCGCGCTTCTGTTGCCCTTACTCGACCAGACAGCATAGTACAATCAGCTGCGAGTCTCTGATCTTCCGTTCTCCAGCGACGGCTCAGATGCTGCGCCAACTCCGTTGACGCAGACACGACTTCCGGCATTTGTCTGCCGCTCAGACGCAGGTCCGGATCTCAATCCATCCAAGGCGGATCATGCGAAGTCGAATTATCGCGGAGTCTCCGGAGCCTACGACCTGCCCTGGACGCCAGATGGCGGGTCCGTGGTGATCTGGCCAATGGGCGCGTCGAATGGGACGCTATTTATAAACTGTAAGGTCCGTCTCTCCAACCTCGCTGACGGCAGTTCCAATGCCGTCGTTCTTGCCGAATGCGAATCCGATCATCCGGCCAAAGTCGCGGCGCTGTGGATCGGTGTCCGTTCGGTCTCGGCGGCGACCGTCATTTCAGTGATGTCGCCTGCCTTGTCAGCCGAGGTTCCTTTCGCATCAATGGCCGCCCGGGCACTCAGTCCTCAGGAAGCCGGCACTCCGGCGGAGCACACTTCTGCTTCGCAGATGGTGCTGTCCGATTTGTTTCTGAGAATATCGACGGAGCCTAGTTCGAGGCTCTGGCAGCCCGCGCCGGCGGAGAGCCTCCCGGCGAGTTGTAAAGATGGGCTCTGTCGCGGCACAGCCGAGATTTGGCAACTCGCATTTGTGCTGTCGACGACCACACGCCGCCAGCTCGAGCGGAACGCCGAGAATTCCGCCGGTCTTTCAACCGCACTACCGTTGACGGGCCTTCCAACAAGATGATCGGGGCCGTGTGCTGGTCGACTTCAAGGACCGCGGAAGACGCGTTCCTCCTCTGTAGAAAAGGACGGACCTTATAACGCCAGCGATTCTGTGCCAGAGAGACTGAAAGCAATTGGGGCTGTCGATCAGCAGAAAGTGAGGTATAAAATAGTGCGATCCGCCGCTGCCGGTCTACCCTGCCCTCGTTCCTGATTGCCCTCCTGCCTATGAAAACTCTGAGGTACATCACAACCCTGCTGTCAATGCTCAGCGCCACCACGGATTGTCCGGCGGACGACGACGGCGTGCAGTTCTTCGAGCAGAAGATTCGCCCGGTGCTCGTGCAGCACTGCTATAGCTGCCATTCGGCGGAGGCCCGCGACGCAAAGAAACTGCAGGGCGAGCTGTACCTCGACTCGGCGGGCGGGATCGCCGCGGGGGGGGAGTCGGGCGCCGTCCTCGTGAAGGGGAAGTCAGCCGAGAGTCTGCTGCTCAAGGCGCTCAAGTACGACGGCGTCGAGATGCCGCCGAGCGGCAAGCTGTCCGACGAGATCGTCGCCGACTTTGCGAAATGGATCGATCTCGGGGCGCCGGACCCGCGCGGCGGAGGTGCACCGGTCAAGCCGAAGCGCGAGATCAGCATCGCAGAGGGAAAATCGTGGTGGTCCTTTCAACCTCTGCGTGACGTTCCGCTGCCCGATGCGAGCAAGCCGATTGACGGCTTTCTGAAGCAGGCCCAAGAGGCGGCTGGGCTCAAGGCCAATCCGCCGGCGAGCCGGGAGAAGCTGATCCGGCGAGCGTATTTCGACCTGATTGGTCTGCCCCCGACGCCGGAACAGATTGCCGCGTTCGCAGATGATTCGTCGCCCCAAGCTTTTGAAAAAGTCGTTGGCGAGCTGCTGGCGAGTCCGGCGTATGGAGAGCGCTGGGCGCGTCACTGGCTGGATGCCGCCCGCTTTGCGGAGAGCGGCGGGTACGAGTTCGATGGGTTCCGCCCCGGCGCTTACCATTATCGCGACTGGGTAATCCGCGCGCTCAACAGCGATATGCCCTATGACCAGTTCATTCGCATGCAGCTTGCCGGCGACCTACTGGATCCCGACGATCTCGACGGCGCGGCGGCGACCGGTTTTCTCGTGGCGGGGCCGTACCCCGGACAGATCACCGCCAAGACCGTGGAGCGGATCCGCTACGATCAGCTCGACGACATGATGATGACGATCGGCGGCTCGATGCTGGGGCTGACGCTGGGCTGTGTGCGGTGCCACGAACACAAGTACGACCCGATTCCGCATCAGGATTACTACGCGGTCGCCGCATCACTGGCGAAAACCGCTCACGGACCGCGGGCGCTGGATATCGACCCGGCGGCGACGGAGCGGGCGCTGGAAAAGCATCGTGCCGAGCAGGAACCGCTGGTCGCGGCGTTGAACGCATTTGCGATGAATGAGCTGCCGGCCCGATTCGCTCCGTGGCGCGACAAGGAGCTCAGTCAGCGGCCGGACGCGACGCGGTGGCAGTCGCTGGAGCCAGTCGCACTCCAGGCAGAGCGTTCGTATCTGAAGGATCTCCCCGGGGGAATTGTCGCGCACGACGGGATGCTGAATCCGGGAACGCTGATTCGTCAGCGCGGACAGCGGCGGAATGTCGGCAACGAGGAGCAGTATCGGCTGACGTTTCAGACACATCAGAAGAACTTGCAGGCGTTGCGAATCGACGCATTCTCCGACAAATCGCTTCCTCAGCGCGGGCCGGGACTCAACAGCGACGGCAGCTTTCAACTGGCTGAAATCACGGTCACGGCCCGGCCGGCGGATTCGCAGGCGAAGGATGAGCCGCAGGTTGTGAAGCTCAAACCAGTTTTCGCGGCCTTCGAAGATGACGGGCAGCCGCTGGCGAACACGGTCGACGGAAAACCGACGACGGCGTGGGTCGTGAGAACCACGGCGAAGAAGGATAACGCCGCGATCTATGAGTTTGAGTCGCCCGTCGCTGGTTTTTCCGGCGGTACGGAGCTGGTCGTGGACCTGATGTTCCGCGATCTGGGGATCGGACGGTTACGCGTCTCCCTGAGCGTGGAGCCGAACCCGGCGACCTGGGCGGGAGACGTCTCGCCGCAGCACGTGGGCGAGTTGCGTTCGATCGTTGCGGCTCATGGGAAAGAGGTCCCCGAAGTCCTGCGCGTGCCGCTGGCCCGCTGGTTCGCGCCGTTCGACGCCGAGACGGCGAAGGTCTTCCAGGCGGTCCGCGATCATGCGGCGGCAACGCCCCGGCCGAACCTGACGGAGGTCTACACGACGGTTGCCGGTGGGCAGGACGTGTTTTTCCTCCGTCGCGGCGAGGTCGATAACAAGCAGGGCAAGGCCGAGCCGGGCTATCTGCAGGTGCTGTTGCGTCGCGACGAGCCGTCGACTCCGCCGGCGTCGCCGGTCGACCCGCGCGTCTCGCTGGCCCTGTGGATGACCGACGTGCAGCATGGGGCCGGGCCATTACTCGCGCGGGTGATCGCCAATCGCGTGTGGCAACATCACTTTGGAGAAGGGATCGTCGGGACGCCCAACGATTTCGGCGTACAGGGGGATCGGCCGACGCATCCGGAGTTGCTGGAATATCTGGCCGGGGAACTGGTTCGAGGCGGCTGGAGACTGAAGCCGCTGCACCGGTTGATCGTGCTGAGTGACGCCTATCGGCGGTCGCACGAAGTCGTCGACGAGAATCTGAAGATCGATCCCGAGAACCGACTCCTGTGGCAGTTCCGTCCGCGGCGGCTGGAAGCGGAGACAATTCGCGACGCGCTGCTTGCGGTGGGCGGCAATCTCGATCCAACGATGTACGGTCCCAGCGTGCTCGACAGCACGTCCCGCCGGAGCATTTACCTGCGGATCAAGCGGAGCGAGCTGCTGCCGATCATGACGATGTTCGATGCGCCGGAGCCGACTCAAAGCATCGGCAAGCGAAACGTCACGACCGTCCCCACGCAGGCGCTTGCGATGATGAATTCGCCATTCGTGCGCCAGCAGGCTGAGACGCTGTTCGCCAGGATCAAGCCGGAGAAGGAGACCCCGCTCACCGCGGTCGTCGAGCGAGGCTACCGGATTGCGTTCGGCCGGTCGCCGACTGTCGAGGAACAGGCGCGTATGCTGGCGTTTGTCGACTGGCAGAGGTCCGCCATTGGCGGCGACACGCCGGAGACGACCGACAAAGCCCTGATCGAGTTCTGCCAGGTGCTGCTCTGCCTGAATGAGTTCGTGTACGTCGATTGACCTTGCGGTCCTGCCTGTCTGAGATCCCGCCACGACTGAATTGCGGAGTTACTGATGTTCCACTTCGATGCTGCCGGAGCACTTGCCATGCCTGCCCGCCGGCGCTTTCTGCGGGAGGCGGGGCTGGGGTTCGGTTCGCTGGCGCTGGCCTCGATGCTGCACGGGGAGACCGCCGCGGCTGTACCGGATTCGGTTGATCCGCTGGCGCTGCGGGAGCCCCACTTTCCCGGCCGGGTGAGATCGATCATCTGGCTGTTTATGACCGGGGCTCCGTCGCAGGTCGACACCTGGGATTACAAGCCCGAACTGCAGAAGCGGGACGGGCTGGAACTGGCGGGGGCAGACCCCAAGACGGGATTCTTCACGACCAGCGGCAAATGTCTGAAATCGCCGTTCGAGTGGGCGCAGCATGGCGAATCGGGGTCGTGGGTCTCGGACCTCTTTCCGAATCTGTCGCAGCATGTCGACAAGATGTGCTTTCTGCACTCGATGTACTTGAAGCAGAACAACCACGCTCCGGCGTCGATCGAGCTGATGTGCGGGACAAACCGCCCGGGCCTGCCGGCTCTCGGCGCGTGGATGACGTACGGACTCGGGTCGCAGAACCAGAACCTGCCGTCGTACGTTGTGCTGCACGACACCCGGCCGCGTGGCGACGATCAGATCTGGTCAGCGGGGTTTCTGCCGAAGACGTATCAGGCGCTGGCGCTCGATGCCCGCCGGAAGGAGGCGATCGACAACCTGGCGCGCGACGCCCGGCACACCGACTCACAGCAGCGGGCGCAGCTCGACCTGATCGGGCTGTTGAACCGGGAGCACGCCGCGAGCCGACCGGCGGAGGCCGACCTGGCCGCGCGGATCAATTCGTACGAGCTGGCATACCGGATGCAGATGGCGGCTCCCGAGGCGCTGGATCTGTCGAAGGAGTCCGAGGAGACGCACAAGCTCTACGGGATGGATCGGCCGGAATGCGCCACGTTTTCCCGGCAGTGCCTGCTGTCGCGGCGGCTTGTGGAGCGGGGCGTCCGCTTCGTGCAGGTGTTCGCCGGCAAGGGAGTAGGAGGCGACGGCAGCGTGAACGACGTACCGTGGGACTGCCACAGCGATGTGCAGATCAATCATCGTTCGTGCGGCCTGCATACGGATCAGCCGGCGGCGGCGCTGCTGGCGGATCTGGACGCCCGCGGTTTGCTCGATTCGACGCTGGTGATCTGGGGCGGCGAGTTCGGACGGACGTCCGATTCGCAGGGAGCGAAGGGGCGCGACCACAATCCGAACGGCTTCACGATCTGGATGGCCGGCGCCGGTGTGAAAGGGGGCCTGCATTACGGTGCGACCGATCCGTTCGGGTACAAAGCGGTCGAGAAGAAAGTGCACGTCAACGACCTGCATGCGACCCTGCTGCATCTGATGGGCCTCGAACACACGAAGCTCACCTACCGCTTCAATGGGCGCGACTTCCGGCTGACCGACGTCGGGGGCGAGGTGCTGACCGAAATTCTAACCTGAAGGTTTTTCCTCCGGCCATGACTTTGAAAACTGACTGGCAGCGACTGTCCGTCGTACGCGTGCTGCTCCTGATCGGCGTCGCCGGGACGATGTTGGCGTCTTTGAATCCGGCATGCGCGGGGGACGAGTCGAAAACGCTCGCGACGTCATTTGAGCGGCAGGTGAAGCCGTTTCTGCAGCAGCACTGCGCGCGGTGCCACAACGAGGAGAAACTGACCTCGGGGATTCGCGTCGATCAGCTCGACGCCGCAATGGAAGACCGCCACCTGAAGCTGTGGGAGGGAATTCGCCGGCAGATCGAGAAGCGGGTCATGCCGCCCGAAGACGAGCCGCAGCCGACCGAACAGATTCGGCAGGAGATCCTGAAGTGGATCGAGCAGGGACTGCACGCAGCCCGGACGCGGCCGACGCCGAAGAACGGCGGCGTCCGGCGTCTGACGGTGGCGCAGTATCGCAACACGCTCCGGGAGCTGCTGCTGCTGGAGGACGACCTGACCGACGTACTGCCCCCGGATGCGGTCTCGCGGGATGGCTTCGTGAACAACCAGGATACGCTGGTGCTGTCTCCATTGCTGCTGGAAGCGTACTTCGAAATCGCCGAGAAGGCGCTCGGTCGCTGCATCGTCGATCCGAACGCGAAGCCGACGATCCAGAACTTCCGCGTTGAGCTGGGGGCGGCGATCAATCCGACGCCGTGTCCGGACCAGCTCATTCTCGGGGCGAACAGCCTGCTGTTGAACAACGCGGACTTCACGGTTGCGCAGCTCACTCCGCCGAAGTCCTTCGCGTTCGAACCGTACTTCATGCCGACGAAGCACCGGTTCATTGAAGGCTACCAGGGGAACGATACCGTCCGCGGGTGGCGCGACTTCGACAGCATCTATCATTCCGTGTTCGCCTGCATGCGGGGGCAGGAAGGCTATCCGAAGGGCAAGGCTTACACGACGGTTCCCCGGGGGCTGCTGCTGCGACCGGCAATTCCGAGTGCGGAAGAGTTCGGAGTGGAGAGCACCTATGGACCGAGAGCGAATTTCAAGATTTCGCTGCGGGAACTGCCGGATGATGGCCGGTTTCGCGTAACGGTCACGGCGGCCAAGTATGACGACGGGCTGCTGCTCGATCCGGGCGCGGAGTCTCGCTTGGAGGAGGCGCCAGGGTGCGTCGTCTGCCGGGAACCGGGCGGTCAGCCTCAGACGGTGAAGATCGAGAAGGCAGGGATTTACCAGGTCGATGCATTTGCCACGGACCACAGTCAGCAACCAGTCGCGGCAGACGGTTCGCGACTCGGTGAAGGTCTGATCGGAGCGTGGCCGCTGGATGGGAGCGCGGTCAGCACGCCGGAGCGTGCCGAGCTGTCCGGTCGGCTGGAAGGAGATGCGAAGTTCGTCGGCACTCCGTTCGGCCAGGGTGTGTCACTCGACGGGAAGGGCGACGCGGTGGCGATTCCGCGGGACGAGTCGATGACCGTGGGCGAGGGAGATTTCACCGTCGCGGCCTGGATCCACCCGAAGCAGCTTCGGCAGGCGGGGATCGTCTGCCTCGGCAAATACAGTTGGACGCATGGCTGGTACCTGGACATGCCCGATAACAAGGGCGTGCTGCGGATTGAAACCGCCGGGCCGAACAATCAGTCGAACGGAACAGTCGCGTCCCCGCCAGGGACGCTCCGCGCGAATGCCTGGCAGCACGTCGCGGCGGTCGTGCGACGGGGCGATCAGGCGACCGTGCTGTACGTCAACGGTTACCCGGTTGCGAAGGGAACGATTGGTCCTGCAAATCTGGACAATCCGAAGGTCGAGCTGAATCTGGGACGGATTCAGGATGCGCAGCAATTTCGCGGAATGGTGGACGAAGTCCGGATCTGCCGCCGGGCGCTGGAAGTCGCCGAGATTCAGGCGCTCGTGGAACCGGGACGGCGGTTCGCGAGTCCGCCGCCTGCAAAACCCCAGGACGTCATGCTGGCGCTCGGCGAGCGTCAGTTTGTCGGACTGCTCCAGCAGCCGGCCTTCGTGGTCGTGCGTCTGTCCGAGGGAGAGCTGCCGGTGAGGGCCGAGTATGCCGGCTCAGCTCGACTGGACCGAATCGTGTTGACGCCGCTGGCAGAAGACGATGAAGTCGCCCGGCGCTTCACCGCGTTCGAGAAGCGATTGCCGCGGATCGGCGTGCACTTGGGGTTGCGCCGCGATTGCGGCAGCACGCTCAGCCAGGTCGGCGTGGCTCAGACGGTATCCGGAACTGAGTTGAAGCCGTTTGTCTTCGAGGGGGCGATCCGCAACTTCCCCAGTCCTGATGTGGAAGCGGACAACGTCAACTACCTCGCCGGGATTCGCGAAATCGGCGTGCGGAGCGAGTACACCGACGGTCGCGACATGCCGCGGCTGCTGATTTGCTCGGTGGAGTTCGAGGGACCGTACTACGACACGTGGCCGCCGGCGACGCATCGGAACATCTTCGTCGACTCGGTCCACAGGGACGATCTGCCAGTCTATGCGCAGGAGATCATTCGCGAGTTCGCGACGAGGGCGTACCGTCGTCCGGTCGCTGATGCGGAAGAGGGAGTGTTGCTGGCGGTCTTCCAGAGGTCGTTTGACGGCGGGGCCGGCTTCGAGCAGAGCGTGAAGGACGTCTTGCAGGTGGTGCTGACCTCGCCGCAGTTTCTGATGATGATCGAGAACAGCGGCACTCCCGAGCCCGAGCCACTCGACGAATATGAGTTAGCTTCGAAGCTGTCGTACTTCCTGTGGAACGGGCCTCCCGATCGGACGACGCTGAAGCTCGCTGCCGAGAGGCGCTTGCGGCAGGAGTTGGACGGTGAGGTGGTGCGGCTCGTGAGCGACCCGCGTTTCGCGCAGTTCGTCAGCGAGTTTGGGTCGCAATGGCTCGCGCTCGACAAATTCGCCGTGCTGGAACCGGATCGGGCGCGGTTTCCCAGGCTGACGCGGGATGCGCGGACGGAATTGAAGCGTGAGCCGGCGGAGTTTTTGCAGTATCTGATGCGTCACAATCTGCCGGCGAGGAACCTGATCGAGTCCGACTTCGTGATCGCGAACGAAGTGGTCGCCAGCTACTACGAACTGGCGAAGCTGCCAGAGAGCGGCTTTGATTTCGTGCGGGTGCCGCATCGGCGACGGGAGCTGGGTGGCGTGCTGTCTCAGGCGGCGATCCTGGCGGGGTTGTCTGACGGTCGCGAGCCGAACCCCGTGAAGCGCGGGGCGTGGCTGGCCCGGCGAATCGTCGCCGAGCCGCCCGACGATCCTCCGCCGAACGTGCCGGCTCTGCCGGAAACGACTGAGCCGCTCTCGCTGCGTCAACGGCTCGAGCGGCATCGCAATCAGCCCGGCTGCGCCCAGTGCCACTCGAAAATCGACCCGTGGGGCGTCCCCTTCGAAGAGTTCGACGCGGGGGGACGGCTGAGGTTACAGGCTGTCGACTCCCGGTCTGAGTTGCCGGACGGGACCGAAGTCGAGGATTTTGCCGGTTTGAGGCGCTACCTGGCGGAGGATCGCGTCGATCAGGTCGCGTTCAGTGTGCTGAAACATCTGGCGACGTATGCCACGGGGCGGAGCCTGACGTACAATGAGCTTGTCACCCTGCGCGAGCAGGGGGTAGAACTCAAGGCTGACGGCTACCGGATGCAGGACATGCTCCGGTTCGTCGTCAACAGTTCGCTGTTCCTCGAAAAATAGAGCCGGCTGAGTTCAACGTCCCGGAAGATCCCGCCCGACACTCCCTCCAGGACTTTGCCCTCGGAGACTCGGATGACCGTCCCACATCAAATCGACCGCCGGGCATTTCTGCGGGGCGTCGGCGGAGCGGCACTGGCGCTGCCGGTGCTCGACGCGATGGGCGCGGAGGCGACGGAGCAGATTCCCCGCCGGTTCTGCGCGCTCTACACTGCCAACGGCATGTCGCTGCCGCGACCAGAAAACGGCATCGACGAGTGGAGCTGGTTTCCCACGGCGGAACGCGACGGGGAGTTCGTGTTCGGCAAGTCGACCGAGCCGCTGAGCCCGTTCCGCAAACAGCTCAGCTTCATGGGGGGGCTCTATCATCCGAGCGGCCCCAAGGCCGACCCGCACCTCTGCTCCGATATGTGGCTGACCGGGGCGCCGCTGCATAATCCGAAGCCGGGAACCTACAACTCGGTCGGTCTCGACCAGGTCGTGGCGCTGCACACGAAGCAGTACTGCCGGCAGCCCTCGATTGTGCTGTCGATCGACGCCGGGACGGGATTCCTGTCGCGGACCGGCACGATTTCGTACAGTCTCGAAGGGCGGCCGATCTCCGCGGAGAATCAACCGCGGCGCGTGTTTGACCGGCTGTTTCGCGGCAACCGGGCGTCGCTGCAATCGGAGCGTGCGGCGCTTGAGCGGCGGATCAAGCTTGTCGACGCGGTCACCGAGAGCGCCAGGTCTCTGCAGCAGCGGCTCGGCAAATCCGACCGCGAGCGGATGGATCAGTATCTGACGTCGTTGAACGAAGTCGAATCGCGGCTGATTGCTTCCGAACGCTGGATCGACGTTCCGCTCAAGAAGCAGGTCTTCTCGCACCTGAATCTGGACGTCACCAACGAGGGGGAACCGGCCGAGTACTATCGTAACATGTTCGATCTGATTGCCCTGGCGTTCGACGCCGATATCACGCGGTCGGTCGCGTTCATGCTCAACCGCGAAGACGGGATGGGGATCAGCGACACGTTCCCGATCAAACTGGGGCTGTCGCGCACGCACCATGCTCTCTCGCACGCCGGCGACAAGGACGGGCAACTCGCCTTCGCGAAGTACGACCTGTTTCTCAGCGAGCAGATCGCCCACTTCCTGCGGCGACTGACCGAGTATCGTGATCGGGATGGCAGCGTGCTCGACAATACGATCGTCCTGTTCGGCAGCGGAGCGAGCACCACGCACAATCCGCGGAATCTGCCGACGCTGGTCGCCGGCGGGAACAACCTTGGCCTCAGGCACGGCGTTTACTGGCGGAACGATGAGACGCGGATGTCGAACATGTACCTCAGCATCCTCCGTTCGCTGGACATCGAAGCCGAGTCCTTCGCCGACAGCACCGGGACCCTCAGCAACTCGATCTTCAGCCATGTCTGACCGTTCTCGCGGCAGATTCTCCGGCGTCCGATCCCGCCGGAACGAGCCAACGGGCTTCGTCAATCGGCAGCCGGATTGGCCACCGCGGGCGCAGGCCGCCAGCGGACGACTTCAAGGTGTGTCTTGTCGTCATTGCCGCAGTAGAAGTGCTACGTGACGAGCGTTCGGTATGCCAGCTGGACGGTTGGCCCGAAGCCGCCTCCCTGTCCTCGACCGACGGGCGTGCGCGTGTCGAGCAGCAGTCGGTCGCGGGCGAAGTCGAACGCGAAGTCGTCGTCGGTCTTCTTGCCGAACAGAGCCCGGACGCCGAGCAGCGGGTGCAGGTCGCGAACCGTAAACGTCAGCAGCCGCCGGCGATCCTGCATCCGCAACAGCGACATGTACATTTCGCCGTCGTCACCGAAATCGCGAATACGATCGAAGGTCTTTCCGCCGTCGGCGGACGAGAACAGGTTGAAGTGATCGGCCTGGCCGTTGCCGGCCTGAATGGGACGGTCCCGGATCGGCAGTTCGCTGCTGTCGACGCGGACCAGGGCCTGGATTTTTCCGGAACTCGCCTGCCACAGCCAGGTCTCACCCCCGAAGAATCCGTACTTGCTGGCGAAATCGCGGGGCTCGCAGCGTTGCGATTTGTCCCAGGTCCGGCCGGCGTCGGCCGATCGACAGACGAAATGCGGCCCGTCACCGCCGTCGTAGTCGACGCCGAGCAACAAGGAGCCGTCGGTCGGTTCGAGCACGTTGCGGGTCGTGTGATTGCCGGCCTGCGGACTGATGGACTCCGATTCGACGCGGGTCGACTGCCACGTGCGACCGCGATCGGTTGAACGGTGCAGGAATCCGGTTGTATAGCCCCATTCGTTTCGGACATCACCCGCCAGGAGATGGCCGGTAATGAAGATCGTGCCGTCCTTGAGAACAGTCAGGTGCGGTTCGCGGCCGAGCAGTTCCAGCGGCCCCGCTTCGCTCCACGTTCGGCCTCCGTCCTGCGAGCGGAACAGCAGGGTCTGATCCAGAACCTTGTTGCCGTCCCGCTTGTGCTGATGAAACGGAGTCAGCAGCAGTTCCCCGTCCGGAAGCCGGGCGATACACGGTTTGTAGTCGTCGGCCTCGCCGAGCGGAATGCGTTGACAGGAGAGCGGGGCGGCCTGCAGGTCACGCGGGTGCTGCACGGGGATGGCCGCCATTGACGCTGGACGGAGCAGGTCGGCAAGCTCGAACTTCTCGAAGACGAGCTGAGACTGGCTGCCCTCGTAGACCACGCCGACGTGCTGCTCGTCGATGCGGGTCAGGCTTGGATAGCCGGCGCCGCGTCCGTCGTCAAGCAGGCGGTAGTGCGATGCGGGCCAGGTGAGACCGTCGTCGAAACTGACCTGCAGCGTCTGATGCGTCCGCCCCATCTGCGTATGCGGGTTTGCGAAGAGGAGCACATGCTTCTTCTCGCCGGCAAGTTCGCAGTCCACGCGCAGCAGGCTGCCGTTGCAATTCGGTTCGATCAGCGTATTGCGGCTGGTGGGGTGCGGGTGCCAGGTCTGTCCGAGATCCTTCGTCACGACCACGGCCCGATATCGCTCGTGGTCGTTACGGATGTTGAGCATGATCGAACCGTCGCTGAGGCTCGCCGCCTGGCACTCGTTGCCGCCGCTGTAGCCGGGCTGACCGACGGACCACGTGGCGCCGTGATCGCGACTCGTCATAATGGTGGCGAACGTCGACAATGGAGCCCGGCCATCGCGTCCCTGGACCGGCATGACGAGCGTGCCGTCCGGCAGGTTGATCCCCTGTTGCGGGGACGGCGCCAGCAGCCACCACGACTCCTGTTTCAGCTTGCGCGTCAGGTTCTCGGGCTTGGTCCACGTGACGCCATCGTCCTGCGACCGGACCAGCAGGAATTGAGCCGTTTCTCCGATGTCAAAACCCGGTTCTGAGCCGTCGTCGACCCACTGGTGTTTTCCGGGTTTGCCGTTCATCCAGAGGGCGAAACAGAAGATCTCGCCCGTCTGCTGATCGACAAGGATGCCGGGATCGCTGCAGCCGTTCTGGTCTGGTGGAAGTCCGCCGTATTCGCCCATGTCCATGATCACGCGGACCGGTGCCCACGTCTGGCCGCCATCGGTGCTGCGGCTGAGGCCGATGTCGATGTCCTCCTGGAGATCGCGTCCCATGCGACGTCGCATATCGTACACGCACAGCAGCGTCCCCATCGGCGTCGTGGCCATCGCTGGAATGCGATACGTGTGGACGCCGTCGTCCTGATGTCGGCGCAGTGCCACGCCGATTCGATGTGGCACGGAAGGTGCAGCAATCCGAGGTGTCAGATTTCCGGCGGTTGTTTCAATGGTGGAACACGCGGCAGCGACGTGATGCAACAGGCTGGCGCTGCTCTTCAGCCGGCAGGAAAGCCAGAAGACGTTCCTGCCAGGGCGGAGTGACGACTCGCCTTGAATTGTCATCGTCTCTCACGGAGCGGCTGGTTCGCCAAACCGGGCGGCGGATGAGAACTCTTCCTTGTCGGCGGTCGAGTAGAGCGTGAGCGACTCGATGTCCGCGAGGTCATCCGTGCCGTCAAGCGTGAAGGAGAATGCTTTCGCGCGAATGTCCTGCGGTTCGGCCAGTTCGACGTCAACGCGGACCAAAGGTCCGTGCTCGTTGCGGATCAGCACCGGATGCACGGGGCTAGCGGCGGAAGCTTGCAACCCACGCGGGGGATCGGCACTTCTAACCTGTCCGGCAAAAAGGCACAGCGCAGCGACCACGCCGAGCAACGGCAGACAAACCCGGATTACGGTCTTCTGGTAGCAGCGCATGGTGTTTTCCGTTCGCCGGGGATGCGAAGGGCGGATCAGGCCAGCAGTTTCTGGATCACATGGGCCTCGTAGACGTCGGTCAGACGCTCGTCACGGCTGTTGTGGGGGAACGTGAGCGTCTGGTGATCGAGGCCCAAGAGGTGCAGCATCGTCGCGTGCAGATCGGACGTCTGCGTGCGATTGGCGATGGCGCGGTAGCCGAAGTCGTCGGTTGCGCCGTAGGCCTGGCCGCCGCGGATTCCGCCGCCGGCGAGCCAGACGCTGAAGCCGTAGGGATGGTGGTCTCGGCCTTCGCTGCCCCGCGTTTTGTTGTCACTCCGCTGTTCGGCGCCCGGTGTGCGGCCGAATTCGCCGCCCCAGAGAATGAGCGTCGAGTCGAGCAGTCCGCGCTGTTTGAGATCGGTGAGGAGGCCGGCGACCGGTCCGTCGGTCTGTTCGCAGCAACTGCGGATGCCGGCGGCGTTGTTGGCGTGGGTATCCCAGGGCTGGCCGGCCATGAAGATCTGGACGAAGCGCACGCCTCGTTCGACGAGGCGGCGGGCCATCAGGCAGCGTTTGCCGTAGGCCCGGGTCTTGTCCTGATCGAGTCCGTAAAGCTGCTGCGTCGCCGGGGCTTCCTGCGTGATGTCGAGCGCATCGGTGGCGGTGAGCTGCATCCGGGCGGCGAGTTCGAAGCTGGAAATGCGGGCGTCGAGTTCGAGTTCCCCAGGTCGCGACTGCCGATGGCGGTCGTTGAGCTGCCTGAGCAGGTCGAGCCGGGCGTGGTCGATGTCCGCCGGCCGGGCGGTCTTCGGCTGCAGATGGAGGACCGGCATTCCCTCGGAGCGGATGGCTGTTCCCTGGTAGACGGGGGGGAGCCAGCCGCTGGACCAGTTGCGGGCGCCGTCGACCGGCAGGCCAGCGGGTTCCGGCAGGGCGACATAGGCAGGGAGGTTCTGGTTCTCTGCGCCCAGGCCGTAGGCGACCCACGAGCCGATGTTGGGCCGGCCGGAGACGATGAGGCCGGTGTTGGCCATCCAGATGGCCTGTTCGTGGTTGCGATGTTCGGTAAACATCGAGCGGATGACGGCGATGTCGTCGGCGTGCCGGGCGATGCCGGGGAGGACTTCGGAGAATTCCAGTCCGCTTTCGCCGTGGCGAGAGAACTTGAACGGGCTGCCGAGGAGGTAGGTCGTGCGGTTCTCGTCGTCGGCGACTTCGGACGGCGGAGGCTGGCCGTCCAGACGCGCCAGTTCCGGCTTGGGATCGAGCAGGTCAACCTGGCTGGGGCCGCCATGCATGAACAGTTGAATGACGGCCCGGGCCCTGGGCGCGTGATGCGGGGGCCTGGGGAGCAGATTGTACGCCGTGCCCGGGGCGGCTGCCGCCGACCGGCCTGCGTTCCCGAGGAGCGACGCCAGGGCCAGCCCGCCGAAGCCGCTGCCAAGCCGGGCGAGAGCGTCGCGTCGCGAGAAGTTCCAGCCGTCGAGGGAGGATTCACTGTGCATGATGTTCGTTCTCAACGGGAGCGACGATTTCAATCGATGTAGACGAACTCGTTGGCGGCGAGCAGCATGTGGCAGGCATCGGCCAGCGCGTGGAGTCGGGCGGTCTCAGTTGGATCGCCGCGAGTGGTGTAGCGTAATTGCTGGGCGGTCAGGAATTCGCTGAGGACTGTCTGTTCGTCGAGGGTTCCCTCGCGGGACCAGGCGGCGAGCGTGGCGAAGCTGAGCGGCGACGCGGGGGCTTCGTGCAGGGCGCGGTCGGCCAGGGCCTGAGCATAGGCGACGGCTGCGTCGCCGTTCAGCAGCGTCAGGGCCTGCGTCGAGACGGTCGAGCGGCTCCGGCGGGTGCAGTTGGTTTCCATCACCGGCTGGTCGTAGGCCTGCAGCATGGTCAGCGGGTTGCCGCGCAGGATCTGGATATAGATCGAGCGGCGGCGATCGTTCTGGCCATCGGCGACGCTGACTTCGCCATCGGGCCGGCGGGCAACGGGGATGGGGTTGCCGTAGCACCGCCGGTCGAGCAGACCGGAGACGCTGAGCATGGCGTCCCGGAGGGGCTCGGCGTCGATGCGTCGCAGGCGTTGTCGCCAGAGCAGGCGGTTATCAGGATCGACTTCGCGAGCCCGGGCGTGCTGCGATTCGTCGAACTTGGAACGCTGGCGATAGGTGTTCGACAACAGGATCAGTCGATGGATGTGTTTGATGCTCCAGCCGCTCTCGACGAATTCGCGGGCCAGCCAGTCAAGGAGTTCGGGGTGGCTGGGAGCGGAGCCGAGGGTGCCGAAGTCCTCGGGGGTGGAGACGAGACCCTCGCCGAAGTGATGCAGCCAGATTCGATTGACCATGACGCGTGCCGTCAGCGGATGGTCGGGCTGGGTCAGCCAGCGGGCGAAGGCCAGGCGGCGGCCGGACGATTTGGCCTCAGTTGGCGGAGGCGTCCATTGAAAGGAGACCGGGGTGGTCAGCGACGAGAGGACGCCCGGTTCGACGGGAGGACCCGGGTTCAGGGCGTCGCCGCGGTGCAGCAGGGGCGTTATCGCCGGTCCCGGCAGATCGTAGAGAGCCCGCAGTTCGTCGAAGTGGATCCGCTGCCGCTCCTGCGCGGCGATAGCCGCGTTGCGCTGATCGACGGCGGGGCGATAATCGGCGTAGGTCTCGGGGAGGAGCTTGTCGAGCGTCTTGTCGTCCGGCTGCAGGAGTGGCTGGAACTTTTCGGCCAGGTATTTTTCGACGGCGGTGCGCTGATCGGCGGGTTTGCCGAGCGCCTGCTGGACGTCGGCGCGGATCGGTTCGTAGACGGTTGCGAGACGCTCTTCGAGGAGTTGCTGTTTGTGCTGAGTGCGAAGGTCGGCGAGTTCTTTCTTGAGGCGGGCGATCTCGGCGTCGAGCTTGCCGTTCTGTTCGTCCGCGGACTTCTTCTGAGCCGCCGAGGCGACGAGGATGCGTCGCTCCATCTGGGGAATCCACTGTCTGGGCCTGAGGGCGGCCATGAAGACCGCCTGCAGCCGGTAGTACTCGACCTGCGGGATGGGGTCGAACTTGTGGCTGTGACAGCGGGCACATTGCAGCGTGAGGCCCATCGTCGAGGAGGCGACGATCTGCAGCGTGTCGTTGATTGTCGGATAAAAATACTGGGCGTCGGCGTTCTTGATCGTCGAGAAATCGGGCCGGCTGGAATCTGCTGCGCAGCGCAGGTAGCCGGTCGCCGTAACGGCCTCGACGACTTCGTCGGGGAGGCGATCGAGCGTTTCGTAGGCGGTCCAGTAGTCGGTCAGTTCGTCGCCGGCCAGTTGTTCCTGGAGGAAACGGTCGTAGGGTTTGTCGCTGTTGAAGCTGCGGATCACGTAGTCGCGATAGCGGAAGGCGGTCGGCAGCGGGCGGTCTTCGGACAGGACTCCCGCCGAGTCGGCGTAGCCCGCGAGATCGAGCCAGTGCCGGCCCCAGCGCTCGCCGTAATGTGGGCTGGCCAGCAGGCGTTCGATCAGTCGTTCCCAGGCGAGCTCGTCCGGGTCGGCCAGGAACGTGCGGACTTCATCCGGCGACGGCGGCAGGCCGATCAGGTCGAAGGAGGCGCGCCGCAGCAGGACTTCGCGGTGGGCGTCGGGCGAGAGCTTGAGGTCCTTGGCTTCCAGGGCTGCGACGATGAAGGCGTCGATCGGGTTGCGGACGGGTCCCGTCTCCTGGATGGCGGGGAGCGGCGGCCGGACTGCGGGGCGGAAGGCCCAGTGATCGTTGGACTGGTCGCCGGACTGAAGTTGCTGCTCCGGCGTGTCGTCGTCTGTCGCCGCGGTCGATTTTGCGCCGTCGTTGATCCAGGAGCGAATGATTCCTTTCTCGGCGGCGGTGAGGGGCGGGCCGCCTTTGGGCATTTCATTCGATGCGAGTTTTTCCCAGAGCCGGCTCGATTCTGCCGCGGCGATGCGCATCGCCGGACCGGAGTCACCGCCGCGGAGAATGTCGCGTCGGGTCGTCAGCCGCAGTCCGCCGGCCGGTTCGGCCCCGGCATGGCACTTGAGGCAGCGGGCCTTGAGGATCGGCAGGACGTGTTCTTCGAAAGTGAGCTTCGGCTGGTCCTTAGCAGGTTCTTCCGCGGCGAGAGCGGAAATCGAGCAGACCAGAAGGCTGAAGATCACCGTGCAACTGGCGACTGGCGAGCATCGGTCTGTCATCGAGTCACGCCTCGCGGTGGCTGATGTCGGACGCAGTCCTTGTCGATCACCGGATCGATCACGCGACACATTGCATCAACGGTCGTTAATATGTATATTGTGAGGGGGTGAAAGTCAACGTTGAGGTCGTTGCCGGCGTGGCCGACATCCTGGGATGCTGTTGAAAGCCTGCGCCATGAATCCGCTGCCGCCGCGTCATCACCATCGCCTGGGACTGGCTCGTCGCGAGCTGCTGCAGGTCGGGTACTCGGGGTTGTTCGGGGTGGGACTTTCGTCGCTGCTGGCGCAGCAGGCGCTGTCCGGTCAGGATGCCGCGCGAAGCGCCACGCCGCGGGCGAAGAGCGTGATTCTCATCTTTCTGACGGGCGCTCCCAGTCATCTGGACATGTTCGACCTGAAGCCCGAGGCGCCGGCGGAAGTTCGCGGGACGTTTCAACCGATCGCGACGCAGACGCCGGGGATCGAGATCTGCGAGCACGTTCCGAAGCTGGCCGCCCGCTCGGGGAAGTACGCCATCGTCCGCTCGATGACGCACGGCCTGCCGAGTCATGAGCATGCGACGCACATGGTCCTGACCGGCATCGACAAGATGCCGATTGGCGCGACGCACATGGCCTCGCGGATGGACTGGCCCTGTTACGCATCGACGCTCGATTACCTGCGACCGCGGCGCGACGGCATTCCCAACGGCGTGATGCTGCCGACTTATCTGAATAACGGCTACGGCTTCTCGGGCCAGGACGCCGGCTTCCTCGGCGCCCGGTACGATCCGTGGCATGTGAAGCAGGATCCGAATGACCCCAAGTTTCACGTTGAGAGTCTGAACCTTCCCGCCGGTCTGACCGTCGACTCGCTCGCTCAGCGGCGGCAGTTGCTCGCGCGGTTCAATGCTCAGGCCGCTGAGTTCGACCGCGCCCGGTCCGTGGCGGAGTTCGGCAGTTATCAGGAACAGGCGATTTCGATCCTGACGGCGAGCGCCATCGGTCGGGCGTTTGCGATCGACGAGGAACCGGCGGCGGTGCGGGACAGCTACGGGCGGCACCAGTTCGGCCAGTCGCTGCTGCTGTCCCGACGGCTGGTGCAGGCCGGCGTTCCGATCGTGCAGGCCAACATGGGGTCGATGAACAACTGGGACACGCACAATAGCAACTTTACGCAACTGAAGGACCGCCTGCTGCCGCCGCTCGATCAGGGAGTGTCCGCACTGCTCGACGACCTGAGTGGCTCCGGGCTGCTGGACGAGACGCTGGTGGTGATGCTCGGCGAGTTCGGCCGGACTCCCAAGCTGGGGGGCAACGTGGGGACTCCGAGCTATGTGCCGGACGGTCGCGATCACTGGGGCGGAGTCTTCTTCGCCCTGTTCGCGGGAGCGGGCGTGTGTGGCGGGCAGGTGATCGGCAGCTCAGACAAAATCGCTGCCTACCCGGCCGCCAACCCGTATTACCCATCCGACCTGGGCGCGACGATTTTTCAGTCCCTGGGGATCGCCCCCCACAACATCATCAGAGACCGTCTGGAACGTCCGATGCCGGCGAGCGAAGGGCAGTCGATTGCGGCTCTCTTCACTGGAGCGGCTAATTAGCATCGCGACTCACTCAATCGGAGACGAGTCGCGAGCTGCATCGGCGCCGCCAACTGCCAGCGTCGAGCGCGAACTTTCAGAGCAATTCCTGGATTGGCCGACCGCTGCCGACGATGCTGACGGGGCGTCCGCTGGCATCCTCGTAGAGCGTTTCAAGTGAGATGCCGAGCGTGTGGTAGACGGTGGCCAGCAGGTCCAGCGGGGTGACCAGCCGCTCCCGCACTCCGCCTCCCCACTTCTCGCTCGCCCCGACGACCTGACCGCCGCGCAGTCCGCCTCCTGCCAGCAACACGCTGAAGCTGTCCGCCCAATGATCGCGACCGGCATGGCCGTTCATTCGGGGCGTGCGGCCGAACTCTCCAACGCAGTAGACCAGGACGTCGTCCAGCAGTCCGCGTCGGTCCAGGTCTTCTACGAGTGTTGCGATCGCGCGATCCAGCGGCGGCAGATGCTCGTCCAGTCCCTTGGCGATGTCGTTGTGATGATCCCAGTTCCCGGTGTTGATGTTCACGCAACGGGCGCCCGCTTCGACGAGACGCCGCGCCAGCAGGGCGCTCTGCCCGTAGCGGTGCCGCCCGTACTGCTCGCGCAGTTCGGCCGTTTCGGACGTGAGATCAAAGGCCTCCCGCATTCGCTCACCAGACACCATCTCCAGCGCCTGGCTCTTGAACGTGTCCAGCCCGTCCATGACGCCGCTCGCGTCGATATCCCGCCGTAACGTGTCGAACGTCTGCAGCAGTTCCCGCCGCGATCCGACGCTTCCCGCCGTCAATCCGGCCGGGAGGGACAGGTTCGGTACCTTGAAGTCCGCCGCGTTCGGATCGGCCCCCACCTCGAACGGGTTGTAAGCCTTGCCGAGATAGACTGCCCCCTGGTACCCGAATGCTTCCGACTTGGGAATTGTCACATAGGCCGGCATCGGCGGCTGCCGTGACCCCAGGGCACGCGAGATGACGGAACCCAGCGATGGCTTCTGGGCAGCGTTGCGGGCCAGCGTCGGACCAAAGTAGCCCGTCTGCATCCAGTGGGACGACGGGGCGTGGATGCCGTTCTCGTGATGGACTGAACGCACGATCGACAGCCGGTCCATCACCTGCGCCTGCCGCGGCAATCGCTCGCTCACGACGACACCTGGCACATTTGAGCCGATCGGCTGATACATGCCCCGGTACTCGGCCGGAGCGTCGGGCTTCATGTCGTATGTGTCCTGCTGGCTGATTCCACCGTCCGTCCAGAAGACAATAAGCGACTTGCCGCCGGCCGGCCGATCCGCGTCCGCCCCTCGCGCTTCCAGTCGCAACAGGTCCGCCAGCCCCAGGCCCAGGAGCGGAGCGCCGATCTGCAGCGCATTCCGACGCGTGATGCCGGAGCAGTTCTGAAAAGCGTTTCGGTCGACTCGCAACATGTCAGCCTTCTTGCAGCTAGCCCGGCGACCGGATTCAGTGATTGAACAGGAACTCGTTGGTCGCCAGTAGTGACCAGAGCAGCGACCGGACGGCTTCCGCACGATCGACCTCGGACTCCAGGAACGTCACTGCCGCCTGCCGCTCTTCCGGCCGCGGAGGCCGCGACAGCACGCGCAGAAACGCCTCGTTCGCCACAACGGCGGGCGGCTGATTGCCTGCAGCGAGCCGCTGCGCGTAGCCGGACGTTTCCGTCAGCTTCCGCTGGATCTCCGCCGAGTTCACCAGTTCCAGCGCCTGCGTCAGCGCCGGCGCATCAACTCGCTCGCATTCGCACGCCGACATCCGCGCCGGTCGGCCAAAGACGTCCAGAAAGTGGGCAGCCACATTCTCGTCGGGCAGTTCGATCGCCCGCGTATCGGCGGCGACACCGGGAAACACGGTCGGGACATCCAGGGCCTGGCTGATGCCATCCAGGAGCACTTCAGCCGTCAGCCGACGGGGATAGAACCTCGAAAAGGCTTGCGTGTCGCCAGCGTTGTCGGAATGAGGCGCCGACGCTAGGCCGTACGCATAACTCGTGGCAATCCCGCGGATCAGTTGCTTTACATCGTAGCCGCTGGAGACGAAAGCCTGGGCCAATCCGTCGAGAAGTTCAGGATTGCTTGGCGGATTGGTGCTGCGGGCGTCGTCGATCGGATGGACGATCCCCCGGCCGAGAAAATGAGCCCACAGCCGGTTCGCAAGCGTCCGTGCGAAGAACGGATTGTCCGGACGAGTCATCCAGCGGGCGAGACCGAGACGCGGATCGTCGTCTTGTCCGAGTCCGAACTCCGTTCCGCCGGGCGGTCGCGGTGTCAGGATCTCCCCGGTCCGCGGATGCGCGATCTCTCCACGTTCTTTGAGATAAATCATCTCGTCGGTCGGAACCTCGGCATCTGCAAAGCCCCCCTTGCGTCCAACTCGCGCGAAGACCGCCGCCAGGCCGAAGTAGTCTGCCTGGCTCCAGCGTTCCGTCGGATGGTGATGACACTGAGCGCACTGAATGCGGATGCCCAGAAAGGTCTGCGCCACGGACTCCACATATTCCGGAGACTTCCGCACGGTACGATACCAGATTGTCGGCGGGTTCTCGCTCTGGCTGCCGGTGGCTGTGAGGATCTCGGCCACGAACTGGTCGTAGGGCTTGTTCGCCGCCAGCGAGTCACGAATCCAGCCGGCAAACAACGTCGTCCCCGCCCGTTGCCTGCTGGTCGAGTACCCGGCGCCGCGGTTCTGCAGAATGTCCGCCCACTTGAGCGCAAAGTAACTGGCGTATTCCGGCCGCTCCAGCAGCCGGTCGATCAGCCGCGCCCGCTTGTCGCCGCGAGTGTCCGCCAGATATTCCGCCACTTCGGCGCCCGTCGGCAGCGTGCCGCAGATGTCGATCGTCACCCGCCGCAGAAACGTCGCGTCGTCAGCCGGCGCCGAAGGCACAACGCCTAGCCGTCGCCATTGCCGCAGCAGAGCCCCGTCGATCGCCGACGCATCGAGCCGTGGCTCCAGCCGATCCAATTGCGTCTGGACTGCTGCCATTTGCGCGTCGTCTGCCGCAAACGGAACCGCCACGTGAAAGATATCAATCTGCTCTCCAAACCGGGCCATCACGGCTGCCAGCCCATGCTGCGCGCCTGTGGTCACCAGCCCATCCGCGTCCGCCCCGGCGATGTCCGGTTCGTTCGACTGGTACACGGCCTGACGCGTAATATCGCGGGAGGTTCCGTCGGAAAAGAACGCTGTCACATGCAGTTGACGGGATGAGCCCGCTGTCAGGATCTCTTCGCGCGGCGACAGCTCGATTCGCACGAGACCCGGGTCCTCGCGGCGGGGCGCGGAGGCTCCCCGGGCGATCCACTCCCTCAGGATGCGATAGTCCTCGCCTGCCTCGTTCAGCCGCCGTCCGCCGCCGTGTGGCATGCGCGACGTCCCCTTGAGCAGCAGCAGGCTGCGGTCAGGATTGAGAGGGAACAGACGCCGCCCCCGTCCTTCAGCAACGAGCGCCTCGTAATCCACATCCGGTTCGTATCCGAACAACGATAGCTTGAAGCCCCCCTGCCCCGTCGCCTTCCCGTGACAACCGCCGCCATTGCAGCCGAGCTTCGTCAGAATCGGTACGACGTCGGTCCCAAAATACAGCTCGCGGACTCCGGGCGCAGCCGAGTCGGCTTCACCGAACGGTTCCGCTGCCCGGACGCCGCCGCAAAGAATCATCGCGGACGCGAACAGCCAGCACACTGCGCCGGTAGTGGAGACTCGGCCAATCACTCGACAATCTCCAGCGTGAGAAAACGACTGCCTTGAGCGATCGGCTCGTCTTCGAGAACACCCACCGTGAGCAACCGTAGAAACGCCTGACGGCCCAGCGGGGCGTCGTCGTTGATCTCGATTTGCAGCGATCCTTTGTCCGTCTGGCCCACGAAGGTTTCGCCCCGTCCGAGCAGTCCCGGAACATCGGTAATGCAGCCGGGCGCCGCCAGTTCGGTATGCATCTTCCCGATGAAGCCGTTCAACCGCGTTGCCGAATAAGCAATCTGAATCACCTCGCCCCGTCGTGCTCGCGTCACTGCAAACGGATCTACATCCACAATAAAGGCCGCGGACTGTACGTCGATCGTGACGGGATTGCTGAAAACCGTGACCGCCTCCGGCTTCTGGGCGGCATTTGGGACGGTCGTCTCTGCCCGCACCACCAGCGAATATCGCCCGGCCGGCAGCGAAGGCGGCAGGTAGAAACTCAGGTACCCATCCCGCTCCCCGGCAGGAATCACCGCGGTCTGATTGTCGATCAGATCGGGAAGCCCCACGCCGCTCAGTTTGACCGGCGCCTGATGACCGCCGTCGCGCCGCTCCACCTGGACCGCCACGTCCACGATTCCCCCCGGCGAGTGCTTCACCGGCAGCTTGCCGTAGAGCTGGTGCTCCAGCTTTTCGTGACCATTGGCAAGGATCCGCACCGGCGCCTCGCTCACAACAGCCAGCGGATTCTTGGACACGATCCGTCCCCAGCTGGTCGGCGTGCCGGACCGCACAACCGTGCCGCCAACCACCGGCTGGCGGATTGTCACCCCCGCGAAGTCGGCCGTACCTTCCAGTTTCAGCTCACCCAATACCGCCATCGCACCGTGATCCGCCGAAATCACGCCGACGGCTCGTTCAACTCCCGGCCCGAGACAGATGTCGGGGCAATCCAGCCCTTCCGGGAGATCCCGCGCAGCAACGCAGATGGTCCCGTCAAATCCTCGTCGCCGCATCGCCAGCAGGTCGAAGACTTCGCGGCCGCCCCGCGGCACGTTCAGGCCGGCAGGTCCGCTGCTTCGGGGAACGGCGATGAGCTGAAACTCGGGTTCCTCGCGCCGCACGCTTAATCGGTAGGTCCGCCGCGGATCCGATGCGAGGCCTCCTGTCAGATTGCGGACGGCTATCAGGTACCGACCGTCGGTCGGACAGACCCACCGCCCCGACGGGTCGAGATGCGCGGTCCGGAACGGCCCGCCCGAGCCGCGGACTTCATCGTGGAACTGAGCCAGCTTCCGCGGTCGGGAGCCCTCCGAGCCGGGCGTCGCGTCGCACACGCTGAGCTGCAGATCGACTGGCGCTGAGATTCTCTGCCCCAAAGCCTCCAGGTAGTACACTTCGCCACGCCGTGCCGAAAGCGCAAACCAGTCGCATTCGTCGCCAGACGCGAGCTGCCCGCTCACGTCGCATGGTACAGACAGGTCCTGAGCGGACTCGGGCGAATGATTTCCGCCACGGTCCGCGATAACCGGCGCGTCGGTCACGCCGATGAGCACCGGCGCTTGGCTGCCGGGAAAGTGGAACGGAAATGTCCCCCCCGCGAGCACTCCTTGAGCCGGCTGCAGACGCGCCGGCAGCGGCCAGCTTGCGTGCGAAAGCGACACCGGGATCTCCACCTCGATCCGGTCCAGCGCGGAAAGATCCCCCATGACCGCCGGTTCGGCTCCCGGCAGATTCCAACCGAACAGCGCTACCTGTGCCGCTCTGCCGCGTTCAATCACGTTTGGCAGGGAGAACGCCACCCGCGGACCGGTGTCGATTTCAAGGCGGTAGTAATGTTCAGCGCTCCCCGCCGCAATCAGATCCTGAATCTTCACCAGATATGATCCGTCGGCCGATACGTGAAAGTCGATCAGCGGGTCGATGCCGAAGTAGCCCCGATTGACGGCCAACCGACGTCCGCGGGAATCAAAGACTTCCAGCACGGCGCGGAGACGCGAATCGATCCGTTCCGCCTGGCACTCGATGACGACCCGCTGCCCGGCCCGTCCGTCGAAACAGAAGACGTCAATATCGCCGGCTTTGTCGATCTTCCCGCCAATTGCGCCGTTGAGCGGAATCGAAGTCGCGGCGGCTGTTGTGTCGTTGGGCTCGACTTCAAGCTGCTCCGACAGACTTCCGACCAGGAACGTGCGCGGCGCACTCACACCGTTGTCGCCCGCCGCCCAGAGGTCGTAGTGCCCCGGCATCGTGCCCGCCGGAATCGTCAGTCGAAACCGGTCCGGTCCCAGTCGCTCGCAGAGACCTCCGGGAATCCCCAGGTGCAGCGTCTGCACTCCCTGCAGCTGGGAACCAGTTACGGCCACTTCCGTCGACTGCCCGGTCTGCCCGCTGCAGGGAAAGACCGTCGTCAGTACCGGCGGCGTCTCCGCTTCTGCAGGGCACGCGGCGAGCATCGCCGCGCCTGCGGCGAGCGACAAGAGCACTTCGCGAAATCGTCGACCGCCGCGCATCAATCCCACTTCCTGCCATAACGTGCACCCGGTCGGCATGGACGGAGGTCCTTCACGGGAGCGGAGGAGAATTCGGAGTCCTCCCACCTCTCAAAAACGAACCACACAATACATCAATACGTGTTGATGCACCAAGAGGGAACCTGGATTTTCGGAGTCGGATTCCGACGTCGGTCGACGGGACGCTGCTGCGGAAGGGGGACCGCGTAGAGCGGTTCAACTCGAAGTGACGCCGCCGGCAGCGGGAGCGGGCCAGCTGGCGAGACGTACCCGACCTGCAGCGAGTTGAAGAACTTCTGCGAAAGACCCAGACAGGAGTGTCTGGGCCGCCTTTTTCGAGAGATTTCACGGCTCATCCGACTCATGCGTGCCGACTCCTGTGCAGTCCGGGCAGCCTGAGCCGGAAGAACTCCGTGTCGCGGTCGCCGAACGCCTGCCGCTGCAGGAGCTTGATCTTGTTGCTCGTCTCTTCCAGCGGACCCGTGGCGATCGCGTGGTCATACCAGGTCAGGATTCCCTGCCGGTGCCTGCGCAGCGTTGCAGCGAACTTCATGAGCTTCCGGATGCCGGGCAACGTCGTTAAACCTCATGAGCGGCGCCAATTCGAGGACGTCGCGGGCGAAGCACTTCGTAAAGATCTTCTTCGGCTCGACGAGGTCCAGCGGAACCTGGCGTTCGAGGCGGCGCATCCGTCCGAGGGAGATCGCGTCCTGCTCCCGCGAGGACCGCGAGGCGCGGTCGCCGGAAATCCCGAAATTGCGATACAGCGGATCGGCGGAGATGCGGACTCCTGTCGTTTGAGGCTGTTTGGCGTAATCCCCAATGACCGCCGCATGTCCGCGCTTTCGCCACCCTCGGCACGGGTTTGCCGGATGAACCGGAACGTTGTGTATAAACGGCGGCAGTGGCAACATGCCACGCTACGCAACATTCGACTCGGCTTCTCATTTATCAACCGAGAAACGAAGCGACCGGGACGATTGGGGCCGATGCCGAGTTTTAACTTGCCAATGAACTCCAGCCAGGCGGGCTCGACGGCAACGGATCGATTCTCGGCAGAGCCGCGATGAAAAGTGGGTTCCTCACACCCCATTCTCCCGTTTCACGTCAATCCGCATCTGCCCGCAGCCAGCGCAATGCATCTGTCGCCGGACGATGTGCGTGCCTCACTGCTCGGCTCCGTCGCCATCACTTTGAAGTTCGGCCTGCGGCACTCAACTCGGAGATGGTGTCGAGTTGCAGCTCGAAATCGGACGCAGTGAAGAGCACAGACAGGAATGTCTGCGCCGACTCAGCAGCCGCTGGTGGAACGCCCACCCGCCCGTCGTCGCCAGGTGACGTGCGGAATCCCGTTCCCGCGCGGCTCGACACAGCAGACACAGAGTGTTCGCCGAGCCTCGTTGTCGAGCCGAATTCCCGAATCACGACGTGGAACGTCGCTCAGCGCAACGAACCCTGTTTCGTGCCCTCGGCCAGCCCTGCCGGACCACGCCCGATCCAGCGGCAGAGACTGCCGCTATGAACGCCGCAAATCCTTGACAGTTCAGGCATTCCGTCTCCGCGGCCATTTTCGCAGGGTGAGGAAATTTCCACCCGCCGCTACATTTCATCAAGCTTACCAGCCCCTTGGTCGATTTCACTTACGACACGCGGTACCGGCGGGAGCGCCGGGACATCGAGACCGTACGTTCAGACGTCCCCTCGCAGGGCCGTCAGTTGCAAGGATGCGCCATGCGTCATCGCCTCCGGCTGTTTACCGGTGAAGACTCTCCCGCTCCGGCAGAGGATTCCCGCTTCAGCGTTCGCGTCCGATTGGGCGAGATCTCCAACGCCCTCCTTGATGCCGTCCGGGGCGACCGAGCCTGGCTCGAAGACTTTGCCGACGACGAAGTCGCAGTCTCGGCGGACCTCTTTGAAGTTCTTTCCGCCTACCGTCGCTATCGTCCCGGCGCCTGATGCCGGCCCGATCACTCGGGGAAAAACGGATGCTGGACACACCCGCTGCGCCGGCCGAAACGAGACTCTCGACCATTGTGAGCGTCGCACTGCTGGGTCTCGCGGCCCTGGCCGGCGCGCTCTTCTGGATGATGAGTCCGACCGAGACCGCCGAGCGCGTCGCCCGCGACTTTCTGCAGGCCGTCATCGACGGCAACCGTTCCGCGGCCCGGACCTATCTGTCCGCCAACCTGCTCAACGCAGACCAGGCCCGCTCCAGCGCCGAACCCTGGAAAGTTCAGCTCGGCACGCGTTTGACGATCGAGAGCGCCGTCGTCGACGGGCCGCACGCCACGGTCAAGGCGTCGCTCGAACGGGACAGCTACCACCTGCGACCGGTCCTCACACTCGAACAGACCGGGACCGGCCCCTGGAAGATCATCCGCATCACCGGCCTGCAAGACGATCCAAGCTGGCTCCGGGACCGCGACCTCCGCAGCAACGAAGCCCTTGCAGACGACATCGCCAAAGCCCTGAACGTGCCGCTGGAAGAGCCGCCCAGCTTCTAGGGCCGAAAGGAGGCAATCCGACCACGTCCCGATAGAATCTCCGGGTGGCCGGTGTCGAGTCTTCGAGACCCCGGCGTCTCACGCATGGACCACGGGCCCGCCAACGCGATGCCTTTCCCGTTCCAGGAACCTCGTCGGAAAGACCACTCCGTGACTCACCCTCCATCTCTCCGAGCTGCCGCCGAGCAGATCTGGCGGGCAGGAGTCCGCGCGGTCGATTCCGAGCGGCTGGTCACGCACGCAATTCAACGCAGCGGCGATCAACTGGTCATCTGCGGCGAAACCTGGCCCCTGGAAAGACTTCGTCGAATCGTCGTGGTCGGCGGCGGCAAGGCCGGCGCCGGCATGGCGGCCGGCGTCGAACAGGCGCTCGGGCCGGATGTCGTCGCGACTAAACTGACCGGCTGGATCAACGTTCCCGCCGATTGCGTCCGCATGCTCGACCGGATTCACCTGCATCCCGCCCGACCCGCCGGTTGCAACGAACCCCGGCCCGAAGGCGTCGAGGGGGCGGAGCGGATCCTCGCGCTGGCCGCTGAAGTCGGCCCGGATGACCTCTGCCTGGTGCTCCTCTCGGGCGGCGGAAGCGCACTGCTTCCCGCACCCCGGGGCATCGACCTCCCCGCAAAACTCGCCATCACAAGGCTTCTCTCGCGGCGCGGCGCGGACATCCATGAACTGAATACCGTTCGCCAGTGCCTGTCGCGGATCAAAGGAGGCGGACTGCTGCGCGCCGCCGAGAGGGGACCCGTCCGTACGCTCATCATCTCCGATGTCATCGGCGATCCGATCGACATCATCGCCTCCGGCCCGACGTCCACGGCCCCGCTCCGTCCCGCCGCCGCCCGCGAGATCCTGCAGCGTTATGCACAGTCCCTGACGGACGTCCCGGTCTCCGTCTGGCAGGCGCTCGACGAACTGCAGGCTTCTCCGCCCCCCGCCATCGATTCGCAGTCGGTCCGAAACACGATCATTGGCAACAATCGCACCGCCATCGATGCCGCAGCGACGGCGGCCGCAGGCCTCGGCTACGAAGTGCGGATTCTCGCCACGGATGAGGCGGGCTTGGCATCTGACGCCGGCTGCAGACTGGCGGCCGATGTCCGCAGGATTCAGCAGGAGATCGTCGGCACGGGCCGGCGCATCTGCGGCCTGTCCGGCGGCGAACCGGTCGTGGCTCTTGCCGCCACCGACCTGCCCCGTTCGGGCGGACGGAATCAGGAGTTCGTCCTCGCCGCCTGGGTGGGACTGGCGGACGCAGGTTGTCGCGGTCTCGCACTATTATCAGGCGGAACCGACGGCGAAGACGGTCCGACCGATGCCGCCGGCGCGTTCCTCGACGAAGACGTCGCCGCCCGTATCCGGGCGCTGAGACTCGACGCCTGCGCCTTCCTGGAAATCAACAATTCCTACGAGTTCTTCGCCCGCGTCAACGGCTTGCTTAAAACGGGCCCCACCCACACGAACGTGATGGATCTCCGCGTCGCAGTGATCGTCGACCCCGTGGCGTCTCCTGCTACATCGTCTTGAGTGCAGGGCCTGCCGACGCGATTTCCACCTCCGGCCGCTGCGACAGATCGATCAGTTCCGACTGTTGCCCGCTCTCGGTCCGTGTCACCACCTGGATCACCGGACGCGTGTAGTTCTCGCGATTGCTGCGGATCACCCGACCGACGCGGCCGTCCTGCAGGCGGACCGTCGAACCGAGCGGAAACAGCGACACCGCATGCAGCAGCGCCCGCGAGGCGCCGGGATCGAACAGCCCCTTCCGGGTGTCCTGCAGAATCTGCTCGATCGCCCGGTGCGGCGAAATGCCTGGATCCGCCGGTCCGGGCGACACCATCGACAAATACGTATCGGCCACGCCGGCGATCCGCGCCAGCGGATGAATCAGCGCCGCCCGCTGCTGTTTGGGAAAACCGCTGCCGTCCAGCCGCTCGTGCATCTGCACGGCGACCATCTTGGCCCCCTGCGAGACGTGAGGCTGACTGTTGAGAATATTCGCCACGTAGACCGGATGTTTCATGTATTCCAGTTTCTCGGACAACGTCATTTCCGCCCGCGGATGAGCGATCGCCCGCGGCAGCGTCAGCAGGCCGGCGTCGTGCAGCAGACAGCCCAGGCTCAAGTCGAGCAGTTCCGGCCGCGCCAGCCCCATCACAGTCCCCATCGCGCTGGCCAGCATCGCTGTCTGCACGCTCTGACGCGTCGGATAGTGATCGTCAACCGGCTGAATCCCCTGCGTCACATATAGGTCGATATCTTCGAGCAGCCGATGCAGCCCTTGCACCGAGACGCGCAGGATCTCCTGCGGCTCCACCGTGGACTCCTGCACCATTCGTTCCAGCGTGCAATCCGTGGTGCTGAGCGAGTCGGCGAACGACTCCTGAAAACGAGTGACCGTCACCCGGTCGGGCAGCCCGCTCACTGGATGCAGTTCGTTCCAGAGTGAGTCCGGCGTCCGCTTCCAGCCCGCCGGAACCGCTTCGACCGGTTCTGCCGCCGCAAGAGCTTCGCGCGTCGCGCCGTAATCCGGGCAGATGTTCCGCAGATCGGCCTTATTGACGAGAACCTGTCCGACGCCGCGCGACTTCAGCGTTTCGAGCTGCGTTTCGGTCAGCTGCTGACCGGCCGCGAGCAGAAACTGCCGTCGTCCCGGCCTCGCATCAAAAATCGGCGACGTCAGGACGGCGCCGGGCTGTAGCCGCGAAACCGGAAGCTGAACGAAGTCCTGCTCCCCCGCGGGACGCGCGGGACGTGGAGTAGCTGCCGTGACCGCCATGGTGTGCTGACTTTCTGCGCCGATTCCACGAACCGATCTGCGGGGCGAGAGCGCATCGCAAACGTCGATGGACCAGCAGCCGCACAGCGACCGCTGAAGTCTGCGACCGGCGTGAGCCGCAGAACGATAATTCAGACAAGTAGGTATTGATCCGTCAGAACGTCTCGCAACGTCACGACCAAATCTACGTTGCCTTTGTCACCCCGCAAACCTGCGGTGCGCCATTGCCGAACGGTTCGAGGCCGCTTGCGCCACCTGCACCGGCCATTCCGCTCTACGCGGATGCGCCGGCAATGCCGATCATACGGCTTCTACGGCCAGCGCGGTTGCAGGCGCCCTCAGCAGCACGCGAACCAGCAGCCCCGCCAGGATCAGGCAGCCGCCGAGAATCGTCGCCCGATCCACCACTTCGCCCCAGAACAGCCAGACCCACAGCGGATTCAACAGCGGTTCCAGCAGTCCGATCAATACCGCATCCTGCGCCGTGACCTTCCGGACGCCGCGAGCGAACAGAAAGTATGGCAGCGCCATCTGCAGACATCCCAGGGCCGCGATCCAGCCCCACTGCACCGCCGTCAGCGCGGTGGCCATTCCCGCAGCGCCTGGCAGGAAAATCAGGCCGCTGCAGGCATGCGCCAGAAACACGAGGCCCGCGGCATCCTCCGACCGGAGCCCGCGCAGCGAGAGCACCACCCCCGCATACGCCACGCCGCTGGCCAGCCCCAGCAGGTTTCCCAGAAAGAACTCCCCCTGCCAGCTCTCTGCAACGATGACGACAATTCCCAGCAGCGCCAGCACCAGGCCGGCCAGACCGGCCGCATCGACCCGCTCCCGCAGAATCAGCGTGCTGAAGGCAAACACCCAGAACGTGCTCGTGCACTGCAGAAAGATCGCGGCCGCCGCCGTGGTCCGCGTCACTGCCGAGACGTACGTCACATTCATCGCCGCGAACGACAACAGCAGCGGCGCCAGCCCCCAGCACCATCGCACCCGCTGCCAGCGGACAAACGGCAGCAGGCAGATCGCGGCGAACAGCACCCGAAAACACGCCAGGATAGGGCCGCGTTCCTCCAGAGGAATCGCCACGATCGCCGGCGACTTCAGCCCCAGACCGCCGCCGCTCCAGAGGACGATCGCGCACATGACGAGCAGCACGCCGGTTCGATGGCCCATCACCTGCGAAGGTTGCACGTTCGTTATGCCTGCACTGGTGAGTTGAAAGCGTTACACGCCGCGCGTCAGGGCTACCGCGTCGGCGACTTTGATCACGCCTTCATAGATCGCACGGCCGATAATCGCCCCTACCAGCTGCGGCTGCCGCCGATGAATTGCCAGCAACTGCTCCACATCGGCCAGCGTCGTCACGCCCCCCGATGCAATGACCGGCAATCCCTGATCGGCCAGATGCTCCAGATCGCGCAGCGTCCCGGCGTCCAGCCCCTGCATCATGCCGTCGTTGGCGATGTTCGTATAGATCACTGCGGCCAGCGGCAATCCCTTGAACTGCAGCGCCAGCTCCTCGGCCGGCGTCTGTGAGACGTCCAGCCAGCCAGCCGTCGCCACCATCCCGTTCCGGGCGTCGAGACCCAGTGCTACCCGTCCCGGATAGCGTTCGACTGCAGCCCGGAACCAGTCGGGCTGCTTGAGCGCCGCGGTCCCCACAATCGCCCGGTCCAGCCCGATCTCTTCCAGGATCAGCTTCAGCGACTCATCGTCGCGAATGCCGCCGCCGATCTCGCACGGAATCGACACCGCCCGCGCAATCGCCCGGAGCGCATCGATATTGACCGGCCGACCGGCCTTGGCGCCATCCAGATCCACCAGATGCAACCGCGCGGCGCCGTCATCAGCCCAGCGCTTTGCCATCGCCGCCGGATCGTCGCCGAAAACGGTTTCCTGCGCATAGTCCCCCTGCCGCAGCCGCACACAACACCCGCCCCGTAGATCAATCGCCGGCAGAATTTCCATGCTCACAAAACCTCACCTCGTAGGGTCCGCATTGCGGACCATGACAAAACCAGAAGGTCTCACGCAATGACGCGGAACAGAACGCAAACACGCCAGAAGAGCCGACTCGAATCTGTGAGTCCTGCGGGACTCGGCGGTTCGGCCACGTTCCTCAGTCGCGTTTCTTGCTTCGTGACCTCAGTGCCTTCCGTGGTTCAATCTCTTCGACTTCTTTTGTGTTCATTCGTGTGATTCGTGGTCGCCTTTCTGAATGTCTACAGCCGGGCAAAATTCCCCAGCAGCTTCAGCCCAACCTTCTGACTCTTCTCCGGATGGAACTGCGTCGCAAACGTCCGCCCTCGCGCCACCATCGAGACGAACGAAACCCCGTACTCAGTCCGCGCCGCCACGACCGACTCATCATCCGGTACCACGTGATAGCTGTGAACGAAATAGACCGACGCCCCCGCGGGAGTTCCCTCCAGCAACGGCTGCTGCCCCACTGGCTCCAGAGAGTTCCACCCCATATGCGGGACCTTCAGGTCCGGAAACGCCGGAAACCGGACGACTCTCCCCGGAATCACTCCCAACCCGCGCCACTCGCCGTCTTCGTAGCTGACGTCGAACAGCAACTGCAGCCCCAGGCAGATTCCCAGAAACGATTTGTCCGCCTGAATGTGCGCGCGAATCGGCTCAGACAACCCCAGCCGGTCCAGTTCGTGGATCGCGTCCCGGAACGCCCCCACGCCCGGCAGCACCAGCTTCTCTGCGCTCCGGATCTCGTCCGGCGTCGCGACAATTTCCGCCGCGACACCCAGACGTTCGAAGGCCTTCTGCACGCTGCGCAGATTTCCCATCCCGTAGTCGACAATCCGAATCATCGTCTCTCCGATCGCTCCACTCCGACCGTCCGCAATTGCATCCGGCATGCTGCGGACACCGGACCACCGGCACAGGGTTCAGGCCGACAGTCTCCGCCACCACCGGGGTCCCCGGCAAGGGCTGCGGATCGCGCCGCTCAGCGTTTCCAGGGGAATCCTGCACTTCCTGGCCCGATTCCCTGCCACTGCTGCACATGAGATCGCCCCTGCCCCGCCGCCACACCCGGCCAGGCGGACGGCAGCAGAACGCGGTGCCCCGGCGAAACATCCTTCGCCGAATAGAACGCGAGCTGATCCGCCGAAGTCCATTCCCCCTCCGGCTCCGGGGGATACAGCGGAATCCCGGCCATCCACTTCAGCCCCTGCACCAGCCACAGCGAGACGACCAGCAGCCCCACCATCAGCAGCGCCAGAATCGGAAACAGCCAGCCCAGCGCAAAGAACCGCTCCGCCGCCGGCCAGAGCCACTGCCACCCGAACAGCAGCGTCACCGCCGCCAGACTCAGATACGGGCCGTACGGAATCTCCCGCTCCCGCCGCCAGAACAACGTCACCGCGACTGCGAGAATCGCAAACAGCGGCGCGATGAAGAACACCACGATCGTCGCCTGCCAGCCCAGAAAACTCCCGATCATCGCCATCAGGATCACATCGCCGAAACCCATCGCTTCCTGACGCAGCACCCAGGCCCCCACCGCCCGGACGATCCACACCACTCCGCCGCCGACCACAATCCCCGCCAGACTGGCCGCCAGTCCGTGCAGATGCGGCCACCGGGCGACCCACGCCGGGACCGCCTCGCTGGAAACCCATCCCTGCACTCCCGCCGGCAACGCCGACTGCAGCAGCCGCGCCATGCTCGGATCGGTAAACCACACCGGCACCAGCGTCAGATGCCCGATCGTCACCGCCCCCAGCACGCCAACCAGCATCGCCGGCAGCGTCACGCCGTCCGGAATGATCCGCAGATCGAAGTCGATGAACGTCGCCACCAGCAGCGCTTCGACCAGCACCGCGTAATAGAAAAACTGCGCGTTCAGCAGCCAGGATTGAGCCCCGGGAGCGGTGGCCTGCAGCGGGCTGTGGGTCCACCACAAACAGCTCTGCTCGGCCGTCGCGTTGTAATCGCCCGGCACGATCGCGGCATACAGGCCCGCCAGCAGCAGGCCATTGAACACCTCGATCAGCATGTACCGCATCGAAATCTGATGCCGACAGAACCGGCAGCGTCCTCCCAGGATCAGCCAGCCGAGAATCGGAATGTTGTCCCGCGCCAGAATCCGCCGCCGGCAGAACGGACACGAAGACGGCGGGTGATTGAGCCCCCGCAACTGATCCCACAGCCGGTCGTGCTGCGGAATCCGGTAGATGCACACATTGAGGAAACTGCCGATCACCGCGCCAAAAATGAACACGATCGGCAGCATGATCCAGAGCGGCAGGCCGGCCAACGTCATCACGGCCGTGCTCCCGCCAGGTCTGCAGGCAGCTGCCGCAGAATCGCCGTGACCGTCTCGTACAAGGGCCGGTCGCAGGTATCGACGGTAATCGTCGCGCACTCTTCGTAGAGCGGCGTCCGCACCGCGAGCAATTCCTCGATCTCCTCGACGCCTCCCCTGGCGGTCAGGTTGGGACGCCGGTGCGACGCGGGCGAATGACGCAGAATCCGTTTCGCAATCGTCTCCACGCTCGCCCGCAGCCAGACGACGGGACCAGCAGACTGGAAATCGGCGCGCGTCTCCCCGTTCAGCACCGCCCCGCCCCCCGCGGCCAGTACCAGCCGGTCCCGCTTCAGCAGATCCACCAGGGTTTCCCGTTCCAGCCGGCGGAACTCCGGCTCACCGTCCGTGGCGAAAATCTCCCGGATCGATCGCCCCGTCCGTACTTCCAGTTCGACATCGGCGTCCACCCAGCTCCAGCCCAGTTTCTGGGCCAGTCGCGGCGCCACGGAGCTCTTTCCGCAACCGCGATAGCCGACGAGGGTGATGACCATGAGAGAATCCGGAAGGAGCGACGGCGGTGGAGACGGACGATCGAGAATTCGGAGGGAAGGTCAGTACTTGGCGGCCGAAATCGCCCGGCGAAGCGTCTGGGTCAGCGTCTCCAGCGGAGCATCATGCCCGGTAAACAACTTGAACTGCCCCGCCGCCTGACGGACAAACATTTCCAGCCCCGACACCGTCCGGCACCCGTGCGCCCGCGCCTGCTTGAGCAGCAGCGTGTTCTCCGGGTTGTAGATCGTATCGAACACCAGCATGTCGTCCCGCAGCCAGTTTTCCTGAAACGGCGTGTCGTCCATGTTGGGATGCATCCCCACCGGCGTGCAGTTCACCAGAATGTCGGCAAACTCGACGCCCCGGTTTTCCCACGTCACGTGCCGGCACTCCAGTTCCTCGGCCAGTTTTGCGGTTTTTGAGCTCCCCCGGCCGGCGATCTGCAGCACGGCGCCCGCCTTGGAGAGCCCCAGTGCAATCGCCCGCGCGACGCCCCCCGAACCGAGAATCAGCACCCGCTTTCCTTCGAACGTCTCCCCTTCGCGCAGGCCGAGCTTCAGGCAGTCCATCGCCGCCTCGTAGTCCGTGTTCTCTGCCTGCCAGGAATTGTTCGCGTCCCGATACAGCGTGTTGGCGGCGCCGATCTCCCGCACCGACGGCGACGCTCCGTCGGCGTACTTCTCCGCCACGGCTTCCTTATGCGGGATCGTGACGCTCAGCCCCCGGAAGTTGAGCCACTCAAACGCATCCAGCACGCCTGAAAGCTGATCTTTCGCCACCCGGATCGGGACGTAGACCCCGTTGTAGCCAATCTCCGCCATCGCCGCATTGTGCAGCCTGGGACTCAGGCTGTGTCCGATCGGGTCGCCCAGCACGCCGTAAATCTGCGTCTCGGCGTTGATCTGATCGTAGTGGTACAGATCCCGCATCTCTTCGAACGACAACTGCCCCGGCGCCAGTTCCCGCTCCGCACTGAATGTGGCGTAGGTAAACGGCGCGCCGAATTTCCCGCACAGAATCCGGCTCATCACGCCGAACTCTCCCATGCAGAAAGCGATCGTCGGAACCTTCGATCCCGCGGCGATCTTCAGCAGCCGCACGCAGTCCGCGGGCGAATTCGCCGTCGTCACAACCTTGATGATGTCCGGATCGCACTCCGTCATCAGGTCGTAGTATTCCTCGACGTTATCGGGCGTTTCCGAGAAATTGTGGTAGCTGACAATCCGTTTCGTCTTGCCGTACCTCGGAACCTTCTTCGCAATATCGTATTCCAGGTCCACGTATTCCGCGCCGAACAGAATCGCCTCCCGCAGCCGCATCTGACGCTGGTCCTCCGGACCGCTCCAGCGGCCCCCGTCGGGCGGCCGGCGGCAGGTCACCACCGTCGGCGTCGGGCGATCCTTCAGCAGCCTGCCCACATCAGGCGCAGTCTTCAGGTAGTCGACCCGCAGCTCGACCAGCTCCGCGCCTCGCTCGGCAAGCGCCTTGTGTTCAGCCACCACCATGCGGTGACGGGTTCGGGCCAGGCTCACGCAGATCATGGATCAGTTTGTCTCGCAAATCGGTTCCCGGGCAACGCATCTGCTGTGCGTTTTCACATCCCCAGCATAACGGTCCAGACAGACTTCTCGTAGCGTGACACCGCCGATCACTACAGGTTCCGGTGCCTCGCTTCGTTAGGCTGCGCCGATTCCACGGGTTGGGGCGGCCGATCGTCTGGCTTTCCGCTCTTCGCTCTCGGCTTTCCGCCCCTTCATCCCAGCCGCCCGAACTGCCGGTCCAGCTCCGCCCGCGACAGATTCAGCGCCGTCGGCCGCCCGTGCGGACAGTGGTGAGCGTCATCCACCAGATGCCGCTGCTCCAGCAGGCTGTCGATCTCGTCGGCCGACAGCCGCTGCCCCGCCTTCACCGCCGCTTTGCACGACATCATGTGGAGCAACTCGTCCAGCAGATCCCGCCGGGTCGGCCCCTGCCCCGCTCCGCTGTCGAGCGTCTCCGCGAGATCCCGCACGAGCTGCGACATATCCGCTTTGGCGAGCATCACCGGATACCGGTTGACCAGCACCGTATCCTTGCCGAATTCCTCGACTCCCAGTCCCAACCGCCCCAGCAGTTCCCGCTGCTCGACCACCAGCGCCGCTTCCCGGGCCGACAGTTCGACCGGCTGCGGCACCAGCAGGTGCTGTGACTCCACTCTCCCCGCCAGCACCCGCGGCCGGAAATGCTCGTACAGAATCCGCTCGTGCAGCGCGTGCTGATCGATGACCGTCATCCCCTCGGCGGTCTCCATCACCAGATAACAATCATGAATCTGCAGGGCCCGCGGGCTGTCGATCCCCCCCGTTGCCGGCTGCGCCACAGCCTGGGCGATCGCGGCGGGGTTCCACTCAGTCCGCGCCGGAGCTCCGCGGTAATCCACCAGCGGAACCGAATCCAAACAGTCGCCCCGTTCGACGGATTCGCTCGCCTCCACAGGCCGCGCCTGCCAGGTTGACCGCTCGTACTCCGGCAAAGCCGGGGCGACCTCAGGGTCCGTATCGACGAGTTGTGGCGGCGCGTCGGGCGTCCACTGTTGCAATCGGGTCTGCGCCCATTCGACAAACTCCCGCTGCACCTCCCGCTGTTCGGCCGGATCGACGGTCCGCGGCGCCGTGAACGACAGTCCGCCCGTGTTCCCGCTCCCCGCTCCCGAATCCGTCGGCACTTTGAGCTGGCTTTGCAGATCGAGGCTCAAAAACTTGCTGCGGATCATCGACAGGAGCTGCCGGAAGAGCTGCTGCGCGTCTTGGAACCGGACTTCAATCTTCGTCGGGTGAACGTTTACGTCGACCGTTTCCGGCGGAATCTCGATGAACAGAAACGCGATCGGCTGCCGGCCGACCATCAGCAGGCCGCGATAGGCCTCCGTCAGTGCATGCTGCAGCGTCCGGTCCTGAATCCACCGCCCGTTGAGAAACAGATACTGCTGCTTTCGCGTCGCTTTGGACAACGCCGGATGCCCCACGTAGCCCCACATCCGCACGCCATTGTGTTCCGATTCGACTTCAATGAGCTGCTCGGCGATATCCGCCCCGAAAAACAGCTCCAGCCGCTCGATCACCCGCTGCGTCGAAGAGAGTTCGTAGACCACTTTGTCGTTGTGCCGCAGCACCATGTGCAGCCGCGGGTTCGCCAGCGCAATCCGGGTGAACTGCTCCGAAATGTGCCCGAATTCCGTCGACGGCGATTTCAGAAACTTCCGTCGGACCGGCGTATTCTCGAACAGGTTCCGGATCTCGATCTGCGTCCCCAACGGACAGCCGGCGGGAGTCGGCGGCGTGATCTCCCCCAGATCGACCTTCAATTCCATCCCGTGTTCGGCGTCCGCCTGCCGAGAGCGAATCCGCAGCCGGCTGACTTCCGCAATCGAGGCCATCGCCTCGCCCCGGAAGCCCATCGTCTGCACGGAAAACAGCTCGTCAGCGCTCCGGATTTTGCTCGTCGCGTGGCTCGTCACCGCCAGCAGCAGATCGTCCGGATGGATCCCCTCGCCGTCATCGACGATCCGAATCACTTCCGCTCCGCCCGCGACGATGTCGACTTCGATCCGCGTAGCCAGGGCGTCGAGACTGTTTTCGACCAGTTCCTTCACCACGCTGGCGGGACGCTCAATCACTTCGCCGGCCGCGATCTTGTTGATCACGCTGGCGGATAGCTGCTGAATACGGGACATAAGGCGACGCTCATCCTGATTTCGCCGGGGCAATGCGCAACCGGTCCGGAATCAGGCTGCGTGGTCTCGGGCAAACCGTTGTGATACCGCCCCCTGCCCTGCCGGTCAATTCGCGCAGTCGGCCGAGGGCAGACTCTTCGGCGGCGGCAGCGACTCCTGCAGCTCCTGAGCGGCGGCAATCACCGCCCCCGGAACCGACTCGCCGGGCTGCTGATCGAACTCGTCGGGCGGCCCGGCGGCCCCCGCCACCAGTTCCTCCTTCAGTTCCTGTCGCTGCCGGGCGACGGCCGCATCGAACTTCTGCAGCACATCCAGCGCCCGATCCCGTGAAGTCACCAGGCCGATGATCAGATACTGCACCAGGGCCATCCCGAAGAAGACCCAACCCAGCGTTCCGCCGAAGATTGTTGCCAGGATCGCGAACATTGGCGATGACCGGTTCAGGTGCTGGCAGAGCAGCCCCTTGAGAAACCTAGGGACATAAGCCACCAGTGAGGCGAAGAACCGCCCCTTCTGAAATTCGGGCTTCGGGGGGCCGGGATGAATGACAGAGAACAGCGCCTGATCGGGCATGCCCTCGATGACGCCCATCGCCAGCAGAATCCGCCCCGCCATGAACAGCCAGTCCCGCCGCTCCAGCGTCTCGGCGCTGACCCAACTGAAAACGAAGGATTCCATGTTCTTCGTGGCCAGCAGGAGCAGGATCGCTCCTCGAAACCACATCTCCAGATCCTTCTCCAGCTCCCGATCGATCTCCTTAACCCGCATCACCTTGTGCATCACCAGCCGGAAAAACGGGACAGCAATCAGCCCCAGAACCACCCGCGTGACGGGCTTCAGGATCGGCTGTAACAGCCAGCGCGGCATCAGTAGATTCAGCAGATCACCCACCGGCGCACTCTCCCTTTCACTTCCGTCTTATCGACCCCTCGTCACCCGGTCAACCAGCTGCCCGTTCTCCCCGGAGGAAACGGACCTGAAACGGCTCCGGATGTCAGCGCCCCGCTCGAATCCTGCGACGCGAACACAAAACCCAATCGCAGACAGGAGATACGTCGTGGTTTCGCTGCGAGTCGGTTTGCACCGCTTCAGAATCCCGCCTTCGTTGTTGGCTAATCTCTTCATTTTGGCGTCGTCGCGCTCTGCTTTGCGTCGTGGCGTGAAATCTTCTCGTCGCGTATCCAGTGAGAATGGGTGGACAGCGCAAACTCAAGATCCTGGCGCGATTCTGCCGATAACTCCGAAGACGTCAACTTTTCCGCCGGCGAAGGGAGTCCGATTGTGCGCAGGGTCCGGGCCGCAGCTTCGGCCGCCCTCCTCTTTCTGGCGGGCTGCGTCATGGTCGACGTCGGGGTCACCAATCCCGTCGCCGGCCTGACCACGGTCGCCATTGCGCCTTTCTTCAACCTCAGCGCGGAACGCGCCGTGGACGGCCGCCGGTTCGCTCTGGCCTACTACACCGAACTGCAGAAAGTCCCCGGTTTTCAGGTCGTTCCAGTCGGCGTCGTCGAACAGGTCATCTTCGACGAGAGGCTCGAAATGAATAATCCCGACGACGTCCTCCGCCTCGCCGATCTGCTGGGCGTCGACGCCGTCGTGGTCGGGGCCGTGACCGACTATTCCCCCTACTATCCCCCCCGCATCGGGCTGCAGGTCTCGTGGTACTCCCCCGACGAATGGGAATTCGTCCCGGGAATCCCGACCGACGAGTTCGCCCTCTCCGCGTTCAAACCCCGCGTCCTCAAAACCCAGTACCGGCACGCCAAAGTCGTCGAAAAGAAGCGTCTCCGCCGGGAAATGTACGAAATGCAGTACGATCCCAATCTCCTCCACCAGGGCGACTGCCCTCCCGGCTCGCCCTGTGCTCCGGGATCGGTACCTCCGGCCTTCGTCCCTCCCGCCGTTCCGCCGGCGGAAACCGCGATTCGCGGCCAGTCGCCGCAGACGCCCCCCGACCGCATTCCGGAATCGGCCCCGGTGGTGATCGTCTCCACCGACCCGTTCGACCCGCATCAGCCGTTGATGTCCTACACCCGCCTGTTCGACGGCGCCGACGCCAAAGTCACCGCCAACCTGCGCGACTATGTCGAATTGAGCGGCGATCTCCGCAGCGGCGGCTGGGAGGGCTATCTCCATCGCAGCGAAGATTTTATCCGCTACACCGCCCACGCCATGATCGTCGAAATGCTCCAGCTCCACGGCGGCGAGGCCAAACGGCGGATCGTCTTCAAGGTCCGCAAGTACAAGTAATCCGACGCGTCGCTGCGTCGCGGATACTTCGCCGGGCCATGCAAAAACTCTCCGGATGGCGCAATCGGGGCGGAGTCTCCCGGCCGATAAGACCAGAGATCCTGTTGCCGCTCCTGCAAGGCAGACCAACATGCCGCGTGCCATGAACGTCCTCGCTCTGGTGAAAAACGAGGAACGCTATGTGTTCCTCTACGATGACACCAGCATCGATCAACTGCTGCAGACCCTCGGACAGTACGCCTCCGATCCGGACCTGTCGTTCAGTTGGTACGACGCCGCCGTGCTGAGCCAGCGCGTCCGCAAGTTCGCCGCCGACGCCGGTCTGGCGCCGATGCCGCCCGCTCTGAAACAGCCGGCTCCGCGCTGGGAAGCAGAACCGGAATCGTGGCCCGAGAGCGACGCCGCCTGACGCCGCAGGCTCTACGGCCTGTACCTCGTTTGCTGCTGCCTCTGCCAGTCTCTTCAGCGATTCATCCTCGAAGCTGCGATTGGAACCCGCCGTTCCCTTCGGTCTGGCGTATCATGCGGGGTGAACCGTTCGTGGCACCCCCCCGGCGAGTCGACCGATGTACGACCAGATCGACGGTTTCCTGCGATACCTCAAGATCGAACGCAACTCGAGCGAGCTGACGCTCAAGTCCTATTCCGAGGACTTCGGCAGCCTGTTCGACTACCTGCGGGACCGCGTCGGCAAGACCCCGGCAGTCGCCGAGATGGATATCGGCCTGCTCCGCGGCTACGTCGCCTATCTCCACGAATGCGACTACGCCAAAACGACGATCGCCCGCCGGCTGGCCTGCCTGCGGAGCTTCTTCCGCTACTGCCAGCGGGAAGGGATCATCACCACCAACCCGGCAAAGGCCCTCCGGACTCCCCGCACTGGCCGGAAGCTGCCGCACTTCCTGACCATCGACGAAACCGCCCGGCTGCTGGAAACGCCTCCCGCGAACGAACCCGAGGGCCTCCGCGACCGGGCGATGCTGGAAACGATGTACTCCGCCGGCCTCCGCGTCGCCGAACTGGTCGGCCTCAACGTCGAAAGCTGGGACCGCGACACGAACATCCTCCGCGTCTTCGGCAAGGGCAAAAAGGAGCGGATCGCCCCCATCGGCAGCTACGCCGCCCAATCGCTCGACCGCTGGCTGGAAGTCCGCCAGCCTGCCCCCGACGCCGGGGATGATGACCGATCGGCGCTGTTCCTCAACCGCTTCGGCGGGCGGCTGACCACGCGCAGCATCGGGCGGATGCTGGAAAAGCACATCCTGATCGCAGGGCTCAGTTCGAAGACGTCGCCCCACACGCTCCGGCACACGTTCGCGACGCACATGCTCGACGGCGGCGCAGACCTCCGCGCGGTCCAGGAGCTGCTCGGCCACAAGAGCCTGACGACGACCCAGATCTACACGCACGTCAGCACCCGCCGGATGCGAGAAACCTACGAGCAGGCCCACCCGCACGCGGCAGGCAACGCGGCGAAAAAGAAGGCCGCCAAGGCTTCGTAAGGTGCGTCTCGACGCGCCGGTTTTTCGTCGGTTTCGAAACGCCGCCTCGTCAGGACACACTTGGATAGTTTCTACGGCAGCGGACCGGCGGTCACGGTCGTCGACCTCCCTTCATCAAACGCCGCGCACCACAAATTGTATTTTGTGAACGGTCTCGATCCCGTTTGAGAATCAACATAGAAGGCGGGCGCGTAGAGGACGGGCAACGCATCCATCACCCAGTGTGGAAGTCGATTCTGAACGGCAAGTCGATACAAAGGCCCCGCCCCGACAGGATATCCGACAACTACACTGCAAACGGCGACCGCGGTCAGCACGCCCCGTCGTTGTTTCCTGCGAGCTGCTGCGCGATCCGGGACCGCGTCACGTGACATGACCGCCTCTCGATGACTTTAGTGTTCGCACTCTGCTTCCCGCCGCTCGCTCCCCGCCGCCTCATCCGTTATCCTGCCCCAGTCCCGCCCATCCGGGCAAGACCGATCTGAAGACTCCCCGAGCCCCCAGACGAGGACGTCCCGCGTGACTGACACGGACTCTCCCCCCGCCCCGGCTCCTGAACCCGCTCCACTTCCTGCGAAGCCCCACAGGGTTTCCCATCACGCGCTGACGGTCATCGGCCTCGTGACCGGCGTGGTCCTCGGCCTGATCCTGAATTACTTCGCCACCGACCCCGCCAAAGGAGAGCTCCTGCCCCAGGCGGCCGCCATCGTCGCCATCGCCAAAACGATCGGCAGCCTGTTTCTCCGTCTGATGTTCATGGTGGTCCTCCCCCTCGTCTTTTCGGCCCTGGCGCTCGCCGTGGTCGAGATTGGCGACCTGCGGTCCCTCGGGCGGATGGGGCTGTGGACGCTGCTGTTTACCGCCATCCTCTCCGGCAGCGCCGTCCTCATCGGCGTCGGGCTGGTGAACGGTTTCCAGCCGGGGAAAACGCTCTCCGAAGCGCAACGCGACCGTCTGACGGAGCGCTTCGCCGACGACGCCCAGAAAGGGGTCGCCAAGGCGGAGCAGGCCAAGCCGTTCGGCACGGTGCTGGTGGACCTGCTTCCCGAAAACCCGCTGCAGGAGATGGTCGGCGCCATCGACGGGTCCTCGAAGGGGAACGGCATGCTCGCAGTGATGGTCTTCTCGTTGATCTGCGGCGTGGCCATCACCAGCCAGCCGGCGAAGTGCGCCGGCTTCGTAAGCTGGCTGGAAGGGCTGCACGCGATTTCGATGGCGGTCATTCAGTTCGCCATCGGCCTCGCGCCGCTGGGGGCCGGGTGCCTGGTCTTCGCCCTCGCCGCCCAGCTCGGCTTCGATATGATCCGGACGCTGGTCTGGTTTGTGCTGACGACGGTCTTCGGCCTGGCGCTGCAGCTCTTCGTCGTCTATTCGATCGTCCTGTACGTCTTTGCCCGCATGTCGCCGGTCCACTTCTTCAACGCAGTGCTGGACGCCATCCTCGTCGCTTTCGGCACGTCGTCGTCGAGCGCCACGCTCCCCACCGCCCTGCGGGTTGCCGAGACCGAGCTCAAGATTCCTTCCCGGATCAGCAGCTTCGTCCTGACCGTCGGGGCGACCGGCAACCAGAACGGCACTGCGTTGTTCGAAGGGGTGGTGATCCTGTTCCTGGCCCAGGTGATGGGGGTCGACCTGACCGCAGTCCAGCAGTTTCAGGTGGTTCTGATGGCGATCCTTGCCGGCGTCGGCACTGCGGGGGTCCCCGGCGGCTCGATCCCGCTGATCGTGGTGGTGATGCAGAGCGTCGGCATTCCCGGCGCGTCGATCGGCATCATCCTCGGCGTCGACCGCCTGCTCGACATGTGCAGGACGGTGGTCAACGTGGTCGGGGATCTGGTGGTGACGAGTTGCGTGGCGAGGGCGGAAGGGAATGGCGAATAGCCAGAGTTTGTCCGTGGTCAGTGGGACAATTCGGAGCAGAAAGTCGTCCGCTCTGAACTCTCGACTTCTTTCGACATTCCGCCTTTGACATTTAACACTTCGTCTCTTCCGATCTCCGCGTCCTCCGTGCCTCCGCGGTGAAGATTCTTCCGTCTTCTCTGCGGCCCCTGCGTTCCCCTTTGCGTCTTGGCGTGAGATCTTTCCTCTTCCCGGTCGACTTTTCGTAAGTCAATGCGTCCGTTAGAGTACGGGGCTGAAGACACGCCCATCGAAGACTCCGGGCGTGCCACCCGGTTTTTCTGACGGTAAAGCGAACGATGATTATCAGTTGGGACTGGCTCAAGCAGTATGTCGACCTGGATCTGCCGGTGGAGGACGTCACCACCCGGCTCACGATGTCGGGATTGAATCTCGAAACGACCGAGCCCGCCGGCAGCGATTTTGCCATCGACCTCGAAGTCACCAGCAACCGCCCCGACTGCCTCGGCCACCTGGGGATCGCCCGCGAAGTCGCCGTCCTCTTCGGGAAGACGCTGAAGGTTCCGGCCGCCGCTCCGAAGACCGTTGCGGAAACTGCAGCGTCGGCGACGTCCGTCGCCATCGAGTGCCCGGATCTCTGCCCGCAGTACCATGCCCGCGTGCTGCGTGGCGTGAAGGTCGGCCCCAGCCCCGCCTGGCTCCGGCAGCGACTCGAAACGGTCGGCATCGCAAGTGTGAATAATGTGGTCGACGTCACCAACTACGTCATGCTCGAATGCGGTCAGCCGCTGCATGCGTTCGATCTCGACCGGCTCGACGGGAAGAAGATCGTCGTCCGCCGGGCGCAGGCTGGCGAGAAGCTGCAGGCGATCGATCACAAGGAATACACTCTCACGCCCGAGATGTGCGTCATTGCGGACGGGAAACGTCCGGTGGCCATCGCCGGTGTGATGGGGGGAGCGACGACGGAAATCGCGACCAGCACGAAGGATGTGCTGATCGAGGCGGCTGCCTTCGCGCCGCTGACGGTTCGGAACACGGCCCGCAAGCTGAACCTGCACAGCCCGTCGTCGTACCGGTTTGAACGGGCCCTCGACCCGGCCGGCCCCGACTGGGCCAGCCGTCGGTGCTGCGAACTGATCCTCGAAATTGCCGGGGGCGAGCTCCTGGCGGGCAGCGTTGCGGTCGGCCAGAAGGTCGTCGCTGAACGCCCGCCGATTGCGCTCCGGTTCGCACAGTTCCGGCGGATTCTGGGGATCGACATTCCTGCGCAGGAAGCGGCCACGATCCTGCAAAAACTCGGCTGTACGCAAGTCGGTGCGATCGGTGCGGACAGCGCCCAGTTTGTTCCGCCGTCGTTTCGCCGGGATTTGTCGCGAGAGATCGATCTCATTGAGGAAGTGGCCCGGATTCATGGTTACGAGCAGATTCCCGACGATGTGCTCGTGCCCCTCTGCTCCAGCGCCAAGACGCAACGGGACCGCGTTACGGATCGCGTCCGCGATACGCTCACCGCCGCCGGATTCTTCGAAGCGGTGACGCTGTCGTTCGTCGCCGCCGAGCAGCGGGCGCTGTTCACGCCTCACGGCGACCGGCCGGCCCTCGAAGTCGTCCACTCTTCGCGGCGGCACGAAAACCTGCTGCGGCAATCACTTGTGCCGAGCCTGCTGGCTTCGCGTCGCGAGAATGAACGCCACGGCGTATTCCACGCTCAACTGTTCGAAGTGGCGAAGGTGTACCTGGCGGCCGACTCGTCGAAGCCCGAGACGCAGAACGAACCGTGGACGATCAGCCTCGTCGGCGGGCAGTCGTATCAGGAACTGAAGGGTGTGGTCGAGCTGCTTGCTCGCCGGGTCGCACCGCACTCGGTCGTCAGCGTCCGGCCCTCGGACGTCGTCCAGTTCGTTCCTGGGCGGGGGGCGGAGGTGCTCCTGGACGGTGAGCTGTGGGGCTGGCTGGGGGAACTCGACCGCTCGGCGGTGTCATCGCTCGATCTACGGGACAGCGTCTGTGTCGCCGAATTGAATCTGCATGTCCTCGAGGCCCGGGCGGACCTGGTCCCCAAGGCCCAGCCGCTGCCGCAGTACCAGGCGGTGACGCGGGATCTTAATTTCGTCCTCGACGAAACCATCCACTGGAGCGACCTGGAACAGGTGGTCCGGTCGGCAGCGGGACCGCTGCTGGAGACCGTCGGCTTCGGCGGCCAGTATCGCGGCAAGCAGATCCCCGAGCAGAAGAAGTCCTACGTGGTGACGCTCGGCTACCGTTCGCACGAGCGGACGCTGACCGGCGACGAGGTCGACGCGGCTCAGCAGGCGGTGATTGCGGCATGCGGGCAACAGTTGGCGGCGACGTTGAGAGCGTAAAGTCGGGTATCGGGCCGCCGCAGGCGGTTTGTGCCGACTCAGATTTGGGTTGGTCGTGGACGCCCAGTACGGCGGCGATAGAAACTCGTGCCGGGGCGCGCCACTTCCGCGAGGCGCCGCCTTGTTATTCAGCTCGTTGCGTCGTCTTCCCAATCCTTTCTCCGTGCTCTCAGTGCGTTCCGTGGTTCCAGCTCTTCTCCGACATTCGCGTCCATTCGTGCCATTCGTGGTCAAACTGCCTTTCTCTCCGCCGGGTTGAAAACTTTCCGATTTCGCGCGCCTGATCCTTCGTCGTCGCGGCACTATACTGATGAACGAACTCCCCGTCTCATCGGTCGTCGCTCATGTCGCTCGTCGAACTCCCCTGCCCTGCTGATGTTCCGCCGTCGGACGCCGAACTGCTCCGCCGGTTTATCGAGCGGCACGATCGGCAGGCGGCGGAAGAGCTGATTCGGCGGCATGGGCAGCTCGTGATGGGGGTCTGCCGGCGGATTCTGGGCCGGTCCGCCGATGCGGACGACGCGTTTCAGGCGACGTTTCTGGTGCTGCTCCGCGGCGGGTTGCGACTGCGCGAACCTCGGTCGCTGTCCGCGTGGCTGTATGGCACTGCGTGGCGGATCGCCGTCCGGCTGCGAACGAAGCTGGCCCGGCAGCAGTCGATGGAGGCCGGCATGGAACCACATGCGACTGAGAATCCGTTCGAGCAGGTGGCGGCCCGGCACGATCTGGAAGTTTTCGACGCCGAGCTGGCCCGGCTGCCGGAGCGCTACCGCGCGTCGCTGGTGCTGCACTATCTCGAAGGGCGGTCGCAACGCGAGATCGCCCAGACGCTCGGCGCGACGGAGGCGGCTGTGGAAGGGCTGCTGAAGCGGGGCCGGACGGAGTTGCGGGCGCGGCTCGCCCGGCGGGGCGTGGTGTTGACGACGACGCTGGCGGCGGTGGCTGTGCAGGAAGGACTGGTCAGCGCAGCGGACTGGTCGCCGCTGGTGGAATCGACGATTCAGGCGGCGACGGTGCAGTCGCCGCAGGCGTGGGAAAACGCATCGAACGCCCCGCGGGCGGAGACACTCTTTCAACAGGAGCTGAAGATCATGTGGCTGCAGAAACTGACGCTGGGGGGAACGATTGCCGCCGGCGGTACGCTGGCCGTGACGCTGCTGGGCTGGTCGCTGCTGGGGAACAGTTTGACGGTCGGCGCGGCGGAGGGGCCGTCCGGACTGACGCAAGTCAGCAGCGAAATCGTGCTGGCGGCGGCGGAGGAACCCGCGGCGGCGGTCGAAGCCCCTGCGACAGGCGGAGGGGCAGGACGCGCGGAGGCTGCCGGCGGGGCGGTCCCGGGAGCCCTTTCGGGAGGATCGGGCGGTGGTGCGTTTGGGAGTGGACTGATTAACGCCGGGGCCGGGGCTGGCGGCGGAAACGGCCCGGGTGGGCTTTCCGGTTTCTCGGGCAGTGGATTCGGGGGAGGTGCCGGCGGCTTCGGAGGAGGCGCCCCAGGCGCAAAACTCTCGATGCCGCTCGACCAGGAAACGCTCGACGAATTGCTGGCACGGCCAATCGAACTTGCCTACCAGCAGGTCGACTGGGTGGCCATGCTGACGACGCTGCAGCTCAACGGCCTGCCAATTGAACTGGATCTGGTCAAAGAGCTGCCACAGCTCGGCGTGAATCCGCTGGAGAAGGTGGATCTCAACCTTGGCAAAGTCTCCACCAAGACCGCGCTCCGCCTGCTGCTGAAGCCGCATGGTCTGGAAACGCAATTGATTGACGGCAAGCTGAAGATCGTCCGGTCGGACTCGGTCGTGGGTGGGTTTGGTGGCGGCGGCGCAATGGGAGCAATGCCGGGCATGCCCGGCGGAGCCGGGATGACGGCCGGCATGGGAGGGGCGTCCGGCTTCATGATGGGACGGGCGGGAGGATCCGGGATGATGCTCCTCGACATTGGCACGATGCCGGCAGGTATCGCGGGCGGCAGTCCCTCCGGGCCGGCCTTGCAGCGGGCCGGTGTTTCGCCGCTGGAAGAGAAAATTGAGCAAGCCTTGCTCAAACCCGCCGAGGCGGATTTCGTCGATATGCCTCTGAAGGAAGCGCTCGACTTCCTGAAGCAACACCACGACATTCAGATCTGGACTGACGAGGTCATGCTGACGGAGGTCGGCGTTGCGGCCGATACGCCCGTAACACTGCAAGTGACAGGGGTCTCATTGCGAAGCGTCCTGAAGCTGCTCCTCGAACCGCTCAAGCTCGACTACATCGTTGAAGACGAAGTCATGAAGGTCACATCGAACGCGTATGCGGAGGAACGGATCGTGACACGCATCTTCCGGTCGCAGCTTGACAGCGAAGTCGTCAACGTGCTTGCCGAAACCGCCAAGATCGAGGCCAATGGATTTCCGGTCGGCGTTGGCGGCAGCACGGTCGTGATTGTCACCGGCAAACCCAATGCGGTACGGCGATTTGAAGAGCTTGCCGAACAGGTTGGTGATGCCATGCAGCCGGGAAAGGCCGCTCCCGCCGTCACTGGCGGCGTGGGCTCGTTTCCGCCTGCGGCTGCCGAATAGACGAGGAACGTTCGGCGGAGCCCATCCTGCGGACTGGGTCGTCGAAGACTCCGACGCCAGCCACCCCGGTCGCATCGTCCTGTTTGGGTCTGGCGTTTGAGATCTGGCGCTTGTTTCGGATTTCGAGTTTTCCGCCGTCTACAGCAGTTCCTCGATCACCGATCCCGGCTCCAGGGCCGGGACGGGGCGGCCGGAGTGATTGAGGAAGTTGACGTGGGGGTCGATTCCCAGGACGCGGAACATGGTGTGATGGATGTCGGGCGGCGTGACCGGGCGGTCCTGGGGGACTTCGCCGAGGCGGTTGGTCGAGCCGACGATCTGGCCTCCCTTGATGCCGCCGCCACCCATGAGACAGAACATGGCGTTCCCCCAGTGGTCGCGGCCGGGGGTGCCCATGCTGAGGGGAGGTCCGCCGTTGCCGCCGTTATTCATGCGGGGGGTGCGGCTGAACTCGCCGCAGAGCATGACCATGACCTTGTCGGACAGGCCGCGCTGTTCGAGGTCTTCGAACAATGCCGAAACGAGGCCGTCGACCATCGGCAGGTAGCGTTCCATGCCGGACTTGAGATCCCAGTGGTGATCCCAGCCGCCGAGGTGGACGGTGACGAAGGTCGTTCCCGCTTCGACGAGCCGGCGGGCGAGGAGCGTACTCTGGCCCCACGAATGGCGACCGTAGCGATCGCGCATGCGGGGATCTTCCTGATTGATATCGAAGGCTTTGCGGGCGGACGCGCCGGCGACCAGCTCGAAGGCCTGCTGATCGAAGCGGTCCATGGCTTCGAGCGTGCCGCGGGCGTCGACGTCACGGCGGAGCTTGTCGAACTGCCGGGCCAGTAATGTGCGATTTTCCAGGCGGTCGATCGACATGCCGCCGGGCATTTCGATGTTCTGGACTTTGAAGTTGGCGTTGTTCGGGTCCCCGTCGGTTTCGAAGGGGTTGTTCGCCACTCCCAGGTAGTTGGCTCCGAAATACCCCGGACGGAGCCCGATGCTCATGCCATATGGGACCGCAACATACGGCGGCATGCCGGGCTGGCGGGGGCCGGTCATTTTGGTTGCGACCGAGCCGACGAACGGGGCTTTGCCGGGAGTATCTGCCCCGCTGGCGCCCCCCCGGCCGGTGAGCATGAAGTGCCCGGCGGTGAAGTGGTCGCCGTTGTCGTGGTGCAGCGAGCGGACGATGGAGAACTTGTCCGCGCAGCGGGCCTGGAGCGGGAAGAGCTCCGAGATCTCCATGCCCTCGACGTTCGTGCGGATGGGGTTCCAGATCCCGCGGTACTCGGCGGGGGCTTCGGGCTTCAGATCGTAAAGATCCATGTGCCCCGGGCCGCCATCCAGCCAGATCAGGATCACGGAAGTGTCTTTGCGGGACAGCCCCTGATTCGCCGATTCTTCTTTGGCCCGAAGGAGTTGCGGCAGGCCGACGGCACCCATCCCGGCCATGCCGAGCTGGACGAAACTGCGGCGATTCAGGCCATCGCAATAACGACCGGAAGTTCCAGCTTCAATGCGGAACATGGCAGGACTCCGACGAGGCGGGCGGGATGCACTGGCAGGATTAACACATCAACCAATATGAATCTATCGGGTTCGAGGCGGGGGGTCAATGAGATTCCGGATGGGAATCGCGAGTCGGGAATTGGGAATAGTCACTGGAAATGGGCTGATCGCGGAACGCTTGTCGCTGATTGCCTGACAAGTTCTGATCGGAGGTGCGCCGCCAGAATCCGTTTCGGCGAGATTCGTCCTGGCGGGAGCTTGGTTCTGCCTGGCAGGGGACAGCGAGGCGGGCAGAACCCGGTAACTCGACGGCTCGGTTTCGGCCAGGCATCTGGCACACGAGAATCTTCCGCAGTTCGTCAGATGGGCTGTTCGCGGCCGAGCTGCTTTTCCAGTTGCTCGATTCGCGCCTTCGGCAATGGGTCGTCCGGATCGAGGCGCTGCGCTTGGCGAAACTGGATGAGTGCGTTCTTATAATTTCGCTGCATCAGCAGGATGGTTCCCAGGTGGAAGCGGGCTGCGAAGGATTCTCCATCCACGTCGACGGCCTGTTGCGCGTGCTGCAGGGCTTCGGGAACCCTTTTCAGCTGCATCAGCACGCTGCTGAGATTCAGGTGGGCTTCCGAGAGCTGAGGATCGTATTTCAGGGCCTGCTCGAAGTGGTGAATTGAGTTCTGGAAACGCCCCCCTTTGGCCAGAAGCAGACCCAGTTCGAAGTGAGCTGTGACGAATCCGGGATCGCTGCGAATGGCCTGGCGGTATTCCAGAATGGCGTCCTCGTACTGCCCCATCCGGGAGAGAGCCTGCGCCAGGGCGAAGTAGGCGTGCGAGGCCTCGGACTGCAAGCCGATTACGGCGCGGTACTGCGCGGCGGCTTCCGGCCACTTCTCCTGCGAGACGTAGTAATCCCCTAACCGCGAGTGGGCCTGCAGGCAGTCCGGGTGACGGTCCAGAACCGCCTGATAAATGGCGGCGGCATCCTCGGGCAGGCCTCGCAACCGCAGGACGTCGCCGAGCGTCACTTCCGCCGTGGGATAGTTCGGCGTTGTGGCGGCGACGACGACGCGGGCGAGTCGCTCGGCATTTTCGAGTTCTCCGGCATCTATCAGGCGTCGGACTTGTTCCAAACTGGTGCGATGGGGCAGCATGTCCTTCATATCGGGCAGAGTTTCGGCGGTTGCGGGGCCGGCATCGTCGCGGCTGGCGCCGGCGACGTAGCCCAGGCTCGACAGGATTCGGCGGTCCTTGTCGGAAAGCTGGACGCTTCCGGCGCCGAGCGGGACAAATTGCTTCTGCAGGGCGGCGAGCATGTCGCTCATTTCTTTGCGTTGTTCGGGGGCCGTCTCCCACAGGTTCGTGGTCTCGCCCGGATCCTGCTCCAGATCGAACAATTCGCCTCGCGTCGTCTGGACGTACTTCCAACGATCGGAGATCAGCGCCTGCATCGGGCTCCAGCGGTCGTCGAGGAATGGCGCCTGGGTTTCTGCGTAACAGGGACGCGGCGAGAGGCTGCCGCCCGCGAGGGCCGCTCGCAGACTGCGTCCGCTCGTTGCTTCTGGGATCTGGATGCCGGTCAGGTCCAGCAGGGTTGGCGCGAGGTCGACCAGCGAGACAGGTTCTCCGACGCGGTGTCCCGGGCGGCAACCCCGCGGGGAGGCGACGACCAGCGGGACGCGCAGGGTGGTGTTGTAGAGCAGGTAGCCGTGTTCGTCTTCGCCGTGTTCGCCGAGCCCCTCTCCGTGATCGCCGGCGACGACGACGATCGTACTGTTCAGGAGCTGGCGATCTTTCAGGAACTGCAGGACGCGAGCGAACTGCTGGACTTCGACGGCGATTCCGGCATCGTACGGGGCCTGGGCAAACCGGTTGTCGAACTGCTCCGTGCGAGGGTCGTATGGGAAGTGCGCGTCGTACAGATGGATCCAGCAGAAGAATGGTCGAGCCGTGCGCTGTTCGAGCCACTTCAGCGCGGAATCGACGACTCGCGCCCCCGTGCGGCGGCGGTCGAACGAGTGTTCCCCGGCCGGTTCGGCATCGGACATGTCGTCATCGTAGACGTCGAAGCCGCGATTCAGGCCGAACTTGGAATTCAATACGAATGCGGCGACAAACGCACCGGTGTCATAGCCTTGTTTCTGGAAGAGTTCGGGTATAAACGGCGCTTTGTCGCCGAGTTTTCCGCTCCCATTGACTCGCAGGCCGTGCTCGGGGGGATTCAGGCCGGTGAGCATGGTTGCGTGCGACGGAAGGGTCAGCGGTACGGGAGCATAGGCCCGGTCGAACACGACGCCCTGCTCGGCAAACTGGTCGAAAACGTCTGTGAGTCCCCGATCATAACCGTGGATGCCGAGATGATCGGCCCGGGTGGTATCGAACGTCACCAAGACCACATTCAGCGGGCGTCCCGGCCGGCCCCACAGCAGGTATCCGGCAAACACCGCGAGGAGGCACGCGGCCGCCACCCACCATTTGCGCCTGCTGTTGAACGTTGCGTGAACCTGCTGCATGCATCGACCTCATCGCGATCCGCGCCGACGGCTTTCTTGTCTCTGCGGGATCGAACTCGTCAGTTTCACGAGCGGGAGCCGGACGTTGACTGGGGCTTCGACCGCTTCTAGACTGCAATCGTAGCTCGACGCGACAGTGAAATCTATTCGCCTCACTCTGGACGTGGCAGGTTGACGTGAGATGATTTTCACGACGCGATGCGGACTTCTGCTGGCGGGGCTGGTGATGACTGGCTGCGGACAGGAGCCGTCCAGCCGCGCGGTGCCGTCCGATCCAGTTGCGCTAACCCGCGACGGTCGGGATCGGTCGTCCCCCGTCGTGAGTGGCAGTCTGTTCGGCGAACAGGTACTCGACGGTCGTCCGGTCGACCCGTTCGCAGATCGCGAGGCGAAAGCCATTGTGCTGGTCTTTGTGTGTACGGACTGCCCGATCGCCAATCGTTATGCACCGGAACTGAGACGACTCTACGAGGCCTTCCGGGAAAAATCAGTTACCTTCTGGCTCGTTTATGCGGATGATACCGAGACTCCTGGCGAGATTCGCCAACACCTTGAGGAATACGAGCAGACGATTCCGGCGCTCCGCGACCCGGGGCATCAGCTCGTCAAATTCTGCCAGGTGAGCCGAACGCCGGAAGCGGTCGTGTATTCGTCGGGGCACAAACGGCAGTATCGGGGTCGGATTGATGATCGATTCACCGACTACGGCAAGTCGCGGGAGTTCGCGTCGCAGCACGATCTCCAGACAGCCATTGAGGCGGTTCTGGCGGGGCAGTCAGTCCCGGTGCCGGAGACGGCCGCGATCGGCTGCGACATTCCGGGAATTGAAGAGTGAGCGTTGCCCGTCGTTTTCTGGCGATCGCCTGTTGCCTGGGGGCCTTGTGTGTTGGCGCCTTCATTGCCGGGTGCAGCGGTCAGGCGGCGAAGTCGCCGAAACCGGCCGCTCAGTCTGCTGCTCTCGATCCGCCGCCGGAGCTCCCGGCGCCGCCTCCCTACGCGCCGCGGCCGGCCGGTACTCTGACGTTTGCGAAGGACATCGGTCCGATAGTTCTGGAGAAATGCGCCGGCTGCCATCATCCGGGTGAGATCGGGCCGTTTCCTCTGCTCTGCTTCGCGGACGTCAAGAAGCGCGCCCGGCAGATCGTGGAAATCACGCAGAAGCGGATTATGCCCCCATGGTCGCCGGTGCCGGGGTACTGCGAGTTCGAGCGTGATCGGGGCCTGAGCGCGGCTGAAATCGGCATGATCGACCAGTGGGTCGCCGAAGGGACGTCGGAAGGGGATATCTCTGACCTTCCTCCTCCGCCGGAGTTCCCGACCGGCTGGAGATACGGCCCTCCGGATCTCGTGGTCACCATGCCTGAAGCATTCACCGTGGCTGCGGACGCTGCTGCAGACGTCTATCGCAAATTCGTGATCCCCGTGCCGATCGGGGAGACTCGGTATGTCCGGGCCTTCGACTTCGATCCCGGCAACCAGAGTCTCGTGCATCACATGCGATTGCGCGTCGATCGATCGGGCTTGTGCCGGGCCCAGGAGGAGCAGGATCCGTCGCCGGGCTTTGACGGGATTCTGTTTTCGGGGGACACGGAGCCGGACGGATTCTTCCTGGTCTGGACCCCGGGCTATGAGGCGCAGGCCAGACGGGCGGATGTGGCCTGGAAGCTTGAGCCCGGGACCGACCTGGTCCTGGAGCTCCACCTGCATCCGACGGGCAAGCCGGAATCGGTCCAGTCGTCGATTGCCTTGTATTTTCAGCCAGAACCGCCGCGCGAACGGCTGCACATGGTGCAGTTGTCGTGCGAGACGATCGACATCGCGCCGGGGGAGAAAGGCGATCACTACGAGGATCGGTACGTCCTGCCAGTCGATACGACAGTCCTCGCCGCGATGCCGCATGCCCACTATCTGGCGACCGAGTTTCGGGCCTGGGCCGAACTTCCCGACGGTCGGAAAGAGTGGCTGATGCGGATTGCCGACTGGGACTTCAACTGGCAGCGAGAATACACCTACGCAGAGCCGATGTCGTTCCCCAAGGGAACCGCCCTCTACATGCGAGTCACGTACGACAATTCCGCGGAGAATCCGCGCAACCCGCATCACCCGCCGCAGCGGGTGCTGATCGGGCGGGACACGTTCAATGAAATGGCGCAGGTGTTTTTTCAGGTTCTGGCCGTGAATCCGGAGGACAACGAGGTTCTGGCCGCCGATTTCCACCGGAAGGAGTTCGCCAACAACTTGCTGCGCGAGGAGTTCCTGCTTGCACGTGGGAGCGGCACGACCGAGGTTCACTTCAACCTGGGCTGCCTGTACGCAATTTCGGGACGAACTCCGAAAGCGTTACGTCATTACCAGGAATCGATCCGGCTGAAGCCGGACAACGTCTTCGCGGTCAATAATCTTGGCGGCCTGTACCGGAGACTCGGCCGAACAGACGATGCCGCCGCTCAGTATGCACGCGCGTTGGAAATCAATCCGAGTGATGCCAGAGTCCGGTACAACCTGGGGCTCATCGATCTGGATCGGGGCCTGTTCGACTCGGCGGAGTCTCAGTTTGAACTGGCCCTGCAGTTGAACTCCGACCTGGCGGAAGCCTGGGTGAATCTTGGCGCGATTGCGCTCCGGCAGGGCAAACTTGAGCTCGCCGAGACTCATCTTCAACGAGCCATTCAGGCGAATCCGCGGCTCGAATCGGCCCGGGCTGCTCTGCGCAGCGTGCAGGCGCAGCGAGCCGGTTCCCGCTGACGCGCGATCGGATCCGGCTCGCGGTCGCCTGATGACACGCTGGCCGACGGGGTGTGTCTCAAAGTTGAAGCACGCGAGTCCGCGTTCACGTCGCCGCGTGGCGTCGCTGGCCGCCGTTGCCTGATCGGCGGCAAGAGTAATTCGACGAATTTCACACATTTTATCGTTGTCGGTGGTTCGCGACATTGCTAGCCTGATCGCGTTGGGGTTTTCCCCTTGACGTCAGTATTTGCGATATCTGTCCCTTCTTGCACGCTTCTCAGTTGCCGACTGTCGTCAGTTTTCGTTTTGCATCGTGAGTGACAACGATCGTTTGATCGCTTGTCTCAGAGCATGCGTCCTTCGTCGCCTTCAAATTCCGTTCGAGTGTGTCTCAGGTCTCAGCCGGCCATGAGTCATGGTCATTCCTGCATTTCGTCGTATGTATCGCGATGAGACATTCGTCTCCATCCCAGTTCCTGGTCCGTTCCGGAGAGATTTTCAAATGGTACGCCCCAAGTCCCGTTCGAAGAGAGCCTTTACGCTGATTGAGCTGCTGGTGGTAATCGCCATCATCGCCATTCTGATTGCGTTGCTGCTCCCGGCCGTTCAGCAGGCGCGCGAGGCCGCACGCCGGACGCAGTGCAAGAACAACTTGCACAACATGGCTCTGGCCTTCCACAACTACCACGACGTGTACAATATGTTCACGCCGGCGTATGTTGGTGAGCCCGGTAACACGGGGCCGAACCCTCCAAACACGGCTTCGGGTTCCGCGAACGTCCATGGATTTACGGAGTACCTGCTGCCGTACATGGATCAGGCGAACGTCTACAACCAGATCAATTTCTCGATGCCGCTGCTGGACGGGGTTTTGACCGCCGGGCCGATGAAGACAGCCTACAGCACCGTAATTCCAGTGTTCGTCTGTCCGTCATCGGCGCGGGGCGACAGTGTCGTCAATGTCCAATACGCTGCTGGCGACTGGTGGAACGCCTCTGCGGTGAACTACATCACCGGAGCGATGGATTACGCACCATTCGGTGGAATGGTCGGTAGCAGTACCGCCCTGTACGCCCTGACGGTTGCGCCAACCGCGCCCCAGGCGCGCAGACAGGGGATTCTGTCGGACGACAACATCAAGGTTCGGATCGGCGACATTACCGACGGATCGTCGAACACCTTCATCCTGTATGAGCGGGCCGGACGCAACAATCTTTATCAGCGCGGCAAGCTGATCTCCACGAATGGAACTTACGGCGGCGGCTGGGCTGACCCCGGTACGTTTGAGGACTGGGTTGCCGGATCCTCCGCGGACGGTTCGCTGCACAAGGGCGTCTGCGCGATTAACTGCTCGAACCGGAGCGGCGATGGCGGTTACAGCTTCCACGTGGGAGGAATCCATATTCTCATGGCGGATGGATCGACCAAGTTCCTCAGCGAGAACGTCAGTCAAGTTGTATTCGCGAGCCTGGCGACGTATCAGGGCGGGACGATCACCGGCGACTACTAGTCGATCATAGATCGTCGACTTCAGAGGCGATCCCGGACGAGAGTCCAAATCGGATTCCGTCCGGGACGCTTATGCTGGCGGAAGGGATTCCGGCCGAGAGGCTGGAACCTGTGAAGGCCGGCCTCCGATTCAGTTCGCCATGCGGGTCTGCTTCGCAAAGGGCCGCGGCGAGCACGCGATTGCCAGTTGGCCCTGCCGGTGGCGTCGACCGGGGTTGTTGCCGAAATGCATAGACGCATTTCGGCAGGCAGTCTCTCTGCGGACGTGTTTGGAGTGTTTCCACTCGAACATGCGGGTCGGATCGTTGGGGTTATTCTCCCGGACGCGTTTTTCGAAGGGTGGTTTATGCATCGCTCAGCGTGGTTTCTTGTCCTCGCGGTGTCGGCAAGCGTTCTCGGATGCAAAGGCGAGACCGAGGAAGAGCGCATGAAGCGGCTGGTTCCCAATGCCGCCGGCACGACGAAGGTCACCGGCCATGTGAATGTCGACGGGCTGCCGATGGAAGGATTGTGGGTCACGCTGCACCCGAAGGACGACAAGGTCACTCTGCGGCCCCGCGGTCAGACCGACGCGAACGGCGACTTCTCGCTGACGACGTATACGGGCGGTGACGGAGCTCCCAAGGGGGACTACGCGCTGACGATCGAGTGGTTGACATACATCAAACGCGACAGCGACTGGGGTGGGCCGGACAAGCTGAGAAATCAGTATAACGACCCCAAGACCACCCCGTTCGAAGTCACGGTGGGTGATACGCCGCTGCAGCTTCCGCCGTTTGATCTGAAGCTCGAAGGGGTCGAAGCAAAACCTGCACCGGCGGCGCCCCGCGTGAATAAGCGCGAGAAATAACGAATTCACGGCCGCCTGCTCGTCGATCCGCTTTGGATCGACGAGCGGCCGGGCAAACTGATCCGTTACGTGACTACGGGACCTTCATGTCCAGTTCGGCATCTCCGGACCGTCTCCAGTCGCTGGATCAGTTCCGTGGCTATACGGTCGCCGGAATGTTTCTGGTCAATTTCTGGGGCGGATATCAGGTCTGCCCGCAGATCTGGAAACACTCGAATAACTACTGCAGCTACGCCGACACGATCATGCCACACTTCTTCTTCGCGGCGGGGTTCGCGTTGCGGCTGAGTTTTCTGAAGCACCAGCGCCACGGCGGAGGCCGGGAGGCCTGGCTCAGGATGCTTCGAAGGGCTGTCGGTCTCGCGCTGGTCGCCATCGTCTGGTATTCGTTCGGCGACTGGAACGGGATTTCGAAGAGCTTCAGCGAGCAGGGCTGGCTGACGACGATCGCGAACTGCGCGAAGCGGAACTGGATGCAGACGCTGCTCCAGATCGCCATCACGTCCGTCTGGATCATGCCCGTGCTGTGGGCGCCCCTTCGAGTGCGGTTCGCCTACGGAGTGCTCTCGGCGGCCGCCCACGTGGCGCTGTCGGCCTGGTTCAATTTTCTGTGGGTGCACGGCATTCCCGGCGGAGTGAGCGGCATCGACGGCGGGCCCCTCGGGTTTCTCACCTGGTCTATCGTCGCGCTCGCCGGCACCTGGGCCTGCGACGTCTGTCTCGGGGCTCGGACTCTGACGCCGTCGAGTCAGCCACCGAACTACGGACCGGCAATGCGGAAGATGCTCGTCGTCGGTTCGATGTTCGCCGGACTGGGCTGGCTGTTCTCCTGCGGCACGACGATCTACGACGTTCCGGCCGACAAGGTGGAGGCATTGAGCAGCGAGAAATTTGCGGTCAATCCGGTGATCCCCACTGGGGACCAACTGGCGGCGTGGAACCGGAAACCGGCCGAGCCGCCGTTCGTTCCGCCCCCCTCCCCTGCGGAGCGCAAGTGGAATTACTGGATGATGAGCCAGCGGGCCGGATCGTTGTCGTATCTGACGTTCTCTGCCGGCGCATCTCTGCTCGTCTTCACGTTCTTTGTCTGGCTGGCTGACGTGCGGAGAATTCGGATCGGCGTGTTTCGCACGCTGGGGGTCAACGCCCTGGCTGGCTATCTGCTGGCGGATTTGACCGATCCCATCGCTGTCAGGTGGGTCACGGCATGGGGATTGCCGGTCGTCAAGACCGCTCCCCTGTTGCCGGTGGTGACTGCGTTCGCCGTGCACTTCCTGCTGATTTACGCCGTTCTCAGGCTGATGGAATGGCGCAAGGTCTACGTCCGTATGTGACCGGGGCCAGTCGCGGGACAGGCAATCAACCGAACAAGCCGCCGATCGGTTCGCTCTGATAGACGTAGTGCGGACGGCCGGTCATGTCGTGCCACACGGCGTCCTCAGGAATGTCGAGGGCGCGATAGATGGTGGCGGCGAAGTTTTCGGGAGTCTGCGGATCGGCCGACGGATAGGCTGCGATCTTATCGGATGTGCCGATCACGCGGCCCCCCTGGACGCCGCCGCCGGCGAACAAGACCGTCTGGCAAGGCCCCCAGTGGTCGCGGCCGGGGTATTTGTAAACCTCCGGATCGTCGTGAATCACTTTCGGCGTGCGGCCGAACTCGCCAGCCATCACGACGAGGGTATTCTCAAGCTGACCGCTGGCTTCGAGGTCGTCAAGGAGGGCGGCGACGGCCCGATCGGTCGGTGGAAAGAGAAAGTTCTTCAGACACGGAAAATTATTGCCGTGCAGATCCCAACTGCCGAAGTTGCCCAGATTGACCTGCACGAGATTGACGCCGGCGTCGATCAGACGACGGCCCATCAGCACCGACCAGCCGAACGAATTGTTACCGTAGCGTTCCAGGGTTCTGGGGTCGGCCTTGCGGACGTCGAGAGCTGCGCGGACTTTGGGGTCCGTCATCAGCGAAATGGCCGATTCCGTCGACCGGGTGTACTTGCTGACTGCCGCCTGAGACTCGAGTTCGCAGCGCTGTTGATCGATGATTTCGAGCAGATGTCGACGCTGGTCGAACCGCTGAGAAAAGACCCCTTCCGGCAGGGTCAGATTCGGCACTTCGAACCGCCAGTTGGTTTTGTCGGACGTCTGCCCCTTATGCAGATTGAACAGGTGGGTCGGAAAAGCGCCGGAATAGGCGTGGTTCTGGTGCGGCTTATCCGTGCATTCGATCAGCCACGGCTCGTACTGCGGTCCGAGCGAGCCGGCAAACTGGCCTGAAAACGCCCCGTTCTCCGAAATCTGCTCGGGGAGCACGACTGAAGGGGGCAGGATGCCGTTCCGCTGCGTCATGGCGCCGGCCACCGAGGCGATGGACGGGTCGTCGATCGGCTGGGCCAGCTTCCGCCGGAACGTGGCCGGGAGCTTTGCTTTACCGGTCAGCATCAGGTAAGTGCCGGCTTCGTGAGCATTCTCGGAGTGGGTGATCGAGCGGACGAGCGACCAGTGCCGGCTCCGCGCGGCGATGAGGGGCATGTGTTCGCAAATCTGGATCCCCGGGGTCTGGGTCGAGATCGGGTTGAACTCACCTCGGACCTCGATCGGGGCATCCGGTTTCATGTCGAACGAATCGTGCTGGCCCAGGCCGCCGGTCAGAAACAGGAAAATGACCGACTTCCGGGGCCGGCTTGTTCCCGCGCCCGCCGCCTGCTGCCAGCTCGCCAGTTGCGCTGTCGACAGGCCCAGCAGGCCGAGCGACCCTGCTTCGAGCAGGGTCCGGCGATTCAGCGGATGGGATGTGCCGTACTGGAGATTTGGAAACATGACCGAATTCTCGCAGTCAAGAGATGATTGAAGAGCCCATATGTTATTCCGTTCGAGCCCGGACGCAAACGGTAAGCCGGTGCAATGATGACTTTCCATTGCGATGAGAATTCGCGGAAGACCGAAAAGAAACGAACAAGTGATTGCGCCGTGCCGGCTGAAGGCCGCTGAGATCGAGTCCAGACGCGTTCGTCGAAGTCCGCGATTCAACGGCAGTCACTGTTGTTCGGTCATCGAGCGGCCCAAGATCATCGTTAACTGCGTCAACGCCCGATAACCGGTCAGCGACTGCGCGGCGAAGTTGCGATTGCAGCCGGGATTGTTACGGTCCGTACGAGTGCTGACGACGGCGAAGATCTGCTGTCTTAACCGTAGAATCTCCTGGCACCCGGGGAAATCGACCGGCGGAATCGACTGGAGCCGGTGAACAGCCGCTGACGCTTCGGTCCCGTCGCTCGCTGACAAAGAAGTCGCTGGAATCCGGGACAAGATGTGAGAATTTCTGGCCGGTGGGCGCTCACGATTTTGTAATTTCTGTTGGTCGCAAAGTGTATTTCGCGCGCGCTGGCGTTCGCCAGTCCGTCTGGATAGCAGATCATTCGGCAGGCACTTCCCCTCGGAGCGTCATCATGAGTCGATGGAGCAGAGTTGCGATCTGTGCGGCAATCGGGCTGCTGGCGGCTGGCGCCGATCTGGTATCGCCGGCGGTTGCCCAACCGCCGGCTGCGCCGGATTCCGCGGCAAAGCTCAAGGATGGCGTCTCGATCAACGCGCCGGCTGCCTTTTGGGGCTACACGCTCGTTGCTCCGATGAACTCGACCAGCACCTATCTGATCGACCTGGAAGGTCGCATCGTCAAGGAGTGGAAGAGCGAATATACGCCGGCGATGTGTGCCTATCTCCTCGAAAACGGGCACCTGCTGCGTCCCGGCGCCGAACGCGGCTTCGGCTCCGGCGGTCCGGGGGCGGGCGGTCGGATTCAGGAGTTCGACTGGGACGGCGAGCTGGTCTGGGACTACTCGTTCGGGGACAGCAAACAGCGACCCCATCACGACATCTGTCGCCTGCCCAGCGGCAACGTCCTCGTCGTGGCGTCTGACCCGAAAACCACCGAGGAGGCAGTGGCGGCGGGCCGGCGACCGGAGACGGTCCGTTCCCAGCTTCTGCCGGACTGCATTCTGGAAGTCAAACCGACCGGCAAGAGCACCGGCGAAATCGTCTGGGAATGGCACGCCTGGGATCACCTGGTGCAGGATTTCGACAAGAAGAAGCCCGGCTTCGGTGACGTCTCCGAGCATCCGGAGCTGGTCGATCTCAACTTCAGCACGCAGATGATGGACCGGATGATGGCCGATCCCGCGCAGCTCGCGCGACTCCGGTCGCTGGGCTATGTCGGAGGCGGTGGACCGCCCGGTGGAGCGCCGACTGCAGACGAAAAGCCTGGTGCAGAGCGTTCCGCGAAAGACGATCCGCCGCCCGGCGGAGATCAGCCCGGAACTCGCCCCGATCGACAAGGGCCTGGAGGACCTGGCCCCGGAGGACGCGGTCCCGGTGGCCCCGGGCGCGGACCGATGGAAGGGGACTGGATGCACGTGAACTCGATTGCCTACAACGCGAAACTGGATCAGATCATGATCAGCGTGCACGAATTCAGCGAAGTCTGGGTCATCGATCACAGCACCACCAGGGCCGAAGCCGCCTCGCACAAAGGGGGGCGGAGCGGAAAGGGGGGCGACCTCCTCTATCGCTGGGGAAACCCGCGCGTCTATCGCAGCGGATCAAACGCCGATCAGCGGCTGTTCGCCCAGCATTGCGCCCACTGGATCGGAGAAGGCCTGCCAGGCGCCGGCCATATGCTCGTCTTCAATAACGGCATGGGTCGACCGGATGGCGGCTACTCCTCGGTCGATGAGATCGAATTGCCGTTGAACGCAAGCGGACAGTATGAAAAGGACGAGCTCGTTGCTTTCGGCCCGGAAAAGGCCGCCTGGTCGTTCTCCGACCCGAACAATCCCAACTACTCGTCGATGCTCATCTCCGGCGCCCAGAGACTCCCGAACGGAAACACGCTGGTCTGCTCGGGAAATAACGCCCTCCTGTTCGAGGTTACGCCAGAACGCGAAGTCGTCTGGCAGTTCAAGTACCCCGGCGGAGGTTTCGGCGGCCCAGGAGGCCCCGGCTTCCCCAGACCGGGAGAACTGGTGCCCGAGTTTCTGGCCCGCATGCTGGGGGTCTCCGAACTGCAGAAAGAGTCGTTGCAGAAGCTGCAGAAGGAGGTTAACGCCGATCTGGGGAAGCTGCTGACCGACGAACAGCGAATGAAACTGGAGCCGCCCAAAGGCGTTCCATTTGGCGGTCCCCCTGGCATGCGCGGTCCATTGCCGGGCGGGTTCGGTCCGCCGGGCGTAGGACCTGGCGGACCACGAGGCTTCCGCCCGCCGAAGGTCGGGGATGTGATTCCGGAGATGCTCGTTCCCGAGCTGAAGCTTACCGAGGCTCAGGCAGACGATCTGAAGAAACTTCAGGACCGCGTCAAAACGCAGCTCGACAAAGTTTGGACCGACGAGCAGAAGGCTCGGCTGACGGAAATGGAGAACATGTTCGCCCGCGGCCCCGGCTTCGGCCCGCCCCCCGGATTTGGTCCGCCGGGCGGGTTCGGTCCGCCAGGCGGTCCCAACGATGGCGGGCGTCCTGGCGACCGTCGCGGACCCGGAGGTCCCGGCGGGCGTGGTCCGGGTGGCCCGGGAGGTCCGGGCGGCATTTTCCGCAGCTATCGTTACGGCCCTGACTATCCCGGACTCGTTGGCAAGGATCTGAAGCCGGGCAAGAAGCTTGAGGAAGTCGCGGCGGCCGCACAGCGGCCGGCAGGCCCGCCCGCCGGTCGCGATCGCGGCCCCGGTTCTGTTCCACAGAACTGACGCGGCGAGAGGGCGGATCCCTGTAGACTGAGAGTGACGCCCCCCGGCCGCCGGGGTCGGGGGCGCTGCTGGCCGGGTTCAGAATTCAATTCTAGCTGGAGCGATTCATGGAGATGTGGAGTCATACTCAGTGGCTGGCGCCGGCTGACGGACTCCTTGCGTACATCGGTCCGGGCGCCGGCTTTGCCGTGGCGGGATCGTTTCTGACCGTCTTCCTGGCGATTGTCTCCGCACTGCTGATGATACTGCTTTGGCCGGCCCGCAAGATGCTCCGCGCTCTGTTCCAGAAACATCCGCCGGGACAGCGACGTTTCCGGCGGGTCGTCATTCTCGGACTGGACGGCCTCGATTATGGCCTGACGCGAAAACTTCTCGACGAAGGCAAGCTTCCCAACCTTGCGGCGCTGCAGCAGAGCGGCAGCTTCGAATCGCTGGCCAGTACGCTGCCGCCGATCTCCCCGGTCGCCTGGTCGACGTTCCAGACCGGCGTCAACCCCGGCAAACACAACATCTTTGACTTTCTGACGCCGGACGAGCGAACGTATCAGCCCAAGTTGAGTTCGGTCGAGATTCGCGAAGGGAGCCGGTCCGTCGGATTCGGTCCGTTCCGGCTGAAGCTCCGCGCTCCCGACGTCCGCATGCTCCGCAAGAGTCGTCCGTTCTGGGGCATCCTCAGCGACTACGGCATCTTCAACTGCATCATTCGCGTCCCGATCACGTTTCCGCCGGAGAAGCTCCACGGCGTCCAGCTCTCGGCGATGTGCGTTCCGGATTTGCGGGGCACCCAGGGGACGTTTTCGCAATATACATCACGTGCCCGCGAGGACGGCGTCAAGACCGGCGGTGAAGTGCACCATATCCGCGTCGACGGCAATCGCGTCGACGGCGAGTTGCTCGGACCGCCTCACCCGTCGCAATCCGATCAAGGACCGCTGAAGCTGCCGTTCACGGTCCGGATCGACGGCGTCGAGACGGCCACGCTCACGATCGGCGGCTCGAAGTACCGGCTGCAGCGCGGCGAATACACCGACTGGATCCCGGTACGGTTCCGGGTCGGCTGGGGCGCCTCGATCTGCGGGGTCTGCCGCTTCATGCTGCTGAGTACGGCGCCCCAGTTCGACTTGTACGTCACGCCGATCAATATCGACCCGGAAAACCCGGCGATGGCGATCGGCTATCCCGCCGTCTATCCCATCTATCTCGCGAAGCGGCAGGGACCGTATGCCACTCTGGGACTGGCCGAAGACACCTGGGGGCTCAGCGAAGAAGTGCTCGAAGACGAACACTTTCTCCGACAGTGCACCGATATCGACCGCGAACGGGAAGAGATGTTCTTCGACGGTCTCGACAAGGTGTCCAGCGGGCTGTGCGTCTGCGTGTTCGACGGCACCGATCGCATGCAGCACATGTTCTGGCGGTACCACGACGATGCTCATCCGGCCCGGCCGGCCCACGTTCCGGAGAAATTCCAGAACGCGATCGAGGATCTCTACGTGCGGATGGATCGCCTCGTCGGCCGGACAATGCAGCGCTGCAGCGACGACGGGACGCTGCTGATGGTGCTGTCCGACCACGGCTTCAACACGTTCCGCCGGGGAATCGATCTCAATCGCTGGCTGGAAGAGAACGGCTACCTCGTGGTCAATGACGCAGAACGGGGGAAGGATTACCTCGCCGGCGTCGACTGGTCCCGGACGCGCGCCTTTGCCATCGGTTTGACAGGCATCTTTGTGAATCTGCGCGGGAAGTTCGAACAGGGGATCGTCGAGCCGGGCGACGACGCCGAGGCGCTCCGAGACGAAATCGCCAGCCGCCTCGGACAACTCGTCGATCCGCAAACGGACTCCCCCGCCATCAAGCGGGTCTATCAGGCCGTCAAAGCCTATCGCGGACCGTACAAGGAAAACGCGCCGGATCTGATTGTTGGCTACGCCAGCGGCTATCGAGTTTCGTGGGACGCCGCCGTCGGCCGGACCAGTCGGCACGTCTTTCACGACAATACGAAGGCATGGAGCGGCGATCATTGCGTCGATCCCTCCGTGGTGCCGGGCGTCCTGTTCTGCAATCACGAAATCACCTCGGCGACGCCGCGGCTGCTCGATCTGGCTCCCACAGTGCTCGAACTGTTCGGCTGCCCGATTCCCGATTACATGGACGGCAAGCCAATCGCAGTCGGCGAAAAACGACCGGCATCGGAAACTCCGGCTTCGCAGCCAACCGACGTGGAGGTGCAAGTGGCATGACTGAGCCCGCATCCTCCCCCCGAATCAATCGCCGGGCGGCCCTGAAGGGGGCCGCAGCCGTGGCCGGAGCCGGGACGCTCGCCGCCGCATCGTACTGGATCGGCAGCGTTAATCGCGTCTCGCGCAGCCTCGGCAAGAAGGTGATCGTCATCGGCATCGACGGCATGGACCCCCGTCTCTGCCGCAGCATGATGGCGGCCGGGCAATTGCCGAACATGACGAAGATGGCGGCCGCCGGCGGTTTCAGCAGCCTGGGGACCAGCATTCCGCCGCAGAGTCCGGTCGCCTGGGCCAACTTCATCAACGGAGCCGGGCCGGGATCCCACGGCATCTTCGACTTCATCCACCGGCATCCACACGAGCAGTGCGCCCCGTTCTTCTCGGCTGCTGAGACGCTGCCCGGCGAAGGCTTCCTCGAACTGGGCGAGCACCAGCTTCAGCTCGATTTCTGGCCGTTCAACCACCATCTGCCGGAGACCGTGCTGCGCCGGCAAGGCGTCCCCTTCTGGGACTACCTCGACGCACAGAAAATTACGTCGGTCTTCTACGACCTGCCGTCGAACTATCCCCCCAGCCCCTCGCAATACGGCCATCATCGCTGCATCAGCGGCATGGGAACCCCGGACATGTTGGGGACCTATGGAACCTATCAGTACTTCAGCGAAGATTCGCCCAGCGCCGGCTTGGATGAAGGGGGCGGGCGGCGTTCGCGACTCAAATTTGAAGGCGATTCCGCGCGGGCGAGCCTCGTCGGCCCTGACAACAGCCTGCTGAAGAATCCGACCCCGATCACCGTCGACTTCGAAGTCCATCGCGATCGCATCTCGAACGCGGCGCTGCTGGAGGTTCAGGGCCAGAAGATCGTGTTGAAGCCGGGCCAGTGGAGTCGCTGGACCCGCCTCGACTTCGCCCTGTCGACGCCCTTTCCGATCCCCACCCAGCACGCCGGCGGCATCTGCCGGTTCCTGCTGCAGGAAGTCGCCCCCAACTTCCGGCTCTACGTCACGCCGATCAACGTCGACCCCTCTCACCCAGCCGTCCCCGTATCGGAACCGGCCAGCTTCATCGAAGACGTCTCCCGCGATCTGGGACTGTTCTACACGACCGGATTCCAGGAGGACCACAAAGCCCGGTCCAACGGCGTGTTCGACGACGACGAGTTCCGCCGCCAGGCCACGCTGGTGCTGGAAGAGCGGCTCAATCTCTTCGACTACGCCGTTCAGAATTACGAAGACGGCCTCCTCTTCTTCTACTTCTCCAGCAGCGACCTGCAGTCGCACATGTTCTGGTGGAATGCCGAAGAGAATCCCCAGCATCCTTCCCGATCGGCTCCGGAAGCTCTCAGTCGCTACCAGTACGTCAAGGATCTCTATCGGCGGCTCGACGGCATCATCGGCGACATTCACGACCGCTACGGCGGCAAGGCGACCGTGTTTGTCATGAGCGATCACGGATTCGCCAACTTCGGCCGGCAGTTCAACGTGAATTCCTGGCTGCGCGACTTCGGCTACCTGAATCCCCGCGAATGCACCTCGATTCTGACCGATGTCGACTGGTCCCGGACCCGCGCCTACGGCCTGGGAATCAACGGCCTTTACTTGAATCTGAAGGGCCGGGAACGGGATGGCGTCGTCGAACCGGGCGAAGAGCAGGAACAGTTGACGAAGCAACTGATCGCCCGCCTGCGGGCTGTCCGTGACTTCAACGGTGAGAAGGTCATCCGCAATGTCTATCGGGCGAGCGAAATCTACTCGGGCGAAGCGACCTCGCTGGCGCCCGACCTGATCATCGGCTATGCGCGGGGCTACCGGGCGTCGTGGGAAACGTGCCTCGGCGAACTGACCCCCGACGTGCTGCTCGACAACACTGCGGCCTGGAGCGCCGACCACTGCGCCGACGCGCTGGAAGTCCCCGGCATCCTCTGCTGCAATAAATCGCTGGCCTCCTCGGACCCGTCGCTGGTGGACATTGCGCCGTCGATCTTGAACGAGTTCGGCCTGCCGACCCCCGCCACGATGACCGGTCGCAGCCTGTTTCAGACTTGAACCCCGAAGGGAACGCGCATGACGAAGGTGGGAATTGATTCGAATCTGTACGAACGGGCCAGGCAGGCGGCGACGAAAGCCGGCTACAGCAGCGTCGACGAGCTGATCGCCACGGCGATCGAGAATGAACTCAAGCGACTTGGCGAGGAAGACGCCGAGCGGCAAGTCGCCGATCAACTGCGCGGCCTGGGCTACATCGAGTAAAGTCATGCTTACGCAACTGGTCGTCTGGCTGAATGCGCTGGCCGGCGGCATCGCAAGCGTCGCACTCGCACCGGTGGCGTGGCTCCCCGGTTGGCTGTCGGCCACCGCGATCGCCGTCGCGACCGGGATTGCGATGCTCTACGTCTTCAAACACACCTCGAACCAGAGCGCGATTCAGCGCACGCGCAATCGCATCCGCGCCAACCTGCTGGCGCTGTCGCTGTTCAAAGACGACCTGCGCGTGGGACTGCGCTGCCAAGGCCAACTGCTGCTAGGAGCCGTTCGCCTGCTCACGCTCTCCTTCGTGCCGATGCTCGTCATGCTGGCGCCGATGTGCCTGCTCCTCGGGCAGCTCTCTCTGTGGTACCAGGCCCGTCCGCTCGCCGTCGGCGAAGAGGCCGTGGTCACGCTGCACCTGGCGAACCGCGACGGACAGCCGATTCCCGAAGTCCGTCTGCAGGAGGCTCCCGGCATCGCACTGGGCGCCGGCCCGGTCCGCGTCCCCGGCAAGCGTCTCATCTGCTGGAACATCGTTGCGGGTGAACCGGGGATTCACGATCTCGCCTTTATGGTCGACGACGAGACCGTCACGAAGCAACTTGCCGTCGGCGACGGTTTCCTGCCGACGAGCCTGAAACGCCCTGGCTGGAACCTGACGGATGTCCTGCTCCATCCCCACGAGACGCCCTTCCCGGCCGAGTCGCTGGTGCAGTCGATCGAAGTCGATTTTCCCGAACGTTTGTCCTGGACGTCGGGCAGCCATTCGTGGCTGGTCTACTGGTTTCTGGTTTCGATGGCGGCGGGATTCGCTGCTCGGCCGCTGTTGAACGTCAAGATCTGATTGAATGCTGGAACGCGAGACCGACCTATGTCGCTGGACTCCGAAATCATCATCGTATCCGGTCTGCCCCGTTCGGGGACGTCGCTGATGATGCAGATGCTGCATCGCGGCGGCCTCCCCGTCGTCACTGACGAAATCCGTACCGCCGACACCGACAACCCGCGCGGTTATTTCGAATTCGAACGAGTCAAGAAGACGAAGGAAGATCCCTCGTGGCTCCCCGCCGCGCGGGGCAAGGTCGTGAAGATGGTTTCGTCGCTGCTGTACGACCTTCCGTCGACGGAGCAGTATCGAATCGTCTTCATGGAACGGGAACTGGACGAAGTGCTGGAGTCGCAGGAGAAGATGCTGCGACGGCTCAATCGTCCCGCGGCGCCTGCGGACTCGATGTGGAAATCGTTCAACATCCATCTGGAACGCCTCACCCGCTGGCTGCCCCAGCAACGGCACATGCGGACCCTCAGCGTCAGCTACAACCGTGTGCTGAGCGATGCGGAGACGGAGGTCCGTCGCGTCGCCGAGTTTCTCGACGGCCGTCCGTCGACCGAGCAGATGCTGCAGGCGATCGACCCGGCCCTGTACCGGAATCGCAGCACGAACGAGAGTCTCGCGGGCAAGATTGAAAACTGATTCAACCGCCGGCCGTTCCGGGACCGTCCGTTGAGAAAGCGGCGCCGCGGCTTTTTTTTTTGGCTCGATGAGCGCCGGCCGTTCTGCGAAGGGGCCCCGACCGCAGTCAGAAAAGCATTTTCCGACGGCAATTGCTCTCCCCGCGATTCGAGACGTCAATCGGCTGGAGAGGATTGAATCCGGCTGCTGACAATTGCGGCCGGAACTCCAGCACCCACTTCTCGATCACCTCGGAGGGGAGCGATGGTGAGCCGCCGAGCGACCACAGCGGTCGATGCGGTCCCCTCTCACGAGTCGCCGGAGACCGGACCAGGATGGCGAAGAGCCGAGCCGATTCAGCCGGTTGGAGTTGCAGCCGCTTACGGAGGGGCGCGACCTGGCATGGCTTGAAATGCGCGGCATGCATCCGCAATCTTTTGGACGCGGTTAGCAGACGCACGGTTTCATGGACGTTGATTTCTTCCGATCGTCCGCAGCCGCAGCGCGTCGCTACGACCCGAATCGGGCCTGCCGATTTCCTGATCCGCGTAATCTGCAAACGGGACAACGAATCCTGCCGTCGGCTGATACTGATCTCGGCCACTCCGAAGACCGTACCCGGCTCCGGCCAGCGCTCGATTTCTCACGCATTGTCGGCGATCAGCCGTGGGCGACATCAGGCACGGAGCATTCGAATCTTCGAGTCTCCCGCTTCGCAATCGAATGACTGCCGGAAGCCGTTGAGAAGGTGCACTTCATGGAAAACTGGTTTTCCCGCATTGCCAAACGAGCATCGCAGGTTGCAGGATCACCGCAGGCGTTCGCCTGTGCGTCCGGAGTTATCGTCCTCTGGCTCGCAACGGGACCGTTCCTGGGTTTCAGCGATACCTGGCAACTGATCATCAACACCAGCACGACGATTGTGACTTTTCTGATGGTCTTCCTAATCCAGACTTCGCAGAACCAGGATACGATCGCGATCCAGTTGAAATTGGATGAGTTGATCCGCATTCACAAACATGCCAGCAATTCACTAATCGATCTGGAGGAGCTCGGCGAAGCCGAACTGTCCAAGATCCGCAAGCGGTACGAGTCGCTTGCAGAAGATGCTCGCAGCCGCGGCGAAGACGCCGACGCAGCCTCCCCCCCCGGATGACAGAACGGCGAAGCCGGACCGTCGGTCGCCGCAAGGATGGCCGTGAGCCGTTCCCGCGCCCGCACTACAGCTGCGGGCAGCGATTCGAAGGTAAGTTCAGCGTAAGTCCTGTTGGAACCCTTCCGCGGCCCGCCAGACTTTGCCGGCGTCTCTTCCGGTCGTTCTACGACTTCATGACCGCGCTCGGCGAGCGGACGAACGGCGGTGACGCAGACCCGCCGCCGGAGTTGATCCTCCGTGAGCGCCCGGCGTGTCCATCGGCGGTCAGTGTTGGCGTCCGCCTTCCCCACTCCAACGAAGGGTTTGCCAGCAGACGCTTCGTCCAGACGCACCAGTTGCCGAATCCCACCAGTTCCTGCCGAAACTCGTTCCAGGTTGCTGGCGGACATGAGACTCGCGATCCGGGTCAATTTGAATCGACCGCGTCGTCGAGATTCTGGCGATTACCGGTCCTGTCTATTTTGGCTTTCGATAAAGATCGAGATTTCGCCCCGGCTTTCCGGCGCAAAGGTGAAATTCTGAGTATCAGTGGAGACGCTAGCTTCACGCCCGCCGACGCAGCGGCCGCGCTGACGACTCCCTTCAACCTGGGCATGTTCGATGGGCGGCGACGTGCTCGGGTTGACTCCGCCGAGGCACGGATTCGAGCATCCGCCGGGCTCCAGAAATGCCGCTTCTCCATGAAGGCGAATTCTTCCCGCAGGGTTGAATCCCTGCATCTTTACGAATGCTGGTGATCGGTAACCGGTCCACCCGCTCAGAGTCGGCGGCTTGCGTGACGTTCGTGGCGCCGTTCTCAGGTGCAACGAACGGACTCTCTCCGAGTTACGCGGGAAGGGTACGTCCGGACATGCGTATTGTTATTCACGTTCTCAATGAATATGCTGAAAGTGAGCGTCAGCGCTGAGAATTGAGATGACGGAGTCCGAGCGGAGATTGTGTTGAGCGCCTGGAGTTCCTGGGCAAGAATGCCGGCAGATGTTCTGAGAAGAAGATGGCCGGTGCATTTCCGGGCCGGCACAATGTGATGCACCGCTCACCGACGAACGAGTCCACTGCCGCAACTGCCCGATGGGAGATTCCGGCCTGGATGTCGGGAAACGATCAGGAGGTTAGCAGCCCCTGTGTGAGCGGCTCGGGTCTTTGGGAAGCGGTCCACGGAGTGCGTGAAAATACCTTGAAAAGTAGGGTCGCGGCCTAGACGGGCCGTCTGTGTGAAAGTGCGGTCAACTTTAGAGGTCCGCAGCATCTGTCTTGGCGTTTCCGATCTGAGTCGCGCCAGAGATTCCAATGTGCCGGCCGCGGTGATGCACTCGTCGTCGTTCGTTGTCGTCCCTGGAATTGATCGGCAGAGGACACTGCGGGCGGATCGGCGCATTCCCGGCGACGAATCTGCGTTGTCCCGTCTCAGTCCCAGTAAAGAGCAGCCGAAGATCGCAGTTGCAGAGGCCCTCACAGTCGAGCACTAAATTTTGTGCTCGCAGAAGGGCATAACTTCTGGTACGCTCGCGCAACCTTGCTCCCCGCCGGTGTCGTTGAGAGTCGTTGCGACGCAAATCCGGTGAGAGCAAGCGGCCGCGTTCAACAAGCAGAGTTGCGGATGCGTCAAGACTCGTATTTCACGACCGTCGGATGTCTGGCGGACCAAATGGATGAGATTGATTCTCTGGGCAAGGAATCGACAGTATGAACCCTCGATACCGTCACAGAATCCGCGCGTGTCTGTTCTTAGGGGTCGGGATCGCCCTGTGCTGCCCGACCACGGCCAGCGCCCAGAAGAAAAAGCCGGCGGTTGAATCCAAGGCTGAAGCGGAGGGAACGCTTCCGGATCTTGATTTTGATGCGCCACGCGACCCTTCCGAATCCGAGTCGCCGGTCGTCATGGACAAAGACGAGACGCCGGAAGGGCGGGATCGACTGAAAGAAATTGAACGTCGAGCACGGACGATCTTCCAGGATCGCGACGATGTCATGGAGCAACGCCGTCCGCTGGCGCTCGAACGGGACACCGAGCTCGGGAAAGCCCAGATTGCGGAGAACGAACGACTTGCCGCCGTCAATCAGTACAATGCGCTGGAGAAGAACGCGGTGGAGCTGCAGCGGCAGATCAGCTTTGCCGGCCCGGCAACCATCGATCGGTTGAAGGCGCAGCTGCGCAATGTGCAGGGCCAGATGGTGAACTGCGAGGCCACCGCACGCGGTAGGAAAGCATACATCGAAAGCCTTGCTCCGGGCATTAACGCACTGAATATTCAGATTGCTCCGTTCGATGCGCGGCTGCAGAAGCTCTGGCAGGAACTGAACGAGGCTCGAAAGCAGTGGCTCGAATTGCGGCAGCCGATGGAAAAGTATGCCCGCGGCGAGTTTGAAGCGCTGCGGGGCGTTCTGGACGAGTGGCTGCTGATCGACGGACTCTGGCCGAGCGCTTTCGCCTGGGCGGCGCTCTGCTCTTACGAGATGGAGGAGATCGACAAGGCCTTCGATTACCTGGAAAAAGCCCGGAACAGTCCGAGCGATGTCTGGACGAAGAGCACCGTCGCTCAGCTTGGGGCTCTGACCGGTCTGGTAACGGCAAAAATGCCCGGCCAAGCCTCAAAATCGAGTCGGGAGATCTCCCGGGCAATCACCAAGGTGGATAAAAAGAGCGGCTGGGAAACCTATTTTCTGGTTGGCCGCTATTACGTCGAGCGTGAGCACAATGCGTCAAGGGCCAAGGCCCATCTGGAATCGGCCCTGAAGATCAGGCCGAACTGCCTCTGCGCCAAACTCTGGCTGGCCCGGTTGCAGACGACTTCCAAGGACCCGAAAGTCCGCGACCTTGCCGGCGGTACAAAGTCTCTCGAGTATCTGTGGGAACACACGGGGAAACGGTCCTGGCGGCTCGCGTTTTTCCTGTTCGATGCCTATCAACAAGGGAAACGAACTTCGGAAGCGAATCAGATGTGGGAGATTGCTCTGCGGCTGGCCCCCGCCGATCAGCATGAGCAGCTGAAGAAAGATCGCGATGAGATTCTGAAGATGTCCTGAGGTTGAGGCAAAGCGAAGGCGACGGATTGCGCGGCGTTCCGCACGCGTTCACCCGATTGCCGAGGCTTCGTTTGGTCGACACGGGGATTGCGGGGAGCGAAACCTCTGTGGTACGCGGACTTCGGGACGCTGGCCAGCAGGAATCGTATGGTCTGGCAGACGCCGGTGACGGCCGAACGAAGTTCTCTGCTGCGAGATGGGCGGCGTCCGGCGTTGTCGGCGGACGGTGTTGACAGGCGGGAGATCGTCGCACGCCTACCGCATCTTCAAAAAGTCCACGCGTTCCGGAGCTGCTGGGCTGCGCCGGCGGGGAAGCCGCGGCTGAAACCGAGTCGTACCCGCTTCCCCTGCCGCTCGCCGGCGACCCAGCCGCGTTCGACGCCGTTCTCCCGGACGATTCCAGTCACCGTTTCCAGGAACGCGACCGTCACTTTGCCGCGGGTTGGTGTCACTCTGCCACCGCGAACGCGCAGCACAAACTCGTACCGGGGCTGAATCACAGCCCAGACGATGCCGCCGACAACCGCCAGCAACGCGACCGCGAAGAGCGTGTCGCTCCCGTTCATTTCCGCGGGGCCTCGGGAGCCAGTTCGGTCAGCAACTCGACCGCCTTGTCGACCATCAGTTCCCCGCCTCCCGCCTGAACCAGCGAATTGACGGTTTCGTAGCTCCCCTCGGCGAAGCCCTTACGGGTCGGGATGTAGGCCGGGACGTCGTTGGCCAGTTCGACGACCAGCGTCGTCGCGAAGGGCGAATGGGACTTGATGGCCAGTCCGAGGTCGACGAAGACTTCGCCCGGCAGCATGACGATCGCCGCGTCGTCGGTCAGGCGGAAGACCTGCACTTCCAGCGGAATCGTCGGGGACTTCCGCCGGGCGACGTCGAGAATCTTGACCGTTTCCACCTGCTCCAGGAACGTTGCGTCGCGCGTACCGACTTTCGCCATCTCTTCGCGCGCCTGAGCAATCCGTTCCGGGGAATACGTCTGCAGCGGGACATCGACGGTCCCTGATCGGACTGCGAGTCGGGCCGGGTATCTGGGGGCGAGCTGCGGAAGTTTCGCGAGGATGGTGTCGGCAAGCAGTCCGCCAATTTCCTCCGGCGGCCGGCGGGTCTTGCTCGTCACGTCGACGTGATTGATATCGCCGCACGTCCCCGTTCCGAAGAGAGAGACGAATCGCTCGCCATAGCGCTCGCTGAGTCGGTCGTGGAGGATTTTGGGATAGTCGGCCGAATAGAGTGAACCGCCGGTGGAGTCGAGATGCAGTGCAAACGACGATAACAGACCCAGGGGCGTCTGGTCGTCGGACGACACGACTTCGATCAGTCCGACCTGAGGATCGATCGGTCCGGCGACCCGGACGATATCCGGGTGCTGGACGCCCGGATTGAAACGCACGCTGCCGTCCCGCATGTGGAAGCGGCGGTTGAACGAGACGCGGGGTTCCTCGGCGTAGCCGGTGGCCAGCACGACGGGGGTCGCATTCTTGCGGGCGTCGCGGATCGAAGCCACGATCCGTTCCTGGAGCAGGCTGGGGTAGTCGAGTGCCTCGCGCTCGTCCGTGCTGTGCTCCAGGATTGCACGTTCGTGGAAGTAGTCCCGCAGGACCCCGGCGTACAACGGTCCAGTGTGCGAATGCGTGGCGGCGATGGCGATGTTCGCAGTCGGAATCTGCAACTGCTGCTCGACGGCAGCCCGCGTGGCCTGGGCGACTTCGGGATACATAGCGATTAGATCGCAGATCGCGATTGCGGCGACGACGCCGTCCTGCTCGAGGTACATCGTGCGGACGTAGAGCGGATCTTTCGTGCCCGTGCTGAGCCGCTCGAAGAAGTATCCGCTCATGCGAAAGCCGACCGGCGGCGTGATGTCCGTCGTCGCGAAGCCGACGCGCAGGTCGGCCGCCGTGAGAGGCAGGGCGCACAGGGCGACGAGGACCGGACTCAAAGCGAAGCGGATAGTTGTCGACATCGCGATCTCGAATTGAAGAGCGGCTGGCAAAAGCCGGGAACGGCGGTCCGTCCCCACACATCGACGGATACCGGGATGTTCCCGACTTGGCAAGAGGCGAATCAGAAATTCCAGCCCTGTTCGCCCCCCGCTGCGCAAATCTCATTGGTTAACATGCAAGGACGTTGACAGTTCTGGAACAGCTTCCTACAGATGGCAGAGTTCGTTCCCGGATTCACTCGGCAGCTTTCCGTGACCTCCGTGTCCTTTGTCGTCATCCTTCGCGTTCATTCGTGCGATTGAGGGTTGTCGCTCTTCATCTTGTCTTCTCCGCGTCCTCCGCGTCACCGCGGTGAAATCTTCCTCTGTCCTGGAGCTTCCCCAATGAACCATCTGCTGCACGGCGTGCGACAGTTTCATTCGCAGATCTTTCAGCGCGAACGCGAATTCTTCGCCAAACTCGCCGGCGGCCAGAACCCCTCCGCCCTCGTCATCAGTTGCTCCGATTCCCGCGTCGATCCGAATCTGATCACGCAGTCGGGGCCAGGCGAGCTGTTTGTGATGCGGAACGCCGGCAACATGGTCCCGCCGTACGGTGCGGGAGCCGGCGGCGAAGCGGCGACGATTGAATACGCCGTCAGTGCCCTCGGAGTGCGGGATATTATCGTCTGCGGACATTCCCAGTGCGGTGCCATGAAGGCGCTGCTGCACCCGGAATCGCTGGAGAAGCTGCCGACGGTCCGCCAGTGGCTGCAGCACGCCGAAGCAACAAGGCGGATCGTTGCTGAGAATTACACTGACGTGTCCGACGCCGAGATGCTGCTGGAAATCACGGTCCGCGAGCACATCCTGGTCCAGATCGAGAACCTGCAGACTCACCCGTCGGTTGCGGCGGCGCTGCAGCGCGGACAACTGACGCTGCACGGCTGGGAATACGGTCTGGAAGACGGCGCCATCAACGCCTACTGCACGGAGCGGGAAGGCTTCGCGCCGCTCCAGGAGGAAGCGAAACCGGTCACCCGCAAGAACCGCAGCGTTTCGGGAAAACACCGCAAGCAGTAGGCTGAGGGCGCCGCGGCTGCGGTTTTCAAGGCACCGAGGCTTCCCCTCGGTCCAGCCCCGGCCCCCGACGACCAGGAACGCCCGTTGAAGCCCCCCCGCCCTGCTCCGCAGTCCTCGCCAGCCGCCGATCCCGACGTCGAATTCGGCGTCCGCGTGCCGGGGAAGGTGCTGCCCGAAGACCAGTGGGCGCGGACCGCGATCAAGAAACTGCCGCCCCCCGGCCCGCTCGACTTCGCCGCCATGTTCGGGCGGACAGCGCCGATCGTGCTCGATCTGGGCTGCGGCAACGGGCGATCGACCCTGTGCAGCGCCCTCGCCCGGCCGGATCACGACCACCTCGCGTCGGACATCCTGCCGGTCGTGATCCGCTACGGCACCCGCCGGGCCAATCAGCGGGGCCTGTCGAACGTCCGGTTTGCGGTGATCGGCGGCCGGGAATTTCTCGAACAGTATGTCGCGCCGGGGACGATCGCCGAGATCGATTGCTATCACCCGCAGCCCTACTACGAACGGCGGGAGATCTTCAAGCGGCTGATCACGCCGGAGTTTCTGTCGCTGGTCCACCGCTGCCTGATTCCCGGCGGGACGTTCGTGCTGCAGACGGACAATCCGACCTACTGGCGCTACATGAAGGAGGTCGTCCCGGCCTTCTTCGAGCTGACGGAACACCCGGCTCCCTGGCCCGACGCCCCGAAGGGGCGGACGCGCCGGGAGATTCTCGCCCTCCGCGAAAAGCTGCCGGTCTTTCGGGCCGTCTGCCGCGCCTGGACCGATCTGACCGACGCCGACCTCGACCGGCTGGCGCAGGAACTCCCCTTCCCGAAATTCAACGCGGATCGCAAGCTGGCCCGACTCGATCAGTTGGAGCGGGAGGGGAGCGACAAGCCCCGCTCCCCGCGGCCGCGCAAGCGTTAGCCCGACCGTGTGGCACTGGTGGCCTTCAGCCACCAGTGAGTTTCGGTATGATCGCATATCGGGTGGCGTATTCCTCGTGAGAGTACACATGAGAAATGAGGACTTTCGGTGAGGTCGCCCGATGCGCGAGATCAGCATTCACGAGCTTGACGACATCGGGCTCCGTGCGGAACTCAGTCATGTCGTGGGCTACCTCCGCAGCCTCGGGCACGAGCAGTGCGAGCTGCGTTTCGGCTGGCATTGGGCCATCGACTATTATCCAACGCCGAACTGGGGCAAGGAGCAAATCTCCCTCGCAGACGTCGAGGCAAAGGTCCGGCAGGTTGAGAACGCCGGCCTCGGCTGGCTCGGCGGCGATGACGTCACTCTGAACGTGCCTGGAGTGCACTGCGAATTCTATTTCTGCCACCACTGGGGAATTCACCTGAAGTTCTCCGAGCCCGATCCTGCAGCAGCAGACTTCTTGAAGCGATGGTGCACCGCTGGGCTGTCTCCGAAAGAGCGGGAGGTTGTTGAAGGTTCATAGCCGTTCCGTCAAAGAGGATCTGCGATGCGTTACCTGATTGCCCTCTTGTTTGCCGGACTGCTGATCGGCGGCATGTCTCTGTCTGCGAATCAGGCTTCACATGCACTTCAGCAGCGGATGCGTCAACGACTGGTCGAGGCAAAAAAACGGGGTGAGATCCCGCCCGATGTCGACGTGAGCCGCGGTGACTTGACGGATTTCAACACCGAGGTCTCCGACGCGGAGTTGCGACAGATCGGCATTCTGGACCTGTGGTTTGCCAGACGGAGCATTCTGATCCCGATCGTCATCATCGGGTGTCTGGCGATTGCTCGAATGACGGACCGTCGCGCTCCAGGACGTCCAGTCGCACCCGTCGAATGATTGCACGCCTCGTCCGGGGGCGCGCCGGCGGGAATCTCGTTCGATAGCGAGGCCGGCCTTGCTCTCGAGGTTCGGTCAAATTACAGTCGTGCGTATACGCACGAAAATCCCGGAGCCTCCCGTGACGATCCCGTCCGAACTCCCGCTGGCGCTCCGCGCCGCCTACCTGGCCCTCCATCGCCGGTCGGAGACGCAGTTCGCAGCGCACGGCGTCACCGCCGACCAGTTCGTCCTGCTCGCGACGCTCTCCCGCGGCCAAGCCCTCACCCAGCGCGAACTCGCCCGCCGGATGTCCTCGGATCCCAGCACCGTCCGGGCCATGCTCGTCCTCCTGGAACGGCGCGGGCTCGTCCGGCGGGAGTCCCATCCGACCGACGCCCGCGCCCGGACCGTCGCCCTCACGCCTGCCGGCAAGCGAAAGTTCCAGCAGCTCTGGACCGCTGGCGAAGCGATCCGGCAGCAGATATTCGACGCCATGCAACCCGCAGAAGCGGAGACGCTGGTGCGGCTCCTGACGCAAGTCGCTCAGGCGCTCCATGGCGAATCCGTCGCAGTCCACGAAACCGATCCCGAACCCTCCGAGGAAACTGCAGCATGAGCACGCACACCGTCGCCCTCTTCGCCGGCATCCTGCTGGCGCTGTCCGCATCAACCGCCCCGGCCCAGACTGACAGCCCCAGCCTCCCCGCGCCGCCGGAGGGCTTCGACACCCGCCGCGATGGCATCGAGCGCGGCAAGCTGGAAACCGTCGAGTACGACTCGACGACCGTCGGGCTGAAGCGCAAAGCGCAGGTCTACACGCCGCCGGGCTTTGACAGGAACCGCACGTATCCCGTCCTCTACCTCCTGCACGGCATCGGCGGCGACGAATACGAGTGGACCCGCCACGGTGCGCCCGATGTCATTCTCGACAACCTCTACGCCGACCAGCAGGCGATTCCGATGATCGTCGTCCTGCCGAACGGACGGGCCGCGCAGGACGTCACCGCGCGCGATCCCATTCCGAAGCAGTCGCCGGCCTTCGCGGCGTTCGAGCAGGACCTGCTCGCCGATCTGATCCCGTTCATCGAGAAGACCTACCCGGTGAAGGCGGACCGGGAATCGCGGGCCCTCGCGGGTCTGTCGATGGGGGGCGGGCAGTCGCTCAACTTTGGCCTCAACAACCTCGACACGTTTGCCTGGGTCGGCGGCTTTTCCTCGGCCCCGAACACCCGGCCGCCTGCCAAGCTGCTCAAGGATGTCGATGCGACAAAGAAGCTCCGGCTGCTGTACGTCGCCTGCGGCGACCAGGACGGCCTCTTTCGCGTGACTCAAGGTGTGCACGCCATGCTCGAAGAAAAGCAGGTACCCCACGTCTACAACGTCATCGCCGGCGGCCGGCACGACTTCCAGGTCTGGAAAAGTGACCTGTACCAGTTCGCGCACCGCGTGTTTCGCGACTCGCCGTAGGGCCGGGCGTGCCCGGCCGAACTTGATTCGTTTTCGCGACCCGACATGCGCCACTGCCGGACCGTCCGCGGGCCACAAGTGCGGTCCCGCTGGCAACGTTGCTTTAGATCATCCAGAGACGCTGCTGGCCCAACGCGGCCAGCAGCGGCGCCCGGCGCTGGCCGTGAGCTCTCCCAATTGCTTCAGAGGCATTCTGCAGGATGTGTCGCCGCATCAAAGAGAGATGCGGTTCATGCCAGTCTTCGGAGACTGCTTTTGACCAGTTTCTCTACGGGACTAAATTCCACCCTCTTTCCCTCAGACCAGCCACTGCGGCTTCAAGATCATGATGACCCCGAGAGCCAGAATCACGGCTCCACTCACCAGTTTCAGGATCCGCCCCCCCCCTTTCCTGCAGCCGAGTTTTGCCCAGCGTGACGACGACAATCACGACCATCAGCGTGTCGTCAAACATGTAGCCCACGATGTAGAGCAGCAGGTAGAGATAATTCTGCCATGCCGGCAGATTCTGCAGCGTCAGGATCCCGGTATACATTGCGGGGAGGCCGGCGGTGCAGAGGAGTTCGACGACGTTCACCAGCACCGCCAGGACCGAGGCCCCCAGGATCGCTCCCAGCAGCGTCTCGGCCATCACGATCTTCCGCATCCGTTCATACAGCCGCGGTTTGACCGTCTCCGGGATCGACAACGTGAGACCCCGATGAAACGCGAAGAAGTCCTTGATATGGACCGAGCCGACGCCAATCGCCAGCAGGCCGAGGAGGATCTGGGCAGGCCGCAGCAGGCCGATCAGTTGAAACACGTTCAACCAGGCCGCCATGAATGCGAGATATGCGGCCCCGCTGATCACGACGAACGTCCCCGCGACCGCCAGGATCTTCCAGCGGTCGTGGAGGTTGACCAGCAGCGACAACAGGAACAGGAGCACCCACATCGCGCAGGGATTGAAGCCATCGATCAGGCCGACGATGACGGTAAATGCCGGCAATCCCCACTCCCGCCAGTTGACGTCGCCAAGCAGCGGCAAGGCGACCATTTCCGCATGAGGTGCAGAACCGCCCGGATGAGTCAGCGGCGACGCGTCGATCGAGATTTCGGGGGGCAAGTCGTGAGACGCGCGGTTCGGGGGCGAGTCGGCGTCTCGATCTGGTAACGGGTCGAGTTGCGGCGCGAGCAACTTATCTGCAGAGGGAGGCGGCAGGTCACTCCCGGAATCGACGGGAGGCGGCTCGCCTCCGAAGGCCACGCCTCGACGGGCGCGGGGGGCCGCACTGCGCAAGTTGTCCTCGGGCCGTCGAGGCCCCATAGCCCCCTGCGACGCCTTGGATGGAGTGGGCACCGTCACCATCTGCAGCACGCCATCCCACTGGCGAAAACTGGTCTCAGGATCGAGGAATCCGACCATCAGTCGCCCGCACAAGTGCAGCGCCGGGACCGACGGCGCCTGGACCTGATACCGCTGCGACAACTCCTGCAGTCGCCGCTGAGCCTCCGGAGACTCCGCCAGATTATGCTCGACGAAGCGATAGCCGGGATAGCGCGGAGCCAGCTTCTCGAAAACCACGGGGTTCGCCGCCGCACATCTCGGACACCCCGTTCGACCGAAGAACTCGATGGTCAGTTGTTCTTCCAGCCAGGCGGGGGTTCTCTCGGAATCCCAGCCGCAAATGAAGCGGCCGCTCAGAAAGAACGCCGGCAGTCCCGGTTCCGCAACCTCGAAGCCGGTCGCGAGCTTGTAAAACCGCTGCAGCGCCGTGTCGCTCGCCGCCACATCGCGGATGACGACCATCAGCCCCTCGCGTCTGGCGTAGGTCCGTTCGACGAACTCGCCCGCTGCTTTCGACCGGTCGCGGTCGCCGCGAATAAAGACCTCCATCACGGCGGAGCGAGTTTCCGCTGCCGTGGCAATCGCCGCCAGCCACAGGACCAGAACCCCCCCCTCCAGAACTCGCGATCCAAAACGTGCTGAAGCGGACAAGAACTGCCTCCTTCGACCGACTCATCCCGTAACACGTGTAGACGATAGCAGGATGCTGCCCGCAACTGGATGCTGGCGCCTTCTGCAGCCCGATCCGCGGCGTTCGCCCACTCCGTCGACGCCCGGTTGCTCGGGTGACAGTTCGATCACGATTCGGACAGCGCAATGATCAGGGCGACGAGAATGCCCCCCGTCAGGGCGACGAGGCTGTACTTCCTGGGTTCCCGCTCGGCCTGCGGCAACAGGTGGGTGGCTCCGACGTAAACCAGCGCGCCAGCCGACAGCGCCAGAAATGCTCCCAGCATCGATTGGTCAATCCGGCTGATGAACGGATAGGACACCAGCGTTCCCAGCGGAGTGCTCAGTGCCGCGGCCAGCAGGGCCAGCACCAGCGACATTCGCTCGCTGAACCTCGTTCGCAGGAGCAGCAGGTACGTGATGATCCTCTCCGGGAATTCGTGGAGTACCATGCCGGTGGTCGCCAGCGTCCCGGTGAACACGCTGACCGTGAATGCGATGGAATAGATGAAGCCGTCAATGAAGGAGTGGAAACCGATTCCGAGCATGGGAACCAGGCCAATCACGAACTGCGACTCGGGGTCTTTCTCGCAGACGTACGCCGTGATGAACCGGTTGAACAGATGGACGAAGAGATAACCGCCCAGAAGATATGCCGGGGCATGCGCGTTCATCGAGAACGCCTTGGGGATGATGTGCAAGAACGAGGCCGCGATCAGCACCCCCGCCGCGAAGCAGAGGAAGTAGGGCTGTTGTCCTGCGCCCACGTCTTGAAACGCCGGATGGCGTAGATCCCGGCGGCGGTGACGGCGGCCGCTACGCTGCTGGCGGCCAAGGTGATCCAGAATCGGTCTTCCACGGTATCTCCCGCTGGTTCGCTCGACGTCCTGCGGTCAGGCGGGGCTGTCGCAAGCCGCTGCAGCGGGGCAGGCGTTGGACAACGTCACGACCATGACCACGTCTCCCCGCGCCGCCGCGGCGCGGAATGCCCCCTTCAGGGCCGCGAAGACCTGTTCGTCGTCCCCCGTCAACACCGTGCTCATTCCTCCCGGCTGGACATCGAGATCATAGACGCGACAGATCTCCAGCGTCTCATCGATCGTCGGTGAAAGCTCCGGCTGACGCAACGGGTACACGCTCAACTGGGCGGAGACCGCGATCATGGTTCTTCTCCGTTCCTCATTCCGTCAAAAAGGCCGCCAGGCCGATGAATCCGCCCCACGGCAATGACAGGTCGGTGGGCCAACCCAGCGGGAAGAGAGTCGTTCGCCAGCGCGCCTGACGAAACCGCGAACCTGCGGCTGCTCGTACCAGCCCTGCCAGTTCCTGCGGACCGAAGAAACGCGCCGCGGACCAGGGACGCTTGCCGGACCACCGACGTTTCAGCGCCAGCAGGCTCCAGCGATTCAGCACCCCGAGAATTACCCCCTGCCGGGCAATCCGCACAGCTTCGCGCAGCGCCCGGACGGGATCTGCAACGAATTCCAGCGTGGTGATCAGCAGCGCGAGGTCAAAGGCGCCGTCCGGATACGGCAGTTCGAGCGCGTCCCCTGAGACGTAGGTCAACCCGTTGCGGCGGCGCGCCTCCGCCAGCATGGCCTGGGAACAATCGAGCCCCGTCACCTGAAAGCCCCGGTCGCTCAGCCACCGGGAGAAGTGCCCCGTTCCGCAACCGATCTCCAGCGCCGTCCGTGCGGCGGGAAAACTGGCCAGCAGCTTCGCCAGCAGCCCCTTTTCCAGCCTGTCCGCCGACCGGCCCGCGCCGCTGTACCAGTCCTCGTAACGCGCGGCTACATCCGGCACGTCGAACGGGTTGTCCGGCGCTGTCTTCGACGGCGTGAACGAGTCTGAGTCAGGCATGTCGACTCCCCACCGGATGGCCGACTTCACGCAGTTTCGGTCGGCTCGTCTTCGGACCGGGCATAGTTGTGAACCTCCGTCGCGCCCGAGTCTTCGAGCTGCTGCTGCGCCCGCAACAGTTCGACGGGGTCTCCCTGGGCCACGACCAGCGCCTGTCCGCTTTCGAGCAGTTGCTGATAGTGATGGATCTGCTGCTGGTGTGCCGAGGATCCCGAAACGGCTCCAACGTACGCCCCGACAATCGCCCCGATGATTCCACTGCTCATCGGCCCCAGCAGAAAAATGGCTCCCGGTCCCGCAGCCGCCATGGCGACCAGACCGGTCAGCATCCCCAGCGCGCCTCCCATGCCGGCCCCGACGGCCGCCTCGTACACCGCGTCGTCGCCCAGTTTCAGCTCTTCGACAACTTCCGGTCTGTTCTGCAGGCCGACCGTCACCAGGGACACCTGCGCCGCCGGGAAACCGTCGTCAACCAGCCCGCGGACCGCCGCGGTGGCCTGGTCGACCGTCGGATAAACCGCCACCACGCATTCATCGACCATGAGAGTCCACTCCCTGTCTCGGCTCAGATCCAGACCGCAGCGGAACGGTTAGTGCCCGCGAAGTTCTCGACAGACCGACCGCTCCGCCCTGATCCGCGGAGACGGCTGCCACACTTCAAATCGGAAGTGCCGGTCATTCGAGAAAAATCTCGAATGACCGGAGGAATTCACGCTACAGACACCGCAGGAATGCTACCAGATCCGCCTTTTCCTCGGCCGTCAGCTTCGTTTCCAGTACGAGGTTGAAGGACTCCACGGTGTCCTCCAGCGTCAGCAGCCGGTCGTCGTGGAGATAGGGGGGCGAATCCTTGATGCCGCGTAACGGGAACGTCTTGATCGGCCCGTCCGCCGAAGCCTTCCGCCCGTTGATCATCCTCTCGGTGAAGAACCGCTCCACACGCAAGTTGTACATCAGGTTGTCGGTGTAGTAGGGGGCCGGGTGGCACACCGCGCACTGGGCTTTGCCAGCGAACAGATCCTGGCCGCGCAGCTCGCTCTCGGTCGCCTGAGCCGGATCGAGTTTCCCGAAGACGTTCAGCTTGGGCGCGGGCGGAAAATCGAGCAGTTCCTGGAACTCCGCCATGAAGTGCACCTGGCTGCCACGCTCCAGCGGATTGACTCCCTTCTTCGCCGCCGTAAGGATGTCCCCGTCGAAGTAGGCCGCCCGCTGTTCGAATTCCGTGAAGTCTTCGATGGTCTTCAGCGCCCGCTGCGAGCCGAACAGCCGCTGCACGTTCACGCCGCGGAGCGTTGGCGTATCTATCCGGTGACGATGCTCGTTCGGGCGAATGTCGCCCACCGTATGCGTCGCTGCGTTCGTGTGGCCGTTGGCGTGGCAGTCGAAGCAGGTAACGCCCGGATGCGCGTGCAGGCTGCGGCGGTCATCGGTCGAGTTGAACTGCTGCTGCGGGAACGGCGTGACCAGCAGCCGCAGCCCTTCGAGTTGCTTGGGATTCAGGGCGTCCTTAAACAGGTCGTAATAGTTCGCCAGCGTGACCAGTTGCCCCTTGGACACATCCCCCAGGTCGGTCCGCGTCGTCAGATAGATCGACGCCGGAAACTCGGGCAACAGGTGCTGCGGCAGATCGAAGTCGAGATCGAACCGCGTCAGGTCGCGCTGGTTCTGTTTCTTGACCTCGTCGATCTGCACCTTGGGGAAAAATCATTCCGCCCGCTTCGTGATGCGGGTGCGGCAAAGGATAGAACCCCGCCGGCCAGAGATTCTGACGCTTGATCTCGTCCGGCGTCATCGCCGCAAGCTTCTCCCAGGTCAGACCCGGCGGAAGCTTGACGCGCACCCCCGCCTGCACCGGCTTACCCCGCGACATCGTCACGCCCTGTGCCGGGCGATCGCCCAGGTCGTAACGCTCGGCCAGCAGCTTCTGCTGCCGCTCCGCAAACTTCGGCTTCTCCGCATGCGTCCGTTTGATCAGCGCGGCCAGATCTTCCTGCGCCGCAGCCACAACACACCAGCCAGACACCGCAAAGACTGCTGCAAACGCGACCGGCAACCACCGACTTCCGATTTTCGTCGTCATGGCAAGCCTTTCTGCAGGAGTGGAAACCGTCACCGCCAACGTGGCCGGCGACGCCAGCAAGATTCGGGGGCGGCTGCACAACGCGGCCGCCCTGGTTCGCAGATCACTTTGTTTTCGGAAGGCGCAACACGGCCCCCTTGAGCATCCTGGCCTGTTCGAGGTGCCCGGTGACCACCTTGTCCGACCGGGAATCCTGGAACAGCAGATGCATGTGGGTTGAAGTGTCCGGATGCGTCAGATTGCCGACGGCATCCCTGGCAAAGATCCCCACGATCGTGCCGCGGGCTTTCTTCAGGTCGGCCTCGTAGGGCCGCTGCTTCTTCGGGAGCTCGATCTTCCGCAGCCGCGCGTGCAGCGGACAGGCGCCGTTGATCACGTGCAACCGGACCTGCGAAAACTCCCCTTCGACCGTGAAGGGGAATAGCCTGGCAGGATCGAGACCGGCTTTCGCAGCCGTCGCGGCCACAAACTGATCGAACTTGCCCGACTCGACATCGGCCGTCACCGCGTGGTCTGTCCAGACGGGCACCGACGCGCCGATCAGCAGGGACGCCTGCTGGTCGGGCACTCCCTCCACGCTCCCGTCCAGCCGACCTTTGGCATCGACGCGAGTGATGGTGACCTTGCCGTTAAGATTCGTCGCCTCCCCTGCCAGCCCTGCGAGGGCGGTCACGCCATGGAAATGGGGCCGCGTCGCCACGTCTTTGAACGCAACACGTCCCTGATCCTCGTGCCGGCCGATGGCATCGTGCATCTTGCCGTATTGGACGAGCGTCCCACCCCAGGTCTCCGGTTCGGCAGCCGGAAGTGGGCTGCCGAGCTGCCCCACGACACACAGTAGTCCGGACATTAGGATATGGCATTTCATCGTCGGTCCCCCTCGCATCAATCAACGACCGGGGTCTGCGCAGCCCCTCATCGCGCATGACACCGCCCCGGGGTCTCCTCCACGTACCGTTCCGCGGTGCAGCTCCATGAGCGCTGACCGTCGCGCGTTACCACCTGAGCCTTCCCACTCCGCTCCGATTGCGCCAGCGACTCCTTGACGTGCCCCGGCTGCCAGCGGTCCAGCGTCCGCACCAGATCCTCTTCGCTGATCGGGTGCCGCGTGATCACCGCCACGACCGCGTCCACGACGTTGTCGAATCCGGACAGATCGAACTCCCCATCGGCCGGGAGCACCACGTGCGCCACGTCTCCCAGGATCCGCTGCGCGCGAGCCAGGGCCGCGGCGTCGACCGGCTTGACCCACGGCTCGCAGGGCGGTCGCGTCGGCGAGTTCCGTTGCACTTCTACGGGGCGAATGCGCCGGAGTACGACGGCCAGATCCTGCAGCGCCTCCTCCGAATCGTTTAGGTCCCGCACCAGCATCGTCTCGACCCACAGCTTGCCGTGGTATTGTTCGTGAAACGTCACGAGGCCTTCGATGAGCTCGTCAATGCCCAGTTCCGCCATCAGCCGGTTGATCCGGCGATATAAGGTCTCCGTGCCGGCGCACACCGTCGGCATGACAACGTCGGCGGGCAGCAACTCCTCCCGCACCTACGGCAGATGGATGAGCGAGCCATTCGTAATCACGGCGATCGGCAGCGACGTCATGGTCTTCACGGCGCGGATCATCGCCCCCAGGCTCGCATGCAGCGTCGGCTCGCCCGACCCCACAAACGTTATCCAGTCGATCTCACCCGGCTGATGCGCCTTCAGGGCCGCGGCGACTTCCGCCACGATTTCTTCGGGCGGGAAGTAATCCCGCCGCTCATTTGGTGGGCGGCGACGTCCGCCCGAGCTGGCAATAAACGCAGTTCCCGTTGCAGGTCTTGAAGGGGATGGGGTCGATCCCCAGCGACTGCCCGAGCCGCCGGGACGGAACGGGACCGTAGACATGCTGCATGACGTTTGCTCCTGCAACCGCTGATCGAGGCCAACGCCCGGGGGAGCGGTCGATCCCGGGCCAGGATTGCCTCGGCCGTCTGAGGAAACCGATTCATACTATCCGAGTGCCGGTCATGTCGCCGCTGCATTCTTCGGGAACTTCCAGATCCCCCACTCCGCTCGCCCCCTCTCCCGCCGTCTTGAGTGAGCGAGGCCCGGGGTGAGGGCTGCTCCGCTTCTCGCGTACGACGGACGTCCGTCGGTCTCATCAATGAGTCAGAATCACGCAGGGCCGGGCGCGCCGGGCCGATTCGATTCCGCATTCCACAGGGCGTATGTGCCGCTGCTGGACCAAGATGCTGGCTTTAGCAATCGGAGGTCATCCCCCCGAGACCGGCATTCCCCACGGCGCATGAAACCGGTCTGAGTTGCTCTCACAATGTCTGCCCAGCTAACGTCGCTCCGCGATGGTCCGCACCGCGCACTTTGCCAGCGTTTGCACGCTAGCGTCACGATCCGCTTCACAACGCTTGAGTTCCGCGAGTACCCAGTCCTCGCGCGGTACCGACTTCAAGAGAAAGCAAATTGCATTCCCTCGCTCGCCGACCGAGTCGCTCGACAACATTTGACGTATCGTATCAGCCAACTGCTCTGATGGGCCGACATCGACCGCCACGTCCAGATCGACCAGCTTGACTGCCAGTTGGTGGAGCTCATCCGGGGGCCGAAGGTCATTGACGATCGCACGGAGTGCAGTCCGGTCTTCCCCGGCTGCCTGCTGAATCAGTACAACGGCAGCATCGACAGCCCCCAGGCGGTCTTCTCCCTTCAGGAGGCTCCACAATGCCGCGAGCATCTTCGGTGGCAATGGTTCGTCGACATTCGCGAGAAAAGCCGCAATTCTTCCCTCATTTGTACCGACTTCATGAACCGCCCATTCGAGCAGTTCACCTTGCCACCGCAGGATTCGCAATCTCGCGAGTCGCGCAATCCGGCCTTCCATTGTCATGCTGCCGTAACGCTCGGAAAGGATCACCAATGCGTCCTGCGCCGACGCTGACTTCGGACCTTGTAAGAAGCACTCGTATGCCAACATCAAATCAGCACTCGGATCGTTCACATCATGCATCATTTGAGCGAGTAACTCAGGGGCATCGCCAGTCTGCACGAGCGCGATCGTGGCGTATGCCCGTATCACCGAGTCCTCGGCCCGATTCTTGGAGATCGTCATGACCTCGGATCGCAACGGCATCCCCAACGCACCAATTGCACCAATCGCGGTGAGTGCTCCCATGCGATGCGCCGCCGGTGACTGGGTGTCCGCTGCGATGCGCACTAAATCAGGCTCCGTGCCCGCCGCGTCGGCCCCAAGCCCCTCGATGGCCCGCGTGGCTGCGTCCACGTGATCTGACTCAGTCAGCAATCGCCGCAGATCCGACACTGCGGCGTGCGACTGGCCCGTGCAGCGAATCGCCTCGATCCGAAACTGCGGCACTTCCCCCGCGGTGAGGCTGTCCCGCAACGCGACGACGGTCGGATTCTCACTTGTGTCTCTTGCACCACATCCTGCTATGGCAATCGTCAGACTCCAGAGCAGGCCCGCGCTGCGCCAAGACAGGCTCTGGTTGTTCGCGCACGCTCGGGACATCTGCGTTCTCCTATTGTCGCTCGGCGTCACGGCTGGACCGACCGCGAGCTGGCAGCGGATATACTATGGTGTTGAGAGACGCGCGTCCGGAAGAACGGGACATGGTGCTTACTCTCCGGCCAACCCCAATTGCCGAACCACGTGCATCGGCAAAAACAGGTGACGCGGATCGTCCAGCAACGGCCGGAATCCGTACTTCACATAGAACTTGCGGGCGGCCTCATCAATGGCATCCACCTCGACGGCCCGAATGCCGATCTCCTGCGAAATGACCAGCGAACGCCGCAGGGCGTCAATGAGCAAGTATGCGCCCAACCCCTGTCCCTGCACGGTCAGATCCACGGCCAGCCGTCCCAGGAGGATCACCGGAATGTCGAGCTTCGGCAGTCCTTTTGATTCTTCGTCAGGTAACGTGTCGTGGACGATCCGATGCGAAGAGAGGGCATAGTATCCTAGCACTCGGGCTGACTCGGCACGTGTCGCCACAAAGGTCCGCGCGAGATTGCGGCGGTCGAACTGACTGGCCAGCGCCTGCAGCCAGTCGTTCAGCATCGCCTGTCCGCAGTCGAACTCGCTCCGGTTGTGTTTGCGATCCAGACGCTGAATCTCCCACGCCGGCATCAGCGCGACTGCTGCTTGTAGCGTCGGGCCGCCCGAACGAGAGCGGCATTGGGCTTGCGCGACTCGTCTTCGAGCAATTCCACGAACCGCTCGCGATCGCGCGCCGTGAGTCGCGTGACGTTCTGTTCGTGAATTGCCGTCCGTGCCGCCTGAAGCAACGATGCGGTGGCAAAGTCGCTGACGGTCTGCCCCATTTGCGCAGCAGCATCCTCGATCGTAGCTTTGATCTCGGGAGTCAGCCGAATATTCAGACGTGCGACGGATTTCGAGGAGGCCATCGTCCTCTCCCAGGCGGCGAATGTGGCAAGTTGCCACTTCAAGTCTATTCTGACAGCAGGCAGCGGTCAATCGGCAGCGGTCCCAACAACCTGGGTTACCCCGCCTTCGAAACTTGTGCCTTCTCCTCACCTTCCACTAACCACTACCCACCAACCACTTCTTCACCCCCACACCTCCCCGATCACCCGCCCCTCGGTGAGCTGCACCGGCCGCCCCTGAGCATCCAGCACGCGCAACTCCGGATCGATCCCCAGTGCATAGTAAATCGTCGCCGCCACGTCTTCCGGCGCGAAGGGGGGCGACAGCGCGTACGCCGCGTCGCGGTCCGATTCCCCCACCACGATCCCGCCCCGGATCCCCGCTCCCGCCAGCACCGCTGGGAAGAGCGTGCTCCAGTGGTCCCGGCCCCAGTTGGCGTTCGCTTTCGGCGTCCGGCCCATTTCACCCATTGCGACGACGAGGGTCTCGTCGAGGAGGCCTCGCTGTTCCAGGTCTTCGAGCAGCGCCGACAGACCCTGGTCGAGGCCAGGGAGCAGGTGATCGCCGACGTCTTTGCTGTTCGTGTGGGAATCCCAGCTATAGCCGTCCGGGCAGTCCCAGTGGACCGTTACGAAACCGACTCCCGCTTCGACCAGGCGGCGGGCCAGCAGCGTCGACTGCCCGAAGAGCTGCCGGCCGTAGCGGTCACGCATCGCTGGCGATTCCTGGCGGATGTCGAGCGCCGTCCGGATCTTCTCCGACGTCACCAGGGCCAGCGCCCGCTGTTGAAAGCGATCGAACGCCGAGACTGTTCCCGTCAGGTCGAGCTGCCGCCGCTGCGCGTCGAACTCCTGCAGCAGCGATTGCCGCCGGCCCAGCCGCTGCAGCGAAACCGCCTCGGGCGTCTGCAGGTTTTCGATCTGGTAATTGAGTTCCTCGTCCGTGCACGGTCGGAAGTAGGGATTGTCTTTCTTGTCGCGCTTGTCGATCACGGTCGTCACCGGGTCGTAACCCCGCCCCAGCCACCCCGCATATTCCCCCGGCCGCTTGAGCTGCACCGAATACGTCTGCAGCCGGCCCAGCGGGTTCGGCACCACCATGTAGTTGGGGACGTCGCCGAGCCCCCCCTGCTGCTCCCGGCGGACGAAGTCCGAGACGGCTCCCACGGACGGCCAGTCCTGCGGCGTCGCATTGAAGCCGCCACCGATGGGAATCGGCCAGCGATGTCCCGTCTGAATGTAGTGCCCGCCGCCGCTGTGATCATTGTACGAATGGGACAAGGTCCGCAGCACGCAGAACTTGTCGGACATCGCCGCCAGCCGCGGCAGCTTTTCGCCGATCAGCATCCCCGGCGTGCGACAGGCAATCGGGGCGTACGGCCCGCGAATCGCCGCGGTCGCTCCCGGCTTCAGGTCGAACGTTTCGAGCTGGCTCGGTCCGCCGAACAGGAACAGAAAGATCACCGACTTGGCCCGCGCGGCGGCCCCGGCAATCTCCTGCGCTTGCAGCACTTGCGGGAGAGACAGCCCGAGCAATCCGGCCCCCCCCGCCTGCAGCAGACCACGCCGGGAGACCCCCTGACAGACCGACGATTGGCTGTGACCGATCCGCAACATGCGCACTGCTCCCGTCCCGGAACCGATGAACCTCCGTAGATTGTATCGACTTCCGTTGATTTGTCAGGACGAAATCCGCTGCGGAGTCGCTGCGGCCGGAAAAATCGGGAGGGTCCGGAAGAGACCGGTCTCGCGCAGGCGTGACGGAGACGCACCTACCTGCGACACTGCTGGTTTGCCTCCCGTATGAGCGCTCTGGCGCAGGAATTCCGGACCACAGCAGCATGCAGTTTCCTTACACCGCGGAGCGGACCGTCGAGCACTACCTGACGGGCACGCGGATCGACACGTTTCTGGCGAAGCACTTCCGGAACTACACCGCCTGGCGGCTGCACCGGATGGTCCGGGCCGGGCTGGCCACGGTCAATGGGGCGGTCGTCTCGCCGGACCAGCGAATCTTCACCGGCCAGCAGGTCGCCATCCGGCTGGTCGAACCCCCGGACGATCCCCTCCCCGCTTCGAACATCCCGCTCGAAATCGTCGCCGAAGACCCCTGGCTGATCGTCGTCAATAAGCCCGCCGGCCTGATCGTCCATCCCTGTGGCGAGACGCCGACCGGCACGCTTGCAAATGCCGTGCAGCACTTTCTGAATCAGCAGACCGAGGTGAAAGGGCTGCTGCGGCCCGGGATCATCCACCGGCTCGATCGCGATACGAGCGGCGTCGTCGCGGTCGCCAAGGAGCACCTCTCGCACCGGCTGCTGTCGATCGAGTTCCAGAAAGAGCGGATTCGCAAGGCCTATCTGGCGATTCTGGACGGCGTCCTGCCCGATGACGCCGGGCTGATCGACCTGCCGATCGGCCGGGCCGCCGGCGGCGTCAGCGCCCTGATGTCCTGCCGGGCCGACGCCGTCGACGCCAAGCCCTCGCGCACGGCATACGAGGTCGTCGAGCGCTTCCCCCGGCACACGCTGGTCAAAGTGAAACCGCGCACGGGACGCATGCACCAGATCCGGATCCACTTCGCCACGCTCGGCCACCCCATCGTAGGCGACGAATGGTACGGGATGTTCGGCGAGCTCAAACCGCCGCGGACCCTCCCCCGCGACCAGACTCCTCAAGTCTCGCCGCTCATCCCCCGCATGGCCCTGCACGCAGTGGAGCTGGAGTTCGCCCACCCGATCACCCAAGAGTGGTCACAGTACACGGCCGCGCCCCCTGCCGACTTTCAGCAGGCGTTAGAACTGATCCGATCGCTGCCGCCGGAATAAGTTGCACGCGACTGCGATCTCGCGGCCCGAGTTCCGACTGATGTCCCCAGACGGCGTGACTCTGCACATTAAGTTTGCGGGAGATTCGGGCATTGCCGCTCAATTCCAGTCCCCGTTTCCTGCAACGTCCATGGCCTGTCGACAGCTTTCTGTCTGTCATGGGATCGAGTTTTCGAGGTTGTCATTCATGCTGGTGAAAGCCGCAACAACGGCTGACATGCATATCGCCGGTCCTTTTTTGCGGGCTGTCGATGCGGTTTTCGGGACTCTGCTCGGCAGCCCCTGCGTGGTCGGTACGCCCAAACCGTTTTCGCCGGACGGCGTCGCGGTCGATCTGACATCTTCGGTCACGCTGACGGGCGGGCTGGAGGGAGTGATCTCCTTCCACGCTCCTGCAGAAACCGCCATCCAGATTCTGGAACGGATGACCGGGCTCGAAGCCGACGGAATCGACAACTGCGTGCTCGACGCCATGGGCGAGATGGTCAACATGATCGGCGGGCACGGCAAACGCGAGCTGGATCATCTGGCGCTGCAGCTGGGTCTGCCGCGCGTGGTGACCGGAGTCGACGGCGAACTGCTGCTGCCCGACTGGCAGGAACATCTCTGGGTGACGCTCTACACCGACCTCGGTCCATGTGCGATCGGCATCGCCTGGTCGCTGAACGAGTAAGCAGGGCATCTCAACGGGCGGATTGCAGCCCGGGAAAAAACGCGCAGCTCCGTCGGGTCTTTCTGCTCGCACCTTTCGGCGTGACTCTCACCGAGTCATTTTGCCGGGCGGACGAGAGATTCACCCGGCAGAAGTGAACTCGATGCGCTTACACGGTGGCAGTGGCTTCGTGAGCCAGTTCGCGACGGAGCTGGTCGATTTCAGACAGGATATCGTCTTCGCCGGCGGTCGGATCTTCCACAACCGGTGCGGTCATCTTCGCCAGCCGCAGTTTATTGAGGCCGTTGAACGCGGCGACTTTGTAGGCCTCGGCCATCGTCGGATAGTTGAAGACCGTGTCGCGGAAGTAATCCATCGTGCCCGCCAGGCTCATGACGGCCTGACCGATGTGGATGATTTCCGTGGCGGATTCGCCGATGCAGTGCACGCCGAGGATCTCCCGCGTATCGCGGTGAAACAGGAGTTTCAGCAGTCCGGTCTCGTCCCCGGAAATGTGTCCGCGGGCGATTTCCCGGAAGCTGGCGACGCCGACTTCGTAGGGAACGCGTTCCTTCGTGAGCTGCTGCTCGGTCTTCCCCACCATCGAGATCTCGGGGATCGTGTAGAGCCCGTACGGCAAGTTCCGGGCGGCGCTGAACGGCTGATCGAAAGCCGCACAGACCGCGCGCCGGCCCTGCTCCATCGAAGTGCTCGCCAGTGACGGAAAACCGATCACATCGCCTACGCCATAGATATTGGGCGTTGTCGTCCGGAAGTTTTCGTCGCACCACAGGCGACCCCGTTCGTCGAGCTCCAGGCCCGCGGCCGGCAGGTTGAGACCGTCGGTGTCGCCGACGCGGCCCGCGCTGAACAGCGCAGATTCTGCCAGCAGGCGCTTGCCGCTTTCGAGTTCGACGATGACCGTTCGCTCCTCCGTGCGGGTCATGCGGACCATGTCTTCGCCCAGGCGGAAGACCATTCCCAGCGAGCGGGCGTGCCACATGAGCATCTCCACGATCTCGCGATCACAGAAGTCGAGCAGTCGTTCTCGGCCGTCGACAACAGTCACCTCAACGCCGAGCGTCGCGAACATGATCGCGTATTCGATACCGATCACTCCGGCGCCGACGACGATCATCGACCGGGGAATCTTCTTCAGCCGCAACAGCTCGTCGCTGTCGAAGATCGTCACGCCGTCGAAGGGAATGTGCGGCGGACGAGCCGGACGGGTGCCGCAGCCGACCAGGAACTTCTCCGCCTTCACCTGCTGCACGTGGCCCGGCCGACTGACTTCGACCGTGTGCGTATCCAGAAACCGGGCCTCGCCCATCAGCAGGTCGATCTGATTGCGATCGAGGTATTCGTGCAGCACGTCCATTTCGTGCTGCACCACGCTGGCGAGCTTGCGGCGCAGCTCGTCCATGGTGATATGCCGCTTCTGGCGGAAGCGGTCGCCGTAGACGCCGCGCTGGCGGTAGCCGGTCAGGTGCAGGATCGCCTCCCGCATCGTCTTGGACGGAATCGTCCCCGTGTGCAGGCAGACGCCCCCCATCTGCTCATGCCGCCGCTCGACGAGAGCGACCTTCAGCCGCATCTTCGCCGCGGCGATGGCGGCCTTCTGACCCGAAGGGCCGCTGCCAATCACGAGCAAATCGTAAGCGTCCGCCATCTGAATTCTCCGCGGGATGCAAGGGAAGCACCCCAGTTGTGAAACTCTGTAGTTCCCCTATCGGAGAATGTTCGTTTCACGCGGGATGGAGATTGCAGGAATTCTGCATGCGACTCTGACTTCGCCGAAGACCTTTCGGGTCCGAGCAACTCTGACGACGGTGACGGTTGCAACGCGGCCCGCAGAACTGCTCTGTCGGGTATCTCAGGCAACCGCGGCAGCTGCGGAGCAGGGGCAGCGGCGGAACTCTGGAAGGGCCCGCACGACTTCTCCGATTCCTCCTCGACCCGGTACCAGCTAACATGCGGTCGTCCGTCCGATGATGACGATTACGCAAAGGAAAACCGGCATGCCGTCCAGCCGCCGCCAGATCTGGAATCTGCCGCAGTCGCAACTGACCGAGGAAAGCGTCTACCGCCAGCGGGAACTCCACCGCCGCGAGTTCCTGGCCGCCGCTGGCCTGTCCTTGGCCGCCGTGGCGGTCGGCTGCCAGGCGAAGGCCACTCCGGAACAGCTCCAGGCGACCAAGTCCCCGCCGATTCTGATCGCCGGAAAATCGGTTTATCCGGCCGAGCGCAACCCGGCGTTCGAATACGGCCGGCCCGAAACCGACCCGCAGGAAGCGGCGGCGTACACCAATTTCTACGAGTTCTCGACGTCGAAGCAGACGTATCTCTACGTCGACAAGTTTCAGCCGACGCCCTGGACGGTCGAAATCGACGGACTCTGCAGCGCGCCTCGCAAATTTGACCTGGACGATCTGCACCGCGAGTTCGCCTTCGAAGAGCGGGCCTACCGGCATCGCTGCGTGGAGACGTGGGCGATGTGCGTTCCGTGGACCGGTTTCCCGCTCAAAGCGCTGCTGGCCGCGGTCTCTCCCAAACCGTCAGCCACGTACGTGCAGTTCGAGACCTTCAACCGCCCCTCCGAGGCCCCGGGAATCAGTCGCGGTTTCGAATTCCCCTGGCCGTATACCGAGGGGCTGACGATCGCCGAAGCGACCAACGATCTCGCGTTCATCGCAACCGGCATCTACGGCGAACCGCTCCCCAAGCAGCATGGCGCTCCCGTCCGGCTGGTCGTCCCCTGGAAGTACGGCTTCAAAGGGATCAAGTCGGTCGTCCGCATCACGCTGACCGACAAGCCCCCCGCCACCTTCTGGAATACGGTCGCCCCGCGGGAGTACGGCTTCGAAGCCAACGTCGATCCCGGCGTCCCCCACCCCCGCTGGAGCCAGGCCCGCGAGCACATGCTGGGGACCGGGGACTTCTATCCGACAGTCATCTACAACGGCTACGGCGACCTCGTCGGCGGCCTGTATTCGGCCTGATACGCGGCGTTCGCACGGCGGAATCTGCTTGTACGATGTCCGCAAAATGTCGAATGTCAAAGACGGAATGTCGAAAGGAAAGATGCGCGTGGCCTGCGCCGGCAGATCGATCTTGACTCTCTCGACGATTCACTCTGTGAGAGGCAGTCTTCCGCCCCGATTGAGTCTGCCGCCCCTGCGGGGCTCAAGAGCCGGAATTCCTGTTGTGAGCGGCTCTCAGTTCTTAACTCCTTTGTCGCATCGTTGCGTGAGATCTTCTGATTCAAATCCTCGACGACTTCTCTGCGGCCTCTGCTCTCTCCGCGTCTCTGCGAGAAATCTTCTCCCTTCAGACGCAGGCCAAACGCCTCAGATCCGATCCAGCGCATCGATCCACCGCGACAGATCCTCCAGCGCGTCCCCGGACGGATACTTCCCGGCCGTGATGCTCAGCGTCGGCAGCGACACCGGGTATCCCCGCTGCCGCAACAACTCCGCCGACTTCTCCATCGGCTCGTGGGTCGGATCGTCGGCGCCGCTCAACAAGTGAAACTGCAGCCGCTGCGCCGGGTCGTTCTCCGGAGGGGGGAGCGGCAGCGGCGAGGCCGAAATCGAGCAGCCCCGGACCAGTTCGCGGTTCTTGAACGAGAGAACCCAGGCCAGCGGTCCGCCGCTCGCATGTCCATGAATCACAATCCGGTGCGGATCGATCGTGTACTTCTCCCGCGCATGCGCGATGAGATTCGACACGAATTCCGCATCGTTGGGCGTCCAGCCGGCGACCTGTTCGGCCTTCGGCCCGAGCAGAATCAGCCCGCGGCGGTCGCAGTGCGTCTTCCACTGCTTGAAAATGTCGGCTTCCATCGTATCGCCCGCGGGATGCAGCCAGACCACCAGCCCCTGCGGTTGCGCCGGGTTGTAGTCCTCGGGGATGTAGGCCCAGTATTCGCGATTGTGAGCCGCCAGCATTTCCGTGATCCGCCCCCGTGGCGGGCCGTCGTCGGGATAGACCTTCGCCGATTCGAGCAGCGGAGCCGCCAGTGCGGCGGGCGTCTGGTCCGGCACATCGACGAGCGTAACTTCCTCCGACTTCTCGGCGTCCCCCGACTTCCAGACCAGCATGGCCTTCTCGCCCGCGCGCACGCGTCCGACGGCATCCAGCAGGGCGTCTGCCGTCGGCGTCTCCTTGTCGCCGAACTTGAGAATGAGATCCCGCGGCTTGAGCCCCGCCTGGCTCGCCGGACTGTCGGCGTAGACGTAACGGACCTCGACGCCGTCGCGCGTCTCACCCGTCTTCAACCGGGCCGGCAGGATCCCGAGAAACGCCGGCTTGAACGGAGGCAATTCTCCGACGAGCTTCAGTTCGGCTGTGATCCGTTCCTCACCGCGGGACACGACCACCTGGATTGTCTCTCCCGCGTACTTCCGGCCGAGGACATGCTTGAGCTGCGCCAGCGTCGCGACAGGAGCTCCATCAGCCTCGACGACCTTGTCGCCCGTCTTGAACCCGGCGGCTTCGGCCGGGGACCGGTAGCGGACGCGGTCAACGACCGTCTCGCCGCTCGACGGGCTCTCCCCCTTAAAGGTAATCCCCATCAGACCGGACAGCAGGTTTTCACCCGTCTTGAGGCGATCGAGCACCTCAAACACGTCTTCCAGCGGCACGGCGAACCCGATTCCCGAGTCGTACCACTCGACGCCGACGGTCTCGCCCGCTTCGTTCGGCGACATTGGAGCCAGCACCCCCAGCACCCGCCCCTGGATGTCGACCAGCGGGCCGCCGTAGTTGACCGGAGAGACCTTGGCGTCAGTTTGCACCGCCTTCCCCCAGACACGGTCGACGGCGCTCACGATGCCGACGGAGACGCCCACCTGGCCCCCCTCGAAGGTTCTGCCGAGCGCGAGCGCCCATGCACCCACGCGGATCGAACTGCGCGGAGCAGCCTGTGGAACGGGGAGATCGGCGGCATCGATCTTCAGCAGCGTCAGCATGCGAGATTTGTCTTCCGCCACCTGCCGGGCGGGAAACCGACGGCCATCGGCCAGCGTGACCAGAATCGACGCGGGCTTTGAAACGAAATTGAACGTGCTGGAGATCACCAGGCCGTCCGACGACACAATCAGTCCAGTCGTCGGGCCGGTCCCGATCAGCAGATTTCCGACCTTTTCCAGACCGCCGACCGTGTCGATCCGCACCACCGAGGCGTCGACGACCGCCGCCGCCTGCCGGAACGCCTCTTCTTCCAGTCGCTCGAGCGGCGCCTGGGCCGCCAGCGGCGCGACACAGAGAGCTAGCACGGTGAACACGAGACCGCTCCGCACCATGATTCGGGGCATCCTTGAGTGATTCGGCGACGAGATAGCAGTCACTCGACCTCCCCCTTTCGCGGCACCTGCAGCTCGACCGTCACGAGCTGGTTTCCCCGGCGGACGACCAGCTTCAACCGGTCGCCCGCTTCGAGCCGGCCCAGTTCGTCCCGGAGAATGCGGTGCGAAGGTACGAGCGTCTCGCCGACAAACAGCACCAGGTCGTTGGACTTCAGCCCGGCTTTCTCCGCCAGCGAGCCGGCCACCACCCGATCCACATACGGCGGCGTACGGACCACCACATCGGGGACCATCACCAGCCCGAAATCGATCGCGCTGTATCGGCGGAGCTGGACCTCGGGATCTTCGTCGGATCTCGGCCGGCTGCGGAACTGCCCCGTCGAAATCTGCTGAATCATGTCGCTCAACTCGCCGATAGGCACAACGTAATTGACCCACGTGTTATTCCGGCTGTCGCGCAGCTCCTTGCCGAGCATGCCGAGCAATCGACCGTCCCACGTGGTCAGCACCCCGCCGCCGGCCCCGGGATTGTTCGTAATCGCATCGACGATGTAGACCGGCCCGCTGTACGGCGCCTCGAACACGCCGCGCCGGGCGGTGAGCGTCGTTCGCGAACTGATCACGCCGTGCAGCACCGAGACCGCTTCGTTGCCGGAAGCCACTTTAAAGACGTTGCTGAAGGCCAGCACCCGCGAGCCAACGCCCGCGGTCGCCGTCTGGGACAGGTCGAAATACGGCAGATTCTCGCCTTCGATCTTCAGGACGGCCAGATCCAGCGGCGGCTCGGCCCCCACGACCTTCCCTTCGAACCGGCGGCCGTCGTTAAGCACGACCGTCACGCTGTCGGCGTCGAGAATGTGACTCCAGACCGTCGCAATGTGCCCCTGCGGCGAGACCAGGAATCCCGTTCCGTAGGGGTACAGGTTCTTGAGCCCCCCGGCTCCGTAAATCTTGACGACCTTCGGCGCAACCGCGTCGATCGTGTCCGGGAACGACTGCGCCGAGGCGGCCGCAGGACACGCCAGCAGCACAAGCAGCCAGGCCAGTCTGAGTCGGTCCGACTGCATCACTTCGCCTGCCCTTCTCCGGCCGGACCGGCGGCGGTCGTCCAGTCGGTGATCAGAAAATCGCCAAAGTCGAGATCGCCACTGCGGACGGTGAACCGTCGCGGAAATCGTCGCTGTCCGCTCTCGTCCCAGTCGAGAATCCGGACCTCGCAGGGATCGGCGTCGGTTTCGAGCGACGTATCCCACCCGGCCAGTCCGCCGTCCGACTTGCGGAAGAACCAGCGCGTGCGGATGCCGGTGTGCGAAGAAATCAGCACATCCACGATCTCTCCCCGCCCGTCGAGCGGTTCGCTGCCGAAGTAATAGAACTCGCCGAACGCCTCGCGACCTCCGGACAGCAGCAACCGCAGGTGGTGCCAGGCCGCCAGCAGCCCGCCGCTCCCTGGAGGCTCATCGAGCCAGTCGCTGCCGTCGAGAGACTGCAGGGCAATCAGCCGTTTCGGATCGGTCGGCTCGCCCAGCTCCATCCCGAGGCCGCTCGTCCCCAGCTTGATGGAAAACGGCAGACCCGATGCAGCCTTGCCGTTGAACGCCCAGAGCCCCGAGATTCCCTGCCAGCTCCCCAGCGGCTGCAGGCCCTTGAGCACCCGGTCCTGGTTCTGCTGATTGAAGTAGTAGTTCGCGAAGCCGTCCTTCTCGACGTACAGGTCCTTGTACTGAGCCGGCGGCTCAACCTTTGGCTTCTGCATCGGGTTCATCCGCTGCGGCCGGGGCCGTTTGTCGTCCGGCTGCTCCTTCGGCTGATCGGGATCCGGTTTCGGGTGCGGGTTCTCGGGCTCCTCGGCCTTCTTGGGACGCATCTCGGATTCGCGGTGCAGCGTCCGCAGCTCGACATAGATCTCGGACTTCCGCCCGTCCCGACGATACGTCAGCGGCAGCGTCCAGCCCTGCGGATAGATCCCCAGAATGTTCTTGAACTGATTGACGCTCCCAATCGGTCGACCGCCGAACGAGACAATCTCATCCCCTTCCCGCAAACCCCGGCGGAAGGCCTCCGAGCGTTCCAGGATCCGATCGACGAGGACCGCCCCCCCGTCGCTGGAACGGACGGTTGCGCCCAGCGTGGCATGATCGACAACCAGGCCGCCCCGCAGGTGATCGAGAAAGTGCTTGATCTGATTGATCGAGATGGCATAGCCCGCACCAACGTTGACGCGGCCCCGCTTCTCGAACGAACCGCGACCATTGATGCCGATCAGTTCGCCATCCGCGTTAAACAGCGGTCCGCCCGAGTTGCCCGGATTGATCGAGGCGTCGACCTGGATGCAGTCGGGATACTCCAGGAAATCACCCGCCGCCGGATACTGGTAGCGATGCACGCCGCTGACGATGCCGTAGGTCACCGTCGGGTGATAGTCGGTTGCCAGCAGGAAGGGATTGCCCATCACGTAGACCCAGTCACCCGCGCGGACCTTGTCGCTGTCCCCCAGCGGCGCCGTCGGAAAGTCGTCCCGGCCGAGCAGCTTGAGCAGCGCCACGTCGCCCGCGGGGTCGAATCCCACGATGACGGCATCGTACAGCACGCCGTCGTTGAGCCCGCACTTCATGAAGTTGCCGCAGGCGCTCGTCACGTGAAAATTGGACAGCGCGTAGCCGTCGGGCGTGATCAGCACGCCCGAACCACCGCCCCCCCCTTCGGGACCGAAGATCGCCACGACCGCAGGAGCGAGCTGGCCGATCATCTTGACCCGTTTCTGCTGAGCCTCCACCACGGCGGGATCGACCGCCCGGACCTCAGACGCCGCCAGAATGACGAGCCCACTCGCCGCCAGAACCAGCATCCGCCCCAAGTCATTCATCAGCATCAGTCCTGCAGAAACGAGCAGAGGAAACGCCTTCCCTCATCATTTTGCGATTTGCATTTTGCACTCTGCAATTTGCAGTGATTTCGTCTCTCAATCTCCACGACGATGTCACGCCCCGTCGTGCGTAACACTTTTCTCGTCTTCTCGTATCTTCTCTGCGCCCTCTATCCCCTCTGCGTCTCTGCGAGCAATCTTTCGACTTCACTCACTTCGTCACCCGCGCATCCACCAGGTGCAGCCGGTCGCCGATGTCGTTGTTCTTCCCGAAGTCGACCTTGATCTGCAACTCGACCACCCCCGTGACGTCGAGGTCGAGGGGAATCGCGGGGCGACGGGGATTCTCGATGCCGATTTCCCCTTCGTACAGCGTCTTGCCGTCGCCGGTGATCGTCAGCAGCACATTGCCATGCGCGCGGATTTCGTCGTCGATCCCCGCCAGCGCCAGGAACCGGCGGTAGTCTCCCCCCAGCCGGTAGGTCAGCGTCGTCAGCGAGTGGATCGCCAGGCCGCGGGGCCACGTCTTGTCGGCGAGCCGCAGTGGCTTGCCGTCGAAGTTGCGATTGCGCCGATAGGTGAAGTTGACCCACGGCTCGTCCCACCAGGAAACGTGCTCGACGTTCCGCGGATCGACTTCGGACAGATAGAGGACTTTGCCGAGGCTGAAGTCGAGCGTGCGGAACACGCCGGTCTCCGCGTCGAGGGCGATGCCGCCGGACAGTTCGACGCGCCAGCGACCGTCGGCCCAGGTGACTCTCCCGGCCGGCAGCCGGTCGCCGTCGACGGTGTCGATACTGGCGACAATCGACTTGCGGGGAGCCGCGTCCCGGCGGAAATAAATCAGCCCGAAAACGCGTTCCCGCTTCACCGGAACCTCTTCGCCATCCAGCACGAAGCGGACGTTCTTGTCGTCGACGGTTCCGATGACGCCGTCGAGGTGATCGACCACCTCGGCCTTCCTGATCGCCAGCAGATCCTTTTTGAGCGAGCGCTCCAGCAACTGCGTCCAGATCGCAACCGAGTTCCCTTCTGCCGGGAGCAGACGAGTACTTGTCACGCGATCCAGAGCGACCGTCAGTTCGCCGTATCGCGGATGTTCGAAGCGGGCCGACTTGACGCCGGCGGTGTAGTTCGCCGCGGCCAGCCGCGTTCCATCCTGCAGCCGGACTTCGCCATCGGCGCTCTTAGCCGCCTCCGCGGCGTCCGGGCGGACCGCCAGCAGCTCGGCAATCGGAATCTCCCGACGCCCCTGCTCAGTCTGCAGCACGAGCTGAGCGTCCGTCAGACTCGTCAGCACCCCCCGCAGGGATTCTCCCTGCAGCGTGTCAACGGCGACGACGGGATCGTCCGCCACGGCGGGGGATCCCGCCAGCAGCAGTCCGAACAGAAGCAGTCCACGGTTCAACATCGGCAATCCGCCATTCACTCACCCGCCGGCTTCGCCGGTCGGTTGGCCAGTTTCTTGAAGTACGACTCGATCGCCTGCCGGTAATGCGACGGGAAATTGCGGTTGATCAGGTTCTGGGCCTTCGCCTGTTCCTTCTCCGGCAGATCCCCCCAGCGGCCCTGCTTGGAGAAGTCTTTTTTGTCGACTTCGCCCGGCGCGGTCGTCCCCTTCACGCGGCTGTCGTCGGCGGCGCTGTTGCTCTCGTTGCTGTTGCCGCTCGAACCGCCGCCGCCACCGCCGCCCCCCTGCTGCTGCTCGATCTTTTTGATCAGCTCGTCGAGGTCGGCGATGATCCGCTCCTGCACCCCCTGCACCTTCTCCCCCGACCGGCCCAGGTCCAGCCGGCGTTCCGAGTCCGACATCAGCCGGGCGATTTCGCCCAGCGATTTCTCTTCCAGCTCGGCCAGCTCGGCCTGCATCAGAATCGCCGTCTGGCGGTAACGGACGGGGACCCCCTCCGTGTGCTTGAGCAACTGGTCGATCGCGGCCAGCGCCGGCTTCACGTTCAGCAGCGCCTGCGAGGCCACCGCCCGGTAGAACAACAGGCTGGCGGGATCGACCACGTGACGCACGTCGGTCGACTGCAGCACGTCCGACGCTTCGTCGTACATCAGACGGTCCGCGAGATAGCGACCGTAATACAGCCGCAGATTCTGCAGATAGAACTCCTCCAGCCCCGGTCGCTTCAGCACATCCGCCGACGGAGGAGTCAGCGAGAGCGCCGGCAACCGACACTCTTCCAGCAGCCGGGCGGTCGGCTCGTCAAAAATCGCAAACGACTGTACGACGGCCTCCAGCAGTTCCTCGGCCGAAGCCCCCGGTTCCAGGCCCCCCCACAACACCTTCAGCCGGTCGGTGCGGTCGGGATCCTTTGTCGGCTGCTCGGCGACCCACGCCAGCACGTGCAGCCGGGCTTCGTCGATTTCCATCGGCGCCAGCACCACGGTCTCAGCCGCGCGAACCGCCACCGTCGATGCCAGTCCGGCCAGCAGGAATAGCAGAATTCTCATCGTCGTATTCCCGAGCTAACGATTCTTGCCGGCGGCAAGACTGTGCGTGGCTTCCTGGATCCGCGCCTGGCGGAGCGACAGCTTCTGCAGTTCCTGCAGAACTTCCTGCTCGACGGCCTGTTCGCCGTCGACCAGCCGACCGAGTTGTTTCGTTCGACGGTTCACGCGGAACTGCAGCGACCGCAGCATTTTCAGCTCCGCCAGTGCATCGACCAGTCCCTGCTCCTGTTTTTGCTGCTGTTGCTGCTGCTTCTGCTGCTGTTTCTGATCCTTCAGCTTCTCCAGCTCCTTCTGCAGCGACGCAATCAGCTCTTCCAGCGTCTCCATGATATCACGCTCCATCCCCTGCGTGATCTCCGCGACGTCGGTCCGCTCCAGCCGGCGGGCTACCGATCGCATGTCGTCTCGCAGTTGCTCGATGGCTTCCGGGAACGCCACCGATGAGCCTTCTTCCTTCAGCAGCGTCAGCGCCTTGTCGGCGAGCAATGCGATCTCGTCTTCCGAGCGACCCAGCTCGACCGAGCGATTGCGGTGCCGCTCGTTCCGCTGCGATTCCGGCACCTGGGCCACTCCCAGCGTCCCGTTATAGACCGTCTGCTGCCGGGCCAGCATGTCCCGGAAACGGGCCTCCAGCGCCGCCAGAAGCAGCGTCCGCTCTTCTTCGCGAAGCTGCCGCAGAATCTCTTCGAGCTTTTCCTTAGCCTTCATCAACTCGGCGATCGCCTCGTCCTGGCGATTTGACGCCTTGTCCTTCGACTTCTTCTTCAACTCCTCGATCGCCCGCTGCATTTGGTCGCGGGCCTTTTCGATTTCCTGCTTGCCGGAGGTCTGCCGGGCCTGCAGCGGATCCTGCGACGAGTTTTCTTCCTGGGGCTGCTGTTCCCCCTCCGGCTGAGGCTGCGGCTGCTGCCCCGGCTGAGGCTTCCCCGACTGCGACTTCGAGGGTTTCGACTCGGACGGCTTGGACTCCGAAGGCTTCGAGTCCCCCTCGGACGGCTTGCCATCAGACGGTTTGCTCTCGCCCGGCGGCTTCCCCGACTTGTCCATCGGCGATTTCTCTCCGGGCTTAGACTCGCCCGGCTTCGAAGACTTCTCGCCCGGTTTCTCCCCGGGCTTCTCACCCTCGTTCGGTTTGCCGTCTTCAGTTTTTCCTTCTGGAGTTTCCTTGCCGTCGGGAGACTTCTCCCCGTCCGGCATCGGACCCTGGTCGCCAGGCGGTTTTCCCGCATCCAACTTCTGGTCTCCGGACTTCCCCGACTGCCGGTCGTTTTTCGCGTTCCGCGCGGCGTCCTGCTCCTTGATCTTGTCGATCAGCTTTTGAGTGGCGTCGCCGACCCGCTCCTGCTCCTGCTCGGTGCCTTCGCCGAGCCGACCACGCTCGGTCGCCGCCCGCACGTCCTTCTCGCGCCCGATCAGCTTGTCGACGTCCTTGATCAGCTCCTGAATCCGCTTCTTCTCCGCCTCCAGCTCGTCCTTCCGGTCCTCGCTCTGCAGCAGATCCAGCAGCGCCAGCATGTGCAGCGTCACCGACTCCTGCTGCTCGATCGCGTCGCCGAGCTGCTCCTGCTTGAGCAACTGCACGAGCTGCTGCATCTGGTCCGGAATCCGCGACTCCTTGCTCCGGCCGATCGCCCGCACCAGCAGATCCGCCCGCGTCGGGTCGGTCTTGCGCAAATACTCCGCAAGCTGCAGCAGCGTATTCTCGAACCGCTGATACCGCAGCGTCAGCGCTTCCTGATCGGACGCCAGCGGACGGGCTTCCGTTTCCGCCGGCGCCGCAGCCGGTTCCTGAGCCCGGACTGCCGACAGCGTCATCAGCAGACACAGACCGCCGCAGAGAATCTGTCGCCAGATCATAATAATCCTCCCCAGCGGGGCTACGCAGGGCTGCCGTCAAAAATCCGAAATCCGAAACTCGAAATCCGAAACAAATCCCAGACTCAAACGAAGAACAGAGGCAACCACGAATGACATGAATCTCAGAACCTTCACCCGCAGCGACCTGATTGAATTCGTCCTCTTCTTCTCAGTGCCCTTCGTGTCTTCCGTGGTTTATTCTCTGAATTCCTCATTCGTGTCCATTCGTGTGATTCGTGATTGCCGCCTTCTGTATTCTATTCCAGCGCCTTGAGCGCCGCCTCTTTTCGTTTCTGCCGCGTCTTCTCGATCAGCTCCCGCTCGGCCGCAATGATCGCCTTCAGCGATTCGATCGCCTCGTGGAACGTCTCCAGCTTCCGCATTTCGAGCAGGATCTGTTCCATGTGTTCGATCATCGTCCCCAGCTCCGCAATCGACTCGTCCACCGGCCCCGTCGGATCGGTCCCCTTCTCGTTCGCCAGCCGGTACAGCCCGAGCGCAGCGTCGATGGCCGGATAGTCGGTCCGGGTGATCGCTTCCAGCGGCGCCACAATCTTGAAATCGATCCGGTCCAGCATCTGCGGAGTATCCGCCGAGTTGTTAACCAGCTCCTCCCGGATCTCCCCGAAGGCCTCGTGGACGCCTGCGGTCTCCGTGGCGTTCTTCCGCACCCCGTGCAGCGAACGCTCCGCACTCCCGATCAGCGACTGTTCCAGCGTCGTCATCTGCGCCGGGTCGGGCGTCGCGGCGGCCCGCAGAGTCTTCAACTCGTCAATCCGGCTGCGATGCAGGATCAGGTCCTTCTGCGTCTCTTTGGTTTCGCTGAGGATCTGCTCGAACCGCCGGCGGAGATTCAGTTCCTTGCCGTACAGAATCGACAGCAGCTCTTCGACAGGGACGACGGTGAACACAAACTTCTGGCTGCGGGTCTCGTGCGGACCGTTGATGTCGTCGCCGTCTCTCGCGGCAATCGACAGCGTCAGCCGCTGCTGAATCTGCAGATCGAGCGGCAGCACGTCGAACCGGGCGTAAGGCTCCGCTTCGCTCCGGGCCAACGGGAACTCGCGGACGCCGGCCTGCGGCGGCGTTCCCAGCTCGCGCGGCTTCCACTCGGTCTCCTGATCGATCACAAACTCGAACCGGGCCGACTGCAGGCCGTAGTCGTCGGTGATCAGCCCCGCGACCGGAATCCGCGCCTTCCGCGTGATCGAACTGCCGATCCCCCGCAGATTGGCCTCAACCACCGGCGGCTGATCGGCGACACCGTTGACCGTCAGGCGGATCGGCTCCGTGTTGGTGATCCCGTCGACATCTTCCAGCGTCATCCGCAGCACCGAGTCCGGCGGCAGAGCGATCGGCTGTTCGAGAACCTTCCGGGAATCGGACGCCGCCATAATCTGTTCCGGTAGCCGGTCGTTGGCGTTCTGGGCCAGGACAAACCGCACGCTCCAGATGCAACCGTCTTCGGCAAAGGCATTCGCGGGCAGTTCAGCCCGGAACTCTTTCTCTCCGTCCTCGGCCTTCAGCGTGATTCCCGCCGTCGGGTCGAGAATCGCCTTGTCATCCGGCGTCGAACCACCCGCGACGAGCGAGATCTCGAACCGCCTGCCGCTCACATCCCCGTCGATCCGGACCGACTGCAATGGCTTATTGGCGAAACCGCTTAGCACGAAGTCGGTCTCGACCGGAGCCGAAACCTGCGAGCCTTCCACCGTCACTTTCGTCCGTATGCCTTCGGACGAACCGTTGTTAAGACCGGTGTACTCCGGATAACGACAGGCCAGCTCCACGCGGTCCAGGCTCGGCGGATCGACCACTTCGACCACGTACGGTCGAGCGGTGGTGAAGTCGCCACCGGTCATCCAGATCTCGGCCGAGTCCAGCAGCCCCGGCAGCGCATGCTGAAACGGCTGGTCCCCCAGTCGCGTCAGATACGCCCGCCCGCTCCCTCGTCCGCCGGCCAGCCGGTAATCGATCCGCACCCGGTCGGGGGCGACTTTGCCTTCGGCAACGAGCACTTGCAGCACGAGATCCGTCCCGCGCGCGTGCCGGAGCCGGCCGTCGACAAAACTGCGGACGCGATCCCCCGGCGGTGCAATCGCCTGCAGCACCAGCACCGTTTCGCGGTTCCAGTAAAGATCCTGCAGCCCCAAATAGCCCCGGGCCCAGCGGTCCATCGCCGAGGCGTTGACCGCCAGCAGTCCCAGGATCGAAACCAGCAGCACGGCCGCGGTGATCACCGCCTTGCGCAGCGGACGCTGATTGAAGACCTCCGCCAGATTCACCTGCTCGGCGGCCCGGGAAGCGTCGCTCATCGTCCGTTCGAGCATCGCCTGCGTAAACGGAGAACCTGGCTCGCCATAGCTCTCGGCGGCTTCCACCGCGGTAATCAGACGGTCGTCGAGCTGCGGAAAACGGCGTTCGAGCACCAGCGCCAGCGACCGGGGTCGATAGGACCGCAGGAAGCGAAAGACGATCGCCGCCAGACCGGTCGCCGCCAGACCGCAGACCGTGCCGATCAGGACGATCGCCCGCAGCCAGCGCGGCGGTTCCAGCTTCACGAGCTGGAACCAGGCCCAGTCGAACAGGAAGCTCCCCCAGAAGATCGCCCCCGCCAGGACCAGCAGCAGCGCCACCCCTTCAATCAGCACGTAGCTGCGGATCCTGCTCCGCAGCCGGCTCAGCAGAGCGGCAATTTCCGGCGGCAGCGTTGGTCGCGTTGGTGCAGGCATAGCAGTCCGGTCAGGCCAGTTTCAGCAGCTTGCGAATCAGCCACTCGAGGCTCAGCAGACCCACCAGCAGGTACATGACCCACGGACGGTCCCACAAGGTTCTCAGACGCTCGTCGACGAGGAACGGTTCCCCTTTGCTGGGGAGCAGGCCGGCCAGTTTCGTCGCCGCCTCGTCGATCGTCAGGTAGCTTCCTCCCGTTTCCGCCGCCAGGTCGGTGAGCAGCCGGCTGTTCTGCCGGATGTTCTCATCTTCCAGCTTCGGCAGAGCCACGGTAATTTCTTCGGTGATCTGGTCCCGGGACTCCGGAACCTCCAGCTCCAGCTTGTACACGCCCGGCAGACTGGCCCGGAAATCCCCGGTGTACTCGCCCGGCCGCGCTGCATCCCGCACCAGCTTCCGGGCCGGCACAAGCGGACGTCCCGTCGGATCCGTCACGTCCAGCGTGACCGCGTCGCTTTCCAGCGGCTGAAAACGGGCATCCAGCAGCCGCGCCCGGACCCGCGCCGTCTGGCCGAGCACCAGCCGACGGTTTTCCGGCAACAGCATGCCCCGCCGCGTCCCCCGCTTCATCCGCCCCTGCCCCGCCTCGCGGATCGACTTGATCCAGAACCGGTCGTAGTCGTTTTCGTCGATCGCCCGCAGCCGCCACATCTCCGCGCTGCCGAGATAAATCGTCCGCCCCTGCCCGTAGAACTGCGAGGCCATCAGAATCTGAGCCTCGGCCGTCGACCGCGGATCGGCTAGCCGGGCGAGAATCGTCGCTCCCGCTTTGGCTCCGTTGGTCGGGAAGCTGCGATAGAACCCGGGAAAGTCCTTCCAGCGGGCCGCAGACGTCACCGGATCGTCGGTGAGCTGCAGAAAGCCCGCCCGCTGTCCTTCGGGCGTAAACTGAATCGGCCACGGCTGATCGTGCGGCTGATCGAACTGAGCCGCCGAAATGTAAGATGTCAGCAGCACCGGCGACATCTCGCGCAGAGAACTCAGATCATCCGCGGCATCGGTCGCATCCGGATTGGCCGACTGCGCGAGCTGGGCCGTGTAGACCTCGCCCGCCACCAGGATCAGCCCCCCCGCTTCGTTGAAAACCCACTCGGTCAGCATCTCGCGCGACGCGGCCGGAATCTGCTTCCAGTCCGGATCGAACGCGATAATCACGTCGTACTCAAAGAGCTGCTCCCGGCTTTCCGGAAACGCGAACAGCAGATTCCGAGATTCCTGGCTCGTTCCCGAACCGGCCGTCTGCAGGAAGACGTCCACCTCGATCGACTTGTGCCGGAACAGCATGTTCCGCACGAACTGATAGTCCCGCAGCGGCCCCCCGGCGACCAGCAGCACGCGCGTCGGCCTGTCGAAGACGTTCACCGACACGCTTTGCTGATTGTCCTCGTTGTTGGCTTCCGACGTTCCGCCAGCCCCCTTCACGCGGACCGTGAACTGCACCTGCCCCGCCTGGGTCGGATTCTGCGGAAACTTCACTTCCACCGGCGTGCCGTCTTCGCCCAGCGGCACATCCCGCTCTTCGACCAGCAACGGCTCGGCATCTCGCGGCGTCTTCGACAGCAACTCCACCTGGGCCGTCTTCCCCGCAAAACCCTGGGACTGCAGAAAGGCCGTCAGTTCGAACGGGTCGCCAAGTTGCACGTCCGTTGGCGTCTGAATATCCGAGACCGCCAGATTGACCGGCGCTTCAGTGCCCCCCACGCCAATCGTCACCAGCCGAGTCTTGCTGGCGATCGCCCGATCGTGGGCCGTCGACGGATCAATCCCCGCGTTCGAGGCCCCGTCGGAAATCACCACAATCCCGGACAACGTCCGGCCGGCAAGCTGCCGGATCAGTTCGTTGAGCGTCTCACCCAGCCGGGACTCCAGCCCGCGCGGCTCGAACCACTCCGACCATGTCGCCGCCGGCTCCTGCACATTGGCAGGCGCAGGCGCCATCCCTTCGGGAGGAGTCTCGGGCGTCCAGCCGAAGACCCGCTGCGGACCTTCCAGCGAGGAGTCAAAGGTGTAAACGCTCACCTCGTGCTGTTTGCGCAACTCCGCCAGGACCGGCGACCGCTCCAGTAACTCCTGCACGACGGCAGCCCGCGAAGGACCGCCTGCCGGCGTCGAAGAACCGTCTCCCGTCTTCGCCGGATGACGCATCGAAAGCGAAGTATCGACCAGGAACGCCACCCGCGACGGATGATACGACAGCTTCTGCGTGCGGTCCTGCGGATTGAGCGCCACTACCAGCAGTCCGCCCAGGACCGCCAGCCGCAATCCCGACAACACGACGCGCCAGACCCGCGAGACTTCGACCGTGTCCCGGACGTACCACCACACCACCCAGGCCAGGACAGCCAGCCCGCCGCCCACAAGCACCAGCCAGCCCAGCGGGCTCTCCGGCCAGTCGAATTCGCGCGCCGTGAGCGTCCCGGCTGTTTCCGCAGCCGCCAGCAGTCCGCCAGTCAACAGGCCTGCCGTCATGCCGTCGCGCTCACCAGGGGAGGATGGAAACTCAATCGATACGCCATCAGTTGTTCCGCAGTCAGCAGCACCAGCAGCAGCCACAACAGGCCCCGCCGGATCTCCGAACCCGCCTCTTCCCCCTGCACCCAGTCGAGCCGGCCCGGCTCCTGGATCTGCACCGCCGGGTTGTCTCCCAGCCGCTTGCGGAGGTTCGCGGTCGTCGCCAGCGTCAGATCTCCCTCGCGCGGCGAAACGTTAAACGTCATCAGCCGGTCCTCGCTGACCTGACTCTGATTCAGCAGCCGGACCGTATAGATCCCCGGCTCGTCCGTATCTCGAAAGACGGCGCTGAGCTGCACGCCGGCGCTGGAGCTTGCGCCCTTACCTTCCTCGGGAGCGGCCTGCAGGCGAATGGTCGACTGCCCATCGGCGAGAGGCGCCAGGATCTCCACCGACTCCAGGTACTTCGCCGGGTCGAGCTTGAGCTGAATCGGCTCGCCGACCGCCTGCTGTCCCAGCCCCCGGTCGCTCTTCGCCACGTACTTCAGCAGGTCGAGCTGGAACACCACATAACTTGGATTCACCGCCCAGTCGTTCCAGTCGGGCTGCGCCGTTGTCAGGCACGCGACCACCTTGCCGCGACCGTGCTGCCGCTCGAAGATCACCGGCTCGCCGGTTCGCAGCCGGGCCAGCGTCGTCACGTGGTCTTTTCGCTGGACGTCGTCCCGCACCCAGTCGTCCGCGACCGGAAAGAACTTCTTGATCCCCACGCTCTGCAGAAAGGGATTGTCGTCGCCGGTCAGCACCTGAAAGATCGGGTGATCGATCACGGCCAAGTCCGGTTCCGACGTCGTCAGATCCGCCTCCAGGTCCCGCGGAGCCGTCCCCAGCCGCACCGGAAACAACCCCTCCCCGTCGCGATACAGTTCGCTGTTGTAATAGGCGGGCCGCACGGCATCCCCCGTAAACCACACCAGCCCGCCCCCCGCGGTGACATAGCGGTCCAGCAGATCGGCGGCGTCCGCAGCCAGCTCGGGCGCATTCACCAGGTAGATCGCCCGGAAGTTCTCCAGCGGCCGTCGTCGCAGTCCGTCCGGATTCTCGATCGTCGTTGAAATCCCCGTGCTCGTTGGATCGGACGCCAGGGCATCGGCGATGTAGGCTGCCCCTTCCCCCGTCGGCGACCCGTCGACAATCAGCACCGGCAGTGACTCGGACACGTCCACCGCCAGGTAACGGGCGTTATCCTCCGGAAGCACATCCGGATCGAGCGAGACCCGCAATCGATGCCGGGAGGCCGAGGCCAGCCGCACGTCGAATTCGTGCTCAACTTCGCTCCGAGGCTCGATCTTGTCGAACACGATATTGATCGGGATCTTCACGCCGTCATCGAAGACCGCCGCGCGAACGTCCCGCACGAGCTGATCCCCCTGATTGCGGAGCTTCACTTTCAGCCGGAGCGGCACGCCTGCGGCGGCGACCTGCACCGCCCCAGTCAGGTCCGTCACCGACAGATTGTTCTGCGACTCGCCGACCGTCTTGACCAGGTTGACCGCCACGTCCTTCGCGGTGATCTCTCCCACGGCTGTGGACAGGGCCTTCTGATCCTTCCAGTCCCGCTCGCGAAAATCCGACACCACGTGCAGATGCTGCACCGTCGCCTGTTCCTGCGCCAGGAACCGGCCCGCCGCCTGCAGACCCTCCAGCAGACTCAGCTCCCGATGCGTGCAGTGAAACGTCTGCGGATCCAGCTTGGTCGCCAGTTCGGCGACGAGCGCCTCGTTGACATCCCGCTCGGAAAAGAACGGCTGATCGGGACGCGACAGCAGCAGCAGCGAAAACCGCTGCGTATCCGGCCGCTGCGCCCCTTCCGACGCCAGTTCGTTGATGATCTTCAGCGCCTCGGCAAACGCCGTCGTTTCGCCCCGGCGTTCCCGCATCGACAGGCTGTCGTCGAGCAGCACCACATGATGCGACTTGGTCCCCCGGAACAGCGACAACTGCCCGGGATCGAGAATCAGCCGGGCGATCAGCATCACGATCGCCAGCACGATCAGAATCCGCAGCAGAAGCAGCAGGAGCTGTTCCAGCAGCAGCCGCCGGCGATTCCGCTGCTCGCTCTGCAGCAGGAATTCCATCGCCGCGAACCGCACCGTCCGGTACCGCATGCGGTTGATGAGATGGATGATGACCGGGGCCGCCAGAAGGGCCATCCCTCCAGCGACAAACGCAGGATTAAAAAAGTGCGATCCCAGCCATGCATCCATTCTGTCGCTCAGACTCCTTTGCGAGCGGAAAGCATCAAGCTGAAAGCGGAAAGCCAGATAAATGCCACGTTTGTGTTCTCTGGCCCTCCGCTATCAGCCCTCCACTTTTCAGCTCGCTCCACGTTTCGACCTCGTTCCCAGGCTCCCGCCTGGAAACTCACTCTTCCGAGACTTAACCCTGTGTTCGCTGAAGCCCTTCCCGACTTCGTCACTCCCTCTCGATTCGCGTTCATTCGCGAAATTCGTGGTTCTTTCTTCTCTCTTGTCTTCTCCGCGTCCTCCGCGTCTCCGCGGTGAACCTCTTCGTCTTCCGCAACCCGTCAGCATATCACGCCACGAGTGCCATCGCTCTTACGCCGTGTTCCGCATTCCCAGCCGGTGCGTCAGATAACTCCGCAGCACCGCATCCAGGTGTTCGCTCGTCCGGATCGTCTGGTAATCGATCATCTGCCGGGCGCACGCATGCCGCAGCTCTTCCAGGAACTTCTGCATCGCCGCCAGGTAACCCTCGCGCAGCGACCGCGGGTCGCAGATCAGATCCCCCGCCTCTTCCATCCCTTCGAATTTCGTCGTGCCGACGTAGTTGAAATCCAGCTCGGCGTCGTCCAGCACGTGGAAGACCATCACGTCGTGCCCGCGCGTCCGGAGCAGCTTGAGGCCCTTCAGCAATCCCGCCCGATCCGCGAACAGGTCGGAGACCAGCACGATCAATCCCCGCCGCGACTGCTCGTCCGCAAGCTGCCCCAGGATCCGGCCCATGTCCGTCTTCTTCGCCGGGGCCTGGGCGTCGAGGGCGGTCAGAATCCCCTGCAGGTGATTCTGCTTGCTGCTCGACGGCACTCGGCTGCGGATCCCCGCGTCAAACGTAACCATGCCCACGGCATCCTGCTGACGCAGCAGCAGGTACGACAGGCTGGCGGCGATCTGGCAAGCGAACTCGTACTTCGAGAGCTTCCCCGACCCAAACTGCATCGACTCGCTCAGGTCGACCAGCAGCGTCGTCCGCAGATTCGTCTCTTCTTCGTACTGCTTGATGTAGTACTTGTCGGTCTTGGACCAGACCTTCCAGTCGATCCGCCGGATATCGTCTCCGGGGACGTATTCGCGGTGCTGGACGAACTCGATCGACTGACCGAAGTACGGGCTGCGGTGCAGACCGGACAGAAACCCCTCCACCACGTTCCGGGCGAGGATCTCCAGCCGCGCGATCCGCGAAACCGCCTCAGGCGGCAAAAATCTTCTGGAGTCTCGGATCACGGGTCAGCTCGCCTTCCTTTGCCGGTGTCGTCTTCAGCAGCTCTTCCACCACGCGATCCGTCGTGATCCCTTCGCTCTCGGCGGAGAAGTTCGTCACGATCCGGTGTCGCAGCACAGGACTCGCCAGCGCCTGCACGTCCTCGGTCGACACGTGCGTCCGACCGTTCAGCAGCGCCCGCGCCTTCGCCCCCAGCAGCAGGAACTGCACCGCCCGCGGCCCGGCCCCCCAGCTCAGCCACTCGCTGACGAACTCGGGAATCCCCTCTTCGCCGACGCGCGTCTGCCGGACGAGGGCCAGGGCATAGTCGATCACGTGCTCGGTCACCGGAACCTGCCGGACCAGCTTCTGCAGCTCCACAATCGAAGGACCGTCGAGCACCGGCTTGATATCGTCGACCTGAATCGACGTCGTCCGCCGGGCGATTTCCCGCTCCTCCGCAAACGAAGGATACTTGACGAACACCTTGAACATGAACCGGTCCTGTTGCGCTTCCGGCAACGAGTAGGTCCCTTCCTGCTCGATCGGGTTCTGTGTCGCCAGCACGAAAAACGGGTCGGCAAGCGTGTGCCGCACCTGCCCCACCGTCACCTGACGCTCCTGCATCGCTTCCAGCAGCGCCGCCTGCGTCTTCGGGGGCGTCCGGTTGATCTCGTCCGCCAGGACCATGTTGTGGAACAGCGGGCCGGGAATGAACCGGAACTCCCGCTTCCCCGTCTCCCGGTTCTCCTGCAGCACTTCCGTCCCGGTAATGTCCGCCGGCATCAGGTCCGGCGTGAACTGGATCCGGGCGAACGTCATCGACAGGCACCGCGCCAGCGTGCTGATCATCAGCGTCTTCGCCAGCCCCGGCACCCCCTCCAGCAGGCAGTGCCCCCGGCTGAACAGCGAGATCAAAAGCTGCTCAATCACCTCGTCCTGGCCCACGATGACCTTGGACATCTGTTCGCGGATCGATTGGTAAGCCGTTCCCAGCTTGTCGATCGACTCCTGCAATTCGGCAGACGAGACGGTGTCGCTCATGGGGCTCCTGCTCTCCGCGACCGCGGGCCGGTCTCCAGAAATGAAGATTTGCACAAAGTTTAGGCATCCTAACGGCCGAGACCACCACTTGCGACCGTTCCGGGCACCTGCCGAAAAACTATGCAGACGCCGTGCCGGTTCCCGCAGAGATTCGCGCAAACATCCAGCGGGTGGCCGGTGTCGGAGTCCCCGACGACCCGGTCCGGGTCGGCTCAATTCCCGACCATCCTGCACCAGTGGCTGAAGGCCACCAGCGCCACCCGCAGCGCACTCTCTTCGGCTCGACTTTGGAGTCTGACCAGAAACAGACGCAGCGCAGCACGCAACCTCACCCGCCCGCCGACGTCAGTTCCTGCAGCCGCGCCGCCAGCCGGTCCGCCGCGTCCCGGTACTCCCCCGCCACATCATTCACGCAGTGGCTGTCGTCCGGCTGTACAAACAACTGCAACGCGGGAGCCGGTTCACCGTTCGGCTGCAGCGCAATCCAGGTCGGGCTCCAGAGCCCCCGGCTCCCGGCCGCGGTCTGGAACGCGACTTCCGCATCCCCGTACGGATCGCCCAGCAGATTCCGCCAGGTGGGCGCCGCCGCATCCCCGCAGGCCTCGGCGATCGTCCCCGCCAGCCCCGCCAGCGAAACCGGCCGCCGGATCCGTTCGCCGACAAAGTCACTCCAACCGGGGACCGCTCCCAACGGACAGACCACCGCCGGCACCTGCATCCGCTGCAGATCCGCATGCCCCGCCCGCTTCGCAGTCGTCCGCCACGCCGCACCCTGCAATGCCGCCACGATCAGCAGCACCGGCCGCTCCGCCGCCCGGGCTTCCAGCTCCGCCACCAGCGTCCCCAGCCAGTGATCCAGCAGCGACACCGCCCCGGCATAAACCGCCGGATGCAGCGGCCAGTCCGGACTCTCAAGATCCGGCGCCGGAATCCCCCGCTCGTCGCACTCGTCGACATACAGCGTCGCAAACCCCTCGGGAGGCTCGCACGGAACGTCCACCCCGCCTCCATGCAGCCACAACCGCAACGGCGCAGCACCCGCCGGCTCCCGGACCCGGTCGACCCCCGCCTGCATCAGCCGGGCCACCGGAAAGTCGGCCGGAGCCACCTCGCGCCCCGTCCGCCCCTCGACGACGGTCGTCGCCCGGTCGAACCAGCGCGAAGCGGCGGCCTCGACGATGATCTCAAACGGCTCGGCCACCGAGCGCCAGGCTAGCGCGGTCTGGACCGACGGCGCGACGCAGCGGTCGAGGGCGATCCCTTCCGCCGCCAGACGGTCGAACGTCGGCGTCTCAATCCACTCGTTGCCGAAGCAACCCACCGCCCCGACGGCCAGGGTGTCCCACGTGACGACAATCACATCCATCCGCGGAATCTTCCTCGGCCTCGGGCCGGCGCAGCGCCCGGCGATTTCAGTTCGTGCACTGGGCGTACTGCCGGCGCCAGCCGGGATTCCTCAGAATCCGTTCGAGCTGACCTTCGTGCAACTGGTCGAACCAGCTCCCGTCGAACTCGAAGACTTCGTACAGCCGCCGACAGCGTTCCTGCAGCGTATCCGCGGCCTCGAAGGTCTCGTCTTCTTTGAGATACCGGCTGGGGACAATCAGCACCCAGGATCGATCACCGGTCCGCTCCCAGGTCGGTCGAACCCAGCGATACCCGTCTTCTCTCAGCTCGCTCTGCGTCATCACCCGGCCTCCTTGCCTCGACGTCAGACGCCCGGATTCCTCTCCAGGCGAACGGGAGCGGATTATCAGGCGGGACGGCGACGGGGTCAAGCAGAGTTCGCCGATTCGAGGCGTGAATCGGCACGAATGAGTGATTCCCGTAGGGCCGGGCGCGCCCGGCCTCTTTGCCTTCGCCCCGATCACACCAGCGCCACAGCAACTCCCCAAACCGGGTGGCACGCCCAGAGTCCGCGATGGGCGTGGTCTTCCACCATCCGACACACCTAACCGCGCGAAGCTCGCCACGCGACGAATCGGTGTTCACAGCCAGGTCCGTCCCACATCAAACCTCCCCCGCCGTACGGCACAACTCCGCCGTAGTCGGCCAGTCGGCGTCACCCGGCCGCATCCGTGGCAGGAACGCGATCCAAGGGATTACTTCGAGACGCGAATGCCTCGGGCGGAGGCTTCCCCGGAATCGAATGCCTGCTCCAGCGCGGAGCGAGCCGCGGAAATGAGGTCGTCGCGAGGGGCAGGCACGTACTTGCGACTCTTGAGGGCTTTCCCAAGAGCGAACTCCTGGACTGAAAGTGTTTCCCACAGCGGGGTCAACTTCGGCCATTGAAGAATCGGCGCGAACAGCCCGTCGACCCAGTGCTTCGCGTGCAGGTAGTCCTGGCGCGGAGATCGTGTATCGTTGAACGTAACCTGCCCGTTGTTGACCTCGAACGTCAACCGATAGTGGCAGCCAACCTCCGCATAGTAGACCTTCTCAACGCGCGTGACCGGCGGGGATGTCATCTCGATCTGCAGTCTCAGCGTGATTCCCGCGGGAAGTGCCGCCGCGGCTGCCGACAGCACCGCGATTCCCGGTGCATCCGGGGTGGCTGTTCCGGTCGGTGTCGGTTCGGGGCGGCCCTCCAGCATTGCCAGGCAGGCATTGCCCTGTCCGCTTTCGGCGTAGATCAGCGCGGTGCGTCCGTATCGGTCCGCTTTTTTCGGGTCCGCACCGTGGTCAAGCAGCCAACGGACGGCGTCGGTCCGGCCGAGTTGAACAGCCCGATGCAGGGCCGTTCCGCCTTCTTCGTCGATCGCCGTCTCGAGATTCACCCCGGTGACTGCGAGTTCATCCAGCAGGTCCGGATGGTCCCAGACCTTCGGTGATCCGAGCACAAAGTACCATTGATCCTTCGGCAGCAGCGGCATCAACTTCCGAAACCGCGGCACGTCCATGAACAGGAAGTGCCGCCACGCATCCCGCAGTGACTTCGGTCGGACGACCTTCTGCTTCACGACGGCTTCAAGGAGCTCGCCAGACGCCTCGGCCGCCAGAAGATCGACGACCGTCGGCTGAAATTCCCCTCCGGGTTCAATCAGTCTCTCCGCAAAATCGCCGCCCCCCGCCGCCCAGGCCAGAAACGCCGGCACGTCGTCCTGCCGTATGCACCGCAGCCATTCCGGAATCGCGAATTCCGGAGCAGATTGGAGCTTTTTCCAGAGATCCGGGAAGTTCGCGCCCGCAATGACCGGGTTGCGAACAATCTCATCGAGAGCGACCTCCAGCGCATCCCCCGTTTCCAGGAGCGGCTCAAGCATCACCTCGGCGTCGAACAGTCCAATCTTGCCCGCACGTTTCCCCGATAGAATGATCGCCAGCGTGGTCGACCGATTGATCGGGTCGAAGGTCCCCTTGCGCAGCAGGGCGATGGGGAGAAGATGTGAAGAAATCCTCGTCCCGTTGCTCAGGTGCAGACAGGCCTCCAGGCTGTCCGGAGGGAACGGCGCCCTGAGCGTTCCGGTCAACGTCAGGAATCGAGCGACGCGCCAGTTGTCCTCCATGCCGTCCCGAGTGCGGATGAGGTAATTCTTCGACGGAACGCCGCCGTTGTACCGCAGCAGGAATTCCCGGTAGTCCGCCGGCAAAGCAATCTTGAATGTCGACTCGAATCGCAGAATGTCTTCAGCCCTCAACGGCGTTCCCGAGTCGGTCATGGTGACATCACCCGGCTCGAACTCCGCCCCCGCCTCCTGCGAACCGGCGTCAAAGTCGATCTCGCACTCCAGTTCCTGTCCGTGTTCCTGGTCCCACTCAACGGACAGGTACGCCGTCAGGGTGAAACCCCGGCCCTCGGGATCCGCGGTCGAGAGCATCAGCGAGCCAGACTCGACGTGCCGCAGGATTCCGGCGTCGCTCGGTTCGCCGTCATCATCAAGGTCGTAGTCCTCCAGTTCGGACTCATCCATCTGCCCCTGGTAGTTCTCGCGAAACGAGTCGAGCGTCTGCTGCCGCCACTCTTCCTGCAGACGGGGAAATTCCGCCCGCAGCCGCTCGACCGCCTGAAGGCCGGCGCGAATTGCGGATTTCGACTTGGCGATGACGTCGACCGTGAGGTCGAACGTCGTCCAATCGCACTTCAGACCGCGCGGCGAACTCCATTCCAGCGTCGTCGCTTTGCGCTTCGATTCGGCGGAAAAGTCGCCGATCTCCTCCGCCGCGCGACGAAGCTCAGCGTCGCCGATGACATCGGGGGAAACCAGATCGGCGTACTGGGCTTCGAATCCCTGGAGCTTCGGCCAGAAGGCCAGAAACTGACTGCTGCGGTCCGCCTCGGCGACCCGGCGGAGTTCCTGCGATTTCTCGCGGAACAGTCGGAGGAGCTGCTTCAGGTGCTGGGCCGCCTTCTTCTCCTTCCCCTCCGTCTTCTGTTGAGTGATCTTGGGAAGCTTCTCCATGATCTTGGTCAGCGTTTCGATCGCGTCGGCCTGCGTCTGATGTGACACCCAGCGAGCACGCATGGCGTCGAGCTCCCGCATTCGCCGTTCGACCGTGTATCCCGCCTCAAGCCGCGGATCGCCGTGTCGGTCGACGTCGGCCTGGAGCGCCTCGCGATGCCGTTGGGCAAACTGCTCCAGCAGTTCCCGGACTCGCTTTCGATCTTCGGTCCGTTGCGCTCGAGCATCGGACGGGCTCTCGGAATCGTCCGGCTTCGGGTTTCCTCTTCGGCCAGGCAGCACCTGGCCCAGCGACTTGCGCAGCGAGGCGACCATATCGAATGCATTCACCGACTTCGCGAGCGCGTCGATGTCGGGCGCTCCACCCTCCCACATGCTCTGGAGGGCCTCGAACGGGGAGTTGCTGCGCGACGAACCGACGGCTTCGGCCAGGGCGCTGGCCCCGATCTCGCGCAGTGCCGCGACGGTTCGCTCGACTCGTTCTGTCTTTCCAGGGCCGAACTCATAAACCCGATAGGTCCGCCAGTCGTCGACGTCGAGAGCGGGATTGGCGTCGTCGAGAAAATCGCTGACGATTGCCACGGTCAGCCCGGCGGGCGAAAGAGCTTTGCCATAGACCCGGTATCGATCGACGTGCGACAGATTTGCCAGGTAGAGGCCCGACAACCCGCACCACTCCGCATAATTCTCAGCCGCATTCGGCATGTGATGCCTTTCATGATGGTCCCATCGGCGCGATGGATCAGAAAAGAGATGACAGCGCAATGGCTTCAGACAGTCGCAGTCGACGCGTCCGCGGACCTGTCCCGCTCCTGCACGGAATCAGCCGGAGTCCTTGTTCTCGAAGTCGAACATTTTGTGGCCCTTGACCTTGATCAGGACGATCGGCATCGCCATCAGGCACGCCCCGGAAATGCCCGATTGCACGCACACGGCGGCCGTCAGCACGCCGTCGGCCCACGCTCCGTAGTACACCCAGCCCGCGACCGGATAAAACAGGAGGACCGCCGTTGTGACGCCGGGAGAGTAGATCCGCGTCGCGACGACTGGCAGCACGTGGAACAGGGTGGCGTTGATGATCATCAACGCCGGGAGGCTGAGGGCGAACCACGGCTCCCGCCATCCGACGGACGCGCAGCATACGCCGAGCACGCCGACCAGAGCGTTGACCAGATAAAAGGAACCCCAGTCGACGGGGAGGCGGAGGACGGAGCTCGCCCACCCGCGCCAGTTCAGTTCGTACTCCTCCAGGACATGGAGGCCGTAGGCGGTCAAGGCGATCCAGAGAAGATGCTCGTGCGACACAGATTTCTCACCACCAGATTTCGGATCTCGCGGAATCGAACGCTGTGAAAATACTCGCCCGGAACGGCAATCGTAAGAGCCTCTCCCCCGGCAGCTCGCCGGGAAAGAGAGTGCGTTGGTGGTCCCGGTCGGTCATCTTCTCGACCTGCCGGGGCGGCGCAGCCGTGGGAAGCTTATCACGCGACGAAATCTGAACTCACCGCCGCGTAACAAGCGGCAGATTCAAAGAGTTGCCTATTCGCTGGCCCGATTGTTCCGCTGCGCCGCTTCAAGTTTTCTGATGTCCTCCGGCGAGAGCATCGGGCGATTCACTTTCAGCGTCAGCTTGTTGAGTTTGGCAGTGAGGGTGAATGGCGGCTTGTAGTCCGAATCGTTGACGCCCGTGAGCGTGTCGGAGCCGACGTCGAAGCTCTCGTCCCATTGCAGAATCATCGGCAGGGTCTTCTCCATCCTCTTCGTCATGACTTCCTTGCCATCCACCTTGAGCACGCCGGTGCCGGGGCGAGCGAGGCCGCTCATGTTATTGTAGACGAGCGTGCCGACCCCGAGGCCTTCATACTTGAAGTCGAACTCGACGGTGTGTTTGCCGGACGCGAGCGCATCCGGGCCTTCCCATTTGATGCGTTCGAGGTCGACCATGTTCCAGAGGAAAACCGGCTTGCCTTTGAGCAGATAGAAGCCGTAGCCGGCAAACCGCCCGCCAGACGTGAGAATCATGCCTTCCGCACCGCCCTCGGGAACCGTGATGTCCGCGGTAATGGTGTAGGAGGTATTGAGGAGCAGCGGCGAATCCCCCTGCGGCAGGCCGACCATCGGCTGCGTGTAGACGAATTCGGTGCGGCCTGCGGTGATGTTCGGACGCGGAGCGATGACGCGCGCGGCGACCGAGGCGTCCATCGGAAAGACCTGGTACTTCCCGGCTTCCTTGATGAACTGCGCCTTCAACTCCTTCACCTTCTCCGGGAATTTGTCGGCGATATTCTGCGTCTGGCTGAAGTCCGTGTTCAGGTTGTAAAGTTCGAGCACCTGATTATTGAGCGGGTCGGGATTCGCCGGGCCGAAGGCTTCCCATGGTGCACGGTTCACCTTCGTGCTGAGTAGCCAGCCCTCGTGATACAGAGCATACTGGCCCATCATCTCGAAATACTGGGTCTTGTGCCGCGTCGGCTCCTTGGCGTTCTTCGCGTCAAACGTGTAGGCGAAACTCGTGCCTTCGATCGGCGCCTGATTGATGCCGTCCACCGTAGCGGGCGCGGGGATGCCGGCGACTTCGAGAATGGTGGGCACCACGTCGATGACGTGCATGAACTGCTCGCGCAGGCCGCCGGCATCCTTGATCCGGCCCGGCCAGGAAACGGCCATGCACTGCCGGATGCCGCCGAGCTTGGAGGCGTTTTGCTTGAACCAGGAGAAGGGCGTATCGAAGGCCCACGACCAGCCCGCCGACATGTGGTTGTAGGTCTGCTCGGTGCCCCACACGTCATACCATTTCAACTGCTCCGCCGCGGGGATCATGTTCACCCCATTGAAAAACGCGACCTCGTTCGGAGTGCCCAGCGGACCGCCCTCGGCGCTCGTGCCGTTGTCGCCGTTGATGTAGATGATGAGCGTGTTGTCGAGCTTGCCCATGTCCTCGATCGACTGGATGACGCGCCCGATCTCGGAGTCGTTGTAGGCCTCGTAAGCGGCGAAGATCTCCACCTGCCGGATGAAGAGCTTCTTCTCATCCTCGGAAAGCTCGTCCCACGGCTTCAGGACGTCCTTGGGCCACGGCTCCAGCTTCGTGTCCGCCGGAATGACCCCGAGCTTCTTCTGGTTCTCGAAGATGCGCTCTCGCAGTTTCTCGTAACCGTCGTCGAAGAGGTGCATGTCGGCGATCTTCTTCACCCATTCCTTTGTCGGGTGATGCGGCGCGTGCGTGGCGCCGGGCGCGTATTTCACGAAGAACGGTTTGCCTGGCATCGTCTGATTGATGCGGTTCAGGTAGTCAATTGCGTCGTCGGCCATGCCGGTGATCAGATTCCAGCCCGGGTTGCCCTCGAAGGGGTAGATCTGCGTCGTGTTGCGGAACAGGTTCGGCTGCCACTGGTTCGCATCGCCGCCGTTGAAGCCGTAGAAATACTCGAAGCCCATGCCCGTCGGCCATTTTTCAAACGGCCCGACCTGGCTGGCGGCGAACGCCGGCGTGTTGTGATTCTTGCCGAACCATGCGGTCGCGTAGCCGTTGTCCTTGAGCATGCGCCCTATAGTGGCCTTGTCCTCGGGGATGATGCTGTTGTAGCCGGGGAAGCCCGTGGCCTGCTCGGAGATCACGCCGAAGCCCACCGAGTGATGGTTCCGCCCCGTGATAAGCGCCGCCCGCGTCGGCGAACAAAGCGCAGTCGAGTGAATGTTATTGTAGCGCAGGCCGCTCTTTGCCACGCGATCCATTGTGGGGGTCGGAATCACGCCGCCGAAAGTGCTCGGCACGCCGAATCCGGAATCATCCGTGATGATGAGCAACACATTAGGCGCGCCCTCGGGCGGCACGATGCGCGGCGCCCACCACGGTTTTGATTGCAGGGCGTTGTTCTGAATCACGCCGCCGAACTTTGGATCGGGCGCCGGCAACTGCGTCCCTTTGATCGTCGTGGTCGCGCTGGGCGAACCGGGGACGCCGGTGGTCTGCACCGGCGAGCCGACAGTCCGCGGCAACGCCGACGTTGGCGCGGGGCGGGGGGCGTCCTGCTGGGCCAGTGCGGCGATGTAACCCAGGCAGAGGCTTGCGGGAATTACGACGATCGCGACAGCAAGGAGTCTTCGCATCAACGACGCTCACTTCTTCCAAGTCGTTTCTTCGAGTCGATCAGGCCTTCAGCGTAGCGAGCGGAGACCGCGACTTCTACCGGCCTGATTTTCACGAGCCCGGGGGCGGGGCGCGGCGGTCCGCGAATCACCTCATTCCAATGCCCACGCCCATCGCGGACTCTGGGCGTGTCACCCGAGTTCGCCGGCGCAAACGCATTCTTCCGTCGACCCCGGCGGGGTCGCAGACGGTAGCCTGGGGTTGAGCGCAGCGACACCCCGGGAACGGAGGAGCCCCCCAAAAAAACGGCGGCCGAGCCCCTGCTCCGCCGCCGTCATCATCGTCAGCCCATCGCGTGGCCGCGCTGCAATCAGCCGATCCCCGGCACCGGAAACGCCTTGCAGAACTCTTCAATCTCCTGCCGCGTCAGCGCCACCACCGCCGCGTCGCCCGCGTGCTGCAGCACCCCCAGAATCCACGCGCCGACCTGCTTCATCTCCGCTTCCTTCATTCCGCGCGTCGTCAGCGCCGCCGTCCCCAGGCGAATGCCGCTCGGGTCGAGGGGCTTCCGCTGATCGTAAGGAATCATATTCTTGTTGACCGTGATCCCCGCCTTGTCGAGCGTCTGCTCGGCGATCTTGCCGGTCAGGCCGATCGAGGTCACGTCGGCAAGCATCAGGTGGTTGTCGGTCCCGCCGCTCGCCAGCCGCACTCCCGCGGACATCAACGTCTCCGCTAGCGTCCGTGCGTTAGCGATGATCTGCCGGGCGTAATCCTTGAACGCCGGCTGCATCGCTTCCAGAAAACAGACCGCCTTCCCCGCGACGACGTGCTCCAGCGGCCCCCCCTGCAGGCCGGGGAAAACCGTCTTATCGACCGCCTTGGCGTGGATCTCCTTACAGAGCACGAATCCCGACCGCGGGCCGCGGAGGGTCTTGTGCGATGTCGAGGTCACGAAGTCGGCGACCGGAACCGGGCTGTTGTGCAGTCCCGCGGCGACCAGCCCCGCGTAGTGGGCCATATCGACCATCAGGTATGCGCCGACTTCGCGGGCGATCTCGGCGAACTTGCCGTGATCGATCTCGCGCGGATAGGCGCTCGCCCCGGCGACGATCATCTTCGGCTTGTGCTCGCGGGCCAGCCGGGCGACTTCGTCGAAATCGATCCGGTGATCCGATTCCCGGACGCCGTACGGCACGACCTTGTACAGCATGCCCGAGAAGTTCAGGCTCATCCCGTGCGTCAGGTGCCCCCCGTGCGCCAGATTCATTGCCAGAATCGTGTCGCCCGGCTGCAGCACGCTGAAATAGGCCGCCATATTCGCCTGCGAACCGGCGTGCGGCTGCACGTTGGCGTGCTCGGCTCCGAAGAGCTGGCAGGCCCGGTCGCGCGCGATCGACTCGATCGTATCGACGTGCTCGCAGCCGCCGTAATACCGTCGACCGGGGTAGCCCTCGGCGTATTTATTGGTCAGGACCGAACCGACCGCCTCCATGACGGCCGCGCTGGTGTAGTTTTCGGAGGCGATCAGCTCCAGACCGTCAACCTGCCGCGTCTGCTCGTGTTCAATGGCGGCGAAAATGTCGGGATCGGTCTGACTCAAGGCGGACATTGCGGCAACTCCTGAAGACGGCGGGCGCGGACGGCCATCGTCCGCGGGATCTCCGGTCCAGATACCATGCGCCAGCCGTTCCGGCGGTACGGTATCTGCCCGGGGAATCACACTTTATAATTCTAGACGCCCTCGACTCGCCACTGATCCGCCCGTTGCATCGCTCCATGCCGATGGGTTTTCCGTCCTGCGCCCCCTTTCGGCGCTCAGCTTGTGATCTGCATGACCGCTTCCGATGCTCCCCAGCCCGCCGAAACGCCGCTCGTCGAAGCTCCACGCGAGGGAGTTCTGGCCGGCGAACGGGTGACCTTCACCGGCACGCTCGCCAGCCTGACCCATCGGCAGGCGGGGGAACTGGTCGAACAGCACGGCGGAACCGCGACAATCCACGTCAACCAGCAGACGACGTTGCTGGTGGTCGGCGAGGAAGGCTGGCCGCTGGAGGAAGACGGACGTCCATCGGTCAAGTTGGAAGACGCCCATCGGCTGCAGCAGCGCGGCCAGAATCTGCGTGTCCTCAGCGAGGCGGAATTCCTCAAGGCCCTGGGACTCGAAGACCGCGGCCAGGAATCCCGCGAGCTGCACACCCCCGCCATGCTGGCCCAGATGCTCGGTCTGTCGGTCCACGAAGTCCGCCGGTGGGAGCGGGCCGGGCTGATCAAGCCGGCCCGGAAGCTCTACCGGCTGTCCTATTTCGATGTCGGCGAGGTCGCCCGCGTCCGTAAGCTCTCCGAACTGGTCGCCAAAGGAATTCCTCCCGCGGAAATCGCCGCCAGCCTGGCCCGGCTGCGCTCCGTCTTTCCGGACGTCGACCGTTCGCTGGCCCAGCTGGAAGTCCTCGGCAGCGGCGAGGCGCTGGTCTATCGCGATGAACGCGGTCTGATCGAATCCGCCAGCGGTCAGCGCGTGTTCGATTTCGACGAGTCCAGCCCCGCGGAACCCGAAGCCGACACGGTTCCGTTCCTGCAGCACGAAGCCCTCCAGCGGCAACGCGTCGGCTGGACCGCCGACGACTGGCTCCACGAGTCGGCGAACTTGACCGAAGCCGGCGAACTCGGCGAGGCCGAAGAAGCCCTCCGGATGGCGCTCGTCGACCGCCCGACCGACCCCGCCCTCCACTTCCACCTGGCTGAGCTGCTCTACCGTCAGAACCAGCTCGGCGGGGCAATCGAGCGGTACTACGTGGCGGTCGAACTGGACCACCAGTTCCTGGAAGCCTGGACGCAGCTCGGCTGCCTGCTGATGGAAGCCCGCCGGCCCGGCGCCGCGGAAGAAGCCTTTCGCGTGGCCCTCGACGTCCACGCCGACTATCCCGAAGCCCATTTCCACCTGGCCGAACTGCTCGACGCGAGCAGCCGGACGGAAGAAGCCGCCGGCCACTGGCGGCGCTACCTGGAATTCGACCAGCGCGGCCCCTGGGCCGAACGAGCCCGTCAGCGCCTGGCCGCCGGGCCAACGGCCGAAGACGTGTGAGGTTCCAAGTCGAAGGGCGTGGATTTCGAGTTTTCAAACCACGCCCATCGCAAAGCCTCTGGGCGTGCCACCCGAAAAACAGAGTCCTTCATCTGCCATCTGAACTGAAGCTTATCTCACTCCGTACGGCTCCGAAGCATACGGATTCGTGCTGTTGGCTTCGTTCTGGGACGTCCAGTACCCCACCGCCGCCGTCCCGATCACCAGCAGCGCAAACAGACTGATCAGCAGCCTGGCCAGCATCAGCCCGGCGGCGCGGTCGGCCTGCTCGAACTCGGGAAACTCGCTCGGCTCGAAATGGGCTTCCACAACGGGAGTCGCAGTCGCGGACATGGCTGATTCCTGGTTCTGAAAGACTATGCGGATTCCGGCCGGACGCAGGTTGCGCCGGGCTGCAGCAGTTTCAGCAAGATATCGTCGTGCGGATAGGGATGTCCGATGTGCTGCCGATACGCCTCGGCGTATTCGGTCCCAATCTGCTTGCCGCGGGTGCCGCACCACCGCCGGCAGCCGTCGAGGTACTCGTCCAGCCCGTGCTGCCGCCGCAGCCATTCCCGCTGACTCGTATGGCAGGCCAGCATCTCCAGCTTCCGTTCGAACACTTCCGAAACGTCGACCAGCAGGTCCACCGGTTGCGGCCGGCCGTACCAGTCGATCCCTTCGATGGCGTCGACGTAGTACAGAAACGGAATCTTCTCCGCGGCGGGGGCGGGATCCCATTGCTGAGTCACATAGTTCGGACACGACGCGTTGAAACAGGCGTCGCGAACCAGCCGGCTGGTGACTTCATGATCGCTCATGTAGTCGACCGGCGGGGCGGTGATCACCACGTCCGGCCGGACCCGGCGGATGTATTCCGTCACCCGCCGGCGGCTGGGATTGTCGTGGACAATCGACAGATCCCGGAACTCCAGGCACGTGTATTCCGCCCCGATCAGCTCGGCCGACTGCCGGGCCTCTTCCCGCCGGACGGCGGCAATGGCGTCGCAGGTCAGCTCCGCACTGCCGCAGTCGCCGGGCGTCATCGTCGCCATCAAAATGTCATGCCCCAGCGCCTTGAGCCGGAGCAATGCTCCGGCGCATTGCAGCTCGATATCGTCGGGATGGGCATGAATCGCCAGAATCCGCAGTTTCGCTTTGTCCGAATTCACAACCGGCTCCGTCAGGTCCGAGGGGTTTCCGCGAGTATACTTCGGCTGCTCCCCTGTCGAAAACGGAAGAACTCGTTTCCCGCTCCCTCCTCCAGACTGGCTTCCGGAATCGGGCTCGGCGAACATAAGCCGACTTCTGCTGCAGACGCTCTCCTCCCGCAGACATTCCATGACGAATCCAGCCCCGCCGTCCTCCGCCGTTCCCACGGGCGATCCATTCCGGACTGTCGCCCGGCTGCTGCGTCTCTTCGGTCTGGTCGATCTCTGCGCCCTCTTCGCCGTCGTCGTGCCTCACGCCTGGCTCAGCGACGCCGCCCGCGCCGCGGGCCTGGGAGGCCTGCCGGCGGACCCCGTGGCCGGCTATCTGGCGCGATCGGCCTCGTTGATGTACGCCCTGCACGGGGCCACTGTATTTTTCATCTCGTTCGACGTCCGTCGGTACTGGCCCCTGATCCGCTGCCTGGCGCTGCTGTCTCCCCTCCACGGAGCAATCGTGCTGGGGTTGGATCTCGCCGAGGGGATGCCGATCTGGTGGACCTGCCTCGAAGGGCCGGCCTTCGCCGCCACCGGGCTCGCGGTCCTGGGACTCCAGCGACGCGCGGAATTGCAGTTGGTTCCGCCGGGGACGGCGGGCAGAGATGACCGGGCGGATTCGCCCCGCTAAGATGACTGCATGGCCGCAATAGAAGTGCAGAACCTGACCAAAACCTATCGCGTCTACCGCAAACGCGATGGGTGGATGGCATCTGTCAAAGCCCTCTTCCGCCGGGAATACGTCACCGTCCAGGCGGTGCGGGGGGTCAGTTTTCAGATCGAGCCGGGCGAAATCGTCGCCTTCCTCGGCCCGAACGGCGCCGGCAAGACGACCACGCTGAAACTGCTGTCGGGGCTGATCTATCCCTCGACCGGTTCCGCGACCGTGCTGGGGTACACCCCCTGGGAGCGGGCCCATGCCTACCGTCGCCGGTTTTCCCTGGTAATGGGCCAGAAAAACCAGCTCTGGTGGGACCTCCCCGCCCTGGAGTCCTTCCGGCTGCACCGCGAAATCTACCGGATCGATCCCGCCGAGTTCGACCAGCGGCTGGACGAACTGACCAGTCTCCTCGATGTCAAAAAGCTCATCCGCCAGCCGGTCCGGGAATTGTCGCTCGGCGAGCGGATGCGGATGGAACTGATCGCGGCCCTGCTCCACGCCCCGGAAGTTCTCTTTCTCGACGAACCGACCATCGGGCTGGATGTGGTTTCGCAGCGCCGCGTGCAGGATTTCTTGCGGGAGTATCAGCAGCGCCGTCGGGTCACCGTGATCCTCACCAGCCACTACATGAAGGACGTCGAAGCCCTCTGCAAACGGGCGATCATCATCAACGAGGGGGAGATCAAGCACGACGGTCCCCTCGACGAAATCAACGAGCGGTTCGCCAGTCACAAACTGATTCAACTGCAGTTCGCCGGCTCGGTGATTCCGCCCGGTCTGGAACGTTTCGGTCGGATCATCGAAGAAGCCCCGCCCCGGGTGAAGCTGGAAGTTCCCCGGAACCAGATCCCGGAAATCCTCGCCGCCCTGCTCAGCCAGTACCCGATCGAAGACGTCGGCGTGCAGGAACGGCCGCTGGAAGAAGTGATTTCCGAGTTCTTCACCCGCAGCACGCCCAGCGAGACCAACCGCACCGAGGTCGCCGCCCGATGAATGCGACCACCTTGCGGACGAAGTGGTTCATTCTGCGGACGTCGATCGACGAACGGCTTGCCTACCGGGGCGATTTTGCCTTCGCCACCCTCGTCCGGTTTCTGCCGATCGTGACCCAGGTGTTCCTCTGGGGAGCGATCTACCAGGCGCAGTCCGCCGGCGAAGAGCGCGTGATCAACTCCTACCGCTATTCCGATATGGTGGCCTATTACCTGCTGGTGATGGTCGGCCGGGCGTTTTCGAGCATGCCGGGACTGACCTCGGGGATTGCCCGCGACGTCCGGGACGGTTCGATCAAACGCTTTCTCACGCAGCCGGTCGATCTGATCGACTGGATGTTCTGGAACCGCGTGGCCCACAAACTGGTCTATTACGCCGTGGCGACCGGCCCGTTTCTGCTGGTGTTCTACCTCTGCCGGGACTACTTCCGGCAGGAAGTTACGCCAATGCTCGTCGCCGCCTGGATCGCCTCGCTGATCATGGCGTTCCTGGTCGGATTTCTGATCGAAGCCCTGCTGGGTCTGCTGGCGTTCTGGTTCCTCGAAGTCAGCTCTCTGATTTTCATCTACATGTTGCTGAGCTACTTCCTGTCGGGGCACATGCTCCCACTCGACTGGCTGCCGGAGCCGGTAGCCGGCTGGATTCAGTGGCTGCCGTTCAAATACCTGGCCTTTTTCCCCTCGGCCGTGATCCTGGGCCGATATTCGCCGCCCGTGCTGGCGCGCGAGCTGCTGATTGAGGCCGGCTGGGTCGTAGTCCTCTACCTGGCAAATCGCTGGGCGCTGAATCGCGGCCTGCGGCGGTACAGCGCCTACGGCGGGTAAGTTTCGCCAAAACGGTGTGCCACGGCCCTGGGCACACGCTGACTCTGATTCGCGAATTGGCCGACGGCTGTCTATGATTGCTCCAGAGGGACTGCCCTCCTCCCGCCCCGTTTGCCGCTGAGTTATGACCGCCCCCCACCCTGCCCCGTCGTTGCCGCTGACCGTCCGCGAGGACGAAGTCTACGGCAAAGTCTTCTGGCTGCAGTATCTCGCCAACACCGCATTGGTGCTCGCGAACGCCCTGACGTTCCGGTTCGCCGAACTGGTCAACTTTCTGGGGGGCTCCGAACGGATCGCCGGCGATATCGTCGCAGTGGGCCTCGCCGTCGCCGTTATCGTCCGCCTCTCGGCGGCCCACGTCATCGACGACTTCGGCACCCGCCGGATGTGGATCCTCTCGACGCTCCTGTACCTCGTCGGCTGCGGTCTGCTGATCGTCGCCCGCGACATCGGCTGGGCGATCTATCTCGGCCGGATCGCCTACGTCGTCGGCCTGACCAGCATGTTCGCCTGTTCGATGACCAATATCCAGCACCGGGTGCCCGCCCATCGCCGGACCGAAGTCATCGGCAATCTCGGCAGCAGCGGCTTCATCGGCATGATCCTCGGTTCGAACATCGCCGACTGGTACATCCGCTTTCTGCCCCACGGCCACGTCCAGTTTTCCGCCCTCTTCGGCACGGCCGCGGTCGTCGGTGTCGTTTACTTGGTGATTGTGCTGATCCTGACCGACGGTGACCGGCCGCTCCGGGAACACCCCTCGGCGCCGGCCTTTCGACTGCTGTTCCGGCACTGGCCCGGCATGGTGGTTCTGGTCTCGATGATCATGGGACTCGGGGTCACCGTCACGACAGTCTTCCTCACCCGCTACGCGACGCACCGCGGCATCGAAGGGCTCGGCTGGTTCTTCAGCGCCTACGCGGTCTCTGCCTTCGCCTTTCGCATCCTGGCGCGAAACTGGAGCCGAACCATCGGCCGCCACTGGATGCTCATCCGCGGCCTGCTCGGCCACACCGCCGGCCATCTGCTGCTGTTGTCGGTCGCGGAAGGCTGGCAGTTCATTCTGCCGGCGATCCTCTGCGGCTTCGGCCACGCCCTGCTCTTCCCGGCGGTCGTCTCGCTGGGATCGGGAGCGTTTCCGCCCGAGTCCCGCGGCGCCGGAACAGCGATCATCCTGGGCTTCACCGACTTCGGCTCGCTGCTGTTTTCACCGATCCTCGGCCGGATCATCGTCGACGCTGGTTTCCCCGCGATGTTCCTGACCTCAGCCGCGACAGCCCTGCTGGCGGCCATCATCTACGTCCCGATCGCCATTCGGCACCGGGACGAAGAATCGACCCCGGTCGCCAGCCCGCCGGCGCTCGCGTTTGATACCGAATGAACTCCAACGAAAGGATCATTCTGTCTTGTTCCCAGGCTCCGCCTGGGAACACTCTCTTCCGAGGCTCTGCCTCGTCTTCTCATTCGCGTCAATTCGTGCCATTCGCGGTCCCATCTTCTCCGGCCTTCTCTGCGTCCTCCGTGTTCTGCTCTGCGTCTCTGCGAGAGATCTTCCTCTGAACTGAACCGTTTCGAACGAAGCGTCCAGACAGTACGATTACAAGCCCCTGTGGTTCCGCATCGTCTCTGGAAGGATTACACCGTGTCTGCCGCTCCTCGCGTTGCTCAGAAATCCGTCGCCAAGGGCCGGATCAAGCAGTCGATCGTCTTCTGGTGCTTTAACATCGCCGGCGAGAACTGGGATCTCGACCGCATGTGCCAGGTCACCCGCGAACTCGGCTGCGACGCCCTCGAAATCGTCCCCCCCGAGGACTGGCCGACCCTGCAGAAGTACGGTCTCAAATGCGTCCTCGCCCCGAACGGCATGCCGGGCGCCCCGTTCGTGAAGGGTTTCAATAACCCCGCCTACCACGCCGAGGTGATCGCGGCGACGAAAGCCGCCATCGACGCCAGCGCCGCGGCCGGCTGCCCGAACGTGATCGCCTTCACCGGCTACAAATGGCGGAACGCCGAGGATCCGACCAGCGGCGAAATCTCCAGCGAGGAATGCCTCGCCAACTGCGTCGCCGGGTTCAAGCAGGTCGTCGGGTATGCGGAAGAAAAAGGGGTTACGCTTTGCCTGGAGCACCTCAACACCCGCGACGACACGCACCCCATGAAGGGGCACCCCGGCTATCAGGGGGACGACATCAACCTCGTCGCAAAGATCATCCGGCAAGTCAATTCGCCGCGCCTGAAAATGCTGTTCGACATCTATCACGTGCAGATCATGCACGGCGACGTCATTCGCCGGATCGAAGAGTTCAAGGACATCCTGGGTCACATTCACGTGGCGGGGAACCCCGGCCGGGCCGAGCTGGATGACAACCAGGAGATCCACTTCCCCCCGATCTTGCGGAAGCTGATCGAAGTCGGCTACACGGGCTACGTCGGCCAGGAATTCATTCCGACCCGCGACCCGATCGCCGGACTGGAAGAAGCCGTGCGCCTGTGTGACGTGTAGAAGTCTCGTGTTGGTGGTATCGGGTGGCCGGGGCTGGACCGAAGGGAAGCCCCGGTCTTTTTTCGAACTGTCACAGGGACGCTCCTGCCCCAAATGCCCGGCCAAAGATATGGGATCATGGTATGGCATTGACGCGGAGTGATATCGTTGGACACGCCATCGAGCGGGTTCTGACCGAGCGTACCGACCACGAAGATGGTTTCGTTTCCGACCGGGTCTGCGTGCAGCTCAGTAATGGAATCGCATTTGAGCTGATGTTAATCGATCCCGATGCCGATCCGACTGACCTGCCGGTCGTCGACGTAGACGACTTCAAAACCGCGCCGGATCTCTGCGAGCCGACACTCGTTGGTAAAGAGATTGCTGAGGTTGCAGCTTCCAGGTTCTGGCCAAGCATCGGGCTGCTGACAGCCGACGGCCGGCTGCTGTACCTCAATTCTCCGTTCCCGGAATTCTTTGGTGCAGAGGCGACCCGTCTTGATGAGAGGTACGCCCTCGGAGACCTCGTGACCTACTGGGGTAAGCATCCCATCGCCTGATTCTTCTCGCGGGGATCACCGTGATTCCGATGAGCCGGGAATCCGTTCAGCAATGGTGAACGATCTGGAGATTCGGTAGACTTCACTCTTCCCCTCACAAATCCCTCTCCAGCCCCCGGAGCCATCCCGGATGGAACAGATCGCCTTCGGCACCAACAGCTTCGCCGATAACCCCGAGCCCCGCGTCCCCTGCGTGCTGCTGCTCGACGTCTCCGGCTCGATGAACGGCGATCCCATCGCCGAGCTCAATGAAGGGCTCGCCACCTACCGCGACGAGCTGGCCGCCGACAGCCTGGCGTCCCGGCGCGTCGAAGTGGCGATCGTCACCTTTGGCGACGCCGTCGAGGTCCCGACGGAGTTCACGACCGCCGAGGGCTTCCTGCCTCCGCATCTGCAGGCGGGCGGCAGCACGCCGATGGGGGCCGCCATTCATCGCGCCGTCGACATGATCGAGGAACGTAAGCAGACCTACAAAGCCAACGGCATCGCCTACTACCGCCCCTGGCTGTTTTTGATCACCGACGGCGGCCCGACCGACGAATGGCGGACCGCCGCCGAGCGGGTTCACGCGGGCGAAGCGGCCAAGTCGTTTTCTTTTTTTGCCGTCGGCGTCGAAGGGGCCAATCTGGAAACGCTCGGCCTGATTTCCAAGCGGGCGCCCCTCAAGCTGAAGGGCCTCCGCTTCCGCGATCTCTTCCAGTGGCTCTCCAGCTCGCAGCAGTCGGTTTCCAAATCGTCTCCCGGCGACGACGTTCCCCTGCAGAATCCGACGACTCCCGAAGGCTGGGCCTCGGTCTGACCGCTTCCGGTTTCGATCGATTGCGTTGTGAGAGGGAGTCGCCGTGTGGAAGTCGGTCTACCAGAGCGTCCGGGGAACGTCGCACGAACGGACGGGGAGCGTCTGCCAGGACGCCGGCTCGGCGCTGATCCTCCGCTGGGATGAAACCGACGCTCTGCTCATCGTCTGCTCGGATGGAGCGGGTTCCGCCCGTTTCGCGGAAGTCGGATCGCAGCAGGTCTGCCAGACGATCGTCGACGTCGCTTCGTGCATGGAAGATGGCGTCGAAGTGACCCTGGAGCTGGCCGCCGAATGGCTCGGTCGAGCCCGTGCAGCCCTGGAATCGGTCGCAGAGACGCTCGACGCTCCGCTGCGGGACTTTGCCTGCACCGTGCTGCTGGCGCTGGTGCTGCCGGAGCAGGCGCTCTTCGCACAGATCGGCGATGGAGCGATCGTCATTCGCGACGGCGACGGCTACGCTCCGGTCTTCTGGCCGCAGGCCGGCGAGTACGCCGGCACGACCCACTTTCTGACGATGGACGCCTGGAGCGACTGCGTCGCGCTGGAAGTCCGCCACCACGGCGTCGACGAGCTGGCCGTTTTCACCGACGGCCTTGAGCGGCTCGCGCTGCAGTTCGCCGACCGGACCGCGCACAGTCCGTTCTTTCGGCCGTTGTTCTCGGCTCTGCGAGGCTGCGAAGATCCCGCTCTGCTGGCCGGTCCGCTGGGCGACTTCCTCTCCAGCCAGGCCGTCAATGACCGGACCGACGACGATAAGACGCTGATCCTCGCTACGCGGATGCCCGCCGATCATGCAGCGGACCCTGTTTGATCACAGCGGCCAGCCGCTCCGCGCCGGCAACGAGATTGCCTCGGGGGGCGAAGGAACCGTGTACGAAGTCGCCGGCGACAGTGCCACCGTTCTCAAACTTTACCGGCAGACGCTCACCCCAGAGCACTCCGAAAAGCTGATTGAGATCGTCCGTTACTCCAGCCGGGAGCTGGAGAAAGTCGCCGCCTGGCCGCGCTCGACGGTCCACGACGGCCTCGGCGGTCCGGTCGTCGGCATCACCGCCCCGCGCGTCTTCGAAGCGTGTGAAATCCACAATCTCTACAGCCCCGCCGCCCGGCGGTCGCGGTTTCCGGAAGCCACCTGGCGGTTCCTGGTCCATGTGGCCGGCAACTGCGCCCGGGCGCTGGCGACGCTCCATGGCCGCGGTGTGGTCGTCGGGGATCTCAATCAGAAGAACATCCTGGTCCGCAAAGACGGCGTCGTGCGATTTCTGGACTGCGATTCCTTTCAGATCCGTTCCGGTCAGCGCCTGTTCGGCTGCCCGGTCGGCGTGCCCGAGTTCACGCCCCCCGAACTGCACGGCCAGAAGCTGTCGGCCATCGAACGAACGCCGAATCACGACGCGTTCGGGCTGGCCGTGCTGATCTTTCACCTGCTGTTCATGGGCCGGCATCCCTTTGCGGGACGGTTCTCCGGCCACGGGGAAATGCCGCTCGAACGGGCCATCCGCGAGTTTCGCTTCGCCTACTCGCCGAACGCCGCCCAACTGCAGATGGCGCCGCCTCCCAACGTGCCGACGCTGATGGTCGTCTCGCCGGAAATCGGCCGGCTCCTTTCGCGCGCCTTCAGCCGCAATTCGTCTTCCGCCAGCGGTCGCCCCACGGCGAGCGAATGGGCGATCGCCCTCGATCAGTTCGGCAAACAACTCACGACCTGCGCCGTCGAACCGGGCCACGCGTTTCTCAAAGGAAGCGGCGGCTGCCCCTGGTGCGACCTGCTGCAGACCGGCGGCGGCGACTTCTTCGTTTCCGCGACGGTCCGACGGCTCCTGGCGACGCAGACGCCGTTCGATATCGACGCCGCGTGGAGAACGATCGAGCGCTCCCGCCGGCCGACGGCGGAGTTTCAGATGCCGATCGTCCGCTCGGTGACGCTGGTCGCGAAGCCGATCCCCGACCACCTGTTCGAGCAATCAAATAACGCCGACCTGGTGTTGGCGCTCTGCGCCATCAGCGCCAGCCTGTCGGGTCTGGCGATGGGGATTCCCGAAACGCTGCTGGTGACGGGGCCGCTGGCGCTGCTATTCGGCGTCATCTGGCTCCTGATGCGTGCGGGAATGCCGTATCGCTACGAGCTGGCCCGCCGGGTGAATCGTTACACAGGCTGCCGCGACCTGGTGACCGCGATTCAGGCCAACGGCGACCGGATCGCCCGCGACGCGAATTTCCGCTTTGCCGACGGGCTGATGCAGTTGCAGCGACTCCACAACGACTACCGCCGGCTCGACAGCGAAAAGCAGGCCGAGTTCGCGCTGCTTGCATCCGTCGCCGAGGCCCGCCAGCGGGACGAATTCCTCCGCCGGCACCGCATCGACCGGGCCCGGATCGACGGGATCGGCTCGGCCCGGGCCATCACGCTGGCATCCTACGGGATCGAGACCGCGTTCGACCTGACGGAAGCCCGCATCGCCAGCATCCCCGGCTTCGGCCCGGCCCTGATCAACGCTCTAATGGACTGGAAAACGACAGTCCTGCTCGGCTTCCGGTTCGATGCTCAGCGGGGGATTCCGAGGTCGGATCAGGAAGCAGTCGACCTGAAGTACGCGATGAAGCGGCAGCGGATCGAGCGGGAGTTCAAAGCGATCCAACGCGGCCTGCCGCAGATCGCCGACTTCTGCGACCAGGAACTGGCGAAGCTCGCGCCGCTGGCCAGCGCGGCCAACATCGACTTCGGCCAGGCGGCCGTCGATCTGAAACTCTGTCGGGACCTGCAACCCCGCCGGGTGCCAAAGCACCTGGCAATGGCAACGCTGGTTGCGACGGGACTCGCCTGGGCCGCCGGCATCGCGCTCCGGCCGAAGCCGACGCCGGTTCCGCCGCCTCCAGCGGTACTCGATGTTGCGGAGGAAGGGGAGGGCGTGACGCGGGATTGAGGGATTTTCGTTCCGGATGGCATGCTTGCCACTCATGGATGAAAGCCCGGATCGACGTGACATCTCATACCTGACTTCTTTTCTTGCGTCGTTGCGTCCCCTTTGCGTCTTTGCGTGAAATCTTCTCCGCATTCTCGGCCCCCTCTGCGAGCGATCTTCTCCTCCAGGCAGGCCCTCCCCCGGAAGTGCCCGCCGATGCCGCAGCGATGCCCGGTTTGTCGACAGGTCCGTTCCCCGCCTGGCCGACTCCTGCGGCAGCATCGCCTCCTCCCCCGTCGCGGTTCTTCACATTCGGAAGGCTCTTCCGCGCAAGATGGCAATGCGGCATGGAACTTGCCCTTTCTCTGAACGATACCGCCTGCAAACCGCTCTTCGCCGGAAGAACTGCATTCAGTTCCACCGCGCGATCCCGCCGTTGAATCACTTTTTCCCCGGTCCTGACTGATTTCCCTGAAAGGTCTGTGAATGACTTCGCGTCGAGGCTTTACGCTCATCGAACTTCTGGTCGTGATTGCGATCATTGCAATTCTCATCGCCCTCCTGCTGCCGGCGGTTCAGCAGGCGCGCGAGGCGGCTCGTCGGACTCAGTGCAAGAACAACTTGAAACAGCTCGGCCTGGCCCTGCACAACTATCACGACACGGCGTTGACGTTCCCCCCCTCCGCAGTCGGCCGCTGCTCGACGCCGCTGCTCAACACGAACGGGCTGTCATTCCTGCTCCCCTACTTCGACCAGGGGCCGCTCTACAACACGATGAATTTCAGCGGCGCCTTTTCCACCTACGTGTCGATGGGAGTTGGCGCCGCTACCAGCGATCCGACGACCAACGGCAACGCCGCCGCCGTCAAGACGGTGCTCACGGCGCTGGTCTGTCCGTCGGAGTCGGGGGCGGTGCTGATGGCCGAAGCGACGGCGCACTATGGAATCTCCGCGACGAACACCGGAACGGGCGGCGCCAAGACGTCCTACGATTTCAGCACCGCGCCCTACTACAACACCTGTGAGAACTGGGCGACCTATCCATCGACGACCCGTCGCATGTTCGGCGATTCCAGCAAGTGTCAGATCTCCGCAATCACCGACGGATCGAGCAATACAGTCGCCATGGCCGAGACGACATTCACCGTCTACAACGGTCGAAATGCCGCGTGGGGATATCGCGGCTGGGTCATGCCGGGCATCGATCTGGTAGGACAGCGTATCAACGACTGGACCTACACCGGTCAGCCGTCGATCGTGGGTCGCCTGGGAAGCTGGTCCCGCCCCGGCAGCCTTCACACGGGCGGCATCCACGTGCTCATGGCCGACGGCGCTGTCCGGTTCATCTCCGAAAACATCGACACGTCGACCCGCCAGCGCCTGGCGTATATCGCCGACGGCACCGTCCTCGGCGAGTTCTAAATGCGGTCCCGGGGGCCGAGGGCTGTCGCTTTCCCGTTGCGTCCGTGCGGCCGGGTAGAACGTGCCGGAGATCGCAAGCGGCAGCGGGCGTTGAGCAAGTCCGGAGTGGAGGTCAGAGGCTTGGCCTCCCTCCGGCAAGCTCGCCGAACCGGATTCCATGGACGTTTTCTTGCTTACCACTCCGTATTTTGAGGCTGAGTCCGCCAAAATGTTGTCAGCGTCGCGTCTGTCATGCCAATTGCGAGTCGGCCTCGTTCTTCTCTCGCTGAGTCTGTCGGGGTGTCAGGGCGGAAGTTCGCTTCCGCCGGTTCCCGAGACGGTGCCGGTTTCCGGGGTTGTGCTGCTGGACGGGAAGCCGCTGGTGGCCGCCTCCATCCTGTTTGTTCCGAGTCAGGGGACCAAGGGCATCGAGTGCTCCGGGGTCACCGACGACGACGGACGATTTGAGTTGAAGCACCCGCACGGCCCGACCGGAGCGCCGGCGGGGACTTATGGGGTTGTCGTCAGTCGGCTGGTGGACAGTCGGGGGCTGGCCATTCTGCCGAATCCTGATGTTCCCCCTGCCGACCTGGGAGCGGTGGAGTCGCTGCCGCCCCGTTACAGTAGCTTCGACCAGACCACCCTCAAGGCCGAAGTCCCTCATCCCGCCGGCGAGCTGAAGTTTGAACTGAAGAGCCGCTAAGGCGCGCGTCAGACGCCGATCATCGAACGGTTAATGCCAGGCACCCCTGCTGGACCGTCCGCGGACCAGCAGGGCTCATCTCAAGCATCGAAGGGATACGTCGCACCCGCGAGCAAACCGTCTCCCGAGACGGGCGGATGAAGTTGCTGACGAACGGCCTCGGCCGGCAATGATTCTGCGACCCCTCCAGTGTCGGCGCGCCTCTTCATGAGTTCCAGGGGTGTCGTCGCTGCGCTCCTCAACTCCCGGCGACTTTCTGCCATTCCTTCGGGATGAAAACCCGGAATGGGCCGTCACGAGTCTTCGTTCCATTTTCTCTCTATCTTGCGTCTTTGCGTCCCCTTTGCGTCTTGGCGTGAAATCTTCTTTTCTCTGCGGCCTCTGCGCTCCCCTCTGCGTCTCTGCGAGAGATCTTCTGTTCCACCCCCCCCTCGGTTCCGCTCCGCCCCCGATTCCCCTACAATCGCCGGCATCCACTTGCACACTCCAGCCGCAGGATGCCTGATGCCTCGTCGTTTTGTGACGGACCTCAAAGACGGTGAACTGGTCGAAGAGGTCTACTTTATCGCCGACCGCCAGTTGCGGGCCAACCGGAACGCCGCCCTGTACCTCTCGGTCGATCTCCGCGACAAATCGGGCATGATCAACGGCCGGATGTGGAACGTCACCGAAGAAGGCGTTTCGGGGATTCAGAGCGGCGGATACGCTCGCATCCGCGGCAAAGTCCAGCTTTTTCAGGGGGTGCTGCAGCTCATCCTGAGCCACATCGACCCCGTCTCCGCCGACCTGATCGACCCGCTCGATTTCGAGCTGGTTTCGGCCCAGCACATCGAAGAATGGCTGCAGAAGGTCCGCCTGCATCTGCTGAGCTTCGAGAACCCGCACCTGCGGTCGCTGATGGAATGCTACCTCCTCGACGACGCCCTCGTGCAGGCGCTCTGCTCCGTCCCGGCGGGGGTGAAGGCCCACCATGCCTATGTGGGCGGGCTGCTGGAGCACATGCTGACGCTGATGGAATCGGCCCGGCGGATCTGCGAAGTTTACCCGCAGCTCGACGAAGAGCTGCTGTTGACCGGCGTGTTCCTGCACGACCTCGGAAAAACGCGGGAACTGAGCACCGAATCGGGCTTTACGTACACCGACGAAGGGCAGCTCATCGGGCACTTGGTGATTGGCGTCGAGATGCTCAATGAGAAGATCCGACGGGTCGAAGAGCTGACCGCGGAACCGTTCCCCGCGGAACTGACACTCCGTTTGAAGCACATGATTCTCAGCCATCACGGGTCGTACGAATTCGGCAGTCCGCGGCTGCCGATGACCCCCGAGGCGATGGCGCTGCACTGCATCGACCTGCTCGACGCCAAGCTGCACGAGTTCCAGCGGGCGATCGACGACGACCCGAACAGCCAGTCGGCCTGGACGCTGTTCCTGCCGCGGCTGGACCGCAAGATCTTCAAGGGCAAACGGAGCTGACGTGACGGAATACAGCCGGCAGATCCTGGACTTCTTCCGCAGCCCCGAAGGGCGCCCGCAGCGGACCAAGGAGCTGGCCCGGCTGCTCCTGGTTCCGAAGAAAGAACAGGCTGCCTTCAAAGAGGCGGTCGAGCAGCTCGTCACGCAGGGACAACTGCAGCGGGCCTCGAACGGACTGCTCCGGCCGCGGAAGGCCGAGAACCTGCTGCAGGGAACGATCCGCCGCACGCGAACCGGCGGGGCCTACTTCACCCCGGCCGACCCGACGGTCTTGGGGCCGGGGGAATCTCTGTTCATCGGGGCCTCCGACGTGGGGACGGCGTTTTCCCGCGACGAAGTGCTGGTCGAACCGATCAGCCGCCGCGGCATCCGGGGCCAGCGGTGCGGTCGTGTCGTCGAGATCCTGACGCGGGCCACGAACGCCTTCGTGGGGACCTATCACGAACGGAAAGGCCAGGGGTACGTCCTGCTGGACGGAGGCCAGATTGACGAGCCGATCGCCGTCGGTGACCCGGGGGCCAAGGGGGCGCAGCCGGACGATAAAGTCGTCATCGAGATGCTCCGCTATCCGTCCGCTGGCGAGCCGGGCGAAGGGGTGCTGACCAAGGTCCTCGGTCAGCGGGGCGAGCCGGGTGTGGACCTGCTGTCGGTGATCCACCAGTTCGAGCTGCCGGACGAGTTCCCCGAAGAGGTGCTCGAAGAGGCCCGGCTGCAGGCACAGAACTTTGACGAAGGCAACCTGCAGGGCCGGCTGGATCTGACGCACGAGACGATCATCACGATCGACCCGGTCGACGCCCGAGACTTCGACGACGCGATTTCGCTGGAGAAAGACGCCAAAGGACACTGGCGGCTGGGGGTCCACATCGCCGACGTCGCCCACTTTGTCCGCGAAGGCTCGGTTTTGGACCGCGAGGCGAAGCTCCGCGGGAACAGCGTCTATCTTCCGGACAAAGTCATCCCGATGCTGCCGGAGGTGATCTCCAACGCCCTCGCAAGTCTGCAACAGGGCAAAGTACGGTTCACCAAGAGCGCGTTCATCGAGTTCGACCCGCAGGGGGTGCCGCTCCACTCGGACTTCGCGAACTCGGCGATCAAGGTGGTCAAGCGGTTCGCCTATGAGCAGGTCAAGCCGATCCTCGACGATCCCGAGGCGCATCACGCGACGGCCAGCGCGAAGGTCCGCGCCCTGCTCACCCGGATGCACGAGCTGGCGATGATCCTGCGCCGCCGGCGGTTCGTCCGGGGCGCCCTCGAAATGGATATGCCCGAGGTCAAGCTCGACTTCGACAAGAAGGGGACGGTCGCCGGGGCGCACCGGACGGTCCACGACGTCAGCCATCAGATCATCGAAGAGTTCATGCTGGCGGCGAACATCGCGGTCGCACAGGCGCTGACGAAGCAGGGTGTGCCGTCGCTCAAGCGGGTGCATGCGTCACCCGACGAGAAGAAGCTGGCGCTCCTGGCGGAGTTCGTGAAGTCGCTCGACCTGGAAATCCGACCGCTGCCGGGACGGGGCGATCTGCAGGAGCTGCTGAAGTCCGTCAAAGGGGAGCCGACGGAATTCGCCGTCAGCTATGCCGTGCTGCGAAGCTTGAAACGGGCCGAGTACAGTCCGCAGGACATCGGCCATTACGCCCTCGCCGAAGACGATTATTGCCACTTCACCAGTCCGATCCGCCGGTATCCGGACCTGACGATTCACCGTCTGCTGAACGACGTGATCGCCAAGCGGAAGCCGCGCGGTCCCAATGAGGCCGACCTGCTGGCCCTGGGTCTACAGTGCTCGGACACCGAACGCCGGGCGGAACAGGCCGAGCGCGAGCTGGTTAAGATCAAGCTCCTGTCGTACCTGTCGTCGCGAATCGGCCTGGAACTGGAAGCCACCGTCACCGGCGTCGAGACCTTCGGCCTCTTCGTGATGGGCATCGAGCTGCCGGCGGAAGGGCTGGTGCACATCAGCTCCCTCCGGGACGACATGTACGACTACGACAAGAAGTCGCACACCCTGACCGGCCGGCGGCACGGGACGGTGTTCCGGTTAGGCGATCTGGTGAAGGTGCGCGTGGCGGCGGTCAACGAGCAGAAGCGCATGCTCGATTTCCGCCTGGTGGAAAAGGAAACCGGCATCGGTTCGAAAAAACATCCGGCCGGCCGAAAAGGCAATGCCCCCGCGGCAAAAGCAAAGCCCAAACGACGCTCGAACACCGGCCCGACGAAGAAAGGGCGGAAGCAACGCTGACCCGCAGGGTTTACCGCTTTCGAGCTTAGATTTTCGTATTTGTTTGGAATTTGGTGCTTCGAGTTTCGGAAATTCGTAGGCGCTGACGAAACGGAGATCAACTGGTTGAAAACTCTTCTCCGGTGTGGTTGGCAGTTGGCGCGGGCATCTCTATAATTCCGATGTCAAGGCAAAACAGCAGGCCCCATCAAGACGACGGGGCCTTGAAACCCAGACTGGCTGACAGCCGCGGAGACGTGTCGTCAATGGGGACCGCGACCGCTGAGCCGAAAGGCTCGCTGCTCGAAAAGCTCAATCTTTTGTGGGCGCATCGTCTGATCACTTCGTCGATCGGACGCAAGTTCGTGATGGGTGTGACCGGGCTGCTCCTCTGCGGCTTCCTGGCGGGACACCTCGCGGGGAACCTGCTGCTGTACTCGGGCGAGCACGCCTTCAACAAGTATGCAGCGTTCCTCCACAGCATGGAGCTGCTGCCGCTCATCGAACTTGGCCTGCTGCTGCTGTTTCTGGCGCACATCTACCTGGCGTTCGTGACCACGCTGGAGAACCGCGAAGCCCGCAAGGTGGCTTACGCGAAGAAAGAATCGAAGATTCCTGAGCGGAGCCTGGCGTTTCCGCCGAGCAACTGGATGTTTCTGTCGGGAGCGGTGGTGCTGGCGTTCGTGCTGTTGCATCTGGCCGATCTGCGGATGGAGATTCGCCCGGACATCAACTATGCGAAGTTTGTCGAACCGGGCGCGGACGAATCGTCGAACAAGTATCAGGTCGTGGTCATGGTACTCAGCAACCCGCTCAGCCGGGTGATGTACATCATCGGAGCCGTCTTCCTGGGCTTTCACCTGTCGCACGGCTTTTCCAGCGCTTTCCAGTCGCTGGGGCTGTCGCACCCGAAATACACGCCGTTGATCAAGGTGATCGGAATCCTCTTCGCAGTCGTCATTGGAGCAGGGTTCGCGTCGCTGCCGGTGCTGGTGCCGGACTTGGCGGCAAAACCGCAGCCGGCGGCCTCCGCAGAGACGCATCCTTAGGTGAACAGCGGCCTGCCGCCAATCGTTGAACGTATTCCGCACGGCCTTTGCCGCGACAGCACAAACGCAGATTCCGAAATCGGTGAGTGGAGAGGACTGCAATCGTCATGGCGACGCTACTTGAAGCCGGGACCGGTGTCCTCGATGGACGCTGTCCGACGGGAGACATCGCGAACCGCTGGGAAACGCACAAGCGCGAGCTGAAGCTGGTCAGTCCGAACAACAAGCGCCGGCACACGGTCATCGTGGTGGGGACGGGCCTGGCGGGCGGTTCCGCCGCCGCGTCGCTGGCGGAACTGGGCTATAACGTCCTCTCCTTCTGCGTGCAGGACACCCCCCGCCGGGCGCACAGCATCGCCGCCCAGGGGGGGATCAACGCCGCCAAGAACTACCAGAACGACGGCGACAGCGCGTGGCGGCTGTTCTACGACACGGTCAAAGGGGGCGAGTGGCGGGCCCGCGAGTCCAACGTCTATCGCCTGGCCCAGCTCAGCACCCAGATCATCGACCAGTGCGTCGGCCAGGGAGTCCCCTTCGCCCGCGAATACGGCGGCACGCTGGCCAACCGCTCGTTCGGCGGAGCGCTCGTCTCCCGGACCTTCTACTGCCGCGGCCAGACCGGGCAGCAGCTCCTGCTGGGCGCGTATCAGTCGATGATGCGGCAGGTCAACGCCGGCAAAGTCAAAGTCTTCCCGCGGCGGGAAATGCTGGATCTGGTGGTCATCGACGGCAACGCTCGCGGGATCATCGTCCGCAACCTGGTGACCGGACAGTTCGAGTCGTACGTCGGCGACGCAGTCGTGCTGGCGACCGGCGGCTACGGCAACGTCTACTATCTGTCGACGAACGCCAAGAGCTGCAACGTGACCGCGGCGTGGCGGTGTCACAAGCGGGGGGCCTACTTCGCCAACCCCTGTTACACGCAGATCCATCCTACCTGCATCCCGGTCAGCGGCGACCATCAGTCCAAACTGACGCTGATGAGCGAAAGCCTCCGAAACGACGGCCGCGTCTGGGTGCCGACGAAGGCCGGCGATACGCGGTCGCCCGATCAGATCCCCGAAGACGAACGGGACTACTACCTCGAACGTCGCTACCCCGCCTACGGCAACCTGGCCCCGCGCGATATCTCGTCGCGGGCCGCCAAGGAACGTTGCGACGCCGGCTTCGGCGTGGGGGAATCGAAGCAGTCCGTCTACCTGGATTTCGCGGCCGCGATTAAGCGGGACGGCGAAGCGGTGATCCGCGCCAAGTACGGCAATCTGTTCCACATGTACGACAAGATCACCGGCGAGAACCCGTACAAAGTGCCGATGCGGATCTACCCCGCAGTGCACTACACGATGGGCGGCCTGTGGGTCGACTACAACCTGCAGAGTAACGTTCCCGGTCTCTACGTGCTGGGAGAAGCCAACTTCTCCGACCACGGGGCGAACCGGCTGGGGGCCAGCGCCCTGATGCAGGGACTCGCCGACGGGTACTTCGTCATTCCCTACACGATCGGCGATCACCTGGCGAGCAAGAAGCTGGCGAAGGTGTCGAATGACCATCCCGCCATGAAAGAGGCGATGGTCGAGAGCCGGGCGCGGACCGAGCGGCTGGTGAAGCCGAACGGCACCCGGACGGTCGAGCAGTTCCACCGGGCGCTCGGCAAGATCATGTGGGACCACGTCGGCATGGCCCGCACGGCCCAGAGCCTGACCGAAGCCATCGAACTGATCCGCCAGCTTCGCGAGGAGTTCTGGCAGGATGTGAAGGTGCTGGGGACCGGCGACGCGTTCAACCAGAATCTGGAACATGCTGGCCGCGTCGCCGACTTCCTGGAGTTCGGCGAACTGCTGGCGCTCGACGCGCTCAACCGCGATGAATCGTGCGGCGGCCATTTCCGCGAAGAGCACCAGACGGACGAAGGCGAGTGCCAGCGAGACGACGCCAACTTCTGCTACGTGGCCGCCTGGGGCTTCAACGGCGTCGGCAATCGGCCGACGCTGAACAAGGAGCCGCTGGAATTCCACGACTGCCCGCTGGGAACGAGGAGCTACAAGTAATGATCGCTTCCGCCAAGCAGAACCTGAATCTGACGCTGAAGGTCTGGCGACAAGCGAACCCGTCCGCCCCGGGCCGGTTTGAGACCTACGAGCTGAAAGGGATTTCCCCCGACGTCTCCTTCCTGGAGATGCTCGACATCCTCAACCAGCAGCTCATCATGCAGGGGGAGGAAGCCGTCGCCTTCGACCACGACTGCCGCGAAGGGATCTGCGGCACGTGCGGCGTGATGATCAACGGGCAGGCGCACGGTCCGGAGAACGAGACCACCACCTGCCAGCTCCACATGCGCAAATTCAAGACCGGCGACACGATCGTCATCGAACCCTGGCGGGCCCGGGCGTTCCCGGTCGTGCGCGACCTGGTCGTCGACCGCACGGCGTTCGACCGGGTGATCCAGGCCGGCGGCTACGTGTCGATCAACGCCGGCAATGCGCCGGACGCGAACTCGGTGCCGATTCCGAAGACGATGCAGGATAAGGCGATGGACGCCGCGGCCTGCATCGGCTGCGGCGCCTGCGTCGCCGCCTGCAAGAACGCCTCGGCGATGCTGTTCGTCTCGGCGAAGGTCTCGCACCTGGCCCATCTGCCGCAGGGACAGCCGGAACGGCCCCAGCGCGTGATGGCGATGGTCTCGAAGATGGACCAGGAAGGTTTCGGAAGCTGCACCAATACGGGCGAATGCGAAGCCGCCTGCCCTGCCGGCGTCAAGCTCTCGAACATCGCGCTGCTGAACCGCGAATACATCAAGGCCATGCTGACGGCCGACGAAACCGCGTCGAGCGACGAGTGAGCGGCCGGTGTAGGGCCGGGCGCGCCCGGCCGATCTTGCTTTCGACGATCAGCCCGGCGGTCTACACTGAGGCGGTACCGGGTCTGAACCGACTCTGGCTTTCCGCTTTCCGCCCTTCGCTTTAAGCCCCCACCATGCCCGACTCATTGCGCCGAACTCCGCTGACCGACTGGCACGCTGCGCACGGCGGTCGCATGGTCGAGTTCGGCGGCTGGGAAATGCCGGTCCAGTACACGGGGATCGTCGAAGAACATACGGCGGTCCGGACCGCCGCGGGGCTGTTCGACATCTCGCACATGGGCCGGCTGATTTGTCAGGGACCCGGGGCAGGCGAGTTTCTGAACCAACTGGTGACGAGCCGGGTCGACAATCTGGCGGTCGGTCAGATCCGCTATGGCCTGATCTGCAACGAGCAGGGGGGCATCCTCGACGACGTCCTGGTTTACCGGCTCGATGACGCCTGGGGACTGGTGGTCAACGCCAGCAATCGAGAGAAGATCCTGGACTGGATCGCGCCGAAGCTGGCCGCCCTGCACGTCCGGATGATCGACACGACGACTGAAAGCGCCATGCTGGCCCTGCAGGGACCGCGGGCGCTGGAGATACTGCAGGGGCTCACAACGAACCCGGTCGGAGACTTGAAGTATTACCGCGGGATGCCTGCGGAAGTCGGCGGGCTGGACGCCTATGTCAGTCGGACCGGATACACGGGCGAAGATGGCTTCGAGCTGGTCGTGACGGAAGGAGCCGTCGAGCTCTGGAACAAGCTGCTGGAAGCGGGCAAGGATCGCGGGTTGATTCCATGCGGTCTGGGGGCACGCGATACCCTCCGGCTGGAAGCCGCCATGCCGCTGTACGGGCACGAGCTGAGCGAGACGATAGATCCGCTGACGGCCGGCCTGGATTTCGCCGTCAAACTCGACAAGGTTCCGTTCGTCGGTCGAGAGGCTTTGATCGCCATCCGGCAGCGGCAGGACCGGCCGGTTCGCGTGGGGCTGGAGCTGGAAGGTCGGCGGATCGCCCGCGAACACACCCCGATTCTCATCGACGACCAGCCGGCCGGGCAGGTCACGTCGGGCACGTTTTCGCCGACGCTGCAGAAGGCGATCGCGATGGGCTACGTCCCGGCGGCAGCTGCGGCGGTCGGCACGCCCGTTACGGTCGATATTCGCGGCAAACACGAACCGGCCCGCGTCGTCGGGCTGCCGTTCTACCAGCGGCAGTCACGCTGAGCGGGCCGGCGGGCCGATCACAGAAAACACGTCACGGACGGGCCGGTTCAGGACCAGGAATGCAGTCATGGCAGAACGCGATTACAGTCGGTACGCCCAGAAGGCGATCAAGCGGTTCTACGACAACCGCGACCAGATCGACGAGCAGCGGCTCAGCGAGCTGGTGACGAATCTGTACCTCGCTGAGAGCGAGAAGAAGTCGAAGAAGCTCTGGGAATCGGCCGGCGAACTGATGGAACGGCTGAACGTTCCGCCGACGCGGATCGAGCACATTTTGACGAAGCGCGACCCGGCGATCCTGGCGGAGGTGGTCCAGGACATCCAGAAGGGTCTGATCCGCCCGGCGCCGAAACCGAAGCCGGGGGATGCGCCGGCGGCCGAGAAGTAAGAAGTTTTTACCGCGGAGACGCGGAGGCCGCGGAGAAGAGGAAGACAGAGACGTCAAGAAAATAGTCGGGAAGAGAGAGTGTGCGTGTGCGTCTGATTGATTGAGTCGTCTTGTTCCCAAACTCCGCCTGGGAACAAGACATCTCTCTCTCTCTCTCTCTCTCTCTCTCTCTCTCTTCTACGATTTTTAGCTTCTCGTTCTCTCCGCCTTTTTCTTCTCCGCGTCCTCCGCGTCTCCGCGGTGAATCCTCTTCTCCTTACTCTTATTGCTTAGGTGGCGACGCGTCGCGGACGACGGCTCCGTGTTCTTCGCTCAGGATGAGAATCGAGAACTTCGCCGCCGTGTCGAGGTCGCTGGTGTTCAGGGAGGCATAGTCGAACCGGCCGCGGAGGTCGGAGTAGCCGTCCTTGTAGAACTTCACCTCGCCGGTCGCCGTCTGCGCATAGACTTTGACGTAGGCCTTCGAGACCGGCTTGCGGGTCTCGGCGTGGGTCACGCGGACCTGGCCGTAGTTCTCGATGACCTGCACGGTCAGCGAGTTCGAGAAGTATGGCTTCGTGCGGGTCTGCCCGGCACCGACGATCTCCACCAGGACGTTGCTGTTCCGCAGAGTTTCCGGCAGATCGATCGCCAGTTTGGCCCCGTCCTTCGGCAGCGCGACGTCGAGCGTCAGGTTCGGTTTGATCGAGGCGACGCCGCTGCCGAACTGCTGCACGAACGGGTTCCGGCTGAAGAGGAGCTCGACGTCCATCTGGTAGAAATGGATTTTCACCGCCGGCAGGTTCTGGTAGCCAAGCTGAATCTTGCGGGCTTCGACGGTGAAGTCGAAACCTGGTTCCGTCGCCGCCAGTCGAGCCTGCTGCTGGTCGCGGTCTTCCGGATCGATCACACCCGTGGCCTGCCCCGCCGCTTCGTCGAGCTGGGCGACGATCGTCGCGAACGAATTCCGCCAGCGGTCGACCGGATGAGCGGCGTACTTCGTCGCGATGGCCCGGGCCTGTTCGGGGTCGTCGCTGAAGAACTTCAGATAGGCGTCGCAGTAGTCGTACTGAAGCTGCTCGGCGACGTTGGCCCGGTTGATGCGGGCGAACGTCGCCAGCGACTCTTCAATCCGGTCCTGCAGCAGCAGGTAATATGTCACCGCCAGCAGTTCCTCGTCGCTGGAGGTCCGGTCGTAGGCCAGTTCCTTGAGGAACCGGTGGTATTGTTCGTTGAAGCGGTCGTTGACGATCTGTCGGCGGTCTCCCAGGGCGTGCGTTCGAGCGTTGACGAGGGGCTTATACTCCAGGAACTCGTAGGTCCGCCGGGCGACGGGATCGATCGTCAGCAGCGTGCTTCGCAGTCGGCCGCCGCAGTCATTGACGATGTTGTCCGCATGCTGCAGGAACTCGCGGGCCGCGGCCGGAGCGTTGTGCAGCAGTGCATAGGACCACAGGGTCTGGCTGTAGACGTGTCGGAGAGTCAGCTTCGGCAGGACGGCCTCGAACGCGGCCTTGTCGTGCATCCGCCAGGCGATGCGGTCGAGATTCAGCTCGTTGATATTGTGCTTGTCCAGGAACGTCAGCACCTCGTCGAGCGAACCGTACTGCGAGACGTAGTCCCAGGATTCGGTGTCCAGCTTCGTCGGCCGGTTGACCACGTGGAACGTGAACGGAGCGGCAGCGGCGATGAGCTGTTCGTTCTTTGCCACGTGGACCGGGAAGTGGGCGAAGTCGCCCGCGGCCGGGAAGTAGAAGTTGTACTCCAGGGTTTGCGTGTGGAACGGCTCCAGGTCGACGTGGACGGTCTTCGTGGCCTGGCCATTGAGGACCGACATGGAACCCCGCGGGATCTGCACCAGCACGTTCAGTTTTTGCCGGGCCGATGTCGGATTGGTGATCACCACCTGGCAGCCGTAAACCGTGTGGATCACGAATTCTTCGGTGACGAACTTGTCGACGGTTTCCCCGTTCTCGGTCCGCTGGCGGTCGCCGTGCTTGTAGAAGTTCTGGCTGACGAGGACCTTGGCCCCCGCCGCGGGGGCGTCGGCAGGCAGAATTTCTTCGTGGAAGACGACCATCGCCCCGCCCGGCGTGAGCGTCATCTGGGCGCCGTCGAACTTGGTTTCGTGCTTCGGCGCTTCGAACGGCAGATCGAGGACCGCCAGGGCCAGCAGAATCTCCGGGAAATTCCGGGCGGCTTCGGCCAGGTTCCGCGACAGGAACGGCGTCGCCGGATCGTGCGCGGCGAAGTCCTTCCAGAACGCATTGACGGTGACCAGTTCGGCGTTCTGCCGGTCGATCGTCAGATGATGGTAGTTGTTCTCAGCCCACTCGCGGGTCTTGGCCATCTTGCGATAGAGCTGCCGGAGAGCCGGCAGGTCCGTGACGGGGACGCCAAAATAGACCTCGGCTTCGGCCTTGCCGCTGGCGACGGCTCCATTGACCGCCCCTGAGTCCTTCAGAGCGAGGCCTGCCCGGCGGCGATCGGAAGTGCCGTCACGCGACATGACGCTGAGTTTGGATTTGTCGAATTCCACGCCGAAGCGGACTGCCGACTCGGGGCGGTTGGCATGTCCGCCACCCATGCCGCCCATAACTCCGGAGGATGTCCCGGCAGGCGCAGGCGCCGCGGGAGCTTTCTCGGCACTGTCGGACATTTCGACCAACGCGCCGGCCAGAACCTTGCGTTCCAGGCTTTCGAGTTCGCCCAGCCGCTCCTTCAGTCCCAGGGCGTCGTCGAGTTCCAGGGAACTTTGTCCCACGGCGGTCTCGAACAGCGAGATGAATCGGTCGGGATTTGGCGGCAGCAGAGCGTACAGATCGGCGACGTGCCGGGCGGTCCGGGTCCGGTCGTCGGCGATCCGCCGGGCCAGCAGAATCCGCTCGACGATGTTGAGCCGAGCGTGATTCCAGGGCTGGAGATCGGCCGACAAGTCCTCTTCCAGCAGGAAGCGGTCCATGAAAGTCTTGTCTCGCTTGTTCGCCAGGTACGGCAGAATGACGGTCTTGAAGAACTCGGGATCTTTCGTGGACAGGAAGAAACTCAGCTCGTGGCTGGCGTACTTCGAGTACAGCTCCTGCTTTTCCTCAGACTTCAGCTTGGGCCAGTTCAGAATGAAGGCGAATTCCGCGAGCTGCGGATCTTTGCTGAGGGTCGCATAGAGTCCGTACACGCGCGGCAGGCTGTCGAACGACTCGAACTTCGCCGTCGAAAGGTCCTTCAACGTGAAAGTCTGCCCGGCGGTCAGAATCGAAATCTGCTTCTGCCGCGTGAAGTGTCCCTCGGGATCGAGGCCGTTGGCAAGACGGAGGTCGAGAAACTCCGGCTCGATCTCCGGCAGTGTCAGCGTGCGGACGGTTGTGTTCAGCGGGTCGACGGCGACGAATGTCAGATGCTGGCGATCGCCGAGCGCCTCTCGCGGGATTTCGATCACGCCGGCGTCGTTGGGAATCAGATTCAGCAGCACCGCCGAAGAGGTCGACAGGAAGTCGAGATCCGCGAAGTGGTCCGCCTGACGCGATTCCTGGGATTTTTCTGACGGTTTGCGCCCCGCTTCCTGTTTCGCCATCGCTCCCCGCGCGCCGAACTCGCCACCTTCGGCGGCGACCTGCTGACCGGTTTCCGTATCTCGCACGGCCCACGGATTCAGCAGCAGCGACGGTCGATCGAGCAGGTTGCCGGGATACTTGGTCGCATACTTCCGGTCGATGATGTACCGGTACTCGTCGCCGATGTTCCGCCCGGTCAGATAGACCGATTCCGCCGGGATGTTGAGGAACTGATACGGCTCCGCTCCGCGGACCCGGCTCAGATGGCCGTAGGCGTCATACTCGGGGACGAACCGCACGCCGAAGACGTGCACGCGGGCGAACTTGGAGGCGTTGGCCAGCTTGACGGTAACCTTTTCTTTGTCCGGCGTGATCGAGGCGATCTGCAACGGATTCAGTCTGGGAGTTTCCAGTTGTCGCAGTCCGCCCACGGCAAACTCGCCGAGCTGTTGGCCCGCGGTGATCCGGATGGCGATGCGTGCGCCGGTCGACTTCAGCAGCAGGTCGTAGTCCCCCGCCGGGAGCTTGTCGATCACCAGCAGTCCGTCGCGAAGGGACAAATGGCTGAACCGGTCGACGGCAAAGCCTCCGCCGGTGACTTCGAGGAGTGACAACTCGGCGCGAGCCGGCTCGGCCGCCTTGCCGAGATACGGCAGCGTGAGCGGCTCGCCGACCCGGCCGTTGACCGTCTGAGAGTACGTATGCCGGTCGCCGAGCAGTGTCCAGGTGTGGCTGGTCCCTTCCGGACCGTTCACCGTGAAGGACTCAATCCCCTCCAGCAGACCCAGAGCGATCCGCCCGGCGGGATCGGACTTCAGAACCGTGCCGACCTGGTCCTTGAAGTCCCGATGCTTGAAACTGAAGGCCACTGGCCGCGAAGCGCGGGCTTCGCCGGTCCGGCCGCGCAGTTCGAGGATGAACTTGCCGTCCGACTTCAGCAGGTGCAGGTCTTCGATCTTTTCCGTCCGGTCGATACCGTTCAGGGAAAAAACGTCAGCGGCGGCAACGTCGGTCTTTGTGCCTGTCGTAAGCTGTTTGATTTTCGCCGTCAGCGTGAAACTGAGCGACGCCAGCCGCTGCGGCACCTGAAACTCGTGGACCGAGTCCCGATCCTCGAACAACTGGAAGTCGGGGACTTCCGTAGAGGATGGCGTGCCGTCGAGGTCGACCGACTGAATCGTCAGTTTCAGTTCTTCCAGCCGCTTCAGGGAGATCGGCGTGCCATTGAGCGACAGACCGGGGCGAACCAGCAGTTTGGCTGTCTTGCGGGTCAGCAGGGACTCCCGGTCGACGTAAAAGCCGGCCACGAACTGATAGCTTTCGGGTTCGTGGTTGAAGTGGGCCAGTGCGGAATACGTCGCCCCCTCGACGCCAGGCACCGGGGCCGTGATGACGATCGGCTGCCGTCCGGGATTGGTGCTGAAGGGGACCAGGATCGAACCGTCTTCCTGGGCCGGGTATTCGTGACCCGCCAGCCAGATCGATGGTTTCTTGATCTGTGTGCCGTTGCCGTCGAGGATCGTGAACGACTGCCCGACGGGTGTCGTGCGGACCAGGTGCTTCAGGCTTCCCTTGCGGATCAGCGCCCGGCTGCTCCGACCGTTGCCGATGAAGTCGACAATATAGACGCCCGGCTTCGAAAGCTCGGGGAACTCGAACCGCCGCTTGATCCGGCGCAGGGGAGTGTCATTGTACTGACGGGTCTGCTCGACGTTCGCCACGAGGCCGTCGAGGTTGATGTCGGTGTCGATCTCCCTGCCGCTGCGGTAGAAGGTCTGCGTGTTGATCTCGAAGACCTTCACGATCAGCGTCGAGACGTTCTTGACGTGCAGATCCAGACTGACGGCATCAGTCGGACCGAACTGAGTTTTGTTCGCAAAGTCGAAGTCGAGGTCGATCCGCTCCCGGAGCTGCTTGAACAGTTCGGGAGGCATCTGCGACGCCCACTGTTCGGGATCGCCCAGCCCGTAGACGGCCTTGGTCTCGGCGAACAGCCGCTTCAGATAGACGTCGTTGACGTAGGGCTCAAACTCGCCAGTCCCGCCGGCTTCGACGAAGAAATGGCCGAGAAAAGTGCGAACGAGAGGCTCGTCGTTCCCGACCGCGGGGAGCAGCGTTGCCCCGTCGTAGTTGGCATTCAGATCGCAGCCGAATTGCTTGAACGGTGGGGAGTCTTTCATCGCCTTCGAGACATATCCCACGTGTCGGGGGAGCTTCAGGTAGGCCAGAAACCGGGCTTTGTCGTAGACGCCCCGGCTGCGGTCGAGGACCAGCCGGTGATAGAGAACATGGGCCTTGAGCGAATTGTGCGCGGGCGCCAGCCGGTCGGCGAAGGTCTGCAGGCGGTTGAGAAACCGTTCGACCTGTTGCGGATCGTGTCGCCAGTCGACGTCCGGGTTGGGATGCAGCCGTCGCAGATACGCCAGGACGTACTGCTGATGATTGAGCACGTCGGCCTTCAACGTGACCAGTTCGTCGAGCTGGGCCTTGAGGAACCGGTTGTGAATGCCCAGCGACCCGAAACCGCCGGAGTCCTTGTGAATGAGGTCCGCGACGACCAGCTTCACCAGATTGGGGTAATCCGGTCGGTCCATCCGGCCGAGGAGCTGCCGCCGCTGGTCGGGATTCAGTTCGGTGGCGATCAGCCAGTCGAGCGCCGCCTGCTCGAAACCATTCAGGCTGCCGCCGTGCTGTGCGAAGGCCCGCTCCACGAAATGCTTCCGCGCGATCAGCCCCGGATCGAGTGTCGTCGGCAGATTCGGCTCGGCGTTGAGATCCTCCTTCTGATGCGGGAAATGAATTCCGAACCGGTTCCGCAGGTACGTCAGCGACTCGGCGGGATTCCGGTCGTAGGTCAGGAGGGCCTTGCGGGTCCGGATTTCCCAGACGCGGGGCGTTTCGTTGTGCCGTTTGATCCAGGGAGTCAGCAGTTCGTCGACTTTGTCGAACTGCTCGGTCTGCAGCAGATGCAGGGAGTGCCAGTAGTAGTAATCCTCGGTCCCGGGAATGAGCTGCTTCAGGGCGGCTTCCCGATCTTTCGCGAGGGCGAAGTCCTCGACAAAACCGATTTCACCGGCACGCAATACAGCCACATTCGCCACAAAGAGGGCGCTCAACAGCAGGAGACGACTCATGGGGAAACTCCGGAGGCGGTCGAACCCGCGAGAAACGGCGGGGCGATGGGGAATCATGAAGCATGGCCTGCGTTCAATACGCAGGCAAATGGTGGAAAGTTCCCGGAAGCCCCGAGAAATTGCCCAGAACGCTGGATTCGGCTTTAAGGCGTCGTCGACGTCTGTGTACCATTGCTCCCGCACTGCTGGTTCTGGTCGCCGCGATGACTGTCCGTTACAGTATCCCAGCAGAGTTCGTTGATCCGTTTCAACTCTTCGGCGAGATTCCCGATGCGCGCGTTTGCCTGGGCTCTGGCGGCCTGTTTTTGCTCCCTGTCGGCGGCCGGTGCGGACGATACCTGGAACCAGTTCCGCGGTCCCCGCGGCGATGGCACGTCGACCGTCAAAGGGCTGCCGGTCGAGTTTGCCGAAGGCTCGAAAGAGATCGTCTGGAAGACAGCCCTTCCTGGCCGCGCCTGGTCCTCGCCCGTCGTCTGGGGGAACCAGATCTGGGTCACCAACGCCCCGGAGTTGCATAACCTGGCCGAGGGGGAAACGAAGCTCGACAAGCCGCTGGAGCTCTCGGCGGTCTGCTTCGACTTCGAAACCGGCAAGATTCTGCACGACATCGTGCTGTTCAAGGTCGATAAGCCGCAGTTCACGCATCTCACCAACAGCTACGGGTCGCCCACGCCATACATTGAAGAAGGGCGAGTCTACATCCACTTCGGGGCCTATGGGACCGCTTGTCTCGATCCGAAAACCGGCAAGACCCTCTGGGAACGCCGGGATCTGGAGTGCGATCACTTCCGCGGGCCGGGTTCTTCGCCGGTGGTTTACGGCAACCTGCTCTATCTGACGTTCGACGGGTTCGATCAGCAGTACATCATCGCCCTCAACAAAGCGACCGGCGAAACTGTCTGGCGGCGCGACCGCGACGTCGACTTCGGCACGACCGACGGCGATGCCAAGAAAGCCTACTCGACCCCGCTGCTGATCCACGCGGGGGGCCGCGAACTGCTGATCAGCCCGTTTGCCTCTCATACCATCGCCTACAACCCTCAGACGGGGGAACCCATCTGGACCGTCAAGCATGGCGGAATGAACGCGGCGGGCCGGCCGCTGTATGGCCACGGGCTGGTCTACATCAACACGGCGGACGGACCGAATCCTCTCGTCGCGGTGGCCGCCGATGGGACGGGGGATATCACGGACAAGATCGCCTGGCGCTCGACGAAGTCCGTTCCGAAACGACCGTCGTCGCTTCTCCTGGGGGATCTGCTGTTCATGATGAATGACGCCGGAGTGGCTTCCTGTCTGGAGGCGAAGACTGGCAAGGAGCTCTGGACGAAACGCCTGCCGGGCGAATACTGGGCTTCGCCGTTGTACGCAGACGGCCTGATTTACTGCTGCTCGCAGAAGGGCGAGATTCCCGTGTTCAAAGCGGCTCGCGAATTCGAACTGGTCGCCGAGAACAAGCTTGACGACGGTTTCCTGGCGTCGCCGGCAGTGGCGGGCAAGTCACTGATTCTCCGCTCGAAGACGCACGTGTATCGCATCGAGAAGCCGTAGGGCAGGCTCCGGCCTGCCGGCTAGTGAGCCGCTACGCGCCAGGTTGTTCCACGCAACACGGCGCGAGCCTGATGGCCGATCTGGCTGTCGGAATGCCGCGAGATCAATGCCACTGCGACCAATCGGAACTGAGATGCGTCACCTTGGATTTGCGATGTTCGTAGTCTGCTGCCAACCCACACTGCTGACTGGGGAGGATTCGGCCGTGTCCGAACGCTGGTCGCAGCTCGCCGCCCGCTACATCGACGAGTCCCCTGCCCTTTCGCCGGTCGGCGCCACCGGACTGGGGGATCATCGCTTTGACAGCGAACTGGATGACGTCTCGGCGGCCGGCCGCGAGCGGCAGCGAGAGTTCTGTCAGCGGTATCTGGCCGACTTGAACGCGATCGATCGAAATCAACTTTCGCGCGAGGCGCAAGTCGACTACCAAATGCTGAAGGATTCGCTGGAAAGTGATCTTTGGCGACTGGACCGCCTGCAGGAATGGGCGTGGAATCCGATCGGCTACACGCAGCTCACAGGCGGTTCCATCTACTCCCTGATGGCTCGCGATTTCGCCCCGGTGGAACGCCGGCTGATTTCGGTCGCCGACCGGCTGGAGAAGCTGCCGACGCTGTTCGAGCAGATCCGCGGGGCGCTGGTTCCGGCCCGGGTCCCGAAGGTGCATGCCGAGACAGCGAGCAAGCAGAATCGGGGCCTGCTGAGCATTCTCGACAATATGGTCCGCCCGGAACTGGGGAAGCTGGGGACCGCGGAGCGCAGCCGACTGGAAGCAGCGATGAAGCTGGCGACCGACGAAGTTGAGCAGCACCAGACGTGGCTGGAGCAGGAACTGATCCCGCACGCGGGGGGCGAGTTCCGGCTGGGCCTGCAGCTCTACGAGGAAAAACTGGCCCACGTCCTCGGAGCGGCGCTGACGCGGCAGCAGGTGCGCGAGCGGGCGGAGTTCGAACTGAAACGGGTCCGGGCCGAGATGTATGCCATTGCTCGCAAGGTTCAGCTCAAGGCCGATCCGAGTGCCGACGTGCCCCTCGAACCTACGGAAGAGCAGCAACAGGCGGTGATCGTGGCGGCTCTGGAGCAGGCGGCTGCGGCGGTTCCGCCGCGGGACGGCGTGGTGGAAGCCGCGCAGAAGTCGCTGGCTCTGACGACCGAGTTTGTTCGCCGGAAGGACTTGGTGACGATTCCGGACGATCCGTTGGAAATCATCGTGATGCCGGAGTTCCAACGCGGCGTTTCGGTGGCCTATTGCGATTCGCCGGGACCGCTGGAAGTCGGCGAGAAGACGTTCTACGCCGTCGCGCCGTTGCCGACCGACTGGACCGACGAGCAATGCCATTCGTTCCTGCGGGAATACAACCTGCGGTCGATCCACAATCTGACCGTCCACGAAGCGATGCCGGGGCACTTCCTGCAGCTGGCTCATGCCAATCGCAATCCCAGCCGGCTGCGGGCGCTGCTGGGTTCGGGGGTGTTTATCGAAGGCTGGGCCTGTTACACGGAGCAGATGGTTTCGGAAGAGGGCTTTCTGGCGGACGATCCGCTGATGCGGCTGGTCACGCTGAAGTGGTATCTGCGGACGATCGCCAATGCGCTGCTGGACCAGGGAGTCCACGTGGATAGCATGAAGCGCGAGGCGGCAATGCGCCTGATGACGCACGACACGTTTCAGGAGGAACGGGAGGCGGCGGGGAAATGGACCCGATCCCAGCTCACCAGCGCCCAGCTTGCGACGTATTTCGTGGGCTTTCAGGAGCACCGCGACCTGCGGGACGCGGCGAAAGCGAAGTGGGGCTCCGATTTCTCGCTCAAACAGTATCACGATCGCGTGATTGATGCGGGGTCGCCCTCGGTGAAGTTTGTGAAGGCGCTGCTGCTGGGCGAGATGGTGCCGGAGTGAGTGACCGGGGAAATGCATTGCAAATTGAAAAACGCAAAATGCAAATTCAGTAGTTCCCAGATCGGCGATCGGCGTCAAACCGCTATTCAAGTTGAAGTTGCGTTGAGAAACTGGAACCGTCGTGAAGTTCGCGTGTGATGGCGTTGGCGATCCAGTGCAGCATCCGGCGGAAACGCAGACGTTCCAGATGCAGCACGAGTTCGCCGTTCCGGCGCTCGGCAAAGTACGTGAAGTGCAGCCAGACCCAGACGTTTCTCAGCACCAGCCCCACCAGCACGAAGAACAGTCGCTGCACCGGATCGGTCGTGCAGGTCCGGATGCGGGCCTGGCCGAGCTGTCGGTAGCTGGACTCGATTCCGAACCGGCGTCGATACAGCTCCCGGAGTTCGACCGGTGCGCCGCTCACGTTCCAGGCTGCGAACAGCAGGCGCTCGAGCGGCGCTTGCCCGGTTTTGTCGTGGCGATAGCTCTTGTACGCCACCACCACGGTGAAGGAGGCCGAACTCTGTTTGACCGTCCACGTGTAGCGATAGCGTCCGGCGGCACAGCGCAGGAAATCTCGCAGCTTCCATACGCCCGGCTTTGTGCCGCGTCGCGACCGACGCTTCGGCCTGCGGCCGCGCGCGCGCCACCGGCATCAGAAAGGGGATGCGACGCTGCTGCAGACGTTCCAGCACCGGAGCGCTGAAAAACTGCCGATCCAGCAGCAGAACTTTGATCTTCAGCCCCCGCGCCTGCAGACGATCGAGCACCCGTTCGAGCACGGCCAGCGGCGACTCGCTCCCTTTGACCGACGTCGCAGCGAGGGTGTAACGATAGCCCTGTTCGACGACGCAGGCCGTGGCGTAGGCGTGAAATTTGCTCGTCCCCGACCTGGGCAGGCTGTGATACAGTTCGTTGGCATGCCGGTGCGGCTGTCCGTGGTAGGGGATCAGATGCCAGTCGATGGCGACCTGCCGGGCTTTGCGAAAGATCGCCCCGGGCAACTGCGGCCCGCAGAGCGCAGGATGCAGCAACTGTTCGAGCGTCAGCGGACGCGCCGGCAAACAATCCGTCAGGGAGTTGCGAACCGCCTGATCGCAATGAGAGCCGACCAGATCGCGGCAGACCGCGAAGACCGAACTCATGCGAGCTGCGGCCAGCAATACGATCTGCCACAACCGTCTGGAGGTGCACTTCCATCCGACATCCCTGAGCGGCATCGCCGTCCGCAGCCAATCCTCGGCCAGCATCTGGACCTGCCGGTCCGACACAGTCACACTGTTTCTCGAACGCATGGGCTTCCTCCATGAATGACCCTGTTCCACAAGTCATTGTGTAGGAAAGCCCTGCGTTCATTTGAAGATCACCTCCCGATCTGGGAACTACTGAAATTGCAAAATGGTCGGAGAAGGCGGCGCGCACTGTGACGTTGTGCGCGCTCTTTGAGTTCGCTTGGGCATTGAAATCGGATTGGCCGAGTCCAATCGGGATGGGGCCGGTTGTTGAAGTCGGCCCCATCCCTCCTGAACTGGTGTGATCAGGAACGGGTTTTCGCCCGTGCAAACGTATTGGAAACTCGACGTCGAGGTTGTGCGCACGTGAGGTGCGCTCCCCGGTCCCTGCCTGGCGGCAGAGCCGTCAAGCGGGCCCTGATCAGGCCCGGGTCGGGAGTTCGGCTCTCAGAGCGCCGGCAGTCGCCCGCCGACGTGGTACCATTTGCACCGAACCGCCCGACCAGAGGACACGCTCACACTGGTACGGGCGTTGTGCAAGAGCAGATTCGGGGAAAATTCTGAAATTGCGGAAGATTTCTCGCGGAGACGCAGAGGAAGAGGAGACCGCGGAGAAGGCAAGGTTTCACGCAACGGCGCAGAACGGAACGCAACGACGCAAAGAAAAGCGATTTCGAAAGACTTCAACGACCTTCAGAGATGTCCGTGCGTGGCTTCGATGCGGTGACCGGTGACCTCGCGGACGATTCCGGCAATATCGATCTTCCAGGAGGGCAAGTCCAGGGGCGGCCAGTTCCAGAAGCGAAATGAAAGGTTGCCGAACCCCAGCGGCGGATGGCATTGCCACTCGGTAATCGTCTGTGACTGGCTGCACTGCGGACACGTCAGGAGTGCCGGACCGGATTCGTTGTCCCACTCTCCCAGCGCCTCTCCAACCGCGTCTCCGAACTCGTCGTTCAGTGGCTTGACCGTAGTTCGACATGCGGGGCACGTCAGTCCTTCGCACGCTGGTCCGAGCGCCCAGAAGTTGTACGACCGCCTGACTTGCGGTTCGACGCCGCACGTTCGCAATTCCCAGAAGGCCCCTTCCCGCTCGTCACGATCGTAAAACTGCGGGATCGCCGGCCCGGGATGATAGCCTCGACCGCCCAGGACGCAATCCGGATCTAACTCGCCAGTAATCAGGCCGAGCGTACGGAACCGGTCGATCACCGCGCGCTGGAGGCCGTCGGCCTCGTCGAGGGTCGCGTCGACATCGACGAGCATCTCAAAGCTGTCGCTCATGGGGTGGCCGTCCGACTCTGTCTGACTGACAAAAAACCAATTACCAAGAACCAATCACCAAAACTCACACAATCCTCGCCTGAAATCCCGCGATCAGCATGCCGGCGTCGATGGCGAGGGTCTGGCCGGTCACGAGGTCGCTGCCGGTCAGCAGGCTCAGGATGCCCTCCGCGATGTCCGCCGGATCGCAGACGCGGCCCAGGGGGAGCGAGCCGGCGAAGGCGTCGCGGGTTCGTTCGTAGTTGGCCCCCAGGCCTCCTTCCAGCCAGCGGCCGGTGATGAAGCCGGGGGCGACGCCGTTGACGCGGATCTGCGGGGCGAACGTGCGGGCCAGCGAGACGGTGAGGCTGTCGAGGGCGGCCTTCGAGCAGCAGTAGGGGATGGAGCTCCCCTGCCCCAGTTGAGCGGCGACGCTGGAGACATTGACGATCGCTCCGCCGCCTGCGGCGAGCATCGCTTCGCGGACCGCCCGCGCGCAGTGAAAGGCGCCGACGACGTTGACTTGAAACAGCCGCTGCCAGACGTCGTCGGTGACCTGGTCGAGCTGGGGGAACGGAATGAATTCCGTCGTGCCGGCGCAATTGACGAGGACGTCGATCCGGCCGAACTCGGCGGCGACGGTGGCGACCATCTGGCGGACGGCGGCGTCATCGGCGACGTCGGCCTGGAGGGCGACTGATTTCACGCCGAGCAGCGTGACTTCGCGTGCGGTCTGTTCGGCTTCGGCTTTCGAGCGGGAATAGACGATCGCGACGTGACAGCCGAGGCGACCGAGGGCAAGCGCGGTGGCCCGGCCGACGCCGGTTCCTCCACCAGTGATGAGGGCGGTTTTGTGCTGGAGCTGCATGGAGAGATCCGATGGTTTGGTAGAAGGTAGGCGTCTTCAGTGTGCCACGGCCGTCCCGGCCGTGCGAGCGTCAGGTTGATTGCCTGCGAAGACACGGCCGGGACGGCCGTGGCACACGGCATCGTTGTGACATCGGGATTACGGCTTCTGCAGCAGCTCAATCTGATCGAACAACGCCGGGCCGTCCATTGTGGTGGGGGCGATACCCGTCAGGGTGCAGTCGCCGAAGTCCTGCCAGAGGTCGCGCGTGACGACGGTCCATTCCGTGGGGGAAGCGTCGGCGACGCGGGTGGCCTGCCAGCCGGTCGTGTTGGCGCCGGCGACGTAGCGGAACCTGGGTGAGCCGGCGTCGGGCCATTGGCCGTTGTGGGCGAGTTCAATCAGAACGCCGCGGCTGCCGAGGGATTTCCAGGCGAAGCGGAGGTAGCGGTATTCGCCGGGGCCGGGGTTTTCGCGGATGCGGAACTCCCAGCCGGGAATCCGGGGGGAGTGTCGCTGGAGGGGCGTGACTTTCAGCGCGAGCTGGCCATTGTGAGCATCGCCGGCGACGAAGACTGCGGCGCCGTTCCCTTCGTTGAGCGACGCTGCGATGGCGGGGTTCTCGTCGATCAGGACGGCCCGGCTGGTCGGGGCGCGGAGCCAGGCCAGGACGTGGGCGACGTCTTCCGGGGAGACCGTCTTCGTCAGGTCGTCAGGCATCAGCGAGACGGCGCTGGAACGGAGCTTTTCAATTTCCTTGGTGAGAACGGTCTGCGTCTTCCCCTGCGGCTGTTTCAGCGTGATGCCGCCTGCGGAGTCGGTGGCGAGGACGCCGGTCAGCGAGAGTCCGTCTTTGGTGATCACGACGTAGGTCGGGTAGCCGGCGGTGATCGAGCGGCTGGGGAGCAGAATGTCCTGGAGCAGGGTTTCCTCGGCCCGCTGGAACTCGGCGCTCAGATCGGGACCGACGGCGACGCCGAGGCCGTGTGCCTGGTGGCAGATGCCGCATTTCTCGCGGAAGACGGCTTCGCCGCGGGCGAGGGAGCGTTCCCCCTTGAGGGCAGCGGCGTAGCGATCGAATAACGCGTTGTCGACTGAAGATGTGGACTCAAGGACTTTGATCGCGCGGGCACGCAGGCCGGCGTCGGCATGTTCGGTCAGGGCGACCCGCTGCAGGCCTGACAGGGCCGATGCCGGAAGTTTCTTCTCTTCGAGGGCGGCGACCAGGACCGGCAGGCGGTCGGTGCGCGAGAAGAGCCCGGTCAAAATCGCCTCGCGGACCTGGGGCGTGCTGGCGGCGACCTGGTCGATCAACAGAGCGGTGATTGCTGCATCATTCTCGGCGGAAAGTTCTTCGGCCGCGGCGACGCGCTGCATGGCCGGAAGTTCGAGGTTGCCGAGCGCTGCCGTGGCGCGTGCGATGCGTTCTGCTCGTTCGGCGGGGCTTTCGAGTTTGAGGATGGCGATCAGGTCCCGGGCGGCGGTGCGGAGGTCTTCGTTCGAATCGGCTGCGAGCGACTTCATGGCGAGGCGTGCGTCGTTCGACAGGTCGAGGGCCGTGACCGCCTTGAACCGCGAGCGGATTCCCTGCAGGCCGGCGAGCTGGACCGTCGGGACGTCGACACTGGCCAGAGCCAGCAATGCGGCCGATAACTCTGCGGGATCTTTGCGGGAGGCAATGGCGGCGCTGACCGGCGCGATCAGACGTGCGGCGTGCTCCAATTGACCCGGCTCCCGCAACAGCAGTTGCAGAAATGGTCCGCTACGGCCGGACAGAGAACTGAGGAGCGCCGGTTCGAACCAGGGGAGATTTCCATTCTGGCGGGCCAGTCGGACCAGTGTCGGCAGCACGCGTGGATCGGACGATTCGCCGAGCGTCAGGACGAGCTGCAGCAGCACGGTCGCATCGGCATCGCCGGCCAGGCCGAGTACGCTGTCCAGAATTCGCGGTTCGCTGCCCAGCCAGCGTTCGGCGAAGCGCAAGGCGTGGACGCGGACCGTGGGATGCTTGGAGGTCAAGGCAGAAAGGACGACGTCGGATGAGAGCCGATTCAGCCCATCGAGGGTATAGAGCGCATTCAGTGCAGCGGCCGGTTGCTCGGCGGTACTGGCGAGCTTGACGAGTGATGGGGCGATGTCGTCGGCTTGTCGTTCGACGAGCAGCCGGCGGGCGGTGGTCCGCCGCCAGAAGTGCGGGCTGGCGACCTCGTCGGCCAGTTGCGCGGTCGTCAGCCGCGACATGTCCGCCGGCTCCACGGCGCGGGCGTCGCGGTGCGTCAATCGCCACAACCGACCGTGGTCTTTGCCGTGCATCAGGCCGTACTGCTGCTGCAGGTAGCGGGGGATCGCCGAGTAATCTTCGATGATTTCGCGATAGAAATCGGTGATCAGCACGCTGCCATCGGGAGCGATCGCCAGCGAGATCGGGTGGAACCAGATATCGCTGGACGTAAGGAATTCGGACTGCTCTTCGCTGGCCGGCCGCGACAGATGCAGACGGGGGCCGTCGCGAGTGATCACCGCGCGATGGATCAGGTTCTGGGCTGGTTCGCAGGCGAGGAGCTGGCCGGCGAGGCCGGGGAGCGCAGTGTCCTCATAGACGAGGGGCGAACAGGCCGACGTGAAGTAACCGTTGGGGGCGGATTCGGCGATGCCGTAGCGGTCGGTGTAGTACTTGGCGAAGCCGGGGTCTTCGGCCCGTCGGGTGCGCCAGGGGTGGGGCCGGCTGGTGGGATAGACGCGGTTGTCGGCCGCGGCGTTGACGGTCAGGTCGCGGGCGGCGTAGTCGGGATTGCGGGCGAGGTACCGCCAGGGGATGGGGGCGACCTGGATGCCGGGGGTGTTGGTCGAGATCACGAAGCGGTCGCCGGCTTCGGTGAAGGTGGTTCCGAGAGTATGCGTCTTGCCGGTGACGGGTTCGATGGCGGTGCCGTCCGCCTTGAAGCGGAAATCGGTGGTCGGGAGCTGGACGGGGGTGGGGAGATGCGGGCCGGTGATGGTGCCGCCCCCCTGCCCTCCGCCGACGTAGATCCAGTTGTCGGGGCCCCATTGGGGGCAGTTGAGTCCGCGTTCGAGCATGCCGACGGCGAAGCCAGTGAAGAGGGTTTCCTGGAAGTCGGCTTTGCCGTCGCCGTCGCGGTCGGCGAGGTACACGATGTCCGGGGCGCAGGCCACGATCACGCCGTGGCGGGCCGGGCAGAGGCCGTAACATGGAGGGAGGCGGTCGGCCCAGATCTCGGCGTGGTCCATCTGTCCGTCGCCATCGGTGTCGGTCAAGAGTTTGACGGTGCCGTAGGTTTCCTTCGCCGCGGCCGCCTTAGCGTGTTCGTCGGCCTGGACGCGGCGGACGACGCGGTCGAGTTCGCCGGTCTTGTTCAATGCGTCGATGTCGAACTGGCCTTCGAGGTTGTAGCCGTGGAGTTCGCAGACGAAGAGCCGGCCGCGTTCGTCCCAGCAGACGCCGGAGGGTTCGTGGATCAGGGGTTCGGCGGCGATGAGCTCCAGGCGAAAGCCATCCGGCAGATGGAACTGCTTGGCGCTTTCCGCCGGAGAAAGCGGTTGCGGGGCATCCTGGGGAGTGGCGATCTCCGCGGCCATTGATGACTGCAGAGCGAGCGTGAGGCCAACCCCGGCGGCGAGCGCGAGTTCACGAAGAGTCATGCGGCGGTCCTCGGCGAAACGGTCTGGCGACGAACGCGAACAGCATACGGCGGTCGGGAGTGTCCTGCGATCCGTTGTCGGCCGCAGTTTTCAGAATCTGACCGGGCCGATCTTCGATGCTGGACGGCCTGCGCGGAGCGCGGCAAGATGCTGCGGTCCGACTCGTTTTTCCCGTCTTCAACGTCTCAACTTACTGAGGCCTCGTGCCATGTCCCACTTCCTGCATCGGTTCTCCCGAATTGTCGTTCGCTGCGCTTTCGCCGGTTCAGCGGTCTGGCTGCTGTCCGCGTTCTCGCAACTGGCGGCGGAGGACAAGCCCGAAACGATTACTCAGGGGGCGGTTGCCGAGAAGGTAAGCCGTCCATTTGCGCTTCCGGCGGAGGGGGGGAGTGGTCATCGGACGGTGGTTCGCAACGGCGACGTGGCGTATCCGCTGGTTGTCGTCAGAGGGACGCCGTACCAGATGGGGAAGCAGCTCGGGAGGCTGCTGCGGGCGGAGATTCAGCAGTTTGTGCCGCCGACCGTGGCCGGGTTGAGCCAGCAGATGGGGGTGAAGGTGGAGACCTTTACCGAGGTGTGGGGGCGATCGGCGGCGTTTGCCGACGACCGGGTCGAGCAGGAGCTGGCGGGGCTGTCGGATGGTTCGGGGGTGCCGCTGGCGACGCTGCAGGCGTTTCACGCGATTCCGCTGCTGATGCCGTATTCGTGCAGCAGTATTGCGGCGTGGGGCAAGGCGACGGAGGACGGGCATCTGTATCAGACGCGCAATCTGGACTGGAGCCTGGAAGTCGGGGCGCACGAGTTTCCGGTGATTGTGCTCTATATCCCCGACCGGGGGATTCCGCACGTAGTGCCGACGTTTGCCGGGATGATCGGCGCGCATACGGGAATGAACGCCCGCGGGATTGCGCTGGCGGAAATGGGAGACGCGTCGGGGAAGGAGGCGCCGTACCAGGTCCATGCGCCGCACTTCACGGTTTTCTTCCGGACGATGCTGTACGACGGGGACTCCTTGAGCCGGGCGGTGGAGATCTTCCGCGAGCAGCCGCCGACCAAGCGCTATCACTTTGTGTTCGGGGACGGTCAGCAGGAAGTGGGGGCGGTCAAGGTGCGGGCGCATGCGCCGGAGGGGGTCGAAAAGTGGCTGCAGATCTGGAAGGACAACGATCCGGCGGACGAGTTTGCGCCGCAGGTCCTCTCGTGCGTGGTCTATAACGACGAGGGCCGGGGGGCGTTTCCGACGTTGCAGGGGCAGCACGGCAAACTGACCGGCGAGAAGCTGGTCGAGCTGGCGAACCGGATTCCCATCAAGGGTGGGAACGTCGAAAACGTGGTCTACGACGCGACCGCCCTGCGGATGTGGGTTTCGTATGCGAAGGGGAAGGAAGAGGCGTACTTGCGGCCGTACGTCTATGTGGACCTCAAGACGATCGACGCGGATGGGGATGGTCAGCCGGACTTGCAGTTCGGGAAATCGCCGGGGGCGTCCGCTCGCTGAGCTCGTCGATCGGGACGTCCGTTTTCGACCGATGGCAATTCTTGACGATTGTATCGGCTGCGAGGCGCTTAACGAACGTGACGCACCGATTCTGTCGACGGCGACGGTTGTCCCGATTCTCGGTATTGGCAGCTCGGGGTGTTCTCCGATCACAGCACACGGAACTACCAGTCCGCGCTGGCGGCCAACTGTGGTCGTCGCAGAATTTCGTGGCTGGGCCGGGGATGCGCCAGGAATGCCCGTGATTGCTCGCAAGATTGCGTGGTTGGCGGTGTTTTGTCTGTTTGCCGGCCCGTTGGCCGCTCAGGCGCCCCCACCGCCCGCTCCGGCTCCGGCTGCCGGACCGGTGCAGACGCTGCCGCCGGCGGTCGTCTTTTCCGAAAGTCCCGGCATCGCGGCGAAGCCCGACTGGTACGCGGACCCGGCGGCGCTGTTCGGTTCGAATCAGGCGGTCCAGGATCTTCAGGATCTGCGGGAGTGCTACGCCGACAATGGGTTGACGGCCCGTTTCGAGTTGACGCAGTTCTACCAGGGGGTCGTGAGCGGCGGACTGGAGCAGAATTCCGCTTATGGTTGGAAATTCGACAAATTTGTGAGCCTGGACGGCGGCAAGGCCGGACTCTGGGAAGGTTTGTTCGTCGACTTTCACGGCGAAGGCCGCCTGGGAGACTCGGTCAACTCCGGCACCGGAGCGCTGGCCGCGGTCAATACTCCCATGGTCTTTCCGACAAGCGGCGGCAACATGGCGGCGCTGACGGGGGTCGTGATCACGCAGGCGCTGAGCGAGGATTTCGTCGTCTTTGCGGGGAAGGTGAATTCGCTGGACACCTTCAAAGGCGTGTTTTCGGGAGAGCGCGGGATTACCGGCTTCCAGAATCAGGCCTTTGTCTTCAGCCCGCTGCTGGCCCGGGCGATCCCGTACTCGACGCTGGCGGCCGGCGGGGCGATGCTCCGCGACGGGGAACCGGTGGCGTCGTTCACGATTTACGATGCCAATAACACTCCGACGCAGACGGGGTTCGAATCGTTCTTCTCGCGCGGGGCGGTGGTCTTTGGAAATGTCTTTGTTCCGGTGACGATTCGCGGACTCAAGGGGCACCAGGGGGTGATGGGGACGTGGAGCAGCAGCAAGTACAGCAGTCTCGAAAGCAGCGGCCACGTCTATTTTCCCGTGCCGGAGGCCACGTTCACAAACCGCGAGACAGGCTCCTGGGCTCTGGTGTATCGGTTCGACCAGTATCTTTACGAAGATCCCTGTCGACCGGGTTGCGGCTGGGGGGTGTTCGGTCTGTTCGGCTTCTCGGATGCGAATCCGAATCCGGTGAGCTGGATCGCGACCATCGGCGTCGGGGGGACCAGTCCGTTGCCGGGTCGAGAAGGGGATACGTTCGGCGTGGGTTACTACTTCGCCGGCGTCAGCAACATGCTGATCAACAGCCTGCAGCCAGTGACGCCGGTTGGCGACGAAGAGGGCGTGGAACTGTTCTACAATGCGGAAATCACGAAGTGGTTTCGCGTGACCCCCGATCTGCAGATCCTCAATCCGACGCGTCAGGACGCGGATACCGCGGTCGTGGCCGGGCTGCGGGCGCAGCTCGTATTCTGATTAGAGTTGCTTGAACGGCCTACTTGCGTGGGCGATAGCCGGGAAACTCGGTCGAGCGGCGCGGGGCCTGGCTGGCGCTGAGGCGGCTGTCTGCCGGGGAAGAGAGCGACGGGCCGGCGAATTCGAAAGCGTCGACCGTCAGTCCGTCGGCGGAAACGTCAGTCGATTCCAGGCGTTCGACCGTATGCTGGATGGGATCGCGGTGAGAGACCAGTTCCAGACCGGCGGGGAGGAGCGAGCTTTCGCCCGTCCAGACGACGGCCTGTGACCAGTCGTGACGCAGGCGTTCGGCGGCCAGTTCGATGAGGGCCGGCGTGCTGTCGGATGGGGCGAAGACGGATTCCACGGCTTCGACCTGGAGTCGGGCTGCTCCGGCCCGCTCGGCGAATTCGCCCCAGAGACTGATTAATGGTCCCGAGCCTCGGAGCGTCGACTGCGCGATTCCGACGTGAATCGGCCTGGTGCTGTGGCTCTGGTAGACGACAAGCGCGGCGCCGGCCTCGGTCTTGAGACAATTGTCGAACGCGACATCGCGCGGAGCCTCGCGGCAGAACAGCAATGGTCCGGGGCGGGTGGCGGTCACGTCGTGCAGGACTGCCCGTCCTGCAGTGCGGTCCTGGCGGTCGATCTGCGTCCAGGCTACGGCGGGAACGTCGGACGGAACAGAGGGCTGGTCGCCGGCGATCGCGAAGTCGACGTCTTCCAGCGTGATGGACTGTGTCCGGACCAGCAATAGCGCGCGGAGGGGCCTGGCGGACTCGGAAACGGCGGTCTGCTGAACTGTGATTCCGGCGAGAGTCAGTTCGCGGGCGGTGATCTGCCACGGGAGGTCGCCCACCTCAATGACCGGGCGGGCGCCGAGGTCGGCGCGAATGACCAGCGGTCCGACTTGTGTGATGTTACGCGGCGAGTAAGTCCCCGTGGGGAGAGTCAGGACGCCCAGGGCGTCTGGATCGGGCAGAGCGAGGACCGTGCGAACGGGGGGCTCGGGCCGGTCGGGGCGAGGAGTCCCGTCGCCGGATGCCGTGAGGGAAGTGTCGACGCCTGTAACGGTTGAGCTGTTGGACCAGAGGCTGAGCAGTTCGCCGCGACGTTGGGAATCGGACAGGGTGAATGCCATACCGGACAGGAGGAAAATTGCGGCGGCGGTCCAGGCCCAGCCGCTGACGCCGGTTCTGGCGGACGTGGCGAGATGGGGGACGGCGCCGTCGAAGAGCTTGCGGAAGTGTCGCAGCCGGCTGCGACTGTGGACTCCCGGCCAGCCCAGTTCGTCGAGGACCGCGATTGCTCCCGGCGGTCGATCAGTCGGCCGGGGCGCCGTCAGCTTCAGAATCAGTTCCGCGAGGGGGGCCGGGGTGTTGGGCGCCCAGTCGCGGACGTCGGGGACGCGGCCGGTCTGGTGGGCGGCGAGCTTGGCCAGCGGATCGGCGGTGGGGAATGGCGGTCGCCCGGCCAGGAGTTGCCAGAGGACGCAGCCGACTGCATAGAGGTCGGCGGCAGGTGCAATGGAAAGTCCGGTGCCAATCAATTCCGGTGCGATGGTGTCGCAGGCCTCGGGAGATCGGATGGAGTGCAACTGGAGTTCGGGGGTGAGGGCCGGGCGAATGCCAGCATCGACCAGAACGGCTCGGCCAGCGTCGGTGAGTCGAATATTCGAGAGTCGCAGGTCGCCGTGAACGACTTTCCGCTGGTGGAGAGCTGCGAGGCCGGCGAGGAGTTGCCGGGCGATTTCGACAACCACGGAGGCTGGAAAGCGTCCACGGCGGACCAGGAGTTCGGAGAGCGGGACGCCGGCGACCCACGGAGAAACGAGGATTGCATCGCGGGAGACTGTCTGGCAGACGGCCGGGCCGACGACGTGCGGCTCGGTCAGACCTGACGTACAAGCCGTGAGCTGCTCCAGCCGTTTGAGGGCGGCCTCGGCGTGTTCGGGGTCGAGCGGGATGCGTTTGACGACGCAGCGGTCGCCTTGAGCGCGATTGCGGGCCAGCCAGGTCTGGCTGGACCGGCCGTGGCCGAGCTGGTCGACAAGAATGGTGGGGCCGACTTCCAGCTCGGCGAGGCGGCCCTCTTCCGCCATACGGGCCTGAAACGGGCTCAGGCAACCGAGCGTGACGAGGGCGTCAATCCAGACGGAATCGAAGGCCGGCAGGTCGCGGGAGAGCTTGCGAACCCGGCTCCGCGCGCGACGCCAGTCGGCGGCCCGGCACAATCCCAGTTGTGCGAGCCCGGCGACAAGCGCATCGGACGGCGGTTCGAGCACGGCTCAGGCATCCCTTCCTGGCGAAACGGCGAAGGGCGGAGCCGCCCGACTGTGCGGGAATATCCCATATCGGGGGGGACGGGACAAGGGGGGGAGGACGTGGCGAGTGGCGAGTGAAGATGGGAATGTGGATGTGCTGCATGGACTCCTCAGCAACTGACGACGGACGACTGACAACTGACAACGGGAGTCATCCCGTTTGTCGGTTGCATGCCTGGGGGCGACCGCCGATGATCGGGCGACACGCGAACAGGCTGTTCTGTGGTTCGGGAAGGGATGACGAGCGATGAGCGGGAACGGTTCCGGCAGGCCGAAGTTTACGCCGCAGCAGGCGCTGGCGATTTCGACGCAGGACGTGTCAGTCGGGCTGTCCGCGGGGGCCGGGTGCGGCAAGACGTTTGTTTTGACTCAGCGGTTTCTGTCGCAGCTCGAACCGGGGCCGGAAGCGTGCGAGCTGCAGCAGCTGGTCGCGATCACTTTCACTGACAAAGCGGCCCGGGAGATGCGGGACCGGATCCGGGCGGCGTGTCAGCAGCGGCTGGCGGCTTGTCCGAGCGACGCGATTGATCACTGGTTGAAAATTCTGCGCGGGCTCGATTCGGCCCGGATCAGCACGATTCACTCGTTCTGCACGGGGCTGTTGCGGTCGCATGCGGTCGAGGCGGGACTGGACCCGCGGTTTTCGCTCCTGGAACCGGCCCTGGCGGACACGCTGCTGCAGAACGTGGTGCGGGATGTGGTGCACGGACTGCTGGAGCGGGACGATGAAGACGTCTGCCGGCTGGTGCTGGTCTTCGGGCTTGAAAAGACGCGAACGCTGCTGGAGGGACTGACGCAGGATCGGTTCCGGATCGAATTCCGTCAGTTTGAGGCCGCCACACCGGAGTCGATCGCTGCGAGCTGGCTGAATCGCTGGCAAACGCAACTTGTGCCGGAGCTGGTCGGGCGGCTGCAGGATTCGGCGGCGACGCTGCGGCTGCTGGAGCTGCTCAAACGTCACGAGCCGACCCACGCGACGATGCTGGAGCGGCGGCGGGTGCTGCTGGACTGGCTCGGGAAGCCGCATGCCGAGTGGCCGGATTACGATCAGGGGCTGGGTGAGATCGTCGAGAACGCCCGCGTGCAGGGAGGCGGAACGAAGGCGCACTGGCCGGACGAAGAGATTTATGGGGCGGTGAAAGAGGGGCTGGCCACGCTGCGCGACGAGGCCAAGAAGCTGCATGTGCTGCTGGATCCCGGCGTGGAGGATCTGGGGCTGGCGGCCGAATTCTGCTTCCGGGGTTTGCGGGTGTTGCGGCAGACGGTGGATGCGTACGAGAAGGCCAAACAGGATCAGGGGGTGCTGGATTTCGACGACCTGCTGCTGCAGGCGCGGAACCTGCTGCGGAGCGATCCGCACGTCAGCCAGCGGATCGGGGCGGGAATCCGGCTGCTGATGGTCGACGAGTTTCAGGATACCGATCCGGTGCAGGCGGAGATTGTCCGGCAGATCTGCGGGGCGGCGCTGATCAGCGGCCGTCTGTTTCTGGTGGGGGATCACAAGCAGTCGATCTATCGTTTCCGGCGGGCCGATCCGGATGTCTTCAAGGCGTTGCGGGCGGAAATCCCGCTCAAAGGGCAGTTGCCGCTCAACAAGAACTTTCGCAGTCAGCCGGAGGTGCTGAAGTTCGTCAACCACCTGTTCGCATCGGCGATGGGAGACCAGTACGAGCCACTGGAGCCGTTTGACGGGACGCAGCATACGCCGCCGCCGGTGATCGAATTCCTGTGGGCGACGCATGACTCGCCGGACGCTCCCGGCCGGCTCGATTCTGAGGGGGAACCGGACGACAGTGCGGCGGGGAAACGCCGGCGGGAAGCGGACTGGATCGCACGGCGAATCCGGGAACTGCTGGACGATCCGACGCCGGTGGTGCGGGACAAGCAGGCCGGCGGCGGGTTGCGGCGCGTCTTGCCCGGGGATGTGGTGCTGCTGTTTCGCGCGCTGACCAACGTGCAGGAGTATGAAACCGCCCTGCGGCGGTATGGGATCGATTACTACCTGGTGGGTGGCAAGGCGTTCTTCTCCCAGCAGGAAGTCTACGATCTGCTGAATCTGTGCCGGTATTTGAGCGACCCGGACGACGCGATCGGGCTGGTGGGGGTGCTGCGCTCGCCGTTTTTCAATCTGAGCGACGATACGCTGCACGCGATGCATCAGCCGAAGCTGGCCTGGCACGATGCGCTGCAGCAGCCGCCCCCCGAGTTTCTGCCGGAGGACGAGCGGGGGCGGTGGTTGTTCGCCCGAGACACGCTGCGGGAACTGCGGGCGCGGAAAGACCATGTGGCGATCTCGGAACTGCTGCAATCGGCGATTGACCGGACGGCCTACGATGCGGCGCTGATGCTCGAACATCTGGGGTCGCGCAAGGTGGCCAATCTGCGAAAACTGATCGACCTGGCCCGGGACTTTGAGGCCTCGGAGCAGTTCACGTTTCAGGATTACGTTCAGCGGCTGCAGTCGTCGGTGCTGCAGGAAACGAGCGAGGAGTTTGCCACGACGTTTCCGGAGACGGGGAACGTCGTCCGGCTGATGAGCGTGCATCAATCGAAAGGACTGGAATTTCCGGTCGTGGTCGTGGCGGATATGAATCGGAAAGGGGCCGGACGGGCGGGGACGGCTGTGCTCCATCCCGAACTGGGGGCCCTGCTGCGATTGCCGCCGGCGTTCGGCGTCGAGCGGGCCAATCTGGGGCTGGAAATCTACCGGCGGCTGGAAGAGACGGCCGACGACGCGGAGACGTTGCGAGTGATGTACGTCGCGGTCACGCGGGCGGCGGACATACTGATCTGTTCGGCGGGGATGGAGCCGAACCTGAAGCCGGAATCGACCTGGCTGAAGACGCTGGCGACGCGGTTTCACCTCGATACGGGCTTGCCGAAGTTTGATGCGCTGCTGGGCGCCTCGGACGGCAGTACGGCCGATCCGGACGCGATTCCTCTGGTCTTTGTCCACCGGGAACCGCCGGTGGCAACGCCTGTTGACGGCGGAGCCGGCGGGCGCGTCTCCCTGGCGCGGCTGGCGGAGACCGTCATCACGGCCGAGCCGGTTGAGCCGCCGGACTCGGCGCGAATCTTCCTGCCGGATGGAACCGCGGTCCGGTTCTTTTCGGTGTCGCAACTGGAGGGGCTCGTCAGCGGGAATGTGCCGACCGCAGTGGCCGCAGTCCGTGAGGAGGAGCGGGACACGTCGACGTGGGACCGGGATCGGGCGACGCTGGTTGGCACGCTGTTTCATGCGGTGATGGAACGGATTGACCTGCAGCACCCGGAACGCTGGGCCGTTGCATTGGAGGGGGTGTGCCGGCGCGAGTCCAAGTCCGTCGCAGAAGAGGACCGCCGGTTGGTGGCGGAACTTGTGGAGGCGTGGTGCAAGGCGCCGATCGCCGTGGAACTGCGGCAGGCGCAGCGACTGTTTCGCGAGCTGGATTTTCTCCTGCCGGTCGAACGAGTCGGGTTCCAGCCGCATGCCATTGTGGGGCAGATGGACTGTCTGCTGCAGGGGGCCGAAGGCTGGAAACTGCTGGATTACAAGACCGGCAAGGCCGCCGCGTCGAAGGCTGATACAGAGATCCTGGCGCCCTACGCGTTTCAGCTCGGCATCTATGCTCTGGCCGCAGAGTCGTGGCTGGGGGAACCGCTTGCCGAAGTCAGTCTGGTGCTGCTGCGTCCAAGCTACCGACGCGTGGTGCTGTCATGGGATGACGCGGCCCGGCAGGCCGCCCGGCGGCAATTGCAGGCGGCTGTTGAAGCTGCGTCGCATTGAGCGGGAGTTGATTCCGGCTCAGTCAGCGAGGAGAGCTGCTCGGGCGGAGGCGCCAGGGGACTTCGAGGCCGTGGCGGTCCATGAGGAGCGGATCGGAGAGGATCCGCTCGGGGGGGCCGTCGGCCTGAAGGCGGCCGGCGTCGATCACCAGAACGCGGGTGCAGAGATCCAGCACGAAGTCCAGATCGTGGGTGGCGATGAGCTGCAGGCCGGGAAAACTGCGGAGAATGCTCTGCAATTGCCGCCGGGCGCGGGGGTCGAGCGCTGCGGTTGGCTCGTCCAGGACAAGCACGGAGGGCTCGCAGGCCAGGAGCCCCGCCAGGCAGACTCGTTTGCGTTCGCCAACGCTGAGTTGGGCCGGATTGCGTGGGCCGGCGTCGGGCAGGCCGACGGCGGTCAGGGATTGTGTCACACGACGGCGGACTTCATCGAGGCTGAGGCCGGCGTTGAGCGGACCGAAGGCGACGTCGTCCTGGACCGTGGGGCAGAAGAGCTGGTCGTCGGGGTCCTGAAACAGCAGTCCGACCTGGCGTCTAATGAGCGAAAGCTGAGCGGGGACGACTGGAACTCCGGAGACGTAAATGGCCGGTTCGCCGGGGCCTTTTGGCAAGGTGGCGGGCAGGAGGCCGTTGAGGTGGAGCAGCAGGGTCGATTTTCCTGCGCCGCTCGGGCCGACGAGCGCGACCCGTTCGCCCTGGCTGAGACTGAACGTCATGCCATCCAGGGCTAACTGACCGGTGGGGTAGCGATACGACAACTGCCGGACTTCAAGTCCGCCGGCTGCCGCTAGTCCGCTGGCCTGACTGTGCTGGTCACTCAATGTCGCGCGAAGCCCCCTGGCGATGGATTCTCGCGAGCGGTCGCCGGTTTGACAACCCGCTGAGCCGGCGGCTTTCCACGGAGTCCGGCGAATTCGCAACGGCTCGCGTCACGGAGTTTCGCTGACTGGTTCGCGCGGATCGCGGACGGTGTGGCTGACCCAGCGACCGATCAGGCGCGAATAGACCTCCAGCGACTTGCCCGCGTCGGAGCTTGTATCGAGGATGGGGGCCGGGATGCGAATTTCGGCCTGACCGCCGGGCGCGGCGACCGGAGGCACGTACTTAAACGTTTCGTAGCTCGTTGTTCCGTCGGAGGCGGTGACGACCAGCAGCAGATCCTCGACCGGAGAATAGACGTCGTCCGGTGGCAGTACGCCCGGCGGAAGCTGGAGCCGAATGCAGACCGTGTACGGTTGATGGGGACCTGGCATGTCCGGTTCGGTCCAGACGACCAGTTCTGGATCGGGAGCCATTTCGAACGGAAGTGCGTCCGAAGGCTGTAGCAACGGCCAGGGAATTACCGCCGCAACAGCAACCGCTGCGACAGCGACTCCCAGAACCACGAATATCGCTCCCAGCCAACCCGACCAGGCGCCACGCGGACGGTGGTACGCATATCCGGCCGGCGGGGTTGATCGGTGTCCCCGCTGGAAGTCTGCGGCCGGCGCTCGGGACTTCGTGGATTGTCGCTGGTGTTCCTGGTTGGAACGTGGTCGAGGTGTGGTGGACGTCGCGGGACGATTCTGCTGGAGAGCGCCGACCATCCGGCGGGCGAATCGGGCGGCGGCCTGATCATCTCGAAACGTCAGGCTGACCAGTGTGCGCCTTTGCGGTCCATCGGGCAGAGCGGCCTCCAGCACGCAGAGCCGAGGGTCGGACGGGTGAGGCGTCGCATCGGCACTCACGTCGACCGAGGATTGCCAGCGAGTCTCTCCATGAGAGACTCGCTGAATCGTTTCGTAAGGGTATTCCGTGACTCGCGTGTAAACACCGGCGCGGCGCGTAACGAGCACAAGCATATGGTCGAGAACATGCGTTTCGGCCGGGCGGCCTGCGGGCTCGTTTTGACCGACTTGCCGGAGCCGGGGATCGAAACCCTGGTAAAGAACCTGGTCGTCTGTGTAGGGCGTCGATTCTGCATGCGCGGATTCGCGGGGTGCACAGAGAACTGAATACGCCTCGTTCAGGCGTTTCAGCTTGGCTTCCGCGACCCCCTGCATATTCGGTGTCCGGGCGAATCGATCCGGATGCCAAGCCTGTACGGCGGCTTTGTAGGCGGAGTCAATCTCCGTCAGAGCCGCCTCCGGCGAAACGTCGAGAACGGCGAAGGCTTCGGCAAGATTCATGGAAGAGTGACTCGGACGTCTTCGCGGGGAGAGTTGACGCGGAACCGTTTTTCGAAAACGGCGGCTCTTCCGTGGGCCTCTACTATCGCAGAGTTTCCCGGCGATGCGATAGAGAAAAAACTGGTCAGTCTGAAGGGAACGGGGCGGCAGGTTCCGGACAGGCCGGTTGGAGAGTCTTCCGGGGCTGTCGCATCCCCCCTGTAGACGTCGGTCGATACGATCTCTATTCTGCTGACGAGACTATGGTTTCTCCCCTGGTGTGTGGACCCAGAATCATGACCCAGCTGCAGAGAATTCTCTTCGCCACGGATCTGAGCGAACCGGCGAGCCACGCCCAGAAGTATGCGTGCAGCCTGGCCGAACAGTTTCGGGCGGAATTGCATGTCCTGAGCGTTATTCAGGACGTGGCGCTGGTTTCCCCCGATCCGAATGTCCCATGGGTGATTCCCGCCAGCAGTCTGGAAGAGGTTCAGAAGAGCCTGGAGCAGTCGCTGGCGCAAGTCCCGGATGCGGCCTGGTCGGCCGGTAAATCGGTCGTGCGGGTGATTCGAACGGGGGCTCCGTATGCGGAGATCGTCGAATACGCCAAAGATGCGAATATCGACCTGATCGTGATCGGGACGCACGGACGATCGGGGATTCTGCATGCCTTGCTGGGGAGCGTGGCGGAAAAAATCGTGCGGAAGTCCCCCTGCCCGGTCCTGACGGTGCCGCCGAAAGGGCACGATTTCGTCTAACGTCCGTCAGTGCGATTTCGGCGAGATTCCATGCGAACCGGGAGTTTGATAGTGCGCAGCAATGCTGGGTGGTTGTGTCTGATCGGGTTGCTCGCCGGGTGCGGCGGCGCCGCGGAGACGTCGCCTGAGAAACTCGCTGCGGAAACGCCGGAGGCCGCGGTCGCTTCCAAGGGTTCCGCTCCCGCCGAAGCCACGCAGCCTGCTGTTTCCGACACGGCGGAGGCCGTTCCGGCTCTGGAGGTCAACCGGCCGGATGGCGTCAATGTGCTGACCCGGGGAGATCTGGAGTCCGGCTGGATCAAGCTGTTCGACGGACATACGCTGTTTGGCTGGAAGGCCAACAGTGCGACCCCCTGGCGGGTTGAAGACGGCGTGATCATTGCCGATTCGGGCGATAAGGGCCTGCTGGTGACGACCACTCCGTTTGCGGACTACGAGTTGCAGTGCGATTTTCGCGTAGAAAAGGGGGGCAACAGCGGGATTTTCCTGCGGACCCCTTTGGAGCCGACAGATCCGGCCGTCGACTGCTACGAACTGAATATGTGCGACACGCATCCCGAATACGGGACGGCAAGTCTGGTCAAACGGGCCAGGCCCGAGATGCCAGTGATCGGCGACGGCGAGTGGCACTCGTTCCATGTCCGACTGGAAGGTCCCATGGTGACGGTGCAGATGGATGGGAAACCCGTCCTGGAGTATCGCGACGAGTCTTCAGCGCCGCTCACGAGCGGATTCATCGGACTGCAGCGGAATGCGGGGAAGATCGAGTTCCGCAACGTTTCTCTGAAGCCGCTGGGGACCAAGGAACTGTTCGATGGACAGTCGCTGGCTGGCTGGCGGGTGGTGCCGGGATCGAAGAGCGAATTCACCGCAGTGGACGAAGAAATCCGGGTCGTGAACGGGCGGGGCTTTCTGGAGACGGAACGGACCGCGGCGAATTTCATTCTGCAGTTCGAAGCGAAAACCGACGCTGCGAAACTCAACAGCGGGGTGTTCTTCCGATCTCAACCGGGAACCGAGGCGGAGCCGTCAAACGGGTACGAGTTCCAGATTCAGAACGGTTTCAAGGACGGCGACCGCAACTTGCCGGACGACCACGGCACCGGAGCGATCTTCCGACGAGTCTCCGCCCGTCGAGTTGTGGCGAACGACAACGAGTGGCTGTCGGCGACGCTCGTGGCGGATGGCCCGCACTTCGCGACGTGGGTCAACGGGATTCAGGTGGTCGACTGGACGGACGACCGGGCGGCCGATCCGAACCCGCGGAAGGGGCTGAGTCTCGCAGCGGGGCACATCTCCCTGCAGGGTCACGACCCGACAACAAGGCTGGCGTTTCGGAAATTGAAGCTGGTGGAATTGCCGTAGTAGTCCGTCTATCGCTAATCGTCCGGTTGTTGTAAAAGGCGACGGAAGTGGCCGCAAGGTCGATTCGTCAGAGGGGGTGTCTCGGTGGCAGGGAGGCCGTCGATGAGCGCAAAGGTCGAAGTGCATTTGACCGCTGTGATGCGGGCGGAGCTGGAAGCCGTGTGCCGCAGTCAGTCGGTGGGAGCTGCCGTGGCGCGACGGGCGCGGATTCTGCTTCTGGCGGACGAAGATCATCTCGACGGTCAACGGCCCGACACGTACATCTGCGAGGTCGTCGGACGGTCCGAACGTCAGATTCGCCGCGTCCGACAGAAGTTTGCGGAGGACGGGCTCGCTGGCGCGTTGATGCGGAAGCTGCGTGCGAGCCCCGCCGCGCCGCCGAAGCTTGATGGGCAGGCGGAAGCCCGCCTGGTGACTCTGTGCTGTTCGACGCCGCCGGAGGGTCACCAGCGGTGGACGCTGCAGTTGCTGGTGGATGAGTTGTGCCGGTTGCAGGTCGTGACGAGCGTCTGTCGCGAGACCGTCCGGCAATGTCTCAAAAAACCGGCTGCAGCCCTGGCGCACGCGGCGGTTCTGCATCCCGGAAAGAGATCGGGCGCGATTCGTCGCTCACATGGAGAAGATCCTCGACGTCTACTGCGAAACGTACGATGAGCAGCACCCGCTGATCTGCATGGACGAAGCCGCCAAGCAGGTCGTGAGCGATGTCGAACCGGCGCTGCCGATGGCGCCCGGACAGGCGCGTCGGGAAGACCACCACTATCAGCGGGAAGGCGTGCAGGCGATTTTTCTGTTCTTCGATCCGCTCCGGGGCTGGCGTCGCGTCAGTCACCGCGACAGCCGCACGCGGAGGGACTGGGCGGAGGAAGTCCAGCAGCTTCTGGACGTGGACTATCCGCAGGCGAAAACCGTGACGCTGGTCTGCGACAATCTCAATACGCACGACATCGGCAGCCTCTATGCCCGGTTCGGCGTTACGACCGCCGGGCGACTGCGGAATCGCTTGCGGATCGAGCACACTCCCCGCAACGGCAGTTGGCTGAACATGGCGGAAATCGAACTGAGCGTCCTGACGCGACAGTGTCTTGGCCGCCGCTTCGACAGTATCACGGAGATGGGGCGGGCCATGACGGCCTGGCAGGAGCGCCGCAACGCCCAGGGTTGTGGCGCTCACTGGCGATTCACCACAACTGACGCAAGAATCAAGCTTCGCTCGCTGTACCCGCAACCGGACGAATAGCGATAGACGGACTAGTAGGGCCGGCTGTGCCGGCCGATTGACGCGCTGAATTCACAATCCGGCCGGCACAGCCGGCCCTACGCGGAGTGCTCATGTCGAGTCCCATCGAATCTTCGTTTTCGGTGGATCTGATCCTGCAGGCGCAGCGGCAGATCCGGGGTTTGGTTCATCGGACCCCGCTGGCGCACTCGGTGACGCTCAGCGAGCATCTGGGGGTGCCGGTCTATCTCAAGCTGGAATGCCTGCAGAAGACCGGCTCGTTCAAACCGCGCGGGGCGTTCTTCAAGCTGCTGTCGCTGTCGTCGGCCGAGAAGGCTGCGGGAGTGGTCGCGGTCAGCGGCGGGAACCATGCTCAAGGGGTGGCTTACGCTGCACGCAAGCTCGGTTTGCACGCGACGATCTGCATGCCGGCGTCGACGCCAGCCAATTACCTCGACGCGACGCGGGGGTACGGGGCGGAAGTCGTGCTCTGCGAGCATATTGCAGCCGCGTTTGCCAAGGCGGAGCAATTGCGTCAGCAGGGGCTGACGCTGGTTCATCCGTTCGACGATCCGCACGTGGCGGCCGGCCAGGGGACGGTCGGGCTGGAGATCCTGGAAGATCTGCCGGATGCAACGCGCGTTTACGTCAGTATTGGCGGGGGCGGGTTGATTGCCGGGATGGCCACCGTCATGAAGGCGGCCCATCCGGAGATTCGTATTTTCGGGTGCGAGACCGAAGGGGCCGACGCGATGGCGCAGGCCGTCGCTGCGGGGAAGATCGTCGAACTGGCCCAGATTACTTCGATCGCGCGGACGCTGGGCTCGCCGAAGGTGTGTGATTTTACCTTCGATGCCGTCCGGCGGCTGGTAGAGGATGTGATCGTGGTCAGCGACGCCGCGGCGTTCGCCGGGCTGGAGCAGATTCTGGAGCGGACGAAGATCCTGGTGGAGCCGGCGGCGTCGTGCTGCTTGGCGGCGGCGGAGAAGCACCGCGGGACGTTTGCGCCTGGCGAGAAGATCGTGCTGCTGATGTGCGGGGGGAACGTGTCGCTGGGGGATGTGTGCGGGTTCCGACAGCGGTTCGGGGGGTGAGGCGGGTATCGGGTATCGGGATTCGGGTATCGCAGAAAGAAGGTGTTAACCTCCGGTCAGCAAGCCTGCCACGGTGAGGTCTTCGTCGATCTGATCCCAATGGAGTCCGTGCCGGTGGCGGCTGATTCGAACCGCTCGTCGTTGGTTCTCCGTCGCACGAAGCAGGCGCGGGAACCATTCCAGCGGAACAGAAAGGACGCGACCGTCTTCCAGTGAAACGATCATGCAGTCGCCATCGAATTTGACCTGTCTGGCGAGCGCGCTGCCCGGAACGAATGCTGATCGCATCGACCGATCTCCAAAGACAGCCATTGCAGCGAAGTTTGTGGAAACGCCTCACCGGATTGAGAATTGTCCGTTGCAAAGGTTCGCACTTCACCGGCACAGGAACCAGCGGCGCATCTGGACGCAGGAGCCGAGAACGCCGGTTTTCGTGCAGCGCCAGCTCCACTGGCACCAGGTTTCGTCAATGGGTTCCGGGACCGGGGCGAGGGCCAGCGAGAATTCGGCGCCGTCGACGTAGAGGCCCGACTGATGCACCCCCTGCAGCAGGCTGCCGGGTGAGACTCGGGCGGGATTGCTGGCGGTTATCAATCCCGCGGCGATCAGGCATTCGGTGGCGTATTCCGAGCAATGGACGCCTTTGCACTTTGAGCCTGTGAGGTGATGGCGGATGCCGTAGGGGCGACCGAGCTGCTGTTCGAGGGCTTCGCACAGTTTCCGGGCCTGCGGCTCCGAAATTGGCTTTGCCGGATGGACGGCCAGGAGGTCGCACGGGGTCTGCAGGGCGACGTACTCGGCAAGAGGCGTTCGTCGGACGCCAGTGCCGTTCATGCTGTCGTAGACCATCGGGCCGGACGGGGTCTGGGCGACCATTCCGACGTGAGTGAAACGACTTGCGGAAAAGCATTTGACGGCGAGGCAGTCGCCCTGACTGAAGAGCAAGGTGCCGGTCTGCGCCGCGGGGGCGAGCTGTTCGACGGCAGCGGTCTGCGGGACCGCGACTCGACTGTCGGGACAGCCGGAGGCTGCGGCGAGGACGAGAGCCCAGATCGGGGACATGGTCGGACTCCTTGATCTGTCGTGTGGACCCAATTCGGGCGGATGTCACCTGGCGTCTGTCACAACGGTCGGGTGGCGGAACGGGATCAGCGAGAAATCGGCGTTGATTTGCGAAATTCTGCCGGCGTAATTGCGCAGACTGGGGGGACTTTTGCGAATTCGAGCCGGCGGGCGTGAATCCGGCTCACGAAAGTGAGATCCGGGAGTCCTTGAAACTCGTGTGCCGGTTCGCTAAGTTCCTGCAAAATCAACGGGCACGGCTCGGGCGCTGATCGTTCGCGCAGACCCTCCTTGTGTATGGGTTTGCGCCGGATCTTGACTGGCGCAGTCGATTTTGCTGGCTGGCGGCCGCTCTGGCTGCTGGAGTTACAAGGAAAACTGGCATGGCAACAAAGTACGTCTACTACTTCGGCGACGGCAAGTCTGATGGCAGCGCAAAGCTGCGCGAGCTGCTGGGGGGCAAAGGGGCCAATCTGGCCGAGATGTCCAACATCGGGCTGCCGGTTCCCGCCGGCTTCACCATCACCACCGAAGTCTGCACGTACTACTACGCCAATAATCGCCAGTATCCTCCGGAACTGGCCGCCCAGGTCGACGAAGCAATGGCCAAGGTCGAGCAGACCATGGGCAAGAAATTCGGCGACAGCAGCGATCCGCTGCTGGTTTCCTGCCGCTCGGGCGCCCGCGACTCGATGCCTGGCATGATGGACACCGTGCTCAACATTGGGCTGAACGATACGACCGTCGAAGCGCTGGCGAAGTCCTCGGGGAACGAGCGGTTCGCCTGGGACAGCTATCGCCGATTCGTGCAGATGTACGGCGACGTCGTGCTCGGCATGAAGCCCGAGAAGAAGACGGACGCCGACCCGTTCGAAGAGCTGCTCGAAAAGAAGAAGCATGCCGCGGGCGTCGAGTTCGACAGCGATTTGACTGTGGCGCAGCTCAAGGAGCTGGTGGCCGAATTCAAAGCCGCCATCAAGAGTCGGACGGGGAGCGATTTTCCGAGCGACCCAAAACAGCAGGTCTGGGGGGCCGTCGGGGCCGTGTTCGGGAGCTGGATGAACGATCGCGCGATGGTTTACCGCCGGACCTACGGCATTCCCCACGAGTGGGGTACGGCCGTGAATGTTCAGGCGATGGTCTTCGGCAACCTGGGCGACGACTGCGCCACCGGCGTGGCCCTGACCCGCGACGGCGCATTGGGCGTCCCGGGCTATTGCGGCGACTACCTGATCAACGCTCAGGGTGAAGACGTAGTGGCTGGTATCCGCACGCCGAAGCGGATCGAAGAGACGCTGGCGAAAGAGATGCCGAAGGCTTACGAAGAGCTCGACAGCATCGGCAAGATCCTGGAGAACCACTACAAGGACGTCCAGGACATTGAGTTCACGGTCCAGAAGGGCAAGGTCTGGATGCTCCAGACCCGGAATGCCAAGCGGACCGGTTTCGCCGCCGTCCGGATCGCCGTGGATCTGGTGGACGAGGGCAAGATCACCGAGATCGAAGCGCTGTCGCCGAAGCGGATTCCGGCCGACGACCTGAACCAGCTCCTTCAGCCGGTATTCGACCTGGCGGGCAAGCAGGCTGCCGTGAAGAACGACCAGCTCCTGACCAAGGGGATCAACGCCGGCCCCGGCGCCGCTTACGGCCAGATCTGCTTCCACGCCGACGACGCGGAGAAAAAGTTCCTCGCCAATCCGGCCGTGGAGCTGATTCTCGTTCGCCGCGAGACGACTCCGGAAGATCTCCGCGGCATGAAGGCCGCCAAGGGGATTCTGACGGCGTTTGGCGGGGCCAGCTCGCACGCCGCTCTGGTAAGCCGGCAGATGGGCAAGGTCTGCGTGGTCGGAGCTTCCGAGCTGAACATCGACTACGAAGCGGCGACGCTGACGGTGGGCGGCAAGCTGCTGAAGGAAGGGGACTACATCAGCCTCGACGGTTTCACCGGAGAAGTCTTCGCCGGCAAGGTGCAGACGAAGCCGAGCGAAGTGATTCAGGTGCTGATCCACAAGACGATGAAGCCGGAAGAGTCGCCAGTCTATCAGCGGTTCGCCAAGCTGATGACGTGGGCCGACAAGCACCGCACGCTGGGGGTGCGGACGAACGCCGACGAGCCGAAGCAGGCTAAGGAAGCCGTTTCGTTCGGGGCCGAAGGGATCGGTCTGTGCCGGACCGAGCATATGTTCTTCGATCACGTCGACGAGTTCCGCGAGATGATTCTGGCGGACGATCTGCCGACCCGCGAAAAAGCTCTGGTGAAGCTGCTGCCGTTCCAGCGGGGGGACTTTGCCGGGCTGTTCCGGGCGATGGAAGGCCGTCCGGTGACGATCCGTCTGCTGGATCCGCCGCTGCACGAGTTCCTGCCGCACGATCACGCTTCGCAGTCGCTGCTGGCGGAGAAGATCGGGATTCCGGTCGAGGCGATCACCCGTCGGGTGAACGAGCTGCACGAGTCGAACCCGATGCTCGGTCATCGCGGCTGCCGGCTGGGGATCGTGATGCCGGAGATTACGGCGATGCAGGCGCGGGCGATCTTCGAGGCGGCCTGCGAAGTCAAGAAGGAAGGGATCGACGTTAAGCCGGAAGTCATGATTCCGCTAGTCGGGTACGTCACGGAGTTCAAGAACCAGGAGAAGGTCGTCCGGGCTCAGGCCGAGAAGGTCTTCGCCGAGACCGGCGTGAAGGTCGACTACCTGGTCGGCACGATGATCGAAGTTCCGCGGGCCTGTGCCGTGGCGGATCAGATCGCCGGCAGTGCCGAGTTCTTCAGTTTCGGGACGAACGACCTGACGCAGACGACTCTGGGGATGAGCCGCGACGACTACGGCGGGTTCATCAACTACTACAAGGAGAACGACATCGTTCCGAATGATCCGTTCCAGGCGATCGATCAGAGCGGCGTCGGCACCCTGATGAAGATGGGCGTCGAGAAGGGCCGCAGCCAGCGTTCTAAACTGAAGATCGGGATCTGCGGCGAGCATGGCGGCGAGCCTTCAAGCGTGGTGTTCTGCCACGAGATCGGGCTCGATTACGTGAGCTGTTCGCCGTTCCGCGTGCCGATCGCCCGGCTGGCGGCGGCTCAGGCTGCGGTGGCCGCCCAGAAGAAGTAGGGTTGGTCCCGACTGCTGCGGGCCGGGAAATGACTGGCAAAACAGAGTCGCCCGGAAGACATCGCGTCTTCCGGGCGATTTTGTTTGGGGCGGGATCTCGGCTGTTTTGATGGCCGGATCGAGCGTCTTTTTGCAAAATTTGCAGAATCTGGCCTTTGCCGGGGGGCGTGATGCCGATAGTATCCTTGAAATGCTCGGGAAGACCGTGCATTCAAGGAAGGTGTACACCGGCTTCCCCCGCCTGGTGTGCTGACGGGAAGTTCCGTTTCGGAGCCGGTCGGCGTCGAGGCGACGGGGGTTTTGGAAATGGATGTCCCTCTTTACGGCAGGCGACCAATGGTGATCTGGGAAGTTCCTCCGCCGATGTGAGCTGCGTGGCGTCTCGCCGCGGTCCGCCGGGATCGCTGCTCGCCGCGACGGCAGACTCCGTCTGCCGCCCGTTCCCGCCCTGCTCCCTCCTTACCGGTCTGCTGTTTCGTTTCCGTTCAGCAGATTTCTTCCAGGCGCAGACTGGCCCCGGCTTTTGAGTGGTCGACGGCTGTGCTGCATTGTTCCCTCCGGATTGTGTTACAGGTTCCATGGCAGTCAATCTCTCGCTCTACCGCAATATTGGTGTTTCCGCGCACATCGACTCCGGCAAAACGACGTTGACGGAGCGGATTCTGTTCTACTCCGGCCGCATCCATGCCATTCACGAAGTGAAGGGCAAGGACGGCGTTGGAGCGGTGATGGACCATATGGAACTGGAGCGGGAGAAGGGGATCACGATCACCTCCGCCGCGACCCAGGTGATGTGGAAGGATTATACTGTCAACGTGATCGACACTCCGGGGCACGTGGACTTCACCGTGGAAGTCGAACGAAGCCTGCGCGTGCTGGACGGCGCGATTCTGGTGCTGTGCTCGGTGGGTGGCGTGCAGAGCCAGTCGCTGACGGTGGACCGCCAGATGAAGCGGTACAAGGTGCCGCGGATCGCGTTCATCAACAAGATGGACCGGACGGGGGCCAATCCCGACAAGGTCATCACCCAGATCCGCGAGAAGCTCAACGTCACCCCGGTTCCGCTGCAGATCCCGATGGGTCGCGAGATGGACTTCGAGGGCGTGGTCGACCTGATCGAGCAGCGCGCCGCATTCTTCGATGGCGAAGACGGCGAAGTCGTCCGCTACGAGCCGATTCCCGAGAAGTTCAAAGAGCGGGCCGTCGAGGCCCGCCAGGAAATGCTCGAAGCCCTGTCGATGTTCAGCGACGAGCTGATGACGGCGCTCCTCGAGGAGCAGGAGATTTCCCCGGAAGAGATCCGCAAGGTCGTCCGCCAGGCGACGCTGGCGCACCAGATCACTCCGGTGATGATGGGCAGTGCCTACAAGAACAAGGGCGTGCAGGAGCTGCTCGACGGCGTGACCTATTTCCTGCCGAGTCCGCTCGATCGCGAGCAGTTGACCGCGATCGATCTCGACATGAAGCCGCCGGCCGACGGGAGCCCCGCCGAACCGAACTGGAACCGCGTCCCGCTGGAGTCGGTTGCCGACAAGCCGCTGGTCTGCATGGCATTCAAGACGGTGGTCGAGCAGTACGGTCAGCTGACTTATACGCGGCTGTATCAGGGGAAGATCGTCAAGGGGGAGAGCTACATCAATACCCGTACGGGCAAGCGGATTCGCTTCGGCCGGCTGGTGCGGATGCACTCCAACGACCGTCAGGACGTGGATTACGCGGAAGCCGGCGACATCATCGCCCTGGTGGGCGTCGACTGCGCCTCCGGTGATACGTTCTGTTCCGAAGGGACGAACTACGCCCTGGAAAGCATTTTCGTGCCCGACGCGGTGATCCGCCTGTCGATCGAGCCAGTCAAGCGCGACGGCGCCGACAAGCTGGGCAAGGCGCTGGAGCGGTTCCGCCGTGAAGATCCCACGTTCCGCGTGATGACCGACGAAGAGACCGGCCAGACGCTGATCGCGGGGATGGGCCAGTTGCACCTCGACATTTACGTTGAACGGATCAAGCGGGAATACGGAATCGAGTGCATCGTCGGCCAGCCGCGGGTTGCGTACCGCGAATGTCCGACCCGCTCGGTCGAATTCAACTACAAGCACAAGAAGCAGACCGGCGGTTCGGGCCAGTTCGCTCACATCGTGGGTGTGATGGAGCCGCTCCCCGAGGACGCCGTGCTGCCGTACGAGTTCGTGAACGAAGTCAGCGGCGGTCGCATTCCGAAGGAATACATCGCCCCGGTCGATAAGGGCTTCCAGCGGGCGCTGGTCAAGGGGCCGCTCTGCGAGTGCGAAGTGGTGGGGATCCGGATGCGTCTGCAGGACGGCAGCTACCACGACGTCGATTCGTCGGAAATGGCGTTCGATATCTGCGGCTTTGATGCGATGCGCGAAGTGCTCGGAAAGGCTGATATGGGCCTGCTGGAGCCGATTATGAAACTGGAAGTCGAAGTTCCCGACGAGTACCAGGGCGGTGTTACAGGGCATCTGGCGAGCAAGCGCGGCGTGATCAGTTCGTCCGACACGGGCTTCGGGATCGCCGTCATCAACGCCGAGGTGCCGCTCTCCAGCATGTTCGACTATGCCAACGAACTGCGGTCGATGACGCAGGGCAAGGGGACGTTCACGATGGAGTTCGCCAAGTACTCCATGCTGCCGCGTGGCCTGCAGGCCGAAGTCGTCGAGAAGCGTCGCAAGGAGAAGGCCGAGCGGGCTGCTGCGAAGTAGTCTGCCCGATCGCTTCAGGTTCCAACGACAGCCCCCCGTCGCCGCGACGGGGGGCTGATTTGTTATCAGGTGGAGCGATTCGCTATCTTTCAGGGGCGAGCTGAGAATCTGCCGCCACGAGGGGAGTTGAAGCATGCTGGCCGGAGAGATGTATGCGCCGGGGAAAATCCGGCTGATCGAAGTGCCGGAGCCGGTGCTGCCCCCCTCCCCTCCCGCGGGCTGCAGCGGCCAGATCGTGTTTCAGCCCGAGACCACCTGCCTGTGCGGCTCGGATCTGCCTTACTTCGGCGGCAGCGACGAATGGCCGATCGAGATTGGCCACTCGCTCCACGAGATGATCGGGACGGTGGTGGCCAGGAATGGCAGCCGGTGGCGGGTCGGGGACCGCGTGCTGGCGGTCCCCGAGATGCAGCAGGGGCTGTTCGAACGATTCGTGCTCGACGAGGGGCGGGCGATTGACGTCGATCGGCGCGTTCCCGAGGAGCAGGCGCTGATGGCGCAGCCGCTGGGAACGGCGCTCTTCGCACTCAAGAAGCTGCCGAACATGCTCGACCGGACGGTGGCGATCGTCGGCCAGGGTCCAATGGGGCAGCTTATGAATGCGTGCCTCAGGAACATGGGAGCGCGGGAGATCGTCGGCATCGACCTGCTGGAGAGCCGGCTCAAGACCAGTCTGCAGATGGGGGCGACCGCGACGATCTGCAACGCGACCGAGTCGCCGGTCGAGGCCCTGCAGGACAAGCTGGACGGCGAGTTGCCGGACGTGGTGATCGAGTGCGTCGGCCACGCACAGAGCCCGTTCAACCTGTGCATCGATCTGTGCCGCCGCAACGGCGTGCTGCTCTTCTTTGGCGTGCCCGGACCTCTTGTGGATGGCCTGCGGTGGCGGGATCTGTTCTTCAAGAATGTCACCGTGCACACGAGCGTCAATCCGGACTTCCGCCGGGATTTTCCGCTAGCGATGCAATGGATTGGCGAAGGTCGCATCGATGTCGGACCGATGATCACACATCGGTTTCCGCTGGCGCAAATCCAGCAGGCCTTCGAGACGTTCCGCGACAAGGTCGATGGGGCATGTAAAGTCCTGGTCGACTTTCCTGCGAAGTCCGTTTAAACGCCAGTCAGCGAAATCCTTCCGCCGCAATCAAATCGAGATGGTTCGAGACTCTGCATGCGAACCGACGAGCTTGCCCGACGGATCGAACTGGCGTGCCTGCTGGAAGCTGCGGCGCGGAAGCCGGGCAACGTCCATCCGTGGGCCGCGTTCGACGATTTGACCTTCGCGGATTTTGTCCGGGCGGCGGCGGCGGTTGCGCCGGTCCTCGCGACGACTCGCGAGATCGGGCTGGGGACTGCGGTCCTGGAATCGGTTCGCGCTACGCAGCGATCGGTTGCTACGAACGCCAATCTGGGGATCATTCTGCTGCTGGCTCCCCTGTGTGCCGTCCCCGAAGGAGTACGACCGGAAGATGGAATCGGCGACGTGCTGCATTCCACGACGGTCGAGGACGCGATGGTCGTCTATGCCGCGATTCGACAGGCGAATCCTGGCGGGCTGGGAGGGGCGGCCGATCAGGACGTCGCCAGCGCTCCCACCTGCACGCTGACGGACGCGATGCGGCTGGCGGCCGACCGCGATCTGGTGGCGCGGCAGTATGCTCGAGACTTTGAAGATGCGTTCTGGCTGGCATCCCGGCTGAACCTTGCAGCGCTGTCGAGGGCCGGGCAGTTTCCGTTGTGGGACACCACGATCATTGAGGGCTTCCTGCAGATGCTGGCGCGACGGCCGGATACCCTGATCTCGCGGAAGTGCGGGGCGGACGTGGCTGGCGAAGGCTCCCGCCGGGCTCGGGCCGCGCTGACCGACGGCTGGCCGAGCCGGCAATTGGATCGTCCAAACGATTGGGATTTCGACGTCTGGTTGCGGGCGGACGGACATCGCCGCAATCCCGGGGCGACGGCCGACCTGGTGGCTGCCTCGCTGTTTCTGGCGCTCGGAAAGATCGAGTTTGCTGCGCTGCCGGACCGCCAGCAGGTGCTGGCGTGGGCAGGCGTTGCTCGGTAGATCGCCCGATCACCGCTGAGGTTGTACGCAGGCGCCGTGATCCGCTGCGAAAGAACTTGCGTTCCAGACGGCAGCGCGTTGTCATGGAGCTAAGCCTCGTCCCAGGCGAAGGGGCTGCCGAGTCGCTCGCTGCATGCCGTCTGAATGGCCTTCGCGAAACGCATCAGCGGCTGGAAACACCGTAGTTCCATCTCTTGAACTGCCAAGTTTCCTGTCGATTCGGGAGGAAACACGATGCACCGGACCGATACTGGAGTCTCGGGCGGTCACGAACGAGGAACGCCGGTTGCCGGCGGAATCCGTTCGCCGTTTGCAACGGCTCAAATTGACAATGGAGTAGTCTCCGCGGCCAACGATCGGTTTCTCTGGCTGTTCGGACTGTCGGTCGACGATTTTGGCGAGGTGGCGATTGAAGCGCTGCTGCCGGAGTGGCGACAGCTGGTCGCCGAGTTGGCGTCCGAGGGCGATGCCGCTGCAGGGAGCGAAGCGTCGCGATGGACCCAGGCCTGTCCGCACGGCCGGCCGGCTCAACACTGTTTCGTGCGTCTGTCGACAACCGGTCCAACGGATTCCATTCTGCTGACTGCCGTAGATGCTGCGGAGGAGGTTGACGGCGATATTTTTCGGGAAATCGTCGACAAGACTTCAGCCGTTATTTACTTGAAGGACCTCGCCGGGAGGTATCAGTTCGTCAACCGGCAGTTCGAAGAGCTGTTCGGCGTCGCGCGGCACTCGGTCGTCGGGCAGACCGACTTTGACATTTTCCCCGAGGACATGGCTCGCAATTTCCGGGAGAACGACGAGTGGGTCGCGACGTTGGGGCAGCCCTTGAAAACCGAAGAGGTTGCGCCACATTCGGACGGTCCGCATACCTATATGTCATTAAAGTTTCCGCTGCGCGGATTGAACGATTGCGTAATTGCCGTGGCGGGGATCTCGACGGATATCACGGAGCTTGAACGGGCGAATCGCGAAGCTCGCCGTCTCCGCGACGAATTGCAGCTCGTACTGGACTCCGTCAAAGACGGTCTGATCGGGGTGAACGTCGCGGGCCAGATCACGTTCGCCAATCGCGCTGCAGGCGGAATCCTGAGGGAACCGGTGACGAATCTGCTGGGCGGTCTGCTGGCCAGCTCGTTTGGAAGTCAGGGGTTCTGCGACGCTCTGCAATCGGTGCTGTGCGGCGCGGCGACCGGGTCGGCGAGCGTCGATCGACTGTTCCCGGGACTGAATTCGCCGCTGCCAGTTGAATACACGATCGCCCCGTTGGCCGATACCGGTCAGTCGACGCGAGCGGTCGTCACCTTTCGGGATCTCTCGGAACGGATGGCCCGAGAGCGCGTCGAGCACGAACTGCTGGCGGCCCACGCAGTGCAGAAGTCGCTCTATCCGCACGAAGCGCCCCTGTGTCCCGGCTGGGACATTGCCGGTGCGGCGTATCCGGCCGCGCTGGCCTGCGGCGACTACTACGATTTTCTCTGTCTGCCGGGAAACCGACTGGCGCTGGTGATCGGCGACGTCAGCGGTCACGGTCTGGGGTCGGCCGTCTCGATGGTGGAAACTCGCGCGTACCTGCGTTCTCTGTTACTGTCGGGAGTGGAGCTCTCAGAGGCAATCGAATGCCTGAATGAGTTTCTGGTTGTCGATCTGCCCGAGGCTTCGTTCGTAACGCTGTTTGTCGCGGTCGTAAACCTCGAAAGCCGTGAGTTGACTTACGTCGGCGCCGGCCATCCGGGATATTGCTTGCGCGCAGACGGATCTCGCGAGATGATGAGGAGCACGGCGACCGTCCTGGGATTCTCCACCTGTCTGAAGTTTCCCGAATCGCCTCCGCTGAAGCTGCATTCGGGTGATCTGCTGGTCTTGCCGACGGACGGAATTCAGGAGTGTCTCTCCGTAGAAGGAGAGTTTTTCGGGCTGGACCGACTGCTGCAGCATGTGCAGACCGAACGCCACCGTCCGGCTGGTGAGCTTGCGGTATCCGTCCATCAGGCCTGTCAGCAGTTCGTGGGCGGACGGCCTCAGCAGGACGACATTTCGCTGGTGGTAGCCCGAGTGCTGGATGAGACCTGACGGGGTCGCGGCGTCGCGAGTTACCGCAGCAGCAGAACTTGATATACCAGCGACAGCCGGGAGCCTTCGATTTTCGTCAGTTCGACGGGCTGTCCGGTGGAAGACCATCTGGCCCGCGAGCGTGTTCCAGGCCTGAAATGTCGCGTGCGGAGCAACGAAGCCGCTCCCAGAGCTGCCGCGGCCAGCAGAATGGCGACAGCGCCAGTGAGGTGGCTGGACCTGCTCCGTAGTCCGATCAGTCGGGCCTCGCCGCTTGGGGTGATACTGGCGGCGCAGTGATTTGCGACCAGTGGTGCGGCGCATCTCCGGCCCCATCGGGTGCGAGTGTCGGCCCGGCCGTCATTGTCCCATAAGTCGAAAACCACAGTTTGCTTCGTTTCCTCGGGGTTTCGAATGCACGATCCAGGACGGGAACGGAGATGTTCCCGGGCTGGAACTCCATTTGAATCGGGCGAGAACGGGGAACTTGAGGAATTTTCTGGTGGCAGGCATAACCGCGGATACTTGAGAAAACGGTCGCGAGACTGAAATTCATGTCACTGCTGGACGCCAAATCGCCGTCGCGTCGCGAGTTCGTGAGGCAGGCTTGATTGTCGTCATCACCGGTACGAGGACGGCGTGAGCTTCGCAGACTGGCGATGTGTGCAGTGCCGGTTAACGTGCAAGGCCTGTCCGAATGCCGTCCGGTTCTCTACTGCCTGTTCTGGAGATTGCCGCTCCTGCGACTCCCTGCGCGGGTTGTTCCGCGAGCTGCTGCCGCGAGTATGCCGTCCCGATGACAGGGAACGATATCGCCCGGATCAGGGCCGATCGATCGCTCGACTTCTGGGACTTCGTCTGCCGCTGGGAAGACCGAGACGGGCTGATTTCACGCGGGATTGTGCCGCAGTTTCGCTTTGAGGACGATCCTGAAACGCCGTTCGTGATCGGACTTCGGCCGGTGGAAAGCCGGCAGTTTCCTGGGACACGGATGTGTCGCTTCCTCGAAGAAGAGAGCGATTCTCCGGGCTGCGGCGATTCCGCCCGTTGTTCCATCTACGAGTCGCGTCCGGTCGTCTGCCGAGTCTTTCCCTTCCGCTGGGATTCTGCCGGTCAGATCGCGATTCAGCCCGGAGTGGAGTGGGGAACGGAAGAAGTGGCCGGACGACCGGCCCTCTGCCCGAGCCGCTGGAAACTGACCGACGAGCAGCGCGAGCAGGCTGCTGCGAACCTGGAGCAGTGCCGCGGCGAGATGGCCGTTCTTCGGCTGCTGGCGGATCGCTGGAATCGGCGTCCGGGACCCTGGGAGCTGTTTCCAGAGTTTCTGCGGATTGTTAGCGACCAACTCGAACTGGTCGGGGCCTGAGCTTCTCCGAGGCCCGATCGCCCTTCGTTTGCAGCCCCGAACCGCCCCCGCTTATAGTGTGTCGGACTGAGCGGGCCATTCTGCGCCCGAGGTCCGTCTATTCAGCGACAGCGAAGGGGAATTTCCGTGTTTGGAACGATGGCGGTGGTCGGGGCGACGGGGGCTGTGGGCCGCATCATGCTGCGGCTCCTCGAAGAGCGGCCGGAGCTGGCCCGCAATTACCGGTTTCTGGCATCGGCCCGCAGCGCTGGCAGCAAACTCACATTCAAGGGACGCGAATACACCATCGAACTGCTTGAGCCGAATGCCTTCGCCGGGGTCGACCTGGTCGTCGCCAGTACGCCTGACGAAGTGGCGGCGGAATTCCTGCCTGCCGCCGTCGCCGCGGGCTGCAAGGTGATCGACGAATCCGGGTACTTCCGGATGAAGTCTGACGTGGCGCTGGTGATTCCGGAGATCAATCCGCAAGACGCGCTGAACGCGAAGGGAATCATCGCCAGCCCGAACTGTTCTACGACGCAGATGGCGATGGCTCTGAAGCCGTTGCACGACGCGGCCCGCGTCCGGCGGGTGGTGGTGAGCACCTATCAGGCGGTCAGCGGGGCCGGGTTGCAGGGGACGGAGGATCTGCTGGAGGGGACGCGGGCACAGCTCAACGGCGGCGCCTACGAGTACCAGGCATTCACGTCGCCGATCGCCTTTAATGCGATACCGCAGATCGGCGGATTCAAGGACGGCGGCTACACGAGTGAAGAGCTGAAGATGGTCTATGAGACCCGGAAGATCCTGGGCGACGAGTCCATTCAGATCTGTCCGACGTGCATCCGGATTCCCGTAGCCAACTGCCACAGCGAAACGATTCTGGTCGAGACCGAACGGCCTGTGAGCGTGGAAGAAGCCCGTCAGCTCTTCGCGAACTTCCCGGGAATTCAGGTCGTTGACGATCATGTTGCCGGCGGGTATCCGATGCCGAGCACCTGCACGGGGAGTGACCAGGTCTTTATCGGCCGGATTCGCAAAGACCTGTCGCACCCCAACGGACTGACTTTCTGGTGCGTCAGCGACAACCTCCGCAAAGGGGCCGCCACCAACGCTGTGCAGATCGCCGAACTGCTGGCGAAGCACGCCGGCTGATCGCGGCCGTCCCCTGCTCTCTTCCACGACCGAGCCATTCTGCGAGAAGTGATCCGCCATGCAGCCCTTCGTTTACCGCGGCCACGAACTGTTCTGCGAAGATGTTCCTGTAGCGCGCCTGGCGGCCGAGTACGGGACGCCGTTGTGGGTCTACTCGAAAGCGTTTCTGCGGCATCAGCTCGGCCAGATTCAGCAGGCGTTTGCCGCGGCCGAGCCGGTGATCTGCTACTCCGTCAAAGCGAATTCAAATCTCGGCATCCTGCAGGTCATGCACGAGGCCGGGAGCAGCTTTGATGTGGTCTCGGGGGGAGAGCTGTACCGCGTCAAGGCGGCCGGCGCGGATCCGACGAAGGTCGTTTTCGCGGGCGTCGGCAAGACCGATGAAGAGATCCGCTTCGCCCTGGAGAGCCGGATTCTGATGTTCGATGTGGAGAGCGAAGCGGAACTGGATGCGATTTCCCGCATCGCCGCCGAACTGGGCGTCGTGGGGCCGATTGCGCTCAGGCTGAATCCGGATATCGACGCGAAGACGCATGCCAAGACGACGACCGGGAAGAAGGGGAACAAGTTCGGGATGGATATCGAACGGTTTCAGGAACTGGCGGACAAAGTGCTCCGCGATCCGCACCTGGAGCTGCTGGGCATCCACATGCATCTGGGGTCTCCGATTCTTACGACCGAACCGTACGAGCTGGCTGGCCGTAAGGCGGTCGAAGTGGTTCAGTCGTTGCGTGCGAAGGGGCACAACATCCGGTGGCTGAATCTCGGGGGGGGCTTCGGGATCAGCTATCGGCAGAACGAAGGACCGGCGGCGTCGGTCTACGCGGAAGTCATCGTGCCGGCTGCCCGGGAGGCTGGCTGTCGGCTGGTCCTCGAACCGGGACGGTTTGTCGTCGGGAATTCGGCCGTACTGGTCAGCAAGGTCGTCTTCACGAAGCGCGAAGGGGGCAAGTTGTTCGTGATTCAGGACGGCGCCATGAACGACCTGATTCGTCCGGCAATGTACGACTCGTTCCATCGGCTGTGGCCGGTCCAGCCAAAGGTGGCGATGCCGGATGACGTCGAAGGAGAGATTCCGGGGTGCGAAAGGACCGACGTCGTCGGCCCGATCTGTGAGTCGAGCGATTATTTTGCCAAGGACCGCTACCTGCCGCCGCTGGAACGCGGGGATCTGCTGGCGACGTTCAGTGCCGGGGCCTATGGCATGTCGATGAGCAGCAATTACAACTCGCGACCGCGCGCGGCGGAGATCCTCGTGGACGGCGACTGCGTGAAAGTGATTCGCCGTCGCGAAACCTACGCGGATCTCGTGGCCCACGAACTGCCCGAGTGAAACGGCCTCACATGCCCGGCGTCTCGCACGCCTGCCCGGGTGTCGGCCCTCAGGACTGAGGAGCCGCGAGGAGGCCGTCGGCCTCGGCCAGCGACTCAACGAAGGCAGACAGCACGTCCAGCGCAGACAGGTTTCCGCAGGGTAAGGCCAGCTTGTCGATCTGTTCGTGAGATCGGGCGCAGGCCACGATTTCACCAACCGGTCCGGCATGCTCAAGGACTGCCTGCCGAATCACTTCAGAGATTGAGAGCGTGCCGACGAGCTCCGCGAGCGGGGCCCGGAAAATGGCGTCCAGTCCTGAGACGAGCCCGGCTGTGAAGCATTCGCCCGGATCGACGGAACGCAGCTTTCGCGCCAGCCGCTCGCAGAAAAGCGCCCGCCGGACTGCCGCCGCGACGACCTCAGACTGCTTCGTTTCGAGCCCGCTCAGTACCAGCAACATGGCGAGCGTTCTCACGCCGCTCAGTCCGATCAGTGTAATGGCCTGCCGGAGCGATTCGATATTGCGGCGTAGACCGAACTTGGAGGAATTGATGTACCGCAGCAGCTTGTAGCTGAGGCTGCCGTCAGACTTGAAGATCTGTTCAACCGCATCAACTGAGACCTTCGGGTCCGACAGGCTGGAAAGGAGCTGCAGGACGGCGGCCTGACCCGTGCTGAGCTTTCGCCCGGCGATCATCTTGGGCCGGCAGAAGAAATATCCTTGGAAAAGGTCGAAGCCGAGCGCGTGGCAATGGTCGAAATCTTCTTCCGTTTCGACCTTCTCGGCCAGAACCTGGACCGGATAGCGTCGAAACTGCTCCAGGTGGCGTCCCCATTCAGCGCGCGGCGCCAGCGGGAGCTCCATCTTGACAATTTTCGCCAGTCCCAGCAGCGGTTCCAGCTTCGGTTCGAAGAGGACGTCGTCGAGAGCCACTGTGTAGCCCTGTCGCCGCAACTCTTTCACTCCCATGATCAACTCGTCGTCAATTTCAACGTCTTCCAGAATCTCCAGGACGAGTTGATCGGGGCTGGCCGGCAGGGGATGTGTTCCGATGAGAAACTCGCGCGGCAGATTGATGAACGCCTTTCGCTCGCCGACGAGATCGTTCAAGCCGACGGAAACAAACGCGTTCAGCAGCAGTTGGGCCGTGGCCTCGACAGGGTTGGAAATCTCGGCCGTGTTGGCTGAACTGTTCCGGAACAGAAGCTCGTAGGCGACGACGCGCAGCGACCGGTCAAAGATCGGCTGTCGGGCCAGATAGATGTCGACGGCGGCCGCATCAGACGGGCTGGGAGGTTTCGAGTCGACAGACATGGCGCCCCGCGGTAGTTGAGCACAAATTGGGGCTCGCTCCGGACAGCGAGTCGTCGCCGTGCTTGTACATCGTCGCCACGGATTCGTCGAGTGCAGGAAAACCGCGTCCGAAACCGTCAAAAGAATTGTGGCCGCCCGTGAATGAGTGAGAACACGTAGTGCCGGGTCGGCTTGTAAGCAAAGGCGGTTGGCGGGAGAGCATACAGTCAGCAGTCATCGCGGGACGAACAAAGGCGAAGTCGACCTGCGCAATCGTCACACGCAATGTTACGGCGAAAGCCTCGGGACCTATGCCGAGACGCATGCTGCGATTGCGGCTTCACGCGTCGGGACGATCGGCCAGAGGCGGTCGAGGTGCGTGACTTCGAGCACTTCGCGGCAATAGTCCTGCACGCCGCAGAGGACGAGTCGACCCTTCTGGCCCTGATTCAGCCGATTCCAGGCGCGAAACAGCGCTTCGATGAATGACGATCCGAAGAACTCGACATGCGACAGGTCCAGGACCAGACGGCCTGCCGTACTGCTCTCTGCCGCCGCAACCAGTCCGCGACTGACGTCGGCGATTACCAGTTCGTCGAGGTGCTTGAGGCGTGCAGGAAACTCCACGATGGTGATGTCTCCATCACGGCTCACCTGCACGAGGGATTCTTCCGTCATGACTGTCTGCACCTTGCTGGAAAATGCTCGTTCTATTGTTCCGAACGGTCCACTTCAGCCTGAAGGGTCACGGCGAGCTTGAGCTGCCGGCCGGCGCGACCGACTGTCAGCGAAACCTCCGTCCCGACCTGCTGCTTTTCGAAGACCTTCAAGAGCTCGTTCTTGTCGCGTGTCGGCATGTCATTCACTCGCAGAATGACGTCTCCCAGGTGAATTCCCTGTCTGTCGGCGTAAGTTGGAGTCAATCCGACGGACGATGCCGGCGACCCGGGGTCTAACTGCCGGATGAGAACTCCTTCGGGCACACCCAGCCGACGGGCGACCCAGTCTTCGAGGAAATCGCACCCGAGGCCCGGCCGCACGATCTTACCATGCTCGATCAACTGCGGCACATAATGATTGACCGTATCGACGGGAACGGCGAAGCCAATTCCCGAATAGCTGCCTGAGGTGCTGTAGATCGCCGTATTGACTCCGATCATCAGGCCGGCGCTGTCGAGCAGCGGTCCGCCGGAGTTGCCCGGATTGATAGCGGCGTCCGTCTGAATCACCCCTTCGATGGACCTGCCGCCGTGTGAGGGAATTTCTCGACCCAAGCCGCTGATCACGCCCGTCGTCAGCGTTTGATCCAGCCCGAATGGATTCCCGATGGCAAATGTCTTTTGACCGACCTGCAAATCGCGCGATGTGCCGACGGCAATCGGAGCGAGTTTGTCCGCCGGAGCGTCGATCTTCAGGACGGCCAGATCCTTGTCCGCCGCATATCCGACCAGGCGGGCGTCCCATGTCGAGTGATCCGTCAGGGCGACTCGCGCCCCCTGAGCCTGCTTGATCACGTGAAAGTTGGTGACAATATGGCCCTGCGCGTCCCAGATAAATCCGCTTCCTGTCCCTTCGGGAATCTCCACGGCATTGAAGCCAAACATATCCTGCTGAACCGCCACGGTCGTAATGTGGACCACGCTGGGGGACGCCGCGCGGAAGATCTCAATCGTCGACTTCTCGTCGGCGGCGAGATCGCCTCGCGGCGTAACCTCGCGGGGCGTCGCGACGACGTGCCTCTGAAACAGACCTGAGGACTGAGCGAGGATTGCGGCGACCGACAACAGGAGCAGCACAACCAGCCAGACGTTCACTCCATCCGGAGGAACTGTGCGTCGATAGCGCAGTGCGGGGTCGAGTTCCAGACTCACGACCGAAGTTCCTTGGCGGCTGGCAGGATTGGTCCACCGACGGCTCCGATGGAGGCCGTTGCCTGCCTCAGTTTACTCCAGTCCGTCCAGTTTGTCGCGGAGTGCCGCGAACGCCGCCAGGAATCGCTTTCGGGTCTTGCCCCCGACCGAGTCGAACCGCTGCAGAAACTCGTCAGTCACGAGGCTGTTGCAGCGCTCCAGGGCCGACGTCATCCGCTTGACGATCTGCTCCGTCGATGGTTGTTCCTGAGCTTGATGACTGGAAGCATCGGCGGAACGGGGCGGCGTGACGGCACCATCGTGAAAGGGAGCATATTCCGGGCTCTCTCCGACATCCCGCGCCACCGACGCTGCCGGCATGGCAAGTTGCGCTGCGGAATCGGCGTCAAATGGAGCCCGGCCCGAATCGCCGCCGCCAGACTTCGCCTGTCCCGGCTGAGGCAGTCGAACGAGCGTGGGATCATCGACGAGAGCGCTGAAGAACTCCTCGTCAGACGGGGCCGACAGGTCTTCGCCGCGCTGCGCCCGACGCCAGGCCTTCATTTCGGAGACCGTGGCGCCAATGTCCTGCGCCCACTGCAGGCACTCGGCCGCATCGTCCCAGTTGAGCGAGGAATAAAAATGGGACCATTTCAGGTCGGGGTAGTTTGCGTAGACATCAGAAAACGTCTCCCAGACCCGGCGACGCTGGTACACCTGGTCGGAACTCAAGCCCACCAGCTGTCCGAAATCACCGTCCGTTCGCCCACGAGCAAAGCGTCGGGTCCAGAGCGCAGCACATTCGCCAACTTCCCAGTTGCAGTGGCTGATCGCCACCTGGGCACGCGAAATGAGGTCCTGTTCGGTATCAGCGGGGGCGACGGCAGCCATCGGCATTCCTTGGAGATCCGCGGGAATCGGGGGAAACTCCCGCGCAAGAGCAGGTCCGGACTCCGCCGACCAGTTCCCTTCCTGGGAGAAAACATCCTACTGCCGATCACGGGTTCGCTCTACTGACGTCGCCGGCAGAGCCTCGCGGTCTTTCGGAGAATCGCGCGGCTGCAGATTTTCAGCGACCGCAACCGTCAAAGTGGACCGGAGTTACGCCGGCGCCCCAATTCCTCCCGGTCGGTTGACCGAACCATTCTCAGTCATTAGCATCCCTCTCGTCAGTTGCAGGTCTTGCCGGACCGTTCGGACTGTCCGAAAACTCGGTCAATCCGATTCAACCGGCGGGGGGCGGCCATCCGATACAACCCTCGTCGGTCGACGTCGGTCTCCCGGAGTTGCCTGGTCGGCATGTGACTCGACACAGTGGCTCCGTAGCCAAGTGGCTAAGGCAGTGGATTGCAAATCCACCATCCCCGGTTCGAATCCGGGCGGAGCCTCTTTCGGCAGTCTTGGATTCTGCCAGATGTGAAGAAGGCCCGGCTCTCCTTTGTGGAGAGCCGGGCCTTTTCTGTTCAATGGCGCTGGACTTGATCGAGTTCGCGTCTATTTCCTGGCGGAGTCGAGATCCCGCAGCATTTCCTCCGTCGGGACCCGGTCGAGCGGCAGCAGCTCGTCCAGCTTGAACCCGTTGCGCCGCGCCAGATCGAGGGCCTGCCGGGCTTCCGGGAACCGCTTGAGTTTCCAGAGACACTCCGCCATCCGCAGGTGGATTCCCGCCGGCGCGCGAGGTTTCGCCAGCGGCGAAATCACGGCCAGCGCCTCCGTAAACTGTCCCTTGGCCAGGTAAACCAGCGACCGGGTATCGACCAGATCCGGCACGGCCCCTTCGATGTCGATCGCCTCATTGATCGATTTCTCCGCAGTTTGCAGATCGTCTCCGCGCCGGGCGAGCACATAGGCCAGATTGTTGAGCGCGGCGACGTCTTTCGGGTTCGCTTCGACTGAGCGGCGGAGTGCGGCGAGGGATGCGTCCGCCTCACCGAGAATCGTCGCGAGATTCGCCCGCGCCGTTTCCATCCCCCGCCGGTCGGGCGAGTCGGGATTGTCAGCCTCGGCGGCAAAGCGTGCTTGCCAAGGTTGAAACACATTACGCTGTTCGGTGGGGACCGTTCTGGCCACTTGAATCACTGCCGCGGCGACTCGAAGCTTCGGCTGTGTCTCCCAGAGTTGTTCGCAGAGGGCTAACGCATCGGTTGTACGATTCTGGCGAATTAGAAATCCCACGAGCTGAAGCGGCGCCGTCGGCCTCGGTGACTTGGCCACGTACTCGCGAAACAGCGGTTCTGCTGCCGGGAGTCGCATCTCCTCGAACAGCGCGGCGGCCTGCAGAATGACTTCGAAGCGAAGATCTTCCAGGAGCGGCTCCACCGGACTTTCCAGCAGGCTCTTGACGGCATCGTCGCGACGTCCTGCCTGATGCAGGCGGATTGCGTCTGCTAACGCCGCCGACAGGGAAGCACTGCCTCGGACCCGCTGGTCCCGCTGCAGCCAGTAGAGCAATTCTGCAACATTCTCCTGTTCGAGAGCGTCGCGCACGGGATTTCCCGATGTCCCTTCGACACGCTGCTTCAGAAACTTCGAGACGAGTACGGCCGCTTCTTCGACTTTGCCGCTGGCCGCCAGCACGCGGGCGTGAATCAGTGCGGTTCGCCAGGAGCCCGGCTCCTGGCGGCGCAAAAGGTCGAGCTGATTTCTGGCTTCGTCGAGCGCCGTGGCATCCTTCCCCGCCGAGCGGGCCAGCACGATAATGTAGGCCGCCCTGCCACGGGCGAACTCCGAATTCACGGACAGCAGGCTGCGAAATTCGGCCAATGCCCCCGCATGGTCTCCGCCAGCCGCGAGCAGCTCTGCCAGTTGAAGCTGTTCCTCGGCCGTGAGGCCCCCTTGCTTCTGCAGTTCCCGCAGCAGATCGACGCGGCTGGCCTGCGAATCCACGCCGGGCAGTCGTTCCAGCAATTGCAGTTGCAGTCTCAGGTTTTCCGCCGACTTATCAGCCCCCTGTTCCCGGGCCGTCCGCAGCAGTTCCAGGGAATTCAAAGTATCGTCGTAGTTCCCCCCCACGGCCACCGTCAGCGCCTGTCGGCGCCGCGCCCAGCGCCGGACTTCGTCCGGCACCGCGCGGGTCGGCAGGAGTAATTGACTGAGCAGTTCGCCGGCGCGTTCGGTCGACCCGATTCGCACATAGTGCTCCGCCGCGATCATCAGCATGCTGGTGTCGTCGCCAGCTTCGGCTGCGGATTTGAGTGCGTCCTCGTAGGCCTTGGAGGCCGCCGTCAGGTGCTGCTGCCGACGCTCGGCGTCTGCCGCGGCGAGCAGTTCATACATCACTGCTTGAGTCAGCGCAGCCTTCGGCTGTGGTTCGTTTGGCAGTCTGGCTGAAGCGTCGGCGATCGTCCGCTCGGCGGCAGCCCAGTTTTTGGTCTGCGCGTAGTAGTCGACGAGTTTGACCCAGCCCGCTGGTTCGGTCGGAGCGAGCTCCGTGGTCACGTCTTTGAGCAGGGCCTCGGTTTCAGGCCCCAGGTCGCCGGCGGACATCCTGGCGACGGCAAACGCGTACTTGTCGCGGAAACTGTTCGAGTCGCGAGCCAGTTTGGAGAGCAATTCCATTGCTCGATCATTTTGTCGATTCCTCAGCGCGAGTTCCGACGCGAGGCGCGCAACATCGCCGGTAATCAGGCTGGCGTTCTGGTCGCCCACACTCTGCAGAAACTGATTCGCTTCATCAAATCCCTGCTGTCCCTTGTCTCTCAGCAATTGACCAATTCGCAGGACGACGGCCGGAGTCCGGTCGCCCAGGGCAAACGCCTGCCTGTAACGCTCCAGTGCACGGACGGGGTCGCTTTTGAGTTCCGCCAGAATTCCCTGCGCCCGGGGAATCGCCGACCAGTAGGGGCGCAGTTTTGCGGCGGCGGCCAGCAGATCTTCGGCGGCCTTGAAGTTATTCGGTCGCGCGGCTTCGTCTCCCGGGTGCTCCAGCAGCCGGAGCGCCTGCAGGTAACCGACATTGCCGGCGGAGGTCCCCTCCAGTTTCTCGATGTTCGCCAGCAGTTTGTCCCAGACGGCTTCGTCCATCGAGCCGCCCGACTGGCCTTCTGCCGCCAGCATCAGCTGCGCAATCGCCAGTCGCGGTTCCAGGCTTTCCGGCTCGAGCCGGGAAAGTTCGTCCCAGAACGGCCGGGCTGACTGGGAAGCGGCTGTGCGATCCGCCAGTTGCGCCAGGCCGGTGAGCAGGCGAATGCGTTGCGGTGTCGTCAATCCCGTTCGTTCGCGCGCCATTGCTGTCAGACGTTCGCCCGCTTCCGTCGGAAAGCGTTGAATCTGCAGGCGCGCATCGACCAGATCGAGCTCGACATCGGCGCCGAGATCTTCACGTGCCGCAGCGAGCAACGACTCTGCCAGCACCAGCCGTTCCGGCTCCGGAAGATCGAACCGCCCGGAGGCGAAGTTGACCTCGGCGACTCGAACGCCCATATCCTGGGGGAATGTCTCCCGCGCCATTTTCAGATACCGTTCGGCCTCCAGCAGTTTCTGCTGCATCTCGGCCCGGTTCTCGACTCCCTCGTCGTCGGCGATCGCTTTGGCCGTCGCGCCCTGCAGTCGTCGCAGCTCGGCAGCCAGCAGAATGGTCCGAAGCGCCGGAGGCTGGCGATCCAGCAGGTACTGCAACAGTGGCTCGGCTTGGTCCCACTTCCGTTGCGCCGGGGCGAGATTGGCGTTGCGGACGATCCGCAGTTCCAGCAGGCGCTCCCCGGCGCCTGGCAGGACCACGGCCGGCAGGTATTCGTTAATCGCTTCTTCGAGTCGTCCGACGGCCAACAAGCTCTCTGCCATCGCTCGGCGGCCCTCCAGCCAGAGCGGATCGATTTCCACCTGATTGCGCAGGACGTCGAGCTGGGCGTCCGGATTGCCGGTCCGACCCTGGCTGTCCGCCACCAGAAGCGACACCTGCCGAACCAGTCCCGGCACCGATTTGATCTGGTCCAGCAGCTTGATGCCGATCGCTTTGGCTTCGGCATATTGTTTTTCAAACATCAGCCGGCGGACTTGCAGATAATCGAGCAGCAGCTGGCTGCCGCCCGCCTGCTTCAGGGCTTCTGTCTCCGTCTTCAGGTTCGCCTGCAGGGTGGCTAACGCATCTGGCTCAACGAGTGTCAATTGAGACAGGATCAGGTTGGTCAGCCCGAACCGGGCCTGCACTTCGATCGACTGGAGATCGACTTTGTCCGAAGGGAGCTTCCAGTCTTCGTCGGTCGCGACCGTTGTGGGCTTTTCTTCGCTGCGGGCTTTTGCCAGATCGGCGATCCCCGCTTTCAGCTTCGCTTCGGCCGTCTGCAGGTGCTTGAGCTGATCAGCCTGACCCGCACTCTGATCGAGATCCTGCAGATCGAGCTCCACGCCGGACAGCAGGAATCGCACATCTGGCGGAATGAGGCTCATGCCCGCATCAATGGTCTTGCGGGCCAGTTCGCGCGTCGCGGCGAGTTCGGTCGGGACAAGAACCGCCACGACCGCGGCTTTGGCGGAGTAAAGTCCCGAAGACGCCAGCAAAACGTCGGTCTGGCGGCTTGCAGCTTCCGGACGGGACTGCAGGTCCTGCAGCAGTCGCTCGGCTCGGTCGATCCGCGTCAGTCGATCACCACGTTCGAATCTCGCCTTCAGCTCATCCCGCGTAATGATCCCGTCGTCGTTGGCATCGGCCAACGCGGGCAGGTCGGGCGACCAGCGTTCGAGGCCTTCCAGTTGGCGGCTCTGGTCTTTGTCGTGCCCGCCGGTCTCGAAATCGAAGACGGCGCGGACCAAGGCTTCGGCTTCCTCCGGCGGAAGCGGGAGGCGGTCGGATTTCTGCTCCAGTGCAATGAGAAACCGGGCTGCGGCGAGCGTGGCGTCGACGCCGGGAGACGCGGCTTGCATGGCAGTCAGTACGGCTGCTGCGGCGGTGACTCCGTTAACCGCCTCGGACTTCTGGGGTGGGTTGAGGATCTGCGCGACGTCCTGCCAGGCTGGGCCGTCGGGCTGTGTCTTGGGAGTGAGATCGACGATCTGGTCTGCATGCGTCGTCCAGAGCTCGGTGAGGCCCAGATAGGCCACGACCTGTTGCGGCCACTCCCGGATCGATGTCAGGAACGCCGCCTGACTCTCCGGGTACTTCCCTTCGCGATAGAAGCAGACGCCGGTCAGGTACGCCAGTTCGGCGGCGGGCTTGCCGGACTCGACGCCTTCCTGCAGCAGCTTCAAGTGACTGCGTGCGTCGGTGGAACGGTCCATCCGCATCAGAATCGCGACCAGCTTGCGGCGGACGTCCCACTGCGCGGGGTCCAACCGGAGAGATTCCTCATACGTGCGGAAGAGACGATCAATCTGCGGGCGGCTTGCGGGCTGCTCGGCGACAAGGGCGGCGATGCGGTTCAGGGCTTCGAGCCGACGCCCCTGGGTGGCTCTCTCGTTCTGGCCGATGCCCCGGCCGAATTCGAGGTACTGGGAGTAATACTGGAGTGCCTCGTCGGGCTTTCCCTGCTCTTCCGCTTTGCGGGCCTGAATCAGGTACATCTCGACGTTGTGCCGGACGAAGTAACCGCGAGCGAACCAGGCGGCTCCGCCAAGGATGGCCAGCAATGCGAACGTCCCGAGAATCAACTTCATATTGATGTGCGGCACGACGTCCAGGTGGTCCGGAAGTTCCGGCTGGGCATTCGCAGAGGAAACAGGCGGAGGCACAGTAGTCACAGGCGAGGCATCCTGAGCAGATGGCAAAACGCCGCACATCGCCGGCCGGCGACGGAGCGGTGGTCAGACGCTCCAATTATGGCTCAGAGAATCCACGATTTACCACGGGATGTTGCCGAAAAAGCGCAGGAGTGGTGAAAACCCCGGTGAGGGCGGCGGTGGAAGAGACTGCACAGTCAGGAATGTCCGTGCCACCCGAAGAAGCAGAATTCGGAGGGGCGCAGTCCGGTCGGGCTTCTTGTCTCTGGTGGGCCAGACATTCCAGTCTGGCAGACATCGACATTCAAGAAGCGATCCGGGTGGCACGCCCGGAGGCTTTGCGATGGGCGTGTCTTGCCTTGGCCAGCGTTAAAAACCACGCCCATCGAGGACTCTGGGCGTGCCACCCAACGCTGGCCGCGAAACACGATCCCAGCCCGGCCAGGCGTGAATCCATGTCGCTCAGTGCGTCAACTCGGGGCTTCCACAGCCTCTGCCCCGCCCAGTGCGTAAGATCTGGGCGCGGTCCGTCTCCGCACGCCCGCCAAAAAAGAGCGGGCGGCTCCAGGGAACCGCCCGCTCAAACTGAATCAGACCAACACAAACCGACTAGGCAGCCTGCTTGGCCTGCCGACGGCGACGAATCGCCCCGATCGCCATGCCGATGCCGGCGAAACCGGCGAGGGCAAGGGAGGTCGGTTCGGGGGCGGCGATCCTAGCATCAAAAAAACGAATTGTAGTGTCGCGATTCAATGGTGCGTCCACCTGCAGTTCAATCGAGTACACCATCGAGAAGTCGACCGGAATGAAAGCCGTGAACGGAATCGAAACACCAATCCAGTTCGGGAAAGTCGTGGCCACGGGGATGATGGTCTCAAACTCGTTGGACATTGCATCGATAACCGTAATTTTGAAAGTGAGTTGTTCTGAAAGAAGCGCCGGTGGCGATACTGGATTATCAGACAGATACTCGAAATACAGTGAATCATTGACTCCACCCTGCGTCAAATCAAACCCGGCGGGGGGACCGACAGGCACCGGACCATTCCACCTGATTGTCGTCAATGAGTGTGCGGTCGTCGAGTTGGAGATGTCAAGGACTCCGCTACCGATTGCAATCATACTTGCAGCACCTGGAAAGTCGACATCGACGGTTCCTTCCCAAGCCAAATCTCGCTGCCCGGACAGCATCCCGCCGCCGACCACATCAGTTCCGGCTGCAATGGTAGTGGTTCCCACTCCGGTCTGGGAGTGCGCCTGCCCAACTGTAAATGCATCAATTACGTAGTTAGCTCGTGAGCTATTTGGACTAAACGTGCAGATCGCAACCGTTGCAATAGCCAAAAACGCTTTCATCATGCCCGCCTTTTGAGAGAATCTATCAACAGCAGAGCTGTCGACCGTTCCGGATATTCCGTGTCGCCCGACCATTCCACCTTGGAAAGCCGGGCTGAGTGCCAGAGATCCTAAAGTCACGTCAAACCTGTCGCCAGCCGAAAAATCTCCATTTTCCGCAATCTCCCGAAAACATCCCAGATTTCCTGAAGCTCAGGGGGAGATTGGGGCGGCGCGAGGCGCAAGCGTGACCTAGGGCGGGCGACACTGGCCGGAACGGGGGGCGGGAGGAACGGCGAGATACTGGCCGTGATGCAGCCAGGCCGTCAACGTGGGCATCGGCAGCTCGGGTGTCCCGAGGCAGGCCGCGGCAGGGGCTGAGGACGGACCGGAGTCGGTGGAGTTCGCGCCGGCTGCCATGCCGGTCGTCTCGGTCACGCCTGGATCCTCGGGAGGATCGGACGGTTGTTGATTGTGATCGGCGGGAACCGATGGTAACGCGCCGGAAGCCCGCGATTCCCAATCCGTGCCGGCGACGCCAGGAGCGCCGTCGATCACGAGCAGGCTCGGGTCGGGCTCCACGAGTCTGGCGTGGATGAAGGACGCTTCGACGTAGCCGGAAAGCAACCACAGACCACACGCCGCGGTGCAGCAAAGCCACACGGCCCGGCGGAGGGCTCTCGTTGCTTCGGACGTGGCGAACGCTTCACACATCGGGCTGAGACAGGCCATTCTGTGGAATCTGCAGGGGCTTCGAGGGGCTGCCGACCCGCGTCGGCGGAATCCTTCGTTGCTTCCCGTGCCTTGAGAGCACGATCCGGACCAGAACGTCCCTGTTTGTCCAGCGGCGTCGATTTTACGAGGCGAACGCCGGTCCGCAAGCCTCATTTTTGTTGAAATCGGCAAAGATGGAGAAAACCCCTAAATTCGCGAGTCGGTCCAGGGTGAAATCCGGGCCGCAGAACGTCGCGTCGGCAATAGGGCCAGATCGGGTGGCACTCCCAGAGGCTTTGCGATGGGCGTGTACTTTCGCAAGAAGGGTGGAAAACCGCGCCCATCGAAGACTCTGGGTGTGCCACCCGGGCTGGGGCTCCTGCTGCCAATGAAAACAGCGGGGCCAGACGGCTCCGCTGTGGAGAATTCGACCGGAGATCGGAACGTTATGGCTCGTAACCGGGAGCCGTTGTTCCGGGAGCCGGAGGCGGTACCAGCGGGCCGGCCTGCGGCGGAAGTCCGTCCATCTGCGGCGTCGGGCTCGACCAGTTCGGCGTCCCCGGATCGTCGATGCGGTAGCAAGGGGCCGTGGGGGGGAACTTGTTCCAGCAGGTTTCGTGGAAGCCGAACGTCGGCGAACAATACGGCGGACAGACCGTCAGGCAGGTCTTCTTGTTTTTCGAGAACTTGCCTGCGCTGAGCGGCTTGTCAGACTGACCGTAGCCACACTTCTCCTTGCAGCCGTTGATAAACCGGCTGAACACCCCTTCGCGCTCGTAACCGCCGTTGTACGGAACGCTCTGCAGGCCGTGGCACGAACCATCCGGGCAGCCAGCATAGCCCTCCTGGGCAAGAGCGGGCACGGCGGCAAGAGCAACTCCGGCAAGCACGCCAGCTTGAGCCAGCACGCGACAGCGAGCGAGAATTGTGGTCATCCGTGACATTTCGGCATTCCTGCGCGGAAAGAGTGTGCGTTGATGGAGGCAGACTCGGCGGGCGTTAGCGGCGGCCCCCGAAGTAGCCCCGGGTATTCAGGAACGAAGTGGAGTGGCCGGACGACGAGAGTTTCCCTGAGGGCATTTCTTTCTCGGTCGTCGTCAGCCGCTTATCGAGGCCGCGAATGGCGGCGGAGTTGGCCGCCTCGGCGGCCCGAAATTCCTGCTGCGGGCGAATCTGACCGTAGAAAGTAATCGCCGGGTCCTGATTCACGTTATTCAGCAGATTGATATAGGGGCTGACGGTCGGTCGATTCGGCCGGTTGAACTGTGGCGGTGCAGCCCAAACCGATTCGACGGCCAGAGATGCGACGGCGGCGATGGACATTGCCGCTAAGTGCAGACGATTCATAATTCCCTCCTCGTGGCCGGGCAGCGGCAATGGCTGTCGGATCTCAAACACCGACAGATTTGAGGATACTGCCTCGCCGCAACAACTCCAGTGAAAAACCCACCGAAGCGTGCCGCCGTATAGATCCGAACTGGATCGTTTATGGATTCTGGATAACGGTGTTGGCTCCGCCATTGTTGCCGTACTGGTCGTAGAACTGAATCCGGGACGCCGCTCCGACTGTCAGCAGCGTGACCCCGACCAGACGTTCGTAGGGGGCCAGAATTTTGGCCAGCAATGTGTCGGCCTGAATCATGCGATCGGCCTCGATGTAGATTCGATCGCCAGGAAGGATCTGGTAATTCGTGTCGGTCACGCCGAGTGACGCGATGTCGGCCCACTCCACCTCCATGATCTGGGCGCATCCCGCCCCGGCTGGTGCCGGTCGTGCGATCCAGATGTGTTTGGACGACACGGCGGAGAGCCCTTCGATCTGCGAGATCGCGTCCAGGACGGTCTCGTTGCCAGTGCACGGAAGACGGGCGACCTGTTCGCCACTTCCCCCGCCGTCGGTAATGACGTAGTAGACTTTGCTGTTGTATGCAAGGACATCCACGCGAACTTCCGGCTGCTGAATGTGTCGCGAGAGATGCTGTTCGACAGCGGCTTTGACTTCTTCGAGCGTCATACCGGCGACGTGGACGTTTCCGTAGACGCCCAGGGAGACCGATCCATCCGGGCGGACGAGGTGTTCCCCCTCTATGGGCTGTCGACCGGTAATATCGGGGAGCGATACTGTCAGTTCCGGATCGGTTAGGCCAATGTTGAGCCGCAGGTGGTCGAGAATGGCCTGCTGGGCCTGTGGTACGGTCATCCCGAGGACAGCGACCTGTCCGTAAGCCGGGCCGAGATCGACTTTGCCGTTGGCGGTGATCAGGTAGGTGCCGCGGAGGATCTTAAACTGAGCCTCCATCTGGAGTTCAGCTTCGTACACCAGCGGATTGGCCATCGGGTCGCCCTGGGGGTCGAGCGGAAGGCCGTTTTTCAACTGAATCAGGAGCTGGTCGCCCACCCGGAGCGGGGCGTCGGCCGTGCGGATGTTGTTAACCGCCTCGATGACGAGAATGTCTGGTGCGGCGACGCGGTACGTCGGAAGGGTTCGCATGTCCAGCTCTTTGGGGGCTTCTGCCACCGGAGGGAGCAGCGCGCGATTCTGCCGCGGATGGGCGCAGCCGATTGTCAGCGAGAGCGCGACAATCGCAGAAGTGGAGGCGAGGGTCAACCGCCGGAGTGATTGTGTATGGACCGAGGTCAAGCGACTCATTTCGCCCCCGCTGGCCGTGGCAAAGAACTGTCGACGCGGCTCCGCATTCCATTGCAGCGGCCCGCATCCGTTTCAAGTATCGGACGGCGCGGGCGGAACGTTCAGCGAAATTGGCGCAACTGGAGTTTGGGGGGGAAGTCGTAAAATGGGATGTTCGAGCAGGATCCTCAGATTCGTGTTTCCACGGACAAACGGACGTTGCGTCGATTCAACGCATCGTTCACAATCGTTAGCGCAGTGGGCTTGGCTGCGGTGGTGGGGTTGGCGATTCTGCTTTATTTCCCGCGAGTTTCGATGTCGAATGGGCATGGCACTGCGTTTGCGTTCTCGGGGAGATGCGTCGAGTTGTAAAGATGGGTGGAATAGTGGGTGGCGGGGGCCGCCGACAATTCCCGGACACGCGGAGCGTAAGCGAGATGAAGACCTTCACGCAGTTCTGGGCCGATGAACGCGGCTTTGTGGTATCGAGCGAGCTGGTGCTGATCGCAACGATCGTCGTGATCGGCCTGGTGACGGGATTGACGACCGTACGAGATCAGGTTGTGACCGAGATGGGAGACGTTGGCGGATCGGTTGGGCGGCTGGTACAGAGTTATTCGTATTCCGGAGTGTCGGCTCACAGCTCAAGCGCTGCCGGAACGTCGTTTAATGACAGACGCGACTTCTGCAGCGGAGTCGTTAAGGACGATCTGGGCTTCGAGATTTCTTCTTCGAATACGGTTGTACCGGGTGTGCAGGTCGCCGGTGGCGAGTAGTGATCGACGGTGGATTCTGTCGAGTCAGAGGCGTATCCGGTCAGGCCGTTAAGAGTTCAATGAGGTGTGCAATGGTTTTTCGACAGCTTTTCTTTTGCGTAGCGGCGATTTGCTGCCTCGGCTCGAGGGCCGACGCCGGAACTGTCTACTCGGGATACTTCCTGGTTCAGCCTCCGGTTGTTGCCGGAGAACAGCAGAAGGCCGGGATTGGCGGAACCGCAGAGACTGCACATGATACGTTTGTCGGCAGTCTTGGATTGGGATATGGGCTTCAGGACTTTGAGGGGCTGACTCCCGTTCAACCCCTTGTCGGGAACTTGGCGTTTGCGGGGAGCGGAGTCGTCGCCAGCGTCTCCGATCTAAGCTCGCCAATGTCGTACGAGGCGGGAGTCATCGTTGAAGGGAATGATTTCGGCCGATTTAACACGACCCCCGGCGGCGACCAGTACCTTCACAGCGGTTACAACCCAACAGTTTACGGCAAGTTGAGTCAGTTGGTCTTCGACTTCTCAGCGAATCCTGTCGGTGCGTTTGGATTTTACTTGACAGACTTGTTTGATCAGGGCTCGAACGCGTATGTGAAAGTCGATTTTGTCGGCGGTGGATCAACGACGTACGACTTGGGAGTTGAATCGAAGTATCTTGATACCTACCTCATTTACAATAACCCCGAGGATTACAATACCGCGACTGGCAGCCTGACGTTTTTCGGGCTGTTGAACGGCCTCGGTGATCCAGCGATTGCCTCTGTGACAGTGTTCAGTGGCTTGGGCGGAGTCCCCGGTGCGTTCCAGGCGGGGCAGGCGAATGCCTACGATCTGTGGGGCATTGACGATTTTTATGTCCAGAGCGGCAGAACCCCTCCGCCGGTGGTCCCGGAGCCGTCGACTCTCGCGTTGGCCGCTTTTGCGCTGGCCGGCATCCCGCTCCGTTATCGCCGCCGCAAGGCTGCGTGAAACTCGCAACGTCGTATCTTCAGCCTATTGCAAAGCAGCCCAACCACATGGTTGGGCTGCTGGCATTTCCGAGTGGTGGCTGGCAGTGGGGTCAACTGGTCGCAGAGCTGTCCGGTTAGACCCTGGTGACGGTTGAGAAGATCAGAGTAAATGTCTGGAGTTCGCCGCTGTCTTGCGCGATGCGAGAAAACCCCATGTCGTCACAACCGCGGTCAGAGTCGCACAATGCAGCACCGTCTGCATCGTATCTGCGCAACTCCCAAGGGGTTGGGGAAGATTCTCCGTCGGGCATGCTGTCTGTGACGTAGCCGAACGGCAACTTGAGCGAATTTCGTCTGAACATGGCGCTCCGTCGTTGCCTTCCGCCGCATCCGGCTGAAAATCGGGTTATCCTAGACGGGGACTGCCGATTGGGTGTCCCTGGGATTTTCAGCAGGAGGAGCCGGCGATGCCGGTGTTGGCGAACGAACCTGACTTGTGGCCACAATCGCTCTGCGACGAGCATTGGGGTTGCGCGAATGGTGCAGCGACGTGGGGTGTGCTGCACGTAAGGCCGCGGTCCGAGAAAGCCGTGGCCCGTCAGCTCCTCCGGCACGAAGTGGGGTACTACCTGCCCCAGCGGGCGCACACGAAGACGTTTCAGAGGCGGAAAGTCACCTCCTGGCTGCCGCTCTTTCCTGGATACTTGTTTTTTCACGGCGACGAAGAAGCTCTGGCGGTCGTTTCGCGAATGCGGGAGGTCGTCTCGCGGATCCCTATTCTCGATCAGACGCTGTTCCGTGGAGACCTCGAACGGGTTTACCGGCTGATCCATGCGGGGGTACTGGTGACTCCCGAGGAACGACTGGAGCCGGGAACGGCCGTTCGCGTCTGCCGCGGCGCGCTGGCGGGACTGACCGGAACTCTGCTGCGGAATCACGGAGGCTGCCGGTTCGTGGTGGGGGTCAATTTCCTGCAGCGCGGCGCGTCGGTGGAAATCACGGCGGATATGGTCGAGGCGGTCTGAAGGCATCTTCGACAGAAGTCGGTTGGCATGGCGATGGCTCGCCTCCCGGCAATTTGGTTCTGGAAGTTTCAGGGTGCATAACCCAGGGGCCCAAGGTGCGCCTGCCGGTGATGCTGATTTTGACGCCAGGAATCGCAAACTTGCGCACGAAGTTGACCGCCGCGGATACAGATGACGAGCTGAGGGGCCGCCGTTTGCACATTCCTCGGGAGCAACACAGTTGAAGTCACAAGCTGGAAGTCACATGTCTGCTTCGTCTCAAACGAGAAATCGCTCGACTGGCTCGGGCAGTTCTTTTTCGCTGATGTTCGCGGGCCTGGCTGGTGGAGCGGTTGCCTGGAGCGTGGGAAGCACCGTTCTCGCAATGGCGGAACGCTGGAACACCAGTCCGGAGAACTCACACGGCTGGCTGGTGCCGGTGTTCGCTCTGTACCTGCTGTGGACGAACCGGCCGACCGATGTCGGCGAAATCTCGCCCGGCTGGCTGTGGATTGCGTTCACTGCCATCGGGGGCGGCTTATTTCTCAGCGCCGACGGCCTACCGGTTCCATATGCTGCAATGATCGGGCTGACGCTGTTCGGCGTCGGCGGGGGGATCTGTGCGTTTCGATGGTCGGGAATTCAGGAGCTGGCGCCGTCGTGGATCGGCTTGCTGTTGCTCGTGGCAGCCCTCGTCGGCAAAGTGTTTGCAGGGGTGTTCTACTACGAATGGCTGGATCAGATGGCGATCGTGCCGATCGTGATCGCAACAGCCTGGTCGGTCGGCGGAGCAAAGCTCCTGTGGCGCGTGCTTCCGAGTGCAGTCTTTCTGGTGTTCATGATTCCATTGCCGTTTTCGCTGGAGTCCATGCTGCGAGCGCCGCTGCGGCAGGCTGGGACCACGATCAGCACCGCCATCATGCAGACGATTGGCCTGCCGGCGTTTGCGGAAGGGTACGTCATCGTCGTGGGGGATCGGCGGATCGGCGTCGCGGAGGCGTGCAGCGGACTGCGGATGTTGATGGTCTTCGCGGCGACGGCGGCTGCGGTCGCACTCACCGGGCGTCGTCCATGGTGGCAGAACATCGTGGTGCTGCTCAGCGCGGTGCCCATCGCACTGATTTCGAATGTGTTTCGTATCACCGTGACTGGCGTGCTTTACACGTGGGGTCTGGAAAAACTGGCGGAAATCACGTATCACGATCTGGCGGGCTGGGCCATGATGCCTCTGGGTCTCGGAATCCTCGCCGTCGAACTCTGGTACATGGACCGCCTGATCATTTTCGACACGAAGCGTCCGATGGCGGTTGGCATTGGACCGGTTCAGCTTCCTCGGTAGTGCCCGGTGGGCCTTAAGTCTTTACTGCGGCGCTTCGAGGCTCAGGTCGCTCAGCCTTGAACGAGTGGATTTCGGAAAAACTATGACAATGGAATTCCACGGAAACGACGGATCCCCTGCGATAAACGGTGAGGGCAACTCCCCGCTGATTCGCGCGTCGACCGGCGCGGTAGCCGACTACGGTCGGATGCCGACTTCGACGTCATCAAAAGACGGAGAATCAAGCGGGAATCTGCTGCGTACAGTCCTCATTGCGCTGCGCCGACGCTGGCTGCCGATTCTGTTGCTTGGCGGCTTCGTCGGTGGCAGCGCTGCGATCGTTGCCTGGCAGTTGATTCCGACGCCGTATTCGGCATTCTCCGAACTGCTGATCAAGCCGCAGACGTTCTTCTTCGAGACGAAGGATAACAACGATACTAATCCATATGTCTTTAAGCAGACGATGATGCGGCTGGTCAAGGATCACTACGTGCTGACTGCTGCAATGCGGGCGCCCGGACTGGCTGAGACCGAAACGCTGCGAAACGAGCCATTTCCGCTGAACTGGCTGGAGCGGAATATTTCCGTCTCGGCACCAGGCGAGCAATTCATGCGGATATCGCTTTCCGGCGACGTTCCCGAAGATTTGGCGAAGATTGTCGATGCGGTTACCGACGCCTTCAACGAAGAAGTCGTGAACAAGGATCGCGAGGATCGGAGAAAACGCCTGAACGAGTTGAAGACGTTGCTCCGCAAGGAAGAGGAAAAACTGAGCAGCAAGACAAATGCAATTCGCAATATCGATCGGGCCTTGAAGCTGCCGAATTCGGCTCAGAGCGACGCCAAACGCCAGGCGACGCTCGATGCGCAGCTGGAAGTCCGCAAGCAGCTTGGTCTGGTCCGCGGACAGATCATTCAGCGTCAGATTCAACTCGGGCTCGGCGATCCCGCTAAGGAGGGACCGGAGGAGCCGTTTGCGGAACCCGAGATTCCTCCCGAGCTCGTTGATGGGGAGCTGTTGGCGGATCCTGAGTTTCGACGCATTTTTCTGGCAGTGCGTCATCACGACACGATGCTGGCGGAGTGGAAACGAAGGGTTTCCGCCGAGCATCCCTCTGTCGTCCGTCACGAAGAGCAACTTTCTGACGCGAAGTCCGAACTCGAAGAGTATCGAAAGCTGCATGGGCCGGACGCTGAAGAACGCATTCGCGCTCGAGCCAGCGGTCTGTCGGTCGCTGGAGTCGGACGCGTCGATCTGGAACGGGAGCTGAGAACCTTGACCGCGACAAGGGAAGCCTACGAGGCGGAACTCTCGAAGTTGCAGGTCGAAGAGAACACTCTGGGAGTGGCGTGGGTCGACCGGGAGGAACTCACGGAAGAAGCCGAGGAATTGAAGGGGACAGTCAGTCGTTACCGCGAGGAAGTTTATAAGCGAGAAGTCGAGATGGATAACGCCCCGGCGGCAATTCAGATTCGCCTGAGGGCTCAGGTTCCCAGGATTCCTGACGTCGGAAAGCGGCAGAAAATGGCTGGCATGGCGGGAGCTGGCGGCTTCGCGGCAATTGCAGCGCTGTTTGTCTGGCTGGAGATCCTCGCCCGTCGGATCACTCGGACTGACGAAGTGAAGCAGGGGATCGGTCTGGCGATTCTCGGAACGATTCCACTCGTGCCGCGTTCGGCCCGATTGAATCGAATGAAGTCGAGCGGACCGAAGGCGGCGTACTGGCACAACGTGCTGAGCGAGGCCGTCGACAGCATGCGAACGGTGCTGACTCACCGGTTGAATTCGATGCAGGCCGTAACTGTGCTCGTCACCAGCGCTATCGCCGGCGAAGGTAAAACGACTCTGTCATGTCAGCTGGCGGCGAGTCTGGCGCGAACGCGCCGCCGCGTGCTTCTGATCGACTGCGACCTGCGTCGTCCGAGCGTGCAGTATGCCTTCGGCATTTCCCATTCTCCCGGACTGAGCGAAGTCCTGCTCGGGACGGCTCAACTTTCTGAGGCGATCCAGCATGTCGAGTCGATCGGCCTGGATATCCTCGCTGCGGGGCGCGTCACTTCGGAGGTCCTACAGCGATTGTCGCACGATTCGCACAGCGCTGTGCTCAAGGAACTTTCCGCGTCGTACGATTTTGTCGTGATCGACTCTTCCCCGGTCCTTCCGGTCACGGACACGTTGCTCATCGCTCAGCACGTCGACGCGGTTTTGATTTCGGTCCGACGCGACGCCAGCCGGATCGGCAAGGTCGCATCAGCATTTCATCGTCTCCGGATGATCGGAGCGCCGGTCCTCGGAGCAATTACTACCGGTCTCGATGAAGATCTTGGCAGCGGCTACGGCAGCGGCTACGGGTACGGATATGGCGGATACGGTTATGGTTATGGGTACGGCAATGGAGTCTATCCCGCCAGGCAGCCGGCCGGGGCGGTCGCTGCATTGCCAGGTCAGGCGGAATCACCGAACTCCTGAGCGTCGGGTGGCGGCCTGACAATGGCTCGCGGCCAATGTTCTTCACGTTAGTAATTTGCGTCAGTTGATCATGGCTAAGGCGATCATGGCTAATCAGACCAGGCAACCCCGAGTCGTCATTCTCAGCAGCTTTGCTATTCTGGCGATCGCCGCCGGTGGCGTCGCGCATGGACTCGTAACGGACCGATGGGGATTGCCATCGCAAGTGGCTGCGATTTCCGCTCGGGTCCAGAATCTGCCGGCCGAGATCGGATCGTGGGTGAGCACCGAGTCGCCGCTCGATCCGCGTCAGCTGGAGATGGCCGGGGCGGTTGGCGCCACCTCGCGAACTTACGTTGATTCGGACACCGGCCAAAGAGTGCAGATTCACCTGCTTGCCGGGCGTCCTGGACCGATCTCACTCCACGAACCAACCGTATGTTTCACGGGCGCGGGACTGACTCAAATTGAGTCGCTGACAAAATTCGACATCGAGGGGCGCAGTCCCGGTGTGAAAGCACAGTTCTCGAAGACCGTTTTTCAATCCAACCAGCCAAACGATCGTGGCCTCCTGACGCTCTGGACGTGGTCGCCCAATGGGGCCGTCTGGACGGCGCCCGAGCATCCACGGTCTGCTTTTGCCGGCTCTGGCTGCCTGTTCAAGCTCTACGTGATTGCCGACCCATCCCGCGATGCGGAAGGAGTCTCGCGATTGTCTCCGGCCGCCGCGTCGTTTGCGGCGTCGCTGCTGGACGATCTGCAATCGGTTCTCGCGGCACCGAAGTCGCCTTGAGCAGTCGCGCAGGCCGCCATTCCGTTTCTGAATTGCGCTGAAGGAAAGACTCCTTGTCGATTCGGCACTGTTTCACGGTCGACGTGGAAGATTACTTCCACGTCCAGGCATTCGCCGGAGTGATCCCGCCGACCGAATGGGAGCGGTTTGAATCGCGCGTCGTCGCGAATACGCGGCAGATTCTCAATCTGCTCCATCAGCACGGCGTTCAGGGAACGTTCTTTGTCCTTGGCTGGGTGGCGGAGCGGCATCCGAGTCTCGTTCGCGAAATTGTCGAAGCGGGGCACGAACTGGCGACACATGGTTACGGGCATCAACTGGTTTATCAACAGACGCCTGCGGAGTTTCGCGACGACTTGAAACGCTCAATCGAGATTCTGCGAGATACGGGGGGGTGTCGGATCGCGGCCTACCGTGCGCCGTCGTTCTCGATAACTCGCCGCTCGCTGTGGGCGCTCGATATTCTTGCCGAAGAAGGGATCGAAGTCGATTCGAGCATCTTCCCGGTCCGACACGATAACTACGGCGTACCTGACGCTCCACGGTTTCCGTACCTGATCGAGCGGGATGCCGGGACGTTGATCGAGTTTCCGCCCACAGTCGTTCAGCGGCTCGGCTGGAATGTTCCCGCGTCGGGGGGGGGCTATTTCCGGCTGTATCCGTTCTGGCTCACTCGCCGTCTGTTGAGAACGGTTCCGCACGAGCAGCGACAGTCCTTCATGTTCTACATTCATCCGTGGGAAGTCGATCCCGGTCAGCCGAGGATTTCCGCTCCCTGGCGTTCGCGATTTCGTCACTACCAGAATCTGAAAACGACGCTGCACAAGCTGCATCTTCTGCTCCAGACGTTTTCGTTCGGCACGGTTAGTGAAGTTCTCGCCGAACGACGCGCCGCAGGGCAGTTGCAGACCGGCCGTTTTGCCGGTCTGGACGACCGCTTTGCAATCGTTAATGGGTCGAGGGCTCTTGCTCCGGAATTGCCGTCGTGATGACTGGGTGGCAATGCTCGGCTTCTACGGACTTACGATCTACTGGTCACCATGCCCGAAGTAATATCGATGGGGAAGTCTGAGGCGTCTCCCGCGGGAACACTCGGACCTCTCTTGCTGGCGCCGATCTTGAAGCAGGCTCGCTGGGGGGGGGCACGTCTCGGCACCCGACTCGGCAAGGAGATTGCGTCCGGGCAATCGTGCGCTGAGAGCTGGGAAGCGGCCGATTTGATTGACGAGAGCTCGGTGATCGTCGGTGGATCGCAAGATCGAAGGACGCTGCACGACCTTCTGCGTCACGACACTGCCGCACTATTGGGGCGCCACCGCGGCTGCTCGCGATTTCCACTCCTTTGCAAATTCCTCGACGCCGCTGACCGGCTCTCCGTGCAGGTTCATCCAAACGATGAATACGCGGCCCGTCACGGTTTTTCATATGGCGGCAAGAGCGAAGCCTGGGTGATTCTCGAAGCTGATCCGGGCAGCCAGATTTATGCGGGATTACGACCGGGTACCGATCGCGACGATCTCTTGAACGCGATCCAGGCTGGGACCGTGGCCGATTGCCTGGAGAGTCAGGAAGTCCATCCTGGCGATTGCTTCAACATTCCAGCCGGGACGGTGCATGCCATCGGTGAAGGGATCCTGCTGGCTGAGATTCAGCAGCCCAGCGATATCACGTTTCGACTGTTCGACTGGAATCGAATCGATTCCACCGGCCGACCGCGTCCTTTACACATTTCCGAGTCTCTGGACTGCATCGATTTTGCGGCTCCAGCTGTCCGACCGACGAATCCTGTCCGATTGTCGTCCTCTGCCGGAAGCGTTGAACAACTGCTGCAAACGCCCCAATTCGAAATTCGCCGTCATTGCGGGCCTGGTTGCAGTGTCTTCGACGACGACGATCGATTTCACGTACTGATGGTGATCGAGGGATCTCCGTCGGTGACTGCCGGCCTGGAATCTCTGGAACTGAGCGCCGGTCGCACGGTTCTGTTACCGGCTCGTCGAACCTCGACGACGCTTCGGTTGCCGCCGGGGGCCGTTGTGCTGGATTCGTTTCTTCCGGTCTGAGTCGGAATCTGGATTCGGTGCCACCGTCCTCGCTGCGTGACGCTCAGAAGAATGGGAAATCCACAACTCGTGCCGGAATCGACGTCAATCGTGGATCGAGAGTTTCTGCCAGCTGCAGTCGCGCAGCAGGCATATGCTCGCACTTCCGCCGGTCCGCGAGTGCTTTTTCTGACGCATCGGGTGCCGTATCCTCCGGACAAAGGGGACCGCATCCGCTCGTACAATCTGTTGAGATACCTGTCTGAGCGGGCGACCGTGTCGTTGGGGTGCCTGGGGGACGAGCCTTGGAAGAAGGAAACCGTCCAGGTGATCGAGGGGCTGACCGAGGCATCCTGCATTGCTCCGATTGGATTTGCCCGCAAGTTGTACGGCGGCCTCAGCCTGCTTTCCGGACGCAGCATTACAGAGGGTTGGTTCTATTCGCGCCGACTGGCTTGCTGGATTGATGACGTCTCCCGTGAACAGTCGTTCGACGCCGTCGTCTGCTTCTGCTCTGGAATGGCCGGTTATATGAACCGACCTGGACTCCGGCACACTCCGCTCATCATGGATCTGGTCGACGTCGACAGCGAGAAGTGGCTGCAGTTTTCACGGTCCGGATCCGGGCCCAAGAGCTGGCTGCTGGGACTCGAAGGCCGTCGACTCCGCCGAGTTGAACAACAGGTTGGCGACCGGGCTGCCGTTGTCACCCTCGTCAGCCGCGAGGAAGCCGATCTGTATCGGAAGTTTGCTCCCGCTGCGAATACGGTTGCTGTCGGCAACGGTGTGGACTTCAGCTTTTTCCAGCGTCCGAAGGGGGCCTCCCGCCAGCCGCAGTCGATCGTCTTTCTCGGTGCGCTCGATTATCGCCCCAATGTCGACGGCATTCGCTGGTTCTGCCGGGAGGTGTGGCCGTCCGTCAGAAGCCGGTACCCGTCTGCGACGCTCAAGATTGTCGGTCGACGGCCGACGTCGGCAGTCCGCGCCCTGGCGGAAGTGCCCGGCGTAAGTGTTCACGCCGATGTTCCGGACGTACGCCCCTATCTGTTCGAAGCAACCGCGGCGATTGCACCGCTGGAGGTTGCGCGAGGAGTGCAGAACAAGGTGCTCGAGGCGATGGCCTCCGAGACGCCTGTGGTGGCCTCGACTCAGGCGCTGGAAGGCATCTCTGCGGTGGCGGGACGAGATGCGCTTTCGGCGGACACGTTTGACGAGTGGCTGAAGTCCATCAGCATGATCTATGACGACAGCTCGCTGGCGAATCGTCTGTCGCAAGCCGGACGGACCCATGTGGAAACACATTTCGACTGGGACGCCCGGCTCGCGCCCTTTGGAGAATTCCTCGAATGCGGCCTGAGACCTCGGGGGGAAGCAAAGTGATTACCAAAACGTTGGTCACTCCACCTCCGGCCGAGACACTCACTGCAGTGGCTGCGCCGATTCGTGTCGGATTCGTGATGCACTGGATGCGCGTCGCCGGGGCCGAGATGCTCGTCGACCGCATGATCCGGGATCTTGGATCGCAGATTGTTCCGACGGTGATCTGCCTCGACGAAATCGGGCCGCTCGGCGAACAACTGCTTCGGGAGGGCATTGAAGTTGTGTGCGTCGAACGGCGTCCCGGACGAGATTTCCGCGCTGCCTGGCGGATTGCAAAGCTGGTCCGATCCCGTCAGATCGAGATCCTTCATGCGCACCAGTACACGCCTTTTTTCTACTCGGCGATCGCTCAACTCCTTGGCGGCTGGCGTGCCAGGCTGATATTCACCGAGCATGGCCGGCATTTTCCGGATCATGTGTCGTCGCTTCGCCGCTTCGCAAACCGCCACGTCTTTTCGCGTTTCCCGGACCGCATCAATGCCGTCTGCCGATTCAGCGCCGACGCCGTGCGGGATGTGGACGGCTTTCGGCGTCAGCCGATTCGGGTCATCTACAACGGCGTCGACCCGACGGTGTTCAAACCTGCAGCGGACCGCCCTGCCCTTCGTCGCGAGCTCGGCTTGTTGCCGGACTGCAAGTATGTTGCCACGGTGGCCCGATTCCACCCGATCAAAGACCACCGCACTCTCCTGGACGCGTTTGCCCGCGTGGCCCGGCATCGGCCCGATGTCGATCTGCTGCTGGTGGGCGACGGGCCGCTGCGACCGGATCTGGAGAAGCAGGCAACGGAACTGGGAATCGTGGGTCGCGTTCAGTTCTGGGGCGTTCGCCGGGACGTAGCGCACATCCTGCAGGCGGCCGATCTCTTTGTTCTGCCGTCCATCAGCGAAGCGGCGTCGTTGACGCTGCTGGAAGCAATGGCCTGCGGGTGCCCGGTGGTCGTCACCGACGTCGGCGGCAATCCGGAAATCGTCCGGGAGGGCGTCGACGGGTTGCGGGTACCGCGAGGGGATTCGGTAGCGATGGCCGCTGCCATCGAACGACTCGTCGGCGACTCTGCTCAGTGCGCGGCCTTGGGGGCGTCCGCCCGGCAACGTGTCTGTGACGTGTTTGATCAGTCCGCCGCAATTCAGCAGTTCGCACGATTGTTCGAAGAACTTTCCCCCACCGGACGAGGGGTCGCTGCATCGTGAAGGTAATTGTCAAAGCAGTGGCTCGAACGACCGCTTTGGTCCTGATGTTTCCGGTCTTCCTGTCGTGGAGACTCCGGGCCGGCCTGCTGGGACGGGATCTGGCCCTTGAGGGGTCGTCAGAACTTGTCAGCCTGCTGCCCGGTTTGACCGGCAGCTATCTCCGCTCGGCGTTCTATTCGCTAGTACTTCAAGATTGCCATCACTCGGCCCGGATCTGCTTCGGGACGTTGTTCTCGAAGGCGGATGCGGTGATTGGAGAGAACGTTTACATCGGTCCCCGCTGTCATCTCGGTTGGGTGATTCTCGAACGAGACGTCCTGCTTGCACCTGGCGTTCATATTCCCAGCGGTCCGCACACGCACGGTACCTCTGATGCCGACAAGCCCATTCGCGAACAGCCCGGACGCAGTCAGGTCGTCCGAATCGGCGCCGGAAGCTGGATCGGCGCAAATGCCGTCGTCATGGCGGATGTCGGTGCGAACTGCGTGGTCGGCGCAGGCGCGATCGTGACACGTCCGCTGCCGGACGGGGTTGTCGCAGTGGGAGCGCCCCGCCCGCGTCGTTCAACAACGATTCTCGGTCGCAACGGCCTGAGTGTATCCATCGATTTTTGAGAGTTATGGTCTCTACCGTGCCTTCTTCGAATTCTGCTGTGCAAGTCGCCGTCGCCGCGCCAACCGCGACTACGCTCCGGGTTTTCCGTCGCCAGGTGACGGAGCCCCGGATCGAGGCTGCGGCCCAACGGCCTCCGGGCGGACTCGACCGTCGCTGGCTCACGGCGCTTCGCGATGGACTCGATCATTCGGTCTACGAAATCATCGCCGAACGCGGCGGTCTGGTCGTCGGGCGCCTGCCTGTGGCCCTGGTTTCCAGTGTCCTCTTTGGACGTTTTCTTGTCAGCCTGCCATACATCAATTCCGCCGGCGTCGAAACCGACGATCCCGCGGTCGCCGCAGGACTGATCGACGAGGCGGTCGATCTCGCTCGGGAGCTCCGCGTCCGCTATTTGGAGATCCGCCAGGAACGCGAGCAGATTCATCCGCTGCTGACCGATGTTCGCACCGAGAAAGTCCTGATGCGTCGGCCGCTTCCGGTGTCAGCCGATGAGCTCTGGGCAGGTCTGGATCCCAAGGTTCGCAATCAGATTCGCAAAGGTCAGAAGTCAGAATTCACGATCGCGTGGGGCGGCGCAGACCAGCTCGACGGCTTTTACGAAGTGTTCTCCCGCAACATGCGGGATCTCGGAACTCCTGTCTTCGGGAAGCGGCTGTTCTCGTCGATTCTGCGGGATCTCGGAGCCGACGCCGAATTGTGTGTGGTTTGCGACGGCGCGAAGCCGATCGCTGCTGCATTGCTGATTCACGACGCTGACCGCACCGAAGTCCCCAGCGCGAGCGCCCTGTTCGAATACCGTTCCAGCAATGTCAACATGCTGATGTACTGGAATCTGCTCTGCAAGGCGATCGAACGCGGTCAGACCGAGTTTGACTTCGGACGGTCCAGCGTCGATGGCAATACCTACCGGTTCAAGAAACAGTGGGGCGCGGTCCCCTGCCCCTCCGTGTGGCAGTACCACGTGCTGCAGGGCTCCCGAGACGCCCTCCGGCCCGACAATCCAGGGAACCGTCGTCTCATCGAAATCTGGAAGCGTCTTCCAGTCTGGCTGACGCGCTGCATCGGTCCGTCGATCGTGCGGGGAATTCCATGAAGGAAGTTGCCGACAGTCCTCTGCATGCAATTAAATCCCCCGAGAGCGAATTGCCGTCGCGTCGGCCGAGGATGCTCGCGATCACCAGCCACGTTCCGTGGCCAGCCGACCGAGGAGGTTTCATTCGCTCTCAGTCGATGCTATCGGCGATGTCGCAGCATTTCGATCTGCATCTTCTGACCGCCTACGCTCCAGAGAAAGGCCTGCCGGTCGACAAGGGGATGCTTTCGAATATCACCTGTCACTTCGGAACCGACCGCCCACGACCCGCGATGACCGATGTCATGCGGATAGTCAGAGCGAGGTTGTGTCGAATGCCGTATGTGATGTTCCAACGCCATCATCGACGCCTCGTACAGACTCGACTCAACCGACTTCTCGTGTCGGAGCACTATGACGCCGTCTATCTCGATCACTTGGATGCGGCCTCCTATTCTCTGCGAGCCGCCCATCCAAAGCCGTTGACGATTGTTGATCTGCACAATGTCTATTCTCAGCTTTCGCAACGTGTCGCCGAAGAAGAGCGGTCGCGGACTATGCGCTGGTATCTGCGTGAAGAGAGCCGGCTGATCGCCCGTTGCGAGCAGCGGATCGCTCGCGGCTCCGACCTCTTGTTTGCGGTCTCCGAGGCGGATCGATATCAATTTGAGCAGTGGGGGGCAAGGCAGGCATGTCTTGTTCCGAATGGGATCGATTCCGAATTGTACGGTTCGCTGCCGACCGGTCGGCTTGACGCAGCTCCCGTCATTTTGTTCGTCGGAGCGCTGAATTGGCCGCCGAATTGTGAAGCCGCTCGCTTTCTCGCGACTGCAGTACTGCCTGACGTGCAACGGACAATTCCTGGAGCGCAAGTGCGAATCGTCGGCAGGGATCCGGGGCCAGAAATCATCGGCCTCAGAACGCTGCCCGGCGTTGAAGTTCACGCCAATGTTCCCGATATGCTGCCATATCTCAGCGAGTCGGCCGTCCTTGCTTCGCCGCTAGACGCCGGAGGCGGAACGCGGATCAAGATTCTGGAGGCGTTTGCTGCGGGTCTTCCGGTCGTCAGTACTGCCGTCGGCAGTGAGGGACTGGCCGTCAGGGACGGCGTTCATCTGAGGATCGCGGAACGGAGCGACTTTTCCGCGGTGCTCACTCAAATTCTGCGAAATCCCGCTGCCGCTGCGACGATGGCGGATGCGGCGCGTGTCAGAGCGAGAGAAGCGTACTCCTGGACCGGAATCGGAGCGAATGCATGCCGACTCATCCTCGCTGCCATCGATGCACGAAGGGGTGAACGATGAAGGCAACGGAGACGATGTCTATTGAGGAGACAGATACGATCTTGCCGGTCAACGCACGCAAGTGGGGCATTGCTGAGTGGGGTGTGCTGATCGTTGTGATCATTGTCGCAATCGCAGCGCGGTATGTCTGGTATACAGGAGTTGCTCTCGGAGACGATATTCTCTACATCGGGCAGATCCTTTCACACGTCTACGGCGAGACCTGGTTGCCGGAGGCCACTCATCGCTCGACGCGGGTGGCTTTGACCATGCCGACGGCATGGCTGGTGAGAGTCATTGGTCCCGATACATGGGTCTTCGTTGCGATTCCCTGGCTTTGCAGCCTCGGGATCGTCGTTGCCGGATACGTAACTCTACGCAGGCTGTTTTCCTGGAAGGACGCTGCCTGGGGCGGGCTGCTTCTGGCGACCTTTCCGCTGTCAGTCCTCTATGCCACTCAATTGTTCCCTGATATTCCCGTCGGTCTCTTTGGCTCGCTGGCTGTTCTGGCGTGGCTGCGCGGTTTGGATGACGGGCGGCGCGAGTGGCTGTTGATCACCGGAGTGCTCGTCTCCATCGGGTATCTGTTTCGAGAGACGATCGTCATGCTCACTCCCGTGTTTTTGGTGCTCTGGGTTGGACGGCGACCGCTTCGCTGGGAAGCACTTATCTGGGCCGGTATTGCGCCCGTACTGACGGTGGCTGCTGAGTTGGCGGCATACGGAGCGTTGACCGGCAATGCGTTCTATCGGTGGCAGGCAATTTCCAATCAGCAGTCGAACGCCGGAGATTTGAGCCTGGTCTTTTCGTCCAAAGCGGGTGGTACAGTGCTCACGGACCCCCTGTTCGTGCTCTTCGGAAGTCATGAGTTCGGCGTTCTGATGGGGACGGGAGTCGTGTGTGCATGTGTCGTGCTCTGGAAGGCCGAGGATCGTTTCCGGCCGTTCGCCTGGTGGCTCCTCGTTGGTCTCGGATGGTGCTTCTATGGAACGACTTCGCCAACGTCCTGGCGCATCATGGAACGCGATCCCCGGTATGCGTGCGGGCTGGAGCTTCCAGCGGTAGTTGTAATCGTCTGGGCCTTGACTCGGCTTTACGCCAAGGCGCCTCGCCTGTCGATCTCAATTTTTGCATTGCTGCTTCTGACATCTCTGCTGGCGCCTGGACTCGACCGCCGTGGAACTCCGGCTCAGGCCCATCGCGAATGGCTGGCACGGTATCCGCGATCGACCGCTGCGCTCGAACCCTTTGAGTTCATCGCCGCCTGGACTCTCTCCGATCTCAGGCATGCACCGTCGTTCTCCTGCTTGATTGGCCAGGGACGCTCGACGCAGACGTCTTGCATGTCAAGAATTCAAGGGATCGAACTGGTCTCGCTCGATCAGGCGGAGATCGTTGTCTACTCGCCACAGCGCCGTCCCGATCTGGCGAGCATCTGGAATCCGACGTCCGCGGAGGCGTTCGACGAAGACATTCCGCGGTTTCGCCAGTGGATCGGTCAGATTCTTCAGAAGTTTCCCTCGCAAAAGGCTCGCGCCAGCCGGATGCTCGAACCGGCGCAGTTGATCCAGTGGGCAATTCGAACGTCGAGTGATGGAATGACTCCCGTCGACCCTCTCAAGGCGCCTGAAAGAGGCGAGGAGTGAGTCTCCCGATGGATTGCACCGTCAAAGTTCTCGATTCGAGATCGAACTCCATACCGTCGCCGTCGAAGAACGTAGTCGTACTCCACACCCGCGTCGTGACCGGCACGGGGGGCGGCCCCGACAAGACAATTCTGAACTCTCCCCGATTCCTGGTTGGCACCGGCTACGAAGCCCACTGCGCGTACCTCTATCCCCCCGCGGATCCCGACTTCGAGACCATCCGCAATCGAGCCGCCGCGGCGGACGCCCCGCTGATCGGCATCCCGGACCGCGGTCTGACCGACCTGTCCGTCGTTCGCAGCCTGCTCCGTGTCTGCCGTCAATTGAATGTCGACATCTGGCATGGACACGACTACAAAACGAACGCGCTCGGGTTGCTGCTGCGACGCTTCCATCGGATGAAACTCGTCACCACGGTCCACGGCTGGGTCCGGCATACGAAGCGGACCCCGCTCTACTATTGGATCGACCGGCAGTCCCTCCGGTTCTACGACCGGGTCATCGCGGTCTCGCAGGATCTGCAAGACGCATCGCTGGAGGCCAGTGTACGGCCGGACCGATGCATCCTGATCGAAAATGCCATCGATACCGAAGAGTTCCGCCGGTCGCGCGACCGAAACTCCGTTAAACGCGAGCTCGGCTTCGACCCAGCGCTGCCCCTGATCGGCGCCGTCGGCCGGCTCTCCGAGGAAAAGGGCTTTGACCACCTGATCCAGGCCGTTGACCGGCTTCACCGTCAGGGGCTGGATGTTCAACTCGCCATCGCTGGCGAGGGAGACCGGCTTCACGGCCTTCAAAGCCTCATTGCTCAGCAGTCCCGCCCGGAGCGTTTCCGGCTGCTCGGTTTTGTGGCGGACACGAAAACCTTCTACCAGGCCCTCGACGTCTTCGCTCTCAGCAGCCTGCGGGAAGGTCTGCCAAACGTGCTGTTGGAGGCGATGGCGTTTGAGGTCCCTGTCGTCGCGACCGCCATCGCCGGAATTCCCCGACTGATTGAACACGAACAGAATGGGCTGCTCGTTTCCCCTGCGGACGAGTCTGCTCTCGCAACGGCACTCGCAGTGGTGTTGAATTCCTCCGAAGTGTCGACTCATCTGGGAGGCAGCGCTCGCAAAACCATTCTGGAACGCTACGATTTTCGCGTACGGATGGAGAGAATACGCCGCGTTTACGATGGATTGTTTGAAGGACGCACCGCCGGCGTCGCCCCCGACAACGGAATGGCCCACGGATGATCGCGTTCATTGGTTCGTCGGGCTACGTCGGCTCCCGCTTTCAAGCTCTCTTCGCGGCGGAGCAAATCCGCTGGACGCCGATTTCGCGATCCGAGACGACCGATACCGGGAGGCTGGAGTCGGTCCTGCGGGAGGTCGGAGCGGACTTCGTCATTAACTGTGCCGGCTATACGGGACGTCCAAACGTCGATGCCTGCGAGCTTCATAAGGCAGAATGCCTCGTCGGGAACGCTGTACTTCCCGGGATTATTCGCGCAGCCTGCGAATCGCTCGACCTCCCCTGGGGGCACGTCTCATCGGGCTGCATCTATACCGGGCGCCGGGCAGACGGAAGAGGCTTTACCGAAGAAGATCCTCCCAATTTTTCTTTCCGGCAGAACAACTGCAGTTTCTATTCAGGATCCAAAGCACTCGGCGAAGAAATTCTCTCCGGCGCCCGCCGGTGCTATATCTGGCGGATGCGAATTCCGTTCGAGAACACGGCGAGCCCTCGGAACTACTTGCAGAAACTGCTGAGTTACGACCGGTTGCTGGAAGCTGAGAACTCGCTGACGCACCTGGGAGAGTTCGTTCGGGCGTGCCTCGACTGCCTGCAAATGCATCTTCCATATGGCGTTTACAATCTGACGAATCCCGACAGCATCCGGACCAGCGAAGTCACCGAACTGATCCAGGCAGCCGGCCTTACAGATCGCCGGTTCCAGTTCTTCGAGAGCGAATCTCAGTTCATGAGCCACGCTGCCAGAACGCCTCGTTCCAACTGCGTGCTCGATTCTTCGAAAGCCCTTCGCGCTGGCCTGCGACTGTCTCCAGTCCGAGAGGCGATCTGCGATTGCCTGTCTCAATGGACGCCGGAAACGCATTCTCGCTGATGAAATCCGACCTCTCCATGTCAGATAAGATTCTCGTGACTGGTGGCGCCGGCTTCATCGGCGGGGCCTTCGTGCGCCGCGCCTGTCAGCAACTTGGCTGGCGGATCGTCAATCTCGACAAGCTGACTTACGCCGGCAATCTGGACTCCCTCTCGGTCGTCCCGACGGGTTTGCATACGTTCGTACTGGGCGACATCTGCGATTCGTCTCTGGTGTCGCAATTGCTCGCCGAGCACCAGCCGCGGGCCGTGATTCACTTCGCAGCGGAATCCCACGTCGATCGCTCCATTGATGGTCCGCTGGCGTTCGTCGAGACGAACGTGATGGGGACCGCAATCCTGCTCGAACGGGTTCGCCAGTATTGGAATTCTCTCCCCGCACCGAAATGCGACGCCTTCCGGTTTCACCATGTCTCGACCGACGAAGTCTTTGGATCGCTTGGCAAGACAGGCGCATTTACCGAAACGACCCCATATGCGCCGCGCTCCCCCTACTCCGCCAGCAAGGCGGGGTCCGATCACCTGGTCCGGGCTTACCATGAAACTTACGGCCTGCCGACGTTGATCACGAACTGCAGCAATAACTATGGACCCCATCAGTTTCCGGAAAAGTTGATTCCAATGGTTACGCTGAACGCCATTGAGGGCCGCGAACTCCCCGTCTATGGCGACGGCAGCAATGTTCGCGACTGGCTGTTCGTCGAAGATCACGTCGATGCGTTACTCGCCGTCCTCGAACGCGGCCGCGCCGGCGAAACCTACAACATCGGCGGCGACTCGGAACGATCCAACCTCGAAATTGTCCGCAACATCTGCGATCTGGTCGACGAGATCCACCCCGCTCCGAACGGTCTGCCGGCCCGCGAACTGATCCGTTTCGTAATCGACCGTCCCGGTCATGACTTTCGCTACGCAGTCAATTTTACAAAGATCGAGTCCGAACTCGGCTGGCGTCCTCGGCACTCCTTCGCCGACGCACTGAAACTGACCGTCCAGTGGTATTTGACTCGACGGGACTGGGTCAGCCGCGTGCAATCTGGCGCGTATCGACGGGAGCGGCTTGGTCTGGCCTCGGTGGGATCGGGAGGAAACGCCTGATGTCCGCCGCAGTTCCGCTCAAAGGAATCATCCTTGCCGGCGGCTCCGGAACCCGTCTGGATCCGCTGACGCGCGCCGTCAGCAAACAGTTACTCCCTGTGTACGACAAACCGATGATCTACTATCCGCTGTCGGCGCTCATGCTGGCGGGGATTCGCGAGATCCTGATCATCTCCACCCCGCATGATCTCCCATCATTCGAACGTCTGCTCGGCGACGGCTCGGCGTTGGGAATGCAGTTTGAGTATCGGATTCAGCCGTCGCCGCGGGGGCTCGCGGACGCCTTTATCGTCGGGCGAACGTTCGTGGGGGACAGCCGCGTCGCCTTGGTCCTCGGCGATAACCTCTTCTACGGTCAGGGCTTTCAGCCGCTGCTGCGACGGGCGGCCGAACGCGAAGTCGGTGCCACGGTCTTTGCCTACCAGGTCCGCGATCCGGAACGCTACGGCGTCGTCACGTTCGATCGGGACGGCCGGGCCATCGACATCGTGGAGAAACCCGTCCATCCCAAGTCTCGTTTCGCCGTCCCGGGTCTCTATTTCTATGACAACGAGGTCCTCGACATCGCCGCCAGCCTGACTCCCTCGCCGCGGGGCGAACTGGAAATCACCGATATCAATCGGGCCTACCTGCAGGCCGGCAAACTGCACGTCGAGCCCTTTACCCGCGGCTTTGCCTGGCTCGACACGGGGACTCACGAGTCCCTGTTGCAGGCCGGAAACTTTGTTCAGACCCTCGAAGCCCGCCAGGGCCTCAAGATCGCCTGTCTGGAAGAGATTGCCTATAAACGGGGCTTCATCAATGCCAGTCAGCTCGAACGACTCGCCGAAAGTACCCCGTCGGACCTGCAGGCGTATCTGCGGCAGGTTCTGGAGGAGTCCTGATCACATTAACGCGGAGAATCGTCGCCGCCACTATCGTTGCCGTCGTGCGAGCAATCGTTAAATTCAGGCACTGAAAAGGTTTCCGGAAGTCTCCACGCCTGCACAAGCTGCGCAATCTGCCGGACGTTGTTGCCGAAAGCCCTCAAGCGGTCAGCCCGCACCGCCGGCGGCTGCCGCTCGTACGGTATGATCTTCGCAGAGACTGACCTCACGTTCCCGCCGTCTCCCCCGACCTTAACCGATCCATGAGCTCCGATTTGAAGATGTCGACTGTCACCGAGACCCTCCCTGACCTGATGCCGGCCGCCGCCGATGCTGCGTCGTCGCATTTGCACGACGTTCCCGTGACGATTATCGAATCGACCAGCGGCTGGCGACTGGTGAATCTGGCGGAGCTGTATGCCTATCAGGATCTGTTCCGCTTTCTGACGTGGCGGAGCATCAAGGTCCGCTATGCCCAGTCGGCGGTCGGAATCGGCTGGGCGATCATTCAACCCGGATTTCAGATCCTGATGTTCACGCTGGTCTTCGGCACTCTGGCCCAGATCAGCACCGACGGCGTCCCGAAACCCGCCTTTTACCTCGCCACCATGATGGCCTGGACCTATTTTTCGAACGCGCTGTCTGCTGCGTCCGACAGCATGGTCGGCAACGCGGACATGATCTCCAAGGTCTATTTCCCGCGGATGATCCTGCCCCTGTCCGCCACCGCCGCCGGGCTGTTTGACTTTGCCATCGCCATGACGTTCTCCGTCGCCCTGCTGCTCGGCTTCGGCTTCATGCCGAATCTGGGACTGCTGATGCTGCCGTACCTGATTGCGCTGATGGCCCTCTCGGCGTTCGGTTTAGGATTGTGGCTGACCAGCCTCGCCATTCAATACCGTGACGTGAAGCATGCCATGACGTTTCTCGTGCAGATCCTCATGTACGCCTCGCCGGTCATTTACCCGACCAGCAGTGTGCCGGAAAGCTACACGTTGCCTGGCAACGTGGTGATCTGGCCACAGTGGATTTACGCGCTGAATCCGATGGTGGGGGTCATCGAAGGTTTTCGCTCGGCGTTTCTCGGCGCCCGTCCGATGCCGTTCGGCTGGATCGCCCTCGGCACGCTGACCGCTCTGATCACCGCCGCTACCGGCGCCTGGTACTTCCGCAGCCGGGAAAAAGTCTTCGCCGACGTCGCGTAAGAGAGCGGAAGGCTGAAAGCGGAGAGCGGAAAGCCAGACAGAAGTTTCCCTTCCCACCAATAACAAATAACCAACCACAAATAACCAATGTCCAAACCCGTCATCACCGTCGAAAATCTCTCCAAAGCCTATCGGATCGGGCTTAAGGAGGAAGTTCCTGACACGCTCATGTCAGCCATGACCGGCTTTCTCCGGGCGCCGTTGAAGAAGTTCAATAACCTCCGACGCCTGAATACGTTCGGCCATTCCGACGCGGACGATCAAGACATCTACTGGGCGCTCAAGGATGTTTCCTTCGAGGTCCAGGAAGGAGAAGTCCTGGGGATCATTGGCCGGAACGGCGCCGGGAAAAGCACGTTGCTGAAGATTCTCAGCCGGATCACCGAGCCTACGAGAGGTCGGGCCGTCATCCGCGGCCGGGTGTCCAGCCTGCTGGAAGTGGGGACGGGGTTCCACCCGGAACTGTCGGGCCGGGAGAACGTGTATCTCAATGGCACGATTCTGGGGATGACGAAGCGGGAGATCGACCGGAAGTTCGACGAGATTGTGGAGTTTTCGGGCGTGGAGAAGTTCCTGGACACGCCAGTAAAGCGATACAGCAGCGGAATGCGAGTTCGACTGGCGTTTTCAGTAGCGGCATTTCTCGAAAGTAGCGTTCTGTTCATCGACGAAGTGCTTGCGGTCGGCGATTCGGATTTTCAGCGGCGCTGCCTCGGTCGGATGCAGACACTTGCATCCAGTGGACGGACCGTACTTTTTGTCAGCCATAATCTTGGCGTACTGCGCGCCTATTGCACTTCCGGAGTCGTGCTTGAACAGGGACGCGTGACATACACCGGCGGAATTGATCAGTCTTTAAAAATCTATCTTGACCAGATCCGTTCTATGTCAACAGTATCGATCTCGGAACGCACTGACCGGAGAGGAAAAGGAAGGATTCGGCTGGAAGCCATCGAAGTCAACGCCGGCAGCCCGGATGCAGATTGTCTGCAGATGGGAGGGCCGGCTCAGTTTCGTTTTAAGCTGTCTCAAAAGGTCGCCGGAGTCGATTTCAGCGTAACGATATTCGATTCGACCGGTGCGCCGCTTTCGAACGTTGATACTTGGCGTAAGGGGCCCGGGGACAGTATCGCGACTGAGTCGTCGGAAGTGTTGATCTGCGAGATACCGGAGCTACCCCTCAGGCCGGGTCGGTACTATCTCAATTCCCAAATCACGCTTCAACGCGAAATGCAAGATGCCGTTGACTTTGCGGCATGGTTTGAAGTCGCCGATGGAGTTTATCGTGGCCGCGTTTATCCATATGCATCGGTGCCAGGACCAATCTGTATCGATCACCAATGGAGAAGTGCGATCAGTCAGGGGGAGGCGCTATGACCCCAGTACTTCCAGCGATCCGACACCGCGATTGAGTGTGCTGCTGCCGGTCCACAACGGCATGCCCTTTTTACCGGCTGCCGTTGAAAGTGTTCTGCAGCAGACATTTCGCGAATTGTGAACTGATAGCGTTCGATGACGGTTCGACGGACGAGACGGCGTTGTATCTGAAACGTCTGACCGATCCCCGAGTCCGTTATGTGCGAATGGAGCGTGTGCGACTGATCGCGGCATTCAAATCACTAGCGCGGTACGACGAAGATCTCCGCTTTTTCATGCGCAGGTGGCAACGACATCTGCGATATCAGTTGATAGAGGTGGCTCAGCACCATGGCTGTACGCACAATCGACTTCGCTTGATGTCGGCGGCGTGGCGAGTGGACCCGGAGTATCGCCCGTGGAAGCGAACGTCGCGCCATCAGGCTGTCACTCGGGAGTGCTGATCGGCGAAGTTGGCTTGCAGCACGAAATGAAATGACGAGGAGAGGTTGTGATCGATCAGGGAGATGGTTTGGGAAACATGAGCCAACTGCGCGTCGCCATCATCGGCTGCGGCGCCGTTGCCGAACGCTATCACCTCCCCGTCCTTGCCGGGCATGAGGGGGTGCGGCTGGTCGCGCTGGTCGATCGCGACGTCCAGCGCGTCAAGCCGCTGGCCGATGCCTACAAGATCGCGACAGTTCTGACGGATGCGGCCGACCTGACGACCGACATGATCGACGCCGCGGTCATTGCCACGCCCCCTGGGCATCACGCCGCCTGCACCAAAATGCTGCTCGAACGGGGAATTCACGTTCTCGTCGAAAAGCCGATGGCGACGACTCTGGCTGACGCCGAGTCGATGGTCGCCACCGCCGACCGGACCGGGATGGTGCTTTCCGTCGGCGTCTTCCGCCGCCTGCTCCCCAGCTTGCGGATGCTGAAGGCTGCGATCGATGCGGAAATGCTCGGCAAGCCGCTTGGATTTGATCTCGAAGGCGGAGCCGTTTACGGCTGGGAAGCCGCGACGCTGGGGAACATGCTCAAGTCGCATTCGGGCGGCGGCGTCCTGATGGACATGGGGCCTCACTTCTTCGACCAGCTGCTGTATCTGTTTGACGGGCCGGGTGAGGTCCTCGCCTACGAAGACAATGCGCTCGGCGGCATCGAGTCTGATTGCGTGGCACGGCTTCGGCTCAGTCATCGCGGCCGGCCGGTTGACGGCCGGGTCGAACTCAGCCGGACTCGCAATCTTCCGAATGAACTGCGAGTCATCTGTGAACGCGGCGAACTGGCGATTCCTCCCGCGGACCGGTATCGCGTGATCGTGCGACAGAACGGTCTGCAATTCCGGGATCCCCGGTCCGGCGAAGTCGCACCGCATCAGCTCGAATTGAAGTGGGCCGAGGAACCCGAGACCCCCTGGTATGAAACGTTTCGCGCGGAGATCGACGACTGGGTGGATGCGATTGCCGCCCGGCGACAGCCGGTCCTTTCCGGACGATCGGCCCTGGCGTCGGCCCGGCTCATTGATGCCTGCTATCGAGACGCAAGTCCGCTGAGCGAGCCCTGGACGTCACATCCGATGTGTGATGCAGCAGAAACGTCGCCGACGCGAATTGAAGCCGTGAGAGCGTTCCGCCGAGTCCTGGTCACTGGAGCGACCGGGTTCATCGGCTGTCGCGTTGCGGAGATTCTCAGCCGTCGAAGCGGTTATGCGGTCCGGGCCGTCGTGCACAACCCCGGGAATGCCAGCCGGATCGCCAGGTTGCCGGTCGAACTCGTGCAGGCCGATCTCACGCGTCGCGAAGATCTCTCCCGGCTGGTTGAAGGCGTCGACTCCATCGTCCACTGCGCAATCGGCACTGAAAGCTGGGATCGATCCTCTGTGTTCAGAGTGACGGTCGACGGTACTCGCGGGCTGCTGGATGCAGCGCGGGCGGCGGGAGTCGGACGCTTCGTGCATCTGAGCACGATTGCCGTCCATGCCGACGACTATCGAGGCGTTATCGACGAAAACGCGCCGCTGGCCCCAACGCGAGGCGGCACCTATGGCGAAAGCAAGCTGGCTGCTGAGCAGGCCGTCCTGAAGTCGGGGCTGCCCTGCATGGTGTTTCGCCCGGGATGTGTTTATGGCCCGTTCGGCAAAACGTTCATAACCCGGCCGATCGAGTATCTGATGCGCGGACGGCTGGTACTGGCGGGAGCCGCCGCGACCCGGTCGAACACCGTGTATGTCGATAACCTCGTTGAGGCGATTATCCGCTCTCTCGAAGCTGGAGAGGAAGCGGTCGGTCGAATCTTCTCGCTTGCCGATGATGACGGAATGACCTGGGGGGACTTCTACGACTATTTCGCGCACCGCGCCGGAGCGACGGTGCGGCGGACCGACGGGCCGAGTGCGGGGGAGCGAAAGGCGGCCAAAGCCGGCTGGTTCGGAGCCGTCGGAACGCTGGCCGCCTCGGACGAGATTAAGGCGTTCGCCAGCAAGGCCCTTTGGACCGATCCCATCGGAACAACGCCTCGCTGGCTGCTGTCCCGCTCGCCGGCGCTGAAGAAATCGCTCAAGCGCATGCTGCGGATGCAGTCGGCGGCGGTTTATGTCCGTCCTGCACCGGGAGGCAGCGGAGACATCCTCGAGATCACCCCAAGGCTGGCGGAAGTGCGGAGCGATCTGGCGCGTCGCGTCCTGGGCTGGCAGCCGTTGCTGGACCGAGCGGCCTGTCTCGATCGGACGTACGAGTGGCTGCAGGCAGCGAGAATCGTGCCCTCGAAATCCGAGGAGGCCGTCTCGTGATCACGCCTGCCGTCTCGATCATTCTGCCAACCTACAATCGCGCCAAGTTTTTGCCGGAAGCCATCGGCGCCATCCGCGGCCAGCAGTTTACCGACTGGGAACTGATCGTCGTCGATGACGGCAGCACGGACGAAACGGCCGAACTGCTCCCGCGGCTGATCGAGGGGATGTCGCAGCCTTGCCGATATGAACGACAGGAGAATCAGGGAGCGTACGCGGCCCGAAATGCGGGACTGGATTATGTCCGCGGGAAATACGTAGCCTTTTACGACAGCGACGACCTCTGGCTGCCGCACCACCTGCAGAAGTGCGTGAGCGCGCTCGAACAGTTTCCGGAGATTGGCTGGGTTTACGCCGCCAGCCGCATCGTGGATCACAGTTCCGGGCGGGTTTTGAACGAGAACTGTTTTCAGGATCGGGGTCGGCTGCAGAAGTTTCGAACGCTCCCGTGCGAGCTGCAGGGGGATCTGCACGTCCTCAGGCATGAAGGGCTGTTCGATGCCGTCCTGAATGAAGCCGGGCTCTATTCGGGCCTGCAGAATTCGGTCATCCGTGCCAGCTTCTTCACCGGGCGACGATTCGTCACCGAGTTCTATAACGAGGCCGAGGATCAGGTCGTCGTGCTGCGAGCCATCGCCACGGGTCTGCGATTCGCCTACTTCGACGATGTTCACGTCGAGTACCGCGTCCACGACAGCAACTCGTCCGGCGCGGCTCTGGAAATGCCAAGGGAGAAACGGCTGCGACTGGCGGAAGGCATGATCCGCGGGTTTGAAGAACTGCGGAAGCAGGTACCGATGTCAGCGAAATCGGAGCAGCTTCTGCGTAAGAAACTCGCAGACTTCTATATGTGGCAGCTGGGCTACCACTCGAACTGGGTCCATGGACGCAGGAGCGACGCCCTGACGGCCTATCAGATCGGAATCCGTCTGCAGCCTTGGAATGTCGGATTCTGGAAGACGTACGTAGTGGCTTGTATGCGAACACTCGTCGGTCGAACTTCCAGGTATTGATGAAAGCGTAGAAAGCCAGATCGAATTCCGGCTCACTCCTTCGGAGGCCGAGCTTCAGTCCGATCAGAAGGTCAGCGAAATGGTCAATCCCCCGGTGGGGCAAGCAGCTAAGCCTACGATCTGTTTTGTCGTAACAGGTTCAGCTGACTCCGTGCATGTAGATATGCTTCATCTCTCGCTGCTGTCCTTGCGCCGTTGCGAGCCGGACGCGAACGTCTGCGTCGTCGCCGACTCGGAATGCGGTTACGAGCTTGGGCTACGTCGCACTGAATTGCTAAATCTCAGTAGCCGGGTCTTAGTCGCAGCCTCCCCGTACGACGATCCGGTCAGGCGGAACAAGGATCTGCGAATTCGTCTAAGACACTTGCTTGACGGCCGGTTGTTGTATGTGGATAGCGATACTGTGTTTCTGAGACCTGTGTCTCGCTCTATTCCCGAAGTGCAGTCGATAGCGGCAGCATACGATTTTAATTACACGCCGGACGAGGAGCGGCAGCGCCGCGTGCCGAGTGAGGTAGCCGCGTGCGTAGAACAGTCACTGAAGAGTCTGGGAATCAGAATGCCGCAGTCGAAGTACAATAATGGGGTCGTTCTGATGGAGGCATCGGCCGGTGCGTCGCGATTTGTTTCACGATGGTACGATACCTGGGCGGCGATTCGCGAGTGTGCTGATCCTCGTGTGGTACATCTCTCTGATCAGGTGTCGTTCAGTATCGCAGCAGACGCTATCGGGGAGCCAATTGCACTTCTGCCGAATTCGTATAACACCATGGTTCCTACGAGCCCTGAGCTCACTCGATATGCGTCTATATTGCATTTCTTCGGATCTCCTGTGCAGATTCAGGGGACGCTGCTGGAGCACTTGTTGATAAAGTTCAAAGAGACCGGCCGCCTGGATGAGGCCGCCATTGAACGATGCCTGCGGGAAGGGCACCCGTGGGGGCCACACCCCGAAGCGTGGCGATATATGCGGTCCGGCAATGTTGTGAGGGCCGTAGTGGCAAAGGCCCGACAGACGTTAGGGTTTCCGTAATTTCTCTACGAATGCGCGGGGGGTGCCTAAGATGTGATGCGTGGTTCCCGCGCAGAAGCAGTTGTTACGCCGGTGCCCAAGTTGATTGAATCCTATGAAACGAAGAGTCCTCTACCTCACCATCAACCCCAACCGCGTCAGCACGACCGTGCCGACGGAGGGCTGGTTCCGGTTTCTCCGTTCTGAGGGCCTGGAACCCGTTCTCGTCTCTCACCAGATCGGTGCCTTTCACGCCTGGGCCGGCGAACAGGACATCCCCGCGTACCACGTCCCGCTGCCATTGCCGTCAAAGTGGCGCCCGTTCCCGTTTCTGTCCGCACTCTGGAAACTCCGGAAGATCGTCCGCCGTCATCGCATTGAGCTGATCCACTGCAACGAGCAGAACTGCTATCCGATCGGATCATACTTCGCCCGACTGACCGGCCTGCCCGTCGTCGTCAGCGTGCACTTCACCATGGGCCGCGACTTCTGCAGCTGGACGTTTGGCAAACGTCCCCCCGAGCGGATGTTCTTCGTGTCGGCCGGAAATCTCGAAAATTGTCGCCCGGGAGTGTCCGGGATCGTCCCCGAGGACCGCTGGCGCGTCCTCAACAACGGTCTGGATCTGCAGCACTTCCGACCGGATTCTGGACTGCGCAATCAGTTCCGTGCGGAGTACGGACTCGGCAATGATCGAGTCGTCGGCGTGGCGTGTGCGCTCCGCGCGCGAAAACAGATCGAACATCTCGTTGCCGCTGTGGAGAGGTTGCCCGATGACGTGCGCGTCGTGATCGCCGGCGGGTCGGTTCCCGACGAAACCGCCTACAGCATCAAACTGCTCGATGAGGTCAGGCATCGGCTCCGCAACCGCCTCGTGCTGACCGGCCATCTGACGGAGCTGCGACCCTTCTACAACGCGCTCGACCTCTTCGTGAATACGAGCCAGGAGGAAGCCTGCAGCATCAGCGTCCTCGAAGCAATGGCCTGCGGCTGCCCGGTGGTCGGATATGCCAGCAGATCGGTCGACTCGCAGATTCTCCCCGGCGGCGGGGAAATCACCCCGCAAGACGATATCCCGGCCCTGACGACGGCGCTCAAGCAGTGGCTTGACGATCCGGAGCGGATTGCCAGAACTCGGATTACGGCCCGCCAGCGCGTGGAAACGGCGTTCGACATGCGTCAGAACTGCGAGTTGCTCTGGCGCGAATACAACGCCGTTCTCGGGACCATCGCTCCGGCGTCCGACCGAAAGAAGGTCTTCGCGTGATGGACAAACTGCGCATTTGTCTGGTCGCCCGCTCCCCTTTTGTCGGCGGCGCCGAGGTCGCCTGCGAACGTCTTGCGGTCGGTCTGCAGGAGGCCGGGCACACGGTCGTTCTGCTGGCCGGATTCGAGAACGAAGTCGCCGCGCGCTACCGCGCCGCCGGACTGGATTGCCGGGTCTTCGATACCCCGATGCGCGACAAATGGAAGTTGCCGCGATACCTCTGGGCGAGACATTGTCTGCGCGGTTTCTTCCGCTCCTGGCAGCCGGACATCATTCACAGCAACGACCTGCCGACGCATCAGGTGGTCTCGTCCGCCGCAAAAGGCCTCGATATCCCGCGCATCTGTCATCATCGCTTTCTCTTTGATCGCGTCTCGATCGACTGGATGAACCGGTCGGGAGCGGAATGCCACGTCTTCGTGTCGCAGTATTTGCAGGAGACTCTTCGCAGCGAGTCGCCGCGACTCGCCGCCCAGCGGACATGCGTCCTGTATGACGGACTGCCGTTGTCGGCTCTTCCCTCTTCCGACGACCGCCAGGCGGCGCGGGCCCGGCTGGGACTTCCGCGGGAGAAGACCATCGTTTTGTACGCGGGTCAGATTGTGGAACGCAAGGGCGTCTCCGATCTGCTTCAGGCGTGGGCGCAGTTGCCCGCAGACGTCGCCGCCGGCGCCGAACTGGTCGTCGTCGGCGACGACATTCAGAACGCCGGCGCCTATCGGGTGGAGATGGAGCAGCTCGCCGCGCAACTCGGCATCACCCCCCGCTTCGTCGGATTCCGCAGGGACGTCCCCGAATGGCTGACCGCCGCTCACATTGCGACGGTCCCCTCTCGCGTCGAGCCCCTCGGTAATGCCACACTGGAAGCGATGGCACACGGTCTGCCAGTCATCGGGGGAGATACCGGGGGCATCCCGGAGATGATCGTCGACGGAGAGACAGGCTGGCTGGTTCCACCCGCGAATCCGCCGGCCCTCAAACACGTGCTGGCTCGGGCGCTGACGGAGCCGCGGTCCTGTCAGGTCGCCGGCGCCGCGGCCCGGGAACGCTGCGAGCTGGTCTTCAGTTTGAGAAACCATGTGGAGGCGGCCCAGGCCGTCTACCAGGACGTGCTTGCGAAGTTTAATACGAAACATCTGTCCGCGCCCGCTGCTCGAAACCGGGTCGGAGCAAGACAGCATTCCTGATCTCATTGCCGGATTTGTCCTCGGAGCTTTCTCGTGTCGTCCCTGCCGCCTCCCCGCCGTTATCACTCGCTCGACTTCTGGCGCGGCGTGGCCTGTCTCATCGTGGTCATGGGGCATTCGCTTGACAACTTCATGTTTACGAAGCCGGCCATCCCCGCGACCATTGCCTCAGTCTCCGACGCCGGAATGTGGGGGCTTCGTCTCATTCATTGTCTTCCGCCCGGCGTCCCGATGTTCTTCGTGATTTCCGGCTACTGCATCACCGCCTCGGCAGTCAGCCATCGCGATCGCAAGCTGCCAATTCGCAACTACTTCTTCCGACGGCTCCGCCGCATTTTTCCACCTCTCTGGATCTATCTGGCAATCGCCCTGCCGCTGATCAGCCTTCTTGCCGTCATGTGGCCGGAAGTTGCCGGTGGAGCACCGTGGTCCGATCCCTGGCACGCCTCGGTCTGGCAGTGGGCCGGCAGCTTCACGCTGACCGAATCGTGGCGGTATCACGTCATTGGCGATCCCACCCGGCACTATCTGATCGGGCATCTCTGGACGCTGTGCTACGAGGAGCAGTTCTATCTCCTCGTAGGGCTGGTGCTGCTGGCGGCGCCGCGTTACATGTTCGCGGTGTTTTTCGCGGTGACCATCGCGGTTCGTCTGGCGGCTTCCTTTCTTCCGAGCGAAGCCATCCACGGATTCTTCTTCGACGGCAACTGGATCCCGTTTGCCGCAGGAATTGCGGTGTATTATGCGGTGCATCTGGCCGCCTGGCCCCTTCGCGCCGCAATCGGCACGGCGCTGCTGCTGGCTTCGCAAATTCAGTCCAACCCCACGGCGCTGGGGTTTGCTGCGCTGCTGATCGCCATTTACCGCTGGGACGGGCGGTTGCACGCCGCCCGCTGGGCTCGTCCAGTATCGCTGTGTGGAATGATGTGCTACAGCGTCTATCTGACGCATCAGCCGTTGGTGATTATCGTCAGTCGAGCCTGCGAGCAGCTAGGAATCACAGGCCCCGCGCCGACGCTGCTGGTGACGTTGCCGGCCTGCCTAGTGGCCTCACTCTCGCTCGCAATTGTATTTCATCGGAATGTGGAGCGGAGATTCATGAATTCTCAGGTCGTGCCGGTCCCGATTGTGGAGCAACCGTGCGGAATCGTCGCGAGCGAACTGTCAGCCTAAAACACTGCGGAGATGCGGCGCTGCCGACCTGCCTTTGATGTGGAATTTGCCGCAAGGTAATCCGCGGCGGCTTGAGTGTGCAGATCGTCTGTCGACGGCGAATCTGGTGATCCATCCGGTTGAACAGTAGTACGAAAGGACATCAGACAGGCAGAAGTCTCTTCAGCGCCTGGAGAACAAATACAGTTAGGCAGATTGTCGGGATCTGGAAAGCCGGCCAACACGTTGCTGCGTAAGGGCCAAAGGCTGGCGGTTGAAGATTTCAGCCCCTCCGAATTTGTCCATCGCCCTGTCGCAGCCACCGGTGCTTCCGACGCTCATCAATTATGAGGCGCAACGAGCGGCGCAAAAGCTGCCATCGAGGTGCTGGAGGCGGCGCGAACAACGGGGTGTTGCTGCCTTACGCGATTGTACTCATGCCAAAACGATGACATCCTGACTGTGCGTGTCTAAGAAGGCTCGAATTGTTCGTGAGCTGACACAATTCATCAACACTCTTGACTAATTAGTGCGAGGATACCACAAAACTATCATTCTTCACGACACAGTAGCGACTGTCCGCAATGGCCCGTCAGAAGGAACGGTGACAAATGCAAAGAGTACGAATTCAGATGACGTGATACTTGCGCAAGCACACCGCAAGATTCGAAAGCCAAAACGCGTCCGTCCGAACAGTTGCGTGTCAACGACGCAGTCGCTCAGGTCAAACCTTGACTACTATTCTACTCACGGTGGCAAAATATGAACGGTGCGAGAATCTTCCTGGCCCGCGGCCTAAACTACATTGCACGAAAGTTACATCCCCAGGTCGCGGCGCGACCGCGGCTTGATCTTTCAGTCGGAACGTTAAGCGGTGAGGAGCTCGATTTGTTGCGGCGACTGGTTGGCCGAGCACAGCAAATCGAAGGGCCAATTGTCGAGATTGGAACCCTTGCAGGCGCGACCGCACTCGACGTCTGCAGCGTCAAAGCTCTCGATAAGGAGCTGATCTGCGTGGACAACTTTGCGTGGAATCCCTGGGGACTCACGCCTCAGGAACATCGAGCCCTCACTCGCCACTCATTGAATGCCGCGAAGGAACGAATGTCCGTTACTCTGATTGAGTCCGACAAGGAAGACTTCTACAATGGATGGCAACAGGGGGCGCCGTCTCTGGTTCTGCTTGATGCAATACATACGTACGAACACACTTCTCGGGACATTCGGTGGGCCCGGAAAGTTAACAGCGCGATCATCTGCGGTCACGACTACTCGGACGAGTTTCCTGGGGTTATGCGTGCTGTCGATGAGGCGGGCGGTCCTTCCGAGGTTGTTGGAACAGTGTGGGTCCTTACAAAGTGATGTCAGGAGATCTTAACGCAATGGCAGAAAGCGTCCAGCGTAGGTCCACCATTCTTCAGCTTCTGCCTTCTGTAATTCGAGGAGGGGCAGAGGAATACGGTTTAACGATGGCGCGGTGCCTTGCGTCTCGTGGGTGGAATGTCGTTGCCGGTTTTCCTTTGGTTTCTGGCATGAGTTCGCTGGCGAGGGATTATGCAGCTGCAAATATTAGGGTGTTGAACTTGCCGATTGGTGTCCCGTCAGGGCGGACGGCGCGTGATTTCAGTGTGTTGTTTCCAGCGTTCGGATCCGTGGTGTGTGCACTTATGCGTGTAAGGCCGAGTGTTGTTCACATCGCATTGCCTTGGCCAGATGGTGGCTGTGGAGCGGTCTTGGCGTGCGGGGTTATGAAGGTGCCGACAGTCGCTGTGTTTCAGCTTGTTAAGCCGAAGTATGAGTTTGTTGGGCGGATGCGGGTTGCTCACCTATGGGCGAAACAACGACGCCAAAAGTGGGTATGTGTCTCCGATGAGAATCGATCTGTACTGGCCCGGGGGTGCGGGCTATCTGAAGACGATATAGAGAGAGTGTATAACGGTGCGGGGGGGGGCGAGAGCGAGGTGTGTAGCGATCTGTCTGGTGCGGAGCGAATAGCGGCACGAAGAGAATTTGGGTTGACAGAGGGTGATCAGCTACTACTGAGTGTGGGGCGATTGGACCGACAGAAGGGATTTGATCTGCTGCCCGGCGTAATGCAAAGTGTGTTAAGGGAGTTTCCTCGTTGTGTGTTGGCAATAGCAGGCGAGGGTAGTGAGCGATTGAGACTGACTGAAGCGTTCAGGAGTGCGGGCGTACTGGATCACGTGCGCATTTTGGGGTTTAGGTCGGACGTGTCGCGCCTGATGCGGATAAGTGATATGTTGGTGTTTCCGAGCAGGTTTGAGGGGCAGCCGTTTTCGCTTATCGAAGCTATGTCTGCGGGTCTTCCGGTTGTTGCATCGAATGTCAGCGGAATTCCTGAGATAGTTCAAGATGGTGTGTCTGGCGTGTTGTTTGAGAGTGACGATGCTTCGCAGTTGTATGAAAAAATCGTTTGGATGCTCCGGAATCGCGTGGAGTGTAGACTCATAGGTGAGCGTGGAAGAGAGCGAGCGAAGTGGTTTTCCGAACGTCGTATGGTAGACGAGACGGAGGCTCTTCTGCTCGCGAGCTGCGCGCGTTGACTCGCAACGCGAGTCTGTTTGACCTTCAAGTTGGTTCTTGGGGGGTGTCGATTAGGCTAAGGCAGGTTGGCATGAGCGGGGAGATGACGGCGCAGAGTGTTCGGGGAGTGGCCGTTCTTAGCTGGTGTCGTAGCGATTCTCCGCGCAACGGCGCAGACTTGCGGCTTAGATGCTTAGAGCGAATGGGCGGAGGGACAGCTTCGGTTACATCAATTGTCGCTGAGGAGTTTCCCCTCGCCGGCTCCTACGGTCGCGCCTCCGAACTGGCCGCCCGCTGGGGCTGGCTGTGGCTGCCAAAATCAAAACTGTCGCGAAAGGTTGCCGAACTTGATGCGGACGTGGACGTGATTTTGCTCCACCGCCTCGCCGCCCTCTGGGCGGCTCATCCGCCGCGGCTCGCTCGCTGTGTCGTGGATGTCGACGACATTCCGTCGCAAATCTGCCAGCAGGGAGTCAGCCGCGGTCCCTCGTGGGTGCGACCTGTCAAGTACCTGCGGTATCGTCTGGTCCGCTGGGCGGAGCGCCGGACGCTCCGCCAGTTCGGGGCCGTGCTGGTCTGCAGCGAGGACGACGCGCAGTATCTGAACCTTCCCAACGTCCACGTAGTCCCCAACGCCTTTCCGGGGCTGTCGTCTGGCAACGGTGCGGACATTGATCTCGCCCCCTCCGACTTGCTGTTCGTCGGAGAACTCGCCTACCTTCCCAACGAACAGGGCCTGCGCTGGTTCATTGAGCAGGTTCTCCCCCGCATTCGCCAGCGGAGACCCGGTACGACGCTCCGTGTCGTCGGTCGCGTCCCCGCGAAGATCCCTGACGACTGGACCTGGCGATTCGCCGATGGCGTTGAATTCGTCGGACCCGTCGACGCAATTCCCCCGTATCTGGCCGCCACATCGCTGAGCATCTGCCCGCTCCACGAGGGTCGCGGAACCCGCATCAAAATCCTGGAAGCTCTTTCGCAACAGCGCGCAGTCGTCAGTACCACGGTCGGCGCCTACGGACTGCCGCTGCAGGACGCCGCCGGACTGTTTCGCGCCGATGAGCCAGAGCGTTTCGCCCGAATCTGTGTGGAACTTCTGAACGATGACGGTCGACGTCACGCGGCTGCCGTTGCCGGACAGCGGCAGGTTCGCGAACAGTTTTCGCCGGAAGCCGTTGCCGGACGTCTGCAGGAAGTTATCACGCTTGTGGCGCGCCGTTCCAGCGATTCCCAGGCTGGGAGTCCCATCCTCAAATGACTGACGACGGAGTCCCCACGCACGATGGCGTTCCGGCGGCGGGACAACGCGCCCCCCTCGATCACCACATCGGCATCGGCAACTGGCAGGCATTCACCCTGCCGGTCGAGCGGATCTTTGCCGCTGCCGAAGCCTGGCGTGCCGCGGTCGCCGGCGTCGAACGCCCCTGGCTCTGCTGGCACGTCAACGATCGCTGGACCCGCATCCAGAGCCGTCTCGTCCGCGAGGTCGGCTGGACTCCCGTCATCGGCTACGATCCCCGCTTCGCCCCCCCCTCCTCGGCCATCGACGCCGTCGTTATTGATTTCAATCGCGACTTCGGCTTTCCTTTGATGTACATGCACTTTCCGCTGGAGTTCGCCTTCCTGTGGACGCCCCGGCTGGCCTTCTGGCACTCCGACCTGCTGTGTCGCCTGGACGTCATGCGCGACCTGGCGGACACCTTCGTCGGACTGCCGGACGGGCGGATGGCGGCCGTTCGCGATCTCGGCGGTCGCAGGAACTGGCTCAGTTTTCGCAAGCACCGTTACTGGGAACTGGTGGGCTGCACCACCGCCGGCGCGAGCGAAAGTCAGTACCGGCATGGCGCCGGCTGGTGGCAGCACTTCGAGTGTCATCCGAACTGCCCTTCGCCGCAGGAGCGAATTCGTCGCGGAAAGTGCTACTATGACCACGGGACGGGCATCATGTACTGGCAGCGCCGCTGCGGCGGGCGAGTGACGTTGCTCGACCGGAAGCGGGTCGAAGAGGGGCATTGCACCTCGATCAACTTTCGCAACTACCAGCGACTCGCGCCGGTGAATCGCAAACTGCTGGGGGCGGAACTGGATCTGAATTTTGATCTCGAACAGGTGGCGCGCCGGCTGGGCGTAGAGCAGTTTCTCTGATTCGACCTCTGAAGCCGTCCGGTCCGGAAAGACGTGATGCTCAGTCTGATCTTCGTCTACGCTCTCCTCGCCTACATCTGCCTCGGCGCGCTCTCGCGCCCCCATGTCGGCGTCATCGGCTATTACGGCTTCATCCTGCTGCAGCCCGAGTGGAACTGGCGCTGGTCCATCCCGCAAGGCATGGGCTTTCAGAAATACATCGCGATCGCAACGCTGATCGGATTTCTGGCGTCGGGGTTCAGCGGTAGTCGCATATCGTCAACGGCCAAGACGAGCCTCACGGCATTGGCGACGTTTATCGGTCTGGCCTTTGCCAGCTACCAGCAAAGTATTGCGCCCGACCGGACGTGGGGATACGTCGATACGCTCTGGAAGATGGCGCTGATGGCGGCGATCGGCGTGCGCGTCGTGAATACCCCCGGTCGGATCACCGCGTTGTTGTGGGTCCTCATGCTGTCTCAAGGGTTTAACGCCTATCGAATCAATGAAAGTTATTTTCAGAATGGCGTCTGTTTTTTCAAAAGCGACGGTTATGGATTGAGCGGCGACAACAACATGTACTCGATTCTGACCGTGCCGATCATGGCGGTTTCGGCGTCGCTGGCCGCATATTCCAAGCCTCTCTGGCAGAAACTGTTCTCAGCCGGAATGCTCATCCTGCAGTTACATCAGATCATGTTAATGGAGTCGCGCGGCTGCATGCTTGGCGGAGTCCTGATGCTGGTGGTTGTCGTCTGGCTGATGCCGAAGACGAATGTCAATGTCTGGGGAGTTGTCGCAGCAGCTGCGCTTGGCGCGGCTCTGGCCGGGCCGCCAGTCGTAAAAGAGTTCATGTCGAGCTTTGAGAAGGGTGAGAATCGGGATTCCTCCGCGGAAAGTCGATTTGATCTCTGGAAGGCCGGCTACCAGATTACGATGGACCACCCGCTCCTGGGAGTCGGTCCGTGGGCCGGACAGTTCCTCGTCCCCCGATATCTCGGAATGCAAACCAGCGCAAAAGGCCTCCACAACCTCTATTTCGAAATCGGCGCCGGCTGCGGCATCCCGGCCGCCATCTGCTACTTCAGCTACTTCGCCATCGCCGGCTGGGCCTGCTTCCGCCTGCTCTGGCGGCAGAAGCGGGAACCGATCCCCGACTGGCTGGGCTGCCTCTGCCTGGCGGTCTTTCCCGGACTTATCGGTTACATGGCCTCCAGCATGTTTTCCGCCGGGGCGCTTCTGGAAAGCTCTTATGCTCTTGCGGCGGGCGGGCTGGCCGGAACGTGCGTCTGGGCGGCGGAAAAGCGCCGGTCCTACGGATTTTCACCACAACTCGCCCATTTCTCACAACAGAGGCTGGGAATCCCTCAAGTTCCCGGTAAACTGGGCCGGTCGTGATCCGGGGTTGAACACCCGCTCCGCCAGATCACGAGTCGCCCGTCTGTTGACAGCAGACACGGGCGTCGCGGCCTGGAATTCAGCCGCTGGAGCGAGAACCGTCTCCGCGATGGGCACACGCGGGCATGGTGTTTGCAGAGATGGATCTTCGACGTGCGTGGTCGGCGGCGCGATCACTTAGTCGAGCCGTCAGGTTTCGCCTCGAACAATGGAATGACGAACGTGATGAATGAACGAAGTGTCTGGTCCCGGGGAATCAAACGGATCTTCGACTTTGTAATTTCCCTCATTGCATTCGTGATTTTTCTCCCCGTCATTGCGATTTGCGCCATTGCTGTTCGGGTTTCTTCGCGGGGGCCGGCGTTCTTCTGCCAGCAGCGACTGGGATATCGGGGGCGCGTGTTCACGCTCATCAAGCTCAGGACGATGGTTGCCGATGCAGAACGCGAAACCGGCCCCGTCTGGTCGGGGTCCGATGATCCTCGCGTCACTCGACTCGGGCGCTTTCTGCGGGATACGCATTTTGACGAATTGCCTCAGTTGCTGAACGTTCTCAAAGGCGACATGAGCCTCGTCGGCCCGCGTCCGGAACGTCCGGAAATTGCGGTCGGAATCGAGCAGCGGATTCCCTTGTTCAGCGACCGGCTTTCCGAACTGCCGGGAGTCACTGGGCTGGCCCAGGTGCGCCTGCCGCCAGATTGCGACGAGCCCGGCCTGCAGCGGAAACTTGCGCACGACTTGTATTACATCAAGTACGGCAGCCTCGGCATGGATTTCTCGATTCTGCTGGCTACGGGAATGCAGTTTGTGAGCAGCATTGTTCGCGGAGTGAGCAGTTTCTGGAGCCTCCCGAGTCGACAGCGCGTGGAATTGGAGTTTCTCCCGCTGATTAACCCGGAAGCCGCACACGATACGTTTCTCCATGACGGCAATGAGGTCAACAGGCTGCAGAACTCGCCGCATTTTCAACTGGCCCCATCCGGACGATGGTTTTCACCCGTGTCTGACGGATCCGACGACAAAGACGGAAGAGTCTCCAAAGCAGCGCCGGCCAAATCGACGATGCAGGCGGCTGGCCGCTAGTCGGTTCGCCAGACGGATCGGCCTTCCCCCCCCCAACTGTTGTTGACCGCCGGTCTGATGAGAGGGGATTGTCGTGGCCGCGATTGAGCGCATCCTGCTGTATTCGCTCGTCGTCGTTGTCGTCGCGGGTCTGCTGATGCCCACTGCGGCTCCGCCACCCGCGGTTGATGCGTCCCACGAGTCCGGTTCGGACGTTGTCACTTCCGGACGAGCGCCTGTAGCGGATTCACCCGCGCCGATTGCTGCACCCGCTGCAGAACCACGCGCGGCAGTGCCGGTCGGGATCTCGCAATCGTCCATGGCGGTTTTCGATTCGGATGGCCACGCCCGAATTGAACTGTTCGTCGACGAACTCGGAACGCCTCGCATTGCGATGCGGGATGCCTCGGGGCATGACCGGCTGATGCTGGCCCTCAGTGAGTCCGGGGATGCAACTCTCTCGCTGGGAGCGGGCGTTCGAAACCTTCGATTGACGGCCCGAGTCGACGGATCAAATTCCATCCGACTCCCCGCCGGCGATGGAGAGATCGTTGTTCAGGCCGACGCCGTCGGCAACGGAGAGGTCCGACTCGCTTCGCCGCACCGCAGCGAAGTCGTGCTGAATGCCGCTCCCGACGGTTCTCTGCGAATGGCGGCGGGGCCTCGGGACGGCAGTCGTGGCGTCGAAATCGGCTGGAGCGGCGACGGACAGGCTACCGTTTCCCTGCGCGGCGATGCAACGCATCCGGGGCCATTCCTGGTGGCTTATCCGGATGGACTCAGCGAAATCTCCTTGCGCAGCCCCGAGGACCAGGCGGGACCGGCTTTGATCCGGCTGCCGGACGGAGTATCGATTCTCTCCGTCCGCGATGGAGCCGGTAACCCGGCCGCAAGCATGGTCTCTTCGCCGGACGGCAGCGCCGTCGTCGCAGCTCAAAGTGCCGACGGGGCGACCCGGGCAGAATTACGAGTCAATCCCGACGGGGTTCCCACGATCGGCATCGTCGACAAGCCGTCCAATCCGGAGGAACTACCTCCCGTTCCGCCCCAGAAGAAACCTCCCGCGAAACCCGTCCCGCCCCCGCGACGGGCGGCGATGCGGTAAACGAGCGGGAAGTCCTTTGTCGGGCTGTCAGCGCGGCCAGCGGATGACTGGGGCTGCCGCTGGCGATTCGCTTGAAACACCGCGGTCCAGGTTGTCAACGCAGCACCGATGCCATGCTGCGCCGAGAGTATCCGTCCTGTCGAAGTTGATCCGAATGGCCGTTCGTCTCGAATCCCGGCTGGTGGTCTGCCTGGCAGCCCTGGTCTGTTGCGGCTGCGGTGCGCCTCCCGCGGCGCAGTTCGTCCGCCAGATTCCCTGGTCGGATCGGGGAGACTGGCTGAAGGTCGACACGCACATCCATACCAGGTTCTCTGACGGCGAACATCAACCGGTTGAAATTGCGGCAAAGGCCGTCGAACATGGCTGCAACGCGATCGCATTCACCGACCACGCCGATTCCAACCTCACCGCAGCGACATCCGAATACTTCGAGGCCATTGAAGTCGCCCGGCGACAGTTTCCCGGGTTGATCATCCTTGCGGGGCTCGAGTGGAATGTCCCTCCGGATGGCGGGGACACGCATGCCGTCTTGCTCGCACCTCCCGGCTCCGACGAGGAACCGCTGCTGCGCGAGTTCAAGCAGCAGTTCGACGACCTGACTGTGAATGAAGCTGACACCGCGAAGCCGCTGATCCATACGAACCAGCGATACCTGAACGGTCTTCGGTTTCTTGCGAGCCGGAAAGCCAGGGACGGCGCACGGCCGCTGCTGGTGTTTGAACATGTCGGACGCAAATCAGAGTCCACTGCGACGTCGCTCGACCTGCTTCGGCTGGCGAGAACGACGAATGATGTTGCCATCGGCCTCTCCGGTGCACCAGGGCACCTCGCGGACAACTCGGGGAGCTACCGTGGCAACGTCCGATTGATCGATCGCTGGGATCCCGCCGTGGCAGAGATCGGCGGAGTATGGGACCAGCTCCTGCAGGCGGGCGACGATGTCTGGGGCGCCGGAGCACCTTCCGACTTTCACAATCTGAAGCTGGACTATTGGCCGGGGCAATTCTCTGAGACGTGGGTTCGAGTTCCTGAGCGGACTGCTGAAGGAGTCCTGGCCGGACTTAGGGCGGGAACTTACTTCGGCGTGCACGGTCACATCTCCCGGCAGGTCAATCTGCGCGTCGAGGCACCGGGGCTCGCACGCCCCGCTTACGTCGGCGAAGTGCTGGAAGTGCTTCCGCAGCAGTCCGTCGACGTGGTTCTCACGTTCGACGCACCCGCAAGGGACTGGGAAGGACGCCCGTCTGTCGTCCACGCCGTTGACCTCATTGCGATTACCGCAGCCGGCGCCCGTGTCGTAGAGACGTTGACTCCAGATGTCGATGGGACAGTCCGGTTTGCGTCGCAGATCGTACCTCGTGGTGGTGTCGTGTTTCGCGCCCGTGGACGGAGTCCTGCGCGCGATGGCCTTTCCTATGTCTTCTATACGAATCCAATCCGCATTCAGGAAGCGGCGCCAGGGGCGTGGAATCTCGCTCGTCTCGCCGTGGCCGCCGAAACACTGAAACAAAACTGGCGGCCGCTCGCGGCGGCAGCGCTTCTCGCGATGGCAACTCTCGGGTTGATCGGTCGTCCTCCCGCCAGGAGCAGACAAAGTCGGCGAAATCGCGGAATTCGCCCTCGACGCCTCTCGACGCTTCGCTCTCGCCGCGTGTTCCTGGCAGGCGCAATCGGGCTTGTGGGCGTCGCCATCTATGCGTCGCTGATTCCGTTTCAATACCATGAAACGAATCTGGCTGACGCTTGGATGCAACTCCGCCGGTCGGCCGAGCCGGGGGGCCATCTCAGCCGGGCTGATATCGCCATCAACGTCCTGATCGGGATCCCCCTGGCGTATTGCACGCTGTCGAGCATTGGGACATCACGGTCGCTGGGGTTCTGGAAGGCTTCGCTCGCGGCAATCTTGACGGTGGCCACTTGTGGGGGATTCGCCGTTGGACTGGAGCTCAGTCAGTGCTGGTTCCCGCCGCGCGTCCCGGCCGCCAGCGACGTTGCAGCTCAAACCGCCGGGGCGATGCTCGGTACTGTCATCTGGTGTCTTTTGTCGCGACGAGTCACGCTGTTCGTTGAGGACCTGTTTCGAAGACGGACGCTGGTCGGACGACGGGACTGGGTGCTGCAGTTCTACGTTTCCGTATTCCTGCTCTGGCACTGGCTGCCGCTCGATCTCGTCCTGTCGCCGCAGGAGTTGCTAGACAAACTGCGCCGGGGCTACCTCGAACTGATTCCGTTCTCGTTTCAGTTCAAGTCCCGCAGCGACGAGATCTACTCGTACGTCAGCGCACTGCTGCGGGCGTTGCCGGTGGGAGTCTGGGCGGCTCTGGCATGGAACCGGACCGGTCGCGGATCGCGCGAGTGGAGCTGGGCTTTTCTGCTGGGCGCAGTGGCGATAACCGCCGCGGAAGGAGGGCAGATCGTCGTGCACTCGAGAGTTGCCAGCATCACCACGTGGCTGTTCGGCCTCGCAGGAATGGGACTCGGTGCGGCTTTGTCGCTGGCGGTCGAGAAGAATCTCTTGCAGCGAACGAGCCTCGGGCCAGGTCGACCGTGGCATCGTTCCGCGTCGTTCTGGGTAATGGCCTCCATCGCATGGTCCGCGCTGCTGGCCGTGGTCTTCTGGGCGCCGTTTCAGACGGTCGGCGACGACGTCCTGCTGTCGGCACGCTTTCGCGGTTTGCTCTCTCCTCCACTGACGATTCTGCATCAGGGATCCGATGTCGGTGCAATGTTTCACCTGTTGAAGAACACGCTGTGGTGCTTGCCGTGGGGCGGACTGCTTGGAATGGTGGCCGTCGCCGATCGAGAGCGGAACCTGCACGAGCGAGTCTGGGTGATCGCGACGCTGTGCTGGGTGGTCGCATGGTCGGCGGGTCTCGAACTGGGGCAGTGCCTCCTTGTGGAGCATGCCGGGGATTCGGCCGATATCGTCGCTCGCGTCTTTGGCGCGAGCGTCGGCCTTCTCACTGTCCGCCTCTGGGCGTCAAACACCACAGCGCATAAAGTGTGAGTGTCGGACGGGCTGCGTGCGCGGCCCGTCCGCCCAACGGCCGAGAACACTTCCAACTCCTGTCCGGCGAGGCAAGTGTCATGCTCGATTCTGCCAGACAGCGGCTCATTCTTGCGGGAGCAACCTCCGCGACGCGACTCGTTGCCGCCTGCGTGATGGCGGGCCATGTGCTGGTTTCCGGCTGTGCGACGGAAGTCCGGGAGCCGGATGCGGAACGGATGATTGAGTCGCTGGGCGGAGTCGTGGGCTACGATGATGCGGGCCGGATCGTCTCAGTCGACTTGAGTGGGACCGCTGTGAATGACTCTCAGTTGCAGGTGCTGCGCAATCTGACACGGCTGAGGGAACTCAAACTGGGAGTGACCGGGATCACGGATGCGGGGTTGAAGTCCTTGGGAGCGGTCCGAAGTCTTGAAGTCCTGTCGCTGTGGGGGACGCCGGTGTCCAACGCGGGTTTGGCGTCATTGTACGAGCTCAAAGGCCTGAAACGAGTCACTTGCGATTTCACTCAGGTCACGACCTCTGGGCTGCGACGACTGCAGGCGGAACTGCCGGACTGTCGAGTCGAGTGGGATCGGTGGGATTGAGCGCGTCGCCCCGGAATTGGCGAGACTCATCCGGGGGAGAAGACCGCTTCTCGAAGAATTCTGACATCAACGGTCGACCCGAGGAGGCGAAATGCTGTTTCGTTCGATGCCTCTGTTTCTCTGTCTCATCGCAGTTCTCACAACGGCTCCCGCGTTCGCAGAGTCCGCCGATGACTGGGTCGCACCCATGCGGATAGTCCACGCCCGCTTTCGCGGGGTTTCCGGCAGTTGCGCACACTTCGGCGATTCTTTGACCGAAACGCTGGCCTATTGGTCGCCGCTGCCGCACAGCCGCAAAGGCGCCTCTCCAGAACTGCAGCACGCGTATGAAGTCGCTTCGGCGCGGCTGGCGCTGGAGTGCTGGCGAGACTGGAAGGGCCCTCGCTTCGGCAACCGCAGTGGAGCGGGCATCGGCTGGGCTCGGGCCAACGTTGACGAATGGCTGAAAACGCTGAATCCGGAGGTCGCCGTCATTCTTTTCGGAACCAACGATCTCGGCCAGGCTGACACGACGGCCTATGCGGATGACATGTCGTATGTCCTGCAGCAGTGCCTCACGAACGGCACCGTCCCCATCTTGACGACGATTCCGCCGCGGCGCGATGCCGAGGAGCGAGTCGCCGCAATCGTGGCCCTCCAGCGCGAACTAGCGCGGAAACTGCAGATCCCGCTGATTGATCTCCACGCCGAGATTCTGCAGAGACGGCCGACCGACTGGGACGGCGGAAAGCTGCCCGTGCCACCGGGCGAAGTCCCCGAAGATGGACACGACGTGCTGACGCTGATCGCCGCAGATGGCGTCCACCTCAGTCACCCGGGGCGGTATCGAGGCGACTACTCTCCGGATTCCCTCCGCTGCAACGGCTACGCCCTCCGCACGGCCTTATCGCTGCAGGCGTATGCCGATGTCGTCGAACAGGTCTTTGAAGGCAAAACGACGCGGCGGGTGCCGGTCAAGGCTCCGGCAACAGTTCCAGTCGTTGCTCAGAAAACCGCCGCTTCGCCTCCGGCAGTGAGAGGGACGCCATCTGGAGAACGCACAGTCGCCCAGCGTTTCGGAACACACTTTTCGTCGCCCCACGAGAAGTACCTTCGGGCGCCGCGGCTTACACAACTGCCGCTTCCCGACTTGAATGGCGCCTATGCAGTCTGGGGAGCCACTGGTCGCGACGATGCGGGAAATGTCTACGTCGGAGTCTCGACCTGGAACAACGCTCCGTCCGCCCACCTGCTCAAGTTGTCTCCGGGCGCCTCGCAGTTCAACGTGGCCGGTGATGTGATCGCGCAGCTTTCTCGAAGCCAGACCGTTCATGATCGGGAATCTCAGAATAAGATTCACAGCAAAATCTGCGAGGCCGCCGACGGCGCCGTCTACTTTGCGTCGATGGACGAAGAAGGCGAGGTGGAGGATGGATCGAAGCTCCCGGTCTGGGGGGGCCACCTCTGGCGGATCCGTCCCGGCGAGACACAGTGGGAACATCTGCTCAAAACTCCCGAAGCCTTGATTGCTCTCGGGACGACGGGCCGCTACGTCTATGCACTCGGCTATTTCAATCACGTCCTGTACCAGTTCGACACGGTCACCGGGACCATCCGGTCGATCGTCGTCGGTTCGCAGTTCGGACACATTTCCCGGAATCTTCTGGTCGATCTCCAGGAACATGTCTATGTGCCGCGCGTGGAGGCGGTTTCTAAGCCGGAGTCCGGCGATCGCGCCGTCACATTCATTGATCAACAAGCGGTGAAGTCGTGGCTGGTCGAGTTCGATACGGAACTTCGGGAAGTCGCCAAATGGCCCCTGCCGGACTACAACCCGACGCGGGACTCCCGTTCGCACGGCATCGTCGGCTTTGCCGCACTGCATTCGGGCCGGATCGTCTTCACGACTCACTCGGGAGCGTTCTGGTGCCTGAATCCGGCCCCGCACGGTCCTGCGCTGCTGGAGCGGCTGGGATGGTTTCACCCGGAAGGGCCGTCTTATGCCACGGCGCTCTATTGTCCTGCGGGACGTCGATTCGTGTGCGGCCTCGCGTCTGCAAGAGCCGGACTGGAATGGGTTGTTTATGATATGGAAGAATGGAGCTCCAGCGTAGTGCCGTTCGACTCCGGGAGTCGTGACCTGCTTCAACGGGGCCGACTCAATATCTACTGCACAAATACCATTGACGATCTCGGCCGCGGATACCTGGCTGGAAATTCCGACAATCCCTGGGGAGCCTTCGTTCTCCAGGTCGAGTGGTGAGCCCAGTATTGCGGACAGGCGCGATCAAGGAATGGCGGCCCCGCTCAGCGTACTCAACCCCCGCTCCAGATCGACGCACACGATCAGATCCTCCCCCTGCCGCAGGAACTGTCCCGCAGCCAGCGTGGCGATGTGATTCGCAGCGCTCAGTTCTGCCGATCGCTGCGTGTCCGTAACTGCCAGCGCCCCTTCAACCCGGCCCCCGGCAATTCGCAGCGTCCAGTTTGAACAGGCGAACGGCGCCTCGATCAGCACCTGTCCGTCACGACGGCGCAAACCCGTCAGCTCCTTCGCGGCCCAGTAGCGCGAAATTTCGCTGAGCGTCATCCACGCCAGATGATCGTAGCGCGCGTGCAGCCGGGCCACCACTTCCTGAAAGATGCGGAAGCCCGTTTCGTCGCCGTTGCAGTACATCCCCGGCCAATGGCAGACGAGCACAGCAGGTTCGCCCCGCGCGATGATCTCCGGCAGTCGTCCGCCCCCCTCCCGCGTGATAAACTGATCGACGCGGCCGATTTCCAGCCCGTCCCACCCGCCAAACCAGTCTCCCGTGCAGCCGATGATCGAGACGACGCATTCGGGATTCTCGGACCCCAAGCCCGACGCGTACTCCACCCGCGGCGCCACGCTCCGCTCGTCGGTGTAGAGGTGCCGGAAGTAGTGCGGAATCTCCGCCCCAAAGACGTCCCGCACCGCCTCCAGCGTACCTCGCGCCAGCTCCGGCAGGACGCGATTGCCGAAGCCGCCCGGAGTCGTGACGCCCTCGCAGGGCAGGCCGACGTTTTTCAGGATCCGCAGCGCATAACCCAGATAGTCGGCCATCTGATCGACGGTCTTCCCGTCCGTCCAGCGCCAGTTTTCCATCGTCCGTTCGCTTTTCTCCGCGAACGGGCGGCCCGTCTTCGTATCGATGGCCCACGTGTGACTGATCATCTCCGGATGGATGTCCCAGTCCGGAAGCATCAGCTCGCGTACGAGATTCAGGCTCGATTCCAGCTCCCCGCGCGACCATCCCGGTAGTTCACGGTCCATCCAGCCCACGCAGGCCGGATAGGGCACGATGCTGTACTTCCCTTTCACGCCGTGCGCGTGGCACCACTCGCCAAACTTGCGCACGAAGGCATCGGGAATCTCCCGCGACAGAGCCTTCCAGTCCTGCCGGTATCGGTCCGGAAACACCTGCGCGAACTGCGGAATCGCAAAGTGCGCCAGGTTCACCAGGCACGTCGAGTCGTCGATGATCAGGCTGACCGGAATCCGGAGACGGGGATTCTCGACGGTCAAACCCGGATCTCGAATGGGACGCTCACCCGGCAATGCGTCGGCCGCGCTGGCCGGACCGGCGGGCCACCACCAGCCGCCGGAGGCCATCGCCGTGGTCGCCAGAGTCTGGCTGAGAAATGCCCGGCGGGACGGATCAGCGGGAATCAACTGAGAAATCTCCCGGTTGCTGCAGACGTTCGGACTCAGCGGCAACCGTGGTCGCCACCAGACTCTCGGCTCCACATTAGGCGGAGCGGCCGTCGATGCAAGACTCTGTCTGCGGGATTCTCGCCAGAATGTGAATTCCGGTCGTCAGACTCGACGGCGGAATGTGTGTGGGGGACAATTGTGAACTCACATGATTGGAATCGTCCTGATGACTCCTTTCGACTGGCAAGCAGCGATCGACCGCGTCGTCCAGGATCTGCTCAGGTCCGCGGAGATTCTCGAACCACCCGTCGACGCACTGAAGCTGGCCGCCCGGCTGCGGGTCACGGTCGCCATCGATCGCGGTCAACCCGAACGGGGCCGGTTCAAACGCGTCGGCGGCGCTCCCTCCATCTTTCTCCGCCCCGAGGACCGTCCGGAACGCCTCCAGTGGGCCGCAGCGCACGAACTGGGCGAATCGGTCGCCTGGCGCGTCTGCGAAGTGGCCGGCATTGTCGCCCATAACCTGCCTGCCGGTCGGCGCGAGGAACTGGCGAACGAATTCGCACAGCGATTGCTCCTCCCCGCGCCCTGGTTCGAGGCAGAATGCGCCGCCGGTGTGGACCTGCTGCAACTCAAGCACCAGTTCGCGTCGGCCAGCCACGAGCTGATCGCATGGCGGCTTCTCACGCTCGACGTTCCGACGGTCGTCACGATCTGCGATCAGGGGCAGGTTGTCCGTCGCCGCGGCAATCGGGGCTCTCCGCCGTTCGAACTGCTGCCGGAGGAACGGGATTGCCTTGACGCGGTCCGCCGGGATCTCGCACCCTGCGATCTGTCCGCGGACGGATTCCGTGTTCAGGCCTGGCCGATCTACGAAGATGCCTGGAAACGAGAGATCCTCCGGACGTCGTGTACCGCTGATCTGCTCGACTTCTGACTGCTCGGAATGCCTCCCATGTCTGCCGCCCCCCCTGCCCCGGCTCTTCCGCCAATCGTCGATACTCACCAGCACCTCTGGGATCTCGACCGCTTTACGCTCCCCTGGCACGCCGTCGAAGACGTCCCGCCGCTGCGCCGCAGCTTCGTCATGTCGGACTATCTGCAGGCGGTCGACGGACTCAACGTGGTCAAGACCGTTTACATGGAAGTCGACGTCGCCCCCGAGCAGCGGGCCGCGGAAGCGGACTACGTCCTCGACCTCTGTGCCCGTCCGGAGAATCCGATGTGCGGCGCGGTCATCTCCGCGCGTCCGGGGACGGCCGACTTTGAACCGTACGTCCGTCGCTACGCCGCCAATCCGTTCGTCAAAGGCGTGCGGCAGGTCCTGCATGTCCCGTCGACCCCACCGGGTTTCTGCCTCAGCTCGGAGTTTGTCGATGGCCTTCAACTGCTCGGAGAACTCGGACTTTCCTTCGATCTCTGCATGCGACCCGGCGAACTGCACGACGCCGTCAGGCTGGTCGATGCCTGTCCGAACACTCGATTCATCGTCGACCACTGCGGCAATATGAGCGTCACCAGTCGAGATGCCGAATTGCGCGACCGCTGGCAATCGGGACTGCGGGAACTCGCCGCCCGCCCGAATACCGTCTGCAAGATCTCCGGGATCGTCGTTACGGCCGATCGCGACTGGGCGCCCGCCGATCTGGCCCCGAACATCAATGTCGCATTGGACGCATTCGGCGAAGACCGCATCCTCTTCGCCGGCGACTGGCCAGTCTGCACCCTGCGTACAACGCTGGCTCGTTGGATCAGTGCCCTCGACGCCATCACAGCCGACCGCTCGCCCGACTTCCGGCGCAAGCTGTTCCACGACAACGCTGTTGAGTTCTATCGGCTGTAAGTCGGCGGCCTCTGCTTGCTACCCGACCAGCGTCCCCGCGACCGCTGCGGGGCGGCTGCCGGAAGGCGGTCCAGACGCCCTTCCCTGCCAGCAGCAGGCCCAGGATGCTGGGGGACATCCAGAGCCACCACACAAGCCCCAGCAGCATCCACGCCAGCGCGGGATGGGCGTCCAGATAATCGGCGTACGAAGGCCGCAACCACCCTGTCAGAACGGCAGCCAGCAGCGCCCCGGCGGGAAGTGCCAGCCACAACAGCAACTCCTGTCGCCGCACCTGCCAGAGGCGGAGATCTCCCGTGATCGACTGCACTTCGCCGCATACGCCGTCAGGAGTTGCTCCCGACGCCTGCCAGATGGCTCCGCTGTCAACCGCCGGCGATTCGACCCGAAGCCGTCGCTGATTGATGATTTCGACGAGATGATTCCATCGTTCCACCTGGCCAGGGGACTGATCGTTTCCGGACTGAGTTGCCGCCGGCAGGGCAGTCGTGACCTGGCCGTAGCTCCACTGAAACCATGGAACGTACCAGGCCGGTGGCGGTTCCTGCGGACGGATCTGCAACAGGGATTCCAGGCGGGTCAGGGCCTGTTCCAGAACCGTCCGCTGTTCGATTCCGGACCGGGAAAGCAGCCAGTCCCGCCGAGCGGACTCCAGGCTGATCCAATGCTGCTTCGGGACAAGGCCCGCCGGGACCGGCAGCGTAACGACACGCTGTTCGACCGGGGACCAGCCCGTGCTCAGCTTTCTGGACCAGTTGAGCAACAGCAAGGTCGTGCTGCTTCCCCCTTCCAGCATCAGACGCACCCGCCCTGGTCCGGTTGACGTGAGCTCCAGCGGGCGCTCTCCTTCCAGGGCCGAATGCAACTGAATTTCCGCCGGCACGCTGATGTCGAAACTTCCCGCTCCAGGCCGCACGAGCAGCAACGACGTCCCCGCGATCTCGTCGCCGCTCGTAAATGCGAGTCGGTGTTCCATGTAGGGGATGTCTCGGGGCAGCCGTTCCGTTGGCGTCGCGCGGCGGACGAGCAGCAATGCCTCCCTCCGCGGACGAATCAGCGTCATTGCGGATTCCTGTGTCCACTCCCCCCACAGTCGACTCAGCCACTCCGGTCGAGAATCCCCAGGAATCACTGCCTGCTCGGGAGCTGCTTCCCACTCGTCCGATTTCGGGATTCCGACCACCGTCTCCATTTGTGGACACTGCTGGGGCTGAGGCAACGAAATGGACCACTCGCGACCGCCTTTTGCGGCCAGCTCGACTCCATAATTGAGATGCACTGGATCAGTCATCGATCCCACCCGTTGCATCACAAGTCGGGTGATGCCGGTCGGCAGGCTCTGGACCTCAACTCGGGCGCCCTCCACCGTAAACTCGAAACTCGAACCCCAGTCCGCGGGCAGGTCGCACGCCATCTCACGCGTCGCCGGATCCGCTGGCGTCATCTCCAGTCGGCCCCTCAATCGCCACCGATTCTGCTCTGCAGGCGTGATTACGACGGCGTTGCGCGCACTGCATCGACCGAGTCGCGAAACCACGCGCAGCGTTGCTGCCACATCCGGTTCCAGAACCTGAAAACGCCCGAATAGAGTCGGCGCTTCTGCGTTTACGGCGGGCTCTTCGCCGGCTTCCAGTCGCTCCAGTCCGCGCGTCGATGGCATTTCCAGCATCAGCTCCGGATCGCAGTACAGCGAAATCCGGCCGTCAATCAGCACGGCCCCTTCGCACCAGATACCGGGGAGTGGCTGCGGTGTTCCCAGACGGACGGGGCCGGTCGCGCGAATCGTAATGTTCTGCAGGCCGGTCGTTCGCTCGCCAAGAAACAGCACAATCCGATTCTGTCGATCGTTGAGTCGTGACTCGGTCCTCTTCAGCAGGCGATCGGCTCCATTCTCTTCGACGGAGATGCTTTCAACTCGCAGCCGCCGGTCAACAATCAGGCCGTGGCTCCAGGCGCCTCCCGAGGTCTCCAGTTCGCCTTGAACCACCCACTCCATTCTCCGGGGGCGGAACGTCCCCGTCTGGTTCCAGCGCAGCGCCCGACGCTGGACCGCTGTATTCGTCAGGCGAAACGAGGGGTTTCCGTTACCCGGGCGGATCTCAAACGTCGGATTCGGACGCACCGTCAATCCGGTGTCCCCCCACGTCTGCAGGAAGGCGTCGGTGGTTATGAGGGTCAGCGCCGGGTCGTCCGCCTCCCGCAGCTCGATTCGATGATCGGGGGTCGATCCAAGACCGCAGATCGTCGTGATGCGGGAAATCTGCACCAGATCAGTGGTGATCGGTTGAACGACAGGAATCGGTCGATCTGGCTCGGACGGATTCTGTGGAACAAGCAGCGTCCCTTCCAGCATCCACCGCTCACGCTCCTCCGGCTGGAAGGTCAACAGGACTTCCTGAGTCAAGTTCTGGTCACGGACGATCCGGTATCCGCTCAGAGCGTCTCCACGAACCTCGCGAACCACTGCCGTCGGCGGAACCCGGAGTCGCAACGATCGTAGGCTTCCCCGGGGGGACATTGGCGTGCAGCGGCAGCGAAATCGGACTTCGGACCACGCCGAGCGGCAGTCGATTGTCTGCACCATACGCACATCGAGCTGCAAAGCGGCCGAATTGTTCTGCGACACGGCGGCCGGTACGACGCTCAACTCGTCGACGGCGCCGAGCTGAGCCTGAAGTTCGCCCCCGGACGGTGCCAACGTCCGGCTGCCTCGCCCCTTGGAAACCGTCCACTCCTCGCCGCCTGACCAGCGAACTGTGGCCGTCGCGGAGGCGACGGAAGGCACCATAAGAGAGACTGCCGGTGCGCCAGCCGCAGAGGGAGGAGCCAGCAGATCCAGCTCGATTCGAACGTTGCGAGATTCTGCGCCGGCAACATCGGCAGGGAGCGGAATCAGCCAGCCGCTTTCGTCGGCAGCTCGGACGGCGACGACCGGTCGACCGTCCACTCGGCATCCATCTCGACTCTTCAACGATCCGCCGCTGAGTGGCAGATCAATGACAGTCCCGGATCTCTGTGAAATCGCCGTCGCCTGAAAGTCCGCTTTGACTTCCGTCGACTGGTCTTGGGCGATACGCACGTCATAGGCGGCTGACTTCAACAACCACGCCGGAGCGGAGGAAATCCGCTCGAAACTTCGTAACTGCCGCAGCAGCTCTGGATCGAGATAGACCAGTGGAAGGACGCGAGACGGCTGACGGTCGTCGTCGATCAGCACGTAAACCTTCCAGGTTTTCGGTGACGCGCGACCCGGCGCAGGCTCGGCAGGCGGCTGCGCAGCCGCCACTGCCGACAGCCACACCGCAAACAACAACGCCACCGCTGGAGGCGTGTAACGAAAACTTTGCGTACTTCCCCCCGGAACCTTGGTGACCGCCTGCGCAACTGAGGCATCCCAGCGAACTGCCGTCAGCAGCGTCCGCGGCGCCGCGATCGCCAGCAGAATGCCGGCGCAGGCGCTGCCGGCCAGAGTCGCCAGGGGGGACGGGAGACACAGGGCCGCCGCGATGCACAGTCCAAGGCAGATTGCAGCAAAACGGTGGCAACGGCCCGGTCGACGAATTCTCAGCAACAGCCCGACAACGACCGCGCCGAGGCAAAACATCCATTCGATCAATCGAAGTCGCATTCCATCCCAGGTCGTCAGGTCGATGACCTCCGGCGCCACTGGCGACTCGGCAACTCGTGTCGTCCATTCCGCGGGGACCGCGAACTCCGCGGCGTCCATGGCGATGCCGGCCGGCCTTGCCGGTCTGCCCTGCCACAACTTCCGCCAGGATTCTTCCGAGAGGGGATTGAACGCCGAGTCGCCCGCCTCGCGCCCCAGCGGCCCCAGAAGCGTTCGGGCCCAGCTGGCGGCCGGCAGTGGACTCTCCAGAACCACGCCTGCCGGCGGCGTCGCCAGCGTCGTTCCGGGAGGGAGAGAGAACTGCCAGCGAAAGTGTGTGACAGGACAATCCGGCTGCGGCGGAATAATCGAACGCCGTTCCATCAGGAATGCAGACGCTGCCGGTGCCTCGTAAAGGATCTGGATGGAATGCCGTGACCGGGTGACGTCGAGCGGAATGCGTAGTTTCAGATCGACCGGCAGCACGGTCTGACGTTCGCCGTCGCGCCACAGGTCCAGCAATCGAGTTCCGGTCGGCAGGTTCACCAGGAGCGAGTCGCCGTCGCCCTTTCGAGCAACTGTCAACGTCGCCCGATGCAGGTCGATGCCGCCGGTGTCCGCCGAGATCAGGGATGTCAGCAGCAGGCTCGCACTCGTCGCCTCCGGCCCAGTGGCGGCAGCCTCCCGGCGAGTCAGCTGAAGCCGGTCATCCGGAGTCTCATAACGCCAGACCCTGGTATCATGACCGGACTCCTCCGCACGGGGGCCAAGCACCGGCGAATCTTCAAAGCTCAGCAGCGACAGTCCCTGATCGTCGTAAGTTGCTACGTCCGGCGTCATCCGTTCGAGCGTTACTTGATAAAGTCCGCCCGTCAGTTCCGGAAGGAACACCAGCGGAATCTCGACTCGCTCGGTCCAGCGCAGCGTCGCGGCTCCAGAGACGACAATGTCGTCCCCCGTTCCATTCGGAGCCGTCCATTCCCAGAGTGTGCCCGATTCCGGCAGTTTCCAGTCCGCGTGACGCTCGATCGGCAACCGGCGAATCGCAGACTCGACCAGCGTCGTGCCGTTCACCGTCCAGTCAATCGTGGTCGCTGGCCCGGTGACGTACCACAGCACCCGCGACTCCCGATTCCAGCGGGGTTGCACCCGCAGCGCAAACTCGCACCGGACGGCCGTCGGACTCGCCGCAACGAAAACGTCGCAACCCGGCGCCTCGGGGCCGGGAGTAACCTCGATATTCAGATCGCCCGGGGAATCCCCCTGGCCGCAGCGGAAGCGACGCACCGTTCGCGACGTGGGGGTATCGGGCGTCAAGGCCGCGGCGGTTCCCTGCCAGCCTGCCGGCGTCGAGACGAGAGGCAACAGCGCCAGATTGCTGTTGTCCCCGGGAAGCACGCTGAGGCTCGGCGGGGCAACGATTTCCAGGCCGAAGTCCTCCAGTTCCCCTTCCGTCGCCAGGGGGAGCGGAGGCGGCCCGGTCACCGGCAGCGCAGGAGCCGCACGTCGCAGATAGATCCGTACTCCCCGCGGACTTCCGGGCGTGATCGCTTCGTAGAACTCCAACGTGAGTGTCGAATCGCCGCCGGCGACTGGCTGCACGTCCCAGCTCGCGAGCTGAGAGTCGGAGACCCACGGGGCAGGCTGAACCTCGCTGACTTCCCACTGGGCGGGAATCCGGCAATTCGTCTGAAAAACCGCTCCCGATGTCGCCGACCAGACGACGTCGGTCGTGCTCGACCAGTCATCGCTTCCCAACTGCAATTGACCGAGCACCTGTGTCGACAACGTCGCCTGCGGCCGTCGGACCTCCAGCAGCACCTGTCCTTCCGGACCCAGCAACTGAAAGGAAAGCGAGTCCCCGACAGGCGTTTGAGTCACCGGAGTCTGCTGCCGAAAGCCAGTCCCCCGAATTGATCGGATTTCCAGAGGCGGTGTCACCACGAAAGTCTGCTGGCCTGCGACAAACACCGCGTCCCGCAGGACAATCTGCGGCGCACCGACCGCCTGCCCCGGCTTCAGAATGGCAATGCCGTCCAGGACGAGCCGGATTCGACCTTGAATCGGATCGGGCAGGCGAACGGTCAACTGCCGACGGCCCTCGAGCGTCGCGAACGACCAATCCAGCGGTACGTCTCCTCCAATCGACGCAGAGAATACTTCGACCCCGGCAGGCACGTCGAATATCAACAGCTGCACCGGCGACTCGTGGACTTCCAGCTGGCAGACGGTCTTAAAGCTCAGATCGCCTTCATTCACCACCGAGATGATCTGCTGATCGATCAGAATTCGAGGAAGTACCGTGGAGGGCGGTCGCTCGGGACCGATGGAAAAATGTGCTTCGGACATCGGACCGAGGTGCAGCTCCCAGACCGCAGCGGGATCGCCGGGCGGCGACGGCAGCCGCCGCACGTCTCCGGAGTCGCTGGTCACCACGAAGTTCGCGGGCGTCTGGAGCTCCAGTCGCGTGACTGCTGCACGCGGAGATTGCCAGTCAAAGTGCACTTCGTCACCGCGGGCATCGCCCCGCAGACTCCAGCGTCCGACCAGTTCGGCGGACGGTCGGTCGATCTCCAACCAGGTCTTGCCTTCAGGAGCACGACCCCAGACCGCGGGACCATCGGTCCATTGCACGTGAGCGAGCGCCGGCGTCCATGGCCCGAACGTCAGCCATGACGGTTTTCTGGCCGGGCTGCTCACCGACAACGAGAACTCCAGACCAACCAGATCCCGTCCTTTGAGGACTCCCCGAAATGTCGCGGCTCGATACGGAACCTCCAGCGGTCCGACCTCGTCGGGACGGGACAGCTTCCACAGCCGCACAAACTCCTCTCGCGAGACTGGAGTCAGCCGGTCGACGCCTTGAGGCCATTCGTCCTGGCGGCCCGCGGGAAGATCGATGCGCTCAACGGCCGGACCGGGCGGCGGGCTTCCGACGGTTTGCGCCAGGAGCGACGGCGCCAGCGGAACTGCCATCGCCGCCACCATAACGAAACGCAAAAGCGGCTTGCGGCTCATGAGACGCCACTTCCCGTTTCGTACTGCATGGCGTCGGCATCGACGCCCGGTGTCCGCAGTTGAGTCGGTTCCTCCGACGAATACGCCTGCCCGCCCGATTCTGATCGGCTGCCGCCAAATGGTTCGCGAAGTCGGGAATCGCCGTTTGAACCGAGCGTCAGCACCGTGCTGACTTCGCGGCTCCGGTTCCAGCGCTGAATCAACACGGCGCACACGGGGAAAATCAGCCCGGCAATCATTGGCTGCAGCAACAATTCCAGAAGCGGCATGAACCACAGGCCCGCAAATGAGAAGAGCAATCCGAGAATGAGGATGCTCAGGACATGACGGACATGCCGGACTTGAATCAGGACGAATCCCGCTGTCAACGAGATCCCCGCGCCGAACAGGAGCACGAGCGGAGCGCTGAGAGAACGGATCCGCAACTCGGCGGGAGCTCCCAGCTGGCCGAAAGAATAGACGTTCCCGGGAGCTGCGATCGACGGCATTGCCGGACCGGACGCCGCCCCGATCCATTCCTCCAGCAACGTTTGTTCCGGATACGGCGCCCGCCGCCAGACGACGCCCTGACGCTCCCAGCGGTACATCGGAGTCATCTGTCGCGGATAGTCGAACAGATGCTGGTCTGAGGGGAACTCAACGGTCCATACGGTTTGAGCGACCCACGTCGCCGGCTGCAGCTTCGGCGATGGAAACGTAATCTGGTCAGTTCCCCGCAGTGTGCCGTTCCCCGGCACGACATAGTCGACCGTCAGCAGGTGTTCCGCCAGATCGCTTGCCGATTCCGGCAGTCGCAGCTGGTACTTCCCCGAGCCTGAGGGACGTTCCACAACGCTCGACTCTTCGAGCACGGTCTGGCCCCACGCAAAGTGCGGAGCCGCGACATCAAGAGGCATGGTCACGGTCATGATCGAGCCTCGACCGTTCAGTTGAAACTGCGCCCTGCAGCTCAGCGACTTCTGCCCATCGAACCGGGCGCGAATCCACGCCTTGTTGACCACGAAGGGCCCCGCATCTCCCCCCCGTGAAGCGATCAACTGCAGCGGAAATTCCGGACGTGCCCCTTCCGCGGTCCAGCGCTGATTCTCCGAATCCGTCAGGTGCAGCTTCCAGTCTTCGCCGGGCGACGATTCGTCTTGCCATTCGCCGTGTTGAAACTCAACCGACGTGGTTGCGAATTCGGAGTCAAGCGATTGAAGAATCGGAACCGACGCCATCAGCTCGCCGCCGTCCGCTGGCTGGTCCGGCGCTGGAAGTGTCGTCCGGATCACCAGCTCGAATCGACCCAGCTTTGCCTCATCAAGCGACAGCAGCACTTCTCGGGCGCCATCCGCCAGAACCGGCTGCCAGGCCGGCGTCAGCTCCAGTCGATCCGCCGTGAAAAACTGAAGTCGATCGGTCGAAAGACCCGGAGGTGCCAGCAACCGCAACTGCGACAGCCGCTGATACTCCACCAAATACTGTATCCGCTGCGTCATCTCCAGCAGGTCGTTGCGCAATTCGACCTCCGTCAGGCTTTCGGCGCCGATCCGCTGCTCGTGTTCGGTGATTCGCAACTCGAAAGCACGGTCGGGACCGTCGATTCGGGATTCCGTCCGCTTCAAATTGGCCAGTCGGCCGGGCAGCGTCAGTTCGTCCCGACGGTCGCTGGCCAATGGCCGCAGGATCGTCCCTTCCTTCGCGGTTAATTCGCACTCGATATTCTCGGCATTAGCCACCACCAGAATCGGCGAATTGGGAGAACTCCCCAACATGATCGGCAGCGTAAATGCAACCTCTCCGCGACTCTGCTGCAATAACCTCCTGGCCTTCAGGATCAGACCGAAACTGTCACGTCGAGTCTCGGTCAGCCTCACTCGAATTAGACCGGGCTGTTCGCTGTCGGCGGCGGAAAAGCCTTCGACGAGCTCCCGGGGTTCGATGGACTCGATTGTCCAGCCCTCGGCTTTCCAGCCGGGCCATTTCAGATTCAATTCCGTAGCCGCACCGCGGAACACCTGCAGATTGTAGACGCCCTCCAGGCTCAAATGGTCGGCCGCAACTTCCAGCATCAATTGCGGCGCCACGACGATATATGGCTCGACGGGATCGAGCGCGACCGGCAACTGGAATGGCTGGCTCAAAAACTGGTAGGCTCGCTGAATCTGCGCGGAGTTCGCCACCGTCCGCAACTCCGCGGCATTAATCCGCACCAGATTGGCATCCTTGGATTCGCTGGACGACAGTCTCCAGCCCTCCAGCAGAATAAAACCAATCCTCCCGGTCTGCTTCCGAGCCCGTTCGACGTTCAACCCGGTGAAAGTCAATCGGCGTCGGTCGTCCAGCGGAATCCGCAGTGTCCATTTCAGAGAGACCGGTCCCGCCGTCGCGCTCTGCAGCGTGACAACGCACTGATCCGGGACGTCGGGATTCAACCTGTGGCTCTGGTAGTCCCGCCCTTCGATTTTTACAATCTCCGCCTTCGCTGGAAGTTGGACCTGCATGCTGCTGAATGTCCCCTGCAGCGCCTGGATCCCCTGCGTCGCGTCGATGACGAGCGAATCGGGATTCAGCCGGCACAGATACGTCGTCTGAGTCTCGAGCGCACCTTCTTCCTGCGACTTCTCCGGGCTGGGCTGCCACGTGAGGTCCAGACGCGGACCCAGCCCCGACAGCGAGCAGGCCGAGCCACCGTCCGCCAGCGAGACCGAGTGCAGCGTCGTCTGGTCGGGCGTGCGAAACACAACCGACTTCTTCGGGATGTTGAACTTCAGGTTGCTGACCGCGGACCCCGGCAGAGTCAGTTGCAATCGCCGCGTCGGTTGCTGCCGTCGGATCGGAACCGTCATCGTCAGCAGCAGACGCTGCTCGCCCCGACCGCGAAACCACCACGCGTACCCCTCTTCGCGCGACCAGTTCGCAGGGAACGCTTCGGCGTCGCCGGTCATCTCGAACTTCTGCAGAATGCCTTCCTGCAGTCGCAACGGAACGCGAATGTACTGCTTCGGATCCTCGGGCTGCAGCGACACCGTGATTCGAACCGTAAGCGTCGCACGCTCATCATCCGCACTGCCCGACAGCTCGAGTTCCGACAGCACCGCCGGCGGAACTTTCTCCGTCGTCGTCTCCGCAGGGGCCTGAAGGGACCGCAAGTACGCTTCCAGCTTCGCACCGTAAGGCACCTTGACAAGTCGACCCTCTTCGTTCGGCAGATAGATATCCTTTGTTGGTGGCAAATCGTCGAGCCCAGACTCTGCCTGGCTCTGCGAACTTTTTGAGCCCGGCGCCGGTTCCGCTTCCCCAGATCGAGCCGCCGGCGCCTCCTGAGCGATTACTGCCCAGCACGCAGTCAGCGCGACCAGCAATGTTCCCGCGACCGCGGCGATCGGCCGTCGGCCAGGAACGATTCCTTGGCGATGAGGGGCGGGCATCATGCACTCCGCAGCGCCTCCAGGCACTGCCTTCTGAAAACAAGACCAACAATGATCTGAAGCGACACGCGGACCGCTTGAGGCCGCTTCGTCTTCAGACTGTGAGATTCAGGCAGAGAGCCTGACTCTGTCGAATGTGCTGAGTCGTGTGGACAGGATCGATGCCGGAACCCGCAAGGATTGTTCCTGCAATTCTACCCCGCCGAAGTTCACCGGAGGAAGCGCGGACCGGGCTTTCCGCGGATTCTCACGCCAGATTGCGCACCATCTCCTGCTGAAGCTCACCCGTCGCTGCCGCCAGCAGATCCGGCGCCTCCAGCTCAAATGATCCGCCGCGAATTGTTGTGACAACTCCACCAGCCTCGCGGACCAGCAGCACCCCTGCCGCCATGTCCCACGGCTTCAGGCTGGCCGACCAGAATCCATCCAGCCGGCCCGCGGCAATGTACGCCAGATTCAACGCCGCCGAACCGGTCCGCTGGACGGTCTGAGCCTTGGGAATCATCGAGAGAAAACGACCGACCGCTGGATCGTCGGCGGTCGTGGCGACCGGCAGACTCGCCACCAGCATCGCCTGTCCGAGCTGGCTCTCGCCGGACGTTTTGAGCCTTCGCCGGTTCAGAGTCGCTCCCAGCCCGCGACCCGCCAGAAACATCTCGTCCCGCGTCGGATCGTAAATCGCCCCTGCGATCAGCTCCCCCTGCTCCTCCAGCCCGATTGAGACCGCGTAGTATGGGAACCCGTGCACGTAGTTCGAAGTCCCGTCCAGCGGATCGATCACCCAGCGATACCCCCCCACCCCGGTCGGATGCTCCAGACCCTCCTCGCCGAGAAAACCGTGGTGCGGATAGCGCCGATGCAGGAACTCGTGAATCACTTTCTGGGACGCGAAATCGGCTTCCGTCACCAGATTGGACCGGCTCTTCTCCGTGACCGTAAAACGGGTTGACCAGGTGCGCAGCACCTGCCCCCCCAGTCGGGCCGCCTCGTCGGCCGCCTGCATGAATTCTGCAACCACGCTGATCCTCCGTGACGCCATCGCATCGTGCCGCGGGAAAATGTCCCGCCCCGCTCCGGAGTATGACGCCCGGCCGACTCGCTGCCAACCGCGCAGGCCGGATCATCGTCGTCACGCTCCCATTCGTAACAACCCGATTATTTGCTGAATCCGCTGCAACTCCAGCCCCTTGCCCCCTTTTCTCGGATTCTGCAGCCCGCCGACTCAAGCTCGGGGTGTGGACCGTCCCCTCCATTCCTGAGAATGGAATGCATTGAGGAACGCTGCAATGTGTGGTTCGGGCGGAGGATTCCCCCGGCAGCGATTCCGTTCCGAGTGTGCACCGAGGGCGGAGAAGATAATGGCAAGCTGGCCGTGGTATGCGTGGCTCTACATCCTGGGCGTAGCCGGGATGACTCTCATCGCGCTGGTGACAGACCTCAAGGCCCGGCGCATTCCCAACTGGCTCACGGTCCCCATGTTCTTCGCTGGCTGGATCTACCAGGCCGCATTCTTCGGCGGCCACGGACTCCTTGATGCGCTGGCCGGCTTTGCGCTCGGCTTTGGTATGCTCTTCGCCCTCTGGTTGATCGCCGGCGGCGGCGCCGGCGACGCCAAACTCATGGGGGCCCTCAGCGTCTGGCTCGGCTTCATGCCCACCGTCGCCGTGATCGTGGTCAGTACCGCCTTCATCGCCGTCTTCCACGTCGGCACGATGCTGTACCGGTTCTTCACCCGCGGCTACCGCGCCGTCCGCAAAGACATCGAACGCGACCGCAAAGATCGCGAATCCGGCAAAGAAGTCGCCGCCCGCGGCCGACTGATCCTCCCCTACGCCGTCCCGCTCGGGCTGGCCACCTGGCTGGTCATCGGTTGGGAAGCGTCCCTTGCGAAGCACGCTCCCTTCAAACCCGTCAAACCACCCGTCGCACAGGCCCAGCTCAACACGCAGCGCAGCTGACCCGTACTTGCCGCTCTTCAGCAACTGACAACCGACAACTGACCGGCAGCTCTCAGCCAACCGCACCGGCCAGGCTGTCGCTGTCCCCGCCTCCGCTAAACCCCGCGCGATACTGCCGAGTCAGCAGCGCAGTCGCCGCCGCGTCGTGCGGACACCGCAACTGCTGCGGATCGAACCGGATATCCCGCCCGAGGCGGTAAGCGATGTTACCCAGATGGCACAGCCCCGCCGAAACGTGACCGATCTCCAGCGGCGCGTTCGGCGTCTGCCGTGACTTCACGCAGTCGATGAAATTCCGCAGATGACTCGTCTGCAGCTCGGACGACTCCGAAACCAGCGCGTCGGAACGGTCGTAGACCTTCCAGCCCCCCCGGTCCACGATCAGCGTCCCGTCTTCGCCATAAAACGCCACTCCCGCATTCCGACCTTCAATCCCATGCCCCGACCACAGCCGGTGCTCCCACTGCAGCATCCGACCGTGGTACTCGTAGTGGACCGTCAGCGTGTCCGGCGTTTCCTGGTCGTCGACAAAGTGCAGCTTGCCGCCGCACGCGGAAACCCGCACAGGCCAGTCGACTCCTAATCCCCACCGCGCCACATCCAGCCAGTGCGAACCCCAATGGGTCAATTCGCCGCCGCCGTACTCCCAGAACCACCGCCAGTTGAAGTGGAACCGGTTTGCATCAAACTCCCGCGCTGCGGCAGGTCCCAGCCACTGGTTGTAATCGACCGCCTCGGGCGGAGCCGATATCGGCTTGTGGCCGATCGGCTTTCGCCGGTGCACGACCCACGCCCGCGCCAGACGAACGGCCCCCAGCGACTTCGAGCGAAGCAGCTCCATCGCCGACTGAAAGTGCGCCCCGCTCCGCTCCTGCAGTCCCGTCTGGACGACTCGACCATGCCGCTGTGCGGCCGCCAGCATCCAGTACCCCTCGGCAATCGTCCCCGAACAGGGCGTCTCTACGTAGACGTCTTTTCCCGCCGCACACGCCTGCAGCACGATCGGCGCATGCCAGTGATCGGGCGTCGCGACGACCACGGCCTGAATCGCCGGATCGTCCAGCACCCGCCGGAAATCGCTCTCAATCCCCGGCGACACTCGCTGCAAATCACTCAGCCCCGCCGCCGCAGATTCGGCCTGCTGGCGGTCCACATCGCAAACCGTCCGTACGAGGACGTCGGGCTGCACCGCCAGCGCATTTGCCAGGACGCGCCCCTGATTCCGGACGCCGATCACCGCCACGTCCAGCCGCTCCAGCGGATTCCCGCCGTTCCCGGCCTGCGCCGTCCCCGTCCAGCCGACGACCCCCACCGCCACGCCCGCCGCCTGCTGGGCGCTCGCCCCCAGAAATTGCCGCCGGTTCAACGGCGAAGCCTTCGGGATTGGCGGACGGGGCTGCATGCGATCACAGGCCAGGCGGGATTTGATTTCGGCGCACTCGAACACACGCTGCAGTATGCCGCTTCAAGCGCCTGTTGGGAATAGCGATCATTCAAACTTCGGCCGGGAACGAGGTTTCCGCAGGTCGCCTCCGCGAGCCAATTAAACCGCCCGTCCGGCCTCGTTCATGGATCCACCGAGTCCCAGCGGAGCCTCTCCTCGCGGAACCAGGTCGCCTCCCAGCAGAACCACCAGCAGCACCGCGTTCTCCCAGAAGATGATATTCATCGTCAGCGCCACGCCGATGTGAAAGCCTACCATCGCCACCAGATAGAACCGCCGGAACGACGACGACAGCAGCGCCAGCGGACCCAGAATCTCAATCAGCGTGATCGCCGCGAACGAAACCTTCATGGGCAGCCAGAACACCGGTTGATCGCCCAGCCAGGCGCCTCCCCCGAAGTTGAAGGCCGAGATCCGTGACGCATTCTCGATCGACCAGAACACGATCGAATCCGACGCAAACACTTCCAGCCCGCCGGCGGCCACCCGGTGGATCCCGGTCAGCATGTAGGTCACCAGCATCAGCAGCGTGATCAGCAGCGGCTCCGGATGCTGGCCCTTTTGCGACGTCCATGCCGACAGGCAGAACACGTAGCTCGCCAGCAGCAGCACGATCTCCGCATGGTTCACATGCCCGAAGCCGCGCAGCGTCGCCTGATCGATCGTTGCCAGCAGGCAGCAGATCGGCGCAGCAGACCTGAGCAGGCCCGGCGACAGGCACGCCAGCGCGGACGCAACTCCCGCCAGCCGCAGCGCCAGCAGCGCTCCATAAGTCACCATCAGCAGGTCCGTCTCTCGCGACAGCCACGACAGAGGCGCCGGCGGCCAGTAGGCCGACTGAGGCAATCCGGCCAGTTCCTGCAGGGGATCGACGGCAAACTTCGCCGCCCACATCCCGAACACCAGGCATCGGAGCGTGGTGACGTAACCGGCCGTCGGCGACGCATGCAGCAGGCTCATCGCAGCGCCTCCGTCAGATAGACTTCAGAGGTCGCTTCGCGGCTCCCCAGCTCCCGCCGGTGCCGGTGCAGGCGGATCTCCACCACATCCGGGTCGTGCGTTGCATTCCACTGCTTCGCGAACGCCAGCAACAGCTCCGACAGGATCTTTCGCGGCGGCACCCCGGCGACGTCGAGTCCTTTATCGTCGGCGATCATCAGGCCCTGCACGCGATTCACAAGTCGGAACGTTCCCCGGCCGAGGGGGGGATAGAGATGAGACGCGTTGATCTCGACCGTCCGCCCCTCCGCCGTGACCCCGTCGATGCTGTACCAGTCCATCGGGCCGGTGTGAGCCAGTTCCCCGTACATTCCCCACTGTGGAAAGGGGAACGACTTCGCCGGATCGCCCGCCAGATGCCCCCCCACAACCAGCGCCAGCAGGAGAAAGCCCCCCGTCGCAAACGGCTTCGGCATCCCCGCCACGCGGCGTTGGAACTCCGGATTCCGCAGCACCGGCGACAGAACAGCCGCGCATAGCAGCATCTCGGCCATCGCCGTCGCGTTTGCGAACAGCAGGCCGAACGTCCCGGCGACGAGCATCAGCATGGCAACGGGATGTCGGAGCTGCATGACGTTGTCACCACTGGCGCTGTCAAAATGTGCCGCCGAAGCCGATTCCGAACCGCCGCAATCCCTCTTCGACAACTGCGCCGCGGAACGCTGCAGCCATTCCCGGAAAATCCCCCCAGCTCTTGCAAACATGCGTCAGGAATCGGGGTCATGCAAGGCGGAGCGAGCAGGGAATAGGGAATGGCGAGTAGCCGGAGGATGAAGGCTGATCGCGAATCGCTGATCGCCAGCGAACGGCGACAGCATTCGATCTTCTCGCATGGCGATTCGCGATTCCCTGCTCGCTCGTCTTCCCTTTGCGTCGTTACGTTCCGCTTTGCGCCGTGGCGTGAAACCTTCTCTTCTCTGCGTTCTCTTCCTCCTCCGCGTCTCCGCGAGAAATCTTCCGCAATTTCAGATTTTCCCCGAATCTGCTCTTGCACAACGCCCATACCAGTGTGAGCGTGTTCTCTGGTCGGGCGGTTCGGTGCAAATGGTACCACGTCGGCGGGCGACCGCCGGCGCTCTGAGAGCCGAACCCTCGACCCGGGCCTGATCAGGGCCCGCTTGACGGCCCCGCCAAACGGCAGGGACCGGGGAGCGCACCTCACGTGCGCACAACCTCGACGTCGAGTTTCCGATAGCTGATCGCGGGCGAAAGCCCGTTCCTGATCACACGCCAGCTCCAGGGCTGGGGCAGAACTCAACACTCTGCCCCAGTCCGTCCTGGACCCGGCGAATCGGGTTCCAACGATGCCGCGACATCACGATGCCGCGCAAGGCGCCCGCCTGCGCGCACTCTTCTTCCATTTTGCGATTTGCATTTTTCATTTTGCACTTTCAGTAGTTCCCAGATCGGCGATCGGCGTCAAACCGCTATTCAAGTTGAAGTTGCGTTGAGAAACTGGAACCGTCGTGAAGTTCGCGTGTGATGGCGTTGGCGATCCAGTGCAGCATCCGGCGGAAACGCAGACGTTCCAGATGCAGCACGAGTTCGCCGTTCCGGCGCTCGGCAAAGTACGTGAAGTGCAGCCAGACCCAGACGTTTCTCAGCACCAGCCCCACCAGCACGAAGAACAGTCGCTGCACCGGATCGGTCGTGCAGGTCCGGATGCGGGCCTGGCCGAGCTGTCGGTAGCTGGACTCGATTCCGAACCGGCGTCGATACAGCTCCCGGAGTTCGACCGGTGCGCCGCTCACGTTCCAGGCTGCGAACAGCAGGCGATTCGAGCGGCGCTGCCCGGTTTTGTCGTGGCGATAGCTCTTGTACGCCACCACCACGGTGAAGGAGGCCGAACTCTGTTTGACCGTCCACGTGTAGCGATAGCGTCCGGCGGCACAGCGCAGGAAATCTCGCAGCTTCCGTACGCCCGGCTTTGTGCCGCGTCGCGACCGACGCTTCGGCCTGCGGCCGCGCAGCGCCACCGGCATCAGAAAGGGGATGCGACGCTGCTGCAGACGTTCCAGCACCGGAGCGCTGAAAAACTGCCGATCCAGCAGCAGAACTTTGATCTTCAGCCCCCGCGCCTGCAGACGATCGAGCAACCGTTCGAGCACGGCCAGCGGCGACTCGCTCCCTTTGACCGACGTCGCAGCGAGGGTGTAACGATAGCCCTGTTCGACGACGCAGGCCGTGGCGTAGGCGTGAAATTTGCTCGTCCCCGACCTGGGCAGGCTGTGATACAGTTCGTTGGCATGCCGGTGCGGCTGTCCGTGGTAGGGGATCAGATGCCAGTCGATGGCGACCTGCCGGGCTTTGCGAAAGATCGCCCCGGGCAACTGCGGCCCGCAGAGCCGCCGGATGCAGCCACTGTTCGAGCGTCAGCGGACGCGCCGGCAAACAAGCCGTCAGGGCGTTGCGAACCGCCTGATCGCAAGGAGCGCCGACCAGATCGCGGCAGACCGCGAAGACCGAACTCATGCGAGCTGCGGCCAGCAATACGATCTGCCACAACCGTCTGGAGGTGCACTTCCATCCGACATCCCTGAGCGGCATCGCCGTCCGCAGCCAATCCTCGGCCAGCATCTGGACCTGCCGGTCCGACACAGTCACACTGTTTCTCGAACGCATGGGCTTCCTCCATGAATGACCCTGTTCCACAAGTCATTGTGTAGGAAAGCCCTGCGTTCATTTGAAGATCACCTCCCGATCTGGGAACTACTGAATTTGCATTGAATTTACGCCAGCTCGCAAAAACTACCCCCTCAACCCGCGATACGCCTTCCCCAGCGCTTCAATCTTATCCCACTGCTGCGAAATCTGACTCCAGTGGAACACCATCACTCCCGTCGCCGGCGACTGGGTCGCATGATCGACGATCGCCTCGACCTCGCTGGCCACGACCGGCTCGCCCCAGTCGGAAAGCTGCACGATCGGCCAGATCCGCACCCGCTCCTCCGGTGACCCTTTCAGCCCCATCTGCTCGCCCAGCTTCTTCGTCTGCCGCGAAATCCAGGCCGGGTCGTCGTGATGACCAAACCGCGCGTGATACGGCATGATGCTCAGCACGTCGAGGTATTTCGCCTGGGCCGGAATGTCGATCGCCAGCTTGTGCCGGATCGCCCCGTCCTGCTCGTCGGGCGACCATGAGCAGTGGAACGTCCCGAGCAGCGCTCTCGGCCGGACCGCGTTGACGATCGAGCGGTATTCCCGCACCCAGTCGGTGAAGACGCCGCAGCGAAACCCGGTCCACGCCTCTTTCTGCGGACCCAGCAGGATCTTCGCCGCAGAAGGAACGTCTGCAGGAAGCTCGATTCCAGTCTGCCGGGAGAACTGCTGCAGTGCCGCAGGGCAGAAATCAGTATCCGGCAGCACCGGCTCGGCCCGTTCCCAGCTCGCATGCGCGTGATGGTAGTCGAGCCAGATCCCGTCGATCTCGAACTCCGTCAGCACTCGCCGGAACTCGTCCATCCGGTTCCGCCGATATCCCGCATGAAACGGACTGATCCCCTGCCAGCCATGCGGCGCCGGCGAAGGTTTTCCATCCGGCCCAATCGGCGCGGCGTCAGGATGCTCCTTCAGATAGCCTGCCTCATGCATCGAGTTGAACTCGACGAAGACCTTCAGCCCCAGCTTGTGATACCGGTCGACTTCGGCCTGATTCAGCGACCCCGAGCCGACCCAGATCGCGTTGATGCCGTAATCCGCGGGCGTCTCGCCCCGATCGAGCATCCCCTGCGGAAACCCGCCATACAGCCCGCGAATCCGGATCCAGGGACGGGGCTCGAGCATGGCGGCGTGGCCTGGTCTGGTGGATGACAGCATGGCACCAGCTCCGGTCAGCCCGGCGACACATTGCTTGAGAGCCTTTCGGCGGGAATAGACGGGTAGTGCTGATTGTTCAGAGTCGGACCGCACCATGAAACGAGGACTCCAATGTTGTCACTTTTTCTTGAGCCGATCAACAAGATTCGCCAGCTTGCCGACAGTCACGTTCTTCAATCCCTGCTGCCAATCGGCGGTTCCCGTCATCTCTTCCGCGACATCGTCCGAGATCGAGATTGAAAACGTATCTTCAAGTTCCATGATCAGCTCGACAAAGTCCAGTTCGTCGGCCGCCAGGTCTGCAAGCGACGTTCCAGAACTGACCTTCTCGAAGTCCGCACCCATTTGAGCGGACACCATTCGGCGGACTTGATCAACCGTTGATACGGCGCTCTTCACGGAAGCCGGTCGAGGACCGCCGGCTGGCGAAGGACTCGTCGAGGCCGATGGAGAACAGCCGAACCACATCAGACACGACAGGAGAATCGCCGCCTGTGGCGCTTTGATCGCTGAGCTCATGACCGCTCCATGCGCTTGCCGCGCGGACGACAGACGATTCGACTGCAGCGTCGCAGGCGGAGAGTTGCGACCTCTGACTGTGCCCCGCAGTCGTTCATTGAAAACACTGGGCATTCAACCGCATCAGTTACCTGCCGTCCACATCATCGCGTGACGATCGCGGCAAGCTCAGCAGCACGCGCCAGGCCCAGCCACACAATCCTGCTGCAACCAGAGTGCTGATGACAAAGAAGGGATCTTTCACGGGGCCCGGTCCTTCGGCAGCAATCCGCAGGAGATGCACAATGACCAGCAACGCAAAGACGATCCCGGTCGTCACGACGTAAGCCTTCATGAGTCCGCGATCCGCCGGGAGTGATCTGCTCTGTCGCCGACGATTGACGGCATGGTAGATGGGCCAATCATACAGAATCGCGAGCCGGCGAGGTCAGGCACTCTGATTCACTCGGCTGGTTGGGATCGGCAAGACGGAATGTCTCGACCGGCAGCAAAAAAATCCGCCCGGCGCAGGGACGCCGGGCGGACCAGAGATCGCATCTGGGAAGCTGCGCGAGAAGGACCGGGACCCGTGCAGCCATGCGATCGGGGAACAGGGATTGTTCTGCGTTTGAGATCGACCGCACGACTCGCAACACTCCAGCAGATCTCGCTGCGTCAGTTGCGCAAAATGCCGGTCGAGCGGGAGGACTTCGCACGGCCGCCACGGCTCAGCCGCCGGTGGCCGACGCGGCCGGCGCCTTCCGCCAGTATTCCGGCAGATCTCGCTTGGTTTCCCGTAAGATTTCCAGAATCGCCTGACGGTCCGCAGCTGTCAGATGCGAAAACTCTTTTGACGAGTCTGCGCCCGTCAGCACCTGGTACATTCGCCGCAGTACGAAATCCTTCATCTCGCCCGGCAGGCCATCGAACGACGGTGAATAGACCAGGTAGCTGCACGGGTATTTGAACAGCCGCGTCTGCAGTTCGAAGTCCCTGAGCGACCGACCCCGGGAATCGTGCGGGCCGCGCGTCGGAAATTCCTGCTCGAAGCCCGACGTCCCGTGGACCGGGCCGGTCAGCGTCGCTTCGCCGCTGAAGAGCAGGTACTTCACCAGCGCTTCGCCGGACGACTTGATGCGGGTTTTCGTGCTGTCCCAGCGATGTTCGGGGGCCTCGCCCAGTTCGCGATTGAGCGACTTTTCGTACTGCAGCGCCATCCGCGTTTCAAAGTTCGCCCGCGTCAGAAAATTGTGCGCGTCCGCCTGATGTTCCAGCACCATCAAGGCGACCAGATCGCTGTGCGGCGCCGGATACGGCGCGACGTCGATCAGCGTCGACAGATCGGTCACGTTCTGCCCCGCGGAGTTATCGATCTTGTCCGGCACGCGCTTCGTCCGCACGACCAGATTGCCGAGGTGTTCCTGCTCGCCGTGCGTTCCCGTCACATACCAGCCCCCCCAGCGTTCCTTCAGCGGGCTCGTGTGATCGGTCCGATGCGTCCCTGCCGCCAGAATCGGCTGCCCCGCCGCGTCGGCAAAGACCGACCGGATCGTGTGTCCCGGCACGTAATGGGTGTTGGAAGAGCCGTGGCAAAGCAGGCAGGCGTCGGTCTGCCGCAGAAACTTCGGCGGCTCTTCGACGTCCTGATCCATCGAGTAGAAAACCGTCCCGAGCTGCGGATCCGCGACCGAGACTTCGACGACGTCCCCGCTCTGACAGAAGCCGATATAGACCTCGTCATTGAAGTACAACGCCCGCGGCGTTTTGGCCGAGATCTTGGACCGCTGCAGGCTGGTCTTGGAGAAGACCAGCACCTGCGACGAGACGGGAACGTTCAGTTCCTTGAGGACCGCGTCGATGTAGCCCCGGTCGCCGTCGAACTTAAGGGACGCCTGGCCCGCTTCGAGCCGCTGCTGCAACCGTGAAACGACGTTGTCGGGCGTCGCCTGAGAATAGTTGATCGGGTCGCGTTCGAAATCGTCTGCGGCCCGGACCAGGGGGCCGACGGCCGTCAGGCACAGAGCGGCCAGGAGGGACTGGCGAATCATGGGAGGACCTCCTCATTATTACGTCGGCAGGACTGATACTTCAAACTCTCGTTTCCGCATCTGCAATTCACTCTATCGTCCCCCTTGCGTCAAAACAAGATGTTTATATCCAATTTCGGCCGGGACGGGGAATCGGAGGGTGGCCGGGGCTGGACCGAAGGGAAGCCCCGGTTTTCGCGATCGAGAGACTTCCGGCCTGACGCAGACGATTCCGCCCCGACTGCCCGCTGTTAACTCCCCGCGGAGAGACAGCTTCAGTAGTCTGTCGACACATCCCTGAAATCTCGAATCAAAGGCACCCCGCAATGCAGCTCTGGGTCGCTCGACACGGCGAAGCAGTAGACCCCGATGAAGCGGCGACGGACTTCGACCGCGTTCTGACCGATCGCGGCCGCAGGCAGGTCGGCGAACTGGCCCGCTGGCTTGCCACGCGGACGGTACTGCCCGAACTGATCTGGCACAGTCCCCTCGTCCGGGCCCGGCAGACGGCTCAGGCCTTCGCCGCGGAATGGCCGGTGGAAATCCCGGTGGAAGAGACCGCTGTGATGGCCCCCGGCATGCGCTGCGAACACCTGCTGGAAGCGGTTCGCAGTCGGGCCGTGGAGCGAATTTTGTGCGTCGGGCATCAGCCGGACGTCGGCGAGTGCATCTTCCAGGCGTGCGGCGGTCGCGTGGTTTATTCGCCCGGTACAGCGGCCTGTCTGGAGTTTGGCGAACTGCTGCTGCCCCGCGCCGGACGGCTCAAGTGGCTGGCTGATCCCGACTGGTTCGGCTGATCAAGCGGCCCGGCGGAACGGCAGCGTTTCCGGACGAACAGGGGCCGGACGCTCGTCGAGAATGTTGTCCAGAATCGCGTCGGGAGCGGTCCGCAGCCACGGTAGCAGCGGGTGATTGACGCTCCGGGGCGGCGTCTCCAGCGCCCGGTCGAAGTCCCACGTTTCACAATGCGTCGCGAGCCCGGCCGCGTGCAGATGATACGCGTTGACGACCTGTTCCCACTGGTTGCGGATCGGCGTCACGCAGACCGGTTTTCCCAGCAGAAACGCCTCGATCGGCGTCGTCAGCCCGGCATTGGTCACAACCGCTCGGGCCGTCCGCAGGTCGTCGAGCATGCCGGTCCGGCTCGGCGGACGGAACTCAACAAACCCCTGCCGGCCGCGGGGAACGTCCGGAAAGCCATAGGCCCGCACCGGCTGCCGACGGTCGGCGGCCCAGTCGATCAGCGCCCGGGCGTCGTCGAAATGGCAATACACCAGCAGGTGCTCGCCATCCTGGGGCCGGGCCGAGAAGATCTCGGGTCGCAGCACCGGCGGCACGCAGCGGAACGAGGCCGGTTCGTAGTGATAGCCGTACGTTCGATCGGCCCCGCAGGTAAAGAGTCGCACCGCGGTGCGCGTCAGCCGCATGTCGAGTGCGGCACAGTCGGGAAACGAAATCGCGCGATCCGACAGGGCGACCTGCCGGCTGATGCAGATCACCTCGCAACGCGCTCCCAGCAGCGGACTCGCCGTCAGCGGCTCAAAATCGCTGAGGATCAGCTCGGGCTCGAATTCCTGCACAAGCCGGCGGACTTTCGCAAAGCTGCCGCACAGTTTCCGCAGATCGCGGACCCAGCGGCGAACCGTCAGCCCGTAGTCGGTCCGCCCGTCGGTGACCGCGTACGGCAAGCCGTGGAAGTGCCGATGCCAGGTGAAGGGATATCCGTCTGGCGGCGTGGGGCCGGACGAGATCACGCGCACGTCGTGCCCGCGCAGTTCCAGCAGCGGCACGAGGACGGCCGCCTTGGAAAAGTGTCCCTGTCCCTGGGAATTCGCGCCGTAAAGGATCCGCATGCCGCCGCGCGGCGCAGTCCCCTGCCCCGCCCTCGAAAAGACGTTCCGCCGAACCGGCCCGACTCTGACGGTTAGATCGGTTGCGCAGCCGGTTCGAGGCGAGGCTTTTTGCAGTCGCGGCCGTTTCACGGCGGGAAACGGCCGTCAGCCGGCGAGGAGCTGGCGGATGCGCGGATCGCCGAGACCCGTTGCGATGTGGGCCGCCCCGTCAAAGCAGTGATCCGCCGTATGATCGTGGGGAATCGAGACCACGCAGGCCCCGGCGGAAACCCCGGCCTTCGTCCCCGTCTGGCTGTCCTCGAGCACCAGCATTTCCGGGGCTGTCACGCCCATCCGGCTGGCGGCGGTGAGATAGATCTCCGGATGCGGCTTCCCGTGCGCGACGTCCTCGGCCGTCAATGTCACGGCGAAGCGGCCCCGCAGCCGATAGCGGTCGAGCAGTTCGTCGAGGTATTCCCGCGGCGAGGAGGTGGCGACCCCCTTGGGAAGCTGCAGGTCTTCCAGATGATCCAGCAGCTCGAACAGGCCGGGCATCGGCTGCAGGCGGCTGTCGAGCAGGTCGGCGAAGATGATCCGCGACTCGGCGAGCAGTTCCAGCGGGTCTTCATCGATCCCCAGATAGCTCACCAGGCTGCGGAACGACTCGGGCGGCCGACGACCGAGCATCGCGTCCATCGCCCCCTTGGACATCGGAATCTGCCGTCTTCCGAGCAGCACTTCGGCCGCATCGTAGAAGACGTGCTCGGTATTGAACATCAACCCGTCGAAATCGAAACAGACTGCGCGAATCGCCATCGAAACTCTGACTTCCTTCCCGTCCGTGCCGGACTCTTTCACTCGCAAGCGTCCGTTGCCTGCATCACTTGCCTGAATCGCCGCCCTGGTAGCTCCTGTCCAGGATTTCCATCGGATGGAGCACCTGGATGTCGTGCCCGCCGTCGCGGAGGACGGCGGCAATCTGCAGCGTGCAGCCGGTATTCGCGGAAATGAGCACCTTTGCCCCGGTCGCCAGAATGTTCTGCAGCTTCCGTTCGCCGAGCCGGTCGGCCATTTCCCCCTGCGTCAAATTATAGCTCCCCGCCGCGCCGCAACAGATCTCCGACTCCGCCAATGGGATGAGTTCGAGACCGGGGACCAGGTTCAGGAGCTGCCGCGGCTGCTCGCGAATTTTCTGCGCATGGCACAGATGGCAGGCGTCGTGGTACGTGGCTTTCAGGGGGACTTTTCCCCTGGGAGCAATCGGCCCCAGTTCGGCGAGGAACTCGGAAACATCCTTGATCCGCCCGGCGAAGCGATTGAACCGGGCGTGCACTTCCGGCTGACCAGGCGCCAGTTCCTCGGCCATATGACCGTAGTCTTTGAGCATCGAACCGCAGCCGGCGACATTGACGATGATCGCGTCGACGTCGTCCGGAAATGCCGCAATGTTGGTACCTGCGAACTGCATCGCCGGGGCGCCGGCTCCGCTGTGGTAATGAATCGCCGCGCAACAGACCTGCGACTTGGGAATCACCACTTCGCAGCCGTTCTGCTGCAGCACGCGGGCGGTGGCCCAGTGGACGTGGTGAAACATCGCGTCTGCCACGCAGCCCGTGAAGAGGGCGACTTTCGCGCGCTTCGGTCCGACCGCCGGCAGGATCTCCGGCAGCGACGGGCCGCGGGCCTGCAGCTTCGGCAGCAGGCGGTGCATCCGCTGCAGCTTTTCCGGCAGCAACTTCGCCAGGCCGAGCTTGTCCGCCAGCCGGTCGAGTCCCAGCACCTGGGCGATCTTGGCCGGGAACAAGGCCAGCCGGGTCCTGCCTGCATAGGGAAACATGCCATACAGGATCCAGCGCTGGAACCAGCCGTCCGGCGCCCGTCGACCCTGTCGGATGTCCTGCTGCTGGACTTCGACGCGGAATGGCTCAATCAGTCGGCCGTACTGCACCCCCGACGGGCAGGCTGATTCGCAGCTCCGGCAGTCGAGGCAGAGGTCCAGATGGCCGCGGACCTTGTCGGTCAGTTCCAGCCGGCCGTCGGTGACCGCCCGCATGAGATAGATCCGCCCGCGCGGGCTGTTATTCTCGTCGCCGGTCTCCAGGTACGTCGGGCAGGCGGCGGTGCACAGACCGCAGTGGACGCAGTCCAGGAACCGTTCGTAGTTGATCGTCTCCCCCAGGTGCTGGGGTTCGCTCGGCGTCTTATCGGTGGCTGGGGCTGTCACGTGGGTTGACCCGCGAAGGAGCAGTGCATGAGGGAAATCAGGCGTCGATGAAGCGGCCGGGATTCAGGAGCCCGTGGGGATCGAGCGACTGCTTGAGCTGTCGCATCAGGGGCCAGGCGGGTTCGGGATCGCCGCACATCGGCATGCGGGATTTCCACTCCGGATCGCAGTGCAGCACCTGCAGATTCCCCTTTGCCTGTCTCGCAAACTGCCGCAGCGAACTGAGGGCCGCCAGCGCCTGTTCGACGGTCGCGGCCTCTTCCGGCAACTGGCCGATCACGATGCCGTTCCCGGCATGGACCTGCACCGAAACTCCCAGTTTCACGGCGGCATCAGCGAACTCCATGCACCGCGATGGAAGCAGATTGGCCTGGAAGGTCAGCGGGTCATCGGCGGACGTCTGGAACTCAGTCAGGGCCGTCCAGAGGTGGTCCGCTGACTCCCCTTCGACCCGGATCAGATCCTGCACACCATAAGGCGTGATCTCTTTCCGCAGCCGGTCGAGCTGCCACTCGACTTCCTGCGGCGTCCCCTCGACGCCGACGCAGAGAACCGGTGACGTCGACGGCAGACCGGCCCGCGCCTCGTTCGCGATCAGATGGGCCGCACTCCCCGCGAGGACTTCGAGCGCGACCGGCCGGGCGTCGGACTGCAGCAGCCGGCCGAGGGCGTTTTCGATCTCGGCAAAGATCTCGAACGGACACCACAAAAATGCTGAGGTTTCCGCGACAGGCCGCAGCTTAAGCGTGACCTGGGAGATGATTCCCAGCGTGCCGCGCGAGCCGGTCAACAGCTTGCAGAGGTCGTAGCCGGCGACGTTCTTGACGACCCGGCCGCCTCCTTTGAAGAGCTTGCCGTGGGCGTCGACGGCGGAGATGCCGATCACGTAATCGCGGAAGGTGCCGTGCCCGAACCGCCGCGGCCCGCTGGTATTCGTAGCAATCGCCCCGCCGATCGTGGCCCGGGCCGACTGCGCGATATCAATCGGCAGCCGCTGACGTTCGGTCCGGAGCAGCGTCTGTAGCTCGTCGACGCGCAGCCCGGCTTCGACAGTCACGGTCATATCTCGGGCGGGATAGTCGACCACCTTCGACAGCCCGTGCAGTTCGACGACCTGCGCACCGTCCGTCCCGGCATGACCGAAGTGGAGGGCCGTTCGTCCGCCGACGGGCGTGAGCGGTCGTTGGGAGCCCTGGGCGTTCTCGGCCACGAAGCGGGCGAGTTCGGTCTGCGTGGCGGGGGTGAAGGCGGTAGTCATCGAACTTGGGTCACAGCAGAGAAGACAGTGTTTCAGGCGATGCGATTCCGTACGAAACGTTACAGCGAAGCCTTCCTTCCGGGATTCTTGCGGGGCACGTACTCGTTACCGCAGCCCGCGGACGTCGGCAGCATCTTGCCGGGGCTGCACTGGCCGTCGGGGTTGAAGCAGTCGTGGATCGACTGCATCACGGCGAGGTCTTCGGGGGTGAAGAGCTTGTTCATGAAGCTGATCTTCTCGACGCCGATGCCGTGCTCGCCGGTCACGCTGCCGCCGAGGTCGATGCACTTTTCCAGGATCTCGTCGCTGGCTTTGAGCACGCGTTCGACCTGCTCATTGTCTCGCTCGTCGAACAGCAGAATCGGATGGATGTTCCCGTCTCCCGCGTGGAAGACGTTCACGATCCGGATGTTGTGCCGCAGGCCGCAGTCGGTGATGAACCGCAGGATTTCCGGCAGCCGCGTGCGGGGGACGACGCCGTCCTGCGTGCAGTAACTCGGGCTCAGTCTGCCGATCGCGCCGAACGCCTGCTTGCGGCATTTCCAGAGAAGCTGGCGTTCCTGGGCGGTCTTCGCCCGCCGGACTTCGCGGGCCATGTTTGTCAGGCAAAGCGTGGTGATCCGCTCGGCTTCGTCGTCGACGGCCACTTCGAGACCATCGACTTCGATCAGCAGCACTGCCCCTGCGTCAAGCGGGAAGCCGAAGTGAAAGGCCTGTTCGAGCGCCTGCACGATCCCCTGGTCCATCAGTTCCAGCGCGGCCGGGACGATCCCCGCCCCGATGATGCTGCTGATCGCCTGCGTCGCGTCGTCGACGGTTTCAAAGACGCCGAGCATGGTCCGATAGGCGGCCGGGTCGCGCGTCAGGCGGACGTAGAGCTTGGTGCAGATGCCGAGCGTCCCTTCGCTGCCGACGAACAACCCGGTCAGGTCGTAGCCGGGCGAGTCCTCGACGGGGCCGCCCAGCTCGACGATCGAACCGTCCGGCAGCACGACCTCGGCTCCGAGGACGTGATTGACGGTGACGCCATACTTGAGCGTATGCGGCCCGCCGGAGTTGGTCGCGAAATTGCCGCCGACCGTGCAGGCACCCTGGCTCGACGGATCGGGGGCGTAGTGGTAGCCGGTCCCTTTGAGCCGCTGCGTCAGGTGGACGTTGACCAGCCCCGGCTGGACGACGGCGTAGCGGTCGCGGACGCTGACTTCGAGGATCTGCTTCATCCGCGTCAGGGCAAGCATCACCCCGCCGCCGATCGGCAGACACCCCCCGGCGAGGCTCGTCCCGGCCCCGCGCGGCACGAACGGGATCTGGTGGGCATTGCAGAGCTGGACGACCTGCGAGACCTGTTCGGTGGTCATCGGAAAGACGACGGCGTCGGGCGTCTGCTTCTCGACGACGTAGCCGTCGCACTCGTAGACGAGAAGCTCCTCGGCCTGAGCCAGGACATTCCCGTCGCCGACGATGGCGCGGAGTTTGTCGAGAAACTCGGCAGTGACCAGGTGGGCAGGCGCGTCGGCCAGAGCGGGCATGGGCTGGGCTTTGGTGAAGGACGGTCGGGCGGGGAGGCGTCAATCACCAATTCTAGGCGCTGGGGGCTGGCGGTGCCATTGTGGGCGGAGGCGAAGACCTCTCGCAGAGACGCAGAGGGGGAGGAGTTCGCAGAGAGGAGTGAAGATTTCGCGCAACGACGCGGAGAGGAACGCAAAGACGCAAAGAGAGGATGAAATGCCGAATGAAGAAGGCGGAATGTCGAAAGTCGGGCCTGGCGCGCCCGGCCGTCTTTACTTCGCCTCCTCCGGGTGGCCCAGACGCCGCTTTGGGCGTCTGGGTGACGTAGTCACAGGAGGATAGTCGGCCCCGACTCTGACTCTGAAGTCTGTCGAACTGCGTCGTCGAACTGCGTCGGAACGATGGCGATTGGCCTGTCGAGTAATCATTCAGTGACAAGCGTCAATCGTCGCCGTTGTCCGGCGACCGGGAGCCATTGGGCACTGATGTTTCCGGACAAATTAAAGCGATCAGATGGTTTCCCAGTCGATCCGCCGCGAAGAAACCCAGAACAATGACTGCACTTCCGAGGAACGGGTTCACGTCCAACAGCAATGAGCCAATGAAGATTGCTGCAAAGATCAGGGGGAACCTGATCAAGAACGCAAGGTCGGATCGGTTGTACCATTGAAATGTCGGCATTTTCGCGTTCCCGAAACTCTCGCGAATCCAGAATCAGGTTTACACCGACCCCGGGAGCTTCGTCTCGGCGGGCGTCGTGGTCATCGCGGCCGGTCGCTCCAGAGACGTCACGGCTCGGTAGAGCACATTCAGAGCGATCGTGGTCATCAGGGCTCCAGGCACGGCCAGGAAGAAGCCAATCGGTAGACCCTCGCCCCGGTTGGGCGTTAGAAAGCCCATCACCATGAAGAGCGGTCCGAAACTGGCGCAGGCCGGGAACATGGCTTTGAGCATGGTCGTGATTCCAGAGGGCGGTCAGCGATCGTTGAGCGATCCGTCGAGGACGGATGCTCCTGATCAGATGGTCCGTTCATAGTACGAGTTGACGGCCGGCTGTCCAGTGGAGTTGGGGCCGGCCTGGTCGTCGGCTCCGACCGTATCCAGGTGTTGCCGGGGGGATCCTGGATCTTCACGTTGCCGCGTTCGGTGTGCTACAGTGAGTTGGTCGGCGAGAAAGGGACTGACATGCCTTGGTTCGACTTTTTCTGGACTGCAGAGATCGTCGAGCATCTGGGGCTGCATGGCGTCTCCCCGGCGGAGTTCGAGGACATCGTCGAACATGCCCGATCGGTGTCTGTCAGCCGGACGAGCGAATGGTATGTGGTCCGCGGAACGACCTCAGCCGGACGCTGGCTGGTCTGCGTTTTTGAGATGATTGACGACTGCACGGTTCTGCCGGTGACGGCGTTTGAGCCCGACGAGGGTTGAGGATGACGGTCACGCTTCACGAGTGGACTCCGGAACTGCAGCGGCGGTGGCGTCAGGCGCTGGCGGAAACGTCGTCGGACCGTGCAGGGCTGGCGGTCGATCTGCAGATGTCCGAACAGGCGGCTCGCGAAGAGTCCTTCAGCGGCGTCCTGCGATCCGCGATTCAGGCGGGGGGCGTTCCGCTGCCGGTCATCGTCGCGCGGAGCGGCGTCGACGCCATCTTGCTGGGTGCATTCCTGCGCGGCGAGCAACCGCTGACGACGGACCAGGTCGATCGCCTGGTGCGCGTGCTACGACTGGAGCTGGCTCCGGCTGTGGGGGAGTGACAGGCCGAGCATTTTGTTGGGTTTGCGAGGCGGGCGATTCAATAGCGATCAATTCTTGGCCTCTTGTGACTGCGCCACCCAGACGCCCAAAGCGGCGTCCGGGCCACCCGGAGGAAGCAATGCCGAAGACGGCCGGGCGCGCCCGGCCCTACCCTTTCGACATTCCGCCTTCGTCATTCGACATTTCTTACTCCAGCACCTCGTCCCGCCAGGCCCGGGCTTCCTGGATCAGCTTCTGATCGGGCGAGATGCGGAGGTAGACCAGGCTCTGCTTGAGGATCTCGGCGGCGGCGGGTGCGGCGACTTTGCCGCCGAAGGATTCGCTGCCGACGCTGGCCTGGTTGACCACCACCAGCACCAGCAGGCGGGGATGTTCCACCGGGCCGCCGCAGACGAAGGAGCTGATGTATTTGCCGGTCTGGTAGCCCCCCTGCGGGGAGAGGCTCTGGGCGGTGCCGGTTTTGCCGAAGACGTGGTAGCCGGGGATTCTGGCCCGCTTGCCGGTGCCGCGGGTAACGACTTCCTGCATGGGGACTTCGATCAGCCAGTGAGCGGTCTCGGTTGAGACGGTCTGCTGGACGAGCCGGCCGGAGAGCTGGTTGGGAGGGACAGTTGCCGCTGAATCTGCGACGCGCGAGGCGGTTTCGTTGAGGACTAAACGGGGCTGCAGGAGCGTGCCGCCGTTGGCCAGCGCGCAATGGGCCGTCAGGAGCTGCAGGGGCGTGGTGGCGAGTTCGTGGCCCATCGGGATCGAGCCGGTGGAGTAGGACGTCCACTTCTCCAGCGGTCGGAGGACGCCGGGTTGCTCGCCGGGGAGCTCGATGCCGGTTCTGCGGCCGAAGCCGAACTGGACGGCGGCGGCGTATAGGTTGTCGTTCCCCAGTTTCTCGCCGACTTTGGCCATGCCGATGTTGCTCGACTTCACGAGGACGTCGGTCAGGTTCAGCGTGCCGTAGCGGTGGTGGTCGTGGAGGACCCGCCGGCCCATCCGGTACTCGCCCCATTCGCAATCGAACTGGTCGTCGCGGTGGATGAGACCGTGTTCGAGGCCGTAGGCGACGACGAAGGGTTTGAACGTGGAGCCCGGTTCGTAGATGTCGGCGATGGTCCGGTTGGTCCAGGCGGCGTCGGTGGCCTGCTCAGGATGGTTGGGGTCGAAGGTCGGGCGGGAGGCCATTGCCAGGACGTCGCCGGAAGTCGGATCCATCACCACGGCGCAGCAGCTTTCGGGCTGCCAGGTGGTCATGATCTGATCGAGTTCGCGCTCGGTGAAGAGCTGGATCACGCTGTCGAGGGCCAGCGTCACGTCCTGCCCATGTCGGGGCGGGAAGAATTCGTCGTCTTCGCGGTCCATGACCCGGCCGCGCGCGTCGCGGAGGAGCTGGCGGGAGCCGTTCTGGCCGCGGAGGAGGTCGTCGAGTCCCTGTTCGACGCCGCCCCGGCCGACGCCGTCGATATCGCGCAGGCCGAGGACCTGCGTGGCGAGCGGCCCCTGGGGATATTCCCGCTGGTACTCGTCGCGGAAGCCCCATGTGCGGGCGGGGAGATCGAGCGCTCGGATCTGCTCGACTTCGGCCGTAGTCAGCCGGCGTTTGATCCAGGCAAAGTGCCGCTCGGGATCGGGCTCGGCCTGCTGCCGGACCCAGGTTTCTTCGAGCCCCAGAGCGCCGGCGATAGCCTTCGCCAGCGGTTGCGGATCGCGGATGCGGCTGGGGACGACGAACAGGCTCCGCTTGCGGACAGTCGTCGCCAGCAGCCGGCCTTCGCGGTCGAAGAGGTCGCCGGGGCGGGCGCTGATCGGCTCGACCCAGACACGTTGCCGTTCGGCCCGCGACGTGAGGTCGTCGCGCTGCAGCCACTGCAGTTGGACGAGGCGACCGGCGAGGACCAGCCAGGCCAGTCCGATGAGCGTGACGATGGCGTGGAGACGCCAGGAATGGTCCGTGGTCCGTGGTCCGTGGTCAGTGGTCAGAGAGGATTCCACGTCGGCCTGCTTTTCGATATTCCGCCTTCGCCATTCGACATTTCGTAGGGTGCATGCAGCGGAGCGGAATGCACCGCAAACCCGGTTCGCCGTTTCGAAAGAGGTGGTGCATTGTCATGCACCCTACTCTTCCGGCCGCTGGCTCCAGTTCAGCAGGGGCGGGCGGGGGAAGCTTTCCCGGATCGGTTTTTCGGGGCGTTCGAGCGAGAAGGTTCCTTCTTCCAGGGGCGTCAGCAGGCTGGCGGGCGTTCCCTTGCGCTGGGCTTCGAGTCGCAGTTCGGAGAGGCGTTCCAGCAGGACTTCCTTCTGGTACTCCTGATGGCTGATGGTCCGGCGGAGGGTCAGGCAATGCTTTTCCAGCGCAGTCCCTGCCAGGGCGATCAGGACGACCAGGCAGACGGCGGCGCCGAAACGGAAAAACATCGACCGATCCTCCGGAGTCTCTCCGATCTGTTATCGGCGATCGCGTTCCAGGCTCGACATCTGAACCTGGGTGGCGTCGGCGGGCATCCGCAGGACCGTGCCGGGAGTGAGGTCATTGCCGTCTTTGAGGGCCTCGCGGTTCAGGTGGAGAATCTGGACCCAGCGCGAGGAGCGGCCGAGCGTGGCGCGGGCGATTCCCGACAGGTTGTCCCCGTTGCCGACGCGGTAGAGGGGCTGGCCATCCGCCGCGGCGAACAACCCCGGGGCGGCGTCGTCGGCAGTTTCCCGCAGGGGGACGCCGGCGGGTGTCGTCGGCTTCGCGGCAGGGGGAGTGATCAGGCTGGCGAACTTCTGGTCCAGCACGCTGACGGGCGGCGTGGAGATGATCGTGCCGGGTTTCAGGGTCGGCAGTTTCGCTGTGTTACTGTTGTGTTTCTGCAGGGCGTCCCAGTAGCGGGGGTCGCCGTAGACTTTCTTGGAGATCTTCCAGAAGCTGTCGCCGTCCTGAATGACATACTGCTCGGGGCCGGCGACGACGGAGCGGGGATCGACCTGAGGCTCGGCGAGTTTGGAAATCAGGTCCGGATACTGCTGTTCGAGGACCTGGGCCGCGGGGAGCGAAACGACGGTTCCCAGGCGGATGGCGGTCGGGTCGGGGACCTTTTCCTTGTTATGGGCGGCAAGGGCCTCGGAGTATCGTCCGGTGCCGTAGCGACGCTGGGAGAGGGTCCAGAAGTTCTGGTTCGGCTCGACGCTGTGCTGATCGGCGGTGATCGGTCCGGGCTTCGGGAGATCGATGGCCACCGGCCGCGGGGCGGGCGCCGGTCGGGCCTCGATACGTTCTGGAGTTTCTTCGAGCGGCAGAGTCGGAGCGGGACGGGGGAGCGGGCCGCCAATCGGGCTGGGCTGGGGTTCCAGGGCGCGGCGGGGTGGAGAGAACTCGGGTTCGTCGGTTTCCTGAGAAATCGTGCTGGTCGCCGGTTCGCTCCGGCGGACGTCGGTGGTGCTCTCGGCGGCTGCCGCGCCAAAGGGGTTTTCTTCTTCGGCGGTGTTCTGCGTCAGTTCGACTGGCTCGGGCTGCTGGAGTTTGACGGGGGGCTCAAAGGCGTCCCGATCTTCGGCCGCAAAGGTCGCCGGGGGGGGCAACCTCGGGGCTGGTCGCGCCACTGGGGCGGAATCGAATTCGGGTTCGCCGAGCGTCGCCGGGGGAGCGGATGCGGTCTTCGGCTCCGGGGCGCCGAAGGGATCGGACTCGGTTTCTTCGGCGACGGGGAGGCTCAGCCGGACGGGATTGGCGGGGTCGGGCTCGCTGGTCGCCGCCGGAGCGGCGCCGAAGCCCAGCTCGACGTCGGCAGTGCGAGACGCGGGGGGATCGTCGGATACCGGGGATTCCATCGCCACGGGGTTGGCCGGGGCCCCGAACGGGTCGGCTTCGCTTTCAGCGGGTTGCTCCGGCGGATTGGAAAAGGCGTCGTTGGTGACGGTCGGCAGCTTCGGTCGAGCGGCAGGGGCCGGGGCGCCGAACGGATCGGCGGACTCGGACGGAGAGTCTGTGCTGGCTACTGCGGGGCCGCCGAACGGATCCGGTTCGGAACTGGCTGGCTCATCGCGCTGGGGAGGAGCCCCGAAGGGATCTTCGGATTCGTCTGGGACGGTGGCGCTGGTGACTTCCATGACTCCCGCCGATCGGGAGGCGATGGAGGTCGGTTTCGCCGGTTGAACCGGAGCGCCGAACGGGTCGCCCTCGTCGTCGGGAATGGAGGTTGGCAACTTCGGGCGTGCGGCCGGGGTTGCGACTGTCGCCGCAGCCGGTGCTCCGAAAACGTCGTCATCCGGGATCGGCTGTGCTTTGGGTTCGACAGGGATTCGCGGGGCTGCCGCCACGGGGGAGTCGGGCAGCACCCGGCTGGCCGTGGCTGGTTTTACGTTGAGCAGGTCGTCATTCGCGACGATGAGCGGCTGCTGGCCGTCCGGTGCGGGGTTCACCGGTACTGTTGCCGGCGGCGTTTCGGGCGCGGGAGTCTTTGCCGAATCGCCCTGGTCGTCCGGGTTCGCCGTGGCGACGGCTGCGGTCGGGTTGTTGATCTTCTTGTAGACGAAGAAGCCGAACACTCCGGAGAGGATGAGTACGAGCGTCAGACCGATCTGGGTTTCGCGGGTCATGGCGAGGCTTCCTGCCAGGAAACGGGGCCGTTTTGTCGGGGACAGTTTCAGGTTGCGTTCGAGGCTGGCCGCCGGCGGGCGACGCGGAGCTTGGCGCTGCGGCTGCGGGGGTTGATCCGCACTTCCGCGGGGCTGGCGACGAGCGGTTTGGGGGTCAGGTCTTCCCAGATCCGCTTGTCGCGGAAGGCTTGTTTGACGAGGCGATCTTCGAGCGAATGGAATGTGATCACCGCCATCAGGCCGCCCGGTCGGACGATCTGCGGGCCGATCTCTTCCACGCCCTGCTGAACGTGCTGCAGTTCGGCGTTGACCGCAATCCGAAGCGCCTGAAAGATGCGGGTAGCGGGGTGTCGTTCGCTGTTGGAAGCTTTGTGTCCCAGGCAGGCGGTGACGGCGTCTGCCAACTCTCTCGCCGTGCGGACCGGCGACTGGCCGCGGTGCTCGACCAGATAGCTGGCGATCTGCCGGCTGTGATGTTCTTCGCCGAGATTGTGAAAATCGTCGGCCAGTTGTTCGGCTGTGGCGGTGGCCAGATAGTCGGCGGCGGAGAGTCCCTGGCGGATATCGAATCGGAGATCGAGCGGGCCTTCGGCCCGAAAGCTGAAGCCCCGTTCGCGGTCTTCGAGCTGATCGGAGGACAATCCCAGATCCATTAGAAATCGGTCGACACCGTCGAGTTCGAGGCCGGCCAGCACGGTCGGCAGCTCGACGTAGCTTCCCTGGTGCAGAATGACTGCGGGATCGGGGAGGGCTTCGCGGGCCCAGCGGAGCATCATGTCGTCGCGGTCGATTCCGATCAGACGGCCGCCCGGTTGAATCCGTTCCCAGATTTTCCTGCTGTGCCCCCCTGCTCCGACGGTACCGTCGGCGACGACGAGGCCGGGGCGGAGTTCGAGCTGCTGGAGCACTTCGCGCAGCATCACCGGGACATGCACCGATCGCGGCGATCGGCTGGGGCCGGTGTTCATCGGGAAGTGCTCCGGGACGCGTGCAAAGACTCAGGGGCGGCGGAATCTGCCGGTCGCCGCGCGGGTTATATGCCAGGAGCCACTGTCGCGGGAAGAGCGATTGCAGCGGGCGGAAAGCGGAAAGCTGAGAGCTGAAAGCCAGAGGGGAAGACGTGGAAGTCTGACCTTCCGCTCTCCGCTTTGAGCTTTCCACTAAAAAGAACGTCCGGCGGGCTCGAAGGCCCGCCGGACGTTCTTTGGGAATTGGATTGACGACGCCCCGAGTTTCCAGGTTTCAAGGAGAATCCTGAAGTGCGTGACGTATTACTCCCACGAAATCCGACTTCTAACGCCGCCGAATGGAGCATCCAGCCTGACCCATCTCAGAGTCGGCAGCGGCCCCACCCCCGGTGGGTGGCGGTGCCGCGGGTGACTTCCGTGCCACCCGTTGAGATGCGATCTCCCGGCGAACGTCAGCCGGGTGTCCCCTCTGCCGTGGGGACACCCATTTTCGGGGCGGCGTCTTGCCACCCCTTCCGATCCGCTAAGCCCGGTCAGCCAGCGGAAGCATTCGGCCCTGGGGATGTGTCAGCGAGTGTCAAATCCCGGGGCGTGTTGTACGTCTGATGAATCCTGTCGAAACGACGGTGTCAGCTCAGAGCTTCTAATGCGAGATGATCGAATTCCGGCGTTGTCCGCGAGACGAACTGGTCCCAGGCCGACTTGTCCCACAACTCGGCGTGATCCTGCACGCCGAGCAGATAGGCTTCGCGGCTGAGACCGGCGTAATCCGCCAGTCGATCGGGGATGCGAATGCGTCCCTGACCATCCAGATCGACTCTTTCGGACGAGGAGTAGAACAGTCTCAGGAAATTCTGGTGGCTGGCTTTGTCGGCCAGCCGGGCGGCCAGATGTTCAAAGGCATTGGGAGCGTAAATCACCAGGGATTTTTCGGTCCCGGGTGCGATGAATAAATGTTCCAGATTTGCTTCGCCAAAATCATCACGGAGGCGTTTCGGGACTGCGACACGCCGCTTTTCATCGAGCGCTCGCAGATAGGTCCCGGTGAGAGCCATTGGTTTACCACTTTCCCCCACGCATCCCCACGACGGCCCAAATGTACCAATCGGGCGGGATCACGCAAGGACGGTCTGAGCGCCAACGGCGGGTAATCGGGTTCGTCCGTGTCCAAGGTGCTTGGCGGGCTTCGGATTGGCGATTTTGGGAAAATTTTTCCGACCCCGTTCAGGAGGCCGGTTTTGACGCGGCAGACAGCTTGTCAGCCAGGAGCTGGCGATACAAGGCCGCGGTGGCTGCTGCAGGTGAGGATTCTGTAAAGCGTGACGCAACAGTAGCTTGTGCGTTGTGGCCGCAGGAGCAGGCGAGCTGGGAGTCACTGAGAAACCGCTCAATTGCCCTCTGCAGCTGCACGGGACTTTCGGGCGGAACCAGAAGCCCTGATTCACCTTCCAGCAGCAAATCGCCGATTCCTTCGACGGTCGTGGCGACGATTGGCTTGTTGGCTGCCATTGCCTCCAGAACGACGTTTGGCATCCCCTCCCAGCGGGAAGCGAGGACGAAGATCTCCGAGGCCGCCAGCAGGCCGGGGATGTCGTCCTGACGGCCGGGCAGGTGGATTCGGTCCGCCAGACCGAGTGCGTCGCGGGTGGCCTCCAGAGCCCCGCGCAGCGGGCCTTCGCCGACAATGAGCAGATGGGCAGTGTTGTGCGGCAGAGCCAGTCCGGCAAACGCGGTCAGCAGGTCGTCGAAGCCCTTCTGGGGGTCGAGCCGGCCGATTCCCAGTATGACCCGGCTGCCGGCAGGAATACCTAGTTCGCTGAGGTCCGCCGGGACCGCGTTTGCGAAGCGCTCGACGTCGACTCCGTTGGCGATCACGGCGGTCTTGGCGGCTGGCAAACCCACCTCACGTTCGGCCCAGTCGGCGACGCCCCGGCTGACGCAGACGTTGCGATCGACGATAAAATTTGTCAGGCGATCCAGCCGACCGTGCCAGCGGTTTCGGCGTTCGGCGACCCGGAGCCCCGAGCAGATGACTGGGACGCGGGCCCGGCGGGCGGCCAGCCGGCCGAGCAGATTGGCGTGGAACAGCGAAGTCTGGACGATCTGCGGCCGCCATTCCCGCCAGGTTCGGACGAGCTCGCGGTAGACGCGAAAGCTGCTGCGCGGGCCTGTTCCGTTGTGGCAGGTGATGGGGACTCCGAGGCACTCGAACTCTGCAACGAGCGGCGCCCTGGGGCCGAGGCAGTCGACGCGCGGCTCCCACTCGGTCCGGTCCAGATGCTTGATGAGCCGGACGAGCGCCCATTCCGCCCCGCCCGGGTCGAGTTCGGTGATACAGAAGGCGATGCGTGTGGGCATGGGGGGAGGAATTCTGAAAATGAAACGAATGGGCGGTCCCCTTCCCGTTCCGGGCGGCCCCGTTTAACGTGGTGCACCCGCGACCGGCCAGGAACCTGCCATGCCCGATTTCGACCGACTTGAGACTTACGACTATACGCTGCCGGACGAGCTGATTGCCAAGGAGCCGCTTGCCCGGCGGGATGCGTCGCGGCTGCTGGTCGTCCGGAGGGAGGCAGGCACGATCGAGCATCGGCAGATCGCGGAGCTGCCGGAACTGTTGCTGGCGGGCGATTGTCTGGTGGTAAACGACAGCCGCGTGCTCCCGGCCCGGTTGCAGGGCGTGCGGACCAGGACCGGCGGGAAGTGGGAGGGATTGTATCTCGGTTCGGAAGCTTCAGGACTCTGGCGACTGATCGGACAGACGCGGGGTAAGTTGCAGCCTGGCGAAGTTCTGGCGATTCCGGCGGCCGGGTTCGAGCCGCTCCGGCTGACGCTGATCGAGCGGATTGATGAGGGGGGCTGGCTCGTGGAGCCGCCGCAGTCCGGAAGCCCGGTGGAGCTGCTGGAGCGGTACGGTCAGGTTCCGCTGCCGCCGTACATGGACCGCGAGCAGCCGACCGAGGCGGACCGGGAGCGGTACCAGACGACTTACGCCCGGAGTCCCGGGTCGGTGGCGGCTCCGACGGCGGGCCTGCATTTCTCAACGGAACTGCTGTCACGATGCGCGGCCCGGGGAATCGACCGGACGCAGGTCACGCTCCACGTGGGGATGGGAACGTTCCGACCGGTGAGCGTCGAGGATGTTCGCGAGCACGTCATGCATTCCGAATGGTGCGAGCTTTCGTCAGAGACTGCTGCGAAGCTCCAGTCCGTGAAGGCGTCCGGTGGTCGCGTGGTCTCGGTCGGGACCACCAGTTTGCGGACGCTGGAGTCTGCCGTCGTCGGCGTCGGCTGGCAGGCCTGGAGCGGGGAGACCCGGCTGTTTATTCGGCCGCCGTACCAGTTCCAGGCGGTCGACATCCTGCTGACGAACTTTCACCTGCCGAAGTCGACGCTGCTGATGCTGGTCTCGGCGTTCGGCGGGTACGAACTGATCCGAGAGGCTTACCGGCAGGCGGTGGCGGAACGCTATCGGTTCTTCAGCTACGGCGACGCGATGCTGGTGCTGTGATGACTGAGTTCGGGAAGCGAAGAGAAGATTTCTCGCAGAGACGCAGAGAGGAACGCAGAGGCCGCGGAGAAGAAAGTCGTACGAAGAGTTCTCGCAATGGCGTAACGGGAGTACGGCGACGGGACGTTGTAGAAATCAAATTGTGGGGGCTGATCGCGAATCGCTGGTCGGCCGTCGCTGGAAGAAACCGTCTCTGGCGATCAGCGATGCGCGATCTGCGATGAGCCCTCTTTCCCTGGCGCCCGCAGCAACTCGTTGCAGCGACTGACTACTGCTCCTTCTTCGCGTTTCGCGTGTGGTCGTGGCATTCGATGCAGGCCAGGACGCCGTCGACCCAGCGCAGCGTGGCCTGGTCGAAATTCTTGGCCTTGGCGGCTTCGCCGAGCCGGCGGGTGATTTCGCGGAACTCGCGGTTGTGCTCGCGGTACTCGGCGTCGCGGAAGACGGCGAGCAGTTCCGGCTTGCCCATCGTTTCGCCGAGCGTATTCGCCCCGGCGACGATCATGTCGGCGTCTTCGATGCAGAGGCCTTCGAGGATTTGCGACGAGGCGTCAAGTTTTTTGCGCATGATCGCGGAGAGTTCTTTGGCTTTGTCGTCCTGATTGGCGCTGGCATACGCCGCGCCGAGGCACCATGCCGCAACGAGTCCGGTTCCCACTGCCGCCACCGCGACGATCGACCTGATGCGCTTCATCATGCTGCTCCCGAAACACGTCCATGAGGGATTGTTGGAAACCGCGACGACAGCTCGCGCGGCGCTGATTGAAAGATAGCGGATTGATGATACGTGCAACAGGTCGGGAAGTGTCGACCTGATTCGATTCGCGTGAAATTTGGTCAGGCGTAAGTGAAGCTCCGGTCATCCCGGTCTCTCGGATGGAACAACGGCTCACTGGGACTCACGGGAGCGGAACGTTGCCGTCCAGATATCGCCAGTTCTTGAGAAATGCGATCAGGTCGGCCATCTGTTCCACGGAGACGTTTTTCTCGACGCCGACCGGCATCAGGGACTGCCCCGAGGCTTTCAGTTCTTCGAGATCGGTGCGGAGGATGGTTTCGGTTTTTCCTTCGGGCTGCTTCAACGTGATCGACGAGGAGGTTTCCGCGGTGATGATCCCCGTAAAGACTCGGCCGTCTTCGAGCACGGCGGTGTAGCCGAAATAGTTGTTGTCGACGGCTTTGTTCGGGTCGATGATGTTGGTGAGCAGCGTGGCGGGGGTTTTGTCGCGGGTGTCGCCGATGTCCGGTCCGACATTGACGCCGATGTTGGCAATCCGGTGGCAGGTGACGCAGTTCTTTTCGAAGATCGCCCGGCCGCGGAGCTCGTCTCCCTTCCGTGTTAGAGCGGCTTCGTACTGCTTGAGAACGGCGACCCGATCGGCGTTGCCGGCGGCAAACAGGGCGGCGGCCCGCTGCTTCAGTTCTGCGTTGCGGTGGTTGGACAGGCGGGCGGCGCGGGTCGGCTCGATCTCCGCCACCTGAATTCGCTTCGTCTCGACGGCGGTGAGGATCGCTCCCGCTCCGGTTTCCGTCGCCAGCAGGGCATCCAGAATTGCCCGGCGGACCGTGGGGGTCTGCGTGCTGTAGATCGAGACCAGCTGGTTGGCCGCCTCGGGAGTGAGGAAGGGTCCCGCCGTCTCCAGTGCGGCGAGTTTGATTTCGGCGGGTTCGTTTCCAGAGACGAGATCGAGCAGGAGCGGGACCGATGTCTCTGGCGTCGGAGACCAGCGAAACATGCGAAGGGCCTCGGTGCGGAGTTCGAGCGGATTGCCGGCCTTCTCGGCATGCTGCAGGAGCGCGCCGGGGAGCATCACCAGGCCGGAGTCGATGGCCTTCAAGTGTTCGGCACAAAAGGCCGGCCAGGGCTGCCCGCGTCGCGCGAGTCCGCCACCGATGCCGCGGACACAGGCCGCGGTCAAACGCATCAGTTCGAGGTTGTCTGATGGGACCTCTTCGAATGCGGTCTGCAGAATGGGGACGATCGCTTTCGGATCGCGTTGGCTGCCGACCACTTCGCCAAACTGAGTGGCCAGCTCCAGGCCACCCCCGGGGACTTTGCCAGCGGCAATCCAGCGCTTCAGGGCGGCGGTCAGGATTGCTCCGGTCTGGTCGCCGGCCGAACTGGCGACGGCGAGTCTCAGCCAGGGATCGGCGGGAGTGTCTACGACGATGTCCGTGAGCGCTGCGATCCGTTCCGGCTGTTCGGTTTCTCCGAGAGAGAGAGCCCGTTGAAAGCGGACCAGCGGATTCTGGCTGGTGTTGAGAGCGGTGATTTCCGGGAGTGCGGCAGGGGTGGACTTCAGCGTCGGCTCGAAAGCCCGCAGCGCGGCGGCCGTGACGATGGGAGCGGGGTCGTGGAGGGCGGCCTTGATGACATCGACGGGCAACTGCTGCAGGACCTGCAGCAGTCCGAGCGACAGCAGCCGGCTTTCGGGAGTTCTCCCTGACTTGACCGTCGACAGGAGTTGCGAGGCGACTTCGGCGTCGCCGGCGATCGCCCGCTGTAAAAGAAGTCGCTGCCCGGTCTCGCGTTGCCAGGCGTTCGGGTCAGCCAGGATCGCGATCAGGTCGGAAGTTGCTGCGCCGGGGAGTTTCGGCCGGGCGGATTTCTTTGCCGTGGGGCGGATGCGCCAGATGCGGCCGCGGTCGGTTCCTTCGAGCAAGTCCCGGCGGGTTTTCAGTTCCTCGGGCATGAACTGGGGGTGCTCGATCACGGCGCGATACATATCAACGACGTACAGGGCGCCGTCGGGACCGTATGTGAGGTTGACCGGGCGGAACCACGAGTCGGGGCTGGCGAGGAATTCGCGGTCCGAATAGGGGCTGCGGCCGCTGAGAGCGACTCCCGATTCCGTGATGACTTCGCGATGGACGAGGCTGCCGGTCGGGTCGCAGGTGAAGGCGTTTCCGTAGTAGTTCTGCGGCAGCGCGCTGCCGCGGTAGATCAGCACGCCGCAGGCGGCGGTGAACTGCCCGGCGTGGAGTGTGGACGTGGTCCAGGCGTTGCAGATCGGGTAGACGCGCGAGGCTTCGCCGGCGGCGGCGACGTCGTGTACGACGCTGCTGACGGCGAGGAACGGATTGCGTTTGAGATAGCGTTCTTCCAGCACCACCTGGATGCAGGGGTTGCGGTTGGTGGTGACGAAGCGGCGGCCGGCGTCGTCGAAGGTCAGGCCGAACTGGCCGTGGCCGCTGATCGGTTCGAACTCGCCCGTCACCGGGTGAAAGCGGAAGTCGTGCCCGCTGATCGGGACGGCGAGCTCCTTGTCCTTCGTCTGCGGCAGATGCGAACGGACTGTCCCGCCGCGCAGACCGTTGGCGATGTAGATCCAGCCGTCTGGGCCGAGCGTGGGGTGGTTGGCGCGGAGCTGGGAGTTTTCCTCGGTGAAGCCGGTGAACCAGGTTTCCTGGTGCTCGGCTTTGCCGTCGCCGTCGCGATCGGCAATGAAGGCCACTTTCCCGGAGAGGGTGACGATCAGGCCGTCCTGCCAGGGGAGGACGCCGGTCGGAAAGAGCAGGTTCTCGGCGAACGTGATGCTGGTTTCGTAGCGGCCGTCGCCGTCGGCGTCCGTCAGCTTGCGGATCTTGGAGAGGGGGGGCTCGCCCGGCTTGGGGCCGTGCGGGTAGTCTCGCATTTCGACGACCCAGAGTTCGCCGGCGGGGCCGAAGGCGATGGCGACGGGATCGATGACTTCGGGTTCGGCGGCGACCAGTTCGATGGTCAGTCCGTCGTCGAGACGGAAGATTTTCTGCGACTCGGCGGGAGACAGGGGACCTTTGACCGGCGCTGGAGGTTCGGCGGCGGCTGCCGAGCAGAGAATTCCCGATACGAGCAGCCCGAAACAGGTACGCGCGATCCAGAGCATTCCGACGATCCTTGCAGCGGTCGGGGAGTCATCCATCAACGTTGGTGAATCATAGCGGGGGCGGGGGTCGGGTGGCTACCGGGGGGGGGAACGCTTCACCTGGTGCGACCCGCAGGGCGGCCGTCCTGGACCACCCTGCCTCGTGGTCTGCGAGCAGCCTCTTGCGAGGGGCGGCTGAGAATGTGATATTCGAGCCCCGTAGACAGTCAATTCCGTCTGTTCAATACCTGCTTTGAACGGTTCGCCTTTATCCTGCGCTCGTGAAGTGTGCGGTGCCGAATCCCTGGCCCTCAGCTTGAAGCCGCCGAGGGGGGCAACGTGGACCTGTTGTGAAGGACCGAGAGTGATGGTGAAGGAATTGACGACGGCCGATGCCGGCGATTCAACCCCGGTCACTGAGCAGCCCCCCATCTGGTTTCGAGAGTTCGCAATCGCTCTGCAATTTCAGCTCGGGGAGCCGCGCGGCGCACCGACACACAGCATGTCAACTCGCTCGGACGACCATTTCTGGTCTTTTGAGCGGGATCTGCTGGCGGCGGCGTTCCAGGACACCAATCAGGTGCGATCGCGGCTGATTCCGCTGACGGATCGGCAGCAGCGGGTTTCGGTGAGTTTCTCCGAACCATTTCAGTATGTTGCCGAAGGCTGCACGAAGTCTCTCTATTCCAAAGACTGCAAGGGGCCTGTCATCCGCGAATTTGGCTTGCAGGCCGCGGTGACGGAGTTCCATACCGGCGTAAAAGTGCTTCACGTGATTCTGAAGCCCGTGCAGAAGATCAATCAGTATGACATCGTTAAGTTGACGAAATTGTGGCAGGCCGGAGAAGAGACGGGACCTGGCGAGCGGCACGATGCTCAGAAGCAGATTGCTTTTCGTTTCGGGGAAAGCGGCTCGCTGCACTCAATCGACGAGGTCGTCGAATCCGTTTGTTCATTGGATGCTGATTTGAGTCGAGTTGCGAGGCGATCGGCGAAAGTACACAGCGTGCGACGGCCCAGCGGCGGCGTGATTCAGTTGATCGACGATTCTGACAGCCTGGACGAACCGTTCGCGTGGATTGCCGACGAATCGAAGTCAAAGAGAATCACAAGTGACGAGCTTGGTCAGCAGCTTCGCGCGCTCGAGGGAATGCTCTGCGGGCTACTTGATTTCCAGTTTATCGACGACGAAGAACTGCTCGACGTATTTGCGGAGGGTATTCTGAAAAAGGACGGACTGTATCTCGCCATCCACAAGGGAACGCTCTTTTACGCGACCAAAGCTTGCCGTGTTTACACGGAGGTGCGGGACGACATCGGCATCAGTCCATACCTCCTGCTTCCTCAGGCGGTGTTGATTCACAATGAAGTCTGTCTGCAGCGAGCGTCTGAAGACGTTATCGCGTCAGCCATGCTGGAAGAGAGATCGCAGCGCTTCGATGTCTATCAGAAGCATGAGCAGCAGATTCGGTATCAGTTGCAGCACAATATTATGGTGAATCTGTTTCATTACCCGACCGAGCGAGAGATTTTTCGCGTCGGAACTGCGTCTCGCGGCCTGTTCGACCTGCAGTTGCGACTGGACGCTCAGCATCAGCACATTGCCGCGATTGCCAACCGACTCAATGAAGTATCGATGAACCTGCAGTCATCGATGGCCCTTGCTGTGGGAATGGTGGGGCTGTTGCTCGCCGCGATTCAAGTCATGACGTCATACGAAGCGATCGACAAGTTCGTGTACTACGTGCAACTGGGGCGGATGTGGGCCCTGATTCCGCTGGGGTTAATGGCAGCGCTGTTCGCCATCTGGTGGTGGATGTGGGATATTCTGAGACTGGCCGAACAGATCGTGGGAGCGAAAGGCGGCGGTCGGTGAGCGGAACAAGTTGCGAAACCGCCGAGCTCGCCAGCGAGACGGAATGGCGACGGCTGTTCAACGTTTGGCCGATCCTTCGGTCGCGACATGTGTCGAATCACTCCTCCGCATTCAGTCGCACCACGTCGTCGTACGTCCGGTGTTCCCAGCCGATCACTTTGCCTTCGGCGTCCATCAGCGGGAAGGCGTGGACGGGGGTGAATTCGGCGGTCCAGCGTCCGCTGGGGTCCGGAGCGACGTTGACCTCCAGGTGGCCGTAGTGTTTGCCGCCCGAGACGAGCCGGCGTCCTTCCCAGACTTCGGGGACGTCGTGGGCGAGGAATTTGCGGTGGGGGTTGTCGAAACCGGTCGAGGGGCCGCGGGGTGGCACAGGTTGGGCGTCTTCGTCCTACCTGTGTCGCAGAGCGACGGGAGGTTGAAGACGTGTCGACGGTCATTTGGGTTATCCGGGACTCGGCCGTTTCGTTAGAGTTACAACGGTGGATATGAACGGCTTTCGTCCCGGAACAGTGCGATGTCCCCGAAACGCAGGATCATCGACGACGCCCTGTACGTTCACTTCGTGACGTTCTCGGTCTATCGCCGTCGCCGGCTGCTGGACCATGACCATGCGAAGCGGATCGTCCTGGGAGTGCTGAATCTTGTCCTGGAACGGACCGACGGTCGCTGCGTCGGATTTGTCCTCATGCGGGATCACGTCCACGCGATGATCTGGCTGCCGGTCGCGGGCCGGCTCAGTCACTTTCTGCACGAGTGGAAACGACTGTCGAGTCGGGAGATCCGCGAGTGGAGTCGCCGGGAAGCTCCGAGCTATTTTGCGGGCTTCGGACAAGGAAAACGCTTCTGGCAGCCCAGGTATTACTCGTTTGAGATCTACGAACAGGCCAAGCTGAATGAAAAGCTGACGTACATGCACTTGAATCCGGTGCGTGCGGGACTGGTCACTCGGGCGACGGACCGGAGGTGGCGTTCGGTCCGCTGGTACGAATGGGGAAGGACGGTGGGAGTGCCGATTGCGTGGGTGCCGTGATGGAGCAGAAGCTTCTTGTGGCGTTGCCACACAGGTAGGACGCAGACGTCCAACCTGTGCCACCCCGCGGAGGCCGCCGAGCAGAGAATTCCCGATACGAGCAGCCCGAAACAGGTACGCGCGATCCAGAGCATTCCGACGATCCTTGCAGCGGCGGGAGTCACCCATCAACGTTGATGGATCATAGCGGGGGCGGGGGTCGGGTGGCTACCGGGGGGGGGCGCAGCGGGAAATCGCGCTTGGTACTACTCGGAGCGGGTGGTATTCTCAAACGAATGATTGCACCCGCGAGTATTTCTGTAATCGACCGACTGCTGGAGCCGGTGGCGGCGTGCCTGACGCCGGAGGTGGCCCGCAGAATCGCTGAGCTGCGCGCCGATCCAACCCTGCAGTCCCGGCTCGACGAATTGGCGGAAAAGGCCAACTCCGGGACATTGAGCGAGCCTGAAGAGCACGAATATCAGTCGTTTGTCGATGTGATCGACTTTATTGGCGTGTTGCAGGCGAAAGCCCGGCTGGTGTTGCAGCGGACGAACCCGGTCTGATGGACGCGGCCACGCGAGCCGCGGTGCGACAAAGAGCGGGAGACTGCTGCGAGTACTGCCGGCTCCGACAGTCCGATCTTCCCTTTTCCCGTTTTCAGATCGAGCACATTATCGCTCAACAGCACGGTGGCGGGGACGAGCAGGACAATCTGGCGCTGGCGTGTGATCGCTGCAATGTGCATAAAGGTCCGAATCTGAGCGGCGTCGACCCGGTCGGCGGGCAGGTTGTGCGACTTTTTGATCCCCGACGCGATAACTGGGACGAACATTTTCTCCAGAACGGCCCGTATCTTGCCGGCCGCACTCCGACTGGGCGATCCACCGTCAGCGTGCTGAAAATGAATGAACCGGCGCGCGTGGAACTGCGGCGACTGCTGCTGGCTGAGAATCGTTGAAGCGGCAGATGCGCGGCGTGCCCCAGTTCGGCCGTCTGAGTCTTGTCGAGCCGCCCTGCAGCAGGGCGAACGTAGACCGGACGACCTGCACCAACGATCGCGACAATCAGCTCGTGCAGGTCGAGGACGCCGTCGGGGCTATACGAGGAGCGAAGCCTCGCAAAATGTTGCCAGCCAGCACCTGCGCGGGGAGGCGCAGGTTGCCGGGGGGAGGGATTTTCGTGTTTTTCGGGAACCGATCCGCGTCGCGCGGTGTATCACTGTCAGGCGGCGGAGTGACCATCGGTGGCAGGACATGAGCGACGACGTTTTCACCATTTATCGCGTGCTGACCGGCGATGCCGGGGCATTTCGGGAACTGGTGGAGCGGCACGAGCGGCGCGTGTACGGCTTTGCCTGGCAACTGCTGCGGGATGCCGGGGAAGCCGAAGACGTCGCGCAAGACGTGTTCGTCGCAGCATTCCGCAAGCTCGGTGAGTTTGAGGCAGGCCGGGCGCAATTCTCAACGTGGCTGCTGGCGCTCACCCGCAACCGCTGCTGCAACGTCCTGCGCGGCCGGGGGAGGCGGGAAAGAATCGAACAGCAAGTTTCCAGGCCGTTGACGGCCTTGAATGAGGCGCCGGCGGATGGCGAGGTCTGGCAGGAACTGGACCGGGCGCTGGAGCGGTTGCCGCTGGAACAGCGGACGGCGTTCGTGCTGGCGGAGTTGCAGGAACTGCCCTATGCGGAGATTGCGGCGATTGAAGGCGTGGAGATCGGCACGGTGAAGTCCCGCGTGAGCCGAGCGAAAGAGCGATTGCGTGAGGCGCTGCAGGACTGGCAGCCCGCGGACGCGAAACGAGAGTCGACATGAATCACGAAGAGACCTGGGAACGCTGGAAACAGGTACAACGAGAGGTCCGCCCCCCGTGGGGCTGGCGGATCGCGTGCTGGCGCAACTGGGGCCGGCCCCCCCTGCTCCGCCGGTCCGACGAAGTCGGCTCTGGCCGGCGCTGGTCTGCATGGCGGCGGCGGTGGTTTGTGCCGTGCGGCTGGGGAGCGTGCTGGAGTTTGTGCTGGCACCGAGCGTGGAGGCGTCCTCGGACGCAACAGTTGTCGCGGCGAAAGACGAGAAGGAATTGAAGCATGTCAAACCCGGTCCTCAAGGCTCGTGAGCCCTGGCTGGCGATCACGCTGTCGCTATTGTGCGGCGGGCTGGGCCAGATTTATTGCGGGGCCGTGCGGCGCGGCCTGCTGATCAATGGCGGCTGCCTGCTGCTGGGGCTGGCCACTGTGGGGCTGGCGGCGATTGCCAGTTCCACACTGGCGGTGGCAGTGTTTGCCGTCGTCGCCCTGGGACTGGTCTGGCTCGCGCTCTGGTCGGTGCGGGATGCGGGTCGGCTGGCGCGGCGGCCGGAAATGCGGGAGTACGCGCTGCAGGAATACAACGACCCGTGGGTCTATACCATCCTCATCCTGCCGACAGTTCCGCTGGCGATTGCCCTGGCTTTGTTTCTGCGATCCAACGTGGTGGAGGCGTTTGTCATTCCCAGCGATTCGATGGCTCCGACGATCGTCGCGGGGGACCGGATTCTGACGAACAAACTGGGGGTGGCCACGCGGACTCTGGAGCGCGGGGACCTGGTGGTCTTCCGCAATCCGCTCGACCGGCGGCAGAGGTTCATCAAGCGCATCGTCGGCCTGCCGGGTGACACCGTGGCTCTGAGCCGGGGGACCGTTATAGTCAACGAGCAGGCGTTGACGCAGACTCTGATCGCGCCGCCTGAGGCGGATCGCGGGGTCGACGTGCTGGAGCAGCAGTCCGATCGGCAGTACGCGATCCGCCCCGATCGGGACGGAGAGTTTGCGAACGTGCCGCCGGTGACGGTCCCCCCTGGGGCCTATTACGTGCTGGGCGATCACCGCGGCAATTCGCAGGACAGCCGAACGTTCGGGGTCGTGTCGCATGGAGAAGTCGTCGGCGTCGCCACGTACCGCTATTGGCCGGCGAAGTCCTGGGGGCGATTGGGGGCCGTGCGGTAATCGGCGTTGGTGCGGCTGATGCGGGAATCACTCCGCGGCAGAAATTCGCTCCACATCGTCGTACGTCCGGCGTTCCCAGCCGATCACTTTGCCTTCGGCGTCCATCAGCGGGAAGGCGTGGACGGGGGTGAATTCGGCGGTCCAGCGTCCGCTGGGGTCCGGGGCGACGTTGACCTCGAGGTGGCCGTAGTGTTTGCCGCCCGCGACGAGCCGGCGTCCTTCCCAGACTTCGGGGACGTCGTGGGCGAGGAATTTGCGGTGGGGGTTGTCGAAACCGGTCGAGGGGCCGCGGAGTCCGTCACCGGCGATGCCGACGTCGAAGAACTGGATGGCATGCGGCCGGGTCGAGCCGTCGGGCCGGGTTTCCGTTCCGGCGACCTCGGAGCGTTCCAGGAGTTCGTCGTGGCCGGAGATGACGGCGTCGACCCCGTAGCGGAAGAAGAGGGGCAGCAGGACCCGCATGGCGATGCCCGATTGGCCGGAGAAATTCGGGCTGCCGAAGGGGATGCTGTGGGGGCCGGAGCCGAACATGGTGTGGTGGAACTGCACAAAGGTGAAACGACTTTTCTGCTGGGCGTCGGCGAGCTGAGTTTCCAGCCAGCGGTACTGCTCGGAACCGGGGTTGAAGTCGGGGGCGTGGCTGCCGGAGAGATTGTGGTTGGTGTCGGCGGCGGTGTTTTCGGGGAGACCGTCGCTGGAGTCGACAGTGATCAGCGTGATCGGGCCGTAGTCGAGCCGGTAGTAGCGACCGTGATGTTGGGGATTGGCGGCGTTGTTCGACGGGACTTCGAAGTACGTCAAAAACTTGGCGGTGCCGAAGTTGGCCCCTTCCGCGCTGTAGCCGCCGCCCGGGCCGGCATAGTTCTCGTGATTGCCGAGGGCGGGGAGCAAGGGGATCCGACTGGCGATGGTGCCGTAGTCGCCGGCGTTGTGGCGCCAGAATTCGTCCCAGTCGCGCTGTTCGCCGCCGGTCTCGACCAGGTCGCCCGTGATGAGAATGAACTGGGGTTTGCGGGCAGCCATGATGTTGAGGTTTTCACGATAGCCGGTGGTCTGGTCGACGACGTACTTCGTCAGCCCCTCGGGGCGATTGTGAACCGGCGGCGCGGGCCAGTCGACGGGGGGGCTGGTGGAGGATTCGGGCTCGGTTTCGGAGTCCGAACAGGCGAGGAAGCGGATGGGTTGATCGGGGCCGGGGGCGGCGGCGAAGCGACTCTCGTACGTCTGGTCTCCCTGGCGGACGGCGTAGCGGTACTCCGTCCCGGGCTGGAGCTCGTTGACGCGGATGCGGTGCAGCCAGGGGACGGCAGGGTGCGGACCGCCCGGTTCGGGCTTGAAGGGATTGTACGCCAGCGCCGCGGCCTGCACGGGCTGAGATGAGAACGTACGGGGGCCGCCAGGCATATCCACCGAGAGTACGCCCGGCTGGTTGTCCTCGGAGAGCCAGCGGACGGTGATGGCGTTCAGGGCGGGATTCTGCAAATAGGGCCGGACGCGGAATTCTTCGGCGCGGGCGAATGCGGGGCCGAGGAGTGCGAGTGCGAGCAGCAGGAATGCGCGCCAATGGGGCATCGATACGTCCTGAACTGAGAGTGGCGAGTCTGCGGCTCGGAACACGGAACCGCGGTCTTACGGTTCGTCGATCGAGTCCGTGAAGAATTCGAAGCGGCTGACGCCGGAGGAACTGTTTCCGCCGAACAGAAGGACTTCGGGATTTCCCTTCGAATTGATCCCGAGCAGCGATTCGGTGTGGTCGTCGTGGACGAAAGGCATGGGGCCAACATTGACGAATGCGTTCTTTGCGGCGTCAAAGATCACCGCGGAATTCAGTTCGACATCCGGCCCGGTGAGCGGATCGTGTTCGCCGCCGGCGACTAGAATGTATCGCCCGCGCCGCTTGTGGTCGGCGGGGAACAGGTCGAAGGCGGAGTAGTCGCTGCAGCCGACCTGCACGCCCGAAGGGGCAGAGTTGAATCCGGCAAGACTCGGCCCCGGCGAAAACGTTCCGGTCGCTGTGTCGAAGAACCACGTCGCATCGGACGTCACCCCATCGACCGCGTTCTGGCCGCCCGGCAGGAACACTCGGCCGTCGAAGAGTTCGAAGGCTTTGATGTCTTTGAGGGTCGTTGGCAAGTGGCCGGCCGAAACTGTCCATGTATTCTGCCGGGGATCGAAAATCTCGGCGCTGGTCTGCGCGCCGCCGATGACGACGACGCGGCCATCCCGGAGCGTCACCTGCGCGTGCAGCGACCGCCCGAAGTGGAGCGGCGCCGCGGTTCGAAAGCGATTCGTGTCCGGATCATAGATGTCGACGGCTGTGACGCCGGTTCCATTGAGATTGTTCCCTGCGGAATTTCCGCCGGCGATCAGGACTCGACCATCGTTTAACAGCGAGATTCCGCAGCTCTGTCTGGCCGCGGAGAGCCTGTTCGCGGTCAAGGAGAACTTGCCGGTTTCCGGATCAAACACCTCGGCGGTGTCGAGAGCGGCGTTCGCCAGAAAGCCGCTGGCGCCGCCCGCGAACAGCGCCTTGCCGTTCTTCAGCGTGACGGCGTCGAGCGACCAGCGAGGCGTGCAGAGCGGGCCGGCGGGCATCCAGCGACTGGCGGTGGGATCGTACAACTCGGCAGTCGCAACGGCGGCGAAGTCCAGGGACTTACGATTCAGCCCCCCTGCGGCGATGACCGAGCCGTTATCGAGTCGCGCGGCCGCTCCCAGGAGACTAACGTTTTTGAGAGTCTTTTGTGGATCGCCGTCCGTCCAGACGCCGCGGATCTCGCCGCTATCGGCGGTAGACGTCAGCAACAGGATTGCGGCGACACGGACGATTTGTCGGAGGGCTGGAGCGCTGAGTCTCATCGTGGTTCTGCGAAACGACAGGGCGGGATGAAAAAAGCGTCACGTGATCCGCTTTCGGATCACGTGACGCTCAACCACGTTGCGGAAGTTTGACTCCGATCGTCCGGGCTTAGAATTCGCCGATGACGTTTCCGTCGTTGCGGCCGATCAGGTACTCAAACACGCTGTTGACGTAGAGCGATCCGGCGTGCGAGGGGGCGGCTCCGCCGATGCTGTTGGGCTTGAAGTCAATGTTCTCGCTGATGAACCGGACCGAGCCGTCGCCGAGCACGAAGTGCACGCCGCCGGTGTGGTTGCTGGAGAAGCCGCGCGACTGATGTCCAGCGTTCGTCACAGTCTGGTTGAGTCCCCAGTACGAGATGCCGACTGCGGCCAGGCAGGAGCGGCACTGCTGATTGGCGTAGGCGCCGACCGAGGTGGCGGGACTGAAGCCGAGTGCGTTGGCGGCGCCGATCGGCGTGTTCTTGATGCTGAAGGCCCGCTCGCCGATCAGCAGGGTGTTGCTGGTGCCGTCGGTAATATCTTTGAGGCCGACCTTGGAATCGTTCCAGGCCACCCCCAGCGGCGGACCGTACGTGGCCTCGGTCACTGCCGGGGTGATGCTGTCCCCTGCGTCGGTCACCATCACGAAGTTCGACGTCGCAATTGCGACGTTGGCCGTTCCGTTGGTGACGTTGCGATTGTAGGTGTCGAGGTCCGAAGCGAGGACAGGGGCAACGGCATTCGCCCCGGAGAAATTGTTCAGAGAGGGACCGGTGTCGCTGGCGCAGCGGAATGCCGTCAGCGGCGTCGTCAGCGCCTGAGCGCGGGTGCCGCCCGCGGCGAGATTCTGATCGATGCGGTACGTGCCCGGCTGGACCAGATTGTAGAGCGGAGCCTGATCGATGTAGGGCAGAATCATCACGCCCCAGCTCCAGATCGTCGGTTCGCCCGTGGGGATCTGGTAGTACTGGCTGACCCAGCCGGGAGGGAGCACGCCGAACGTGTCGTGATAGTTGTGCAGCGCCAGTCCCATCTGCTTCAGATTGTTCTTGCACTGAGTGCGTCGGGCCGCTTCGCGGGCCTGCTGGACAGCAGGCAGCAGCAGGGCGATCAGAATGGCGATGATCGCAATCACGACCAGCAGCTCGATCAGAGTAAAACCGCGACGAACACCTTGTCTCGAACTCATCAGACTTCTCCCTGAGAACAGAAAAGAATCATTGAACCAGAGGAATTGAAAGGACTGCGGCAAAGAATCCGGACCGGCGGGACGGCCGAGGACATCAATCCGCCATCACCGGGGCGGCCTTGGCGCCCGGCTTGGCGGGTCCGCCGTCCGGCGATGACTTCAGGTCGAAGTCGAACGTGTTGCTGCCGCTTTGGACGTCGGCCGAAAGATCCGATTCCGCCTGATATTGCGGAGGAATCGCGTGGCTCATCGTGCCGCCGGTCGGCGCGAAGAAGACGACTTTCGCGGGGCCGATCTTGCAGCCCTTGACACCCTGTACGTACTCCAGCGAGTACCTGCCGCTGTCATCGGAGATGCCGGACGCCGGCCGACCGCTCTCGGGCATGAAGGAGACGATCACTCCGCTGAAAGGTTCTCCGTCCATCGTGACGGTTCCCGACACGGTTCCGATCGGCGGTCGGTCCCCCTGCCCGCAGCCGGACAGCAAAAGTGCGACGCCAATCGCGAGGAATTGCGAGGTCAGCCGGACGCCCCGGGAAAGAATCTGCAGCATCGATTGTGGGCCCTTAACTCTGTGACACGACGGAACCGATTGAGGACTGGTTTGCAACATAGTGCGCACCGCCAGCCGCCTCGCCGCAGCCACATGCGCATCGATTCGGAATCGCTCGGTCAGACGACTTTCGTCGCTCCCGGATTGACAGGGCCGAGCGTCCTTCTGTCGAACCCGTCGTGGCGGCGGAAGTTCTGAGGAATCAGCAACTCTGATGCCATTTTATTTTGTCTGCAAATGCAGTGGCGGTGCTGGTGCGGTTTTGTGCAAATGACTGTTCGGTATCGCTGTCGTCTCTGTGACGGCTGGATCAGAGGTGGGGCGTCAGTACGAGAGTTTTGCGGGCAGAGAGCGGTCGGACTCACTCGCCCGGTGCTGAACTTCGGGGCGGCAGGGCAGGAGACACAGGCAGGTCTGTGAAGCCCGGAACCGAGAGTTCGGCCGCGGCGAAAATTGCGTTACAGATTCTCAGCCGGGCGGCGACGAGGCAGGACGATGAGCGTGCCAAATCGACCTCCGGACAAGGTCTGAACTGTTGGATTTGGGAGTGGCAGCAGCCGACACGGGGAATGTGAAGGCGTCGCCCAGATCGTGAAAATTGTGTGAATTATTGATGAGCGTCAGCTCACAATACGGAGAAGCACCAGCAGATTCAACGGAAGAATTCTGAGAATTCCGATCGGCATCCCGTGAACTGCGGATATGAGGTTGAGATTCTGCCGTAGCGATGAATCTTGTCGCGCCGGACGGAATTTCCAGCGGCGGTGCGACACGAAGTTGGCGAAGGGCCGCATCGCGAGCCATCTGTCCCGATTCCATCGCAGGAATTGCATCAATAAACCGGGCGACCTGTCGAGCTCGGGAACGCCAGCGATGAAGGTGCCGTCGAAATGTGGCGGGGTCGACGGATGCGATCGATCGTTCGTTCGCGGAATAAATTGGTCAGGACGCGCGAGGGCGAGATGAGCCAAGTCTGGTTTGATTCCGTGTTCGGGCGAGCTGCCGGGCCGCGACTGGGGATCGTTGCATTGCTTGCGGGAGCGGTCGGTGGCGGGGTGGCGTTCTGCGGATCTCTCGCGTCCGAATCGCAGCCGCGCGAGCTGACTCCGGCGGAGTAGGCAGAGATTGCCGAAGTCGTCCGGCGCGAGACATCCAGTCCGGTTCGCTCGACGATTCTCATCGCCGATGGAACCGTTCGCGTGCAGGTTGGCGGCGGAGACGAGCCTGGCGGCCAGATCTTTCAGCTCGGAAAGTCGGGCGGTGAGTGGCGGACATTGAGCAGGATGCTTTTGTTTTAGGACTGCCAGAGAGTTCGATGCGGAGGCCGGGGCGTGATGTGGATTCAATGTGCGAGTGAGGAGCAAGCGGGATGGCTCATCTTCCGGCTGCTGCGTCGAACCTGGCTGGCGCACGCGGCACTGGCGGTTGTCGCTGTTGTATTCGTGGGTTACGTTTCGAATGCGATGTCCACTGCCGCGTGCGAGCTGGAGACCTCACAATGGCTCGTACAACAGATGGCCGCGAATCCGGGCAATGCGCCGGGGAGAATCGCCTTGGCGGAGTCCGCGGACTTCCGCGGTCCCTGGATTGTGGCCGTCGACTACGAATGGGCGATCAGCAACACTGGCGGAGAATGGGGGACCAGGTTTTATGTCTCGCTGTTTGGGCGTCAGATTCTGTTGCGGAATGTTGTCCGGATGCAATCTTGACTCGATACAGTGACGCTGTCGCGTCCGACTGGGAAATCTCTCCGGAGAAAGGTTGACTATGGATTCCCACAGCACATCTCACGTGACGCGTCGTGGTCTGCTGGCTGCTGCCGGGAGTGCTTCGCTACTGGCGCTTGTCCCGGCCCGCCGAAGTCCTTGCGACGGACGTCGATGACAAATCCCCGTCGCGCAAGGTGGAGGCGCCGCGAGATTGGAAAGACGTCCAGCAGGATCTGCGGAGGTTGCTGCCGTTGTGGCAGGAGGAACGGAAGCGGTTCGCCCTGTCGTCGAACACCGCGGATTCCTGGCAGGGACCGCACGGGAAGGCGATCGTCGCGCTGGGGCCGGCAATCCTGCCGGCGTTGATTCAGGAGCTGCGTCGCGGCGACTTCTTTTTCAACGTTCCGCTGGCGCTCATCACCCGGGTCGACATCGCCAACGGCAAAGATCTCTCCGAGCAGGACAAGGCTGCGCTGTGGCTGGAGTGGTGGGCGAACTGACGCCTTCCGATCGGCGATCACCGGAGTCTCACTCGTGAATATCTCGCGCCGATCCTTCGTTGCGCAGACCGTGATCGTCATGGTCTGTCTGCTGGCGACCGGGTGCTCGCCCGCGGTCGTGACGCCGCGCGCGGAGATGTTCTCCGGCGAGGCTGGCGGGTGCGGCAGTTTCCTGGTGTATCGCTTCAATGACGGCAGGACGCTGGCGGTCGCGGTTCGCGTGGACGAGAACGGGCTGGATCTGTCCAGCGTGCCGACCCGCGTGGAGATTACTCCCTCGAAAAGGTCGCTGGCGGTCGAGATCCTGCAGTTCGCCAGTCCTGCGAACGCGTACTTCTGCGACGACGTCGGCGGGGATCCGGAGCCGATGGCGCGATGGGCGGCCGTGGCCGGGTCGATTGCCATCGTCCGCAGAGTGGCGCCGCCGCCGTCAGAGTTCAGGAGTGCGACTCACAACGTTTCGGCGACGCTGACGAACCTGCGAATCAGGAACGTCGAGACGGGCCGAGAGGCGACGCTGGACGAAGTGCGGATCGACGATGTGTGGGTGGGGTGGCTGGCGGGATGAGGCTGGATCACTTTGTTCTGGGCCGGCGGGACTTATCGAACACAAGGGGTTTCGGCCGGTGATGGATTCCGCCAGACTGGTGCGGGGCGACCTACCGGTTCGCCGTACCAGGAGACATACGTGCATGTCGATCGGCGGCGGATCGGCGCGATTCCCCGCGTCGCGGAGTTGCAGACATGATCGTGCTGTATGGCTGGAAGACCCGCGTCAAACCGACCAGCCGCCACGGCCAGTTTTACTGTCCAACGTGCTGCTGCCATACCACATTCGCCGAATGCCGGGAATTCACGACTTATCACGTTTTCTTCGTTCCACTCCTGAGGCTTGCGGGTGCCTGGCACGGCATTCAGTGTCTTGGATGCAGGAGCCATTTCGATGACGAATGGCGCTGGCAGATTCCGCCACCGCCGCCAAATACATGGAACTGCCCCAAGTGCGGTAGGCCGTTGCCGGAGTCGAATATTCGCTGTCCGATCTGCCGGGTTCGACCGGATGGTTCGCCGACATGAGGCCGCAGAGTCCGCGTTGCTTGCGCCATAAGAATCGAGCGACGTACTACCGGTGATCCGGATCGCACTGCGACAATTCGCTACGCCATCGCCAAGGCCGTTGGTTGCTTGCTCCTGCTGGCTTTGTTGAAGGGTGGCCGGAATCCAGATTCTGACCCAGCCGTCGATGCGTTGGGTCAGGGGACAACTCAGCTGGCTGCGAGACGAGGTTCCCGTCCGGGCGACAAGTTCGTCGCGAATTGCCAGGCAAGCGATGGTCGGATTCGCCTCTGCGTGGAGTGTCGGCAGGTTTCACAACTAGATCGACGTTTGGGTTCATTGCGGTATGCGGGTGACAGTTCGCGGGATATCGACTAGGATTCCTCCACGTCGCCCGAGCGTCGAGTCATTCGACTTGGTACCGGTGACTTGCACACGGAGGTCCAACGCTTGTCACACGCCGTCCTGTTCCAGCTTGCTGGAATCTTTGTGCTCGGCATCGTGGCGCAGTGGACTTCGTGGTGGGTCCGGCTTCCTTCCATCCTGCTGCTGCTGACGGCCGGCATCCTGGCGGGACCCGTGACCGGCTGGCTGCATCCGGACGAGCTGTTCGGCGAGTTGATGCTGCCGCTGGTCTCGCTGTCGGTCGCGGTGATCCTCTACGAAGGGGGCCTCAATCTCCGGACGCGGGAACTGAAATCGGTCGGCGGCGTTTTCTTTCTGCTGACGACGATCGGCGTCGTGATCTCGTGGGTGGTGAGCGCCGGCGCTGCACGCTGGATTCTCGGGCTCCCCTGGCCGGTGGCCTTGCTGCTCGGGGCGATTCTTGTCGTGACCGGGCCGACGGTCATCGGGCCGATTTTGCGGCATCTTCGACTGCGGGGAAAAGTCGGGGCGCTGCTCAAGTGGGAAGGGATCATCATCGACCCGCTCGGGGCCACGCTGGCCCTGCTGGTCTTTACGGTCATACAGGCGGGACCCGGGCATGGCGGCTTCGCTCAGGCGGCGATCGTGCTCGGCAAAACGCTCGGAATCGGCCTCCTTTCCGGCGGTCTGGCGGCGGGAATTCTGATTCTGGTCCTGTCGCGATTCTGGGCGCCGGACCGGCTCAACAACCCCGTTTCGCTAATGTTGATGTTCCTCGCCTTCACCGCGGCCAATGCCGTTCAGGAAGAATCCGGTCTGCTGGCGGTCACCGTGATGGGGATCGTGCTGGCCAATCAGAAGTGGGTTTCGATCAAGCACGTCGTTGAGTTCAAGGAAACGCTGACGGTGCTGCTGATTTCGAGTCTGTTCATTATTTTGTCCGCGCGGCTGCGGCTGGACGATCTGGCCGGGCTGGGGTGGCAGGGCTTTGCGTTCGTGGCGGTGCTGTTGCTGGTCGCGCGGCCGGCGTCGGTGCTGATCGCCACCTGGGGCTCGGCCCTCTCGTGGCCGGAACGGGTCTTTCTGTGCTGCATGGCGCCCCGCGGCATCGTCGCGGCCGCAATTTCGTCGGTGTTCGCGCTGAGCCTGGCGAGAGTCGGCTATCCCGAGGCCGACGCGATAGTGCCGATCACGTTTCTGGTCGTCTTTGTGACGGTGCTGGTCTACGGCGTGAGCGCCGCGCCGCTGGCCCGGCGGCTGGGGCTGACACAGTCGAACCCGCAGGGGATTCTGTTTGTGGGTGCGTATCCCTGGGTGCGGGCGCTGGCGAAGGTGCTGAAGGAAGAAGGCTGCCCGGTGTTTCTGATCGATACCGACTGGTACAAGATTTCCCGCTGCCGGATGGCCGGGCTCCCCTGTTTCTACGGCAGTGCGCTGGCGCACGCGACGCGCGAGGAAATCGACTACACGGAACTGGGGCGGATGCTCGCCGTGACGGCGAACAACGAAGCCAACTCGCTGGCCTGTCTGAACTACGCCGAGGCGTTCGGCCGGCAGGAGGTTTACCAATTGCCATTTCCCGCACCCAAAGGGGGCGTGCAGACGACGGTTCCGCTGGAACATCGCGGCCGGCTGCTGTTCGGGGCCGACTGCACGTTCGACCGGATGGAGGAGTTGCTCCCCAGCGACGTCAAAGTCCGCAAGACGCGGCTGACGAAGGAATTCGACTACGCCCAGTTCCAGGCGGAGCACGGCGCCGCCGCCCTGCCCCTGTTTATCGTGAAGCCCGACGGGACGGTGCAGGTCTGCACGGCGGACGGCAAGACGGAACCGAAGCCGGGGGATCTGGTGATCAGCGTGGTGGATGAGTCGAAGAAGGTGGAAGCGGTGGAACCGGCGGCGGAGGAGGCGTGAGGGTGGAGCAGAATTGCGATCACTCGCCGAACTCAATCAACGCGTCCCGTTCGAAATAGAAAATGAATGCTTTCAGCAAATCCTCCAAGGAACAGTCCGGACGCTGCTTTCGGGCATAGTCGACAATATCCTGCACGTCGGTGATGGAGAGGGCGTAACGCATCCCTGTCGCGGAAACGGCCTCCGTGTTGGTCGTCTTGTCGAGCAGGTCATCGGGATTGCAAATGACCGCGGGAGTACTCAGTTCCCACGGAGTCTCGACCGGCAGATAGAGAGCGTCTCGCCACGGCAACGATGGGGCCGACTGCAACGCTTCGGCCAGTGTATTTACCATTGCATCATGTCGCCGTCCTTCGGTTCTCGATCTTGGTCTCGGCCTGAGATCGTCTGCTCGCGATGCTCCGTTTTGCGGCCGACTCACTTGACTGCGGCATGAGGTCTCCAGGCCGAACTGGGGCAACAGGAACACGGCGGGATGTCCGCCCTTCACGCATTTTGCGATGAACCCGTTTGCTCGCCCCACGGGATCAGGCTCACCAGGACGCCGGCGACGAATGACGCCGGGGCGGTCCAGAGGAATTCCAGGCCTCCCAGTTTGAAGAACGCGATCCCCACCGCGACGCCGATGCTCGCCACCGTCGCGGCGACGCCGCCGGCCGGCTTCGCCCACGGCACGAACAGGGCCAGGAAGAACAGCACAAACAGCGGGGCGGTCAGCAGGTTGACGACTTTGATGCACAGTTCCAGCAGGTTGCCTGCCAGTTGTCCAACGAACATGCTGAGCAGAACGGCGATCACGCCGATGATTGCCGAGGCGACCCTGGCCACGCGAACCGTTTCGTGCTGCGACCATTGAGTCTGCCGCACGCGCCCGAGGAAGTCGGTCGTGATCACTGCGCTGGCCGAGTTCATCCCCGACGACAGACTCGACATCGCGGCGGAGAGCATCGCCGCGATGACCACTCCCGCCAGGCCCGGGGGAAGGACCGTCACGACGAAGCGGGGGAGAAGCTCGTCGGCCTGCTCGATCAGCGATTTGCCGGCAGCGAGCCCTTCGGAGTGTTGCGTGAAGTAGCCGAGCAGCGCCAGTCCCACCAGGGCCAGCAGCGTCGCCATCAGGGCCTCCGACAGCAGGTTGACGCCAAACGACCGGCGGGCGGATCTGAAGTCCCGCGTCGAGAGGTATCGCTGGATGGCCATCTGGTCGGCGCCGCAGGTGCAGGTCATCCAGACCAGCATGTTCAGGAATGCTCCCATGAACGTGACGCGGACGTCTGCCCGGAACCAGAAGACAGGTTCCTGCCAGTGGGCTGCCCAGACCCTGGGCCACCAGGCCCCGACGCCGCCCAGATCGACCGTCACAACGAGCAACACGACGATTGCGCCGGCGCACATGATCAGCGACTGAATGGCGTCGGTCATCACCACCGCCCGCATTCCGCCTTCGGTCGAATAGACGAGCGTCACCAGGCCCATCGCCGCCGCGATGAACGGCGCCCAGAACGGATCGAGCCCCAGCAGCGGGACGAGTACCTTGTTCGTCGTGGCGTAGAGGATGGCGGCCATCCAGACGATCCGTAGCGTCATGAACATCGTGGCGCCGAGGAGTCGTCCCGAAAGCCCGAGCCGCCGTTCGAGCAGTTCGTAGCCGCTGGTAACTTCCTGTTTCATGATGCGCGGGATGAGGAACCAGCCGACAATCAGCATCACGACGGGAAACGCAGTGAGCTGCGCGAACATCATCGGGCCGTTCTGGATCATCTCGCCGGGGTACGCCAGATAAGACAGCGTGCTGCTTAACGTGGCGAACAGGGAAACGCCGACCATCAGCGGACTCATGGTCCGTCCGCCGAGCAGATAGTCGTCGGAGGTCTGCACGCGCGACTTGTAGTAGCGGCCCACGGCGAGCATGGCGAGGGCGTAGAGACCGATGACGGCCAGATCGAGTGGACGCATAAAGGGAACTCGGTGGAGGGCCGGCAGTCGGCGGGCGGGTGAGGCAGTCGGAGGGATGGCGGGTGCGGGGAACGATCAGCCGGGCGCCGATCCGTCAACGACGGGAACGGGCCGGCGCCTGAGAACGCGGCTGAAGGTAACGCGATGGAAGAGGCATCACAACAACCATTTCCAGTGCCAGCCGCGGGCACCGTCGAAACGGTGGCGTACTGGATTCCGAGGCTCGCCCGGAGGAGCTAGTGCATCTCCAGCAGATCTCGCGTTGGATGCACGTATCGTCGGTCCAGCGACAGCAGGGGCAGAAAGAGCCAGCCGAGCGGATCACTTTCGTAGACGTAATTGCCTGTGACGCTGCGCCGCCGTTCCCAACGGACCCCGGCGGGAGTCCAGAGCGAGGTGTCCATTACAGCCATGCCCGTTCCCGGCCACCGACGTTCGCCCAACGGACGGACGACGTAGCGACCGCAGGCGGACAGGACTGCGTAGCTGCCGACGTAGAGTGCAAACATCATGCTGAGCGAGACCAGCCAGCGACGTGAACCGAGGCTGGTCAGTATGCTTTTCAAACGCGGCATTCTTGGATCCTCCGCGATGGCGGAACCGCGGGCAACAGGAGTTCTCACTCCGCTACTTCACCGTCAGCGTCTCCGTCTTCGCGTGGAACGCCTGCTCTGCGGCCAGTTCCGTCTCGCGGGCGTGCTTCAGTTTCGCGCCGAGCGCTTCCAGTTCGTCTTCGGTCTGGCCCAGCTTCTTCACGTACCGCTGATGCAGCGCCTCGGCCTCGCCGACGGCCCGCAGGCTTTCCCGCAGTCGCTGCTGCTCGGCGATCAGCTCCTTGTTACGCAGCTCCAGCGGCACCCGCGCTGCGGCGAGCTTGCGCAGGGCCGCCTGTTCCCGCTGCAGGTTCTTCAGCGCCGCCTGCACTTCGACCGAGGCAAGCGCCGAGTTCCCGTACGTTTCGAACTGAGCCTGCGACATCTCGCGGAGCGGTAGTCTTTCATCGGCCGGCTTCCATTCCGTCGCGGCGAATGTGTCTGTTTTCCCGGCCGGGACTGCGAAGGCGAACCGGTACGACTCCCGCGTCTTCTCGGCTGGGGCCGGTTCGACGGTTGGCCACTGCGTGTCGAGGGGCTGTTCCAGCAGCAGCTTGCGCGGCTGGTCGCTGGAGTTCTTGATCGTGTACGTCGTCCGGCGGGCTTCCCTCCGTTTGAGCAGCACCCGACCGGTGTCGATGCTGACCCCGATCAGCTCCGGGGGCTCGGTCGCCGTCGCGGTGACGACTTCGGTCTTCAGATCCAGCGCGTAACTGATCAGCCGCCTGGTCCCCGCGGGGACATCCCCCAGCCGGGCGTCGCCGGCGTATTCACCGTCGTCGAAGACGGTAATCGGACCGGCCTGCAGGTGGAGCTTCGTCGAGTTCGTAAGCTGCACGCCGGCAAGGGGATGGCTGGGGTGGACCCGGCTGTCGAAGATGGCGAGCTGTTCGCCGGTGATCTCGTCGTTGACGATCGGCAGCATCGCCGATTCGTGCCGCTTCAGCGAAACCGGCGTGGCGATGGCGTAGCGGAACGAGTGGCCGACTTCGGACGACTGCGCCGCGGACTCCATGCTCGACGTCGGCGCCATCATGCCCGGCATGTGGCCCGCGCTTCCCCCGAAACCGCCCCCCATCGATCCGCCCATGCCGCCCAGCCCGCCGCCGAAGCCTCCCATGCCGCCGTAGCTCGGCAGCCGGGCGGGTTTGCTAGCGCCGGCGAGGAACTCGTCGACCTGCTGGTAGAGATTCTGCTGGTACGTCCGCGGCTGGACGGCGGTCGGCGTCTCCGGAGCGACCGTCGGTCGGGTGGCGAACAGGGGCGAGTAGAGGTCCATCTGGAATGAGATCGGCTGGCCGCCGAGCAGCGTGAGCTGAATCTCGCTCCAGTCCTGCGGCGTGGTGTTCTCGACGATCGCCCATCCCTGCAGCCTGGGCGGATCTTTGTCGTCCAGCACCAGCCGGTAGCTCGTTTTCCAGACGGGGACTTCCTGCACGTAACCGACGCGGATCTGACGGGGGCCGTCGCCGCGGAGATCGAGTTCGACGGTCTTGCGGCTCTCCTGGTGAGCGCCGGCGAGCAGGTCGAGCGCCTGCTGGAAGTCGCGGTCGATTTTCTCTTCGGGGAAGGCGGTGGCGAGGATCGACGCCACCGGGACCGAGCGAATGCCGGTTGGCGTTCGCACGGTCAGGATGTCCGTGTCGACGACCTGCGTATTGGCGGCCAGGGTTCGCCGGCGTTCGACGCCGACGATCGCCCCCTTCGTCGTACCGTCGAGCCCGGTCGAGCTGAATTCGATCTGGTGCCCGCGCAACTGGTGGAAGATTTGCGACAGCGAGGGATTGGCGGTGAGGTCGACCGAGAGCTGCCGGAGCGTTTCCGACACGGGCTCCGGCGAGGCGTAATTCACCGCGGCGATCTTGCCGCCTCCGAGATCCTGCACGACCAGGCTCTTGAGCAGATCATTCAGATCGCCGGCGTTGACGGTGAATTCGACCTTGCGGTTCCCTTCGACCGGGCCGCCATGCTCGAAGAATCCGATCCCCGAGTTGACCATCACGACCCGGCGGAGGGGGAGCGGCTCGGCGGCCAGAATGGTGTTCGCGACGGCGAATCCGAGGCCGCAGACCAGTCCCAGCCGGCCGATCCGGCGGCAGCGCGATAGCAGCAGTTGCGAGAGCGACATGAGATGTTCCTCAAACTCTGTAGATTCGGCCTCGGGAATGCGTTTGAGTCGGTGCGGCCCGTCGACACACGTCCCTTGTCCGGAAACGTGAGACCACCCGTTGGATCAACGGCGACCTGCCCGAAATCCGCGCCTGCATCGGCATCACCGGGATCGCCACCGATTCTGTTTCGAGCTTTAGATTTTGAATCTGTTTCGGATTTCGAGTTTCGGATTTCGTGCTTGATCCGCCACGAGATCACAAATTGCCATCCCCTGCCCCAACCGGCTATTGTGATAGCTTGTCACTGAGATGCTAACTCGGGAGAACGACCGATGACCAGCCGCGTGTGGGGTGTCCTGGCGATTTTGGCCGTGATGGTCGGCGCGGGGATCCTCAGGACAGACGGTTCCCGGCCCAGTCTCCAGGCGGACGAAACCGGTCAGTTCCGGCAGTCGCCCGAAGAGACGCTGGTGATGCGGGGCAACTGGGATTGCGTCGATCTGCCGATGAAGGACTGGTTGGAGCTGATCCACCGGCGTGCCCGGATTCCGGTCTTTGTCTCCGAAACTCATCTGCGGGATGCCGGGATCGAGATTGAGACTCCCGTCAATTTGGGAATTGGCGAGGCCCCGCTGCTCGCCGCCCTGCCGCTGGTGCTGGAGCCGCAGGGACTGGACTTTGCGGTGGTCCACGGCATCCTCATCGTCGACACGAAGGACGATCTGGAACTGCAGTTGTCGACCCGCGTGTATCCGGTACAGGATCTCGTCAATGGGGGAGACTGGCAGAGTTTGATGTTTGCCATTCAGGACAGTACGTCCGGCCTGTGGGAGGACTTCGACGGCGAAGGGGGGACGATGAACCCGGTACCGACGACCGGATCGCTGGTGATCAGTCAGACCTGGAAGGTCCACCGCCAGATTCACAGCCTGCTCGCCGCACTGCGGCAGGCGGCCCGGCTGCCCGACGTCGGATCGATCGGCGCAACTCCGCTGCCGGATGACAATTTTGACTCGCTTCCCCTAGTGCCGGTGACCAGTCGGCCCAGACGCCCGGCCGTGCCGGCAGCGGCATGGCAAATTCCCCGACTTTACGACGAGCTGCAGCCGAAACCGGTGAAACGAATGCCGGTTGGGTCTGGCCCGGGCTTTTAGAATCGACGACGTTCGGAGCCGTTTCCGAAAACTCTGCAACACTGCCAGGAGGATCTGCCGATGACCAGTCGTGTGTGGAGTCTGCTGACGCTGGCAATGCTCGCCACCGCCGTGGGTGTTTTGCAGGGGGAGGAGGCCGTGACCGCCCGGTTCAGCCCCGAAGAGGCGCTGCTGATGCGGGGCAACTGGGACTGCAATACGCCGCTGGTCACCTGGGTGAAACTCCTCCGCCATCGCTGCCGGATTCCGATTTTTATTGACGAGATCAAGCTTCAGGATGCCGGAATCGGGAGCGATACGCCGGTCGCGCTGCAGCTCGGCGAAGTGCCGTTGCTGGTGGCCCTGCCCCACGTGCTGGAGCCGCTGGGGCTGGGGTTCATGGTCGAGAATGGCGTGCTGGTCATCAGCACGCAGGAGGAACTCGATCTGCGACTGTCGACCCGCGTCTTTTCGGTGAAAGATCTCGTTCCGGGAGACGACTGGGGAGATCTGATGATGGCCATTCAAGAGTCAGGCAGTGCGATGTGGGAACAAGTCGACGGCGAAGGGGGCACGATGACCCCGGTCCGATCGATCGGCGTGCTGGTGATCCATCAGACCTGGAAGTCGCACTGCGAGATCCGCAGTCTGCTGTCCGCGCTGCGGAAGTCCCAGGGCCTGCCGGATGTTCCCTCGATCTGTGCGTCCCCTTTTGCCAACGACAACTTCAACGCTCTGCCGCTGGTCCCGGTGAGCGTGCGCGACGAAGGAGCCGCGGACGGCAAGCCGGCGGAAGCCCCGGCTCAGACGAAGGACGCTCCCCGACAGCCGGATGATGATGTGAAGCCGTAGTCGGCGTCGGTGACCGGAATGACGGCGACTGGACGCATTCCCTCTGCCCGTCAATATCGACCATTCCACGGTGGAATCCGCGAAACTGGGGGAATTGAAGGGCTGATGGACGCGAAGTCCGCGGAGGTTCAGGCGGTAGGCCCAACGTGGCCGGCGTGGAAGTTCGCGGGGGCGGAGGGAAAGAAAATCATCTGGACGGAGTCTACGAAGAAGCGGTGCGGGAAGTGAGGGGCGTTGGAGGTCCACAGCTTCCAGTGCCTGTGAGACCCAGACGCAGACGATCGTTGGCGATTGCTTTGCTGGCTCATTGAGGACGCATTCCATGTCTCAACTTGGTCGATCGAGAGCTGAGCGGTCATCGTCAAACGTCGCGGATTCCTTTCTCGCGGACCGGCCACGCAGTGGTCGAACGTTCGCGGTCTCTCCAGTGACCCCGGCCACCGAACCATTGTCGGTGATTCCGTATTATCAGGCGACAACGGAGTTCCTGGGCGGCCAGGTGGAGTCCTGTTCGCAATACCACGGACAACTGGTCGAGAACGTCCGGTTGCACCCGCTGATGGAAACTGTCCATCGGGCCTTTGCGACCCATCGGCCCATCAGCCTGTCCCCTGACATCATCTGGCTGACGCTGACGCAGGGGCTGGCGCACCACATCAATGCGAACAGCGAGCAACTGCGGCGCCACTTTGTGCGGCATGAAGGCAAGGAGCAGATTCGCGTTCGGCGAGACGGCTTCATCAAAGGCTCGCCGGAGAACCCCTGGTCGGAAGTTCTCGGCGAATTCTCCGCGGCGATCCGTACGTCGATCGGCGAAGCGCATGGACTCATTGTCGCAGACTTTTCCACGACCGGACCGGTCGAGCGAGCGGCGTCGGAAATCGTGCTGATGGACTCGATGCAGGCTTACTTCAGCTATGTGCTGGAAACCAAGTGCGGTATCCCCAGCATTACCCTCGAGGGGACGCCGGACGATTGGAAGGCGATCGCCCGCAGGGTGCAGGAGTTTCGTCGCTTTGGTCTCGACTGGTGGGTCGCAGCACTGGAGCCGATCCTGCATCAATTCTCAGCGGCTGCCGCGGGCGGCGAGATCGACCAGAGATTCTGGGAGTCGATCTACAAGTGGAACGGTCATCAAGGGAGCGGCAAGGGCCCCTTTGTCACCGGTTGGATCTTGAAGCTCTTCCCTTACCTCTCCCCGGTGCGCGACGGCTTTTTTCGCCGGACAGGATCGGCCTCAACATTTTGCCGAAACCCCTGGATGAGCGGTCGCAGTTCCGAGGAGGACGGGCCGGGCCCCGACCGGTTTCCGCGTTTGCCGGCGAGGGCGCCGTTCCTGTGGAAGGTCGTCGACACGGAATACCGGATGGAGTTGATCGGCGGACTGCTCGGGATCCGCCAGGATCCGCAGACCCTCTGCCTGAGACCGGAAATTGGCTGGGCGGTCTGGGAGGTCGGTGCTGAAGAACGGAAACGGACCTCGGGCGCTAGAGCAGTCCCGAGAGCTCGCGAAGCGAAAGTCTGGAGCCGCGAAGAGCTCGAAGCAGCCTGCAAGAGACAAATCGCGGCGGAGAACGAAGTCGCCGCAAGGAACGCCGAGCCCAATCAGCGGTTTGCCGAGGCCCGCACGCTGGGTCTGCGGATTCACGAATTCCATGCGGCAGCAGGCCCCGATGAGATACAACAGCCGCAGGTGCTGCTGGATCTTGCTCTCAAGGAGTACGAGACCGATCCGGCGTTTCGCGAATTGTGGGAGCTTGTCCACGGAGAGGCGCCTGCACCGAGTCACGCGACCTGGCTTTCTTTGTGGGAGTGAGTGTAAATCTGGATTCGGAACGGCGTCGACCGGGGCGAGTCGTGACGTTCGCCTTCACCGCAAGCTCGTCCAGTCGGCTCTGCAATGCTGGATCGGCGCGCAACTCAGAGATCCGCCGGGCGACCTCCGGCGTCAGGCATGCGGCCACCGGATCCAGCAGGCGATCGACAATTGTAGGATTTGCTGGCGCGATCATGCTGTCGAGGATGTCACGGCATTCAGTCCGTCCCAAGGCAAATCTTCGAGTGGCGGTTGGCCAAGCCGATCTACTGCCCCGGCAGCGAAACCGACCCCGGTCCGCCGACCGACTGCTCCATCGCGCTCATCCGGGCTTCCAGGCTCGACAGGCGGGCCTGAGTTGTCGGGTTGTCTTCGAGCGCCAGTTTTCCGCCGATCGACAGGCAACCGGAGCAGACCGCTGCCAGCCACAGGCTCAGGACAGCGCCTGCGATTCGAAGCGGAGTCGGACGCACGGCAGGTCTCCGGAGTAGCGCGACGCAGAGTGCGTCAGGGCATCGCCTGGGGGATCGGGGATTCCAGCGGAACTGGCGGGACGAAGTTCTGCTCGGCCGGCAACATCAGCACTGCCGGGGGACTCGAGGACTTTTCCAGTCCGTTCACCCGGGATTCCAGCTGCGCCATGCGGGCTTCGAGATCGGGACAGGTCTGCTGAACCGTCCGTCCGCCGATGCTCAGCCCGATGCAGCCGGACAGCGCAATGCCGCTGCAGCAGGCGACGACGATTCGGACAGCGTGGCGTATCGAGAGCACTCCGGACATTTCGCCGCTCATCAGGTCAGTCTGGGGTGGACAACTGGAGTGTGATAGGCCCTGTCGCCAGCCGCCGTCTAGACGGACTGCACCGGCGGCGCTACCCAGGCCCTGTCCGCCGTGACAGATTCGTCGAACAGCGGCAACGGCTGCCGATCGTGGACCTGGCGCTGGGGACCCTTCCCGAGTAGAGAATCGGGGGATTGCTGTGTTACGCTCTGGCCGGCCAGCGCGTCTGCGGCCGGTCCGGTCCCCACCCGCAATCCTCTGGATCCCTCCGTGAAACACGTCGCCATCGCCTGGGCCCGCTTCGCGACCTCCGCCTGGGTCGGAGCGGCGACACTGTTTGTCATTACCTCAGTCATGGAGGTCACCGACCCGCGGCTGGAGTCGACGGTCCGCGACATTCTCGTGGCGGTTCGTTTTCCGGCGTTCTACGCCACGGGAGCTGCCCTGCTGGGGACTGCCTGGCTGGCGACGCTGGTCGGTCGCCGGTGGTTCTCGGCAGCCCTGCTCGCCATCACGCTGGGGCTGATGGCGGCCGATTACGTGGCCGTCTACCGGCCCCTCGTCGAACTCGTCACGCCCCCCGGCAAGCCGCGGACTGAGGCGTTTCAGACCTATCACCGCTGGTCGGAAGGGTTGAACGGCTTCGAACTGCTGCTGTCTCTGGTGGTGGCGCTGACGCTCTGCAGCCGGAATGGCTCCCCGGTGGTGTCTGCGAAACCGTCGCCAGCGGACTGAAACACCGGTTGAGAATACGCTCGTAAGGAAGCACTTCCGATGCAGAAGCCCGCCGAATCGCCGTATCCGTTGCACGACCTGATCCGTCAGCGGTGGAGCCCGGTCTGCTTCGAGCCCCGGTCGATCCCGGAGGAAACGCTGCTGACGCTGTTCGAGGCAGCCCGCTGGGCGCCGTCGTCGTACAACGAGCAGCCGTGGTCCTTTGTCGTGGCGACGCGGGACCAGCCGGACGACTACGCCGCCCTGCTCGGTTGTCTGGCGGAACCGAATCGGATCTGGGCTCGGCATGCCGGGGCACTGCTTCTGTCGGTGGCCGCGTTGACTTTCGGTCGGAATGGTCGCCCTAACCGGCACAGTTTCCACGATGTCGGCCTTGCGACCGCGAATCTCCTGCTGCAGGCGGAGGCCCTGGGGCTGCACGGGCATCCGATGGCCGGCTTCGACGTCGAGCGGTCGCGGGCACTCTTTGGCATTCCCGCTTCCCATGAACCGGTGGCCGCCATTGCCATCGGGTTTGCGGCCGTCGACTTTGAGTCCTGTGCGCCTGACCTCCAGAAACGGGACGGCGGGGCACGCGTGCGTAAACCCTTGAACGAACTGGTCTTCACGGGCCGCTGGGGATCAGTGCGCAACGGCCGCTGACTGACTTGCTTTGACCTGCTGAAATAATCGGCATAGCCCGTATTTTCGTCAATGTCGGGGGGTTGGCGTGGTAAGGTGGACTGGCAAAGTGCCGATTGTTGGACGCACTTGTGCCGATTGACGATGCGACAATCCGTCACCCGGCGTGGATTCCCTGCGCCGCGGTGGGAATTCCGTTGTCAGCCCCGGTGTCGTCGCTCTACCATGAGCGGGCAATTCCGGCGGTTTGGTGAGTCTGCGTTTGTTTGGCAGGGCCTGGCGGAAGCTGCACGTCGCCCCAAGCGGAGTGATCGGCATGCCCCGATTTGTTCGCACGATTCCGATCCTCCTCGCTATTGGGGTGTTCGCGTTCGTGCGCACCGAGCCAGCGTCTGCTCAGGAGCCCGATCCTGAGGCACCTGCTCCCAAGGCGTCAGTGGATTCGCCCCTCCTGATCGAGCCGAAGACGCCGGAAGAGTTATTCGCTGCCACGCTGCTGATGACCGATCTGGCCCGGATGGATCTGGCTCGCAAGTATCTCGATCTGTTTGCAGCCAGCCAGCCCGACGGCGAACTGCTGATGCGACTTCGCGACAAGCATGGAACGGCCGAATTCGTGCGTCTGTCGCGAATCAACGAGCTGCGTCCGACGTCGTCGAAACTCCTGGCGGACCTTGAAGTTGCCGCTCGAACCCGAGCCGCTGATCCCGCATTTATTGACGGCCTGATCACCCAATTGGGCGGCGACCCGATCGACCGGGAACTGGCGATTCGGGAGCTGACGAACCTGGGACAACCGGCGGTTCCGTCCATGGTGGCCCGGCTGGCGGCGCCGAAGTCCGAAGAAGAACGCGACCACATCACCTACACATTGATCCGGATGGGCCGACAGGTCGTTCCTCCCGTCCTCGGGACGCTGGAGTCGCCCGACGAGGCCGTCCGGACCTCGGCGGTCAACGTGCTCGGCTGGCTCCGTGCGGGTGAAGCAGTCCCTTACTTGTGGTTCCCGGCATTCGGCCCGGATCAGCCGGAGGGGATCAAGATTGCAGCGGCTGAAGCGCTGGCGCGGATCCGGTATGGAACGCCGCAGGCCGTCGAACGGCTGTCTTCGATCGAAGCCGCCGCTGAACTGCGGAAGCTCGCAGCCGGGTACTTTGATCAGACAATCGAAGCTCCTCTGGACGACGATGGTCAGGCAGCCGTCTGGACGTGGGACTCCGCGGCCGGCACTGTGGCAGATCGCCACTGGCCGCCGCGCCTGGTGAATCTGTGGTACGCCACCCGCTTCGCTCGCGAGTCGCTCGCATTGTCGCCGACGACGCCGGACGTTCAGGAGCAGTTCCTGGCTGCGCTACTCGGACTGGAGGTCGAGGCCGCAGGGATCGACCACCCGCTCCCGGAAACGCCGGGGTCGCCGATGTATCTGGCGATGACCTCCGGCGAGTCGATGCTGGTCGGAGTTCTGGCAGACGCTCTGGCTGCCAGGCAGACCGGAGCGGCTCTGGCGGCTGTCCGTGGATTGAGTGCGGTTGGTACGCGCGACATCTTGAGTTCCAAGGGTGGTTTGCGGTCTCCGGTTCTGTCGGCATTGAACTATCCCGATGATCGGGTGCAGTTTGAGGCGGCGGTGACTGTGCTCAGGCAGGAGCCGACGCTCTCGTTTGCCGGGGCGGATCGCGTGGTGGATATTCTCCGCCGAGCGCTACTCGACGGCAGCCAGCCGAGGGCGATCATTATCGACGCCGACCAGACCCGGTCCAGCCAGGTCAAAGGCTACCTGGCCTCTGCCGGCTATGAGACCGATGTCGTCCGCAGCGGCCGCGAGGGATTCCTCGCGGCGAGTGAAGCCGGAGCTGTCAACTTCGTGGTCATTCAGATCAACGTCTCGCAGTGGGGTCTTTCGCAGACGATCGCCAATTTCCGTGCCGACGCCAGGACTGCGGCGATTCCGCTGGTTCTTTACGGCGCCGAACCGGACCGCTCGAAACTCCGGCGTCTCATTGCTGAAAGCGCCCCGGCGATCTTCGCCGCAGAATCGCCGTCGGAGGCGGATTTCATGCGCGAGGTCAATCCGTTCCTGAAGTCGATGGCGGTCGCTCCGCTGTCCACCGTGGAACGCCAGTCGCGACGCGCCACGGCCGCCTACTGGCTGGCTGAGCTGGCGAATTCCGGGTCCCGGGTATTTGATCTGGCTCCCGCCGAACCTGCGCTGTCCGCCGTGGCCGAAGATCCGCAGCTTTCGACCAACTCGCTGATTGCGCTGGGGGGCGTCGGAACCGCGGAGGCGCAAAGGCGGCTGTCGGAGGTCACCCTGAACGCTCAGCTTCCCGATGCCATGCGAACGAATGCTGCACTGCAACTCGGTCAGCACATTCAGCGGTACGGCCTGCTGTTGAGCAAACCGGAAGTCGCGGACCTGCAGGCAGGCTGGAAGCTGGTGGAAACGCCTCGCTTGAAGGCTGCCGTCGCCGCCGTCATTGGCTCGATGGAGCCCAGTTCCCGCGTGCTGAGCGAACGGTTGCGGGAATTTCCCTGGCGCACGACCGTCGGGCAATAGGTTCGTCCGGACGCTCCTCGGCAACCCCCGTGTCTGATTTCAGCGGCCGGCGAGGAGCAGAGTTCAACTTGGGCGCGAGATTTCTCCCGCGATCCGTATGGATTGACCTGCCTGTAAACTGGACAGCCGCGTCGCAACCTCCGGCGACCGGAGCTGGCACCGATCAGATCGCCGCGGGTGGTGGCCCTATCGCCTCCCGGCGATCGCCGATTGCAAGTTTCTTGGGCGGTGCCGAGCGAACTGGCCGAACTGTAGCGCCGCATCGGCACGATTCGTGCATCTTCTGCAGTTCAGCAGCTGGAATCTGGATGGTCTGCCTGAAAGGCAGGCACGCCTGTCTGGTTGTTGGGCGGATTGTCCGCCGCGGGCACGGTTTCGCGGTGTGCAACAGCCCGGGAGTACGACTTACAATTGCAGGACGCACCGGAGGCCGCCCATGATGACCGCATCGCGACCAGTCAGCGTGCACAGGCCACCGGCGAATTCAACGAGGCAGCAATCTTCCATGAGCACGGCGACCGCGACGGATAGCACACCGCGGATGGATGCTCCTCTGCTCGAGGGGATGATCGGCGGCAGCCCCGCCATGAACGAAGTCTACAAGCTGACGCGGCAGGTGGCCGGTTCGTCGGCGACGGTGCTGCTGCTGGGGGAGACCGGCACGGGCAAAGAGCTCGTCGCACGCGCCATTCACGAGCTCAGCCCCCGCGCCACCGGTCCGTTCATCCGCGTCAACTGCGGAGCCCTCAGCGAGAGTCTGCTGGAAAGCGAGCTGTTCGGCCACGTGAAGGGGGCGTTTACCAGCGCCAACGAGAACCGCACGGGCCGGTTTGAAGCTGCGCACGGCGGCACGATTTTTCTGGACGAAATCAATTCCATGAGTTACACGCTGCAGGTCAAGCTGCTGCGCGTCCTCCAGGAGCAGGAGTTCGAGCGAGTCGGCGATACAAAGACCATTCGCGTCGATTGCCGGATTGTCGCTGCGACAAACCGCGATCTCCTGGACGAAATCGATGCCGGTCGGTTCCGCGAGGACTTGTACTACCGCCTCAATGTGGTCCCGGTCTATCTGCCCCCGCTGCGCGAACGGCCCGAAGATGTCGGTCCTCTGGTGAAGTTCTTTGTCAGGAAGTACGCCCATGCGAACGGACGGTCGGTACCGCGGATTTCGGACGACGTGATCGAAATGCTGCAGAAGTATGCCTGGCCCGGAAACGTGCGCGAGCTGCAGAATTACGTCGAGCGCGCCATCGTGCTGTGTACCGGCGAGGTTCTCCACCTGGATCTGTTTCCTCCTCACGTCCGCGGCCTGGCACCGATTCGCTTGAGCCGAAGTCGATCGAGCAGCCTGCAGACCCTCTGCAGCGAACTGGTAACGTTGGGCCTGATGAACGCCGGCGATGATGCCGCCGATCTGCACGAGAAGGTGGTCTCGCTGGTCGAGAAGGAATTGATTCTGCAGGTCTTGAGGACGTGTCAGGGCGTTCAGACGAAGGCGGCGTCCCGGCTGGGGATTAACCGGAACACCCTGCATAAGAAGATCGACGATTACCACCTGCAATCGGAAGCCCGCTGAGACTGCGGCAGCGGCAAAGGACGTCGCGGGAGAGCGGTTGGTCGAATTGACTGCGATAAAGTGGCGTGTGGAGTGTCGGTCCTGCGGACCCTGCTGTCGTCGACTTTGCGAATTCTGTCAAAGTTAACGACCGGCCGATCCACCCGTTTGCACCGGTCGTTGCTCCAGACACAATTGACGGTCGGGCTCTGGTGCGGGACTGTCTCGCGCAAAGCCCGCCGCTCGGGTGCAATCAGCCGGCAGTCCGGTTGTAACGCCTGGCCGTCAACTGATACTGGATGCCGGGCCCGTGAACGACCCAAAACCGATCATCGTAACGCCGCCTTCACCCAGCGCGGTGATTGACAGCCTGAAACCAGGAATTCACGTCAACGTTCCCCTGCTGGTCGGGACCATCGCGATTTTCGTCGCGATGGCGGGAGGCGGCTGGTTCATTCGCGGCCACTTTCTGCAGGCGAACTCGGCGGTGTACCTGGAGAAGGCCCGGCACGCCGAAGCGCAGGGAGAAATCGACGCCGCGCTGGGATACTACGGCGAGTATCTGGAATTCAGCCGGGTCGCCGGCCGCAACGGCGATGACGATCTGCTGCATCGAGCCGAAATCCTGGCCCGTGTTGCGGCGCTGCTCGAGAGGCTCCCCGAAAATGAATCGCGGATTCGCAATCTGTATCAGACTTACGAGGAATGTCTGCGACTGAACCGCGATCAGCCGGAGATGCGCCGGAGATTCGTCGCACTGCTGATGCAACTTCCCCGGTTTGGTGATGCGCTGAGTCATCTCGCCATCCTCGAAGAAACGGCGAGTCCGGGATACGACCTGGCAGAGGTGCTGTATCTGAAAGGGGGGTGCCTCGAAGCCGAGCGACAGTTTGCCGCCAGCCAGCATGCCTTTCTCGCTTCCCTTCGAAACTGGCCAGGGCAGGCTGCCGCCTACATCCGCCTGGCGCAATTGTGGTCCTTGCACCCCGACGAAGTCACGCCTGTCACTGCGGACGATCTCCCCGCCGGGGGCAATTGGCAAGTGGTTCTGCAGATTCTCCAACCGGCCCAGAAGCAGAAATCGGTTTCTGTCGAGCAGGCTGTCGAAGCCGTGCTGGCCGCCATGCTGGAGAATCGTCCGGGGGCTTCCGGGCCGGTGGCGGCCGCGCGTTTCCTGATGTCGATGCAATCCGTATCGGACCGGCTTCCGCTCACCGCGGCTGAAGCCGGCGTCCGGACGCGAGCGGTTTTCTCCGCGGCCGAAGCCAGCGTGGAGCCCGCAGACGGAACCGGCGAGAGCGGCATTGAACCGTTGCCCTGGCTCGAACGCTGGACGCCGGGTGTTCCGGCGTTTTCCGACGCCGACTTCGACGGTCGCGTGACGCGCGAGGAAATGCAGCAGCGCTTCGTCGACGGTGATGCGCTGTCTCGGCTGAGCTGGGCCGAGAAACTGCTGACAAAGATCCCCGAGACTGTGAAGCCGCAGCAGGAAGTTTCTCTGGCTCTGGTCGAACTGCTGGCGGCCAGGGTCGATGTCATCAGGATGCTTCGACCGGCCGACTTGCCGGCGGCAGTCGGTCGGGTTCGCGAGCGGTTGAACGCTGTCAAGGACGTCGCCGGCGACGACTTGCGTCTGCTGTTCGCTCGAATGTCGCTCGATCAGTACGAATCGGAGACCGGAGAGACGCAGGATCCTCTGGCGAAACTCCAGCAGGCAGAGGCACGGTTGCGAATCGTCCTGGACACGTTGGATCGGACGCGTGGTTCCGGGGCCGCCGAATCGGCGGCGGATTGGACAGAGGGCGTGAAGCTGCTGAGCGCGCGGTGGCTGGAAATTGAACTGAGATACGAGTTGGCCGGGGTACTGCTGGATCGCCTGGCGCTGGCGGGATCCGATCGGCGTTCGCCGATACTCGCTGCAATCCGAGCGGAATCTGCGCGACTTGAGGAAGCCGGCGCTCCGCAACCGTATCCTGCGGCGATTCACGTCCGGGAACTGTTGATCGACGGAAAGTTCCGCGATGCGGCCATTCTGGCGACCGATGCGGGCCGGGAACTCGCTTCTCAGTCTTCATTGGCCCGGCAACTCGTCCTGCTGGCGGTGGAAGGCTATCAGAGAATCGGAAACCGGGAAGCCGGCATCAGCGAACTTCGCAAGCATCTCAATCGCGATCCCGCGTGGGCCGCCGGGCGGGAAAATCTGGCCGAGATGCTGTTCGCTGTCGGGAAGTTGGAGGAAGCCATCGTCGAGTACCGTCGACTGGCGGCTGTTCCTGGCTTTGGCGAACGCCTGCTGGAACTGCTGCTGGTCCGAAATGCAGGGTTGCCGCCGGTGCATCGCAAATGGAACGAGATCGAAGTCGTCTTCGAGGGGCTGGCGGCGGACGCGAAAGAGACACTACCTGTCATGTTACTCGGTGTCGAGTATCACATGCTGCGGGCTGCGACCGAGCACGCACTGGCCGGGGATGGAGACGATTCGAACGCCGACCAGCAGCTGGCAGAGGCGGAACAGCTGATCAAGTCCGCACGGCGGCGTTTTCCGGATCGCCATCAGATTCTGATCTCCGAAGCCCGCTTTGAATTGCAGCGCTTCGACCTGCTTCCGGACGAACGGCGATCGCGCGCGGAGTCGCTCCTGGTCGAGTATCGTAAGAAGTCAGGCCCGCCGGTCGATGCCGACCTGCTCGAGGCGCAAATCGCAGTTGATCGAGACGGCGTTGATGCAGTGGACCAGCTGCTCAAACTCTCGGAACCGACGGGCGAACGGTCTCGCGACGATCAAGTCCGACTCTGGAGCGGCCTGGCCCGCCTGGCGACTCGAGTCGGAAGCCTGCCGTTGGCCCGCGACCTCTGGAACCGCGCGGCCGTTGCGGATCCCGACGATCTCGTACCTCGGCTGGCAATCTTGCAGCTGCTGCTGGCGGCCGACGGAAGCGCCGAGTCTCCGTTTCCGGGAGAACTCTGGAGAAAGACGCTCGAAGACGTCGGGCGAATTGAAGGGACAGAATCAGGCTGGGTCGCTGTGCTCAAGACCCGACTGCGGCTGGCGAACCTTGAGAAAGATCCCCGCCAGCGGAAACGGCAACTGGAGGAGGCGACCGAGTGGATGAAGTCTGCCGAAAAAGCTCGCCCCGGCTGGTCCGAGATTCCCCATCTGCGGGGACAGATTGCCGACCTGCTCGGGCAATCGGACTCCGCGTTGGCCGCATATCGCGAGGCGATCGCACTTGGAGATCGGTCTCCCGATACTATCCGCCGCGTCGCGATGTACCATTTCCAGCGACAGGAATACGGCGAGGCGGACCGCTTGCTGCAGAAAATTGCCGACGAAAGCGCCGAGCCGCTGACCGGCGACCTGGCGCGGCTGGCATGGAAGGTCACCTGGAACCGGCACGAATTTGACCGCGCGATCGGGATGGCTCGCCGGTTGACCGCGGAATCCGAATCCGCCGACGATCACATCGCCCTGGCCCTGCTACAGTTCGCTCGGGGGCAGCATGGTCCGGAGACCGAGGCGCTGCTGCGCAAGGCGGCCTGGGAACTTGCGCCGCAGACGACGCCCCCCTGGGTCGCAACGGTCGGCTATTACGCCCGGCTGAAGCGCTGGTCCGATGCTGAAGCCGCGATTGCCGCGGCTCAGGAGCGGTTGCCATCCGCTCCACGTCCTGAGAACCTGCTGGCGGCTGGAAGCTTGTACGACATGCTGGCTGCCGCGAGCCCTCCCGATCGGTCGGAGATCGTGACGAAGGCCACGCGAGCCTTCGAGGCCGCTCTCGCCGCGGCTCCAGACGACGAATTTGTCGTCGCCGCAGCGGCCGAGCACTTTCTCCAGCACAACGAAGCTCGTCGCAGCGGACAGCTCCTTGAAAAACTCCTGGAGCCAGATCGACCGACGACTCCAGGAGTCCGAAGCTGGGCCCGCCATCGACTGGCCCGTCTGGTCGCGTCCGGCGGCCGATTTGAAGACCTTCGTCAGGCCATCGCACTATTGAAGGCCGCCGTCGCAGCCGGCGACGATTCCACTGCCGACAATCTCCGGCTGCAGCTGGATTTCCTCGAACGAATGTCGGGCGCCGACACGCGTAGTCCGCGGCTGGAACTGCTGCAGGCTCTCGATGATCAGACGGGACTCAGTGCGGACGAGCATCTGCAAATGGCGGAATTGCTGGACGCCGATGGTCAGTCGGCGAAAGCCCTGCGGGAGTTTGAGTTGCTGCTCGAAACGCGGCCAAAATTCACCCGTGCCCGGGTGGCCTACATCGCCAGCCTGCTGCGGCAGAGATCGGACGATCCCGTTCTGCTCGAAGCGGCGGAGGCGCAGGCCTCGTTGTTGAACGATCAGGAGCCCCGGTCTTGGCAGACCACGCGGATTCGTGCGCAGCTTGCGGCGGCGATCGGGCGAAACGACGAGGCGCGGGAGATCGTTCGAAACTTTGTCGAACGACGGTTTGATCTGGCGGGGGAGCAGCCGCTGGCGACGTTTCTGGAACAGGAGTCTCTGCACGATCTGCTGTCACGCCTGGCGCACGACCTGTCAGTCCGCGGTCATCGGGAGGACTCCACTCTGCTCCAGAGCGCGGCCGAACTGCTGGAGCAGGGGCAGCGGGAAACCGCAATTCAGAATCTGCTGGCGGGTCGCAGCGCGGAATTGCTGAACGTAACGCGGTACGACTCGCTGCGGCAGGCCGCTCTTTTGCTGGAAGAGTTGAAGCTGGGTGATCCGGAGCCGTACTTTCGGCGATTTGCCGGCGAGTCCCCCGCACCGGGGGCGCGATTGGATCTTGCCAGTTACCTGGTCCGCCGGAACCAGGTTGCGGAGGCACTGCACATCTGCAAGGAAGTCTGGGATCGAGAGGCGACCGGGCGCTCCGCGGCCGTCGCGGTCACCGCGTTGCGACGACAGCCGTCTGAGGAACGGGGCGAATTAGCGGCCTGGAGGGAGAGGCTGGCGAAAGCGTCCGACGATCCAGCAATCGCCGATCGCTGGATGCTCTCCAATCTGCTGGGGGAACTGGATGGTCTGATGGGGGCTGAAGCGGCCTCCATTGAAGGCTACCGTAAGGCGGTCGCCGCGAATCCGCGGGATGGCATCGCCTGGAACAATTTGGCCTACCTGCTCGCGCGCCGGAATGCGTCGCCGGAGGATCTGCAGGAGGCGGAACGGGCCATTACCGAGGCGATTCGGATCCTGGGGCCCGTAAGGTCCGTCGTTGACACTCGGGTAGTGGTCTACCTGGCTCAAGGAAAAGCCGAAGAGGCGCTGGCGGTGATCCAGCCGTTCATCGGGCCGCAGGCGTCCGCCGATCTGCACTTTCGGCAGGCGGAGTGTTTGTGGAGACTCGGCCGGCAGGTGGAGGCCCGGCGGGCTCTGGAATCAGCTCGCCGGATGGGCTGGCGACTCGACGGACTCAAGGGGAGCGATCGCCGCGCGGCAGAATTGTGCGTGCAGGGGCTGGCGGGCCGCCCCTGATCAACGCCACTAAGCGATCCGTAACTGGATTGTTTGCAAATGGTTACGGATGCTCTGGGGGTTGCGTTGGGTTGCTGAGCAATGCTCGGTTGTTCGACGGTTTGGATGTCTGGGGAATGTGGCAAGAATAATGCGATCTTGGGGGTGGCGACGGCCTACCGGGCCGGGTTATGCTGTAAACCGTCCACTGCCTCGATGTCTGCCACGGGATCGGCGGGTCGGGAATTGCCTTGAAGGTTTGTTGTCGGGAGCGGGCCGTGTTTTCCATTACCATTCGTCGGATCGCGTTGTTTGCAGTTTTCTCCGTGCCAATCGCATTTGCGAACGCCGTTCGTGCCGACGTCGTCAGCGTTGCTGACCACAGCCTGGCGGACTGGGGGATCTCGATTTCGTCGTCGGACGTCCTGAAGGTTCCGTCCGGCGTCGCCGCAAATCCCAATTTCTATAACCAAATCAACAATTACAGTGACAGCTACAGCACGAATCTTGCGAACGTCAAGAACACGAACCTGTCGCCGACGGCAACGTTCAACGGATTCAAGTTCTGGTACAACTACGAGGACGACACCGACAACACGCTGGGACCGCACACCGGTGGACAGGACTATGACGGTGAGTTTCTCGGCGTCGGCGTCTCCGGGGCGTATCTGGCGATTTCCATCGTGACCGGGCAGCGACCGGACAATGGCTCGACGTACTACGCACCGGGGGATCTGCGGATCGTTACCAGCTTGGGAACGTTTGGCGTGGAATTGACCGGCAAGACCTACAACCTCGACAACAGCGGGTACACGCAAGGCTCGTCGACGGCTCCTTTCGCGGCGGGTACCGTCGTGAAGACGACATCGTCAAGCAATTGGAAGACGCCGCCTTCGACACTTCCCCCTGCGACGCCAGTGCAACTCGTTGGCGGGACGTCGGTGGGGAGCTTGAACTCCAGTGAGTTTTACTCCGCAGGAGACAGCCAGAAATACACAAACTACTACGGTACACTGAAGAACAGCAAGCATACGATTTACGAACTGCTGATCCCGCTCAGTTATTTCGGGGTGGCGGAAATCACCTCAGTTCACTGGGCGCCGTCCTGCGGCAATGACCTGCTCGACGTGAATACGAATATCAATCACATGCCCGAACCGACTTCCCTCGCTCTGGCCGGCTTTGCCGGCATCGGCTTCGCCCTGCGGGCTCTCCGCCGCCGGCGATCGTTGAAGTCGGACCAGGCGGCTTGATCCGCGGTCCCATCTCGCGAAGAATGCCTCAAGGCGGCCGCAATCTGGTCGCCTTTTTTCTTCGGGGCCCGGTTGGAGCCGAAAAGCTCCCGCGATTGTCCCGGTTGTCCCTTCGATGGTATTGTCGCTCCCTGTCAGCGGCGGGCCGGAGGCGATGGCGGCCGGGCGGACGCGTGTGAGACCTGCGGGACGGCGGCATGCTGAATGTCAGTGTGATGTGCTTCTTCGCCAGCTACCTGCTGGCGCTGGCCTTTGAGGTCGCGCGTTTTTACCGCCGCAGTACGCTCGTGGAAGTTTTGCATCTGGCCATGACGGCTGCGGGGCTCGTCGCGCAGACACTCTATCTGGGGCTAAGATCCCGGCAGACCCATCAACCTCCCCTGCTGAGCTCTCTTTCGGACTGGCTGCTGGTCCTCGCCTGGCTCGTCGTTCTGCTGTATCTGATCTTTGTCCTGTCGGATCGGACGTTCCGCGCCGGAATTCTCGTCCTGCCGCTCGTCATGGCGCTAATTCTGGCCGCCTGGCTCGGGGGTGGCGAGCTGGGCGTGCGTGAGCCCGCTCTCGCTTCAAAAAGCTGGCTCATGCTCCACGTTTCGCTGCTGGTCTTTGGGACCGCGGCCATTCTGGGGGGGCTCGTCCTCAGCCTGCTGTATCTCTGGCAGCACTGGCGACTGAAACACGGTCATGCGCGGCACGGAAACCTGGCTCTCCCCAGCCTCGAACGCCTGGAACGCCTCAACCGCTGGGCTCTGCTGGCCGCGGTCCCGCTGCTGACGCTGGGGCTGATCATCGGCGTCGCGCTGACAACCAAAGAGCCGGCGAGCTGGGCGACTTGGGCCGATCCGGTGGTGCTGACCGGTTCGGTCTGCTGGCTGATGATGGTCGGCGTGTTCGTCTACGTACTTGGACGGCAACGGGCGCCAGGGCGGCAGGTTGCCTGGCTGACGGCCGTATCCTGCGGCTTCCTGCTTTTGACCGTCGTCGGCTCCCAGATTCTGACCAGCGCCGGCCGCCTGGAGACGCTTCACGGCCGATCGTCGGTTTCCTCTCCGTAATGCCACTCCTTGTGACGAATCCCCTGCCCCGGACGCCGCACCGTTGAATTTCCTCGTTGTCTACTGCACGCATCAGACCGCGGAACTGGCCGTTCGCGAGCGACTGGCGTTTTCCAGCCGCGAGCGACTGGACGCCGCGTACGTGGAGCTGCAGCGGCGATTTCCCGGCGTCGAAGCCGTTGTCCTGTCGACGTGCAACCGGGTCGAACTCTACTTCGCCTGGGCCGAGAACGACGGACCTTCCGCCGAGGCAGTCCATCAGTTTCTAGCCGACTTTCACCAGATTCCCACAACGGAATTCACTTCGGAGCTGCGGCACGAAAGCGGTCAGGCGGTGGTGCGCCACCTGTTCGAAGTCGTCTCCAGCCTCGACAGCATGGTGCTGGGGGAACCGCAGATCGTCAGTCAGGTGAAGGAGGCCTACCGCACAGCGGAGGAAAACGCCGCATGCGGACCGCGGATCCACGCGTTGTTTCAGAGCGCCATTCGCGTTTCGGGGCGCGTTCGCACGGAAACCGGACTTGCCGAAGGACGCGTCTCGATTGCCAGCGTCGCTGTGGGCGACTTTGCCAAGAGCATCTTCGACCACTTCGCCGACAAGCAGGTGCTCGTCATCGGGGCTGGCGAAATGGCCGAGGAAACGCTTCGCTATCTCAAAGACGAAGGGGTCCGCGATCTCGTCGTCGTGAATCGCAGCCCCGAACGCGCCGAACGGCTCGCCGCCGAATGGGGGGGCGTCCCTGCTCCGTGGGAGGATCTGGACCGCTGGCTGGGCCAGGCGGATGTGATCGTCAGCACGACCGGAGCGAATCGACCGGTCGTCGATCGAGCCCGATTTCAGGCGGCCCGAGCGACCGGCAGCCGGAAGCCAGCAATCATTCTCGATCTGGGCGCCCCGCGCGACTTCGACCCCGCCGTCGGGACTCTCGAGGACGTGTTCCTCTACGATATCGACAGTCTGGCAAGGACTTGCGACGCAAATCGCCGGGCGCGCAGCCGTGAAATCGAACGCGCCCGGACCATCATCATCGAGGAAACCTCCCAGTTTGCCGCGGACATCAACCGCCGGGCGGGGGGGGATCTGGTAACCCGTCTTCGTGAAGGCTGGCACGAGGTCAGCCGGCAGGAACTGGAGCGGATGTTCAAGAAGATGCCGCATCTGGAAGGCCGAGACCGGGAGGCGATTGAGCGGGCGGTCGAACGGATCGTCAACAAGCTCCTCCACCCCCCCCTCGAAGCCCTCCGCGACGAATCCAAAGACGGCACCCCCCACGGCCTCCTCAACGCCCTCCGCCGCCTCTTCCACCTCCCCTAACCCCCGCCGGACGCGGGGCGGCTGCAGACTCAGAATTGGGTTTGTCGTGGATGCCCCGTTCTGCGGCGTTATCGAGGCGCGACGGGGGAGCGTTCGACGTGACGGAATTCCTGCGATCTTTCTGCGAAGCCCGATACCCGATTCCCGAGGCCCGATTTTTCCCTACCATCGCTGGTGTCTGAAGTTGGCGACATGCTACACTGCCCGACTTCATCCGACACGGGGCGGGGAACGTGTGTTTCCCGGTGGCGGTGAAAGTCCTTTTTTAGTCTGGCGATCGCAGTCGAACGGTCGGCTGCGGTAGTTGTTGCGGGTCGACGGACCGCCGCGACGACTGCCACGGGAAAGTTGAAGCGCGCATGGTTGATCGGAACCTCCTTCGGGATTTTAACGTCAGCGACGACGAGCTGGATGACGTTTTTGCTTCAACGCTGGAGCATGCTGACGGCGAGGAGTTTGAGGGAGAAGGTATCGACTCCCTGTACACGAGCATTGCCGCCTACGATGTGAATTCCATCATCGAAGGCTCGATCGTACGGGTCGAAGGCGAAGAAGTCCTCATCGACATCGGATACAAGAGCGAAGGCATCGTTGCGATCGACGAGTGGGATGGCGAAGAGCCCCCCAAGCCCGGCCAGCGCGTCGCGGTGCTGCTCGAAGAAATCGAAGACGAATTCGGCCTGATTCTGCTTTCGAAGCGGAAGGCCGACCGTATCAAGAAGTGGATGGACATCACCAGCTCCAAGAAGGAGGGCGATGTCGTCACGGGCCATGTCATCCGCAAGATCAAGGGCGGTCTGCTGGTCGACATCGGCGTGAACGTCTTCCTGCCCGCCAGCCAGGTCGACATCCGCCGTCCGCCCGATATCGGCAACTACATCGGCACCGACATCGACTGCCTGATCCTGAAAATCGACGAGAGCCGCCGCAACATCGTCGTCTCCCGCCGCCGGCTGATCGAAGTCCAGCGCGAGGAGATGAAAAAGAATCTTCTCGCCGAGATTACCGAAGGCCAGATCCGCAAGGGGATCGTCAAGAACATCGCCGACTTCGGCGCGTTCGTCGACCTGGGCGGCATCGACGGACTGCTGCACATCACGGACATGAGCTGGGGCCGGATCGGCCACCCGTCCGAGATGGTGAAGATCGACGACGAGATCGAGGTCAAGATTCTGCATATCGACCGGGATCGCGAGAAGATCGCTCTCGGCCTGAAGCAGAAGGAAAAGAGCCCCTGGGACGACGTCGAGACCAAGTACCCGGTCGGGACGAAGATCAAGGGCGAAGTGGTCAACGTCATGTCCTACGGCGCCTTCGTCAAGCTGGAAGACGGCATCGAAGGTCTGGTTCACATCAGCGAGATGTCCTGGACCAAGCGCGTCAATCACCCGACCGAGCTGGTGAATCCCGGCGACGAAGTCGAAGTGGTCGTCCTCGGCATTAACAAGGACAAGCAGGAGATTTCGCTGGGCATGAAGCAGGCCCTGCCGAATCCCTGGGACCAGGTTGCCGAGAAGTACCCACCCGGGGCGATCGTCAACGGCACGGTTCGCAACCTCACCAACTACGGCGCGTTCATCGAGCTGGAAGAGGGTGTGGACGGCCTCCTGCACGTGAGCGACATGTCCTGGACCCGCAAGATCTCCCACGCGAACGAGATGCTGAAGAAGGGCGATCCGATCACCTGCCAGGTGATTTCGGTCGATCAGGAACGGAAGCGGATCGCGCTGGGTCTGAAGCAGCTTGCCGAAGATCCTTGGGAAAACCAGATTCCCAGCAAGTATCAGCCGGGCGAGCAGGTTACGGGCAAGGTCACGAAGATCACCAACTTCGGCGTCTTTGTGGAACTCGAACCCGAACTGGAAGGCCTTCTGCACGTTTCGGAACTTTCCGATCAGAAGATCGAGAACCCCGAAACGTTCGTGAAGGTCGGCCAGGATCTCGACGTCCGGATCCTGCGGATCGACCCGGTCGATCGCAAAATTGGACTCAGCCGCAAGACCAGCCCCGACTACGCCGCCGCTGCCGCGGAAGACGGTGGCAAGGGTGGTGGCGGGGCAGCTGCTGGCGGCGGGCCGCGTCAGCAGCGGACCGAGCTCAAGGGGGGAACCGAGGGCTCTTCGGGGCCGCTGTTCTCCTTCGGGGGCGGTTCGGCGGAACCGGTCGCCGAAGCCACTGCGGAGCCCGCTGCTGAAGCGGCGGAGCCGGTTGCCGAGACCAAGGAAGAGGGCGGCGCTCCGACGCCGGCCGAGTAATTGCAGCCCTGTCCGAATGAGGGCAGGTCTCAACGATGCCTGATCCAGACGCCCACGGTTCTCCGTGGGCGTCTGCTTTTTGTCGGCCCCCATTCTGTGCCGGGCAAGACTGCTGCGTCGGCCGTCACAATCGTTGCAGGCTGCCGGGGGATCCGTTGCCGTCTCAACCGGTGCAGTCGGCGTACGAAGCCCAATCGTGATAACCCGACCGGCTGGGGGGAACTCGCGGTCGTCGATGTGTCAGTTCCGCGACGGAGGGCTCCACTTTTCGCCCGGCCCTTCGATGATGTCAGAACGGCGGGTTGACTTCCGGACGACTGGCAGCGACCGCAGCAACCCCGCAGGCGGTGAGAGGTTGAGGCCGCGTTTCACGCCGTCTCCTGCAGAAAACAGAGTGCTGCTGCGGCTGCGGCACGGCGGATGCATACTTCAGGAATGTGTCGCGTCAAGGAAAACGGACGCGAGAATCGGGGGAAAGTTTGCCGGTTGATGGCATTGTCCGAAGCGCCGTTACGACTGCGCCTCTTGCCTGCTTTCACTGACCGAAATTGTTTAACAGGGCCGTTGAGTTTGGAAATCTTGCATTGCGATACCGATAACTACAACACACAGGACGAACCGCACCCCCCGCGGTGAAACAGGCCCCGGACGGCAACTCGGTCGCGACGTTTCCCCCCTAAACACGAGACACGGCTCATATCGATGCGCACGACCTCCCGTCCCCGTACTCCCGCCGCCGCCGTTCAGAATCCGCTGGAGACCTATCTCCGCGAGATCAACGAAACGGCACTCCTCACGGCGAACGAGGAAAAAGAGCTGGCCTACCGGATTGCCGACGGCGACAACGCCGCGCGGGACCGGATGGTTCGCGCCAATCTGCGGCTGGTGGTCAATATCGCCAGGGCGTATACCGGCAAGGGGCTGCCGCTGCAGGATCTGATCGAAGAAGGGAATCTGGGGCTGATGCGGGCGGTCGAAGGCTTCGATCCCGGCATGGATACCCGCTTCAGCACGTACGCCAGCTACTGGATCAAGCAGTCCATCAAGCGGGCGTTGATCAACAGCGGCAAGACGATCCGCATTCCCGCCTACATGGTCGAACTGCTGACCAAGTGGCGACGGGCGACGGCCAAGCTGGAAGACGAGCTCGGCCGTCCGCCGACGCAGGAGGAAGTCGCCCGCGAACTGGAACTGCCCCGCAAGAAGCTCAGCATCGTCCGGAAGGCGATTCAGCTCTACAACAGCACACCCCAGCACGACGACGATGACGGCGGCTGGACGATGAGCGACATGGTTGCCGATACGCGGACCAAGGGTCCGGAAGACGAACTGCTCGACACGGACAACCTGAAACACGTCTACCGCATGCTCGACACGATGGATCCCCGCGAAGCCACCATCCTGCGGATGCGGTTCGGCCTCGACGACGCGGAACCCAAAACTCTGAAGGAAATCGGCGAATCGCTCGGCCTGACCCGCGAACGGGTTCGCCAGATCGAAGCCGAAGCCCTCAAGCGGCTGGCCAAGGGCATTCTCGGCGACTGAAACGCCGCAGCGAGATCAGGAACGTGAGACGCGCCACAACCCTGGACGAGGATGTCCGGGGTTGTGGCGTTTGTTGTGCGCGGTGGCGTCGGGAATCGGAAGCTTTCACGCGAGGAAGAAATGTCGAATGTCGAAGGCGGAATGTCGAAAGGGCGTTGAGAGTTACTCGCGTTGCTTTTCACCACTGGCCACTGACAACTGACAAATCACCAAGTATCGAGAACCAAATTTCCGGATCGCGCGGCGAGATGTTGGAACTGTATTTCCGGGAACCCGAAACGAACTTTGGCGTTTGCGGGCGGGAGCGGTTATGGTGGCGGCGTTACTGCGAATTGCAGTTGCCGTTCCGCCATCAAGGATCCGCACCCGATGTTTCGCTGCACCGGTTTTGCCCTGCTGATGTCGCTGGCTGCGGTGGCCGCGCATGCCGCCGAGCGGCAGGTTGTCCCGCTCTGGACGGGCGAAATGCCCGGGCCTGGCGTCATTGCTCCCGACGGGGAGACGACGATTCCTCTCAAGCCCGGCGCGCCAGTCATTACGCGGACGACCAACATCGCGCACCCATCGCTCGTCGTCTTTGAAGGCGTTGCCGACAGAAGGACCGACGTCGGCGTGATTGTGCTGCCCGGTGGCGGGTTCCGTTATCTGACGACAGACCTCGAAGGGAGCGAAGCCTGCGAATGGCTGGCCGCGCAAGGGATCACCGCGTTCCTGCTGAAGCATCGGGCGCCGACCCACGAGCATCCGGTGCCGAATGCCGGGCCCGCGATCGACACCCACCAGGCCCTCAAGCTGGTCCGGCAGCGGGCCGGGGAATGGAAGCTCGATCCGCAGAAGATCGGATTGCTCGGATTTTCGGCTGGAGGGCAGATCGCCGCCGTCGCGACGTCCGATCCCAAGACCCGCCCGAATTTCCTGATGCTGCTGTATCCGTGGGGACTGTATCAGGCGAAGGAAGGGACGCTGCGGGAAGATGTTCGCGTCGATGCCCAGTGGCCGCCGACGTTCCTCGCCCAGGCGGCGGACGACGGTTCCTCGCTGCCGCAGGGGAGCCTGCTGCTCTATACGCGGTTGCTGGAACAGAAGGTCCCGGCCGAGCTGCATATCTATGAAAAGGGTGGGCACGGGTTCGGGATTCGGCCCGGCAAAGCCGCCTGTCCGACCGACTGGCCGCACCGGGCTGAGACGTGGCTGCAGGGACGGGGGCTGCTGCCGGTGGCGAAGTGAGAGTCTCGCTCCCGGGCTCGGTTTTGCCGCGACTGGGGAGCGGCGCTTGATGCGACGGTGGAATTGACGCGAGGCAGAGCCTCGTTGCCGGAGGTTCCCGGCGGGACCTGGGAACCAGTCGGTCCAGTTGAAACGCTCTCTGCGAGGAAAACTCGATGCTTCGTAACAGCTGGGTGATGACTGCCGTCTTTGCGGTGGTGAGCTGGACCGCGGGGGGCGCGTGTGCGGATGACGTCCGGTCAGTGCTGCCGGAGTCTGCCTTTCGGACGACCGTTTCGCCGGAAGGCGCGGCCTACCTCGAGAGGTTGAAGCAGGGGACGCCGTTTGGCACGGTCGACTTCAATCTCGAGGCTTTGCGGGCGGGCATGGGGACCCGCCACGAACCGACCATCGCCGGGGTCCGGTTGATCCGCGTGAAGATTGGAGAGATTCCCTGTGAATGGGTGCTGACGCCCGGTGCGGACCCGGATCTGCGTCTGTTGTATCTGCATGGCGGCGGCTGGGTCTCAGGATCCGGGGGAAACTATCTCCCACTGGCAGCCGACATCTCGGCGTCGGCCGGGTGTGCCGTGCTCCTCCCCGACTACCGACTGGCGCCGGAGCATCCTTTTCCTGCCGGGCTGGAGGATTGTGTCGCGGCTCACGACTGGCTGGTCGCGAACGGGCCGGCCGGTCCCGGCCCGGCGAAAGCGACGTTCATCGCCGGGGATTCGGCGGGGGGCAACCTGACTCTGGCGACGCTGCTGGCGCTGCGAGACCGCAAGCTGCGAATGCCGGCGGGAGGAATCCCGCTCTCGGCGGCGACGGATTTCACGCTGGCGAGCGATTCGCAGAAGACCGTCCACGATCCGATTATCAGCGCGCGAACCATGCCCGAGTTCCGGGACCGCTATCTGGGGAAGTCGGATTCCCGCAATCCGCTGGCATCGCCGGTCTTCGGCGACTACCACGGGATTCCGCCGCTGCTGATTCAGGTCGGCGAGCACGAAATGCTCCGCGACGACAGCATCCGGGTGGCGAAGAAAGCTGCTTCGGACGGGATCCCGGTGAAGCTCGAAATCTGGCCCGGCATGGTTCACGTGTTCCAGATCCGCGGGCTTCCCGAGTCCCGCGAGGCCATCCGGCACATCGCGGATTTCATGCGCTCGCACGTGCCTGCGCGGTAGGGAAACGAACGTGTCGGGAGGAGTGTCGAGGATAGAAACTCGGCGAGTTCATGATCCGACTCGTCGATGTCGTCGTTAGCGATTCACTCGATCGCGAGTGATACCGGAAGACGCGAGGCTGAGCCTCGCCGGGATTGGGTTCCCGGGCAGAGCCCGGGAACCGGTGGCCAGTTTACTTCAGCTAAGGGAACGCCAATGTCGGGCCGCTATACGCTGTCGGAGTTTGTCGAGCAGACAAAACAGGAAGATCTGGGCCAGGGACTGTTCGAACTGGAAAACGAACGCCTGCTGGAGATCAACCTGAACGGTCTGGTCTGGATGAAGAAGGGGGCGATGGTTGCCTATCACGGCGACGTGAAATTCACGCGGGAAGGAATGCTGGAGCACGGCCTGGGCAAACTGCTCAAGAAGGCCGTCAGCGGCGAAGGGACGCAGCTCACCAAGGCGGAAGGCCGGGGGAAAGTCTATCTCGCGGATACCGGCAAGAAGATTACGGTCCTGCAGCTCGAAGACGACGCGATTTACGTTAACGGGAACGACCTGCTGGCCTTCGAGCCGCAGATCAAGTGGGACATCAAGATGATGAAGAAGATCACCGGCCTGGTGGCGGGCGGCCTGTTCAACGTCCGTCTGGAAGGGACCGGCCTGATCGCCATCACGACGCACTACGATCCGGTGACTCTGCGAGTCACGCCGAGCCGGCCGATTATGACCGATCCGAACGCCACTGTGGCCTGGTCGGGCCACCTGATGCCGGATCTCAAGACGGATGTGTCACTGAAGACATTCTTCGGACGCGGCAGCGGGGAATCGATCCAGATGAAGTTTCAGGGGGACGGGTTCGTCGTCGTGCAGCCGTACGAGGAAGTTGCATTTCAGGCCGGCGGGGGCGGCTGACGGTGCGTTGAGCGTTGAGCATGAGAGACTCCGCATCCTCCGTCACGATTGAGACTTCGAAGGGTCGACGATGCTCCAGATTCTCCGGATGAGCTGTGTTCTGGTCGCGTTCGCTGCCTGTCCGCTCATTGCCGATGTCCAGGCACCGCTTTGTATCGCCCTGATCGGCGATTCGACGATGGCGTCCTACGCCAAGCCGCCGTCGGATCGGCCCGATCTGACGGGTTGGGGACAGGTGTTCGGCGAGTCGTTCGATGGCAGCGTCACGGTTCTCAATCATGCCGCCTCCGGTCGCAGTTCGAAGAGTTTTCTGAGCGAGGGACGCTGGGAGCCAGTCCTGGCAGAAAGGCCGGACTACGTCTTCATTCAGTTCGGGCACAACGACCAGCCCGGCAAAGGGGACCGCGCGACCGATCCGCAGGGGGATTTCCAGGACAACCTGCGGCGCTATGTCCGCGAAGCCCGGGTGGCCGGGGCGAAGCCGGTCCTGGTGACGCCAGTGGCGCGTCGGACGTTTGCCGACGGCAAGGCGACGACCACGCTGACACCTTATGCCGAGGCGACTCTGCAGGTCGGCAAGGAACTGGAAGTGCCCGTCGTGGATCTCCACGCGGCGAGCTTCCAGCTTTTCGATTCACTCGGCGACGCAGCCAGCGCCGATCTGACAGCCTCCGCCAGCGACCGGACGCATTTTTCCCGTAAGGGAGGACTGGCCATCGCGGGGCTGGTGGCGGCGGCGCTGCCGGATGCGGTTCCGGAGCTGGCGAAACGGCTGAAAACGAAACCCGCTGAATGAATCGTGAGCTGGTTTCCAGGCACTGCCTGGGAACCCGTTTCCGCGAAGCTCCGTTCCACATTCACAGCGGCAAAAAGACGACGAGGTCGCATTATCGGCCGGGCGCGCCCGGCCCTACGCAATCGAACGCTACGATTCGGCCGGCACAGCCGGCCCTACCTGATGGCCTTGTCCGAAATATCTTTTCGGCACCAGGCGCCTTCCCAGCGGATGCACTTGACCGTCTGGTAGGCCCGTAACTTGGCCTGCGAGATTGTGTCCCCCAGAGCGGTGACGCCGAGAACTCGGCCGCCGTCTGTCAGAATCTGGCCGTCTTCGCCGCGAATGGTGCCCGCGTGGAAGACCTTGGCGTCGTCGATCTGGGCGGCGTCGTCGAGTCCGCGGATGGCTTTGCCCTTCTGGTACTCGCCCGGGTAGCCGGCCGAGGCCATGACGACGCAGACGCTGGGACGCGGGTCCCATTCGAGGGGCGGCATGTCTTCCAGCGTTCCGGTCGCGGCGGCCATCAGTGCCAGTCCGAGGTCGGACTTGAGTCGCATCAGGACCGCCTGGGTTTCTGGATCGCCGAAGCGGACGTTGAATTCCAGGACTTTCGGTCCCTGGCTGGTCAGCATCAGGCCGGCGTAGAGGCAGCCGCGGAACGGCCGGCCCTCCTTTTTGAGCTGATGCACGACGGGCACCAGGACTTTTTCGACGACCAGATCGATGAGGTCGGGCGTCATAACCGGCGTGGGGCAGTAGACGCCCATCCCGCCGGTGTTCGGTCCGGTATCTCCGTCGAAGGCGGCCTTGTGATCCTGGGCGGCTTCGAGGGGGACGATGGTCTTGCCGTCGACGAGTGCCAACAGGCTGGCTTCTTCGCCGACGAGGCGTTCTTCGATGACGATCCGTGCTCCGGCGGCGCCGAACTCCTTCAGGATCAGCATGCGCTTGATCGTGTCGCGGGCTTCTTCCCGGTTTGAACAGACGACGACGCCCTTCCCGGCGGCCAGGCCGTCGGCTTTCACGACGCAGCGTTCGATTTCTCGCTCGTCGAGATAGCTGTTGGCCTCGGCGGCATTCGTGAAGGAGCTGAAATCGGCGGTCGGCACGTTGGCCCGCTTCATCAGTTCCTTGGAAAATCGTTTGCTGCCTTCCAACTCGGCGGCCTTGGCCGTCGGGCCGAAGATCGCGTGACCGGCTTTCAGGAATTCGTCGACGACGCCGGCGACCAGCGGAATCTCCGGTCCCACGACCGTCAGATCGATCTTTTCCTTGTCGACGAACTTGAGCAGGCGGGGGGTATCGGTTGACGAAATGTCCACGTTCACGGCATCGAGACCGATGCCGGCGTTGCCGGGAGCGCAGAAGACCTGCGTCACCGAGGGGGACTGCTTGAGCTTCCAGGCGAGGGCGTGTTCACGTCCGCCGGAACCGAGAACGAGGACTTTCATGGGGCAGGCTCGATTGCAATTCTGAGGCTGGCAGCCGGGAAATCGGGAGTTCGTCACGTCACTGCCCCGGCGGCAGCGCGGATGAGGCGTTCATGTCGACCGGAGTCGCCGCGAACCTCACGAATCGCTCAGTATACCGCCCGACGCCAACGGGCTGTAGCGGGATCGCGAATGCGGCGCGGGCCTCAGGTAGCCGGCAGCAGATCGGCGAAGACAAATCCGTCCCGTTCGACAATCTCGCCCGGCTGGCAGGCGACCGGACGGTGAAACATCGGTCCGTCGGTCACAAACGTGTGGAATTCGCCCCGTTCGCCGCACGGATCGACGCCGTCCGGCAGGTCGGTCAGCAGCTCGGCATCGAATTCCCTGCCGGCGAATTCTCGCGGGAGAACGTTCGGATCGACGCACGTCAGCCGGGCTTTGAGGCCGCCCGCCAGCATTTCGCGGGCCAGTTCGGCCGTCGGCCGGCCCCAGAGCGGGAACAATGTCGTCAGCCCAGTGCTGTCGAGCATCCGTTCGCGGTATGCGCGGACGTCTTCCAGAAAGAGGTCGCCGAAGGCCATGGCGGTCACGCCGGATTGTACGGCTTCGTCGACGACGGGCCGGACGGCGGCTTCGTACTCCGCGTTGCTGCATGGCCAGGGGATCAAAATGGTTTTCAGCGGGAGCCCCACTGCGTCGGCCTGCTGCCTGAGGAGTTCGCTGCGGACCGCGTGCATGGCGACCCGGTCGAAGGTGGCATTCACGGTGGTGACCAGGGCCGTGACTCTGAGCGCGGGGTTCTGACGGAGGACGTGCAGCGACCAGGCGCTGTCTTTGCCCGAGCTCCAGCAGAGCCAGACGTTGTCTGTTGTCATGTTCTCTCTCCGACTCCGGGACAGGTTGCCCGGCATTTATTTCGTTTCGGCTGTCCCGCCGGATCGGGAGCGGAAAACGGCGTCCGCAACGGACGACTTGAGAACGACTTGCGAAATCGTCAGCCGCAACTGCTACGCCCGGTCTGCGGCGCCCCATAGACTCAATTAAGAGATTCTTCGGGTCGAAGGCGGGCGGTGTACCTTTCAGGGGGCGGCATCATGAGTCTGTTACAGCTGACGAGGCGTGTGGCGGTTTGGGTGGTTTGCGGGGTCGTCGGGGCGGGGGCGGTTCAGGCACAGCACCACGGCGGCGGCGGGCATATGGGGGGCGGCCACATGGGTGGCGGTCATCACATGGGTGGGGGCATGGGAGGCGGTCACCACTATTCCGGGGGTGGGGGAGGCTATTCCGGCGGTGGAGGATACCGAGGCGGCGGTTACTATGGCGGGTACGGTCTCGGCAGTTTTGGCTATGGGGGCGGACTCTACGGTTCTGGACTTTATGGCTCGGGGCTCTACCTGCAGTTGGGGCGACCGTACGGTTACGGGAATACGTACTACACCCGTCCGCAGTACGACTACAACCAGCCGGGACAGGTCTACGCGATGCCGGCGCAGACCGTGCAATATCCGCAGCAGGCAACTAAGGTCAGTGACGGCGATGTGACAGTTTTGGTTCCTTCCGACGATCCCGAGGCCGCCGTCGATTACACGCTCAACGGCTATCCCTATTCGATGCGGACCGGTCAGGCTCAGACGTTTCCCAACGATCGACTGTGGACGATCGAATTCAACCGGGGCGGGAACTTCGGCCAAGCTCGCTATTCGTTGTCTCCGGGGACGTTCAAATTCAAGCAGACCGACAAGGGATGGGAGCTGATGCGGGCCGCCGTTGTTCCGCCGATGCCGGCGCAGCCTGAGACGCCAACTCCAGCCACGACCGAGCCGCCGAAGCCCGGACTTTGATCGACGTCAATTCATCCCCGCCCGGCCGGTGAAAATGTCGGCTGCGGCTGGCGATGAATCGTGGGAACCGTCGTCTCCTGCAGGGACTGCACGTGTGCGACGAGTTTTTGGACGTCGTCCGGTGTGGCGGCGGCTTCCAGCCGCAGTTCTGACCGATATGTCGCACCCGGTGGCAGGAGGGGCAGTCGGCCCTGTTCCCGTTCGAAGCTGCGGAAGTTCGGGAAATTGACGGACGGTTCGAGGCCGGTCACGAATCCGTCGGCGTCGGCGATGGTGTTTTTCCAGACGGTGAAGTACGGCAGTTGACGCGTGTTGTAGTGGACCGCGAGGGCGGTCGAACCGCCGGCGTTTTCGAGGACTGCCGTGGACCAGCCTTCGCTGTCGGCGAGCGGCTTGAAGAAGTAGGCCTGCTCGGCGTAGTCGGGGTCGGGGGGCGAGTAGACGGTGTAGTCGTCGATTCCCTCGGCGGCCCGCGGATCGCGGGGGGCGAGCTCCTCGAACGCCACGTGGAAGCGTCCGCCCGGTTCGAGGAACGGGCGGCCCACGTTGATGTGATACAGCAGCGACAATGACGTCGGCTTTCCGGCCAGATTCGTAATCTCGTCGGTTACCGAACAAACCGTGCCGCCGACCTCCAAAGAGTACGTTGTGGTGAGCCGCAGCCGCGTCCCGAACATGGAGGCTTCGTCGACGACGCCTTGCACGGTCAACACGTCTCCGTCGATGGAGGCGGTCACCTGGTGCGCGGGGAGGTTGGCGATCCGGCCGTGCAGAGTGAGCTGCTCCCCCTCGTCCTGGCCGGGGGGGCCGTTGAATCCCAGTCCGCAGCGGCAGAGCAGTTCATTGAAGCCATGCAGCCAGCCGAGGCCGTTCCGCTCGGTCAGGTTGACGAAGCTGGGGTTAACAGGCCGTTCGACGGGGGAATTCCAGCCGATGGGGAGTTCGCCCAGTCGACCGCGCCAGAGCCCCATCCCCCGCGTGGGCAGAACTGAAAAGCCGATGCAACCGCTGTCGATCTCGACGACCTGGACCCCCTCAGACAGTCCGCCCCGGAGCGTGGTCCAGCGAATGGCGGCGCCGGGCGAACCGGAGGGCCCGCTGCAGCGCAACTCGCCGGCGGGTAAGGCAATCTGCCGGTCGGCGTCGAGGAGCGTCACAAGGTTGTGATTCATGCAGGTCCCTGTCGGAAAATCAGCCCGCGAGAGGACGGGCATGGATGACAGTCAGCCGCCTTCCGGATACAACTGACCGGGATGGTTCGTTTCATAATCACGGGAAGACACAGCCGCAATACAGCGACAGACTTGCGGCGCCCTCCCGAGCGGCCGCGAAGTGATCGGTAGTGTAGCGCCATCGGCTCGGCCTCGCCACCGCCGTCACTTCCGCGGTAGACCGTTTCGACGTTCATGAAGGAATTTGCGGGGATGATTTCAGACCAGCACGAAGCGGTAGGGAAGCCGTATACCCCGGAATGGTATGAAACGCTCCGGAGGTCGCTCGGCGACCTGGTCTGCCGCAAGCTGGGGCTGTACGCCGTTCCGCCGGATTTCGTGCTGTCGGTGGTGATTCCCGTTTATAACGAGCGCGATTCCCTTCGACTGATTCTCGACCGGGTCAAGGCGGTGCCGATTCGCAAAGAAATCGTCCTGGTCGAAGATTGCAGCAAGGACGGAACTCGCGACATTCTCCGCGAGATCGAGGCTGCCGCGGCAGCCTCGCCCGACCCCGAAAATCGCATCGTCGCCGCCTATCACGATGTCAATCAGGGGAAAGGGGCGGCGGTGCGGACGGGGTTTTCTCGTTCTACCGGTCACGTCGTTCTGATTCAAGACGCCGATCTGGAGTACGACCCGTCCGAGTATCCGCGACTCCTCCGCCCGATCATCGAAGGCCGGGCGGATGTTGTGTTTGGCAGCCGGTTCCTGGGAGATCAGGAGCACCGTGTGCTGTATTACTGGCATTACCTCGGCAACCAGGTTCTGACGCACTTCTCGAACTGGTTCACCAACCTCAACCTGACCGACATGGAAACCTGCTACAAGGTCTTCTCCCGCCCCGCCATCGACAGCATCTGGCCCACCCTGAAGCAGAATCGTTTTGGCATCGAACCCGAGCTGACGGCCAAGGTTGCCCGGCGGGGGTTTCGGCTCTATGAAATGTCCGTCAGTTACGACGGGCGGACCTACGAGCAGGGCAAGAAGATCGGTTGGAGGGACGGTGTGCAGGCCTTGTGGTGCATCCTACGATACTGGTGGGCGGACTGATGCCCCGGTGAAGTGAGAGGTCGTTTTCTCTCCACGTTTACCATGACTTCCAGCAATTCCACCGGCGACGCGAGTTGTTTCGCAGATTGCCGACGCAGAAAGTGAGCCCATGGCGAATCCCCCCAACGACGAACCCAAGCCGTCCCGTCCGCCGCGCAAACCGGCGCCGAAGGGGGACGGCAACGAGGATGCGCGGCCGATTTTCTCCGGTTCCTGGCTGCTCCTGTTCATCGCCGTGGTGATTATCACGCTCTTCATGTGGCGGCAATCGCCCGCCAACACCGGATCCCGCGTTGACTACACGTTCTTCTGGAAGCAAGTCGAAGCCGGCAACGTGGATCGCGTCGCCTGGTACGGCGAGATCCTGACCGGCAAGTGGAAGAAGATTCCGGTTTCCGCCGACAAAGGCGTCGAACTCAAGGAAGAGTTCAATACGGTTTTGCCGATCCGCGACGACGCCACGCTGAAGCAGTTGATGATCGACAAGGGGGTGCGGTTCAAAGGCGAACCCCAGGAAGTCGGTCTCGGAACGGTCTTTTTCCTGTGGGTCCTGGCTCCGAGCGTCCTGCTGATCCTGTTCCTCTGGTACATGATGAAGCGCAGTTCGGACCCGGTTGGCTCGGGGATGATCGGCAATTTCATCCGCAGCCCCGCCAAGCGGTTCCGGCCGTCGGACCATCAGACGACCTTCGACGACGTCGCCGCGATGGAGCAGGCAAAGCAGGAGCTGCAGGAAGTGGTCGAGTTCCTCAAGACGCCTGCCAAATTCCAGCGGCTCGGGGCGCAGATCCCGAAGGGCGTGCTGCTCATGGGGCCGCCCGGGACCGGCAAGACGCTCCTCGCCCGGGCCACCGCCGGCGAAGCGGGGGTGCCGTTCTTCTCAATCAACGGCTCCGAATTTATTCAGATGTTTGTCGGCGTCGGCGCCAGCCGCGTGCGGGACATGTTCCGCACCGCGAAGGAGAACTCTCCCTGCATTCTGTTCATCGACGAGATTGACGCCGTCGGCCGCGTCCGCGGGGCGGGTCTCGGCGGCGGTCACGATGAACGCGAGCAGACGCTGAACCAGATTCTGAGCGAGATGGACGGCTTCCAACAGACGGAGGCCGTGATCGTGGTCGCCGCCACCAACCGGCCTGACGTGCTCGACCCCGCCCTGCTCCGCCCGGGCCGGTTTGATCGTCATGTGACTGTCGACCGTCCGAACAAAACTGGTCGCGAGGCGATCCTCAAGGTTCACTGCCGCAAGGTGCCGCTGGCGGACAGCGTCAATCTGGCTGATGTCGCCGCGGGAACGATCGGGTTTTCCGGGGCGGAGCTGAAGAATCTCGTCAATGAGGCGGCGCTGAACGCTGCCCGTCTGGGTCGGGACTCGGTGATGCCCGAGGACTTTGACGACGCACGCGACAAAGTGATGATGGGCCCCGAGCGGGAGGATGTCCTCAACGAAAAAGAAAAGGAAATGACCGCCTATCACGAGGCGGGGCACGCGCTGCTGGCCTGGCTGCTGTCCGACGTCGACCGCGTTCACAAGGTGACCATCATTCCCCGCGGCCGGGCGCTGGGGGTCACGCAGCTCCTGCCGGCCGAGGATCGCTACAACATCGGCGAGCACCGGCTGCACTCGCAACTGGCATTCATGCTCGGCGGTCGGGCGGCCGAAAAAATTGTCTTTGACGAATACTCCGCGGGTGCGTCCGACGACTTGAAGCGGGCCACGCAACTGGCGCGCAGCATGGTCGCGAAGTGGGGCATGAGCGAACTGATCGGCCCGGTGGCGTTCCGGGACAGCGAGGAGCACCCGTTCCTCGGGAAAGAGATCCACGAGGCGCGGCAGCACAGCGAGGAGACCGCACGGCAGATCGATCTGGAGATCCAGCGCTTTTTACGGGAAGCGGACGTCAAGGCAGTTGCTACGCTGCAGGAACACCGCGACAAACTTGAGGCGCTGACCCGGGAACTGATCGAGAAAGAATCGCTGGGAGAAGACGAAATTCGAGCGATCATCGGCGATCAGGCCGACCGCTCGGCCTCGGTTCCGGACAAGTCCCCCGAAGCATAACCGCGACTCAGCCGATGGTCGCGATGAGGCGGGCAGCGGCCACCGGTTGCCGGTCTATGTCGGCTCTCGACACCAGACTCTCGTCACTCGACTTGATTGCGTGTACGTGCGTTCTGATTTGACCGGCGCGTATTTTGCTGTATAGTTTTCATGCATGTTGGTGTGTTTCAGGTGTTTGCGGCGATCAAGCTGGCTTCCTCTCTCATCGCGGTTGAGCCCCCCTGCCTGTGCAGGACGGCGCGACTCCCGGCGGAGATTTCGAAAAGTCGTTACGGTCGTCCCAGTGGAAGGGTACCGGACAGGGTATGGAGCAGGATCAGGTAAGTTTTGACAACCTCGGGCTCAGTGAGGCGACTCTCGCCGGCATTCGACAGGCAGGCTTTCAGTCTCCGAGCCCCATTCAGGCCGCATTTATCCCCATCGCCATCACAGGCGCTGACTGCATTGGACAGGCGCAGACCGGAACCGGCAAAACGGCCGCGTTTGTGCTGCCCATTCTGGAACGGATCGATTTCAAGGATACCCGGACTCAGGTCCTCGTCCTGACGCCGACGCGCGAGCTCAGCCAGCAGGTTGCCGACGAAGCCGAGCGGCTGTCGGTGCATCATCCGGTGCGAACGGCCTGCTGCGTGGGCGGTCGCCCGCTTCGCCAGCAGATCGCCGCTCTCCAGCGAGGCGCTCAAATCGTCGTCGGAACGCCCGGTCGCGTGATCGACCTGATGGCCCGGCGCGATCTGATCACCAGCGACATCAAGATCATCGTGATGGACGAGGCCGACCGGATGCTCGATATCGGCTTCCGGCCGGACATCGAGAAGATCCTCCGGCAGTGCCCGAAGGATCGCCAGACGCTGCTGCTTTCGGCGACGCTGCCGGCCCCGGTCGAACGGCTCGCCCAGAAGTACATGCAGAATCCGACGCGGATCGATCTGTCGATCAAGAACATCGGCCAGAATTCGATCGATCAGTACTACATCCCGGTCGACCACGACCGGAAGTTCAAGACGCTGGTTCAACTGCTCGTCCAGGAGCGGCCGCAGCAGGCGATCGTCTTCACCCGGACGAAACGCGGGGCCGAAGACGTTTTCCGTCGGTTCGCCGACCGTCTCGCGGGAACCGCCTACCTGCACGGCGATCTGGCGCAGTCGGCCCGCGATCGGACGATGAAGAAGTTCCGCGAAGGGCGGATTCGCCTGCTGATTGCGACCGACGTGGTGGGACGCGGCATTGATGTGAGCGGCATTTCGCACATCATCAACTATGACGTTCCCGAAGACTGCGACGACTACGTCCATCGCGTCGGTCGGACCGGGCGACTCTCGACGCAGGATATCCGCAACGCTGCTTTCACGCTGGTCTGCCGCGACGAAGGTCAGCAGCTCACCAACATCGAAGTCCGCATCAATCGCGTTCTCCCGGCGTATCACATCGAAGGGATCGAAACGCAGCGACCGGGCCCGAAACGGGCTGTTGCGACCTCTGCTGCCCTAGAGCACACCGCGCTGCAGCCGGAGGAAGAAGAAGAATTCGGGGCGATGCTGGTTTGAACCAGGCCGCAGAAACCGAGAGTCATCCAGAGACCGGAGCCTGGGCTCCGGTCTCTCGTTTTATCAGCCGTCGATCGCCGCCAGAATCCCGTCCCACAGTCCGATCCGGTGCTCCAGCGCCAGTCGGGCGATCTCCAGCGCTTCCCGCCGTCGTCCCGGATCGTCGCAGCAGAGCCGATTTAGCAGCCGTTGCGCCAGGGGACCGTGCGAATCTCCGTCCAGCTCGATGTGCCGCCGCAGGTAGTGCCGCAACCGGTCCACCTGCCGGCCCTGCGCTTCCAGCGAAGGAATCAGACGGGAAAACATGTCGGGAATTACGTCCTCGCGGCCGTAGAAGAATGCCGCCGCCACTGCGTGCGGCGGGCCATTGACCGCCACGTCGAGCGTGAACCGTACAAACTCCTGCGTCGAATCGAGCACCGCGGCGCTCTTCAATTGGGCGTCCGCCCTCCCGCCTGCCCGCAATGCCTCCACGAAGCCCTCGATGGGGCCGGCGTCGGCTCCGACTTCGTGCATCGACTGCAGATAGAGGTCGAAGTGGCTGGCATAGCCCCCCTGCCCGTCTTCGTCGCATTCCTCGCCCAGCACGATTTCGAGGATGAACCGTGCTGAGGTTGGATCGGGCTTCGGCAGCCAGGGGACGTCGCAGCAGGTCACGACCTGCTGCAATCGCTTCAGCAGCGTCATGAAATCCCAGACGGCGAAGACGTGCTCCCGCATGAAGATCTGCAGCCGGGGCAGATCGCTCACGGCGGGATAGAGCGGATGATTCAGCAGACGATCGCGCAGGTCGGCAAGTTCAGGCAGCGGCTCAGAAGTCACAGACGGTCCTTGTCGCAGATTCCGCAGTCAGCTCGGTACTCCTCACATTATTGCGATTTTCGGGGAACGGAAGAAGACAAGGCGGCAACCACGAATGACACGAATCCGCACGAATGAGGGAAGGAAACGATTGGGAACCACGAAGGACACGGAGATCACTGAGGAAAGAGTAGTGCGAACGAGGGACGCAGCATCTCGAGGCCTTGGCGTTTCTCTCTGCCCGAGATTCTCCGTGATCTCCGTGTCCTCCGTGGTGGAACGCCATGATTGCATTTCTCCGATTCGTGCTGATTCGTGTCATTCGTGGTTAAGCTCCTGATCTTCAGCGTCGCCCAACGACCTCAGCAATTGCTGTCACGAGTCCGGACACATCTTCCTCGCGATGGATCGCGGACACCGAAATCCGCAGTCGCGCCGTTCCCTGCGGCACTGTCGGCGGGCGGATCGCGCCGACCAGATAGCCGCGATCCTTGAGCTGCGCGGCCGCTGCCACTGCCGCGGCGGGGGATCCCAGCACAATGGGGACGATCGGTCCCGTCGAACCGGGGTACGGCTCGATCCCCCGATCCTTTAACCCCTGTCGGAGTCGTTCGGACAACGTCCACAGTCGCTGCCGGCGCTCCGGCTCTTTCTGCAGGATCTCGAGGGCCGTCATTGCCGCGGCGCAGACGGCCGGGGGGAGTGCCGTCGAATACACCTGTGTCCGCGCCCGGTTCCACAGGTACTCAATCAGCTCCGCCGGTCCCGCGACAAAGCCGCCAAGTCCCCCGAGCGCCTTGCTCAACGTGCCGATCCGCACGTCGATCCGATCTTCGACCCCTGCTAGCTCGGCGACGCCTCGGCCGCATTCGCCGAAGACGCCCGTGGCGTGCGCTTCGTCGATGATCAGTCCCGCCGAATACTGGTCAGCCAGGTTGGTCAGTTCCGGCAGCGGCGCCAGATCGCCGTCCATGCTGAAGACGGAGTCGGTCACGATCCACCGCCGTCGGGCGTTTGAGGCCTTCGCCAGCGACCGCGCGAATCCCGTCAGATCGCTGTGTCGGTAGATCCGCATTCGAGATCCAGACAACCGGCAGCCGTCGACCAGGCTGGCGTGGTTGAACCGGTCGCAGAAGACGACGTCCTCCGAACCCGCGAGGGCGGCGATCGCGCCGATGTTCGCCGCCAGGCCCGACGGGAACAGCAGTGCTGCATCCTGGTTCTCGAAGGCCGCCAGCGCGGCTTCCAGCCGCTCGTGCCACGGCGTCCGCCCGCTGACCAGCGCACTCGCACCGCTGCCGACTCCCGCCTCGCGCAGGACCTCGGTCGCCGCCTCGCGAACTCGGGGTTCCTGCGCCAGTCCCAGATAATCATTCGCCGAGAAATTGCAAAGTTCCTCGCCATCGAGCCGGCAGCGGCCCCCGGGTAGCGGCGTGCAGACGCGTCGCCGACGACGCAGCCCGGCTGCGCTCCAGTCCGCCAGCTCATCGTTCAGCCAGGCCAGTCGCGGCGGAAGTTCTCTCATGAAAGTGCGGCGGCCTCTCGTCCTGCAGTGCCCGGTGACAATTCGACGAGTATGATGGTCCTCCGTCTGTTGATCGAGTCTGTGAACATCCTCCGGGAGCAATCCGATGCGAAGTCGTCTCTGGTCGGGGCTGTGTCTGGCTGTTGTGTTGACCTTTGCGAGCGATTCGGCGAGCGCGGCAGAACCTGCGAAACTGAAGGGACTGCTCATCACGGGCGGCTGCTGCCACGACTATCAGACCCAGAAGCAGATTATCGCCAAAGGCCTGGCCCAGCGGATGAATATTGCCTTCGACGTCGTCCACGAAGGGGGAACGTCGAAGGATCATCGGGTCAGCGTTTACGAAAAGCCTGACTGGTGGAAGGGCTACGACGTCATCGTGCACAACGAGTGCTTCGGCGACGTGCAGGACGAGAAATTCCTGGCAGGGATCCTCGCCGCTCATACCAGCGGCGTCCCTGCCGTCTTCATTCACTGCTCGATGCACAGCTATCGCAAGTCTCCCGCCGCAGACCAGTGGCGCGAAATGATCGGCGTGACGTCTCAGCGGCACGAGAAGCAGCGTGCCGAAGATGTCAAAGTCGTTGCCGTCGACCATCCGGTGATGCGGGGCTTCCCCGCCGAGTGGAAGACGCCGAACGGCGAACTGTACGTCATTGAGAAGGTGTGGCCCAACTGCACGCCCCTTGCTCAGGCGTTTGGTCCAGACACGAAGCAGCAGCATCCCGTGGCGTGGGTCAACACGTTTGGAAAGACGCGCATCTTCGGCACCACGCTGGGGCACCACAATGAGACGATGAATTCCGAAGAATGGCTTGGCCTGGTCTCCCGCGGCACGTTGTGGGCTGTCGGGAAACTGACCGACGACGGCCAGCCTGCGGCGGGATTTGCGGGGACGGGCGTCGGTCCGATCGCGATCGATCCGCCGCAGCCGACACCCGATCCGAAGTTTGCGAAGTAGTTCCGCCGTCCCGCGGACCGCCCTGTGCGGCCGACGACGGGCGAGAAATTCCTTGATCCGTCGGCGATCGTATGCGTTGGAACCGCAAGACTTCGGGAACTGCGCCGGCGCGACCTGCGTCTTCCTGCAGGGCGCGGGATTTTTCTTGTCAATTGCGTGACTGCACATTAGTCTCGATTCCATCACTTCGCGGAACTGAACTGCCGTAACGGAATGCGGTGTCTTTTCAGTCGGTCGGTAGTCCCCTCAGGAGTCGGTGTCATGGTCTCGATTCTGCGGCCTCAACGACGATGGATTGCGGCGAGTGTGCTGGGAACGACATTGCTCGCGGCGGGCGCTGTAGCGGCCGAGAATGCCGCCCCGGCCGAATCGGCGAAGCCGGCGGCTCCCGCGAGGAAGTCTGGCTCGGGGGGCGTGTTGGGGCTGATCCGCACGCTCGTGACCGGCGCGGTCGAGGCGGAATCCGTTGCCGCGGACGCCGCTGTGGAATTGATCGATTCTTCGGCGTCGGCGGACTCTGAAGGTTCCGGGCCGGCGGAGGCGGTGACTCATTCCCGCATCGTGAAAGTGCCGATTCGTTCCGAACAGCGGCAGCACAGCCTGCAAAATTTCAGCCTGACTCCCGAGGGCCACTCGGTTGTGCTGCTGGGGCTGCCGCGCTATTACTCGGACGACGAAAAGCAGCCGGCGAAGCGCGATGGTGAAGTCCGCGTGCTTTCCATCGGCGAAGACGGAAAAGTGGAAGTCCTTGCAAAATGGACGACGGACTTTTCGCCGCAATCGGTGAACGCGGCCAGGGACGGCACGATCTATGTGGCCGGCGACGGAAAAATCGCCAGGTTTAAGAACGACGGCGAACTGATTGCGGAAGTCGATGCGCCGCATTTGAAGCTGCTGCTGGCGGATCGCGATGCGCTGAAGCAGCGGGCAAAGGAGCAACTGGATGAAGAAAACGAGAGCTACGAACAACAGATCAAGACGCTGGAGCAGATGCGAAGCGCGCAGCTCAAGCGGAAGGCCGCGGTGAAGAAAGCGTCGAAAGCGGATGGGGATGAGCCCGGCGGGACCGCGACCGAGGAGGATCCCGACAAGGATCGTTTTGAGGAAGTCGAACTGGAGGACGGCCGCAAAGTCCGGATCATGATCCCGTCTCTCAGTACGCAGATCCGCCAGATGAAAGAGAGCATCAAGCAGAACTCGAAGCGGACCGTGGACGACGTCGTTAACGGCATCGTCGGCCGCATGAAGATCATCAACGCGATCGCCATCGGCGAACAGGACGTTTTTATCGCCAGCGCGGCGGCCAAGGGGTACGGATACGACGTCTGGCGGATGGATCACTTGTTCGCAAACGCCGAGAAGATTGTCACCGGACTTTCCGGCTGCTGCGGCCAGATGGACATTCAGTGCGACGGAGAATGCGTCTTTGTGGCCGAGAACTCCCGTCATCGCGTTCTCCAGTACGACCGCGAGGGGAAGAAGATTGCCTCGTGGGGCAAGACCGATCGCCAGGGGCGCGGGGCCGGCTTCGGCAGTTGCTGCAATCCGATGAATTTACGCTTCGGTTCCGGCGGGACGCTGTTCACGGCGGAGTCGGAAGGCAAGATTAAGAAGTTCTCCCCGGCCGGCGAATTTCAGGGACTGGTGGCCCACGTCAAGGTGGAGCAAGGCTGTAAGAACGTGCCAATTGCAATGTCGACCGACGGCAAGCGGGCCTACTTCTGCGACTTGCCAGGCAAGCAATTGATGATTGCCTTTGAAGCGGAGACACCGGCGGCTCAGGCAGCCGCGTCGGTGAAGTAATTCGTCCGAAATGCAGTGGTCGAGGTCGCAATGTGATGCGGTAGACCGGACCGTGATCCGGTCTGCCTTTGCGAGGGAGCGAGTTCCATGAGTCGACTCAACGCGTGGATGACTGTGGTGCTGGTCGTCGCTGATATTTGCGCCGCGAGTTCCGCGGTCCCCTGCCAGTCAGCGGAGCCTTCGGCGGCGGAACTGGTCGTCGTCGTGATGGATCCGCTCTCGGCTCCACTGTCGTGCCCCTGTGTGAAGGGGTATGCGCAGCGCGACTATAAGCAACTCGGCAAGTTTCTCTCGCAGAGGCTGCAGCGACCGGTCCGGATAGTCTTCAGCGAGTCGCTCGTCAAGTCCCTGAAGGAGCAGACGGAAGGCCGGGCCGATATTGTGATCGGAAAGCAGTCGGTCGTGCTGCACGACGCGAAGGGGACTCAGCGCAAATTGCGCGAGATTGCGCGGCTGACCGACAAACAGGGCCAGACCATTCAGACCGGCATGATCGTCGTAGCCGCCGCCGATCCGGCGAAGTCGCTCGCGGACCTCGCGGGGTATCAGATCATTTTCGGCGGTCCCGAAGCCGAAGAGAAGCACGGAGCCGCACTGGCGCTGCTCAACCGGAACGGGGTCAAACCTGCTGGAAAACTGGAGACCTGCGCCTCCTGCAGCGACGGGGCGGCGCTGGTGGTGGAGAAAGGACCCGCGGCGAAAATGGCGGCAGTGATCTCCAGCTACGCCCGTCCGCTGCTGGAAGGCTGCGGCACAATCGAAAAGGGAGATCTGCGGGTCATCGGAGTCACGGAACCGGTTCCGTTCGTCTCCGCCTTTGTTTCGGAGAGTCTCCCCGAGGCCGAGCAGCGCCGTATTCGCGAGTCGTTGCTGGCCGTTGTTGAACGCTCCGATCTGCTGCAGGCGCTGGAGTCTGTGGCCGGCTTTGTCTCGATTGATGAGGCCGAGGCGGCTAAAAAAAAGTAGCGATCCCCGTTGAGGACTGGCCGGGCTTTCGCGGTCCCCGCCGCGACGGCCGCGTGAGCTGGCTACCCTCGAAGTTTCCGGCGCCGTTGACGCCCGTTTGGGAACGATCGCTGAGTCGCCCGGGGGTTGGCGGAATCGCCGCGACGGCGGAAATCGTCATCGTCTCGGATCGCAGTCTCAACGACGACGCCGACTTGTTTCGTTGTCTGGAGGCCCGCGCTGGCGAGCAGCGCTGGCAGATTCGGTACCCTGCTCCAGGCGAGCTGGACTACGGCAATTCTCCCCGCGCCACTCCGTTGCTTGACCGGGGGCTGGTCTATCTGCAGGGAGCTTTCGGTCATCTGACCTGCGCGGATGTGGCGACAGGTGAGGTTCTCTGGCAGAAGCACCTTCGCAAAGACTTTGGCGCGAGGGACAAGCTGGTCTGGGGGACCTGCTCCTCGCCGCTCATCGTCGACGGAAAGCTGGTCGTCAATCCTGGCGGTCCGGCAGCTTCGCTGGCGGCCCTCGATCCTCAGACCGGGGAAGTGCTCTGGCAGTCGCCCGGTGCACCCGCGGCCTTCAATTCGTTCGGACTGGCCACGCTGGGAGGGCGTGTGCAGCTCGTCGGTCACGACAAAGTCTCGCTCGGCGGCTGGGATCCCGCCACGGGAAAGCGGTTCTGGACGGTCCGGCCGCATGACGCCAACGACTTCAATGTTCCCTCGCCGGTCTTCCACGACGGGCGGCTGATCGTCAGCACGGAAAATAATGGGACGCGTCTGTTCGAGTTTGGCGATGACGGGCAGATTGAGCCCCGTCCCGCCGCCGAGAATCACGAGCTGCAGCCCGATATCCACACGCCGGTCGTTGTCGGCGATCGCCTGTTCGGCGTCTGGTCGGGGCTCCATTGCCTCGACCTGCGAAACGGCCTGAAACGCATCTGGGTTGGCGACGACAGCGCTTTCGATGAGTACGCCGCGATCGTGGCCTCTGAGGAGCGACTCCTGATCGCCAGTCTCCGCGGAGAACTGCTCCTCGTCGACGCTGTGGCAGACGAGTTTCGATTGCTGGATCGAAGCCGGCCCTGGGAGGACGAAGATGGCGTTTACGCTCATCCCGCCATCGTCGGCAGCCGGATCTATCTCCGCGCGAGCGGCGCAATCCGCTGTTACGATCTTGCCGGCGACGACCGCTCTCAATAGCGCCCGAGTCGCCTTGCTCAGTCTTCCGCGGGCACGGCATGGCGCTGCAGATCTTCCAGGTCGACGAACTCCAGTGCCGACATATGCGTCGCTTCCAGGTGGACCAGCGGCGCCATGTCCGCTTCCAGGGCTTCCTTCCAGCGCGTGACGCACAAGCACCAGCGGTCGCCCGGCTGCAGTCCCGGGAATCCGAACTCCGGCATCGGCGTGCTCAGATCGTTCCCGCGCTGCTGCGAGAATTCGAGAAACTCGGCGGTCACCTCGGTGCAGACGATGTGCAGTCCGAGATCGTCGGCGCCGGTATCGCAACAGCCGGTCCGGTAGAAGCCGGTGAGCGGCGACAGGCTGCAGGTCTGCAGCGGACTTCCGAGAACGTTCTTCGCCTGACGTGTCATGATCGGACGCCTTTGTTGAGGGGAGAGGCCGTCCATTATGTCGACGGAGGTCGCGGACTGTGAGGAGGCCGCGGAAAATCGAGTCGCCGACGCCAGAAATCTCGCGGGGTGAGCCGAGTCGTCGAGCCCGACCAGACTCCGCCGCGACTTCAATCGACTACAGAAGACGGACTCCGATGTGCCGCCGTTACAGGCGGTCCTTCGCGAACTTCCGCGACAGTGTCACCAGCCGTAGTAACCGCATCCCAGCGGAAAGGGAGTCCCGAATGTGCCGTAGCTGTAGTATCGGTAGGAGGGGTAGCTCCAGCCGAAGTACGCCGGGCTGCCGATGGAGACCCCCAGCGCAATTCCCGGCAGCGCCGGCTGCACATAGGCCATCGTGGGTCCCACATAATACGGCGCCGGAGCGACGATCGACTGGTAGCCGTACCTGACGTAGGCCGGCGAGTAGTAGTTTGCGTAATTCGAGTAGTCGTAGGTTCGGTATCCCGAGGTTCCCAGGCCGTAGCCGTAGTATCCGCTGCCATAGTATGGGCGATAGTACGTCGAGGCCGCCGCGTAGCTGTAGCCCGGTCCGTAGTAGCTTGACGGCTGATAGTAGAACCGGGCCGGCCGGTAGTAGTACGGCCGATACGAGTACGCATAGCCGTTGTAGCGCGGCGCCCCGAGCGGGTAATGTCCGTTGTATCCCTTGTAGCTGTAGTTGAAGTAACTCCCGTAGCCGTACGGTCCGAACCGGCGATAACCGCTGTACCGGTATTGGCTGACGGTTGCGACGGACGCCTTCGCCGCTTGTGAGTCCGTCCGATAGACCGCCGGCGAGACGGTCAGCGGCTCCCCTGCGTCCACGGGGCCTGGCAGACTCGCCGCGACCAAGCCCAGCATCGCGATCAGTTTGTTATCCAGCATCTTCGACTCCCCGCCCGGCGGAACGGCACCGTCGGCGGCGCAGCCTGCCAGCCGCTGCTGCCATCGCGATTCAATCAGTTCCGCAGAAATGATCGTAAGGCCGTCCTTTCGTCGCGGTCAAGCAGGTGCGCGACCCGCGCGTGAGAGCTCCGTCAGGTTTGTGACGGATTCGAGAGTGTTGATGTCGGTTGGCGTCGATGCGGATCGAAGGTACTTTGGTCGTCACCTCCAGATACGACCCTCCTTCAGGAAACCCCGATGTCGGACGCCCTTCCCGCCGCTGAGACGTCCCCCGGTGAAATCGTGGCCAGCCGACCGAAGCCCCCCCTCAACACCGAAGACTGGTGGGCCATCTGGCTCGGCGGCCTGATCCTGCTCGGCTCCCTGGCCATCGTCTGGGCCGCGCGCCCCGCCGATCTGGAAGCTCGGAAGGAGAAGGTCGTCCAACTGCGTACCGAAGCCGACGCTCTTTCCATCAAGCCGACTTCCGATGCGGCGGATGTGAAGAATCTTCGAAAAGAGGCGGATGACGCGAAGAAGAAGCTTGCGGTCAATCCGCTCAAGTCGTGGATGGGAAAAGTCGGCGGCTGGAGCAGCGATCCGACCAGGGCGTTTCTAGACAAGTCCGGCCAGAGCGCTCTGCCGGGTCTGGCGGGAATCTGGCTGATAAGCCTGGTGCTGTTCGGAATCGGCCGAGCCTGCATGGGCAAGCCCGTAGCGACCTTTCCCCTCGCCTTCACCGTCGTTTTTCTGCTCGCGGTCTCCGCTCAACTTCTGGCCGGTCAGAATGTTGTCAAGCATTACAACCTGGAGTACGCCCTCTGGGCGCTGGTGGTCGGGCTGCTGATCAGCAACACCGTCGGGACTCCCGCCTGGCTGCAGTCTGCGGTGCAGACGGAGTTCTACATCAAAACCGGCCTCGTCCTGCTCGGGGCGGAAGTTCTCTTCAACCGCCTCCTCGAACTCGGACTGCCCGGCGTGTTCGTCGCCTGGGTCGTCACCCCGATCGTGCTGATCTCGACGTATATCTTCGGCCAGAAGATCCTCAAGATTGAATCCCGTTCGCTCAACATGGTGATCTGTGCGGACATGTCGGTTTGCGGGGTGTCCGCAGCAATTGCGACCGGAGCCGCCTGCAAAGCGAAGAAAGAAGAGCTCTCTCTGGCCATCGGGCTCTCGCTGACCTTCACCGTGATCATGATGATCGTCATGCCGGCCGCCATTCAGGCAATGGGCATGAGTCCTGTCCTGGGCGGCGCTTGGATCGGCGGCACGATCGACTCGACCGGCGCCGTCGCCGCCGCGGGCGGCATGCTGGGCGAAACCGGGCTGGCGGTCGCCGCCACCGTGAAGATGATCCAGAACATCTTGATCGGCGTCGTCGCCTTCTGCGTCGCCATCTACTGGGTGACCTGGGTCGAAAAGACTCCGGGCGCACCAACTCCCGGCGTCATGGAGATCTGGCGGCGTTTCCCAAAATTCGTGATCGGTTTCGTCGTCGCTTCGATTGCTTTCTCGTGGCTGCAATCGCAGGGGCTCGAAAGCCAGGCGATCACTGCGGCCGTCACAACGGACGTCGGCGGAGTCCTCCGCGGCTGGTTCTTCTGTCTGGCGTTCGTCAGCATCGGGCTCGAGACCAATTTTCGCGAGCTGGCCAAGTACCTCGTCGGCGGCAAGCCGCTGATCCTCTACGTCTGCGGGCAAACCCTGAATCTCGCCCTGACGCTGTTCATGGCCTGGCTCATGTTCGAAAAGGTGTTCCCCAATGCCGCCAGCGCCCTCAGCAGGTAACCGGAACGGCGCCGGGCGGCTGCTGGCGGCCGGCGCTGCCATCGCCGTCGTCTGGCTCGTGGTGCTCCCCGCGGTGGGACGCATCCCGGCAGTGGAAGCCTACATCGATCGCAACGAGGCGGCCGGCATCGACCCCGGCGTGAAGTTCTATTCCGAGCTCCCGGCTATGTCGGTCATCATCGAACGCATCGACAGTGCTCACCGCACGTCCGGCGCAGTTTTCTGGAACCCGCTCGCATCGGAAGGAAGAGGATTCACCGCGGAGACGCGGAGTACGCGGAGAAATGCAGGAGAATAGCCCGGAAAGTGAGAAGTGAGTATTGGGTAGTGATGAGTGCAAAGTGATCTTGAACTGAGGATGATCGCAGTGACTCGCTCACTATCTGCCGGTTTCAATTTGCACTCTTCAGCGCTCACCTTCTTCCGTCTTCTCCTAGCTTTCTCCGCGTCCTCCGCGTCTCCGCGGTAAAATTCTCTTCTGCCTTCTTCACTTTCCCATCGGCAATGCGCCGAATCGCAGGCTCGTCGGGTGTTCTACCGAGCGATAGACTCGGTGCGTCGCTTTCTGAAAGTCTTCGGGCTTCGCCAGGAAGATGTTCGGCACGTATTTCTGAGGGTTGCGATCGACCAGCGGGAACCAGGTGCTCTGGATCTGCACCATCAGCTTGTGGCCCTTCTGGAACCGGTGCAGCACGTCCAGCAGCTCGAACTGAATCCGCGCCGGCTCGCCGGGTACGAACGGCTCCGGCTTGGCAAAGCCGTTCCGGAACCGGCCGCGGAAGACCTCGCTGCGGACCATCATCTGGTAATTGGGCAGCTTCGCTTTGTCCGTGGAATCCGGGAAGACATCAATCAGCTTCACGACGAAATCCGCATCGGTCCCGGTCGTCGCAACCCACAGGTCGACCTGCAGCGGTCCTGCGACGACCAGATCCTGTTCCAGCACCGGCGTCTCGTAGACCAGCACGTCTGGCCGACGGGCCGCAAATCGCTGATCGTCCACCATGTATTCGATCGTCATCCCGTTAGCGACGATCTCCGTCGACGGCACCGGCTTCGCCGGGTCGCTGACGTATTCGTCGAATCCGCCGGCGTCCGGTTCGGCGGGAGCCGTCGCCTCAAGTCCGCCGCCCGCCTTCAGGAAGAACGTCTTCGATTCGGTGTTCTTCGGTGGCCACGCATCGAATGTTCGCCACGTGTTGGAGCCGGTCTCGAAGACCGTCGCCTCTGCCAGGGCTTCCACGTCCTTGTCCTTGAGAGACTTCTCGAAGAACGGGAACTCGATCTCCGCCCGGTAGAACGCCCCGGTATTGGAACCGAAGGAAACATTTCCCAACCAGTCTCCGTTGCCGCCCGACCAGCCGCCGTGCGACCAGGGTCCCACCACCAGCACGTTGTTAACGTTCGGATTCAGCTTCTCGATGGACTGATAGGTCTTGAAGGACCCGTAGAGATCTTCCGCGTCGTACCAGCCGGTGACGACCATCACCTTCGGGGCGACGTTCTTCAGGTGCGGCAGGATGTTCCGCGTCTCCCAGAACTCGTCGCGGTTGGGATGGGCCATCATCTCCTTCCAGAACGGAATGGCCTCTTTAAGATGTTTCTTGTCGATCGCCTGGATCGTTCCCGCTTCGAGAAACAGCTTGTAACCGTCGAGCGTGGGATATGCCGGCGGCGGACCTCGCTCGGTCGTCGGCTTCGGACGTTCTCCTGCATGGCTGGCCAGCCAGCGATAGGCATGCGCCAGAAAAAAGGCTCCGTTGTGCATGAAATCATCGAAATACCAGTCGGCGACGGGGGCCTGTGGCGAGACGGCGATCAGCGCCGGGTGGGCGTCGATCATCCCCGCTGAGCAATAGAAGCCCGGATACGAAATGCCGTACATGCCGACGCGCCCGTTGTGGCCCGGCACGTTCTTGAGCAGCCATTCGATCGTGTCGTAGGTGTCGCTGCTCTCGTCGCACTGCTGGTGGGTCTGCTTCCCGACCTTGTGCGGCGTGACCTGCACGAACTCCCCTTCGGACTGATACCGCCCCCGCACGTCCTGGTTGACGAAGATGTATCCGGCCCGCGCAAAGTGTTCGCTCGGCCCCAGCCCCGTCGCCATCTTGTCCGTCCCGTACGGCCCCACCGAATACGGCGTCCGCTTCAACAGCAGCGGATACTTCTTCGTGGCGTCGGTCGGAATATAGATCGACGTGAACAGCTTCACGCCGTCCCGCATTGGAATCAGGTGCTCCTGCTTCGTGTAATGGAGCTGGATATACGACGCCAGCGAACCCGGATTGGGTGTCTGAGCCGTTGCCGGAACCGCCATCCCCGACACGATCAGCAGACACAGCAGCAGACGACAGCGAACCGGCATGAGCAACCTTTCAAGATGTTGTCGCAGGGCCGGCTGTGCCGGCAGAATGTCTCGCCTCCGTCGCCCGCAGTCGGCGGTGGGAGAGGACTCTTCGCATTCCAGAACCACCTTCATCTTTTTTCAGCGAAGGCGTCGGGAGCCAAAAGCCGGAGCGAAGACCGGGGCTTCGCGAAGACGCTCCAGCCGCCGGCCACCCGTTCCTCGTCTCAATTCAGTGATCTCCGTGCCTTCCGTGGTACGCTCTTTCTATATTCGCGTCCATTCGTGCAATTCGTGGTTGTCTTTCCTGCCGACGTCAATTCTTCGTCAGAAACGCCTCCAGAAACAGTGCAATCACCGCCGTCTGATAGTCCCGGTTGTCCCGCCGGCTGAAGCCATGTCCTTCGTTGTCGGCGTAGACCGTCCAGACTGGCACGTCGTTCTTGCGGACGATCGGCGCAATCTGCTCGGCCTCGGAAAAGGGCACGCGCGGATCGTTCCGGCCGTGAATCACCAGCAGCGGCACGCGGATCTTGTGAGCATTGCCGGTCGGATTGATCTCCTCAAAGACCTTCCGCATCGCGGGATCGCGCTCGTCGCCGTACTCGGCCCTCCGCAGATCCCGCCGGTAGCCGCTGGTCCGTTCCAGGAACGTAATGAAGTTCGCGATGCCGACGATGTCGACGCCGCATTTCAGCCGATCGCTGTAGTGGGACATTGTCGAGAGGACCATGAATCCGCCGTACGACCCGCCGATGACCGCGACGCGCGACGCGTCCAGATCCGGCTGCGCGGCGATCCAGTCGAGCAGCGCCCCGATGTCCTGCACGCTTTCTTCCCGTTTTTCGGCGTTGTCGAGGCGGAGGAAGGTCTTGCCATAACCTGCAGAGCCCCGCACATTGGGCGAGATCACTGCGATTCCCAGTTCATCGAGGTAGAACTGCGTGATCCCCGAATAGAACGGCCGGTATTGCGACTCCGGCCCGCCGTGTATCGAAATCAGCACGGGCGACTTCTGCGCGGCGGACGAGGCTTTCGGTGTCGCCAGCCAGCCCGAGATTTCCCGGTCATCGAAACTCTTCCAGCGGATCTGCCGGGGCTTCGTAAACGTTTCCGGGTTCAGGCCGCCGGTTTCGCTGAACGTCCAGCGGGTCAGCTTGCCGGCCGCCAGTTCCAGCGAATACGCCTCGGACGGGGCATTCGTTGGTGAGAACGTGAAACCAAGTTGCTTCCCGTCCGGCGAGAACTCCAGCCCGCCGACATTTCCTTCCGGCAGATCGAGTTTCCGTCGTCCTCCGGCGGTCTCCAGCCAGACGTCGCTGACGCCATCAACATTGAACGCATACGCCCGCTGATCGGTGTGCGGATCGACTTCGATCTCCTCGCAATCCCACGGCGGGGCCAGCTCGCTCCATTGCCACCTCGCCGAGACCGGGTCGAGCGTCGCGAGCTGCTGGAACTCTCCTCGCGCATCGGTGCTCAGAATCTCCTTGTCTCCAGCAGCGTTGAAACGCAGGTTTCCAATGGAAACCGTACCAGAGATACTAGGGGCGACCGCCAATGGCGTCAGAACTTTCGTCTCAATGTCGAGCACCGCCGGGTGGCTCTCGTTGATCGAGACGTATCGATTCAGCAGCAGTCGCTTTCCGTCCGGTGACAGGTCTGTCGGAAACCAAGTGTCCCCCGCGACCTTGAGAACCGGCTCCCACTCCCCGCCGTCGAGCGGCACCCGGTACAGATCCATATGCTGCGGATTCGCCCGGTTCGCGGCCACGATGCAGAATGAGCCGTCCTGGGCCACCGGTCCCAGCAGATTCCGCGACTTGCCGTCGCTGAGCATCCGCGGCCGGCCGGTTTCGGGTTCCAGCAGAAAGATCTGGTTGTTCTCATCCCCGCCGCGCGAACTCGTCAGCAGCAGCGCCCCGTCCTTCCGGCCTTTCACAAACCGGCCGCTGACCGGTTCGTCGGAAAACGTCACCTGCTCGCGCCGCCCGCCGGGTTCGTAAACTCGGTGGAGCTGAGCCACGTTCCCGAGCTGAGTCTGAACCAGCATCCCTCGACCATCCGGCGCCCAGCCCCGGAAGGACGCCGAACGCACGTTCTGGTACTGCCGGAGCCGGTCCCACAGTTCATCGGTCACCGTTGGCACATGTTCCGTGGCAATTGCCGTTGGCCGCCGGGGATCGATGTCATCCGCGTGAATCTGTAACGGGGCAAACGGAGCCAGTCCGAGCAGACAGAGCAGGCGGAGCGTCGGTCGCATGTCATGTTCCGGCAGGAGTCTGAGGCGAGACCGCGACAGCCTACCACAGCCACTTCGTGCCGTGCACTCTCCCATTTGCACCACACGTCGCGAATCTCGCCGGGTTTGGTCCTGTCGGTCGAATGCGATAGACTGTCGTCCCCGGGCGGAGAATTGCAGGCCGACGGGATCTGATTTCCCGGCCCCTGTTCGTGTTTGTGGCGGTATGACACCCTCCCTTGTGGAACTGGAACAGTCTCTTTCCGAGACCCTCCTCGTCGACCGCCACCGGCTGCGCCGGGATCTGCGTTCGATTCGTGACGCCGAGCGCGCCGGCCGCCCGTTCGACCGCAGCCTGACCCGGCTGCAGCAGAACTTTGAGCGATCCCGCGCCGCCTATCTGAACCGGGCCGCCCGGAAGTGGGAAATCGCCTACGACGAACAGCTCCCCGTCGTGCATCGCAAGGACGAGCTCGCAGCCGCCATCCGCGATCATCAGGTGATTATCGTCTGCGGCGAAACCGGCTCCGGCAAATCGACCCAGCTCCCGAAGATCTGCCTCGAGCTCGGCCGGGGGGTCGCCGGGACCATCGGCCACACCCAGCCCCGCCGGATTGCCGCCCGTTCGGTCGCCACCCGAATTGCCGAGGAGCTGAAGGTCTCAGTCGGCCGCGAAGTCGGCTTTCAGGTCCGCTTTCAGGACGCAACCGGGCCGTCGACGCAGATCAAGTTGATGACCGACGGCGTGCTGCTGGCCGAAACTCAGTCTGATCGCTGGCTCAATCAGTACGACACGCTGATCATCGACGAGGCCCACGAGCGCTCGCTGAACATCGACTTCCTGCTGGGTTACCTCCACGGCCTGCTTCCCCGCCGGCCCGAACTGAAACTGATTGTCACCTCCGCCACGATCGACGCCGAACGCTTCGCCGACCACTTTCGCACCGTCGTCAAAGACGTCCCGGTCTTCGAAGTCTCCGGCCGGATGTATCCCGTCGAGATTCTCTACCGACCGCCGGTGCCGGACGAAGACACCGGCGAGATCGAACTCCAGTCCGCGATCGCCGACGCCGTCCAGGAAGTCACCGCCCGCGGTCCCGGCGACGTCCTCGTCTTCCTGCCGACTGAACGCGAGATTCACGAGACCGTCAAAACACTCAAAGGCCGCACGTTCGGCGGAAGCAAGCCCGATCTGCTCCCGCTTTATGCCCGACTGTCGACCGCCGAGCAGCAGAAAGTCTTTCAGACCTCCAACAGCCGGCGGATCATCCTCTCCACCAACGTCGCCGAGTCCTCGCTCACCGTGCCCGGCATCCGTTACGTCGTCGATACCGGCACCGCCCGCATCAGCCGGTACTCACCGAGATCCAAGCTGCAACGGCTCCCCATCGAGGCCGTCGCGCAGGCCTCCGCCGATCAGCGGGCCGGTCGCTGCGGCCGAATCGGCCCGGGTGTCTGCATCCGGCTGTTTGCCGAAGAGGACTACCAGAAACGGGAGCGGTACACGGCTCCCGAAATCCTCCGTTCAAACCTGGCCGCCGTCATTCTGCAGACCCAGATGCTGGGACTCGGCCATATCGAGGACTTTCCGTTCCTGGAAGCGCCGAAGTCGGACGCCATCCGCGACGGATACAAGACGCTCTTCGAGCTGGGAGCCGCCGCTCCGATCCCCGACGCACCGGGCTCCAACACAAAGTCCAACGCTTATCAACTCACCGATCTTGGCCGGCAACTCGGTCGGCTGCCGGTCGATCCACGTATCGGCCGGATTATCCTTGCGGGGGCCGATGAAGGCTGCCTGAACGAAATCCTGATCCTCGCCGCCGTCCTCGAAGCCCAGGACCCTCGCGACCGGCCGCTCGAAAAGCAGCAGGCTGCCGACGAGGCCCATGCCCAGTTCCGCGATGAAGACTCCGACTTCGTCGGTCTGCTGAAGCTTTGGGACTTCTATCATCAGCTCAAGGAAACCTGCACCCGCAGCCAGTTGAAAAAGGCCTGCCAGCAGAACTTCCTGTCGATGATCCGCATGAAGGAATGGCTCGACGTCCATCGCGAACTGGTCGACGTGGTCACGCAAGCCGGCCTGAAGCCGACGCCGCGGAAGAACCAGTTCGAGCCCATCCACCGCGCCCTGCTCACCGGGTTTCTCTCCAGCATCGCTCAGAAGACCGAATCCGCCGAGTACCTGGTCGCCGGCTCGCAGAAAGCCTTTATCTGGCCCGGCTCCGGAGTCGTCGGCAAGAAACCGAAATGGATTGTCGCCGGCGAACTGGTCGAAACGACCCGCAAGTATCTCCGCACCGTTGCCCGCATCGATCCGAACTGGTTGGAGCCTCTTGCCGGGCACCTCATCACGCGGACCTACAGCGAGCCCCACTGGAGCGCCGAAATGGGGGCCGTTATGGCGTGGGAGAAAGTCACGCTGTTTGGTCTCACCATCGTCCCCCGCCGCCGCATCCGCTATCAGAAGATCGATCCGGCCAAGTCCCGAGAACTCTTCCTGCAGCACGCCCTCGTCGAGGGAGACGTCGCCAGCCCGCCCGACTTCCTGCAATACAACCGCGAACTGATCGGCGAGCTGACCGAACTGCAGGAGCGTTCCCGTCGGGGCCAGGCGGTCCGCGACGACGAAGCCTTCTACGAATTCTACGACCAGCGGATCCCGGCCGAGTTCTGCGACCTCCAGCGGCTGACGCAGTGGCTCAAGCAGTCTCCCAAAGCGGAGACGCAGCGGCTCTGGATGACCGAGGACGACGTCTTCGAACCGGGCGCCTCCGCCGTCACACGGGAAGCCTTCCCCGACACCCTCGAAACCCGCGGTCTGAAACTCCCCCTGGTCTACAAGCTCGATCCGGGCTCGACCCACGACGGCGTGACCCTCACCGTTCCTCAACCCGCCCTCAATCAGCTCGACCGCGACCGGCTCGGCTGGCTGGTCCCGGGGCTGGTCGAGGAAAAAGTGTCCGCCCTGCTCCGCTCGCTCCCGAAGGATCTTCGCCGGGATCTGGTTCCGATCCCCGACACCGCCCGGCAGATCGCCGCCGCCCTCAAATTCGGCGAGGGAGCTCTCATTCCGCAGATTTGTGCGGTGATCGATCGCGAGTTCCGCAAGTCGGTTCCCGCCAGCGCCTTCGACGAAACCCGGCTGCCCGATCACCTCCGCCTGCAGGTCGCCGTGGTCGATGCTGCCGGCAAACCGATCGCCGAAGGGCGGGATGTCGTCGGGCTGCAGAAAGAATTCGGCGGGGCCGCGGCCGCCAGCTTCACCAACGCCGACGATCCCCGCTGGCAGCGCGATGGCCTCACGAGCTGGAACTTCGGCGCGCTGCCGCAGGAGGTCGCTGTGAAGCGGGCCGGCGTGGTGATGACCGGCTATCCCACGCTGATCGACAACGGCGAGACAGTGTCCCTCCGACTCGTGGATACTCTTGCGCGGGCCGAACACGAGCTGCGCTTCGGCGTCCGCCGGCTCGCCTGCCTGGCCCTCAAGCGGGAGCTCAAGCAAGCCGTCGACCGTCTCTCTCAAATCAACGCCTGGAGCCTCGCCGCCCCGACTTTCCCACAGCCCTGCCCGATGCGGCAGCACATCACCGAGCTGATCGCCGACCGCGCCTGCTTCCCGACCGCCTCGCTTCCCCGCTCCGAGACCGATTTTCGCGACGCCATCGTCGACGGCCACGCCCGGCTGGCGGCCGCCATTGCCGAGGTGAGCCTGACCGTCGGCCAGATCGTCGAGGCGTTCACGACGGTCCGCAAGACCTGGAAGGCCCGCGCCAATCCAGCGTGGGAGATCAGCCGCAAAGACGAACAGCTCCATCTGTCCCGCCTGCTGGTGCCCGGTTTCCTGGTCCGGACGCCGTGGCAGTGGCTGCTCCACTATGCACGTTACCTCAAGACGATCAGTCAGCGGCTGGACAAGCTCGCCGCCGGCGGTCACCTCCGCGATCAGCAACTCCTGACGCAGGTCCGCCCGAGATGGGCCCGCGGCCAGGACCGCAAAGACCAGCACGCCCAGCGTCACGTCTATGACCCCGAACTCGAAATCTACAACGGCATGGCGGAAGAATACCGCGTCGCCACGTTCGCCCAGGAACTCGGGACGGCGATGTCGGTCTCCGACAAGCGGCTCGATAAACAGTGGGAGAGGGTGGCGGAGTAGAAATGTCGAAGGGGTGTCTCGTAGGGTGGGCTCCCGCCCACCTCATCGATCTCGGTAGAACACCGCCCCGGCCGTCCCCAGCCCCACCAGGCAACGCCGTGAAAGATTTGTTTCTCGGGAAAATTGGGGCCACCCGCCGTCTTAAATCGTTCACGGCGTTGCCCACCAGGGATGGCAGAATCATAGCCCCGGCGGCGTCAGCCCGGGGAATTCGGCGTTCAGGCCCCGTCATCGTGCCCTAGAATCTCCAGAATTGTCCGCCGAAATGTCGTTCGATCGTTCCCCAACCCTCGCAGCACGGCGTCGAACTGCGGACTGGGAATCGAGCATAACCCCAGCGGCAGATGCTCCGTCCCGGCATACCGGTGATCCAGCGTCCGCAGCTCCTGCTTGATCGCCGCTTCCAGTTCCGGCAATAATTCCACCTCGCCGCCGACAATCCGCCCCACCAGGTCCTCCGGCCTGCAGGCGATCGTTGCCAGGTGGGCCGCAAACTCAGGCGGAACGCCGCCATCCGGGCCGGTCTCTTTCAGCAGCGCCAGCTTGGGGGGCGACATATGCCGGACCAGGATTGCCGCAACGATGTCCTTCGGCGTGACATAGTCGCGCCCTTCGGTCTCGGCGAACGCCGCGGCCCTCGTCAGCATTCCACGGAATTGATCGGTAGTTTGCAGCATGCCGTGAACCTCTGGAATCGCCAACCATCATCGATCAGCCCGCTCGCGGTTCATCTCGGCCCATGTCTTCGGGGTGAGATTCCGGAAGCCAATCGAAACGTCAGGGACCTCAACCGGATTGATCTGCATCAGGCCGTTCATCGTCGGGCTATTCCACATGACCAATACCTTGACTCGGTTCTCCTCTCCGAAGAGCGTGCACCACCCATAATAGCCCTTGGCGATCGCGTTTCGGAATGGCTCTGTGAGCGGCGAGTCCTCGGGGGCCAGCATTGTCAGCACCGGGCGATAGATCGACATCCGCGAGACGTCGGTCCCGGGAAAGAATCGCATCACAACCGGCAACGACAGTGCGATCCCGGTTGGCGCCGCAAGTACGATTCCCAGCAGACCCGCTGCAATGACGGTCGCCTTCTCCGTTCGAGTGCGGAGGCCAATGGCCTCTGTCAGGTTCCAGGTCTGCCGTAAAAATCCGGGCATCCTGCACCCCCTGCCGGAGAAGTCACTGCGCTCAAATCGCTCGATGATGCGCTGTGCACGACTGGAGTTACCCCAATCCCGGCGAGGTGGCAAGCTCAGTTTGCGCCGCTCCCGTTGTGTCGCTGACTTCCGACTCATCCCGACCTTCTCTTGACACACCCGTCCACTTCCACGACAAGCTCCGCCGCGATGATCCAGAACTCCTCGTCGCGGATCATCGACTCTTCACCAGGGCTCGCAGACCATGCCACGGCTCGCTGTCACAACGGCTACATCGACGGCGGTCATCATGGCGTGCGGAATCTTATTTAGCTCCTGCTCGCTTGCCGCCGACTGGGTGGTCCTGCGTGGCCAGTCCGACGATTCTCCCGGCCGGGTGTCGCTCGATCCCCCGCCGGTTCAAACGCCCGAGGATCTTCCATCCGCGCTGCCAGCACCGGACGCCGACGGCGAAACGTGGACTCCCGAGCAACTGCTCCCGCGGTCCCTCACCGAGCCTGCCCTCAAGAACGACACCGGCGACACAGTGAAAGTTGTCTCCGAGGCCCTCGCCAGCCTCCAGCTCACCTGGCTGGCCGGCAGCGGCGACAACTTCGGGTTCTTCTCCGGTGTCTTCCAGGGTCTGCCGAAAGGAGAACATTCTTCCGCCGCCGCACTGATGGCCCGGCCCGGCTGGGGCATCCACTGGATCAACGGCGCCGACTCGCTGAAGCTCGAACCCCGCTTGTACCAGTTCACCATCCCGATCCATTGTTCCACCGAAATCGACAATCTGTGGACCGTTGACATGGGCGTGACGCCCGGCTGGTTCACCGACGGCGTCAATAAACGTCCCGAAATGTTCCGCCTCCTGGGTCACTTCGTCGTGACCGCTCCGGTCTCTTCGGAACATCAACTGACGTTGGGCTTCGTCTACCTCGATCGCGACGACATCGCCGCTCTGCCGGTCGCTGGTCTGATCATTGACCAACCAGCATTCGGCCGCCGGTTCGAACTGGTTTTCCCCCGCCCGCACCTGGCGTGGCGCATTGCAGAATACGGCGAGACGGCCTGCTGGTTCACGCTGACCGGCGAACTGGGAGGCGGCAGTTACGCCATCAAACGGTACGACCGCACCAACGACGTCCTCACCTATCGCGACCTGCGGCTGATCGGCGGGCTGGAGTTTCTCAAGGGGAAGCGGCTCCTCGGCAGCGTCGAAGCCGGCTGGGTTTTCGACCGCTCCCTCGAATTCCGCACCGAAAACGGCAACCAGAAACCGGGCGACACAGCTCTCGTACGGATGACGCTGGCGTATTAGCGATCCCCGTAGGGCAGGCTCCCGCCTGCCGAAACGGAATTGCAGTATTGCCGATTCGGCCGAATCCGCCGCTGTTCGCCACCCCGATGCCCAGCAGGACGACCAACCGGTCTGTTTCGCGACTGTTCCCCTTGGCGACCCGCGACTCCTGAACTAATTCTCCCCTCCGTTCAGTGATGTCGTCCTTGACCAGCCTGCTTCGGGGTCGCCATGCAGTCGCTTCACCCGCTAATTGTCGCCGTCACCGCGTTCGCGCTCGCTGGATGCACCGTCATACAGCCAATCGATTCGCCCGTGACTCCACTGTCATTCGACCCGCCGCTGGGATGTTCGCCCGAAGATGTGGCGGCCCTCCCCGCGGGAGCGGTGGTCGACATCGTCGAGCACTTCTCCGAGCATCATACGCGAGTCAACCGCGGAACCATTTTGAAGTCAACTCCCGACGGAGTCGCCCTGATGAATTGCAGCGTGAAGACTGCCGCAGTCCTCGGCACGCCGATCCTGAGCAAAACGCCCGTGATCGACCGCTACTTCAAGAACACCGGGGTGAGTCAGAGCAATCATCCAGTGCTCTGGATCCCCCGGCGCCGAATGAATTCCATTCGCGTGATTCAACCGCCGCCGCTGGACTATGTCGCCCCCGAGATCCCTTTGGATACGACGGTCGAACACGAATTCGAGAGGATCGGAATCGACTTCGACTTCAATATTTCAGAGGTCAAACCGGGAACCTTGGTCCCTGTCGTGATGCCTCCGGGCGCCTGGCCGGAGTAATCCACGGCCCAGCTCCAACGGGCCGCTCGCGTAGGGACAATCAGCCCCAACCGCCGAACCGCAGACTGTCCGACGATGAAGCGGTTCAGTTTTCAAAGTTCCAATGCGGGAATTGACCGCCTCAACCTGAATGCCGTTCGTTCTGCCGGCAAACGATGCCTCGGCGTTCGACGAAACCGTTGACTCGGTCCGTCGCGACTGATATGGATGGCACAGTCTGTTCAGGTGTTTTGCCACAGGGGCTCAAATCATGCGTGGACTGGTGCTGCTGCTCCTTTCGCTCTGCCTCTCGACCGCGCCCTTGCGTGCCGACGAAAGGCCCGAAGATCTCAAGCCGCTGTATCGCTTCTTCGACAAGGTCCGGAATCATCACATCTACACGACCGACGAGCAGGAACTGGCCGACTGGCGGCTCGATCAAAACTTGAAAGAGCAGGTCATTGTCGGAGAAGTGGCGTCGACAGAGCTTCCCGGAACGGTCAGGCTCTGGCGCGCCACGCGCCAAAGGGACGGTCGCCAGTTCTACTACACTCAGGCTCCCGGCAAGGCGAAAGGCGTCCTTGTCGACAGCGAGAAGTTTCACGTCTACATCTGGAAACGGGCGGGCGACGATCGGGTTGGAATTTTTGGCTCCACCTGGATCGATGGCACCGATGCTTTTTTTGACCGCGATCGCGACAAGGTCCGCAAGTACACCGAAGCCACCAGAAAGGCGCTCGGCGTCGAACGACGACATCTCGGCCAGAACGCCGCGTTTTACGTCTACTCTTCCCTGGAGGAAGGCGATGCGTCCCGGTAGTCGAGGCAAAGTGACGCCATCAGACTTTACTGTCGCCGCAGCAACTCGCCCCGATTGGCCAGCGATTCGCTGACATGCGCCCCGCCGGCATGCATCGTTCGATATGACGCCACAATCGCGTCGGGAGTTGGGCGGTCCCCGACCTCGACGCGCCGACCCACGACAACCAGAGTCTGCAATTCGTGATCCCGGTTCCGCCCCGAGGAGACGACGCCCAGAATCTCCCACGGGAAAGGCAGCGAATCCTGCTGCGGGAAGTCGACGAGGTTGAAGCAGAAGTATTCGAAATCGTCCGGGTAAATGGCGTCTGGCGGAAAGTGAACGTGGCCGATGTCTCCGCCGTGATAGAAGGCGAAGGCGTGGTTGACGGCTCCGAAACTGTAGAGCCGGACGTTGTCCGGGAGTCGCTCCAGCAACCGGGCCATCTGCGTTTCTTTGTCGATGGCGTTCCGGCGCATGGCGTCCGTGGTCACAGTGGCGAACGCCGTTCCGATGAACCCCGCCATAGTCGCGATCGCGATCGCCCCTTCACGCCGGGTACGGCCGCCGCGCACGATGAACATGATCGCGGCGCACGCCACGGCGAACAGACAGAACATCAGCGCCGAGCCTGTCGGCAGGTCAAAGGAAGCTTCACCGGCCAGCGATGCCCCCAGGAGAAACACTCCAGACGCCGCGGTTACGGTTGCCATCAGCGCGACAAACATCGCCCAGAATCGCCGAAGTCGCTCGTCATCCGCCGCAAAACGCTTCTCGACGACAATTGCGCACAGGAGCGCGAAGCACGGAAACAGCGGCATATAGAAACGTGACCGGGCATCCGCGACGAGCCAGACCGAGGGAAACGTCGCCACAATGGAGCACGTCAGAAACGTAACAGCATCGGACATCGAGCCGAGTTGACTCCGAAAAGTTCGCCAGCAGTAGGCCAGCAGCAGAAACGACCAGGGCAGCAGGCAACCAACCAGAATCTCGATGGGATAGGCCACAACGTGTTCAGCGAGATGCCACCATGTGTGAACGTGCCCGTACATGGCGACATCGCCGAAATAGACGTGTCGCGTGCCGCGAACACCCACCGCCAGAAAGTAGGGCAACTGCCAAGCCCCCAAGGTGACAGCGAACACGACAATCCCGAGCGCATGTCCCCAGGAAACGAGAAACCGCAAATTGCGAACCCAGAACAGATAGAGCCCGATCGACGCTGCAAAGTAGACTGGAGCCTGCGGTCCCTTCGTCAGCACGCCGAGCGCGACCAGCAGATAGGCCGCTCCCCAGACACCGGCCGCCGGCCATTTTCGGAGGTAGCCAGCGTACCAGACCAGCAGTGAGCTGCTCACAAACAGGGTAAACAGGAGGTCGGTTTCACCCAACCGGCCGAGTTGCAGCACACTTCCCATGGTAGGGTAGGCCGCAGCCGCGGCGAATGCTCCCAGTCGCGATAGAAACGTGCGGGCGCAGACGTAAATCACCAGCACCAGAGCCAGCAGCGCCACGACGCTCGGAATCCGGACTGCCGCCGTATCGATACCGCCGCGTAACCAGCCGAACGCCGCAATCGACCATGCCTGGAGCGGCGGCCGGCTGCTCATGAAATACGGATTGCCCTGATAACGCGGAACAATCCAGTCGCCGTTCCGCTGCATTTCGAGGGCAACGACTCCTCGCCGGGACTCCTCGCCCCGTATTGGCAGAGCATCCAGCCGGGTGAAATACGTTCCGACGACCAGCAGGATCAAAAACGCGATCTCGCGCTCCCGGAAACAAGCCCCAAGGGAACTTCCCGGCAGCAATTCGGCCCGCACCGGCTCCATCACCCGGTCCTTCAATTGTTGTCTGATTGTTTCGCGCTCGATTCCGTACGGAACGTCCGCGCCGACAGGGTCTAGCAGGATGCCGATGGGCCCGCAAGACGGGAATGCCGGCCAGACCGAGCAACTGAATCAGGTCTCTCGCGACGCCTTGGGAAAATCAAGAAGCTGTGAAGCCCCCGAGATCGTGGACCGGGTTGCGCAACCCGGAAGTATTGCCAGAGCGAATCCGTGACGGACGTGCAACGTGTCGGCGATCGACAAGCCCGCAGTGACGAGAACTCTGTTCTCCCGAAGCACACGCCAGGCGCGGCGAAGTGGAATCAACTCTCTTCAAGTGGCGCCGTACGTCAGAGAGCTTTGTCTGTGGATTGAACTTTCAGCATTCCGTCGGGATTCTTCGCTGCGAGTTGAACTCGTCTGAGGAGTGATTCCTCACCGTGTGATCGGAATCGGAGAACTCACACAGTTTTGAAAATGCTACGCATTCTGTATGCCTTCGTAAGGAGAAGTTGCAAGAATCCTTGACCCTCCACTGATAAATACGTACTCTCTCTCCGTTGTGTAGGCAGTTTGCTATCCCGGAAATCGAGAGAAACAATGGCTAAGAAAAAAGCAGCGCGTGCGGATCGTAGCGACCCGAAGACGAACAAGAGCCTGGCGATTCGCACGGTGCTGGGAAAGCTGCCGGCCGCCAAAGCGTCCGAAGTCGTTGATGCCGTCAAGAAGGAGTACGGACACACGATCAGCAAAAACATGGTCTACATGATCAAGACCAAGACCAACATGGCCGCCGACGGTCGCGTCAAGAAAACCAAGATGGGACCCAAAAACAATCCCATCACCACCAGCGCCCTGTGGGTCGACGCCATCAAGACTGCCCGACATCTGCTCCAGCAGACCGGCAGCGTCGCCAACGCCTCGGCCTTGCTGAAGGCGCTTGCCGAGAAGTAGTCGCGCAGTCCGAAGTCGATATTCAGCAGCGGATCAGAGACATGCCCACGTCCGCGTGGGCATGTCTAATTTGTCGCGGCCTGCGAGCGATCCCGACTTCGGGCGCCGCAGGTGCTTTGGCTCCGGTTCTCGTGGAGCTGCGGTCTTTGCGACCGGCGTCTATTCCATCAGATAGACTGTCATCGACCGCGGTCCGTGAGCTCCGATGACCAGCGACTGTTCGATGTCCGCCGTCTTCGAAGGCCCCGCGATAAACGCACCGAACCGGGCGGCGTCAAACGTCAGCCTCGCATAAGCCTCGTGCAGGTTATGCACGACCTGTCGGGCCGAAACGACCAGTGCCAGATGCTGGCTCAGGAAGTAAATTACGCGGTGCTTCACCGCCGCATCGGTGACCCAGACCGCGGCATTCTCCGCCACCGCGAACTCCCCCGGCAGAATCGCCAGGTCGACATCCGCCAGCTCATGCGGATCGGCGACGTTCGCCATCTCGCGGTCCGAACGCCCTGCGCCCGGGACCAGCGAAACCATGGTCCGCGCCGCTGTGTAGACCGGAAACGTGGCAAGATCCTGATTGATCCCGGCGACATCTTTGACCCGCACGCATCGACCGCCGATCGCTTCCAGGACGCTGGCGAACTGCGCCAGTGGATCCGGATATACGATCCACGGGCCATCGTGCCCCGGACGCTCCGCGGCCTCCGGCAAGTGACGGCGGATGGAACCCAGGATGGAGTCGCGCGCGGAAATAGTCATCGTGACGCAGGCTTCTGATCTGATGAGACTTTGTGGGTCCGCTTTCGCCGGGCATATTGCGCCCGGAAACTGCGGGATGGCATGTCCGGCATTTCACGCTGCCGGCCCCAGGGATTCCAGCGGTTGTAAACAAGCATCCGCGGCAGCCACGGGAAGACCCGGCGGGCGAATGCCCCCCCCGCCCGATATAGCCACGGCCGAGCGAACACGGCCGCGGCGAGCGACATTCCCAGGCGTTTGTCGAACGGTACCAGAAACTTCAGCGCCAGCTCCCGCCGCCAGGTCAGCAACTGGCTGTGCAGGTCGATCTTGACCGGACAGACGTCGGTGCACGAACCGCACAGGCTGCAGGCGAACGGCAGGCTGGCATGCTCTTGCGCATCCCGGGTCGGAGCCAGAATCGACCCGATCGGCCCTGGAACGGTCGTGCTGTAGCTGTGCCCGCCGCTGCGACGGTACACCGGGCATGTATTCATGCACGCCCCGCAGCGGATGCAGTTCAGTGACCGCCGGAACTCCGGACTGGCGAGAATGTTGCTCCGCCCGTTGTCGACCAGAATAATATGCAGCTCTCCCCCCGGTCTCGGACCGTGGAAGTGCGACGAATACGTCGTAATCGGCTGCCCCGTCGCCGAGCGTCCCAGCAGGCGCAGAAAATAACCCAGGTCCGCCGCCTTGGGAATGATCTTTTCGATCCCCATGCAGGCAATATGCACTTTCGGAAGCGAAACCCCCAGGTCGGCGTTCCCCTCATTGGTACACACCACAAAGCCGCCAGTCTCGGCAATCGCGAAGTTCACGCCCGTCAAGCCGATCTCTGCATTCAGAAACTGTTCACGAAGTTTCTGCCGTGCGGCATTGACCAGATACGGCGGATCGGTGGCTCCCTTCTCCGTCCCCAGCAGGTCGTGGAACAGCTCGCCGATCTCCTCTTTCTTGATGTGGATCGCCGGCATCACGATGTGGCTGGGGGGCTCGTTGCGGAGTTGGACGATCCACTCCCCGAGGTCGGTGTCGGTCACCACAACGCCATTCCGCTCGAGGAAGGGATTGAGGTGGCATTCCTCCGTGAGCATCGACTTGCTCTTCACCACCCGCGTCGCATTGTGCTTCTGTATGATGCTTAAAACAATCTCGTTGTGTTCGGCCGGGGTCCTGGCCCAGTGCACGTGAGCGCCGAGCGCAATTGCATTCCGTTCGAACTGCTCCAGATAGTCCGCCATGCGGGACATCGTGTGGAGCTTCACCTTCGAGGCCCGTTCGCGCAGCTCTTCCCATTCCGGGAGGGTCTGTGAGGCCTTGTCCCGCCGGGCCCGCACAAACCACAACGACTGGTCGTGCCAGTGCGCGCGGGCGTCATTGCCGACAAATTCTGCCGCCGTCTCCGGATGATCGCGGTGTGCAGTCGCGGAAGTCATAAAGAATTCTCAGTCAGTCTCTCTGGTTCCGAGTGGCGCTGGTGGAGTTTCTTGCCTTAGGGCCGGCTGTGCCGGCCGTCTTCGACTTCAGCCGTTCACAACCTGGTCGAACTCCTTCGTGTTCATTCGTGCGATTCGTGGTTGGAGTTTTTGTCTACGCCGGCAAATGAGGCTTCCGCCCCGCCAGAATCTGGGCCACGTGCATTACGGCCAGCGGCTTCTTCTGCCGCGCGATCAGTCCCTGCAGATGCATCAGGCAGGACATGTCCCCCGCGGTCAGCACCTGCGTCCCCGACTGTTCGTGATCGTGCAGGCGGTCGAGGCCCATCATGCAGGAGACGGCTTCCTCCGAGACCGCAAATGTTCCGCCGAAACCGCAGCACTCGTCCGGCCGTTGCAAGGAGACGAGCTGCAGGCCGTCGAGGGACCCCAGCAGCCTGCCAATCTTGTTGAAGCCCGGCACGTTGAGCTCGCTCGACTTGCCCGAACGGAGCTCGCGCAGCCCATGACAGCTCTGGTGCAGGCCGACGCGATATGGAAACGAGCCCGGAAAGCCGTCAACTTTCAGAACGTCGGTCAGAAATTCGCACAGCTCGAACGTCTTGGTGTGGACGGCTTCGAAGTCCGGGTGCTCGTGTACGAGGTCGTGATAGTGATTCCGGACCATCGCCACGCAACTGCCCGACGGAGCGACGACATATTCGTAATCCCGGAAGATCTCCAGGAATCGCCGAGCCAGCGGCTTGGCCGCTTCGGTGCAGCCCGTGTTCGCCATCGGCTGTCCGCAGCAGGTTTGAGCCGTCGGAAAGTCGACGTCGCAGCCGCATTGTTCGAGCAGTTCGACGGTCGCCAGGCCGACGTCGGGATAGAGCTGGTCGACGTAGCAGGGAATAAACAGGCCGACGCGGGGCATGGAGCAGGTTTCCAGCAGTAGATTCCGGCAAAGTCAGAGAATTATAGCCGCCGCCGCCAACCCACGCGACAATGCCAGCTTCCTGTAGAAATCCTCAGCGACTGCACTGGATTTGTCTGCGATACCCGAATCCCGATGCCCGATACCCGGCCTTCCCGTCTGGACGCCCTCACCCAACGTGGTATCCTCAATCAACAACGACGAGTCCCCCCGCCCGTCACAGGACCCTCGGTCGATGACATTTCGCCCGAATCGCGACGCCGGTCGAAGCGCGGTAGCCCTGCTGGCGACAGCAGTCGTCCTGCTGTTCGGTGCGGCGGCGTGCGCTCTCCTGATCCTGACCGTCGCCGAGAAGCCCGGCTGGCCCCTCGCCGGTGCGGCAGCGACTTTCGTGTTTCTGTCAGTGACACTCTTCACCTGGGGCGGCCGAACCGAACGCCCTCAGCAGCGGCAGAATCTGCTGGCCTGGCTTCGCGGTCGGCCGACGGCCGATCCGCTGAAGGACTACCAGCCCCGCGTCCGCCGGCCAGTGGCGCAGCAGTACGGCACCAACGCCCCCCCCTCCGTCGAGACCGCTCGCGAGGCCGCCGACGATTTCGCCCGCTGGGTGCCGAAGAGCACCGCCGAAGAGTGTCGCCGTCCGGCCGGTTCGCCGCGCCATCGCCGATAAGAAAAAAATCCGCCCCGTCGACCCCGCGGCGCGGGATCGGACTCGCTTCGGCCAGTTGTTTCGTAGCGGTTTCCGGAACCCGCTACGCATAATGCCCCGAACGGCCCGGTGGTCGGCGGAATCTGCCGCTGCCGGGCCGTTTCCAGTTTGCAAAGCCATCCGAAAGTCGTCGTTCGGACCGGCTCGTCTTGTCCCATCCGGGGGCCGGAGATACGGTCCGCTTCAGTGTGGAGTTCCTTCCTCCAGAGCCAGCGGGAAACATGATCCAACGCCAGATTCTGCATTGGCTGGCAGTCGTGGCTGCTGTCTGGGCGACCTGTGAATCGCTTTCTGCTCAGCCGCCGGCTGTCGACCGCTACGTCCTGCTCAAGAGCGGCCGGGTGATGGCCGGGCAGGTCCAGCAGGACGCCCAGGGCTACCTGGTGACCGGACGGAACGGGCGGCTCCACGCGCCGTACGAACACGTGCAACTGGTCGCTGATTCTCTGCACGATATCTACCGGCAGCAGCGAGATGCACGGAAAGAGCCGGTGACGCCCGAGAGTCGCATCGAACTGGCCCGCTGGTGCATTTCATACTCGCTCTACGACGAAGCCCGCCTGGAACTGAAGTTCGTGCTGCGGAGCGACGCCAATCACGTCGAAGCTCGGCAGATGCTGAAGAAGTTGGCCGAAGTCCTGAAGCCCGATCGACTGGAAGAGCCGCCCCCTCCCTCGCGTACCCTCGACGGCTATCTCGTTCCTGAGGCGGAATCTCTGGGAAGCCTTTCTCGCGAAACGGCCGCCACCTTTACGGCCCGCGTGCAGCCGATCCTCGTCAATAAGTGCGGAAACGCCCGTTGCCACGGCGTTGTGTCGGAGAACTCCTTTCGACTGGTCCATGTGCGGTCGAATCTCAACAGCCATCGGCTCCATACCGAGCGAAATCTGGCGGCGGTGAGTCCCTACCTGGATCTGCAGCGCCCCGGCGAATCGCAGTTGCTGACCGTCCCTCAGGGAAATCATGGAGGGGGCTCAGTGGCCATCTTCGGCGGGCCTGGAGGAGAGCGGCAACTGGAGATCATTCGAGAATGGGTCTATGCCGCCGCCCGCGATCGCGGCGGTTACGACGCCGAAGCCGAGGCACTGGCAGCAGCGGCCAGGTCCGCGGTCAAAGAAAAAGCGGATGTCGCAGCAGCGGCGCCAGATGCAGCGGCGGCTGCCCGGACCGACGCCGGGGCAGATGGACTCGCCGCGACGAATGATGGCGTTCCCGGATCGCGTCCGCAGTCCACCGATCCGTTCGATCCGGAGGTCTTCAATGCCCTGGTTCACGGCGGAGCATTGCCGCAGATTCGTTAGGCAGATTCAGGGCTGGAAGTGTTGCAAAGAGGATTTGCGATGGACGAATTCTGCAGGAAGTCATCACGGCATCTGGCCGTAGCCGGTCTGATTTTCGGCCTGGTCTGCGGCCCGGCGGGTTGCCGCGGCGCCGCGCCAAAGGTCGAGAGCGACGCCTTCAAGTGCGGCGAATACCACGGACGCGGAACTGCCGGCGGCGTGCACGGGCCGAATTCGATCGTCTACAAAGCCGGTGGCAGCGCGACCACGCTCGATGGGCGGCCGGTCGATTCCCGCGGGCTGGTGATCGGAGCCGGACACGAGTCGGAATCGCCGCAGCAATAACCATGCGGCGCGGCCGATCTCAACCGAGTGCGATGCGCTCTTCAGGATACCGATAGCGGGCGACATTCCCGCGACCGGCAAGTGCGACGATCAGCGTCAGGGGGCCGACGCGTCCGAGCAGCATGGTCAGAATCAGGACCAGTTGAGATGCGGGTTTCAGCGTCGGCGTCAGGTTCGCGGAAACGCCGACGGTCCCCAGTGCGCTGGCGGCCTCGTACGCCTGATCGAGAAATCGATCGGCGCGGTCCTCGATCATGACCAGCGCGATCGTAGCGACCATCAGTGTCGCCAGTCCCATTCCGATCACGGCCAGTCCGCGAAAGACCTGAGTCTCCGGAATCGTGCGGCCGTAGACCTCGACGTTGTTCCGGCCGCGCAGGATTGAGCGGAGGGTCAGAATGATGAGGGCCAGCGAAATGGTCTTCATTCCGCCCCCCGTTGACCCGGGCGACGCGCCGATGAACATCAGCGAGATCCCGAACAGCTTGGAACCGGGGGCTAAGTGCTCGTGATCGATCGTGTTGAAACCGGCGGTCCGCAGCGTCACGGAATGAAACCACGCGTTGGCGATCTGATTGGTGACCGGCAGCGGATGTTGCGAATTATTCCATTCGAGAATCAGCAGGACGATCGTACCGACGATGAGCAGCCCCAGGGTCGTGACCGCCACCAGCCGGGTTGTCAGAGTCAGCCGCGGACGAAGTGATCCAGGTTCCAGAGTCAGGAGTCCCAGCCGCCAGCGGACGACATGCCAGATATTGCGCAGCGGCGTGAAGCCGAAACCGCCCAGGATGATCAGCAGCGGGAATACCCCCCAGACCTGCCACGACAGCTCCCACCCCATCAGGCTGTTGCTGCGCAGCGCGAACCCGGCGTTGCAGAACGCGCTGACCGAGTGAAACAGGCCGTAAAACATGCGGTCAAGCAGCGGAAGTTCCGGCCACAGCGTCGTCAGCAGGCACGCTCCCACGAGCTCGATGATGATCGTAAACCCGAGAATGGAACGAATCAGACCGGCAACGTCCCCCAATTGTTCGGACTCCAGCAGGTCGCGCATCGTCGCATGCTCGCGGGCGAGGAGCTTGCTTCCCATCACGACGGCAAAGAACGCGCCGAAGGTCATAATCCCCAGGCCGCCCACCTGGATCAGCGCCATGATCACGACGTGCCCCGTCCGGCTCCAGTAGACGCTGGTGTCGTTCACGACCAGGCCCGTAACGCAGCAGGCGCTCGTGGCGGTAAACAACGCCGTCAGCCAGTCCGCCGGCAATTCCCCGTCCGGACGGCACCTCGGGAGCATCAGCAGCAGCGTGCCTATCCCGATCAGGCCGACGAACGAAAGGACGAGCACCAGCGCAGGATTCAGTCCTGCGTCCGCGGCACCGCGGACGACCGCGTAGATTTCGTACACGCCCCGACTCATCGCAATCAGTTCAGTCCAGGCCAGGAGCCGCGGTCCCAGCAGCTCGGGAACGCCGTCGGACAATCCGACGGCGGTGACCAGTCCGGTGATCCAGATCGCTGACAGCAGCATCGGAGGCAGGTTCTGCTGCAGAAAAGATTTGCGAGCCAGGCTCCAGGAGTAGCGACAGAGCGTTGCGGCGGCCGGAATTGCAACCGCCAGCACAACCAGCCAGTTCATCAGCGATGGCAGCGCCGCCGAGACTTCGCGACCGTGCCGGGTGACGGAAAGTCCGAGCCCTAGCAAACCCACGATCGTTTCCAACCAGCGCAGCGAATGAACCGCGATTGGGTGCAACGACGTCTCGTGCGGTCGATAAGCGATTTGAGAATGGATCGACATAGTCCTGAAGAGTCGCGGCGGTTGGCCGCATCAGGGGGGATTGAAGGGAGAAGGCCGGATCAAGTCGATTCTGGAGTCGGTGCCGCAGCCTCCCCAATCGCCGCCGCCCGCCTTTGCCGCAGTTGCTCGAGCCGCTCTTTCAATCGGGCTTCGAAACCGCGGTCTTTGGGTTCGTAGTACGACTTGTCGACTCCAAGATAGTCCTGGGCCACCCAGCCGTCGGGCGCGTCGTGAGCGTACTGGTATCCTTCACCGTGTCCAAGCCGCTTCGCCCCCTGATAGTGCCGGTCGCGGAGGTGGTTAGGAACCGGGAGGATGCGCTGGTGCCGTACGTCGTCCAGCGCGGCGTCGATTGCTAGATAGGACGCATTGGATTTCGGGGCCAGCGCCAGATAGGTCGTCGCCTGCGCCAGAATGATCCGGCACTCGGGCATCCCGATGAACTCCGTCGCCTGCGCGGCCGAGTTCGCCAGCACCAGTCCGTGCGGATCGGCGTTTCCGATGTCTTCCGACGCAGAAATTACCAGCCGGCGGGCGACGAAGCGCGGATCTTCGCCGGCTTCCAGCATGCGGGCCAGCCAGTAGATCGCGGCGTCAGGATCGCTGCCCCGAATGCTCTTGATCAGGGCGCTCGCGGCGTCGTAGTGATCGTCGCCATCCGCGTCGTAACGGATGGACTTCTTCTGGATCGACTCCTCCGCCGCGGCCAGATCGATCGTCGTAGTCCCCGGAGGAAGCGAAAGTGCCGCGATTTCCAGCGCGCCCAGAGAACGGCGGGCGTCGCCGTCGCAGATCGTCGCCAGAAACCGGCAGGCGTCGTCGTCGATCGTCAGACGGAATTCGCCGAGACCACGTTCGGCGTCGCCCAGTGCACGGCGATTGAGCGTCTCCAGATCCTCGATGCTCAACGGCAGCAGTTCGAAGATCTGGCTGCGGCTCACCAGCGGGGCGATCAGCGCGAAAAATGGATTGACGGTCGTTGCGGCGACAAGTGCGATGATGCCGTTTTCGACATCGGGCAGCAGCACGTTCTGCTGCTGTTTGTTGAAGTGATGCAGTTCGTCAATGAAGAGGACCGTCCGCGGGCCGCCGACCGACACCGCTTCGCGCGCGCTATCCAGAATTTCGCGCAGCTCTTTGACGCCGGCCGCCGCGGCATTCATTGCCCGAAATGTCCGGCGCGTATGCCGGGCGATGATCTCCGCCAGCGACGTCTTGCCCGTTCCGGGGGGGCCGTAGAAGACGACTGACTGCAGACGGTCGGCGTCGAGCAACCGGCGGAGCAGCTTGCCGGGCCCCAGAATGTGCCGCTGACCAACGTATTCATCGATCGACCGGGGCCGCATCCGGGCCGCCAGCGGCTTGGCCGCATCACGCTGCCGCGCTTCCAGCCGGTCGAAGAGGCCCATAATGAAAAAGAAACCTCCGCCAATGCCGTTCGAGCGCTAAGGTTCTGAACCCGAAGAGTCCAGGAGGGAGCCGATTGCCCGGGTTGTGTGAGCCGGGGATCACCGAAGTAACCCGCGGATATACACGCGGCCGAGCGAATCCGACCCCCACTGAAAAAGTTGTAGGGTCAACGCATAATGCCCGTATCGTACACAGCAGAGGTTTCATGAACTCCGAAGAGCTCGACGTCGATGCTATCGCCCGATCCCCCCGAAGGCAAGATGGACCCGAGCGGCCAGCGTTTCTCGTCTCGGCTTCGTCGTGGGGTGAGTCGGGTCCGCGAGGCTCGCCACGGCGACAACAACGTGCGGTGAGCCTCGAAGACCCGATATCGCCCTGCACCCTGCCCGGACGAAAGTGGGAAAATGCGCCAGGCAGGTCACCCGCAGGGGATCGGCGAGAATCTGCATCTGCAGCCGCTGCCGACATCATCACCTGGGAACTTCTTCAATCAGGCGCGGTTCGAGTTCGCGCGCGGTGACTTCGACCGACAGCACGTATGTCCGCTCCTCGGTTCCGTCGGGGGTTGTGGCGACCGCCGGAATGATGTGCCGACCCGGCGGCAGCCTCATCCGCAGGTGGAACCGACCGTCTGTGGCGACGGACGCCCGCCTCCCGAGCAGCGTCAATTCCGCTTCGGGGTGAGTCGAGCCGTGTATGTGAAGATCTGCCCCCACCGAAAGGTGGAAAGCGCTGGAGATTTCCGATCCAGACTGACTTGAGCGGGCCGCCGCCAGATTCTTGAGCTGCAGCGGAGTTAGATCCGCGGCCGACCAGGCGCGAGGTTCGTCGTTCGGGTCGTAGTCAGCGCCTGGTAGCTCATGTCGAGACGATGACTCGTCTGGCTGGAGTAAAACGGCGACGGCGCCGTGATCTGGCATCAGCAGCGGGCGTGATCGGACAAGAACATGAAATCGGCCCCCGTCGGCCAGCAGACCCAGATGGACCGCGTATTTGCGGGCGGGATGGGGAATTCGGAGGCACCAGCCGGTGACCTCGCCATCCAGCTCAATGTCTGTAACACGCACGGCAGCGGACTGCCGCTCATCCTGTTCGGTAATATCGATCAGCCGGAGAATCGGACGGGCGCTGTGGAATTCCCAGTCGAGCGACGTGCGCGCCCGACGAAGCGTTTCCGCGGAAAGCTGCCACCGGATCTGAACCCAGTTCCGATCGAGAGGCCGCAGGTCCATCACGTCCGGACCTCGTTCCGTCCCCGCCTTCAAGCGGCGCGCTGGCGGGCCCGCCAGCTTCGCGGCCGGTCGGGGCGACGTTCGACGGCTGCTCGAACCAGTCGCCCGCGGCTCGCTTCGGGTGGCTCGCTGAGTCGGTGCGGCTGACGAGCGCGCACCAGCCCCGCCGCGGGAACTGGCCGCCGGGGCGGCGGCTTCGCTGGTCTTGGACCTGGCGCCTGCCGCAGGCTTCTTCTGAGTCAGTATCGCCGCGATCAATTCCTCCTTGCGGAGAGAATGTGCGCCGGAAACGCCTCGGCTCAGCGCGAGAGTGGTGAGCTTCTTCTTGGTGTACGTACTCAAGCTGTCCGGCGTCATTGTCGCGAACTCCGTGGCGTGCCGTGAATCCACCGCAGGGTGAACAGACAGGAACGTTGAGTCGTCCGTGACCAGACTGCAGGACAGCAGCCTTCGATTCGCCGGCCGGCCGTCTCATTTCTGAGACCGTCGCCAACCACGGTTGCCCTGGCCCTTGGGCAGATCCCGTGCGACGCTGAAGAAGATCAGCGACCGCAAATATCAACGAATCTGATTATGATATACTGGGACGGACGGTGAATCGCAAGGCGAACTTGACCCGATTCCCCCCAACTTCAGCAGGGTTTCGCACTATGACCGAACCGTCACGGCGGAATCGGTGTATGCAGCAGACATTCGTTGACCGTCAGGCCTGACCAGGGTTACCGGGCCTTACCCGCCAGAAACGGCGCAAGCAGGCATTTGAGGGAATTCGTTTGCAGAAAATGATTCTTCATTCTCCCAACTGAGAAAAACTCCGGTCAACTTCTAACAGCTTTGACTTCAGAAAGTGGCCCCTGTAGAGTCCCACCTTGTTACGAGTCCGTAAGTCAAGTCGTCGCGCCCACGACCATTCTGGTCGGCGGTGCTGGCCGGCTCCTGAGTTCGGCGTCTATCGTGGCTGAACCCGGACGATCCCCGCTGTCAGTGGGAATGATGTGGTCATCCCGCATCACGTCGATCGGGTTTCAGTTTGCGGTTCCTGTCGGTTTCGGGTGGTGGCTGGATCGCAGGTGGGGCACGGAGCCCTGGCTGATGGTTGTCGGTGCCCTGCTGGGGTTCCTTACCGGAACACTGGCGCTCGTGCAGCTCGCAAAAGATTCCGCACGGGCCGAGAAGTGATTTTGATTCGTTGTTGACAGACGCACGGGCGAGCTGGGTTCGGCGGATGCGTTCGTACTGGGGCGATGTTGCGCGGCTGACAGTGATCATGCTGGCTTTCTGGGTGTTTGCTGGCGCGATTTCCTGCCGTTTGCATGGGTTTTCCGGGGTTGAACTGACGGGTTACTCGCTGGTCGTCTGCTTGATTCCGGGGTGGCTCGCATTCATCGTTCCGGCCGTGTATCGTGCCCCCGCCGCGGCCTTGGCTGTGGTGGTGGCAGGAATGATGTTGCGGCTGGCGTTCTGTGGCGCCGGCCTGTGGATAGTCTCGCGGTTGCGTCCCGATCTGGGGCCTCAACCGTTTGTCTGGTGGCTGGTGGTGTTTTATCTGGCTTCGCTGGGAACCGAGACGTACGTCCTCGTGCGTCGATTTAAGCTGCAGGCTGCAGCCTGAACGTTCTTCAGGGCCAGGGACGCGATAGTCAACGGGGTCGCGAATGTCTGCCCAGGATCCATTTCATCACGTCCGAGACTCGGCCTCCTTCGAGCTGCCGCGGTTCGTGATGGATATCGTCGGCCACGACGCCCTGACGCTGCCGAAGATCCTCGGGTTTCAGATCACGAAGTACATGGTGCTGCAGGTCGTCGCCGGCCTGCTCGCGCTGCTGATCTTCCGTGGTCTGGCCGCACGGGTGCGCGACGGCCAGCCGGCTCGCGGACGCTGGTGGAACTTCTGGGAAGCATTGGCGCTCTATATCCGCGATGAGGTCGTCAGACCCGCCGTCGGTGTGCCGCACCATGATCACGAAGATCACGGTCACACCGCCCACCATCCGCTTCACGAGCATCCGGCCCCGCCGGCTCCCGGCGACCATGCGGCTGCCGTTGACGTGACCCATCCGGCGGACAAGTTCCTGCCGTTCGTCTGGTCTCTCTTCTTCTACGTCCTGTTCTGCAATCTCCTTGGAGCGATCCCGTTCCTCGGTTCGCCGACGGCAGATATGTCGACCACAGGCGTGTTGGCGGTGTTCGTGCTGGGCATGGTGGTCGTCGCCGGCGTGCAGCGATCGGGATTCGCGGGCTTCCTGAAGTCTCTGGTTCCGTCCATGGATCTGCCCGGAGTCATCGGTTACATCCTGATTCCAGTGATCTGGGTGATCGAGGCGATCGGCCTGTTGATCAAGCACTTTGTCCTCGCCGTCCGTCTCTATGCCAACATGCTCGCCGGCCATACGGTGCTCGGAGTGATTCTCGGTTTTATTGCTGCTTCGGCAGATCTCGATTACGGACTGTGGTATCTGGTGACGCCGGCAAGCGTCATCGGCCAGGTGCTGATCGGCCTGCTGGAGCTGTTCGTAGCGTTTCTGCAGGCGTACGTGTTTGCATTCCTCGCAAGCCTCTTCATCGGGGCGGCGGTGAACCCGCACTGATGCGGGCGTCGGTGAAGTTCCACGGGCACTCGCGGCTGAGCGGTTCAGACGCGCGGCAGTTGTCCGACGAAGTTTCCGGGTTTCGTTTGGCTCGGTACAGAGTACCAGGAGAATCACAAGTGATTCAGAGTCTGAAGATTGCGGCTGTGGCGTTTGTGGCGGTGTTGCTGACCGCGATTCCGGCAATGGCTCAGGAAGCGGCCGGCGCCGCGGCCGCTGCGCCATCAGCCGGTCCGCTGCTCGGTGGCGCCGTCGGCGCGGGTTTGGCGATCATCGGCGCCGGCATCGGCATCGGTCGGATCGGTGGCTCGGCGGTTGAAGGGATGGCCCGTCAGCCCGAAGTCGCCGGACAGATTCAGACCGGCATGATCATCGCCGCCGCACTGATCGAAGGTGCGACATTCTTCGCGCTGATCGTCTGCATGACCAGCAAGTAGTTATGGCGGCGGCGCCCGGACGACGAGACCACGGCGCGTGCCGTTTTCGGTCGATTCGTCGAGTTTCGCGCGCTGGACTGCGGAGACGTATTCCGATGATTCTGCGGCTCAAAAACTGTGTGCTGACGTCGCTGCTGGCCTTGGCGTACTGCCTGGCGAGCGGGCCGGCGGTGGTCGTTGCGGCGGAAGAGCACGCGAAATCCGACGCGACTCATCACGAGGCCGGCGCGGGCGGCTCACGACAGCGGTGTGCCGGGCCTGGTCCCGACCATCGATCTGGTCGCATGGCAGGTTGTCGTCTTCGTGATCTTCGTCGGCGTGCTCGGGAAGTACGCCTGGGGGCCGCTGCAGGCCGGACTGGAAAAGCGGGAAGTGAAGATCCGTCAGGATATCGCCGACGCCGAGGCTCAGCGTCTGAAAGCGGAACAACTGCTGAAAGACTACGAGTCCCGGCTGGCCAAAACTCAGGACGAGGTCCGCGAAATCCTGGCCGAAGCCCGGCGCGATGCCGACCGGACGAAGCAGGAAATCGTCGCCGCCGCTCAGCAGGAAGCCGAAACAACCCGGCGTCGGGCGATCGAAGACATTCAGCGGTCGAAGGATCATGCTTTGGCGGAACTGTTCGACTTCGTGTCATCCAACGCGATGACCGTCGCCGAGCAGGTCGTCCAGCGCAGTCTGAAGTCCGATGACCACGAACGCCTGATTCGAGAGGCTCTGGATCAGTTGAACGTCCGTCGGAACTGAGTTTCGATCTTCGGTGGTAATTGCCGACAGGATTTCGAGGTCGATTGAGCATGGCTGATTCACACTCTTCACGTCCTACCACGGTGCTGGAAGATCCCGGCTCGAGGTCTGTGGCCCGGGTCTACGCCAGAGCGTACCTGGACGCGGCGGGCGTGGAGAATGCTCAGACCGCCATGGACGATCTGACCTGTTTCATTCGCGAACTGGATCAGACCGATCCCCGCTTCCGCGGGTTCTTCTCCTCCGGTCTCGTCAGCATGGAACACACGCTGGGCATCATCGAACGCGTCATCGCTCCACGATGCCCGGAGCTGTTGACCAACTTCCTCCGGGTTCTGACCCGGCACCAGCGTCTGGACGTCCTGCGGGCCGTCCAGGCGATGGCTCAGGAAGAACTGGAAAAGCGCCACGGAGAACGGCGCGTGCAGATTTCGACGGCCCTGCCGGTCTCGGCGGAGACGCTCGAAGTGGTGCGGCAGTCGCTGGCGAAGGCCCTGGCCGCCGAACCGATCATGACTTCAACCGTTGATCCCGCTCTCCTGGGCGGGATGGTTATACGTGTGGGCGACACCGTCTATGACGGTTCGCTCAGGACCCGGATCAAGCAACTTCGCGCTCGATTGCGCGAGAGGTGTGTGAATGAAATTCAACGCGGGCGAGATCGCTTCAGTTATCCAGAAGGAAATTGAAGACTTTCGCGGACAGCTCCAGACGAGCGAAGTAGGCCGGGTCGTTGAAGTCGGTGACGGCATCGCGCGGGTCTACGGCTTGTCTTCGGCAATGTCCGGCGAAATGGTCGAATTCTCCAACGGCGTTCGCGGCCAGGTGTTCAACCTGGAAGAGAACTCCGTCGGGGTGATCATTCTTGGCGACTACCTGAAAATCGCCGAAGGCGACGAGGTTAAGTCGACCGGACAGCTCCTCTCCGTACCCGTCGGAGACAGCTTGCTCGGTCGCGTGATCGATCCGCTGGGCGTTCCCCTCGACGGCAAGGGGCCGATCGTCGCCTCCGAGTCGCGACCGCTGGAAATGCTCGCGCCCGGAATCGCCGCCCGCCAGCCTGTCAAGCAGCCTCTGCAGACCGGCATCATCGCCGTCGATGCGCTGACTCCGGTCGGACGCGGCCAGCGCGAACTGATCATCGGCGATCGCAAGACCGGTAAGACGGCCGTTGCGGTCGACGCGATTCTGAACCAGAAGGGCGGCGACGTCATCTGTGTTTACGTCGCCTGCGGTCAGCGCATGAGCACGACCGGAGCCGTCGTCGAAGCGCTCACGAAGCACGGCGCGATGGACTACACAATCGTCGTCGCCTCCGGCGCCAGCGATCCCGCTCCGCTGCAGTACATCGCTCCGTACGCCGGTGCGGCGATTGCCGAACACTTTATGTACCAGGGCAAGCACACCCTGGTCATTTACGACGATCTGTCGAAGCAGGCCGTCGCCTACCGCCAGTTGTCGCTGCTGATGCGGCGTCCGCCCGGTCGCGAAGCCTACCCCGGCGACGTGTTCTACTGCCACAGTCGTCTGCTGGAACGGTCCGCCCGTCTGAGCGACGAGCTGGGCGGCGGCTCGATGACGGCCCTGCCGATCATCGAAACGCAGGAAGGCGAAGTCTCCGCCTACATCCCGACCAACGTGATTTCGATCACCGACGGCCAGATCTATCTGGAGCCGGATCTCTTCTTCGCTGGCGTCCGTCCCGCCATTAACGTCGGCATCAGCGTTTCCCGCGTGGGCGGTAACGCTCAGACGAAGGCTATGAAGAAGGTCGCCGGCGGCCTGAAGCTCGACCTCGCCGCCTTCCGCGAACTCGAAGCTTTCGCTCAGCTCGGCACCGAACTCGACCCGGCCACACAGAAGCAGCTCGACCGCGGTTATCGCATGGTCGAACTCCTCAAGCAGCCACAGTACCAGCCGCTGTCGATGGCCGATCAGGTGATCATGGTCTTCGCCGGCACTCGCGGTTATTTGGACAAGGTTGCGGTCAATCGCGTCCAGGAGGCCAAGCAGGTCCTGCTGGCGTTCTTCACCGACGAGAAAAGCGAAGTCCGGAATGCCATCGCGGAGTCCAAAGAACTGGGCGCCGAGGCGGAAGCCAGCCTGCGGGCCGCTCTGGACGAATTCGTGAAGCGTTGGGAATCCAGCTACGCCACGAAGACGACGAAGTAACCCGGTCGCGGGCGGAACGCCCGCAGCGCGGCATGAGTAACTGAGACCGAACGGGAATCTGGCGGACGAACGATGGCGAAAGCTCGGGCGATCATCAAGCGGCTCAAAGCGGTGCGCAATATCCGCAAAATTACGCGCACCATGGAGCTCGTGGCGACCGCGCGGTTCAAGAAGGCCATGGACCGCGCCTCTCAGGCAGCGGCTTACACCCGCAAGATTTCGGAAATCGTGGCGGATCTCTCGGACACCCTGGCAAAATCCGGCAGCGCCGTCAGTCATCCCCTGCTGCAGAAGCACGAGCAGGAATCGAATGCCATCCTGCTGACGCTGACGTCCAATCGCGGTCTGTGCGGCGGGTACAACGCCGGAGTTCTGCGGCAGGCGCAGCATCGCGCCGCCGAGCTCCGCAGCGCCGGCCTGTCGCTGGCGATCGAGGTCTCCGGCAAACGCGGGATCAACTTTTTCAAGTTTCAGAAAATTCCTGTTGCTGCGACCTATACGCACTTTGAAGACAAGCCGACGTTCGAGCAGGTCGACGAACTCGCCAACCGGCTGATCCAGGCCTACGTTTCGGGAGAACTTGACCGGTTGGACGTGGCCTATGTCAAGTTCGAATCGATGTCCCGACAGCGAACCGTCGTCGAAACCCTCCTGCCCATCGGCCAGCTCGGCGCCGCTGCTGGAGCCGGCGCTGCATCGAGCGGCGGCGGCCGGAACGTCGAATACGAGTTCCTTCCGTCCCCGGAAGAGATCCTCGAAGAAATTGTCCCGGCTTCCTTCAAGGCCAGGCTGTTCAAGTGCCTGCTGGACTCGGCAGTCAGCGAACAGATCGCCCGTATGGTGGCCATGAAGAGCGCGACCGAGAACGCGGACGACATGATCCGCTCGCTCCGCATGAACTACAACCGGGCCCGTCAGTCACAGATTACCTCGGAACTGAGTGAGATCATCGGCGGCGCTGCCGCTCTTGAATAGAGTTGCGAGCCCGTCCTCCGAAACAGGCATTGCGAACACATTTCGCTTCCCGCAGAGAGCAGAGAAGATCGATGTCCAACGCTACCGCGACAAATACCGGCCGCGTCACCCAGATCATCGGATCGACGTTTGACGCCGAGTTCGATGAAGACAAGATGCCCGAGATCTACAACGCCCTCAAGGTGGAAACCGAGATCAAGGGCGTCAAGATCCGTGTGACCGGGGAAGTTCAGCAGCACCTCGGTGGCGGTCGCGTCCGCTGCGTCGCCCTCGCTTCAACCGACGGCATGGTCCGTGGTATGGAAGTCGTCGACACCGGCGCTCCCGTGAGCGTGCCGGTCGGCAAGGCCACGCTGGGCCGCGTGTTCAACCTGCTCGGCGACGCAATTGACGGCCGGGGTGAAGTCGCTGCCGAGGAACGCTGGCCGATCCACCGTGATCCGCCCGCCCTGGAAGACCTCAGCTCGAAGACCGAAGTCTTCGAAACCGGCATCAAGGTCATCGATCTCCTGATCCCGTTCGTCCGCGGCGGTAAGGCCGGTCTGTTCGGCGGGGCCGGTCTCGGCAAGACCGTTATCCTGCAGGAACTCATCGCCCGTATCGCCAGCTCGCACGGCGGTTACTCGGTCTTCGCCGGCGTCGGCGAGCGAACCCGCGAAGGAAACGATCTCTGGCTGGAAATGCAGGAGACCGAAATCGGCAGCACCGGCCGGTCGGTCATCGAGCAGACCGCAATGGTCTTCGGCCAGATGAACGAGCCGCCCGGGGCTCGTCTCCGCGTCGCCCTTTCGGCCCTGACGATGGCCGAATGGTTCCGCGACGCCACCGGCGCCGATACGCTGCTCTTCGTGGACAACATCTTCCGCTTCTCCCAGGCGGGCAGCGAAGTCTCTGCCCTCCTCGGTCGTATGCCCTCCGCCGTGGGTTACCAGCCGACGCTAGGCACCGAACTGGGCGCCCTGCAGGAACGGATCACCTCGACGAAGCGCGGGGCTATTACCTCGGTGCAGGCCGTGTACGTCCCCGCTGACGATCCGACCGACCCCGCTCCCGCAACCGCGTTCTCGCACCTTGATGCGTTCATCTACCTCGAACGCCGGATCGCGGAAAAGGGTCTCTACCCCGCCATCGATCCGCTCGCCTCGTCGAGCCGCGTGCTCGATCCGCAGATCGTCGGCGAGCACCACTACAAGGTGGCCCGCCGGGTGCAGCAGATTCTGCAGCGTTACCGCGAACTGCAGGACATCATCGCGATTCTGGGCATCGACGAACTGGCTGAAGAAGACAAGCTGATCGTCCACCGGGCTCGCCGGATCGAACGCTTCTTGTCGCAGCCGTTCATCGTCGCCGAAGCCTTCACCGGCAAGAAGGGGAAGATCACTCCGCTCGCCGACACGATTCGCAGCTTCGAAGAAATCTGCGATGGCAAGTGGGATCACCTGCCCGAGCAGGCCTTCATGTATGTCGGCGGCATCGAAGAGGCGGCCGAGCAGGCTGCGGCCATGGCCAAGGCGTAATTTCGTGTCGGTCTGAGGCAGTTGACGGGGCCGCCGGCTGGGCGGCCGGGAAGGAAGTGGGCGAGATGGCCGGCAAGACTCTGCGACTGATCGTCGTGACTCCCGAGAAGACCGTGCTGGACGAAACCGTCGAATCGCTGCGGTTTCCGCTGTTCGACGGCGAGATTGGGGTTCTGCCGGGCCGCTTGCCGATGATCGGCCGGCTCGGCTGTGGAAACCTCTACATCGACCACACCGACGGCAGCGTGAAGACCCTGTTCATCGACAGCGGCTTCGTGCAGGTCCGCGACTCGGTGGTGACGCTGTTAACCGACCGCTGTCTGCCGGCGGACAAACTCTCCAAGGACGCCGCCCTGCAGTTGCAGGAACAGGCGAAGACCCGCAAGGCGCGAACCGACCACGAAGTCAACGCCCGCGATCGCGACCTGACCCGCGCCCGCAAAATGCTCGCGGCACTGAAGAAGATCTGAGCCGCCGCGAATCATCGATATCGCAAAGTGGTGCGTCCCGCGACGCACCTCTTTGCGTTCGACGACGCCCAATGTCGGGTGGCACGCCCTGAGTCTTCGAAGGGCGTGTCTTCTTGGCCCGGGTGGCCCAGTTTGGCCGTCTCCGGCCTGACTGGGGGCGCAGCCGTCGAAAGCCCCGGTTCCCGCACCACCATCGCGGGTGCTCTGCAAAGCGACGTGTGACCGTCATCGTAACTCAGGGGACTCTACGATCTTTCCAGTTTGATGCCCATTCCTTTGTGGGGCATACTCTGACGCTAATTCTCTGATCGCTACGCTTCGCCCCTCACTCAAACCGCAACACCCCGAACGAAGCTGCCGTCGGAATCTCCTCCGATGGCGTCACCCAGCTCTCTAAACGGGTGCCGGGAATCGTCCGCGTGATCGCGGCCGCCCAGGCGGCGCCGCGGCCCGGCGGCGTCGGTGTCAGCTCTTCCCACGGAATGGCCGCTTCAATCCGCCACCGCTCCTTGTCCGCGTCGACCGCCACGAACCAGCGCGGATTCCAGGTGGCGTCTTCCCAGCAGCGGTCCCCCGTCCAGCCTCGCTGATCGATCTGCAGCTCGTAGGCGGTGGCATAGTCCCGGTCCAGATCCAGGCAGAGACTGATTCGGTCGCAGCGGCTCAGGTCTGCGTCATAACGGCGGTCCTTCATCGCCGGCGATATGTGGGCCAGATCCGCTGACTGCGGCAGGCTGGCCGCCAGAAATAGGTATTGGGCGTTGTATGACAGCAGCACAAACCCGTGATCGGCGCCCGTCGAACGCAGCTCGCCCTCCGGCAGCTCGCCCGGGAGTAATTCGCGGGCAGTCGGGCTGGGAGTGCGCGCGTCGGTCAGCCGGATCTCGCGGGCCGACTGCCAGCAGGGATCGGACAGCAATCCATCCAGATACGGCGGCTGCACCGCGACCATCACATGCGCCAATTGTGGCGGAGGTACCGTCTGCGGCTGCACCAGCCACAGCTCGCGGGTCGCAACCTGTCGCCAGCGATCGTCCGGCGTCGCGCGACCGAAGTTTCGATAAACCTGATCGGACTTGCCGGCGTCGCCCGAGGCCCGATAGAGCGCCGCCAGGGGAAACTGAATCTCCGGCCGCTCGAAGATGATCGGCGCCTGCAGCTCGAGCAGCTTGGCTAGTTCCGCGGCCTGTTGATGCCGACGCTCGATCGTCGCGTCTCCGGTCGTCTTCAGCGGCTGCCTCGGATTGCGGAAATCGTTGTCCGCCGCCGGTCCCCGATTTTCCGTACCCGCAATGCCCGACACCTGCTGAATCCGGCTGGAGAGCGATCCCCCCGTGTCGATGACGGTGTTTTCCGGTCCGTGCTTCCGCCGGCCGCGCTGCCAGGCCAGCTCGGAACTCGTCCAGAGCGAGATCATCCACGTCATCGCTTCGCGGGTCACCGGCTCCTGCGGATACCGGCGCAGCATCTCCATCGCAACGGATTCGGCCAGATCGTAGCGAGCGTGCCGACGATGTTCGTCCCAACCAATTGCCAGCGTGGCGGCCCCTTGTTCGGGCGGCAGGCTGCCGACCAGATCCTGGAGCTGGGCGAGAATCTGGGCCGCCGCCTGAGGATCGTCAAACGTCTTCGCGGCAATCCCGGCGAACTGCCGCTGGCGCTTCGCCGCATCTTGCCGGCGCGCCAATTCGGCCTCGTCGCGCACGTGCAGTCGATGGCCCGACCGTCGGCCTGCCGTTCCGGGAGCAATATCGAGTCCGGCGAACAGATCCTGGCCAGCCTGGTCGGGATTCGCCGCATCGCTCAGCAGTCGATAAGCTTCATGAGCCTGCGTCCGGACCGTCGGCAACCCCAGCCTCTGTCGCGCAGAGGCCGATGCCTGATCAACCGTGGCCCCGGAATGGAACAGGAACTCATAGGGATCGATCTCCGCGTTTCCCGAACTGCCATCAGCAACACGCACGTAGACGCGTTCGACCTGCCAGGGGGGAAGCTTCGTCAGTTCCTGCAGGGAAAGATAACGATCCGGGTTAGCGGCATCGCGGATCGCCTGTCGCACAGCATCCTGCACCAGCGCGACCACGGCGTCATCGCTCCCGGGCTGATCCAGTATCACCACCCGCGGCCGCCACATCCGCAGTTCGCGGACGAGAGTGCTCATCAGTGTCTCGCTGAGTCGACCCTCCGTCCGCGTCTGCCACTCGCGGACCAGCAGCTCCGAGTCGCGATCCGAACCCGGAATCAGCACGGGAAACTGCCATGCGATGGAAGACGAAGAGCCCCCCGAATCGACAACTGCGGCCGCCAGCCGATCTTCCAGATCCGGACTCGACTGTTTCAGCCCGGCGGAGGAATCGGTCGCCATCCAGGTCACGCCGCGGTACCCCTGCTCGGCCGAGTATTTCGCATACAACCCGGGACTGAGCTTCGCCGGCCGCGCCTGAAACGTGGCAAACGCCGCGGAGCGTCCCTCCCCGCGCAGCGTCTGCCAGGACTGCCCGCCATCGCTGGTGGCCAGAATCAGGCCCATTTCCCCGACCGCAACCCCCTGTGTCGCAGAGCTGAAATTCAGCGAATTGATCGGAGTCGCGTGCCCAGTCGACTGAGACTGCCAATTCTGCCCCGCGTCGGGACTGTGCCAGACGACGCTTCCCGGAGCTCCGGCCAGCCAGACATTCCGTCCGACCGCCGCCACGGTCCGAAAATCCTGCACGTGACGCAGCTCGGCAGGCAGTGGCGTCGGCGCATCTTCCCAGACCACCCCCCCGGAACCGGACATCAGAACCAGCCCCCCGTCACCCACGAGCCAGGCGCTTTCGTCGTTCTGCAGGTGAACCGCACGGACGGCCTTCCGCCCCAGCGGCGGGAAACGGGTCGGCAAAAGCTGATCCCCCACGAACACCATCAGCTCGCCCGAGCGCCCGCCGAGGAGCCCGATTTCCGGCGAGAGGAACATGCTGCTCTGCCAGCCGGTGCTGCGCGGTCCCGGCAGAGCCGACCAGGACTTCCCGCCATCCTGCGTCCGGTAGACGCCGGTCGGATTGGTGGGCGTCGCGGCCCCGACAGCCAGCCCGAGTTCCAGATCAAAAAAGCGAATGGAACGAAGCGGTGGAAGCTGCTGCTCAACCAGCGGCAGCCACGTCTCTCCACCGTCGCGCGTGGCGAGCAGCACTCCTCGGCTGAAACCACCCGGCAGGTATTCCTCGCCGGCCACCCAGCCGAGCGTATTCGTCAGGAAGCACGCGGAACGGAGACGTCCGCGGGTACCGCTGGGCTGCAGTCTCCAGGTCGAACCCGAGTCCGGAGAGTGCCAGATGACTCCCCGATCACCAACCGCCCAGATCCGCTGGCGTCCGACGAACTGCACGTCATGCAGGCTGGCATCGTCCTGCAGCGGGTCAGGCCGGTCGTCGGCTGCGCGGAGCGCCGTCGGGCAGAGTGTCCCGAGGCAAAGCATTACGAAGGCTGCAGACAACCGGTGCATAGCTCCCTCCCTGGAGCAGTCGGTCGAGCGAATGCGGACCGGGAGGGATTGTAAAGAAATCGGCAGTCTGCAGAAGGTCGGTTTCGCCGCTGACAGGTCGCCGCACCCGGCTTCCCGCGGGAATCGTCGGCATCACTCTGCGGCGGCGGAATTGCCGAAGCGAGCCTCGACGCAATTCATAATGTCGCCCAGATGCGACTCGGCGATGCTGTAATACGTGAATCGACCCTCTTTCTCGCTCGCGAGAAAGCCCGACCGCTGCATCAGCCGCAGGTGCTCGGAGGCCATATGACTCGGAATCTCGCACGACTCCGCGAGCTCGCCAACCGAAAATCGACCCTGCAGCAGCATCTGCACAATCCGCAGACGGTGCGGGTGTGCCAGCGTCCGAAGACACTCGGAAGCGCGTTCGAGAGCGTCCAGCGGAAGCAGGCGAAGTTGATTTGTTGTTGTCATGGGGTATCCATTAAACGCAATTGACGCAGGCAGTATAGGGAAATTCTCGTGAGCGTTCCAGACTGCCGTCGCCAAGTTCCTGAAGACTAACCGCGATCCGGCTGCGGACAGTTCTAAAAAAAATCCCACCGCCCGACGGATTCTCATCGCGATCTTCAGGGGTCGGAAGATCGACTTCAATCGCCTCTTGGACAATCGATCCCAGAATTAGTGACTGGTTTTGCCGTAGGTTGAAGAACCCGAAAAAGTCGCTGAAATCGCGATGTTAGACCATCGCCTCTTCGAGGATTTGCGACCCGATCGCCCGACCAGAAATCCCGCGTCAGACACTCCTTCAGGCCGTTCGTTCGCGCCTCAGCGGCACGCAATAAACAGAGACGCCCGGCGCCATCTGGCCCGGGCGTCTCAAAAAAAACTTTCGGAAAATTAAGCCTGTGCGTTGGGGCCAGCCAAACTGTCCCCGAGTCTCGAAATCGCCAGAAGCATGAGAATGGGGTGGATGAGGTGTTTGTGGGTGAGTCGTCGCGTCCCGACTGATCCTCGCCAACACTCCTCTCTCAATCACAGGTGAGCCCGGCAGAAAACGGCGACTCCCTTTTCGCTGATTCTTCTCCGTCCGATTCCTGCCTGTGACATGACTCTATCGGAGAACATAAATCGACGGATCGTCGATGATCCAGCGCGTCGACCACGTTCTCCCGTCGTCCTGATTCACGATGTTGTAGAAGAACGTATTGACCTGCTCCGCCCGATACCCATACGGCGACGCGGACAGCAGCCGATCCTGCGGCGTCAGATTGTCGACCCCCTCGCTGGCGTAGTAATGAACCTGCCCGTCTGGGGTGAAGGTCATGCCCAGCGTCCACCAGCCCGGCTTGGTGATCATCGGTCCGGAGACGTCTTCGCCGCGCGATCCGCTCCGGATCAGAATCATCGCCGAATCTTCAGTCCCCGGACGGTCGGCTTTGCTGTTGAACTGAATGAACATGCCCGGCCAATAGCTTTCGATCTCCTTGGCGTTGCCGGCGGTCCGGAAGAATCGCCCCCGAGTTGTCGGCTTGTTGATCGTGGTCTGGCAGTCGGCCCGGAAGCCGAGCGAGCTCCCCGTCCGCTTTTCCCACTCTTCAAACGGTGGCAGATAGACCCGGACGACGATGCTGGGCGTCCGCTGCACCAGCAGCGAACCCACCGTCGTCACGTTCGTCATGAAGTCGTCTTGCTGGAACGTATTCGAGAATCGGCTCGGGATCCCCGAATTCAACGTCTGTAGAGCCAGGGCCCCCTTGCTGCCGGGAATCCCGCCAGGCGGTGTAGCCACTCGCTTTACGAAGTCCGGCGTACCCCGGTAAGTGCTTTCGTACCAGCGATTGTTCTTGGAGTAGCCGGCCGGCTGGCGATCCTGATGATCGATGTTGCTGCTGGCCTTGGGAAGCTGCGGATAGTACTCCCAGTCATCGGCCTCGAAATCGTCGCCGACGTCGAGCTTGGTGCCGGTGCCGGGGACGACCTGTGCAACGGCGGAGGCGGGAAGCCCGCAAACCAAGAGTGCCAGCACCCACCAGGACACGGACGTACGAGGCATGGAATTACCCTTCATCCTGCAGTACACGACGCCTGACGGCGAAAAACATGTCGACGGGACAGTCGTCCCCCCGGGATTCGAAAACGACAGTCTGGGGCAAGTCTGCCGGATTGGCAACCTTTTCCACTTGGGAGGACCGATTTCCGGGCAAACCAACAGCTGCGGTTTCGAGTATCGGACAGGCGTAAAATCCCGGATGAAGCAATTGTGCCGGGAGAACTGATCGCACCGCCAGACGGGTGACACGTCTTACCTGAATTCGCGCAACTCGCGCTGCAGCCCGCAGCTTCACAACCGCCACGGCCCCCTCATCCGGTGTACAACTCGGTGATCGGGCGCCCCTCGCACAGCGGAAACGGACGCTGCAATCCGTCGTGCAGCGTCGACTCGGGGGAAATCCCCGCGGCCGAGAACATCGTCGCGGCCAGGTCCCACGGCCCGAAACCGCGACTCTCCGGATACGCCGCCCGGCGGTCAGAGCGGCCGACCACAAGCCCCGGGCGGACTCCGGCCCCCGCGGCCACCACCGAGTAGCAGCTCGCCCAGTGTTTGCGGCCCGGCGAAGAACCCGCAAAGTTTGGTTCCAGAGCCACCAGTGGCGCCCGGCCGAATTCACCGGCGCAGACGACGAGGGTCGTGTCCAGCAGACCGCGATCGGCCAAGTCCGACAGCAGCGTCGAAAAACTCTGGTCGAATCGCGGCAGCAGATGATTCTTCAGGGCGTAAAAGATGTCATTGTGCGTGTCCCAGCCGTAGAGATCCGTTTCGTGCGGAGCATCGTCCTGTCCCCGGACCGAGTGATTCCAGAACAGCGTAATCCACGGAGCGCCCGCTTCAACGAGCCGGCGGGCCAGCAGGCACGCTTGACCCGTGCGATGACGACCGTACTGGTCGCGAACCGAATCCGGTTCGGCTTCCAGTTCGAACGCCTTCCGACACCCTGGCCGATGGAGCAGGTCGAATGCCTGGCGATAGGCCCCCGACTGGTCGGCAAGCTGGCGGGTTTCCGCGTCGCGCAGGAACAGGTCGAGTCCCGACAGCAGCGATTGACGTGACGACAGGCGGATCTCCGGCAAATCAGCGAACGATTCCAACCCTGGGACCGCCACCGGCGCCGCCGTGACATCCCCGATCTGCAATGGCTCCGCGGCCGGGCCGAGGAATCCCGCATTCTGTCCGGGAGAAGGCTCGGTCGGCACCAGAATGGGGCCGTTCAAGTGAATCGAAGATCGGACAAAATCCGTGCGATGTCGTGTATTCTCGTATAAGGCTCCGAACGTCGGACGGTCGATCGGGGCCGGCGGCGGATTGCCCGAGCGTCGCCGATGGTAGAAACCCGTCAACGTCAGGTAGACCGCCGATCCGTGATCCAGATCCTCGTGCGACATCGTCCGAATCAGCGCGCAGCGGTCGAGCAGCTTTGCCATCTTCGGCAGGTGCTCCCCGATCCGAACGCCGGGAATTGCCGTCTCGATTGAGCCGAATTCGCCCCGGACCTGGCGGGGAGCCTCGGGCTTCGGATCCCAGGTTTCCAGTTGGCTCTGTCCCCCGCCCGTGACGACGAACAGGACCGTCTTCGCCCGACCGAATCCGACGGCTTGTGCCTCAGCCTGCGCAATCCGCAGCGGACTCAATAGACTCGCTCCGCCAGCAAGACCCAGCTGCAACCAGACTCGTCGGCTGAGTCCGCGTCGCACGGCAGGCGACTGCTCTACAATCTGCAACATCGACAGAAGCCCTCGGCGTTTGTACGGGGATCAACAGTCTATCGCGCATGTCCGCCGGCAGGCTAGAGGATGCTGCAAGTGTTTCAGAGAATGGCGGTTGCAGCGAATATCGGTAGAATCATTCCAGCCGCCACAGTTCGCGGTTTCAAATCAATTGGCGCGGGTTTGCAGCGGTTTGGAAAGTTCCGGGTTGCCGAAAGTCACTCCATGTGGCAGCTTTAGGGTTGTGGAGTCGCATCGGAGGGGGCTCTGGAGATTCACGGCCGTGCTCGACCCCGGATGTGCCGATGCTGACTTCCCCTATTGATGCGCCTGAGCCGCCGACGGTGTCTGCACCCACCCCTTGGTATCTGGCAGGAGCGGTCTGCCCGGACTCCCCGCTCCGGAAAATCCCGATCCCTGCCGGCCGATTCCAGGTCGGGCGCGGGACCGATGTTCCCCTTCAGCTTTGTATTCCGTCCATCTCCAAACGTCATGCGGAGTTTGTGGCAACCGACGACGTGTTGTGCGTGCGAGACCTGCAGAGCCTCAACGGCACCTATGTGAATGGCAAACGGGTGACGTCCGACCTGCTTCTCGACGAAGGCGACGTCGTGCAGATGTCGACCATCGAGTTTCGTGTCGGGCGGGATCGCCAGCGGGAACCTCTCAGCGGACTGGCTCTTGATCGAACCGTCGATTTTGCCATCGCGGACCTGCTGAAGTGTACGCTGACCGATTTTCAGAGGCTTGTAGAAACTCGCCGCGTGATCCCCTTTTTCCAGCCGGTTGTGCGGCTCGCCTCGGAATCTGCTGGAACGCCGTTCGGCTACGAATGCCTGGCCCGCAGCGATCTGCCGGGATTGTCGACGCCGAAGGAAATGTTCGAAGCGGCCGCGCGCCTGGAAATCGAAGCCACATTCAGCGCTATGTGTCGCGAAGTCGGCGTGGAAGTGTCCGCTCCGCTGCCGGACTCCTGTGCAATTTTCCTGAATACCCATCCCCGGGAAGAACTACATCACGGTCTGCTGGCTTCTCTCGTGAAACTGCGCGAAAAGGCCCCCCACAAACGGTTGGTCCTGGAACTGCACGAACGGGCCGTGACCAACGTCCATGAGACGATTGAGCTGAAAGCCTGCCTCCGCGAGCTGGAAATCGAGCTGGCCTACGACGATTTCGGAGCCGGACAGGCCCGCCTGCTGGAACTGTCCGAAGTCGCCCCCGATTATCTGAAGTTCGACATCGGACTGATCCGCAAGATTCATCTCTCGAATCAGCGCCAGCAACTCGTGGCCAGCTTGCTCAACGTCGCCCACAGCCTGGGAATCGCTACGCTGGCCGAGGGCATCGAAACCCCGGACGAACTTGCCGTCTGCAGCGAATTGGGCTTTACCTTCGCTCAGGGATATCTGCTCGGCCGACCGGCGCCGCTGGCGTAGGCCCGTTTCCTCAGCGTTCGCTACTCCTCTTTCGGAGCAGGCTTCTTCGGCTCCCAGGAGAGCCCCTTCGTCATCACGGTCACCTTGCTGCCAGTACCATCCGGCTTCACGAACAGCGTCAGTTCGGCCTCCCCCCGTTCCCGTCGCAGGATCGCCGACACGGGGCCGACCAGGTCGCTGCCGGCCGTCTTCCAGCCTTGCGCCGCAAGCTGCTCGGTCAGGAACTTCGCCACCGACTTATGATCCGTCGCGCTCCTGCACGTCAAATGCTGCACGATCTTCTTGTATTCGACCTGGGTGGCGTCTTTCGGCAGCGGCAGGTCGTGAACGTTGATCGCTTCCCCGGCGGCGGCCTTCGGCTTCTCGTCGGGCTTCCCCGGCGGCTTCGGTTCCGCGGGCTTCGTTGACGGCGCTTTGCGGGGAAAAACCAGCAGCGGAGCGCTGAACGTCGCCGCAAAGGTTCCCTTGGAGCCTCCGTCATCGTCGTTGGCGAGTGCCGTCTTCCCCGTGATCCGGCCTTCCTTGATCTCGAATTCTCCGGTCAGCTTTGTGCCGCTGACGCTCAGCGAAAAATTATCGGCCCACGCATTGCAGAACTGCGACTTTCCGGCAGGCGTAAACGTCACTTTGACATGCGGCTGGAACGGAAACAGCGAATCGTCGCTCCCATTCCCCTCCGTCAGCGACTTCTTCAATTTGTCGATCGGGATCGCTTTTTCGCTGAGCAGCACCGCGATTGCCTCTTCGTCGATGGCCTTCGTCTCGTAGATCAGCACGTGCTCAAGTTTGTACGTCTTGCCGTCGAGCGTCAGCGTTCCTTCGCAAGGCTTCGACTGATCGGCGGCCTTCGCTGGCGCGGTCTCCTGAGCCGGCAGACCGGAGCCAAGGCACAGCACGAGCAGCAACGCCGCGGAAAGCTTCATGGTCATCGCAAGCACTCGATCCAAAGGAATCACACAACGCGACTGAAATTGTCCAGCACCGGGAACAGGATCTCTGTCCGCCGGAACGAATGGCAGTGCCGCCGGTTCCGACTCCCTCACGGTCGCGGCAGCTTCTCGAACAGCGGCGCAACCCGTTCCCGATGCAGCCCCGGCAGCCGCTCTGCATCTTCCGGCAGCAGAAAGCCAGCCTCCTGCAGAGTCTCGATCGCCTGATCGAACTGCTGCATGTAACGTTCCAGCGTGCCGTAACGCTCTTCGAGCGATACCCGCAGATCCCCCGTCGCCTGACGCTCAACTCGATTGAGCGAAAACGGAATGAACGAGCCCGTCAGGCTCACAAGCTGGTCCTCCGCCCCGGCGCTCCGCGACCGGACGTTCCACCCGGTATACGTTGCAACCGGCGCGGCCACTTCCACCGGAAGCAGACAACCCAGCTCGTTCCCGTCCGGACCGCACTTCGGAACCAGCACGGAATAGTGACCGACGGTTCGCGGCGGCTGATGGTCGATGATCCGCTCATCGGACCACCGCGGCCCCAGATCGAGCCAGGGCGGTTGACGGATCACAAGCGGATAGATCACGCCCGACAACGCCGGAAATTTCGTCTCCTTCGTCGACCACCCCACCAGCGTCCCGTCCGCGATCGACGGAATCCGGCTCGGTGGCGGCTCGATCCCTTCCCGCATCCACGTCAACATCGTCAGCAGCAGCGATCGCAGGAACGGCTTGTAGTCCCCGGGATTCGCCAGATTCTTCCCCTGCCCCGCCTCGGGCGGCCACTTCGACGGTCCGTGCTGTGTCCCCCCGAAGGTGTAGAAGCGGACGTTCGCCGGCGGGCGGGCGTCCGACTTCCCATCCGCTGTTGTATGCGGCAGTGAGCCGGCCCGAGTCCAGTACTCCGCCGCCGACTGCGTATGCATAATCAGCGGCGCCGTCCCGGACGCCTCGGCACGACGGAGAATCCCGTCCTCGGCGCCGCTGAACGGGTCGTGCTGGACCTCATACGCAAACGGAAACCGATCGACGGGATAGTCGGCATGGTCGTGCTGACTCCCGTGACGCGTCGGTTGCGCAAACCGATGATTGAACGACCCCAGTCCGCCGCCGGCCACATGCGGAATCAATCCCTCAAACACCTTCCGTCCCTGCTCGTCTTCGTTGAACCCCGAATACAGAAACTCCCGCAGAAACCGTCCCGACTGCGAAACTCCAAACCCGATCGCATCCCGGATCGCCGGCTTCCCGTCCCGCATTAGCGGATGCCCCGATCCGCTTCCGTGCTTGAGCGCCGACATCAGATCCCGCACCCCGACAAACCCGGATCCCATCACCACGGGATCCTGAGCTTCGTAAATCACTTCATACAGAAACCCCGGCTTCATCCCCGCCGGGACTTCCAGCTCAACCATCGGGAGCTGGCCCGCCGGTTCTCCCGTCAGTTCCGTGACGTGCAGTTGCCACTGGTCGCGCGGCAGCAGGTGCCGCGAATCATCCGGCCGCTCCCGAACCGTCACCGTGGCGTTGGCAACCCCCCCCGCAGCCGGACGATAAGAACCGTGGTTCGCCCAGTTGTTCACCATCCGCGTCGCGGACGACGTCGGACACAGCTCGCACCGCACCAGGCCCGTGATCGGCCCGCCGGGAGCGACCGCGACCGGGGCTGACAATCGCAGCCGGTCGCCGCCGGGCAGCAGTTCCCCATCCCACCCGCTCCAGACCACCGTGAAGCCATGACGAAACAGAAATCCGTCGCCGAGATCCTTCTCCGCATCGAGCGCATTCCCGCCTCCGTAGTTGAACATCCCCAACGCCAGCTTGTTGCCCCGATTATTGACGTCGTACAACGCGCAGCCATTGCCGCGTGCAGGATCGACCGGCGCGAGGATGCACAGATCCGCCGAAAACTCGACCTTGCCGTCGGCATTCAATCGGGTGAGCGGCAGATCCACCACCCGGGAATTCTGCGGCAGGCCCGGGTCCACGGCGAAATGGACCCGACCGGTGATCCGCTCGTACGGACCCGTTGCACCGTACGCCTTTCCACCCGCCAGAGGGACTCGTTCGAGGATCTCGAACTGCGTGACCTCACCAGTAGCCGACTGCGGGGCAAGGCACATCAGTGCGAGTGCCAGGCCGGCGGCGACTCGACGGACGGCAGGAGAATTCATGGCGGCAGGTCCAGCGGTATTTGAGGTCAGTCTCCGGCTCCCACGCGACCTATTCGGCCTTGGGAAAGCCGGCCTGGATCAGTTCATCGTAACCCGGCCTGAGCGGACGGACGTCGTAGCCGAGCCTCTCTAGGATCAGTGCCGACGTCAGAGCCCGCGCGCCCACCTTGCAGTGCGTGTAGACGATCTTGTTCTTCGGCAGTTTCTTCTTCACCGCATCGACATCCAGGTTCTTGCGAATCTCGCTCAGCGGCAGGTGAGTGGCGGCATCGAGGTGCCCGGCCTTCCACTCGCTCTCCTCCCGGACATCGACGATTACCGCCTTCTTCGCGTCGACATTACGGCGCACGGTCGACAATGCATCCATCGTATGGTCGATGGCCATAACCATCTGGACGCAGAAGAGGCAGGCAGCGACGGCGAGGACAGAACGCAGTAACATATTGGTCTCCAGGAAATCACGGACTCGCAAATCGAGCGATTGCAGCGATCAACACGTCGCCGCGTCGCGATATTATTGCTTGTCAGGGCGATGTCAGCCAGTCCTCTTTGAACCGCGCGACCGTCAAAAACTTCGTCTGATAAATGATCTTCCCGTCCGTACTCCCCCGCTCGTACAGGCACCACCCCGAGCCATCCCGACCCACCGCCAGATCGCTGTAGCCGCTGAAGCCCGGTTCGAGCGACCTGCTGGCAACCCAGGTCTGACCCTCATCCCGGCTCAGTCGCACCGTCAGATTCACCCGATCACGACCCGACCCGGCCTTCTCCTTCCCGTCTCGTCGCTTGAGGTTGTCCGGATTCGAAAACAGGATCCTCCCCCCTCTCCCCTCCTCCGGCCACGACCAGCGAACCAGACTCCCCATGCAGATCGGCTCGGCCAGCGCAGCGTCGAAGCGCGGTGCCGACCAGCCGGTCGCTCCATCGGGACTGGTGACGATCGCCCGTCGATGGGCCTTCGATTCCGTACGGACATTGAGCATCACCCGGCCATCAGCCAGTTCGACGGCAGTCGTCTCATTCGGATTGATGAACTCACCCGTGTTCGAAACCGCAATCTCGCCCCGCCGCCAGGTCTTCCCCGAGTCGTCGCTGAAAATGGTCGAAGTCACGCTTGGACGATGAGCGTGTCCCCCGGTCCCCAGCGACAGCCACACTGGAACCACCAGCCGCCCCGGCCGGAGCTGAATGGAGTGCCCGGGGCCGGTGGCGAGCACTTTCCAGTCGTACTCGGGCCGGAATGCGTCGAACGCGGCAGTGATTTCAGTACCCGTACTGAAAGTCTCCCCGTCATCTTCGCTGCGCGAGTAGAAGCATCGGCCGTACTCAATGCAGTACAGCAAATGTACCAGCCCCGGCTGACGGTCAGCGATCAGCACCGGATTGTTGATCGTCACCTCGCCCGGCTTCCCCAGCCCCTGTGCCACCGCCGCGGGGTTCCGCTCGAAGGTCCCCTTCAACTCGACGATCTTCCGCGATGGCGACCACGTCCTCCCGCCATCGGTGCTCCGACGGGCGACCACGTCGATCTGCCCCCAGTCCCCCTTAGCCGATCTGCGCGCCTCGCAGCAAGCAACTAGCGAACCGTTGCTCGTCCCGATCAGGCACGGAATCCGGTACAGCTCGTAACCGCCCACACCGGCTTCCCAAAGATCCGTCTTCTCCACCGCAGGTTCAGCCGCGGGTGCGCTGCCCGGGCCGGAGGCCAGCAGAATCATCGTCAGCCAGAGTGCGCGCATCGTGTCACTTCCCAGGGAGTCTATCGCCAAAGAAAATGGGGCCTGCCCAGTCTCACCGGGCAGGCCCCACAAAATCAACCTCTCATCCCACGAAGTTCTGAAGACTCAGCAAGCAGCCCCACATTCCCTGCGAAGCACCTTTCTTCTCTCAGACTCTTTTCTCCGTGACCTCAGTGCCCTCCGTGGTTCAAGTCTTCCCTCTTCATTCGAGTCCATTCGTGAAATTCGTGGTTCTCTCTTTCTATTCAGTCTTCTCCGCGTCTCCGCGGTGAAACTTCTTCTTCTTTCTTCCGAGGCGCGACTCACACAAACTGCGTAATCCCCGGCATCGCGTACGTCGGAATCTCCACCGGCGTATTCCAGTCCGTGATCTCCGGAACGATCGACTCCTTCGAGTTCGCGATCATTTCCCACGTCACCTTCTGACCGGTATACCCCGCCTGCCGCCCCATGATCCCCATCAGCGTGCTGCTGACCATCCGGTCGCCGTCGTTCAGCGGCTTCCCCTGGCGGATCGACTTGAAGAACTCATCATGTTCCGTCTGGTACATGTTGTTCTTCGGGCCTTCGTACTTCCAGGGATTCGCCCCTTCGATCGTCACGCCGCGGGGCCCGATCCGGCCGATCCCCTTCGAACCGAGCACGTACAGACCGTTCTCGTTGAAGCAGTTCGGAATCTGTCGCTGGGCCACGTACCCGCGGGAACCGTTCGCCCACTCATAATTGACCTCGATATGGTCGTAAATGTTCCCGCCGTACGCCGGGATCTGACGACCGCCCACCGCCACCACCGACTCGGGCGGAACGTCCTTGAAGACCCACGCCAGCCAGTCCACGGTATGAATGGCCTGCTCGACCAGTCCATCTCCCGACAGCCACGTGAAGTTGTACCAGTTGCGAACCATCCACTCGAGGTTCGACATCCCGGCCGGACGCTTGTCAGCCTGCGGCATCGGCTTCACCGGTCCGGTCAGGTACGTGCCGTGCGCCGAAAGTACTTCGCCGATCTGGCCGTCGTGAATCCGCTGGAACAGTTCGCGCTTGGCGTAGTCGTAGCGCCAGCAGAAACCGGCAAGGACTCCCAGCTTCTTCTCCTTGGCGATCTTCAGCGACTCCGCAATCGAACGCGTGCCGGGGGCGTCGGTCGCCATCGGCTTCTCGGTGAAAATGTGCTTCCCCGCTTCGACGGCGTAGCGGAAGTGGGTCGGGCGGAACCCGGGCGGCGTGGCGAGCAGCACCACGTCGCACATGTCGACCACCTTCTTGTAGGCGTCGAGTCCCACGAACTTGTGGTCGTCCGCCACCGCAACCCGCTCGCCGATGTTCGGCTGCTCCTTCAGGCCCTTGATGCTCCCCTCGATCTGCTCGGCGAAGGCATCCCCGACGGCGATCAGGCGGGCCTGCGGATCGGCGCCGAGCGCTTCGCGCGCGGCCCCGGTGCCCCGTCCGCCGCAGCCGACGAGACCCACCTTGAGGATCTCATTCCCCGAGGCAAAGGCCCCGGCGGCGATGCCGGAGGGAACCACCACCGAGCCAGCCACGGCCGCAACGGCGGAGGTCTTGAGAAAATCACGGCGGGAGGGCGTGGGATCGGACATTGAGTCGAGTCTCCGAACGACAAAGTCGAAACCGCTGCCTGTTCACGGCAGCGAACCACTCGCATAATAGCCGATCGATGCGTCGCCGTGCGAGTTTGCCAGTGCCCCGAATCCGAAAAAGTTCTGGCGCACAGATCCGCACCTCGACGCCATGTGAGACCCGATTTGTCCGGCTCGTTTGTGGGAGTGGAGTGTATGCAGGGCATCGATCGTCGAACATTTCTCCAGTCGACGGCCGTCGCGGCCGCCGCGCTGGCGGCAGGGAGCCGTACCGTCGCGGCCGCAGACGAAAAGCTGAAGCTGCGCAAAGCGGTCAAGTTCGGCATGGTGGGCGGCGACGCCTCCATGACCGACAAATTCAAAATGCTCAAGGACGTTGGCTTCGAGGGGCTCGACATGGATCGCCCCGCCAATCACGACGACGTCAAAAGAGCACAGGACGAATCCGGCCTGATCGTGCACGGCGTCGTCGACTACAAGCACTGGGGAAAACCGCTCTCCGACCCTGACCCCGTCGTCCGCGCCGAAGGGCTCGAAGGGCTCAAAACCGCCCTCCACGACTGCAAAGCCTACGGCGGAACCACGGTGCTGCTTGTGCCGGCAGTCGTCAACAAGCAGACCTCCTACGCCGACGCCTACCAGCGCTCGCAGGAAGAAATCCGTAAGGCTCTGCCGCTGGCCGGCGACCTGGGGATCAAAATCCTCTTCGAAAACGTCTGGAACAACTTCCTCCTCAGCCCTCTGGAAACGGCGAAGTACATCGACGAATTCGAAAGCCCTCTCGTCGGCTCCTACTTTGACGTCGGTAACGTCATCCGCTACGGCTGGCCCGAGCACTGGATCCTGACTCTCGGCAAGCGCATCGGCAAGCTCGACATCAAGGAGTACAGCCGCAAAATCGCCAACGAACAGGGCGTCGGCAAAGGCTTCTCGGCCGAAATCGGCGACGGCGAAGACGGCTGCGACTGGCCCGCCGTCATGACCGCCCTCAAATCCATCGGCTTCAGCGGCTGGGCCACGGCGGAAGTCCGCGGCGGCGACCGCAAACGCCTGGAAGAAGTCTCCCAGCGGATGGACAAAATCTTCGCCGGCTACGGCGCCTGATCCACCTCACTCGCTCGACAATTCACCCCAGGCCCGCAACTTGTTCAGTCGCGGGCCTGTTCGTTGCTGCCCGCGCGTTCCAACGGTTCGTCCCCGTTAAAGACGCCGCGTCAGTGTCTCCGGTCCGTTCTGGCCCCTGTCCGCGCCCTGCCAGTGACTCGAGTCGCGCCCCAAGTTGAGGAATACCTCCCTCGCATTCAGAAACCCGCCAGATGCGCCGCAGAACAAATCGGCTTTTCCATCTGGGCGATGATGTTTCAGCGGGAACCGCGGCGAATCCGATGCAAGGATTGTTCGGGCTGCGTTGCGGCTCCCGGTTAGCCTGCGCAATCGCTTCCTCGGCAGTGGGAGGAACAGCAGAAATCAGGATTACACGGAGTCTGATGACTGTGCCGTTTGAGCGGACTGCGCAGCCATGACCGATCTGTCGGGGGAGGTCGGGGACTTGGGGGCGGTCGTTGTGACTGGGCGACGTCGTCGTGATGGTCTCTGATACCGCTCGGACTGTCTCAAAAATCTGAGTTTGTGCCGCTGAGATTCGGGATTGGGTAATGCTTGCCAAGGTTGATCTGACGCTGACACTGCCCCGCGCGCTGATGGCGGCCGGCGGCGTCGTCGCGGGATCCGCCGTCTCAGGCATGACCGGAACCGCCATCGCGGAAACTCTGGCGGAAGCCCTTGGCGGCAACGGCGGACGCCGCCTGGCGGTCAGTCTCAATAATCGGTTCAAAGCTTTTCTCCAGGCGGGAGGCCTGCTGAGCCATCGGGACCTCCAACGGCTCGTTGGTCGCACGCTCGCAATGGTCGTCTCCGCCACCGCGGAACAATCCAATCAGGCCGTCGTCCGGGCCGAACGCTCCGCACTCGCAGAACTTGCCGTTGGCATTGATGAGCCCTTCGTCGACCTGGCCTTGGAAGCGATCGGATGCAGCGAATCCTCGCTCCTGGCCGCCTGCTCCCAGGTCGACGAGTCCGGCCGGGCGACCGGTCCTGTCACAATGGAGCCGCTTGATCGGAAAGAATGGCTGCCGATTCTGCAGGCATTACGCGACCGCAAAGGCGCAACCGTCTCCGACAAGTGCCTTCGAGTCATCGCCGACAAGCTCCAGCGGCAGTTCCCCCAGGCTGTGCTGGGAGCTCTCAAGTACGGCGGCGAGGAATTCGCCGGCGTCAGGCTTGTCGGATTTCGCACACTGCTCGAACAATTCCCGGCCGCTCTGCAGGATCTCGCCGCCGGCCCCAGCGGTCACGAACTGGAAACGATCGGACGGTCGTTTGTCGCCTGGTCCCACGATCTGTCATCGCGACTGCTGTCGACGTGGGATGCCAGCGTTCGGAAACGCCTCGCGGTCGAGTTCGAGGCCCTGGAATTCGCCGTTGGTCAGCTCGACGAAGAGCTGGCCGCAGTCCTCAGTGGCAACAGTCGCGTCGCCCCGGTCGGTCCGTCCGACGACTCGACGGTGCTGACCGGCATCGGTCATGCCTGGCTGACGCCTGAGGCGAGGTGCCTCGCCGAGCTGGCCTGCTCAGCGGCGCGGGGAGATTGCGAGCCGGGCGAAGCATCGCAGCCGCTGCTGATCGGCGAAATGGACGAGCTCCAGCAGACTCTCGAACGGCAGGTCGAACTGATCTCCAGCGAATTGGGCGCGATTCGGGCCGAACTGGAACGACTCGAAGAGCAGCAGCGGACGTTACATTCGCGGAGTCGTCTGCAGCGACGCCAGGTCGCAGCGCTGGCCCTTGCCCGCGGAGACGATACGACGGCCGAACGCGAACTCCAGATCGTCCTCGCCGAGGAACCGCGCGACCTGGAAATGCTCGATCTCCGCGGACAGCTCGCCTGGGTCCGGGGCGAAACCGACGACGCCTGCGAGACCTATCGGCAGATCGCCGAAATCGCCGGTGACGGGAGTCGCTGGCGGATGGTCGCCGCCCGAAATCGCGGCCGCATCCTGGCGGAAACGGAGGACCTCGGCGCCGCGCGAGACGCCATGCTCGAAGCACTCGCCGAGGCGGACTCCGCGTTTACCCTGGGCGGAGAATCCCTGCCCGGGCTGCTCGATATCGACGACTGCCTGACGTCCCTGGGGGATCTGGAACTGGCAGGCGGCGACCGGGCATCGGCCCTGGCCCGCTTCCGTCGCGTCGCCGACATTCGTGAAAGACTTTCAACAGAACCCGGCGCCAGCCCGCCGTTTCCCCTCGAACTCGCCGAGTACCACGGTCGCATTGGCGACCTGGAGCTGGCCGAGGGAGACCGCCAGGAAGCGATCCGGCGCTATCGTCGCAAGCTGGAATTGCTCGAAGCGGCGAATCGCGATCTTCCTCAGGACGCTTCCTCGCTCCGCAAGCGGGCCGATTTCCTGGTCCGGCTTGGTGACCTCGAACTCGCCGAGGGAGACTCCCCGGCGGCACTCCACCGATACCGGGCCAATCTCGATCTTCGCGAACGCCTGCTGACCGAAGCCGGCACCGACATCGAGTCGCTCCAGGTTCTCAGCGGTGACCTGCAGAAAGTCGGCGAACTGGAACTTGCCGCCGGCGACCGCGAGGCGTCACTTTCCAGGTATCAACGGAATCTGGAGGTCCGCGAACAGCTCCTGACGCTGAGCGGGGACAGCGCCGAATCCCTGCAGGGATTCTCGGCGGATTTGCTGCAGGTCGGCGGTCTCGAATTCGCGGCGGGCGACCGGGCCGCCACCCTCAAACGGTACCGGCGGAATCTCGACATCCGCGAGCGGCTTCTCAAACTGACCGGCGACAACCCCGAAACGCTGCAGGGGCTGGCCGACTTCCTCGTCAAGCTCGCCGAGCTGGAGCTGGAAGTCGGCGATCAGCCGGCTGCAATCGCTCATCTTCGACGTAACGTGGACGTTCGTGAACGGCTGCTGCAGCTGACCGGCGAAACCTCGGAGTCGCTCGAATCATTGATCGGTTTCGTCAAGGATCTCGTCGAGTTTGAAAGCGCCGCCGGCGACGCCCCGGCAGCTCTGACCTGGCTCGATCGCCAAGCCAGTCTGCAGGAGCGACTGCTGGTCGTCCTGGGCGAAGCTCCTGAGCGGCTGCAGGATCTCGGATCGCTTCTGATTCGGATTGCGGACGGGGCGCTGAGTGCCGGCCTTCCTGCCCAGGCACTTGAGAAGTTCCGTCAGAACCTCGCCATCCGAATCCGGCTGATCGAGCTGACCGGTGAAAGCGTCGCAGCGTTGGAAATCGTAGACCGCTGCCTCGTCCAGCTCAGCGACCTGGAAACCGCCGAAGGCGATGCCGCCGCAGCCGGAACGCGTCTGGCGCAGCGGATCGAACTGCATGAGCGGTTGCTGCTCCTCGCAGGACAAGCAGAGGAGCGACTGACCGCTCTGGACCCGCTCCTGGCCCGGGCAGTGGAACTGGCGCTAGCCGGGGACGACCGCGCCAATGCACGGGCACGCCTGCAGCGTCGCCTGGAGATTCTGGAACAGCGGCTAAACCAGATCGGCGAAAACGCCGCCGTGCTGGAGGTTATGGACCAATGCCTCATTCAGGTCGGCGACCTGGAAACGGCCGACGGCGATGTCGCTGCTGCCGGCGCACGGCTCTCGCAGCGAATCGAACTGCACGAAAGACTGGCGGCCCTTGACGAAAATCCCGAGAACCGTCTGACTGCTCTGGAAGCCCTCCTGGGGCAGGCGGTGGAACGCGCACTGGCCGCGGATGATCGCTCCGGTGCACGGGTCCGTCTTCAGCGCCGCCTGGAAGTTCTGGAGCGACTGTTGAGCCTGCGCGGCGAGAATGTCGCCGGACTGGAAGAGTTTGAGCAGCGGCTCGTCGAACTGGGCAAGCTGGAAGTGGTCGACGGAGATCACGCGGCTGCCCGCACGCTGCTGAATCGACGGATCGACGTCCGCGAACGACTGCTGCAGGTGGCCGGACCGAGCGAAGCAACTCTCCGCGGACTCAGCGAACTGCTGGTTGATGTCGCGCAGAGTGCGCTGGCCGCCGGAGAACAGGAGCGAGCGCTCGTCTACTTCCGCCGCAACGTGGAACTCTGCGAACTGATTCGCGACTTCAGCAGCGAGAGCGCCGAATCGCTCTCCGACCTCGAGCACTGCCTGCTGCAGGTCAGCGAACTCGAGGCGGCAGCCGGAAACGGCGAAGCCGCTGCAACCTGCCTCGATCGTATGATCGAGCTCCGGGAACATGTGGCCGAACTCCACAGCGGCGAGCCCGACCCCTGGATCGCCCTCAGCGACCTGCTCGTGCGAGTCGGAACCATCGAGTCGCAGGCGGAAAATACTCCCAGGGCTCTGGCGCGATTCCGCCGCAACGTCGAAGTCCGGGAACGCCTGCGCGAACTTGCCGGCGACAGCAGCGAGTCGCTGGAGACCCTCCAGGCGAGCCTGCAGACGCTGATCGAGCTTGAACGGGCCGCCGACGAGCCTGTCGCCGAATATCAGCACCTCTGCCGGCTGATCGAAGTCCGCGAGCGACTCCTCGAAATCTGCGGCGAATCCGTCGAGCGATTGTCGGCCGTCAGCGAACTCCTGGTACAGGCGGCTGCCGTCGAACGGGCAGACGGGAATCTGTCCCAGGCGCTCGAACGACTTCGCCGCAACGTGGAAATCCACGAATGGCTCCGACTTCTCGCCGGCGATACCGCCGAGTCCCTGGCCATCTTCGAGAGCAGTCTTCTGCAGGCGAGGGAACTGGAAGAGGCCGCTGGCGACGACGCCGCAGCCCGATCCAGACTCGCCCAGCTCGTCGAAGTTCGAGAACGCCTGCTGCAGGTCGACGGCGAAAGCCTCGAACGGCTGGGAGCCCTGAGCGAACTGCTCGTTACGCTCGCCGACGCAGAATGTCAGGCCGGCGATCCGACCGCAGCACGACAATGGCTCCGGCGGAACGTCGAAGTTCACGAACGGCTCACAGAGCTGTCGAGCGGCAGCTCCGAATCGCTCCACGCGCTGGAACTCAGCCTGAACCGCCTCCGCGACGCGGATCTTGCGGCCGAGAACCCCGGCGAAGAACTCGAACGTCTGAAACGGACCATCGAAGTCCGCGAACGGCTCCTGGAAGTCGAGGGCGAAAGCGCCGATCGACTGCAGGGCCTCGGGGATCTCCTGGTTCAGCTCGGCGACGCCGAACTGGCCGCCGGCGATCAGGCCGACGCGGTGAACCGGTACCGGCGCGCCCTCGAAGTTCGCGAACGCCAGCTTCAGGTCGCCGGCGAAACCGCCGAATCTCTCCATGATCTCGGTGACTTCCTCCGCCGGGTTGCTGATCTGGAAGAGTCCGCCGGCGAGTCCGCGCCCGCATTGAATCGCTACCGCCGCAGCGTCGGAATCTACGACCGGCTGCAGCAGGAATACGGCAAGGCGGCCGCCGAGTTCCCGGACCTGGGGGCCCTCCTGCTCAAGGTCGGCGATCTGGAGTTCGCGGAGGGAGACCGCGCAGCGGCGCTCCACAGTCACCGCGAAAACCTTGAATACAAGTCCCGTCTGCTGGCGCAGACCGGCGAGACCCCGGCCGCGCTCGAAGACTTCCTCCAGTGTCTCGTCAAACTGGGTGACCTCGAACGGGCCGAAGGACACGCTGCCGAGTCTCTGACGCGGTATCGGCAGAGCGTCGACGTCCGCGAACGATTGCTCAACCTGACCGGCGAATCGATCGACGCGATCCGAGACTTGGGAACAACCCTGAAACAGGTCGGCGACCTGGAACTCGGAGCCGGGAATTCAACGGCGGCCCTCGACTACTACCGCCGTTTCCTCGACGTGGGAGGGCGACTCCAGCAACAGTCCGGTTCCGCGCTCGTCGAAGGGCAGGATCTCGAACAGTTCCGTCGACAGATGGGCGACCTCGAATTGGAAGCAGGCAACACGCCGGCGGCAATTCAGGAATACCGCCACAGCCTCGAACTGACCGAACAGCGGGCCGCCGAACAAGTTGACGGTCACTCCCTGACCAGTCTGCTGGACATGCTCAACCGGCTCAGCGAACTGGAACTGGCAGTCGGCGATCAACACGCCGCCGCGCAGCATCAGCGCCGCGCCGTCGACGTCTGCCAGAACCTGGTCCAGGTGGCCGGCGCTGACGAGCAGATCGAACGGCGGATGGAGGGCTTGCTGCAGAAAATCGTCGACGTCGAATTGGAAGGCGGTTCGCGGCACGACGCCGTGCAGTACCTCGAACGTCTGGTCGACGTCTCCGAACGACTCCTCTCGGTCCGCGGCGAGACCGGCAACTCCGCCGGCGAACTCGCCGACCGGCTCGTCCAGCTCGGTGATCTCCAACGCGAAACCGGCAATCCCGCGGCATCGCTGTCTCGCTATCGACGCAGCCTGGAGCTGCAGCAACAGCTTCCAGCAGAATTGCGCCAGACCCGGACAGCCGCCGTCCCGATCAATCAGCTCCTCGACCGTCTGGCCGAACTCGAACTGGCCCAGGGCGAACAGGCGGCGGCGCTGTCGCGGTACCAGCAGCGACTGGAACTGCAGGAACAGTACCTGCAGCACAACGACGCCGACATCGAAGCCCAGCTGGCCCTGCAGTCCCTCCTCACCCAGGTCGGAGAACTGGAGTCCGCCACCGGCGACAAGCAATCCGCCATTCAACGCGACAAACGACGCCTGGAAGCCTACGAACTCGTGTTCGAGTCTGGCGACGCCACCGCCGACATGCTCCACGCGTGGTGCGAACTCCTGCTCCGCGTCGGCGACCGCGAACTGGACGACGGCGACTCGGAATCGGCGCTCGGCCGGTATCGACGACGTCTCGAAGTCCGCGCAGCACTCGCCGGGATGCCCGACGCCCCTGTCGAAAATGACGCCGCATTCGCCGCCTTCCTCGTCAAAGTGGGCGACCTGGAACTCGCCAGAGGCGATCGCGAAAGCGCTGCCGCTCGCTACAGCGACAGCCTCGCCGCCTGGGCCGATACCTTGCAGGAACACGGCGAAACCGAGACCAGTCTCCGCGGCCTCATCGGATCTCTCCAGCGGACCGCAGATCTCGAACGCGATGGCGGATCGCCCGAAGCAGCCCTCGCACGCTACCAGCAGTGCTGGGAAGTCTGCGAACACGTCGAACAGGAGTTCGGCTGGAATGCCGACGATCTGCAGATGGCGGACGGCTTTGCCGTGACGATTGGTGATCTCGAGCTGGGCGCACGACGGCAGTCGGAGGCGTTGACCTGGTATCGACGCAGCCTGGAACTGTGCGAACGCAAACTTGTGGACTCTGGCGACAGCCCGGAAGGTCGGCGAGACCTGGCCATGTCCCTCCGACGGGTCGGAGACCTCGAACGGACGGCCGGGGACCAGGCCGCGGCGCTGCTCTGCTACCGCAAGGGGCTGGAACTGGCCCAGCGGGCGATCGACGAAGCGGGCGAGACCGAATTCGGGCTGCGCGACCTCGGAGTCGCCCTCAATCGCGTCGCGGAAATGGACCTGCTGGACGGCGATCAGGAGGCCGCGCTGAAAGGCTTCCGCAACGGATTTGAAGTCTGCGCCAAAATCGTCCAGCAGTTTGGCGACTCCTCCGAAAACCTCGAACTCTTCAGCCTGGCGCTCGAACGCGTCGGCGAACTGGAACTCGCGGGCGGAGAAGCCAGCAGTGCCCTCGTCCGTTTCCGCCAGTGTCTGCGAATCCGCGAGCGACTCGTCGAAGAACTCGGCGCCTCGCTGGAACGTCTCGGCGACTTCGCCTTCTCCCTCGAACGCCTCGGCGACGTCGAAGTCGCTCAGGGCGATCTCGCAGGCGCCCTGATCCGCTACCGGCGAGCGCTCGAAATCACCGAGCGGATTGTCGACACCTTCGGGGCCACCGCCGACAACCTGCGCTCGGTCAGCGTGGCCCTCAGCAAACTGGGCGACCTCGAACTGATGCAGGACGACCAGTTGTCCGCCCTGGACCGCTTCCGCCAGCGACTCAAAGTCTGCGGAAAGATCGTCGAAGAGGCCGGCGAATCCCCGGCGACGCTCCGCGAACTTTCCTCGGCCCTCATTCACGTCGGCGACCTCGAACGCCTGGAAGGGGATCAGACCGGCGGCCTCGCCCGTTACCGCCAGAGCCTCGAAATCTGCGAATGGATTCTCACGGAGGCCGGGGAAACCGAAGAAAACCTGCGAAACGTCCGGCTCGCACTGATCAAAGTCGGCGACGTCGAACGTCTCGAAGGAAACCGCGCCGGTGCCACCGAGCACTACGCCCGCGCTCTCGAACTCAGCCAGCGCACCGTCGAGGTTTACGGCGAATCCTCGGACCGGCTCCAGGACGTCTCGGTCTCGCTGATCAAAATCGGCGACATGCATCGCGCTGCCGGAGACAAGCCCGCCGCCGCCGAGATCTACCGACAGAGCCTGAAGGTCGGCGAGCGGATCATCGTGGAATTCGGCGAAACCGCCGACATCCTCCGCAGCTTCAGCGTCCTCTGCTCGCGCATGGCCCAGTCGGAACCGGAAAGCGTCCGCAAATGGCTCGAACGGGGCCGCCAGTGCCTCCTCTCGATCATCGAACGCGGCTGGGAAACCCACGAAACCCGCAACGAGCTCGCCATGTTCGAACGCGGTCTCGCCAAACTGAAGTAACCCCGCCGCGCCGTCCTGAGCCCCGGAGGGGCGACGGGCTGTAGCCACGGGTGTAACGGAGTTCGCCGTCAGGCGGACGGAGTGCAACCCGTGGAATTTCAAATGTCATCGAACGTGGCTGGGAAACCCACGAAACCCGCAACGAGCTCGCCATGTTCGAACGCGGTCTCGCGAAACTGACGTAACCCCGCCGCTCCGTCCTGAGCCCCGGAGGGGCGACGGGCTGTAGCCACGGGTGTAACGGAGTTCGCCGTCAGGCGGACGGAGTGCAACCCGTGGTGTTCGTGGAGACGACGGCACGGCGATGAACTAACCCCCGGACGGAATCTTCGACTTTTCGCGGGACGCTCCCGCCCGGCCGGCGTCAGACTGGTAGAGAACTCTCTCTCGTCTGGAATGTCGATGCCCGTCGCCGCGGAACTACTGGCACGTCTGCTGGAGGAACACTCCTCCGCGCTGGAGCTTTATGCCCGGCAATGGAGCAGTTCCCCCGCCGATGTGGTTCAGGAAGCCTTCGTGCGGCTGGCACGACAGTCCGGACCTCCGGCCAGTCCCGCCGCCTGGCTGTTTACCGTCGTCCGTAATCTGGCCATCAGCGACCGCCGGGCCTCGGTCCGGCGAGCCCGGCATGAGTCCGCCGCCGCAAATGGTGACGGCTGGTTCGTGCCCGACCCTGCCGGAGGACTGGATGCCTCCGCCGCGACTCAGGCCCTGCGGCAATTGCCGGAAGAGACACGCGAAATCGTCATCGCCCATCTGTGGGGCGGGTTGTCGTTCGGGGAAATCGCCGGGCTCATCGGCCGGTCGTCGAGCACCGCTCACCGCCGGTATCTCGACGGAATTGAAGATCTTCGCAAACATCTGGGGGTGCCATGTCCCAAATGAATCATCAGGATCCAGGCTTCGAAGCCTCGCTCCTGTCGCTGAAACCGCGACCGTCAACCGTCGACCGCGACGCGCTGATGTTCGCCGCCGGCCGCGCTGCCGCGGAATCCGAACTGTCGCGACAGCGCCGGTTTCTTCTGGCCGGCACGGCGGCAGGCTGGCTCGCGGCCATTGCCGTCGGCGGCGCGTGGCTCGGTGACACGTCAACCTCTCCGTCTGCGAATGACAGTGAAAGCGTGGCCGCGATTCCGTCAGCATCGCCCGCCGCAGTAATTCACGCCGAATCCGGCCATGATGCGCCATCTATCCCCGCCGTCCCGCCGCGCGGATCCGTGACGCAGCGCACGGGTGCCGTCCCGACGGGTCTGCTGCCGGATTGGAGCCTGGAACGCGGCCAGTTCCTGACGATTCGCGGCTTTCGCTCCTCGGGCGTTGCCGAACCCGCCGTAGCCGCGACGGACCATCCTCCGCACGCCTCCGCCGAGCCCGGCACGACCGTCCTCGACTTCCGGCGTCGCTGGTCCGACGAGTTCGACCGGGACCTGTAAACCCGATCGATCCAATTCTTCCGCATCGCGTTCTGTCACCGTCCTCACGGGAGACCTGTCAGATGTTGTTCCCTGCTCGTCGAATGCTCATCCTTGCCGTGCTCGCAGCCTTTGCAACAAGCCTCGGCACGTCCGCCCATGGCTCAGGTCCAGCTCGGCCCGAACGGACCGTTTACTCCCGACAAGCCAGGCGTCCCCAAGTTGCCCAAACCGGGCGGTCCGTTTGCGACCTGCACGGTCACCATGCCGGTGAAAACGATACCGTCGCTCCCCGCCGACGCCCTCTGGCCCCGCATCGGCCAACTGACCCCCGGCAACGCGGTGCCGTACTGGTACAGAGCGATCGCGGGCCTCGATCGGATCTCGCAGACGCAGCCTGAAGAGTTTCGCAAAGCATTCGGCGGCGGCGCGACCGTCCCGTGGATCGACATGCCAGTCGCGGAATTGCCGCGGGAAGAAGTCCGTCAGTTCCTGGCGCGCTGGACCGAAAACCTGTCAAACGCCCGAATCGCTGCGCTCCGGGAACAGACCGAATGGAGTCTGCGGATGCGAGACGTCAAAGGTCTCGCGGCGATCGAGTATCGACTCAGCGAATTCCAGGAAGCCCGCTCCCTGATGCGGCTGATAAAACTGAAAATGCAATTGGCCCTGGCCGACGGTGATTTTTCCCAGGCGACCGACTGGGCTCGCACCGGGCTGCGCCTGGCGCATGCACTCGACAACAACGAGTGTCTCATCATCGATCTGGTGGGGATCGCTTGCGCCTCAATGACGCAGGTCGGGTTGGCCGATCTGATCGCACTTCCAGACTCGCCCAATCTCTACTGGGCTCTGGCGGGAATCCCGGAGTGGCTGGTGAAGTGTCGCGATTCTATCGATACCGAGCTGACCCTCCCCGAGCGGGTCTTCCCCTGGTTCAGCGACGCCGAAGAACTTCCCCGAACCTCCGCCGGCTGGCGCCCCGATTTTCGCCAGACGCTCCGCGACTCACAGAAACTGGCCTCGGACTCCACCCGATATCCGGACGATTCGACTCCCGACTGGAAAGTTGATGTTCTCCTTCTGAACGCACTTTTTAACGGGTTCCCGGGGGCCGTTCGCGATCTCGAAGTCGACGGCATTCCGCAGACCGATCTCGACACGATGCCGGTCGGCCAGATCGTCGCCGTCCACCAGATTCGCTCGACGCGCCGCACCGAACTGGAACTGCTCAAGTGGACGCGCCGCGCCGACCCGGTCCTCGTGGAACGCTTCGATCGCGAGTCCCGCAGCCAGTCGAAGCTTCCTTTCGCAAACGCCGCCGGCCCCAGTCGCACTACGTTCCTGGCGGAAGATCTTATGCCCGCGGTCCCGCAGGCATTGAAGGCCGAATGGCGACTCGTGATCCGGCAACGCGCCTTGATGGTCGTCGAAGCCCTGCGTCTCCACGCCGCCCAGCACAACGGCCAGCTCCCCGCTTCGCTCGACGAAATCACCGTCGTCCCCGTCCCGCGCCACCCCGTCACGCTCCAGCACTTCCCTTACACCGTGACAGGCAACACCGCCGTCCTCGACGCCCCCACCGGTTTCCCTGGCGAGGACTACATCCTGATCCGCTTCCACCTCAACCCCGGTAAGAACTGACACGCGCTCGGCATCGTCCGCCGACTGAATTTCCCCCGCACACTTCCAAGGACACCTCCCATGACTCCCGCTCCGATCACCGCGGCCCTGCTGGCCGTCATCGCCCTCGCCCGCTCGGCCGCAGCCGCCGACGCCACCCTCGCCCAGATCGCCCCCTTGCTCGAAGAGGGAACCGTCGCCGTCGTCCGGCTCGACCTCGCCCTCCAGGACGCCGCATCCCTCGCCCGTCTGATCCCCCAGTCCGCGGCCCGCACTCCCGAACAGACCACGCTGATCGTCACCTACGCCGACAGCATCCGCTCCCGACTGCAGGGCCTCGGCGCCACCCGCGTCTACGCCATCATCAGTTCTGCCGACCTCGGCCGCGCCGGTCCCTTCTGGCTGATTCCCGCCTCCGAACCCGCCGTCGCCCGTAAAATCGCCGCCTATCTCGCCACCGGAAATCCGGACTCCGCCGAAGATCCCGAAGCCGCCACGCTCGGCGTCCCCCTCCGCGTCACGATCCGCGATTCCGTCGTCTTCTGCGGCCACGACGGAGCCTTCGATCGCCTCGGCCGCGTCCTCTGCCCCCCGCGCCCCGACCTCGAGACCGCCTTCGCCGCCGCCGGCGACGCCTCCATTGCCGTCGCTGTCGCCCCCTCCCCCGCGCAGCGCCGCGTCCTCAGCGAATACTGGCCGGCATTCCCGGCCGAATCGGGCCAGCTCGCCCCCGAGGCCGCCGCCTCCATCCAATGGATCTCCCTGGCGCTCGACACCGGACGCAATGAAGCCCGGCTCCAGCTCGCAGTTTCCAGCCCCGCCGACGCCGCTGCCATCGCCGCCTGGGCCCCCACCTTTCTGACGTGGCTCGACCGGCAGTCGACGCCGGACGCACCCGCCGCCGATCCCCTTCCCGCAAACCTCCTGACCGCCGCCGGCGACCGCATCGACGCCCGAATTCCCTTGCAGAATCCCGTCGCCAGCCGCCTGCTCGACCGCCTGTGCGGCGGCAACTTCTTCGCCGCCGAGGCCTTCGACGCCGTCCACAGCCTCAAGCAGCTCGGCCTCGCCATGCACAACTTCCACGACGCCTGGGGCAGCTTCCCCCCTCCCGCCAGCTTCTCGAAAGACGGCAAACCCCTCCTGAGCTGGCGCGTCCATCTCCTCCCCTACCTCGACCAGAGCCCCCTCTACGCCAAGTTTCATCTCGACGAACCCTGGGACAGCCCCCACAACCGCACGCTGATTCGCCAGATGCCCGCCGTCTTCGCTTCCAACGCCATCGATCGCAACCTCGAAGGCAAAACCACCTTCCTCCTCCCGGTCGCCGACGAAACCCCCTTCCACGGCAAATCCGGCACGCACATCCGCGACATCCGCGACGGCACCTCCAACACGGTCATGATCCTGCAGACCTCTCCCGAGCAGGCCGTCCCTTGGACAAAACCCGAAGATCTGCCGATCGACTGGAAACACCTCGACAAACTCTTCCCGGCGTCCCTGAATTCCTTCCGAGCCGCATTCTGCGACGGCTCTGTCCACTCGCATCTCAACCCAAAAATGCCAGCCGAAACCCTGCAGCGCATCCTCCAGCACAACGACGGCCAACAAGTCGATACAAACACGCTGCAATAACCCCCCCCCACCGCCGCCGTACAGACCCACCATGCAAAATCCCATCTCCAAGTCGGCACCAACCGGCCCCGCCGGTCCCCTCTCCCGACGTCTTCGTTGGGAGAGGGCCAGGGTGAGGGTCTTCGAACCTGCCGCGTCGCCGTCCACGGAGTGAAGCCCCCCCTCCTCGCAAAGCCGCCACGCGAGGGAGCAGAAGAGGGGCCGCTTGTCTCCTCGAACGTCATGGGAACGCGTTTCACCGAACTCCCAGCCGGACGCGTCACTCTCCGGTCCCCTCTCCCGACGTCTTCGTTGGGAGAGGGCCAGGGTGAGGGTCTTCGAGGGTGTCGTGTTGTCGTCCACGGAGTGACGTCCCCCTCTCCCAACAAAGGCGCCTGCCGATTCCCACCAGAGGGCCACGCGCATCCGCCCGATTGCCGCAATCCACCTCCTCCCGTAGAGTCGTCGCCAGTACTAAGCGTGCATGACTGACGACTTGCCGGGAGACGGAGCGTGGCCGAGCTGATCGACGGCATGAAAGACGTGACCGAGTTCCTCGGCGATGCGTTCGAAGCCTGCAAAGACCATTCGCTGATCGAGGCCATCGCGCAGTCAGCCCCCTGGTGGATCAACGGCCTCGCAGAAGAACTGGCCGAATCCCTGCCGGTCGTCGGCTTCCTGCCGAGTCGCGCAGCGAACCACTTCGAGCCGGCAGCGTCACCCCCCAAATTCCTCCCGCACGCGCTCACTCTCCGGTCCCCTCTCCCGACGTCTTCGTTGGGAGAGGGCCAGGGTGAGGGTCTTCGAACGTGCCGCGTTGCCGTCCACGAAGTGAAGACGCCCCTCCTCGCAAAGCCGCCAGGTGAGGAAGCAGAAGCGGTGCCGCATATGCCCTCGAACGTCATGGGAACGTGTTTCACCGAACTCCCAGCCAGAGCCGGGCGTGCCATCCTCCGGTCCCCTCTCCCGCCGTCTTCGGTGGGAGAGGGCCAGGGTGAGGGTCTTCGAACCTGCCGCGTCGCCGTCCACGGAGTGAAGGCGAAGCTCTCCCGAAGAGCCCACAAGACGCCCCGCCGCCAGGAGATGATTGGGACCGCCGTTGGAAGACTGGCAATGCCTCGATCCCCTGGCCGCGAACTCCCGCCGCTCGAAGAACGCGATCCTGCTGCAGTGGCTCCAGCCCCGCGTTGTCAAGCTGAAGCTGGCGAAGAGGATGCGATTCCGAAGAGGTTTCCGATTTGCAAGAGAACTGAAACTCTCCAGACTTTGGCCAACAAATTCCCCAAGATTTCGTTGACAGGGCGTTATTCTGCCGCTTTAATGCTCTCGCAATCGATTTTCCTCCTTGCACTCGCGATTGCGAGTCGCCCGAAAGGGCTTAAAACGGCGTCCACGGACGTCGCCTCACTCCGGACATATGGACGGAGACTGCTGCCCACGGCGAGCTAGGCTCGACGTGAGCAGCAGACTTGGTTTGTGGAGCCACTGTGGCTCTGGTCGTTCAAAACCAAGGAGGAAGAACATGTCAAAATGTTCGTCGATTGCAACTGGGTCTCCGGTCTCTGACCGCGAGCGGATTGCGGCGCTCACCTTGTTCTGGCAAGCGGTCTTGAAATCAGGTGATCCAGGAGCGACCAAGTGGGAGGACCTAGAGTACTTGTACCACCGTGTCCAACAGTGCCTGGGGGCAGTTCGTCCGGATCTAGATCTGGCCGAGTCTATAACTGCAGAGGCACTATTCTTGATGACGGCGGCGAAGTGATCGAACACCTCCCAAAACCATCCTTCGGAGGACTTGTTCCTCATGATTGATATCGGCTCGACCGCAAAATCGCTGCGAGAATCAGTCGGCTGGACCCAGCGGAGGACGGCAGACGCCTTGGGAGTGTCACCCGTCCATCTCTGCAACTTCGAAAAGGGCAAAGTCCCTCTTACTCCATCCATGCTTGAGAAGTACCGCGAGCTGTGGGGAATCGATCTCTACGTGCTGGCGTGGTGCGAACATGGTGACCCCTCAGAACTTCCAGCAGCGGTCAGAACTGCTGCCGAGAAGCTGGCGGAAGTATGGAAGCGGCGGGTTGCTGAGACCGTCGATGTTCAGCGAAATCCCGGGGTCGCACGTTGCTAAACGTCCGCCAGACCAAGCATCTGGAGCGGATCCTTCACACAAGTGAAGCGGACCTCTGTCGAACGCTCGACGACAAGAACGACTGTATTTCCGAGTTGGAACTGATCGATCCCGCGAAACCGGATAAGGTTCGTGAGGTCATAAGCGTAGGCGGTGAGATTCGCAGGCTGCAGGAGGCGTTCTACCGCAACCTCTTACTTCCAAAACTTGCGACTTCTCCGTATAGCCACGGCGGTATTCGCGGCCGCAGTATCCTTTCAAATGTTCGAGTTCACTCCGATGCGAGATTCGTATTCAAAGCTGACATCTCAAACTTTTATCCGTCGATCCATCACAAACGTGTTTTCAACCTGTTTCTGAATCAGCTCGACTGCAGCCCGACTGTTGCGCGTTACTCGACACAGCTCTGCACGTTCAATAATCACTTGGCGCTCGGATTGGTGACGAGCCCCATTCTGGCGGACCAGTCGCTACGGCCAGTCGATTCGCGAATCGCAGCCGCCTGCAAGAAAATGCACCTCACGTACAGCCGATTTGTAGACGACGTCACCATTTCAGGTTCCTATGACTTAGAGACGAGCGGCATTCGGAGCGCCGTTGTCGAGATTCTTTCAGAAAATGGTTTCACCGCGAAGCCATCGAAGTTCGAGTTCGGCACGATCGCTGAAGTCTCCATTACTAGCCTGAGGATCGTCGACGGAAGAATCGACGTCCGGCGGGAGTACTTCGCAGAGTTGGAACGTCAGCTTGACGATGCGTGGAACCTGGGTCGCGACGATCACTTCGACGGGCCTTTCTTCACGCAGCAACAGCTCCGTGGCAGGACGCAGTTCGTCATCTGGATTACGCCAGCGCGTCGGGGCAGGCTCGAGAAGCGATGGAAACGGATCGACTGGAATGCGGTGCAGCGAATTGCGCGCGAGCGGGGACTTGTGGCTGAGAAAAAAGTCCTTCGAAGAAAAGACCGGGCACCGACTGATCACAGCCTAAACGGCGTGTCACGACTTGACGGAGATTCGTGACAGGACTTGGGCAAGTCGATCGCTTGTGCGCACTGCTTGCCGATCGGCTCGCATGAATAACGCCGCAGGGACGCATCCCTGCTGTCCCGCGGCGAAGCTCTCCCATTTCACGACCATCCCAACCGCGCACGAGGGGCGAGTTCCGTCAGGGGGATTCCGCGCGAATTCAGCCAAGCTCGTCCGTGAGCTTCGTGACGCCCGCCGCGTTCTTGTAGACTTCCGCCTCGTCGTCGTGAATCCAGAAGAACGTCCGGCTCTTGCCCTTCTCCGACACCATTCGCTCGGCGACTTCCGCCGAAGGGACGAACAGCACGTCCGGAAGCGTGGATTCTGTCGGCCACCCGTTCAGCGATACGAACGCGAACCAGAGACTTTCATCATGGGTTTCGATGATCTGGCAATCCGTTGGCCAGGAGCGGAATGCCTTGCCTTTGTGCGTTCCGCACGGGTCGCGCGCCGTTTTCACCTGCACCCGGAGCGGGCGTCCTCGCTCTGAATTGGCCACGAACAGATCTTCACGCGCCGCACCGCCCCGCGGAACCGCAACCACGAGGTCCGATCCGGCCAGCAGTGCAGCCACATAATGTTCGCCGCACAAACCGGTCGATTGCTTGCTTTTGGGCATGATCACTCCGAACTATAGGTTACGCCCCCGCCGGCTCCAGAATCAACACCAGCAGCTCACCGTTGCTTAAGCCGGGAGCCCCGTCCCCACCGCCGAACCGCTCGAACGTGTACCTCGCATCGCCCGAATTGGCCTCGACCGGCTTCCCTCTGGCAATGAATTACTGCGGCGTCATGATGGCCCGACTCTTCAGGGGTTGCGAGATTGCCAGTGTAATCGGAACAATTGCGCACTGCACGCGAAGGGGTTTAGCGGCGGGCGATTTGGAACGTTCGAAGACCCTCACCCTGGCCCTCTCCCACCGAGGACGGCGGGCGAGGGGACCGGAGATGACTGGAGGGCGCGGAGATGCGGGGTCGCATTGTTTCGCGGGAGCTGCTGGAGCGGGCTCGGGCGTTGCGGCGCGGGGCGACCCGCGCGGAAGGGCTCGTCTGGGCCATGCTCCGCGGGCGGCGATTGGCAGGGTTAAAGTTCCGCCGGCAGCACGCGATTCCGCCGTTTGTCGCGGACTTTTACTGCGAAGAGGCGAAACTCGTCGTCGAGCTGGATGGAGGCCGTCACGCGGACTGCGGCGAATACGATGCCCGGCGGACGGCCGTCATCGAACAGCAGGGATTGCGCGTGATCCGGATTCGGAATGTGGATGCGATTGCAGATCTCGAAGCGGTCGGGCTGGCGATCTTGAACGCGGCCGGCGTGGATGTGCCGCACTTTGTCGCGACGGGGGAGCGGCGTTGGATGGGGCATGAATGATCGGCAAAGACCTTCTCCTGCCCCCTCGCCCGGCGTCTTCGCCGGGAGAGGGCGGGGGGTGAGGGTCTTCGAACCCGCCACGTTGTCGTCCACGGAGTGAAGACGGCTCTCACCCCGCCCCTCTCCCACATCGGAATGCGGGCGAGCGGACAGGAGGAGTAGCCATTCTTACTTCCCCCACGCCTCAATCCCCGCCCGGCCCCTCGACCACGAAAAACCCCTCCGCCGAACACCCCTCCGCACCATTCCCGCCCGTTCGCAATGACCGGTTCCCGGCGAAGCTCGACCCCCGCTGGCCGGCGTCTCCGCGCAGCGCCGTGATCAGGCGTTCGAGCGACTGCATCGTCTCGAACCGGCCGCACGAAAGCTGCACCACGCTGTGGTCCGCCTCGCCGTCGAGATCCTGAGCCACGAACACCATCGGATCGCCGTCGGCCTCCACCAGCAGCAGCCGGATCGCTTCCCCGCCATCCACGACCGGCAGCTCCAGCTCATAGCCGATCGCCTCGCGCGTCCAGCCGGCGTGCAGCAATGCCTCGCGGGTGATCGGAGTCGTCCACGGTGCAATCATGATGCCCTCCTCCCGGAGTCGGAATGCACAGAGCCCCGGACGGGACCGCAGTCGCTCACGCAGCAGCGACAGACAGTTCTCCCGGCCAGGGCCCTTGGGAAATGACAAACACCACTCTACCGGCCCGCTCCCGACCAGTCAGCCCCCTTTTTTTGCATCACCCAGAGACAAAAAGTCTTTACCACCCGCTTCAAGCCCCGCCACCCAAGCCGCAGAACACGCCCCCGCATGCCGATTCGCAGCCGCCACCTTCGCCACGCAAAAGCGCGACCGACGTCCCATGTCCTCCACGGACCACTGACAACTGACAACGGACAAATTCATGAATTCCGCGCAACAAACCCCCATAGGTTGAGAGGACGCCTCAATCCACCATCTCCAAAGCCCCCGCCCATCCCTCTTCACAAATCACAAATCACAAACAACCAATCACCAATCCATGAATTCCGCGCAACAACCCCCCATAGGTTGAGAGGACACAATCGCTCCTCTCTTTCTTCTGACCCCGACCGGGGTCAAAAGAAGGTAGCCAGGGGTTGAGGAGCGCTTCGCTCCGACACCCCTGGAAATCGAGCCCGCACCCACCACCCGCCCCAAACGGGCGCGACCCATCGCCGCACAAACTCTCCCTCCACCCCTCTTCTCCGCACTAATCACTAGCCACTAGTCACTAACCACTTCCTCCCCCCTCTTCCCGGCCCCCACCATGTTCGAAATGGACGACCTCCGCAAACGCCTCAGACTCCTGGCCGACCACTACGGCCCCGACCTCACCCTCTTCAAGTTCTTCCGCCTGACCCGCATCGAGACCTTCTGGGTCTACCGGCTCTGGGGCAACTGGACCAATCTCCGCATCGCCGCGGGACTTCCGCCGCAAGTCGCCCCCAGAAAACTCCATTCCGACGAGCATCTTTTCCAGGAGCTCAGCCGCGTCGGCGGACTCACCGGAGAATTCCCCACCATCGCCGCCTTTAACCGGCTCTCGCCACGTTCCTGGCAAACGCTCGAACACCGCTTCGGACGCCGCCTCGAAATCTGGCAGAAGTACCACGCCTGGCTCATCGAGCAGCCGGCGGACCAGCGCCCGACGTACCTCCGCGATCTCCCCGCCGAAGCCGACCCCGCCCAGATCCCCGGCGTCTGCTGGCATCATCGCGTAGGACCGGGCGCCCCCGTCCGCAGCCTCAAAAAGGAGCCGGAAGCGTCAGCGCCCGGAGTCTTCCCATTGACTCTTCAAAACGCCGCCTCAAGGGGCATCCACCCCCAACGCAGCTCCGAGTCCGCAACGACCGCCGCTGGCGGCGCAGCCGGTCCATGTGTGGCGGCGTGTGGTGCCACTGGCGACTCCTCCGCCAGTCCTCTTTCCAACGCAGCCGAATGCGGCATCCAATTCCAACCCATCTCTGAGTCGGCAGCGACCGCCCACGGCGGGGCAGCGACTGCCGCTGGCGGAGCAGCCGGGCCGCGTGTGGCGGCGTCACTTGCCGCCCTCTTCTTCCTGCTCTGCGCCGTCTCGCTCAGCTCCGCATCTCTGCGCGAAATCTTCTCGACCAGTTCACACCGTCCCGACGTGTCTGCGAAGCCCGAATCCCGAAACCCGAAGCCCGCGTCTCTCCCCCTACTCTTCCAGGCTCCGCACATCCGCGAACGGGTACGACACATCACGATCCGCCCGATACCGGTGGGCCGTCATCCAGGGGAATGCCGTCTGATCCTTGTTGGATGGATCGGGCTCGATGAGCGGGACGCCGTCCGCCTCGGCGTAAATCGTCCGGACCACGTTGACCGGCCCGCTGGCTCTGGGAGCCAGTTCGTATCGGCTCCCGCGGGTCTGCAGGAACCAGGTGTTATCGCGGAAACCGGACATCAGCCGACCTTGCGCCCGGGCGATCGCGCCCAGCCGCTGGTCGTCGGTCAGCTCCGGCGACTTACGGATCAGCTCCGCCAGCTTCTGCGTCTCGGAAACATCGAAGCTGACCCAGCCGTACGGCGCGAGATACGCTTCGAGTTTGCAGTGCGACGGCGAAGCCTTGGGGAACGGATTGATCCCGTAAGTGACCCGCGTCGGCACCCCGAGCGCCCGACCCATCGCGGCGCAGAACCCGTGATAATCGCTGCAGTGCCCCCGACGGCGTTCGAGCCCGTGCTCGGAACGGGCTTGCAGCGACGCATTCACGTGGTCGTATTCGAAGTTTCGGTCGACCCACCTCAGGACCCGCTGAAAATCCCCCGCAGCCGTCGCCCGTTCCGGAACAATCTCCGCCAGCAGTTTCTCGAATCGATGGTCGACGACAACCGCTCCGCCATCGCTCCGCCGATACGGGTCGAAGCTCGCCGGCCAGTTGCGGACAGTTTCGATTCCGGCCGGGTCAATCTTCCAGTTCAGCTCCCAGACCTTGACCTGGAACCGATGCCGGACGATCTGAGCCCCCTGCGGCTTCTCGAAGGTGAAGCAGGCAAACTGATTGCCGTAGACCGTCTCCGTGGCGATCTCCGGACGGACGTCGTCCGGGAACGCCGAAAGCTCCCGACCAGTGACTTCCTGCGCGACATCCGACGGAGGCAACGGCACCCAGACCCGGAGCTGCTTCGTTTTGTACGGAGCAGTCACCACAAAGGCGAATTCGACGTCGTACGTAACCGGATGACTCCGCTCGGCCTGATACGGAAGAGCTGGATCGAGCCGTTCCTCGGAGAAGGCGATCCCCGACCAACCCACGCACAGGAGGACCGCCAGCGCAAGTTTCATGGGAAGTGGCCTCTCGACTTTGGATGGTCGCCGTCACCGGCCGGCGGGCAGTCCCGGCCGGATCAAACGTTCGTAGATCCCGGCCCCGATCCAGGCCCCTGCCGTCGGAGCCAGAATGTAGACCGTCAGCCAGCCGATGCCGTTGCTGGTGAACGGCAGGCTTCCCCAGCCGGCCAGGCTGGAAAACACCCGCGGCGCGAAATCGCGCGCCGGATTGAAACAGGCCTGCGTCAGGGGCGCAATCACCGAAATCAGAGCCGCGACCGTGAGCCCGATAAAGACCGGGGCAAAGCCCGCCGCCGGGGCTCCGGAATTCTTCGCATCGGTCACCGCGAAAACCACCATCGCCAGAATCGCGGTCCCGATCACCTCGGCCAGGAACGCCTGTCCCTGACCGAAGCGGGACCGCATCTGCCGGAATTTCACCATCGAAAACCTGCCCTCTTCGGTGGCGCCGCCAGGGTTGGGAAAAAACTCGCCATAGCACATGGCCGTCAGCTCGCTCCCCGGGGAACCGCGCCTGATGCCGAGATTCTTTTCCTGTTCGATATGCAGGCCCGAAAACAGCACATACAAAACGGCCGCCGCCGCAAACGCTCCCAGCAACTGGCTGATCACATACAGGGGAACCCGCCCCCACCCTACCCGCCCCCAGGCGGCGAACGCGAAGGTGATCGCCGGATTGATATGCGCCCCGCTGATGGCCCCGATCGTATAAATGGCGATCATAATCGCCAGACCCCATACAATCGCCACCTGCCACAGCCCGGTCTGGGCGCTGGTCAGCACGGAAGCGTGGACCGCTCCGCACCCGAAGAACACCAGCAGAAACGTGCCGAGAAACTCGGCCAGTCCGAGCGAGGCGGCGGTGGGAACAGAGGTCTGTCGATCGTCCGGCATGGCGGCTGGCTCTCGGGGGCTAGTGCAACGAATGGGACGCGGCTGCCGGCCGCAGTCATTGTCGACTGCGCGCGACTGCGATCAATGAATCGCTGCAGAGTGCCGAAAACGCCTGTATCTGTCCACCGTCTACCGGGGCAGAAACTTGACGCAGACGGGGCGCGGAACTTCGACCGGGCTGCCGACCGGCATGAGATGCCCGGAGGTCAGGTCGACCCGGAACACCTGGATCGAGTCGCTGTCCTGATTGGCGGCGAGCACGAACGTGCCGGTCGGGTCGATGCCGAAATTGCGGGGGGTCTTGCCGGCCGTGGATTCATGTCCCACGGCATGCAGTTCCCCGGTCTGCTGGTCGATGCCGAAAATCGCCAGGCTGTCATGGCCGCGGTTCGAAACATAGAGAAAGCTTCCCGAGGGGTGGACCTGGACCTCCGCCGTCGAGTTGCGTTCCTGCGGAAAATCCGCCGGGAGCGTGCTCAGAGTCTGGCGCGCCGCGAGCGTGCCGAGCGCGGCATTCCAGTCGAGCAACGTGACCGTCGAGGTCAATTCATTGTTGGCGTAGCTGAATTTGCCGTTCGGGTGGAAGGCGAAGTGCCGCGGCCCGCTGCCGGGGGGCAAGGCGCCGAACGGCGGCTCGTTCGGAGTCAGCGTGCTCTTGACTGAATCGAGCTTGTAAATCAGCAGTTTGTCGAGTCCGAGGTCGGCGGCGATCGCAAAGCGGTTGGAGGCGTCGACGTTGATGGAGTGCGCGTGCGGCCCCTCCTGGCGGCGGGGATTGACGCTCGAACCGTGGTGCTGGATGGAACTGGCGGCCGGACCCAGCTTGCCATCTTCAGCGACGGGAAATGAAACGACGCTGCCGCCGCCGTAATTGGCGGCCAGCACGGTTTTTCCGGTCTTGTCGACCGTCACATAGCAGGGGCCGGCGCCGGTGGAAGATTGAGAGTTGAGGGCCGTCAGTCCCCCGGTTTGGGCGTCGATGGCGAAGGCGGTGACGCCGCCGGTGGGCTTGCCGTCGAGATCGGCGATCTCGCTGACGGCATAGAGCAGTTTTCCGCCCGGATGAATGGCGACAAACGAGGGGTTCTTGATTCCTGAAGTGACGGTTACGGGCGTCAGCACGCCGTTGCTCATGTCCAGATTCAGGGTGTAGATTCCCTGACTCTTCCCGCCAGTGTACGTCCCGACGAAAACGAACATCGACTTGGGGGAATCTTTCGCAAAACCAGTCGTCGCGGTTGCAACGAGCAACAAAGCGAGGAGCCAACTCCGGGAGCACATCACGAAACCGCCTCACGCGTCCGGACAGGACAAACAGATCAACACATCTACGAACGATATCACGACCGTGCCATCATGGTCTCGGATGGTCGACAAAATCAACTTCCCGCTCAGCGGTATTCCAGAAATCACAGGCGTTTTCAGGGACTCCCCGCGTCCGGCGACTTCGAGAGTCGGCCGATCGACGTCTGGAAAATCTTCCGCACCCGATGCTCCGCCGCCCGAGTATCATCGTGACGACGGAGATCGTCTACGCTGGCCAGGCAGTAGCTGCAGCCCGCTTTGATCAGATGAAAATTCAGGTACTGCGCCATTGCGTCCCCCAGCCGTCCCTCGACCCAGGCGGCCCAGACTGCCCGGTTGGGACAGCTGGCTCGCGTTCGCCGCCAGATCTCCCCCAGGCTGTGGCCACCCCGGTCGCGGCCTTCCATCAGATTCGCGGCCCGGCTCAGCAGTTCCGGCGTACTTCGCAACTCATGCTCGATACGGATGCTTTCCCCCGGAGCGAGCCGTTCGTCGAAGTATGCGAGCAGATCCTCGTCTGCGATCACTGGCACGTGAGACCATCCCGCCGAGAACCTGGAAACACCCGTCGACCTGATTCGATGCTAACGACCGGCAAAACGCATTGCACGCACGATCTGCTCAGGACAGCAAACATCCCGGAGGAGTGGCGTCAGCCTGAACGATCCGGTGGAAGCTGGAAAGCGGGACGTGTCAAAGTTTTCACCGTCCGCACGTGGATGGTCGAGGAATCGCGTCAAGTTGGTTTATAATGTCCAGTTGGGGCGCACCAGATACCGGGCCCTCGGGAGTGGCGGATGGCCAAGCGATATGTCATGACTGTGCTTGCGGCGAACCGCGTGGGGATGCTCGCGGCTCTGGCGAATGCGCTGGACGAACTGGGGGGGAATCTTCTCGCAACCAGCCAGGCGGTCATGGACCGGTTTTTCACCTTGATCATGTCGGTTGAGTTTCCCGAGGAGCGGCCGCGAGAGGTCGTCCTGGATCATATTCAGGCGGTCTGTCGACCCTTTGCGGCGGAAGTCAGTCTGAAGGAGCTCGCCGACGACGATGTGGGGGACTCCATCTCGGACAGGCAGCCGGCCGAGCGGTACGTCCTGACGGTGTCCGGTCACGACCGTCCGGGCGTTCTCCGCCGGCTGGCGCATCGCCTGGCCCAGGACGGGATCGACGTGATCGACCTGCAGGCCGCCCGTGTCGATGAAGGACGGCAATTCCGGTTCTACCTGGAGCTCTGCATTCCTCTCGGCGTGGACGTCGGGCGGCTGGCGCGGGATCTGCAGGGAGTCGAAGCGCAGGGGCCGCTCGCGACGACGCTCCAGCGTCGGACGGTGCTGGACGCGATGATGTGTCCGGATCCGCCCCGTTTCCGGGGCAACGGTTAAGCAGGGCCGGAGTCGGTGCGGACTGAGGTCGGACAGCAGACGCGAGCGGTTTCTCGAAAGGCCTCGACGGATGGAACATAGCCCGGTTCTCGTCTCTCAACTGAAACAGGTCATCGAGACGCCTCTGGAAGTGCGGTCCGTGACGCTGGGGGTGCAGATCGCCGACTGCAGCGAACGCAACCTGCATCGAATGTGCGAGTCGATTTACCAGCGGATTACCGAAGTCGCCGGCCGACTCGCGCCGGTCTGTGCCGAAGTGTCGTCGAGTTTCGGCGTGCCGATCATGCAGCGGCGGCTGGCGGTGACACCGATCGAGCAGGTGGCTCACGGTTTCGGTCCCGACGACCTCGTCCACGTCGCCCGGACGCTCGACGGAGCGGCGGCAAACGTCCACGTCGATCGCATCAGCGGCTATTCGGTCGATGTCCGCCGCGGGATGTCGAACGGAGCCCGACAATTCATCGCCAGCCTCCCCCTGGTGCTCAGCCAGACCACGCGAGTTCGCGCTGCGGTACAAGTCGCATCCAGCGACACCGGCGTCAACATGGACGCCGTGCAGCTTGTTGCTCATAAGCTGCGCGAGACTGCCGAAGCGAGCAGCGAGCGGGGCGGCGATGCGGCGGCCAAACTCTCCGTCGTCGCCAACAACGCCATGGAGCATCCGCACCTGACCGGGGCTGTCCTGCCGTCGGGCAGCGCCGATCTGGTCCTGTTCGTAGGGGTCGGGGCGGCGGGCGCGATCCGGGCGGCGCTCGAACGCCGGCTGCAGGAGGATCGCCGCGCGACGTGGCAGGACCTGGCGGGCGAGATTCAATCGGCCGCCTTTCAGGCGATTCGCGCGGCCGAAGTGGTCGGCCGGGAACTGGCCGACCGTCTCGGGGCGGATTTTGGCTCGGTGGACTGCACACTGGCGCCGACTTTGCGTCCTGGGGACAGCGTGGCGGGACTGTTGCCGCTGCTGGGGGTCGGATCGCTGGGAGGTCCGGGGACATTGGCGGCGCTCGTGCTGCTGGTCAACGCGGTGCGGACGGCGGCCGGTTTTGCGTCGTGTTCCGCATCGGCGCACACGCGGGTGATGCTGTCCGTTCTCGAGGATCCGGTGCTGATCGCGGCGACTCAAGAGCCGCACCTGACGTTCGATCAACTGGCGCGCCTGGCCGGCGCCGGCGTGAACGGGCTGGACCTGTTGCCGATCCCTGGCGATACGGATGCCGGGACATTGACGGGGATTCTGGCGGATCAGATGGCCTTGGCCGTCCTGCAGCACCGGCCCTCCTCCGTGCGCGTGATTCCAGTGCCGGGCAAGAAGGCCGGAGATCGGGTCAGCTACGGGAGCCACATGGGAGAGGCGGGAATTCTGGAGATCCCGTGGTCCGGCCAGTGCCGGGCCTTCATGGATCGGACTGGCATGCTCCCTCCTCCGCGGAGCTGAGCAACGAGCGGCCAGCCGCGGGAGGAGCACACCGGAAGCGGTCGGCGATGGCGGCCTCAAGACACTTCCGGCAAAGGCAGCTCTGCGCGGCGTCGACCGGCAGGACATGTGGCAGCTCGCAGCACCAGCACTGCGCGGCTCCGCAGGCCAGCCCGCATTGGACAGGTCCGCCGCAGGACGGACAGGGACGATCACGCGGCATGGCGGCGAGAACCTGGCGAACAGGGAAAGTCACGACGACCGGAACGACAACCACTCCGGGCAACGTCCATGCTACAATCCGCCCCGCGTCAAGTGACAGCGAGAGCCCGTGGGAGAACTGATTGTGCGGTGCCGATTCCTTGCCGTATTGATTCTTGTGGCTGGTTCGTCTCCGGCTGACGCTGCGGAATCCCCCGAACTGATCGTGCATCACGGCAAAGTCGTCACGGTCGATCCGCAGTTCCGGATCGCCGAGGCCTTCGCAATTCGAGCGGGGAGAATCACAGCGGTCGGATCGAACGCAGAGATTCTGCAACTCGCCGGTCCGGAGACGAAGTCGATCGACGTGGGCGGGAAGACGGTGATTCCCGGATTGATCGACTCGCACGTCCATCCGACCGGGGCGGCGATGTACGAATTCGACCATCCGATTCCGACGATGGAGACGGTGGGGGATGTGCTGCAGTACGTCCGGTCGCGGGCGGAGGCGTCGCAGCCGGGAGACTGGATCAACATTTCCCAGGTGTTCATCACCCGTTTGCGGGATCGGCGGTATCCGACGCGGAAGGAGCTGGATGAGGCGGCGCCGCAGAATCCGGTGGTCTTCCGGACCGGGCCGGATGCGATGCTGAACTCGCTGGCACTGGCGGCGAGCGGCATCGATCGGGACTTCCAGATCACCGACGGTCAGAGCGGGCTGATTGAGAAGGATCCGCAGACGGGCGAACCGACGGGGCTGCTGCGGAATGCGGGACGCCTGATCAAGTCGAAGTCGAGCGGGAAGTCGGCGTCGACGGACGATCAACGGGGGCGGCTCAAGGCTCTGCTGGCCGACTACAATTCGGTCGGGCTGACGAGCATCGCCGACAGGAACGCGGGCGAGAATGCGCTCACGCAGTATGAGAGCCTTCGAAAAGCGGGCGACCTGTCGTGCCGGGTGTTCGCCTCGTATGCGGTCAACGGCCAGCTCGAATGGCCGGCGGTGGAGAAGCAGATTCTGAAGGCGGCCGAGCATCCGCTGCACCAGCCGGACGATCTGCTCTGGCTGCGGGGCGTGAAGGTATTTCTCGATGGCGGCATGCTGACCGGCAGCGCCTACATGCGCAAGCCCTGGGGCGTCAGCGCCATCTATTCGATCACCGATCCGGAGTATCAGGGCCTGCGGTTCATTCCCGCCGAGGCGCTGGAGCGGATGGCCCGGCTGGCGCTGGAGAAGGATCTGCAGTTTACGGCTCATTCGGTCGGGGACGGAGCGGTCCACGCCCTGCTCGACGCCTATGCCGCGATCAACCGCGATCTGCCGGTGGCCCCCCGTCGGCCGTGCATCACGCACTGCAATTTCATGTCGCCGGAAGCGATCGCCCAGATGCAGGAACTGGGGGTCGTGGCCGACCTGCAGCCGGCGTGGCTCTGGCTCGACGGACACACGCTGCGCGAGCACTTCGGCGACGAGCGGCTGACCTGGTTTCAACCGTACCGATCGCTGTTCGATGCCGGCGTGATGGTCGGGGGCGGCTCGGATCACATGCAGAAAATCGGCAGCCTGCGGTCGGTCAATCCGTACAACCCGTTCCTGGGGATGTGGATCGCGATCACCCGGCAGCCGCGGGCGGGCGGAGCCCCGCTGCACCCGGAGCAAAAGATTTCCCGCGAAGAGGCCTTGCGACTCTATACGACGAACAATGCCTGGGTGCTGTTCGCCGAGAAAGACCGCGGTTCGCTGGAGCTGGGGAAACTGGCCGATTTCGCGATTCTGGAAACGGACCTGCTGACGTGTCCTGAGGAGGCGATTAAGGACATCCAGGTGCGGGCGACGTATCTGGGGGGGAAGGTTGTGTATGCGGCGCCCTGAGGGGTAGAAAATCGATGAACGCCAAGAGCCAAGAGTGGTGAGCCTCGAAGACTCGACTCACCCTACCGCAACTGACCACTGACCACTGACCACTGACAAGAATCCAATGCCCCTTCCCGCTCCCACTGCCACCCACCGCAAACTGTTCATCACCGATTTCGATGGGACGCTGACCAACGTCGATTTCTATGAGACGATTCTGGAAGCGCTGCCGGAGGAGCGGCGGCCGCCCTATTGGGACGAGTTCCTCGCTGGGCGGATGTCACTGTTTGAGATGTTGCGGCAGGTGTTTCTGGTCGGGCCGAAGAGGCTGCCGGAGATCCTGGAGCTGGTCGACAGAACCGGCTTCGATCCTGATGCAGGAGCAGCGTGGCGGACTCTGCATGATGCGGGCTGGCAGATGGCGGTCGTCTCGGCGGGCTGCCGGTGGTACATCGACCTGCTCCTGGAGCGTTTCGGGATCGAGGCGGCGGTGATTGCCAATCCGGGACGGTTTTTTGAAGGAACCGGGCTGGTGATGGAACTGCCGGCGGATGCGGAGTTCCGCCACGAACGGCGGGGGATTGATAAAGCGGCGGTCGTGCGGGCGGCGCTGGCGACGTTCGACGACGTGGCGTTTGCGGGAGACGGCCGGCCCGATCTGGAGGCGATCCGACTGGTGCGCGACGGCCGTCGGTTTGCCCGAAGCTGGCTGGCGGAAAACCTCGCGGCGGAGGGGGTGGCGTTTGAGCCGTTTGAGCGATGGAGCGAGATTGCGGGGCGGTTGGCGGGGGATTGAAAGAGCGCCCCCGGCCATTGGCTGGCACGGTTGGCGTTTTGCTGCCTGCCGGGAGCAGGAAGCGACGGGAGGATACATGTTGGCGAAGTTTTTCTGTAAACTTCAGTGACATTACTGCCCTTGTGGGACGAAGAAGACGTCCAACCTGTGCCTCCTCGCGCAATAGCCGCAGCTACGGTAGATGCACTCGCAGACCAGAATGGTCTGCGCATTGCATTCCACGTGATTACAGGCTGCGTGAGATCACGAGAACTGGTCATGGCCTCCAATATTCCGTAGCGAATTCAGAAGGGATGTTTTGTGCTCGCAGCGCTCCTGTGTTTTGCTGGAGCAGGGTACGCACTTTGGGAATGCGTTCGCATCATGCGGCTTCCCTCGACTCAGGGAACGGTAGTGTCGAAAGATGTGAAAATCGTGTTTATTCGTGGTGTCCGGCGATACGCGCCGGACATTCAGTATTCGTATGTCGTGTCTGGCGAAAAGTTTTCGGGGCGTGTGTACAGTTTTGTCAATACTGGCCGTATCGGAGACAAGGCATGGGCGGATTCCGTGGCTGGTTCTTTCGAAACTGGTGGGAGTTGTCGCGTGTTCTACGTGGACAGGGCAATTGCGCCATGCTGGGCAATCTGTCATAAATAGGCAGGGCGGTTTGCCGCGTTGTGTCGGCCGTGTGGTCGGTGGGCGAGTCGCCGCTGGCCACGGAAGCGCCCTCATGCCTCGTTCCCCATCGTCTCGCATTCAGGATCACTTCAGCACGCTGACCGACCCGCGCCGACGCGAGGGCACTTATCCGCTGATCAACGTCGTCACCATCGCCTTGTGCGCCGTGATCGCGGGAGCCGATGACTTCGTGGCCATCGCCGCGTGGGGAACGCAGAAGCGGAAGTGGCTGGAAGGGCTTCTCGACCTGTCGGACGGCATCCCTTCGCACGACCGGTTCAACGCCATTCTCGGCGCGCTGAGGCCCGGGGAATTCGAGCGTTGCCTGCTGAGCTGGATCACCGCGCTGCACGAGATCACCGCCGGGCAGGTGGTGGCCATCGACGGCAAGACCCTGCGGCGGAGCTTCGATGCCGCCAACAGCAAAGCGGCGATCCACATGGTCAGTGCCTGGGCCACGGCGAACCACGTCAGCCTGGGACAGGTCGTGGTCGATGCGAAGTCCAACGAAATTACGGCCATCCCGAAACTGCTGCAGATTCTGGAACTTTCCGACTGTCTGGTGACGATCGACGCGATGGGCTGCCAGACGGAAATCGCGCAGGCCATCGTGGATGGCGGAGCCGATTACGTGCTGGCGGTGAAGGGGAATCAGCCGACGCTGCACCAGGGGATCGTCGACTTCTTCAAGGACCAGTTCGGCGACGACTTCGCGCGAGTCAAAGTCAGCCGGCACGAGACGCGGGAACGTGGCCACGGCCGGGACGAACATCGATCATACTTCGTGTGCACGGCCCCCGACAACCTGCCGGACCGTGGACGGTGGGCCAAGCTCAAGGCGATCGGAATTGCCATCGGCGAGACGGTCCGCGGCGGCAAGGAGGCGGCCGAAGTGCGGTGCTACATCCTGAGCCGCAAGCTGTCGGCGAAACGCTTCGGCGAGGCGGTGCGGAGCCATTGGGCGATCGAGAACCGGTTGCACTGGCAGCTCGACGTGACCTTCGGCGAAGACCAGTGCCGGGTGCGGAAAGGGCATGCGGACGCCAACCTGAGCAGCCTCCGCCGGACGGCACTGAGCCTGCTGAAGAACAACCGCACGTCCAAGGTGGGGATCAAGAACAAGCGGCTCACCGCCGCCTGGAACGACGACTACCTGGCGGAAGTGTTGTTCGGAAGGTGAGTTATCGTGCGATTGCCCTGTCTACGTGGAGAGCGATCCAAAGAAGAGTTGTCTCACTAACGACTTCAGAAAATGGATTGGCATGTACATCGCGTTTACGACGGCAGCCGGATGCATGTTTCTGCGGTTCAGCATGCGTCCCGTCGAGGCGGCCAAGTGACCTGTATGTTCGGCGAATCTGCGATCAGCAAGAAGTGTCGTCCGACGGTGGGATGCTGCCTTTACGTATCCGCGACGCGCCCTGGTCCCGAGAGTGTAGCCCGTTCTGTCGGAGGTGCCTGCTTCAGCAATCGGCCGCTGACCTGCAACTACGGCGCGTCCAACGAGTTTTCAGACCTCGCCTTTCGCATCGACTTCCAGATCTGACGGAAGCCCCTCCCTGGCCACTGACCGGGGACTAACCCGCATTTCTCACACCATCCGTCACAGGTTGGTGCGGACTTTGAGTTGGGTTGGGCGTGGAAATCGCTTTCCGCGGCGATGAAGACACCCTCACCCCGTCCCTCTCCCAACGAAGACGTCGGGAGAGGGGGCAGGAGAGACGCCAACCACCAATGACTAGTTCGATTTAAGCGTCTCGTCAAAGAACTCGACCGTCTGCGTGAGCGTCCGTGCCAGATCTTTGCCGCCCCAGCCGTGGCCGGCGCCGACGAGGATTTCGGCGCGTGCCGGAACTTCCGCCTTCGTGAGCGTTTCGATCATGCGGTAGACCTGCGTGTGCGGGACGAGCGGGTCTTTTGTCCCCTGGAAGAACAGGATCGGGGCGTCTCCCTTGGTGACGTATGTGTTCGGCGAGGCCCGCTTCGCTTCGTCTGGCTTCTCCGTCGCGAGGCCGCCGATGAAGTCTTTCACGAGAGGCTTGCTGATTTCGGGGATGTCTTCGGCTCCGAGTTCGGTCGGGCCAAAGTAGGAGACGACGGCATTGACCTGGCTGGGCTGATCGGCCCAGCCGCCGTCTCCTTCGAGACCGTCGTCCTTCCCCATCACGCCGAGCATCAGTGACAAATGAGCCCCGGCGGAGAAGCCGATGGCGCCGATGCGATCCGGGTCGATCCCGTACTCGTTCGCGTGAGCCCGGAGGAAGCGGACCGCGCATTTGGCGTCTTCGATCTGGGCCGGGAACGGGTGCTGCGGGCAGAAGCGGTAGCCGATGGTGGCGGAGACGTAGCCTTTCTCGGCGAACAGCCAGGTCAGGTTGTCGTGCCCGGACTTGTTGCCGGCCCGCCAGGCGCCGCCGTGAATGACGACGATGCAGGGGAGCGGCTGGGCGGAGTTCTTCGGTCGGGAGAGATCGAGCTTGAGCTCGGTGTCGCCGGTCTTGCCGTAGACGATGTCCTTTTCGAACGTGATCGTGTCGGGCGGAGACGCGGGGACGAGCTGCTGGGCGTGGAGCTGTGAAGACGTGAGGAGCGCGGTCAGCAGGCCGCAGAGAATGTGGAAGCGGGGCATGAGGGGGTGCGTCCCGGATGGGGTGTAGAGATGTCGGACTGGGGCGAGATTGTAACATCGCGGTGGCCTGCTCGCCTTTGACGGCGAGTACGGCTCCCGAAACACTGGTTCCCAGGCTCTGCCTGGGAACCCCCTCTTGCGAGGCTCTGCCTCGCGTCTTCGGACGATGCTGAAGAGGACGCAGAGCGTCCGAAGAAGCATTCCCAAGCGGAGCCTGGGAACGAGGAATTCCCTGACGCTCCGGGGCATCGCGAAGACGCTCCTGCCCCGGCCACTCGCGGCGATCGGAGCCACTTGCTTAATCGGGGAGTTCGCTCAGTTCCAGCAGGGTGCGGTGTCCCGATTCGAGGGATTCCTGGCGGACGAGTCGGCCGTCCTTGTCGTACCAGAGATCGACTTCGACGTCGCCGCGGAGGCGGTAGTGAGTCGCGTCGAGCTGCTTCTCGGCGATCTCCAGGGCTGCGACGCCCACCCGCTGGAGCTTGCCGGAGAGCAGGCGGCCTTTGCCGGCGTCGAAGAGCTGCAGTTCGCGGCCGACCTTCGTTGAATGCGGCTCGCGCCAGTAGGAGGTGACCCAGACGTCGGCGGGGGTCTTGCGCGATTCGCCGTTGACGGTCACCTGGACAGCGTCGTCGGTGGCGGCTGCGGTGACGACGTATTCGTCGCCGTTGAAGTCGGCGTGACTGGCGAGTTCGACGAGGCGGTTCTCTTTCCAGACTTCCTTGCCGGTCGAGGAGAAGCGGTAGCGGTAGACGATGAAGTTGAACCGCAGGTGAGTTTCGCCGGTCATGGATTCCGTGCCGTCGTCGTGCCGGACGACGGTGGCGGTCATGTCGCCCCGCTCGACGCCGTCGACGGCGACCCGGTAGTTGCGGGTCTGGCGGTGGACTTCACGGGGTTCGGCGGCTGCGGCCGGCGGACAGAGGGCGAACGCCAGGGAGAGAAGATAGAGAAGTTTTACCGCGGAGACGCGGAGGGCGCGGAGAAATGCGGAGAAGAGAGGGAACCACGAATGGGCGCGAATTTGAGTTAAGAACGGGAACCACGGAAGGCACTGAGAGCACGGAGAAAGACGACTCAGTGGGGAGAGGAAAAGGGACATGGTTGCTGATTCCGCGCACGAATGTCGCTGACGACTTCGACAGGTGCGGGATAGTAGTCGGCGAGTTCTTTTACTCATAGACCGGTTTGGATGCGGATGTCGTCCGGGAAATTGTGTGCCGCGGCCGTGCGATTGCCGCTGCAGGCGTCGGTGAAGACACGGCTCACAGAGCCGTGGCAAACGTTGCCTGGACGACACTGCGGGCGTGAAACGCCCGCAGTCGTTCGGTTCGGCGTTTCCCGGCGGCGGTCAGTCCGCGATCTGGAGCTTGATCTCGTCGGAGTTGGCTTTCAGCTCCGGGGCGTACATGGCGGTGCCGCGGGCCGGGAGGGCGCTGAACTTGCCGGGGATTTCGGCCCGCAGCCGGTACGTGACCGAGTGCTTTCCGCGGGGCAGGGACCGCACGAAGAAGCAGACCCGCTCGTCGCGGAGCTCGATGTAGGCTCCCATGTCGTTACCGTTGTATCCGCTGCGGACCTCCATCGGCTCGAAGCCGGCCGCTTTCAGATCCTCGAAGACCAGATACTCGTAGTCGTTCTTGCTGTCGATTTCGAGTTCGACCTCGACGAGGTCGCCGCTCTTGAGCTCGGCGAGGTTGGCGAGTTCTTCCCGGTCGAACTTGCTGACGGCCTGCTGGACGACCTGTCCTTTCGCGCCGGAGACTTCGGCGATCGCTTTGACGGGCGTCAGCTTGTAGTACTTGCGATTGACCTTGATCTCAAGACCGGCCCGGGTGATGAAGTCTTCGAGCGTGAAGTCGGTCTGATAGGCGTTGAAGTAGAGCGGTCCCGTGCCTTGTTTGCGGAACTCGATGGTATGTTCGCCGGCGGTGAGGACGTCGCCTGTCAGCGTGAAGGTGTTGTCGAACGTGAATAGGTTCGCGGCATCGACCTTCACCTCATTCTGCTTCTGGCCGTCGAGCCAGATTTCGATCGTCAGATCAGGGCGGGCTTCGCCACTGGCCTTCAGGAACTCGGCGAGCGCTTCGATGCAGTACGCGGTGTCGCGGGTGCTGTTCCAGTAGGTGGCGTGCCGGCGGTTGTTGAGCAGATACTTGACCAGCTTCGCGCAGCGGGGATCCTGCGGATTCATGCGGGTCAGCAGCTTGAGGTAGACCGCGTTGGCCTCGATGTCGTTGCCATACCAGTGCCACCAGCCGTCCTCGGGGAGCTTGAGGTAGGCGGTCTGGTTTTCGTTGTCTTCGACGAGGAACTGCTGCAGGTTCTGCAGGATCATCGCCAGCTCTTCGGCTTTCCCCTGCTTCTGCAGGGCCAGGCCGAACAGGGCTTTGGCGGAGGCGGGCAGGTGCGTCCGATCACGGTAAAGGAACTGCCGCATCTCCTCGGAGGCGACGTCGGCGTCGATCAGGATGCCGTAGATCAGGGCGTCGAGGGCGTCGGCATGCGTCTTGGACGGGGATTTCTTCGCCGGGGAGTTTTTGAGGCGCGTGACCTGCTCGGCCTGGTAGTTCTTGAGCCAGTCGAGTCCCCGTTCGAGGACGCCGGGGACGAGAGCGACGTCGTTCTGCTGCGCGAGCTGCAGGCCGTGGACGACGACGGCGGTCGTGTGCGGCCACGAACGCTCACCATAACCCGAGAACCAGCCCCAGCCGCCGTCGCTGACCTGCATGGCGACGAGGCGGTCGAGGCCTTCGCGGACCATGCCCTGGACTTCGGCTTCGTCGAAGACGGGGTTGTGTTCGTAGCGCTGCCATTGCTTCGCGCGCTGGGCGGGGTCGCCGAGCTGCTGGGCGTTGAGGTTGGTCCGCTTGTCGCGGATGGTCTTCAGATCGAGCTGCATGTCCAGGAGGATTTTCTGGGTGATGACCGTCGGCAGGAAGCGGTTGAGGGTCTGCTCGGTGCAGCCGTAGGGGTAGCCCGCCAGGTATGGCAGGGCGTCGACCATCGCACCGGCGAGGGTCGGCGAGAATCGGGCTTCGACGCGGGACTGGTCGGGCCGGCGCTCGGCGGGGACGGTGAAGGCGATCTTGCCGGCGTTTTCGTCGGGGCGGAGGGCCCCGGAGAAGGACTGGGTTTTGAGCATGCCGTGGACATAGACGGGGAAGTTCATCTGCATGGCGTCCGACTCTTCGTCGGTCAGGGCCTGCATCCGGACGACGGCCTGGCCTTCGCCGGTGACTTTGACGCGCCAGTCGATCCGCTTCTGGCCGTGGGCTTCGAGTTCGAAGGTCTGCGACGGATCGCCGAGCGGTTCGAGCGTCCCCCCTTCGAGTTCAAGGACCGCCTTGATCGACTTGGCCGAAGCGAGGTCGTTGTGGATGTTGGCGGAGAGGACGACTTCGTCGGTCTCGACAAAGAACCGCGGGGATTGCAGGCGGAGGAGCAGATTCTTTTTCGTCGTGACGTCGGCGGAGGCTTCTCCAACGCGGCAGCCGCGGCCGAGGGACCAGGTCCGGATTTTCCAGCCGGTGAGGTTTTCGGGCATCTTGAAGGAGACTTCGGCGAGACCTGCGGCGTTGGTGGTGAGCGAGCTGGCCCAAAAGGCGGTGTCGGCGAAGTTCTGGCGGATGGTGGGCTGGGCGACGAGATCCTCAACCGGTGGGTCTATGCTGAAGAGTGGTGCGTGCTCCGACTTGGCAAGAGCACCACCGGCGTCAAAGCTGAAGAGCAGATTTGGAGCACTGCCTTCGGCCATTGGGGCGGCGGCGGGCATTGCTCCGCCCATGCCGCCTCTGCCCATGGCTCTCCGTAAGCCCTGCGGCGTCGCACCGAGCGCGGTGAAGGCCGTTTTGAGATCATCGAGTCCGCCGAAGATGCCGATGTCGGCCATGCCGGTTTCGTTGGGCTTGAGCAGATTGTAGGAAGCGCGGTCGAGGCTGGATTCGTGCTGGGGGTGGTGGTGGCGGCGCCATTCCCAGAAGAACTTGCGGATGTCGGGGACGTTGGCGCCGCCCGAGATGTATTCGAGGCTCCGGTCGTAGACGGTCAGGACCGTCGAGCCGACGAACGGTTTCCCCTGGGAGTCGGTCAGCTTGACCTGCAGTTTGGCTTCCTCGCCGGGTTTGTATTCGAGTTTGGAGGCTTCGACGTTGACGTCAAGGATGCGGGTTTCCGGGGGAACGATGACTTCGCGGACTTCCTGGTGATAGCGGCCGTCGGCGACGGTGAAGGCTTCGATGAAAAAGTTGGGCATGTCCTGCTGGACGACGCCGATCTCTTCGATCGTCGACTTGCCCTTGAGGCGGATCACCTTGGGGGGCAGGCAGACGCCGTTGACGGCCCGGACGAACAGCACCACGGCGGAGTCGGGTCGGTTGGCGGAGATCATCAACTTGACGGTGTCGCCGGGGGCGTATTCGCGCTGGTCGGTGACGAGTTCGAGGTCGTTGAAGCGGAACTCGCGGCCGTCGAAGCCCTCGCCCCGGACGACGAAGACGTAGCCCCCTTCGATGGTGTGCTGCTCGCTGTCGGTCAGCGTGTAAGAGAGACGGTACTGGCCGGCGGCGGAGGCGGCGAGCTGCTGCTCGGCGTGGCCTTCGACATCCGTGTTGAGGTCCCAGGTCTTGACGACGGCTTCGACGGGTTTGCCGTCGGCGTACGTGATCTGGCGGAGTTCGAGTCTGCCGGTCCCCTGGACTGGTTTCTGATCGAGCGTGAAGGCGGAAAAGCTGGCGTGGACGGTGTCGCCGACGCGGTAGTGGCCGCGATCGACCCAGGCGTAGACCTTGAACGGCTTGCGGGCGACCAGAACGTTCCCCATGCCGACGATCGTCCGGCGAGATTCGTCGACGACTTCGGCCGTGATCGAATAGGAGTGGTCTTCGTCGCCGTGCAGTTCTTTTGCGGGGAGGGTGTCGATTTCGACCTTCACCGTGCCGTCGGGGCCGATGTCGACTTCCTGCTCGGCGATCAGCTCCGGGGGGGCGGCGTTCCAGTTCCACCAGGAGGGGGTCGGGCGGGCGCAGCCCCAGGAGGACCAGCCGGGGAGCCAGGCGTAGTCGGGGGCGAACCACCAGTAGCCGGGGCCGTAGAACCAGTCCCAGCGTCCGACTGGGAACCAGCGGCTGGTGTGGGCGGAGCGAGTGACCTTGTACTTGACGCGGGCCTTGGTGACGGGGCCGCCGAAGTAGTATTTCGCGTCAATCGTGGCGGTGATTTTCTCGCCGAGCGCGACGGGTTTCGCGGGAGCGTCGACGGTGACTTCGAATTCGGGCTTCTTGTACTCTTCGACGCGGAAGGAGCCGCCGCCGAGGTTCTTGATCAGGATCTGGTACTGCCCCAGTTTGGCCGATTTGCTGAGCGGGAAATCGCCGGCGATGCCGCCCCACTCGTCGGCGTTGAGCGTTTGTTCGAAGACCTTTTCGCCCTGCGGGTCGTGGATCTCCAGTGCGAACGATTTCCCGGCAAACGGTGACGCGTCGGGGGCGTCGTACTTTGCCTGACCGACCCAGAGCTTGAACTGGACTTTCTGGTCCGGCCGGTAGACGGGCCGGTCAGTCATGGCGAAGACTTTGGTCTGGTTGTAGACCTCGTCGTGCAGCCGGCCGTGCCAGACGCCGGTGAAGCCGAGGTAGGCCAGCCGCCCTCCCTCCCCGCGGGCCACGAACATCCACTGATACAGCGGATCGAGCCGCTTGCCGTCGAGCTGGACGAGGCCATCGGCGCTGCTGAATTCGGCGAAGTTCTTCGTGACGATCCGGAATGCCGGCTGGTTGCGCCGGAGCTGCTCCTGCTTCCAGCCGAAGCATTCGACGTTCACTCTGGCGAGCGGGACGCCGGTGACGGCGTCGGCCGTGTAAAGGAGCGTCTGGCCGTCGAGGGGCTTTTTGACGAGGGCGGTGTCGGCGACCCAGACGACGATCCGGCTGGTGTTCCCGCCGTCGACGGTCGCCGTCACGAAGTAGGCTCCCGCTTTCTGCAGCGGAGTGGCGACGGTGGCGAGCTTGTTCCAATGTTTGGGAGCGGGTTCGAGATCGAGCGACCAGTTCGCGACCTGGGGGCCGAGATATTTCGCCTGGTCGCCGGTGATCAGCCGGTGGCCGACGTCGCCGATGTTGAAACGATCCCATTCGATCTCGCGCGGACTGCCGGCCAGATAGGCTTTCACGTCGGCGAGCAGGGCGTCGATCCTGACGGGCTGGGCGGTGAACGTCACCTTCTTCGCATTCCGGAAGCGGAACTGCAGTTCCGCCCCCTGGCCGGTGGGCTGTGTGACGGTCGATTCGAAGCGGCCCCAGAGGCCGACGATCTGCTGCAGCCGCTGTTTGCGGTGCTCCTCTTCGCCGAACAGTCGCGCCGATTCCCGCCAGGCTTCCGCGGCTTTGTCGTACTGCCGGCGATCCTCGTAGATGCCCGCGACGGTCATTGAGGCCTGCTCGGCGTAGGGTGACTTGCTTCGTTTCGCGAGATCCCGAAACTGCAGCAACGGGTTGAACTCGTCGGGGAGGGTGAAGCGCTTCACGCCGGTGGCGAGACGGGCGATGGTTTCGGTGTCGGCGAGCGTGTGGACGGCGAAGGGGCCGGCCTGTTCCTGGTCGCCATCGTCGTCCGCGGATGCGCCGATGAACTGCCGCATGGTCTGCACGCCGAACTGGGACTGCAGGAAGCCAGCCCAGTCGCTGTCGGCTTCGTCGGCGACAGCGGCGTCGGCCTGCTTCGATTCGGCCAGGAGCCAGCGCCAGCGCTGGCCGTCTGAGACGGCGGCGTCCCAGCTTTCCGGCAATGTGTGGTAGACGGGGTTGCCTTCGGTGTCGACGGGAGCGCCGCGGTCGCTGCCGCCGCGGCCCCACCAGCCGCCGCGAAAGTCTTCGTAGTCGGGGAGCTCCGTCAAGTCTGTCAGCGACTGGAGCTGCCAGGCCTCGCGATTGCCGGTCCCCTGCAGGACGGCGCGGGCGAAGTCGAGCCAGAAGCGGGCGGCAGGTGCGGATTTGCCGGCCGCGACCACCAGCGGGCGGGCCTGGTCGAAGAGCTGCAGGGCACGGACGCGGTCGCGATCGAGCACGGAGACATTCCGGCCGCCGCCGCGCCGCTGGCCGCGGGAGAATTTGCCGGAAATGATCGTGCCGTAGTGCTCGGTGGCGAGATAGGCGCTGGCGGCCCGGTGGAGGACTTCCCAGGCGTTGGGGTGGGCGGCGACGGCGGCTTCGACGAAGGGGTCGAGCTCGTCGATGCGGCCGAGCTGCGCCAGGGAGCTGGTCCCCTGCCCCACCGCGTGGGCGGCGACGGCGGGGGGCGTGTCGGCCTGGAGGGCCAGCTTGTGAAACAGCTCGTAGGCATCCTTGAAGTTGCCGTCGGCGAAGAGCTGATCGGCGCGAGCCTGCATTTGAGCGTCCGTAGCGGGTTCGGCGGCGAAGAGCCAGACGGAAGCGGCGGCGCCGAGCGCCACCGCCAGAGATGCGAGCCAGCGAGTCATGAACAAATCCATTCGCGCAGATGGGGAGTGGCCGGCGTTACTCCTGACCGGCCGGCGTCAGTATACCAGCCCTCAGGCATTCGGCGAGGGAATCCCCCCGCTGTGGAGTGGGACGCGGGCTGGCTCGCGGGAGTTCCCGGAGGGGGAAGATCTCACGCAGAGACGCAGAGAGGACGCAGAGGCCGCGGAGAAGACGAAGTCGTGAAGATTTCACGCAGAGGCGCGGAGAGGAACGCAAAGACGCCAAGAAGAGGGGGCCGGGGTGGCCCAGACGCCGCTTTGGGCGTCTGGGTGCCAACGGCACAGGAGGCGTTTCGTGAAACGCTTTCGGGGCGTGATGTGGGAGGGACGAGCACTGCTGGCCCGCGGACGGTTCAGCAGAGGCTTCCGGCGAACCGGCGCACAATGGTCAGTGTCGATGAGAACGAAGAACGACGTTGACTTCGCAAACGGTTGACCCTAGTTTTGTGACTGGCCATGAACCACCACTCAAGCTCCAACTCTGATGAAATGGTCCCGGAAGGCTCTGACTTCCTGCGGGGCGTCCTGCGCTTTACTGCGGACTGCGAGCGTTTAACGGATGAGTACCTGGCCTCGGCATCGCCGCACGGTTCCGTCACCACGCACCTGCATCTCGGCACACTTTTGTCTCTCTTGGACCGCGCAAGCTCGTGCTGGTGGGGATGCCGTGAGGGAAATCATGCAGCCGAGATGCTCGTGGGCCGCTGTTGCAGCTATGGCCTGTGCGCGTTCAAGCTCGCACGATCAGGTTTCTATGACGAGTCCGTCTCGTTGGTCAGGACTGTGGGTGAGATCACAAACCTCGCAGTCCTTTTCGTAACTGATCCTAAAGCGTTCCAGGAATGGCAGACGGTCGACGAGCGCACGCGGCGCAACAAGTATTGTCCTGTCGCCGTTCGCCGTACCCTTGAGGAGCAGCGTTTTCCGGTTCCAGTCAATCAGTCTCGTTACGGACAGCTTTCTGCAAAGGCCGTCCATCTGACACCGACCATTCCGCCCCAGATGTACAACGCTGAGCGCCACCCGAAGACGGGCGGATATTTCCAAGAGGCCGGTCTAAGTTTCTGTCTCGCGGAGGTCGGTTATCCGTTTTCGGTACTCGGTTTTTGCGCTGTGGAGCTGTGCGAGTTGTCGGCGGAGAACGCTGCCAAGGTCTGTCGAGCGGCCGACGCTCTTCGCAACTCACTGGACGCTGTGAGAAGTCGGGTCAACGCTTTTTTCGCAGGAACATATTCATGACGTGGTGCGGCGGCGACTGCGTTAACGGCTAACCGGCGCGACGGTTTTTTCGGGACGTCCGACTCATAGCCGCCAGCCCGGCAAGTGAAATTAGTCGTTACGGCTGCCCGTAGTCCAGGTCGCTGACAAGAATCCGCCGCAGCCTAGCTTCCCATCTGCGTATTCCGGCCAGAAAAAGTTCAATAGCCGTCCTGTCGTCCCGACTGATTCTTAAACTCAAGTCTCGTCGTTGGTTGCGAAAGCGACTGGCGACGGGATTTGAACTTTCTTAGTCTGGCGATTTGCCCGCGGGCGCGACGTCGTTGACTGGGGGGCGGTTGATTATTCAATTCTGATGCATGAGGGGGCAACGAAGGAGCATCGTATGTGCGGCCAAGTGTATGTCGCTTCGGTGCGTATCGAATCGCTTCCCGACATCTGGGCGGCATTCAACTGTGATGGGTTTACCATCATGCCGTGCAACTCGCGCGGTTCGGTATGCGATGAAGCCGTGCGACTCGGTCGGGGCAGCCGGGAGTTGATCCTCGATATCGACAACCGTGGGCGAGACTTGACGGAGGCACTCGTCGTAGTAGGTTATCCGCCATATTCCGTGTGGCCTTGGCGATGGGGCGGAGACCAGCGGTTCTTCGACGACTTGACAACGGTCCTGGACGAATTCCACTACCGTACGTAGCTCGGCAGAAGAGAATGGCGCACTGCAGCGGCCCAATCCCGAACGCGAGTGGCCACGGTTGGGCGTCTTCGCTCTACCGGGGCGCCGAACGCACAGGATGACGGGCGGCGCAGCGGTGCGCGATGTCGCGAACCACCTATCGATTTGCGACACAGACAGGCCGTAGACGATCAACCCAGGCCACCGCGGCGGTGCTGTTGGGAGGGGGTTGGTTCCACGGGTTGCACTCCGTCCGCCTGGGGGCGGACTTCGTTTCACCCGTGGCTACAGTCCGCCGCCCGTTTCGGGGCTCAGGAGGGGGAGCTGCTGTTTCGATGTCCGCGGCGCGGACTTCTGGGTTGCTGATTTGCGGCTGGACCACCCGGTGAGGTGGCGGGGTTGAATTGGGGGATGAAGACCCTCACCCCCCGCCCTCTCCCGACGAAGACGTCGGGCGAGGGGGCAGGAGGCGGACCGGGGCATCGCGAGGACGCTCCTGCCCCGGCCACCCGGCCGATGTCTTGTGTGCGAGTCGCGGGCTGGTGGGACTGTTGATGGTCCAACGGCGGCCTCTTGCGGCTGCGCCGTCCGGCCTTTGGCCGGACCACCCGGCGAGTTGTGTGTGTGTGGGGCTGGTTCGAGGGGCTGTTGGCGTTGTCTTGTTGCCGCTCGGTATCATGTTCGCTTTGCACGGAACACCCGACCTGGAAACGCCGACCGTGAGCCTGGACGCTGACTTTGATGACGATCGGACCCGCGCGCCCGCTGGCGTCGGGGGAAAACCATCCGTGGCCGCGGCCTGGGCGACGCTGGTCTTTCAGCAGTTGCTGGCGCTGGGGGTCTGCGTGGGGGTGCCGGCGCTGGTGACGGCGATTGCGCCGGTGTCGTGGGTCAAGCTGGAACGTCAGGAGGGGCGCGTCAAGGCGGACGCGCAGACGTGCCTGCTCTTCGTCGTGCCTTACAAAACCAGCACTGTCGACCCGGTGACCGGCTTTGGCGACCGGTTCGCCGCAGGGACGGTCACGCGCGAGCGACGACCGGGGCCGGACCGGGAGACGAAGTCCGAGGATGAAGGGTTTCTCGTGATCGAGGGACCCGGGCAGTCGGCCGAGGTGTCGGTCTCCCCGGTGAGTCTCGGTGGGGTTCTCGACAAGGCGAACGGCTTTCTGGAGGATTCCCAGGCCGCGGAGTTGAGGCTGTTCGTGGTGGCGAACTGGAAGTTCAGCGTGATCGGCGGGGGGCTGATCAGCCTGCTGACGGTCCTGTACGTGGCGGGGGTGACGCTCGGGCTGCTGATGAAGTTCGTCGGACTGATCCGCTGGGGTTGGAAGGTGGCGGTGTCGGCGCTTCCGTGAGGGGGCCCGCCTGGCAGGCGGCGGGACGGGGGTTGCATACGGCCTGAGTCTGAGGTTCGTCACTCCGCCGCCCCAGTTGGGGCGGTGTTGCGCGAAGGGTGTCCGGTTCCACGGGTTGCACTCCGTCCGCCTTGGGGGCGGACTCCGTTTCACCCGTGGCTACAGCCCGGCGCCCCTCACGGGGCTCAGGATGCGGAACTGCAGTTTCGATGTCCGCGGCGCGGACTTCTGGACCACCCGATGAGGCCGTGGGGTCGATTTGGGGGATGAAGACCCTCACCCCCCGCCCTCTCCCGACGAAGACGTCGGGAGAGGGGGCAGGAGGAGGAGCGAAGTCGCACCAACCTGCGTCAATTTCGGGCGATGTGGATGCGGAACTGGTAGGGGGACATCGGCATGCCGAGGATCACGGTGTTTTCTCCCTCTTCGAGCATGGCGTAGCGGTGCGGCGAGCCGCCGCCGATGTGGGCTTCGTTCACAAAGATGCCGAGCGAGGAGCCGCGGTCCTGAATGGCGATGCCGGCGGGGGTTTGCTCCAGCGAGGCGTGGTTGCGGGAGATGTTGAACGGCATCCGGTCGACCAGCCAGAGGTCGTTCAGATCCAGCGGGCGGGGCTCGTGCTCTTCCGCGGCGCGGCCGATGCGAAACGGATACTTCGTGACCGGCAGGCCGTCGAGCGGGAGCGTGGCGGCGGCGCGGTGGGTCAGAGGATAGATCGTGACGACGATCTCGTGCGGGCGCTGTGCATGGATCGTCTGCACGTCGGCTTCGACCCGGCGGACGATCGGAAAGACGGTGCTGGCGTCCGCGGGGGTAGGGGAACCGGCAGCGGAATCGAGTTGAGCGGACAATCCGCGCAGACGCTCGAACAGGGCCCGCAGGTAGTCCTGCAGGCGGGCGGGGTCGGACGTCAGGAATTGTTCGAACTCTGTGCGGGTCAGCGTCGAGAGCCCGACGTCGGACATGGCGCGGGCGGTCAGGGAGTGCGGACGCTCCTCGATCAGGCTCATTTCGCCGAAGACATCGCCGGGGCCGAGCTGGGCGACCTGGATCGTCTCGCTCGCGGTGCGGCGGAGCAGATCGACCCGGCCGGTCTGGATCTGGAAGGCGCGGGCGGCGAGGTCGCCGGGGGCGAAGACGGTGTCGCCGGCGGAGAAGTGGAGGAGATTCATATCGAGGCTTTCACGGAGTGGGCTGAGGGGACGAGTCGTAATTCTGGGTGGTCGGGGGACCTGACGCCAGCCAAAGGGTGCCGAGTTGTGGCGTCGTTGAAGTTTGGATGAAGACCCTCACCCCCCGCCCTCTCCCACCGAAGACGGCGGGCGAGGGGGCAGGAATTTGCGCGGGGTGACGGGCGTTCAAGGGGTTCCTCATGCAGCGGTTGCCTTAGAACGAAGTGCATCGCTGGCGTGCGCAAAGACTGGCGAACGTCGTGCGGTCGGGAACTGTCCTGATAATGCCGACGATGACTTGCAACGATCCTGCCCATGTGTCACACTCGCGCCCGCCGCGGTGACCTTTTGTTCCCACAACCCGTGCTCTGGCTTTGAGTTGGAGCATTTCTGCCGCCGTCTCAGCGGACTGAGACGCGCGACTGGTGGGGGCGGAGTTGACCTGACCAGCGAAACCCTTCCGCATGCCCCGACCATTGATTGCGATGTCGCTGCAGGAGTTCTTCTCCAATCTGGAGATTCCGCTTCTGAATGCGCCGCTCGGTGAGCTGGGGGGCTTTCTGCTGGCCGCGTTCTTTCACGCGTTTCTCCTCTTTAATCTGTTCGGCGCGATGCCGATGTTCTTCATCTGGCTGGAGCGGAAAGTTTCCGGGCGGATTCAGGACCGGTTGGGGCCGACGCGGGTCGGGGGGATGTTCGGCTGGCTGCAGAGTATTGCCGACCCGATCAAGCTGATTCAGAAGGAAGATCTCACCCCGGACGCCGCGGACCGCTGGCTGTTCAAAATGGCGCCGTTTCTGGCGGTGCTGGCGTCGTTCGGGGCGTTCATGGTGCTGCCGTTTGCGGACGGGTGGTATGCGGTGGCGGCCGACACGGGGGTGTTCCTGATCCTGGCGATTCTGTCGCTGGAAGTCTTCGGGATCATTCTCGCCGGGTATTCGAGCGGCTCGAAGTGGGCGCTGTTCGGGGCGATGCGCGAGGCAGCCCAGATGGTTTCGTATGAAATTCCGATGGCGCTGTGCGCGCTGGTGCCGCTGGTGGCGGCGGGAACGCTCGACTTTCGCGAGATCGCCCGGCTGCAGGAGGCGGGGCTGCACCAGTGGCTGATCTTTACGAACCCTTTCACGTTCGCTGCGTTCTTCGTCTACTTCACGACGGCGACGGCCAGCGTGAAGCGGGCGCCGTTCGACCTGGCTGAAGCCGAGAGCGAACTGGTCGCAGGTTTCCACACGGAATACAGCGGCATCCGCTGGTCGTTCTTTTTCCTGGCCGAGTATGCGTCGATGTTCGCGGTCAGCGGGATTGCGGTCCTGCTGTTCCTGGGGGGCTCGGCGACGGGACTGGGGCTGGAGCCGCTGCTGATCAATCCGCTGCGGTCGTGGGGCCAGGATTTCCTGGTGCAGGGGTTTTCGCTGGGGAACTATGTGGCGAACCTGATCGGGGCGACGATCTTCGTCGTCAAGGCGGGCGTGCTGGTGACCGTGCAGATCTGGGTCCGCTGGACGCTCCCGCGATTGCGGATCGATCAGGTGATGACGACGTGTTTGAAGTACCTGGTGCCGATCAGTTGCTTCCTGTTTCTAGGGGCCGTGCTCTGGCCGCTGCTGCTGGCGTCTTCGACGCTGGGCCGGCCGACGTTCCTGCCGGTGGGCCGGAGTGACGCAGCGATAAAAGCAAAGGCCGCGGCCATTCCGAATTCGGATTTCGGATTTCGGATTTCGAGTTTCCCTCCTGTTAAGGAGGGGTATTGATGACCGTGGCGGACTTGCTGTTCTGGCTGTTTGCGGCCGCGACGTGCGGCGGAGCGATCGGGGTTGTGCTGTCGCAGAATGTCGTGCGGATGGCGTTCTGGCTGATGGTGTCGCTGGGGTCGGTCGCCGGGCTGTTTTTCCTGCTCAGCGCGGACTTTCTGGGGGCGGCCCAACTGCTGATCTACGTAGGCGGCACGGTGGTGCTGCTGATCTTCGGCGTGATGCTGACGGCCAGCGGCCCGTACCTGAAGCTGGAAACGCGGCCGACCGAGGTGCTGTTTGGACTGGCTGCCGGGGTGGGGCTGCTGGGGGTGCTGGTTTATTCGGTGGGTGCGGTGAACTGGAAAACGGTGGCGGCGAAGCTGCCGGAACCGGGGCCGGTTGCTGCGGTTGCCGGGCGAACTGGCGAGATTGCGAGCAGCGAGACCGGTCAGTCGGTCAAGCCGCTGGGGCTGGCGCTGCTGGGGGTGCGGGCCGATCATCCGGAGCGGCCGGGGTATCTGCTGCCGTTTGAGGTGATTTCGGTTCATCTGCTGATCGTGCTGATCGGGGCCGGTTATCTGGCGCGGGCGAAGCGTCGCGTGGAACTGGTTGCCGACCGGGATGGGGAGTAGCGTCCGTGTCCACTGTGGGACTTAACGAATACCTGATGGTCGGGGCGGTGCTGTTCGTCAGCGGGCTGATCTGCATGATCGTCAAGCGGAACGGCATTGGCGTGCTGATGGGGGTCGAGCTGATTCTGAACGGCGCCAACGTGAATCTGGTCGCGTTCGCGAAGTACACCGTGCTGGGACTGGACGGTCAGGTGCTGGCGCTGTTTGTGATTGTGATGGCGGCGGCGGAAGCGGCGATTGCGCTGGCGATCGCGCTCAATTTCTATAACAACCATGCCACGATCGACGTCGATCGGGGCAACGAACTGGCCGGGTGACTAAGACGCCGTCATGACGACCAATCCCGAACAACTCGTGCCCCTGCTGCTGACGGCGGCCTGGCTGCTGCCGCTGGCGGGCTGCGTCGTCGAGTTTTTCGCCCTCCGCTGGACGCACCGGCTGAGCAAGGCGCCGGCGTGGGTGGCCGTGGGGTGCATCGCTGCAGGATTTCTCTGCAGCGCGGCCGCCACGGCGGTCTGGTCGAGCGACGTCTTCATCATTGAAGCCAGGTCATCCGACGATGGCGTCGTGGAAGACCACCGGGATGATCGCTATTTCTACTCGACGTATTCCGGCACCTACTACGAGCTGGCCCGGTTCGGCGAGCGGGTTCTGAGCATCGACTACCACATCGACGGCCTGACGCTGCTGATGTTCTGCATGGTGACGTTCGTCGCCACCTGCATTCATGTGTTTTCTGTCGGCTACATGGCCGACGAATTGACGGAAGAGTACCTCGACCACAAGGTGGAACTGCAGGATGGTCGGGAACTGGGGCGGCCGGGGCGGTTTCACCAGTTCTTTGCATACCTGTCGCTGTTCAGCTTCTCGATGCTGGGGCTGCTGCTGGCGGGGAATCTGTTGCAGGTGTTTGCGTTCTGGGAACTGGTTGGCATCTGCAGCTACCTGCTGATCGGCTTCCATTACGAGCGCGTTTCGGCGACGACGGCCGCGAATAAGGCCTTCATCATGAACCGGATCGGGGACTTCGGGTTCCTGATCGGGCTGATGATTGTGTGGACTTATCTGGGGTCGTTTCAGTTCTACAATCAACCGGGCCGAGATGGCGTGCCGGGGATTTTCGGCCGGTTGCAGAAGGACGGAGAGACGCTGCGCCTGACGGAGGATGGCCAGTCAGTGATGTTGCGGGTTCCCGCCGGAACCGACGAGCCGCACTCCATCCCGCTGGCGCTGCTGGCGGCGGCAGGGCTGGGGATTTTTGCGGGCTGCGTCGGCAAGAGCGCGCAGTTCCCGCTGCAGACCTGGTTACCCGATGCGATGGAAGGTCCGACGCCGGTTTCGGCGCTGGTCCATTCGGCGACGATGGTGGCGGCGGGGGTGTATCTGACGGCGCGGTGCTATCCGCTGTTTACGCCCGATGTACTGCTGGTTGTGGCGTATACGGGCGCGGTGACGCTGGTGATCGGCGCGACGATCGCGGTGGTCTCTTACGACATCAAGCGAGTGCTGGCGTTTTCGACGATCAGCCAGCTCGGCTACATGCTGCTGGGACTGGGCGTGGGGGGCTGGAAGGCGGGGGTGTTTCACCTGGTCACGCATGCCGGCTTCAAGGCGCTGCTGTTTCTGTGCGCGGGGAGCGTGATCGTTGGAACGCACCATACGCAGGATGTGCAGAAGCTCGGCGGACTGCGGAAGACGATGCCGTTGACGGCGCTCTGCATGTTGATCGGCGTCATCGCGATCAGCGGGCTGGCGGTGCCGCTGATCAGCTTCTTCGGCGAGCCGATCGCGTTTTCCGGGTATCACTCGAAGGATGCGATTCTCGGAGCGGCCCTGGCGTTCTCAGAGCAGAATGCCTGGCACGGGGCGCTGTTTCTGGCGCCGCTGCTCACGGCGGGGCTGACGGCCTGCTACATGTTCCGGTTGTGGCTGCTGATGTTCTGGGGGGAGCCGCGGGACCGTCATGTCGCCGAGCATGCGGAGGAGTCTCCGCTGGTCATCACCGTGCCGCTGCTGGTGCTGGCGTTTGTGGCGGCGACGATGGCGATCGGCGGCGAACATGGGCCGCTGTATGGCTGGCTGTCGACGGCCGAGCAGCAGGCCGCGGTTGTCCGCGAGGGGGGGCTGCGGCATCCCACCGGGGAGGAACTGCATGCGGCCCACGACAGCGCCGGCCGGCTGGCACTGCTGGCGGCGTTTGCCGGCGCGGGACTGGCCTGGCTGTTCTATGGCAATCGGTTTCTCAACGCCGCGGAAGTCCGCCGGACGGCCGGGCCGGTTTATGACTTTCTTGTCGACAAATGGCGGTTCGACGCGCTGTATGACGCCGTCTTTGTACAGCCGACCCACGTGGTGGCTCGCTGGTGCCTGTGGTTTGATCGGCGGGTCCTGGACGCCGTGCTGCACGGGGCGGCGCTGGGGGCGATCGCCGCTGCTCGGATGGATCGGCGGATCGACGAGACTTTCGTCGACGGGGCCGTGAACCGGGTGGGGTGGTCGGCGTGGGTTTCGAGCGGCGCGTTCGGGGCTCTGCAGACGGGGCGGCTGCGGCAGTACATTCTGTTTCTGGCCATGGCCGTCGTAGTGTTGTTTGCGGTCGCTTATACGGCCTTTCCGAAATAAAGGTGTTCTCACCGGCGCTGCGGCCGGATGGAATCGTTGAGCATGAGTCCTGAAGTCCTCCTGACTGCGATCATCTTTCTGCCGGCGGCATGGGCGATCCCGCTGCTGTGGTTTCCGGCGCAGGCGCGCGACGCGATGCGCTATTACGCGCTGTTCGGGACCGCCGCGACCTTCGCGCTGTCGCTGCAACTGATCGGCGTATTCGACAGCCGGGTAGGAGAGATGCAGCTCCAGGTGGCGCTGCCATGGATTCCGAACTGGAACATCTGGTACCGGCTGGGAGTCGACGGCTTCAGCCTGCCGCTGGTGGTGCTGACCGGACTCATTTTCTTTCTGAGCCTGCTGGCCTCGTGGACGATCGACAAGCAGCTCAAGGGTTTTCTGATTCTGTTTCTGCTGCTCGAAACCGGCGTGATGGGGGTCTTCCTGTCGCTCGACTTCTTCCTGTTTTACGTGTTCTGGGAGGTCATGCTCCTGCCGATGTATTTCCTGATCGGCATCTGGGGCGGCGCCCGGCGGGAATATGCCGCGGTGAAGTTCTTCCTCTACACGTTCGCCGGCAGCATGCTGATGCTGATTGCGATGCTGATGTTCTACTTCAACGGCGGATTCAGCTTCGATCTGCTGCAGCTCGCCCGGATCGGACAGGGGCGAGAACACGGTCTGGAGTTCAGCCAGACGCTGCAGATGGTCGCGTTTGTGCTGCTGTTCATCGGCTTTGCGATCAAGCTGCCGGTGGTTCCGTTCCACACCTGGCTTCCCGACGCACACGTCGAGGCCCCGACGCCGATCAGCATGATTCTGGCCGGTGTGCTGCTGAAGATGGGGGGCTACGGCCTGATTCGCGTCGCGTTTCCACTCTGTCCGTACGGCGCGCAGTACTTCGCGAGCGTGATCGTCGGGATGGGTGTGGTCAGCATCATCTACGGGGCGCTGGCTGCGATGGCGCAGACCGATTTCAAGCGGCTGGTGGCGTACAGTTCCGTCAGCCACATGGGCTACGTGCTGCTGGGGCTGGGGGCCTGGAAGGTCAGCGAAGCGACGGGGGCGGCGATCGGTCGGGACCAGTGGGAAATGGGGGTGAACGCCGCCATGTACCAGATGATCGGCCACGGGATTTCGTCCGCGGGGATGTTCTTCGTCGTGGGGGTCGTTTACGACCGGGTGCATCATCGCGACCTGAATCGGTTCGGCGGACTGGCTGGGATCATGCCCGAATACACGGGGCTGTCGGTGGGCATTTTCTTTGCCGCGCTGGGATTGCCGGGGCTGTGCGGCTTCATCGGGGAAGTGATGGCGGTGCTGGGGGCGTGGAACTTTTCACCGCCGCTGGCGATTGTGGCGGCGTTCGGAGTGGTGCTGACCGCGGGGTATATCCTGTGGACGATCCAGCGTGTCTATCTGGGGGCCGAGTATCGCGGTCCGCACCCCGAGGCGCTGACGCCCCTGTCAAACCGAGAGCAGACGATCGCGTGGGTGCTGCTGGTTCTGGCGGTGGTGCTGGGGGTCTATCCGCCGCTGCTGCTGCACATCACCGATGGGACGGTGCACCAGTTTGTGGAGGGGCTCGATCAGGCCTACCGCAGCCTGCACCAGGTCGGGGATCCGCTGACGACCATGCTCGACTGAGGCGGCAGCGGCGGGTGTGGACGGGACGAAGTAAATCGGGTGGCGGCGGCTGCAGGGGTTGAGAACGAGATGCTGGTTTCTGCGCTGGAACAGTTGCTGAGCGATACGACGGGACCGTCGTTGCGGCTGTTCGCGCCCGAAGCGGCGCTCGTGATCGCCATTGTCCTGATGCTGTTGTCTCGAGTCCTCGGTGGCGGGCGGCTCCCGGCCTCCTGGATCGCCTTGTGGGGAGCGTTGATTGCCTTCGGCTTCAGCTGGCTGCAGTATCGCACCTTCAGCGCTTCGGGCGGCGGGACGATCGAGTACTTCACGGGGTTGATGGTCTTCGACCAGTTCGCCGCCCTGCTCCGTCTGCTGCTCCTGCTGTTTACAATTCTGGTGATCGGTCTGACGTCGCTGACCGGTATTCCCGATGACGACGACGGCGCGGATTTCTTTTCGCTGCTGCTCGGTTCCGTGATCGGTATGCTGCTGATGGTGGGGGCCAATCACCTGTTGATGGTATTCCTCGCGGTCGAAATGGCCGGCGTGCCGGGGTATGCGCTGAGCGGCTTTCTGAAGGGACGCCGGCAGAGCAGCGAAGCGGCGCTGAAGTTTGTCGTCTACGGCGCCGGCGCTGCAGGGATTCTGCTGTATGGCATCAGCCTGATCGGCGGGCTGACGGGTACGCTGATGCTTCCCGAACTGGCGGCTCGCTTGCGCGATCTCTTTGGAGAAACCGGCGCCGGGATGGGCGACCCGGCCGCCCGGACGCTGCTGCTGGCGGTTGTGATGGTGGTCGCCGGCCTGGCGTTTAAGCTCAGCGTGGCCCCGTTTCACTTCTGGTGCCCGGATGTCTTCGAGGGTTCGGCGGCGGAGGTCGGCGGATTTCTGTCGGTCGCTTCCAAGGCGGCCGCGTTTGCGCTGCTGCTGCGGTTCGTCCACGCGCTGGCGACGCCGGTCGTCCCCGGCATGGGAGACTTTTACCTGACGTTGGGATTGGGGCTGGCGGTGCTGGCCAGCCTCACGGCGACGCTTGGCAACCTGGCGGCGTATCGACAGTGCAACTTGAAACGGATGCTGGCGTATTCGACGATTGCACAGGCGGGTTACATGCTGATGGCGGTTGCCGCGGCGATGACGTTCGTGGCTGCGGCGTCTGACGGAACTGTAAGCGTTGCGGATGCGGGGCCGCGTGCGGCCCGGGCGATCGAAGGGCTGACGTACTACCTGGTGATTTATCTGTTCATGAATCTGGGACCGTTTGCGATGGCGGCCCTGATTCGGAACGAGATCTTCAGCGAGGAGATCGACGACCTGCGCGGCGTGGGGCGGCAGTCGCCGCTGCTGGCGGTCTGCATGGGGCTCTGCCTGTTCAGTCTGGTCGGGATGCCTCCCCTGGGAGGCTTCTTCGCCAAGCTGGCGGTGTTTGCATCGCTGGTCGATGCCGCGGCGCTCCACAGCGCGTTCTGGATCGTTTTGGGTCTGGCGTGCGTCAATACCGTGATCAGCCTGTGGTACTACGTCAACGTGCTGCGCGTGATGACGTTCTATCCGCGTCCCGTCGATGCGCCGGAGGTCAATCTGGGCGTCAGTTCGTGGCCCGGACTGTACCTGCTGGTGATCTGCCTGCCGGTGCTGGTGCTGGGGATTCTGATTCAACCGGTCAGCGAAGCGGCGGCGGCGGCGGCCCGTTCACTCTTTCCGTAAGGGGTCCGGGGCGTGCCGGTCGTGTACCACAATCTCCGTCTCAACAGCATGCTGATTCTGCTGCGCTGCAGTCTGGTGCAGTATGCTGCGGAGTGCTGGCCCTGGTCGTCGCGCGACGCCGTCTCGGCCCGTCAGGCGGTGCTGGGGGCGGCCGCCGAGCAGACGACGCTCGTCGAGCAGATGGCGGCGTTGCTGACGGACCGTGGCTGGTCGATCGATCCGGGAGCGTATCCTGAGGAGTTCACCGACTGGAACTTCGTTTCGCTGAGGTATCTCTGGCCGCGGGTGATCGAGGACCAGGAATTTGTCGTCGCGGAATTGACTGAAGCGGCGCACGAATGCGTCGATGACCGGCAGGGAGCGCGGCTGCTGACGGCTGCGCGGGATTCGCAACGTTCGATTCTGGAGGGACTGCGGGCCGCCTCGGCGTCCGTTTCCGCCTCCTGAGCTGCTCGTAGAGGTGGTGATTCGTGGCTGATACGCTCCTTTCGACCGATCTGCGCCTCGTCGATACGCACTGTCATCTCGACGAAGATTCGTTCAAGGCGAATCGCGACGAAACGATCCAGCGGGCGGTCGACTCGGGGATCGTCGCGATGGTGACCATCGGCACGACGCTTGCCAGCAGCAGGATGGCGATCGAACTCGCCGCGAAGTACGACGCCGTCTACGCGGCGGTCGGAATTCATCCAAACTATGCCGCGACTGCGGCGGAGGGGGACTGGCAGGAGATCGAGCAGCTCTGCACCGCGCCGAAAGTGGTGGCGGTCGGCGAAACGGGTCTCGACCGCTACTGGGACCATACGCCGATCGAGATCCAGCAGGACTACTTCGATCGCCACCTGGCCCTCTCCCGATCGAGCGGGCTCCCGTTCATTGTGCATTGCCGGGACGCCGAAGCCGATGTCGTCGCCCAGTTGCAGCGGGCGGCCGAGTCCGGTCCGCTGAACGGCGTGATGCACTCGTTTTGCGGTTCGGCGAAGACGGCCCGGATCTGTCTCGACCTGGGGTTGTATCTCTCCTTCTCCGGCATGCTGACGTTTCGCAGGAACGAGGCGCTGCGGGCGCTGGTGAGCGACGTGCCCCTCGACCGGCTGCTCGTCGAAACGGACGCTCCGTATCTGTCACCGAGCCCGCATCGCGACAAGCGGAACGAACCGGCGAATGTCCGGTTCACGGCGGAGTGCCTCGCGACGGCCCGCGGCGTAATCAGCGAAGAGCTGTGCCGAGCGACGACGGCGAATGCGATCCGGCTGTTCAAGCTGCCGCTGGGCGACTGACAGTTGTGCGAAGACGGAAGATCTCACGCAGAGGCGCAGAACGGAACGCAAAGACGCCAAGAGGATGTGGGCGATATTCAATGCGTCTTCTCCCGCTCACGTGCGTCTTGGCAAAACGACGTGATGGAAGGTAGCCTTTACCCCGGTCCTTTCCCACGGCGGGCGAGCCAGCAAGAGACTTCTCCTTACCTTCCTTCGTGATTTCCGTGCCCTTCGTGGTTCTATTTCTTCGCATTGATTCGCGTCCATTCGTGCCATTTGTGGTTGGTGCTCTGCTCCGGATTGACTCCGCGTCCTCCGCGTCTCTGCGGTGAAACTTCCTTGTCTTCTTCGAACGTCGGGCTTTCCCGACGCGCAGGGTTGCGAGCGGCGGGGGCTGTGCGTATCGTCGCATCAACGCCTGCTTGAATGTTGCCCGCCGAGTCTGACTCCCGCACGCTGATCCGTGTTCGATTCCCGAACGGCAGTCCCGTCGTCGCGACCAAAGGACCGACATGCCAGCTCCCTTTTCCGCGTTTTCCGCCGGTTCCGTTCTGCCTCGCCGTGGTCTCAGCCGGCGCGAACTGCTCCAGGCTGCGATGGCCGGCACGCTGTCGCTGAGCGGCCTGCGCACACTCTCCGCACGTGGAGCCGACGCCGTTTCTGGCAAGTGGCTGACGATCGAACAGATCGACCGGACGGTGGTCAAAGTTCCTTACCGCGAAATCCCCGATCGGGCGATGTCCCGCGAGCTGCCGCACTGGAAGTATTCCGAGATCTGCGAAGTCCGCCTGAAGTCGGGCAAGTCGGGCGTCGGCGAGACGATGATCTATTACTCCTGGGGCAAGACGGAAGACGACGACGTCGCCCGGGCGCTCGGCAAGAATGCGGTCGAGCTGATGTGGGATGATTCGCTCGGCCCCGGCCTGCAGATCGCGCTGTTCGACGCGGTTGCCCGCACGTTCGATGTGCCGGTTTATGCGCTGCTCGGTCCGCGGCTGGTCGAGCGGACGCCGCTCTCCTGGTGGAACATCGATACGCCCCCCGAGGATATGGCGGCGGAGTGCGCCGAGGCCCTGCGGCAGGGATACATGTCCTACAAGACCAAAGGGCGACCGTGGTTCGATCTGTGGAAGCAGGTTGAACTCTCGGCGAAGGTGGTGCCGGAGAACTTCAAGATCGACATGGATTTCAACGACACGCTGCTCGACGCCGAGCGGGCGATCCCGATTCTGCTGGAGCTGGAGAAGTACCCGCAGGTGGATATCTGGGAGGGGCCGATTCCGCAGTCGGATATCGCCGGCAACCGCAAGATCTGCGAAGCGGTCCGCGGCAAGGTGGCCCAGCACTACGGCACCCCGGATCCGTTCCAGGTCCTGCGGAACGACGCGACCGACGGCTTCGTCGTCGGGGGTGGAGCCACCCGGCTCATGCAGACGGGGGCGGTCTGCGAAATGGCGGAGAAGCCGTTCTGGCTGCAGCTCACCGGCACGGGCGTGACCGCCGCGTGGTCGCTGCACTTCGGGGCGGTGCTCAAGCAGGCGACGTGGCCGGCGGTGAATTGTCACCAGCTCTATCAGCACACGCTGCTGACCGCGCCGATCACCGTCGCTAACGGGACGGCGGCAATCCCGACGACTCCCGGCCTCGGCTACGACCTCGATCGCGATGCCGTGGCGAAGTACCGCGTGGCCCGCCCCGCCAGTCGTCCGGAGCCGGAGCGGCTGCTGGAAACGACGTGGCCCGACGGCCGGGTGATGTACGTGGCGAGCAACGGGACGGTGAACTTCATCCTGAACCTGGGGATGGTGGGGAAGATTCCATACTTCGAAAAGGGCGTTGACACGCGGCTGCTGCCGGACGACGGCTCGGCGAAGTGGCGGACGCTGTATCAGCAGGCTCAGGCGGGACCGTATTTTCCGAAGTAGTTGTCTCAGCGGGGGATCGGCCCGAAGACCGCCGGCGGCTTATGGTCGTTCATCGGTCGCGCGCTGGGCGCGATAGTGTGCGAGGATCTCGTCGTCGCTCAATGCGTGCAGATAGACGGCAAGTTCGTCGATGGCGCCCGCCAGGGCCCGATCGACCCGATTGGTGTCCAGGCTGCCGACGTTGAATCGATATGCGGAATCGTCCGGTTCGAAAGATTCCGCCAGCCGGCGGACCAGCCGACCGTCGAGGTAGAGCTTCAGTTCCGTGAGGGTCTTGACCACGGCGATGTGATGCCAGAATCCGGGGGTGCAGCCACCGTTGGAGAATAAGTTGATTCCGCCGTTTTCTCCGGGGGGATCTCGGTGGAGAAAGCGAAACGAACCGGGCGAGTAGATGAGCGCGCTCTGGTAGGGGAATTCGATCAGGTTCAAATGCCGATCCATCTCCCGGTCTTCATCGGGGATGACCGCCACGAACGTGGCCCAGTGAAAGTAGTCCACGGTGGCCCAGAATTCGATCGTGAAGTTCTCGCGGTTCAGGCCGGCGATCGGCTGGTTGGCTTCGATGCGGTGAATCTGGGTCGGAGTGGGGGTGAAACGGGCGACGCCGTCGCGGATGACGATTCCGGATTCGTCGTCCGGTTCGGCGTGAATGACCGCGCTCCATTGCGGGCCGACTTCGTTGGGAACGCGGCCGTCGACGAGGTTCTCAAATCTCCAGTAGATGAGCGGCTGCGCAGCCCGGACTGCGTCGACGTACTTTCCGGTGGCGACCAGCGGCGATGATTTCTGTTCGTGAATCGCCGGAAGCGAGGCGATGGGAGGAGCGATGTCTTCCAGTCCGATCGGTTCGTGGCGGACGCGCAGGGATTTGTTTTCCAACAGTCGGCGGCTGGTCAGGGTGTTGCCGTCGTCGCCGAGCAGAGAGACCTCGACTTCGCCGTCGACGACGTGCACTTCGCTCGTCCCGGACTCTCCGACGGAGGCCGTGAATTCCGTGCCGAGATCGATGATGGCTGCGTCCGGCGTGTTGAGAATGAAGCTGCGAGCCCCCTTGGGAATCCGCACGGCGGCCCTGCCGGCGACGAGAGTTGCCGCGTCGACCGAGAAGATGTGCAGCTCCGCGGGGCCTGCCAGGTTCAGTTGGGCCCCGTTCAGGAACTCAATCTGGACTTCGCCCTGCGGGATCTTGAGAATGCCGGGCTCCACCGATGTTCCCGGGCGCAAGCCGGTCGCCGCAGAGACGTCGATTCCCCGAACTCGCGTGACGACGGCGACCGGTTCCGGCTTTCGGAAGGGAGCGGCGACCATTCCGGTTTGGACGGGGGCCGATTCCGACGCGACGGGCTCGGATTGCGGCCGCCAGAGGAATCCGATGAAGAGGATCGCCGCCGTCGTCAGAACGGCGCCGACGACCGACATCCACAACGGCCGCCAGGGGCCGCGGGGATATGTGCGATGCGATGATTCGTCGACCGGGCCGTTGAAGCTTTCGTATAGATTTGCTTCGAGGTCCATTGCGCGGACGTAGCGCTTCCGGAGTTCGGAGTCTGACAGCAGCCGCTGTTCGAACTCGGCAAACTCGTCCGGAGTCAGTTGCCCGTCTGCGATCCGGCGGAAGAATTCCCGTTCGGAAGCCCTGTCGTCACGACTCATGTCGCACTTTCGTTCGCGGTTTCTTCATAATTCTGTCGCGACGGTTCCGGCGGGCGCGGCGCCGGAACCGTCGCGAATTCAGTCTGCAGTCTTCAGGATACCGTCCGAGGCCAGCCGTCGTTCGACGCAGGTGGCAATCAGTTCACGCAACCGATCGAGCCTGCGATACAGCGATTTGGCCGTTTTGCCCGATTCGGCCGCCAGTTCGGGGACGGTTTGCGAGTCGCAGTAGCGGCGTCGCAGGAGCGCTGCGGAGTCGCCGGTGAGCTTTGCCAGACATTCCTGAAGCGCACTCTGCTGGGCTTCGAGAATCGGGCATTCGCCTTGGCGGGTTTCCGCCAGCTTCTCGATGACATCCTCGCAGAAGACGAGCCGACTGCGGGCGGCTTCTTTTCGAAAAGTCAGCACTTCGAAGTAAGCCACGCGCAGCGCCCAGGGGAGGAACTCCCGCGCTGCGTCGTATTCCTCGAATTTTTCCCAGAGTACCGTGGCCGTGCGTTGCAGCACTTCTTCCGCATCATCCCGTCGAGGGATGAAAGTCATGATGTAACGGAGCACGGCCCGGTCATGCTGCACCAGCAACCGGGCGAAGTCGGGCCGCGGGGGCGCTGAGACAGGATCAGACATTTCGACTGACCTTTGGCGACGAAATCAAGAACGTGTCTCAGGGTATCTCCCAGTGTGCGGTGAATTCCCCCCAGCAATTGCGGACGGACGGCCTGAAATCCGGCGCAACCTGCGCTGGGAACGCGGGTTGCGAGATTTTCAGAATTGTGAGGGGAATTGGCCCGGAATTCGGAGATTCCTTGTATCGCATTTCTTGCGATGACTCACCTCAACATATCGCGTTCGTCTTCGGGACGCTCATCGAAATCTCTCGGTCTGATGCGGCGGAGTTTGCGCCGCGAGCCGCCGGGCGGAATGCGGACATGCATTCAGGGCTTCGAGAAAAGGTTGTTGCGACCGTCTGAGTTTGCGCGGGGCGACGCGTGCCGCGCGGCTCTTCGCATGGCTCTACCAATCTGCTGGCTGGAAATCATGGTCGGCGCGAGTGCTCCGCGTCGAATGCAGGCGGTTTGTCTTCGGTTGTGCAGACTCGTTTTTGAGGGGGCGATCGCAAATGCTGGACGGATTGAATGCGGCTCGGCGACGTGGATTTACGCTGATTGAACTGCTGGTGGTCATTGCGATCATCGGCGTGCTTGTGGCGCTCCTGCTGCCGGCGGTGCAGCAGGCGCGCGAGGCGGCGCGGCGGACGCAGTGCCGGAGCAATATGAAGCAGATCGGCCTCGCTCTGCACAATTACCACGACGTTGCGAACCGCTTCCCCTTCTCGCAGGCGAACAAGGGGAGCTGCACCGGGGCTTCGAGCTCCTATGGCCCGAGCAAGGTTGAGAACATTATTCTCAATTCCCGCGGCTGGACCATGCTGCTTCCGTACTTTGAGCAGGCACCTCTTTATAATCAATACAATCACAATGCGCCGGCGGGCGACTTCAAGGATCCGGGGAACTCGATCGGCGTTCTCAATGGGACGGCGTTCGGCGGAAACGACAAGGTGGTCTCCCAGGTGCTCCCTGTGCTCCTCTGTCCGTCCGATCCGGGGGATCCGTTTGTCAGAGATTTGAACGCCGCCTACGCGATCAGCGTTGCCTCCGCCGCCGCCGGGGTGTTTCCGGCCAAGACGTCGTATGACTTTTCGGTGGTGGGTCAGTCGGTGCGGCGGAACTGCGTTCGCTGGAATGACATCATTCCCAATCTGCGTCCGATGTTCGGCATCCAGAATTCGGCCTCGATCCGTGATATCACAGACGGAACCAGCAATACGGCGGCCGTCCTGGAAAGCACGCTGGATCTCCAGAACGGCTATGCCGCGACGTGGGGCGTCTCGGTCTTCACGAACGTGGGGGTCGATCTGCTTCATACCGACGGCATCAACAACTGGAACGGCTATTCCTGGAGCGTGCCTCCCTACGGATTCTTCCCCGGAAAGTTGCGGACTTACACCGGTCCCGGGAGTCGGCATGTCGGCGGTATGCACATCGTCATGGGAGACGGTTCCGTCCGATTCCTGTCGGAGAATGTCGGGCAGTCGATCAAGGTGGCGCTGTATGGAATCGCGGACGGGCAGATCCTGGGCGAGTACTAGCGATCTGTCATCGACTGGACTCCGAGAATGTGCGGGTGCAGCAAGCGGGGGACGCGAGTTTCCAGAACGTCTGAGCGGAACCCTGTTGGCGATTCCCTGCTCGCCCGCTCGATCGATCGAGAACTTTGATCTGGTGGTGCGATCGATCGCTGGCGGTTGATTTCTAAGGAGGGCGACCATGTGGCGACTCCCTCCGGTGAGGTCTTCTGGTGTGATGACTTCGATGGGCAACAAGGATTCAATGCGAAGGAGGGGATGTGCGGTTCACGTGGGGTTGCTGGCTGCCAATTGCACTGCTGATTCTGGTGTCCGGGTGCGGTCGGAAAGGGCCGAAGATCGAGCTCGTTTTCGTGAGCGGCACGGCGAATATGGACAATCAGCCGCTGGCGGACGCATCGATCGTGTTTATTCCGCTCAAGAGTCAGCAGCCGCAGCCTTCCTGGGGGCATACTGACGTGGATGGGAACTTCTCGCTGAAGACTTCGGACGGGAGCGTCGGAGCCGCCACGGGGCCGTATCGCATCGTGGTTTCCAAAATGGTGATGCAGGACGGTTCGCCCATCCCGGCAGGGAGCCAGACCGGAGGGGCCGACGGTAAAGAGCTGATCCCCTATCCGCATAGCGATCCGCGACAATCGCCGCACCTTGTCGAAGTGACAAAAGATGAGGTCATGTTCGACCTGTTCCTCAAGTCGGAAGAGAAGTCGCTGACTCGCAAGTAACCGCCCCGCCCCGCTGCATCGTGGCGGAGAAACCAGCTGTCGTCCGGGGATGGCCGGAATCGGGCTGTGTTCGGCTTGGAGGTCGTCGGCGATCCGGCAGAACAGATTACCGTCACGGTTGTCGCGGCAATCGGGGCCGGTGATAATCCCAGGAAATACCGCACACGGCGTCGGGCCGGTCTCCGCGGTGGGATACTGCTCCTCCGGGGATATCGTGCGGCATGTCAATCTCCCGGACGGTTCGAACGCCTGGTCTGCTGTTGTTGATGGTCTGCTGTTGCAGAACGACGGCCGGCCAGGACGCGCCGGCGGACGCCGCTCGGCCGGTCGTCGCCATCGCACAGGCCCTCGAACGGATCGCGGTTGCCGATCTGAAGCGGCGCTGCAGCGTGCTGGCCAGCGACAGTCTGGAAGGCCGGGAAGCCGGGGCGCGGGGCGGGAAAGCCGCCGCAGCTTATCTGCAGACCGAGCTGAAGAAGTTGCCGGTGAAGCCGGGCGGGGATCGGGGGGGCTGGACGCAGGAGTTCGGCTCGGACTGGCGGAACGTGCTCGCCGTGCTGCCGGGGACCGATCCCGCACGGAAGTCCGAAGTGATCGTGATCGGTGCGCATTACGACCATGTCGGCTATGGGAACGCGAACAACAGTCGCGGGCCGTTCGGCCTGATTCACAATGGGGCCGACGACAACTCGAGCGGCGTGTCGGTCCTCGTAGAGGTCGCGGACGCCTTGAGCGCCCTCAATCCTCCCCCGGCGCGCACGGTTGTTTTCGCCTTCTGGGATGCCGAGGAGAGCGGCCTGTATGGCTCGGCGCACTGGGCCGGTTCGCCGACCGTGCCGCGCGAAAAGATCCGGCTGGTGATCAATGCCGATATGGTTGGCCGGCTGCGGGACGACAAAGTGATCGTGATGGGCTGGCGCTCGGCGGCGGGGCTCCGATTGCAACTGGCCGAAGCCAACCGCGAGCCGAAGCTCTGGCTGTCGCTCGAGGATGCAGTGACCTCGGACAGCGATCACTGGTCGTTTTACCGGGCGTCAATTCCGACCATTCACTTCGACACGGGCAAGCATCAGGACTATCACACCCCCTCTGACGACGCCGACAAACTGAACTACGACGGCATGCGTCGCGTCGCCGAGCTGGTCGCCTGCCTGGCAGAGTCCGCGGCCAATGCGACCGAGTTGCCGAAGTTCCGGCGCGAGAGCTTCAGCGAACAGGCTGTGGCTTATCGACCGTCCGAACGGAAGCCGACCCCACAAATCCGGCTGGGGATTACCTGGGATCCGGAATCGGCCAAAACGGGACGAGTGCTCGTCACGCGTGCGAATCCGAACTCGGCGGCGTCCCGCATCGGTCTGCAAGCGGGAGATGAGATTGTCCGTCTGGCGGGCTGGTCGGGAGGGAGCATCGAAGATTTCCGAACGGCGATTCAGGTCGCGCGCTCGCCAATCCAGCTTGTGATCCGCCGGAATGGCAAGGACGAAGACATTTCGCTCTCGGGGAATCTGGATGGTGATGCGGTGCGGGTCGGGCTGTCGTGGCAATATGACCCTGCGGTCCCGGGGTGCGCCATCGTCTGGGGGGTGGTGCCCGATTCGCCGGCGGCGCGGGCGGGTTTGCTGGCCGGCGATCTGCTGGTCCGATTCAACGGGCGACCGGTTCCACCCGTGTCGACGCTGAATCAATGGCTGCGCGAGTCTGCCAGCCCTCTTCAGCTCGACATAGAACGACAGGGCGTCCTGCAGCGGCTGGAAGTGCCGGTCCCGCCCCCCGATGGTGCATAAACTGCGGGTGATGCAAGGCGTTCCGGCTGTCCATGTGACAAAGCCGTGAACACAAGTTGTCTGTGGCGGCGTGGCCGAATTCGTAACCTGCGCCACATTCTATAGTTACGACGGAAGTTCTGTGTCGCTGGCAGACTCTTCCGATTGTATCGCCTGGTCGTATGCCGATTTTGTCACATGCAGTTCCGACAGGAGCTGCGACGAAGAACGTGCCGTGAGAAGCGGGCTGCCGACGGCAGTTCCGGGATGGGGATTCGTTCCCACGCGGCCGATCGGATTCATGGACGAACCGGGACGCGGTGGAAATGTTTGCCCTGTTTCTGCAGAATCCGGAATCAATAAAGTCGGCCGACGGGCCCGACTCCACGGCGGAGCTGTGGTCATCATCGGGAAGATCGCTGGCCCACGGTTAGGGGCTCAGCGACAGTCAAGGGAACCGACGCATGGCGGGGCTGTTCCGCGTCTCGACACTCAGCCGCTGGTCGGCTGTGCTTCTCTTTACCGTTTTCGCCGGTGCGGCCGGCGCTCAGGATTCCGCACCGATCTATCCCCAGGGGGCTCCTGGGGTGGCTGCGGTTGGAAATCCGGACGAGTTCCTCAAGCAGCTCAATACTGCCATTGATGTCACCAGCCGCCGTTACCTGACCGCCAACGTGCATACGCCCTGGCAGATTTTTCACGGGGTGCTGGCGCTGCGGAAGGACTTTCAGCTCAAGCTGGGAGACCAGAAAGTCAGTGCGATCGAGTGGATTTCGACCAGCAATCCGCAATTCGACAACCAGCCGCTGATCATGGCGACACAGTATGGCGGAAAATTCCACTCCTTCACCCGCCCCTACGCGTTCGAAGGCCACCCGGCTCAGTTTCTGGCGCTGTTGTCCGAGTCCGATCTGCCGGTGACATTTGCCTTCAAGGCCGGCCCGGCGACGATCACGATTGAAGACATGCTCCGCAATACGATGGCGGACGTGAATGACCGGGAGGAGATCACCTGGGTTCTGTGGGCGCTGGCCAAGTACCTGAAGACCGATGCCGCGTGGCAGAGCAAGTTCAACGAAGCTTGGAGTATGGAACGACTCGTCGAGATTCAGACGCGGGCCGTGGTTGAATCGGCGCCGTGCGGCGGCAATCACGGTCTCTACGCCCTGGCCCGCGTTCGCGACAAGCACGTCCAAGAGGGGCAGCCGCTGCGTGGGACGTGGATGAACGCGGACCAGAAGGTAAAACGCTACATTGAGATCGCCCGGTCAGTCCAGAACACGGACGGCTCGTTCTCGTCGGAGTTCTACAAGGCCCCGGGCTATTCGCTCGATCTCAACACCCGGCTCAATACGACCGGCCACACGCTGGAGTTCGTCGCTACCGGACTGGCGGAGAGCCGGCTGAAGGAACCGTGGGTGGAACGGGCGGTCGCCGCCCTGAGCAAGGAATTGATCGACAATCGCCGGGCCGCGGCCGAGTGCGGTCCTCTATACCACTCGCTGAACTCGCTGATCATCTACCGCGGCCGCGTTTATCCGAAGCGGGCCGAGGCCCTCAAACCGGTGATTCCGAACGCTCTGCCTACTAATCCTGACGCCAAGCCCGCGGAAATCGTCCCGGCGACCACTGGAAAGCCGGGCGCTGATGCCGCGTCGGCCGGACCGGGGGTTCTCCCGAAAGCGGCTGAGGCTGCCGTCGTGAAGCCACCTGTTGTCGCGCCGGAAATCGCGGAACCGCCGGCGGACGCGCTGTATCCTGTGCGGGGGCTGGTTCCGGCGATTCCGGAAGGGATCAAGCCGGTCTCATCCTCTGAAGATGCTCCGCCGCCGTCCCGTCCGGTCCGGGCGGGTCGCCGGATCGATGGGATCGTAGTTCCGGTCAGCGGAAACGACGGAATCCCCGCTTCGCCATTCGGTGCGTCGGGCATGTAGGACCCACCCTCAGCCCGCCAGGACGATTCTGGGCTGCAGGCGGTTGAAGTCCGGCAGCTGCTCGGCGATGCCGAGAAGGTCCCCCGTTTCGCTCAGGACGGCAACTTGCTGTCCGTTGGCCGTGCCTTCGGGGGAGGGCTCCGCCAGCGGTTTCCCTTGTCTCAGTGCAAGAATTGCTTCGTCGGGAATCGTGACCGACAGCAGATGGGTGACAGCGGCCCGGCACGGGGCCAGCTCGGCCTTGATGGTGTCGAGGTCGAGGGGGTCGGCTGCAATGGCGGAGCCGAGTTCAAAAGCTCCCACGGCCTCGCGGACCAGAGCCGTCATGACCGCGCCGCAGCCGAGTCGTTCGCCGAGGTCCCGTCCCAGCGAACGGACGTAAGTGCCGCTGCCGCAGGTGATTTCCAGCTCGAAATCGGGCGGCGTGAAGTCGCTCAGATGGAGTCGATCGATGCGGACCGGTCGCGGGGCCAGATCGACGGCCTGTCCGGCCCGCGCCAGGTCGTAGGCCCGCTGCCCCGCGACATGCAGAGCCGAGAAGGCAGGCGGTCTCTGAAGGATCTCTCCTGTGAATTCCGGCAGGAGGGATTCGAGATCCGCCCGGCGGATCGGCCCGGCGTCGCCCCGCACGGTCACGTCGCCGGTGATGTCCTCGGTGTCACTCGAAAGACCCAGCCGAAACCGGCCCCGGTAGCGTTTGGGGGATTGCTGGACGAAGGAAATCAGACGCGTAGCGGACCCGATGCAGACGACGAGAACACCGGTGGCCAGCGGGTCGAGCGTGCCGGCATGTCCGACTTTGGCGGGTCGGACCAGACGCTGGATGCGATTGACGACGTCGCGCGAGGTCCAGCCTTCTGGTTTATGAACATTCAACAGACCCGACAACGGAGGGAGAGGCGGCACGCGGCATGGTTCCGGAACGGCGGGAGCGGTGTTTGGTTCGCCGACAAGATAACCCGTGCGGCGTTCCGGTCAAACACCGGGGCTGGCAGGGGTGGCGGCGGGAGCGGCGGCGAGACGAATGGTGAAGGTGCTCCCCTGCCCGATCTGGCTGTGGACTTTGACGGAACCGCCAAAGACCTGGCACAGGTGTTTGACGATTGACAGTCCCAGTCCGGTGCCGCCGATCTCCCGCGAGCGGGCCTTGTCGACACGATAGAACCGCTCGAAGATCCGGGCCTGATGTTCGCGTGCGATTCCCACGCCGGTATCGGTGATGGCCAGGTCGATCCAGTCGCCATTCGGCCTCCAGTCGACGGAGACGGATCCTCCGTCGGGGGTGTAATTCAGGGCATTGTCGAGCAGATTGTCGATGATGGTGCGGAGTCCGTCGGCGTCGGCGAGCGCCATCACCGGTCCCGGCTCGGCTGGGGCCGAAAGTTCGATCTGCTTTCCCTCCGCAACCGCGCGGTGCTCGTCGATGCTTTCGCCGACAATCTCGGCCAGGTCGACCGGGACGACTTCGAAGGACTGGTCGTCTGAGGTCTCCAGGCGAGCCAGGTGCAGGAGATCCAGGATCAGCCCGTGGAGTCGTTCGGCCTGCTCCTGGATTCGCGCGACGAATTCCCGATTATACTTCGGATCTTCGAGTCCCCCCTCCAGGAGAGTTTCAGCATAGGCGCTGATCGACGTCAGGGGTGTCTTCAATTCGTGAGAAACGTTGGCGACGAACTCGCGCCGCAGGTTCTCCAGCCGCCTGAGATCGGTGACGTCGTGCAGCACCAGCACAGCGCCCGGGCAAGGCGAACCTGGGAGCCGGGAGGCGGCGACCGCCAACATGGCCTGGGTCCGCGGGACGGCGAATTCGATGCGCTGGACGGCTTCTTCCACGAAAGTGCGTTGCACCAGTTGCGAAATCTGCGGCACCCGGACGACTTCCCAGAGGGGGCGGCCCTCGACACCCAGCGGCTTGAGGTCCAGCAGGCGGATCGCGGCGGTGTTCGCCAGGAGAATCGTCTCTTCGGCGTCGATCGCAATCACGCCTTCGACCATGGCTCCGAGGACCGTTTCCAGTCGCTCCTTATTGCCGGCGACTTCCATCCGCTGCTGCTGCAGATCCGCAATCCGGGCCGAAAGCTGTCGACTCATGGAATTCAGAGACCGGGCCAGCGTGCCGATTTCGTTCCTGGATTCGATCTGAATCTCCGCCGGGAATTCTCCTTCGGACATCTGCGCCGCCGCCTGGGTGAGCCGTTCCAGCGGCCGCACGATGCGGCCGACGACGACCAAGGTAATTCCGCAGCCCAGGACGCCGAGCGCCAGTGCGGTCCAGAAGATGCTCCCCGTCATAGCCGCCAGATCCGCCTGTCGTTCTTTCAGGGGAAGTCCAATCTGCAGGAACGTCCGGGGGGACGTTTCAAGATCCCGGGCGTAGAAGAGGATCGGAGCGGATTCCTCGGCTGGCGTGCGAAGGGCAAAGCCTTCGCCCGCGGAGCCGGCGGCACGCAGCTCCTCCGTCGGGACGGGCGAACTTCCGATTTCCGCGGGGCGGTACGACCAGATGATGTGGCTGTCGTCATTCAGGAGTCGCAGGCGGCTGTCGTCGCCCAGCGAGAACTGCCGCAAACGTTTCTGCAGTTCCGGTGCGATTTCTTCACCAGTTGAGACCGCGCTGAAGTCGTCCTTCAGCAATGACGACAATAAACGCCCCTCGGATTTCAGTTGCGAACGCAACTGACCGTAGACGACGTTCTGATGGCGCGTGCTCAGGATGACGGCGAAGATCAGCGATGAAGCCACGGTCAGGCCGGCGTAGACGCCGAACACCCGGTGGAAGAGTTGCGAGGAGAGCATGCGGAGTCCTGAGGCGGCCATCGGTCAGACGGCGTCGATCCGGTAGGAAACGAAATGGCCAGCGCGTGTGGCGAATTGACGGGTAACTCGCGCAGGCTCTATGCTACTCGGAAGATCTGTGGTCGCAACACAAGCCCTAGCGGGAAATCAGGTTGCGGCGGACACAGGCTCGTCAAAACTTCACAAACTCGGAGAGCAAAATGTTGCGTCCACTGCGTAGCGGGCTGGGAGTGGTGATGACTGGGGTACTGCTGATGAGCGTGGAGGCTTCCGTTCAAGCGGCGGACGTGGACCTGAAGGTCGGCGACGCGGCGCCGAAATTCGAAGTCCAGGACGATTCGGGCAAGGCGTGGAGTTCTGCTGACCACTTCGGGAAGAAGATCGTCGTCGTTTACTTCTACCCGGCCGACATGACGGGGGGCTGCACGAAGCAGGCCTGCGGTTTCCGGGACGACATGAAGACTTTGACCGAGATGGGGGTTGAAGTCGTCGGCGTCAGCGGCGACTCGGTCCGGAATCACCAGCTCTTTAAGAAGGCCCACGACCTGAATTTTCCGCTGCTCGCCGATGTTGACGGTGAAGTTGCCGCCAAGTTCGGCGTGCCTTACACGAAAGGCGAGAAATCGGTCAAGGCCCAGATTGACGGCAAGGAGGAAACGCTGGTTCGGGATGTGACGACACAGCGATGGACGTTCGTGGTCGACAAGGCCGGCAAGATTGCCCAGAAGAACACGACGGTCAAGGCGGCCGAGGACAGCAAGGCGATCATTGAGCTGGTGAAGTCTCTCAAATAGGTTCGACCCGCCGCATGTCGGCCGCCTGCGGACCGAAATCCGGACGCGGGCGGCCGTTACGGCTGTTCGGAATTGACGGACAACGGATTTCCCGGCAGACTGCGTCGGTGGTTTTGAAATTCCGGTCAATGGAGTGACCGCTGTGAGCGTACGGAGCTGGCGCCATCGGCTGGAGTATCTGCTGTTCCGGCTGATCGTGTGCGTGATCGACGCCCTTTCGCCGAGAGTGACTGCGCGCGCCGCCGAGTCGCTGGCGTTTGTCGTGCATTATTGCCTGCCGCGCCGCTGGTCGCGTTTTCCGGTGGCCCGCGAGAATCTGCAGCGGGCGTTTGGCGATCAGCTTTCCGAGCGACAGATCGACCGGACCGTTTACCGGATGTGGGTGCATCTGTTCCGGATGGTCGCGGAAATGGTGCAGTCCACCCGGAAGGTCCACCTGCACAGCTACCGGGATATCATCGACTTCGTCAGCCACCGTCCGACCGTCGAAGCGATGTGTTCGGGGCGGCGCGTGCTGCTCCTCAGCGGCCACTTTGGCAACTGGGAAGCCGGCATCACGATCTTCGGCCTGTGGGACTTTCCCATGGGAGTCATCGCACGGGAGATGGATAACCCCTACCTTCACGACTGGTTTGCCCGCTATCGCGAGTCGACCGGTCACCGGCTGCTGCTGAAGAAGGGGGACTTCGACGAGATGCTGACCCTGCTTCAGCGGGGCGGGCACGTCGGACTGCTGGGGGATCAGGACGCCGGTTCACGGGGGCTGTTCGTCGATTTCTTCGGCGTCCCGGCCAGCACGTTCAAGTCGATCGCATTGCTGGCGATCGAATACGACGCTCTGATTGTGGTCGGCAGCACCATGCGGGAAGCCGACGACTTTGCCGCTGCCCCCTGGGTCCGCTTCTCCATGCACTGCGACGGCGTCTTCGACCCGCGAGACTATCCGGGAAGTAACGCGGTCCGGGAGATCACGCAGGACTACACCAGCGCGCTGGAGACCGCCATCCGCCGCGCTCCGGAGCAGTATTTCTGGGTGCACCGTCGCTGGAAGAGTGAGCCTCGCGTTCGCCGCAAGGCGGCGTGAAGGACGCGGGGTTCGATTGTGTCGATCCTGAGTGTTGTGTGCGTCGTACCCCCTGGCGTGCGACAACGCCACCAGCCGGAAAAATGGGTGTCTTGCGCAAAGTGCGAATTCTTTGCCGGGCTTTCCTGCGGTCTACGTCTTCAGGCCGTGGAGGAGGGGTTTACAGCGGTCCATCCTTCGGATTAGCTGGGAGCTCATGGATCGGCGGGGTGGTGCAGCGTGCTCCACCTGCACAAGTCCGGACCTGTCCGGCGATCGCGCACTGGCCGCGATGCTCCGGCTGACGGTTTGCAGGGTGCTGGCAGACGATGAAATACCTGGTGACGGGAGCCGCAGGCTTCATCGGAATGCACACCTGCAGGTCGCTGCTGGATCGCGGCGACACAGTCATCGGTCTCGACAACCTGAATTCTTACTATTCCGTCCAACTCAAACGCGACCGTCTGGATCAACTGACCAGAGATGCCGGGTTACGTTTTGCTCAAATCGACCTGACGGACGCCGAGGGGCTGAACGATCTGTTTGCCGCGGAGCGATTCGACGTCGTGATCCATCTTGCCGCCCAGGCGGGGGTCCGGTACTCGCTGACTCACCCGCAGGCCTACATCGACAGCAATCTGGTCGGGTTTGCCAACGTGATCGAAGCCAGTCGTCGGCACGGAATCGGCCACTTCGTTTATGCGTCTTCCAGCAGCGTCTACGGCGCGAACACGCAGATGCCGTTTTCGGTGCATCAGAATGTTGACCACCCCGTCAGCCTGTACGCGGCAACGAAGAAGGCCAACGAGCTGATGGCCCATGCGTACAGCCATCTGTATCGCCTGCCCACGACGGGACTGCGGTTCTTCACGGTGTACGGACCCTGGGGACGGCCCGACATGGCTCTCTGGCTCTTTACCGAGGCCATCCTGGCGGGGCGGCCGATCGACGTCTTCAACGAAGGCCGGATGCAGCGGGATTTTACCTACATCGACGACATCGTCGAAGGGGTCGTGCGGTCCGCCGATCGGATCGCGGCCCCGGATCCGAACTGGTCGGGCGATCGCCCCGACCCGGCCTCGAGTTTTGCGCCGTATCGCGTCTACAACATCGGCAACAACCAGCCGGTGGAGCTGATGCGGTTGATTGAGACGCTCGAAAGCTGTCTTGGCGAAAAAGCGGTGAAAAACCTGCTGCCGATGCAGCCGGGCGACGTCCCGGCGACTTATGCTGACGTCGAAGATCTCACGCGCGACGTCGGATTCAAACCGTCGACGCCGATCGAAGCGGGCGTCGAACAATTCGTGAATTGGTATCGCGACTATCACGGCGTCTAAAGTCCCGGTGGTCGTCCGGATCGGCGTCAGAACGTTTCAGAAACTGGAAGAAAGACTTTTATGCGCGTCGTCATGATCGGAACGGGTTACGTCGGGCTGGTGACAGGCACTTGCTTCGCCGACAGCGGGAACGACGTGACCTGCGTCGACGTCAATCAGCAGAAGATCGAAGGCCTGAAGCGGGGAGAGATTCCCATCTACGAGCCAGGACTCACCGAACTGGTGATCCGAAACACCAAAGCGGGACGGCTGCATTTCACGACGTCGCTGGCCGAAGTGATTCCGCAGGCGCAGTGTGTCTTCATCGCCGTGGGAACACCGCAGGGCGATGACGGCTCCGCGGATCTGTCGGCGCTCTGGAAGGTGACCGAACAGCTCGCGCCGCATCTGGCGCCGGATGCCGTCGTCGTCATCAAGAGCACCGTCCCGGTGGGGACGAATCGCGGGGTGTACGACCGCCTGAAGCAGCTCACTGGGCGCGAGATCAACATCTGCTCGAATCCCGAGTTCCTCAAGGAAGGCTGCGCCATCGAGGACTTCACGCGCCCGGACCGCGTGGTGGTCGGAGTGCTGCGGCCCGAAGTCGCCGAGACGATGCGCGAACTCTATCGACCGTTCCTCCGGACCGAGAACCCGTTCCTGTCGATGGGGCTCGAAAGCGCCGAGATGACCAAGTATGTGGCGAACTGCATGCTCGCCACCAAGATCAGTTTCATCAACGAGATGGCCAACCTTTGCGAGGCGGTCGGCGCGAACATCAATGACGTTCGCCGGGGGATCGGCCACGATCAGCGGATTGGCTTTCAGTTCCTGTTTCCGGGTGTCGGCTACGGTGGATCCTGCTTCCCGAAGGACGTGCGGGCTCTGATCGCCGTCTCTGAGAAGCACGGCCTCAAGCCGCAGGTGCTGGAGGCGGTCGACGAAGTGAACGATCACCAGAAGCACGTGCTGTTTCACAAACTCGAACAACACTTCAAGGGAGATCTGGCCGGCCGGAAGATCGCCATCTGGGGTTTGTCCTTCAAACCGCGGACGGACGACATCCGCGAGGCCCCCGCGCTGGTGCTGATCGAGCACCTGCTGAAGTCAGGAGCGGCGGTCACGGTCCACGATCCGGTCGCCATCGAGAACGTGAAGGCGATTTACGGAGATCGGCTGACGTACTGCGCTCACCACTACGATACGCTGGAGGGGGCCGACGCTTTGTGCGTCCTGACCGAGTGGCAGGAGTTCCGGAACCCGGACTTCGAGTACCTGCTGCACAAGCTGAAGTCGCCGGTGATTTTTGACGGCCGGAATCTGTGGGATCCTCAGCAGATGGCCGCCAGGGGATTCACCTACTCCGGCATCGGCCTGCACAACGCCTGAAGTGTCCCGGCGTGTTTGAGTACACAAGCACTTTTTTCCCGAGAATCGACGGACTCCCATGCGAACGATCTGCGTGACCGGCGGCGCCGGCTTCCTCGGCAGCCATCTCTGCGAGCGACTGCTCGAACGGGGTGACAACGTCATCTGCGTCGACAACTTCTTCACCGGACGGAAGGACAATATCCTCCATCTGATGGCGAACCCGCGGTTCGAAGTCATCCGGCAGGACATCGTCCATCCGTTTTACCTCGAAGCCGACCAGATCTATAATCTGGCGTGCCCGGCCTCGCCGGTGGCCTACCAGTACAATCCGATCAAGACGATCAAGACGTCCACGGTCGGCATGGTTAACATTCTGGGGCTGGCGAAACGCTGCCCGCCCGGGTGATGCAGGCGTCGACGTCGGAAGTCTACGGCGACCCGTCGGTCCATCCGCAGACCGAGGACTACTGGGGCAACGTCAATCCGATCGGTCCGCGAAGCTGCTACGACGAGGGGAAACGCGTCGCCGAGTCGCTCTGCATCAACTACCACCTCGCCCACGGCGTCGAAGTCCGGATCGTGCGGATCTTCAACACCTACGGTCCGCGGATGGATCCGAACGACGGCCGCGTCATTTCGAATTTTATTGTGCAGGCGCTCAAGGGCGAGCCGCTGACGGTCTATGGCGACGGTCTGCAGACCCGCTCCTTTTGCTATTGCGACGATCTGATTCGCGGCTTCATGGCGCTGATGGATCAGGACGACGAAGTCGGCCCGGTCAACATCGGCAATCCGGGCGAATTCACGATGCTCGAACTGGCCGAGGAAGTCCTCAAAGCCACGGGATCCTCGTCGAAGATCGTGCACGAGCCGTTGCCGAAAGACGACCCGAAGCAAGCGCTGCCCGGACATCACGCGGGCGAAGCGGCTGCTCAACTGGGAGCCGCAAATCAACCTGGCCGCCGGCCTCGCCAGGACCGTACCGTACTACCGCAAAGAGCTCGGGCTTGACTAGTTGCCGGAGGGTGCATGGTAACGCTCCACTGAATGTCGCTGAGGAGCATTCGCAGGCGTCCTACCGGTCGGCCATTCCGAAGGCGGATCCCGCACGACGGAAATACCAGGCGCCGCCTGCGAGCGACGGGAGCGCGAGGAACAGGGCGAGGGCCGGCATGCTGCTCCAGAGGAGCGTTGTCAAGACGGCGACCACGAGCGCTCCCAGAAGCAGAAGTCCCAGCGACGTGCTCCAGGCCAGGAGAGGCTCGACCAGCAAGAGCGCGAGCGCGCAGAGCAGCAGCCATCGGGCCAGAGCCGTTCCAGTTCGGACCCCGGGAGAGTCTGCCGCGTCCGCACTTTCGGGTCGTTCCGGCAGCGTCGTGTGATAGTTTACGTTGATACCCGGCAGCAGCTCCGTGCGCAGGTCTTCCTCCCGCAGCATTGCCAGGTCGCTCTCGCGCGGATCGCCGTTGACCGCCAGCCACTCGATCCGGTTCTGCGGCGGGCCGCTTTGCAGCTCGTAGAAACCGGCCCGCGGCGTCGTAAGCGAGTTTTCATGACCCGGTCCGATTGCGAGCTGCTGGACTTTGCCGTCTGGCGACTTGATGGAGACGGAACGACTCTGGCCCTCCGCCGCCGAATCCAATTCGAAGCTCTGGCCTGCCAGAATCGAGCGGTCTTTCCAGCGACCGCCAACGGCAAACAGCGCCGTCTCGTGCATCAAGGGGATAAAACTGTGTCCCCAGACGGCCCACGTGCTCCAGCGACGATCCAGCGAGGTGGTGATCAGGATGCAGCGCCCCTTTCCGAGAGACTTCTCGACAATTGCAGGGTCGCCGTCGTCGAAGGCGAGAGCCACCCGCCCGCCGCGATCGTCGAGCGCCGCTTTGAAGTAGGCAAAGGTCCGCGTCAGTTCCAGACCGGCCCCTGGATTCCCTTCAAAGGGCTTCACGATCGGGTGTTCAAATTCGCCGGCGGCGAACTCGTAAACCTGACTGCCCCCCGTTTCCCCGACTCGCTCGACGAGCCGGGCCGGCAGCAGCTGGTACTCTCCGGAGCCCAGCACCTGGTTGTAGCTTTCGGCCCGCACCTGGTCGCCCAGGGCGAAGACGACACCGCCGCCCGCCATCGCAAACTGGCGGAGGACTTCGGCTTCGCGCTCGGTGAACTGTGCGACATTGCAGAGGAAGACGCCGTCGTACTGCAACAGGTCGGTTCCCAGCAATTCTCCCTCGGTGATCACTGTGGGCCGGAAGGGACTCGTCGCGGCGCTCGTCCCGTTTGAGGGATCCAGCGCCAGCCGCAGAAAGTCGGTGGCGTTCTCCAGCGGCAGGCCGCTGGGGTGACCGTTGACCAGCAGCAGTCGGATTTCGTCCCGTACGGTGAACGTCAAACGTCGATGGTCGTCCAACCGCAGGCTGTCTTCGGGAAGGCGAATTTCGACGCGCGAGTCGCCTGCTCCCAGAACCGGCTGGAAGTCGAACGTGACATCCTGCGCCGGCGGCAGATCGCTCCGTCGCGTGTCGACGAGCCGGCCATTCACCAGCAGCTCCACGGTCACGCCGTTCCTGGCCACGGGAGAGAAGTTTCTGACGGTCGCGGTGAGCGGCGCCGGACGGCCCGCCAGCAGGACTTCGGAGCCGGAATCGAACCGGGTGACCGCCAGGTTGGCCGCCGCGGACTGCCCCACATCGACGAAATGCAACTGGCATCGTCCGGCGAGCTGCTGAAGCAACCGTCGAATCTTCGCGGCCGCATCCACTTCCTGCGGCAGCCATGCCGCGGCCTGCAGGTCGGTCAGAAACCAGACCTCCTTCCGGGCGATCTCCGGCGCCAGTTCGAGCAGGCTCAATGTCTGGGCGAGCGCCGTCGAGACATCGCCCCGGTCGTCGAGCAGTTCGAGCTGCTGGAGCTCATCCAGGACCGGACCGGTCGCGTAGGCCGGGCCGCGCACCAGGACCTGCGGATCGATCGCCGAAATCCGCAGCAGATGCAGAGCGTCACCGGGGCGGCCGGCTTCCAGGAGTCGCCGCGCCAGATCGCGCGCCTGCTCAAATCGAGATCGCTGACCGTCGGTGCAGCCCATGCTCGGCGTAGCGTCCATGACCACCACGCGCTGCGTCGGCTGCCCCTGCTGGAACACCGCCCCCAGCGTTTCGATCGTCGGCCGAGAGCACGCCAGGGCCGCCAGCGCGACAATCAGCACCCGCGCCGCCAGCAGCAACCATTGCTCGATCCGCAGGCGACGCGATTGCTTACGCGTGGCGGCAACCAGAAACTGCATTGCCGCCCAGGACATCTCGACGTACTTCCGCCGGTGCAGCAGGTGAATCAGGATCGGCAGTCCGGCCAGCGAAACGCCCCACAGCAAGGCGGGGGTTCCGAATCCAAAGGCCAGCACCAGTCCGTGCATTCACGTCACTTCAGCAGATGGCTCGACCGTATTGAAACCCGCGACAGACTGCGATGCGTTCGCGAACGATCAACGGCTCGGTTTCGCTGCCGCTTTCACGCAGCGAAAGCCAATGGCATCGTCGCGGGCGTCTGCCGGAAGCACTTTGCGCGAGGAACTTTCCAGCTTCGGGAATTCGTCCTTCCACGACCCGCCCCGGACGACGACTTTGTCCTTTGGTCCCCCAGCGGTGAATTCCCAGAGGTATCCGTGCATGTCATGGAGCCCCCAGGGATTCGGCGCGAGTGCACCCACCGGCGGATCGTTTCCGGCGGCATTGCCGTGGTGCCAGCCGTATTTGTCGAGCAGCGTCGCCTTGGGCGACTTATCATCCGGGGCCTGGGCCTCGTCGCCAAAGCTGTAGCGCGTTGTCGTCCCGGCGCGGCAGCAATACTCCCATTCCTCTTCGGTCGGCAGCCGGATTTCTTCGCCTTCCTTGAGCAGACCGGCAGTCCGCAGCGATTCCGTGATTTTCCGGCAGAACCGTTCCGCGTCCGCGGCGGACATCATTTCGACCGAATTCCGCGGCCCTTTCCAGCGGCTGGGTTCCTCGCCCATGACCGCCTCGTACAGATTCTGCGGGATTTCGTACTTTGCCATGGCAAAGCTGTCCGCCAGACGCACTTCGCGCTGAGCGACAGGCGGCCCGAACTGGAATGTCGCCGGAAACTTGCCCTGCCCAGGGGTGATCGCGACGAACTCACTGGCAAAGGTTTCCAGCAGCGGCCGCAGTTTCGCTGCGTCTGCAGGGTTTTCTGCGGACCACAAGGCGCAGTCGCCGACGGAGCAGACCAGCCCGGCGATGAAGACCTGGCTCAGCAGACGCAGACTTGGCATGGCGGCGGACTCCTCCGGAACGAATTCATGGCGGGATGAATTGTACTGGATTCCGCGGCCACAACGCACTTCGCCAGCGCGGTTGTCGCTTGGAACATTGCAGTTTTCCCTCCAATCCGCGAGCATCGTCAAAACACCGTTCGATACCGTCACTCAGTAGAACTCCTCGACAGGACGTTCGCCGGCTCAGGATTTCTCTGCATGTCTGTGTCTCTGCCTCGCAGCCCCGAACTCCTGCATTGTGGGAGCAGCCGCCTGGTGCTGGTCGATCTGCAGTCGCGCCTGCTGTCCGCGATGCCCGACCCCACCCGGCTCACCACCGCCTGCCGGCTGCTGATCGAGGGGGCGAAACTGCTGCAGGTTCCCGCGGTTGCCACCGAGCAGTATCCGCAGGGACTGGGCGAAACGATTCCCGAACTGGCCGGTTCGGTCGACCGCCGCGTTACCAAGATGCGGTTCAGCGCCGCGGCGGACCTCGGCTGGCCGCCGGCGGCGCAGGATCCCGACCGACGCTTTCAAGTTGTCCTGGCCGGCGTCGAAGGCCACGTCTGCGTGTTGCAGACGGCGTTAGACATGCTGTCACTGGGCTACACCGTGTTTGTCGCGATGGACGCCGTCGCCAGCCGCCGCGAGCTGGACTGGAAACTGGCCGGCGAGCGCCTGGCTTCCGCCGGCGCCGTGCTGACGACGGTCGAGTCGGTGCTGTTCGAATGGTGCGAGACCGCGGACGCTCCCGAATTCAAGAGTCTCAGCGGTCTGGTGAAAGCCCGCGGCCTCTGACAGTTTCTGCTTCAAGGCTGCCGTGTGACCACTCCTCCCGCGATTGTCGATACCGCGACGCTGGCCCGCCTGCAGGGGTTGGAGCTGAAGGCGCGGACCATCGTCGAGGGCTACGTCGCCGGGCTCCACCGTAGTCCCTACCACGGCTTCTCCAACGAATTCGCCGAGCACCGCGAGTACGTCCCCGGCGACGACCTGCGCTATGTCGACTGGAAGGTCTACGGCAAGAGCGACCGCGTCTACTTGAAGCAGTTTGACGAAGAGACCAACTACGTCTGCCAGCTTCTCGTCGACGCCAGCGAATCGATGACCTACCGGTCGCCGGACGCGCTCTTCAGCAAGTGGGACTATGCCGCCTGCGTTGCGGCCTCGCTGGCGTGCCTGATCACCCGGCAGCAGGACGCGGTCGGGGCGGTGACGTTTTCCAGCGGCGTGCAGCAGATGCTCCGTCCGTCCAGCACGCCGCAGCAGTTCGGCCAGATCTGTCAGGTGCTCGAGCAGACTGAACCGGGTCCCAGAACAGCCCTGGGACCCGTTCTGCATGAACTGGCGAGCCGGTTGAAGCGCCGCGGGCTGGTGGTTCTCCTCAGCGATCTGTTCGACGATCCCGAGGCGATTCTCAGTGGCCTGAAGCACTTTCGCCATTGCCGGCAGGATGTGATCGTGCTGCAGATCATCGACCCGGCGGAGGAGGATTTTCCGTTTCAGGACCCAACTCTTTTTAAAGGGCTCGAAGGCTGGGAGGACCAGTTTTCCGATCCTCGGGCGCTGCGGGCCGCCTATCAGCGGGAGTTCCAGGCGTTCCTCCAGCGGATCGAGTCGTCCGTCCGCGATCTGCAGTTCGATTATCTCCGGCTCCGGACCGATCAACCGGTCGGCTCTGCGCTGTCGGTCTATCTCAACAACCGCCGCCGGCGGTCATCCCGGCGTTAAGGCAAACCTGGTCGACAAGGTTTGCGCCGTCGACGGTGTTGGACGTCTGGCCCGTCGGAGTTTTTCAGGATTTTCAGGTGAAGCTGGTCGACAACATCTTGTGGCCCGCGAAGAATTGCGATTGAAGTGGGAGAATCGGGCCAGGTGTACAGGCGGCTGTGCAGGACGAATGCCGCCGCGAACAGTCGCGATGGAGCGCAGCTCGGCGGGCCAATCACCGCGTTGCTCCCACGGGGAGCAGGGAGCTGCCGTCATGAGCCGGGGCCTTCCCGTCTGGAATTCCGTCCCGCGTCCGCACCGCTCGCGGACCGTTGGGGGCGGCTGGTCCGATGTCTGGCAACCGGCAGTCGTTCTGGGACCGTCGGAAGCCCGTCGCCGGCTGTTTCACATGGCGCCGGGGTTTCTCCCATTTCTGCTGTGGGCAATTCCCCATCAGGATCCCTGGGGACCGATCCTGTTGGCAGCGGTGGCGCTGCTGGGGGGCGGGATCATTTTCGCCGCCTTCCGCAGGTATCGGTCATTTGCACGCCGCGGCGAACGGGACTGGTCCGCCGCCGTTCTGGGGTATGCGCTGCCGGTTCTCGGGGCTCTGCTGCTGCTGCCGGGCGAGGCGGAGATCGGGCTGAGCGTCCTCGGCATTCTGGCCTTGGGCGACGGAGCCGCCACGTTAGGAGGTCTGCGTCTGGGAGGGTGGCGGCTGCCGTGGAATCGGCGAAAGTCCTGGACGGGCAGCCTGTGCTTCTGCTTCGGCGGCGCTGCGCTGGCCACCCTTCTCTACTGGGGCGAAGCGGTTCCTCGCGTTTCGCTGCTCGCGGCGTTCCTGAGCGTGCTGCCCGCCACGCTGGCGGCGGCGCTGGTGGAGTCGCTTCCGCTCCGCTCGAATGACAATCTTCGGGTCGGCGCGACGGCTCTGATCGTTGCGCTGCTGACGCATGCGGCCTTCGTCGGCTGGTAGCGAGGACATGATGGCGTCAGCCGCGGCAATCCGTCACAGTGAGCCGGTCTTCTCCGCCCGTTCGCCCGAGATTCGCATGCCGGCCCTGGAAGCTCTGAACCTCCGCAAAGTTTATGGCGAGCACGTCGCGGTCGACGACCTGAGCCTCGCCGTCGAGCCCGGAGAGATCCTCGGGCTGCTCGGTCCGAACGGGGCCGGGAAGTCGACGACCATGCTCATGCTCGCGGGACTGCTCAAGCCGACATCAGGTTCCGTCCGGCTGAACGGCCAGCCTTTCACGATCCGCGATCGCCAGCTTCGCACCTGTCTGGGCGTCGTGCCGCAGGAGCTTGCGATTTATCCCGATCTGACCGCGCTCGAAAACCTGCGGTTCTTCGGCGAGATCTACGGACTGCGGGGCGAGCGGCTTCGCCAGCGATGCGCGACGGTGCTCGAACAGATCGGTCTGGCGCAGGTCGCGCAGCAGCGGGCGGCGGAGTTCTCGGGGGGGATGCAGCGGCGGCTCAATTTCGGCATCGCCGTCCTGCACGAACCGGCGGTGCTGATGCTCGACGAACCGACCGTCGGCGTCGACCCGCAGTCCCGTGTGCACCTGCTCGACTGCGTCCGCGCCCTCGCAGCGGGTGGAACTGCGATCCTTTACGCCAGCCACTATATGGAGGAAGTGCAGGCCCTCTGCCAGCGGGTGGCGATCATCGATCACGGCCAGAGGCTGGCATACGACACTCTGACGAACCTGCTGGAGGGGGTGACCGGAAGGATTCTGCTGTCAGTTTCGGGAGCCGTTGCGCTGCACGGGCGGCTGGCGGACTCAGTCCGTGAGATCGCATCGAGCAACGGAGGGACGCAGCTGGAGGTCTCCGCGCCGGACGGTCGCTGGGAGTTTCTGCTTCCGGAGGTGCTGCAGCAGATCCGTCTCGCAGGCGTGACCGTCGAGCGGATTGAGACATCGCATTCCGATCTGGAGCGACTGTTTCTGTCGCTGACCGGGCGAAAGTTGCGGGATTGATGGGGTGAAAAGTATGGTGAGGTGAGCCTCGAAGACTCGACTCACCCTACCGCCCCGGGGTCACGTCAGCACGTCTTCGATCACGTGGCCGTGGACGTCGGTCAGGCGGCGCTCGATGCCGTTGTGGTAGAAGCTCAGCCGCGTGTGATCGAGTCCCAGCAGGTGCAGCAGCGTGGCGTGCAGGTCGTAGATCGTGGAGACGCGATCGACCGCCTGGTAGCCGAATTCGTCGGTGGCGCCGTAGCTGAAGCCACGCTTCACCCCTGCCCCGCACATGAAAACGGTAAATCCCTTGGGATTGTGGTCGCGGCCGCTGGCCCCTTTCTGGAAGGTCGGCATCCGCCCGAACTCGGTCACAAAGACCACCAGCGTCTGGTCCAGCATGCCCCGCTGCTTCAGATCCCGGATCAGCGCCGCCGCCGGCTGGTCGAGGATCGGCCCGTGAATGTCGTACTGCGCTTTGAGGGTCTTATGGCCGTCCCAGTTGCCGACCCCCTCCCCCATCGCGTACGAGCCATTGAAGAGCTGCACGAACCGCACGCCCCGCTCCAGCAGGCGCCGGGCCAGCATACAGTTCTTGCCGAACCGGGCTTTGGTGGTGTTCTCCGTGTCCGTCGCGCCGTACATCTCCCACGTTCCGCGGGACTCCTGCGAGAGATCGCCGACCTCCGCCGCGCTGAGCTGCATCCGGGCGGCCATCTCATAGGCGGCGATCCGGGCGCTCAGTTCGGTGTCCCCCGGGTGGCGCTCCAGCAGGCTGCGGTTCAGCGACGCCAGCAGATCCCGCGAACGGGATTCCGTGGCGGCGTTGATCCTGGCCGGCGTCGACAGGTTCGGAATCGGCTTGTCGGCGTTGAACGCCGTTCCCTGAAAGACCGCAGGCAGAAAGGCGGAGTTCCAGTGGTTCGGCCCGACCTGCGGCACGCCGCGCGGATCGGGAATCGCCACGAAGGACGGCAGGTCCTGGCACTCGCTGCCGAGGGCATAGCTGACCCACGAGCCCATTGCCGGAAAGCCTTCGAGCACGTAGCCGGTGCTCATCTGGTTCTCGGCGGGCCCGTGCGTGTTGGACTTGGCGGTCATCGAGTGAATGAAGCTGAATTCGTCCGCCAGCTCGCCCAGCCGCGGCAGCAGTTCGCTGGTCATCTTGCCGCTCTCGCCGCGCGGTTTGAAGTCCCAGATCGGCTTCGTCAGATTCCCCTGCTCTCCCTGAAACGTCACGAGTCCCGCCGCGCCGGGGAGCGGCATGCCGTCCCGCTTTACCAGTTCGGGCTTGTAGTCGAACGTGTCGACGTGGCTGAGTGCTCCCGAGCAGAAAAGGACCAGCACTTGCTGCGCCTTCGGAGCGAAGTGCGGTTTCCGGGGAGCGGTCGGTCGTTCCGGAGACCAGTCCGGGCGGATGGGCGGTTCCGCGGCGGAGAGTCGGCCTTCGGCCGCCAGGAGCGACGCCAGCGCAATGCCGCTGAGCCCCGCCCCCCCGCTCTGTAGAAAGTTGCGTCGATCGAGCAGCGTCTTCGCCACCGCCGACAATCGGGAAGGTTCCATCGTTCTGCTCCCGTCTCAATGCGTTTCGATTTGTCCGGGCTGTACGGATCGAGACGTCAGAAGACGTACAGGAATTCGCTGCTGTTGAAGAGAACCCGGACCAGCAGTTCCAGGCTTTCGCTGCTGACGAATTCGGCGCAGGTCCGCTGTTCCTCCGCCGTCGGCGTGCGCTGGAACATCAGCCGGAACGCTCGCTCAACCTGTTGTTCGGGGTCAGCGCCGGCTTCCAATCGCAGCCGCCCGGCGAAAATCTCCGACTGCTGCATCACGAACGGGCTGTTGAGGAGGTTCAGCGCCTGCAGCGGCGTGGTGGACGCCAGCCGCTTCGGGGCGATCTGTCCCATATCCGGGCAGTCGAAGGCCCCGAAGACGTCGTCGAGCTGCATTCGCGGTTTGCTCTGGTAGACCATCCGCCGCCATTCGGTGGGGCCAAACACGTGCCGCGGCGCATAGACCTTGACGTAGTTCGTGTTGGGTTCGAAGAGGTCGAACCCCGGACCCTCCATCGCATCGTCCAGATTGCCGCCGACCAGCAGCATGGCGTCGCGCAGCGGCTCCGCTTCCAGTCGCCGGGCGGGAAACCGCCACAGCAGCCGGTCGCCGGCGTCCGCCGCCAGTCCTTCCGGGCTGGTCTGATTCGACTGGCGGAAGGTGGAACTGGTCACAATCAGACGATGCAGATCCTTCAGCGACCAGTTGCGGGCGACGAATTCCGCCGCCAGCCAGTCCAGCAGTTCCGGATGCGACGGCTTTGCGCCGTTGATGCCGAAGTCGCTGGGCGTGGTGACGATTCCGGCTCCGAAGTGATAATGCCACAGCCGGTTGACCATCACCCGCGCCGTCAGGGGATTGCCTGGAGCGGCGATCCAGTCGGCCAGCGCCTGACGCCGTTCGGCTTCCGGCGAGGTTGCTGCCAGCGTCCATTCGCCGCCAAATGCCGGCATGCCGCCCGGAGGAACTTCTTCCCGCTTCGACATTGGATCGCCCCGGTGCAGCCGGAACGTCGGCCCCGGCTGTTCAAAGCGTCCCGCATAGGCCATCGGCAGATCGGTCAGTCGCTTCATGCGCGCCGCCAGCTCGCGCTGCCGGACCGACAACTCCTGCTGCCGCGCCTGTTCGGCGGGCAAAGCGCCTGCGGCAAATCGGACTTCGCGCGTCATCGCGGCGTCCTTCACTGGCAGTCGATCATCCGACGTCGCCACCACCTGCCACTGCTCCCCGTCGAGCGAAGCCTCGATCCGGTAGCTGGTGACAACGCGATCGGCGTACTTCGCCGGCGCTTCCCGGTCTCGACTCCAGACCATCCGCTCAATGACTTCCGGCCGGGCGAATTCGTACTGGACCCAACCTTGACCCGGCTGATTCGAGATCCAGCTCGCCTCGTTGCCATACCGGCCGTCGTTGATGTGCTTGAGCTGATGGATCGCAGAGCCGGGGTATGTTCCGGATGCGGTGACCTTCGACCCGGCCGTTGCCAGCGCGACGTTCTGAGGGGCGCCGCCGCTCGTGAAGACTTCCCATTCGTCGATGCAGGGTTCGGAGCTGTTCGTGCCCGTGACGGTGAAACGCACAAACCGGGCTTCGATCGGGGTGAATCGCTCGATATTGGCGCCGCGCCAGACAGCGGACCGCAGCTGCGGGCCGCGTTCAGCGACTTCTTCGTCGGCTGCCTGCTGCAGCACGATCAGGTCGGCAGTGACGGGTGTTGATTCCGCACCGTTGCGCAGGACGATCCGGCTGTTGGCGGCGAGTTCGTGGATGCCGGCATCCGCCAGGCCGCTCCAGAGTCGACGGGAGGCTCGCTCGCCGGTTCCGTCGGCGAACTGCCGCTGATCGACGCGCAGCATCTCCTGCTGATCGTCGGTCGTTTCCAGGTTGCCGTCGCGATCGAGCAGGTAAACGGCGTCTTTCGCGTGATTCGTGAAGCCGCTGCCCCAGGAGACCCAGACGCGCCAGCGGCCTTCGACCCGCGGCGACCATGCCACGACGTTCTGCTGCGGAGCAGCCTGATACCAGGTGTAGGAAGGACTCAGATTGGGAAGTCGCAGGGCGTCGCCGACGTCGTCCCGTTCGCCGCGCTCGCTCCCCGGCTTGTAGGGCTCGACATTCCGTCGCGGCAGCAGTTCATCGACGCCCGGCGAAGTTGACGTCGGCGCAACCGACAGCTCGTCCAGCAACACGGTTCGGACCGGGTGAGCCAGCGGTTCAAAGGCCGACAGTTCCCGCTCGACCGCGGCCAGCAGCTCTCGCGTCTGCTGGATCTCTTGGGGACTGACCGCATCGCCGCGCGGTCGAATGCCTCGTTCGCCGTGTTGAACGCCGGCCAGGCAGGCGGTCAGGGCGTAATAGTCCCGCGCGCCGATCGGATCGAATTTGTGATCGTGGCAGCGCGCACAGCCGACCGTCAGTCCGAGAAAGGCCGAGCCTGTCGTGGCCACTATGTCGTTGAGTTCGTCGGCCCGCTGCTGGGCCGTTAGAACCGGGTCCGGGCTTTTGACCTGATCCCAGGGGCCGGCGACCAGAAATCCGGTGGCCTCGTCCGCACCGAGCCGATCCCCGACGAGCTGTTCCCGCACGAAGCGGTCATACGGCAGGTCCTCGTTGAGCGACCGAATGACGTAATCCCGATAGCGCCAGGCCGTGGGACGGGGCTGGTTCGTCTCGAACCCGTTGGATTCCGCGAATCGCACCGCATCCAGCCAGTGCCGCGCCCAGCGCTCGCCATAGGCGGGCGACGCCAGAAAATCGTCGACCAGCCGTTCGTACGCCAGCGGGTCAGCATCCGCCACAAAGGCGTCCACCTCTTCCGGCGAGGGGGGCAGGCCCCGCAGATCGAATGACAGTCGCCGGATCAGCGTCCGCCGATCCGCCTCAGGCGCGGGCTTTAACCCTGCGGCTTCGAGCCGGGCCAGGATGAAGTTGTCCAGCGCAGATCGCGGCCATGCGTCGTGTCGGACAGTCGGCGTCGTCGGTGTCTCGACCGGCTTCCATGCCCAGTGATTCAGCTTCTGATTCTGCTTCTCGGCCGCACGGTCGGCGTCGGTTTCTTCCCAGACGGCTCCGGCTTCGATCCAGCGCGTCAGCCGGCCGATCTCGTCCGCCGTCAGCCGATCCCCTTCGGGCGGCATCCGGACATCGGGATCGTCGCTCGTCACGCGCTTCAGCAGATCGCTTTCCGCGGCTTTCCCGGGGACGATCGCCGCTCCGGAGTCTCCCCCGCGGAATGCCAGCCGTCGGGCGTCGAGCCGCAGGCCGCCGTTCTGCTCGCTGACGCCGTGGCAGCCTGCGCAGCGCTTCGCGAAGAGGGGCCGGATGTCCCGTTCAAACTCCACCGGGGAATCGGCAGCCAGCAGCGGCGAAACGCTGAAGACGACCGCGCCCAGCAGCAGAAGCGAGCGACTGCTCTGCATGTGTTCGACTCCGGCTCAAAGAGGTCTGTCAGGTTGCCCGCGGCCGGTCCGACCGGTAACCGCCCCGATCGGACCATCCAGAGCGCCGCGTCCGGCGAGTCAGTTCTTGCGAAATGCAGGATGATTCCGGTCGCCGCGCGACAGCAGGTACGCCATCAGGTCCAGGAATTCGTCCTGATTGAGCGTATTCAGCAGCCCGGCGGGCATCATCGAGACCTTCGACACCAGCATCTCGTCGATCTCGGACCGGTTCACGTTCGTATGAGCGTTCGGATCCAGCATGTTCGTGTTCAGAATAAAGGTGTCGCCGTTGAGATTGATGATCCGCCCCGTCACCACTTTCCCGTCGACCGTCGAAATGACCACCGCGGCGTACTGATCGCTGATCGTCTTGTTCGGATCGACGATCGACTCCAGCAGATCCCGGGCGCTGAATCGACCGGCGGCGCCGGTCAGATCCGGTCCCTGGGCGCCCCCCTGGTTGTCGAAACGGTGGCAACTGAAACAGTTCGCGGCGGCAAACATCGTCCGTCCGCGGTCGAAGTTGCGGTCCTTCAGTCCCGACTCCAGCAGCGGCGTCAGTTCTTCCAGCTTCCATTCCTTTACCAGCGGACGGGGCGGCGCAATGGCCACCGCTGCGGTTTCAGGAGTCGCCTCGATCAGGTCTTTGAACGCGGCCCGCTCCTCGTCGGTCATCGTCGCGACGGCGTCGGTCTTGATATTCTTCATGAACCCGCCGAAGCTGTTGCCCCCGGTGAACGTCCCCGCCTTCAGGAACCAACTCAAGTAGCTCTTGCGCAGCTCTGGCGTCCAGCCGACTTTGACGAAACGCATCGCCCGCGCCAGGTCGATCTGCTCTTCCTGCGTCGGTGCGGCTTCCAGCAGCGCCACGGTTTTGGCGGCGGCCGACGGCGCCTGGAAATAGGCCATCAGGTTTGCCAGATCGGCGTTGAGCTCCTTCGTGGCCGCCGGATAAAGAGCGTCGAACTTCCGGACCAGCTTTTCGCGGGTCGCCTCATCGGGTGCGCCCCGACGTGTGAAGACCAGCGTGTAGTCCCGCAGCAGTTCCTGCTTCTGCTCAAGCGACAGCGAGGTCCATTCGATCCGGTCCAGCGCCGCCAGGATCCTGGCGGTCAGCGCCGGGTCGATTGGCGGGGCCTCCGGCTGGCGATGGAATTCATCCCGGCTGGAAACGCGAATCAGCGCCATCAGGGCCGTCATCGCCGCCTGCGGATTTGTCTCCGCCAGCGCCTTCTCGGCGAACGAATCCGCCGGTTGATGCTCCAGAGCCACTCGGGCCGCCCAGCGGACGAACCGGTCGGGATGCTTGAGATGCGGCCAGACCGCGTCCACCGCCTTGGGATCGGCCTTGCCATGCCATTGCTCCAGCTCGCGACGCAGCTTCTGTTCGGGCGTCGGGGGGGCCGGCGTCGCCGCAGGAGCTGTCGATTCCGCCCCGGTATACGTCACCCGGTACAGACCCGACTGGACCCGCCGGCCGCCAATCGCGAAGTAAAGGGCGCCATCGAGCGGATTGACCACCAGATCGGTCAGCGGCAGCGGCGTGCCGGTGACGAATTCCTCCAGGGCGCCGACATACGATCCGCCCTGAGGCGTCAGATGGACGGCGTAGAGCTTGCCGTAGCTCCAGTCGCAGATAAAGAGGGCATTCTGATACTTTGCCGGGAACTTGGCGCCGTAGCCGAAGGTGATGCCCGTCGGCGATCCCGGTCCGATATTCACCGCGGGGGGCAGCGTATCGGCGTAGTAGACCGGGTACTTGCCTGCTCCGTTGCGCCAGCCCCACTCGCCGCCGCTGGCCACGTGGCAGACTCGGGTCGGCCGGTACCAGGGCGTGCTGACATCCCACTCCATATCGGCGTCGTACGTGAACAGCTCTCCCGCGGAGTTGACCGCGGCATCGTACTGATTGCGGAAGCCGTTGCTGATCAGTTTCCACGACTTCCCGTCCGGATCGATCTGGTAGATGCACCCGCCGGGGGCCAGCACGCCGGCCATGAATCCCCGACCGTCCGGCATCCGCGGCAACAGATGGTCTTCACTCCAGATCCGGGGGACGAGAGACTGATCGATCTCCGTGAGTTTCGTCTGATTGCCGCAGACGACATACAGCGACTTGCCGTCGGGCGTCAGCAGGATGGCATGCGGACCGTGCTCGCCGCCGCCGTTGAGTTCCCGCAGGTGTTCGACGCTGTCGAGCTTGTCGTCGCCGTCTGTGTCCTTGACGCGGTACACGCCGCTCTTGTGCTTTCCGCTGTTCACGACGACATACAGGCTGTCGAACGCCCAGAGCAAGCCCTGCGCGTCGCCCAGTTCGATTTCAATCTTCTCCAGCCCGATCTCCCCTGGAGTTCCGATCGGCGGCGGCGCGATGCGGTACAGCCCGCCATACTGGTCGCAGACGATCAGCCGACCCTTGGGGTCGGTGCACATGCTGACCCACGAGCCTTCTTCTTCCTTCGGCACCGAATAGAGCAGCTCAACCTTGAAGCCCTTGGCAACCTTGAGCTGGTCGACCGGCGTTGCCGCAGGCGGCCGGGCCTTCGACATTCGCGTCAGCAGATCCGCCGTGACTTTCGTCCACGGTTCGCCGCCGACCGTCGCCACCGAGATCGCAGATTCCCAGCCGCTGGCGTCAAACTCTGCGGTCTGCCAGCCCTTACTCGCCTTCTCGGCGAATTTCCACGAGGTGTCCGACACAAAGGTTTCGACGCCGTCTTCTGTGGTGACGGTGAGTTGCAGGATGACGCCTCCGGGACCGCCGGCGTTCTGCCCCCGCACGGCGACCACATTCCTGCCCGCCTTCAAGTTCCGGCCGGCATCGATCGATGACGGCGAGTTGAAATCGTTGTTCTTGAGCAGTTGGGTCCCGTTGACGAAGACGACCGCTTCGTTGTCGCTGGCGACGATGAGGCGCGCTGATTTCACCGCACTGTGAATCTCGAACTCGGAGCGGAAGAAGGCCGTCTGATTCTCCTTTTCGCCGCCCGGCGCCCAGATCCAATGAGCGGTCGGGGGTTCTGCGGCCTTGGCCGGTCCGCCAGTGATCCATCCCCCCAGAACGACGACCGCCACTCGCAGCCACATCGGCGAAGCTTCCATCACGTCGATTACCCCCGGCTGTCTGCTCAAATTCCGAAGCCTGTTTCCGAATCGCATCGGAAAACGGTGATCCTGAATGATAGCAGCCGGTCCGGGGGATTGTCGAACCGGGAAACTGCCTGACGCAACGCGATTCTCGCGGGCACCGGCCAATCCGACTTTATGGCGTTTTTGCCGTGGAAGATGCCCGGGGCTGAGGCTCCCGATGCAGCGTCACCTCAAACTCCCCGGTATTGTCCGCCAGTGAGTTCCACCCGTCATTGACCCGCAGATAGACGGTCCCCGTCACCGGCGCTGGGAACTCGGCCTCGCGTCCGACCGGCAGCACCTGTCGCAGGCTGTCATCGGCCCCGCCGGTCAGGCCGGTTTCGGACCGCACGCACATCAGCAGCAGTCCCAGCGGCCAGCCGTCGTGGTAGCGGAACGTAATCCCCTGCGGCTCCGAAACCCACGGCTTCGGCTCGTCGGCCAGCGTCACCCGCCCGGTCGCCGAGATCCGGTACGTCTCGCCCGCTTCGACTTGGATTCCGGACGATTGCCAGCCTCGATCCGCGCGGATGGTACAGGCTCCAGCCGTCTCGCCGAGCGGGCGTCCGAGCCGGAAATCGATCGCCGCACGCTGCGTGTCGTACCCGTAGCACAGATTGACGACGAACAACATCCACTCGCTGAGGAGATCCCGCTCAACGGACTGAAAACGGCGCGCCAGTTCGCGCGAGAAGCCGGGGCCGGGGGCTTCGCGGAGCACGTCGCGAAACGTCTCTCCGTAGCGCGGGTGCGTGAGGAGGAAGTGACTCAGCCCCCACGACCACGCGTACGCCTCGGGTTTGTCGAACTCGGCCGGGAGGAGCTGGAGGACCTTGGCGACGGTCTTCCCCCGCTGCTCCGCGAATGCCGTGCGGATCAGGCTGATTCGCCCGAAGCCCGCCGCCGACTCGGGCGAATCCGGCAGGATCCCGGTGTGCAATTTCCCGGCCGCATCCACCCGGTGCGTGCCGTAGAATTCCGCCAGACCCTCCATGACCCAGACCGGATACAGTTCTGTATGGGTTGACGCCAGCATGTAGCAATGGGTGACTTCGTGCAGCAGCAGATGCTCGCGGTAGTACGCAAACGGCTGCTCCCGCATCCAGAAGACGTTGTTCCGATTGCGTCCGTGCTCGAACGTGGGCAGGTCTTCCGGAAGGCAGCCCGCCTCGCGGAACTTGGCTTCGTCGGACATCAGATAGCCGTAGACGTGGAACTCGGCGCCGTCGCGCGCCGGGGGCAATGGTCCGAGACCCGCCACCAGTTGCCCGTAGAACTGATCGACCAGCGGCGGCAGGGTCTCCGCGTCGTCGGATGGAACGTCGGTCCAGAGCGTCAGTCGCGACGAACGGTAAGTGTGAATGCCCAGCGCTGCCAGATCTGCTTCGTTATGCACCGGCCGGTCATCATTGGGGCGGTAGACCGGTTCCGGCTCGTCCGGCGGTGAAGCTTCCATCGGCGGCGAGTGGAACGGCGGATCTGCGGTGCTGGCGGCCTGATCCGTGGCGTCCGCAGCGGGATTCACCGGCGATGCTGTCCTGGCAGGGACTCTCGCGGGAGCCTTGGCGGCCACGACTGGCTGCGCCGGCCGGCAGCCCACGATCGGACCGGCGAGGGCCGTTAGCAGGACCAGGAACCGCGTTGAGCCCGTTGCCATCGTTCTTTCCAGCGTGTAGCCTCGCAGCTTCACCGTTTGACACTCCGACGGAGCCTCCGTTATGCCCGGTTTCCGCTACTGTCTCAACACCAGTACCATTCGCCCGGCCGGTCTGCTGGAAAAAATCCGGATCGCCGGACAGGCCGGCTACGGGGCGATCGAGCTCTGGCACGACGATATCGATCAGTTTCTCGGCAACGGCGGCAGCCTGAGAGAGATTCGCCACGCCCTCGACGATGCGGCGCTCGTCGTGCCGACGACAATTTATCTTGCCGGCTGGTGCGGAACGTCGGGAACGGATCATGCCGACGGCCTGCTGGAGTGCCGTCGCCGTCTGGAACAGGCCGCCGAACTGCGCGCGACGCACTCGATCGCCAGTCCGGCCGCCGGCCGGGTCGATCTGGTCGAAGCCGGTCAGCAGTACGCGGAGCTGCTGGAAATCGGCCGCGAATACGGCATCCGGACGGCGATGGAGTATCTCGGCTTCGTCGCCCACATCTGCACCGTCCAGACGGCGCTGGACATCATGCGGAACTCCGGCGATCCGACGGCCACGATCATCGTCGACCCCTTTCATAACTTCCGCGGCGGCGGCACGTTCGACGATCTCCTGCTGCTGCAGGGGAGTCAGGTGGCCATCAGCCACTTCAACGACACCCCCGCCGAGCCTCCGCGTCTCGAACAGCACGACCACTCCCGCGTGCTGCCCGGCGACGGCCATCTGTACCTGACGCAATGGCTCAAAAACCTGCACGCGATCGGCTACGACGGCTGGCTCTCGCTGGAGCTCTTCAACGAGAAACTCTGGGCGCAGGACCCGGTCGAAGTCGCAAAACTCGGCCTCCAGAAAATGCAATCCGCCGTCGCCCAGGCCGGCCTGTAGAGCGCCTGTCAACGTACCAGTCTTTGTAGGGTGGGCTCTGCCCACCAGCGTCTCTCAACGATTTCGAAGGACCGAAACCCATGTCCGCCGCTGTCACCGTGCATCTCGAATCGCATGCCGACCAACACCTTGCGGAACTGTGCGAACTCCTTCGCATTCCGTCGATCAGTGCCCAGCCCGAGCACCGGCCGGACATGCTGCAGGCGGCGAAGTTCCTCCACGACCAGTTCGCGGCGATGGGTTTCCAGGTGGAGACCGTCCAGACCGCCGGCCACCCGATCGTCTACGCCGAATGGCTGCAGGCACCCGGCGCGCCGACCGTCCTCGTCTACGGCCATTACGACGTCCAGCCTCCCGATCCGCTCGACCTCTGGACGACGCCGCCGTTCGAGCCGACCATCCGCGACGGCAAACTCTTCGCTCGCGGCGCGACCGACGATAAGGGACAGGTCTTCACCCACGTGAAGTCCGCGGAGGCCTGGCTCAAGGTCGAAGGCCGGTTGCCGGTTAACCTGAAGTTTGTGATTGAGGGCGAAGAAGAGGTCGGCAGCAACAACCTCGACCACTTCCTGGAAAGCCGCAAGGCCGCTCTCGCCTGCGATGTCGCCGTCGTCAGCGACACCAGCCAGTACGCCCCCGGCATCCCGGCTATTACGTATGGCTTGCGCGGCATCGTCGCGTGTGAAGTTGCCCTCCGCGGCCCGAAGAAGGATCTCCACAGCGGCGTGTTCGGCGGCTCGGTCACGAATCCCGTCAACGCCCTCTGCCGCCTCGTGTCCGCCCTGCACGACGCCGACGGCCGCGTGCAGATCCCCGGTTTCTACGACGAAGTCACCCCGCTGTCCGACTCCGAGCGGGCCGGCTTCGCGAAGTTGCCGTTCGATGAGGCGGCTTATCGCGCAGAACTTGGCGTCTCGGCCGTCCACGGCGAAGCCGATTTCACCACCCTGGAACGCCGCTGGGCTCGACCCACCTGCGACGTCAATGGCATCACCGGGGGCTATCAGGGGGCTGGACCAAAGACGATTGTGCCTTCGCGCGCCTCGGCGAAGATTACGTGCCGCCTCGTGCCGCAGCAGGATCCGGCGAGAATCCTCGATGCGCTCGAACATTTCCTCAACGCAAACTGTCTGCCGGGAGTGGAACTGGAGTTCTCCCGCTTTCACGGCTGCCCGGCGTTCGTATTCGATCCGACGAGTCCGTATCTCACGGCGGCATCCGAGGCGATCGAAGAGGCGTTCGGCGCGGCTCCGGTGCTGATCCGGGAGGGGGGAAGCATCCCCGTAGTAACGACCTTCCGCGAGGTGTTGGGAGTCGATACACTCCTGCTCGGCTGGGGGCAGAATACCGACAATCTGCACAGCCCGGACGAACATTTTACGGTGGCCGACTTCCACCGGGGGACGCTGGCCAGCGCCGCCCTCTGGGAACGGCTGGCCGCCCTGCCGAAAACCGTCGGCTGACCGTCAGCCGGCGACACTGATCACCGATTCCCCGTTAGGACGACGCGGCTGCCGCCATGCTGGACCTGCAATTCCTCTGCGAAAATCTGGACGCCGTCGCCGCCAACTGCCGCAACCGCAAAGTCGCTGTCGACCTAGGCCGGCTGGCCGCTCTCCGCGACCAGCGGAGCGAGCTGATTCAGGCGACTGACGCCGCCCGGCACGCCCAGAAAGACGTTTCCGGCCAGATTCCCAAGGCGAAAGACCCGGCTGAGAAGCAGACGCTCGTCGAGCGGGGCCGAGAGCTGCGCGAGCAGGTCGCCACCTTCGACGCCCAGCTTAAGGAAGTCGAAGCCGAGCTGCTCGGCCTGCAGATGGCCATTCCGAACATGACTCATCCCGACGCCCCCGTTGGAATGGAGGAGTCGGAAAGCGTCACCGTTCGAACGTGGGGAACGCCTCGAAAGTTCGAATTTGAGCCCCTCGACCACGTCGCCCTCTGCGAGAAGCACAACCTGGTCGACCTCGAAGCCGGCGCCCGCGTGACGGGACATGGCTTCTATTTTCTGAAGAACGAGGCGGCCCTGCTCGAACTTGCCCTCGTCCAGTACGCCGTGCAGAAGCTCGTCAAACGCGGGTTCGAGATCCACATCACCCCCGACCTGGCCCGGATGGAGATCCTCGAAGGGACCGGCTACCAGCCCCGCGGCGACGAAACCCAGATCTACTCCATCGCCGGCAGCGACCTCTGTCTGGTGGCGACCGCCGAAATCACCCTTGGCGGTTCGCTGAAGGATCAGATCCTCGAAGTTGACAAACTCCCGATCAAGCTCGGCGGCGTCTCCCACTGCTTCCGCACCGAAGCCGGCGCCCACGGTCGGGCGACTCGCGGCATCTACCGCGTCCACCAGTTCACCAAGGTGGAAATGTTCGCCTTCACCGCCCCCGACGTCGCCGCCTCCGATGCGGTCCACGAAGAGATCGTCGCCATCGAAGAAGAGATCTTCCAGGGGCTCGAAGTCCCCTACCGCGTCCTCGACATCTGCACGGGCGACCTCGGCGGACCGGCCTACCGCAAATACGACCTCGAAGCCTGGATGCCCGGCCGCGGCGAATGGGGCGAAGTCACCTCCGCGTCCAATTGCACCGACTTCCAGGCCCGCCGGCTCAACATCCGCTGCAAGTCCCCGGAGAAGAAGGGGAGCCAGCACGTCCACACGCTCAACGGCACCGCCATCGCCGTGACCCGCGCCCTGATCGCCGTCCTGGAAAATCATCAACAGGCCGACGGCACGATCAACATCCCCGCGGTGCTGCGTCCGTGGGTCGGCAAGGACAGGATTGGCTGAACGCTGAGAGCGGAAAGCTGTAAGCCAGACGTACGCCCGCGAAGCGTACTCGTCTGGCTTTCCGCGGTCAGCTTTTTTTCTTTCCGCCCGCTAATTCTTCGGCGGCGGCGGGAGCTCCAGCCTCGGGTGGTTCGCCGCCACCGCCTTCTCGTACTCAACCAGCAGTTCATAGGTCCGCTGAAACTCCGGCAGTTGCGACAGATTCCGATAGTCGGGCGAACCGTTCACGAAGGCGAAGTGCTTGACGGTCTGCGCCAGGGACCCCGGTGGCGGAATGACGCCCGGTTCCTCAAGGGAACTCGGCAGCGCGAGATACTCACGCCAATCGGCGCTCAACTGGGCGTGCAACTGGCCCGTCTGCTGGATCAGCGAGCGCCGCAATCCCTCAATCACCCTCGGCGAACTTGGCGGCGGCGGAAGTTCGTTGACCGCGACCCCCGGAGCGGTCCGCGCGGCCAGATCGGACAGGTAGTGGCGCAGGTCGGCCGCCTCGCCCGGAATACGCGTCGGCAGTTGCCCCGATGGCGATCCATAATACGCGGAGTGAGCCGCATGGTCGATTTCGAGGGCGGAACCGTCGATCGAGACGCCGGCAAACAGTCCCCGGCTGCGGGAATACGAATAGATCTCCGAGAGCAGCGTCGCGTCGGTTCCCACGGCCGCATCTCGACCGACCGGTCCCGCTGAGGCCGACGCATCGACGCCGATCGTGAACTTCCCGCGCGTCAGGCCCTCGACCCCTTTGCGGGTCGTGAAGACCAAGACGACATCGGACCCCTGAATCCCCGCCTGGAAACCGACGCTGCCGCCTGTCAGGGTGACGAATTGAGGCAGGCTCCATTCGCCCTCGGCGTCGCGCACCAGGACGACTCCATGACCGCGGCGGACACCGCCGATGAAACCGATCTTGATCACGTTCGGGATGATGACAATGCCTTCGGCACTGTCCAGCAGCCGGCGCGGAATCTGCCTGGCCGGTATGGCCATCAGCTCGTTCAGAACCTGCTCGGATTCGACAATGGACTCGGCCGGTCCGGTCGCCGGGGCCGGCGTCGACAGCCCTCCGACAAGGATCATTGTGAGCAGCAGATGCCTGGGCATGATCGAACTCCCTCTCGTGACCGTCAGACCGGATGGCAACCTTCGCCGCATTCCATGCTAGTCAACGCGCCGGGATTGCAACAGTCGGGTGCGGGGGGCGGAGGATGCCAGAACGTAGGGTCCGCTGTGCGGACCGCAATTCTCAGTCAATTGGTCCGCACAGCGGACCCTACGCAAGTTTCGCTTTCAACTCTTGAAACGCTCCCACAGTCGTTCCCGCCGACAACGTCACCGCCCCGGAGATCACCGCGTGCGGCCCGATCACACAATCCGAACCGATCCGCACCGGCCCGGAAATCACCGTAAACGGGTGGATCACCGTGTCCGGCTCGATGATCGCCCGCGGATCGATAATCGTGTTCGACGGAGAGATGATCGTCACCCCCGAGGCCATCAGCTTCGCCAGCGTCTCGGCCTGAATCGACGCCGTCACGTCGGCCAGTTGCACGCGCGTGTTGACTCCCTGCGCCTCGACCAGGTCAAACGCATTCAGCGCCACGACCGGCTTGCCCGACTGCAGCAGGATCCGAGGGCAGTCGGTCAGGTAATACTCCGCCTGGCTGTTATCCGGCCGAATCTGCTCCAGCGCTCCCAGCAGCGACTGGCTGTCGAACGCGTAGCAGCCCGTGTTGATCTCCTGAATCAGTTTCTCCTCGGGCGAGGCGTCTTTCTCTTCGACGATCCGCAGGAAGTTCCCGCCGACGTCCCGGACAATTCTCCCCAGCCCGTGATTGGCGGCCGTCGTCGCCGTGCCGATCACCGCCGCGGCCGACTGCTCCCGCTGTGCCGTCAGCAGAGCCGCCAGCGATTCCGCCTTCAGCAGCGGCGTATCCCCCGCCAGGATCAGCACCGGACCGTGATGGGCGGCGAGCTGCTCCCGGCACATCATCACCGCATGCCCGGTCCCCTTCTGCTCGGACTGCAGGGCAAACTCGATCCCCGGCGTCCGCGACAGAAACCCCCGCACCAGGTCGGCCCGATGCCCGACCACGGCGACGATCTTCCCGACCCCCGCCGCCCGCGCCGCATCGACGACATAGTCGATCATCGCCCGCCCGCAGACTTCGTGCAGCACCTTGGGCAGGGCGGACTTCATCCGCGTACTCTTCCCCGCCGCCAGAATCACCGCCAATGCACCAGACATGCCTGTTCCTCTTCCGGTTTCTGGTTCCCGGGCTCTGCCTGGGAACCGCTCTCCACGAGGCTCTGCCTCGCGGATTTCTCGACCACCAATCGCGGCAGGTACGCCATCCCTGCCGGTGGAGTGAATGCGTCGCCAAGAGTGTACCCGCCTCGGGAAGTGCGCAGAAGTCGCAGTCTCAAACACCGCTGCTTGCAGTGATGTCCCTGGAAATCGTGCGGGCAATTGCGAACAGGCAGCAGTGTGCCGCGCTCAGTCATAGGCACCCTGCGGATGATCGCCAAGCAGGGCCAGGCGGCGCGGGCCGCAGGCAGCCAGAACTTCCGGATTGAACCGCCAGTCGAGATATGGGGCGAAGTGCTGCGCCATTTCCCGTCTCCCGTAGTGCACCTGCAGCAGGTAGCGGGTCTGGTCCTCCGTCCTGTTCTCGCTGCCGCTGTGCCACAGGTCACTGCGGAAGAACAGCACGTCGCCAGCATTACAAAGTACCGGCTGTAGAGTGCGGCCGTTCCAGTGCGTCTCGTCCCGGCGGGGCTTGCGGCCGGCCCGATGACTGCCGGGAATGACCCGTGTCGGGCAGAGATCCTCGGTTTGCGGGCTGAGATAGAAGTGAGCGGTCGCCAGAAAGACTGGCATGCGAAACTCGGCAGCGATCCCCGTCGCGGGCCATTCCGCCGGCAGGTAGTCGAGGTGGAGCCCGACTCCTCGATGCCCCGGATGGCTCCGCCAGGCGGTCTGCCCGATGATGTGGCAGTCGAAGCCCAGAACTTCTTCGGCAAGATCGAGCACGCCGTCGCGATCGAGGAACGTCAGCCAGAACGGATCGCGGTTAAAGACATTCTTGTAGTGGTCCATGAGGCCGTTGAAATCCCACGGCGGCGTCTGCAGACCGTCAATCTTCTCTCGCGACTCGTTGATCTCGTCGGCGTTGAGGACGCCCCGCAGCAGGACGAAGCCGTCGGTGTGCATGGCCTCGACCATGCGATCGGTTTCGCCGGGGGTGTAAGCGGGAAGCCGATCGTAGAAGGGGGCGGGGATTGCAGGCTTGGGGGCTTTCCAGAGCACAGGGAAACTCCGTGTGTTTGCGGGGAAACGGGAAGGACCGGGCAGGCGAGGCTGTGCCTGACGGCAGTCTTGAGCAGAAGTCGGGTTCTGACGACTTGGAGGACCGATGCCGCAGACATTCGGGCCTGCATCGACTCAGTCGCGGGACACGGCCACGCCCCACGTAGTCAGCACTTCGACCGATTGAAACCCGTCCACAGCCCTAGGGTGGGCCCACGGCAACAGTGCTCGCGCGGCGTCGGTACAGAGCAGATCGCGTCTGGGAGTGACTCCCACGCGGCCGAGGTCGAGGCGGTCGGCGTCCCAGCAGGCCCGCAGCGTGGTCTCGCCCGCGGTCAGTCCGTTCGTGTGCAGCCGGCAGGCCTCGAACAGCAACTCGAAACGGGCGTCGTCGAGATGGACGAGCGTCCCTCGCAGCGATTTCGCAAACTCGCCGCCGCGCAACCCGTGGCCGTCATCCCGACCCTCGTTGACGCGTCGGGAATCGTGGAACAAGGCGAACAGCGTGACGACCTCGCGATCGGCCCCGGTGCTCTCCGCGACCCGCAGTCCGTTCTCCAGTACCCGCGCCCAGTGGAAGACGCCGTGATATCCATCGACCGGCAGTTCGTAGCCGCTCAGAATCTCCGCCATGATGGCGGGCAAGTCGTGCATGGGGATGTTCTCCGTCACTCTCAGGCTCCAAATATCACGCGTGTTGAGACCTGGATTGGGAAATAGGTCCGGGAACCCTTGATTAGCAGCGAATTGCAGGCATTTCCATCGAATTGTCAAACGAACATTGACCGACTAAGCGACTTGACTCGACATCACGAAAAGCACCGCTCGTCGTGCAGGATAATCCTGGCCTCACGGACCGCGGTGCTGCCTCGCGACAGTTTCCGAAGCAGGTAGCGGAACATCGTGTCCAGACAGATGTCCGGTGCGAATCCTCCGACGCCCGTCCCCAGCAGTGGGAAGGCAATCGATCTGACTCCGAGCGTATCCGCGTGATAAAAACAGCTTTCGAGGATTTCGTGAATGAGATCGCGGCTGGGGTGGATCCACTGATTCTGCTTGCCCCGCGAATAGCCCATGGTGATGCCATGAAACACGAACCGCGCCGGAAGATCTCCCGCCGTCGTTACCACGGCACGGCCGGGACAAACCGGCGCGAACTGCTGAGCCATCCGCCAGATTTCCGAGCCACCCGCGTTTCGCAGCGCCCAGGAAACGCCTCCACCCATTGACAGTCTTCCGTCATCGGAACTGACGACGGCGTCCACTTCCTGCCGGACGAGATCTCCCCGCTCGATCACGACGAACCGATTCTGGGGCAACTGGTAGTGATGCGGATCGACCGGATAGCCGTCCTCCGAGAGGTACGCGGCGCGGCGCTGATGATAGTCGTCGACATACTTCTGCAGGGCCTGGTCGAGCGGCTCGTCCCAGGGAGACGTCTCCGCGTCCGACCCGTCGAGGTTAGACAGAATATCCTGGAAGGTCGCGTACCGCTCCTGCGGCGACTTGGCGAGGCAGCGTTCGATGCATTCGCAGAGGTGCCGACTGAGATCTGGATTATAAGTGCGCGGGGAAATCAGCGGTTCAACTTTGTGTTTGAACATGATGGAGAAGACAGATTCCGCCTGGAACGGCGTTCTCCCGGTGACCGCATGATAGAAGGTGGCACCGAAACTGTAGATATCCGCGCGGGTTCCGACGTCGTGTGGATCGTCGACCTGCTCGGGCGACATGTAGTGTGGAGTTCCCATCAGGTCGCTGGTCAACGTCGTGCGGCCGGCATCGAGACTTCGCGCCAGGCCGAAGTCCGCGACCAGTGCCCGGTCGGCGCTGTCGATGAGAATGTTGGAGGGCTTCAGATCCCGGTGTACGATGCCCTGCTCGGCCGCCTGCTGCATGCCGATGCAGACGTGCCGCATCCAGACTCGCGTGCGGCTTTCGAGGACCGGTCCAGCGGCATTCGCGATCACCTTCGCCAGGTCGGTCCCGTTCACCCAGTCCATGACCAGCACGAGGCGCCCGTCGGGAAATCGGTCGAAGTCGTGAACGCCAACGATGTGGTCCGATCGGAGCCGGGCCAGCAGCTGCCCTTCGCGGAGGAAGCGGTCCGAGGCGGCGGCCGGCAGACAGACTTTGACGGCGACCTCGCGGTCCAGCAGACGATGCCGGGCTCGATAGACGACCCCCATCGCCCCGCGTCCGACTTCTTCAAAGAGTTCGTAGCGACCCTCCAGTTCCCGGAGGTCGAGCTCCGTGGGCTGGCCGCAAAAAGTCTTGTCCATGCGATCTCACAGTTGGAAGCGCCGTTCGGCGAGTGCCAGGGGCGCCCCTTCAGGATACGCGGTGGACGCCGTTCCGCCTTCTTCACGGACAGCCTGGATCTGTCCGCGAAGTGCTCTCTGCGGGGAGAGACTCGTTCCATGTTTCGTCCGAATCGGCGTCATGAAATGGTGCCGAGTAATTCTCGGTCACCGCGGCGACATCCAGCATTCGCGGCTTGTACGGTAGTGCGGTCAATGCCGTGAATGCGGCAAAGAATGCCAATGAAACGTACGCTGTTACGAAGTGGTGCATGAACCAGATTGCCGAAAAATACAGCCAGTGGTCGAGTTCCGGAATCAGAAGCGGAGGACCGACGGAACAAACCAGAGTGGCAGCGACGATTCCCATCGTGACGAGTTGAAGCCAGAAGAATCGCCGGAAATGTCCTCGCGTCAGCTCAAAGCTGCGGGACAGGGCCGCCGGCCCCGACACTCGTTCGCAGACGACGACCGATTCAGTCAGTGAAAAACGGACTAGCAGCCAGAGTCCGGGGACGACGAGGAAGAGGAATGCGATCAGCAGAACCAGCCTGCTAACGAGCCGCGTCCACCACATTCGAAGCCAGGCGATTAAACCCCGGTGGACTCCCTGAGCAAGCGACAATCGTTGGCCAGATAGAGATGCGTTTGCGACTGAAATCACTGCCGCCGTTGCAATCAGTCCGACAAGATTGTCAGCCGATCGAAAGCCGGCCGCCGTGCTCCTCCAATCATCTCCGTCGAATACGAAATGCGTCAGATAACTGATCAGGACATCGAACGGAAGCCAAAGACACGCCAGGCAGGCGGCGATGACGAGTGCGTTCGCCTGATAAAGAGAGCATGCCTGCCGCAGAATTGCGATCATTGAGTTCCTACGGTTGGGACGATCGATCAACGGCGGTTCACTGCCGGGCTGGTTCCTGTTTGTTGGCAGCAGTCAGGTCAGCTCTTCTCTTGCACTCTGCACGATGTCCTCGAACGCAGGTTGCAGATTGTCAATGAACCCCGAAGCATACCCCGCCCATGTCATGCGGGATTGCTCGATCCCTGACACATCGCTGGCCGTACACCGCAGAAACAGGAGAACCTTATACGCCAGGGGATTCACTCTCTGGGAGAATCGGTCGAATTCCTCGTCCGTATCGCGAACGGCGTGGTGTTGTATGTGACCTTCCAGTAGATGGACAATCCGAATCAGGAGAACGCGGATGCGATCTTCGTCGGTCTGGATGAGCGTCGTTCTGAGGACAGCCGTGATGAAATCCTTGGCCGCATTGTTGTACCGGAGTTGCAATGACACATTCCTGAGGTGCTGGTCGACTCGGCCTTGATCCAGCGCTCGCATGTCGTCGAGCGTCGCGCCGATCGTACGCAGCATGATTGAATCCAACGCATCCATTTCGGATCTCCTGACATGCGGATAACGTCATAATGCTGCGGCACGAAACATGTTGCTTCGGATGTGTTCCGATAGAGTAGGACTGGAACGGTCTACTGCAAATCGCGAATGTTGTCGATCAACTTTGCGGAGTTGGCGTCGAAGGCATTCACGCATCCACAGCGGCTCGAGCGTCGCCTGAAGCTCGGGATCGTCCAGCCGTTCCAGGTCGGCCCGGATCTGCGGAAAAGAACTGTGCACGTCGAGGCTCTGCTCGACATTGCCGCCGTGCCGGGTGATGGGTATCGCGACGAGCCGCAGCAGCAGACCCCGGTCATCCCCGGCGAGAGCATCCCGGTCGGCCAGGACATCGGCCAGTGGGCGGGATTTGTCGCGAATCCAGGCGTCAAAGCCGGCGACGAGCTGTTCGCGATCGATGAGAACGTTCTGCCGGGTCACGATCCCCAGCAGCAGGTGCGCGCCCGCCAGAGCGTTCGCCGCACCCCGATGAGGTGACGTCGCAGCAGAATCCTCGAGGCGAGGAACGAGCGTCGGCTCGGTAGGCGAGCTTTCGTCGGACATGAAGGCGCCTTGAAAGCGGGCCGGAAACGTTCGGCGAGAGAAAACTCGAATGAGTCCAATTGCACCGGATCTTGCGTCAGTCGGCAAGAGTGGACTCACACCGATGCAATCCGTTCAGTGCCTGGCCAGCCTCAAACAGGCATTACAATCGGAAGACTCGCCGCAACGGTCAGCGAGGCGCGGCCCACCTGCTGGATGAGGATCACGGCGATTGTGCCGGAAGTCTCGTAAAAACGTGGCGAAAACGCATCTGGATTGCGACTCGCGGCATCCCGGCTAGTAACAGCGGCTCTCGGACGGGATGTGAACGTTAGAATCCCTTTTGAATCTGGGGCAAACGCCGATGGACATCGGGCAGAACTGCGTGTCTGTCGACTGCAATTGTGCAGAAAACCGGCTGTAAACCAGCCGGAGACCGCCGTTCCACTGCACTTTGCGGGCTGTACGGCCTGTAGCGGTCAAACCAGAGGTCCCGAAATTTGCGCGATGTACTTCCCGATAGGTTAATCATGGCGTCCGGTCAGGTTGCTGCAATTGCGGCCACCCGTAAAAAGGACTGTTCGCAGAATGCGGCGCCCTCCTGCAGGGCTGCGGGCCGACGGAGTTGTAACCTGTTACGGGAGAAGGGGATGGATTTCTCAGCGATAAGGAGAATCGCACTATTGAGCGTCCCGCTGGTGGCGGTCGGGACGGGGTGTCATGCGATCTCGGGCAAGCGGACTTGTGACGCGACGTCCGGTCAGTGCGAAACGACATGCGAGTCACTGGAATGTGACGCTGCCGACCAGAAGGTCCCGTGGAAGCGGGCGAAGTTCGTCAACGAAGACGAACCCGATCCTAAGAAGAAGAGTGCAGAGGCCAAGCGGGACTCGCGAATCAATACCGACGGGTGCCATCCCGACAAAGAACGCAAGCCGCTGATCAAGCGGATCGGCGACAAAACAAATCTGGAATCGGACAATGAGGCGATCAAGGTCGCCGCCAAGATCAAGCGTGAAGAGGATCTCGCCGCGCAGAAGATCAAGGCGATCAAATACCTCGGGATGATGGGCTGCTGCTGCTACGACAAAGATGGCAAGGTTGAAAAGGCGCTGCTGGAGGCGCTGGACGACTGCACGCCGGTCGTGCGGATGGCGACGGTTCAGGTGCTTGGCGGCTGCATTTGCGGCAAGGAGCAGTCGCGCACGTGCTGCACCGAGAAGATTGTCGCGAAACTTGCCGACCTGGCATGGGGCGTCGACGACAAGGGTATGTATAAGGAGCCGTCGGAAGAGATTCGTCAATGGGCCGCGTACGTCGCCCAGACGTGCTGTCCGGGTGGCGTCTATCCGACGCTTCAGGAGGAGCAGAAACCGATCGAGGGAACTCCGGTCCCGATTGAGGGGGCTCCCAAGGTTGACGGCGTCCCGGCGCCCAGCCCGACGCCGGTTCCCAGTGCCGACCAGGCGTCTTTTGAAAACCCTAAGATCGACCAGCGCGCGGCCCGTCCGGCGGACGCGTTGGTCGCCAACCTGCTTTCGCCGGACGAAGATCTGCGCCTCGGGACGATTCGCGAGGTCGAGAAGGCCGCCGTTGATGGATGGAATTTTTCGGACGATGAGCCGGACGTCAATGGCGACACAGTTGTGCTGACTGTTCGGCGACTCGCCTACGGATTTTGCCGAGGCGGGGTCTGGGTGGAGCCGAGCGAGGCCGTGAGATCCGCCGCATCTTCGGTTCTGCTTCAGATTGACCCGCAGCAGGTGGTTCTCAATCGTCCGTTCCTGATCGACACCCCCGGCGAGCCGGTTTCGGCTGGCACTTCCGTGGCTGCAGGCCGTTCGACCTCGGCTCAGGCGGCCGAAGATCTCCGGCCTATTCCGGACGCGCCGGTCACCGTTGTAACGCCGCAGCCGGTGGCGGTGGAAATCCGTCCGTCTGAGCCCATCGTTGCGCAAGCGTCTCCGGCGGCGCTGCCGGAGTATTCCGCTGCAGAATTGTCACCCGTCGTTCCGGCTGCGCAACCTGTCGCGGTGGCGACTGCGTCGGGACAGCCGGTGAATGGCAGCGTGGAAGTCGTCGACGCAGTGGCCGGGACTGCGATGATCCGCCTCCCGAACAATGTTGTGCCGCGTTCCGGGAGCCGTGTGCTGGTCTATCACCGCTATGTTCTCGGACGACTGAAGTCCGTGGGCGAGTTCGAGGTGACGGAAGCGGCGCCGGGACTTTCTACGATCCGCTCGGTCGCGGGGACGAGCATGTTGAAGATCGCGACGGGAGACGCTGCGACAGTCTACGTGCAGTAGCCGTCGGGTCTACGAACAGTGGCAGAGCCCGAAACGAGGCGACTGGCGCATGCGCCGGCCGCCTCGTTTTCATTTCGCTGCTGCAACCTGTCCGCGTGCGGCGCCTGGAGCAGAGGAGAATCGGCGAATACGGCCGATGTTCGAACGCGTGTCCATCCGCGGAAGTACGAGAGCGTGGCGTTTCGGGAGTCGATACGGTCAAGCTTCTAACATGGGGCACAATCGAATCTGGAATACGGCTGGCCCCCGTTGTAGACTTCCTGTTCGAGCGACAAGTCGTGATTGGTTCACCGCTGAAACGCACGGTCACGTGATCAGCTTCAGTCAGGGGGGCAGGATGGGCGGTGCGACGCGTGGCAGGTCCCGGGCACGTCCCGACAGGGGACGAGAATCACCCGGCGCAAAGATCGTCGTCGGACGTCTGCTTTATACGGTCCTGACGCTGGCGATTGTCGGCGCTGCGATCTGGCTCCTGCAGAAGGCGGCACCTCCGCCACGAGCGTGGGCCGTTGTTGCTGCGTTGACCGCCGGCGTCGAATTCGAGACGCCTCCTCTGAACTTCGCCAGGGAGGATCTCGAATGGCTGGATGCCGACAGCCGGGCTACTGGAAGCCTGGCTCCGCCGAAAGGCTCTGAGCCGATCAGTTCTGTGGACTCGCTGTTTTCCTGGGCCGAGGGATTGAAGGGGTCGGCGACAGACAGCGAGTCTCAGGTCAATGCGGACTCTCTGGTGGTATATGTCGTTGCGCATGGCGTGTCGGACGGCGACGGTGAGCCGCGACTGGTGGCACCGGACGCCCGGCCTGGCGACGGGCGCGGGAAAGTGCGAGATCTGATTCAGTCGCTGCGTCAGGCTCCGGTGGCGAATGTGATCCTCGTTCTGGATTGCAGTCGGACGCTGGCAGATCCGGGGCGCGATTGGACGGGCCTCGATTTCGCCGACGGAGTCGAGAAACTGCTGAGCGAAGAGCTGCAAGCCGAGGAAACCGGGAAACTCAGCTCGCTGGCAGTCATTGTTTCCGCTGGACCGGGGCAATACGGCGTCTCGTTGCCGGGAGATCAATCGAGGACCCTGTTCGGAGAAGCATGGCGTCGCGCCTGGTCCCAGCCAAGGCCGTCGAAGTCTCCGTTGATGCTGACGGACTTGATGCTGGACCTGGCGAAGAATTGCAAGCAGTGGACCGGCGGTCGCCAGACTCCGCGGCTCTATGTGCAGTCGTCCGATCAACCGAAAAGGATGATCGACGTCGATGCGGATCCGGACGCCGGAAGACTGGTCTCCGATAGAAAGATCGTTGTCCGAACTTCGCCGCTGCCCCCCGAACCACCGAAAGACGATCTGCCTCGGGAAGCTGGCTCGACTGAGTCCGATAAGAAAGTGTCTCGACGCATCACAGGCGCCTCGAGTGCAGTCCCCGCGGCCATATTCTCCGGTCCCTGGCTCTCGGCCGCATTCTCACAGGCCGCGGCGCCTGTCCTCGAATCCAAGTCCGACGGCAGGCCTGCCGCTGACGGTCAGGAGCCGGCCAAGGCTGAGAAGGCTGGGGTAGTCGAACCTGACAAGACGACCACTCCCCAAACGTCTCCGGATTCGGTGGACTTACCCGAAGAGTCGGATGTCGACCGGATGTGGCGTTTACGAGACGAAATCGAAGCCTCCCGCGAGTATCCGATGCGGTCGCCAGTCGTTTTCGCTCCGCATGTGTGGCGCGAGTTGAATTCGCGAATGCTGCAACAGGATCTGAGGTTTCATTCCGGCGCCGCCTATCGCGAAGACGCAGCAAGACAGATCCAGCAGTACGCATCTGCGCTGTCAGACCTGCGGCGGACGCTTGCGCGGACCGGCGGCGACGCTCGGTCAAGTATTCCGACGGCAATTCAAGACGTCAACGTGGTGAAACGCCTGACGTTAGAATGGATTGGTTTCAGCAGCAGCAGCGGCCCGTTGTCGATGTGGGAAGCACTTGACAAGCAGATCCAGGCAACGGCTCGCCGGTTGGCTTTGGAACGCTATCAGTTGCGCGAGTGCGCATTGCTGGCTGCACGGCTCAGTCGAGTCTCGCCCGAAAAGCTGCCGACGCCAGATGCCTTCCTGAGAGAAGTCATGGAACGCTGGAAGGAGATCGACGGGATTCTGTCGAGAGATGAGGCCGTCAGCCCGGAATTGTTGAAGGAGTTGGCGGATCGGAGCTCTGTAATCAATGCCCCCGGAGTCGGGCAGCACTTACGGGCTGTTGAGACGTTTCGGGACTTGTTCAAGCAGGACGCGGATGCCGCCAGTCAGAAGGAGCGACCGTTTGCGGCGCGAAGTCATCTCGAGATTCTCCTCACCAGTTCGATCTGGAGTCGCGACGAACGCCAGGCGGGCCGGGCTGCGCTGGCGAAGCCTCTGAAGCTCGAAACTCTCAAATCGCCAGGAGTATCTGCGGAGCCGCCGAGTGTCGAGCAGACCCGGAAACTGATCCAGGAGTGGCATCGGCCGCTCTATCAGCTTGCCGGAGTTGAGTCGGCTCCTTCTGGACCGAAGGCATTCTTCGAGCAGCTCGTCAGCGGCTTGAACGCAGATCGCCCGGACGAGGCTGCGTTGCGCCACACGCGTGCCTGCCTGCTCGCGCCCGAGTTTGCGACCGGAGTCATCGGACACGTCTGGATGCCGTGTCGACTGAAAGTGGAGAAGAACCGGCCGACTCTTGAGCTCGTCGTCGTCGACCCGAAAGTGCCGCCGGAATCTGACAAGTCTCCGTCGCTGGATCTTGACAAGTCTTTGTCGGAGAAAGTGACTTTAAAGGTCCAGTGGAATTCAGGCAGCGGCTTGCAGCTTCCGCCGGATGTCGTGCTCAAGCTGGAGTACGATTCGTCGTTACTCCGTGTGACAAAGACGAAGGTGGGCGAGGAGCTCGCTCTTTCAGGCGTCGAAACGTCGTTCAGTCCCCGCGAGCTGCCGGGACAACGGATCGAACTGTTCGTGCACCGCGGTAAGCCCGCCGAGTTGAAGGACGAATTGACAACGCGGCTAACGGTGGTGGCAATGGCGCGGGAAGCGCCGGATGCGGGAATGATTGCGTCGACTGTCAAGGAAATCGTGATCGGTCGTCCGGCGAGGCGTCGCGTAGAATTAGAAGTGTCCCCCCACGTTCCGCGGGACGACGGCGCGCAGAGCATGCGGCTGACAGAAGCGGAACCGATTCAGACCGTGCGCCTGCCGGCGAATCGAACGACGACTATGCGCTGGAACCTGAAGAATCCATCTCCGGTCGCGGTGCGGGCCGAACTCGATCTGTGGAAAGTCTCGGACTTCAACGCGTGGGACGTCGCCTCAAAGAGTCCCCGTCGACTGGTCGCCACTGCGGTCCTGGAGAAGATTCCTGACGGCGGCAGTCTGCCGATTCCATGGAAGGCTCGACCTGCCGATGCTCCGCCAGCGATTCCAGGATCATCTCGGCCCGCGGCCGATTTCGAAACGATGGAAGGATTGATCTGCGACATCCGCCTCAGCGAGCCGTTGCCAGCCCCATCACCCGATAAGCCTGCCCCGCCCTCGGGCGAGCAAACTCCGGATTTAGCGACTCAGGCATTTCAGATTCGCCTGGAGCCGGTCAATCCGGCGGAATGTCTGGATGGCCTGCAACGGGCTGCGACTCAGGAGCGGATTCCGGGCAATGGCGAGTCGCTGACGAAACTGCAGATCAGGCTGAACGCGAAACCCGAGCGACTGACGCGTCTGCCGGGTCTGGAAAACACCCCATTTGAAATGAAAGCATCGTTCGACCAACTGCGCACGGAGCTGAGTCGAAGCATGCCCGCAAGACTTGTCGACGTGACGACTGGCGGGTCGTTCCAGCCGCCGCTGCAGCCGGTTACATTGAAGACATCGTATGAATCGTCCAGGAACGGCCGACCTGCGGTGGTCGCGGTGGATGTCGACGGCTGGCCGCGAGCGTTGCGGTACAAGGTTGAGACGATTGCACAGACGGGAAGCGGCAATGAAGAGCGAGTGTGCGAGCTCGTCGATACACCCGGGGTGAGAATCGCAGCGGTTCGGTTTCAGCGCCACCCGAAGAATGCGGCAGGACGAGAGTTCCCGGTCATCGACCGCCAGTACGGCGAGTCGACTTCGCTTCCGCCCGTCAAGGGAATCGAAACGTTGGCGCTGCCTCCGCAGGCCGATGCGGAGCCGGCGCAGCGGTTGCTTTGTTTTCCCGGTGGGGGCGACACTCTCGAGGTCGAAGTCGAAACGGATTTTCAAAGCGATTTCTGGACGGCAGAACTTGCTTTCGGAGAGGTTGCTCAAACGCTGCAGCGGCCGCGAGAGATCCGCTGGGGGCTGGCGTCACCCGGCCCGGACGGACTGGCGATCCAATCCCAGGTTCGCAACTGGATTGTATCCTTCAACAATCTCCCCGGTAACACCTCTGAGCCGATCGTGCTGGAACTTCGTCTGCTGCGGGACGGGGAGAGGCCGAGTGCCGATCGCGACAGCAATACCGATCGACTGCGAATCGTCTTCGACAGCGAAGACCCGGTGGTCACCATCGGAAAGAGTTTCCTGGACGCTGTCGACAAGGCCGCGGGATCCATGAACGTACGAGTCTCCGCTGAGGACCGTGGCAATGCTGCGTCGGGCATAAGGCGGATTCGGCTGGCAAAACTGGAAGCCCGTGACTCTGTTCCCGCGTTCGACAAGTTGTCGGGGATGTTTCTGCCGGACGAGGGATCGTCCTCGTCCCAGCGGACCGCGGAGTTTCTCGTTTCCGAACTGGAAGCCGGCAAATCGTACTGGTTTGTCGCCGAGGCGACCGATGAGGCGGGGAATGAGGCTCGCTCCGACATCGTTTCGCTCGAAGTCCCCAAACCCGCTGTGCCGACGCCGACGCCGACAGCGAAGAAGAAAAAGGACGGCGTCATCCGCGGGGCGGCGATCGCCATGAACGGCAAGCCCATTGACAAGACACTGGAAGTGACCCTTGAAGGACCAGACGGACTGAATCAAGTGGACGCGAGAAGCGGCAAGTTCGAGTTCGTCAATCTCGATCACGATGCCAAGTACACGCTGACGATCCGACGCTTCACATATTCGCAGAGCAGCTATGCAGACAAAGTGATCAAAGATCTCTCGCCGTGGAGTAAGGACTCCAAGAAGGCGGACCTGGAAATCACCGTACTTCCAGAAAAGTAGTCAGGAGTGGAGGCGACTTCTTCGGACGACAGTGTCGCGGCGCCGCGCGTGCTGCTGGAAATCGTCTTCCGGAAGCATTGCAGGTGTGTTGTGAAAAGAGAATTCGAGTAAAACATCACTGGCTCAGCAGTTGTGACAGCTCGGCAATTGCCTCTCTCTTAGTCTTGAGAATTCGAATCCGTCATCATCAGCAGCAAGAGGTCATTTCGGGATGCAGAATCTTCCAGTCCGCTGGTACGAGGGAATGTTCCTGCGCCCGCAGCATTTCCAGTCGGCTGACCGTTTCTGGTCGGAGGCGACGGTACTGTCGGGTCGCCTCGATCATCCCTTTAACTACGGACTCTACCGGGTCCTCCTCAGCAAGGAGGCTCTCAAGAACGGTCAGGTCGAGCTCTCCGAGGCCGAGTTCCGAATGGAGGACGGGACGGCCTGGTCCCTCGAACTGGGCCAGGCGCCGGATCGGGTTCCGCTCGAATCGGGCGCTGGAGAAGCAGGCCACAGTCGACGTGTTTCTGGCCGTTCCGAGAATGATTCTTGGCCGCGCGAACGTCTCCGCCGACGGAACGACCCGCTATGGGGCCGCCGAGATTGAAGTTCAGGACGAGACGTCGGGCGGAGACCTGCAACCAGTCGAGCTGCGGAGGCCGGTCTTCCGGCTGCTGCTTTCGACACAAGACCATGCCGGCTATGAAGTGCTGCCCATCGCACGAGTCCGTCGGGCGACAGGCGGCCAGGGAGTCGCCGAACTCGACGAAACCTATGTCCCGCCGCTGCTCAATACCGCAGCCTGGACCGACCTCGACCGCAGCATCATCCGGCCGATTTACGATCAGATGTCGGCGAAACTGACGGTGCTGGCCGCACGAGTCCGAATTCGGGGTCTCTCGCTGGCCGGTCAGGGGGCGGGCGATGTCGACCGGGCGATGGCGCTCCATGCATTGAACCAGTATCACGCGACACTGGGCCTCCTGGCGTTTACGCCAGGGATGCACCCGTATCACGTCTACCTGGAGCTGTGCCGCATCATCGGGGGGTTGTCAATTTTTCTGCCTGAACGAGTGGCGGAGAATTATCGGCCGTACGATCACGCGGATCTGGGGGGGATATTCCGCTGGGCAAAAGCCGAAATCGAACGGCGACTGAACAGCCTGTCGGGAGACGACTTCGAGCAGCGCAGGTTTGTCGGCATTCCCAACGGCATGCAGGTTACGATTGAGTCCAAATGGCTGCACCATGACTGGACGTGGTTTATCGGGGTGTCCTCGCCGGATCTGACCGCCGAGAAGCTGATCTCGATCATGACCTCGGAGCAGTTCCGGTGGAAGCTCGGCAGCGCAGCAACCGTCGAGCAGATTTACCAGTTGAACGCACCAAGCCTCGCATTGAACCCGCTGCGTCAGGTTCCGGCTCGCGTACCGGCGGGCGGGCAGTATGTCTACTTCAGTATCGCGAAAGAGGGACCTGCGTGGCAGGCCGTACTTAACGAGCAGTCTCTCGCAATGCGTTTCAATATCAAGACGATCGCCAATCACGATCGCCTTGTCGGTTCTGACATGATCGAGCTTGACTTCGGCAATAACAGCAGACGCAAGGTCACGTTCGACCTGTTCGCAGTTCCCAATTCGCAGTCATGAGGCCCCGGTTTTCGATGGATCACCATTTTGCGAGAGCCGTAGATCCTCTGTTCGTGGCCTGTCTCGATCTGCTCGACCGTGCTGAATCGAACCGGGCGGAGGCGGCGCCGTTTGAGAAGCAGCGCATTCGCGACGCGATTCAACGGACGAGCAATGAGTTTCGGACGTCACCGCATCTCAGGGATCGCGACGAGGACTGGACCATTGCCCGCTACGCGATCTGCGTCTGGCTCGACGAATTGCTCAGTCTGTTTCCCTGGAAGGGGAAGGAACAGTGGACTGAACAGAACCTGCAGTACGAGTTGTTCAGGACATCGACCGGTTACGAGGACTTCTTCCGCAGGGCGCAGGATGCCGAAAAGCTTCCTCGAAAAGATGCTCTGGAAGTCTGTTTTCTGTGCGTCACGATGGGATTTCAAGGGGTTTATCATCGCCGTCCCGGCATGAGAACTCCTGAAGATCTCGGCCTGCCAGCGAAGTTGCAGGACTGGGTGAGAGATGTCCGCAGGTACGTCGATGCATCCCGTCCGCCATCGCCGTCCAATGATCGCGCGGCGGACGGGATCGACTGCACGCCGCTCAGCGGGCGTTTCGAGTTCCTCAAAACCTGCCTCGCGGCGGCTATGCTGGCTGTCGCGGCAGGCGTCCTTTACTACCTGAAATCCACCTGACTCACCAGACCTCGAATCGGGCTGAGCTCGGCCCGGTTCCTCTCCGGCGGCGGAAATCCACGATGCAGGCTCTGAAGTCGATCTTCTCTCAGTTCTTCAACTACATCATCTATCCGTTCTATGCGCTCCTGACATCTCCCACGTGGGTGTTCGCGGTTCCTGGAAAAGTCTGGGGGCTGGCCGTCCATTGGCGCGTGGGGCTGTTCGCGGGACTGCTGACGACGATCGTCGCCGTCGCCGTTCTCGTGCAGCGCCATATGTCGCCGGGCGCGACCGGCGATGATTACCTCTGGTGGCAGATCCTCGGGCTGGTGATTCTGATCCCTGCCGAAGTCATCGCGGTCGCCTTCGCCATTCACTACTGGTTGATGTCTCTCCCCTCGCGGCATCCGGATATTGATGCGGCCTGGCAGGCCGGCGTTAACGACCTGCGTGCCAACGGAATCGTCCTCGAAAGCCGGCCGCTCTTCCTGGTTCTCGGTCTTCAGAATTCGGCCGATGCCGCCAGCATGATGAGCTGGGCCGGCGACGATCTGGTTGTGACGCCACCGGACGACGCCAAGACGCCGCTGATCTGGGCCGCGACCAATGACGCGATCTATCTGTTCCTCCGGGACTGCTGCCAGACCACTTGCCTGATTGGCGGTCGCGACACGGTCGGGCAGGTGGATCGCTATGCCACTGTCGAGCCCAGCCACGGATCTCAACCGTTTCCGGGAGGAACGATTGGTGGTCAGGAAGACTTTTCCGCGGGAGGTTTCGGGTCGATTGGAGGATTTGCGATTCCGCCGAGTCCAGTGGTGAAAGCACCAGAACCAAAGGTGGTTCCCACTCGTGTCGGTTCCACTCCCCTTGCGGTATTCAATACCTCCGCAACGTTAGATCCGCTTTCGGATTCCCCTGCGTTTGACGCGCCGGCTGGTGGTTCTGTAACAGTTGGGTCTGACGATTTACCGCCGTCCGTGCCCGCGTCCCGGTCCCCCAGACAGCCTGCGATGCGCCGTCAACTCGCCCGTTCCGTGACTGAGGGGATGCGGGACCGGATCGACTATCTCGGCCAGAAACTGCGTCTGGCGCTGCAGCCCCTCTGCCCCATCACGGGCATTCTGGTCGCTGTTCCGTATACGCTGCTGGCGCGAGGAAAGGAGCAGGCAGAACTCCTGGGAGATGCTGTGCGCGCCGATATGGAGCCGCTCCGAAATCGCCTGCAGTGCCGGCCGCACGTAACCGTTCTGGTCACGTCTCTCAACGAACAGCCCGGCTTCCGCACGTTTCTCAACCGGTTTCATGCGAAGACACCACAGCTGTTGACGGCCCGGTTCGGCAAAGGGATGTCCGGAACGTGGACCATTCCTTCGGATGGCGCACTCGAGAGCCTGGCTCACGCTGCCTGCCACCAGTTCGAGCACTGGATCTTCCAGATGCTCAAAACGACCGAAGCTCTCCGCGAATCGAATAACCGGGATCTGTTCCGGCTGCTGGCCCGGATGCGCGGGGAGTTCGGTTCCTGCCTCAGCCAGTTCCTCTGTCAGGCCTTTGAGTGCAAAGAGGGCAACATCGAGCATGGCGACTGGTTTCCAGTCTCCGGTTGTTACTTCACCGGGTTGAGAACCGATCTTGCCGGAGACTCCGTCGAAGACGCTGCAGACGCAGACGGCAAGGTACTCCGTACGGCATTCTTGCAGGGAGTTTTCGAGAGGATGGACCAGCTGCAGGACGACGTCGGCTGGACTTCCGCCGCTTCGACCGAGGATCTGGTCTATCGACAGATGACCAATGCGGCGTTTCTCGTCACGCTCGCAGGCGCAGCCGGATGTGCGTTCGTCCTGTTCAAGAATTACTGGCCGCAGTCGCCGGGTACGCCGTAGCAGCAGAAGAGTCGGCCAGCGACAATGTGCAGCGGAACGGGCGAGCCCGGTAGTCGCCGAATTGCCGGATCGTCTCGGGGCGAGCATCGCGGCCCAATCCGGCAATCTGATGGGGCGATTCTGGCTACCGGCGCCATCCACGTTCGTCAGAGCCGCCAGCGAAGGGTTCTGTAGGTCTCTTCCATCAGCCACTGCCACAACTTCTGGCTGGACGCTGCGATGCGCACCTGGGCCCGCGAACGCGGAAGGGTCGTCGGCGGTAGTGCGTCTTCAAATTCCAGCCGCACCAGGTAAATCGTTTCCGCCAGCCGTCTCTGCCCGCGATCGTCGACCGACCATCGGAGATCCTGCAGCAATACCGAGTTCTGCTGTTCGGGATTCAGGTCGCGCCGGCTCAGTTCCGTGACCCGGGCTCGATAGATCCGTTCCGGATCGGCCCGCAGCATGACGTCGGCGCTCCGTCCGACGCTCAGTCGATCCACCAGCGTTTCCGGAACGTACGCGGTCATGGCACTCCTCCCGGGTTCTCCGACGCAGCAGACAACGTCACCCGAGGCCACCCACGCGGACGCATTCTCGGACGAATTCAATTGCCCGCTCCAGTGCGGCAGCTCATCTGTCTGAGCACCTTTCGCCCGGAAGACTCCGGGAAACAACTTGCCGCCCTGCGGCGCCCTGAGCTGCAGCAGATTCAGCTCGGAACGAATTACAACCGCTCGGTTCTCCAGGCTCTCGATCTGCTGGACCGCCACCGGCCTCTGTTCCGCTACGACGGGATCCTCATTGCGACGGGCTTCGATCAGTTGCAGCCGCAGACGCGCGTCGTTCAGTTCAGACTCGAGTTCCTCCAGTCGCAATCGAAGTTCGGAATTGTCCAGATTCGCGACAACATCTCCCGCAGCGACTCTCGTTCCAGGAGGCTGACATGCAACCAGACGCCCCGGCACAACGGCATAGATGCTGGCAGACGCGGCAGGTTCAACGATTCCTTCCGCCACGACCGAAGTCGACCACGGCAGCTGCAGGACGGCAATCAGCACCAGAACCAGACCGGCATATCCTGCGGCGATGCGCCAGACGGGCACACCGCTGCGCCGGATTCGGCGGGTCGATTGAGCGGTGGTCTTGATCAATTGAGAAGTGCCGGCGCCGCTTGCGATAATCGCCATTCCCCAGACCGCGTTCGACAGTCCATACGGACGCAGCGCTGCATGGGCAAAAAGCAGGATTGCCAGGATCAGACCGAAGCGATATGCGAACGAGGCCGCTCCATAGAGAGCGTGCCAGGCACGCGTCGGCTGCCAGCCGGGCTCAAGGCCGGCCGGCAGTCCCAGCCCCCAGCGATGCCACCATCGCTGAAGCGCCTGGCTTGCCGTCTGACCCAGGTTGGGAGTTTCCACGAGGTCCATCAGCACGTAGTACCCGTCGTAGCGCAACAGCGGATTGAGATTGAACACCAGCGTGGAAACCGAACAGACAACGGCCAGATTCAGCGCGACGGTATTCAGCAGGCCGGGAGCCGTCGAAAGCCAGATCGCCGTTGCAAGCCCTCCCGCAAGCAGGTCAAACCAGATCCCGGCAAGCGAGATCTGGATTCGTCGCCATCGATCGGGGAGCATCCATGCATCGCTCACGTCGCAATAAAGCGTCGGCAGTCCAGCCATCAGCAGGATACCCATCTCGTGGCATTCGACGCCGTGTCTCCGTGCCGCCATCGCGTGGCCAATCTCGTGAAAGACCTTCGTCAGAATCACGCATCCGGACAGCCAGATGACATTGCCCGGATGGATGAAGGCCTGCGGATCCGGCAACAGGCGAACAATTTCCGCCGCATGTGCGGCGGCGAACAGCATGAGAATCGCCAGCGACAGGACGGCAGGCAAGACGAACACTGGAGAAAGCAGCCAGCTGCAGAGTGGCGCGAGAATGTCCAGAATCCAGCCGGGATGGGCGCCCGGCAGACGAATCGCCCACGGATTTGCCATTCGTTTCAACCAGGTGCGCGGTCCGCGATCATCGGATCGCCCGCCATCTTCGCTGGATCCACTGACCGTGGAAACCAGCAGTCCCTCCCGGCAGGTGTTCCGGAGAAATCCCTGAAGCTGCCACAAGCTCAGGCGAAACGGCGGGAACCGACGTTCGAACCACTGTCGTAGTTCATCGAACGAATCGTTCTGCTCAACCTGCAGCAACAGCTCATACTCGTAATCACTCAACTGGAAATAGCGGAGCGACGCGGGATCCTTGACGACATAGCGCCGAGTGAAACGTCCGGAAAGTTCGGCGGTCTGCAGATCCGGACGCCAGCGCAGTCCTCGCGGACTCTCCAGCAATCGGGGATTGGTCGCAGCATTCGTGGTCATGCCTGCATTCCAGGAGGAAACCTCGGACCCGCGAGAAACCGTTACGGATTGCCCCGGACGTCTGTGGCTGAGTCGCCGCCAGTCGGGTTCGCGCCCGGCCGAATCGTGAGCCTTCCGCGATGCCCCGGGCGAAGCAGGCGGTCGGAGTTCTCCACCTCGACCCAGACCCGGACTTGATTGTTCACCGGATCAATTTCCGGATGAACAAAGACGACTTCGCCGGAAAAACGAACGGGCGGGCGGTTTGCCGTCGCAATCTCAAAGACGGCCGGCGCTCCATCGAGCTGCATGAAGTCCGACTGAAGCGTCACGAACGCTTCTACCCGCACCCGGTCAATACGAAGCACTCGGGCGATCCGCTCGCCGATCTGCACCCACTCGCCGGGTCGGCGGTAAACCTGCACCACAATCCCGGCCAACGGAGCAGTCAGGCGGCGACGATCGACCGCGTGTTGAGCCACGGCGTGCTCGACCGACTTGGCTGTCCTCGTCAGTTCCAGGAGGCGGCGTTCTTCGATCAACCGCTCGACTTCGAGCTCCGCCTTGTCCTTTTCCCAGCGATACTTCTCCAGTTCGGCGTCCGAAACCACGCGCGGCGCCGTTTGCCTGATCTGATTGACCCGCTCGAACTCCGTCGCGGCGTGAAGATGAGCCCGCTGCGCCGTTCTCACCTGCACGTCGCTCTGCGCACGCTGCGTCGCAAGATCCAGCTCTGCGGCGGCCTGCGTCAACGTCAACTTTGCTTCGGAATCATCGATCTGACCGATCAGCTGACCGTGACGGATCAGGTCACCTTCGCGAATGTCGACTGTCGTCAACAGCCCGGCTTCTCGCGCCGGGATCTCCACCTGCTCGACAAGTTTCACCAGCGCTTCTGCGCGGATCTCGCTTTCGACGGGCGGAGGTGCCCATGATAGCGGCGCAAGCAGGACCAGCACTTCGGCCATGACGCGGTGGAACATTTGCTGGTCCTCTCAAGAAATCGCGGAATGCTTGACCAAAATGCCTGACAGCGACGCCCGATCGGCCTCGCGCTACATTCCCCAGCGAAACAATACATCCCTGCGAATCGTTCTCCAGGCGTCTCGGAACCAGACATATCCGATGGGGTGGCGTCCGCAGTGAAACCGGGCGCGGACGCCCAGACCGGATTCGCGGTCAGACGAATCGACGGACTCCGCCGGCGCAAACGCCAGAACCGAAGGCTCTTCGCCCGCGACTCGGCTCTCCACGCTCGACGATAACGACTCCAGACGCGTCTTCAGCAACCGCCCCGGCGCACTGGCAAGCGTGTAGTCAATTTCGACGGCTTTCGGCCCCTGCTGCAGATCGCCGAAGCGGCTGTCAGGAACCCGGACCTCGATCCTCCAAGGTCCGCGAGTCTGGGCCACTGTGCAGAGTATGTCGCCTCGTGCGACGGGTCGGTGCAGCAGCTCGCGTTCAAGATCCCATGTCAGAACTTCGCCGGCGATCGGGCTCAACACCTGCAGATCCTGAGCCCGGAGTTTCAGCAGGTCGCGCTCTCGCTCCAGATTCTCGACGCGCTGTTTCAGTTCTTCCAGCTCCGAAGTCAGTTCATTTCTTCTAGCGATTGAATCTCCGCCCAGGAGCTGTGCGTCCAGACGCGATCCTTCAACAGCCGACCGCCGGGCCCGCGCTGACAGCAGCTCGCCGTCGATGCGCCGGATTTCAATCTCAATCTCCGTGTTCTCCAGCTCCGCCAGCAACTGCCCCTCTACGACATGCGTCCCTGACTTCACGAGAATCCGTCGTACGGTGCCGTCGACCGTTGCGAACGCGTGGCGGCGAACAGCGGGCTGAATTTCTCCGTGAGCTTCAATCGTCAAGTCTGTTTGGATCCAGAATAGCGCCGCGAACGCTGACGCGAGCAGTCCAGCGACGATCAGACCGCGAATCAGTCGCGGCGCAAAGGAGCCGCGGCGGACCGGACGCAAGAGCCGGGCCAGTGGAGCCTTGCCCCAGTCTTCAGCATTCTGAATGGCAATCGACGACTGCTCGGCGATGGCCAGCCACCAGTCGGGCAGGATCGGGGAAGGAGCCGGGCGAAACCACTCGCATACAAACGCGCCCAGAATGCGAGCCGGCTTCTGACCGTTGGGTGCCGGGGGCGTTCCTGATGCCGGCGCGATGATTGGCTGAACTCGCAGGCGGCAGACATTTGACTCGTCGACATACTGTTCCAGGAGCCGGGCCTGCGGACCAGTCAACGTGATCACCTCGCCCAGAGTCCAGTCCAGCGACTGCCTCGATCGAGCCGTCGCTCGCACGAGCCGCTCGAGCCGTCGAATCAGCTCTGAACGTCGCTGAATCGATGCGACCCCGTCCGCGGAAACAACCTTAATTCCTCGGCCGCGGCGGAGCATCACCCAGCAGCGATCGGCGGCCACGACTGAGCGCAAGTGACGAGCAACCGCCCGGGGGGCGGCGGCAGAAGAAGAATTTGTGTGGATGGCGGCTGCAAATGTCTGGAAGCGGCGGGCAAACTCTGCGGCTGAAGAGAGTTCGTCGAGACGGCGGAACTCGAAAAACGGCAGGGAAAGTTCGGCAATCGCACCCAGGAGCTGGAGCGAGCTGGATCGCGACTCCGGATCGACGCCGTCCGAGATCCACGCACACAGGCAGCCAAACACCTGGCGGGACGTCCGGATCGGGGCGATCAGGCAAGTCCATTCAGTGCGGTTTCTAATGGGATTCGTGGCGTCCTGGATGTCGGTCTGCGGGAGTACCGCCAGAGGTCGTCCGAGCTGGACTGCCCGCTCGACCATCGACAGTTCAGCCCGTCGCTCGTCGGAGTCGTTGGGGTGAACGCCGTCCGCAGAGTCCCCGGAGGAGCCTGACTCTGCGAATCCACCGCCTCGAATTGCAGTCCAGAGTCGCACCCGCTCTGCGGCCAGCCCGGTGACGACCGTCTGCAGCAACTGATCGAAGAAGCCCGCCGATTCTCCTTCCGACCGCGCCAGCTCGCCGAGCTCGCCAAGCAGCTGGTCCAGCACCCCCCAGGTGCGATCGGAATCATTCACGTCCGACGCAGTCGAATTCATGGACATGGGAGAACTTTGCAGGGTGTTATCGGGCACGATCAAACCGCGTAACACCCGCCGCGACTTCGTTTGGCGAGAGATCAGTCCTTACCGGCACTGCACGCCCGTGTCGTGAGCGTAGCACGGCGTGACGACGTCACGCAACGAGTTCTTCGAAGTGGCCGCAGTCGATTCTCGAATCAAACGCAGGACACATGTGTCGGCGTCGCAGGAGCCGCGAGGTCGGCCCGAGGCGTCTTGCAGGAGACGAAGCAGATGTGCTCCCGCGGCGCAATCCGTCATTAGTGCCCTTCGGCCAGCCCCGGACGCCAATTATTCATGTAGTCGAGAGAAAAGCATTCGCCCCGGGCGGCTCCGACGTTGTTGATCACGTACTTGAACGGCACTAACGGCAATGTTCCGAAAAAGTGGCCCGCCGAGATAAACGGCTGCAGGTGGGAATTGCAGACATCCCCGTAACGCTCCAGCGCGATCTCTTCAAAATAGAGCGGGTCGTGGCAGAGAAAATAGTAGTGGCAGTATGGCCCGCAACCATTCCCGAATCCGTAGACCATGTGCTGGCAGGGAGGTCCTTTTGGAAGCGCGGTGCTGGATTCCTGGTTCTTGTTGAGATCCTGGCGGATTTCCTCAAGGGATGTTCCGCTGGCTGGCTGCTCGTTGTTCAGCCAGAGGCGCTCCCCGGCTGCAAGTCGGATCGTCATCTTTGACACTGGCACCAGCGGACGCGTCGCAAGATCCGGTCGGAGCGCCGGCGCAACCGGGGATGGCGGAACAGGAAGGGACGATGGTTCCTGGGCGGCAGCTTGCAGGTTGATTGCGGCGGTCAAGAGTCCGGCGAGGCAAGCTGCTGGCAGGCCGCGGCTCGACCGGCCCGGAATTGTCGGAGACGTGTGAATGGCCATGCGAATCGAACCTTGGTTGGTAAGGATGCCGAGGGCAACCGATATCCAGGCTGCGAGCGGTCAACGAACAATCGCGGCAGTCTCCGTTCACGCCACTTCAACGACACTCTGGATTTCGTCCAAAGTATCGAATTCCATCGGACCTCATCGCCCGGCAGGATGGGAAAATCGGAATGCGTTGGGAGACCGGATGCGACCGGCAGATTCCCGATAGTCCGCAAACCACCACGGAGCGACGGTTCACCGGGTGCGTTGGGATTTTCACTATATTGCGAGATTGCCACTTGCGACTGGTTCCCCCTGTACGACATGCTCTGAATCTGCTGTTTCGGACACCGGTCGTTGAGGTGAAAAATTCTCAATCCGACCGGACCGTCGTGACGGCCGATACAACGGAAGTTTTCCTCATTTCACGCAAAGTGATGGGCCATGAGGGTTAAGAGCTGGGTCGCAGACCTGCTGGGGCAGTGGCGTCAGAACCGTCGAGTTCGTGCTGCCAGAATTCACCGTTCCGGGATGGGAGTCTCATTTGGAGTCATGCGGCTTGAGCCGCGCCGAGTGCTGAACGGGGCTCCAATGATCCCCGTCCCCCCCTCTGCCGACCCCGTGGTCGTTGATGCTGGCGCAGCGGCGAACGACGGTCAGGCGGACTTCTTTCAGATCACTCAGGTCGGAAATCACCTGGAAGTGTCGGTTAACGGCAAAGCCAGCTTCTCGGCTGCCGCCGGACAGTCGCTCGTGATCAAAGGCTCCTCGGACGCCGATCAGGTGGAGATTAACCTCTCGAACCCGTCGGAGCTCCAGTCGACGATCGATATCCAGGGTCAGTCCGGCGCCGACACGGTCAGTCTGGATGGCGGAACTGTCGACGAAGTCGGCTATTATCTCGCCGGCGACGGATCGCAATCGATCCAGATCGGAAACAATGCAATCGAAGTGTCGGCCGGAGCCGTCATCTCCGATCAACTCGCCGCAACTCATCGGGAATTCGTCATCGACGGAGTTTCTCAGCAGGTTCTGCTGACCGACGCGTCTGGTGATGGACTGATGCAGATCCAGACGTCTGCCCTGCAGACCGTGCAGTTTGCCGCCCCCGTCGATTCGTTGGAGATCGACGTCCGCGATCAGTCCAGCGACCACGATACGGTGACCATCCAGTCACTCGACGTTGCATTCCATGGCAACCTCGACGTCGAAGGCGACGTGCCCGACGCCGGAGTCCTCGCCGGCCAATGGAATCTGCAGTCCGGCAACCTGTTCGTCAATATCGGCGAAATCACCGTCACCGGTCAGGTCGGAACCACACAGGCGATCATCGACCTGGAGAGCGCGGCGTCGATTACCGTCGCGCAGGACGCAGTGATTTCCAACCATGGAGGTCTGACGACCGTCGACGCCGGCATCGGTGGAACCCTGCTGGTCGCCGGCACTATCGACGCCCAGGGACTGCAGTCGGGCGAGCTCGGCGGGACCGTCCGGCTCCTGGGCGATCACGTTGGCGTAATCAGTGGAGCGGTCGTCAATGCCTCGGGCGACGCCGGCGGCGGCACGATCCTCGTCGGCGGCGACTACCAGGGCAAGAACCCCGACATCCGCAATGCAACCCGCACGACAGTCCTGAGCGGCGCGGAACTGATCGCCTCGGCGGTTCACACCGGCCAGGGCGGCAAAGTCATCGTCTGGTCGGACGAAGTGACCCGCTTCGCCGGCTCCATCGTCGCCCGCGGAGGAGCGGATGGCGGCAATGGCGGCTTTGCGGAAGTCTCGGGCGCGTCGCTGTCCCAGCAGGGCAAATACGATCTTGGGGCGCCGCTCGGTTCTTCCGGGACGCTGCTGTTTGATCCGACCGATATCATCATCCAGGGGGGGACGCTCGACGGCAGCGATGACGTTGACGCAAACGATAATCAACTCATCAATGATGCCGGCAGCAACACGCTTGGCTCGATCCTCTTCGCGGACGCCGGCGCAGCCGAACCGTTCGTGATCTATGAGTCGGAGATTGAAGGCACCGACGCCAACATTGTCCTGGAAGCGACGAAATCAATCACCGTGGCAGGCGCATTTACGGCCGGACTGGTGCTGAATGCCAACCGCGACCTGACGCTCACGACGCGGAACTCCGCACTCGACGGCGCCGGCGACATTGATCTCTCGGGAGGAACCGGCTTCTTCATCCAGACGTCTGGGACTGGAACAGTCGCAATCGCCGCAAGCAGCTCAGGATTCAATACGTCCAACGTCGTCCTGTCGGCGATCACGACCGCTGATCAGAATATCTCAATCTCTACCGGAAACGGTACGATCAGCGTCGACGGACAACTGAGTGCCGGGGCCGGAACGGTCGATCTGTCGGCAACCGGGGATATCACTCAGTCGGCGGCGATCGTCGCCGCCGCACTCAGCGCCGCATCCGGGGTGGGGACGGTGGACCTGTCACTGTCAACGAACGACGTGACGAACTTCTCGGCGACGGCGCTGACGGATGTGAGCTACCAGGATGCGGACGACGTGAATGTCGGCCTGGGCGGGGTGGGAATCACGGCCAGCGGGACGGTGCGGTTGCAGGCAGCGACGGGAGACATCACTCAGGACGAGGCGATCACGGCGTTCGAGCTGGGTGCGGTGGCGACGACGGGGAACGTGGACCTGTCGCTGTCGACGAACGACGTGACGGAGTTCGCGGCGAAGGCGTTGGCGGCCGGGAAGTTCGTGAACTACCAGGACGCGACCGGTTTCAAAGTGAGTTCGGTGTCGGCGGGCGGCCCGTTCGCGGCGGCGGTCGACGGGATCATGGCGAATGTGGCCAACGGGACGGTTCGTCTGCAGGCGGGTGGGGACATCACGCAGGACGAGGCGATCACGGCGTTCGAGCTGGGTGCGGTGGCGGTGACGGGGAACGTGGACCTGTCGCTGTCGACGAACGACGTGACGGAGTTCGCGGCGAAGGCGTTGGCGGCCGGGAAGTCGGTGAACTACCAGGACGCGACGGGTTTCAAAGTGAGTTCGGTGTCGGCGGGCGGCCCGTTCGCGGCAACGGTCGACGGGATCATGACGAACGCGGCCGACGGGACGGTGCGGTTGCAGGCGGCGACGGGAGACATCACGCAGGACGAGGCGATCACGGCGTTCGAGCTGGGGGCGGTGGCAGTGACGGGAAGTGTCGACCTGTCGCTGTCGACGAACGACGTGACGGAGTTCGCGGCGAAGGCGTTGGCGGCCGGGAAGTTCGTGAACTACCAGGACGCGACCGGTTTCAAAGTGAGTTCGGTGTCGGCGGGCGGCCCGTTCGCGGCGGCGGTCGACGGGATCATGGCGAATGTGGCCAACGGGACGGTTCGTCTGCAGGCGGGTGGGGACATCACGCAGGACGAGGCGATCACGGCGTTCGAGCTGGGTGCGGTGGCGGTGACGGGGAACGTGGACCTGTCGCTGTCGACGAACGACGTGACGGAGTTCGCGGCGAAGGCGTTGGCGGCCGGGAAGTCGGTGAACTACCAGGACGCGACGGGTTTCAAAGTGAGTTCGGTGTCGGCGGGCGGCCCGTTCGCGGCAACGGTCGACGGGATCATGGCGAACGCGGCCGACGGGACGGTGCGGTTGCAGGCGGCGACGGGAGACATCACGCAGGACGAGGCGATCACGGCGTTCGAGCTGGGGGCGGTGGCAGTGACGGGAAGTGTCGACCTGTCGCTGTCGACGAACGACGTGACGGAGTTCGCGGCGAAGGCGTTGGCGGCCGGGAAGTCGGTGAACTACCAGGACGCGACGGGTTTCCAGGTGAGTTCGGTGTCGGCGGGCGGCCCGTTCGCGGCGGCGGTCGACGGGATCATGGCGAATGTGGCCAACGGGACGGTTCGTCTGCAGGCGGGTGGGGACATCACGCAGGACGAGGCGATCACGGCGTTCGAGCTGGGTGCGGTGGCGGTGACGGGGAACGTGGACCTGTCGCTGTCGACGAACGACGTGACGGAGTTCGCGGCGAAGGCGTTGGCGGCCGGGAAGTCGGTGAACTACCAGGACGCGACGGGTTTCAAAGTGAGTTCGGTGTCGGCGGGCGGCCCGTTCGCGGCAACGGTCGACGGGATCATGGCGAACGCGGCCGACGGGACGGTGCGGTTGCAGGCGGCGACGGGAGACATCACGCAGGACGAGGCGATCACGGCGTTCGAGCTGGGGGCGGTGGCAGTGACGGGAAGTGTCGACCTGTCGCTGTCGACGAACGACGTGACGGAGTTCGCGGCGAAGGCGTTGGCGGCCGGGAAGTCGGTGAACTACCAGGACGCGACGGGTTTCCAGGTGAGTTCGGTGTCGGCGGGCGGCCCGTTCGCGGCGGCGGTCGACGGGATCATGGCGAACGCGGCCGACGGGACGGTGCGGTTGCAGGCGGCGACGGGAGACATCACTCAGGACGAGGCGATCACGGCGTTCGAGCTGGGTGCGGTGGCGACGACGGGGAACGTGGACCTGTCGCTGTCGACGAACGACGTGACGGAGCTGGCGGCGCAGGCGCTGGCGGCCGGGAAGTTCGTGAACTACCAGGACGCGACGGGGTTCCAGGTGAGTTCGGTGTCGGCGGGGGGCCCGTTCGCGGCAACGGTCGACGGGATCATGGCGAACGCGGCCGACGGGACGGTGCGGTTGCAGGCGGCGACGGGAGACATCACGCAGGACCAGGCGATTGCGGCGTTCGAGCTGGGGGCGGTGGCAGTGACGGGGAACGTGGACCTGTCGCTGTCGACGAACGACGTGACGGAGCTGGCGGCGCAGGCGCTGGCGGCCGGGAAGTTCGTGAACTACCAGGACGCGACGGGGTTCCAGGTGAGTTCGGTGTCGGCGGGGGGCCCGTTCGCGGCAACGGTCGACGGGATCATGGCGAACGCGGCCGACGGGACGGTGCGGTTGCAGGCGGCGACGGGAGACATCACGCAGGACCAGGCGATTGCGGCGTTCGAGCTGGGGGCGGTGGCAGTGACGGGAAGTGTCGACCTGTCGCTGTCGACGAACGACGTGACGGAGTTCGCGGCGAAGGCGTTGGCGGCCGGGAAGTTCGTGAACTACCAGGACGCGACCGGTTTCAAAGTGAGTTCGGTGTCGGCGGGCGGCCCGTTCGCGGCGGCGGTCGACGGGATCATGGCGAATGTGGCCAACGGGACGGTTCGTCTGCAGGCGGGTGGGGACATCACGCAGGACGAGGCGATCACGGCGTTCGAGCTGAGCGCAGTGTCGACGGCCACCGGGACGGGAGCGGTGGATTTGTCGGGCGCGGTGAACCAGGTTGTCAACTTCGCGGCGGAGGCTGATCAGGAGGTGAACTTCCTCGAACAGGACGGCTTCCAGGTAGGTCAAGTCGACGGCACCCATGTCATGGGCGATCCGTTCGAGAATGATGTGATGGGGATCGGCGGCTACACGACGCAAGTTCCGTCGCCGATGCTGACTCTGGCGGACTATGTGCGATTGCAGTCGGCGGGGAACATCACGCAGGACGAGGCGGTCGATGCGGACCGTCTGCTGGCAGTCTCGACGGCGGCCGGGACGGGGACGGTGGATCTGTCGCTGTCGAGTAACCACGTGAATTTCGTGGCGGGCCGTGCGGACGGCGCGTTTAATCTGAACGACGTCAACGATGCGAACTATGCCAAGGATGCCGGGATCCTGGAGGTGACGAGCGTGACGGGGTCGGGGCTGATCTCGGGCGAGGCGGGGATCAGTGGCTACACGACGCAAGTTCCGTCGCCGATGTTGACTCTGGCGGACTATGTGCGGTTGCAGTCGACGGGGAACATCACGCAGGACGAGGCGGTCGATGCGGACCGTCTGCTGGCAGTCTCGACGGCGGGCGGGACGGGGACGGTGGACTTGTCGCTGTCGAGCAACCACGTGAATTTCGTGGCGGGCCGTGCGGACGGCGCGTTTAATCTGAACGACGTCAACGATGCGAACTATGCCAAGGATGCCGGGATCCTGGAGGTGACGAGCGTGACGGGGTCGGGGCTGATCTCGGGCGAGGCGGGGATCAGTGGCTACACGACGCAAGTTCCGTCGCCGATGTTGACTCTGGCGGACTATGTGCGGTTGCAGTCGACGGGGAACATCACGCAGGACGAGGCGGTCGATGCGGACCGTCTGCTGGCAGTCTCGACGGCGGGCGGGACGGGGACGGTGGACTTGTCGCTGTCGAGCAACCACGTGAATTTCGTGGCGGGCCGTGCGGACGGCACATTCAATCTGAACGACGTCAACGATGCGAACTATGCCAAGGACGCCGGGATCTTGAAGATCAGTACGGTGGCAGGAACGGGAGAAGCCGCCTCGGCGTTCCAGAACAGCGTGAACGGAATCAGCGGTTACACACCGGATACCGCCACAGAAATTGTGCGACTTCAAGCCCTCAAGGGCGACATCACGCAGGACGCGGGCGGTCGGATTTACGCCCAACAGCTTGGCGCCTACGCCAATGAAGGCAGCGTCATTCTGTGTATGGCCGATCTCGACACGTCCGATGTCAACAGCGCTCACGATACGAATGAAGTCGGCAAGTTCGCAGCCTACGGAGTGAATATTGGCTTCCGCAACGAGGCCAAATTCAGTCTGGCGAACACCGTGTCGACAGACAGCGGCATGTTCGGTGGTGTTAATCTTGATCTGCACTACAACACCACCGATCCGCTGAAGACCAATAATCTCACGGTCATTGTTGATCGCGACGGGTTCGTCATCGACAAAGACCTGCCGACGACCAACGGCACTGACGGGGCTGGCACGATCTACATTCAGGCCGGCGGCGACATTACGCAAACGGCAAAGATCGAATCGCACGATTTCGCGGCAGTATCAACTGACGACCTCTCGCGTGACTTGTCGCTCGATCCTCAGCCGTCATCCGCGGGCAGTGTCATCTTGACCAATGCCAATAACGACGTTACGAACTTCGCCGCCAAGGCAGAGAGTGCGAATCAGTCGGTAAACTTCCGTGACAAAGACGGAATCAACGTCGCCACGGTTAGCGACCAGGTCTGCGGCCTGTCGGCCGTCGACGGTATCTCTGTCGATTCGACAAATGGAACCGTCAGGCTGCGAGCCGATGCCGGGGACGTGACTCAGACCGACAATGCTATGACATCGACGACGGGCGCCGCGATCAAGGGCGCCAATCTCGGTGTCCTCGCGCAGACCGGCAACATCGAGTTGAATAGGAAGGTCCCAGTCGCTACAGGCTTGTATGTCAACGAAGTTGCAACAATTGCCCTCCAGGCGGATGCGGCTGACAAGCATGTCTACTTCGGCGAGAAGGACGGCTTTACAGTTGGAGAAGTGACCGCCTCACCCGATAACAACATCTTCACTGACGTCCCCAATTCTGCCGTACCGCCAATTGGCGTCATTGCGAACAGCCTGTCCGGCGACGTGACTCTGGCGACGAATAACGGGGACATCTCGCTGGAGGCGGAGTTCTCCCTGGGCAAGCATGCCGTTCAGGCCGGGACCGACGCCGGGCACGCGGCGACGCTGACCGCCGGCGAGGCGACCGGCGCGGCTGCGATTGGCGAAGCTTCGATCTATCACACGAAGGGCGACATTGTTGCTCATTCGGTCAATCTCTACGCCCGAACCAACGTTGGCGATCTGGCTCTGTACTCAGCAAACGCCAACAGCTACTTATACACGGACGCGTCTGGTGTCGTTCACACCGGCCTGTATTCCACAGGAACCAATGATGTGAAGTGGGATGAAATCCTGACGTCCGACGCACGCAATGCACTCATTCACGTCCAGGCCGCTCACGTCACCGTTACAAAGGATGCCGCCCAGACGAAAAACGTCGGCGGCAACGTCGGACTCCAACTGCAGTCGCTGACGGCAGGCGGAACCGTGACCGTCGATCAGGTGCTCGCCAGCAAAGACGTCGTCCTGACGACCACATCGCCATCCAAGCCGGTGTCAGACAGCACGCTTTCGGTGGAAGACGCTTACGCCGGCCAGCATTTCCTCATTCAGACCACGTACGACAACGTCATGATCGGGAAACTTGTTTCCGGCATCAGCGATCCGAACTCGATCAATGTCGATGCCGGCTCGGCGGATTCGGATCCGCACGCGACGATCACGAATCTCGACAATTTCTACGTCCACACCGGCGCGATGACGCTGCTGCAATTGAATCCGGACAAAACCTACGGCCCATACGATGCCAGTTCGCCGGGCGGCTTGAATGAGATTTACACGTCCCGCCCGGCCGCGACGACAGTGTTTGACGTGCAGAGCACATTCCTTGCTCCTAACGAGGGAGGCGTGACCCGCAATCAGTGGAACTCCATTACAGCCAAGATCGGGATGGCCGGGGAGTCGGGTTGGAACGTGGCCGTCAATTGGGATGATCCGAACGGTTCATTGCCGACGGAACAGGGGCAAAACTACGGCAATGGTGAGTCCAGCACGTTCCAGTACAAGTACGATACGATCTCGGGGACTGGTTATCGCAACATTTCGTTCATCGTTTCCCTGGATGCCTCGATCAGCCTGGAGTCGTCGTCGGCTCATTACGAAGTTCAGACTCTGTTGACCCACGTCCCGGAAATTCAGCAGATCAGCCCGCGGTTCCTGTTTGCTCCAACGAACACGCCCGCCGTCCAGATTCCTCCGCCTTCGCCGCCGGTAGTCTTGCAGGTTCCGCTGTCGATCATGCAGCCGATGGACGAGTTTCAGATCGCCGAGGACGCTGCCGTCTCCGTCGTCGAACGCCGACAGGACTTCGTCCTCCAGACCCTCTCGGAAACCACCGGCGAACCCGTCGGTATGGACGAGATTCTGACCTCCGACATTCTGCAGAGCGACAATCTGATCCAGAAGCTCCGGCAGCTCCCGGACGGCCGGTACCGCCTCCAGCTCCGGCAGAGTCTTGATGACAACGTCCTGAGCGAGCGGACGGTCCTCGACGTGGAAATCATCGACGGCGTGCCGACGAACAACGCCATCGAGGAGCTCATCGAACGCATCCAGCGGCAGTTCGAATCGCAGCAGCCGGCGCCCGGCGTCAATCCGCCGGCTGGCGACGCCGAGGGAGCCGCTGTCGATCTGCCCGACGCGAACGGGGCGCTGCTGACCAGCGAAGTCGACAAGAGCGTTGCGAACAGCTCCGCGGAATCCCGGCACGCAGCCGGTTCGGCGGTGGTCGCGGCAGTCGTCGGCGCGGCTGTCAGCCGGCGGGCGGGATGGGAACAACGGGTGCGGCAGCTGATGCGGACATCCGCTCCGGCGGAGCTGACGCATGCCGCGCGACTGTCGCGGGCGCTGCGCCGCAAGGTCTGAAGTTTTGAGGGACACACGGGCCGCGCAAGCGGTCAGGAAGACAGAAGTTGTGAGGCGGGGGGCGCCTGGCGGGTAGGTCAGGCGAGGGATTGCGAGACGCCGGCGATTTGAGCCGGCGGCCAGGCGGCCGAAAGTACAAGTCGCCCGGTAAGAATGTCTCTGGGGCTTGTTGGGAACAGTCACGTGGCTACGAAATGTCCTCACTGTGCGGCGGATCTGACGGCGGAGAGTCTGACGGCCGGCGTTTGTCACGCCTGCGGTGCGGCGGTCGCCGCGCCGGTCCGGCCCGAACAGGGCGGCGGGACGCTGGATGTCAGCGATCAGTTTGCGGGCAGGGTCTTCCAGAGCTCGGGGGGCGCCGGTTCTGCGGACGCACTTTCGGGCTTCTTGTCCGATCCTGGTGAACCCGAGGGATCTGCCGACGCGGTCGCGCAACAGCCCGAGCATGTGGCGGATGAGCCAGTTAACATTGCGAACATGACGACGGAAGGCGCTGGGGAGCCTGTCTACGATGCCACATACCTCGTTCCCGATGCTCCGGACGGTGGCAACGCACTGCCGTCGCTGCCGGCGGCGGATCCGATCCTCACGAAAGCGGCTCCGGCCGGCGTGACCGAGCTTCTGGACATCGCGAAGTTGAGTCTGCCATCCCGAAATGTCGTGAATCTCATTTCCGGCGAGTCCGGCGCTACGGAGCCGGCCGACTACGAAATCGTAGCTGTCCTTGGTGAGGGAGGGATGGGGACGGTTTACCGGGCGAGGCAACGGCCATTCAGCCGTACGGTCGCGCTGAAACGGGTTCGCTCCCCGAAGAGCACATCGGGATCTGGTTCCGGTTCGGGCTCCGGCGGGACCGGAAAGACGGCGAGACAGCAGGCATCGTTCGTCGCCGAAGCGCTGGTCACCGGAGCGCTCGACCACCCCAACATCGTCGCCGTCCACGACGTCGGACGAGACAGTAACGGAGAAGTCTTCTACGCGATGAAGGTCGTCCGAGGGACGACCTGGCGAAAGCTGCTGCATCCAGAGCTGGACACCGAAAACCGGCTGTCCGAACGAGAACGCCATCTGTCGCTGGACGATCACCTGGGGATCCTCCGCAAGGTTTGTGACGCGATCAAGTTCGCACACGACCACGGTGTGGTCCACTACGATCTCAAACCGGAGAACGTACAGGTCAATCTGGAATACGGCGAGGTTCTTGTCCTCGACTGGGGCATCGCCTGGGCGATGCCGGGCGGTCGTTATGTCCGGGAGCTGGGGTCCCTTCCGTCGCGCACCCCGTCCGGCGGCTCTCCGGTCTACATGGCGCCCGAACAGGCCGAACTGCTCTCCAGTCAGAATCGCGAAGGGAAAGCAGCGCTGATCGGTCCGCATACCGATATCTATCTGCTCGGCGCACTGCTTCACGAAGTCGTCACGGGACAACCCCCTCATCCGTATCTGCAGCCCGACAAAACCGATCCATCGCGTCGCACCAGCCTTTCGACGATGGAGATTCTGCAACTGGCCCAGAAGAACGAGCTGATTTCGTTCGAAGCGCCAGCGGCCATTCAAAGACTGTATGAGATTGCCCGCCGGGCGCTTCAGACGCGACCTCAGGACCGCTATCCGACGGTCGACGCGTTCGTTCTGGCGATTGAGGAATTTCAGCGCAGCCGCCGCCAGCGAGAAGCTGCGTCTTCAGGCGGAAACTCACCTTGCTGCTGCAGAAACAACCGCCGACTATACCGAGTACGCGCGGTCGGTGTTCGCTGCCGAACAGGCGCTGGAGTTGTATCCTCCGTCGGAGGCCAAACGCGTCCTCTCGGATGCTCGGGATTCATACGCCACGGCGGCCCTTCAGAAGCAGGACTTCGATCTCGGACTGACGATTCTCGCTGCGACGGCCGACCGTCCGCTGGCGGCCGGCGAGGCTGACGAGGCAAATCTGCCGGCGCGCTATCGAGGTACTTACCGCAAGTTGCTGGCCGGCAAAACGGCCCGGCAAAAGGTACGGCGTCTCAATCAGGTTCTGAAGACCGTTGCCGCGTTGCTCCTGGTCGGCATGCTGGGAATGGGAGCATTTGCGGGAATTCAATGGCGGAAAGCCGACGTCGCGCTGAGCGATCTCAAAACCGCAAACGGCGATCTGAAGGACGTCACAGAAAAGAAGAGAGAAGTCGAACTCGCGAAAGCCAAGGCGGAACAGGACGCCAAAGATGCCGTGGTTGCAATGGAGAATGCTGAGGAAGCGAAGAAGCGGGTTGAACAGGAGAAACAGCTCGTTGTCGCGGAAAAGGCCGCCGCCGAGGCCGCAACGAAGGACGCTGTTGCCGCCAAAAGCCGGGCTGAAGCCGATAAGAAAACCGCTGAAGCGGAGAAAGCGAGGGTCGAATCGGAGAAGCTCGTAGTTGAGACTCAAAAGAAGCAGGCCGAAGAGGAAAAGGCGGCCGCGCTTGCGGCGACGAAACTCGCAATCGCTCAAAAGAAAGTTGTCGAAGACCAGAAAGCCATCGTCGAAGGCGAAAGAGCCGCAGCCGAGCGAGCTGCCGTTGCAGCAAAGCAACAGCAGGCTGCCGTCAACTATCAATCCTTGATTTCACTGGCGGACCAGCAGGTGAGCCAGAATCTCTTTGACGACGCACGGGAGACGTTCAAGGAGCTTGAAGCCGCAGTCAACGATAAAGTGTTCCCGCAGCCCAAAAACGATGCCTATATCCGCCTCCAACAGGCTTTGAATCTTGACCTGGCGCGCACCGAAGGGCGGTCCGGTGTCCCCTTGATAGCGGTCTCAGCAAATCCCGACGGCCAGGGATTTGCGACTGTTGACGCGTCGGGCGTGCTCAAACTGTGGTCCGCCGAGAAGTTTGATCCATCCCGGCCGGCCCTCAAGCCGGTCAGAGAATTGCCGACCGGGCGCAAAGTCGAGTGCCTTTCCTTCAGCCCCGATGGGAACCGGTTGGTTGCCGGGGGCTCCGATGGAACTCTGTGGATCGGAACTGCCGCTGAATTTGACAAAGCGGTGACCTTGGCCCGTGATGAAAGCGGTAAGGCCGGCCATTCTGATCGGATCGCTCGTGTTGCGTTTCTGTCGAATGATCTGCTGGTCAGTGCTTCGGCTGACAAGACACTGCGAGTCTGGAATGTAAACAATAAGAATTCCATTAGTTCGATTGCGGCTCGACGATGCTGTTGGTTTTGGTCACAAAGGAGAAGTGCTTTCTGTCGCAGCGGTTCACAAGCCGAATCCCTCAGACGGCTGGTGGATTGTCAGTGGTAGCGCGGACCGGACCGTACGACTGTGGAGTGTGACTCAAGCAGGAGTATCCGCGACGAGCGGAGGTGCAGGCTCGGAGTTGCTCGTCGAGGACATGGGAGCACCAATCACAGCGATTGCGATCGCCAGACCAGCAGCAATGACGAGTCATCCGATCGTTTTTGTCGGCGATGACGCCGGGGTGGTAGCCGGACTCGGATACGTCTCTAGCAAGTCAGGTGCGGGTTGGCGGCTGCAGCCATTTGGAGATTCAAGTGCGAAAACGGATGCCCGGATCACGGGGCTGGTGCTGCTAGAGCCTGACGGAACTCGGGTGGCCAGCCTGAGCCGGGACAATACTGGTCAAGTTTGGGAGACTCGCGTCAGTACCGACGAATCCCTGCCGCCGCAGGGGCGTCCCGCCAGGCCGATTCGCGGTCATGGCAACTGGATCGTCGACGGCGCCGTTCTGGCCCGCACGGGAACCGACCATTCGTCGCTGCTGCTGACCGCCAGCTCCGACGGAACCGTCCGGATCTGGGATCCGCGAGAGAATCCCGAAGTTGAGCGACGCGGCGCCCGGACGCTGCAGCGCGGCAAACGTCCGGAACTCGCCTCGCCGGTGGTTTCCGTCGGTTTCGCGGGCGGAAAGGCCGGGCGGTTGATCGAAATGGGCCGAGACGGCATCGCCTATGTTCGTCAGATTGCGGGGGATCCGGCCCCGGCCACGCTGGCGGAAGGCTATCGCCTCTTCCGGTCAGCGACGATTGCCAGTCTTCCGAAAAACCGTCTCGCAACGGTCTCCTTTGACGGTCAGCTGATCGTCTGGGACGGGACGACCGGAGCCGCCATCAGTCAGAAGCCGCTGGGTGGTTCGACCGGGTTGCTGATGAGCTCCGGGAGCACCGGGAGGCTGCTGGTGGGAACGCTGGATCCAAAGACAGGTGCGGCAGATCGGGCGCAGATTCTGGACGTCGAAAAACTCGTGAGCAACGACGAATCGGCCGCGCAGCTGAGTGATAGCCGGGTCGGCGGCGTTCATCCGGCGATTCAGCAGGCGGACCGTGCGGATGTCGGAGCCTTTTCGCCATCCGGCGCTCTGGCGGTCGTCGGAACGAGCAACGGCTTCCTCCAGCTCTGCGGGGCCGCCGAAGTCCGACCCGCAGTACGGGCGCATCCGACGTTCGAAATCACTGAAGATTCGTCAGCGGACGAGAAAGGAACGCCGATCGGTGTCACCGGGGTCGTGTTTCTCTCCGAGTCGCGACTTATGAGTTCCGGGCTGGACGGACGACTCCGGTTCTGGAATGTCACGGTTGACGGGCTGAAGCTTGAGCCCGGCGAACTGACCCTCGGCGATCAGAAGCTGGTGCTTGGACTGATTGCGTCGGCCGACGGGAAACGCGCCGCTGTCCAGGTGCGCCATTTGCCCCGCAGAGGTCAAGCGACCGGGATTCCTGTCTACAGCCAGATTCGCGTCCTGGAACTGAGCGACGCGCAGCCGCGCTGGACCGGCGAATTGCTGCCGTACGACCCGGCGTCCAAGACGCCGCCGGTGAGCGGCGTGGATCTTTCGCCCGATGGCCGACGGCTGCTGATTACTGTCGCCGGCGGTGCGCTGGAGTGGAGCATCGGTGAGAATGGAGCGGTCGCCGACCAGCCTGCCCCCGCATTCCCCGCACACCGTGGGTTTCCAGTGGCTGAAGCCCGCTATGTGATGGACTCGACAACCGGACGATGGGATGAGATCGCGCTGCTCGGCGGGCCGTTGGTGACGCTCTGGAAACGAACTGAGGGGAGTCTCGAGTATTCTGAACTGGACCAGAGTCTCGGGCTGCCGGTGGCGTCGCAGGCCTGCGATCTGTCGGCCGACGGTGCCCTGGCGGTCACCGGCGCCGGAGGATTTGACCCGACTCGCAAGGGACTGGCTCAGATCGAAGGGGAAGTCCGCGTATGGAACGTGGCGAGCCGGAAGCGAATTGCCGCACTGAGGACCGATTCGCTGGTGACTGCGGTTGCCTTCGACCCGATGTCTGCGTCATCGATTCTAGTCGCACGCGATGCGGGGCCTGGCTCCGACGAGTCGATTGTCGCTCTGTACGACCTCGTCGAAAACAATCCTGACTTGCAACTCCGGCTGGAGGTCGGCCGGCTGAAAGGCAGAATCAGGCGTGCGAGATTCGCACACAATGGAGCGAAGATTGTCGTCGCCGGCGAGGGAGGTGAAGTCCGCGTCTACGGGCTGGATCGGGATCAGGCGTCGCCTCAGCTCAAGATCAGCAATGCCGAAGTCTGCTTCAAGCGGGACGGACTGGGGCAATTGGAGTCGATTGACATGGTCGAGAACGGGGACCTGCTCGCCGTTGCCAGTCGCCGGCAAGTTCTGGTGTTCGATCTGGGGGGCGCGGGAGACGGACCTTCGGCGGTGCTGCAGGGACATTCCGGCGATCTCACGGATGTCCGGTTTGCTCCCGGGCAGGTCGAGGATCTCGATGGTCAGAATCGAAGTCAGGCGCGACTCTGGACAAGCGGGCTGGATGGGACAGCGAAGCTCTGGAGCCTCACCAGGCAGGCCTCGGTCGCCGGAACGATTCAAGGTTCCGACCAGTCGGTCATCGCGCACTCGGCAGTCTACGATGCCCGCCCGCTGCTGAACCTCCGCGGTCACCGGGGCGGTATCCTCGCCTTGTCGGTCGCCGAGAACGGCGACCTGATCACCGGCGGGCAGGATGGCCGTGTTATCTATTGGCCGACAAGGCCGGTCGATCAGAATCTGCCGTTGGAGCCAACATCCGGCATACCCGGTTCGATCCTCAATCTCGTTGTTCGTTAAAAGTTCGGGTGCCGGCGTCACAGTCTTGTTGCCGCGAAATGCGACTGTCACAATCTCTTCGGGGGGCCGCGGTGGCTGTCGGCGAGAGAACCTTTCTCGCCGTTGCGTAGCCGGATTTGCCCGCTGACGAAGTATGAAGCGGATCGAGGGAGTCCCTGCTTCGCCACTGGGCGGCGACCTGAATGAATCGGGAAGGTGGGCCGTGTCTCTCGAGTCGAACGAATCACGCGGCGCAGACTGGCTGCTGCAGGAGCCCCTGACATTGTTGCGCCAGGTCCTGGACGCGACGATTCATGCGCGGGGGGCGGGACTGCAGCAGGCCTATGCCGAGACGGCGCGCCGACTCGGCCCGGTCGCCTGGAGTCTGGATCCGGTAGCTCGCGAACTGGTGGCGACCTCTCTGGCGGAATTCGCACGGCGGACAGCTCTTTCGCCGGCGGCATTCTCAGCGCTGGTGGACCGCATCACCGAGTGCCTCGTCGAAGATCCCCGGACCGCCGCGAGATTGGAACGCTGGTGGGAGGATCTGCGGAGGGAATGCGAATGACCGCGGGCTGCGATGTCCGTTCGCTCATTGAAGAAAGTCAGGGGCTGGTCCGTTCGATCGCTCTGCAGGCTCGCAAGCGAGTCGCGCAGCGCGTCGATCTGGACGATCTGATCGCGTACGGACAGGTTGGACTGGCCCAGGCCGCTCGCGAATTCGACCCTGCTCGCGCCAATCGCTTCTCCACGTACGCCTACTACCGCATTCGCGGCGCCATCTACGACGGCATGGCAAAAATGAGCTGGCCGTGTATCGCGTCTCAGGTCGCCCGGAACTGGAACCCGATCCTCGAGGAAGATGCCGACGCCGGTGAAGACGGAAAGGAAGGTTCTGCCGCCTGGCTCGCGAACCTCACCGGCGAACTGGCGACTGCGGCAATCGTGACCGGCGCTGGTCTGCTGGCGGCTGATCAACTTCGCGACGCGCGGACGGCAGGCCCGTTAGCGGGGCTCTGTACTCGCGAAATGGAAGAGCAGATTCGCCAGCTCATCGGCAAATTGCCCCTGGAATCCGCGGCGATGATGCGGTCCGTCTATTACGAAGGAAAAACGCTTCAGGAAGTCGCCGATCAGTTGGGAATCAGCCGGTCGTGGGCCTGCCGACTGCATAGTCGGACGCTTCGTGTTCTGGCAGTCCAGTTGCAGGATTTCTCCGATGTCGAATAGTCGCGAGTAGCCCGAATCCTGACTTGAGTGGATTGGTAGTTGTACTGACAGGAAAACGGCAGTAAGTCCCGATCTAATGAGACGCGCGGGTTTGAACCATGTCCCGCTGAATGGAGAACTGACGTGGCCTGGATGACTGATTCCGACCGGGAAAAACTGCTTGAGCGGCTCCTGCAGCCGCTTCCTGGCGATCATCCGGCCGGACCGGACGGGAAGAGCGATCCGAGACTCAGGCCTGAGTTCGACAAATTTGAGGCGGCCTCCGACGAACTGGTCCGATTTGAGAAGAAATGCGTCGAAGCGAGACAGTTTGGTACCGAGCAGCCGCCCCAGCCAGCGATTGCCTTCGAAGGAACGAATGCGACCGAGGTCCGCTGGCCGGAAGTAATCCGTCGGGGTTGTCTTCTGCTGGAAAAGACCAAGAACCTGACGCTGGCGACTCGACTTGCCGAAGCCTGTGTCTACCAGTATGGGCTTGAAGGACTGGAATTCGGCATCGCTCTGCTGCACGGACTATGCAAACGTTTCTGGGACACCCTGTACCCCCTGCCCGATCCCGACGATCTTCGCGAAGGGGAATTGACCTGCCTGCTGCGACTGAGGTCTTTTGCCGGTAAGACCGCAAAGGATCTTCTGCAATCGCGGGTCGAGTTAACCGGGCAGCGAAGTACGTTGCTGGATCTGGAAATCGCCAGAACCACTACGGGCGCCGCCGGAGAGTCCGTCAAATCCGTTGACGATCTGCGTCAGGAATTCCTGGCGACCTCCAAGGAGCAGCTGCTCGAGATCTACGGGCGAGCCGACCGTTCACGAGCGGCCTGTCAGGCACTGGGTACGCTCCTGCAATCCAGTTGTGCAGCATTGCAGCCCAGACCGATCGAACTGCCCGACTCCTTCCTGAGCCCGCTGACGGGGGTGCTGGATTCCATCTGCAAGACACTTCGCGATTACGCGGCCCCGGGAGTCTTTACCGGCGACGCGCCCGCAGAGGCGTCGGCGGAGTCCGGCGCCGATGCGTCGCCCGCGACCGCAGCTTCCCTCGATCTGACCGCGGCCGCCCCGCAGCAGCGCAGCGCAGCCCTCCGACAACTGCGGCAGGTCGCCGACTTTTTCCGCAGGACGGAACCTCATTCCCCGGTCTCCTACGCCATCGAACAGGCCATTCGCTGGGGAGGCCTCAGTTTGCCCGATCTCCTGGCCGAACTCATCGAATCGGACGATACCCGACAAGCCTTCTTCAAGCGGGCCGGCATTCCGGCGCCGTCCGTCAAAGATTCCTAGTCGAAAGGTCGTACAGTCCAAGAAACCCCGCATTTTCGAGACTCGGACGTTGCATTTCGGCCGGCCAGGCCGTATCAAAAATCATCATCGTTCACAGTGTCGCTCGCACATCTCCACAATGAAGGGTCCACTTCATGGCTTCTGAAAGCATTCACGAAAAGCTGCAGCGGGTCCGCCGCCCCCACGTTCATATCAAGTACGAAGTCTTTACGGACGGCGCCAAACAGCTGGTCGAGTTGCCATTTGTGGTGGGCGTGATGGGCGACTTTGCGGGCGACTCGGAGCAGAAGCCGCTGCGCGAGCGAGAGTTTACGGAGATCAATCGCGACAATTTTCAGCAGACGCTCTCCAGTATCAGTCCTTCGCTGAACTTGCGTGTCGATGACAGGCTGACCGACGATAAGGGGAAAGAACTGTCGGTCAATCTCAAGTTCCAGAACATGGACGATTTTACTCCAGCCGGCGTAGCGCGGCAGGTTCCGGAACTCAATGAGATGCTGAAAGTGCGGGAACGCCTCAACGAATTGAAAGCGTCCGTCGATCGTTCGTCGGAACTCGAGCAGGCTCTGGACGGAATTCTCAAGGATCCCGCTCTTCGGAAAGCGCTGACCGATGAGCTGGGCAAGGATTCCCCGACCGAGTAGGGCGACCGCATCGGCGTCAGTGGGATTGCGGTCACAAACACTTCGCGCTAAGCAGGCACACGAGATTAACTGCTGTGCCAGTACAGCCAGCTTCCTTCCAGATATCGAGAGTCATTCCATGAGTGCAAATGCAGAACAGCAGGCCGGCGCCGCCCAGGAACTCAAGGACGCTCCCGCCGCGAGTCCGCTGGCGATGGCAATGAAGGCGACTCGCGTTTCGGATCGCGATTCCGTCAAGTCGTCTCTCGAAGTCCTCATCGGCGAAATTGCCAAGTCGGGCGGCAGCCTCGTCGATAAAGATCCGATTCGTACGATCAACCGGATCATTCAGTCGCTCGACGAACGCCTGACGCTGCAGACGCGGGAGATTCTGCATCACCCGAAGTTTACGAAGCTGGAAGGTTCCTGGAGAGGGCTGTTCCATCTCGTCGACAAGACGGAAACTGCGGCAGACCTCAAGATCAAGTTGATGCAGTGCAGCAAGTCCGAGCTCCAGAAAGATCTGACCAGGGCCATCGAATTCGACCAGAGCATGACGTTTCAGAAGATCTATCGCGACGAATTCGGGATGGCGGGCGGAGAACCGTTTGCTGCCATCGTGGGCGACTACGCGATCGAGAATAACGAAGACGATCTCTCGATGCTCAGCAGCATGTCGCAGGTCTCTGCGGCTGGTTTCTGTCCGTTTCTCACCTCGCCGGCGCCGTCGCTGTTTCAGATGGACGGCTGGACCGAACTCATGGCTCCGCGCGACCTGGAACTGACGTTTCAGGGGCCGAAATACGTCAAGTGGAATGCCTTTCGCGATTCGGAGGACTCGCGCTTTGTCGCCATGGCGATGCCCCGGGCGCTCGCTCGGACACCCTACGGCAGTGGCGGCAAGAAGATCGATGAATTCAACTTCGAGGAAGTGGATTTGTCTGCGGACGGAACCCCGGTATCCGCTGACCACGACCAGTTCTGCTGGATGAACGCCGCGTATGTCCTGGCGACCAGGCTGACAAACGCCTACTCCAAGACGGGCTTCGACACCTCCGTTCTCGGTGTCGATTCGGGTGGACGCGTCGAAGACCTGCCGGTTTTTGCGTTCCGCACCGACGATGGCGTGATTCGACAGAAGTGCCCGACTGAAATCAACATCGACGATCGGCGCGCCAACGAACTGGCGAAGCTCGGTTTCATGGGGCTCGTGCATTGGAAGAACAAGGACTACGCCGCATTCCTGACGGGCGATACCGTTCAGCGCCCGAAGAAATATGCTGAACCTCAGGCGAACGAGAACGCCCAGGCGTCTGCCTGGCTGCCGTACATCCTCGCGTCCGGTCGTTTTGCCCATTACGTGAAGTGCATCGGCCGCAATATGCTGGGATCGCAGAAGGAGGCCGAGGATGTGGAACGTGAACTGACCAATTGGCTGAACCTTAACTTCGTACTGCTCAACGACAAGCCAACAGAGGATCAGAAGAAGGAAAAGCCCCTCCGCGAAGCGAGAGTCGAAGTTCGCCCGGTGCCCGGGAAAGCCGGCGCGTTTGACGCGAAGCTGTTTCTGCGGCCGTGGACGTTTGTGCGTGAACTGACGGCCGCCATGAGCATGGTGACCAACATTCCGACTCCCAAGAGCTGAAGTGTCCCGTTTCACAAGGTTCGAGAATCATCCTGCAACAGCCGCAGGGCCATGAGGCTGTCCAATGCGTCCGTCACTTGAGGTAGCCAGCGCTGCGGAGTCGTCCGATCGTCGCGAGACGGTCGACGACTCCGTTCCGCCGGCATTCCGGACGCAGTCCTCCGGAGTCCCTCTCTTCGACGGAGTCCTGCCGGCTGCAGCGGTCTCCGAGCGGGAAGGTGCCGCGAAAGAAGCCTCCCGCTGGCTGGATTTGCTGTATGACGCCGATCTGCGCACGCTGCTGCGCGTCTGGCTGGGGCCACTCGAAGAGTGGACCAGAGAAACCGCGATTCAGGAACTCGACCGGCAGATTGTTCGCGTTGAAGGACTCCTGGCCGGCCAGTTGAACGAGATTCTGCACGCTCCGCGGTTTCAACGACTGGAGGCCGCCTGGCGCGGCCTCCAGTATCTGGTCGAGCAGACTCCTTACGACGACGCTCTGGATACGCAACCGCGACTCGTTCAGGTCCGCGTGCTGCCGGTGACTGTCCGGGAGCTCGAACGCGATTTTGAACGGGCCGAAGAGTTCGATCAGAGTGCGCTTTTCAAACTGATCTACACCAGCGAATTTGGGATGGCGGGCGGCGCCCCCTTCGGGCTGCTCCTCGGCGATTACGAGATCCGCCCGCACTCGACAGAGGATAATCCATCGGATGACCTGGCGGTTGTGACCGGCATCAGTCAGGTGGCCGCTGCCGCGTTCTGCCCGTTCGTGGCTGGACTGTCGCCCGCGTTCCTCGGATTGGATCGCTATTCCGAACTCGCTCACACCGTCAGCATCAGCGATCTCTGGACGCCGACCAATCCGAAATTGTTGAAGTGGCGGATGTTCCGCGAGAGCGAGGATTCTCGCTTTGTCGGGCTGGCCTTGCCAAACATCCTGCTCCGTCGACCCTACGACGCAACCGAGTGCGGCGCGCGGGCCACGTCGTTTCGGTTCCACGAAGACGTTTCCGACCCTGACCTCGGCGGGCTCCTCTGGGGAAATGCCTGCTGGGCGTTCGGCGAAGTTGTGATCCGGTCGTTTCTGCAGACTCGCTGGTTTAATGAGCTCGCCGGGACGGGGTCCGACGGATCTCTCCCCGGATTCGTCCGCGGATTGCCCGCGGTCTCCTTCGGCTCCGATCGAGGCGGGCTGCAGAACAAACGGAACACCGATCTTGTCATCGGCGAAGAGTTCGAGCAACAGCTCGTCGAACTCGGATTTCTCCCGCTCAGCCAGTGCTCCGCGACTGCGGAGTCGGCGTTCTTCGCCGCTCCTTCGCTGCAGAAGCCGAAGGAGTACCAGTCGGAGGACGCCACTTCAAACTCACTCCTCTCCACGTCGATCGAAGTCATGCTCTGTGTTTCGCGCTTTGCTCACTATCTCAAGGCGATCGGCCGCGAGAAGCTGGGGTCGCTGCAGGACGCCTCCGAGATCGAATCGTTTCTCCATGGCTGGCTTCAGGAGCACACCAGCGAGCTGCGACGCCTCAGTCCCGAAGATCGGGCCGACCGACCGCTCGCCGAATCGCGAGTCAGTGTCATGCCGGTCCGCGGGAAGACGGGCAGTTTTGCCTGCATGTTGCAACTGAAACCCTACTTTTCTCTCGAACGCATGGTGGCCAGTGTGAGTTTGAAGACCGAACTGGTCCGGCCGGGAACGGAAAGCCAATGACCGCGTGAGCCCTTGGCGATCTGACTCCATCGTCTCATCGCCGACCCGACTTCCCGGATGATTCTGCCAGAATCCTGCTCAAGCTGCTGGAAGCCCGATGAAGCTCAATGAATTCCTGGAACGCGGCGACCTGGACGGTCTCGTTCAAGCAGCGACCGCCGCTGTGCGAGAACGTCCGTTGGACCCCGCGGCGCGGCTGGTCCTTGCGGAGTCGCTCTGTCTGATCGGTGATTTCGATCGGGCCGAGAAGATTGCAATCGCTGCAGGAAGTCTTCGCAAAGAGCCCAGTCCCGGCGTCATTCTGCTGCGCAATTTACTCCGGGCCGAGATCATGCGGGAGCAACTCTACCGGGAAGGTCGCCCGCCCGAGTTACGATGGGATGCCAGCGAAGAGTTGTCTTCCCAGCTGGAAGTCGTGGTCGATCTCCGCGCCGGCGACGCGGCGACCGCCGCCGCCGCACTGGTCAAGGCGACTGGGGCTGCCGATCGCATTTCGGGAGTCCTCGTCCGCCCGGACCAGCCCGACATCGAGTTCGCCGGCTTCCGCGATCTCGACGACCGGAACGCGGCCATCGTCGAGGCCTGCTCCGCGTCCGGTCAGTTTTACTGGCTCCCCTGGAGTCAGTTTCAGTCGATCCGCTTCGAGAAACCGCAGACGATGCGGGATCTGCTCTGGCGACCGGCGACCTGTGGATTTGTCGATGGAGGCGAGGGACACTATTTCCTGCCGGCCCTCTATCCACTCAGCAGCGGTGCCAGCGATCCCGCGGCTCGACTCGGGCAATCCACTCTCTGGCAGGAACTTGGCGCCGGCCTGATCGGCGGCGTTGGACAGCGCATGCTGCTGGCCGGCGACGAATGCTGCGGTCTGCTCGATATTCAAGAAATTCGATTTCATCAGCCCGGCTGACTTCGCAGGTTCACGATCGCTTTCGCATGCCTCTGAATTCCTGAAAAGATCTGGTAACTCCCATGGCAGATGCTCCCGTTTCCGGAAACCTGCTGGTGATTCCGTCGGTACTCGATCGTTTGCTCGAGAACGGTTCCGGCAGCCCGGCGACATACTCGGTGAATCAGCTGAAGAAGGACCTGTTGCGAGACCTGCAGAATCTCCTGAATACCCGTATGCCCGCGCTCGTGTGGAGTGACTCTCTCGGCGAATTGAACGACTCGCTGCTGACCTACGGACGCCCGGACCTCGACAGCATCGCCCTCGACGATACCCGACAGCTCCAGCAGAAACTTGAGTTGCTCATCCTTCGCTGTGAGACGAGGATCTCCGCCCTCAGAGTTCAGGTTGCCCGTCCTCCCACGTCGACGGACCGGACGATCGAACTCCGGATCGACGCCACGCTCAGCGCTCATCCCGACACCACCGTGACGTTCGGCTCTCAGCTCAATCTCGCAACCGGCGTCGTCGAAGTCACGGGGCGGCCGGCACGATGAGCAAAGAACTGCTCCCCTATTACAACAACGAACTGGATTTCCTTCGCCGCGAGGCGGAGGAATTCGCGAAGCAGCATCCGGCGGCCGCGTTTCAGCTCGGACTTGCTCCGGGGGCGGCGCCCGATCCCCACGTAGAGCGTCTGCTGCAGGGGGTCGCGTTCCTCAATGCCCGAATTCATCATCGACTGGATGACGATTTCCCGGAAATCATTGAATCTCTGCTGAATACGCTCTGTCCGCAATACCTGGCTCCTTTCCCGTCGTGTGCCATCGCCGAGTTCTCCCTGCAGCAGTCGCAGGCAGGCGCCGATTCCGCGGCCGGCTTCGAGCTTCCAGCGGGAGAAACGGTCGTCCAGAGCAGCCCGGATCTGGTCGATGGCAGCCGCCTCGAGTACCGGACGGCATATGACGTCCACCTGCTCCCCATACGCGTTGCCTCTGCGCGATATATCGCCCAGCCGTTCCCAGGCTCGTACTCCGGTTGCCTTGCGGGATCCCGCTCCGGAGAGGCAGCCGCCCTGCTGCATATTGAACTGGAAACACTGAGCCCGGAACTGTCATTTTCCCGGCTGCCGCTGGAGTCGCTGCGCTTCTTCCTGAGCGGTCAGCTCAAACCGGTCAATCGGCTCGCGGAGCTGATCCTGCGATGCACGTTGCAAGTTGTGCTCTGCAACGACCTCGGCCGGCCGGCCGGCGTCCGTCTCAGTGATCCGCGGCAGTCCGTTCGCTCCGTGGGTTTCACGCCCGAGGAATCGCTTCTTCCCGCAGATGCACGCGTCCTTCCCGGCCACCGGCTCGTCCGCGAGTATTTCGCATTTCCGCAGAAGTTTCATTTTGTCGAGCTGCGGATCCCCCCTCGCGAACTCCCTCGACTCGAAGGAACGAAGCTGCACTTGCTGTTTTTGTTGAAAGACGAAGCACCCGAACTTGAATCCGTCGTGCGCGGCGACACGATTCGGCTCCATGCCACACCCGTCGTGAATCTGTTTCAGAAGCGTGCGGCCCCGATCTCGCTGACGCGGCAGCGCGTCGACTATCCGCTGCAGTTCGACGACCGCACGCCGCTCGACTACGAAGTCTTCTCAATCAAAAGCGTTGCAGCCACGTCCTCTTCCCGCGAAACCAGACAGTACAAGTCCTTTTATGACATCGATCGCGGCGGAAGCCGGCAGCCGCATGGATACTGGCGGCTCTCCCGTCGGCGGATGGCGGTCGGGTCAGACAGCGCCGACAGACGCCTTGAGCAGGAAGCCTCGCTCCAAGGGTGGTTGTCGCTGACTGACCTCGAAATGCAGCCCTCCCGTGCGGATGACTGGGTCGTGCATGTCGAGGCCACCTGCGTCAATCGCGCTCCGCACCGACGATGGACCGGCGCCTCTGCGGCGGAATCGGGGCGGGTCACCTGGAGTCTTGTCGGCGGCGGTGCTGTCGGCCAGGTCCGGCTGGTCACCGTCCCGACTGCGCCGCTCCGCTGGCCGGCCGAGAAAGGATGGCGCTGGCGGATACTTTCGCATCTGTCTCTCAATCATCTCTCTTTGTCAGAGACCGAAGCCGGAGTCGCTCCGCTTCGCGAGATCCTGGAACTCTACAATCCCTCGGGCGGTAAAGTCCTCTCCGAGCAGATTCGCGGACTCCTGGCGATCTCCTGCCGGCGCGTCACGCGACGCATCGACAGAGCCAGTTCGGGCGTAGTTCGCGGCCTGGAAGCCAGACTCCATCTGGATTCGGCTGCGTTTCCGCTGGGCGACCTCTTCCTGTTCGGCTCCGTACTGCAGGCGTTTCTCAGCGGCTACTGCACGATCAATTCGTTCGTCGAAACTGTTCTCACGACCAGCCACTCCGAGGGAGAATATCACCGATGGCCGGCGACCGCCGGGACGCGGTCGATCCTGTAACCGATCGACTCCATTCAGCCCCCGGAAATTTCGATTTCTTTGCCGCAGTCACCTGGCTGATTCGCCAGGGTGAGGGGGCACGCCGTGCAAACCGCGCCGTTGGTGACAGAGAATCCACACGCCCGTTCCCGTTCCCGATCCGGTTCGAGTCGTGGCAGGCTCGCACGTTTCCGCCAGGGGATGTCGTCCGATGCGACCCGGACTCGGGTCCGGAAGGCGAATCGGTCTGGCGCATGGTCGTCAGCTTTTTCGGCCTCACGGGCCCGAACGGCGTCCTCCCGGCGCACTACACTCAATTGGTACTCGATCAACAACGCGAGCACTCGCGTCCTTCGACGCGAGTCGCGCAGTCGGCACGCCCTGCACTGCAGGACTTCTTCGACCTGTTGAACAATCGCCAGCTGCAGTTGTTCTATTCGGCATGGAGGAAGTATCGTCTCGGAGAACAGTATTGCGATGATGAAACCGATCCGGTCAGCCGAACTCTGCTCTCGTTGATCGGGCTCGCGGCTGCGGGCTGGAGCTCAGGCGCCAAAGATCCCCTGCGCAACCGCCTGCAGATCGCCGACCGCGCGCTGCTGTACTACTCCGGACTGTTCTCTCACCGTCCGCGATCCGCCGTGCCGCTGAGAGAGTCCGTTCGGGAATTGACCGGACTTCCCGTCGAGATCCGCGAATTCACTCCGCGAAAACTCCCGCTCGATGTCCGGGACTGCACCCGCCTTGGCGCTCCGGACGGCAACTGTGAACTCGGACGCGGCGCCATGATTGGCAGCTCAATCCTGAGTTTCGACACTTGCTTCCGCGTTCGGCTCGGACCGCTCTCCCGCCAGGAGTTCCTCGATTACCAGCCGAAACAGCCTGGGCTGGTCAGGCTGGCGCAGTATGTCCGGACGTACGTCGGCGTCGAACTCGATTTCGATGTTCAACTGGTTCTCCGCGCCGCTGAAGTTCCGCAGACTGTCATTGGCGGTTCAGACGGAGGCCTTGGCCGGCTCGGCTGGTCGACGTGGCTTCTCAGCCGCCCGCCGGCGCAGGACGCCGAAGACGTGGTCCTCGTCGACGATGGCTGGCCGCTTCCCGTCGCCCCGGCCTGATCTCCCTTGATACGATTGAAAGTGTGTTCGGCAACGTTCCTGAGGACCTGAACCGTGAGTAACGTGAATTTCGAAGCGATTGTCGGCAAACTCAATGATCAGTGCTTTCGGGCGCTGGAAGACGCGGTCGGACTGTGCAACTCCCGACGAAACTACTATGTCGAAATTGAGCACGTGCTCCACAAACTGGCCGAAAGCTCGAATCTCGACCTGCATGCGATCCTCCGGCACTTCAATATCGACGTCGGTCGAGTCCTCTCCGAGTTGACTCGTTCGCTGGACCGGCTCGAACGCGGCGGCGGCCGGACTCCCGAATTCAGCGACACTTTGATCGACTGGCTCCGCGAGGCCTGGTTAATCGGCTCGCTCGATCACCAGTCCCCGCGGATCCGTTCCGGGCACCTGTTCGCAGCGCTCTTCACCTCCCGGCCCATGATGCGTCAGGCGATCGCTGCCTCTCCCAGCCTGGAGGCCGTCAGTCGCGAGAAACTGCAGGCCGACTTTTCCACCATCGTCCGCGGAACGAGCGAAGACAAAGGGCTTGCTCCCGAAGCGACCGGTCCGCGAACCGAAGGGGCGGCGCCGTCCGACAAGACGGCTGCGCTCGATCGCTTCACAATTGATCTGACCGAACGCGCTCGCGGCGGCCACATCGATCCGATTATTGGCCGCGACCCCGAGATTCGTCAGGTCATCGATATCCTCACGCGACGTCGTCAGAACAATCCGATCCTCACCGGTGAAGCCGGCGTCGGAAAAACTGCGGTCGCCGAAGGCTTTGCGCTGCGAGTCGCGGCCGGCGATGTCCCGGAACACATGAAAAACGTGGTCGTCCGGTCGCTCGACCTCGGACTGTTGCAGGCCGGAGCGGGCGTTCGGGGCGAATTCGAGAACCGCCTCAAGTCCGTGATCGAGGAGGTCAAGTCCTCTCCAGTCCCTGTCATTCTCTTCATCGACGAAGCACATACGCTCATTGGAGCCGGTGGATCGTCCGGACAGGGAGACGCTGCCAATCTGCTTAAGCCGGCCCTCGCCCGCGGCGAACTGCGTGCGATCGCGGCGACCACCTGGGCTGAATATAAGAAGTACTTCGAGAAAGATGCTGCGCTCGCGCGACGCTTCCAGGTCGTGAAAGTCGAAGAGCCCACGACTCCGGTCGCTGTCGCAATGATCCGCGGCCTCGTCGGTGTCCTCGAAAAGCACCACGGGATCCGCATTCTCTCCGAAGCGGTCGACGCTGCAGTCCATCTCTCTGATCGCTATATCTCCGGCCGACAACTGCCGGACAAGGCGGTCAGCCTGCTCGATACCGCGTGCGCCAAAATCGCGATCAGCCAGCATGCCACTCCACCTGCACTTGAGGATTGCCAGCGGGCAGTGACCCAGTTGCAGACGACAATCGGAATTCTGGAGCGCGAAGCGCTCGCCGGCGCCAGTAACGACAAGGATCTCTCCGAGTTGACGGAACGCCTGGTCGCGGAACAGTCTCGCCTGCAGACGTTGACCGACCGCTGGGAACACGAGCGGGAACTGGCACGCCGCATCGCCGATGCCCGTGTGGCTCTCGAACAGCCAGTTCCGGAGGGAGAAACGTCGCGTCGACCGGAGCTGCTTGAGGAACTCTCGCTCGCGCAGAACGAATTGCGGAACTCTCAGGAAGACGAGCCTCTCGTCCATGCCTGCGTCGATTCGCAGGCGGTCGCGGAAACCGTCGCAGCGTGGACCGGCATCCCGGTCGGCCGCATGATGGCGGACCAGATCGACACCGTCCTCAATCTCCGGCAGTCGATGGAGCAGTCGATCGCGGGGCAGTCCCACGCCCTCGAAGCGATCGCCCGCAGCATTCAGACCTCCCGAGCCAACCTGACCGATCCCGTCAAGCCCATCGGCGTCTTTCTGCTGGCCGGCACGAGCGGCGTCGGAAAGACGGAAACCGCCATCACGCTGGCAAACCTGCTCTACGGCGGAGAGCAGAATATGACCGTAATCAACATGTCCGAGTTTAAGGAGGAGCACAAAGTCTCGCTCCTGATGGGATCCCCCCCCGGATACGTCGGCTACGGCGAGGGCGGCGTCCTCACCGAAGCAGTCCGCCGCAAGCCGTACAGCGTCGTCCTCCTCGACGAAATGGAGAAAGCCCATCCGGGTGTGCAGGATATCTTCTATCAGGTCTTCGACAAGGGAACTCTGAAAGACGGCGAAGGGCGGGATATCGACTTCCGGAACACGGTGATCCTCATGACGACCAACGCCGGCACCGATCTCATCAAATCCCTCTGCCTCGACGAAGAAACCCGCCCCGACGCTGAAGCCTTTGCGGAAGCCGTTTTCCCGGAACTGCTGAAGACGTTCAAACCGGCGTTTCTCGGACGACTCAAAGTCATTCCGTACTACCCGCTGGCGCCGGACGTACTCCGGAAGATCATTCAACTTAAACTTGGAAAGATTGTCCGTCGCGTGGGAGAACACTACCGCGCCAACCTCACGTATGACGACGCGGTCGTCGAGGAAGTCGCTTCCCGCTGCACTGAGGCCGACACCGGCGCCCGCAACATCGACAACATCCTCGCCAAGACTCTGCAGCCGGAACTCTCCATCGAATTCCTCAAGCAGATGCGCGCGGGCAAGCCGATTGCCGAGGCGACTGTGACGGTCGACGGCGACGGTCAGTTCGTCTACAGCATTCGTTAATCGGGTCCCCTCAGCGCAGCGTTGTCGTCGACACGCGGGGACGCCGCCGGCAGAGAGAGAGCAGAAACATGTCCAAGTCGCGTCCCGGTGGGTTCGGCAGCCGGCCTTCACCCAGGCAACCTCCATCCCCGGCTGCCCCAGCTGTCCCGGCTGCCCCAGCCGCTCGGAAATCCGCCAGGCCGAATCCGCACGCAGGAGTGAGTTCAACGGGCGGGGCGGGCAGCTTTCTCTGGATGACGCGCGCGATCTGGTCCCTGCTCGGTCTGGCGACTGTGATTGCCGTCGCCTGGCTGCTGACTGTCGGCCCGAACAAGACGCCGCTGGTGATTTGCGAGGTCGAATACGATGACGATCGCCTGATGCCGCAGACGCGGGCGAAGTCGCTGTCGCAGTTGGATGCCGTCCGAAATCACGAGCAACTATTTTTGCCTCCCGGCCCCATCAGCAGCCTCAGCGACCTGATGGAACCGGATCCGAAGAAGCGGCTCGGTGTCTGGGGCCGTCTGAAGGGCGACCACATCATTCCCCACGGACCCGGGCGGCAAGCCGGCCTCGTCTACGTGTCCGCGCGAACTGCCGTCAATTCCAACGGCGAACCTTGTCTGATCGACAACTCCGCCCTCCTCACAGACGAATCGACCTGGACTCCCCTGAAGAAAGTCCTTGAATTCATTGACCAGCAGGTGAGCGCCGCAAACAAATCGCCGGCTCGTCGTATGGTAGTGATCGTTGACCCTCAGCCAACGCCGGTCGATCCCCGCTGGGGAAACCTTTCGCTCTCCTTTTCCCGAGCGACGGAGAAGCACTGGAGCGGTGCGGAATACCAGCATCTCTGGCTCATGCTCCCCCGGATCGATAGTCAGGCTGCCGACTGGCTCCTGCTGCCAGACATTGCGAAAAGACGAGAGTTGATCGCCGAAACGCTCGCAGGCGTTGCGGACGGGCAGTCAACCGTGACCGTCCTGGGATTGAGGAATGCTCTCGAAAAACGACTCGGCGACGGCCGCACATTGCTGCTTGTTCCCGACGCTGCGACGGAGCCGGATTTCCCCATCGCGATGCGCGGCAAGTCCCCGGTAGCGACGGATGCGGGCGACTCGTCCTCTCCGGCAAAGGATGCCGATCTTGCGATGGAGTCGCTCGAAACCACGTTCGGGCAGGTGATCGATCTGAATCCCTGGCGACTGAATCCTCGCCGATGGGCCTGGCTGCAGTGGCGTCTGCTCGACGTCGAACGAGACTGGCTTACGGGTTCCGGACGCGCGACGGTCACGGCCAGGGCGCTGGAGGGCGAATTGACGAGCCTCAAAAATTTGCTCAGCAGCGAACCTCAGCAGAGTGAACGACCGGCGGCCGAGGTCCATCTCAAGGCTCTCTTCCAGTCCGTATCAGGAACGACTGACGATCGATCGGTCGCTGCGGAGGATCACGCGAACCTTCGTGGTCAGGTTCTTGAACTCCGCAAATTCGCCGACCGCCTGCAGGGAAACCCGATTCCCGATATCCGCATCTCCAGACTGATTCATTCCCGCCTCAAAGCCCTCAACCGGGATCGCCGGGACTGCGAGGATCTCGTCTTTCTGGATCGCCCCGAAAACTGGCAGGAGCTGAAGGGCAAGCTGCCGGCTCTGCGACAAGGGTTTCAACAGATTGAGGACGACGTTGGAAAGTGGGCGGATGCCTTCGAGATTCGCGATCGTCTGTATGCAGAACTTCCCTGGCTGATCCTCTGGGCCGTCCATGATTCGAATGTCGAACCGTTGAACCAGCTGACTGACTGCTGGGACAAGTTGCTCGTCGCCGGCGAACGTCTGAATCGCCAACTGGACAGTCCCGACGAAAATCATGGCGAAGAGACCGTCGAAATGTTCTTTGCCATCAACGATCAGTTCAAACCGCTCGCCCGACAATATGAGGAGAGCAGCAAGGCCTATGAGGGCGACACCCCCATGAAGCTGGCCTACAAGGATCTCGGTGGACTCTACGCGGTCTTGCAGGCTCCCCTGACCTCCGGCGATGGTCGCTGGAAGCTGTTAACCAACCTTCGCCAGCGCCTCGGCGAACGTCATCCGGACGAGCCGGTAGACGGAGAACGGGCCTTTGGGAAACTGAAAGAGCATCCGTTTCTCACTCTGCTGCAGGGAGTTTCCTTTCCCAGGAGATCGGATGATGTTCTGCCAGTCAGTCCGGTCTGGGCCCAGGACGGCGCCAGACTCCGAACCGCCCAGATCAATCTCTGGACGCAGGCCGGCAGTGAATTGGAGGAAGTCCGCAAGAAACTTGCTGAGTCGCCGGATCAGCCGCTGGATTCGCCGGAGGAACTCGAACGGACTCGCCGGTTGCTCTATCAGCTCGACTGGCGCGAACGGGCTGTGGCTGTCGCTTCCGCCGCAGGAAACTGCCGCAACTACTACACCGAGTCTTCCGGTTCAAAGAACGAAATCGCGATCCCGGACAATCGCCTTCTGCGTATGGACGCTGTTGAAGTCGGCGCGGCCCGGATCGACGGGGCGCGCGAGTCGCTGCGCGATTTCTACGGGCCCCGTTCCGCCGACGGTTCCCAGCCTTTCTTCGCCGCCGCCACTCAAAAGTGGCTGGACGGCGCAGCGTCCGGCTCAGGCCTGGAGTCGCTGACGGGCCTCCTGGCCGGCGAAAACAGAAAGCTCCTTGAGCTCGCAACCAGCCAGCTCCGCGTCAAAGTCAATCCCGCGGCGACTATGATCGCATATCCATCGGGTCCCGACGCTGCGATGCCGATTCGGATCTCCGCCGAGCCGCTGTCCGCGTCGGCTGTGCAGGGAATCCGCGAGGAACTTCTGCCGGCAGGACGAGGGGTGCTTTGGGTCGACAACTCCGCCGGCGAACCAGTCTCCGTTGAAGTCCTGTCGCGTCAATCGGTCAGCATCGCAGATCTCCGGCAGTCGCCTGCAATGCCAATGGAGTTTCCGCCACTCGATCCCGCAAAGCTGCTGCCGGGGGCAGACGCCGGCCAGCAGAACTTCGTGGCTCAGCTCTTCTTCCGCGGGCATCGCGCCGAACCGAGTCCGTTTACCGTCGCCCGCACGGTGTACACTCCCGTTGAACGGCCAACCAAGATCCTTGCCCCCCCGCTGGATGCCAGAATCGAAGTCCGTGGTACTGTCAAGAAACCGCTCTGGGTCATGGTTGTGCTCGATTGTTCGGCAAGCATGAATGCTCCTGTTGGCGGCAATGTGGAGAATGTTGACAGGCGTCGTTTCGATGTCGCCCGAGCCACATTATTGAACACGCTCAGCACCTTGGCCGACGACGCAGAGAAACATCAGCTAGACGTTCATGTGGGACTGATCGCGTACGGGCATCGAGTGGGCATTGGCCGCGACGAGGGAGCCGCCGGCAGGCTCTACCGAGTCTTCGCAAACCCCTTGAAACCGAATGACAAGCCGGAAGAGCTCCCGACGAAAGCGATCCCTGCGGGAATTCGAAACCTTCACGCCGTCGAAGATGTTGAAGTCCGAAGCGGCCTCCGGGGAAGTAATACGTGGAATCGAGAGGAATACGATCGAATGCGACGCGACATCAATTCGCTGAGCTGCGTCGGCTATACCCCGCTCTACCTGGCCCTGAATACCGCGATCGATGAACTTCAGAGAAGCGACTCCGAAGATGGCTCTGCAGAAAAAGTGATTCTCACCCTCACCGACGGAGTCAATACCGTCGAATTTGATTCGGATTCCTCTGAGGACGTTCGAGTTCGCAGAATGCTCGGTCTACCGGCGGCGAGACCGAAGGTCGTTGAGTTCGGCGACCTTTCTGAACGCCTCAAACGGATGAAGCGCTTGTCCGTCAGGGTGGTCGGCTTCCAGCTCAATCAGAAGGAAACCGCCCGCGCCGAGTATGCGCAACTTCAGGATCTTGCCGGTGACCCGGTGAATCAACTGACCTTCACGACGGCGAACAATTCAGACGAACTCGCCGCTCAGCTGACAACTCTTGTCAAACCCGTCACGTATTCCATCGAGACGGCGGACTCTTCCCATACCGTGATCACATCGGGAGCGATTCTGGGAACCGATACGCATCTCTCGCGTGAACAGTTCAAGGATCGTCCGCTGTCCATCAGGATTGACGGCGTCAACGATTCCGATCCGCCAACCTTCAAAAACATCGCCCTGCTCGGCGGTGAATCCTTGCGATTTCATTTCGACGGCCGCGCGAATCGCCTGGAATATCACCAGTTCCCCGAGGCAGGACTTGACGATCGTTCGGAGGCCGCACCCGTCAAAGTGCTGAACTCTGTCCTGCCCGAATCGACAAAACTGAATATCAGCTGCTTGCTCCCGTTGAAGACCGATTCCGGGGCCGGAAAAATCTTTCGCGCCGCCATTCAGCCGGAATCTGCTCTAAAGAACGGAACCTGGTACACCAAGTTCCCCGCCCGGCCAGGCTGGGCCGTCGCCAGAATCACTCCCCTCGATAGCAATGACACCCCGCTCCGACGGCAGTCGTATGTGTTTCTACCAGGTGAGTGGGGGTTTCAACAGGGGAGGCCGGTCCCGGTCCTCACGTTTGTCGTCGATCATTGGCCGGAAGCGGCTGCCTCCGCCCGATTCGAAATCTGGTTCGGAATGTCCGAGTTCCCAGCGGAAAGGGTTCACAGCATCGACGGCAAACTCCAGGATAAGGACGCGATCAGCGAGCTCCGCTTGACCGGATGGGCCGGAGTCAATCGCAAGACTTTGAAGCTGATTTCGAGCGGCCTCGGAAACCTCCCAGTCTCTCCACCCGACGCGATTTCGACGCCGATTCCGCTCTGGTGGATCCGTGGGGAGTCTGAAGACGGCAGGATTGTCGAACCGACGGCAATCGTTCGTAAACTCTTTGAAGAAATCGGGCGGGCGGAATACGAACTCACCTTCGACGACAAAACCAAGCTGAAAACAGCTGCTCACGCGGTCCCCTGGCAGGAATTTGAGGAGGCGGCCAAGTCCTCCGGCGCCAGCGTGTCGTTCATCGTGCCGGCCAAAGGCACCGGCAACTGACCGCTACGAACGAGTACTTCCCGTATCGAGGAAAAAATCTTGGACAAATCGAGCAACAATCGGCCGCAGAGACGGATAACGGTATTAACTCGTGACACGCCGCACCTGACGCGGTGACAACGATTCCAGGGAAATCTGCAAGGCAGAACCCTCCGGGCGACGACCAGGGCACCATTTTTCAGGAGAAACGCAGATGGCCGGCTACATTCAGTTCGACGGGATCAAGGGCGAAGCCAAAGACAGCGAGCACAAGGACTGGTCGGAGATCTCGAGCGTCAACTTCGGCATCAACCGGCCAGTTCTCGCCGGCGCCTCTACGCAGAGAGCCCAGGAACAGGCCGTGCTCGGCGATATCATGGTCGTCAAAGAACTCGACAAGGCCAGCACCACGCTCTATCAGAAGATCTGCGACGGCACCTCCATCAAGAAGGTCGTCATCGACCTCGTCACCGCGGTCGGTGCGGGCAAGATGAGCAGCTACCTCAAAATCGAACTCGAAAACGTCATCGTCACGAGCGCCGGTCTCTCCGCCCACAGCTCGTCCGCCGGCATGAACACCGAGCAGCTCTCGCTCAACTTCACCAAGATCAAGTGGACTTACACTCCGTACGACGACGCCGGCAAGCCTCAGGGAACCGTCCCCGCCAGCTGGGACAAGGCCAAGAACACCCCGTAAACCTCGCACGCGAATTAGAATCTGACCTGCCCGGACGGCGATCTCGATCGCCGTCCGGGCCGTTTCCAAATCCGCCGGTCTTCATCGGCCGCCCGCCCGCCACTCGGGCCGCGGGCAGCAGGGTTGTATGCGATGACGATTGATCAGACGAACCGGAAGCTCCAGGTAACGAAGACGCCGCTTGGCAAAGACAAGTTCGCGCTTGTCGGCCTCTCCGGGCGAGAAGAAATCAGCCGGCTCTTTCATTTCCAGCTCGAACTGATTTCCGACGATCTTGAAGTGCAGCCGAAAGCCCTCGTTGGCCAGGCGATCTCCTTCAGCATTGCATATTTCCATGACGGGAAGGCCAATACAAGGCACTTCAACGGCATCGTCTCTCGATTCGTCGCCGGACCCGTCGATGACCGTGGCGAGCGAAAGTACCGAACCTACCGCGTTGAAGTCGTACCTTGGCTTTGGCTGCTTACGCGAAATGCAAATTGCCTCATATTCCAGAACAATCCAGTCACTCAAATTGTTCAAGAGATTTTCACGAATCCGAGGCCGACCGGCAATGGCCGTCGTAAATTCGCGCTTGGAAAAGACGAGACGGCTGGCGACTTTATTCTGGATGTCGGAATTGCTGACACGTGGGACTACTGCGTTCAGTATCGAGAGACGGACTTCAACTTCATCTCGCGACTGCTTGAACAGGAAGGCATTCGCTATCACTTTCACCACGGAGAAGCGTCGCATCTGCTCGTTGCTTCTGACAAGGCAGGATATCCGTCCGTTCCGGTGGCAAATGAGATCGATTTTCTGAGCAGTGACAGTCCTTCAAAGAAGAATCACATCAGTTCCTGGGAACACCAGTTCGAGTTCCGTCCGGGAAAGTGGGCGCAGCGCGACTTCGACTTCAAACAGCCGACGCTGGATACCGTCACCAAGGCCTCTCACACCAAAAGCTACGTCGATGAAAGCGGTTTCGAGATCTTCGACTACCCGGAGGAATATCCGAACGACGACGATATCGCGAACAACGTTGGAAACGGGAAATACGGTACCACTATTACGACGCGCCGCCAGGAAGAGGACGCCACGCCCCAGGACACCGTCGTCGCCAGCGGAACGTGTCCCGCATTCTCGGCGGGCTTCAAATTCAAGATCGGCGAACATCTCCATCCCGGCGAAGCTGGCAAGGAATACCTCCTCGTTTCTGTGCAGCACAGCTGCCAGGAACACTACCTCGGTTCGGACGCGGGAAGCGGGCAGTATCACAACTCCTTCACCTGCATTCCGGCCGACCGGACGTTCCGCCCTTCGCGCATCACCCCCAAACCTGTTGTCCAGGGGACGCAGACGGCAATCGTCGTCGGTCCCAAGGGAAAAGAAGTCTGCACCGACGACTTCGGACGGATCAAGGTCCAGTTCCATTGGGATCGCGAAGGCAAAAAGGACGAGAACAGCTCCTGCTACATCCGCGTGGCCCAGCAGTGGGCGGGTAAACGCTGGGGCTCCATGTTCACGCCCCGGATCGGGCAGGAAGTCGTTGTCACCTTCCTCGAAGGCGATCCCGATCGGCCGCTCATCGTCGGCAGCGTCTACAACGGCGACCAGCTCCCCGCCTACCTCAACAAGGGGCTCGACCCTAAGCATACGAACGACGAGCTCGTCAGCGGCATCAAGACCAACTCCAGCGCCGGCGGAGACGGCTACAACGAACTCCGGTTCGTCGACACCAAAGACAAAGAACAGGTCTACATCCACGCCCAGAGAGACGTCGACGTCCGCGCCCGAAACAATTACACCGATCGCATCTACGGACACCGCCACCAGATCGTCGGCTGGGAGAAGGACGGCAAAAAGGGCGGCGACTGGCGAACCAAGGTCTACGGCAACCAGCATTCCCACGTCGTCGGCAACCGCGTCGAGCACGTCGAAGGCAATGTGCAGACGAAGGTCGCCGGCGAAAACGGGGGCAACCTCCACCTGGTCGTCGACAAAGACCGCATGGAACAGATCGGCGGCGACGACCACCTGACCGTCACCGGCAATCAGAACGCCAAAGTCGACAAGACCGTTTCGCTCACCATCGGCAAAGACCAGCAGACGAAAGTTGGCATGAACTGCGCCGTCGAAGCCGGTCAGGAAATCCACATCAAGGCGGGAATGACGCTCGTCATCGAAGCCGGCATGCAGCTCACGCTCAAAGGTCCCGGCGGTTTCGTCGATATCGGCCCCACCGGCGTCACAATCCAGGGGACCCTGGTTAACATTAACAGCGGCGGCTCCGCCGGCTCCGGCTCCGGAGCCAAACCCGAATCTCCCAAAGCCCCTGAGCCCGCCGCCCCGACCGACCCCGCGATGGCCGACGATTCCAAGTCTGGCATGAAGTCCGCCTACGCGTAATAATGAAAGGGAGTATCATCTCTACCGACTCCCTGACAGCGAAGCGGGCCATGCTTCTCACTCTGCACATCACTTCCGGTCCCCGGAAGGGACAGTTCGTCGTTCTGCGCGCCCCCCAGCAGGCCCGCTTCGGCCGGACTCCGGGGATCGATCAGCAGTTCCTCGATCTCAAAATGTCCCGCGAGCATTTTCAAATCTACCCGGCCGATGACAACTGGATCCTGAAAGACCTCGGCAGCACCCGCGGAACCCTGATCAACGGACACCTGAAGACCACCTGCGTCCTCCGTCACGGCGACACAATCCAGGCGGGCGACACCTGTTTTGCCGCCGAAGTCACCGGCAGCAACCCGGAGATTATTCCGCCAATCGATCCCGACGACGACATGTCGTTTGTCGTGAAGGTCCGCCAGCGCAAGGTTCCGGTCGTGTTCGCCGCCGAAACCTGCGATTCCGGACTCGCTCTGTGCCGAGGCGAGTTCGAGACCTTCAAGGGCGACAAAGACAATCCGCTAACTCCCGCAAAACTCATTCTCGCGCTCCGCCAGTCCCCGCAGTTCCAGCCTTGGATGGTGATCGACTTCTACCGGCTCGGCGTCCCGCGCCCGGAGTCGCTCCCCGGCGAGCATGTCCATCTCATCGACTGGCTGGGACCAGACTACGCCAGAGCCGCCTCTCCGCAACTGATCGACATTCGCAAACTCGCCTTCGACGACTGGGAAGCCCTGGTTGATAAGGCGTGGGGCCAGGACGCCCTCGTCATCCTCTACAGTCCGCTGGAGCCGGAACCTCTGGCCGAGCACATGCGGAAGTGTCTGCGCGGTCACGGCGGCTCGGTCGTCGGCCTCTGCTGGCCCTCGGTTCTGTCGAGCATTCTGGCCAATCCCCGCAACGACATGCTGGATCAGTTCCTCAACGGAATCTCCGGGGTGTTCTGCGAGTTCGCCGATCTCCCCGAAACCTGGCAGCTCTACTCCACCCGCACCGAAGCCTGTCGGGATCTGGAATCGCTCGGCTTTCTGCAACAGAAAAACCTGGCCCTGGCCGTCGCCGGCACCGAAAAATAGTCCTGCAGGAGTGCCCCATGCCCCCCGCGGCCCGCATCAGCGACCTGCACACCTGCCCGATGGCCACCCCCGGCACTCCGCCGGTCCCGCACGTCGGCGGTCCGATCACCGTCGGCTGCCCGACGGTGATGATCGGCATGCAGCCCGCCGCCCGCATGGGGGATCTGGCAACCTGCGTCGCACCGCTTCCCGATTCGATTGCCAAGGGGTCGCTGACCGTCATGATCGGCGGCCAGCCCGCCGCGCGGATGGGAGACCCCACCATGCACGGCGGGATGATCACACTCGGCTGCCCGACGGTGATGATCGGCGATGCGGGCGGAGGGAGCGGTGGAGGCGGAGCCGGTGCGCCAGCAGCCGGTTCCGCCGGCGCAGCCCCTTCGAGCGCCCCCGGATCGGCCAATGGCCCGTTTGACTCGGCAGATGACGCAGCGCGCGCTGCACTTAATTCCGCCAACCCGCAATCCATCAAGGACAATACAGAATACTCGGGATTGATTTATCAGGGTTCCGACGGAAAGTACTACTACACCGGGCCGGCGAAAGGGACCGATCAGGGCGCCAATCCGCTGCGAGATGCGCCGGCCCCGGCCGGCTCGACTGTGGTTGGCGACTATCATACGCACGGCGACTACTCGACCGCCGATCCAACTACTGGAGCGGCCATACGCACCAGCGATCCGTCCAAAGATCAATTCAACAGTGACAATTTCTCGTCGCAGGACAAGCTCGACAATCAGAAGCAGGGCTATCCGGGCTATCTTGGCACTCCGAGCGGTACTTTTCGAAAGTACGATCCGGCCACTGGAAACGACACAACGATCTAGATGGTGTTTGCATCGACTGGCGCGTTGGCATCGATGATGCACGAAAGAAGTTGCCTGGAAGAACGCCGTGGCCAATTGCAATCTTGGCGTCATCGGCCGGAAGAGAACAGAACTTATGTCGCCGCCTCCCCCGAATCTACGCGTTCTCGATCAGATTCAGGTCGCAAGCTTGCTGATGATCCGTGAAGCGTTGCACGGACTGAATCTTCCGCTGCAAAATGTAGCGCAACATTCGATCCTGGTGGTAGAGCACAACGGCGGCCATGTGGTGCTGTTGCAGCGAAATCGCGCGGCGGCCTCGGCCGCTGATGAGTCCGGCTTCGACATCGAACGCAAGGCGAAACTGTCGGATTCAGAGTTGGACCAGTTGCGGACGACTCGCGAACAATTGAAACAGATCGATCGGATCGAGGGAAGTCAGCTCCCGATTGCGGTTGCCGCCTTCGAGATCTTCGACAAGCAGCGTCCGCTAGCCTCGAGTGCGGATCGCTACCAGTTGAAAGTGCTGAGCGAAGGCGATGCTATTGTCGTACTGTTTGCCGATAAGGAGCGGCTCGACGGAACGCGGGGCAGTGCTATTCCCAATCGCAGTTTTGAGGTCGAGTTTGCCGCGAGCGACCTCGTTGTCCGCCGCGCGAATTTCATCCGTTGAGCTCCCGCCCGGCGAAGTTGTCGTACGCATTGTTGAGTTTTTCATTGCGGCGCGACAGCCGAAAAACGCCATGGTAAGGTGAAGGTCGCATGCTCAACGACTCCCTCCAGTTCTCAAGCCTCCCCCCGGACGTCCAATCCGCCTTCATCGGACGTTCCGCGTCGAAACTCCCGCTCCAGGCGGGCACGAAACTCTACAAGTTCACCAGCTATCCCCTCTACGGGCCCCGCGGAATTACCCCCTGGTGGTCCGCCGTCGCCGGTTTCAATCCGCTGGACGCCGGCCTGGACGAACAGCTCAAGCGCTCGGCAGGCCTCGGCGTCGACGTCAGCCAGTTCGCCCGCGCCCGCAGCGCCGTCACGCAGCAGTGGAACTCCATGTCCGGCCTGCTCATCGCGCAGCTCACGCAACCCGTCTACGGCTTCATCGGCCGCTGTGCCGCACAGCCCATGGACGAGCAGTACGGCAACAAAGTCGTCTGGATCGGCGGCGCCTGGCAGGCGTACATCCCCAATCTCACCAGTCAGGAAATCGTCAGCATGTAACGTCTCGCCCCCGCGAGCACGACGAGTCCCACAGTCCCTTCCGGAGCCTCTCACCAATGGCGACCTTCCGAGTCATCAGCGAAACCGGCTTCCCTCACTCGGCCTGTTGCGTCAACGGAGTGAACTGGTACGGCTTCAAACCCTCAATCCCGAAGGCGCCCGTCGCACCGGGACATCTCGATCGCGGCGACCGTTCGCAGTTCGTCAAACTCTCGGTCACGTTCCTGGTGGCTGACAACCTGGCTGCGACCGAAGTCCCCCGGATCGTCAATCAGTATTCCTCCCAGTGGTACGCGGGAGGCGTTCACGACTGTGTCTCGTTCGTCGCCGACCTCGCCGAAGCCCTGGGCCTGACAATCCCCCCGCGCCCCAACTTTCTGCCCGACAACTTCGTCCTGAAACTCCGCGCGCTCAACCCCGGCGCCGTCGTCGGTTGAACGCCAACCGGCGGGCCGGGACTGCCTTTCCGTGCAATTCCGGCGACGGAACGGTGATTTGTGAGCAACAATTCGCGAAAAACCCGGACAATAGCTTGCAGAGGCCGATCCCCGTTCTTCGGCCCGGGAGAATCCCATGCCCACCGCCGTCGAACTGAACTATTCCCTCATGTCCGCCCTGCTGCGGGGCAACTTTGGTGCGTCGCCGTTTGCGATTGTCGCGTATTCGGGAGGCCGGGGCGGCAGCACGACGCCCGGCGCGATTCAGCCGGGTATTATGAACAACCCCTTCGCGATGTGCCTCAAGACGGACCACGCCCGGGGCATCCACGGCGGCCCCCTGCCGTTCGGCGGCTACACCATCGCCACCCCGACGGTCCACCCGCACCTGGGGCTCTCAGCCCGCCTGACGCCGATCGCGAGGACGGCCCCCGTCGGCATGTGCGGCCGGGACGGATTCTACATTCACGGTTGCGGCCCCCACGGCAGCGACGGCTGCATCGTTCAAGCCGCCGCCGTCACCTTTCAGACGCTGATGCACTTATTGACGACCTCGCTCGATGGCTGTCCCCTGGTCGTTGGTGTTCTTGCAGTCAGCGCAGAGCAGACACTCTTTACAAATACTCACGCTCTCGCCGTGTGAGCAATGGCCGTTTAACCAAAAATCGGCAATAGGCACATCCGTGTTCTATAAACCAGCACTTGTCATGCCACCGAACAACTCGCCGCTGCAGCTAATCTTTCCTTGCGATCTCGAAGTATGTCTCATACTTTGGCTCTAAACATACCGTCGCTCTTAACACCCCGCAATGGCGTTCACAATCACCGATAACCTGTCGGGAATAGGTGGCACAATGTCAAATCCATCGAAGATGAAGCCGGCACAGGGCGCGCAGCAGCGATCCTTGCTTATGACTCTCAAGGACGGTGCTGATGCGTATGGCAACATGATCGAGAAGATTGACAAGGCCGTTAAGCTGCGGCAACGCTACTACAAGCTTCTCAAAGTAGCCGGCAAGAAGGCGGCAGACTCGACTCTGGAGCAAGCGAGTAAAACATGGATTAAGTGGAAGCAGCGCGTCACTACAATTCGAGACATTATCGATCCAGAGAAGCGCGACAGCACTCTTTTCTCCCTCGGTCTCAAGTGGGCGACGAAGCGTTTAGGAGAAGTGCTCGATTTTGATCTAGAGAAGCACCCGTACTTCGTTTTCCACAAAGCTCATTTTGAAGCCCTCAAGATCCTGATGAACGCAGTTGCCGTCAAGGAGGAGTTGGATTCGCTAATGGAAAGCGCGATTTCGATTGCCGGGGAGGTTATCACTCGTACTAGCGTGTTTCTCGAAGAGTACGATATGCAACATGGGGCCGCGTGGTTGTCGTTTGCTTCCGACTCGACCGAGCTGGGCGGGCTTTTGTATCTGTATTCGAGCGAGAGTGAAATGTCGCATGCCCAGGTGTTTAGGCTCGGGTGGCTGATGAATCGACGCGAGACCACCATGCGGCAGTTCTGTGCGGCTTACGGAATCCTTGGTGGAGAGTTTGAGCAGTTTGAGGTTGCCGTAGGTCACTATGTCGCAAAGAAGCGCAAGGTTGCGGACGGCGGCGGTCTGGCCGGGATTTTTGCCATGTTGAATGATCAAGCTGATATTCTGAAAAGCGTGCATCCGGACCTAAACACCGTAGCGGGACGACTCGCAAAGGCGGTGAAAAACATCAGGGACTGCCGGGCGGCGGTGCATGCGCGGGCTGTTGAATGGTCGGAGACGGCTGATCGAATCGATGCGTCACTGTGGAAGGATGGAGAATAACGAATTTTAGGGGATGACGGTATCGATCGCGAGGAGGCCGGATAGGCTTCATTCGAAGGAGGCGGGCCAATCGCATGTGATTTTGCGTGCCAGCCGGGCGATGCCCCTCCCCTACCACGACTCCACATACGGATCCAACCCCAGCTCCTCGAACTGCCGCCGCCGCTCCTGCTCCCCGCGCCACAGCTCCAGCCGCTGGCTGACGTGCAGCCCTTCGATCCGCCGCTGCGCCTGACGCAGCAGCCGCTCCTGCCGAACAGCCGACCAGCCCGCTCCCTGCTGGCGCAACAGAGCCGCCCGCTCGCCGCCGCTCGCCGTCCGCAGCACGTCGTCGTCGAGCGACAGAAACTGCTGAAAACTCCCCGGATCCCCCTGCCGTCCCGCCCTCCCTTCGAGCTGCCGGTCGATCCGCCGGGCGTCGTTCAACTCTGCGGAGATCACATGCAGTCCCCCCGACTCGGCGACTCCCGGCCCCAGCCGGATGTCCGTCCCCCGCCCCGCCATGTTCGTCGCCACCGTCACCGCTCCGCGCTTCCCCGCCTCGGCCACGACGGCCGCTTCCTGCGCCGTCTGCCGGGCATTGAGCAGCCGATGCTCGACCCCCGCGGCGGTCATCAGCCCGGCGAGCGCCTCGGAATCCTGCTCGGACCGCGTCCCGATCAGCACCGGCCGTCCTCCCTCCCGCTCGCGCACAACCGACGCGATCAGCGCCTGCCACTTGTCCTCGCGCCTCGCGAACGTCTGCACCGGCCGGACGGCCACCCGCCTCGGTCGCTCCGGGGCGCAGATCCGCGATCTCAGCCCATACACCCGCCGCAACTCCACCGCCGACTCGTTCACCGTCCCCGACATCCCCGACACATGCCCAAACTCGCGGACAAAACTCTGCACCGTGATCCGGGCGGCATCCCGCCGGACCGGCGACGGCGCCAGCCTGTGCGCCACTTCCAGCAACTGGTGAATCCCGGATTCCCACTGCCGCCCGGCGGCAATCCGCCCGGTGAAGCGATCGATGATCTGCAGTTGTCCTTCGTGGATCAGGTAATCGCGATTCTCCTGAAACGTCCGACGCACCGAAACCGACAGCTCGACCAGTTCGTACAGCTCGCGGACCGACAACTGCCGCAGACACGGCAGCCCGGCCCGTTCCCGCACCGCCTGCCGGCCCTCGAACGTCAGATAGGGCGCTCGCGACGCCGGATCGATTACATAGTCCCGATCCCCGTCCAGTCCGTCCGCCGTCCGCAAGCCCCACTCGTAGGCCGCCCGGCTCAGCTCGTCGCCGCCGGCGCGCTCCCGCGAAATGATCAGCGGCATCCTCGCTTCGTCCAGCAGCACGTTGTCGGCCTCGTCGATCACCATCGCATGCAGCGCCCGCTGCACCGGCGTTCGACCGCCGTCCGCCGCTCGACCGCCCCGCTCCCGCTCGATCCGATCCCGCAGAAAATCGAACCCGAACTCCCGGATCGTGCCGTACGTAATGTCCGCCCGATATGCCTCGCGACGTTCCGAATTCGTCGTCTCCGCGGTCACGCAGCCGACCGAGAATCCCAGCAGTTCGAACAGCGGACGCATCTGCCCGGCATCGCGATGCGTCAGATAGTCGTTCGCCGTCGCCAGCCAGACCGCGCGCCGCTGCAGCGCCAGTTGGGCCAGCGCGACGGTCGCCGCCAGGGTCTTCCCTTCGCCGGTGGCCAGCTCGACCACTCTCCGTTCGAGCAGCTCGAAGCCGACCCGCAACTGGTTCGGTCGCAGCGACATTCCCAGCGTGCGCTGAGCACCTTCGCGCACAAGGGCCGCACCATCGAGGGCCAGCGCAGTCAGCGATTCTCCGCAGTCCGCCCGATATCGCAGCTCGTGCATGCGCTCGGCGAGAGCGCCATCCGGCTGTCCGGCCAGCAAACTCTGCCGTCGCTCCGCATCGGCCGGCGAAAGAAATCGGCTCCACATCGTGCTTCGCCCGCCCCCTGTTCCCGGAGTGGTTGGCCCAGCCTGCCGAGCGGCCGAACGCCGTCGGTCCGTTCGGTGCAAGTTGAGGTGACTGTCGATATTAGCATGAGCACCTCAATGAGAAGAGGTTAGAATCAGTTGGGCATGCCCGTTTCGGTCAGTTGTGCCGGACGCGTCGCACGACGATTGCAGTCTGCTCAGGCGATGACACGAGCGTTACAATCTTCTGCGACATTGTCGAAACGCTGTGACGTTATTGCCGCGCTTGGGGGCTTCCTGCAGAGTGGGCGGCGACGAATTTCAGTCGGCTGACAACGACCATGAGATATCTGTTTCGAACATTCCATCGCAGAATGTACGGATTGCTGGCCTGCGCCGTTCTGGTCGTGCTGTGTTTCGTATTCCTTCTGACCGGCGTTCGCGACGCGACTCGCATCGACGGCCAGCGCGTTGCCGGAGTTTGGGAGTTCTCAAAGGACGGTTGGGAGGGACTGTTCGTGCTGGAAGAGTCGGGGGAATTTGCAATTACATCGAAGACATCCAGGCCGGGCTTCCCGCTGTCTGAAGAAGGGCGCTGGACAGTCCGCGGAGAAATGCTGCGGTTGACCTGGGATGGTTCGACTCAACGGCCCATGGGACTCGGCGCCTGGATCCCGTGGAGTCAGCCAGGTGAACCGGATATCGTCCGAGACTGCGCGATCCTGAAATTCGACGGGCGCGAGATGATCCTCGACGATGAGGACTCGACGCTCGTTCTCAAGAGACATTCGCGTCCTCGGACTCTGGAACCGTGACGTCCGGCCAGTCTTCGATCGGAGACGGAGCCGTCAGCCGAGTCGGGAAAGTGCGGAGATTTCCAATGAGATCTGCAATCTCGATGCAGACCGTCCACAAAACAAAACGATCCCGGGCAAAGCCCGGGATCGAAAATCTGTACGGCGTCCCGCGGCTATCGGCTGTCACCGTCTAACCCGTGCCGCTACGCGACCGCCCGTGCGGCGAGCACTAGAACTTGATTCCCCCTCGCACAATAAAGCTGTCTCGCATGTCGAACCCCGGCGTTCCGTGTTTGAAATCCACCTGCCTGCCCAGCACCACGCCCGCTTCAATGAACTTGTCGTAATAGCCGTGATCGCTTCGCAAACCGGCCATGATCCGCCAGTCGGTCAACTGAATCTGTTCGCGCGTCGGAGACCCGCTCGTCATGCCGATCTGATAAGACTCGACGTGATACTCGCCGCTCACATACAGCCAATGCGCGGCATCGCCGACCGTCCCCACGAAATAGCTGATCCGCGGCTTCGGAAACACCAGCCGCAGTTCCCAGCGATCGTCCGGCGTCCAGACCGCACCGGCGTAGGGCAAAAGGATATTGTCGACCCGATCCCAGTAGCCGACCCCCAGTACGATTAACCACTCCTGCGACGGCCGGTAAAACACCATGCCGCTGCCGTCGAAATTGTACGCATCGCCCGACACGCTCTGGTCGAAGTCGGTGTTGACCGAAGGATTGAAATTGAACTGGAAGCTCCACGGCCCCACGGGTGTCGAAGCCAGCTCGAAATCCCAGCCGAACCGGTAGACCGAGCCCGGCAGTTCCGGCGTGCTGGGACCCGACCAGGAACGGGCGTTGAACTGCGGCGTGTTCGCAAAGATGATTTCCGGAGCGAGCTGGCTCGCGTACCGCAGATCGAAGTTATACTCCGTGACGCTGAAGTTCCCGATGCCGGGTGACTTGGCGCCTGCCGGCGCAATCCAGGCGAAATCCATCCGCGGCGTAAACCCGAACCGATACGGCTGCGGACCGTTCACGCCCGCCATTCCGTAGCCCGGAGGAGCCCCGACGCCCCCTGGACCCACCATGAACGGGTCCTGGTACGTCGGGCCGATCGGCTGCGGCGTTCCCCCGAAGGGCGCGTTGGGATCCGCCTGAAGTGGCTGAAACTGCATTGTCGTACCGCCCGACGAATACGGCGGCGGGTCCATGAACGACGGCGGGCTCTGGCCGCGAATCGCCAGCTCCAGACCCTGATTGAATTGATAGATCCCGGGCTGAGACCTGACGGTCTCAACCTGGCCGGTTGCCAGCATGGCGAAAGCGCAAAAGACGACGGAGTGCACGGCAGTTCCTGTCCAGCGCGTACGAAACACCCCCCTGCGCCTGGATGCCCGAAGTTCATCCCGGCAGGACGGGGGGATTCTTCAAATCCCGGCGATTGGGTCAACACCACTTTCGGCGGAATCCGCCGATTGCGGTGGCTGCCGGCGGGTTTTGCCGCAGCTCAGCCGCCGGGCGACGGCTCGTCCGCCAGGGGACGCAGGAAAAAATCCGACAGCATTTCCGCCGGAAACAGCCAGGACGAATACTCCCGGCTGAAGAGAACTCGCTCGGCGGCCGTCCGCTGACCGGCCGCCATCAGTTCCTGCTCCAGGCGTTCTCGATCGTCCGTCGTCAGATTCGCCAGCGTGGCCTTGATCTCCCGAAAACGTCGCAACCGCTGTTTTCCGGATCTGCTGGAATCACTCTCGGGGACTACTCCACGCTCGGCCGTCTGCTGCTGCTCGATCAGGCGGCGTTTCTCCTCAAGTAAAGCCTGCGCGGCTTCGCTCGCCGGGGCATCCAGGTGCCGCTCGGGATTCTGCACGCAGTCGCGCAGTGCCTGTTTCAATCGCCCGGCATCGATCGGCCGCCGCTCCGCTCCCAGCGGCAGATGCAGCGTTCCAGTGACGACCGCCAGCTCGGGAGTCGGCGCTCCGAGCAGCTCGCCGAAGAGCTGGTCGGTCATCTCGTCATATTTGGCGCCGCCGATCCCGTGAACAAACAGGTCGGCCAGACACAGCCGGGAAAACAGCGTTGTCGTCAGGGCCCGCGTCCGCAGTTTCAGCCCGCGCCCGGACCAGGTCCCCAGGGCTTCGACGGCCCGCTCGCCGAGCGGATCGCCCGCGAGCGACCAGGCATCGACGACTTCGTCCTTCTGCCGCAGTTCGAGCGTATCGTGGTGCTGTCGCACGAACAGTCGTTCGCGCCGCGTAGCGCCTGTCTTCCAGATCCAGAACGGGGCTTCGATCCAGCCGTTCTCTTCAGCGAGATCGGGGACCGGGTGCGAACGACTGCGAATCCGATTGATCCGCCGGTACTCGTGCAGGACCGAGTTGTACGCCGCTCGCCAAGGTCCGGCCCCCCGGATCGCCGTTACAGCAAATCGTCGAAACGCCAGCGATTCGCAGAGTTGCGACAGCGGCAGCTCCAGGTTCCGGACACCCCACTCCCGCTCGCGGCGGATACGCAGGCAGGCGAACACCTCGTCGAGCCGCTTCGTTCGTCCCTGCTCGGACTGAGCCAGCGCACCCGGCCAGTCCGCAGTCAGCAGCGGCTCAAGCCCCCACGCCGACATCGCCTGTCCCGCGCGGTCTGCAAAGCTCTTCAGCAGCTCCGGATCGCAGACGTTTGCGTCTTCCCACGGAAGCAGCGGCTGATCCGCATCGAACGCCAGCCGCGAGAAATGGGGAACGTGCAGACTGCCGGCAGGAACCGCGATCGAAGTCGCCGGCATCAGATCGTTGTCGACGATCAGGTTCAGACCCGTTCCGCCCGCCCGCTGGCTGAGCTGATGGACCGCAAAGTTCTTCAGCCAGACGCCGGTATGAAAGAGCTCGGGCTGGTGACCGCCGATCAGCAACGGGGCCTCCGGATCCGGGGCCTCGATCGATTGACCGGAGATCTCCGTCGTCCATGCCTCGGCCAGGCCGAACAGCTCCAGCCTGGCTTCGTAACGGAACTGAGCCAACCGTAAACCGGCGACGGTCGCCGAAGATTCCTGCAACGCCCGCCGATTTCGCGACGTCACCGCGACGATTTCCGAGAATCCGGGGGCAATCAGCCGTTCGCCGTGCGCTCGCGGCGCGCGAAACCTCCGCGGCTGCCACGTTCGAACTCCGGGAGAATCCTGCGTCACTCGTCGCACCCTGGGCCATCTGCAACCGGGGGCCGTCCCGAGTTCGCCATCCGTGCAGGACGCCGCCGCTGACGGCGCCGTTCTCCGTGCTGCTTCCCTGCCGGAAGCCTTCGCCAGTTTCAGCGCGCCCGAGCGACCAGAATTCCCGAATCCCCGCAACTGGCGGTTACCGGCAGCTGTTGAGCAGCCACTTCCCGACCCAGAATATCGAAATAGTACTTCCGCCGCTGCTCTCCGTCGTCGAGAGCCCCGCCGAAGGAACGTTTCTCGTCAAGGTAGACCAGCGGCACCGGAAATTCTTCGATCTTGAGCCCCAGCGCGGCAGCCTGCACCCACAACTGCAACGGCATGCCGTAGCTCAGCTCCGTGATATGGAACCGGTCCAGCGCCGGGACCCGGTATGCTTTGAAGCCGCAGAATGCGTCCGTGAGTTTCCAGCCGAACTTGCAGTTCAGCCATGCGGTAATCTCTTCGTTGATCCGTTTCCTCTCGGCCGGCGCCTGAGAATCTCCCTGGAAACGCTTCGCATAGCGGCTGCCGGAAACGATATCAAGCGGATGTTCGGTGGGGGCCTGCAGCGCAGCCACGATTTCGGGAATCAGCGAAGGCTCGTGCTGGCCGTCGCAGTCGATGGTCACGAGCGCGTCGTAGCCCTCTTCCGTCGCAAACTCGAACGCCGTTCGGAGCGCTGCACCGTAGCCCTGGTTGACCTCGTGCGTCAAAACACGCACATCCATTTCGCGCGACAGCAGTTCCGCAGTCCGGTCAGACGAGCCGTCGTCGACGACCAGAATGTCCGCCGCGTACTTCCGCACCTCGGCGAGAACCTCCTGCACGTGGCTCTCTTCATTGAACACCGGCAGAGCCGTCAGGAATCGGGAAACCATAATCGATCCTCCTGGTCGGTTGCGGCGGAGACTCCGAGAATCGGCGCGAGGGATTCGCAGCCCGGAGTTGCGGGACCGCCCCATTCTAGGCCGGACGGGGCTGGTGTCAACGTGTTCCACGGTTGCCGCGGTTGAACCGGGAATCTCTGAAGTCGTTATCCAGTGGATGTTTGGGTGTTCTGGGATCTCCGTTCGGATTCCGTCGACGGGAGGGCGGAATTCCGCCAGTCCTGGACACTGGCGGACGAGCGACCGCGGTCTGATAGGTGCCGTATCGGAGGCGGCATTTCTCCGGGCGAAGCCCGAATGCTGTCGCGACGACGTTTCAGATCGCGAGGTTTGGGGAACCTTGACACAAAGTGCCTTCCCGCTAGAATTCCTCATCATCGCAACCTGCAAAAACGTAAGCACTTCGGACGTTGTGGTTGCGACGCGGAGAGGGAGAACGCGGGCATGAAAAAGTGTGGACGATGCGCCAAACCCGCGGTCCTGCACATCACGGAGCTGCAGCACGGCGAGGTCAAGGGACTGCTCCATCTCTGCGAGACGTGTGCCAAGGAATATCTCAGCCACGGCCAGGGTGCCGCTCCGGAGGCCGGGCTCGATGAGTCCGACGTGCCCGATGGTGGCGAACCGCTCGAAGAACTCGATCACCACGTCTGCCCCAGTTGCGGGATTACGTTCAAAGAATTCCGCGGCCAAGGCCGACTGGGCTGCCCGAACGACTACATCGCCTTTCAGGAAGAATTGCTGCCCCTGCTGGAAAACATCCACGGTGAGACGCAGCATGTCGGCAAGGTTCCCAAGCGGGCGCCCCACGCCAGTCAGAAGCAGTATCAGCTGATCCGGCTGCGCAATCAGTTGCGGGCTGCTGTCGATGAGGAAATGTACGAAGAAGCAGCCCGGTTGCGCGACCAGATTTCGGAGATCGAACGGGAGATCGCTCCCAGCCAGGCGGCGTCCGACGCGTAATGCGTCGACCGAGCAGGTTTCGACTGCACAGTGGATTGCAAAGGAGCGGAGTTGTGGACGTCGAGTCCCTGACACACACGAGCGGCGAATGGCTGCGCGGAACGGGACCCGAGTCCGACATCGTCATGTCGAGCCGAATTCGCCTGGCTCGCAATCTGGCCAGCTTTCCGTTCCCCAATCGAGCCGACGACGCCGCACGTGCAGAAGTCGAGTTGCTGCTGCGCGGCCGCCTGACAGATCGTCCGGCCGGCCGTCGCCTCAATTATCTGCCGCTGACCGGGCTGGAAACCCTCGATCGCCAGTTTCTGGTCGAGCGGCAGCTCATCAGTCGCGAGCACTCCGACGAGCGGACCCATCGCGGCGTTGCCGTCAGCGACGAAGAAAACGTCAGCGTGATGGTCAACGAGGAGGATCACCTGCGGATGCAGGTGCTCCGCAGCGGCCTCGCTCTCGATGAATGCTGGCAGGAAATCGACAGGCTCGATGACGCGCTCGAAGCCGACGTGACCTACGCCTTCAGCGAGCAGCTTGGCTATCTGACCGCCTGCCCCACCAACTGCGGAACCGGAATCCGCGTCAGCGTCCTGCTGCACCTCCCCGCGCTGGTCATCACCAAGGAGATCAGCAAAGTCTTTCAGGCGCTGCAGAAAATCGGCCTGGCGGTCCGCGGCCTGTACGGCGAAGGAAGCCAGGCGATGGGGGATTTTTACCAGATCTCCAATCAGGTCACCCTCGGCAAGAGCGAGGAACAACTGATCGCGACCGTCAAGGACGTGATCCCGAACATTCTGGCCTACGAACGCCGTGTCCGGCTCGCTCTGGTCAAAGAAAATCGCCAGGGGCTCCACGATCAGGTCTCCCGGGCCTACGGCATTCTACGCAATGCTCAAACGATCAGCTCCGAGGAAACCATGCATCTGTTGTCGAGCGTTCGCCTGGGGGTCAATCTCGGGCTGATCGACGACCTGGAGATGCAGAACGTCAACGAGCTGTTCATTCAGACTCAACCCGCCCATCTGCAGAAAATCCGTCACCAGCGACTGGAATCCGCCGAAAGAAATGTCATGCGCGCGGCCTTCATCCGCCAGCGCCTGACCGAGGAGTCCACTGGATCGGAGTAATTCTTCGCGGATCGGTCGCCACGACCAGGTTTCCCGGTTTTTCTACCTGCTGGACGGTCAAGATTCCCGACATAATGGAGAGTGAGAAAGTGGAGTCGCCAAGTTGAATGGTGAGACTGCGCAGGATAGGCGTGAGTTCGCCGGGGATGTGAACTGGATGAGTGCTACCGAGACGATCACCGGAACCGTCAATCGAGCAGCCGCGAGAATTGAAGCTCCGGCGAAGACGTCTCGGACCCCGCAGGGGCTCTTCTGCATGTGGCATGGCCTGTCCTTCGGCCGCTGGATGCAGCTTCTCCGCCAGCGGCCGCCGCTCTCGTGGCGAAAGTCGCTCCGCATCGGATCGATCACCGGTCTGAGCGCCCTCAACTCGGCGTCCAATCTCCTCGAACATCTGCTGTACGGCCGGACGATTGCCCGGACTCAGATCGAGCATTCGCCTGTGTTTATCCTCGGGCACTGGCGCAGCGGCACCACGCTGCTCCACAACCTGATGACGCTCGATCCGCAGTTCACCTATCCCAATCTGTATCAGACGTTGTTTCCGCAGAACTTCCTCCTCACGGAAACGGTGGTGTCGGCCCTCACCGGACCGCTGATTCCCAAGACCCGCCCGATGGACAACGTTGCCGCCGGCTGGAAGCTGCCGCAGGAGGACGAAGTCGCCCTGCTGCTGATGACGCTCCTTTCTCCCTATCTGCTTCTGGCTTACAACACAGACCGGGAGAAGACCGACCCGTATCTTGAGTTAAGCGACATCCCGTCGCACGAGTTGGAACTCTGGAAGCAGATGTTCCTCTACTTTCTCAAGAAACTGACGATCAAGGCCAACAAGCCGATCGTCCTGAAGTCCCCCAGCCACACGTATCGTGTCCCCCTGCTCCTGGAGCTCTTCCCCGACGCGAAGTTCGTCTACATCCGCCGGGATCCGTATGCTGTTTACAAGTCCTCAGTTCACCTGCGGCGAACGCTGTTTCAGGAGAACTCGCTCGCCATTCCCGACGAGTCCCACATTGAAGAGGATGCGCTGGACTGGATGGAGCACTGCCTGCGACGCTACGAGTCCACCAAGCACCTGATTCCAGCCGGAAATCTACACGAACTGCGGTTCGAAGATCTGGAAGCCGATCCCGTTGGCGAAATGCACCGACTGTATCAGGGGCTGTCATTTTCCGGCTGGGAACGGGTCGAGCCCGCCATCCGGGCTCAGCTCCCTGAGCTGCAAAGCTACAAAAAGAACAAATTCTCGACGCTCCCCGCCGACGTCCGCCACCGGGTCTTCCAGAGACTCCGATTTGCCTTCGAAGAGTACGACTACCCCGATCAGCTCGGCGACGAGGCGGCGTGAGCCGAACGCGTCACGCGGTCGGCGAGTCCCCGTCGTGGTCCCGCCGATAACGCTCGATCTCGTCTTCGAGCCTCCGCCGCTCGCGACTCAATTGGACGTCGATCATCCGCGAATGGACGGCCGTCGCCAGCATGTCCCCCAGCGCCAGCAACACGACCCAGCAGATCAGCAGGAAGACCGCCAGCCAGAAACCCAGAAACAGCAGCAGCCGTTTCTGAAACAGTGGCTGCCAGACTCCGATCGGCAGCATCACCCCAATCACCGCCAGCAGCACGCTCACCTGCAGCCGGCGTCGTAACGTCCGCCACGAGTGCAGTGCGGCCTCAGCGTCATCGGCGAATTCGTCGCGGTCGCGCTGCCAGGTTCGCCACTGGTGGACCGCCAGTCCCGCCGCCGTCGCGACCACCAGCCCGCCGAAGATCAGCTCCGGGAGAATTTCGCGCAACTGCACGTCTGCCGCCTCAGCATGTGCTCGATCGGGCTGTCCGAGTCCCCCGATGCAAAGAGGGGCCCCGGACACGATAACAGATCGCCGGGACCGCTGCAGGTCTCTCCTCAGCGGGTTGAAGTCGTCTCCGCCTTCGCCGGCTGCACCACCTCCTCTTGCCGGTCCCGCGACAGATCTTCGTGCAGCGACGTCGTCCCATCGGGCCAGACGATCCGAAGCTGCTCGATGCGATCGGCTTTCCCAAGCCCAAACGTCACAGTCGACTCGACCTGCGAGAGATAGCTTCGCGTTGGCATCACTTGCGCAAACTCCGTCCGATCGGCCAGCTGCAGCTCCAGCTGAGCGCCGATCGCGTCCCGGTTGCAGGTCGTTCCCCGCAGTTTCACCCGCAGCCAGTGATTCCCGAGCCGCTGATCGTTGCGCAGCAGCCGCGGAGCGCTGCCGGACGATCCGAACAGGAGATCCAGGTCGCCGTCGCCGTCGATATCTGCGAAAGCCGCCCCCCGACCGACCATCCGCCGATAGGTGTCCTCGGTCGTTTTATCCCTCGGGATCGGGACGAACTCCGTCGTCTGCTCCGGACCGCAGTTCCAGAACAAATGCGGCGGCTGTTCGTAAAACTGACTCGGCTGGACTTTGTTGATCTCTTCTTCCAGATGCCCGTTCGCGGAAACGAGATCCAGTCGTCCGTCGAGATCGAGATCGCAGAACACCGTGCCGAACGTCAGTTCCAGCCGGGTCTGCGGCCCAAGCCCGGTCGAGATCGCCTCGTCCGTAAACTGCAGCGTCGGTTCGCTGGCGACGTACAGGGCCGACATTTCATTCGAAAAATTGCCGATCGCAATCCCGATCGCCGCCGAGTTCCGGAAGTGGGCCGTATCGAGTCCCATCGCCCCGCGGGCGTTCCCGTCGTTGTCGAACGCCACGCCGCACAGCGTCGCGCATTCCTCGAACGTGCCATCCTTCTGGTTACGAAACAGAAAGTTCTGCACGGTGTCGTTCGAGACCATCACGTCCAGCCAGCCGTCCGCATCGAAGTCCGCGAACGTCACCCCGAGTGACTTTGCCATCGGCACGCCGGTGGAAGGATTCTTGACGTGCAGTCCCGCGGTCTCGCCCACCTCGGTGAACTTCCCTCCCCCGTCGTTGCGATAGAGGTACGGAAACGTCCCCGGAAAGTTCTGCGGCCGTCCGTACGCCCGCCCCCCGCCGGTGAGCTGAAAGGCCTGCGCAACGTCGAACTCGCGCGTCCACATCACGTAGTTCACGACGAACAGATCGAGATCCCCGTCTCGGTCGTAGTCGAACCACCCGCAGCTCGTGCTCCACTGGGCAGGGGCCCCCGCCAGCCCCGCATCTCCCGTCGCCTCGACATACTTGCCCCCGTCGTTGCGGAACAAGTGATTGGTCCCCACCGCCGAGAAGAACAGATCCGGGTCGCCATCGTTGTCATAATCTCCCACGGCCACGCCCTGTCCGTAGAACGCCACCGCCAGTCCCGCTTCCTGCGTCGCGTCGGCGAAGTTCCCTTTGCCGTCGTTCCGAAACAGGCCCATCGTGGCCGGTTCGGCCGGAGCCGGTCGTTCGTCCCACGGCCAGCGGCTGGAATTCACCAGCAGGATGTCCGCGTCCCCGTCGCTGTCGAAATCCAGGAAGGCGACGCCCCCCCCCATCGTCTCCGGCAGCAGCTTTTCGCCCGCCGCGCCGTTCTCGAACTTCCACTTGAGTCCGGCCGACTCCGTGATATCCGTAAACGGCAGGCTGGGAACTTCCACCCCCACCGTCTCGCGGATCTCCGGAGCCACCGCCGGCGCCGCCGGTTCGAATTTCGCCGCAGGCCGCAGCAGCCAGACCGCCGCCGCCACCATTCCGATCGTGGCCGCTCCGGTCAGCACGATGCCCGACCAGACCAGCGCCTGACCGATCACGGCGTCGTCGCGTTCTTCTTCACCGTCAGTTTCACGCGGTTCGCCGGTCATCGGTCGCCTCCAGTCTGTGCGGTCTTGTCATCATTCGGAACGGCTGGCTGCGCGGCCAGCCCCGGGGCGCCGTCGCGATGCAGCGAGTAAATCACCACCGCCTCTGCAGCATGGTTGGCCGCGGGATACTTCTGCCGGGCCAGCGCGAAAGCCCGGTCTCGGGCGTTGTCGTCCGGTTTGTACTTCGCGTGCAGCGCCCGGTGCTCGGCGGACTTCTCGGCATCCCCCAGCGCTGCGTACAACAACTGCAGCTCGTAGTGGGCCGTGACGTTCTCGGAATCGAGCGTCAGCGTCTTCTGAAACTGTTCGACCGCCGCCTTCAGCAGCTTCTCCTTATCTCTTTTGCGAGTCGGATCGCGAAGCTGCTTGGCCTGCTCGTACAGCGACTGGCCGAGCAGGTTGATGACCTCGTAATCCATGCTGAAGTCGAAGCCCCGCTTCTCCATCTCCGGCGTGTGATCCTCCAGCACCTTGCGGAAGTTCTGCTCCGCCTCCTTCAGCCGTCCCTGTTGCAGATTGACCAGCCCCGACAGCCACGCCAGCGTCCAGGGAGGCGCCGCAGGTTCCGTGAACGCCGCCGCATGGATCGCCGCCGCGGTCGCGTCGTCCAGCCGTCCTTCCTGGAAATAGACCCGGCCCAGATTCAGCGGTCCGTCAAACCGCTTGAGCTTCTCGACCTCCAGGAACGCCTGCTCCGCCTGCCGCAGCTCGGCCTTTCCCTTCAACAGCAGGCCAATCCCGTAGTCGTTCCACCGCTGCCACAGCGGAAACTCGACCTTTGGATTCTCCACTGCTGCCGTCACGCCCTTCACCGGGAACGTGACCCGGTCCTCGGCCAGCGTGATCACCGGCAACGCGTTCAAGTACGCCTTCCTGGGTTCGTAGCCCCGGATCGGCTTGTCCCCCGGTTTCGCGGCTCCTCGTCACAAAATCCATGTACCGCTTGTCGAACTTGCGGTACTGCAGCTTCACCTCGACCGTCACAGGCCCGTCGAGCTGATCCGGCAACTGCAGGCCGTAATGGACCGTCTGGCCCGCCCCCGGCGGGATCTGGTTGTTGTAGAGCGGAACGAAAATGTCCTGCGGGTTTCTCCGGTCGATCCGGTTGCCGTCCTTATCGAGCATGAAGACATTCACGAAGTGCGACCACGGATCGACTTCGCTTTCAGCACTGATCCCGCCGTTGCGGCCGATCACCTTGCCGTTGCTGGTCACGGTGACGTCCAGCCAGACCTCGTTCGAATCGACCGTCCCCTGCGTAAACAGGTGACCCAGCTTCAGCGTGCGGATCACCGTCTCCAGCAGGTACGCCTTCCCCGGTTCCAGCTCGGGAACCTCCGGTCGCAGCGGCGCATGCAGCTCGCCGTCGATTCCCCCCCCGTCCCGTACGCCAAAAATGTCGACCCGCAACTTCCCCTTCAGGAAGTCCGTATGCACCTTCTCGGCCTCCTCGGCTTCCTTCAGCCAGGCCAGCCCGGTATTCGCCCCCGGAAACATGTGATTGTGAATGCTGGCCTTCTCGGCCCCGGCAAAGAACTGCGCTCCGAAGTCCTTCGACGGCTGCAGCGGCATGTGGCACTCCGCGCAGTTCTTCGCCGCTTTCTCCGGATAGTAGAAGCTCCGCGCCCCGTGCCCGGACACGCCGCTCAGCAGGTACGGATCGTAGTGGTTCTGCCCGCGGAGGAATTCCTTGTAGTGCGTCAGTTCGTACGGCAGATGGACCTTGTGGCAGGTCGAGCAGAACTCCGCCGACTTGTGGAAATCCTTCAGGAACGTCTTCTTGTGAACTTCCGGCTTCGCCTTCACGAGCTGGTTGTTGATCCACTGCAGCAGCGGATTCTCGCTGTAGGCGAACGGATAGTGCTCCGGCTCCTCGATCGTAAAGTCCGCGTTGCCCCGCGTGCTGTTGCAGTTCGTGATCGAATGGCACGCCGTGCAGGTGATCCCCGCCTGCGCCGTCGGATGATTCACGTCGTCGAACTTGGGATCGTCGAAAGCCCCGGAAAAGAAGGGTACCGGATCGTGGCATCCCGCGCACCAGCGCGACGCCTGCACGTTGCCGTCCCGCTTCAGCGAAACCTCGCGCGTCTCACGGACGCTCGCCAGATACGCCGGGTTGTTGAACGAACTGAAGTGATGCGAACTGTGGAACCAGCCCTTATAGGCGTCCGCGTGACACTTCAGGCAATAGTCGTCGTTCATCAACGCTTTCGCGGGAATGAACCCCCCCGTCGCCGTCCGGGCCAGCGACGGCGAAAAATACTTCTCGCCGCTCGCCGGTCCCACCTGGTACCACTTTCGCGGGTCCTGGTTGTGCATCAGCAGCATGCCGCCGACCACCACCGCCACCGCACCGGCATAGCCGACCCCCAGCCGCCACTGGATCCGCTTACCCGCCAGCCGATGCAGCACATACAACCACACGCACGCAATCGGCGAAACCACGTGCAGCCAGTACGTTACCGATCGCGCCTTCGGGCTCTTCAGATCGAACAGCCCCGGCACCCGGAACAGCAGCAACCCGCTGAACAACAGGATCAGCGAACCGATCATCAGCCCATAGCCGACCCGCACCGCCCTTCGGTTCTTCCGCAGCCGGGTATTCATCAGGTGGATCGCCAGGAACGCCAGAAACGGCACCACCAGCAGCAGGCCGACACCCAGGTGGATCAGGATCATCCACAGATAGAACCAGTTCTTGTGATCGATCCCGGTCGACCAGTCGAGCACCGTCACGCTCGACAGATAGACCGAATTCGCCCCCAGCAGCGCCAGCACCCCGAACAGGCACCACATCAGAATCTTGAGCCGTGGACCCACCGCAGGGATCAGTACGCGACGCGGCGGGGCAACTCTCGGCGGACCGCCAGCGGATGCGGCGGGAAGTTCGGCGGACATGGAGCGGCTCCTCAGGCGGAAGCGGAGTCTCCGGCCGCGCAGACGGGAGCCGGAGAGAGGACAGAGACCGCGCCCGGTCAGCCTTCGCAACCGGCGCGCACCAGCGGTGTCCGGAAACTGCAGCGTCCCGCCGCAGCCCGTCCGCTCAGCACGGCGGCCGTTCCAGCGCCTCTGCGAAGCCCGGCAACGCCTGCACCGTCTCGCCGCGATGTCGTCCCGCACTCAAGCTGGCCTGGGCCGTATTGCTCGACAGGCCCACGGCGGCGACGAACTGCTCTCGGGTCACTTGAATCCGCGGCAATTGCTCCGGCTGCGGCAGCGGAGCCGCAGGTCGTTCCTGGCAGTGCGGACCGTTGCAGCGCGCCCTCGGACCGGAATCCGCGTCCGTGGGAGAAATCCTCCAGCCGTCGCGAAAGGCCACCGGAGACTGCAGGTGATCCCCGCAACTGGCCCGGGCCTCGTTGCTCAACAGCCCCAGCCCGCAGACGCACACTGCCAGCACCGCGCAGGCGCGGATCAATGCGGCAGTCATGGCGGAAACACGGGAGTTCATGCGGCAGCCAGAGCAGAATATTCGCCGGAGTCGGTGCAGATGCTGTCTTGGCAGTATAGACCCCGCCGTGAAACGCCGTCAATTGCGTGTGTTGTGAGCCAGTCGGGAATAGGGAATTGCGAATCGCCAGAACAGGATCGCTGCGCCGTCGCTCGCAAAGAGCCCCGTCAGGGGCGAACCATTGTAGCCCAGCGGCGTAAGCCCTGGATGGCCCTGCAACGTCGACGCATCTCCCTTTCGACATTCCGCCTTCGACATTTCGTCCGATGCGTCATCGCGTCGAAGCTTCTCACTCTTCCGTCTTCTCTGCGTTCTTTTCTTCCTCTGCGTCTCCGCGAGAAATCTTCCGCATTTTTGAATTTTCTCGGGATCTGCTCTTGCACAATGCCCATACCAGTGTGAGCGTGTCCTCTGGTCGGGCGGTTCGGTGCAAATGGTACCACGTCGGCGGGCGACCGCCGGCGCTCTGAGAGCCGAACGCTCGACCCGGGCCTGATCAGGGCCCGCTTGACGGCCCTGCTGCAAAGCAGGGACCGGGGAGCGCACCTCACGTGCGCACAACCTCGACGTCGAGTTTCCAATACGTTTGCGCGGGCGAAAGCCCGTTCCTGATCACAGCCAGTTCAGGAGGGATGGGGCCGACTTCGACAACCGGCCCCATCCCAGACTGAATGCGGCCAATCCGATTTCAACGCCCAAGCGAACTCATCGAGCCGCGCACAACGGCACCGTGCGCGCCACGTTTGTTCGTCCATTTTGCACTTTCAGTAGTTCCCAGATCGGCGATCGGCGTCAAACCGCTATTCAAGTTGAAGTTGCGTTGAGAAACTGGAACCGTCGTGAAGTTCGCGTGTGATGGCGTTGGCGATCCAGTGCAGCATCCGGCGGAAACGCAGACGTTCCAGATGCAGCACGAGTTCGCCGTTCCGGCGCTCGGCAAAGTACGTGAAGTGCAGCCAGACCCAGACGTTTCTCAGCACCAGCCCCACCAGCACGAAGAACAGTCGCTGCACCGGATCGGTCGTGCAGGTCCGGATGCGGGCCTGGCCGAGCTGTCGGTAGCTGGACTCGATTCCGAACCGGCGTCGATACAGCTCCCGGAGTTCGACCGGTGCGCCGCTCACGTTCCAGGCTGCGAACAGCAGGCGCTTCGAGCGCGCTGCCCGGTTTTGTCGTGGCGATAGCTCTTGTACGCCACCACCACGGTGAAGGAGGCCGAACTCTGTTTGACCGTCCACGTGTAGCGATAGCGTCCGGCGGCACAGCGCAGGAAATCTCGCAGCTTCCGTACGCCCGGCTTTGTGCCGCGTCGCGACCGACGCTTCGGCCTGCGGCCGCGCAGCGCCACCGGCATCAGAAAGGGGATGCGACGCTGCTGCAGACGTTCCAGCACCGGAGCGCTGAAAAACTGCCGATCCAGCAGCAGAACTTTGATCTTCAGCCCCCGCGCCTGCAGACGATCGAGCAACCGTTCGAGCACGGCCAGCGGCGACTCGCTCCCTTTGACCGACGTCGCAGCGAGGGTGTAACGATAGCCCTGTTCGACGACGCAGGCCGTGGCGTAGGCGTGAAATTTGCTCGTCCCCGACCTGGGCAGGCTGTGATACAGTTCGTTGGCATGCCGGTGCGGCTGTCCGTGGTAGGGGATCAGATGCCAGTCGATGGCGACCTGCCGGGCTTTGCGAAAGATCGCCCCGGGCAACTGCGGCCCGCAGAGCGCCGGATGCAGCCACTGTTCGAGCGTCAGCGGACGCGCCGGCAAACAAGCCGTCAGGGCGTTGCGAACCGCCTGATCGCAAGGAGCGCCGACCAGATCGCGGCAGACCGCGAAGACCGAACTCATGCGAGCTGCGGCCAGCAATACGATCTGCCACAACCGTCTGGAGGTGCACTTCCATCCGACATCCCTGAGCGGCATCGCCGTCCGCAGCCAATCCTCGGCCAGCATCTGGACCTGCCGGTCCGACACAGTCACACTGTTTCTCGAACGCATGGGCTTCCTCCATGAATGACCCTGTTCCACAAGTCATTGTGTAGGAAAGCCCTGCGTTCATTTGAAGATCACCTCCCGATCTGGGAACTACTGAATTTGCATTTTTCACTTTTCATTTTGCACTGGCATCGGACGCACGCCCGGCCGCGCCCCGCCGCCGCTCCGAAACTCCCTCTTCTCCCGCCGCCCGCTCCCGCTATGCTGGACTGCGGTGACGTTCTCAGTCGAGCGAGGAGGCATGACATGGCAGCTCCGATGAAGCGGATCACTCCACAGGGCTTTACGCTGATTGAACTGCTGGTCGTGATCATGATCATTACGACGCTGATTGCACTGCTGGTGCCCGCTGTCCAGAGTGCCCGCGAAGCCGCCCGCCTCGCCCAATGCAAGAACAATCTCAAACAGTTCGGGTTGGCGCTGCACAACTATCACGACACCTTCAAGCAGTTCTCTCCCGGCTATGTCATTAACCCGAATGGCGTATATCTGGGTTGGAGCTGGGGAGTATTTGCCTTGCCGTACATCGACGCCAATCCGTTCTACAATCGGGTCGCGATGACTTTCGACGGGGGATTGCAGCAGCATCCGCGCAGCGAAGTCTACGGGATCTCGTACCTCCGGTGTCCGACCAACAGCAGTTCTCAGACTGTGTCCGATGTCCTGGTCGTGACGTCATCTGTCGCGGATGGCATCGTCACTCCCGCGACGCTGCATGTCCAGAACGTCTTTGGCCGCTCGCACTACTTCTGCGTCGCCGGCTACCTGCAGGCCGAAGTCGGCGGCATCGCACCGGACGCCAGCGGCGAGCCGACCTCACTCGAACCGCACCTCAATGCAGGCAGCCTCGGCAACCACGGCACGACCTTCGATCCTACCCAGCGTTACTGCGATCCGCAGAACTTCCGCGGCGTCTTCGGTCAGAACAGTTCGACCAGAATTCGAGACATCGCCGATGGACTCGCGGCAACGCTGATCATCGGCGAGCGCTACGCCCCCAAAGCTGACGGCCTCGGTTCCGTCGGCCACGGCATCTGGGTCGGCGTCCCCGACTGCAGCTCCGCCGCCGGACTGGCGATGGCCCTCGGCGACACCGCCGTCCGCCTGAACGCGGGAGCGAGACAGCGAGCCCAGACGACCGGTTTCGGCAGCGCCCATACCGGCGGCGCCCACTTCACCCTGGCCGACGGCTCCGTCCGCTTCCTCAGCGACGCCATCGACATCCAGCTCTACCGGGATCTGTCGACGATCGACGACGGGCGGAAGTACGAGGGGTTCTAAGGGACGACGATTGGCGATAGCGGCGGTTGGTGAATTGCGATCAGTTCAAGTCATCGCGGGCCGAGCACTCGTGCGCGAAGCTCCTCCCAGGGAACTCCGGAAGACGGACTCTCGTCCACCTCGGCAAGCCGACGTTCCAGTTCCGCCCGATGATGCTCCGGAACGACTACGGGTGATTCCGAATCGACAATGCTGTCCCAGATCTGGCCGATCAGGTCCAGTCGCTCGTCGACCGTCAGCTTGTCGATGCCAAGTTCGTGCAGCGTCATACAAGCATATCCTGCAATGATTGTGGGATTGAACGGCAGCGTAAGGCAAGATGGCTTGCTTGCCCCGATGGCGGTGTCACTCCGGCTTGAATTCCCGCACGCGGTTGCGCTGAACGATCCATAACTTGCCTGCGGGGTCGCCGACCGAAAGTGCATCGACTAATGTCCGGCAGGCAGTCTCAATCTCACTCAGCGTCACTCGCTGTCCAAGACGTAGAACGGCAATGCCGGAGTAGTCCTCCGGCGGATAGACCAGCGGATTGCTGAAGTCGAGATCGAGCGTGACCAGAATGCGAGCTTCTACGTCACAGACCACGAGCAACTGAGCGTCGCTGGCCCCGCACAGTCCTTGCTCGGGGACCGTCGCGACATCAAAACCGGCATCGCGAAGCAGACTGGCGCCCTGCTCGCCCAGATTCTCGTCGAGTTTCAGCTTCATGGGGTCACGTCGAGAGGCAAGTCAACAAACGAGTCTCGCGACATTTCTGCGCCATACGCAATGCAGGCCCGAATGTCCTCCGCGGTCAGGCCGGGATAGTTCGCCAGAATGTCACGCTCGGACACGCCGTCGGCCAGCAGATCCAGAATCAGCGAGACCCAGATCCGATGCCCGCGGACGCACGGCTTGCCGCCACAGATCTGCGGGTCAATCGAGATCCGTCGCAGCAATTCGGCTCGCGTCATGTCGCCTCCGTCCTCTACCGCTCCATCCGCCCCCGGATATGCTCCACCAGCTCGGTCACCGGCACCCGGATCTGCTCCAGCGTGTCCCGGTCCCGCACCGTCACCGTTCCCGCCGTCATGGTGTCCCCGTCGACGGTAATGCAGAACGGCGTGCCGATTTCGTCCATCCGCCGGTAGCGCCTGCCAATCGCCGCCTGCTGATCGTAGGCCACCGCGATCCCCGCCTTTTTGAAGGCCCGATAGATCTCCCCGGCCTTTTCCGGCATCCCGTCCTTCTTGATCAGCGGGAAGACCGCCACCTTGATTGGAGCCAGCTTCGGATGGAACCGCATCACCACGCGGGTCTGCATTTCCCCCTTGTCGTCCGGGGCCGTGTCCTCGTGGTAGGCCTCGCACAGGAACGCCAGCGTCGCCCGGTCGCAGCCGGCCGCCGGCTCGATCACGTGCGGCAGGAACCGCTCGCGCGTCTGGTCATCGAAGTACGTCAGGTCCTTGCCGCTTCCGGCATACTTCGGCTTGCCGTCCGGTCCCTTCTCGACGACCAGCTTGCCGTCTTCCTTGCACTGCTTCCCTTCCATGTGCGACTTCAGATCGAAGTCCCCCCGGTGGGCCACCCCTTCCAGTTCGCCGTATTCGCCGGCGTCCAGGAACGGGAAGGCGTACTCCAGATCGGCCGTGCCGACGGAGTAGTGAGCCAGCTCTTCCTTCGTATGCTCGCGGAGAATCAGGTTTTCTTTCGAGATCCCCAGCTTCACGAACCACTGATACCGGCGGTCGCGCCAGTATTGATACCACTGCAGCGACTCGCCCGGATGGCAGAAGAACTCCATCTCCATCTGCTCGAACTCGCGCGAGCGGAACGTGAAGTTCCGCGGCGTAATCTCGTTCCGGAAGCTCTTGCCGATCTGCGCGATCCCGAACGGCAGCTTCACCCGCGAGCTGTCGCACACATTCTTGAAGTTGACGAACATCCCCTGGGCCGTCTCCGGCCGCAGAAACGCCCGGTTCTCGTCCGACTGCAAAGCCCCGGTGTACGTCTCGAACATCAAATTGAAGTCGCGTGGCTCGGTCAGCGTGCCCAGCGTCTCCACGTCCGGCGCCAGCACCTTCGCCCGCTCTTCCGGAGCCAGCTCCAGAAACTTGCGATGGTCCGTCGAAACGACCAGCTTGTCCCGTCCGAACGCCTTTTCCAGGCGTTTGACGAAACCCTTTTTCTCCGTCTGGGGGAGGAATTCTTCGACCGTCTCGGTCGTAGAGACGAACCCCAGGCAGGCCTTCACGTCGAGGTCGTCCTCCCCGTCGAACTCTTCCCCGTGGACCGGGAAGCAGTTCAGATGGTCGGCCCGGAAGCGGGCCTTTTTCTCCCGGCAGTCGACCAGCTTGTCCGCGAACAGGTCGAAGTGACCCGACACCTTCCAGACCTGCGGATGCATGATGATCGACGTCTCGACGCCGACCATGTCGAACGGCTGCGGCGCCCCTTCCGGAGCGGTCAGCTCATCGTGCTCGGTGATCATGTCCGCCCACCAGGCGGCGCGGACGTTCCGCTTCAGCTCCACTCCCAGCGGACCGTAATCCCAGAAGCCGTTGATGCCCCCGTAGATCTCGGAAGACTGGTAAATGAACCCGCGCCGCTTGGCGAGCGCGACGATCTTGTCCATGCGGTTTTCGGCCATGAGTCTCGTCGTTCGTGGTAAGAGAGGCGGTACTCGAAATGTTTCAAATCAGACCCGCCAGCCTGTCGCCAGGTTCACGGGAACGGATGCGATCGATCATCGCCGGGCGTCAGTGAATTTCGCCGGTCGATGCATTGTACTCGGGAACGATGCCGAAGAGATCGCACTCGGCGGCCCGCTCGATCTGGTCGTCAAAACCCAGACGCCGGCAGTTGCGGCCGCCGTACCCCTGCCGCAGTGCCTGCAGCAGACCGTCCGGCCGGGCGACCCGCCGGCGGTAGTGATCCAGTGCCAGCTGCAACTGATCGTCGTCCCACGCCGCGTCGGGCAGGCCGCAGCGTTCCAGCAGCCGGCCGACAATTGCCCCGGCGCACAGCGTGTCTTCCAGCGTGACTTTCCCCTTCGTCCCGGCGCAGACCAGGTGCACCGGACGGTCTTCCTGGGCGAGATCGTCGACCACCGCCTGCAGGTTCACAAAACTGCCGATCAGCACCCGATCGGCCCGGTCGGACCGCAGCAGCGCCCGCGTGCCGTTCGTGGTGGTAAAGACGATCGTCCGCCCCTTGACCAGCTCCGGCGTATACGCGAAGGGGCTGTTATCGAGGTCGAACCCCTCGATCTGCAGACCCTCCCGCTCTCCCCCCAGCAGCACGGACCCGACCGGCAGCCCCCCCGCCACCCGGCGGGCCTCGGCGACTTCCCCGGTGGGAATCACCCGGGCCGCTCCGTGGGCCAGCGCATGAACGATGGTCGTCGACGCCCGCAGGATGTCCAGAATCACGGCGACTCCGCCGCGGAACTCCTCGGGCTCAAACAGGTTGGGCAGTAAATGCACATGGACGTCGTGAATCATGCGACGATGATAGAAGACAGCAGCAGATGGGGGAAGGGAAGACGCGGAGGAGTCGAGAGCCGGACGAAGAGGGCCGATCGCTTATCGCCAGATCGTTGAGAAGCGGGCCGTCGACTTCTTTGCAAAGAACTAATCACCAATAACGAATAACCAACCCCTATTCCGCATTGCTGTTAATCGTCGCCAGTTCCACCAGCAGCGCTTCCAGCTTCGCGAAATAGTCCGTTTCCGGCAGCGCGGCCTTCTCATCCCGGAGGGCGATCACCGCCAGTTCGAGGTCATTGCGACGCTGCTTCTGCGCTTCCGTCAGGCCGGCGTCGGTCGGGCTCGGGACCAGATGCCACTGGTGCGCCCGCATGCCGTCAAGCTTCTGCCCACCAGTCGCCGTCTCCAGCGGTTTCAGGCCGCGGAAGGCGTCGTGCCGCGTCCCCTGCTTGTCGCCATTGTCGTCCAGCAGGCAATGCTCGGTTGCGAGCAGCCCCTGCGACTTATACCACTCGGCGGTCTTGCGCCCGGCGGCCAGATAGGCCTCCCACAGGGACGTCTGCCGGTCCTTGTCGAGATCCGCGGTCGGATCGGCGATCGACTTCGACAGCCAGTCGCCGAAGTGCGAAAAGTTCTGCTCGCTGCCGCTCTTCGTGGCGGTGAGAACCACGCGATCCGGCCCGGAAAGCGTGACTAGAAACGGACCGCTCGCCGCGAAACTGCACACAATCGCAACCGGTCGCTGGACCGGCTTGAGCCACTCGGCCAGTTCGATGTCGGAGACATCCGGGCCGCGGAGATTGAACCGGGCGGTCCGGCGGTCGAACGTGCCGTGTCCGATCAGGATCAACCAGAGAGGCTCGGGCGACTCGCCAGCGAGCGCCTGCAACTCGTCATGCAGCCGATCGCGGTCGGACTTTTCGGAGGGACCATCGAGCCCGAGGACTTTCGAGGGCGTTTCCGAAAAGAGCGTGGCATTCTTCCACCGCTGGGTCCATTCCTTGAACAGCGCCCCGTACTTCGTTTCGGCCGGCGCACCAACAACAATCAGCACCCGTCCCGCAGCCTGCGAAACGGAATTGCAGGCCAACCCGAACAGCAGGGCGGAAACGAGGCACAGACCAATCCGGCGGGACGCATTCATCCCAATAGCGTACCGTCCCGCGGCCCGCTTCGAAAAGAGTCTTCGCAAGATGTAGGGTGAGTCGAGTCATCGAGGCTCACCGTAACGTGTGTTGCCGAAGGTGAGCCTCGCGGACTCGACTCACCCTACGATTATCGCAACGTCTGCTCCGCAGCACTCGCCGTTTCGATCGCCGTGACCCGGTCGAGGACATACTCAGTGCCGTCATCGGCCGCCTTGATTTTGAGCTGATTTGGGCCGGCTTCCAGGAGCAGATAGCGGAATTTGTCGCCGAAGACGGCGGCCGCGGACGCAGTCCGCTCTTCCGGCCGGCCGCCGATCATCTTGAGATCCAGCCCCCCGTCGGACCAGGTCCAGGCCAGGTCGAACTCCAGCCGGCGACCGTACAGAAGCCGTCCCAGTGCGTCGAGTTCGAGGGTCATCAGCCCCGTGCCGTCGGCGTGAAACTCGAATGTCCGGCGGCCGTGAAACGCGTCGGTCCACGAGCCGAACAGCTCGGCGGGGGGACCGGGGGGAGTCTCGGGAACGGTGGGGATTTCAACGGGGGCAACGACGGTCGCAGCGGCTGTCACAACGGCCGCGACGGGAACGCCGTCGGCTCCGCTGAGTGCCGTCGCCGACCAGCTCCGCCAGCCGATGTAGATCCCGAGCGCCACGATTGTCCCGAAAATCCAGGTCAGCCGTCGGGCGTCTGGCAGTCGGAAGTGAAGAAGCCTTCGTCCCATCGGTCGATTCCGTGTCGCAAGGTCTGCGTCTTTGACAGGCCCACCACTTCAATTATCGACCGCTTTGGCAAGCAGGGTCAATCTGCCTTCGGAGGTTGGCAATTGGAGATACCCTCCGGCGGGCCGGCGGGTGTCAGCCCGGGACTGAACGCGATACCATTTTCGTGATCCGGCACCCGGCAAAGTCCGTTCGGACGTTTCACGAGGCCTGCATGATCGAGTTGCAGAATATCACTCAGCACTACGGCGTCCGCCCGATCCTCAAGGATCTCTCGCTGGAGATTCCGCCGGGGCAGGTGGTGGCGATCGTCGGCCCGAACGGCATGGGCAAATCGACGCTGCTGGGGGTGATCGCCGGGACGCTCACGCCTCAAAAGGGGCACGTCTTGATCGGCGGACTCCGCCGGCGGGCGAGTGTCGACGAGGAGCTGGCCATCCGCCGGCAGGCGGTTTACCTCCCCGATCGTCCCTGGCTGCCAGGGAGCCGCACGGGACGGGAGTACCTGCTGGCAGTCGGCCGGCTCTACGGCGTCGATGACGACCGGCTGATGGAGCACGTCGATCGGCTGCTGGAAGTCTTCGAGATCAAAGCGATCGCCGATTCGCCGATCCGCTCCTATTCGAACGGCCAGCAGAAAAAGACCGCTCTTGCCGGCGTCCTGGCGACCGAGGCTCCGACGCTGCTGCTCGACGAACCTTTCGGCGGCGGACTCGATCCGAGCGGAATTCTCGTCCTGAAGCACATCCTGCGGCATCGGGTGGTTCATGAGAAGAAGACCGTGATCATGACCACGCCGGTTCCCGAACTGCTCGACGAGCTGGCCGACCGGATCATTATCCTGAAGCAGGGAGCCGTGATCGCGGACGGCTCGCCGATGGGGCTGCGAAGGCAGCTCGGGGTCAACGGACCGCTCGACGAAGTCCTGGCCCGGCTGCTCCATCCGCAGTCGCTGGAACAGCTCGACGCCTACTTCCGGGATCTGCCCCGATGATGCTTCAGCGTGCCTTCGTGGCGTTTCGATTATGGCTCAGCAAAGTCTGGCCGCCGTGGCCGTACCTGGTGGCCGCGGCAATTGTGCTGACGTTGATCGAGGGGGTGCGTCTCTGGTGCGATCAGATCGGCGCCATGCATTCGCTGGGCGAAATTCGCGACGGGTGTCTGGTCCTGCTGTCTCTGTTCTATGCCGGATATCGCGTAGCGGCATTTCATCCGATGCTGCTGCCCGACTACCGCGAATGGCTCATGCGGACCCCGTGGCGCTGGCCGCGACCGCTCCCCTTCGGACCGCTGCATCTCGTGCCGCAGGATCTGTCGCTGCTGGGCGTGCTGATCAGCATTCAGCAGTTCGGAGGAGTCCTCTCGCCGCACAATGTGCCGCTGGCGTTTCTCTCGTTCTATTCGGCGGGCATTGCGGTCGCGACGTGGCGGACGGGAGCCTGCGGCTGGGCGTATCTGGTTGCAGGCCTGCTGGGCGTCCCTCTGTTGCTGAGCTCCCGTCCGGTCGAATCGCTGCTGGCCGTCCTGGTGGTGACCATCGTCGCCATCATCGCGGCCCAGGTGACGCTGGCCCGCTTCCCGTGGTCGGGACCGGCCTGGGTCACGCATGGCGATGCTCGTTCAATGAAAGAAGCCCAGGAGCGGAAGGTGACCGAGCTGATCGGCTGGCCGTGGAGTCAGCTCGCTCCCACGCCCCCCCGCCTGCGAATCCCGCGGTTCGATGCCATCTGCCTGAGCCTGCTGGGAGGCTGGCTGTTCTGGGTGGCGGGCACCCTGTTCCTCGAACTGCAGCTCGGCGGGAACCGCTTCGCCAACCCGCGCAACGTGGGCTTCGCGCAGTTCCTGATGTCCAAGGGGATCTTCTGGACGATGATGGTCATCATGATCCGGCGGATCGCGATCTACATCTACGGCCGGCGTCCGCCGTTGACGCTCTTCGGCCGGATGTTCACGGGCCGCTGGATCATCCCCAGCTACGACCAGATTCTGCTCGCGCCGATCATGGTCGTGGTCCTGGCGTCGGCGGGCGGCGCCCTGGTCTGGTGGCCCGGCAACCCGGCCCCGCTGGCGACCGCCGGAGTCGTCGAAGCCGTCCTGCTGCTCGTCGGCCTGACGGCCGGCCCGTCCCTGGAAGCCTGGCGACTGACGGCGTCGCACCGGGTCGTGCCGGATATCGAAATGGAAGCCCAGGCGGCCGGCTCGACGCACCGGAAGGAGTTCGTGCAGTTGAGTTGAGGCGGAAGAGATTTCACCGCAGAGGCGCGGAGGACGCGGAGAAATGCGGGAGAAGAGTGTTACCACGAATGGCACGAATGGACGCGAATAATGAAGAGAAAGTACTGAACCACGGAAGGCACTGAGGGCACGAAAGGGGAGAACGGACGATCGACGCGAACAACAGGCTCAAAGCGTTACTCGAACAGGGTTCCCACTCGGCAGCGGAATCCCGGCACGACGTCTTCTCCTGCGAGACACTCTTCCTCCGAAAGCGTAATCGGCGATCGGCCGGTGCGATAGATGATTGCCCTTCGAAGATTGCCATCGACCAGCCAGACAAGCTTCGTTCCGGCCGCCAGCCACAGTTTGATGTTTCGCTGGAAATCCTTTGAACCGTCATTCGGAGCGACGATCTCCACGGCGAGATCCGGCGGTCCCGGGAAGAAGAACGTCGGGATGCCGGTTCGGGCGATCAGTTCCGTCGAGAGAAACACTGCCGCCGGAGTCAAAACGGTATCGGGGTTTCGCTGGAGGATGAATCCACCGCCACTGCCGCCGACTCTCCCCAGATTGTTTGCATCGGCGAATTCCGCCAGACGAAAAGCGATTTCGCCGGCGAGGAGTCCGTCACGACAGCCGTAATACGGATACTCATGGAGTTTGCCCTCAATCAGATCTGCCCGCATCAGGTCTGGCGAGAGCTCGAACAGTTGCTCGGCGGTCATCAGCGTCGAGGTGGACATCGCGTCCTCCGGGAGAATTGCAGCCTGTCGAAACAGCATACCACGACCTGAACAAAGTGGAATCCCGGTTCAGGCGGCTCACGCGCGATAAGACCGGGGCATCGCGAAGACGCTTCTGCCCCGGCCACCTGATTTTCAAGGGAGAAATTGCAGGTAGCAATTCGTTTTTTCCCCGCGGTTGAGGTCACGCCGCGGGACGGTAGAATCGGGGCGTCAATTGCCCCCTTCTGCCGACACACGGAAGTGATTTCATGACGGACGCGCGTCCCTTCGCCCACCTCCACTGCCACACCCACTTCAGCCTGCTCGACGGGGCCACCCGCATCTCCGACAGCGATCGTGAAGACCTCGTCAAGAAGGTCAAGGGGTCGGGGATGAACTCCGTGGCCATCACCGACCACGGCAACCTGTACGGGTCGCTGGAGTTCTACAACGCCTGCAAGGGGAGCGGGCTGAACCCGATCATCGGCTTGGAGGCCTACATCGCGCCCGGCTCCCGGTTCGACAAAAAGGGGGCCAGCAAGGTCAAGGAGGCCAGCTATCACCTGACGCTGCTGGCGATGAACCTGACCGGGTTCCGCAACCTGATCACGATGTCGTCCAAGTCCTTCCTCGAAGGCTTCTACTACAAGCCCCGCATCGACAAGGAACTGCTCGCCGGCCACAGCGAGGGGATCATCTGCCTGTCGGGCTGCGCGGCGGGAGAACTGTCGCACTACCTGCTCGCCGACGACTGGGAGGCCGCCGAGAAGCTGACAAAGTGGTATGTCGACGTCTTCGGCGACCGCTTTTACATGGAGATCCAGAACGCCGGCTTTCAGATCCAGAAAGAGTGCATGGACCGGACGGTCGATCTGGCCAACCGGATGGGACTGCCGCTGGTGGCGACCAACGACGCTCACTATCTGAACCGGGAAGACGCGGCGGTGCAGGACGTGCTGCTGTGCGTGAACACCAAGTCCGAACGGAGCGACCTGAACCGCATGCGGATGGACAGCGACCAGCTCTTCGTCCGCACGCCCGACGAAATGTACGCGGCGTTTCCGGGCTTCGAAGACGCCGTGGCCCGGTCGCAGGAGATCGCCGACCGGGTCGATATCAAGCTCGGCAAGGAACGGTACTACCCGGTCTTCCAGTGCCCCGACGAGCTGAGCGACGTCGACTACCTGCGGCTTCTCTGCGAGAAGGGGATGGAGTGGCGGTACGGCAAGGAGAATATCACCGACGAGCACCGCGCCCGGCTCGACCGCGAACTGGGCGTCATCCAGAAAATGGGCTACCCCAGCTACTTCCTGATCGTCTGGGACTTCGTCCGCTTCGCGATGGACAACGGCATTCCGTGCAGCGCACGCGGTTCGGCGTGCGGAGCGCTGGTGGCCTACGTGCTGGGGCTCAGCCACGTCTGCCCGCTGCAGTACGACCTGCTGTTTGAACGGTTTCTCGACGAGAGCCGGACCGAGCCGCCCGATATCGATATCGACTTCTGCCGCGATCGCCGGCAGGCGGTCATCGACTACACCAAGCAGAAATACGGCGAAGCGAACGTCTCGCAGATCGGCACGTTCGGCACGCTGAAGGCCAAGGCGGCGATCCGCGACGTCGGCCGGGCGCTGTCGATCCCCCTGCCCCGCGTCGACGCCGTCGCGAAGATGATTCCCGATGAGCTGAATATCGAGCTGAAGGAAGCTCTTGAAAAGAGCGCCGAGCTAAAGGAACAGTACGAGGGGGATCCGCAGATCCGCGAACTGCTCGACATGGCGATTCAGCTCGAAGGGCTGGCCCGCAGTGCGGGGACGCACGCGGCCGGCGTCGTGGTGGCCGACCGGCCGATCGGCGATTACGTGCCGCTGCAGACGATCTCCGGCAAGACCGACGTCGTGACGCAGTGGGACGGGCCGACGGTCGAAAAGGCCGGCTTCCTGAAAATGGACTTTCTGGGCCTGCGGAACCTGACGATCCTCGACAAGGCGGTGATCAACGTCCGGAAGCACCGCGGCGTCGAGATCGATCCCGTCAAACTGCCGATCGACGATAAGGAGACGTTCGCCCTGCTGCAGCGCGGCGAAACGAAGGGGATCTTCCAGCTCGAGTCGGGCGGCATGCGCGACCTGCTGACCAAGATGAAGCCCGACAGCTTCCTCGACATCATCGCCACCTCGGCCCTCTACCGGCCCGGTCCGCTGGAAGGGGGCATGGTGATGACCTACGTGGACGTCAAGCACGGGCGGCAGCCGCTGCCCCGCGTCCACCCGATCATGGACAGCATCCTGGACGAGACCTACGGGGTCATGGTCTACCAGGAACAGGTCATGCGGATTCTCAATCGCCTCGGCGGAATCGAGCTGTCGCAGTCGTACCAGTGCATCAAGGCGATCAGCAAAAAGAAGCTAGAGACGATCGCCAAGTACCGGGCGCAGTTCCTGGAAGGCTCCGCAGCCAACGGCCTGGCCGAGCAGACCGCCATTGACCTGTTCGGCATGATCGAGAAATTCGCCGGGTACGGCTTCAACAAGTCCCACTCGACGGCGTACGGGGCGGTGGCCTATCAGACGGCGTACCTGAAGGCACACTATCCGGCGGAGTTCATGGCCGCCCTGCTCTCGTGCGAAATGGAAGACACCGACCGGATCTCCGAGCACGTCGACGACTGCCGGCGGATGAAGATCGAAATCCTTCCGCCGGACATCAACCACAGCGAAGTCGAGTTCGGCGTGCTGGGAGATAAGCTGACGTTCGGTCTCGGCGCTCTGAAAGGCGTGGGTGAGGCGGCATTGCACGCCATCGTCGAAGAGCGGACCGCCAACGGTCCGTTCACCAGCATTTTCGACCTGGCCGAGCGGATCGACCCCAAAGCCCTCAACAAGTCAGTTCTGGAGCTGCTGGTGAAGGCCGGGGCGCTCGACTGCCTCGGCGGCCGGCGGTCGCAGTTGATCACCGTCGTCGAGCGGGCGGTGCAGGCGTCGCAGTCCCGGCACAAGGACAAGGCGCGGGGGCAGAAAAACCTGTTCGGCGGCGATGACGACGAGGCGACCCCCGAGGAAGCCGCGGCGGCGGTGATGACCGCATTGCCCGATGTCCCCGAGTGGTCGCAGCGCGAGAAGCTGCAGTTTGAGAAAGAGACGCTCGGCTTCTACCTGACCAGCCATCCGCTGACCGAGTTGGCGGATCAACTCCGGTCCTATGCGACGCACGCCGCGCGCGAGCTCGTCGAACTCGATGACGGGTCCGAAGTCGTGCTGGGGGGGATGATTTCCGCGATCAAGAAGGCGACGACGAAGAAGCCGAGCCGGAACGGGCATTCGAAGTACGTGAACTTCGACTTCGAAGATCCCAGCGGCGTGGTCCGCTGCATCATGTGGCCGGAAGACTTCGCCCGGCTGGGGGAGAAGGTCGAACAGGACGCGGTGCGGTTCCTGAAGGGAAAGGTCGACAAGCGGAGCCGGGAGCCAAACGTCGTCGTCGATTCGATGTGGACGCTGGAAGAAGTCGAACGGGACTTCACGCGGCAGGTGGCGATCAAGTTTCAGAAGGGGGTCCACGATACACGCGTCGTCAACCGCGTGCGGGACATTCTGAACAAGCACCCCGGGCGGACGGAGGTGGTGCTCTTCGTCGATACCGCCGAGGACGCCCAGCCGTCGGCCCGGATCCGGTTCATCGCGCAGAAGCCACTGGAGCAGAAGGTCAGTTGTACGCGGGAACTGCGGACCGAGCTGAGCGATGCGCTGGGGGACGGGAATCTGAAGTTCATGGCGGAACCGCGCACGGTAAGCCGGTCGGGGGGGAGCGTGGGTCGGTAACTGGCGGCCCGGCCGCTGACCGCACCGCCATATCTCGAATTGCAGTCGGACATGAGCGTTGGCGGTGCGCGCCGACTTGCAGCTTTGTTAAGAAGCTGACCGGCAGAGAAGTCGCAACCCTGACTGCAGACTGCCCGGCGGCTTTGCAGCACGCGGCAATAGTCGTGCAACTGCCGATCGAGGTCCGACGTGGCGGATTGTCGTCGTTTGATGCAAGTCGTTTCGGCATAAGTAGCTGTGCCGGCCGTTGTCCGGGGTCTGCCGTCGAAGAACCGATGGGCGCGTGATTTGCGGAGGGAGAAATTCGGGTGTGCTCGGGCTTCTGACGCTTTGAGTCGCCGGATTCCTTTCGATCTCCCTGTACTGGTGGAGCCTTTCATGGTCCCGTCGAGCGTCCGTCGAGGATTTACGCTGATCGAACTGCTGGTGGTGATTGCCATCATCGCCATTCTGATTGCGTTGCTGCTGCCGGCCGTGCAGCAGGCGCGCGAGGCCGCCCGCCGGACGCAGTGCAAGAACAATCTGAAGCAGATCGGCCTGGCGCTGCACAACTACCACGACACGTTCGGGCAGTTCCCGCCGGCCTTGATCGGTTCCGGTCGTCGCTCGCCCGCAACGGGTCCCACGCTGAACACGACCGGCTGGGTGCTGCTGCTGCCTTATATCGATCAGTCGCCCCTGTATAACCAGTACAACTTCAGCATGCCGTCGTCTGTCTCGAATCCCAGCGGCGCGTTTCTGCCGCCGGGCACGCCCAACGACGCGATCAATGCGGCGATCTATCAGTTGAAACTGACGGCCTACGTCTGTCCGAGCGACCCGGGCGGAGGGCCCTACACAAACGCCGTCAATTCGCCCTCAGACTACTACAGTGCCAACGCGGTGCAGCGGAGCAACTACATGTTCGCGACAGGCGGTTCGACGGACTACAGCGACGTCTGGACGACCATCGGCACAGCCGATCGAGGGGCGTTCGGGAACAGCGGCGCGGCCACGCTGACGAGCATCAAGGACGGGAGCAGCAATACGATTATCGCGGGCGAGTCGAAGCAGCTCGGCAAAGTGGCCGGGGCGGCAGATACGCCCGCCAACCCCTATCTGGCGTTCGGGCCATTCTGGGGGGCCGGGGTGCATACCTGCTGTCACCTCTATACGCCGCAGAACGATATCCGGTTTACCGTGAACGGCAGGTTCAACACGACAAACCTGAGTGCACCGGCTGGCCAATACGCCTGGGGGACCGGCAGCCATCACGTCGGGGGCGCGCACTACCTGATGGGGGACGGAGCCGTGCGGTTTGTCAGCGAGAACATTGACTACGTCAACGTGTTTCAGTGGCTCAATCGGATCAGCGACTCGCACGTTCTCAGCGAGTTCTAGGCGTCCGTCTCGATAGCGCGAGCGGGGCGCGCCGCCGATCCTGGCACAGCCCCGCTGTCCTGCAAGTCTGCACGTTCTGGTCTGAAGGAGCCGGAGTCGCATGTCGAACACTCGAATCGCGTGGAGCCTGCTGGTGATTGCCGGCTGCCTGGTGGCCGCGGGTTGTGGCGGCAGTTCGGACCGCTTGAAGGTGGTTCCGGTTGCGGGAATTGTCAGTCTTGGCGGTCAACCACTGGCGGGTGCGACCGTCTCGTTCGTGCCGGAAACCGCCGGAAAAGGGCTCCTGTCCGCGGTGGGAACGTCCGACGACAAGGGCAAGTTCAAATTGTCGGCCGGTTCGTACGTCGGACTGCCGGTCGGCAAATACAAAGTGGCGGTCACGCATTATTCGATGAAGGATGGCTCGCCGGTGAACTCGTCCGATCCGACGCTGGATGTCGAGCAGCTCAAGTTTGCGGGAAAGCTGAAGCAGACGGTGCCGCGCGATTACAGCGACCTGGATCGGACGACGCTGCGGATTGAGGTCGCGGAAGGGAAGACCGAGGGGTACGACATCGCGATTGAGAAGAAGTAGGCCTGCGACAGCAGTTCCGGGCCGCTCATTTCCAGCACGACTCCAGCGGCCCACTTCCAGGTGAATGACCGAGGCGTCTCTCGGCGGTCCGAACAGCTCGATCCCCCGGCTGCCGGCGGAGGGAAAGAATCGGGGTGTCAGGACCGGCTCGCCGTCGCCGATGACGACGGCGTCGAAATGCCGACTGGCGTCGTCCGGACAGGTGGTTGCGTGGAGTCCGCCGAGGGCCGTGCGGCAGCCGCCGGTCCGCAACCGGTCGCTCAGCCGGTACGCCTCCAGGACGGAAGCGGTGAGGGCCGAGACGGCGACCAGTGCGGGCTGCGTGGCGATGATCTCCGCAATCAATGCCTCAGTGACGGCCGGGGCTGCATGGTAACTGGCGGTCCAGTCGTCCGGCAGGAGGCCGGCGAGCGTCAGGAGTCCGAGGGCCGGGAGCTCCGAGAGCGCATTCCCCCGCGCAGCAAGTCCCGGCAGGGTCAGTCCCAGATCCAGCAACCGGGGGCTGACGATGCGGAAGCCGGTCAGGGGGACGAAGGCGACGTGTGGCATGGAGATGGCCCGCCGAAGGTAGCCTCGATCGTAATGCCCTGCGTCCGTCGCCCCAAGGCCGAATCTTTCCCGAGACCGCAATCCGTTTGACCCCGCCCTGCCCGACCGCGAGAATCGTGAACACTTCTCGATGCTGCCTCCTCCGAGCAGGAATGGTCCCCGATGGCTCGTTTTGCGTTTGCGCGACTCTGTCCGGCGCCGCGAAGCGACGGGAGGGCGCGAGGGATGGTTGTGGAGTGGACCTCCTGCGGCTCTGCCGCCCAGCCAGGCCGAAGACGGCCAAGCCGGGCCACCCCGCGAGAGAACAGGGTTCCCTCGTACCCCGGTAGAACGCAGACGTCCTGCCGGGGCCGCCCGCGAAGCGATGCCGTGGGAAGTGACCATCCGGCGAGTACCCGCCGGCACATTTGCGGCGTCTGATTACTGAAAGTCGTGCGATGCATTCGATGCTTGAGAATCCGCAACCGAAACTGGCCCGATTGGAATACGGATTGTCATCCGCCGACCGTCAGGCGCGCTGGAAGAAATGGCGGAAAGAAGGGTACGACGGCATCGAGGCCAACATCTTCGGTGGTTCCGACGGCCCGAGGTGGCCGATGGGGCAGACGCATACGCTGGACTTCCTCGCCGACTTCCCGGGGTTGAAGGCCGCCAGCGTGTGCGTCAGCGACCTCTCATCGCTGGAACCGCTGTCGCACGTGGCCGAGTCACTGGAGTCCTTGTCAATCGGCGGCTGGAATGAGCCGTCGAAACTGTCGTGCAAGCCGCTTGTTCAGTGCCGCAAGCTGCGGTCGCTCTCGCTGTCCCGGCTGCCGAAGGATCTGGAGGCAATCGAAACCTTGACCGGCCTCGAGGAACTCTCGCTGCTGGGGTTCACATTGAAGTCGCTGGGGGTTCTACGGCCGCTGAAGAACCTGGAACGGTTGTGGATCGGCTTCGGCAGCGTGCCGGACATCGGGCCCGTCGGCGAGCTGCCAAAGCTGAAGGCGCTGGAGTTGATGCGCATTCGCAAGCTGGGGGAACTGTCGCCGTTGTCCCAGGTGAAGACGCTGCAGTTCCTCGCCGTGGCGGACATGAAGCAAGTTGTTGAGATGCCGGACTGCTCACACCTCAAAATGCTGCGACGGGTCTACCTCGACACGATGAACGGCATCACCGACCTGAGCGGCCTGGCGAAGGCTCCCGGTCTGGAAGAGCTGATCGTTGTCGAGAGCAAGATCGAAGCCGGCGTGTTCGACCCGATCGTCGCGTATCCCAAACTGAAGCGAGTGACGGTGGGATTGGCGTCGCGGAAAGCGGAGGCGGAGGTCGAAGTCAAGCTCGGTAACCGAGCGATCAGCGTGTTCGGCACGAAGGACGAGAAATTCGTCCTCATCTGATCCGGATCAGTGACCGCAGAGCCGCAGGTGGTTCCCCCCGCACAATCATCCCTCGCGCACCTTCCTGTCGCTCCGCGACCCCGGTGGCCACCAGAATCGCAACCGGGGCTACGCCCCTATGACTTCGTAGGCGAAGTCGTAGGATTTCGGACGCTTGACTTCAGGCCTCCCGAAGTCTCACGGCGAGCGGAGCAGCCAATCCGTTTGACCTCGCCCTGCCCGACCGCGACAATCGTGAGCACTTCTCAATGCTGCCTTCTCCGAGCAGGAATGATTCCCGATGGCTCGATCTGCGTTTGTGCGACTCTGTCTGGCGGTCGCCTGCCTGACCGTCTCTGGCGTCGGTGTCGCGGCGGATGCCCGAGCGCCCAACGTCGTGATCGTCTTTGCCGACGACCTGGGCTATGCCGATCTGGGCTGCTTCGGCGGCAAGCACGTCAACTCGCCGAATCTGGACCGGATGGCGGCCGAGGGGCGCCGGTTTACCGATTTCTACGTGGCCCAGGCGGTCTGCTCGGCGTCGCGGGCGGCCCTGTTGACCGGCTGCTATTCGCACCGAGTCGGGATTCAGGGAGCCTTGGGTCCGTCGAGCAACCACGGGATCAACTCCGAGGAAACCACGCTTGCGGAGGTGTTCAATTCCCGCGGGTATGCCACGGCGATCTACGGCAAGTGGCACCTGGGGCACCATCCCGAGTTTCTGCCGATGCAGCACGGGTTCGACGACTACTTCGGGCTGCCGTACTCGAACGACATGTGGCCGCAGCATCCGACCGCGAAGTTTCCCGACCTGCCGCTGATCGACAAGAACGCGACGGTCGCGCTCAACCCGGATCAGACGCAGCTCACGACGTGGTACACCGAGCGGGCGGTGAAGTTCATCGAGAACCATCGCGCGGAGCCGTTCTTTGTCTACGTGCCGCACGCCATGCCGCACGTGCCGCTGTTCGTCTCCGACAAGTACGCCGGGAAGACGGGGCTGGGACTCTTCGGCGACGTGATCGCGGAAGTCGACTGGTCGGTCGGGCAGATTCTGGAGACGCTCAAACGGCTCGGCCTGGACGAGCAGACGCTGGTGATCTTCACGTCGGACAACGGTCCGTGGCTGTCGTATGGCAACCACGCGGGCTCCGCCCTGCCCCTCCGCGAAGGAAAAGGGACGGCCTGGGACGGCGGCGTGCGGGAGCCGACGGTGATGCGCTGGCCCGGGCGCATCCCGGCGGGGACTGAGTGCACGGAACCGAGCATGACAATCGATCTGCTGCCGACGCTGGCAAAGCTGATCGGGGCTCCGCTGCCCGAGAAGAAGGTCGACGGGCTGGATATCGGCCCGCTGGTGTTTGGAACGGAGGGAGCGAAGTCGCCGCACGATGCCCTGCTGTTTTACTGGGGGGCGGAGTTACATGCGATTCGGAGCGGAGACTGGAAACTGCATTTCCCGCATAACTATCGCACGCTGGTCACGCCCGGAAAGGACGGTCAGCCGGGACCGTACAAGCAGGCTCAGACCGGGCTGGCGCTCTATAATCTGCGCTCAGACATCGGCGAAGCCCACGACGTCCAGGGGGACCATCCGGAGGTCGTGGATCGGCTGAAGACCCTGGCGGATGTCGCTCGGGCGGACCTGGGTGATACACTGACGAAGACGCGCGGCGCGGGGCTGCGGCCTGCCGGGATGCACGCGCCGAAAGCGCCCGCGGGTGCGAAGTGAGCGCGAACTGCGGGCGGAAAGGCACAGGCGGGCGAGCCGCCCGTGGCACACGTCCAATCATTGAGGCAATGTCTTTGGAACATCGATATCAATGGTCGCGGCGACGGCTGCCGTCGATGGGCGTCCTGGCCTGCCTGCTGGCGATGTGCGCCCGGAACGATGTGGGGGCGGCAGACCGCTATGCGGCCAGGACTGCGGATGGGCGCGAGCTGAGCCAGGCGGAGCTGCAGGACTGGAATGAGCCGGGCGCGACGCCGCGGATTGCCGGGCATGCGATTTTTGACGGGGCGCAACCGGTCCGTTGGATCATTGATCGCGAACAGCCGCCGGGACCGTTTCCCGAGGCCTGGGTCGATCTGATCAATGGCGATCGAGTTACCGGGGAAATGCTGGAGTACCGTGCCGGCGGGAACTCGGCGTATGACCCGCAGCCGGCTCATCTGCTGGTGCGGACGGTGGGAGAATTTCAGCCGCCGGACCGCGTGCAGACGGTCGACGCGCGGGTGGGGGCCGACTGGGTGGCGCGGGTCGTCTGGCAGCGGACGCAGTCCGCGTATCAGCCCGGTACCGCGTTCCTGCGGAACGGGGGCAAAATCAACTTTCGCACGATTCGCTGGGCAGCGGGCGAATGTACGGTGCTGACCGCTGACGGCCTCAAAACGCTTTCCTGGGGCGATCTGGCCGAGCTGCATCTGCCGCGGAAGGACAACTGGGACGCCTGGCTGGATCAGCTTGCCATTCTGAATCCCGCGGACACGGGCCGGATCATTCAGCAGCAACTGGCGGACGGGGGGCTGCTGACGACGTCGACGGAACGCTTCTTCGCCCAGCACTGGGGAGACAAGAATCGCCCGGAGAGCTGGCTGCAACTGGTTCAACCCGTCTGGAGCCTCGATCCGCTCTGGGTGCGGTTCCGGGCGGTCCGGGCCTGGCGGTTGTTCTCGCCGTTTCAGGTCCCGCTGACGGCGATCGTCCCGCAGCAGGTGACGCGGCAGGCGGTGTTCGGCTCGGGCTGGCGCGAACAGATCGATCGAACGGTTCAGGGACAACCGCTGGTGGTCGCGAATCACGAAGCCGGCTGGGGGCTGGGGATTCCCGGCGGCGCAGAGTTGCGTTATGACCTTCCCGACTGCGTCCGCGGCGTGCAGACCCGCTATGGATTGACGGCTGAAGCGGGAGCTGGCGGGTGCGTCAGCTTTTATGTAGCGGTCGGCGATCAGCGGGAGCTGGTCCGACGCGAGTTTGTGACCGGTTCGACCGAATGCTTTGACACCGGCCTGCTGACGCTGGTCCAGGGAGCCGAGCCTCCGGGGCGGTTAACATTGCGGACCGACATGGCTCACGAAGGCCGCCCGTCGGCCGCCGATCCGTTCGACATCCGGGATTCCTCGGGCTGGCTGGACCCGGAAGTGACGCTCGACCCGGTCCACGTTCGCCGCGAATGTTTGCGGCGGGCGATGCACGGTCTCCCCGGCCTGGCGGGCTGGTCGCCTCCTGCGGGGACGCAGCCGCTGTTGCGGGTCGAGACAGTCTACGATCAGCTCGACGGGCAGGATCGACGATTTCGCACGGTTCTCCGACCGGAGGGACGATTCCTGCTGGTCTCGCGCAAGCTGAAAGTCGCGGCCGAAGATCGCTGGCTGGCGCTGGCGGTTTCGCGCTATCCCGACCGGACGAGCCCGAGTTCGATTCAGGTGCGAATCAACGGTCGGACCTGGTGTGATCTGGATGTGCCGCAGCGGCGCGGGGCCGCCGATCCCGACCCGATCCTGGTTCCGGTGGACCAGGTGGCGGGAACCACGGCGCTGCTCGAGGTCGTCCTGCTGCCGCAGGACGAACGCTCGTTCGTGGACTGGCGGGGATTCGCGTTGACGGCGGAACCGCCGGGACTCCATCGGATCTTCGAAGACGAACCGGAATTCGCCGTGGAACTGTCCGCAGGAGGCGGGAAGGCGGAGTTGTCCGCCGAGCAGCCGTTTCGCGGCATGACATCGCTGCGCCTGCCCGGCGGGTCGGCGGAGGCCCCCCAACTGCCGGACTTGAACGTCGAGATCGCCGAGCATCCCCGGCTGGGAGAGTACCGGTATCTGGTCTTTGCCTGGAAGCCGCAGGGAGGATCGCGGATTGAGCTGCAACTGGCAAGTGACGGCGCGCTGGAATCGATGCTGGACGCGGGCGGTCGTCGACCGCCGCTGCGCGGGCGGCCCGTTGGCGGTCGGGGAAACGGCGAAGACCGGGGGCTGCGGCATGGGTATGCGTGGGATGCGGGGGCGGAAAAGCAGTCCGCCGGCGCCCCGCTGCGGCTGGAGTGGAAGCTGCCGGGCGACTGGACGCGCCACGAACGGGATGTCTTTGCCGATTTCGGCGGCTTCCGCATGACCGGATTGGCCCTGAGGTCGTTCGATGGAGAAGCCGTCTGGCTGGACCATGTGTTCCTGGCCCGTACGTCGGAAGATGTGAGTCGGCTTCGCGATGCATCGACGCCGGGCCGGAAGCCGGAGGGGGACCCGGCGGTGCTTGATCGGGCGGAGCAACGCATCGAGTACGGCCCGCTCCTTTCGCAGATTGCTCCCGCGTTTGGAACCGCGGCGGTCCGCGACGGACTGGTGCTCCGGCGGGAAGTCGCCGGTCAACTGGAGGCTTTGCAGACGCATCCGCTGGAAGCGGACAAGCCGTTCACGATGCGGACGGTGCTGTCGATCCCCGCGGATCGCACGACGACGCTCGACATGCACCTGACGCATTTCGAGAAGGCCGACTGGCAGCTCGTCGTGCGCGCCGATGGTGAAACGATCCACGAGCAGCGGATCGATGAATCGTTGACGATTCCTCAGCGCGGCTGGGCGACGGTGCAGGTCGACTTGTCGCGGTTTGCCGGACAGACCATCCTGCTGGAAGTTCAGGCCGTGTCGAATGACTGGCAGCACGAGTACGCTTTCTGGAAGCGGGTCCATGTGGTATCGCAGTGAGTCGATCGGTTGGGTTGGAGTCCTCGCCCTCGGTTGCAGTTGTCTGCTGTCGGGATGCGGGAAGACTCCCGCGCCGGAACAAACCGCTCCGGCGTCGCCAACCCTCGAAGAGATGTATCGCTCCGCTCCGCCGACGCCCGAGCTGCAGATTACGGAAGCCGTGCATACGACGATGCTGGAAAAGAATCCGGGGTATCTCCGCGAGTCGGCCGGGTTTCGATTCGAGAACGACCAGCTCGTGATGGCGGAGTTTGTGAACGCTCACGTCCGCGACATCAGCGCGCTGAACGGTTACCCGCTGTTCTATCTGGGCCTGCGCGAGAATCCGGTGGAGGATCTGTCGCCGCTGAAAGGGATGGAGCTGCGCGAGCTGTATCTGGAGCAGACGCAGGTGAAGGATCTGTCGCCCTTGACGGGAATGCCGCTGCAGACGGTCTACCTGAGTCAGAGCCCCGTCAGCGATCTGATGCCGCTGGCGGACTGCCCGATCGCCTATCTGAATCTGCTAGGGACGCCGGTCACCGATTTGACGCCGCTGAAGAAGATGCCGCTTGATACGCTCTGGCTGAATGAGACGCAGGTGGAGAATCTGGGGCCGCTGGAGACGACGCCGCTCGTCAGCCTGACGCTGCACGAGACCCCCGTCCGCGACATCAGCGTGCTGGGCCGGATGCCGACGCTGCAGCGACTGCACATTGGCGAAACCGACGTGACCGATCTGCGCCCGCTGAAGAACCTGCGGCTGCAGCGGCTGATCTTCACGCCCGCGAAGATCACCGAAGGTCTGGATGTCATCCGCGCGATGGAGAGCCTGCGGGAACTGGACGTCGAGCTGTCCGAAGGACCGCGGCTGACGCCTGCAGAGTTCTGGGCGAAGTACGACGCGGGGGCGTTTGCGGCGGGGAAGTAGTCTTGTCGGGCGGTTTGCGTCCGAGACGGTTCCGAGAGATTGTTCCGCGTCAAACTCGCAGGCGATGGCGGCAGGGAATCGCCGAGATACGAATTAAGTGACGTGGTCGGTTGGAGGCTGGATGCGATAGCGTACAGTTCCGTTGAACGCCGGGACGATGGGACACGCTCTTCCTTCGAAGATTGGCGATCCGTTCTTCAGATTCAGCGTTGAGGAGGTTCAAAATGGGGCGACCGATTCGAAAGATCGCTCTCAAAGGCTACAAGTCGATCCGTTGCCTGGACGGATTTGAGCTGCAGGACATCAACGTTCTGATTGGCGCCAACGGATGCGGGAAGAGCAACTTCGTTGGGTTCTTCAGCTTTCTCAGGGAGATGGTTGAGGGACGGCTGGAGAAGACCGTAAACCTCGCCGGCGGAGCCGATGCACAGTTGTTTCTCGGACCGAAAGCGACGGCCGCCATCGAGGCCGATCTGGAGTTCGGGGCGAACGGATATCGATTTACACTCGAACCAACAGCCGACAATCGACTGGTTTTTGGTGACGAGCGAATCAAGTACGAGGGAACTGAAGGGCATACTCGCTCGGTCAATCGCTCGATTGGCCACGGCCATGGTGAATCCAAATTGAAAGTGAGCGCCGAATCACCGGGGCGGGACCAGGCGATCAGCCAGCACATCTACGGATCGATTTCCGAGTGGACCGTTTACCATTTTCACGACACGAGCGAGACCGCGGCCATGCGCAGGACTTGCTCGGTTCGAGACAATGAGAGGTTGAGACCGGACGCGAGCAACCTTGCGGCGTTCCTGTTGGCCTTGAAAAGTGACGATGCCGCCACCTATCGGCTGATTGTGGAGACGATCAGGCTGGTTGCGCCATTCTTTCGAGATTTTCTGCTCCGACCGAAGCGCACGAAGGACGACGAGCAACTGCAGTTGGAGTGGGAGCAGGTTGGCACGGACTATCCATTTCATGCAAGTCAGTTGTCTGACGGTACTCTCCGGTTTATCGCACTGGCAACAGCACTCCTGCAGCCCAATCCTCCGGCGACGCTACTCATTGATGAGCCCGAGCTTGGGCTGCACCCCTATGCACTCGAAGTTCTTGCTAACCTGATCCTTCAGGCTGGGCAGGCAACCCAGTTGATTGTTTCAACGCAGTCGGCTTCGCTGCTGAACTGGTTCGAACCCGAGCAGATCGTCGTGATCGATCGGCACGACGGAGAATCGACGTTTGCCCGCTTGTCCGAACAGGGACTGCACGACTGGCTGAAGGATTATTCCCTCGGTGAGCTGTGGCAAAAAAACGTGTACGGCGGGGAGCCAGTGCATGAATAGAGTGATCGCTGTCGTTGAAGGACAGACCGAGCGAACTTTTGTCCGAGAGGTGCTGGGGCCGTGGCTCGGCTGGAAGGGCGTGACGATGTCCGCTCGACTGGTGGGCAAGCCCGGTCACAAGGGAGGCGTTGGAGACTTCGAGCGAGCCCGGCGGGACATCGTCAATCTGCTGCGTCAAGAATCCTGCACCGTCGTGACGACGATGTTTGATTATTACGGCATGCCGGAGTCATGGCCCGGAAGGAGATTGTCGCTTGGAGCGATTCTGGTTCGGAAACCTCGGGTTGTTGAAGAGGCCATACTTGCTGCGGTTGGTGCGAGTGTCGGGGATGCGTTTGACTCACGGAGGTTTCTGCCATACGTGCAGATGCACGAATTTGAGTCTATTCTCTTTTCGGAGCCCGAAATCCTTGTCGATGTGATGCGAGACAAGAATGCCGCAGGGCAAATGAATGCGATCCGCCGCCAGTTCTCAAATCCCGAGGAGATCAATGATTCGCCGCTGACAGCTCCCTCGAAGCGAATCCTTCAATTGTTCCCCAGCTATCGGAAGCCACTGCACGGGGTTCTGGCCGCGGGGCGAATCTCGATCGAGAGAATCAGAGAGGAATGCCCGCACTTCAACGAGTGGTTGACCGCACTTGAGTTGCTGGGAGCGTCGGCCAACTCGAACATGGGCTGATCGTCGTCATCGATTGAAGACTCGGGCGAGATCGACTTCTTGTACCTGTTAAGGGCGGATGCGCTGCTCCGCGAGCCACTCGTCGACCAGTTGCTCCAGAACGCTCAGCGGGACGGCGCCGTTGCGCAACACGACGTCGTGGAACTCGCGCAGGTCGAAGCGGTCCCCCAGTTCGGCCTGGCACTTGCGGCGCAGTTCCCAGATCTTCAGTTCCCCGATCTTGTAGGCCAGCGCCTGGCCGGGCCAGGAGATGTAACGGTCGATCTCGTTGACGATGTCCTGGTCGGACTTTGCGGCGTTGTCCCGAAAGAACGTGATCGCGCGGTCGCGCGACCAGTGCTTGTGGTGGATGCCGGTGTCGACCACCAGCCGGACGGCCCGCCACATCTCGTAGGTGAGCTGGCCGAACTTGGAGTAGGGATCGTCGTAAACGCCGAGCTCGTCGCCGAGGCTCTCGGAGTACAGCGCCCAGCCCTCGACGTAGGCGGTGAAACCGGTGAAGCGGCGGAACGTCGGAACGTGCTCCATTTCCGTGGCGAGGGCGATCTGCAGGTGATGGCCGGGGACCGCTTCGTGGAGCGACAGGGCGGCGATCTCGTATTTCGGGCGGGTTTCAACCTGATAAAGATTCACAAAGTAGGTCCCCGCCCGCGTTCCGTCGGCGGCGGGCGGCCGGTAGTACGCGGTGGTCGTGTCGGGGGCCATGTGCTCGGGGATGGCCTCGACGCCGTAGGGAATTCGCGGGAGCTTGCGGAAGACGCGGGTCAGGAGGGGATCGACCCGCTTGCAGAACGCCTGATAGGCCAGCAGGAGGTCCTGGGGCTTCTCGAAGCGGAACTCGGGCGCCGTCCGCAGATGCTCGAAGAATTCCGGCAATGTCCCCTGGAAGCCGACTTGCTGGCGGACTTTCTCCATTCCGGTCCGGATGCGGCCGACTTCCTGCAGGCCGATCTCGTGAATCTGGTCGGGCGTGAGGCTGGTCGTCGTGAACTGCCGGGCGGCGAAGGCGTAGAGGGGGCCGCCCTGCGGCACCTGCCAGACGCCGACGTCTTGCAGACTGCCGGGGAGATAGTCCTCCTCGAAAAAGGTCAGCAATTTCCGGTAGGCCGGGACGATGTGCAGTGCGATGGCGGCCCGGGCGGCGGTCTGCAGCCGGGCCCGATCGGTTTCGGCAAGATCCTTTGGAAAGGTTCGGAACGGTTTGTAGAACAGGCTTTGTCCCGGATCGTCGACAATCTGCCGGCGGATCTGCTGGGGAACTCGATTCAGGACGATCTGCGGCTGGAGGATGCCTCGCTTCAGACCTTCGCGCAGCAACCCGACCGTCTGATCCATGTAGACCGGAAAACGCTCGATCCGCTGCAGCCAGTCTTCGTAGTCTTTGACCGTGTCGAACGAGAGAGAATCCCCCAGCGACCCTTCGTCCTGGATTCCCTCCCGCTGGTTGATCGGCACGAGGTGCCAGCCGAACGGCTGGCCTTCGACGTCGAGTTCGGCCTGCCAGCGGAAGAGCCGGTAGTTGAGACGGTCCTCGGCGGAGAGCTGGTTGGCTTCAAACTGCTGGAGTCTTTCGAGCAGATCCCGCTGATGCTGCTGGCGGCGGGCGATGGCTTCGAGACTGACGTCCGGCCAGCGATCGTTGTAGCGCTTGTTGCCGAGGTGCGAGGCGAACGTGGGGGATTCCCGCAGTCCGTACTCCCACTCGTCGTCGAAGAGCTTCTGCAGTGCGGCGTTGGACTCAGGTTCGGCGGCGTCGATCGAACCGGCAAAGAGTGCGATTGCTATGGCCACGCTGATTCGCATGAGACGACGCCCCGAAGTGTGAACGACGATCGAATATGTCGTGTGCCGCCGCTAAGTCGGCTGAGCAATGGATCTGAACTCCGTCCGCGGTTTCACGGTCGGGACGGCCGTGGCACACGAAAGAACGGAGTGCAGATCTTCAACGGACGGGCGTCGGCTGCTTCGTGGCGAGGATCACGTCGAGCTCGGCCTTCAGGCGGGGCAGAATTTCGTCGTAGGTGAAGGCGCCGAGCTCTGCCGGGCCTTTCTTCAGGTTGACGAACTTCGGGCCGCACCAGAGACCCAGGTCGGCGTCGTCGGTTTCGCCGGGGCCGTTCACGCGGCAGCCCATGACGGCGATGGTGACGTCGTAGTCCTTGGCGTACTGGGTCATCTCTTTGACCTGCTGGGCCAGTTCGATGAAGGCTTCGTTTTCGACGCGCGAGCAGCTCGGGCAACTGATGATGTTCAGCGTGTCGAGGCCGAAGTCGACCACCGATCGCACGCGGCCGGCGGCGATGTCGGCCAGGATCTTGCGGCCGGCGGCGATTTCTTCGGGCTTCCGCGAGTTGGGGACGGTCAGCGAGACGCGGATGGTGTCACCGATGCCGCGGCTGACGAGCTGCTCGAACGCGATCCGCGTTTTTATGATCCCGTCGGGTGGCAGGCCGGCCTCGGTGACGCCCAGATGCAGGGGGACGTCGGAACGGGCCTCGGCGAACCGTCGGTTGATCTCGATGACTTTTTGGGGATCGGAGTCTTTGAGGGAGACGCAGTAGCGGGTGAAGCCGATGGAATCGAGAAAGTTACAGTGGTCGAGGGCGCTTTCGATCATCGGGGTGATCGAGTCCTCGGCGTCGTACTTGGCCTTCTTGTCGGGGTCCATCGAACCGCAGTTCACGCCGACCCGAATTGCGCAGTCGTTGTCGGTGGCGATCTGCGCCAGAAACCGGACCTTTTCCTGCCAGGACTTGTCCCGTTCGTGATGGTACAAGTGTCCCGGGTTGTAACGAACCTTGTCGACGTAGGGGGCGACCAGTTCGGCGAGCCGGTAGTTTTCCTGCAGGTCGACCGACAGGTTGGCTTTGACCTGGCCGCGGATCTCCTTGAGGGCTTCCGCGTCCTTCTTGCTGTCGACGGCGACGCGGACGACATCGGCCCCGGCGGCTTCCAGGGCGAGAATCTGTTCGACGGTGGCGTCGATGTTCTGCGTATGGGTGGCCGTCATGCTCTGGACGGCGATCGGATGCTGGGCGCCGATCGAGATGGAGCCGATCCGGACCGAGCGGGTCGGATTGCGTCGCAGTTCCACAGTGAACGTCCTGTACGTGGGGAGTCCCGGATGCCTCCGGCCGACCTTGCCGGCCCGTTGCAGGAGTATAGTCGGTCGGGCGGGCCGGGCACAGCGGCAACGGGTCGGCATCGTGCGTCCTCAAATTTGCGTGAGGAAGATCAACGAACGCTGTTGCAAACTGGAAAGACGTTCCTTCCCCGGTTACGCTGAGGGAACGTGTGCTGCGGGCGGCGCCGTTGCGCACCGAAAGTTCCGCACCGATCAAGACTTCCGTGAATCGATCCACCGGGAAGAACTGCATGAAAACGTCGATTGCCGCGGTGTTGTGCCTGGGGCTGCTGACCGCGACTGCGCACGGTCAGGCTCTGGAGCTGCAGCCCAACGATCACATCTGCATCATCGGGAACACGCTGGGGGAGCGTCAGCAGCATTACGGCTGGCTGGAGACCCTGCTGCACGCCCAGTTCCCGGAGCACAACCTGGTCTTTCGGAACCTGGCCTACAGCGGCGACGAAGTCGGCGGATTCAAGGACGGCAATCGCCGGATGCGGTCGATGTCGTTCGGCTCGCAGGACGAATGGCTGGCCGGCAAGGCCCCCTGCCCGCAGCCGGAGAAGCTCTCGCCGCGCGACCAGGGGAAGGTCCGCGAGAACCGGTTTGAGCTGACCAATACCAAAGCGGACGTGATCTTCGCGTTCTACGGCTACAACGAGTCGTTCGCGGGCGAAGCAGGCCTCTCCGGATTCAAGCAGGACCTGGAAGCCTTCATCAAGCACACGCTGGCTCAGAAGTACAATGGGAAGTCGGCCCCGAAACTGGTGCTGTTCTCGCCGACGGCCCAGGAATACCTCGACGATCCGAACCTGCCGAGCAAGGCCCAGGTCGATGCGGCGAACGTACGAATTGGCATGTATGCGAAGGCGATGGGCGAAGTTGCGGCTCAGGAGAAGGTCGTCTTTGTCGACCTGTTTACCCTGGTGCCGGAAGCCGCGAAATCCATGAGGCCAGCCCAGCCGATGACGATCAACGGCATTCATTTGAACGAAAAGGGTGATCAACAGCTGGCGCGTGCCGCGATGGGAGCTTTCCTGAAGCTTGAGAATCCTCGACAGCCTCTTGTGAAATTTGCCAACTTCGAAACGCTCCGCAAAGCCGTCAATGACAAGAACTGGTTCTGGTACATGCGGTATCGCGTCACGGACGGGTACTCCACGTACGGCGATCGCGCATTCCTGAAGTTCGCCGAAGGCCCGGGCGGATACGGCGAAGGACTTTCGAACTACTCGGTCGGCCAGCGCGAGCTGGAAGTCATCGACACGCTGACCGCCAATCGCGACAAGGTCGTCTGGGCCGTTGCGAAGGGGCAGGCCGCTAAGCCGGACGACAACAATCTGCCGGAGTTCATTCCGGTGATCAGCAACAAGCCCGGCCCGCTCCCAGGGGGCAAGCACGAGTTTCTGGGAGGCGAGGAAGCCATCTCGAAGATGACCGTTCATCAGGGGATGAAGGTCAATCTGTTCGCGTCGGAGGAGATGTTCCCCGAGATGGTCAATCCGGTCCAGATGGCCTTCGATACGAAGGGCCGGCTGTGGGTCGCCGTCTGGGAGACCTACCCGCACTGGAAGCCGACCGAGGCGATGGACGACAAGCTGCTGATCCTCGAAGACACCAACGGGGACGGCAAGGCCGACGTCTGCAAGACGTTCGCCGGGGACATTCACAATCCGACCGGCTTCGAGTTCTGGAACGGCGGCGTGCTGGTCGCGCAGGGGCCGGACATCCTGTTCCTGAAGGACACGGATGGCGACGACAAGTACGACGTCAAGGAACGCCTGATTCACGGGCTGGATACTGCGGATACTCACCATACCGCGAACAGCTTTGCGCTCGATCCGGGCGGAGCGATGTACTTCCAGGAAGGGACGTTCCATCACTCGCAGGTCGAATCCCCGTGGGGGCCGGTCCGCCGGGTCGCCAACGGAGCGGTGTTCCGCTACGAGCCGCGGGCGCAGAAGTTTGACGTCTACGTCTCGTTCGGGTTCGCCAATCCGCACGGTCACGTCTTCGATCGCTGGGGCCAGGACATCGTCTACGACGGCACCGGCGCTCAGCCGTATCACGCGACGCTGTTCTCGGGGGATATCGACTTCCCGCACAAGCACGCCCGTCCGCCGCAGGTTTACAAGCAGCGGACCCGGCCGTGCGCCGGCGTGGAAGCCCTCAGCAGCAAGCACTTCCCGGACGAACTGCAGGGGAACCTGCTGGTCCTGAACGTGATCGGTTTCCAGGGGATCCTGCAGTACAAGATGCAGGACGTCAATTCGAGCCTGTCGGCCGTCGAAGTCGAACCGATCCTGTACTCGTCCGATCCCAACTTCCGCCCGGCGGACGTCGAAATCGGTGCGGACGGCGCGATCTATTTCTGCGACTGGCAGAACCCGATCATCGGCCACATGCAGCACAACCTGCGCGATCCCAGCCGAGACCGGACCCACGGCCGGGTCTATCGGGTGACCTATGAGGGCCGCGAACTCAACAAGCCGGCTCCGTTTGCCGGAGCGCCGATCGCCGACCTGCTGGAACTGCTGAAGTCGCCGGAAGATCGAGTCCGCCATCGGGCGCGGATCGAGCTGGGGGGCCGTCCGACGAAGGACGTCATCGCCGCGGTCGGACCGTGGCTCAAGGGACTCGACGCCAGCGACCCGTCCTTCAGTCACCACCAGCTCGAAGGACTCTGGCTGCATCAGAACCACAACGTGGTGAACGAAGGACTTCTGAAGCAGGTTTTGACGTCGAAGGACTTCCACGCCCGAGCAGCGGCCAACCGCGTGCTGGTGGCGTGGCGGGATCGCGTGAAGGATCCGCTGACGCTGCTGCAGGCAGGTGTCAACGACGAAAGCCCGCGAGTGCGATTGATTGCCGTCTGGGGACTGAGCTTCTTCGACGGAGCCGATGCAGCGAAGGCGTCGGAAATCGCCGTGGAATCGCTGGTCTACGAGCAGGACGAGCCGCTGAAGCTGGTCCTGGAAGAAACGATGAAGACGCTGGACCGCCGGGCCAAAGCCGCCAGCAAGTAATTGCCGCGGCCGGCCTGCGGGCTGGCGATGAGGGACCTGGAACATGCCGAGGCGTGCCGCTGAATCAGCGACCCTCGGCATTTCCATTCGACTGTGAAGTCTGGAGTCTGTTTCGATGTCGACTGTGTCTGCCTTTTCGCGCCTGATGCTCGCTACGGTTCTGTCGGTGTCATTCGGGAACACACTGCTGCTGGCAGAGGATGCGCCTCCGTCCGCGGTCGGTCCGCTGCTCAAGCTCTACCAGAGCGATCGGCTGCCGGCGGAACGGCAGCCGGCGGTCGTCGAGATGATCTGCAATCGCGGCAACGAACACGATCTGCGAGTCGTCTTCGAGCGGTTGGTGCAGCCGGAAGGCATGCCGGCTAATCTGCAGCTCAAAGTCTTGGGCTGGTTGACACAGGCGAATCGAACGCGAAAGGTGAAGCCGACCGGCGAACTCGACCAGTTGACGGCGCTGATCAAATCGAAGGACGCGGCCCTGCGGTCCGCGGCCGTTCAACTCGCGGCCGACTGGCAACTGGCCGCCGTCGCGCCGACACTGCAGCAGATTGCGACTGATCCCGACGCGACGCCGGAGTTGCAGAAGGTCGCGATTCGCGGTCTGGTGGCCCTGCAGGGAGCGGGCAGCAAAGAGACTCTGGTGAAACTTGCCAGCAGCGGAGCGACGATCGCCGGGCGGATGCAGGCGATCGCGGCCCTGACGACGGTGGATCTTCCCACGGCCGCGCAACAAGGGGCGGCCGTGCTGGCCGCGGCATCTCCGCAGGACGATCCCGCGCCTGTGCTCGACGCATTCTTCGACCGGAAGGAGGGTTCGAAGCTGCTGGCCGCCGCGATGGAGTCTCAGAAGCTGACGGTCGACAACGCGAAGCGGTCGCTGCGGTATATGTATTCGGTGGGGCGGAGCGACGCGGAGCTGTCGGGAGTTCTGAGTAAGGCGGCGGGGGTCGCCGCCGATCCGGCTCCGCCGACGCCGGAAGAAGTCGCCAAACTGGTGCAGGAAGTGACGGCCAAGGGGGACGCGGCCCGAGGCGAACTGGTGTTCCGCCGGAACGACCTGAGCTGCCTCCGCTGTCACAGCCTGAACCGTGCGGGAGGCCAGGTCGGACCGGAACTCGGAGCAGTCGGCGGCTCGTCGCCGCTCGACTACATCATCAATTCCGTGCTCAATCCGAATCTCGCGGTCAAAGAGCAGTACGTCACGCGCGTGTTCGAAACGTCGGATGGCAAGGTTCTGACCGGGATCGTGATCGACCGGGACGAATCCCGCGTCCGGATCCGCGACTCGCAGAGTAAGGAAGTGCTGATTCCGACGGCGGATATCGAGGACGAAGTCGAAGGCCGGTCGATTATGCCGAACGGACTCACGAAATTCCTGACGCACGACGAACTGCTCGACCTGGTCGCGTTTGTGGCCGGTCTCGGCAAACCCGGCACGTACGCCGTGCGGACGGCCCCGATCATGCAGCGGTGGCAGGTGCTGGTGAATCCCCCGACCGAGCTGACCGGCGACGTTCCGCATCTGGAGCACCTGCGACAGCACGTCCTGGCGGCCCCGCCCGAAGCCTGGACCTCGGCCTACGCCATGTTCAACGGCGAGCTGCCATTGAGCGAACTGCGACAGGGGGACGAGCCGAAGGTCGTGATTCTGCGGGGCGAAGTCGAGGTCACGGAGGCCGGTCCGGTAGAGTTCGACATTGCGTCGACGGAGACGGTGCAGGTCTGGGTCGACGCCCAGTCGATCGACCCGCGGAGCAAGGTCGTGCTGCCGCTGGACAAGGGCCGGCATGCGATCGTCGTCCGCGTGCAGATTTCCGGTTCGCAGGCGTCGACGCTGAAGGCGACGCTCGGCCGGCCGGAGGGATCCGCGGCCCAGTTCGAGATCGTCGGCGGAAGCTGAGGCCATTGCGTGAAAACGGAGTGACAGCGGATGGCGCGATTTCGTCGACCATTCCGCCGAGTTCGAGCATCGCGACGGACCGGCCTGCGCGGTCTGCAGGTGCTGTGCCGATCGTTCTGCGCGGGAGTGGCCCCGGTGACGTTGTGCGGATGTCGCACAGGGCCATAAGGCTTTGGCATGGAAGGTGTTACGTGATTGCGAAAGTACGCCCGCACACCTCCGTACGATGATCTATGCTTCGGTGGGATGATATCCGGTCCGGAGTCTGCGAGTCCGTGAACCGGTTTCCTCGGGAAACCTTTGGCGGAGTGCTGCCGGAGGTTGCCTGGATGGGCCACTCCACCGGGATCTCACGCGACTGATGTCCGAACACCGGCCAGCCGAGCTTCAGGCCTCTCCCTCGATCGCAGGGAGCAGTTCGGCCATGTCCGGACTGGCCAGTCTGTTCGGCCAGATGTTTACCTCCGGTTCCCAGAATCAGGCGGCGCCCGTCCGGCCGCTCCCGCGGTTCATCTATGTCTGGCCGATTCTCGGTGCGGCGGCGATCGCCTGCGTCGGTTTCTGGGTTTCGGCTTCCGTGAATCAAGTTCTGCGTGCCAGTTGCGTGCGCGAGCTGAAGTCGTATCTCGATTCCGATGTCAGCCGGTTGCGGCTCTGGCTGCAGGGGCATTCCGATCGGGCGATCGAGCTGGCGGAATCGGCGGACTGGCGACGAAGGCTGCTGCCGAAACTCATCGGACCCGCCGACGCGATGCCGTCCGATGCGGTCGCCGGCCCATCGTTGCGCGAGAGTCTGTCTCGCATTCTGGAACGTTACGAGTATGCGGGCTACCTGCTATTGTCGCCCGACGGGGTTGTCTGCGATTCGGAAACAGATCTGACGATCGGCCAGCGGCTGAGCGGCTATCCCGCGGAGTTTCTGCAGGAGGTGCTGACCGGACAGTCGGTCGTCTCGAAGCCATTTTCCAGCGAAATCCTGTTACCTGGTCCCGATGGCGCGCCGCGGCTGAACCAGCCGGTGATGCTGGTGGCCGTTCCCGTCAGGAACGGCAGCGAAATCTGCGGTGTGCTGGCGTTCCGGCTGGCGCCGGAACAGGGATTTTCGCGTCTGCTGGCCGAGGCCCACGCTTCTGACGCCGGGGAGACCAGCGTTTTCAACCGGAATGGAGTGCTGCTGAGCAACTCCCGCTTCGACGAAGGCCTGAAAATGATTGGTCTGTTGCCCGACCGCCCCGACGCCCGATCGATTCTGAATATCGAGATGCGCGATCCGGGAGTCGATCTGCGGGCGGAAGTTCGATCGCCGGTGCGACGTTCGGAGCAGCCGCTGACGCGGATGGCGGAATCGGCGGTCCGGGGGGAATCCGGGATCGACATCAACGGCTATCGCGATTATCGCGGCATGCCGGTGATCGGCGCCTGGACCTGGCTGCCGGAATACGACTTCGGCGTGGCGACGGAGATCCCAACCGACGTCGCGTTTCTGCCGCTCCAGGTGGTGGAAAATGTTCATCGCAGCCTGATGACTCTGCTCTGCATTGCGTCGATTGGCGTTTTCGCATTCATGATGCATCTCGAACGCCAGCAGCGACGACTGCAGCATGCGGTCGTCGCTGCGCGACAGCTCGGGCAGTACACGCTGGAAGAAAAGCTCGGCGCCGGCGGAATGGGGACTGTGTATCTCGCCCGCCACGCATTCCTCCGGCGGGCGACCGCGGTCAAGTTTCTGGACGTCGACAAGGGATCGCCGCACGCAATCGCCCGCTTCGAACGCGAGGTTCAGCTCACCGCCCAGCTCACGCATCCCAACACGATTGCGATCTACGACTTCGGGCGGACGCCGGAAGGCATTTTCTACTACGCGATGGAATACCTCGACGGGATCAATCTCGAACAGCTCGTTCGCCGCGAAGGGTGCATCAGCGAAGCGCGCCTGATGCACATCATGCGACAGATCTGCAGCTCGCTGGCGGAGGCGCACTCGCTCGGACTCATCCATCGGGACATCAAGCCGGCGAACATCTTCCTGACCAAGCGGGGCGGACTCGTCGACTTTGTGAAAGTGCTCGACTTCGGCCTGGTCAAAGCCATCCAGGAGCGGGAGGGTGATCTCCGGCTCGATTCGGACAACGGGTTGGCCGGAACGCCGCTGTACATGTCTCCCGAGGCGATTCGGCAGCCGCAGTTTGTGGATGCCCGCGCCGACGTGTATTCCATCGGTGCGGTCGCGTACTTTCTGCTGACCGGTACGCCGGTGTTTTCGGGCGACGGCGTTCACAAGATCTGCATGGCGCACGTCCTCTCGACGCCGGAGCCTCCGTCGGTCCGGAGCGGCCGCACCGTCACGCACGAACTGGAGCTGCTGATTCTCCGGTGTCTCTCGAAGAATCCGGACGACCGGCCGCGCGACGCCGCGTCACTGCTGCACGAAATCGATCGCTGCCGCCTGCGCGACGGAGCCGCGCAAGCGCAGGACGCGGCGTTGTTCGAAGTCTCCGCCGATCGATTCGAACCGGTGGCGTCCGTGACCGAACTGGAGCGACTGCTCGACGAAGTCGTCCATCTCGGCCAGACCGTGGTGGGCTTTGAGGCCCTGCATCAGGATGTCGGAGCGTTCGAGGAGTTCTTCGCGCAGCCCGACGAACTGTCTGAGTTGCAGACGCTGGCCTACGCCGCTGGAACGAACTTAGAGGCCGTCAGGGCCGAACAGGAACTGAGTCCATCGGCTCAAGTCAGCGAGTGAAATACCAATCCCGAGAGCAGCTTCGGATAGAAGTAGGTGCTCTTGGGAGGCATGGTTTCCAGCCCGCCGGCGATCTCTTCGACGTGATCGACCGTCGCCGGCGGAACCAGACAGCCCAGATCGCAGACGCCGCTGCGGACGGCCTCGGCGACTTCGGTATCGCGGTGAACGTAGCGCAGCTCCGGCCCTGCACCCGTCACACGGGAGGCGAGCAGTTTTCCCAGCACCAGCGTGTGAAGCAGGCTGACCCCCAGATCACGCCAGGCCGGGCTATGGTCGGCGGCGAGCGAGTCCATGGCCGAGGGGTCGAGGCAACGGGCGAAGATCCATTGCTGGTCGGCGGCGCAGCCGAATCCGAGGACGTCCTGCCCGCCGTCGGCGGCGACCAGTTCCCACGCTTCGCGGGCTCCTGCTGCGCCGGTTCCGGCGATCTCGGTTTCGAATGTCCCGGCCAGCGATTCCTGGACCGCCGCGGCGGTTAATCCCGCCAATCCCTGGACCAGACGATGCGTCGGCAGGACGGTCAGACCTGGGTCCTGGAGTGAGACGAGCGTCGCCAGAATAAAGTTGGGGGGGGCGTTTTCGTTGGCGAGTTTGCCGGCGGCCCGAAGCTCGTTGCGATAATTCAGGGACGTTTCGTAGCGATGATGGCCGTCGGCGATGAAGACCGGCTTGTCGAGCAGAGCTTCCTTGGCGCGGTTGATCGCCGCCGGGTCGGTCACGACCCACAGGCGATTTCGGACCCCGTTGTCATCGCGGGCCTCCAGCGACGTCAATCCGATACAGTGGTCGTCGATCTGGCGCTGGATGTCGCAGTTCGGGTCCGAATACAGTCCGAAGATCGGCGAGAAATTGGCCCGGCTGGCCCGGATCAGCTTGAGCCGGTCGGCCTTCGGGCCTGACAGAGTCTGCTCGTGCGGGAAGACCTTCCCGGCGCCGAACTCTTCCAACCGCAATCGACCGACAATTCCCTTTCGGAGAAACGTCTGGCCCTCCCAGGAGTATTCCTGGTGATAGACGTAGAGGGCTTCTTCGTGTTCCTGGCGCAGCACGCCGTCGACGCGCCAGTGCTTCCAGAGGCTGGCCGCCCGTTCGTAGCGGGCGTCGGGAGTCACATCGTCCGGTTCGCTCCGGTTCAGGTCGAGTCGGACGACGTTGTACGGATGGCGGGCGTACAGGGCCGCCTGCTGAACCTCATCGATCACGTCGTACGGAGGCGCGACGACATCCGTCAGATCGCCAGCCTGGGCGACATCGTACCGCCAGCCCTGAAACGCACAAATCTCAGCCATGAACGAGTCAACTTCCTGATAATTGCGGATCGGTCGGCGGAGCGCCGACTGAGCGCTGACTATATCGCCAGCTCCCATTCACCTGCCAGCCCGGCGGTGGATTGGCTCAGTTTCTCAGTTTCCCGCTGGTCGGCTGCTGGCGTGTTCCCGCCGAAAGAGGCTGGGGGGCTGGCCGAGTTCCCGTTTGAAGGCCACGGTCAGGTACTCGGGGTGAGCGAACCCGGTCCGGGCCGCGATTTCCGCCAGGCTGAGATCCGTCTGTGTCAGCAGCCGGCAGACGTGTTCGAGCCGGACCCGCAGAATCTCCTGATGGGGCGATCGACCAACGGCGTCGCGAAAGCGGGCTTCCAGCACGCGTCGCGACAGCGGCGTCGCCCTCAGCACATGGGACACGTCGATCCCCTCCCGCGCGTGCTCGCGGATGTAGCGCAGGGCCGTGGCCACTTCCCGGTCTTCAATCGCCAGGACGTCGGTCGACCGCCGGGCGATGACTCCGAGAGGGGGCAGGAGGTAGGCCTGGGGCGGAACGTCTTCCCCCAACAGCATGCGGTCGAGCAGCTCGGCTGCGAGGGCGCCGGTCCGCCGGGAGTCGGGTTCGATGCTCGACAGCGGGGGCGTGCAGAGATTGCAGAGGAGCTCGTCGTTGTCGACGCTCAATACGGCGACCTGCTCCGGCACTGCGATTCCGAGCTCCCGGCAGGCGTCGAGGACGAGTTGTCCCTTGATGTCGTAACAGGTCAGGATGCCGATGGGCTGAGGCAGGCCGCGGAGCCAGCGCCGCAGGCGATCGGCCTCTTTTGCAGGCGAGTCGTCTTTCGTCGCCGCCGGAGCAAACGTCTGGCACTCAACCCCCGCCTCGTCGCACCACCGCTCGAAGTGCATCTGCCGCCAGGTCGACCAGTTGAACCGAGGGTCGCCGACGAATCCCAGCCGACGGAATCCGCGCTCGGCCAGATGTTCCGCGCCGAGGCGGGCGATGGCGGCATCGTCGGTTTCGACCCACGGAATCTCCGGAAGCGTGCGGGCCGCACTGACGTCGATCACGGGAACCTTCAGCTTGCGAACCGCGGCCGCGATCTCCGGCGTCTCGATCCGCGCAATGACGCCATCCCCTTTCCAGCGTCCCAGCCATGCGGGCGGTGTTTCGCCACGGCGCTGCTCCGGGAGCCAGATCGACCAGGCGTCGTGCGCGCGCACATAGGCCGTGATCCCTTCCAGCAGGCCGCGGGCGTAGCCGTTGGACGTTTCAATCAGCAGTGCGACGGATGGGCGGTGCGTCATGGTTCCAGCGAGTTTAGCCGAAGCGTCGCGAAAAAACTCATGTTTCTTCTACAATCTGCGAACGAACATGGCCCGAGGTGTCATTGTTCCGCGAGCTGTGCAGAGCAGGCTGGCAAGGCGACTGGTGAAAAAACTCAGGTCCAGTACGCAAATCCTCATGGAGTCGGCGGCGTGCGGTGGTATGATCCAACCATCGGTTTACGAGTCTTTAGAAAGTCCCGGCCGGCGCGGTTACGATGGCCGGTCGTTGCGAATCTGTCCCGTCCAGGTTTCTGCTGCAGAGGCTGTCTCCATGAGCAAGTCGTTCAACGTCGCCATCGTCGGTCTGGGGTTCGGGGCGGAGTTCATTCCGATCTATCAGAAGCACCCGCTGGCTAACATGTACGGCATCTGCCAGCGCGACGTTGAGAAGCTCAACAAGGTCGGCGACCACTTCGGTATCGGGCAGCGCTATACGAAGTACGAAGATGTCCTCGCCGATCCGAAGGTCGACTTCGTCCATATCAATTCGCCGATTCCCGACCATGCCCCGATGTCGATGGCGGCGCTGAAGGCCGGCAAGCACGTGATGTGCACGGTGCCGATGGCGACGACGATCGAAGAGTGCGACCAGATCTGCGAACTGGTGGCGCAGACCGGCAAGAAGTACATGATGGCCGAAACCGTCGTCTACAGCCGGGAGTTCCTGTTCATCAAGGATCTGTACCAGAAGGGCGAATTGGGGAAGATCCAGTACATGGCGGCGTCGCATCCGCAGGACATGGATGGCTGGCCGAGCTACTGGGAGCGGATGATTCCCATGCACTACGCCACGCACGTCGTCAGCCCCTGTCTCGGGCTGATCGACGGACGGGCCGAGTACGTGAGCTGCTTCGGCTCGGGGACGGTGCGGGACGACATCCGCGAGAAGTCGGGCAACAAGTACGCCGTCGAGTCGTGCCATATCAAGGTCAAGGACTCCGACGTCGCCTGCCACATCTGGCGGTTCCTGTACGACACCGCCCGGCAGTACCGCGAGAGCTTCGACGTCTACGGCACGAAGAAGAGCTTCGAATGGACCCTCGTCGAAGGGGAGCCGCACATCATCCACACGGCGAAGAAGCCCGAGCCGGAGATTCCGTCGAAGATCGAGGTTCCGGATTTCGCGCACCTGTTGCCGGAGGAAATCCGCCAGTTCACGCGGAGCATTCAGGACGCCGACCATCTGTCGTTCGTGCAGGGGGGCGGTCACGGCGGCTCGCATCCGCACATGGTCAACGAGATGCTCACGGCCCTCGCCCAGGACCGCGACCCGCGGCCGAACGCGGTGACGAGCGCGAACTGGACCTGCGTGGGAATCTGCGCTCATCAGTCGACCGAGAAGGGTGGAGAAATCGTGAAGCTGCCGGCGTTTACGCTGGTGTAATGGCTGTGGCGAAGAGTCTGCGGAGGAATGCGCAATGACGGCGACAGTTCTGGCAACGTATGTGGACGGCGTTTTCCGGCCGGCGGTTCCGGTCGACCTTCCGAACAATACTCAGGTCGAACTGACCATGAAGACTGCTGGTGAACCCGTGATTGCACAGCCTGCGGTCGGCTCGCGAGAGGCCATTGAGGCGTTCATCCGGCACTGCCGAGTGCAGCCGCTGCATACGAACGTGGGCTGGAATGGTCGGGATGAATTGTATGATCGCTTTTGATGCCAACGTCCTGATTGACTCGATGGACGACAGCCATCCCGTCAAACATGAACGGGCGCTGGAGTGGTTCACGGAGCGCCTTGCCGATCCTCAAGTCCCGGCGCTCCTGTGGCAAGTCGCCTGTGAAACGCTTGCCTGGCTCAGGAAGCGTGAAGCTCAGAAACTTCTGACGGGGATCCAGATGAAATCGGAGACCCGGCAGATTCTCTCGACATTTCCGATATTGATAGCAACTCCAGAAGTTCTGGACGCCTCGCTCGCCCTCAAAAATCGCTACACCCTCTCCCACTGGGACAGCCTCCTGCTCGGCGCCTGCATCGTCGCCGGCGTTGACACGCTGTACAGCGAGGACATGTCGCACAACGGGGTTTACGATTCCGTCACGGTCATCAACCCCTTTGCTGCCGCCTGATCGACGCGAAAGGTAAACCATGGATTACCGAGAATTGATTACCGTCGAGCCGGGGAAGCGCGGCGGAAAGCCATGCGTCCGGGGACTGCGCATCACCGTCACGGATGTCTTGGAATACCTCGCGTCGGGAATGACGCCGGAGCAGATCGTGGAGGATTTTCCAGAACTGACTCTGGAAGACATCCGTGCGTGCCTGGCGTTCGCGGCTGATCGCGAACGCGGGCTGACCGTGGTTCCACATCCATGAACTGGCTCCTCGACGAGAATTTACCGAGGCGATTGCAGCGGGAACTCGCCGAGTACTTCGCGGACATGCAGCATGTCGGAGACCTCGGTCTTGAAGCTGTCGATGACGAGGTGGTCTGGGAATATGCTCGCGAACATGGCCTGACGATTGTCTCTAAAGACTCCGACTTCCAGCATCTCTCGGCTCGCTTTGGCGCTCCGCCGAAAGTGATCTGGCTGAGGGCTGGAAACCGTTCAACAAAGGAACTCGCGAGCTGGTTGCTGCAGTTCCTCGACGATATTCGTGCCTTTGAATCGGATGCCGCGGGCAGTCTGCTCGTCCTCGGCGAACCACCGTGCAACTGATGACTCTTCGCCTGAGGACGCTTCCATGTTTGAGTTTCACGAACTTGGTCAGCCGGGTCGCCGGCTCGTATCCAGACTGAGCCTGTTCAGTCTGTTGCTGGGCTGCCTTGTCGGGGGCGCCCTGTCCGCCGCCGAACCGGCCCCGCTCAAACTCCTGTTCCTCGGCGACAACGGCCATCACCGGCCGCAGGAACGGTTCGTGCAGATCGAACCCGTGCTCCGCACCCGCGGCATTGAGGTCAAGTACACCGACGATCCCGCGGATCTCAATCCGCAGACGCTCGCCGGGTTCGATGGGCTGATCCTCTTCGCCAACATCGACCGGATCACTCCGGAACAGGATCAGGCCCTGTTCGACTACGTCGAGGGGGGCAAAGGCTTCATCCCCCTGCACTGCGCCTCCTACTGCTTCCGCAACTCGCCGCGATTCGTGGCGCTGGTCGGGGCGCAATTCCAGAAGCACGGCGGCGAAGTCTTCGGCGTGCAAAACGTCCGCCCGGACCACCCGATCATGAAGGGCTACGGCAGCTTCGAAAGCTGGGACGAGACCTACATCCATACTCTGCACAACGAAAAGGACCGCACAGTCCTCGAAGAACGCGTGCAGGGAGAGCAGGCGCCAGGCCGCAAAAGCGAGCCCTGGACCTGGGTGCGGACGCAGGGCAAAGGCCGCGTCTTCTACACTGCCTGGGGGCACGATCAGCGGACGTGGGGCAATCCCGGTTTCCAGAACCTGCTCGAACGCGGTATCCGCTGGGCTTGCCAGCAGGATCCGTCTGTCGTCCCCGCCTGGTCCGATCCCGACAAGTTCGTCGTCCCGCAGATGACGGCAATCGCGCCGGACGCCGCCAAGTTCGAATTCATCGACGTCGGCCCGAAAATTCCCAACTACACGCCTGGCGAGAAGTGGGGCGTGCAGGGGGCCGCCAAGAACCTGATGCAGAAGCCCCTCTCCCCTGCCGAGTCGATGCAGCACTACTCGGTGCCGGCAGGCTTCGAACTGCAGCTCTTCGCCTCCGAACCCGACCTCGGCGGCAAGCCGATCGCCATGACCTGGGACGAGCGCGGCCGGCTCTGGGTCTGCGAGACGTACGACTATCCCAACGAACTCCAGCCCCCCGGCCAGGGCCGCGACCGCATCCGCATCTGCGAAGATACCGACGGCGATGGCAAAGCCGACAAGTTCACCCTGTTCGCCGAGAAGCTCAGCATCCCGACGTCGATCGCCTTCCATCACGGCGGCGTGATCGTCCAGGACGGCGTCGAAACGCTCTATCTCAAAGACACCGACGGCGACGACAAGGCCGACCTCCGCCAGGTCATCATCACTGGCTGGGCGCTCGGCGATACCCACGGCGGCGTGAGCAACTTCCAGTACGGCCTCGACAACTGGATCTGGGCCATGCAGGGCTACAACAACTCGGCCCCCGTGATCGCCGGCGGAAAAGAAGTCTCCAACTTCCGCATGGGCTTCTTCCGCTTCCAGGTGGCGTCGCCAACGTCGAACAACGCCGAAGTCCCCGCCCTGGAATTCGTCCGCTCAACGAACAACAACACCTGGGGCCTGGGCATGAGCGAAGAGGGCGTCATCTTCGGCTCCACCGCCAATCGCAATCCCAGCGTCTACATGCCCATCGCCAACCGCTACTACGAACGGGTCCGCGGCTGGTCGGCCGAGCAACTCGGCACCATCGCCGACACTTACCTCTTCAAGCCGATCCGCGAAGACATCCGCCAGGTCGATCAGTTCGGCGGTTACACCGCCGGCTGCGGACACTCCCTCTACACCGCCCGGACCTATCCGCAGCAGTTCTGGAACCGGACCGCCTTCGTCTGCGGTCCGACCGGACACCTCGTCGGCACGTTCCTGCTGAAGAAAGATGGCGCCGACTTCCACTCGACCAGCCCGATGAACCTCGTCGCCAGCGACGACGACTGGGCCGCTCCGATCATGGCCGAGGTCGGCCCCGACGGCAACGTCTGGGTGCTCGACTGGTACAACTTCATCGTTCAGCACAACCCGACCCCGCAGGGCTTCAAAACCGGCAAGGGGAACGCCTACGAAAGCGACCTGCGCGACAAGAAGTACGGCCGGGTCTATCGAGTGGCGTACAAGGGAGCCGAGCGCCAAGAGCCAAGCGCTGAGAGCCAGAATGGTCCGCTGTCGATCGAGCGGCCGGACGAGCTGGTGGCGGCTTTGAAACGCGACAACTTGTTCTGGCGGCGGCATGCTCAGCGGCTGCTGGTCGAACGGGGAAAGCCGGACGTGGTCCCGGCGCTGTTGAAGCTCGTGGAAGATCAGTCCGTCGACTCGATTGGCCTCAACACCGCGGCCATTCACGCACTCTGGACGCTGCATGGATTGGGCGTCGTTCAGGACACGCACAACGAAGTCCGGCCGGTGGTGGTCGCCGCGCTGAAGCATCCGTCCGCGGGTGTCCGGCGGAATGCTCTGCAGGTCCTGCCGGCCGCGGAATCTTCGACAGCGGCCATTCTGGGCCAGCATCTCACGCACGACGCCGATCCGCAGGTGCGGCTCGCGGCGACGCTGGCGCTGGCAGACATGCCGGTCAGCGACCAGGCGGGACTTCAGATTGCGTGGTACGTGCTCAATGCCAACGTGATGGCCGATCGCTGGCAGGCGGATGCTGTGACCGCCGCAGCCGCGGCCCAGGCGTTGCCGTTCCTGGACGGGCTGGCGACGGTTCAGAAGCTGTCGTCGGATTCCGCGGTTCGCGAACTGAGTGAGAAGGCTGCCAATGCCGTAGCGATTGTCGCCGAGCATATCGCCCGCGGGCGGCCTGCGTCGGACGAAGTCGCCCGGCTGGTCAAGCTGCTGGCGACGTCCGAAGTCTCGCTGTCGGAATCGGTCTTGGCGGGACTGTCGCGCGGCTGGCCCAAGGATGCAAAGGTCGAACTCTCGGAGGCGACGGAGCAGCAGCTTGTCGAAGTACTGCAGCGAATGCCCGCCGGCAGCAAGGGGCAGCTCATCCGGCTGGCCATGCTCTGGGGGAGCAAGGAACTGGAACAGTACGCCGCGGAAATCGTCGAGTCGCTCCTGAAAGTCGTCAAAGACGCCAAAGCGTCGGACGACGACCGCGTCGCCGCCGCCGAGCAGCTCCTCACGTTCCAGTCGCTGTCCGACGACGCCGTCGAACGTCTGCTGGACGTCGTCTCGCCGCAGTCCGGGCCGGAGTTCGTCGCCCGCCTGATCGGCAAACTCTCCGTCAGCCAGGCCCCGGCTCTCGGGGAAACGCTCGTCGAGAGGAGCCGGTCCTTCACCCCGTCCGCCCGCATCGCCGCCTTCCGCGTCCTGCTCGGACGTCCGCAGACGACCGTGGCGTTCCTCAACGCGGTCGAAGCCGGCAAGCTGCAGCTCGCGGATCTCACGCTCGATCAAAAGCAGGCCCTCGCCGCGCATCCGGACAGGTCGATCCGCGAACGGGCCCAGAAGCTCCTCAAGCAGCTCGGCGGCCTCCCCAGCCCCGATCGCGAAAAGGTGCTGCAGGAACTGCTCCCCCTCGCGCAGCAGACCGGCGATGCGGTCGCCGGCAAGGAAATCTATAAGAAGCAGTGCGCCAAGTGCCACGTGCACAGCGGCGAAGGCACGAAGATCGGTCCCGACCTGACCGGCATGGCGGTGCATCCCAAGAGCGAGCTGCTGGTCCATATTCTCGACCCCAGCCGCAGCGTCGAAGGGAACTACCGCGTCTACACGGTGGTCCTCAATGACGGCCGGGTGATGACCGGGATGCTCGCCGGCGAAAGCCGGACCGCGGTCGAGCTGATCGACACCGAAGCCAAGCGACACCCGATCCCGCGCGAGGACATCGACGAACTGGTCTCATCGACCAAGTCGCTGATGCCCGAAGGCTTCGAGAAGCAGGTGAAGCCCGAAGAAGTGCGGGATCTGCTGGAGTTCCTCACCAAGCGCGGCAAGTACGTGCCGCTCGACCTGGCCAAGGTGGCCACGGTCGTCAGTACCCGCGGGATGTTCATCAACAAAGAGGCCGACCCGGAACGGCTGATCTTCCCCGACTGGTCGCCGAAAGTCTTCGAAGGGGTTCCGTTCCAGCTCGTCGATCCCGAAGGGAACCGCCGGCCGAATGCGATCCTGCTGCAGTCCCCCAACGGGCCGCTCACCCGCGATCTGCCCCGGACAGTCACCCTCCCCTGCAACATGCCGGCAAAGGCGATTCACTTCCTCAGCGGCGTGAGCGGCTGGGGCTTCCCGTACGGCCAGGAGAAATCGGTGACGCTGATCGTCCGGCTCAAGTACGCGGACGGCACGACCGAGGACCACGCGCTGAAGAACGGCGAAGAGTTCGCGGACTACATCCGCGTGGTCGACGTCCCGAAGTCGAAGCTCGCCTTCCGCCTGCGGGGCCAGCAGATCCGCTACTTCGCCGTGACCCCCGAGCGGGCCGAGAAAATCGCCACGATCGAACTGGTGAAAGGCCCGGACACCTGCGCCCCGGTGGTGATGGGCGTGACGATCGAGTCGCGAGAATAGGTCAGAAGAGGCTTTACCGCGGAGCCGCGGAGGACGCGGAGAAAGGCGGGAGAAAACGGTCTTGTAGGGTGGGCTGTGCCAACCGTTCATTGCCGATGAACCTCTCGCGTCTGCGGCGTGTCACCTGCTGATCGGGTGGCCCATGTTGGCCGTCCGCGGCCTACATGGGCGGCGCAGCCGTGGGAGGTTCGCGCCACAATCTCCTTTGCGCAACCTCCTGTCGCTCCGCGATCCCAGTGGCAATCAGAATGGCAACCGGGATCACCCGCGGAAGCGAATGAGTGAAAGAAATGGCGATCCTAGTACGCGCAGCTCTACGCCGCAGGACGTAATCTATCTTTGCTGCAGAAACTTATGTTCAAAAGTCATTTGGCCGGTCTGTGTATACATGTTCTGCCTGAGCATGTCTTCGAATCCGATCAATGTCGACATATGGTGAAGATGCTTCAATCGATTGTTGCAAGGGCATTGGTCTGGGTGATCGATTCGAAGCCAGGTCTGGTCTCCGTCGGTGGAATAGTGCCATCCGAGAGTGATCGAGTATCCTTCAATCGACATCCCCGCGTGGTCTGCGACAAGCTCGGACACCACAACCGCGCCGTCGGCAGACTGTTGAATCACAATACCCTTCAAGTAGGATGAAGAACTGAAGGACTCCGGGTGTCGCAAAAGCCCGGACGATTCAACCACGATTGTCGGAAAGCGGTGAAGGAGCGACGTCACTGCAGTAAGTCGATACGGCTCCCGATGGTCCAATCCATAAAACACCTCCTCTGGAGTGCGGAAGTAGGCGGCGTTCGCCACTGGGCTGTCTGGGTCATCGTGATCATCTGCAATCCAGAACGTTGTGTAGAACGCTTCATTGGTCTGATGGCGAGCGGGGTTCTCAAAGTCATACTCGGGAATCGGCAAGCCACGAGAAAAGACGGAAATGTCATTGGTCGTGACTCGGTGCTTCCACGGGACGGATAGCAGCAGCTTGAGAATTGGGTCATGCTGTCGGTCGGGAAACAGATCTGCCTGTTTGCGAATTCCGTGTTCAGCCGCGTAGTCAGCGAATATCTCCGTCGGACCAAAGGCATGAGCAATGACCGATTGGGGCGGCAGCCGCGTCTTCAGCGGCCCAATCAGGTACGCCGCTTGGGCAACGTAGCGTGGGATGCAATCCTTTGCTGGAAGGCACTCAGGGAGATTGTAGACCTCGACTCCGGCAGACTGAAGTTGTGATAGTGAAATCGCATACAAGTGCGAGATGGGCTCCGCTGATGCGGTATACGTTGCTCGCTCATGGACTCGGAAGAGGAACTCTTCATAACAGTCTTCAGTCCCGTGTAGTGTGTCCGGAAGTCGTGTGAATGCGTGAGATGCGAACCACGCTGCGATCGCGGGTGTGCTGGTGGCATCAATGAAAAAGGAACGCCAGCCGTAGTGCTGAAGGACAGCTTGGGCCTCGTGGAGTGAGGCAGTCATGTCACAGCCGGGACCTCGAAGCGAGCCGATTATAGACCTGGAATAGTGAGTCCACTTTAGCGTTAACGAAGGAATACAGCCGTGACGTTCGAATGATGTTGGCAAATTGATCGACCCATCGGAAGCCGTGTAGTGCTTGTTCTGTCCACGGAAGATAGTGTCGGTTGGAAGAGAGGCAAGGAACGATTTCAGTTCGGCGGCAGATGAGATGTCGTTTGTTTGCATTTCTGCCTCTCATTCCGAAGTCTGAGCTGCGCGGACGGTAAATGGATACTCGCCAGTGTATGGCACACTGCTAGAGGGACACCATCCGGAACACCGTCACCTCCGGCCGGCAGTTGAACCGCACCGGCAGCAGGTGCCCCAGGCCGCGGCTGATGTAGAGCTGGCGGCCGTCCGCCACGGCGAACTCGCCTGCGGTGTACCGCTGGTTCTTCACCGGCAGCAGCGGCGGGGGCAGGAACGGGGGCTTGCACTGGCCGCCGTGCGTGTGCCCCGACAGAATCCATCCCCGATATCCGTCCCACCCGGCGAGATCGGCTCCGTCGGGGTTGTGGCAGAGGACCAGCCGGGCGGCGTCGGGGGAGGTCTGCCGGAGCGTTTCGCGGATGCGGCAGTCGCCGCGCCACAGGTCGTCGACGCCGGCGATCTGCAGTCCCCCCAGATCGGTCGCGCCGTTGACGAGCATCCGCAGGCCGTGGTCGAGCAGAATCTCTGTGAGCTGCGCCGACAGCTTGCCGCCGCCTCGATAGTTGCCGTGGTCGTGATTGCCCAGGCAGCCCAGCGTGGCGATGGCGCCGCGCGGCAGATGGGAATAGACCCGTTCGATCTGTTCGCGCGGCGGCGGGGTGCGACCGTAGCTGGTCACAAAGTCGCCGGTGACGACGACGATGTCCGGCTGGAGTGCGGCGACGCGATCGAACGTTTGCGTCAGATACGATTCGCTCACCGACCGCCCCACGTGAATGTCGCTGAGCTGCACCAGCGTCCGGCCGTCCCAGTCCGTCGGAAGGTTCTCGATCGGCAGATCGCGGTGGATGAATTCGACCCACTGCGGTTCGACGAAATATGCGTCGGCGAAGCAGCCGAGACCGATCGCGGGGACGGTCCATTTGAGCCATTTGCGGCGCGACCAGAGGGAACGCCTTTCGAGGGGTTCAGGGTGCGGTGAGTCGCCGTGAGTGAGCGATTCACCGCTCCCGGGATGTGACGAATGATGGCTGTGGTCGGGCACGCTTATGGCTTCCTGACGTACACAGTTCGCGACCACTCGCCCCAGTCCCGGCCGGCCGGCATCTCGGCGTCGCAAGTCGCCGCCGATCCCCCTTCGGGAGCCGGCGTCGTCAGCAGGTCGGGGTCGTTCAGGTCCGGCAGGCCGTCCTGCAGGCGCAGGTCGAAGAGGAGGTTTTCCCCGTCCAGCCGGAACCGGACATAACACTTGCTCATGTCGCCCGGATCATGGCGGTCTTCGTGATGCCAGGCCTTGCCGCAGACCCAGCCGTCGTGCTCGTGCAGGCCGAAGCACCAGTATTCCTGTGCCAATCCGCCCACTCCGAGGGCGACATTGCCGGTGAAGCGGAGCCGACTGTGCAGCTCCCGCAACTCCGGGTTCCTGGCGGACATCTCGCGCAGTCGGGCGATGACCTCTTCCGAAACGCCTGCGGCGCGCTGCGCTTCGAACGTCTGCTCCTGATCGACGGCCCAGACCCCTGCAAACGGCTTCATCAGCGGACTGGCCTGCGGAGGACTGAGCGGCCCGCTCTCCATTCCGGCCCCCTCCCCTGCTCCGGGCGCGCCGACAGGTCCAGGCTCCCCGCAACCCGCAGACGAAAACAACAGGCCGACAAGCGTCAGCCAGCATGCGGCAGAAATCAGATTCATCGGGTGTTTCCGGCAAGTTCGACGACGCAGTCCGCGCGATTCAGTCCCACCGGATCTTGAGCCCCAGCTCCTTCATCTGCAAGAGCGCCTCGGCATTTCCGCGGGCGTCGTCGACCGGATGATGCGTGTGCCTCGTCTTCCGCAGGTGCTTGAAGTTCTTGAACGTGTCCTGGACGAGCCCCTTGTAAAGCGAGCCCAGGTTCACCGAGCTGTGCCCGAACGGATTCTTCCCCAGGAAGTGATGGAAGTACCAGTTGATGAACTGCCAGTCGAAGCCATTGTTGTCGGAGATAAAAATGGCCCGGCCGGGACAATGCTCCTGCAGCCAGGCCTCGAACCGGCCCATCACGGCGGCGGGATCGTCGAACTGCAGCGTCTCCTCGCGCGAGAAGCCGCTGACGGCGAGGGCCTCGGGAACGAACCTCTCCGAGATCGGGCGGAGCTGCCCGTAAAACGAACGGCCAAGCTCCGGTTCGACGATCACCGCACCGAAGGAGACCATCGAGTAGTCGCCCGGAATCGGACCATCAGCTTCGACGTCGACCATGATGTAGGGCATGAGAGGAGTCCGGAAAGTTTGACCGCGGAGCCGCGGAGGACGCGGAGAAAATCAGGGGAACGTCAACCACGCCGGTTCCCGAGCTCCGGCCGGAATTCAAGAGATTGCCTTGACCGTGGCTCAGGGGGCTTCCACTTACTCAGCTTCGTCACGAGCCTCTTGGCCTCCGCCAAGACTTGGGGTGCGACGTAGATATAGTCGCTCCACCCCTGGCGGATTCCAAGTCGGCCGTATAGGCCACGCACTTCTCAGGCTCAGAGCGTGTCGCACGATACGCTCGCTACCGCGAAGCCCGCAGTAGCGCCCGCTGATTCAAATGATCCAGAATCACCCCCGCCAGCGGTCGGCGCGTGTCGACCTGCACCCGCTCGATCCGGTTCCGCTGGCAGATCTCGTCGAGCTGCGCGAGATACCGCCCGAACGACTTCAAATACGCCGCCCGGATCTCCTGCGGGCTGGTCAGGTGCTCTTCAACCGTCTCCAGCCCCTGGAACTTCACCATCCCCTCGAAGTCGAACGCGATTTCGTCGTGGTGCAGAACGTGGAACAGGACCACTTCGTGCCGCTGGTAGCGCAGCCGCTGCAGGGCTTCCTCCAACCCCGGCAGGTCGCCGAAGAAGTCGCTGCAGATCATTACGATCTCCCGCCGGCCCATCCGGCCCCCCAGATCCTGCAGCGATTCCGTCAGCCGGGTCTTTTCGACCGGCTTGATATCGTCCAGGTGTTCGATCATCCGGATCACCTGGGCCGGCGTGTTGCCCGGCGGCACCCAGCCCCGCACCCGGTCGTCGAACGTCCCCAGCGAGACCTTGTCGTTCTGCTGCACGATGGCGTAGGCCAGCGTCGCCGCAAGCTGGGCGGCGTACTGCAGCTTCTGCTCGGCCGCGTCGCCGTAGCGCATCGAGGCGCTCACATCCAGCAGCAGATGACAGACGAAGTTCGTCTCCAGCTCGTACTGCTTGATAAACAGCCGGTCCCGCTTGAAATACAGCCGCCAGTCGACGTGCCGCGGGTCGTCCCCCGCCACATACTCGCGGTGCCCGGCGAACTCGACAGCGAACCCGCTGAGCGGCGATTTATGGGCTCCCGCCAGGTTGCCGTAAACGAGGTCCCGCGGCTCGATCGGCCGATGGGCCATCTGCTCCAGCACCTGCGGATTGATATAGCGGGAGAGAATGGACATGCAGGGACAAAGCTCCAAACACCAATTAACAAATATCAAATAACGAAGATCAGCCTCTCGCAGTCGCCAGGCGCTCGCTCCCGGGTTTCGCGGCCGGCTTCGTGTAGGCACGGTCGGCGGGCGTGTGTTCCATCAGCATTGCGATCAGTTTCTCGCCGTTGACGCCGGCGGCCTGGGCGGCGTAATTCGGGGCGATGCGGTGGCGGAGGGCCCCCGCCGCGACCGACTGCACGTCGCCGACCGAGGCGTGATAGCGTCCGTAGAGAACGGCCCGGGCCTTGGCGGCGGACACGAGCGTCAACACGCCGCGAGGTCCCGCCCCCCAGCTCACCCACTTGTTGACGAAGTCGGGAGCTTCCTCGCTTCCCGGACGCGACGCCCGCACGAGGGCCCACGCATAACCCAGGACTTGATCGCTGACCGGGACGCGGGTCACGAGCTGCTGGAATTCGAGGATTTCCGCCGCGCCGATCACCGGCAGGACCTTCCCCTGCTGACCGGAGGTCACCCGCCGGGCGACTTCCCATTCCTCTTCGCCGGACGGGTAGTCCAGGCGGATGTGGAGCAGGAAGCGGTCGAGCTGGGCTTCGGGGAGGGGGTACGTCCCTTCCTGTTCGAGCGGATTCTGCGTCGCCAGGACGAAGAACGGATTGGGAAGCTTGTGGACGGTCCCCCCCGCGCTGATCTGCCGTTCCTGCATCGCCTCGAGCATCGAAGCCTGCGTCTTGGGAGGCGTCCGGTTGATCTCGTCGGCCAGGATCAGGTTCGCGAACAGCGGCCCGCGCAGGAACCGGTACTCGCGTGCCCCTGTCTCGGGATTCTCCTGGATCACATCGGCCCCGGTGACGTCGCTGGGCATGAGATCCGGTGTGAACTGGATCCGCTTGAAACTCAGATCCATCGCCTCGGCGAGTGAACTGACCAGCAGCGTTTTCGCGAGGCCGGGAACGCCTTCCAGCAGCGCATGGCCGCGCGCGAAGATGGCGATCAGCACCTGCTCGATGACGTCGTGCTGCCCGACGATTACCTTGGCCAGTTCATCGCGCAAACGGTTATAAGCCTGTTCGCACCGCTGCACGGAGGCGACGTCGTCGGTAGGAATGTCGGTCATGAAGATCTCTCAAGAACCTGAAGTTCAATGTTAAACATGTCGGAGTGAACCACGAATTCACACGAATCGGCACGAATGAATCGCAGAAACCACCGAAGCCATTGTGAGGGCAATTCGACCGTACTCTGAGACCGATTTCGTCGAATGACTTCTCAAAGCGGCACTGGCGGCTGAAGGCCGCCAGTGCCACCCGTTTAAGTCGCGATCACTGCGACATCCTGCTTCTGATTCGTGCTCATTCGTGTGCTTCGTGGTTCACTCTTCTCCAAACTCTGACTAATCCACGCTCTGAAAATACTTCCGCAATCGTTCTTCGTAGGCCCGCGGGGCGCGCTGGTTGGCTCCGCCGCGGAGGCTCTTTCGCAGTTCGGGCGGCAGCTTGGCGAACCACGGCTCCTCGCGCAGCGCGTGGCCCGTGGCGTCCGTGTCACCCTGCCGAGTGCCGCTCCGGTCGTCGCGCAGATCCGTTCCTTCCGGCATCTTCGTCAACGGGCTGTCCGTCTGCGGCTGATTCTGCGTCGGCGAGCCGGGTTGGGACTTGCTGAGGGCCGAGCTGTTCGTGCTTGCCGTCTGGTTCCCCTGCTGCGGCTGTCCCGGCTGGTTCGGCGGCGGATTCTGCGTCGCGCTGGGATTTCCTTCCTGCTCGGCAGCACTGGCGGCGGCCGCGGCCATGGCCTGCTGCAGAGCTTCGAGGCCCTCGGGGCCCAGAATCTGCTGGGCGGTGATTTCCGCCGACTGCGGCACGACGCCGGTTCCCATGGAGGGCGAACCCGGCTGCTGTCCTTGCTGAGGACTTCCCGCAGAGGCCTGGCTGGAGGGACTCGGCTGGCTGCCGGGTTGCCCGGGTTGTCCCGGCTGTCCTGCGTCGGACGGTTGCTGCCCCGGTTGCCCCGGATCGGAGGCAGCCGCGTCGCCGGAGCCCTCGGCGGGATTCTGTGGCGACGACGATCCGTCGGCGGCCATCCCTTCGCCGGGCGCGGGCTGATCTCCTGGCGGCGTTCCCAGGGACGGCAGTTTCGATGCCAGTTCCAGGGCCTCCCGGAGCGGCGGGTTCAGAATTTCACTCTGGCCGGAAAGCTCCGCGGCCCCCTGTCCGGTCGCGTTCAAGGCTTCGGCAAATTTCTCCATCGCCTGGGCGACGGCATCCTGTGGCGGAGGAGCTTCTCCCTCTCGAGCGGCGGCGGACATTTCCGCCGCGGACTGCGCGAGCTTCTCAGCAGCGCCTTGCTGAGCCGTCACCTGCTCGGCAATCGCCTGGGCCATCGCCTGATCGCGCTGAGACTGCTGCTCGCCCGCCGCCAGGTTCGCCACGGCCCGTTCGAGCTGGCGTTCGGCCTGATCGGCGGCGGCCTGCATGCGATCGGGAGAGATCTCCGGGGCTGCTCCTGATTTCGCCGCCTGCGATGCAGCCTGCAGCGCCTCGCCGGCGCCCATGTCGAGCCGACCGGCTTCGCGGGCCATTTCCGATGCCGCTTTCGCCTGGGAGTTCATCCGGGCTGCCTGGGACTGCTGCAGTCCGGCGATCTCGCTGGATAGCTGTTCTTCCGCGGCGGCCAATTGTCGACTGGCTTCCTGCTGGGCGGGCTTCGCTTCGGCATTCTCACCGGCGGCCAGTTGCGCGGCGGCCCCTTCAGCGGCCTCGGCCGCTCCCTGCAGTGTTTCGGCCGCGGCCGGGGCGGCCTTGTCGACCAGTTCAGCCGCTTCGCGCGCCAGGCTGGCGGCGCCATGCTGGGCGGCAGCATCGGGAGCCGATTTCGGCCCGGCCTGTTCGGCCTGATGAGCGGCAGCACGCGCCAGCTCTGCGGCCCGGGTCATTGCGGCCTCTGCTTTCGCCCGGTTCTCCGACGCGGCCACGTTCTCCCCGTCGAGCAACTGCCGGGCAGCCTCGGCAGCGGCCTGCCGGGCTTCCTCGACGGCCTCCGCGAGCCCCTTGTCCGACGAGGCCTGATCCCCAGCCGACTGCAGAGCGTCGGCAACGGACTGCTGTCGCGCGGCGGCCGCCAGAGGCGTCGCCATGTTTCCCTTCTCGGCCGCGGCCGCCATTTCCGAGGCCTGTTCCTGAGCGGCAATGGCCTCAGCCAGAGACTCCGCCAGTTCCAGCGCATCGGCTGCCGCCCCGTTCCCTGCGGCTTTGAATTGTTCGCGACGGGCGGCAGCCGTCTTTTCGCGCGCGGCTTCCAACTGACCGAGCCGGGCCCGTTCCGGAGTCGCCTGTTCCGCCGCCAGGACTTCGGCCTTCTCCCGGGACTCCGCCAGGGCTTTGCCTTGCTCTCCCAGAACCGCCGCCAGCTCTTCGGCGGCCTTGGCGATGTCGGTTCTCAGTTGCTTCGCGGCCGCGGAGAATTCGTTCGCCGCGGTCATGGCCGGTTCGCGGGCTTGTTCGAGCGCTCCCGACTGCTCCTCGGCCGCCGTCGCCTTCGCCGCTTCCGCGAGTTTCTGCCCGGCATGATCGGTCGCCGCCTTGCCTCTTTCGATCGCGGCGGCCGCTTCTGGCGACATTTCAGAAATGGCCTCGGACAGTCGACCGGCGACTTCGCCGACGTCATGCTGGCGGGCAGCGAGCTGCTCTGCGGCTTCAGGCGAAGGTTCCTTCGCGGTTGCCGACGTGTCCGCGGCGAGTTGACGTTCCTGGGCCGCGGCCCGTTCGAGGACCTCGGCCGCCCGCGCCATCTCGCCGATCTCGACGGCCGCAGCGGTGTTCTTCGCGTTTCGCAGATCGGCTTCCACCGCGGCAAGCGCCCGGTCGAGCAAGTCCTCGGCACTGGCCAGCGCCGCGGCGCTGGTGGGGTCGGCCGGTTTCTCGCCGTCGGTCTGCAGTTCGTTGCGGGCGGTCTCCGCGGCTTCGCGGGCCGCTTCGATGCGATCGGTTAAACGCGGACCGATGTCCGCCCTGGCAGCCTTCGCAATCTGGTCCATCGCAGCCTGTTCTTGTGCGGCCGCTTTTGCAGAGCTCTCTTTCGCGGTTTCGCCGGCCTGCGTCTGTTCTTTCGCGGCGGCGTTCAATTTGTCGCGCGACTGTTCCAATGCAGCGATTCGTTTCTTCCAGTCCGACGCGGAGCGTTCGTCGTCCGGCAGCATCTGGCCGGCGGCAAGGAGGTTTTCCAGTTCGGTCAGGTGTCCGAGGACCTCGGACTGTTCGGACGCCGCAGACTCAACTTCGCCGTCAAACAGGCGCGCCGTCGCCTCGTAGGCTTCTGCGGCGGCACGCTCGGCGTGAGCCGCCGCCTTGTCCGCGCGTCCGGCGAGTTGACTTTCCAGTCGGGCAAGGTCCTTCTGCAACTTCGCCTGTTTCTCCACCAGTACGTCGGAGGGTTTCTCTCCTTCCAACCCGCGGGTCTCCTGGCGCAACTGCTGCTGACGCTCGGCCAAGTCCCGCACGGCCTCCAGCAGCGCGCTGTGCCGGGCGTCAATCAGTCCCTGCGTCCGGTCGATGATCTTCAGCAGGTCACGCAACCCTTTAAGGACGTTTTCCTGCTGCAGCACGGCATCCGGAAGTTTCACTTCTCCCAGGCGGGCAATGGCCTGATCCAGATGTCGGCCGGTCTCTTCCGCCTTGAGAATCCGCAGACCGTCCTCGGCTCCGGTGGCGACCGGTCCGCCCCACGTCTGCACCTCGGCAAGCGTTTCCACCAGCACCAGGAACAGCTCGCGGACATCCCGCTGATCTTCGACCGCCTTGAGCGCCAACGTCTCCTGGCGGGCCTGGCCTTCGGCGGGAATGGCGCGCGTCACATCCTGCAGGGCAGCCTGCATCTGCAGCAGCCGCTGGACCTGTTCCGACAGTTCCGCCGTCTTGAGGCGGCGCAGCAGCATCTGGCGTTCGGCCGACAGACGCAGCACGATCGTCCGGATCATCTTGCGGGCGTCAACGAACGACTGCTCGCGCTGCTCGGCGGGCTGGTCCTGCGCCGCGGTCAGGACTTCCACCACCTGGCTCATTTCGGCGTCGATGATGGCGCCGATGTTTTCCCGCATCAGCCGGATGTCGCGATAGACCTGCATTTCGGTCAGCTCGTTCTCTTCGAGCTGACGCAATTGCAGATCGAGCACGCCAACAATCAGCTCGCGAGCCATGACCCGGGCTCGCTGCTGGTCCTCCTGCTTCTTCCGCAGACTGGCAGGTTCCAGCGACTGCGCCCGGACCGGGTCACCGGGCCAGCCGAGCGACATCGCAAGCGTCAGAACACTGAGCTTCGTCAGGAAAAACGACTTCACTGTTCGCCTCCAATTCCGAGTTCGCGCCGAATGATGGCGTCGAGCTGGCGGGCCGACTGCTGGTCGGCTTCGATCAGACTGGCGAGAACACCGTTCCGATCGGTAATCATCAGGACGAGCGGTTCGCTCAAGCCCACCTGCGGCTCCAGATCGCCACGCCAGTCCCGTGCGGCGATGGTAATCCGGACCTCGTCCCCCTTCTGCAGCGCATAGCGGGTCAGGTCAATCGGAAAATCTTCCCGCAGCGTCAACTGCGCGGCCGGCGCCGTCGGCAAGGTTTTCAGCACCAGCTCGTGGCGGGCGGTCGTCCCGTCTTCGTGCTTGACGTCGATCACTGCGTTCAGGGACGTCAGCCCGAAGTCATCCGTCGCGCCGCAGCTCACCCGCGGTTTTCCGGTCGGCAGGACCACTTTGGCGAGCATGGCTGCCGCCACGCGCGGCAGTCGATCCGTCTTAAGGCGGATCTGACCGGTCATGGGGGCCGGCATCTGCAGGCCGTCCGTATCCTCAACCTGCACATCGTAGCGGAGCGTGGACTGCAGACTGTCCAGCGGCGTCCCGGCCGGCAGCGACCAGCAGCGTTGGCCGTCGGTTGCGCAGGGCAAGAGCGGAAAGCCTTCCTCGCCGATGGTGATGGTCGCCCGCGTCAGATCCTTGTTTTCGCTGCGAGCCGTCAGTCCCAGACGGGAGCCGGCCAGCAATGTCAGATTTCGGGTCCCGGCCCCGACGTCCGCCGGGGGCAGATTGCGGCCTTTCGCGTAGGACGGCGGCGTAACGGACCACTCCAGCACGACGACCGGCAGCGGCCGAACGGAGATCTCCACCGGATCAGTTTCCGTATCGCCTGCCCGGACGGTCAGCTCCACGGCTTCCGTCAATTGCGTCAGCTCCCCCTGCCAGGCCTGAGCCCCTTCGTCACTCGCTCCCTTCGCATCCGACCGGGCCAGTACCAGATCTCCGGCCGCGTGCCCTGTCGAACGGCGTAAGGCGACGTCCGCCGTCGCCGCAGGCTTTCCCGTCGTCTGAATCGCAACTCGCAACGGCTCCCCCGCGACGACCGTCGCGACGCGTTCGCCTCGTCCGTGCGGAGTGAAGCTCTTGCCATTGATTTCCAGCCTTGTGATCTGCGTGGCCGTCGGATAGCGGCCATCACCCAGCCAGAACCGCTCCCAGAAGGCTCGTGCATGCGCGGGGGCCGGCAGCACCGCCAGCACCGCCAGCACCGCCACGCACGACAGGGTCAGCAACCGGCGCGGCAGTGGCGCCCAGTGAAATCCTTCGAAAACGTTCAGCCCCTTCGCATATTCCGCAACCGACTCCACCACCGCGGCGGACAACCTCGGCGAGCCCCCGCCGCAGGAACCGCCAGCGAACTGCAGAGCCGCCACCAGGTCGGAATCGACGCGGTGCCGCCTTTCCACCCAGAGAGCCGCATCGGTGATCGATTCTCCAGTTGCAACCAGCGGCCACGACCACTTGCGCAGGACGCCCCAGAGCCCCGCCAGCCAGGACACCAGCAAACCGAGCCGCGCCAGCCAGGAGAGTCGAAGCGACCAGTCGAGCAGGTAGGCGACCCCCAGGAGCAGGATGGCCCCGGTCAGCGCCGTTGCGAGCGCGCTCCCCCAGCGGACCGCGGCACGTCGCCGCAGCAGCCGGAAAAGTTCCACCCGCAGTCCTGCCACCGGATTCATGCCAGATTCACCCACTTCCGCCACAACCACTCGGTCAGCATCAGTCCCACCACAATGGCAAACGTCAGCCACGTGCTCCAGATCGGAATCACCTGAACCTGGGTTTCCTCGATCCGGGGCGGCCGAAAATCTTCCAGAAATTGTCCGAGTTCTTTCAACTCGTAAGCCTTTCCGCCCGTTTCGACGGCCAGGCTCCGCTGCAGCGCCGAATTCCGCAGCGGATTCCGCCGTTCTGCCGAAACCGTGGCCACCCGAAACCGCACGCTGCTGGTTTCCTCGCCGATCGGATCGGTCACTCGGATCTCGTATTCCCCCCCCGCCGTGACCGCCAACCGCGTCTCAAACACGCCCGGCTTGAGCTGTCTCACAGCCAGCAGTTGATTGCGGCGGCCGGTCTCATCGGGCTCGGGGCGGATCAGTTCCGCATCCAGCCGATGATCGGGCAAGGCCGCTTCGTCCAGCGGCTGGAAGTCCTTGTCATAGGCCTCGACCGTCAGCAGCACCTGCTCACCCGCCCGATACTCCATCCGGTCGGTGCGGACGACAAACCGCTTCTGCGTTCCGATCGCGTGACTGAGTCCGAGACGGTGGATGAGCTGGCCCCAGAACTGTCGGTAGTACTCCTCGCCCCGCAATCGGCGCAGTCGCCACAGTTCGTTAAAGGCGATGTAGACCACTTCTCCGCGACCGTATTTGCGGATTGCAACGAGTGGCTGAGGTGTCTTGCCATCGGCGCAAAACTCGGTGGGATGCTCCAGCAGCACGGTTGTCGACCGGGACTCGACACGCGCGACAGGCTGATACCACGGCAACTTGCCCAGGTTCTTCCACCCGTCGAGCATCGCCCCCCCGCTGCCCAGTCTCATAAAATCGTACTGGCCGGCAAGAGGCGTCACGCGCGGCGCGAATTCCTGTTCGTCACGCAGGCGGGCTTCGGGATCAACGACAACCGGCAGCATTTCCGCCAAGGGAGTCTCGGCGAGTTCGCCCGGACCGAATCGCGGACCGGCCAGTACGACCAGGCCGCCGCCAAACTGGCTGACAAACTCCCGCGTCATCTCGCAGAAACGCGTCGACAGGCTCGACGCCGGCATGTCCCCGAGAAACAGCACGTCGGTCTCGAAGAACTGACTCCGCGGCAGCGTCAGCCCCGGCAGAAACAGTTCGTTCGACTCGCGCACCGCGGGGTCCGCCGACCGCAGGAACGTCCGGAAGCCCCGCGTTCCCACCAGGCGATCGCGGTGGAAGACTTCTTTGATGAACCGCCATTCCCAGGTCGGCTCGTACTCAACGTACAGCAGCCGCAAGAAGTCATCGATGATTCGCACATCGCGCGTCGCGCGATTGTTCTGAGTCACCGGCTCGTCGCCCACGGGATCGACTTCAGCCGTAAACACAAACACCCCGGCCTGCTCCGGAGTAAAGGGAAACTCCAACGTCTGCGCGTCGAGCGCCATTGTCACAGTCTGCTCGCCGACCGGAATCCGCTCAGGAGAACTCCCCGTCGGGCTCATCCCGGCCAGTTCCGCGAACACGCGAACCGTGACGGCCGGGCGTTCCAGCTCCCGCTTCCGGACCGTAACGAGAATCGTGGAGGACTCCGCCTTCTTCATCGTCGGCGGCGCCAGCAGATCACAACTCAAATCCACCGCCGACAACGGTCCCACTCCAACCGGAAACACCGGGGCGCCGATCTGCTTCGCGGCGGCCAGCGCAGGCGTTCCGGCGTTCTGGTCGAAGTCGCTGACCACCAGCACGCCCGCCAGATGACTCGAACCGTGCCGTCGCGACAGATCCGCAAACGCGTCCCCTAGCGCCGACACATCGGCCGACGTCGTCCAACGCTCCAGCCACTCGCCCGGTGTTTCCGCGGCAGAGCCGTCACGATCCGGAGCGGACAGCGTCTGCACGCCGTCTCCGCCGACGAACTCGAAGACCTGCAGACGAAACCCGTCGTCGAGCGATTTGAGCCACGCGGAGTTTTCACTTTCCAGAGAAGTTCGGACTGCCTCCGCCCGCGTCGGACCGGCGGACGCCTCGCTCCCCGACTCCGGCAGCGACATGCTGTCGGTCCCGTCCATCAGCAGCCACAAGACGGGCTTCGGCGTCCGGACCAGCGTCACTTCCAGCGACGGATCCGTGAGGATCAGCACGAGCAGGCAGAGGAGCGACCCGCGCAAAGCCGCCAGAACCCAGCGCGACCCCGCACTCTTGAGCGGTTGGCAGCGTCCGTAGAACAGTAACGTCAGCACGAGCACCGCCAGGCACGCCAGCACCACGAGGGCCGGATTCTGGTGCGCCCACGGCGCTCCGAACGATGGCCGTAAGCCGCCGATCTCGGAGACATCCGCATAACCCAGCAACCGGGCGACGAACGAGGAAACGTTCATGCCGTCGCCTCCTTCCGCCACGACCAGAGAGCGAGCAGCACCATCTCCACCAGCAGCGCCGCCAGGACGGTCCCCGCCAGCGTCTTCCACAATCCCTGTCCGCGCCGCGCTCCCCCTTCGGTGCTCAGCGACTCGTCCGCCGCGAGCACACGGACTTCCTCCGACCCGAGCCGCTCGCCAAGTTCCGCGGTCGACAGACTCGTCAGATCCGACTCGCTCAGCGGCGCCTGCACGGCCAGCAGCAGGTCGTCCGCAGCGGTCGAAGCCTCCGAGTCGTCATCCAGCGACCGCGTCTCCACCGTATACACTCCCGCCAGCGAAGTGTGCCGCAACGCCACGCCGCTCAGCGTCGCCCCCAGCGCCTCGACCGTCAGCGGTTCAATCACTCCATCCGGACGCACGACGAGTTGCCGCACATTCGGCAGCGACTCGCGCGGCAGGGCGATCCGCTGGCCCGCGGCAAAATTGCGTTGCGGCAGCGTCCCCCGCACCGTCCGGAGCAGCGTCCGATGAAAGACGTACATCGCCCCCGACTGCCGCAGCAGATTCCAGTTCGAAGTCACGCCGCTGGTAAACATCACCACAAGTCCGCGTCCCATGCGGCGCTCGACGACAAACGGCGCGTCGTGTCCGCTGAAAGTCGCCAGCACCCGCGGCGCCTCCGCCACCGCCTGATCGTGCGCCGACCCGGTTGAGACAATCGGCGGAGACTTCCAGCGCCACCAGTCCGGTTCCATCTTCGACAAAGCGTCCTGCGGACCGCTCTTCGGCTCGCGAGTCCGCTCGATGCGATCGATGTCCTTCGCCAGCAGTTGCTCCAGCGTCTCAGCACCGACATCCAGCCGCGCCGCCTTGAAGAACGGCGTCCCCTCAAACAGCGAGGCCAGCAGCTTCGGATCTTCTTGTTCGATCAGAAAGTCGTCGCTGTGCAGACTGTCGAAGTCGACGAAGAACGGCCGCAATTCCCCCCCCGACTCTTCGGGAAGAACGCCCAGCGGATCCGGCCGCAACGGAGCGGGCAGAATCCCAGCCCCATCCAGCCAGCCCTGCTCCTGCCACGCCTGAGGATTGAAGTTCCCTCCCGCCAGCAAAACCAGTGGTCCGCCCTGCGCGATGTACTCCCGCAGCACCGGAACCATCTCACCCGGTTCTTCGACACCTGCAACGACGACCAGCCTCGCATCTTCCAGCAGCTCGGGCGTTACCTCTTCCGGCCGCACGTGCCGCACTCGCGCCAATCGCCGCTGACCCCGTTCGTCGCTCGTCCGTGGCGTCAGCAGGTGCCGCAAAACCGACGTCTCGCCGATCCGGTTCAGGCCGGGATTCTCGTCGTCGCCAAATTGATCCACGAACACGATCGGCAGTTCCGCGACGACCGGTACCATCAGCGCGAGTCGATCGTCGCGGAGAAGCTGATTCCCCGTCGCCGACGGACACTCCAGCTCCAGTTCCACCGGCACGAACGACGGCCGGGACGCATCGGCCAGTTGCCGGAACTGGTGCAGAAACTCCAGCTCCCGTTCCTGGCCCACTGTCAATTCGATCGCCTGACTGGCGACTTCTTCGCCATCGACTTTCAACCGGACCTGCACCAGCAGCGGCTCCGTCGCCGGCCCGGCCGCGGTGATTCGCGCCAGAAACCGCGCCGGAGCCTCCTGACTCGAAACGCCGTCCTCCAGTTCAAACTGACTGATCCACACATTCCCGGCCGCATCGTCGCGCGTCGCCGCAATCTGCAGACCCGGAAACTGCTGCACCAGTTCCGTCAGCGAACCGTCGTCCCAGGCATTCGACTGCAGGTCCGTCACCAGCACCACCCGTTTCGCAGGCAGATCGCGAACCTGCTCCGCCGCCTGCTGCGCCAGTTCCAGTGCCGGCCGCAACCGACCGGCCAGATCGGTCAGCATCAGCCGCTCCAGCGCACGGCGGGCATCTTCCGGAGTCCGGTAGCCATCCAATGGAAACTCTTCCGCTCCTCCCGCGACCGGCAAGACCGTGATCCGGCTGCCAGCGGGAAGTGCGCCAATGAACTTGTCAACTCGCGCCCGAGCCCGTTCGAATTCACTCTCCCCCAGCACCTGCGCGCCCATGCTCCGCGAGTTGTCGACAATCAGAATCGCATGCACCGGCTGCCGGGCGCTCGCCGCCTGACTCCCCGTCGCGGTCCAGTCGGTCAGCGCGTTGTGCCCTGTGGCAAACACCGCAACCGCCGCCAGAATTGCCAGCAGTCCCAGACCGGCGGCAGTCGCTCCCCGCGAAACAACCGTCCCGGCGATTGCCAGAATCAGCGCCCCCAGCGCCAGCAGGAACCCCGCGGCCCACAGCCCCCCCTCCGACCCCAGCCAGAACGGCCGGGCCAGCGCGAGACCGAAACAGAGCACCGCCAGAATCCGCAAGATCAGCAGCAGCAGGTCCCGGAACTGCAGCACGCTACGCTGCTGCTGGATCGCTTCCCGCAGGAAGTCCATCGCCCCCCACGAAACCGTCCGGAAACGCCGACGATTGAGCAGGTGAATGACGACCGGGCCGGCGGCTGCCGCCAGCCCCGCGATCGCAAACCAACCTGCATCAAACTGCAACATGAACACTCGGCCAAACAACGAAGCCAACGACGGATGGCCGGCGACAGAAGGCCGCTCTCAGCAATCTCTACAATACCACTCAGCGGGAAGGCTTTCCCTCTCCGACCTGCTCGCGCAGGCTCTCGATTTTGCCTTCCTGCAGGATCGGCAGATAGCGATTCGGAATCGCCAGCAGGAAGCAACCGACCGAGGTCCCGTACAACTGACCCGGTTTACCGTGGACCCAGCGCGTATCCCGCCAGCAGCCGTCGTCGTTCGGCGAATCGGGCCGGCGGACCTGCGACTGCACGAGCTGATCCCGCAAAATCGGATAATCCTTCCGCCAGTGCTCGCCCCCCACCTGATAAATCGCCTGCCCAACGTAGTACAGCGTATAGGCGTCGAAGGGGACTTCGCCGTTGCCCCGTACCTGCTTCAGCTTGCTCACTTCCTTGGTGATCGCATCCATATTCTTCGGAATCCGCCAGTCGTCGTACTGTCCGAACTCCTGGAGACAAACCACCCCCGCGGCCGCCATCGCCACCGTGTCCCGATGCCCGTCATACGTAAACTGCCCCGGCCCCTCGCGAGCCGCCAGATCGTCCCCCTTGGCGTTGTTCAGCGGCTTGTAGTAACCCCGCACGCTCCCGATCGACAACCGGACGACATCGCCGCGGACCTCAAACCCGGTATCGACGGCGCTCCGCAGCGCCTTGGCCTGCATCACCACCAGGCTCAGATCGTGTCCGCGCGGCTGCCGGCGGGCGCGATAGTCCCACCCGCCGTCTTCGCATTGCGTGTTGGCGATCAATTTGAGCGCCCGGTCAAGAGCCCGCCCGATCTGCGGATCCCCGGTCATCCCGTACGCCTGCCCGAGCACGAACGCCGCCAGGCCGTGGTTGTACATGTCGCGCTGGGCATCCGCGACATTCAGCAACCCCGACGGCCGGGCGTTCTTGACCACATACTGCAGAGCCCGGTCGACCTCGTCGCCGTACTTCCCCCGGCCCGGCATATGCCCGGCCGACAGAAACGCCAGCGCCCCCAGCCCCACCAGGCCCAGATCGTTCGATTCCCAGTTCCCCTGCGGCCCCTGCGTCCGGGCCAGCCAGGCCAGTCCCCGTTCCAGCGCCTGTTCGCTCTCGGGAGTGATCTCCCAATCCGCATCGGCGACCGGCCCCTGGGCCGCGCTTTGCGAGACCCCCGCCGGTCCGCACAGCGCGACCAGCAACGCCGGCCCCAGGAGCCATCCCCGCACGGCGAGCCGAAGTCGAGCAGACACGATCGGAATTCCTTTTCGCGAGACGACCTGCCGCCAGGATTTCAGCGCAGAACGAAATCACCAGCATCGATTCTGAAACAGGGCCTCTTTGAGTCTTGTCCCCTCTCCCGCTGTCTTCAGTGGGAGAGGGCCAGGGTGAGGGTCTTCGAAGATGTCGGGGTGTCGTCCACAGAGAAAATTCGGATCGCCTCACAATCCTGGCCGGCGATTGAGAGCCTGAACCTGCACGCAAGCCGAGTGTAATTGTACCGTCTGCGTCGAGGAGATGCCCCATCCGGGACGACAGGAAGTCCGCCCGAACCGCCAGTCCTGACGAACGCACTGCGAAAGCCGCACTGTGGATTGATGCTTCGGGGATGGAGGTTACGGAGGAATTGCCGGTTTCAGCCCCTCGAAACGCGCAAGGTCGTCATCCGCCCGCTTCAGCCTCCCCGATTCGCAACCACCGAGATTCGCCGCTGTTGTCGCCTTCTCAGAGCAACTCCCGGGAAGTAGCCTGTCAGCAGACAATTCTTCCGATCGCTCCATCCGCTGGAACTCATCATGCGCTGGCAAGGTCGACGACAGAGCGAAAACATCGATGACCGCCGTTCCGCGGGCCCGGCCCGCGTCGGTCTTCGCGGCGGTCTGGTGGTTGTGGTGATCGCCGTGATCGCCGTCTTCCTCGGCGCGGACCCGCGCGATGTCCTGCGGATCATGCAGAACCTGCCGGCCCCCCAGCCTCAAGCCCAGGTCGGCGGCGACGGTCGCAACCCCGGGCCGCGCCCCGACGACGAACTCGCGGTCTTTGCCTCCGTGGTCCTCGCAGACACCGAAGAGGTCTGGACCGAACTGTTCGCCCGCGACGGTAAGACCTACCGCCCGCCGACGCTGGTCCTGTTCCGCGACCAGGTCCGCTCAGCCTGCGGATTCTCCAGCGCGGCCTCCGGCCCCTTCTATTGCCCCGCCGACCAGCAGGTCTACATCGACCTGGCCTTCTACCAGGACATGAAAGACAAGCTCGGCGCTCCCGGCGACTTCGCCCAGGCCTACGTCATCGCCCACGAAGTCGGCCACCACGTGCAGAACCTGCTCGGCATCAGCGAAGACGTCCACGCCCGCCAGCAGCGGGTCGACAAAGTCGAAGCCAACGAACTCTCCGTCCGCCTGGAACTCCAGGCCGACTTCCTCGCCGGAGTCTGGGCCCACCACGCCGAGCAGAAGTGGCAGATCCTCGAACCAGGGGACATCGAAGAAGCCCTCAACGCCGCCACGGCGATCGGTGACGACCGCCTCCAGCGGCAGTCCCGCGGGACCGTCGTCCCCGAATCCTTCACCCACGGCACGTCAAAGCAGCGCGTCCGCTGGTTCACCCGCGGCCTGAAAACCGGCGACATGAACGCCGGCGATACATTCTCGGTGCGGTACTCGGACCTGTAGGGGGCCGGGCGATTCGTCGCCCGACTTTCGCGGGTCCGCATATTTCCGGGAATTTTTCCGCCTGCGGCGCGTCTATCCGTATAGAGACCATTCGCGTTTCGCGTCCCGGCCGCCTCAGGCTGCGGGCCATTCCCTCTTCGCCATCCTCAACGCAAGGCGATCTCATGCGCTACCGCTGCGCCTCCCTCGTCGTTGCGCTGGCCCTCGCAGGCTGCGCCGAATCTTCTGTCAAGTATTCCGGCGGCGAACCGGCCAGCGCAAGGCCAACCGCTGCCGCGGACGGCCTGCCAACCACCGGCGCGATAGATAGATACCAGACCAGCTCATTCGCCCTCGACGGCGAACCCGCAGATTTCAGCACCGAAGTCTACGATCGAATCGACGAAGGCCGCTTTCAACTCGTCTCCGCCGCGCCGCTGTCGACGTTTTCGATCGACGTCGACACCGCCTCCTACGCCAACGTCCGCCGATTCCTGCAACAGGGGCACTGGCCGCCGCCCGGATCGGTGCGCGTCGAAGAACTGATCAACTACTTTCCGTACCGGGACGCCCCGCCCGCCGGAGCCGGACCGTTCGCGGTTCACGCCGAAGTCGCCGCCTGCCCCTGGCAGCCGCGGCATCGCCTCGTCCGCTTCGCCATCAAGGGCAAAGAACTCCATCGCCACGAGCGCCCCGTCAGCAACCTCGTCTTCCTCCTCGACGTCTCCGGCTCCATGCAGGACGCCAACAAGCTGCCCCTCGTGAAACAGGCGTTAGAAATGCTCGTCCGCGAACTGGGCGAGAACGATCGCGTCGCCGTCGTCGTCTACGCCGGCAGCACCGGACTCGTCCTCCCCTCGACCACCGCCGATCGCACCACCGAGATTCTTGCTGCTCTCGACCGGCTGCAGGCCGGCGGATCGACCAATGGCGGGGCCGGAATCCAGCTCGCTTACCAGGTCGCCACCGAGAACTTCATTCCCAAGGGAACCAACCGCGTGATTCTCTGCACCGACGGCGACTTCAACGTCGGCATCAGCGACCGCGGCCAGCTCGTGCAGCTCATCGAGCAGCAGGCCCGCTCCGGCGTCTTTCTCAGCGTCCTGGGCTTCGGCCGCGGCAATCTCAAAGACGCCACGATGGAACGGCTCGCCGACAAAGGAAACGGCAACTACGGCTACATCGACTCGCTCCAGGAAGCCCGCAAGCTCCTCGTCGAACAGATGTCGGGCACCCTGGTCACCATCGCCAAAGACGTGAAGCTGCAGGTCGAGTTCAACCCGCAGACCGTCGCCGCCTACCGGCTCATCGGCTACGAGAACAGGACGCTGGCGACGAAGGACTTCCGCGACGACCGCAAAGACGCCGGCGAAATCGGCGCCGGCCACACCGTGACGGCTCTCTACGAAGTCGTCACCGCCGGCACAGATCTCTCGGGAATCTCCGGCCTGGAATCCGCCCGGGAGGCTCCATCCGAGAACGTCGATCCGGTCACCGCCTCCGACGAACTGCTGACGTTGCGGCTGCGTTACAAGGAACCGGACGGCGAAACGAGCCAGGAGATCGTCGCCGGCCTGCACGACGTCGACCGCCAGTTCGCCGCCGCCTCCGACGACTACCGCTTCGCCGCCGCCGTCGCCACCTTCGGCATGCTCCTCCGACAATCCCGCTTCGCCGGCGACGCCACGTTTGCCGACGTGCAGGCATGGGCGAAGAATGCCCTGGGCGACGATGTGAACGGTTACCGGGCTGAGTTTCTACGACTGGCTCGCCAGGCAGAGAATCTGCAGCCGGCAAAGACGGCGATTCCGGACTGACAAACGGCCCCGGCGTTCCAATTCACCCGGCCAGCCCGGCCACAGGCCGGGCGGCTTCGCCGCAAGAGGCCACAGTTGGACTCTCATCCGCTTGCGAATCGCCGATCGCCAGATCAACGGACGGCACCTCATTCTCCGTCTCTCGTCTCCTTTCGACATTCCGCCCTCCTCGTTCGACATTTCTCTTCTTGGCGTCTTTGCGTTCTGCTCTGCGCCTCCGCGTGAAATCTTCCCTCTTCCGGATTTCAGTTTTTTTTGAATCTGCTCTTGCAAACCCGCCAAACCAGTGTCAGCGTGTCCCCTTGTCGGGTGCGAGGCGAGCTGGATCCACGGCGCGGACGGCCGCGCTGCTCGAGCGCACAATCCCGGCTGCGGGCCTGATCAGGGCCCAGGGGGGACTTCTCGAAAGGGAAGTCCTGGGGCGCACCTTGTGCGCGCATTCCTCGGCGTCGAGTCTTCCCGTTGCGTCCCCGCGCAAGGTCAGACCTGATCCAGTGCCAGCCGAAAGACGGGGCGGGAGCGGTTGATTCAGGACCGTTCCCGCTCTGTCCTGGCCGGCCAACCTGAGCCACTTCGAAAAGCGAACTCCCCGAGTCCCGCACAGCGCCCCCGTGCGCGCCTTCATCCTCTTCCATTTTGCAATTTGCATTTTTCAATTTGCAATTTGCAATGCCTTTCGCCGCCCATCTCTCCCGCCCCTCCCGGGGCTCAGGACTCGCACCGTAGGGCCGGGCGCGCCCGGCCGCTCTTCCTCTCCGGCGATCAGCCCTCTCCTCTGGCTATTCGCTCACCCAATATCCTGCGTACTTCGCCCCAGCGCCACGTCGAACTCGCTCACCGCCGGAACCAGCATCGCAATCACCGTGAAGCCGTACGCCGCGGTAATAAACAGGCAGACCCCCAGCGTCTGGCCAAGCAGAAAACTGGTCACCGCATAGAACGTGCAGAAGGGCAGAATCGCCGCGGCCAGGCTCAACGCCGGCGAGGGATTGCGATGAGTCAACGCCGACCACAGCCCCAGGCTCCCTCCCAGGATGAATACCAGAAAGCTCGGCAACTGCAGGGCAAACGAGGCCCGCGCCTGCAGCAGCAGGACCAGCAGCACGAACACCCCGACGAACAGAAAGAAAATCGTTCCCAGGCTGTTGGAAATCGCCTGTCGCGAATTCCCGTACGCCAGTCCGAAGTGCAGGCCGAGCATCGCCGAGAACAGCGTCAGCGTCAGAAAACCAATCGTCACATAGACGCTGTTTTCGATCGTGCAGTGCCGCTGGGCCACCAGAAATCCCAGCCAGACCAGCGGCGCAGCGATCAGTTGCCAGGTGTTGAACAGGACACCCCCCAGCTTGCCGTAGAGAAACTCTTTCGCCGAAATTTCCGTCACCAGCAGGAGATCCAGCGTCGCCGCGTCTCGTTCGGTGGTCAGCGAGGTTACCGCCTGTGCATTGACCAGCAGCAGCGTCAACAGGCCGAGCGCCACGAACGCAAATCCGCCTTGGGTGATCATCCCGAGAATCAGCCGACTGGGGTCTCCCCCCGCCAGCGATCCGCCGATGATCAGACCCGCCAGCACGAAGTACGCCAGCTTGATCAGCACCATCTTCCGGCCGTAAGCCCGCGTGCAGATCTCCCGCCAGATCACCGGCGCATCCCAGATCTGCCGGGCCCGCCGCTCGACCCCCGTCGGATCTTCGTCCGAGGCCGCCGCCTCGTAGACCGACTGGTTGGGATTCCACACCCGCAGCCGCAGCAGCGTCGCCACGTTCAGCACCGCGGCCAGCGCCAGCAGTTCCCCGAGCGAAACCGCCGCCGCAGTCGTTGATGACCACCCGGCCGGCGAATTGAACGGATCGATCACCGCAAACAGCGCCCGGTAAGGATTGAGCAGTCCGAGAGCCACACCGACCGGCGTCCCGCCGAGCAGCCACGAGACCCCTTCCACAACTCCCAGAAACAGGATCAGTCCAATCAGGCAGATCGCCAGCGTCTGGAACGTCTTCTCGCGCCAGAACGCCACCAGCACGCCCCAGCTTCCCGCGGCAAAGCCGGCAGCCGCGGAGATCAGCACCGCCCAGGTCACCTGCTGAAACGAGACTCCCCCCAGCAGATGGATGATCGACAGCGCCGGATAAGAGATCGCCACCAGCACGGCGGGCAGCAGCAGCGCGGCGAGAAGTTTCCCGAAGACCAGTTCTCCGTCGCGGAGATCGGTCATCAGCAGCAGAATCAGGGTCCGCCGGTCCTTCTCCTGAGCCACGTTGCCCGAGGCGAAGATCATCGAGAAAAACAGCACCAGCGTGAGCTGGACGAGACACAGCACCTGAAACACGCTGCTGCCGAAGCGGGCGATATCGCCGACGTTCCGGACATGCTGCCAGCCGAACGTGGTCTGGGCCGACGTGTAGAGCAGGATGAACAGCGCCCCGAGATACATGGCGCGCAGCAGGTAATGCTTGAGCGGCCGGGGCAGCGTCAACGTCTCCCGGTGAAACAACGGACCAGCCAGCAAGGGACACTCCCTCTCACAACTCGATTGATACGCCGCAATTCCCGGCGCACTATAGCGTTACGGACGCCGGACCTGCAAAGAAGAGAAAGATTTCACGCAACGACGCGAAACGGAACGCAAAGACGCCAAGAAGAGGAAATGTCGAATGTCGAAAAGAAGATCGGCCATCTGATGGCGGTAGTCGCTCATCGTTCCGATTTCTACTTTCGACATTCCGCCTTCGTCATTCGACATTCTTCCCTCTCTGCGACCTCCTCTTCCCTCTGCGTCTCTGCGAGAAATCTTCGCCTTTACGAAAGAGCCAGCCGGCGGCCATCCTCACGGGCGGATGCCAGGCACAGGTCCATCACCTGCTGGGTTTTCACCGAGATCTCCGGCCAGAACGGATCCGGCTTACCAGACAGCACCAGCTCGGAAAACTTCCGGAACAGCCGGGTCTCCTGAGCGGTCGAGTGGCTATTGCTGTACTCCGGCACGGAGTGCTGCCGGGTGTGGTCTTCCATGTTGAACTCGCAGCCGGTCACCTGGAACGCGGCGTTCGTCACCGTAAAGCCGACTTCGTTTCCGTAAAACGGCAGCACAAAGTCCCGCACCGTGGCAAAACCCTTCGTCCCGCTGATGTTCGCCCACTGCTGATTTTCCGTGAGGAACGAGCAGTAGAAGCTGGCGCTCACGTCGTCCGGAAAGAACAGCTCCGCCGAGAACTCCAGCGGCACGCCCCCCGCCGTCGCGTTCAGGATCCGACCCGTTACGGACGTCGGCATCGTGTAGCCCAGCGTCCACAAAATGAACCGGATGTTGTACCAGCCCAGGTCGCCGAGGCAGCCGTAGGGCTCCAGCGAGTCCTGCACGCGAATGTTCGACTGATGGAAATCGGCGTTCGCGTTGAAGCTGAACTGCGTGGCGATCCGCCGGATCTTGCCGACGCTCTGGCCGTCGTCGAGCACCGCCCGGAGCTTTGGCAAGCGCTCGCTGTGCATGAACATCACGCCGTCCATGAACTGCACGCCCTGCTGTTCGCAGGCCGCGGTCATCTCGCGGACATCCGCCAGCGTGGTCCCCACGGGCTTTTCCGCCATCACATGCTTACCCGCCCGGGCCGCCTTGATGACCCATTCTTTCCGGACCCCGGTCGGCAGGGGAATGTAAACCGCGTCGATGTCCTGCCGGGCCAGCAGCTCCTCGTAGCTCCCCAGCGGTTCGGGGGTGATCTCAAAGGGGACGGACGCCTGGCATTCGGCGATGAACTCCCGGCTGCGGTCGAGGCTCCGGCTGGCCACGGCAACCAGCCTGCTGTTCCCCGACTGGCGCAGCGACTGCCAGTTCTTGCGGGCGATGACGGCGGCCCCCAGAATCCCCCAACGACACGTTCCAGCCATGCTCTGCCAGCTCCCCTCCGGCGCTCGCGGCGCCGGGCGTTCAGGATGGTTTCTCTCAGCCAGTCGACGCAACTCTAACGGCGCGAACACGCGTCTCACAAGCTCGCCGCAATTGCCGGCCGAATACCATTCTGTGGAGACTGCACAGACTGCGACGGGACGCTGGTCGTACCGTGCCCGGAGTGTTAAGCTCCGGACCAAACCGGGCACTCGCCCGGCCATCCGTCAGCTCGAGCCTCCACGGACCGCGGCATGCAACTAACCTATCTCGACTGGTTCGTCGTGCTGCTCTACCTCATCGGCACGATGGCGATCGGCCTGTGGGTCGGCGCCTACGTCAAAACCGGCCGGGACTTCTTTCTCGCCGGCCGCAGCCTCCCCTGGTGGGCAATCGGCTTCTCGCTGGTCGCCACCGACATCGGCGGCACCGATCTGATCGGCGTCGGCGGCGGCGCCTACCGCTACGGCATGGCGATCGGCAGCTTCGAGTGGATCGGCTGCGTCCCCGCGATGATCGTGGCCGCCTTCATCTTCATCCCCCACTTCTGGCGCTGCCAGATCACCACGATCCCCGAGTTCATGGAACGCCGCTTCAACGTCGAGCTGCGGACGGCCCTCGCCTTCTGCTGGCTGCTGTTCATGGCCTGCAACCTCGGCGTCATGCTCCTCGCCTCCGCCAAGATGATGCAGACCCTTGCCGGCTGGGATCCCGTCTATTCGATCCTGGTCACCGCGGCCCTCGTGGGCGTCTACACCTTCGCCGGCGGTCTGGCGGCCGTGGTTTACACCGATGTGCTGCAGGGGATCGTGATGATCGGCGGCTGCACGATGGTCGTCCTCATCGGCATCGCCGAGGTCGGCGGCGTCGAAGCCTTCCGCCAGAAGGTTCACGAAGCCGTGCAGGCTCGCGAGAAAAACTCCGAAGCAAACGCCGCGGCCCTCGCGGAAGATCCGGAATTCACTCCCGACGCCGCTGCCGAGCTGCGCCCGCTCCCGACGCCCGATCCCGTCAACCCGGCCCCGGAATCCGACCACTGGTCGCTGGTCCTCCCCGCCGATACGAAGTCGCCGTTCCCCTGGCCGGGCATCCTGTTCGGCCTGGCGTTTATCATCAGCCCCGCCTACTGGATCGGCAATCAGAGCATCGTCCAGCGCGGCTTCGGCGCCCGCACCGAATACGACGCCAGTGCGGCCTATGTCTTCGGGGCGGTCGTCAAGAATATTATCCCCCTCATCATCGTTATCCCCGGCCTGCTGGCTCTCGCGCAATTCCCCTTCCTCAACGACCCCGATCAGGCGTTGCCGCGGATTATCAGCGATCTCCTCCCGGCCGGCATGCGCGGATTGTTCCTGGCCGCGTTCCTGGCCGCCCTGATGTCGAGCGTCGACTCGTATGTCAATTCGGCCGCGGCGATCGTCACCAACGACTTCTACCAGCGGTTTCTCCGCCCGCAGGCCGATCAGCGGCAGATCCTGTTCGTGGGCCGCTTCACGACGGTCGCCCTGATCGTCTGGGGCGTCTTTTTCGCCTGGATTCTGATGGAGTCCACTACCAGCATCTACATCCTGTTCCAGACGATGATGAGCTTCTTCTCCGGTCCCGCGTTCGCCATGTTGCTATGCGGCGTCCTCTCCCGCAGGATCAACGGCGGCGGCGCCTTTGTCGGATTCCTGGCCGGCGTGGTCATGGCCGTTTCCCTGCATCTCCTGAATCAACCGCTGATCGCCGAAAGGCTGGCTCTGCGACCGATGTTTCAGATTCAGGATCCGATTCTCTACTATCCCATCTGGGGCTTCTTCACGAGTCTTGCCGTCGCGTTCCTGGTCAGCCCGTTCACCCGGCCCGACTCCGCCGAGCGACTCAAGTACGTTCTGTCCTTCCGCCGTGGCGAGGGCCTGCCATGAACACCACGCTCCTGCACTGGGTCGGCGACCAGATCCGCAATCTCTGCCTGCAGGTCCCGATGGGCGCGGTCCGGGGCGCTTTCATCGCCGTCCCGATTCTGCTGATGATCTGGGTCATCTTCCTGCCGAACAGCCGGACGACCCCCGCCGATCGCCCCCACTCGCTGCACGAAAACCTCAAACTCTGGGCCTGGCTGGCTCTGATGTTCCAGGTCCTCGTCTACTCCGTCTTCTAAGCCGCCGGGGCCAGCCACGCTGCCGACGCCGCCGGGGGCGGCCACGGTGCCGACTCAGAGATGGGTTGGGCGTGGATGCCGTGGACGGCGGCGATGGAAGAGATGGCGCGGGGCTGCGGGTTGGAAGGAATCGCCTCGGCGGATAACATGCACGTCCGTTCCTGAGCCATTCTTTCCGTGTCGCTCCCTGCGGAGCGCGGCGCTTTTCGGGGAGGCCTGTCATGTCTGCGAATGCCAAAGCGACCGTCTCGACCCTGATTCCCTGCCTGCGATACCGCAACGCCCCCGCGGCGATCGACTGGCTGTGCGAAAATTTCGGCTTCGAACGGCAGCTCGTCGTTCCGGGTGAGAACGGCACCATCGCGCACGCGCAACTCCGCTTCGGGAACGGGCTGATCATGGTCGGCTCGGTCTCCGACAACGAGTTCGGCCGGCTGATGAAGCAACCCGACGAAATCGGCGGCTGCGAAACGCAGTGCCCCTGCGTCATCGTCAACGACGCCGACCTGGTCTACGCGAAAGTGCTCGCTGTTGGGGCGGAGATCGTCCGGCCGATTCAGGATGAAGACTATGGAGGCCGGGGCTTCGGCTGCCGGGATCTCGAAGGGCATCTGTGGTGGTTCGGAACGTACGATCCGTGCGCCGAGCCCGCGGGCTGAAACTCACCGCCCGTGCTGCCGGGCGAGTTCTTCAATCCAGTCCACGGCGGCGGCCAGTCCGTCATCTGTGCCGAATTGACCGGCGACTTGCCGGCAGCGTGCGACGGTTGGAGGCGACAGGACACGCTCCAGGGCTGCGGCCAGGTCGCGGCCGCGGCGCCGGCGACGCGGCAGGCCGATGCCCACGCCCAGTCGCTCGATCCGCCGGGCGTTATCGCACTGATCCCAGGCCTGAGGCAGCAGAACTTGCGGCGTTCCGGCCGCCAGCGCGCGGGCCGTCGTGCCGATCCCGCCGTGATGGACCACCACGCTGCACAACGGGAACAGCTCCAGAAACGAGGCGAATTCGAAATGCCGCACATTGTCCGGGAGCCTCGCCGGAACCTGGGCGGCATGGCTCGTCAGCAGGACGCCGCGGAGCCCCAGTTGCTCGCAGGCTTCCACCGCTGCGCGAAAGAACTTGGCAGCATGCAGCATACCCGTCCCGGCCGTAAACACGACCGGCGGTGCGGCCCCCCGGCAGAACTCAGCGATCTCCGATGGAAGCTCTCGCGCACCGGTCCCGTCGTACATCGGGAAGCCGGTCAGGCGGAGCTGGGGCGACCAGTCGGCCTGCGGGGGTCCGTACCAGTCGGGAAACATGCCCAGCATCAATTGCGGCGACAGCATCCACTGCGGAATGCGGGAGACCGGGCCGAGCTGCTGCTCCCGGCGGAACCGATTGATGCGTCTCCGGATCAGACAGTCGACGATGACATCAAACAGCCGCCAGTAGAGCCGGCCGACCCAGCGCGGAGCGCCCGCCGGCAGCGACAGGCCGCCCGACATGGCGGGCGGGGCGATCGCGCTGGCAATCATCCACGGCTGCAGAATGATGGTGGCCAGGGGACAGCCGAACTTGTCGTGGGCGATCCGCGCGGCGAAGACGCCCGGATTGGAAACGAGGACGACATCCGGCTCGCGCGCCAGCCCGGCGAGCATCTCGTACTGGGCGGGGATCAGCGGGCCGCCGTACTTGACGCCCACCGCCGGCCCTTTGATCGGATGCCAGAAATCGGGATCGCCCAGCAGCCGGTTGATGTCGACGGTCGAGATCAGCGGCAAAAACTCCAGACCCAGTTCGGCGGCCGCGGGGGCGTAGGGCTCGTTCGCCGCCAGCGTCACGCGATGCCCGCGCGCCCGCATCCGTTCGCCGAGCCCAAGGTAGGGGGCGACGTCGCCGTGTGTCCCCATCGTGACGAGAACCGCGTGCATGAATCATCCCGAGAAGGAGCTCTTGCCGAACCGCCAGTGCGGAATCTGCTCTTGGACATCGGCGCTGACTGACCGATCATCCAATGGCATCGTGCCGATTCTGAGGATTCCGAGCCAGTCCGCCTGACCCTTCGCCGGAGCCAGCTTGAACGATTCTCGCATCAACGTCCTGTTCGTCTGCAGCCGCAACCAGTGGCGCAGCCCGACTGCCGAACGACTCTGGCGGGATTCGCCCCGGCTCAACGTCCGTTCGGCGGGGACCAGTTCGAGCGCCCGGCGGGTGGTGTCGGCGGGTGATCTCCAGTGGGCCGACGTCGTTTTGGTGATGGAAACCCGCCATCGGGACCAGTTGCGGGAACGGTTTGGCCGGGACCTTCGGGGCGTGCGAATCGAGGTTCTGGGCATTCCCGACGACTACGAATTCCTGGCCCCGGAGCTGGTTGAGTTGCTGCAACTGCGGGTTGGCGATCTGCTCGGTTCTGACGTCGATTGAAACCGCCAAGGCAACCGGTGCTGACACGTGGAAGGCGTTCTGCTAAATCTCCCCCCTGTTTCCCCGGAGAAGGATCGCGGGCGAGGCCCGGGAAATGCGTTGCACGGCGTGGTCGATTCTGTGGATTGTTCCGGTGCTGGCCGGCTGCCAGACGCCGACGCTCAACGTCCGCCGCGACCGGGTGCAGTACACCGTCAGCGTAGTCAAGCTGACCACGTCGGAACGGGGCCGCGCGCTGCTGGCGGAAAGCCCGCACGAACATCTGCAACAGGTGCTGAAGCGGCGCGATACCGAAGTCAAAGAATTCCCGCCGGTCTATCTCCTGCCGGGCGAGACGCAGGAGGTCAACCGGTTGAAGCGGGTCGATTACCAGGCGCCGTTCACTCCGGACGGCAAACCGCAGGGCGTGGAGCACGACACGGTCGGCGAACTGGTCCGGGCCACGCTGGAACTCGTCCCTAACGCCGGCCCGCAGGTCCGAATCGAAGTCGACGACGCCCGCCTGGCCGGTTGGCGGACCTTGACCCACGACAAAGGGGAGCAGAAGATTCCGCGGATCGAACGAGCCGTCGTCGAGTCCACCGTGCAACCGCCCCAGGGCCAGTGGCAGCTGCTGGACAGCCTTCCGGCCGAGCCTGGTTCGGACCGCGTCTGCGTGTACCTGGCGCGGGTCGATCCGCCGGGACGGGCGGTTGATTCGTTTGCGACGACTGCCGAAGAAGAGAATTTCCCCGCTGAGCCGCGGCGTTCGGAAGAGAAAGCAGGAAGAGTGAGGCTGGATTAGCGAGTTGTGCCGAGTCTCGAAAGTCGGACCGAACGTCAGCCCGTTGCCAGGCTCCCTGGCGGGAACGTCGCGTCTGGACGCGCCGAGCCCCTTTCCTCTCACTCCTTCGCGCAGAAGGCCGCGAGGCAGAGCCTCAAGGAGTGGTCGTTCTCTGGCAAAGCCTGGGAGCCAGCGGAAGAGCACATCTACAGTCCGCAGGAAATCCGGGCGGCGTATCTGAAGTCGTTCGGCCGGTACGTCGCGCAGCTCGACGAGATCTGCCAGCGGAACAAGATCGAACGGGTGCAGGTCGACACGCGCCGGCCGCTGGCGGGGGTGATTCTGGATCATCTGAATCAGCGCAGTCAAAATGCGCTACGTCCAGGGCGCTAAGCCTCACACTAGCGGAGCCCGCGTATGCCGCCTTCAGAACCCCTGAGGAATCGGCAACCTCGTGAGTGGACCACTTCTTATGCCTCATCGAGAGAGGCCAGCACCCCACCGCCCCTGACCTGCGTTAAATGATAGGCGGCAAATTGAACTTGTCGAAGAAGACTTGATTCCGCTTCTTGGCGTCCTGAATGAGCTTTCGGTAATCGAGGATTTCGGTATAGACCTTGTAGTTTGGTTGCCATCTGAAATAGCCCATGCCGTCTGGCATCGGTGTGAAACTGTGAAACTCGGCTAGTTCGTTCATTTTCGGCGTTAGGTTGCAGATGACGTAGGCGTAGAACTGAGTTCCTTCGCCAGTTCTGACGAATTGGCCCGTCTTGTCCTTGGCCTTGCCGTCCTGAATCTTCTTTGCGTACTTCCAAACCTGCGCAATCGGGTCTCTGTCTTCATCGTCTGGCGAATAGTCGTCTCGATTAGGCCGCCTAAACTCGATGATTGTCACAGAGTCAAAGGGCCGATTAGTCGTGCCGACAAAGGCGTGAGGCCGCTCGTATGGCTGCAGAACGAGTAAATCAATTCGCTCCCGCTCATGCTGCTGCTTTACTTCAATTTCATCGGTGCCTCTGAATTCCATGTCCGAACAGAGATAGTAGTGATACGCAAGTCGCTCATCGATCATCCATAGATTGGACTGATCAGCGTCGGGAACATCATTCGAAGTGGCTTTCATTGGGTAAATGACGTCGTGAACGACTTCTTCCAGTTTGTATCGTCCATCGTCATCAAGCTTCATGCACTCCGACAGAAACTCGATGACTGCTCGCCGATGAACAACATAATCGGCGAGCTTTGAGAATCCGACTTGATTAGACTCGTCAAGAAATTTCTCAAACTTCTTTTTGTGGTCGTCGATTGATTCGGCCGTCTTCTGCGATTGCTTTGTCCTGAGGGCAACGCCATCCGTTCGAACTTGGATTTCGATTTTATGCACGAGCTTGTAAAGCTCAATGTCGAGATCATCGTCTGAAATGTCCGCCCTGATGTCATCGAGCCACTCGGGCCGCAATTTGATAATCGGACGGAAGAGAGGCCGCTTTTGAATGTACTCTTTAATACGGTTTAGCTTCGTCTCTTTAATTGGCGTGAGATGTGGCGCGAGAAAGGTTTCGGATCGCTTTGCAAGCTCTTTGAGCAAGTCCTCGCGGGTAGGCTCGTCGCCGTTGGCGAATAACGAATCGTCGTGGAGGAGTTCAAGGCGGGTTCGCTCCTGATTTACAGTCTCATCAAGGAGTTCACCAGAGACGTAACCCGCATACGCAAAGCTTCCAGTGTTGTCTTTAAGAGGCCCGTTCAAGTTCGAAAGGAGCTTGGCGACATCTCGTGTTTCGACGGATCGGCCGCGGGCGCAGAAGTGAAGATCGTGGTTGGGCTGGGGCGATTTGGTTGCCATCCTGAAATGTTGCAGGCTGAAGGTGATGCCCTTCAGCGTGAATTTCTCGGTTGTGCTGTGCTGTCCGATTTCCTGCTGAAACTGCTTGTTCAATGACAGTTCGGTTTTCTCGTCCTTATCCACGAGCCTAATCACGGGGCAAGTAGACAACACGAACATCGTGAGGAAATGGTCAATTAGACGCCTTGCGACCGTCTCGCAGTTCTTCGGACAAGCCTTCTGATAAGCAGTATTCATTCCAATCAAATGAACTACGGTCCCAACCTTGCTGTCAGGCGCAGCTTCATCGGAATAGCCGTCAATGGGCTTTTCGGCGAGTTGAAACGTGAATGACCGGTGCTTCAATGCTCCGTTTGGATCAGCGTAGACCGACGAAACTTCCGCCTTCTCGAAAACCTTGAGCCACGAGAGACGGCCGACACCCTTGCCGCCACGGGCCTTTTTGTGAATGCTGTCGGCCGTACAGAATGAGGCGAAGTTGGTATCGTTGAAGCCGACACCGTTGTCCTCAATGGTGAATCCGGTAATCGGCCCAATTGGCCGTGTCTCTGGGGTCAGTGGGAGAGTCCGGACGGGAGCCCGGTGAATATGGATCGTGATTTCGCCGTCTTTTCGCTTGCTGTCCTCAATGGCGTGAATCGAGTTCGACACCGCCTCGAACAGCGGAAGCAAGCACCGTTCAGCGGAGAGCGGGAAGTTGCCCAGCCGCCCAATCAGATTCTCTTTGAATTCCGGAGCCATCGCTCCCCCTCTCAGCTTGACCAATGCCGAATCAGGACGGGGCCACGCGATCAGTATGGCCAGTGGCGACACCGCACAAGGTTACACTGAATCGCTGGTGTCCGAAACCTACCGAGCCGGTGCCGCCCCGTTTCTGGCGGGGCAGTTCGAACCAGCTCGTGCAGTTTGGCCAGAAGTGATAATCGGTTTCATCGTTCCCAAGCTCCCGCCCGGGAATGGCACCTTCGGACGGCCTGCGTTCGGCTACATCGCTCGCGGCATGTCGCTCGGAGCGAGGCAGAGCCTCGCAATCAGCCGGTTCCCAGGCGGAGCCTGGGAACCAGTGCGATTACCGGATCTTCAAATCCGGCAGCTCCTGCTTGATTCCCTCGTCTTTCGGCATCTGGTCTGGATCGGCGCCGGTCGCTTTCAGCAGGCGTTCGAGTTCGCTGTGCAGCGATGTCACCCGGTCCTTGTACTCGGGGACTGCGATCAGGTTCTTCGATTCCTCGGGGTCGGCTTCCAGGTTGTACAGTTCTGCAAGGTGCGTGTCCGGGGTGCCGTCGCCGGGGGGGTAATGGATGTACTTCCAGCGGTCGGTCCGGACCGACCGGACGTTCGGCGTGTAGGGGAACTGCTTCTCGTAGTTGTATTCGTAGTGAAAACTCCGCCGCCAGGTGGGATCGCCGGCACGGGCGAGTGTCGCCCAGGAACGGCCGTGGATGCCCGGCAGCGGGAGCGCGCCGGCCAGCTCCAGGATCGTGGGGGCCATGTCGGTATGCAGTATCATTTCTTCGACGACCTTCGGCTTGTCGGCCGGCGTCAGACCCGGATAGCGGACGACGAGCGGAACGCGAATGCTCGGCTCGTGGGCCGTCCGCTTGTCGACCATGCCGTGTTCGCCGTTGAGCAGGCCGTTGTCGGTCGTGTAGATGATTACCGTGTTGTCGAGCTTTCCGGACTTTTCCAGGGCGGCGTAGAGCTGGCCCACGCTGTCGTCGACGCTGATCAGCGTGGCGAGGTAGGAGCGGGTCATGGCGTCGAAGTCCTTGACCGCTTCCGGGCTGGAGTCGGGGAACTTCTTGCGGAAATCGAACAGCGGGCCGTAGATCCCGTGCCAGGTGTTGAGCCGGGTCTTGAACCAATCCGGCTTGTCGTCGAGCTGGAAGGCGGAGGCCGGGTAGCCGAACTTCACGTCGTCGAAGACGTGGGCGTATTTCGGCTCGGGGGTGTAGAAGCTGTGCGGAGCCTTGTGGCCGAGCATCAGCAGGAACGGCTGCGAGCGGGGCTTGTTGATCCAGTCGAGGGCCATTTTCGTCACGACGTGCGTGTAGTAGCCGGGGAAGACCTTCGATCCCCGGCCGTCGACGTTGAACGCCGTGTCGAAGTATTTCCCCTGTCCCTTGTGCGTGATGAAGTGGTTGAAGCCGGGGCGGGGCTCGTCGTTGTCCTCCCCCATGTGCCACTTGCCGATGTAGGCGGTTTCGTAGCCCGCTCCCTGCAGTTGCCGCGGAAAGCTGGGGAGGTCGGCGGGGTACTCGGTGAAGTTGTTAACCACCTTGTGGCTGTGGGCGTAAAGGCCCGACAGGATCGACGCCCGGCTCGGCGAGCAGAGGGACGTCGTGCAGAACGCGTTCTTGAACCAGATCCCTTCTTTGGCGAGCCGATCGATGTTCGGCGTCTTCAGGTGCGGGTCGCCAGCGAGGCTCAGCGCATTCCAGCGCTGGTCGTCGGTGATGATGACCACGACGTTGGGCTTCTCAGCGGCAGAGAGCGGCGCCGGACTGAAGCAGAGCAGTGCGGCAAGGAAAAGTCCCGGGCGGCGCATGGGTGTCGATCCTCCAGAGGTGAGAAACAATCTGGTGCAGGATGCTGTCCCACGAGTATCCCCCCTGCCCCGCCGGATGGTCAAACGTGCGGGGGAAATCGCGAGGCTCAGGAGGAGTAGGATTTCTCGCAGAGGCGCAGAGGGAAGAGGAGGACGCAGAGGGAGTGTCGTCGCCGGGAGACGGGAACGCTGCTTGTACGATGGACGTCCTCGTCCGTCGCGATGAGATTCTCGCGCTCGCGAAGAGGTCGACGGACGAGGACGTCCGTCGTACTTCGGAGAAGAACGGGCGTGCTTTTTCGCAGACTCAGCCCGCGCCTCCCTGTCGTTCGAACATCTCGACCACGGCTTCCGCCGTGCCAAGGTTTGTCGCCAGTGGGATGCGATGGACGTCGCAGACGCGCATCAGGGCGGTGACGTCGGGTTCGTGGGGTTGAGCGGTCAGCGGGTCGCGGAAGAACAGGACCGCTTCGACTTTTCCCTCGGCGACGCGACCGCCGATGATCAGATCGCCGCCGTCCGGGCCGTGGACGACGCACTCGACGGGGACTCCGAGGATTTCCTGGATCATTTTCCCCGTATGGCCGGTGGCGACCAGCGACTGTTTCTGGAAGAAGGCGAGGTGCCTGCGGACGAACTCCAGCATTTCCGGCTTGCGCTGATCGTGGGCGATGACGGCGATCATCGGTTGTCTCCTGAAGGTCCGCGCAGCAGAGAGCCCCCATGATGCCTCACGGGGGCTCCTGATCTCAACCACAGATTCGAACTGGGTGGCACGCCCTGAGGCTTTGGGAAGGGCGTGGTCCTGGGAAATGCACACACGCCCTTCGAAGACTCAGGGCGTGCCACCCCGGAGTCTCGCTACACGCCGGCGCCGGCGGTGGCGCGGGACTGCTGCTTGCGTTCCTGCTCCGTCAGGCGGGCCTTCCGCAGGCGGATGATCTGCGGCGTGACTTCGACGAACTCGTCGTCCTCGATGTATTCGAGGGCGGCTTCCAGCGACAGGCGGCGGGGGGGCTTGAGCTGGATATTTTCGTCCGAGCCCGAGGCCCGCATGTTCGTCAGCTTCTTTTCCTTGATCGGGTTCACGACGAGATCATTGTCGCGCGAGTTCTCGCCGACGATCATCCCCTCGTAAACCTCGTCGCCGGGGGCGACGAACATTTCGGCCCGTTCCTGCAGCTTGAACAGGGCGAAACCGACCACCTTGCCACGTTCCTGGGAGATCAGCACGCCGTTCTGGCGGTGGGGGACATCCCCTTCCACCGGCTTGTAGGCTTCGAACCGGTGGTGAATGATCGCTTCGCCGCGGGTGGCGTTGAGGAGCTTCGTCCGGATGCCGATCAGCCCGCGGGCGGGAATCGAGAACTCGACGTGCGTGGTCCCCAGGTCGTTGCTGTGCATGTGGACGACTTCGCCCCGGCGGTTGCCGACGACTTCCATCACACCGCCGACTTCGGCGGTGGGGACGTCGATATCGAGGACTTCGAACGGCTCGTGCCACTTGCCGTTGACCTGCTTGCGGATGACCTGCGGCTTGCCGACGGACAGCTCGTAGCCTTCGCGGCGCATCGTTTCGATGAGGACGGCGAGGTGGAGCACGCCACGGCCGGAGACCTGGAAGGCGTCGCGGTCGCCCATTTCCTCGACGCGGAGGGCGACGTTGGATTCGAGTTCGCGCATCAACCGGGCGCGAAGGTGGCGGCTGGTCAGATACTTGCCGCCGCCGGGCTGGCCGGCGAACGGGGAGCTGTTGACTGTGAACATCATCGAGAGGGTCGGCTCGTCGACCGCAATGCGGGGCAGCGCCTGGGGATTGTCGGGCAGAGTGACCGTATCACCGATCTCCGGCGAGGTCAGGCCGACGAGGGCGACGATGTCGCCCGAGGTGCCGACATCCACGGGCAGGCGGCCGAGTTTGTCGAAGATCTCGACGCCGACGATCTGCTCGGCTTTCAGCGAGCCGTCCGACTTGGTGAGGACGACCTTCTGGCCCGGCTTGACCGAACCGCTGGCGATGCGGCCGGTGGCGATGCGGCCGACGAATTCGGAGTAGGACAGCGAGGTGACCATCATCTGCAGCGGGCCGTCTTCATTGACTTCCGGCCCCGGCACCTGCTCGATGATCATGTCGAGCAGCGGCTGGATGGTCCCGGTGTTGACTTCGGGGTCGTGGGTGGCGAAGCCGGCTCGGCCGCTGGCGAAGATGTAGGGGAAGTCGAGGGTTTTGTCGTCGGCGCCCAGTTCGACGAAGAGGTCGAAGGTTTCGGACAGGACGTCCTGCGGACGGGCGTCAGGCCGGTCGATCTTGTTGACAACCACGACCGGCTGCAGCCCGAGTTCGAGGGCTTTTTTGAGCACGAAGCGGGTCTGCGGACGGGGGCCTTCGAAGGCGTCGACCAGGACGATGGCGCCGTCGGCCATGCTGAGGACGCGTTCGACTTCGCCGCCGAAATCGGCGTGGCCGGGCGTGTCGATGATGTTGATCTTCGTGCCGTTGTAGTTGAGCGCGATGTTCTTGGCGAGGATGGTGATGCCGCGTTCGCGTTCCAGGTCGTTGGAGTCGAGAATACAGTCCTGCTGCACCTGCGAGTCGCGGAACTGGCCGCTGGACTTGATGAGGCAGTCGACCAGCGTCGTCTTTCCATGATCGACGTGTGCGATGATGGCGATATTGCGGATGTCGTTACGGCGAGCCATGAAAACACAATCCCTGACTGGTTCCGAACCAGGACTCAAAATGGAAACAAAACGGCGGTTGATCGTTGGCGGAATTTGCGGGAACAGGTGGGCATCTGGGCGGGTGGACAGTCCCTGCGGAGCGCACTCGTTGAGCGCCGCGGCTCAGCCGGAAATCAGAGGATAAGGTATCATGCTCAGCAAGTTCCGCAATCCCAGTTTTTGGACCTGGCTGTGAACTTTCGGACAAGATCGCCAGATCCGCGTCGGAAATGTCCCTGACGCCTCTTGCAATCAAGGTTCCGATGCGGTTTCATCAGAGCGGCCAGTTGATGTAACTCCTGACGCGGCTTGAATCAATGTCGCAACCTGGCTTTCGGAGATACCTGGGATGATCAATTTTCGCCACCTGTTTGCCGCGGTCGCGACCTTTTTGGTGGGTGCCGGATCCGGGAACGCAGGTGAGTACAACGAGGTGCTCAGCATTGGCGATCCCGCTCCCGTCTGGGCCGAGCTGCCGGGGACCGACGGCAAATTGCACGGTCTGGCGGACCTGAAGGACCGGGAAGTTATTGTGGTGGTCTTCACGTGTGTGAGTTGCCCGACTGCGACCGATTACGAGGGGCGGATTCAAGCGATTGCCGAACGTTATGCCGGCGAGGGCCGGGTGGCGATCGTTCCGGTCTGCGTGAACCGCGTGGCGGAGGACAGGCTCGACGCCCTCACCGAGCGGGTGAAGGCGAAGAAGTTCGCCTTTCACTACCTGTACGACGAATCCCAGAAGATCGCGAAGGACTTCGGGGCGATTTTTACGCCGGAGTTCTATGTTTTCGACCGCGACCGGAAGCTGGTCTACATGGGGGCGATGGACGACAAGACAGACGCCGACAAGGTCGAGCGGCGGTATGTCGAGGAGGCGATCGCGGCGGCCCTGGCCGGGAAAAAGCCCGAAGTCACGGAGACCATCGCCCGCGGGTGCCGGGTGCGGTATGCCCGGGAACGCCGCGGGCGGTAGAAACCCGCATGCAATTCGACGTCGGGATCCGACCGATCGACTGAAACTCCCCCGGTGTCGTGCGGGTATCTCAGGGCAGTCCGCTCTGCCTGAGACCTGTCTCGCCGGGAGTTTCTGCCATGCCTGCTCTGTTTCGTTGCTGGTGCGCGACCCTGTTCGCGGTTCTGCTGACGCTACCAGTCGTTCATGCGGCTGACGAGTCTCTGGCCCGCTACCTGCCCGCCGGGGCGGTTGGCACGCTGGAGGGCCGCGGCTGGAGCGAGGTGGTGACCCGGCTGGAGGAGTCCGAGCTGGTCAAGGCGATTCTCGCCAGTCCGAACTACAAGGATTTCATCGACTCCCCGCAGGGGAGAAAGGTCCGCGGCGGAATTGCCGTGGTGCAGGTCCAGTACGGCAAAGATCTCTGGTCGATGACCCGCGACCTGATCGGCGATCGCTGGATTGTCGGCGTTTACGCTCCGGAGAGCGGCGACAAGCCGGTCGTGCTGGGGCTCATTCGCACCGAGTCGCCCGAGATTGCAACGCACATCCGCACCCGGCTCGAACCGCTGGTGCAGCTCACTGCCGACAAGGTGAAGACCGAAGAAATCGACGGCGGCGGCCTGCGGCTGGTGAATGTCGACGGTTCCGCCATGATTCTGCATGACCGCTGGATTGCGGTCAGCAACCAGCGATCGCTGGTGGATCAGGTCGAAGCGGCCCTGAGGTCGGATGCCGGCGGAAACCTCGCCGCGACCGACGCCTGGAAGAAAGCCCGGCACTCGGACCGGGGAGACACAAAGCTCGAAGCGTGGGCGGACTACGATCGAATTCGCGAGCTGCTGCAGCGGGATCGTCTGCTGCCGGACAAGCTCGACAATCCTCTGGCGTCCCTCCTGCTGGGCGGGGTCGTCGAATACATTTCGCACGCCGATTCTCTGACGGCGACGCTGGACCTGGGGGAATCGTCGTGGGGGCTGGAGGCGTTCGTGCCCGGCAAGCCGGCGGAGATCGATGCCGCTCACCAGACACTGCTGCCGCCGGTCCCGACCGATCTGCAGACGCATCTCGGGCCGCAGGCGGCCAGCATTTCGATCGTCCGCGACTGGGCGGCGTGGTACGGCCAGCGCGAGTCACTGATGATCGAACAGATTCTGCCGGAATTCGACAAGTTCGAAACGGGTCTGGCGACGTTCATGCCCGGCAAAGACTTCCGGGCCGACGTGTTGCCGCTGTTCAGCAAGCGTCTGCAGATTATCTCGGCTCCGCAATCGTTCGCCCATCTGGAAGGACGGCCGGGAGTGCAGTTGCCCGGAACGGCGATCATCGTGGAGCTGGAACAGCCCGAGCAGGCTTCGGATCTGCTGCAGATGGTGTTTCAGACGATCACCGCGGTGGTCAATCTGCAGGCCGGCCAGGAGAAGCGGATTCCGTGGGTGATGTCTTCGGAAACCTACAAAGACGTCCAGCTCTCCTACGCGAAGTATCTGCAGACGCCGAAGGGGGCCGATCTGCCGATCGCGTTCAACTTCCAGCCCTCCGCAGCCCGTGTCGGACGTCACTTTATCATGGCGACCAGCCAGGACCTCTGCCGGCAGTTGATCGATGCGATGCAGAGTCCGACCGGAGCCTCTCCAGCCCCAGCGGCGGACCGTCCGGACTGGTCGTTTGAGGTCGTTCCGGCGGTGGTTGCGGATCTGCTGGAGTCCAACCGGGCGATCATCGAAGCCAAGGCCGTGCAGGACGGCCGGTCGGCCGATCAGGCTGCGAACGGACTCAATGATGCACTCAATCTGCTCCGTCGGCTGCGGCCGGTCTCGCTGTCGTCGACGCTGCGGCCGGACGGGTACGTCTGGCGATTCCAGGGAGGGTGGTAACCATGCGGAGACTTGCTCCTCCACAAGGGATGCTGGCGCCGGTTGCGGATACCGCGCCGTGGACGCTCGCCGATGCTGCGCACGCGCTCCGTCGGCTGCAGTTCGGGTATTCGCCGGATCAACTGAAACATGCGGTGACGGCAGGACGTCAGGCAACGCTGGACCGATTGTTGTCTGCGCAGCCGGAGACGCCTGAATTTCAGGAAGTCGACGGCGTCCTCCGCACTACGGCCGTTGCGACGGGTAACCTGAGCGATCTGCAGGTCTGGTGGCTGTACCGGATGGTCCATTCGGCCAACCCGCTGACCGAAAAGCTCACGCTGCTGTGGCATAACCACTTCGCCACCTCGCAGGAGAAGGTCCGATCGGTCTCGCTGATGCTGCGGCAGAACGAATTGCAGCGGTCGGAGGCGTCCGGTTCGTTTGCGAAGTTGCTGCACGGCATGGCCCGCGACCCGGCCATGCTGGTCTGGCTGGACGGCGAAGCCAATCGCCGCCGGCATCCGAACGAGAACTTCGCCCGCGAAGTGATGGAGCTGTTCAGCCTGGGGGTCGGCAACTACTCGGAGAAGGACATCCAGGAAGCGGCCCGCGCTTTCAGCGGCTGGCAGCTTCGCGACGGCGAATTCTGGTTCAACGACAATCAGCACGATCCGCGGCCGAAGACAATCTTCGGCGAAACCGGAACGTTCGACGGCAACTCGGTCGTCGATCTGTGCCTGAAGCAGCCGGCGTGTGCCCGCTATCTGGCGTTCAAGCTGCTGCGGACCTTCGTCATGGCCGAACCGGGCGAAACGGAGATCGCCGCCGTCGCCGAGCGACTGCGGCTGCACGGACTGGTCATCGGGCCGGTGATGAATGAACTGGCGCGGTCGCAGCTCTTCTTCGACGCCCGCCATCGCCGGTCGTTGATCAAGTCGCCGCTCGACTTTGTCCTCGGCATGACTCACAGCCTGCTGGAGGCCGTTCGCTGGCAGCCGGTGGCGCAGACTCTGGCCGAACTTGGGCAGAGCATTTTCGCTCCACCGTCTGTGAAGGGCTGGGACGGACAGCGACTGTGGATTACCTCATCGACGCTGATCCTGCGGGCCAACGCGGCGACGGACGTTGCCACGAGCGGTCGTTTCGGCGTGCTGACCGACGCCGTCCGCAGCCAGCTCGCTCAGCCGGATTCGGCCGTGGAGTTTCTGAAGTCCGTCGTTCTCAGCGGCGAGGCGGATGCGGAAACGGTTGCCCAGATCCGGACGATGACACAAACCGGCGACAGTCAAGCCGGCGAGGCGGCGCTGCAACTGGCGTTGCAGTCGCCCGAATATCAGTTGATGTAATCGCTTCGCGTCTTCTGCAGACTGTTTCCAGACAAGAAGACAGAACGACGCAGAGCGTCGAAGATTGACGTTCCCAGGCAGAGCCTGGGAATGAGTATGCATCGCAAGCCTTGCGGAGTGGTGACTATGTCTCTCAAATCGACGCGACGCGAGTTTCTGTCCGTGCTGGGTGCTGCGAGCGCCGTGACGCTGGGAGTTGGTCGGGCGCCGCAGTGGCTGCATGCCGCGGCGGAACAGGCGGTCGCAGGGCCGGATCAGCGGGTGCTGGTGCTCGTGCAACTGGCAGGGGGCAACGACGGGCTCAATACCGTCGTACCGTATACCAGCGACGACTACCACCGCGCCCGTCCGGGGATCGGCATTGGCAAAGGGGCCGTGCTGCCGGTCGACGACCAGTTCGGTCTGCACCCGTCGCTGACGGGGCTGAAAGAACTGCACGACGCCGGGAAATTGTCGATCGTGCAGGGCGTAGGATACCCGCAGCCCGACCGGTCGCACTTCCGTTCGATGGATATCTGGCACAGTGCACAGCCTGAAAACCCGACGCCGCAGGACGGCTGGCTGGGGCGGACCCTCGAATGGCAACTCCAGCACAATCCCGAGCGGGCCGAGGGTCTGGCGCTGGGCATGGAGCGGCTGCCGCTGCTGCTGGTCAGCCGGCAGGTCAACGTTCCGGTCCTGAAGCGGCTCGAAGACTACCACCTCAATGATCCGCAGTTGCCGTCCGGGTTGCAGGTGAAACTGAAGTCGGCCCGCGATCAGATTCTGTCAACGACTGGAGCGCCGGCAGGCGGCGAGCTCGACTTCCTGCGAAAGTCGCTGCGGACCGCCGTGACCAGTTCCGAGCGATTGAAGAGTCTTTCGGCCGGCTATTCCCCGGCGAAGGAGTATCCGGCGACGCACCTGGCGAACCAGCTCAAGCTCGTCGCGCAGATGATTGGCGCGGGGTTGCCGCCGCGGATCTATCTGGTGGGCCTGGACGGCTTCGATACGCATTCGCAACAGCAACCGGGGCATGCGGCACTGCTGGGCGAACTGGGGAACGCCATCGCCGCCTTCCACGCCGACCTGACCGGTCACGGCCTGGCGGATCGCGTGCTGCTGTCGACGTTTTCCGAGTTCGGCCGGCGGGTCAAAGAGAACGGCAGCCTGGGGACGGACCACGGCGCGGCCTCTTCGTTGTTCGTCGTGTCACCGACGGGGACGCCGGGCTTCTGCGGCAAGTTCCCGAGCCTGACCGACCTAGACGACGGCGACCAGAAGTTCACGACCGACTTCCGCAGGGTCTACGCGACCCTGCTCGATAAATGGCTGGGGGTACGGTCGGCGGAGATCCTGGGGGGCGAGTACGAGCCGCTGCCGTTTGCTTGAAGAGGAAGAAGAGAATGTTTACCGCGGAGACGCGGAGGACGCGGAGAAAGCGAAGTCTGAGAAGAACCGGAAAGTGTAAAGTGAGTAGTGGTGAGTGAGGAGTGCAAAATGAAGGAGTCGCCACCCGGCTGCGGATCATGTTCTCTGTCACTTTGCACTCGTCACTACTCAATACTCACTTTTCACTCTCCTGATTGACTTCTCCGCGTCCTCCGCGTCTCCGCGGTGAATACTTCTTCTCTTCTCCGGTGAGAGTCCGACCGGACTACCGGATGATTCCCTCTTCCTTGTCCGGTTCTTCGATTTTCGGCGTCTGGCCGCCGCGGAGGACGCTGTTGCCTTCGAAGAGCGAGCGCTGGTCGACCGGGGGCGGGTTGAGCCAGTCGTCTTCGCTGAACTGGCCGCTCTGGGCGTAGACGGCGATCGCGTTCTTGTAGCAGACGAGTTCGACGTCCGGGGCGGGGATTCCTCGTTCGAGCATCAGCCGGGCGGTCTTGGGGACGGCGAGCGAGTCGGAGACGCCCCAGTCGGCGGACGAGTCGATGATGACTCGTTCGCTGCCGTACTGCCGGACGACTTCCACCATCCGCTCGTTCCCCATCTTGGTCTTGGGGTAGATCGTGAAGCCGCACCAGTAACCCCGGTCGAGGACTTCCTTGCAGGTTTCCTCGTTGTTGTGATCGATCACCACCATGTGCGGCGGGATGTTGTGCTCTTCGATCACGTCCATGCTGCGGAACGTCCCCTGCTTCTTATTGCGGTGGGGCGTGTGGATCAGGACCGGAAGCCCGACTTCCTTGGCCAGTTCGAGCTGCAGCCGGAAGAATTTCTCTTCGGTGGGGGTCTGATCGTCGTAGCCGATCTCGCCGATGGCGACGACCCCTTCCTTGGTGCAGAACAGCGGCAGCAGGTCCATCACCTGCTCGGCGAGGGGCTCGTTGTTGGCCTCCTTGCTGTTGAGGCCCATTGTGCAGTAGTGCCGGATGCCGAACTGGGCGGCCCGAAACCGCTCGAAGCCGACGAGCATCGAAAAGTAGTCTTTGAAGGTCCCGACTTCCGTGCGGGGCTGTCCCTGCCAGAAGGCAGGTTCTATGACTGCCACGACGCCCTGGGCGGCCATCGCCTCGTAGTCGTCGGTGGTGCGGGAAACCATGTGGATGTGGGGGTCGATGAAACGCATTATTGCCCTGATTTCAAATATAAAGCACGTCTTGGCTAGGACTTGCCCGGTGCGAGCATCGCGCGGACTCTGTCGATGATAACCCTTGCGCGGTCGATTATGTCGTCGAACGTAACGGTCTGGTATCGGCCGGAGTCCGCGTTTCTTTCCGCAAGTTTGCGTCTGCCGTCAGGCGTTAAATCGGCCCTGCGGCCAATAATCACGAGTCCGCGTGGCTTAAGCACGCCGGCGAGCTTCTCCTCTCGCTCGACATAATCTCGATTAGAATCGATAAAGTTGCAGTAGTCCCTGACTTGTTGCTCCGCGTGCGTCCACTCCGCGTATGGCTCGATTGAGCTTCCGGTCTTGTACAGGCGCTTTTTCGGAGATTCGACTTCGATTGCAACGTACGTGCTATCGGCTTCGCGGACAATGAAGTCGACACGCCATTTGTTTCCGAGCATCTTCTCAGGCCAGACATGTTCAGCCGAAGGGCTCAGAAACAGCCAGTTCTTGGGGATTGAAAGAAATGGCAGCACATGCTGCACTTCATCCACATCGTCTCTTTCAATAATCGCAAGGAACTCGGTGAGCACATCTTCAATCGGCAACTGCGGTTCGCGAGTGTCAATCGAGATCGTCGTGGCAACGAGCGGTGACTCCGCGTCTGTTGCTGAGTTTAGGAATAAAATGTCATTCAGCGCAACTGCGTCTGGCAGTCCCTTTCTCGCTATTTCCCAGTCTAGACTTCCAAACCAGATGTCGACAAAGCTCCATGTGAACGCCCGCCGCAACTCTCCGGTTGTGCCTTGAACCATTGGAGAGACTATCCGGACTCGTCCTCCGGGGCAGAGGTCTTCCGAATCGCTGGAAGGCGGACTCGTGAACGCGATGCGAATCTCAGGCGCAGGAGAAGAAGTAGAGGGGTTGTCGGCAAGCGTCCACGACTGGGCTTGCTCGCGATCAAGAGGAAATTCTGGCTCTGCGTTCAAGCGTCGCCGAGTTACCTTTATTTTGTTGCTGCTGATGTCCTGGAGGAAGTCGGATAGTGTTAGGAAGTGTAGATCGAGAAAGAGAAAGCCGCCTTTATTGATTTGCTCGATGTCGCTGCCAAGGCTCTGTAAATATGTGGCAGGCGAATCCTCGTAGAGAACCGCATACCCGTCTGATGCCTTAATAGCCAAAAGTGTATGAAAGTGCGACGAGAACTGAGAGCGCGCGGCGGGTGATAGAAGGTCTGCACCCTGTCTAGAGTATGATTCAGTGTATACCGCTAGGAAGTCCGAAAACGCGCGTTCGAGATCGGTGAAACCGCGTTGTTGAAGAAAGGACGCTTGTTCGGCGTCAAACGTTGACTCTGTCCGCCACAGCCCTTGCAGGTGTGGGATCACGGGCAGAACTAAGCGGCGGTCCTTCCAAAAGTCGATCTCTTCTTGAGTTCGTGCAGCACTCCAAATACGAACCTCGTAGACTCTGCCAACGAGATAGCCGCCGCGGTCCGTTGAGGAGCGGGCGGCCATCGTTGGACGCTGCGAAGTAGTGCGAATTGTTCCACGATGCAGTCGCTCCGCCACAAGTTGGCCGTCAACGTAGAGACGTACTCGTTCGCCATCGAACGTTCCTGCGATGTGGACCAGACGGTACAGTGGAACGGAGGCCTCGGCTCGAACTGTCGTAGGGAACGTATCCCCATCGAACGTGATCTGGAATTCGGGGCGCCGTTCTCTTCCGTAGAATCCCAGTCGCCATGCAACGTAGGGAGGGTTCCATGATGGAGTGGCAGGGAGCGAGAAGAGCGTTGGATCCTCCGTCTCACCAAGTAGTTCGCACATACCCTCGACGGTCAAAGTCGCGAAGTCGGAGAACCCATGGTCTGGATTCTCGATAACCACATATTGGTCCAGTCCGGATATGTTGAACTGCAGTGACATCACGATCTAGGGCCCTTGTCGCGAGTGCGTGCGGTGTCCGAGAGTATCTCTGCATGGTCTAGGAATTGTGCGTGAGATTACCCCTCAACGCTACGCGAGCTCCGGCCGTCTCCAGCCGGTCCAGCACGCGCAGCTCCTTCTGAAGTTCTTCGTATGTGATCGTATAAATCGGGATCTTCCGATCGTGCAAGGCCTCCTCCATCTGCACCCGCGTCAGGCCGGCCAGTTGCGCCGCGGGCCACAGGTCGAGCTTGCCCGCCTGAAACAGGCGGCAGGCCAGCTCCAGCCGGGCTTCCTCGGCGCTGACGCCTGCCGCCTGCAGTTCTTCGTCGGTGATGGTTAGAGGCATCGCACAACTCCTTGTCGGCTACGCGATCTGGGCGGCCACTTTGCTCCAGGTGATCGTCCCGTCCCGTACTCCCTGCTCCAGTTCCGGCACTTCCTTGAGGATTTGGGCCGCTTCCGGCCGCGGGCAGTTCGCCAGGGCCAGGGCGGCGGCATGTCGCTCGACCTCGCTCCCCGTCGTCAGGACCTTCTGCAGATCCGCCAGCATGCCGTCATCGGCATGGGGACCCACGCAGCGCCACAATTCCGGGCTGACGGGGCGTTTGGCGGCCCAGCGTTCGTGGGCGAAATCGGTCAGCATCCGGGCTAGGGCGGGATTAGACCGTTTGTCGATGCCGACCACCGGATCGAGCGTCGTCCCGACGAACAGACACTTCAGGATGAGCTGATTCCACGGGTCTTCGCCGAGCTGTTCCGCGGGGTAAGGATTGCCGTGGGCGATCGCCAGGAACACCCCGCGAATGTTGGAGCGAATCCCCTCGGCGCACCGCAGTTGGAAGTCCGCCTGATGCGGGTAGAGCCCCAAGCCCTGGTACAGGGCCAGCAGCTCGTGGACTTCGCCCGTCGAGAAGAGCTGATCCAGCGTGCCAACGTACTCGGCGGGTTCCATCTCCGGTAACGAAAGGAGCAGCGCCAGGCGGGCCGCCTGGTCGACGGTCCAGCCGGTCGGATGCCAGCCCGGTCGGGCCGACAGCGCCTGTTCCAGTTCGCTTTCCGTCAGAGCCAGGTCGTCTTTTCCGGTCTTTCTCGGCGTCAGGCCGAAAGCGAGATAGAGCGCTTTGCGGTCGCCGGACGCGACCGCCGTCCGGCGATCCTGGAGCCAGGTCCACGCCGCTTCCGGCACGCGGGGTCTGAGCCAGCCCCACAGGACGTCCGCCAATTCCGAAACATCAAATGCCACTGTCATCGTGCTCTCAACTTCCCGCATTCCGCAGGACTCAGGGTGGCACAGACATTCCTGTCTGTGCTTCTGGGCTCAGTGATGCCCGCACTGGCTCGGCCGGCCGCAGCAACCGCCACCCATCGGCAGCGTTGGCAGGGCGGCCTGGCTGCTTGGCGTGCCGCCGCTGACAATTGCCATTGCTCCCCCGGAGATCAACCGCTCGACGGGAGCGTCTGGCGCCGTCGAGCCAGGCTCGATGCCGGCCCGCTGGCAGAGCTCGCCCCAAGTGGCGATCGAGTCCCGCATGCTGTGGGCGACTTCCACGGACTTTTCGTTCGCCTGACAGAAGTATTCGTAGGTCACCATCGTCAATCCATCCTTTTTCTGAACGATTCCAGACCCCACGGCGGACTCGCTCCAAGTCCCCGCGTTTCAACAGGTTCGGTTGTCGGAATCCCGTCCCGTCGGGCCAGTTCTTCAGAATATCCCGCCATGCCGGCCAGCGGCAAGGAGGACCGTCGGTTCGATGGGGCGCCGAAACGCAAATTCGCCCCGCTGTCGGCCGGTTTTCTCGGCGCCGTTCCCCGATTTAGCGTCGATTCTCCCGGATTCCGCGTCACGTGAATGTGTCGTGAACCCGCCTCCTCTGCTATCTTTTCCCCCTGACGCCGGCGCGTGGAGACGTTTTCCCGCCCCGGCGGCGTCAGTTGCGGGATTGTGAGAAGGACGGGATTGTGGCGATTGTGGTGCAGAAGTTCGGCGGCAGCAGCGTGGCCGACGCCTCGCGGATTCGAAATGCGGCTCAGCGGATCGTCGACGCCAAGCGGGCTGGCAAACAGGTAGTCGTGGTCGTCAGCGCCCGCGGTGACAAAACCGACGAACTGATCGACCTCGCCCGCCAGATCACCGACAACCCGCCTCCCCGCGAAATGGACATGCTGCTGGCGACCGGCGAACAGGAATCGGTTGCCCTGATGGCGATGGCCGTCCAGGAACTGGGGGAGCCTGCCATCAGCCTGACCGGCTACCAGATCGGCATCTTCACCGATTCGACCTACACCAAGGCCCGCATCCGCAAAATCAGCACCGAGCGGATCCGGGCCGCTCTCGAAGCCGGAAAAATCGTCATTGCGGCCGGATTTCAGGGGATCGACGACGACTTCAACATTACGACCCTGGGACGCGGCGGGAGCGACACGACTGCCACTGCCCTGGCTGCGGTGCTGCAGGCGGATGTCTGCGAAATCTACACCGACGTCGACGGCATCTACACGACCGATCCGCGAGCCGTAAAAGAAGCGAGAAAGCTGACCCGGATCTCGTACGACGAAATGCTGGAGTTGACCAGCCTCGGCGGCGGCAAGATGCACTCCCGCTCGATCGAGTTCGCCAAGAAGTACCGCGTTCCATTGCAGGTCCGTCCTGCTTACGCGGAAGGGGAAGGAACGCTTATCGCGCCGCAGCTCGACGAGAACGTGCCCGTTGTCAGCAGCGTGGCCCTCGTCAAGAACGAGGCGATTGTGAACCTCCGTCGGCTGCCCGACCGGCCCGGCGTGCTGAATGCCCTGTTCGCCACGATGGCCGCCCGCAAAATTGCCATCGACATGGTGATCCAGGACGTCGCCGAGGCGGGCGTCGCGGAAGTCTCGTTCACCGTGCCGCAGGACGACCTGGCGGACGCGCTGACCGCGGCCGAGGAGGCCGTCAGGCAACTTGGGGCCGGCGAAGTCCATCACGGGACGAACGTGGCCAAGGTCTCGGTGGTTGGCGCGGGGATGCGGACTCACACCGGCGTCGCGGCCCAGATGTTCAAGTCGCTGTCCGACGCCGGGGTGAACATCGTGATGATCACCACCAGCGAGATTAAGATCTCGGTGCTGGTCGATCGCGATCAGTCGGTGCAGGCGCTCAATGCGGTCCATGCCGGCTTCGCGCTGCATCGGGACACGGCCTTCGCCCCGAGCATTGGCTTTGCCCAGCGGGACGTCGGATCCAGCGCACTGAACCTGAGCCGGGATGAACTGGAGCGGGATGTGGTTTCCCGGCTGGCGAGCATGGAAGACATCGTCGTCAGCGAAGTCGACCTCGATACGCACCAGTCGCGGATCACCGTCCGGCACCTGGCGGACGATCCGGGCGTCGCCGCGGAAGTTTTCACGGCGGTCGCCGAGGGAGGGGTGATGGTCGACATGATCGTCCAGAACATGACGCACGCTCACAAGGCGGATCTGTCATTCACCGTTCCGCGTCAGGATCTGGAACGCTGCCTGCTGCTGCTCCGGGAAGTCATCGAGCGCTGGCCCGGCGCTTCGCTGTCCTACGAGAAGGAAATCGCGATGCTGTCGGTGATGGGCATCGGCCTTCGCAGCCACACGGGCGTCGGCGAGCGGATGTTCCGGGCGCTGGGCGAAGCGGGTGTCAATGTGCAGATGGTCAATACCAGCGAGACCCGCATCGGCGTGGTGGTGGGGCCGCAGGACGCGGACAAAGCTCATCAGGGGCTGCTGGGGGCGTTTGAGCTGAGGTAGGGCCGGCTCCCGCCAGCCGACTGTGGCGTCCAGGGCGAAAACCCGGCCGGGCGCGCCCGGCCCTACACCGCCGCGCCGCACATGGGGCAGTCAGACTTCGGGGCGACCGATTTCGTCGGGCGCGATGGGAACCAGGTGGACCTGAAGCGCCGTGGCGAGGCGGTCCATCGCTCCGGAGGGAAGTTCCGCCAGCCCTTCGAGCCAGTCGGCGAATCGTAGCGGCTCGACCTCGGATACTGCCGCTGCGCGGGGAACTCCCAGACGAGACAGATGGAACGCCCGGCGCAGTTCCCCCGACAGAGAGTCCTCACCAGCAGCGGCGCGGAGCCGGACGGCCCGTTCGCCGGAGCTGGCTTGCTCCGCATCCGCGGCTGCGGCGAGGTCAGGATTCCAGTTGAACTTGGTCATGCGAGGCTACTCCGGAACTTCGTAGCCGGTGATCGGACAAATATAACTCTGATCGATTTCATAGACGAGAAACAAATGCCTGCCATCGTCAGTGTAACCGAAACAGGCGGGACGGCCAGTCGTGCGACTGATCGTATCGAGATATGCATTCGTAAACGCCTCGGTCCAGTCGTCAACCGAAACGCCATGACGGGCGATGTGTTCGATCGATTCGTCAGTCCAATGAAAGTCCATCGTGAAGCCCCCCGGTCAGGGCAAATTTCGCGGTTCCGCAAGTCCGGACAAAAAGTCGGCGATGTCGACCGGCTGCGGAGCGCCGATCGAGGCACCGCACATCGGGCACGACTGGATGCTCCCTTCAATCGGTTCCCCGCAGGCTGGGCAGTGAAGTGAGTGAATGTCGGCCCGGTAGGCTTCAACGTCTGCCCGTCTTGCGCCGAGGAGACCGATACGGATGCCAACTTTTCGCAGACGGCTGGTAGCACGGCTGCTCAGAGTCAACAGACACAGGAGAGAAACGCAGGGGACCACCATGGCGAGTGCGTAAAAGACGGTTGTCCAACCTTCGCCAAGCGCCCGGGAGAGTCGGATGACTGAGATCAACTGCGCAAGAAGGATCGCGACGTTGAGAACGGCAAATACCGGCAAGAGCAACTCGGCAAATCTTGGATCAAAATCCAATCTCTCCAGAAGTTGTTCCGGTCGAATGAGTCTGAACGCGATCAGTGACAGCGTCGCGCAAATCACCCACAAGAGATGTTTCTGAGCAATTGCAATGGCGAGAATCTGCGAAGGTGCTGTCCGAGAAGCCATGAGGGATCGATTCTGGCAGGGAGAGAACACACAGTCTGTTCATGTGTCGCATTAGTGCACACTGTTCCTGCCGCCGCAACCCACCACCTGGAATGAATTTTCCCGGTCCTACGCCGTGACCGCTTCCGCTTCCACCCGGTTCGCTTTCCACATCTCGTAGGCTTCGTGATCGCCGATGACGACCTCGAAACCCAGGTCTTCGACCATGCGGAAGTCGTCCTCGGCCGGCTGGCCCTTCGTCGTCAGGTAGTCGCTGACGAACATCGAGTTTGCCGCATACAGGCTCATCGCCTGCATCGACCGCAGGTTGACTTCCCGGCCGCCGGAGACGCGGATCTCGACCGTCGGATTCGCCAGGCGGAACAGGCAGAGGGCCCGCAGGCAGGCCCGCGGGTCGAGCTCCCCCTTCTGTTCGAGCGGCGTCCCGTCGATCGCGTGCAGGAAGTTGACCGGGATCGACTTCACCTCCAGCGCCCGCAGCTCGAAGGCCACGTCGACCAGGTCGCGCTCGGTCTCGCCCATGCCGACGATCAGGCCGCTGCAGAGCTCCATCCCCGCGTCTTTGCAGGTCTTCAGCGTCGCCAGGCGGTCGTCGTAGGTGTGCGTCGTACAGATTTCCGGATAATGGTTCCGGCTGGTGTTCAGATTGTGGTTGATCCGGTCAACGCCGGCCTCTTTGAGCCGCTTCGCCTGGTCCGGCTCCAGCAGTCCCAGGCAGCAGCAAATGTGGAGGCCGTAGGTCGACTTGATCTTCTCGACCGTCTTGGCGATGTGCTCGACTTCGCGGTTCGACGGTCCGCGGCCGGAGGCGACGATGCAGTATGTCCGGGACTTGCTCTCGACGGCCCGGGCGGCCCCCTCCATCAGCTTGGTCTCGTTGAGCAGCGCGTACTTGGGGATCGGCGCGTCGGAGATCTTTGACTGCGAGCAGTAGCCGCAGTCTTCCGGGCAGAGGCCGCTCTTGGCGTTCTGTAGGAAGTAGAGATGGACCTTGTGCCCGAAATGCCGGCGGCGGACGCGATAGGTGGCGGAGAGAAGATCGAGCAGCTCGTCGTCGCCGCTGTTCAGAATGGCGAGGCCTTCCTCGACGGTCAGCGCGTGGCCGGTAAGAACGCGATCAGCGAGCGCATGCCACCCCGCGGCGGCGTCGGACGACAAAACGGACATGCATGAATCCTCAAGCGGCAGTTCAGGTTACGGCGGGAATCGGAGTCCCGGCGCGCAGGGAAGTGTAGCTTGCGTTGCTCGCGCCGGGCAAGCGAGGTGGAGCGGGCATCCGCGTCAACCTGCCCGCGGCAGGGAACCGGTGATGTGGCTTCTGCGAGGTGGATTGGGGCGAATTTTCACAAGATTCCGATTGTCGCGGAGATTCTGGCTGGTAGATTGGATTGACTTCGTAGACGAGGCAGTCGATGAGCGGCATCGTGAGCGGTCTGGATTCCATGCCGGAGACGTTGGTCTCCGGTGCCAGACTGTTGCAGCGGATTCATTTAACGCGTGGAGTGGGGCAATGAATGCGGGCCTGTTACGTCGATTGTCTCTTGGGATTGCGATCGCCGCGATGTCCGCGGCGAGTGCGAACGCCGCGACAATTCCAGTCAGCTTCAGCGGAGTGGTTGGAAGTGTTCAGGCGGGCCTCGCGTCCGAGTTTTCCGCGGGGGATCTGCTGAGTGGATCCTATTCGTTCGATTCCACGACGGCGATGCGGCCCGGCGGCAATTCTGCGGCTGCGGTCTTTGATGCGCTGCTCAGCCTGTCGTTCGATGTGAACAGCTATGCGGGCTCTTCGAGCGGAGCGCCGGAGATCCAGATCGAGAACAGCCACTTGGGCGGAGATATCTACGCAGTCGTTGCACGAGCTTCGGACGGTCTTGCCGGGCTCACATTGGGAAGCTATGTGCTGGACTCATTCATTCTTCGAATGGACGACTCGACGGACGCAGTTTTCAGTGACGCGACGATCCTGCCGACGTCGTTAGATCTGGCGGACTTTACGAGCGGATCGTTCTTCGTATTCTTCGTCGATCCCAACAAGATCTCCGACCCGGACGATCCCAACTACGATGAGACTGCGATCCAGGTTGTCAGCGGACGATTGACCGGCCTTACGACTTCGACTCCGACGGTCCCGGAACCTTCGACGCTTGCGCTTGCTGGCCTGGCATTGTGCGGTTGCGGGGCTGCCCGACGGGCTCGCCGCAATCGAGACAGCTCGATTGGCTGATTTGCGTGCCTTCAAAACTGCGAAACGCTCCGGCCACGAGGCAATCGTGGTTGGAGCGATTGCATTTGCGATGGTCCGGTCAGTCACCGTATTGTGCAGGTTTCCCCTGCACTGGACGCATTCCATGCGTTGCCTATCATTCATCGCACTGCTCCTGGCGTCCCTCCCCTGCTCGGCCGCGGAGCCGTTGCTGACTGATGCCGAGCTGCGCCCGGTACTCGAACCGTCGCTGCAACTCCTGACTCTCGCCGCCAAGGGCCATCTTGATGCGCGCGACTGCTTCGCGTGCCACAACCAGGGGCTGACGGTGATGGCCCTCGTGAAGGCCCGGTCCCGCGGGTTTGCGGTCGACGAAGAGGAGATCTCGTTGCAGGCCGAGGCGATCGCCGCGTTCCTGGACAGCAACCGTCAAAAGTACCGCGATGGACAGGGACAGGGGGGCCAGGCCGACATGGCCGGCTATGCTCTGGTCACTCTGCTGGCCGCCGGCTGGAAGCCCGATGAGACCACTGGGGCCGTGGCGGAGTATCTGCTGTTCCGCCACAAAGACCGCGATCACTGGCTGGGGGGCACCCGCCGGCCTCCCTCCGAGGGGAGCCCATTCACGACGACGTACGTCTCGCTCGCCGGGCTGGCGGCGTATGGAACTGCGGACCAGCAGGAGCGGATTGCCGCGCGGCAGACGCAGGTTTTGGAATGGCTCCGGAAGGCCGAAACGAAAGACACGGAGGATCGCGTCTTCCGCCTGAAAGCCCTGCAGGTTGCAGGGGCATCCGCCGAAGACCTGCAGCAGGCCACTCAGGAACTGCTGGCGAAGCAGCGCCCGGACGGCGGCTGGTCGCAGCTCGATGCTGGCGAGCCCGAGCACGCCACGCAGTCTGACGCCTACGCCACGGGGACGGCCCTGGTTGCGCTCTGCGAGGCGGGAGGACTGCCGGCGACCGATCCCGCGTACCAGCGCGGCTTGCGCTGGCTGCTGAAATCGCGACAGCCGGACGGCTCGTGGCACGTCGTCTCCCGCAGCAAGCCGTTTCAAAAGTATTTCGAGTCCGGCTTCCCCCACGGCAACGACCAGTTCCTGTCGTGCGCGGCGACCGCGTGGGCAGTCATAGCGCTGCTAGAGGGTTGTGAGCGGCGGTAAGCGGGGGGACTCGCTACGGGGAGATTTCGGATAGCCACAAACTTCGCTGGCTGCGCTTTCTCATCCAAGATCACCCCCGCGCCAGCTCCGGGCGAGGCCGGATCAGCAGGACGAGGATGACCGAAATGATCGCAGCACCGGCACAGCCCGAGAAGATCACTGCGAGGGAAACGTTTGCGTCTCGCAGTGCGCCAAATCCAAGATCAGCGAGTCCGCCGCAACTGATGCTGACGAAATTCATGATACCGTAGCCGGTGGCTCGCAGCTCCGGGCGGACGATCTGGCAGAGGATCGGCATGTTGTTGCCGTCGAAAAGACCCCAGCCGAGACCGAACAGCACGAGGCAGGCAACGGCCACTCCCAGAGAACCGGCTATGCCAACGCCAAACATTGCAGGAATGATAAGTCCCATTCCAATAGCGCTGACGTAGATTCTCGCCCGCACGTTTTTATGCATCCAGCGATCCGCCAGCCAGCCGCCGCAGACTGCGGAGAAAATTGCGGCCAATTGCGTGTAAAACGTTGCGGAAAAACCCGCCAGCCCCTGTCCGATCCCGAATTGATTTTTGAGGATCGCCGGCATCCAGTCGCGAACGACCCATCCGGCGACCGCCGGCAGTGTAAAGTACAGCACAAGCAGGACGAACGACGGATTTCTCATCAACGAAGAGAATGAGTCAATAACTGTGATTTTGTTCGAGTTCGACTTGTCGACGGTTTCCCGGCGCGGCGCATCGCGCAGAAGGAGAACGAGCGGGACGGCGTAGAACATGCCGAACAGGCCGCAGGCGTCGAAGGCGAACCGCCAGCCGAGCTGCGGCGCGTCGGCGACGTAGCCGCTGAAACCGCCGGTGATTACCCCCAGGTAGATCGCCATCTGATGCAGACCGACCGCCCGCGAGCGGGTGGCGCCGGTGTGGTAGTCCGAGATCAACGCCAGCGCGGCCGGGATGTAGAACGCCTCGCTGATCCCCATCAGCGAACGGGCCAGCAGCAGTTCGTTGAACGAATCGACGTGGCCGGTCCACCAGGTGACCGCGGACCAGACGAACAGGCTGCCGCAGATGGCGTAACGCCGGCTGAAGCGGTCGGCGAGGTAGCCGCCAACGGGGCTCAGGAAAGCATACACCCACTTAAACAGCCCGAGCATCAGTCCCCAGTTCGAGTCGCTGCCGATGCTCGGAATACTGTCCGATGACCGAGGCCTTCATCGCAGCGAGCATCTGCCGGTCGAGGTAGTTCAGCAGCGCTACGGGGAGCAGCAGAACGACGACCAGCCAAGCGGTCCGCAGAGAGCGTGACGAATCGGACGACATCGGGGGAGCACTTCCAGGAGAAAGACGGTCGACGCGCGAACGCACATCATGAAGAAGAAGGCCACTGGTATCTCAGAATGCCGCGTTGGATGCCAGTGTAGACCTTACGGCAGCCCGCGCCAGCGGCGTACGCCCCACTCGCCGCACAGGCAGCCGACGACCAGCGTCAACAGCCACGGGCTGTGCCAGAGAGGCGACGTCGTCGCTTCGGTGACCGGCGCTTCGCGGGTCGCCAGCGAGCGGACGAACGCGTCGAGCCCGTCTGGCGAGACCACTTCGCCCCCGGTCTTGCGGGCCAGCTCTTCGAGATTGCGCAGGTCGGGAGCCGCAGAGCGGAACTCGGTCGCGTCCGGATCGAACGACCACCCCGTCGTCGCCGTGCCGCCCGGTTTCCCCTCGCTGTCGATCAGCTCGGCGCTGGCCCGGTAGCGACCGCTCTGCCGGCTCCGGATGACCGCTTCGTAAAGACCCGGTTCGCGGAGCGACGGCTCGGCGGGCTGTTCGAGCGTCGTCCCGTCCGGCTGGACCACCTGAACCGTCACGCCAGCATTGTCGCGCGGCTGAAAGTCCTTGTCGCGGGCGCGGACTTCCAGCCGGAGCAGCGGCAGCCCCTGCGAGTCGGCTTCGACGGCCCGCAGCTCGGTCCGCTCGGGGACGTCCGCCACCAGCCAGCGGAGCATCTGGCGCCACGCCTTGCCGACGTCGTCCAACGGCTCTCCCTTCGCGGCCGTCTCGAGCTGAGCCCGCCAGAGGTCGCCGATCAGCAGGGCGGCGCAGCGTCCTTCGCCAAACCGCTGCACCGCCAGCGCCGGCTGCTTCTGCCCGGAACCGTCCTGGACCTCGGCAATGACGGTTGCGCCCGGCTTCAGGTTCCCGATCCGGTTCAATGTGGAAAACGCCGGCCACTGCTTGAGGCGGATCTGTTCTTCGGTTTCTGTCGAGCGTAACCGGGCCCACGGCTGCAGCCAGCCCTCGCGCGACAACGCCAGCCGCCAGCCCTGCCCTGCCGTTTGCGCGGTTCCCTTGTCGAGATAGACCGGCAGCATTCGTCCGACGGGCGTCCGATCGTACTTCCCTTCGCGGAAGCTTTCCTGACCACCCAGCATCAGCAGGCCGCCGCCCCGTTCGGAAACGAACCGCTCCAGCAGCGACTGCTGCTCGGCCGAGAAGAAGTCGGCCTCCACGTCATCCAGCAGCACGGCATGGAATGGGAACAAGCCCTCCGCCGTCTTAGGAAAGCCGTCGCGCAGTTCTTCGGGGGTAGCCGTATTCAGCCGGACGATGACCGGCTGATCGTAGCGCTCGGTCTCTTCGTCGGTCCGGTCGAAGCCGCGGAACAGGGGGTTGGTGGCTTCGCCGTCCCGGCTCCTCCATTCGAACTTCGGCTCCTTCTTGGCGATGCGGATCATTGCCGTCAGGTCGATCTGCTCGTCGTCTTCGATCGACCGGTTGAGAAACTTGAACTCCCAGTTCGGCCGCCCGGAGACGTACAGGATCCGGTATGGCCCGGCTCCCCGGTCGACGGTGATCAGCCGCTTGTTGTTGGCCAGTGTCGCCTCGACGGTTGCCTCGCCATCTTCGTCGGCCCGGCGGACTTCCAGTTCATAGAACGCGATGCCCGGCTTGAGAGGTTTGAGCTGAAAGCGGAACGTTGCGGGGGCGTCACCCGCCGGCAGAACCTGCGATTCGGTTTTGGCAATCGCGCCGGTTTCGTCGCGCACCCGCGCGATGACCTTTTCGCCCGCCAGTCCCACGGAGCGGACTTCCGCCTGCACGGTCACGGGGGCGTCTTCGAACGCCGTCGTCGTCGTGGTGACCTGGGCGATCGAGACGTCTTTCAAACCGGAAGCCGAGCCGATGGGGACCGGATAGATCGGCGGCAGCCATTTGAGTTCCTCGTCGGGCGGCAGGCCGTCTTCCGAGTGGCCGTCGGTCAGCAGCAGCACCCCTGCCAGCGGCCGATCCCGGAAGCGGTCTTTCAACTCGTTCAGCACGCTCGCCAGCCGGGTCCTCGAACCGTCGAAGGTGAGAGTGGCGAAGGAGGTCACGTGCTGCAGCCGATTGTCGAAGACGTACGGCCGGACGTCGAAATCCTGTTCGAGCCGAACCCGCCAGGGGGCTTCTTCGTCGGCCAGGAGTTGCTTGAGACCATTGCCGCGATGCTCGGTCGCGCCGCGGTCGACGATCTGCAGGCTCCGGCTCTGATCGGCGAGAATCACGAACAGGTTCGCGCCCGGGCGGACCCGCTGTCCGCTCCAGAGGGGCTCGACCAGGCAGAGGGCCAGCACCCCCAGTGCTGTGATCTTCAGACCCAGGCAGAGGGCTCGGTCCCACGTCGGCAGGCCGATCCGGCGATAGGCCCAGCAGACGGCGACGACCCCGGCCGCGAAGAGGGCCAGAGCCCATCCCGTCCAGGACAGTCCGCCGAACAGAACCGCGCCAATGGTCATTCCTTGCCGCTCCCGAGCCGTTCGTAGTAACTCTTCACGAGATCGCGATAGCGCGTGGGGACCGGGTCGCGGTCGACCGGCGCCATCGATTCGTTGCCGGTTTCCCGCCGGGAAATTTCTTCTCCCAGCTTCTGCTGCAGTTCGACCAGTGGCTCGTAGACCGACGTCTTGACGAGCTCCCAGTTGGGATCTTTCGAGTGCCGTTTCGATTCCGCCCGCAGGCTGCGGGCCTGCTCGCGGACCTTGGTGACTTCCGCCTGGAGCTGCGGATCATCCACCATCGCTTCGACATCGCGGAGCCGCTCGGACCATTCGGAGTACTGCGAGGACGACATCGGTCCCCCCTGTCCGCCCGGCCCGCTGCTGTTGCCTCCTTGACCGTTTTGCGCAGAGGCCTGGCCGCGACTGGGGGCCTGCGGCGGGCCGCCCCGGAGCCCACCCTGCCCCTGCCCGCGGCCGGGTTGTTGTCCCTGACCCTGGCCGGCTCCCGGTCCGGGTTGCTGCCCTTGCCCCTGTCCCGGCTGCTGACCTTGCCCTTGTTCTTGTCCCTTTCCGGGTTGCTCTCCCGGCTGTCCTTCGCCCGGCTGCTCGCCGGGTTGATTCCCCTGCCCCGGCTGATTGCCTTTTCCGGGCTGTTGGCCCGGCTGTTGACCGGGACGTTTCCCGTCGCCGGGTTGCTGACCGGGCTGGCCTTTGCCGTTCGGCTGGCCGTCCTGACCGGGCTGAGGCATCGGCGATGTGCCGCCAGCATTCTGCTCTCCCGGTCGACCGGCTTCGCCTGTTCCCGGCTTCCCCTCGCCCGCTCCGGCGGCCTGCTGAGCGGCGAGCTCCTGTTGCAGTTCCTGCGACAGGTCGGCCAGTTCCCGCCGAGCCCGTTTCATGGCTTCGACGTCATCCCCCAGCACCGACTCCGCGGCTTGTTCGATTCCCGAGCGGAGCTGGTCGATTCCCTGCCGGGCCTGGGCCTCGGATTCGCTGGCTTCGGGCAGGAACCCCTGCTGCAGCAATCGCGTGGTCAGATCGAGCGCCTGATCGGTTTTCTGCTCGCGGGCCTTGCGGAGCGAGTCGTAGAGCTGCTTCGAGGCCAGCGGTTCGGCGGTCTCGGCCTCCTGCACCATCTGCCGGGCCGATTCGACGAGCTGCTCGAGCTGCTGCTTCTGATCGACGAACTCCCGCTGCAGCGCCTGCCGGTCCTGCGACTGGCGCAGCGACTGTTTCGGCTGGTTCTGCAGGTTTTCGAGCTGCTGGCCGAGCTGTTCCTCGCGATCGGACAGCTCCCGCGCCTGCTGCCGCAGCTCCCGCAGGGCCTCGCTGAACTGTGACGACGTCTTCCGGCGGAACTCGTCCTGCATCTCCTGCAGTTCGCGCGCGGCCCGCGTTCCCGAATTGATCGCCTGCGACAACTGTCCTTCCTTGAGAGCGTCGGTGGCCTGCAGCAGGTTCTTGCGGGTCTCTTCGAGCTGCTGCCGCGTCTCGGCCAGTTCGTCCTGCTGGCTCGACCGGTTCATGCGGTTCCGCAGCGAATCGGCGTCCTGCAGCATCTGCTGCTGCTCTTCCCGCAGCCGCTTGAGCTGGCGGTCGATCTCTTCCTGATCCTTCGTCGTCGCCGCGGTCCGCAGTTCGGCCTCCAGCTCCTTGAGCTTGTCGGTCAGATCCTGCTGCCGCCGGGCGAGTTCTTTCAGCCGGTCGAGAATCTGAAGCTGTTCCTGATTGACCGTCTGCGGCTGTTCGCCGGCCTGACGTTTCTGCTCGTAGCGATTCTGCTTGTTGGACAGTTCGAGCTGCGAGAGCTGCTGCTGCGACGCACTGGAGCTGCCGCTGCTCGATCCGGTGCCGCTCTGCCCTCCCTTTTGAATCTCGTGCTCGCGGGCCTTCAGCCGCAAGAGATTCTGATAGGCCGACTGTTCCGCCGGCAGGGCGGTCATCAGGGCCTCACGACCCTTATCGGGAACGGTTTCAAGCAGCTTTTCGGCGGCGGTCATTCGTTCGACGATCGCGTCGACGATCGGCGTCAGCTTCGGATTCTGCAGTTTTTCCGCCAGCCCCTGCGCCTTTTCGAGGGCTTGCTGCTGCGCTTCGGTCAGCACTTCGCCGGCTTCGCGATTCTCCGCGGTGAGAGGAATCTTGGCGCTGCGGATCAGATTCCAGGTCCCCGCGATGATCTGCTTCTGCAACTGGACGAGCTGCTCCATGTCCTGCTGCTGCTGGCTGCTTCCGCCGGCCTGCTGAGCCCCGCCACCCGGCTGCTCCTCCCCTTCGCGGAAGAGCTCCTCCAGCGGTCGAATTTCGGCGAAGAACATTTCGCCCAGCGTCCGGCGGCGCTGACCGTCCGGTCCGAAGTCATCGGCATACAGGTGATACGACACCAGGTCGTCCGGCTGGACCTGCAGGTCTTCCATCGCCTGGAGATATTGCAGTTTGACGGCAACCTCCGCGTCGACCGCATCACCCAGCTTCAACGAGACCGGCTCACGACCGGCGACGGAAACCGCCAGCCCGTATTCCAGCAGCCCGAAGTCGTCGTGAATCGAACCGGCCAGGGCCAGCTCTTCCAGCGGCGACAGCCGCGTGTCCTGGCCCGGGAATGCCAGCTTCAGCTCGGGCGGCCGGTTCGGCAGGAACTCGACGCGAAACTCTTCCGGATCCCGATTGGCCCGTCCCTTCTCATCTTTCAGTTCGAGCAGCCACAACCGCCGGCCGGGCTCGGTCCCGGTGATCGCCACTTCCCAGCCGAGCAGTTTTCCCGCCGTCGGCTGCAGGTCAAGTGCAGAGCCATCCTTCGCCACCAGGCGGGCGGCTGCCAGCGGCTTGTTGACCTGCAGGCGAATCACCACCGTCGAACCCTCGACCGCTGTGACGTCGAACGCCTCCGGCAGGACGCGTTCCCCTCCGGAGATATACGTGGGCGGCTGAACGGCGATCTCAGAGCGTTCCAGAGCCGGCAGGTCATACGTCGTTAAAGTGAACGTCTCCGACAGATGCCCGTCGTATTCGATCTGATAGCTGCCGTTCGTCTGCAGATCCGCGAGACGCCCCCCGAACACCGGGTCATCCAGGCTCTTCTGCAGTGCGATCCGTTCGGGCTCCAGGCCCTCCGCCGTCCAGATCAGCGTCACTTCGCCCGGCACCTGCTTCGGAAAACGGGCCAGCACCAGCAGCGGGGCTCCGCGTTCGACTTCGGCGGTGCCCGGTTCCACTTCAATCGGGAAGGCCGGTGCACCCAGCAGTTTCGCCAGCGCTGACGGCGCCGCATTGGCAGGCCGCGGCGACTGGCGGGACAGATTCACTAGCACCATTAGCAGAATCGCCAGCGCCGCGGTCTGCAGCACTCCACTGCGCCACATCCGCGAACCGGGGATCGCCGCGACCCACGGATAGGCCCGGCCGTGACAGGTCGCCTCCCACACGACCCGCTGTTGCAGCACATTGAGCCGGCCGGTCAGCACATCGGGAGATTGTTCGAGCGCCGTCAGCAGCCGCGAGTCGAGATCCGGGTAGGCCCGTTCGATCGACCGGGCGGCCTCAATGGGTCCCGCCGCACGCGAACCCTGCACCAGCCAGACCGTGATGGCCCCCGCCACCGCCGCCAGACCAAGCAGCATGGCGAGTCCAGCCGGCGCGGCGGGAACAGTCCATGCGATCAGCCACGTGATGCCGGCCATCACCAGCCACAGGACCGTCAGCCGCCGGTATAGACGCAGGCGTTCGAGCCGCCCGATCACCGGTCGCAATTGCTGCTGCAGTTGTTGCATCGACATGGTCGCTCCTCCGGAGCGGATTCAGGAATTCGACTTTCAGGCGATCTGACCCGACGAAGCCTGCGCGTCTGCCAGCCCAGCTTGTGGATCGTCTGCGGAACTGCCCGGAACGGACCGCCGTGCCAGGAGCGTCTCGCCCACCAGAAACAGCATCGCCGCAATGAGTCCCCAGCGCCAGAGCTGCTGCGACTGTTCCAGCTCTTCCCGCTGCATGAGCTGCTGGCGGGCGGCAACTTCTTCTTCGGTCAGCTCGCGCACGTTCGACTTGAGAGGCACCCCCAGGGTTTCCAGTTGTTCCGGCGCCAGCGGCACGGTCCGGCTTTCCAACGGCGGCACGTTGACTGCAAACCGCCAGGACGTCGTTCCCTGCGTGACCGTGTACAGTCCCGGTTCGGTCGTGGCGACGAACTCCGTCGCACCCGGTGTCACCGTCTCACGAGTCCCGCTCGGACCGCGAATCTCCATCGCGGCGATGTCCGCCGGGCCGTGAATCGCCGGGAGCGGAACGGACTGATCGACGATGTAGCTGAGCGGTCGCGGTTCCACGCCGGTGGTCAGTTCCAGCAGCCTCAGCAGCAAGGGGGGAAACTTCGACGAGCGGGCGAGCTGGCTGTCCGCCGGATGCCAGCCCGACGTCCAGAGCACCACGCGGCCTTTTCCCCGCGACCATTCGACCCAGGCGGGCGCGCCCGCGTCGAATCGCGCCAGCACGCGCGGCGTCTCGGTCTGAGGAAATTCCAACGCCCGATACTTCCAGAAGTGAATCCCGGTGAAGTCTGCGAACCGGGCCTGAGCGAACGGCGCTAACAGCGGGTGCTCGAAGTCTACGTCTGCCAGCATCGTGTATCTGGGAACGTTCCCTTCCGTCGCAGTGACGCCTGCGACTCCCGCAGCCTTCAGCAGCGGTGCAACATCCCCGGCCTTGCGCGGCGTGGCAAGAACCGTGCCACCCTCCTCAATCCACGATTTCAGCCACGACACCGGAGCGGCGGACGGCTCGGTCAGCACGACCAGACTCGGCCGATCGACGCCGATCCCGTCGAGGCCCACGAACTCGATATCAAACTGCGCCGTCGCCGTCAGCGCCCGCTGCAGATAGAACCGCGGCTGCTCGCTGTCGTCGGCCGGCTCGGTCCCTCCGTAGACGATCACCTCGCGCGGGCGGACCGGCTCGGCGATCCATAGCGAATTGTCGAACGGAGCATCGTCCCCTTCGAGCACCAGTTCGCTCGCATCGTCCGGCCGCGCGGGCGGAACAATTACCCGGCTCTGCCCGGCGGGAACGTGCAGCGTCACGGGCTCCAGCCCGGTCTTCGACGTCGACCACCGCAGGCGGAACTCGTCCCGCTGGCTGTCGGAGGCATTGCTGATGCGGACTCGCAGCTTGTCGTCCGGGCGATCCGGCGTCCGCTCGACGAGCTGCAGCCCCGCGTTCGTCCCCGCGGTCGCTGTTGCACTCAGCAGGACAACCCGGCAACCGTCCGGCCATTCGAGAGCGGCCAGGGCCTCGGTCTTGGAGCCATCGGCCAGATCGGACAGCAGCCAGACTTCCACCGGCCCCGGTTGCTTCTGGCTGGCCAGCGCCTCCTGCAACGCACCGACCGCCTGCGTCAGTCCCAATCCCAGATCGGCCTGACTCCACTCGGGATGCAGATCCTTCCATCGGCTCTCCACGAGCTGACGCCGCACGTCTCCCTCAAGAGCGTCCGTTTCGCGGAATCCGGCGACAATCTTCCAGCCGTCCGAGTAGGCGAACAGACCCAGCCGCGCTTCGCTATCGAGTGACTTCAGCCGCTCGGATAACTGTGTCCCTAACTGGACCCACAGCCCCTCCCGCCTCAGGCTCGCGCTGGTGTCGACCAGGATCGCCACCGTCGGGACCAGCTTGGGAGCTTCGGGTGAAGCGACGACCGTCCTCCAGAACGGCCGTGAAAATGCGGCCGCGAGCAGCAGCAAAGCCGCCGCTCGAAGCAACAGCAGCAGCCAGTGTTCGATCGAGCTGCGGCGTGTGAAGCGCGGCGGCGACGGCGACAGGAACATCAGCGTCGAGAACATCCGCCGACCGCGCGGCGTCCGCCGGAGCAGGTGAAACAGAATCGGCCCGGCAATTGCCAGCCCCGCGAGCAGGTACAGAGGCGCCAGCAGACTCATGCCAGCCTCCTTCCAGCCCGCGCCCGGCTTACGCCTCGACCCTGCAACCGCAGTCGCAGCAGCGCGGACAGCGACTGATCCAGCGGCTCATTCGTGCGCAACACCGTCCGCGTAATTCCCAGCCGCGAGCAGATCCCTTCAATCGCCGCCTGGTGGGCCTTCCAGCGGGCGAGATAGCTCGATCTGGCGGCCGCCGGGTCGACATAAAGCTGCCGTCCGGTCTCCAGATCTTCGAACAGTTCGGGGCCGCCCAGTTCGAGGGTTTCCTCGGCCGGGTCGACGACCTGCAGCACCAGGACTTCCTGGCCGCGCGCGGCGAGGCTCCCCAGGCTGACTTCCAGAGTCTCCAGCGGGGCCAGCAGATCCGAAATCAGCACCAGCATCCCCCGCCGGACGAGCCGCTCGGCGAGTTGCTCCAGCGGTTTCGCCAGCAGCGTCGACGCCCCCTGCGGGCTCTTTTCCAGCGTGACGAGGATCCGCCGCAGGTGTCCGGCGCGGTAGCGGGTGGGGATGAACTCCACCAGATCTGCAGAAAACGTCGCCAGCCCCACCGCGTCCCGCTGCAATGTCAGAAAATAGGCCAGCGTCGCGGCGAGGGTCCGGGCATAGTCGGACTTGGTCATCGCTCCGGAGCCGAAGGCCATCGATTTGCTGACATCCAGCAGCAACTGGCAGCGCAGGTTGGTCTCGTCCTCGAAGCGCTTGATGTAGTCCCGGTCGGTCCGGGCGTAGAGCCGCCAGTCGAGATACCGGGGGTCGTCTCCTTGCGTGTATTGGCGGTACTCGGTGAATTCGACCGAGAAGCCATGATAGGGACTGCGATTGAGCCCGGTCAGAAATCCCTCGACGACGAACTTCGCCCGCAGTTCCAGCGACTTGAGCTGGACGAGCGCATTCGGATCAATCGAGTGCATTCCCGCCGTCATGGTAAAACAGGTCCTTCAATTCGCCGTCTCAAACGTCATCCGGGTGGCCGGGGCGGAGTCTTCGACGCCCCGGAATGGAATCTCCAGACTGGGTTGTCGCAGACTCCAACACAGCCACCCGCCGATAACTCCAAACACCAAGAACAAAGAACGGCCGGCGGAGCCGGCCCTACCTTTCCAACAGTCGCCCAATGATCTGCTCGACCGTGATTCCTGCCGCCTCGGCCCGATAGTTTGTCAAGATGCGGTGCCGCAGCGTGGGCAGGGCCAGCGCCTTGACGTCTTCGAGGCTCACGCTGGCCCGCCCTTGCAGCAGCGTTCGTGATTTTGCTCCCAGAATCAGGAACTGAGCGGCCCGCAGTCCCGCGCCCCAGCTCACATATTCGTTGACGAAGTCGGGCGTCCCCGCCTGTCCCGGCCGCGACGACGCCGCCAGCCGGACCGCGTACCGCACGACGTCCTCGGCGACGGGCACCTTCCGCACCAGGTCGTGAATCTGCAGCACTTCTTCGCCGGTGAAGACCGCCTCAATCGGCGCCGGCCGGCCGGCGGTCGTGCGCGTCACCACAGTGACTTCGTCGTTTTCCGGCAAGTAGTCGACAAAGACGTTGAACATGAACCGGTCGAGCTGGGCTTCCGGCAGCGGATAGGTCCCTTCCATTTCGATGGGATTCTGCGTCGCGAGGACGAAGAACGGCTCTTCCAGCGGATATCGCACCCCCGCCGCCGTCACCTGGTGCTCCTGCATCGCTTCCAGCAGGGCTGCCTGGGTCTTGGGAGGGGTCCGGTTGATTTCGTCCGCCAGCACGACATTGGCGAAAATCGGGCCGTGCACGAAGACCATCCGCCGCCGGCCGGTCTCGTCCTGTTCCAGGATCTCGGTGCCGGTAATATCCGCCGGCATCAGGTCGGGGGTAAATTGAATCCGCTGGAACTTCAGGTGAAAGACCTGCGCCAGCGATTTCACCAGCAGCGTCTTGGCCAGCCCCGGCGCCCCGGTCAGCAGACAGTGCCCGCCGGCCAACAGCGCCAGCAGCAGTTGTTCGACGACCTCGGCCTGGCCGACGATCGTTTTGGCCAGCTCCTTCCGGATCCGTTCGCGGCCGGTCCGCACCAGCTCCAGCACCCGCTGTTCCTGCTCGTCGGCAGAGTCCACCTGCATCGTCACGCTGGCATTCCTTCCTGACGGTCACCTGTCGCTTTGATTTCGATTTGAAACACAAGAGTTTTGAACCACGGAGGACACGGAGTTCACGAAGGAGTGAGCCAGGAAGAATCTTCGTCGGCAACGAGTTGTTCTCTCAAATCCCTTCTCCGTCTTTCTCAGTGCTCTCCGTGGGAATACTCTTCGATTGTTCTCAGTGGGTCATCGCGTAAAACACGATGTTGATTCCCAGCGGGTAGGCCTTCTTTTCGGAGAACTCCGTGAAGTACCACGGGTCCTCTCCTTCGCGTTCCCAGCCGTCTCCCAGGTCGGTGTTGTGGCAGATCATCACCATCAGCCGGCCCTTGTCGTCGAAGATCCCCTTGTAGTGGACTTCTCGTGCATCGGGCCGCTCCCAGGTGACTCCCGATCCCCGTCCCGCCTGGGCCGCTCCGATGCTGGGAATCTGCGCCTTCTCGGTCAGATCGTAGACGCAGTGAAAGATCGGATGCTCCAGCGGCAGTTCGATCGGCTCGCGCTCGGGAAAGACCCGCTTGATCTCCTGGTAGAAGTTGAACCACTCGTCCTCGCCCCAGAAGTCGTCCACCATCAGAAAACCGCCCCCCAGGAGGTAGTTCCGCAGGGCGGCGACTTCGTCGGGCATGAATTCCAGATCGCCCGGCTCGATCATGTACAGAAACGGATAGCGAAAGATCTCCGGATCGTTCAGTTCCAGAATCTTGCCGTTCGGATCGACTTTCAGGGACGTGAGCTGCTGCAGCCGGTATGAGAAGTTGAGGTCGGCGTCGGGGTAGTCGGTCGCCCAGCGATTCCAGCGGCGGTACGAGTTGTACTTCACACGCACGAACGTAAAGACGTCGTCCTTGAACTCGCCGTCGATCTCCCAGGTCGGCACGCCGTTCCGGTCGCCGGGCACGACGCCGTCCATTCCGCCGCCGCGGAACCGGCCGCGCTGGGCGTGCGAGAGTTGCAGCACGCCGCACACGGTCATCGCCAGTACGACGATCCGCAACAGCGTCCACCGCCTCGATTTCTGCCGAGTCATCCGCTCCGTCATGGCTGGGCCTCCGCCGGTTTGACCAGCTCTAACAGCAACTGCTGTGCCTCGCGGTATCGCGGAGCTGTCTCCAGCGCCAGCAGGACGTGGCGTTTGGAAACCTCGAACCGGCCCAGGTTCTTTTCCAGGACCGCGAGTCGATACTGCACCTCAGCCACGTCGTCCGGATCGAGCGCCAGCACCGCATTCCAGGACCGCACCGCGACTTCGGGCTTGCCCAGCGACTCCGCCGCGATCGCCCGCGCCCGGTGGGGAGCCGGGATCAGCGGGTTGACCGCCAGTTGCCGGTCGGTCACGTCCAGCAGGCTCTCCCAGTTCTTGTTCGACTCTTCCAGCTCCATCAGCCGCAGATACGCCACCGTCGCGGCGTCGGCCCGCTGGACATATGCGGCCAGGATTTCCCGCTCCTTCTCCGGCTGCTTCAGCACCCGATACACCGCCGCCAGCAACTCGTAGGGACTGTCGGAGCCGACGTTCTCCGGATACAGCGCGATCAGCTTCTCCAGTGTCGTGCGGGCCTTCTCGTAGTCCTGCACATTGAGGTACTGTTCCGCGGCGAGCGTCAGTCCCTGGTAGCTCGTCGGGTGATCGTTCAGCCAGCGCGCCAGCCGGTCGGGATCATCGTCGCTCCGGATGGCCGACAGGTCGTAGCTTTCCCAGTCGAGTCCAGGGGCAAACTCCCGCGTCATTTCCCGCGCATCGTCGGCGAATTCCGCGTCGAGCTGCGACATCGCCGCCAGCCGCCGTTCGAGTGCCTCGTCGATGGTCAGTCCTGCCGCCAGATCCTGCAGCACCAGTTGCAGCTTCTCAAAGCCGTACTGCCGGACGATGTACTCGACCACCAGCGAGGCCTGGAAGTAGGCGAAGTTCAGATCGAGGGGAGACTCCGGCGTCAGAAAGGCCTGGCTCATGTCCGGGATCGGCGTCAGTCTTCCGCCCAGGATCATCTTGCGGTAGATCGGATTCATCCGCTGGCCCCAGGCGGGATTGGCCCGCCGCTCTTCGTAAACCGAAATCCCCTCGCTGAGCCAGCGCGGCATCCGGTTCCGCGTCTGCTCCAGCGTCACCACGTGACAGAACTCGTGCCACAGGACCGCCTGCCAGTTCGCTGGCGAAGCCGCCTGCGAAGCGGGGCTGTTCGCCGTAATTACGCGTCCAAAGCAGACTCCCAGGTAACCCCCGGCTCCCGGCATCCCGAACGTCCGCACGGCGAAGTCGTTCGGCTCAGGAAAGATCTCTACGATCACCGGCTGTTCGAGCGTCAGCCCATACTTCGGGCAGAGGGTCTGCTCGGCCCGCTCCAGCAGATCGAGCACTTCCTGCCCGTAAATCTCGGCTTCGCGGGGCTCCATCCGGACGTGGAACCGGCCCCGGACCAGCGTCCGGTATTTCTGAATCTCGTCCCGAAGCTGAATCAGATTGAAGAGCTGCACGTCGTACTGGTCCGCGGTATGAGCCGCTTCCACCTGCTTCCAGCCTGCGTCTTCTTCGCCGAGCCGCAGCAGATCGACGGCGAGCTGCTGCTGGGCCGGGACGTACGTGGAATCGAACTCCAGCGCCCGCTTCTGGGACGCGGCTCCTTCGCGGAAGCGGTACTTCTGCGACAGCTTCCGGCCGATCAGATGATCGACTTGCGGATTCTTCGGCCAGGGACGCAGCGCGGTGTCGCGGAAGATCGAGGCCCCCAGCGGTTCGTTCTTCAACGTCGCCAGAATCGAACGAAACGCCCACAACTCCGGCCGGCGGGGATTGTACTTGGAAAAATCCTCCAGCAACCGCTCGGCGTCATCGTACATCTCGCCGTCGATCAGTCGTTCGATGCGCAGCAGCCACGCTCCCGCATGACGCGGGTTCAGGTCCAGGGTTTTCGTGAGGGCCGCGGCCGCTTCTCCCGGCAGACTCGACGCCAGGCTCCGTGCCAGCCCGAACTGGATCTCGGGATCCTCGGGATAGTCCTTCTCAGCGGCCCGGTAGATGTCGGCCGCCAGTGCGAAATCCTGCTTGGAGAGAGCCAGTTCTCCCGACGCCAGTCGGGCATCGCGGTTTCGCGGACTCTGCAGCAACGCCCGGTCGAAGAGTTTTTCGAGCACGAGCCGGGCGTCGGCCCCCTGCATCAGGGCCGCCCGTCCCAGCGAGACCAGGCTGTCCGCGTCGGTGTACCGCCAGGCCGACCGACCGGCGAGATCGCCGATCTCGGTCAGGTAGGTGGTCGCATCCGCCTCGCGACCGGAATAGAGGGCCATCCGGTGCCCGACTTCGCGGATCCGGATGCTCCACATGTAGCGGATCAGCCCGACATGCACCGTCTGCCAGGCGGCTTCATAGTCCCCGGTCTGCCACTCGGCCTCGGACTTGTAGAGATACCACTCCTCGCCAAACGCCCGCTCGGCGATGGCGCGATCGCACTCTTCGATGCAGCCCCTGTATTCTCCGGACAACAGGTTCTTGCGGACCCGCTCCAGGTTGACCGGTTCTGGCTTTGCGTCCGGGGCAGGCGTCGCCGCCGCCGGAGCCGCCGCGGGCTTCTGCCCGACCGCCGAGAGACTGCAGCCGCAAACCAGCACCGCCACCAGAACCAGTCGCCGGGCTGCCGCGTCTTGTCCCCTCTCCCGGCCTCTTCGCGGGGAGAGGGCCAGGGTGAGGGCCGGATTCTCTTCCAGATGCTCCGCGTCGTCGCGTTCTTCCCCGCGTCGTTGCATGAAATCTTCAGTGCGGTACGGACCGTTCCTCACCCCCGAAGACGGGCGAAAAACTGCATCGGCGGACCGGACCGGCGACCTGAGCATCCCGCTTTGATTTCCATCCCGACGGCGGACGGTCCCCCGACCGTCCGCCCGGCGTTTCCAAAAGACAAATCATGTGTCTCCGTTTATATCGCACCGGCGGCTCGGACAGAAGCGCCAATTGTCAGAAGACTTGCGCCGGGCGGCGGGGTCGGCGCAGACCTTGAGCGCAGAAGGAGACTGAGGATTGAACCCCGGCGAGCCGGGGTGGGTTTCGGTATCACGATCTGCCGTTTGTGTCACCACAGCCAGATGAGTGTCAGGCGTCCCACTGACAATCTCGTAGCGAACCACGAATTCATCGTGACGTCCCAAACGAACTGTCGGAGCCATAAATCGCCAACATCGTGGCTGCGAACTCAGTTTACGCCATGCGGACAAGAGATCGCCCGAGATCGCTGCATGAGCCCAAAGTGGCCGGGGGGAGTTTCCAGCATTCGGGGGCTGGCGACTTCCGCTCGCGACGACGTTCGAGACGGAGTCAGTCCAGATCGACCTCCGATCGAATCCGCTGCATCGTGTCCGGCTCTTTCCGGATCGCGTCGGAGATATCAGTCAACGCATCCGCAACCCGATCAGGTTCGCGGTTGAGTGAGAGCAAAGCCTGGGTTCGAACCTCAATCCGCGAGATCTGCAGGGGCGTGATGATCAGATAGATCAACAGGCCCGCCGTCGCCAGACCGAGTGCTGAGTTCGCGACATTTCTCGCGACACAGGCCCAGCGGCCGCGAGGGCCTTCCGTCAGAAAGCCCCAGCAACTTTCGCGGCGGAAGCGGGCTTCGCGCACGATCGACCAAAGCCCAACGATCAAGATGCTGCCTGCGAGCGAGAAGGGAATTGATGGATAGTTTGCCCAGCGCAATCCCGCCCGCAACCAGAGGCTGGTTTCCTTCGGAAGAGCGTTTTCGACCGGGATGGGAGGCATTCCAATGCCCAGAAGTATGAAGCCGAACGTCCAGGCCAGAAGATCAGTGAAGAGGTGCTGTCCGAATCCCAGTGGCGACGGATGAGTCTCGTTGACGCATTGCAGCCAGCGCCATGCCAGCAGACCGAGCCCACCCACCAGCAACATCCACCCGGCTGCGACGAGTCCGGAGCTTTCAGAGGAACTGGACTTTAGAGTGTTTGGATCAATCGTCGCGCTATAGCGCCGAACCGCCTCGTTCAGAGCCCCCGATTCCAGACGGCTGTCGGACTGTCGCTGGCGAATCGCCTGGAATTCGATGTAAGACAGACTTTCGGGGTGCTCGTTTCGCAGTTTGACCAGGTTTGCGAGAGCGAATAGCCGAATTCGCAACAGGACCAGATCACTTCCCAACAGCTCGTCCGCGTCGAGTGTCCGGTCAACCAGGTCGAGTAACTGAGTCCAACAGTCTGAGGCCGCCGCGAACGCACCTCCGGCGGCCAGGTCTTGCGAGCGGACTTCCTGCCAGCGGCCGAAGTCACGGAGTAGCATGGCAAGGAGTGTCTTACACTCGATGGCTCCGCACTCAATCCGTTCGTGAACCGGCAATGCCGTCAGGTGAAGAAACTCGTCGACTGCGGATTGCTGAACCCGAGTTGAATCCCGCAGCGGGCGGCTCGTCAGCCGACTCAGAAACTGGTCGATTTCTGCATAGCGCCGGGCGTCGCGGACTTGCAGTACCGGCAGGTCGCTCGTCCAGTCGATCGTGGCGCTGGAATGGAAGAGCAGCAGCGCACCGATGAGATCGTATAGTCCGTCCTCGGGGTCGTGAGCCCGCGCCCGTTCCAGCCACTCAAGGTCGCGTTCGATGGAAAGCGAAGTCAGCCGCGACCCGTTGATCGAGCCGAATCTTAAGAAGGCACTCAGTCTCCACCAGTCGGGATTCGAAGGTTCTCGATCCGTTGCAGAGTCAGCCAGCGAAAGAGACGTTTCCCGACAACGTTCCTCGAAGACCCGGGTCATGCGATCGATGGCGTCTTGATCGAGCCGGGGGCCAACGAGGGCTGCGATTGGATGTGCGAGGTCAGGAACCGGAAAGCGGATATTCCGTCTCCAGAATCCTCGGGCGGGTTCGTGCAGAATCCAAGCGGCCCCCAGGGACTCGGCGGCTGAGAGTGGCTGTTCTGCCGAGATCCGCTCAATTTCGCCCAGCCAGAATTCGGCCTGTTCTTCGGGGTCGCGCTCGAAGACCGGAAGATACTGGCGGCCAAGCATTCGCGGGACGAGCTGCCGGAAGTGCTGAATGACGATCCCAGGACCAGTTTCGGCCGCGGCGACCGTCCAGACGAACCGGATGCCGAGAGTCGTCAGCACCGCCAGAGCAATGTTCCAAAGAACGCGCCGCATCATGCTTACCAGTCAGGACTCGGGGAAAGTCAGACGGCGCCGCCGAAATCCGGTGGCGGACCTCCTCCGCAACGCAGCCCGCGACTGCCTGGATCATCGTTTCACAGGAACTACTGGTAGCTGCTGGCAAACCGGTCCGGAGCGACTGCGTCAGTCGCAGTCGGCGTCGAGACACGCACTCTTCGCGTCCCCCAGAAGCCCCACAGCACCGCCGGCAGGCACAACAGCGTCGGCCAGAGGGCCAGTGCGATCGGAGGCAGCCGCCCGCTGTCGGCGGACATGACCAGCAGCATGGCCGCAGGAAACGCAACCGCCAGCAGCAGCAGAATTCGCGTGACCCAGCGGACCGCCGGCCACCGCAGCAAGACGGCGGACAGTCCGCTGCAGAGGCCGAACAGCAACTGCACGAGCGCGATTTCACGAAACTCGGCCGCGTTGTGATTCAGGTCGTACCAGGAGTTCCAGCGCTCCGCAGTCCCGAGGGCTTCGCCAATCAGCAGCAGGACCGACATCAGCAGTGCCGCTCCCGAGGCGGCAAACAGGGCTCGTCGTGGCCCGGCGATCCGCGATGCGGGCTGGCTACTCATTCGCAAGAGACATTGCGTCACGCCGTTCCAGAGTAACACGACTTCGCCCAGCACCCAGCCGACCGCGAGCATCAGCCCCGCTGTCGTAAACAGCCGCTCGTGTTCCGACCGGTAGCGACCGGAACTCAGGTCGGTCAGTTCCACTGTCAGCATCAGGGCGAAGACGCACCACGCCGACCAGACGACCGACCAGAACACCCAGCCGACGACTCCCCGCGGAATCGGATGCCGGATTACGGCCGCGGCCGTCTGCACCGCCGGCGCCACGCGCTCTGGAATTTGTGCGGCCTGCTGTTTGACGGCGTTGACTGTGGCCTGCGGCGACGGCGGTGTCGGAAGCCGGTTCCAGGCCGCTTGCCACCACGTTGCGATGCCCAGTCGCGCCTGTTGCAGACAATCGAGAATTGTCTGCCATGCCTCGCCGTCCCGCCAGGCAGCACCGCCGAACACCGTGCGCGCGGCCGGATGACGCACTGTCAGCCCGGCCAGCGCCAGGAGCGCCACCTTGAAGGGCCAGAGAAACGAAATCGGGATCAGAGTCACCCCGCCTCCGATCCACGACGACCGGAAGTTCTCCCCCGATTTCAGCGTCAATCCCGTCCAGACCGTCACCCCGCCAATTGCGAGCGTCGAGAGACTCAGCAACAGTCCGATCCAGTGGGGGATGAAGAGCACCAGAACCGATGTGGCGGCCTCCACAAGTCCCAGAATGATCAGCCCGTTGGCCGGCAAGGCCAGGTCCGCCAGCACTCGTTCCCGCACAACGTCCGGCTCGCCGGCATAGCGATCGTCGGCCCTGGCCACCTTCGGCGAAGGCTTCTGTCCTGGCGTCGTCCGGATCTGCTCGACATCGGTCTGCACGTCGGTCGCGTGCTGATACCGCCGTTCGGGCGACTTCTCCAGCGACCGCAGCACCACATCGTCCAGACGGATGTCGAGCTGCGCCTTGCTCGACGGCAGCGGAAACCTCCCCAGCGGCAGTTCGCCGGTGAGCATTTCGTAGAACACGACGCCGAGCGAGTAGATATCGGCCCGGTGGTCGACTTCGGTGGGCCGCTCGACCTGCTCGGGGGCCATGTAGTGGGGCGTCCCCATTACCTGCCAGGTGCCCGTCAGGTGCGACTGCTCGGCGTGTCCCGCCAGCTTGGCCAGTCCGAAGTCGGCGATCTTCACCCGGCCGTCACGCGTGATGAGAATGTTTTCCGGCTTGATGTCCCGGTGGACCACTCCCTGCTCGTGGGCGTACTGCAGGGCTTCGCAGACCTGCGGGACCAAGGCCAGCGCCTGGGCCGGTGCGAGCTGCCCGGCCTTTTCGAGTTGCCGCAGATTCACGCCGTCGATGTACTCCATCACGAAGTAATAGACGTCGTCGATCCGGCCGAAGTCGTGCACCGTCACGATATGGGGATGACTCAACCGGGCCAGCGCTCGCGCCTCCCGCTGAAACCGCTCGGCGAAGTTTGCTTCCGGACCGAAGTCGGGACGCAGAATCTTCAGCGCGACAATCCGGTCCAGCTCCTTCTGTCGCGCCCGGTACACGACACCCATGCCGCCGGCGCCGATCCGCTCCAGGATTTCCAGTTGCGGAAACCGCGGGGCCAGTTCCTCGGGCGTGGGAGCCAGAAACCGTGGTTGATAGGGAGACGTCGCTGGGCCGGTCGACGGGTCCCGGCTCTCGAACCCCAGCTTCAGCAGACACGCCGGGCAGAGGGGCGCGGCATATCCGGCGGGAAATGGCGATCCGCACTGCGGGCAACTGGTGGTGGAAGAGTTCATGGCGGCGGCCCTTGTGGCGATCTTCGGGAAGAGTACCACCTGGGACTACGCGTTTCCCCGGGCCGGGTTGCTCAATTTTTTCCCGGCCGCCGGGTCACCCGACCGCCAGCAGGAGCAATCGCAGTTCGTCGTCGACGTCTGCCGCATTCGCCAGCGTATCCGCCACCGCACTCCGCAGCAGTTCCCGATACCGCTTCCGCAACCGGTGAGCCGCCGACTTGACCGCCTCCTCGGTGAGCCCAAGCTGTTGCCCCATCTCGACATACGGAACGAGCGACTGGTCCTGCCGCAGATGGGCTTCCAGAGCCGCGAACAGCGTCCCCTGCCCCTTCGCCTCGTACTCCGCCCGGACTTCGTCCTGCGTCGCCTGCAGCAGCGTCAGCGCCCACTGCCGTTCGAACAGCCGCTCGGGCGTCGCCACGTCGGCCGGCTCCAGCGAGTACCGCTCCTCCGCCCGGGCGACATCCAGCGACTGGACAATTCGCCCGCCTCCCCGCTTCAGCGAGGTCTCCCGGCGGTGCTCCGACCGCAGAAAGTTCTGAAACGACTTGAGCAGAAACGACCGGAACCGCCCCCGGAGCGGATCGGCCGCGGTCAGGACGTCCCCTTCCAGGACAAACGCAAAGAACCCCTGAATCCGGTCCTCCACATCACTGGCCGCGCACCCCCGCCGGCGGGCGTAGGCGTAGAGCGGATACCAGTAGGTTTCGCGGAGCGCCCCGATGGCCTCCCGCGCGACGGAGCTGTGAGCGCCGCCGGCGGCCTGGACCAGACTCCAGCGTGTGGTGTGGAACATCCTGCACGTCCCGCCTGGATTTCTCACGACACCAGCCGGGATCGATGGAACCGGCGGGAGCGCCATCGCCCGTCGCAATGTCGCGATTGTGGCTGGATTGCCGTGGGGATGCGAGCCTGATGTTCACGCCGGTCCGGATTTGCCCGATTTCCACCTTCTCCCGGCCGACATATCTCGATCGATGCGCCGAGTCTCGCGGGTTCGGTCGCGGCGTACGGAGTTTGATTTGAGCAGCGACGCCACGATCCCCGTGGCCAGGATGAATAGCACCACTCCCAGCAGATAGAAATTGAAATGGCTTCCCAGGATGACCTTGAGGCGGTCGGCGAAGAACATCTTGAGCCCGACCACCAGCAGGATCAGTGCGAGCGAGAGCTTGAGATAGCAGAACTTGTCGAGCATCCCGGCCAGAGCGAAGTACAGCGAGCGGAGTCCCAGGATCGCGAAAACGTTGCTGGTGAACACCAGAAACGGATCGGCGGTGATGGCGAAGATCGCCGGGAGCGAATCCCCGGCGAAGATCAGGTCCGTCGCCTCGACCACCAGCAGCGCCAGGGCCAGCGGGGTCAGCATCAGCGTTCCGGGCGCGGCTCGGGCGACGGCCTCATCGGCGAGGCAGTCTGCGTCGGGGACTTCGCTCTCGCAGGAGGCCGGGGCGCCCGCGCGGACGAAGAAATGCTCGCCGTGGCAGCGGGAAGTGACCGGACACACGCGGCGCGCCAGCCACACCGCCGGGTTCCTGTTCAAGTCGTTGTTTTCCTTGTTGAGGAAAAGCATCTTGACCGCGGTCACGATCAGGAACGCGGCGAACACGTAGAGCACCCAGTGGAACATCGCAATGAATGCCGTACCGGCGGCGATCATCAGTCCGCGGAGCACCAGGGCGCCGAGGATGCCCCAGAACAGGACGCGGTGCTGGTACATCGGGGGAATCGCGAAGGTGTGGAAGATCATCGCGATCACAAAGATGTTGTCGACGCTCAGCGACTTCTCGACGACATACCCGGTCAGATACTTCTCGGTCGCCGACCGGCCGTCGTTGGCGAGTCCGTCCACGGCGTCGATGTGAGTCCCGAGTTCGAGCCATTGCCCGTCGTAGGCGAAATACACGAAGGCGGAAAAGCCCAGACCGAGAACGATCCACAGCGCCGACCAGCCGACCGCTTCCTTCACCGTGATGGCGTGGCACCGGCGATGAAAGACGCCGAGATCGAGTGCCAGCAGCAGGAGGATGAAGCCGATAAATCCGATCCAGAGCCAGAACATGGGCTCATCTTCTTTCCCGCCCGCGAATCGACGGTGAGCAGCACCGCAGGATGCCCGAGGGTTCGAGGCCATTGTCAGGGTGGACGCCCTTGTCGCACTCTCCGATTCCCTCCCGAGAGCAGAGCAACGGTCCGATTGGCGGGCCAGCGCGGCTGCCACGTCGCCACCCATGCGAACGCGATAATTCCTGTCTCAAGCCAACTGCCGCGCGGGCGAGACTCGACTGCCTGCGTGCAGGAGGCATGCTGCAGACCACTCCGCGGGCCTCCTGTACTGCGGAGTCATCCGCCCCGTGGGCCGCCGTCGTGTGACCAATTCATTATACCTGTCCCGGAGCGGACTCACGACACGGGATTTGTGCCGATTGATCGCGCGGCCGAACCGGTCTCAGGTTTTCGGCCCCGACTCTGACGGCTCAATGGTCCGCAACACCCGGCAGGGATTCCCCGCCGCGATCACTCCTGACGGAATGTCCCGCGTCACCACGCTGCCGGCTCCGATGACTGTCCGGTCCCCGATCGTCACGCCGGGGCAGATGATCGCTCCGCCGCCGATCCAGCAGTCTGAGCCGATCGTCACCGGCTTTCCCGCCTCCTGCGTCCGCCGCAGGACGGCATCCAGCGGATGAGTCGCCGCGTAGATCTGCACGGCGGGGGCGAACAGCGTCCGGTCGCCGATCGTCACGCGGCAGACATCCAGCACCACGCAGTTGAAGTTGAAGAAGACCTTTTCGCCGAGCGAAATGTGGACGCCGTAGTCGCAGAAGAACGGCGGCTGCAGCCAGACCGTTTCACCTCCCGCCCCGAACAGTTGCCTCAGAATCTGCCGCCGGACGTCGACGTCCGCCTCGCGCGTTGCATTCAGATCCCAGCAGAGATCCCGGGCTCGCTGCCGCATCTCGACTAGTTCCGCATCGTGCGGGTTGTACAACTCGCCGGCGAGCATTCTTACAAGTTCGGTGGGCATCGATCTTCCTCCACATGACGGCGAGCAATCCGGTATAAGCGTTTGTCGGATCGTCTACAGCATTGTCGGTCTTCCCCGCGAAAGTTGCACCGTGGATTCGCCACAGAAGCCCGTCGGATCAAGAAATCTTCCCTGGTCCGCTCCGCTTCCGGAGATCCTGGCCAGCATCGGCACGACAGTCGCGGGATTGTCGACCGATCAGGCGATCCAGCGCCGCGGTCCCGCCGTCCGCCGCGAATCGCCCACCTGGCGGGCGGTCCGGCTGCTCGGTGCGCAATTCGCCAGCCCGATCGTGCTGATCCTGCTTTTCTCCGCCACGCTGTCGATCTTTCTGAGGGACTCCTCCGACGCGATCATCATTCTGGGAATCATGCTCGCCAGCGGCGGACTCGGTTTCTGGCAGGAGTACAGCGCCGCCGGCGCCGTCGACCGTTTGTTGTCGCTCGTGACGGCGCGCGCCCGGGTCTACCGCGACGGCCGACTCGTCGAAATCCCGACTGCCGAAGTCGTCCCCGGCGACATCCTCGAACTCTCGGCTGGCTCCACATTGCCGGGCGACTGTCGCCTGATCGAGGCCCAGGACCTGTTCGTCAATGAGTCCGCTCTGACCGGCGAAACTTTTCCCGGCGAGAAGCATCCCGCCGACCTCCCTCCGGCGACATCCCTGAACGCCCGCTCGAACATGGTTTTCCAGGGGACGAGCGTCATCAGCGGCAGCGCCCGCGTGGTCGTCGTCGCCACAGGAGCCTCGACGGAGTTCGGTTGCATCGCGGGCCGCCTGCGGTTGCGCACGCCCGAAACCGAATTCGAACGGGGAGTCCGGCGGTTCGGCTATTTCCTGATGGAGGTCACGCTGGTCCTGCTGCTCGGGATTTTTGCGATCCATCTCGTGCTGCACCATCCCGCCCTGGAAGCGTTCATGTTCGCGCTGGCACTGGCGGTCGGGCTGACGCCGCAGCTCCTGCCGGCGATCATCAGCGTCAACCTGGCGCATGGCGCCCGTCGCCTGGCGCGGCAGGACGTCATCGTCCGCCGGCTGTCGTCAATCGAAAACTTCGGCAGCATGAACATCTTGTGCTCGGACAAGACCGGCACTCTCACCGCCGGCACGGTTGAAGTCCAGTCGGTCACCGATTTCGCCGGCGTCGCCAGTCCACGGGCACTCCGTCTGGCCCGCCTCAACGCCACCCTCGAAACCGGCTTCAGCAATCCGATCGACGCCGCGCTGCGGCAAGTCCCCGGCGACGACCTGTCCGCGGTGCGGAAGCTCGACGAAATCCCCTACGACTTCCTCCGCAAGCGCCTCAGCCTCCTCGTCCTGGACGGCGACCAGCAAGTGCTCATCACAAAGGGGTCGCTGAAAAACGTCCTGGAAGTCTGCACCGCGGCGGAATCGGTTTCGGGCGAACGTATGCCACTGGAGCAGGTCCGTTCTTCCATCGAAAGTCGATTCCACGAACTGAGCGCCCAGGGTCTCCGCACGCTGGGAGTCGCCAGCCGAGTGATCCTTCAGGATCGCGTGACCCGCGCGGATGAAGCCGAGATGACTTTCGTGGGCTTCATCGCCCTGCACGATCCTCCCAAACCCGGCATCGCCGACACCCTCCGCCGACTGCAGGACATGGGGGTCCGCCTGAAAATGATCACGGGCGACAATCATCTCGTCGCAGCGAATGTGGCCGGTCAAGTGGGACTGAATACCGTCAACCTGCTTCGCGGCGAAGACCTCCGGCACTTCAGCGATGACGCCCTGCGCCGCCGCGTCGAAGACACGGATGTGTTCGCCGAGGTCGAGCCGAACCAGAAGGAACGGATCATCCTGGCGCTCAAACGGGCGGGGCACGTCGTGGGCTATATCGGCGACGGGATCAACGACGCGACTGCGCTGCACGCCGCCGATGTGGGGATTTCCGTCGATCAGGCGGTCGACGTCGCCAAGGAAGCCGCCGACATCGTCCTGATGAAGCCCGATCTCAATGTCCTGTGCGACGGAATTCAGGAAGGCCGGGTGACCTTCGCCAACACGATGAAATACGTCTTCATGGCGACCAGCGCGAACTTCGGCAACATGTTCAGCATGGCCGGGACGTCGCTGTTTCTTCCCTTCCTGCCGCTATTGCCGAAACAGATTCTGCTGATGAATCTGCTGACCGACATTCCCGAGATGACCATCGCCCAGGACGCCGTCGATCCGGAACAGCTCCGGCATCCCCGCCGCTGGAACATTGGCGAGATCCAGCGGTTCATGCTGATCTTCGGCCCGCTCAGCTCGGTGTTCGATTTTCTGGCGTTCGCGGTCCTGTTGCAACTTCTGCACGCCGATCGGGCCACACTCCGCACCGGCTGGTTCGTCGAATCGGTGGTCTCGGCGGCCCTGGTCGTCCTCGTGATCCGCAGCCGCCGCCCGTTCTGGCGGACCCGCCCCGGCCGCGGACTCCTGGTAGGGACGGTGCTGGTCTCCCTCGCCACGATCGCATTTCCCTATCTGCCCTTTGCCGACGACCTGGGCTTCGCCCCCCTTCCCCCGCTGACGATGGCCGCGATGCTGGCGATCGTTGCGATGTATGCGGCGTCCGCGGAGCTCGTGAAGCACTGGTTCTACGCGTCGCTCAGCCGACGCGGATAGCAGGGGGATCACTGCGAAGGTTCAACTGAAATCCATCAGCGGCTCGGAACAGTGACTCATTTCGGGATTGAGCCATGAGTCAAGTTGATTGAGCGGCCAGAAGAGGATCGTGCATGTTCGCTCGCTGAAGCGCCATGCGTCCGAATTTTCCGGAGTCAAATAGTAAAAGCCACCGCTGTTGTCGCGGATTGACTCCCCCCGTCCACGGCGCGACAGCGCCACGTAGGCCGTCAGATAGACGACGAGCATGCACACTCCGGCCCACTGCAGTGCCGGTCGAATCCAGCTTCGCCAGTCCGTCATGCGGTCGTCGGTCATTCGGCTAGCCTCAATTCCCCGTCTCCGCCCACCCCGCACCGCCGACAACCGCCAGCAGTGCCTCCCGATTCTCCCCCCACGCCTTTTCGGTTCCGAGATCGCTCGGAAGCTCCAGCGTGATCGTCGGCAACTGCCGGTCCACCCCGGCCCACGAGCCGAAGCTCCCGGGAGTCGGGTAGCCGATCGTCTTCAGCACGTTGTAGCCGTTCTTCTCCGCCAGAGCCGCGGCCAGCGACTCGCCGGGGCCGTCGTAGTTATTCCCGTGCCTGCCGCGCGCGATGCAGTGCAGCGAAATGATCGCCTGCGGCCCGAACAGCTCGATTGCTTTGATCAACGCCAGCGTCTCCGGCTCGCTCGATGCCTCGTCTCCGCCGAAGTACCGCCCCTTCTTGCCGACGGCAAAGTTGCGGGCCGGGAAATTCCGGTTGAGGTCGATCTCCCGCGAGTTCTGCCGCGTCCGCTTCACCAGCCCGTCGGGGTTCGCCACGGGAATGACCGCGACCGAACAGCCTTCGGGCACCCGCGGCGCCGTCTCCAGCTCCTCGATCAGTCGCCGGGCCACCCCGGCCGTATTCGATTCGTCACCGTGAATGGCGGCAAAGATCAGCAGCCGCTGCTCCCCGGTCCCGAACACGTGCATCACGATCGGCGCGCCCCGCACCGAATAGCCCAACGCCAGCACGCGCTGTTCGATCGCAGGAGCCGGAACGACCACCGCCAGAGCCGGCGCTGGCTCCGGCAGGACTGCCGGAGAGTTCGCCGGCCGGTTCCACAGCGGGCCGTCAACCCGGTTTCCTGGGGCCGGCCGCCCCTGCCGACGGGTGTAGTCCCAGGGGTCGCTCGGGTCGTAGTTGTGCGGCCGGATCAGCACCGACCAGCCTGGCCGTTCCGCAAGTTCGGCGTCCGCCGGCGGTCCCGCCAGCAGCGCCACACACAGCCACCCCGCCGCATTCATCCGTGAAGCTCCAGCCGTCATGAATACCGCCCGACTCTCACGAGTCAGGCCAATCGAAGATCGCGATTGCCGTCCCGCGGCAATGTCGCCTAATCCTCATCTCCGCCAAGGAGTCTTTGCAAGCGTGAAACTGCGGTCCTTGAGTCGTTTTCGATCGTATCGGACGCGGCTTCGCAACCGAGGGCCGTATCGGCCGACTTCGAAAACTTTCCCGCGCCGTCGGCTGACAGCCGGGCGAAGCCGGCTACAATCACCTGGAATCCCGCGCGACCGAACTCCAAGGCCCCCGCATGATCCATGTCGAACGCGTTTCCAAGGTCCATCGCCGTGGTGAACTGGAAGTCTGCGCCCTCCGCGAGATCTCCTGCCATATTCCTGCAGGGGCCTTTACGTTCATTCTCGGCCCCTCCGGCAGCGGCAAGAGCACGCTCCTGTATCTGATCGGGGCGCTCGATCAGCCGTCGTCGGGCGAGATCCGCGTCGGCGGGGTTTCCCTGCAGTCGATGACCAGGTCCGATCGGGACGCCTATCGTCGCAAGGACGTCGGGTTCGTCTTTCAGAACTTCAACCTGCTGGCCAACCTGAACGCCGTCGAAAACGTGCTGATTCCGTTCCTGCCGTCCGGCGTCTCCGCCGGTCAGAAACGGGCCGCAGCGGATCTTCTGGATCGTCTCGGGCTGGGGGCCCGCCTCGACCACCGCCCCGCCCAGCTCTCGGGGGGCGAGCAGCAGCGGGTGGCCATTGCCCGCGCCCTGCTGAAGCGTCCCAAACTCGTCCTCGCCGACGAACCGACCGGCGAACTCGACAGCGTCAACAGCCTGGCCATTCTCCAGGATCTGCGAGACCTCTGCCAGGAACATGGTTCGACCGTCGTGATCGTCACGCACGAGCAGGAGTACGTTCAGCCGAACGATCTCGTGGTCCGCATCCGCGACGGCCGGGTCGCCGAACCCGTTCCCGCGTAGCGATTTGCTGTTTCCAGTGGCACAGAGATTCCTGTTTGCGTGGATTTGTCTCAAGTTTTGCAGCCTGGTGATCCGAGGCTAACCGGAACGGCTGCGAACAGAACTCGCGGCTCCGGCAGGAGTTCCTATGCCACCCCGCAAACGTCCCCCCGGCCCCGCGGCGGTCGCCGTCAGCCGACCCGTCGACACCTCCGTTCACCTGCCCGGTTTCACCCACTACCTGCAGGCCGAATGCGGCCTCTCCGACAACACGGTCCTCGCGTACGGGACCGACCTCCGCCAGTTCAGCGAGTGGTTCGTCGAGCACGGCCCCCCGGTCCTGCAGCAGACCTCCATTGGCACGCTCACGAGCTGGCTGGAATCGCTTCGGGACAAGGGACTCGCTGCGACCTCAATGGCCCGCAAGCTCGTCGCCGTGAAAATGTTCTTTCGCTATCTGATGCTCGAAGGGGTGATCCAGGAGAGCGTCGCCGATCTCGTCAACTCCCCCAAGCTCTGGCAGCATCTCCCCAAGGTTCTCAGCCCGGACATGGTCAACCGCCTCATCGCCGCTCCGGGACGCGACGACCGCTGGCACCTCCGCGACCGCGCCCTCCTCTGCCTGCTCTACGCCACCGGCTGCCGGGCTTCTGAAATCTGCGGCCTGACCATCGGCGACATCCACCTCGACGAGGGCTACTGCCGCTGCCTCGGCAAGGGGAACAAGGAGCGGATCGTCTCGCTGAATCCCGTCGCGGTGGTCGCCATCCAGGCCTACCTCGAGCACGAACGCCCGAAACTCGCCGTCGCCGTCAATGATGGGTCACTGCTTCTTTCGAGTCGCGGCCGGACGCTGTCGCGCATTGAAGTCTGGAAGCTGGTCAAGCGCTACGCCGGGCGGATCGGCGCCAGCCGCGAGGTCAGCCCGCACACGCTCCGCCACAGCTTCGCCACCCATATGCTCGCCGGCGGCGCGGAAATCCGCGCGCTCCAGGAACTGCTCGGCCACGCCAGCATCCGCACCACCCAGATCTACACCCACGTCGAACACAGCCGCCTCAAAACTATCCACGAAAACTGCCACCCCCGCGGCTAGCCGGCCGCCGGGGGCGGCCCCGGTGCCGACTCTGAGATGGGTTGGGCATGGATGCCGCATTCGGCGGCGATGGTCTCGGAAGATGGGCTGCGCCCCACCGACGGTATGGGGGGGAGCAACGGGCTCTCAGAGCGTGCTCCATTCATTGTCGGTCATACTGCGATCGATTTCCGACTGGCTTCAAAAATCACCGATCGGCTCACCGCCGGCGTGAGTATTCAAGGCGCCCCACACGCCGCCTCCCCGACTGTTGGGGGGCGACAATGTGGACTCCACCACGTACTGCATATTCGACGTCAGGAATTTCACGGAACCATCCCCCATCAGGAAATGCCCGCCCCCTGCATGCATACTGTTGGGCCCCTGCCAATCGCCGTTGAGGCAACCCGTGTAGTGGTAGGTCGGGCGGAAGACTCGCGGATTGGAGGGGGCAAATGACTGGCTCCACCAGCTGCCGTTGGAGGGAGTCCCATCCGGTTCCGGATATCCCCAGAGCTGCGGCGCTCCCGAGGTCACTGTTCCCACCAGGGATGCCCGCATGACCGACGCGGCTACTCCGTCCGAGATCCGATGACCGCCCCCCATCCGCTGGAATCCTCCGGTAAAACCCATCGAAGTCGCTTCGCCGACGAAAATTGTGTTCGATGTTCCGTCGACGACGTTCCCAATCCGGCAGTAGCAGTTCGCGCCGAACGGGCCTCCCAGCGGTGTGCCTCGACGGTCCTGCCAGTCGTATCCCTCGTTGACCACGTAGTTCGTCCACGCGAACCCGTTGCCGGCGGCCGGCGACCCTGCGCCGGGATCCGACGGGCACAGAAACGCCGTGAGAAGCTGTGACTGCAGTTGCTGACCGGACACTGCACCCTGCTGCAGCACCTGTCCGTAGGCTGGAAATGTGAAGTTGATCTGGTTGTAAAGCGGCGTCTGATCGAGGTAGGGCAGGATTGCGGCAATCCATGTGTAATTTCGCGGCTGCCACGACGGTGCAGCCGCCGTTCCTGCGTTGTACGCATACATCACTGCCGTTGGAAAGGTATTGAAGATATCGTGGTAGTTATGCAGCGCCAGGCCAATCTGCTTCAGATGGTTCCGGCACTGGGTCCGCCGGGCGGCCTCGCGCGCCTGCTGGACCGCCGGCAGGAGCAAAGCGATCAGTATCGCAATAATGGCGATCACGACCAGCAGTTCGATCAGCGTGAACCCGGGGCGTCGGTGGCGATGCATGTCGTCGTTCCAGGGGGGGCGAGCCGTTTGTTACTTGCTTCTACTCTCTTCAATACACCGGACTTCTGAGACTGCCGTCCTGATTTGATGACGATTCCGAGAGGCTTGCAGGATCGTTATCGGTTCACTGCGCAACGCCCGTTGCGGTCACTGAAGAGTGCGTAAGCCTGGGCAATTCGGAGTTGACGACACGCCGTTTCACGAATGGCGTTCTCATCCCTGACGCGTCGGGCGCTCGAACGTGGTGGCCACCGACCGATTCCGGCCTGGCCTGACAGGAACGGCCTTCCCGATGTCTTGAGTCGAACGTGTCCATCGGGGCTGGCGCTGCAGAGTTGCGGACGCAACTGTCGGCAGTTCCGTGGCTCGGTCGCAGTTACGCCAGCACCGACTCGACGACTCTCCCTCGGCTGATCGGCATCGGCCGTCTTTCGACGTCGTGCACGATCGTCTCCGGCGGATAGCCAAGGCAATGGAACACTGTCGCCAGATAATCACTGGGGCGAACGACCCCGTCGAGCGGCTCGGCGGCAGTCCGATCGGACGTTCCGTGGACGACCCCTCCCCGGATGCCGCCGCCGGCGAGAGCGATCGAGAAGACCCGGCCCCAGTGATCCCGGCCCTTGCGGGCGTTGAACTTTGGCGTATGCCCGAATTCGGTCACCAGGCAGACCAGCGTCTCGCTCAGCAGCCCGCGCTCTTCGAGATCGAGGATCAGCGCGCTATAGACTTCGTCGAGAGTCGGCAGCAGCCAGCCTTTCACGCTTTCACTGTGCCTCTCATGCGTGTCCCAGCCGCCGCCATTGGGTCGCTTTTTGTCGGAACTGACCGATTGCACCTGCACCAGCGAGACGCCCGCTTCAATCAGCCGCCGGGCCAGGAGCACGCTCTGGCCGTATGTGGTCCGGGTGTAGCGGTCGCGCGTGGCGTCCGATTCCCGGCTGAGGTCGAACGCGTCGCGGGCTCGTCCACCCGCAATCAGGTCAATCGCCTGCTGCTGATAGTTGCTGTAACTGGAGACTTCCGCCTGCTGCTGCAATCGGTCGAGCGGCCGGCGGAGCTGGTCCAGCAGTGAAAGTCGCCGGTCGAGTCGCGCCGGGGCCATTCCGTCCAGCAGTTCCCCGCCGGGGACCGTGAAGCCCGCTTCTGCAGGGTCGCACTCCAGAAACCACGGATCGAGTTTCCGCCCGAGGATCCCGGCTTCGGTCCCGGGCCACGGATCCTGGCCGTTGTTGTTCGCCAGTCGTCTCGGCAGTGAGATCGAGGCCGGCAGCCCCGCCACCGGCGGTCGCAAAGCCTGCACCATCGCGTTCAGAGACGGCCAGTCGTTGGGTTTGCCGGGACCGGCATTCTCGCGGTTGAGGGGCACGTGCGGCATGCCGGTCAACATCTGGTAGCCGCTCGTCGAGTGGGCGTTGTCGCCCGTGACCATCGTGCGGATGATCGCCATCCGGTCGGTGAGCTGCGACATCTTCGGCAGCAGTTCGCCGAGGAACAGCCCAGGCGTCCGGGTCGCGATCGCGCCGAAATCCCCGCGGATTTCGCGCGGCGCCTCGGGCTTGGGATCGAACGTTTCGTGCTGCGGCATTCCCCCGGATATGAACAGGACAATGACCGACTTTGCCGACCCGCGTCGACCGTCGGCCCGGGCGGAAGCCCGCTGCTGGAGCAATGCCGGCAAACTGAGTCCACCGAGCCCCAGACTGCCGGCGCGCAGCCATTCGCGGCGGGAGAGCCCGTCGCACAGTCGTCGTCCATCCGCCGTCAGAGTCAACATGACTGCTCCCGGTGATTGAGCCCAGCAAAACATCAAAGATCGCTGATTTGACGGGAATCCGCAACTCGAATTTTGCAGGGACCCACTATCACCGGCGGACTCCGAACGATCCGTCAAGTGCGCGTACACTCAAGACCTGAAGATGTTGCGACAAAGCAAGATGACGATAATGTAATCTTGCAGGAGAATGCTTACAATCTGTACTCCCGTAAGCGTTGGTTTCTGAACGGAGCGTAAGCTCCGAATTGTCCCGGCGGGCCTGACGCGGAAGCATTTGCTCAGTCGCCGTCTCTCACTTGTCGGTCTGAAGTCAGACCTCCGTCTCGATCCCGGCAGGAGTCGCCCCAATGCCGTTTCGCCCCAGTGAGCATGCGTCTCCCCGCGATCGGCTGGCCTTTGAGGTCCGGTTAAGTTTTGCCGCGGCGGGTGGATGTCTCCTGGTGGGCGGTATCGGCTGGCTTGTGAACTGGCTTGCCGGCATCGACACTCATTTGCCGGCGCTCGTAGCGGTCGGCGGCTTCTACGGTCTGATGGGGCTGGCCCGCTGGCGGAAGCTCTCTCGCTGGACCGATGCCGATTCGGCAGACAATTCGCCCCCGTCCGGACATTAAAGCTTGCCTGCCGATTGCCGACCATGCACCGCGGCGTCTGATACTGACGATGGAAGGAGAGCATGATTCCGACGAATGATTGCCCGGCGGCTACCGGTGGCGCGGGAACCTTCCGGGCCGATCTGCTGGCTTCGGTGGTGGTCTTCCTCGTGGCTCTCCCCCTCTGCATGGGTGTCGCCATCGCCTCGGGGGCGCCCGTCGCCGCCGGTTTGATCACGGGAATCATTGGCGGAATTGTCGTCGGCGCCCTGGCCGGCTGTCCCCTGCAGGTCAGCGGGCCGGCCGCCGGGTTGACCGTCATCGTCTTCGAAATCGTCGAGCGTCTCGGCCTCGAAGTCCTCGGGCTGGTGGTGATCGTGGCGGGACTCGTCCAGCTCTCCGCCGGGATCGGCAGACTGGGCCAGTGGTTTCGCGCGGTTTCCCCGGCGGTCATCAAGGGGATGCTCGCCGGGATCGGGTTTCTGATTCTCGGCGGCCAATTTCACGTCATGCTCGACGAAAAACCGCCTGGCGGCGGCGCCCGGAATCTGCAGGACATTCCCGCGGCCGTTTCCCGGGCCATCGGTCGGGCGAACTTCTCCGGGATTTCGACCTGGCCGGCGACGCGCGACGCCCTGCAGGAATCACGGGGTCTGCTGCTGGAACAGCAGCAGATCTGCCTGGGCGCGAACGATCAGGACGCCGATCGATCGGTCCTGATCGCGCAACAGTGGCAGCTTGCCGAACGAGTTCGAAAGTGGGCGGCAAGCGTCGAATCCATCGCTCAGCCCGACCTGACCGCCGCCGCCCGGCAGGCGGCAGAATCCTGTGCGGCTGCTGTCGAGACGCTTGAAACGGACGGGAAGGCGCCAGAGGAAGCCTGCGCGGCCGCAGCCGATGCGCTGATCCGGGTTCAGCACCTCCTCAAACATCCGGAACTGGCCGGAGGTCTGGGACTGCTGACCATCGTCGTCATTCTCCTCTGGCAGGAACTGGCCCCCGGACGGCTGAAAGTCTTTCCTCCAGCTCTGGTCGCGGTGATTGTCACTTCCGTCACGGCGGGACTGCTGTTTCTTCCGGTCTTTTATGTCGACGTGCCGGCGCGACTGTGGGACGACATTCACTGGCCCACCTGGAATCTCATTCGAGTAGCCCCGTGGCCACAGGTGCTGCAGTACGGCCTGCTCACGGGAATCGTCGCCAGCGCGGAGACGCTCCTCTGTGCCGCTGCCGTCGATCAGATGCAGACCGGGCCGAGGACGCGCTTCGATCAGGAGCTCATGGCCCACGGCGTCGGCAACATGCTCTGCGGCCTGGTCGGCGCACTCCCGATGACCGGCGTGATCGTCCGCAGCTCCGCCAACGTTCAGGCCGGCGGCCGGACACGGGTGTCGACGATGCTGCACGGAGTCTGGCTCCTGGTCTGCGTAGCGGGGCTGGCCAGCCTGCTGCGGCAGATTCCGACCAGTTGCCTCGCCGCCATTCTCGTTTACACCGGCTACAAACTCGTCGACATCAAGGCCGTCCGCGAGCTCCGCAATTACGGCTGGGGCGAAGTGGCGATCTACGCGACGACAATCGCCGTGATCGTCTTTGAAGACCTGCTCATGGGTGTCGTTGTCGGAGTGCTCCTGTCGGCGGCGAAGATTTTCTACACATTCTCGCGGCTGCAGTGCGTCCTGCGGACCGATTCCGCGACTCGTACGGCCCGACTGGAGCTGCAGGGTGCGGCGACGTTCGTCCGGCTGCCGACGCTGGCGGCGCAGCTCGAACGGATCCCGACCGGCTACGAGCTCCACGTCGACTTCTCCCGGCTCGACTTCATCGATCACGCCTGCCTGGACCTGCTGATGTCCTGGGGGGCGGGGCAGAAGGCCGCCGGCGGCGCACTGATCCTCGACTGGGAATCGCTGCACGGCCGATTTCGACGCGATACGCCTGAGGCAAAGCCGTCGCAGGTCGATGAGCCATAGTGTCGCTCGCCTGTGCCGCTGGCGAGCCTCGCCGGGCTGTCAGCGTTGCACAGGCCTTGTCCTGCTTGGCAACCCCCGGCCCGAGCGGCATACTCGCCCGGTCCCCCTTTCTCGCTTCTCTTGCCGCAGGCCCTGTCATGTCACGTCTGCTCCTGGTCACCATTCTTGCGCTGATTTCCGTCTCCCGCGCAACCGCCGAGGACGCCCTCGATCGCTTCGCCCCGGAACGCCTCGCCGCGATGCACGAGGCCGTCGAGGCTCTGAAGTCTCAGCGAGTCGAAATCTCCCGGCCCGGCCCGCTCCGCGAGTACCGGGCCAATCTTCACGTCCATTCGCTCCTGTCGCACGACAGCCGCGGGAAGATCGAAGACATCGTCGCCGCCGCGAAATCGGTCGGCACGCAGATCCTCATGTTCACGGACCATACCGCCGCGACCTACGACAGCTTTGACGACGGCCATCAGGGGTTGCGCGACGGCGTCCTGCTGATTCCCGGGGCCGAGGCCAAGGGGCTGCTGGTCTTCCCCCGTGAAAGTTTCCGCAAGTTTGAAGCCAGCCCCGTGCAGGACTTCTCGGACGTCGTCCGCAGCCGGGGGGGCCTGACGTTCGTCTCGCACCTCGAAGAGCGGATGGACTGGCAGCTTACGGGCATCACCGGCAACGAGATCTACAACACGCATGCCGACTTCAAGGAGGAAAAGCGGCTCATCGCCGCCATGAAGAATCCCCTCTGGCTCGTTACCGCTTCCGGGCTGATCAGCAAGTATCCGCAGGAGGCCTATTCCGCCCTGCACGACTACCCCGCCGACTATCTCAAGCGCTGGGACCAGCTCTGTCAGATCGCCCCACACACCGGCGTCTCCGCGAACGACGCCCACCAGAACGTCGGACTCGTGATCCGCAAAATCGAAGGGGACAAAGTCCGCGTCGAAGATCCCCTCGGCGAGAAACTGATCGAACTTCCCTCGGCCGCCATCCGGCCTCTGCTCGCCACGCTCCCTCCGCCGGACGCCGGCGTCGACCCGTCAATCCTGTTCAAGCTGCAGCTCGACCCATACGCGAACGCCCTGCGACACGTGGCCACGCATGTGCTGATGCCAGAACTGACGCAGCCAGCCCTGTGGGAGGCCCTGGAAGCCGGCCGCGCCTTCGTCGCCTTCGACTGGCTCGCCGACTCCACCGGCTTCGACGCCGCCCTTGTCGCGGGAGACGCCCGCCACGAACTGGGGAGCCGCCTGGCCTGGTCCGACGGCTTACTTCTCCAAGCCCGCGCCCCGCTGCCCGGTCACTGGAAGCTGATCCGCAACGGGGAGCAGATCGCCGAGGGGACTGGCCGGTCGTTCGAGCAGGCCATCGCCGAACCGGGCGTCTACCGGCTGGAGCTGTGGCTGGACGTCGCCAAGGCGGAGCGGATCTGGGTGCTGGGGAATCCGTTCTATGTCCTTGGGCCAGAGCGCTAGCGCACGCCGCCGAGTTGTCGTACTTGTCTTGCGTATGGACCCCGCCCGATTCTCCGCAGCAATCCGGCGTATGAGTCGCCACGTATCGGGGGATCTGCCACTCGGACAATTCCCCAAGCGTCGGTCATGCTGCGGCCGTCGAATTGCTCAGGTGGCAATGCGTCGCCAGGTGTCGATATGAAGAGCACTAAGAGCCGCACCACAAATCCAGGCCGCACTGCAGAACAAACTTCTTGCACAATCATAAATCTGCCGTATACTCCGTGGCACAACGGTGCGATGCCCTGATTTGCAGGCGTATCGCCCTGAGATCCGCGAACAATCGGGGAGGAGTCGCCTCTCCCTTGCGGGGCAGAACGGTCAAACCCATCGAAGGACTTGAAGGCACTACTTGTCTTCACTAAATATCCCGCGAGATCGGCCACGCTGAAGTCGATTGTGGATTGGTCTGCCAGAATCCGCGACCGACCATCGGCGTTGGTCAACGCGGATCTCTGTGTCGACCGGTGTCTTCGTTTTCGCTCTTCAGGAACCGATTGATGAATCGCAGACGTGGATTTACGCTCATTGAACTTCTGGTGGTGATCGCCATCATCGCGATTCTGATTGCGCTGCTTCTGCCGGCAGTCCAGCAGGCGCGGGAGGCTGCCCGCCGGACACAGTGCCGGAGCAACCTCAAACAGGTTAGACTGGCCTTGCATAACTATGAGTCGACGATGGGCGTGCTGCCCGCCGGCACATTCAATGCAGTCTCGGGCGGAGGCGTTTCGAACGACTCTTCGCCCCTGCCGATGATTCTCCCCTACGTGGAGCAGGCGGCCGGCTACAACCTGTTCAACTTCAGCGTGAACACGAATACTCACGCCAGCAATATGGCGGCCCGGCAGCAGAAGATTCCCATTTTTCAATGCCCATCGCAGGGCGGCTCTCCGCCGTTTGTCCTGGCGGGCACGCAATGCCCCAACGGGTGCGGCACCACCAACTACGCTCCCAGTCTCGGCAACAACGCCAATTACGCGTCCAACAACGGCCCCTTCGGGCGGCGATATGGCGCACGCTTTCGTGACTTCACGGACGGGATGAGCAATACGGCGATGTTCGCAGAGATTCTCCTCGGACCCGCCGGCGGTTCGCCAACGACCGGCGTCGTCGCGGCCGGCACACCGGACGATCTGAAAGTCGCTACCAACGTGGCGTACTCTTCGTGGGACGCCAGTTCGACTGGCGACACGATCGCCATTCCTGATTGCGACAACCGGGCGACGACGTCCTATCTCTATCGCGGCAAGCAGTACTATCGCGGCTCGGTCGTTACGACGTATTACTCTCACACGCTGACCCCGAATTCGCACCGCCGGGACTGCATCCGTTCCGTCGGCGTCGATCGCGGTCACCTGGCCACGCGCAGTCTGCATGTCGGCGGTGCTCATGCACTGCTTGGCGACGGTTCGGTCCGTTTTGTCAGCGAGAACATCGATGAGAACATCTGGCGGGCGGTGGGCAGCAAGGCCGGCGGCGAAGTCATCGGCGAGTATTAGATTTGAACTGGTTGCATGCTTCATCCTCGTCGCCGGTGGAAGTCGCGCAATCGATTCCGCCGGCGACCTCTTTTCGCCCTTCTGATCAGGTGTCGTCCGTGTCACGAATCCAGGCAGGTTGTCTCCTCGGCGTCGTCAGCGTGTGTCTGCTCGCCGGCTGCGACGACGGCTACGCGCCAAAAGCCATCATCGAGAAAGTCGTCCCCGTCTCCGGAACGCTGAGTTACCAGGGACGGCCGCTGGAGTACTTTCAAGTCACTCTGCAACCGGACGGCGGGCAGCGGACCGCGGTCGGTGTGACGGACGCGGCGGGCAAGTTTACGCTGGGAACGAACAAGGCTGGAGACGGCGCTCCGCCCGGTCCCTGCAAGATTTCGGTGAACTTTGTCGGGCCGCCGGTGGAAGACACGGCCGGACTGGAGCCCGGCATCGAAGACCCCTCTAAGCTGCCCAAGCCGCCGGTGAAACTTCCCGCCAAGTTTGGTAATCCGGAAACTTCCGGTCTGGTCCTGGACATTCCCGCTGGGGGAGTCAGCGACTTGAAACTCGATTTGCAGCCGTAATGGGAAATGTCGAAGTGCCGTGCGACCGACGGGCTTGATCCGAAACTCTCGCGGACCAGAGGCCCCCCCGTCGGAGGCTGACTGTGAACCTTGCAGCCGAGTCCGAAGCTTCTCGTTATGCTGGCGATGTCTTTGTCCCCCGCGCTCGCCTGACAAGACTTCCGCATGCCCCTGCAAATCGCTTCCCCACCCCTCTGGCAATCTCTCCTCTTCCCCGCCCTTGCCGGCGGCATGGCCTGGGGGATTCGCGGGCAGTACGGCCACGAAACCGGGCGATGCTGGCCGGGCTGCTCGTGGGGCTGGTTCTCGCCCTGCTCTACTGCCCCGCCGCTCCGTCCCTGTTCGCCCTGCGGGCTGTCGCCTGGTGTACCGCGGCGATGGGGATCGGCGGCTCGGAAACCTACGGCCAGACGATCGGGCTGACGCAGGACGCTCCCGTCATCGAACTCCGCTGAGTTTGCTGCAATCGTCGACGTGAAACGGAACTTCCGAACGTCTCGTCGCCGGACCACGCAACTCGACAGCGTCCGAGCGTTGTCGAGTTGCGGATCGCGTGACGGCGTCATCAATCATCAGACGGCCAGCGTGGGTCGCTTCCGGAAGCAGAACAGACCTGCCAGGCCGGAGCCCAGCATCGCCAGCGTGGCCGGCTCCGGGACAGTCGGCAAGGGCTGGCCCGTGGCAACTGCGACGAGTTCTCCCTCGTCGTTAAATTCCAGGCCGCCGCTGAGGCCCGGACCAGTATTGGGGGCCGGAGAAGGGATGCTGACGAGGTTGGTATCCATCGTCACCGCGCCGGTTTGCGCCAGTGCCCGACCATTATGAATCGTGGCCGAGGTGTTGAGCGTGATGCTGGCCAGAGCCAGAATATTGCCCTCGAAATCCGTGCTGGTGCCGAGGGTTGCCGAACTGCCGACCTGCCAGAACAAACCGTTGTCGGAGCCGTTGTTTGAACCGAGGTTGATCATGGTCACGACGGAACTGCTGGCGGTTGTGAGGGTGCTGCCGATTTGAAACACCCAGAAGGCGTCATTGGCGCCTTCTGCGTCGAGCGTCAGCATTCCGGTCAATTGAGCCGAGCTTGCAAAGAAATAGACCCCCGGAGTCAGCGTCAGCCCTCCCAGATCCGAGCCCGTCAGCACGGCCGTCGGAGCCAGGCCGGCGAGAGCGTTATAGGCTTTGGTGTTGTCGATCTGCGCCTGTTGCGCGACTGCGTCCGTCTGATGCACGGTTGACGGTGGGATCAGCGTGACGGTTCCAAAGCCAGTAATGGAGGTGCCGGGATAGAGTCCCACGTTCCCGTCGATCGTGGTCGCTCCCGTGTTGGTCACCGTCGAACCGCCGAGCACTGCGAAGTCCTGCGCTGACCCGAGAATGAAGCCCGCGGATGCCGGAGCCGCCCGCGCGAGGATTGCCGCCGTCGCGCAAACGGCAAGAAACATGGCCCGTCTCATTGAAGATCTCCCTTCGTGACATCGTCCAGAACACCAACAAAAAAAGCCGGCTCGGTACGTACGCAGAGCACAAGTACCAAGCCGGCTTACTTTTAACTGGCCCCCGGGCTCGGCCCGGTCGCCATTTAACGTGTCATCCGACAGAAGTGATCGAGATCTTGTTCAGACTGTCGAGTTCACCCCGCCACTCACCGTATCCGCCGGCGAAGCGCCCGCAATGGGCAATGACGGATTCCGCGCCAGATTTCGTGTTTTAGTGAAATTGCGTCAGTTCCGTCATGAAGCGGTGTCTGACAAGCGCGCCACGAGCGAGTGCAGGCGGTGACGCCACTCCACGGCTGGCTGACGGTATTCTGTCCGATCGGCGATTCCCGTAAATCGCATCCCTGATCGATCGGACCTGGCCGGCCTCACAACGTCTTGAAACGGAACGACTCCGGAGGTTTTTCGCATGAACCTGCAACCCGCTTCCCCACCCCTCTGGCAATCCCTCCTCTTCCCAGCCCTCGCCGGCGGCATGGCCTGGGGGATTCGCGGTCAATACGGCCACGAAACCGGGGCGATGCTGGCCGGGCTGCTCGTGGGGCTGGTGCTCGCCCTGCTCTACTGTCCGGCCGCTCCGTCCCTGTTCGCACTGCGGGCTGTCGCCTGGTGCACGGCGGCGATGGGGATCGGCGGCTCCGAAACGTATGGCCAGACCATCGGGCTGACGCAGAACGGTCCCGTGATCGGGCACTGGGACGCTCTCTTCTGGGGAATGTTCGGCCTGGCGATCAAAGGGGGGCTCTGGATCGGCTTTGCCGGGGCGTTTCTCGGCATGGGGCTGAGCGGCGTCCGCTACCGCTGCAGGGAACTGCTCCTCGTTCTACTGGCGATGGTCGGCCTGTCGCTGCTCGGCGTGTGGCTCATCAATCAGCCGTATGACCCGGCGAACAAGGTCCTCCCTGCCGTCTACTTCTCCGCCGACTGGGTCTGGGAGCCCGACGCCGAAACGTTGAAGCCCCGTCGCGAAGCCTGGGGGGGCATGGTTCTGGCGCTGGCGGGTCTGCTCGTCTGGACCGGCGGCGTCCGCCGCGACGGCCTCGCCTGGCGGATGGGGCTGCGGGGCCTGCTGGGCGGGGCGCTCGGCTTCCCCGGCGGCCAGTCGCTGCAGGCCTTCCACGCCTGGAACCCCGAAGTCTTCCGCACCGGCGTCTGGATCTGGCTCGATCCGATCATGAACTGGTGGAACTGCATGGAAACCACCTTCGGCCTGATCATGGGGGCCACGCTGGGTCTCGGCCTCTGGCTCCATCAGCGCCGCATCGCGCCGCCGACTGAAGTTCCCGCGCCGACCCTCTCGCCGGTCTTCGAGGCGGTGCTGGTGATCACGCACGTCACGTTGCTCGCTTGCGCCGAGTTCACGGCGCTACCCTTCCCGAGCAGGCTCTACGAAATTGGTCTGGTCCTCGCCCTGATCCCCATCGTCGGCAGCGCCGGCGGCCGCTGGTGGCCGTCCTTGCTGATTCTGCCGATCACCGCCTTCCCCATCGCCGGCAAGACGGTCCGCCAGCTCGTCTACAAAGACCCGACCATCGCCCCGCTGCCCGGCTGGCTGATCTATTTCGTGCTCCCGGTCGCGCTGACCACGCTCGCCGCCATCTGGCTGGCCCGCCGGCCGAAAGACGCTCCCGCCGCGCCGGGTCTGCGGCTGTCGTTGCTGCTGACGACGTGGCTCTACTTCGGCCTGAACTTCGGCTTCTTCCACTTCCCCTGGCCCTGGCAGACATGGACGGGGCGGACGCCGAATGCGATCGTGTATGTGGGCTGCGCCGTCGGGTTGACGCTGTGCGCGCTGCTGTGCGGACGGTGGATCAAGACGGAAGAGTTTCACCGCGGAGGCGCGGAGGACGCGGAGATTGAGAAGATCCGGAAAGTGAAAAATGAGTAGTGATGAGTGATCAGTGCAAAATGAAGGAGTCGCTGCCCGGCAGTGAGCACGTTCTCCGTCACTTTGCACTCATCACTACTCAAAACTCACTTTTCACTCTCCTGACTTCTTCTCCGCGTCCTCCGAGTCTCTGCGGTGAATCCTCTTCGTTCTGCCCTGCTCGCGCGCAACCATTCTCAATCCCGCCGCCAGCGCAGTTCATTGACCCGCCGGGCGCTCGCGGGATATCGTGCTCGGTTCCGATGGCGGGCGAGGTCCGGTCCCGGCGCGCTCGCCGCCACACGACACTTCTCAAGATGTTCCCCCGGAGATTTCACCGTGAGCCGGCAACCCTGGAGCCTGATCTGTCTTGGACTGAGCGTCGCCTGCACCGCCCTGCTCGTCGGTTGCAGCGAACCTTCCATTCCGCGTGAAGCCGGGTCGTCCAGCCCCGCGAAAGCGCCCGAAGGAGCCGCCGGCGGAAAGCAGCGGTTCGTCTTTCTGACCAACGGCAACTCCCCCTACTGGGACGCCTGCCGGGCCGGCATTCAGGACGCCGAAAAGGAACTCAAGCTCGCCGACGCCGGCTTCACGGCGATCATGGAGACCGGCGACGGCACCGTCGAAGGGCAGCTCAACAAGCTCAAGCAGTTCGGCGGCCAGGCCGATATCGCCGGCATCGCTGTCTCCGTCCAGCAGGCCGATAACGCCGCGATTGCCGCGCAGCTTAAGGAATTGCGGGACAAGGGAATCCCGATTCTCGCCGTCGACTCCGACGTCGAACGCTCGACCTTCCGCGACTCCCGCGACGCCTTCATCGGCACCGATAACGTCGCCGGCGGCCAAGTGCTCGGACAGTGCGCCAAGGCGCTTCGCCCGGACGGCGGCGAATTCGTCTCGTTCGTCGGCGACCTGGCCGCGCAGAACGCCAAGGACCGCATCGGCGGCTTCGCCGAAGGGGCTGGCGAAAAGTTCGTCGCCAAGGACGCCATGCCGGACGCCAACAAGCCGGACGTCGCCCGCGAGAACGTCCGTAACGCCCTGCTCAGCCACCCGCAGCTCAACACGCTGGTCGGCATCTGGTCCTACAACGCCCCCGCGATCGTCGACGTCCTCCGGGAGAAGAACCGCCGCAAGGACTTCGCGGTCGTCGTCTTCGACGCCGAACCGCTGACGATTCAAGCGGCCGCCGAAGGGAACATCGACGCGATGGTCGTCCAGAACCCCTACGCGATGGGCCTGGAGGCGATCCGCCTGCTGAAGGCGCTGAAGACAAAGGATGACGCGACGGTCAAGCAGATGCTCCCGAACTTCGGCCAGCCCGAGGGGGATATCTACGACACGGGCCTGAAGGTCGTCGTTCCAGGCTCCGAATCGCCAATCAAGAAAGACGCCTTCGGCGGCAACGTCGAGTTCCTGACGCTCGACGAATTCAAGGCGTGGCTGGCCAAGTACAACCTGACGCAGTCTTGAAGAAGTGGTTAGTGGATGGTGGATAGTGGCTGGTGAAGAATGTGCTGCGTAGGGCCGGCTGTGCCGGCCGTCTTCGCCAATGGTTCGGGGCGTGAAGAAAGTCCGCAATGTCTCACGGAGCTTCATTGACGAATGCCGAGGCCGGCCCCCTGGCGATCTTCCGCCGGCACGAATTCGGACTGCTCGCCGCCGTGATTGGCGTGGCGCTGCTGACGCTGATTCTCGATACCCAGCACAATTACTGGGGCGATCCCGGCGCCAGTGTCATTGACCTCACGAGAACGTCGTCGCAACTGGGTCTGTTTTCCCTCGGTGCCGCGGTTGTCATCATCTCCGGCGGGATCGACCTGTCCGTGGGGGCAGTGATCGCCTTCAGCGGGACCATCTGCGCCGCGATCATGCTGTTGCTGGCGCCTGAGCTGATGACGGCGAATCCGGATCAAGTGCCGCTGCCGATATGGGTCATCCTGACCGGTATCGGTGGAGCTGTCGCGTCCGGCGTTCTCATCGGCAGCCTGCATGCCTGGTTGATCACTGTCGTCGGCCTGCCGCCGTTCATCGCGACGCTGGGCACGCTCGTCGGTCTCCGGAGCCTAGCCCGCGCCATCTGCGAAGCGGTGACGCTCGAAGTCCAGGGAGGGACGAGCACGCAGATCAACGTCTCCGACGCCACATTCCGGTCCCTGGCCCACTGGTCCTTCACCGCGATCCTGCTGGGAGTCATCACTATCCTACTGGCCGGTCTCCTCGGTAAGACCGTCATCGGGCGGCACCTGTATGCCCTCGGCGGCAACGAACAGGCCGCCCGGCTCAGCGGCATCCGGACCGATAATCTCAAGTGGCTCGCCTACTGCATCAGCGCCGTGCTGGCCTCCATCGCCGGCGTGATCGCCGTCGCCGAACAGAGCGTCGCAACGCCGCAGACGCTCGGTGTGAACGCCGAGCTCAACGCCATCGCCGCGGCCGTCGTCGGCGGGTGCAGTCTGCAGGGGGGCGTCGGCACGATGACCGGCACCGTCCTTGGAGCGATGTTCCTGCGGGTGGCCATCGACGGCGTCGCCAAGATCATTAAGACCGGGGCCGACGTCTACCAGGGGCTCATTGTCGGCGTGCTCGTGGTCTGTGCAGTCACGCTGACGAAGTCCTCCGATCAGTCCCGGCTGGCCCGGAAACTTCTCTCCGGCCGGCTCGGCATGGTGACGATCCTCAACCTGACACTTTTGGCCGCCACAATGATGGCGCTGATCGGCGGAAAACTCCTCGACGGGCTGGCGACATCTTGGACCCAGTTGATGGAAACAGTAATCGGAATCAATGTCCCGGCCGTAACCGTGCAGATGGACACCCTCTGGCTGGCAAGTCTGACCGGACTGTCGGCCTTGGGCCTGATGCTGATCCTGCGCAGTAACCTGGCCGGCGGTCCGCGCCGAACGCTGCTGATCGTCTGGGCTGTCGCCACGGTGGTCGTCAGCATCGGCGTCGACCGCGCCTATCCCGGCTGGCAACGTTCCGCAGCGGTCAGCCAGACCCAGCAGCTCGGCGGCAAAGTCAGCCAGAGCGACGACGGCCTGATCGTCGATCTCTCCGGCACCCAGGCCACCAGCAGCGATGTCCTCCGACTCTTTCCCCGGCTGAAGTTCTTTCCCGCCGTCGCCGAACTGCGGCTCTCGGGAACGCAGGTCGACGATTCCCTCGTGGGTCAGCGCGGCGGAAGATTCCCCGCCGTGAAGCGCATCGACGTGACCGGCTCCCAGATGACGGACGGCGGGCGAATGAAGCTGAAGCGGGCCGTCCCCGGTGCTGCCGTGGTCCCCTGAGTGCGGAAGGGAGTCCGTTCATGGTCAAAATCGTACCGCTGATCCGTTTCGAAGGCGTCACCAAGCGCTTTCAGGCGGTGACCGCCCTCTGCGACGTCTCATTCGCCGTCCGGTCCGGCGAGTTCCACGCCCTTTGCGGCGAGAACGGCGCGGGCAAAAGCACGCTGATGAAAATCCTGTCCGGCGTCATCACCGACTACGACGGACGGATCGAAGTCGACGGCGAAACGATTCACCTGGCCGGAACGCGCGACGCCGAAGAGCGTGGCATCAGCATCATCCACCAGGAACTGAACCTGGTCAGCGACCTCTCCGCCGCGGCCAACGTCTTCCTGGGACGCGAGCTGACCCGCGGAGCGGGCTGGCTCGACACGGCGGCGATGGAACGCCGCGCCGGCGAGCTCTTCCGTCAGCTCGAATGCGACGTCGGCGTCCGCGAACCGGTCCGCCAGTTGCGGATCGGCGACCAGCAGCTCGTCGAAATCGCCAAGGCCCTCTCGCTCAACAGCCGCCTGCTGATCATGGACGAGCCGACCAGCGCCCTGACCGAAACCGAAGTCGAACGCCTGTTTCGCGTGATCGCCCGCCTCCGCGAGCAGGGCGTGACGATCATCTACATCTCCCACAAGATGGACGAAGTCTTCCGGAACGCAGACAGGATCACCGTCCTGCGCGACGGCAAGGTCGTCAAGACGCTCGATCGCGCCGACACCAGCCCGGAAGAAATCACGGCCCTGATGGTAGGCCGCGAGATCGCGGCCGTGGAGGTCGCCGAGGAACGCCGACCGTCCGACGAGCGGCTGCGCGTCAAGGGACTCTCCCTCCCCTGGCGAAACCACCCCCGGCAGTGGCGACTGAAAGACGTCTCGTTTTCCGCCCACGCAGGCGAAGTCGTCGGTATCGCCGGCCTGATGGGAGCCGGCCGGACCGAACTCCTCGAATGCCTGTCGGGCGCCAGCCCGGAGCCCCCTTCAGGGGAGATCCTCCTCTCCGGCCGCTGGGTCCGGTTCAACCACCCGAGTGAAGCCCTCGCCGCCGGCGTCTCGCTCGTCACGGAAGACCGCAAACGCTACGGCATTTTCCCGCAGATGTCCGTGCGGGAGCACATCAGCCTGGCCGCTTTGGGAAAATGCGCCGCGGCCGGGATCGTCCACCGGTGGCGCGAGCACGAACTGGTTGATTCCGCCATCGAGCGACTGGCGATCAAGACCGCCGGGCGGGAAGCACCGATCACCAGCCTGAGCGGAGGCAACCAGCAGAAGTGCCTGATCGCCCGCGCCCTGCAGGTCCGCCCGCGCCTGCTCCTCCTCGACGATCCCACCCGCGGCATCGACGTCGGCGCCAAAGCCGAAATCTACCGCCTGATTGACCGTCTCTGCCGGGAGGGACTGGCGATCGTGATCACATCCAGCGAACTCCCCGAGCTCCTCACCGTCTGTGATCGCATCCTGGTCCTCTGCGAAGGCCGCCTGACCGGCGAATTCTCGCGACCGCAGTTCTCGGAAGCGGCGATCATGGAAGCGGCGACGGGGCAGGTGTAATGCGAGAGGATCTCTCGCAGAGACGCAGAGGAAGAGGAGTTCGCAGAGAAGACAGAAGGTTTCACGTAACGACGCAAAGAGGAACGCAAAGTCGCCAGGACGAAATGTCGAAGGCGGAATGTCGAATGGGGTGACTGCGAGGTCTCACTCGCACATTTCGAGGGCTTCTTTCCATCTGGCCAACGCGGCATAGAAGTCGCTCATTGTCTGCTTCAAGTCAATCGCGTAAACGTCGCCGTACCAGCCCGCGACGAGTAGCTGTTGCGACGATTCGCTCCAGTACAGAGCCCATACCTCGGAGTTCTCGGTTCTGGCGACGAGTTCGTCGTATCCCGTCCCCCAGTCGATGAACACGATTTGGCCACCACTCAGCGCTAGAAAGCTGCCTCGAAGTTCCCTTGCGTCCGCAGCCCCGAGCACGTGTCGGTCGCCGACGTAGTATCGATGCTGAATTCCGCCGCGGGCGACACAACCGTCGAACTTATAAATGGATTGTGTGAGACCGCCGCCGTTCTGCTGGCGGTAAGGGCTTGGGTTCAAACATGCCATCCAGAGTCCACCTTCCCACAGGACTGCGTGTTCAACGTGATCGCTGTGCTGATCGTCCCAGCGGTACGAGACCGTACCATTGGACTCGAGAATGGAGAATCGTTTGTTTCGCCGACGAAGGACGAATTGAGATCCCCATACGCACTCAACGTTCGCTCGTCGAGCGATTGGAAGTAGAGCGTCTGACTCATAGTCCCAGATCAGGACTTCGTCACCCTCCAGAATGACTCGATCATCCAGAAGGCTGATTCGGCTTTGCTTCCATTGCCTCAGATCGGGGTTGTCGACTCGTCCGCGGAGATCGCAGACGGCGGCGACATCGCCGTTAAGGTCGAGCGCCACAAAACCAAATGCGAATCCAACCGCGGTGATCGGCGAGCCAGGCCGCGTGCAAGACATCCATGCCGGCCCCAGTCTTTCCGGGACAGGGACAGGTCTTCCCGACAAGATGAGGCCAGGAGCTTCTGAATCCCAGGGAGCGAAAAGGACCCTGCCAGCAACAACGTCAAGAATTCGGTCTTCCATGAGCGCTGGCTCGTCGATCCAACGCGCCGTCAGGTCGTGTCGGTCAATTTCGAAGAGGTGACGCCCGAGGGCATACAAGCCGCCATCGCTGGACCGAAAGAACTGGTCGATCGGACGTCGCACGTGGCAGACCCCGCGGATCGGCAGAGCGACAGATTCCGGCTTCCAGCCGGCCTGTCGCGCGATATCGGGAATCGCGACGGGAAAACAGGACTGGGGCGTTTCGTGAACCCAGATGTCAGAAATTGTTCGCGGCCTCTTCTTCACGACCGGGATTCCTCGTCGCAATGGCGAGTGAAGTTGCTTCAGAACGTCCGGGAGACGTTTTGCGCAGATTGACACCGCGAGCTACCTCCCGAACTCCCACCGCCGCACCTTCCCGCCAGCCGTCAACTCAATCCAGCCAATCTCCACCGCCGCCTCATTCGCCGGCAAGTACAGCCGCGTAATCCCCAGCGGCGTCTTCGCCGGAATCGTCGCAGTCGCCTCGTGCCAGTCGCCTGGCTGGATCGTCAGCGGCACCGACTGGGTATCCTTCGCATTCGCCGCCGCCCCCGACGGCAGCCACTCCACTTTCCCCGCACCGCCAGACTTCGAGCGAACGCGCAGTCTGAACGTCGCCGGCCCCGTCAGTTTCCCGGCGGCGAAACCCAGAAACGGCGACTTGCCCGTTCCACTCATCGTCAGCACGCCATCCTTCACGATCGCCGTGCATTGCCGGGCCTTCCAACCCTCCAGCGGATCGGCGGCCGCCACTGTCCGGGATTCAGTGTCATTGGCGTCGTAGTCCGGATTCGGACCCGGTACGACGGCTTTCGTCTCGGCCAAGTGAGCTGTGATCAACGCATCCAGCTCCCGCACCAGGTCCGGATGCTCAGCCGCCACGTTGTTCGTCTCAGCCAGATCCTTCGCCAGGTCATACAGCTCGTACCGATGTTCCTGCCGTGGGCCGTCATGAAACAGGCGATGCAGCTTCCAGTCGCCCCGCCGGACCGTGCACCCCGGCAACTGGTTGCTGGCCGGCGTGTTGTGCGGGAAGAACGTCAGGATCGTGTCGCGATGCTTGTCACTCTCGCCACGCAGCACCGGGCCAAAGCTCCGGCCGTCGATGGCGTGCTCCTCAGGCAGGGCGACGCCGACGACCTCGGCCAACGTCGGCAGAAAATCAATGCTCTGCACCATCGCGTCGGTGACGGAGCCGGGGCGCGTCACGCCGGGCCAGATCACGATGCACGGCTCGCGGACGCCCCCTTCGTAGAGGCTCGCCTTGCCGCCGCGCAGCGGAGCATTGCTGGTCGGCGGCACCTGGGCGAACTCGCGGGCCTCGGGCATGAACCGGCCCCCTTCCTTGTCCATCGCCTTCCAGTTGATGCCCCCATTGTCCGAGAAAAACACGATCACCGTCCGGTCGAGCACGCCAGCCTCGTCGAGCGCCGCCGTCAGCGTTCCGACCGCATCGTCCAGACACTGCACCATGGCCGCATACAGCGGATTGTGTTGCGGGTCCTTCGGATCGACCTGCGGACGGTACTTGTCGATCAATGCCCGTTTGGTGTCGTACGGCGCGTGAACCGAGAACGCCCAGTAGTTGAGGTAAAACGGCCGGTCCTTGTGGGCCTGAATGAACCGACTGGCCTCGATCGCCATCCGGTCTTCGATGTGCTCGCCCGGCGTCCCCTTGCCGAACTTCGACTGACCGGTAAACGCCCACGGTGCGACATACGCCCCCGCCGGTCCCGGCCCCGGCCAGTGCGGAATGTCCGACAGAAATCCCTGTTCCAGCGGGCTGTACGGCTCCGGTCCGAGATGCCACTTCCCAAAGTGGGCCGTGGCATAACCGGCGTCGCGCAGCACTTCGGCCAGCGTGAGGTATCGCGTGTCCAGCCGGGTGGCGCTGTCAGCGACAAGGCACTTCTGAGTCGCCGGCCCGCGCGGCCGGATCAAAGCGCTGAGCTTCGACTGCGGCACGTGGCAGACCGGGGCCGTGATGCCGATCCGGCCAGGATAGAGCCCGGTCAGAATGCTGGCCCGCGTCGGCGAGCAGAGAGGATTGGCCGCGTAGGCCTGCGTGAACTTCAGCCCACGCCTGGCCAGCGCGTCGATGTGCGGCGTGCGATGGAACCGGCTGCCGAATGGCGTCGTGTCCGCCCAGCCGAGGTCGTCGGCCAGAATGAAGACCACGTTCGGTCGCGCAGGCGGTTCCGCAGCTCCGACCGGGACCACGCTCACCAGGAAAATCAGCAGCAACACTCGTCTCATCGCAGGCAGCCTCCCAAAGTTGCCCCAGTGTACGACCTGGGAACAATTCGCACAGTCGGCGATCTCGTTTGACTGCAGAAACCACTGGACATACGCAAACAGGCCGAGGCGACTGCGGCCATCGACGACCTGCCCAGTTCCTGCACCGCTGCCGCCACTCGCAAGCGGCTCCGCCGCCGGCTCCTGAACCACGGCGTCGGCGAAAACGCCCGAGCCCACCGCACCGATTCCCCTGCCGCCGTCGAGAGTCGCCACCCGACCCTCCGACGGACGTCCACGTACGACGGCTGCTGAACCGGTGCCACATCGACGGCGAAAACGACGGACGAGGACGTCCAGCGTACGTAACTCCATCATTCGACCGTCCGTTCCTTGCTGTCCGGCCTCCCACAAGCTCGCAGTTCCTTTCATTTTGCGATTTGCACTTTTCGTTTTGAATTTGGCAATGCCGTTCGCCTCCCCGGTCCCCTCCCATCCATCACAGCCCGCCGTTCCAGTCCTACCGGTTGCCCCGGACGAATCCTCATCGCCAGCACACCCGTTTCGCCGGTGCCGCCCGAAATCGTGAAGTAAACTTGATCGCGGAATTTCGCCCGCACCGGCGGAGCGGTCGCCTGTACGATCTGCAAGCCGCGAAAGGGGTTGACCCGCTTGCCATTCGGATCGACGGCGGTTTATTCTGCTGGAACCAATCTGTCGAACTTCGCGAACTGGCGCACGCACGGACCGGCGGGTCCGGACGCAGCGATCTTGCAGACAGGATCTTCAACAATGATTCGTCGCTGGACGGCAGGAGTGTGGCTCGCCGCCATGCTCTGGACGACGGTGCTCCCCGCTGAAGAGCGGTACGTGGAGTTTCTCGACGGACTGCGCGAGCGTCAGTACTACGACCTCGCGCTGCAGTATCTCGATCAGCTCAAGGCCCGGCCGGAAGTGCCGGCCGAAATGAAGGAGCTGGTCCCGCTCGAAAAAGCGCTCACGCTGCAGGACGCCGCGAGAATTTCCCGCAGCCCCGAAGCGCAGACAGAGCAGCTCGACCAGGCCCTCGCCTTTCTCGAAGAATTCGTCAAAGCCAGCCCCAGCCATCCCCGGGCCGGCGACGCCAACGCCCAGCGGGCGGAAATCCTCCTCGGCAAGGCCCGGGTCGAAATCATCCAGTCGCGTTCCCCGGCCAATCAGGGGGCGAAAGGGGAATATCAGCAGCGGGCCCGCGGGCTGATTCAACAGGCCCGTAAAGTCTTTCAGACCGCCTACGACCAGCACGACGCCGCCTGGAAAGCCTTTGGATCGTTCATCGACAAGCAGAAAGATCCGCAGAAGTTCGCCGACCGCGCCGCCGCCGAACTCCAGATGATCAGCGCCCTGCTGAACCTCGGCCAGTGCACCTACGAAGAAGCTCAGACCTGGGACATCGGCGCCCCCGAGCGCAAGAAGCTGCTTGATGATGCGGCCGGGCAGTTCGAGCAGTTGCATCAGCGCTATCGCAGCCAGGTGGGCGGGCTCTACGGCAGGCTCTGGCAGGGGAAGTGCTACGAAGAACAGGGCGACCTGCAGAAGGCGATGGGGATCTACAACGAGTTGCTCGATCACCCCGGCGACTCCGGGCCGCTGGTCAGACTCAAAGATCAGACCCTGCAGTTCAAGCTGATCATGCTCAACCTGGACGCCCGAAAAGATCACCAACTGGTGATCGATCTGGCCCAGGAATGGTTGAAAGGCAACGGTCCGACCAGCCGCACGCGGACCGGGCTGGGGATCCGCTGGGAACTCGCCCGCTCCTTCGAACTGCTGGGAGACAACCGCGAACTGCCCAAAAACGACGCCGAACGGAACTGGAAGCTGGCCCGCACCGAAGCCCAGAACATCGTCAAATTCCCCGGCGAATACCGCGACGTCGCCATGGCAATGATCCAGCGGATGGACGCCAAGCTCGGCGGCAAAGAACGGGACCCGGCGAATTTCGACACGGCGTTCGGTCTCGGTCGGTCGATGATTACGCCGATTCAGGACATCAAGAAAAAGATCGACGTCGCAAAGCAGACGAAGCAGCCTGCCGAGGAGATCAAAACCCTCGAACATGACCTGACCAACACGCTGAACGAAGCGGCGCGGATGTTCGAACTTTCGCTGCGACTGGCGGACAAAGGGGACGAAGCCAAGAACGTCAATCAGGCGCGGTACATGCTCGGCTACGTGTACTTCCTGATGCGTAAGAACTATGAAGCCGCCATCCTCTGCCAATACGTCGCGCGCACTGCTGACAAAGAGTCCGCCGCCGCCGGCCTTGACGCCGCCTACCTGGCGATGGGCGCCTTCGTGCAGGCCTTCAACGACGAAGATGGCACGACGGAGCAGAAAGAGCCCGACATGGGCTTCATCGTCAAAGCCTGCAACCTGATCGCCGAACGCTGGCCCGAGAGTGACAAAGCCAACGACGCCCGCATGACCCTGGGTCGGATCTACACCCAGGTCAAGCGTCCCCTCGATGCTGCCGAGTGGTTCGCCAAGGTCCCCCAGGCCGACACCCGCTACGCCGACGCCCAGATGGCCTCCGGCCAGGCGTACTGGTCGGCGTATCTCGGCATCGGGCGCAAACCGGACGAGTCGCCGACCTCGGCGCAGCTCGCCGAGTGGCAGGCGACCGCCCGCAAGTCGCTCGAAACGGGCATCGCCAAGATGTCCGCGGCCCTGCCGAAGGAAGGCGCCGCCCCTCCAGAGCTGATCGCGGCAAAAATGTCGCTGGCGCAGATCATGGTCAGCCAGGGGCAGGAAGCTGAAGCCATCAAACTGCTCCTCGACGATCCGCACGCCGTCATCAAGGCCGTGCAGGTGGCCGACGAGAGCAAGCGGCCATCCAAGGGAGTACAGGGCCGGCAATTTGCCACCGAATCGTACAAGCTGCTGCTGAGGTGCTATATCGGCAGCGGCAAGCTGAACGAAGCCCGCGCCACCATGACCGCGATGGAAAAGGTCGCCGGCGGCGATGCCGGAGGCGACATCACCGACCTCTATGTGAGCCTGGGGCGGCTGCTGCGGGACGAACTGGAGCGGTTCCGCACGAACGGCGAAACCGACCGCTACAACAAGCTGATGGGCTCCTTCGAAACGTTCCTGAACGACCTGGCGCAGCGAAAGGATGGTCAGTCCTTCGGCTCGCTGAGCTGGATCGGCGAGACGTACTTCGCCCTGGGTGAAGTCAGCGAAAGCGACCCTTCCCGCTCCGCGACGTTCTTCGACAAAGCCGGCCAGGCCTACGGCGAAGTCATCAGCCGCGCCGCCGCCGATCCGAACTTCGCCCCCCCCGATCAGCTCCTCGCCGTCAAGCTCCGCCAGGTCCGGGCGCTCCGGTTCAAGAAGGATTTCGAAGGGGCCAAGGCGCTGGTGGCGGAAGTCCTGGCGCAGCGCAGCAACGACCTCCGCGCACAGACGGAAGCCGCCTTCGTGTTTCAGGACTGGGGCGCCAGCGGCGACCCCGACGCCATCAAGCATCTGGCCACCGCCCTCAAGGGCGACAAGACCATCGGCGCCTGGGGCTGGGGCAATCTGTCGAACCGCCTGCAGAATGCCTACCAGTCCAAGCAGACTCCGGAGCTCCTCGACAGTTTCCTGGACGTCCGCTACAACGTCGCCGCCGCCCGGCGCCAACTGGCGCAGATCCAGACCAGCGCCGAACAACGGACGAAGGATCTCGATCTCGCCGAGATGGAGCTGGTCGCAACCGTCGCGATCCTGAAGGATCCGCCCGAGGACAAACTCGAGCGGCTGAACGAGATCTACCAGCTGATCCTCGCGGACGGCGGCAAGGAGCCCAAGAAGCTGGAAGCCAGCCCGGACTTCGCATCCGTTTCCGAGGAAACGCTCGCGGAAGTCGAAGCGGAAAAGGCGGCGGCCGCAGCCGCCAAAGCCACGGCCGCAAAGCAGGAGCCCGAGTCCCCTGTCGCGTCGAACTCGATGGTCTTTATCATCTTCGGCGTCGTCGCCGTGATCGGGTTGGCGGGGATCGGCTTTGTGATGATGAAGGGAAGCAAGACGCCCCGCCGGCACATGGTGGGAAGCGGCCCCGAGGCCGCACCCGCGTTCAAAGTCCCGGCGGGATTCACCGTACCGACCGGAATTGACGCCCCCAGCTTCCCGACCGCTCCTCCTCCCCGCCGCACCCGACCAAAAACGGACGACGGAACTCCCGCTCCAAAGCGCCCGGCTTCGTCCGCCGAAGCCCCGGCGAAACCTCGCCCGCGGCCGAAGCCGCCCGAGCCAACGTAAACTGCGTCTTCCGTCCCGTGACGGAGACCTTCCAGGTATCAGTTTTTCCACGACAGATGCGCCTCCCGCGGGGAACAGTTTGATGAATCAGTGGAGTCGATGGAGCCTGACGGCGATCGTTGCGTCGTCGCTGACAATCTCTGCAACCCAGGCCGATACGATCCAGCGCAAGTCCGGCGGCCGACGGCTGAGCGGCGAAGTGACCGCAGTCTCCAAAACGGAGATTACCGTCAAGCCGCAGACCGGCGACGCGATCGTCATCCCGGCCAACGACATCGCCTCGATCACCTGGGACGACGCCCCCCCCGACCTCTCCGTCGCAATCAGCGACGAGAACGGCGGCCGTCTCGAAAGCGCACTCGCCCGGCTCGCCAAATCGCAGGAAGCCGCGAAGGCCGGCTCCGCGAACATCAAAACCGACATCGAGTTCCTGATCGCCCGCGTCACCGCCAGGCAGGCGCTCGTCGACGCGGCGAAGCGGGACGAAGCCATCCAGAAGCTGACCGCATTTCAAAAAGCGGCCAGCGACAGCTTCCGCTACTACGAAGCGGTCGGTTATCTGGGCCAGGTCCAGCTCGCCAAGGGGGACTACGCCGCGGCCCGTGCGGCGTTCGACACCCTGGCGCAGTCGCCGTGGAAAGAGTTCAAGCTGGCCGCCACCATTTCGACGGCACGGATCCTTTCGGCCGAGGGGAAGCCAGACGAAGCCGTGAAACTCTATGACGAAGTCATCACGACGGCCGGCAGCGACCCCGCCGAGCAGGCTCGCAAGTACGAAGCCATGGTCGGTCGAGCCCGGGGACTGGCCGCTCAGAACAACTTTGCGGAAGCGCTGACCTCGCTCGAAGAAGTGACGAACAAGGGCCCCGCGGACGATTCGGCCCTCCAGGCGGAGGCGTATGTCCTGGAAGGGGCCTGCCTGCATGGGCTGAATCGGACCAAAGAAGCGATTCTCGCCTACCTGCACGTCGACGTGCTGTTCGCAAAGGAGTCGGCGATGCATGCGGAAAGTCTGTATCAATTGTCCCGGTTGTGGCGGCTGGTGCAGCACGACGACCGGGCGCTCGACGCACAGGCCAAGCTGGTCGCCTCCTACCCGAACAGCGAATGGGCCAAAAAGGCAACCGGCGGACAATGAGGTAGGCTTGGGAACCGTGCCGCAGGGCGGGCCGGGACATCAAGTCCTGCTCCGTCGGGGTTGATGCCGACAAATCGATGAAAACTGGCTTTCCCGGTGGAATGTTGAGAAGTGCTTGAAGAAACCCGGCTGCGTAGACGCGGCTGGATTCCGATTTTGCGACCGTCTAGAATTTCTGTTTCGAACATTACGACGGGCGACGAGGTGAGAGTGGCAGGCCGGTCTGCAGTCCCCGCCAGGGGTTCTGACCGACGACCGGAAGCCGATCTCAATCGGCGTTTGTCGGACGCAGCGAAGAGGTGGACACGTGAAGGGGATCAGTGTGAGCGACTCTGCCATGTTTCGGCCGTTCTGGGGATGTCTGCTGCTGGCTTCGCTGGCCTTTGCCGGCTGGTCGGCGTCCGATGCCGGAATTTCTGTCGTCGCGGCTCAGGAAGAGACCGCTGCGGCCCCCGAGGCCGCTCCCGCTCCCGCCGCCGCCCCGGCGAACGGCGACCCGAACGCCGCCGAACTCGAACGCCGCAAGCAGGAGAGCTTTCTGGCCTGGATGATCCGAGCCTCCGGATTGTTCGGCTTCCTGATCATGCTCTGCTCCTTCGTCCTCGTGGCCCTGATCATGATGGACTTCCTCCAGCTCCGCCGGGCCAACTACCTGCCGGCCGACTTCGTCGAACAGTTCGAGCAGAAGGTCAACGCCCGGGATCTGCCCGGCGCGTTCGAACTCGCCAAGAACAACGACTCGTTCATCGCCCGGGTCCTCACCGCCGGCATGGGCCGGCTGAACCGGAGCTGGGAAGAAGCCGAGGCCGGCATGCAGGAAGTCGGCGAAGACGAGACGATGGCGATGGAGCAGAAAGTCGGCTACCTGGGCCTGATCGGCTCGGTCGCCCCGATGCTCGGCCTCCTCGGAACCGTGGTCGGTATGGTGTCCGCCTTCCAGGTCATCGCCACCTCCGCCACCTCTCCCAAGCCGTACGAACTGGCCGACGGCATCGCGACCGCCCTGTTCACGACGCTGGAAGGTCTGTTCGTCGCCATCCCGGCGATCATCTTCTTCTCGATCTTCAAGAACCGCCTGGCCCGCTACGTGATGGAATGCGGCTTCGTCGCCGAGAACCTGATGAGCCCCATCCAGAAGATGATGAAGGCCCAGGCGGCCGCCAGGCCGGCCGGCGGCGCCGGTTCGGCCTCCGCCCCCGCAGCGCCCCAGTCTTAGTTCGCGAACAGACAGTATTGCAGAGTGAATCTCTCCACGGGAATTCAGGGCGCGGGACTCACCGAGTCCGCCCTCCTGGTTCTCTCGCGCTGCGGAAGAAGCCATCATGCGGAAGACGCGTCAGGTTAACATCAAGTTCGAAGAGCCGGACATGACGCCGATGATCGATATCGTGTTCCAGCTCCTGACCTTCTTCATGATCGCCATCAACTTCGAGAACACGCAGGCCGACGAACGGGTCAAACTCCCCAAGGACATGCTCGCCAAGCCCCCGGAAGTCCGCCCGGACGACGAACTGGTCCTCAACATGGGCTACGAGAAGCCCGGCTCGCAGGGACGTCCGGTCGTCTTCTACATCGGGAGCCCCGTGCCCGTGACGAACATGCTGCCGAACCTCAAGCAGGAAGCCCGCATCTTCGAGCAGACCAAAGTCGACCCCAAGACCGTCACCGTCGTGATCCGCTGCTCGGCGGAAGTCCCGACGGGGGAGGTCCAGGAACTGATCAAACTCTGCCAGGAAGCCAAGTTCGAGAAGTTTGCGCTCAAGGCGACGCAGGAAGAATAAAGACTCGGACGGCTCCGGCAGCGCCCGCTTCAGTCCGCCCGATCGGGAATTGAGCATCCATGAGATTTGTCAGACCCGCCAGCGGCGCCGATCGCGTCGAAGTTCCGATGTCGCCGATGATCGACATCGTCTTTCAGCTCCTCGTCTTCTTCATGTTGAACCTGAAGATCATCGCCCCCGAAGGGGACTTCAATATCAACATGCCCATCGGCATGGCCGCCAGCGACGAACCGAATCAGCTTCCCGATCTCAAAGTGGGCCTCCGGGCCAATCCGGATGGATCGCTGGCTCAGCTCACTTTCGGCGGACGGAACCTCGGCAACGACGACGCGGCCTTCGACCGGCTGAACGCCGAGATCCTGAAAGTCATCGTCAAGCCCGGCAACCCGCTCACCAAGGACATCGAAGTCGAGATCGACGCCGATTTCAACGTCCGCTACGAGTACACCATCCGGGCCGTGTCGAAGTGCACCGGCCGGCTCGATCCCCAGACGAAACGCATCGTCCGGTATATCGAGAAGGTCAAATTCAAACCGTCCAAGCGCCCGGAAGCCGAGTAGCTCGGACACCGGCAGAGACTCCTCGAAGGCCCGGAATTCCCCCAGGGACGCCGGGCCTTCGGCATTCTTGGAGAACCAGCGATGAACGTGAGAAAATTCGCCGGATGTTGGCTCGCGATCGCAATGCTCTGGGGCGCCCCCCTGACCGGCCAGGAGCCGCCGGCGCCCCGCTGGGAAGAATCGATGCTGGCGTTCGAACGGCAGGACAAGAAGTCTCCCCGCGCAGCAGGCCAACGTCTTCGTCGGCAGTTCCAGCATCCGGATGTGGAAGCTGCAGGACGCGTTTCCGGCGCATGACTGCGTCAATCGGGGCTTCGGCGGTTCCGAAATGGCCGACGCGGCCCGCTACGTGAAGCGCATCGTCCTGCCGCTGCAGCCCCGCGTGATCGTCCTCTACTCCGGAGACAATGACCTGTCGAAGAATAAGACTCCGGAGGACGTGCTGGCCGCCTACCAGGACTTCGCCCGGCAGGTCCGCGAACAGTCCGCCGAAACGAAACTCGTAGTCCTCGCCCTCAAGCCCAGCCCGAGGCGCTTTTCGCTGGCCGACAAGTATCGGGCCGCCAATCGCCTGCTGGAAGCGGCCGTCAAAACCGATCCGCACGCGGTCTTCATCGACGTCTGGTCGCCGATGCTCGGCGAGGAAGGTTTCCCCCGCCCCGAACTGTACATGGCCGATCAGCTCCATCTGACCCCCGCTGGCTACCGCGTCTGGAGTCAGCTCGTCGAACCCCATCTGGCCCCGCCGACGCCCTGACGGTCGCGCGCAAGATCCTGTCGAATAGGACGATCCGGCGAATCGCGTTTTCGCCGATGATCTGTCGGGCCGAAGTCCGCGTTCTCTCCTGCGCACCAACCACCAAGACACCACCGGGGGCGACCCCGGGAGCCCGACAACGGGTCAGGCTCTGGCGATGACGACGATTCATCGCCTCCTTTCGCAGGGAGAGGATCATGCTGGACTGGCTGTGGAACAACCCGCTCGGAACGATGTACGGTCCGTACTTTCTGGCTCTCTATACAATCGCCATTGGAACGGTGATCGTCGGCAGCCGCTGGCTGATCCGGCAGAGTGACGAGACACGCCACGAACCGACGCCCCCCGTTCCGGAATCGCCCGATCCCTACCTGGTCGCCTGGCTGCGCGGTGGCACAAACGAGGTCGCCCGGTTGGCGCTGTTCGATCTGCTGCAGCAGGGCCGGATCGAGCACGTCGAGAACAAAAGCGCCTTCGGCCTGGTCAAGAAGCAGATGCTCCGTCGGTCGATCGGGGCCACCGGTGACGGCCTGTCGCCGCTCCTGACTTCCGTCTGGAAGTGGCTCGGCACGGAGCGAGAGGCGAACACGGTCTTCAAGTCCGGATTGCCGGAGGCGGTCGCCCCGCAAACGGAGTCGCTGCAGGCCGACTGCGAGCGGCTGGGATTGATCACGAAGGAGGGGGAGCTCCACGGGCAGCGTTTGATTCGCGGAGCGGGACTGCTGGCGATTGCGGTCCTCGGCGGCTACAAGTTCACAGTGGCCCTCGCGACCGGTCACCACAACGTAGGGGGCCTGATCGTACTCTGCGTCGGAGGCTGCGTGACTCAGCTCGTCCTGGCCCGCACCCGGCGGCTCACCGACCTGGGCCGACGGACGCTCAAAGCCATGCAGACCGCGTTTGCGGGAATCCAGAAGAACGTCCCCGCCGACGCAGCCGCCGATCCGCGGCTGCTGCTGGCGATGGGCGTCTTCGGCGTCGTCGCGCTGCAGGGAACCGCCCACGGCGGATTCTACGATCTCTACCGGAAGTCGGCAGCGTCCGGCGGCTGCGGAGCGGGTATCGGGGCGAGTTGCGGCAGTGCGAGCTGTGGCGGCGGCAGCGGGTGCGGAGGAGGAGGCTGCGGCGGTTGTGGAGGTAGCTGATCACTCAGATTCGCCAAGTCGGGTGAGTCGAGTCTTCGAGGCTCACCACTCCTTTTCAACGCGATTCCAGCTTCGCCAGACTCCGCATGCGTCTTCGCTGCAACCCTGCACGATCAGGACGTCCGATGCCACCCGATGCAATAGCCGCAGTTTCGCCCGACAATCAACCGGACTCGGCGTGGTCCGGCCTGCCGCGGCTGGGCGTCGGCATCGGCTATCGCGCCCCCTACCGGGCGGAAGTCTTTCTGAACGCCGGCGACGTCGACTTCCTGGAAGTCACCGCAGACCACTACTTCGACGTTCCGGCCGAAAAACTGGACGAGCTGGAACTCCTGCGCAACCGGTTTCCGCTGATCCCGCACGGCCTGTCCCTGTCCCTGGGCTCGGCGAAAGGCCCGCGCTCGGACTACGTGCGCAAGCTGTCAGCGCTCGTCGAATTGCTGCGGCCGCCGTGGTGGAGCGAGCACATCGCGTTCACGCAGGCCGACGGCGGCAACATAGGGCATCTGGCCCCGCTGCCGCTGACCCGCGAGTCGCTCGCCATCCTCCAGCGCAACATCCGCTCGGTTCGCCAGGAGATTCCGGGCCCGCTGATCCTGGAAAACATCACGTACGAAGTGACGTATCCGTGGTCGGACCTCGACGAAGCCAGCTTTCTGGGCGAACTCCTCGATTCCACCGACTGCGGTCTGCTGCTCGATGTGACGAATCTCTACACAAACTCAGTCAATCACGGGTTCGATACGCTGACGCTTCTGAATCGGCTCCCGGCCGACCGCATCGTCCAGCTTCACTTCGTCGGCGGCCACTGGCGGGACGGCGCGCTGATTGACAGCCATTCCAGACCGACGCCCCCCGAGGTCTGGCAGCTTCTCGATGAAGTCGTCAAATTCGCCCCGGTGAAGGGACTGATTCTGGAACGGGACGAGAATCTCCCGCCGTTCGCCGAGATCCTGGACGAACTGCGGCGCGCTCGCGAACTCTGGCGCCGACATCGACCGCCCGTCGAGACGTCTCGATGACCGCTCCCGATCCGTTCGACAGCGCCGCCGAACTTCAGGAAGCCCTGGTCCGCTTGTGGACCAGGGCCGCGGACCGCGACAATTTCCTGGCAGATCGGGAAGCCTGGCTGGCGACGGAATCTCTCTCCGCCGAAACCTGCCGGAAACTGGAACAGCTCGACGCAACTCAACTGCAACACTTCGCGGACGGGCTGCTCCGCAAGCGACTCGGGCAAGTCCGGCAACTCCTCCCCGGCACGGCCATGCGACTCGGCCCCGCGTTCCCCACCCGCTTCATCGCCTGGGCGCGCTCGTCGCCCCCGGGGGATACGCGGCATCATTCCGACGACGCCCGTCAGTTCGCGTTACTTCTGCTGCGCGACGGACCGGACCGGGAGCTGAAAGACGTCCTGCGCTGGGAACTGCTGCAGCTCCGTCTCAATCAGCAAGGAACCGGTTGCGGTCTGAACATCTTTCGTCACGACGTGCGCCGCACCGGACAGGCTCCCCTGCCCCGCCGGTTCCTGATCACCGTCTGGTGGATCGCCGGCCGTCGCGCCCGGCCGCGATTGTGGATGCTGCCGTAGCGAGTCCAGCGGTGGCCGTCGGACCGGGGCCTCGCGCAAGCGTTTCAGCGGCCAGCCTCCCGTGAGTGTTGCTTAACGGGCTGCTGAAGTATCTGGGACAGACAGGAATGTCTGTCCCACCTGAAGAGAATTCCTCTGAAAAGTTGGCCCGGACATTCCTGCCTGGGCGTTTCACTGGAAATCTTCAAAACTCTGTTAACGGTATCCCGTCAGTCCTTCAGCTTCAGCAGCTCCACCTTCCGGAAATCGATCGGATGGCTTTCGGACTGCAGCGAGATCGTTCCCCCTTTGAGCAGCAGTTCCCCCCCCTGCTTCGCCGCCAGCTCCTTCGCATGCGCGTCGCGATCGTCGAGCTGCGGCTGCTCGTACGACAGAACCTCTTCGCCGTCGATCAGATGTCGGATGACCTTGTCACCGTGGACTTCGATCTCCACCGTCACCCACTCATCGCCCCGGTACGTTTTCGACTTCGAGCTGGTGCAATGACGCGTCACCAGCTTGCCTTCCATGACGACATTCGTGCCAGGCGTGCAAAGGTTGGCGTTGGTCCGCTCCCCGGTCGCAGCGCCGCCGAGGAGCTGGACTTCGATCGAAGCCGGGAAATCCTGGTCCTTGGCCATCGTCTGCGGGGCTTCGCCGTGAATCATGACTCCGCTGTTGCGGATGGCCCAGCCAGGTCCGCCAGTCGCCTGGTCGCCGACGAATCGATACTCGACGCGCAGCCGGTAGTGCGACAGCGGCTCCCGGTAGAACAGGTGCCCGAAGCGCTCGTCGAACTTTTCGTACTGGTCGTAGCGGACCTTGAGCAGGCCGTCTTCCACGCGGAACGTATTGCCGTAGTTCTCGCCCAGCGCCGAGTGGCGGATCTTCGGCGTCCAGCCTTCCAGGTCCTTCCCATTGAAGAGGGGCACCCAGTCCTCGGCGAAGGCGATGCTGCCAATGCCGAGCGAAAGGGTCAGCAGCACAACGGAACGCAGGCCGGCGGACAAGAAAAGCATGGGAGTTCCCGCAGCAAGAATGTGATCTCGTGATGCAGCAGGCCGAGACCGCCTGGCGCGAAGCACCACTATGCCCGAGAGCGACGACGAACGCCACCGCCGCCCGCTCGGACAGTCCGTTTTGAGACGATGTGATGAGATTCTTTCGCAGTTTTCATTGGTCACTCTGAGAGTCAGGCTGGTAGCATGCGTCCAAACGCCGGCGGGGCTCCGCGTATTGTGCCGGCAGGCAGTCGGAATGTTCTGAAGGGAGATCGATGATGCGACGGAATGGGATACTGGCCTCGGCCGCTGCGGCATGGCTGGCGTGCGCTTCGGCGGGATTCTCTGCCGATATCTACAAGCTGCCCAAGGGCTCGCCCGAGTTGCAGTCGGCCGGCCCGCTGGCCTTCGGCCCGGACGGAATCCTGCTGATCGGCGACCCGAAGGGCGCCGCGATCGTGGCGATCCAGACCGGCGACAAGACCGGCGACGCTAACGCTGCGAAGTACGATGTCGCCGGGCTCGATGCAAAAATCGCGACGGCCCTCAAGGCCTCGAAGGTTGAGATCAAGGATCTCGCCGTCAATCCGCTGACTGGAAATGTCTTCTTCAGCGTCATGGCCGGCGACGCTCCGGCAATTGCCAAACTGGATGCGGCCGGCAACGTCACCAGCATCTCCCTGAAAGACGTCCCTTTCTCGCGAGCCGCCCTCCCCAACGCGCCGGAAGACAAGAACGTCGAGCAGCGGGGGCGCACCGTCAACAAGCGGATGGACTCCGTCACTGACCTGGCGTTCGTCGACGGCCAGGTCCTCGTGACCGGCTTGAGCAGCGCCAAGTCGGCCTCGAACGTCCGGGCCCTGGCGTTCCCCTTCACCGAAGCCGACGACGGCGCCAGCCTGGAGATCTTCCACGCGGCCCACGGCCGGGTCGAGGACTATGCACCGATCCGGACCTTCGTCCCCTTCATCATCGATGGCAAGCCCAACGTTCTGGCCGGCTTCGTCTGCACCCCCCTCGTCAAGTTCCCCGTCGCCGCCCTTGAAGGCACCGAGAAGGTCAAGGGAACGACCGTCGCCGAGTTGGGCAACCGGAACCAGCCCCTCGACATGATCGTTTACAAAAAGGATGGCAAGGACTATCTGCTGCTGGCCAACAGCGCCCGCGGCGTGATGAAGATCGATACGGACAACCTCGATCGCGAGGAAGGCCTCACGAAGCCCATCTCGGGCGGCGGCACCGCCGGTCAAAAGTATGAGACCGTCGATTCCTACGCCGGTGCCATTCAGCTCGACAAGCTGAACGAGACGATGGCGGTCGTCCTCGTCTCCGCCGATGGCAGCCTGAATCTGAAGACCCTGCCGCTGCCTTAACTCAGGCATCCCGCAGACACCATCCCGCAGTCCCCGTGGTCGGTCCATTCCGCCGCGGGGACTGTCTTTTGTCCCAAACCGGAAGATGCTCCAGAAATCGCCGGTTGGCTGGGGTCGAGTCTTCGAGCCCCCAGATTCTCGCCACTTCGCTTGGGGGCGGCTCAAAACGGCCGACGTCAGCGACCCCATTAAGGTCTCATCGACACGGGTCACTGCACTAGCCCGTGCGGGCCGTCCCAGTTACGCTGTTTTCCAGGGACGGAACGAACCCGGCGCAGCAATCCCGCGCCGGCCGACTTGCAGGGATAGTGAGAGGGGCGATCTGTGGCGGGTGTTTCACTGGCGACAAAGATTGACGGGCCCGTCGCCGTCATTGGCGACGTGCACGGCCAGGTCGACAAGCTGCTGGCCGTCCTCGACAAACTGCAGCGGCTCCCCGACTACGCGCAGCGCTGGCTCGTCTTCATCGGAGATCTCGTCGATCGCGGCCCCGATCCCGCCGGCGCCGTCGAGATTCTGGCGAAACTCCTGAAGAGCCATCCTCGCACCACGGCGATCGAAGGAAATCACGAGTTCGCCATGCTCTCGGCTCTCGGCTGGCATCCGTCGCTGGAGTTTACGAACTGGGGCGAACGCTGGGTCGGTCAGTACGACGCCGAGACGACGTTCGAGTCGTATGGAGCGGAGTTCGGCAACCTCGAAGATCTGGCCGCAAAGGTTCCTCCTCGGCATCGCGAACTGCTCGTCAATCTGCCGTGGGCCGTCGAGCATCCGAAATACCTCTTCGTCCACGCCGGTCTGGACCCCAACCAGCCCTACGACCTGCAGCGCCGCGTGCTGAAAGCCCGGGACTTCACCCTCAGTCGCCCTCCCTGGCTCTGCTCCAAGGCCTTCATCGAGCAGGAACCGCCGAACGACTGCCCGCTGGCGGTCGTCTCGGGACATGTCCGCGTCCCGGAGGTCGTGATCCGACCGCGCCGCCTGCTGATCGACACTACCGGCGGCACGGACGGCAACCTGAGCTGCGTCCTGCTCCCCGAAAACCGGGTCATCTCCTCCGGCGAAGCCGCCTCCCCGGTCGCATCCTCCGCCGCCAAACCCACATCCTGGTGGAAACTCTGGTAACCCGCCGGGGGCGGGGCCGCTGCCGACTCTGAGAGAGGGCTGGCGTGGATGCCGCATTCGGTGGCGAGGAAGAGTGGTACCGGGAAGAAAGTCTGAAGGAATCGCCGAACCGGGACGGACGTGCGCTTGATTTGCAGGCCACTGGTCGCGGGGACAATCGCGGTCCCGATCAAAACCACGGCGGCCGCAGGCTCTGGAAATCGTAAGGTGCGGTTGCCCGCAGTACGGACGACCGTTGCTTGTTCCCGCGATCCGGTATTCCTATAATTCGGCGCATTCCGGGCGTAACCGGAGGTGTATACACGGCTTGGCTTCAGCAGGCTTCGCGTCTCACGCATTCCCGCCAGCCGGGCTTGGTTCGTAAGGAGTTTCCCACAGTGGCAGCGGTGCGTGTCGGTATCAACGGTTTTGGTCGAATTGGTCGTGTGGCCCTGCGTGCAATGGCCGCCCGCCCGGACGAATTCGAGATTGTCGCGATCAACGACCTCGGGAAGCCGGACTCTCTGGCCACTCTGCTGAAGTACGACAGCGTCCAGGGACGGTTCAACGGAACCGTTTCCTGCGAAGGCGATTCGATCATCGTCAACGGCAAAAAGGTCAAGGTCTGTGCGGAGAAGGATCCTCGCAACTTGCCCTGGAAAGACCTCGGCGTCGAAATCGCCCTGGAATCGACCGGCTTTTTCACCGGCCGTGCGAAGGACGGCAAGCCCGGCTACGACAGCCACATCGAAGCAGGCGCCCGCAAGGTGATCCTCTCCGCCCCCGCCAAGGATAAGCCGGACCTGACGGTCGTCATGGGCGTCAACGACAATCAGCTCACCTCCGAGCACAAGACGATCTCGAACGCAAGCTGCACGACGAACTGCCTGGCTCCCGTCGCCATGATTCTGCAGGAGAAGTTTGGCATCGCCAGCGGCCTGATGACCACCTGTCACGCCTACACCAACGATCAGCGTGTGTCGGACCAGTTGCACGACAACATCTATCGTTCGCGGGCAGCAGCCATCAACATCATCCCCACGACGACCGGCGCCGCGAAGGCCGTCGGCGAAGTGCTGCCGGCCTTGAACGGCAAGCTCACCGGGATTTCGCTTCGCGTGCCGGTCCCCGTCGGCAGCATCGTCGACCTCGTCGTCAACCTGGAGAAGGACGTCACCGAAGCCGAGATCAACGGCGCGATCAAGGAAGCTGCCGAAGGCCGGCTCAAGGGAATTCTGGAATACACCGAAGACCCGATCGTCTCCAGCGACGTCATCGGCAACCCTCACAGCTCGATCTTCCACGCCCCCTGGACCATGGTCCTGCAGAAGCGGATGGTCAAGGTCCTCTCGTGGTACGACAACGAGTTCGGCTACTCCAGCCGGACCGCCGACCTCATCGCCAAGGTCGCCCGTCTGTAATCTGACCGGGAAGGGCCGACCTTCCCTTGCGGTCTTGTCCCGGCGGGGCTTGTGCCCCGCCGGGCGATCTGCCGCCTGATCGCCGCCGCACGCGGCATGGCGATTTGAAGTCTTCTCCGCTTGGTCTGGTTTCCATGGATCGACGATCCCGTCTGGCCAGTCTGGCAGCCGATCACCCGCTGATCGCGCCGTCGATGCTGAAGTGCGATTTCGCCGATCTCGTCGGCGAGTTGTCCAGGCTCGACGCGGCCGGTGCGGACGTCATTCACTGGGACGTCATGGACGGCCACTTCGTGCCGAACCTGTCCTACGGTCCGATGGTGATCCAGGCGGCCCGGAAGCGGTCTGAACGGTTCTTCGACGCTCACCTGATGATCGCGGAACCCGACAAGTATCTGGATGAATATCTGCAGGCGGGTTGCGACGCGATTACAATTCATATTGAGGCGGTGCCGGACCCTGTGCCGGTCCTGTCGCGGATTCGCGAGGCTGGCCGCGTCGCGGGACTGGCGCTGAATCCGGGAACGCCGGTCTCGGCGATCGAGCCGTTCTTGGCGGCCTGCGATCTGGTGCTGGTGATGAGCGTCCAGCCGGGATTCGGCGGGCAGAAGTTCATGCCGGATGTGCTGCCAAAGCTGCAGCGACTGAGAGAAATTGTGTCACCGAAGACGGTGCTGTCGATCGACGGGGGCATTGCGGTCCCCACGATTTCGGCAGCCTCCGCGGCAGGAGCCCGGCTGTTTGTCGCCGGAAGCTCTGTTTTTGACGCTGCGGAGTACGGTCCGGCGATCGCCGAGTTGGCGCATCTGGCCGGGGCGTAGTACGGATCTTCCCTGAAGGAGCTCGGTAGAGTTCATGGCGATTGTGGTGCTGGTTCGCCCCGGGGCAACGGCGTTTGAGTTGCAGGACCGGATCGAAGGCTCGTTGAGCCTGCCGATGTGCGAATCGTGTGTCGTGGTGATGGAACAGCTCGTCGAGGCCCTGCCACGCGAGGCGACTCCTCGCGTCGTGTTGTGCGGGCCTGCGGAGTCGTCGCGGGCGACGGCGGAATCGCTGGGGGGCTGGCTGGGGGTCCCGGTCAAGGCGTCGGAGACGCTGGGGAATATCAATCTCGGCCTCTGGCAGGGACTGGCAGAGGATGACGTGCGGCGGAAGCAGCCGCGGCTGATTAAACAGTTCGAAGAGAATTCGATCTCCGTCTGCCCGTCGGGCGGCGAGACAATCACCGAGTTCATCGATCGCGTGGGAGAAACGCTCGAACGACCATTGCGAAAATTCGACGCGATTGCGATTGTGATGGCCGAACCTGGGGCGTCGCTGGTGCGGCAGATGCTGCTGGGGCAGCCCTATGTTCTGGAGCGCCTGACCAATCGACTTCCCCCCGAAGAACGGGTGGAGTTCATCAACACGGAAACCGGCGCCTTCGGACACTGCTGGGACGAAATCCGCCGAGAACCGGTCGGCGCTGGACGAGTCGCTCGCTGAGATTTCGCCACATCGAGGCCGTTATGAATACCGAAGTTCCCGATTCGGACGCCAGCTCGCAAGCCCGCAAGAAGCGCGGCGTGCCCGAGGGCCTGTGGATCCGCTGCGACGCCTGCAAGAACACCGTGTTCAAAAAGCAGGTCGACAAGAACTTCGGACTCTGTCCCGATTGCGGCCATCACTTCTACATCTCGGCCCAGAATCGCATCGAGCAGTTGCTGGATCCGGAGAGCTTCGAGGAGTGGTATGCGGATCTCTCGCCGCTCGATCCGCTCGCCTTCGCCGATTCCCGGCCCTATAAGGACCGGCTCGTCGCCGAGCAGCGCAAGACCGGACTGAAGGAGGCCTGCATCGTCGGCCGGGGTTATATGCGCGGGCGTCCGCTCGTCTTTGGTCTGACCGACTCGGCCTTCATCATGGGGAGCATGGGCTCGGTCGTCGGCGAGAAGCTGACGCGGGCCATCGAACGCGCGACCGAACTGTCGCTCCCCGTCGTGATCGTCAGCGGGTCCGGCGGCGGCGCCCGGATGCACGAGGGCATTCTGTCCCTGATGCAGATGGGCAAAGTCTCCGCCGCACTGGCGCGGTATCAGTCGGCCGGGGGGCTGTTCGTCTCGGTCCTGACGAATCCGACGATGGGCGGCGTCGCGGCGAGTTTCGCGTCGCTGGGCGACATTATCATCGCCGAACCGAAGGCGCTGATCGGCTTCGCCGGCCCGCGCGTGGTCAAGGCGACGGTGAAGATCGAGCTCCCTCCGGACTTCCAGACCAGCGAATTCCTGTTGAAGCACGGATTCGTCGACCGCATCGTGGCCCGCCCCGAACTGCGGAGCGAGATCGCCCGCCTGTTCGACTACTGTGGCAAATGACGCCGGCATCTGGGCTCAATCGGGCGAAAACGCGCATCCTCAGATTCCGATCTTCCACAGCCGTTTCCATGAGTTTCATTTGCCCAAGAGGTAGGGTGAGTCGAGTCTTCGAGGCTCACCAGAACTCGTGATCGCAGAGGTGAACCGAGCAGACCCGACTCGCCCAACTTGGAAACTGAGAAGCGCCGCGCCGTTCTTCTGGCTGTGATGGTCGCTCGGCGGGCAGCGACGGTATACTGCAGTCTCCCGTCGACTCCCAAAGTCCGATCCGTCTGTCCGAGCCGGTGCCTGCTCCATGTGGAAGTATCTGACGTCGTTGCTGCAGCGGAAGCCCCGCGTCGACAAAGTCGACATCGTCCGCCGGTTCGAACTGATCAGCCGCGTCGGCCAGGGGAGCATGTCCAAGGTCTGGAAGGCGCGCGATTCGCGCAGCGGACGGATCGTGGCCCTCAAGGTGCTGGACCTCGAGAAGACCCGCAAGCTCGAAGCTCGCTTCGACAAGCGGCTGAAAAAACCGACCGAGGGGGAGATCGCGATTGCTCTCAAGCATCCGCGAATCGTGGAAACGACCGAATACGGGATGACGACGAACGGCGAGCAGTACCTGGTGATGGAGTACGTCGAAGGGATGGCCCTCAGCGTCCTGATCGACGCTCAGAACGACGTCATGAAGAAGTATCGCGTCCGGATGATGATCGAGCTGGGGGATGCGATCCAGTACTTCCACAAGCAGCAGTGGATTCACCGCGACATCTGCCCGCGGAACGTCCTGCTCGACATGAAGTACCACGTCAAGCTCATCGACTTTGGGCTCGTCGTCCCGAATACGCCGCCGTACCAGGCGCCCGGCAACCGGACCGGAACGGCGAACTACATGGCCCCCGAGCTGGTAAAGCGGCAGCGGACCGACCAGCGGATCGACATCTTTTCGTATGCGGTGACGTGTTACGAAATGTGCGCCGGGCGGATGCCGTGGGACGCCGCCGGGACGCTGGAAGCGGTGATGCAGCACATGAATACTCCGGCGACCGACCTGCGGGCGTACGTCCACGATATCGATCCGGAGCTGTCGGACACGATCATGAAGGGGCTGGAGCTGCGGCCCGACGATCGCTGGCAGACGATGGCCGAAATGCTGCAGCCGTTGCGGCAGTTGCCGGGCGCAACGATTCAGGGATGACTCTCCTCCGCCGTTGGCGGAGCCGATCAGGAGGATGGGGTGGCTGATTTGTCGTTGAGTGCGCCGCGCGGAAGTGCGACGGCTGCAGGGGGACATCTGTCGGGGCTCAACCCGTCGCAGAAGGACGCGGTCCTGACGCTGGCGGGACCGCTGCTGGTCCTGGCGGGGGCGGGCACGGGCAAGACGCGCGTCATTACCTACCGCATGGCCGAGCTGATCCGGACGGGAACCCAGCCCGACCGCATTCTGTCGGTCACCTTTACGAACAAGGCCGCCAAGGAAATGCAGGAGCGCATGTCGTCCCTGCTGGGCGGAAAGCGCCAGCGATCACGACCCGTCGTCTCCACGTTCCACTCGCTGTGCGTGAAAATCCTGCGGCAGGAAATCACGGCTCTGGGTTACCCCGGAACGTTCCTGATCTATGACCGCGGCGATCAGGAATCGGCGGCCCGCAAGGCGCTCCGCGATATCCGCGTCCCCGACACGTCCCTCCGTCCGGGCGATCTGCTCGCGCAGATCAGCAAGTGGAAAACGCTCGGCGTCGGTCCGGAGGACGCGCGGGACTTCATCGAAGACGATCGCGGCATGCTGGCCGCCGCCGGTTACCGCAAGTACCAGGCGAGTCTGCGGGCCGCCGGTGCGGTCGACTTCGACGATCTGCTCATGCTGACGGATCTGCTGTTCCACGAATTCCCGGACGTCCTCGGCCGTCAGCAGCAACGCTTCGACCACGTGCAGATCGACGAGTACCAGGACACCAACGAGATGCAGTTCCGGATCATCCGGGATCTCGTGCTGCCGCACGGCAACCTGTGCGTCGTGGGCGACGACGACCAGTCGATTTACGGCTGGCGCGGGGCCGAAGTGAAGCACATCCTCGGCTTTCAGCAGCACTTTCCGGGCGCCAAGGTGGTCCGGCTGCAGGACAACTATCGCTGCACGCGGCAGATCCTCGACCTGGCCAACTCGCTGGTGAAGCACAATCGCGGACGCCACGAAAAGACGCTGGTCGCCCACAAAGACGGCGTCGAAGTCCTGGTCCGCCCGTATGCCGACGAACAGACCGAAGCGGAAGGGGTCGTCCGCGAGATCAACTATCTCACCAAACAGCTCAACATCCCTCCCGGCGACATCGCCATCCTGTTCCGCACCAACGAGCAGCCGCGGCTGTTCGAGCAGGAACTCAGGCGCCTGAATATCCCCTACACCCTGGTCGGCGGTCAGTCGTTCTTCGATCGGAGGGAAGTCCGGGACATGATGGCCTACCTGAAAGCCATCGCCCATCCCGAGGACGAAGTCTCGCTGCTGCGGATCATCAACACCCCGGCCCGCGGCATCGGTGATACCGCCGTAGAAAAAGTCCTGACGCGGGCCGTCAAATCCGGCCAAAAGTTCTGGGCGGCGGTCCCCGACGCCGTGGCGGCGAAAGAAATCACCGTCAAAACGGCGAAGGCGATGGAGGAGTTTCACCACTTGCTCGGACGATTCCGCAGTCAGCTTCAGACCCCCGGACAGAAAATCAGCACGCTGCTCCGAGAACTGGTCGACGTCATCGACTACGAGTCGGAGATCGAGAAGCAGTACAAGGAAAAGCACCAGCAGCTCGCCCGCTCGGGAACGATCGACGAGTGCATCGAAGCCCTGGAACAGTACGAAGGGCGGACGCACCAGCCGACGCTCTCGGAATTTCTCGAACAGACCACCCTGGAGGGGCGGGAAGAGAACTTCGGCAACGACGACAAGCAGCTCGAACGCCCCGCGGCGAAGCTGATGACGCTGCACAGCGCCAAGGGACTCGAGTTCCCCCGCGTGTTCCTCGTGGGGCTCGAAGAAGGCATCCTGCCACACAAGCGGTCGGTGGATGCCGAGGGAGACGATCCTAACGCCATCGAGGAAGAGCGGCGGCTGGCGTACGTCGGCGTGACGCGGGCCAAGGACTACCTGACGCTGACGCGCGCCGAAACGCGCACAAGTTACGGCAAGCGAAAGCTGACCAAAGTCTCGCGGTTTCTGCGGGAAATGTTCGATCTCGACAGCGAAGAAGAAGCTGCCCTGCTCGGGAAGTAGCCCCGCCATGACACAATACCTCCTCGCCCTCGAAACCAGCGGACGGACCGGCAGCCTGGCGCTTGCTGGCGGACGGGGGCCTGCGCGAAACGAAACGTCTCGACGAAGTCGGCCGCCGACACGCTCAGACCCTCGTCAGCGAGCTTCACGACCTGCTCGGACGGCACGGACTCACGCCGCAAGATCTCTCCGCAGTCGCGGTCAGCCGGGGCCCCGGAAGTTTCACCGGACTGCGCGTCGGAATCGTCTGCGCCAAAACTCTCGCCTATGCGGCGGGGCTTAAGCTGCTGGCGATCGACACCTTTGACGCCATCGCGGCCGCCGCGCCCGAGGACGCCCGAGTCATTCAGATTGTCGACGACGCCCAGCGCGGCGATCTGTTCGTGGCGACCTTTCGACGCGGGGCCGACGGCAAGCTGACGGCCGACGGGCCAGTGACGATTGCCCCGGCGGATGTCTGGGTCGCTGCCGCGGAGCACGACGTTCTGGTGCTCGGTCCGGCCGTCCCGGCGCTGCTCGACCTCGGCTTGCGGTCGAGAGTCGCCGCCGAACACGCACAGAACTTCCCCGCCGCAGACGTCGTAGGGCGTCTGGCCTGGGAACGCTTCGCGCGAGGAGAAGCGGACGACCTCTGGACTGCAGGCCCGTTCTATCTGCGGGCCAGCGCGGCCGAGGAAAAGTGGGCGCTGACGCATGGAGACGCTTCGGCTCGCGCCTGATTCGCGAGCCGAGTCAATTGCCGAAGAACTTCTGGACGATCCGGCGCAAGCGGGGCTATACTGAGTCCGCCAGATCACAGAGCGCGGTCGAAACTCCACGTCATATCAACGGAGGTGTCGCATGGCTTTGTACGAGATCGAAACGACCGCACACATCATGATTGCCTGGGGACAGAGTCAGGCCGAGGCGGAGTCCGCGATTCGCGAGCACTACCCCGACGAAGACATCGTCCGGATCACCAAGCGCCCTCGCGATGTGTGGGTCATCTCCAAGCGGCTCCTCGGGATCGAAGGAGCCACGGAGCCCTGCCACGCCGCCCGCGACTGCCTCAGCAAGGCCCGTGGCGACAAAGTCCACGCGATCCGGCTTTACATGCAGGATACCGGCGTCGATCTGCAGCAGGCGCAGCGGGCGATCGAGACGAACATGTCGCTGGGCTGGTAAAACCGGTTGATTTGAGTTCAATTATCACGCGGACGCAGGCGGGCCGCACGGGAACCGTGCGGCCCGCCCTTCGTTTGCAGGACGGCGCAATTCCGACAACCGGGAGTGAAAGAACATCGTGGCGAGATTGCTCGAAGGAAAAGTGGCGCTGGTCACCGGCGCGGGGCGAGGACTGGGACGCGCCTTCGCCGAGCGGCTGGCCGCGCTCGGCTGCCATGTCGGCATCCACGGCATGCGCGAAAACGGCCCCGCCGAATACGGCGAAGGGACCACGCTGACCGAGACTGCCCGTCAGATCGCCGAACAGTTCGGCGTCCGCACCGTGCGGGTCCTGGGTGACCTGACTCTCGAAGCGGACGCCGCGCGAGTCGTCGCGACGGTGGCAGCCGAGCTCGGCACGCTCGACGTTCTCGTGCACAACGCGGGCGGAGACATCGCCGCCGCCGGCGGAAAACCGAATCCCAACGACGCCGTCATGATCAAGGAAGTCGACGTCCGGTCCGTGATGGACCGCAACCTGCTGAGCACCGTGCTGATCTGCCAGCAGGCCGCCCGTGCGATGATGCCCCGCAAGTCCGGTCGGATTGTCACGATCAGCTCGATCTCGGCGTTCAAAGGCAGCGAGAACAGCGCAATCTACTCCACCGCCAAGGCGGCGGTCGTCGAATACACGCGCTGCCTCGCCGTGCAGATGCGACCGTACAACGTGACGGTCAACAGTCTCGCGCCGGGAGATACCCGGACCGGACGTTATCTCGGCACGCGGCACGTCCCCGAGGACCGGCTGGTCAGCGAAGGAACTCTCGATCGCGTCGCCCTCGTCGATGAAGTCGCTCGCGTCGTCGAGTTCTTCGCCGGCCCCCTGGGAGACTTTGTCACTGGACAAGTCCTGCGGGTCGACGGCGGCAGTCAGTGCTGGCCGGGATAGCCGGCGCGGTCGAAGAATTCTTTCAAGGTGTCCCGGACAGGAATGTCCGGGACACCTTTTCAGCGGAAGCTTCGTCAGGTGGGACAGACTTTCCTGTCTGTCCTCAATTTTTCAACAACCTGTATCGTCAGGCGGTTCATCGCGATGGAAGCGTTGGCTCGGTCCTGAATCGTCATTGGGGAGGCGCAGCTTCCGCCGGCGCGGCGCGATCGATCTCGGCGTGTCGCTCCCGGTCGAGCGGATGAGATTGCTCCAGTGTCCAGCCCAGCTTGCGGGCGCGGCTCCAGGCCTCGACCGCCTCCTTCTTCTGGCCGAGCTGCCAGAGCGCCTCGGCCAGCCGCGCCTGCAGGCCGCCGCGACGTTCCAGCTCCGGAGAATTGCGGAGGTCCTGCAACGCCGTCTGAGGGCTCCCGGTTTCGATGGAAACCGAAGCCGACGTATCCAGCAGATCGGGATCGATCACAGATCCCTTCTTCAGCTTGATGGCCTGTTGAATGGCCCCCCGCGCCAGTTCGGGATTCTTGTGCAGCTTCGCCGTCATAAACGCGGTGTTGTTCAGGCCCACGACGTTTAACGGTTCGATTTCGGTCACTTTCGCATAGGCCGCAAGCGCCCCTTCCCAGTCCGCCATCGTCTGGGAGATGTCGCCGACCAGCAGTTGCAGTCTGGCCCGGCGCTCGGGCAGCGTCTCTTCCGCCGCGGCTTCAATCACGCGAGTCCGGGCTTCCTCGAGTTTCCCAGCAGGCAGATTCGCGTCGCGCACAATGTTGGAGACCGTCGCCGCGGCCGTCAGCGTGTCGAGTCGAGACCAGTTGGCGCCGACCAGCTCCAGCGCCTCGGCGATCCGCTGCTGGCGGACAAGCAGCGCCGTGAGCTCCAGGACATGGGCAGCCGTTCGACTGCTCTTCGCCAGCACCTCTCGCCGCAGTGACACCGCATCCGCGGTGGCGCCGAGTCTTTCGAGCAGGCCGGCCGCGTCGATAATGGCGAGCAGCCGCCACTCCGTAACCAGCGGAGACAGTGCGGGGCTCGCGAGGATGGCCTTTGCGGCATTGCGATCGCCACGGTTCAGTGCGAGGACGACCTCCCCCCAGGCGCTCCGCAGCGCGGGATCGGTTGGCAGGAGCCCCAGGAGCTGCTCTCCCTCTGCCTGGAAATCGGGGCGCTCCATCCACTCGGCGATCAGACCGGCGTTCTCCTGTTTCAGTCGCGATTCAGCCGTCCGGGTCAGTAGTCCGGTCGCTGAGGAAGGTTGCCCCGCGACCTCCAAGAGAGCCGCGCGGGCTCGCGCGGTCTCCCAGGCCCGAGGAGCCAGCAATTCCAGCCGGTTCAGCACCTGCTCAGCGTCACTTCCCATCTGCGGGCCGGAACTGAACCGCCGCAGCAGCTGCTGGAGGTATTCGAGTTTCACCGCAACAGAGGACGGAAACTCCGTCTCCAGTTCCTGGTAGCTCGCTGCAGCCTCCGGCCAGCGCCCGGCCAGCGCCAGTATTCTTGCAGACGCCAGCTTGCCTGCGACGTCCTGGACTTCGCTCCCAACGTCACCAACCAGCGCTGCGGCGCTGGCCTGCTCCGACGCTGTCGATTCGCGTTCGAGGGCCGCGGCCAGCGTCTGAAGCGTGGAGGGGGAGCGGTCTCCGAGACGAACGGCTTCGAGCAGCGATTGCCGCAGCAGGCTCCGGCCGGCCGGGCCGGGATCCCGCAGGGCCAGCTGAGCCGTCAGCACGTGAACGTCGCGTTGCAGACCCGGAGACAGGCTGGCAAGACCGTCACGCAGGGGTTGGAGCAGTTCGACCGTCTCCTGGTTACTGCGGAACCGGAGAGAGGCTCGCACAGCCGCGAGCCGGAGCGGATTATTCTTCGGATCCGCAACGACGGCACTTCGATAGAAACCCATGGCGGTCTGCCACTCGACGTCGCGAAGGTCTGGACGATCGCGACCGATCAGCTCGTGGAGCCGGGCCAGCGTCCAGGGTTTCAGCGACGCGGGCGAATCGGGGAGGTGCTGGCCCGCCAGAGCGATGACCTCGTCGAGTTTCGCACCCGCCGCATTACGACGAATGCGCTGCTGGAGCAGAAACTCCCAGGCTTCGGGAAGATCTTTGCCCCGGGCGGTTGCGAACGCCTGCAAGTCGGCATCGCTGACGTCCGACAGGCCTTTGCTGGCCGCCGCGGCAAACTGCCAGAATCGCAGTTGATCCCGGGGATCGTCCGACTTGGCGGCGACTCTGCGGGCCAGCTCGCCGGCCTGCCCGAAGTCTTTCCGGGCGGCGGCCCACAGCGACACGGAGCGGCCCAGCGGCCCCAGCAGTTGCGACTGATCCTCGGTTTCCAGTTGCCGAACCGTGTCTCGAAACTCGGCATCCCGTTTCTCTGCGTTCAGGTTTTCGAGGACTGCGAAGATGACCTCCTGGGATCGATCCCCCAGTTGAAACGCGTGCTCCCATTCCTTGATCGCCGCGTCCCGATCGCCCTGCAGGCTCAGCAGCAGTCCCCGGAGTCGAGGCACGGCGGACCAGGTGGGCCGCCAGCGCTCGACCTTCTGAATCAGTTGCCGCACTTCCGCAAGTCGCTGCTGACGGCGAGTCGGATCCTTCTCGCTTCGGACATCCAGCAGCGTGCGCCACGCGTTCAAGTAGGCGACCGTGCTGTCCTGAGTCCCTTCGGACCGGCCAATCTCTGCCAGGCTCTCGTTCCAGAGTTTCTCCGGCAGCGGCGTCTCGGGCTGAGCCGATTGTCGACGCAAGAGAGTTTCGACGAGCTGCAGCCGCGCAGTGTGGTCGGCAGGCAGGAGCGCGCAGGCGGCCGCGGCCAGTCGACTGGCTTCGTCCCAGTTCTCGCGAGCCGTCCACCAGATTCCCAGCGAGGAGAGGACCGACGCCTGACCCGCCAGCGGCAGTTCCGCAGCCCGGCGCTCGATGCTCTGCAGATAGTCTTTGGCAGCGGCTTCGTCCTCGGGCAAAAAGGCATTCGCTTCCGCCAGCAGCAACTGCGGAGTCTCCCCCAGTGCTCTCCGTGCGTCTTCGAGCAGCTTCTGCAACAGCTTCTCGCGGTCCTCTTCGCTCAAATCGACTCGTTCGCCTGCCGACTGCAGGCGGGCCAGCCAGAGCGTAGGATCACTCGGAAATCGCTCGCAGGCTGCCGCGAAGGCCGCGTCGAGCCGCTGGATCTCTGTCTCCTGGAGCGCCGGAGCAGCGCTGGAACTGCGCAGCGATGCGGCCGTCCACAGTTTGAGACGCAGTGTGCTGACTTCAATCGCCGCCAGTTCTGGTGTGTCCGCGGAGGTTGCACGGGACTTCTCAAGCGTGGCGTCGAGCAGCGTCCAGTTCCGCTCGCTGGGGGGCAGCGCGGACAGTTGCCTCTGGAGAATTCCGCACAGCCGGAGTGCGGCTCCCGGAATGTTCGTGGCGGCTTTGAGATGCGGGATGGCTTCCTTCGAGCGCCCTGCGGCAATCAGCGCCTCGGCAAGGCCGAGCTGAGTCGCGGCCGACAACGGTTCGCTCTTGGCCAGCGAGTTTAAAACGTCGACGGCCTGCTCGGGATGGCCAATCTCGTGAAACGCTCGCGCCAACAGTCCCGCCGTCCGGCGCCGCCACGGCGATGCTGCGCCGGCGCGATCCTTCAGTTCACTGGCGATCAACAGCATGTCCTGCGGTGACCGCGCCAGCAGCGCAGCGTGCAGCCGGAGCGAATCGAGGACCTGCGGATCCAGCCCGACGGCTTTCATGGTCTCAATCAGGCGATTCGCTTCGGCCAGCAGCGGCGCGCGATCACGATCGGAAAGGCTTTCGCAGCGCTGCAGTACAATATCCGCCAGAGTCAAATTCAGACGCTGCCGAGTTTCGAGATCCGGTATCGTCGAGTCGGAGTATCGAAGCTGCGGGCGACGCTCCGGTAAGGCAGACAGTCCCTGACGGGCGTGCTGCTCCGCCGCTTCCAGAGCTGACGCCCGCTCGGCGGCCGATCCCGCCATTGCCGCGGACCCCAGGTCGAGTTGCGCCAGGACCAGTTCGCAGCGAGCTTTCAGCTCGGCATGCTCCAGACCGGATTCCGCGATGCGACGGGTTTGGAGCTGCAGATCTCGCGACCGCTCGGGATCGGTCTCCTGCAGTGCGCTGCTGCGGGACTGCGACAATTCCAGTTCGAGCGGAATCCGCTCGACGGCCGTGGCGTCTGTCGCAGCAGAGAGCAGCGTTTCGATGTAGTCCAGACGGGCGGAGCAGTCCTGCTGCTGAAGACGGGCTCGAAGCTCCTCGGGAGTCACCTTACCATCCGCGTTACCGTCGGCGAACGCGGGGATTCGCATGTCCCACAGTTCGGGCGCCGCGAACTCCGTATCGCTGTTCAGATCGAGAGACTGCAGTGCCGCCTGGACGTCTTCCTGCACCGCCTGAAGCGATTTCATGGGCGCTTCGCGTTCGGCCGGCAAATCGAGCAGAAACTGAGCCGTCGCCAGCAGACCCGGCGAGCCGGAAATCTCACTCCTCATCAGCGCCAGCAGGCCGACTGCCGCCGGGACGCCACGAAATCGGTTGGCGGTGTTGGCATCGGACAGTCGCTTCTCGAAGTCCGACCACGCCAGGGATCGGGTCAACATCGCCTCGGGAAGTTTCGGCGCGATCTCCGTCTCGGTCCAGAGCTTCGCCAGCCCCAGATACGCGCCCGTCCGATCCGAAGCCGCAGCCAGGCTGTACCCCCAGCTGGCCTGAGCGTCGACAAACTGACGGAGCGCTACCTGACACTTGGCGAGCCGGTCGTCGATTTCAGGGAGTTCTGCAGCCGCGGCGTCGTGCCTGAGGATCTGGAGGTGAGCCGCCGCATCACCGTAGCGTCCGACCAGATAAAGCCGGTCCGCCAGACGCGAACGAATGGCGGTGCGGCCTGAATCGAGCCGCAGCAGTTCTTCTTCTTCAGAAATCAGCGACAGGACCAATCGCGAATCTCGCGCCGAGAGCTCCTGCAGGTCGACAATCCGCTCCAGGATGTCCGCCTGGCCAATGGGATTCAGGCGACGGATCGAACGGCCAAGCTGAAGGTACTGCCGGTAGAGTCCCACAGCACGCTCGTTCTCGCCGGCTTCGGCCGCCTGGATCGCACGCTGCTCGATCACATCGCAATTTCGATAGACGAAGTAACTGCGAAGTCCGTAGGCGGTTCCGCCAAGAACCGCGAATATCACAACCGTCCGGACGATCAGGCGACCGTTGAGACGGGACTCTTTCGACGACTTTCCCCGGGTACGGGTCAGTTTCTTCAGCAATCGATTCAGAAACTTGAGCATGGCGCTGCTGCGGCTCCCGAGGTGCACCGACGGACCAATCTCCAGCTATACTCTAGTTGGAAATCCGCACACAACGGGACAGTTCGGGATTCGTCATTCAAGTGACACAGCGAAATATCACCCAGACGGCGCAATCCCGCTAAACTGAAACCGCGAAGTGAACATGCCATCACGTCCCGGGCGGGAGATTGGCGTTCGCGACCTGCTTCAGAACGGCCCCCAGACGATAGCCCGCGGAGACGACCCGCTCCTCGGCGACGGCCCCTGCCGACCTCAGGTAGCCTTCGCTGAGCGAGAGCGACGGGAGCCCGGTTCCGCCGTCTCGCGGCAACTGGCGCAGCCAGGCCAGAACCTCCGGCGCATACACGACATCGCGACAGGCCGCATGACTCTCGGCCACCCAGTCGACTTCGTTGAGGTTGCCGCAGGCCGCCACACCCGCGGCCCGATTGTCCGGAGCCGCCATCAGTGTCAGGGCGCGATTCCGAGCCTCAGCGACCTTCACCCGCCCGCCCGGCAGCCCGTCCCAGACGGAGTGCAGATTCGAACGCTGGCCGGTCCGAATCAGGTTGCCGCCGCGGTCTCCCTCGGGGAACAGGCCTTCCGCAAACATCGCCGTCGAATGCAGCGGCTGGTGGATGTCGCCGACGGTGTGAAAAATCCATGTCAGCATCAGCGCCCGCTCGGACTTGTCCGCTGCGGAATCGCAGGCCACGCGCCGCGCCAGGCGGATCGCCTGCACGACGTTCAGATCCTCGGTCAGCGGCTGCGGCGGATCCGATTGCAGATTGACCTTGATCGTCTTCTGCAGCCGATTCTGGTCGCGATCGGTCAGAAACACCGGCCGGTTGATGTAGTGCCACGTTCCGTGATGGAACTTCTCCTTCTCCGCCTCTGGGAGGCCTCGCGCCAGATCCGGCCAGATCGCCGCCTGCTGGAACGTCCACTCGGCCTGAAGCTCGGTCGATTCGGCAGCCACGTCGGGAGGCAACATCCGCTGAAAGTCCGGTGCATATCGCGGATGGTGCGTCAGGAGCTCGACAATGCGCGATTGTTGAGCCGGTGTGAGTTGCCGGAACGCGATGGACGCAATGATCTTGTGCCCGGCGTCGCTCCAGGCTTGCGCCTGAGCCGCCAGGAGCAGGACGAACACAATGGCCACGGTCAGCCGCCGCATGAGGTCGCCTTTCGGAAGGGGGAGCATGGATTGCAGCGCCCGTTATCCGGCGGACGAAGTTACGGTTCCAGCGTCGGCCGAAAAACTCATCGAAAACCCATCAGCTGCCAGAATACCAGCGGCCGCAGAGTTCGCTCTGCGGCCGCTGGTCGAATGGACTCGCTGGTCGGCGGCGATCACATCACTTGGCGTCCGCGGTCACGCCGGGCCAGTCGTCAGTCCGGAATGGAGTCAGCGGCAGCCCCTCTTCGCTGTACATATTGCAGATCGGATTATCGGCCCAGGCATAGCGGACCGCGACCGGGTCGGCGACATCGGGGCTGGAGACTTCGATCGTGTCCGGTCCCACCAGTCTGGCCTGAGCCCTGACCCATTTCTTGTCTTCGCCGGCAATCGTGAACCCGATGGGATCGGCCACGTCAAACGGACGGAAACCCTTCCCCGTGTGGGCGAACTTCAGGACGATCTTCGCCCCATTCTTTTCCATGCTGGCGTATTCCGGACTGTGGTACGCCACATCAATGCCATAGTCCTTCGCGAGCGCCCAGCGGGCGAGGCGATGCGCGACATCCACCTTGTTTCGCGGGTGAATGTCTTTCCCCTCGCCGATGTCGATGATCACCGCCTGGCCGACGTTCGGCAGCTTCGACATCGTCATCGTCTGGGCTTCGCGCAGTTCCGCCCACGCGCTGTCTGAAGGTTCCGATTTCTCAGTCAGGAAGTCAGCGAGCTGCACGTAGTAGAACGGGAAATCCCCCTGGCCCCATTCGTCGCGCCAGCTCTTGATCATCAACGGGAACAGCTCGCGGTACTGATAGGCCCGGCCCGCGTTCGTTTCTCCCTGATACCAGATCGCGCCACGGATGCCGTAGCCGATCGTCGGCTTCAGGACGCCGTTGTAGATGTTGCCCGGACGGGCGTTGCCGGTCAGTTGATTTCGCGGATCCTGCGGCGGACGAGGAACTGGCTTGCCCGCAGCCTTGGCCTCAGCCGCGGCTTTCTTCCAGTCCAGAACCTGCTGCTCATAGCGAGCCACAGTCTCGGGCTTGTCGGCGTTCTCTTCGATCGTCTTCCAGCGGTCCAGCAGCGGCTGGTACTGCGGGTCGGCGGCCAGAGTATCCCGCTTGATCCAGGCTTCGCAGGCCGATCCGCCCCAGGCGTCGTCGATCAGGCCGACCGGTACTCCCAGCGTCAAATGGAGTTTACGACCGAAGTAGTAGCCGACGGCGGAGAAATCGCCCACCGTCTCGGGGCTGCAGACCTGCCAGGCCCCTTTGAAATCGCGTTGCGGCTCCTGCGTGCCCACCTGCGGCACCGAAATCAGGCGGATCTGCGGAAACTTGGCAGTCAGGATGGTCAGATCGGCGTCAGTGGACTGTTTTACCGCCCACTGCATATTGGACTGCCCGGAGCAGACCCAGACTTCGCCGACCAGGACGTCTTCGATCGTGACCTTATTCTTGCCTTCGACAGTCAAGGTCAGCGGGCCGCCAACCGGCAACGGTGTCAGCCGCACGATCCAGTGCCCATCCTCGTGAGCCGTGGAGACGTGCGTCTGCCCGGCGATCGATACGTGAATCTTCTCGCCGGCGTCCGCCCAGCCCCAGACGCGATTCACCTGCCCCTGCTGCAGAACCATGTGGTCCGTAAACAGCGCGGGCAGTTTCACGTCGGCCTGGACCGGGCCGGCAAGACTGAGCGCCATCCCAAGAACCACACATCCTGCAGCAAGAGCCCTGCGAAGTCGTCGCCAGCGTTGATCGAGGTGCATATCCCTGTTCCCTTCATTGTGGACTTGAACTGCGGCGGCGACTGCCCGGCGAGCCCCGGAAACAATCCATCAGTCGGCCGACGAAACCGGTGTCTCCTCGGCCGCGTCAGAATGTATCTGCAGTCTCCGATGCCAAGGCAGTATCTGGCGGCAGCAGCAGCGATGCAAGGAGCCAGGACGGGCATCAGGGAGCCCGGCCAACTCTGCTCCCGACATTCTCTGGAGCGACGAGCGCCCTCATCAGAATCTTCCACTCCATCACAGACGCACTGCCTATGCGTACCCCGTCATAATCCCTACTCCCGGCAAACTCTCGGCAGCGGATGTTGCCAAATCGCCACATGCCACCAACCTGGAAATCCGACGGTTTCGTAGGGAATCGACGGCTGCGAAGCCGTGATGATCCGGTCCGAGCGGACAGATTCTGATCCCGCAGTTTTCGACGGATGGGACGACTGAAGAGCCTGGGAACTTTGAACGTCGAGCCTCCAATCGAAGCAGATACTTCGTCTGCAAGGGAAGTCATTGCATCGGGATATGGCGATTGAGTCCCCGGAATCCACGGCCACCCGAGCATCACGGCGACCGTTTGGCGAGAAGCCTCACCTTGAGGGGATTCCGCGGATGCGCGAAAGTTTTTCAACAGTTGAGAGACGAATTTCATCACAAAACGAGAAACCCGAGAAACTGGTATTTTCACCACCCGTAGTCCTGCTTAGGGTGTGAAGTTGAAAAAAGGAAACAGACTGGGGAAATGTCCTCAAGTGCAAATTCCCATGGTGCCGGACTTCGAAGCCCGGCAGCGGGACTTGTCGGGGAGGCTGAACCGAAATGAGCCAGATCGACTGGGAACGACCGGGGGAATCGCAGACTGCGGGAGCGGGATGGTTCCGCCCGCATGCAGACTTCGGGCAAGCCGAGACTCCTCAACGGGAGTCTGAGGATGGTCCGGAGCACTCCAGCCTGGCCGTTGTGGACCCCGATACTCTCGTAGAATTCGTCTGCCGCAGCGTTCGCAACTGGCTGAATGCACGATTGCAGCCGTTGACCGTCGTATCGCTGGTTGAAAAGAGCCAGCTCCCGGCGCTCGAGGACGACGGCGACAGCCGCGTCTTTTGGGCAGAAAAAGAAAGCGGTTCGGCCCTGCATTGGGCGATGACGCTTGTCGGACGCAAACAACGTGTCGTCGTGCTGCTTTCGGCACGCCAGCTACGTCAGCATCTGGACGTGATCTGCAGTGGCATCGGTCCGCGACTGCTCCTGATTGTCATCCAGACGCCGGATGAGGATGCCGGCGAGAAGCGATCCGGCCTGTCGCCAAACGAGTCCTGCCTCTCAATGCTGAGTCTGCTGCCATGGAAGTCGGTAATGGTCCCGGCGGATCCGTATGACTGCCGTGAAATGATGTCGCTGGTCGCCTCCGCCGTCGAGCCGACCGCGATTGTCGTTTCGGGACGCACTCGAGTGGCAGGCGTGTTTCCAGAGTCGCGAAAGTCGATCCAGTTCGGGAAATCCGAATGCCTGTTCCGAGGCGGAGAGGTGGTCTTGGCGGCGATCGGCGAATCCGTGGCTCCCGCGGTCGCCGCCGCCAGGCAGCTGGCCGGAACCGGCCAATCGGTTTCGGTGCTGAATCTGCGATTCGCCGCCCCGTTTGATCACCGGTCGCTGGCCCGCGAAGTGCGAGATGCGAAGTGCCTGTTCGTCGTCGATAGCGGTGCAAAGTCCTCGTCGGTCCTGACGCCGCTTCAGGGAGAAATCCTGCGGTCTCTACGGCGCATCGGGTGGCCGACGTCGACGCGGCAGATCGTCCTGCACGGACCGGTTTCCGTCGACACGCTGGAGTCGCACGTCGCCCAGATCGTCCAGACCGTCAATGGCTCCGAATTCGTGGCGCGAGGCCAGGAACCGGCCGGGGTGCCCGAGCGCCCGACGACTCTCGCGGGGACGCGTGCGGGGCTGGACCGCTTCGGATTCTCACCTTCGTCTTTGAAGCGCGAACACGAAGCGGTCCAGGCCACCGTGCTCTCGCCGCAGATTGAAGCGTGGTACCAGATCTATTCGACGGTCGGACCTCGCGGCCGCTATCTGTGGCAATGGTGTCAACACGGCGCTTACCTGACGACATTGCCTTGCGTCCGGGAAGACCTGGTCCGGCACATCTGCGAGACCAAAGTTCTGTCGATCATGCTATGCGTCCTGCTGGACGACGTCGCCGACGAGCAGGGACGTGAGGTCCTCCTGGACGTCCTGTTCCGGATCATCGAACCGCAGGACAACGTTGATCTGTCCCGCTTGTCGGAACCGGACAGGCGCTGGGCGGAAGTCACCCGGGAGCTGGCGGCCACTTACCACGCACGAATTCGCGAATGCCCGCTTTATGCGGAGTATGAAGATCTGCTCAACTTCGATCAGCAGCAGTACTTCAACACCATGCGGTACTCGAGCCTGCTCAATCGCCATTTGAATCTGCTCAATCCGACGGAGCACGATCTGTATCTCCCGCATGCGATGCACATGATGAGCTTCTCGACGCTTGACTTGATGTGCTCGCCGGGATTTCCCGCAGAAGATCTGGGGCGACTGCGCGAGGCGCTGTGGCAGCTGCAGTGCATGGGCCGGGTCGGCAACCTGCTCAGCACCTGGCGCCGCGAGATCCCTCAGAGCGATTTCACCAGTGGAGTGTTTGCGAGGGCGGTCGTTTCAGGTGACCTCTCCGTTTCCGACCTGGAGAATCCGTCCGCGCAATTGGTTGAGGATGCCGTTCTGGACGGCCGTCACGAGCGGCATTTTGCGCGCCGCTGGCGCAGCCATCGCCACCGCTACATCCGGAAGGCTCGTGATATCCGCAGTCTGGATTGGAAAAAACTGCTCGAAGGAAACGAGCGATTCTTCCGCATGCATCTGGGCAGCCGAGGCTTGATCTGATCGGCCAACGGTACGTAATCCGCCGGCCGATCGGTTCCGACGTTGAGATCGCTCGTACACGCGACCAATGATGTCGGAAAAGCTCGGACGGTAGAGATGCTGGACAGAATTCTGGACCGCTGCGGAGGATGGTACGTCCCCGTGATGATGCTCATCACGAGGCCGCTCTGCCTATTGGGTGGTGCGCTGACGGTCTATTTCGTCAGCCTCTCGATGGCCCTGCCGTACATTCTGCTCGAACATCTGATTCTGTTCGCAGCCATCTGGATTGCGATCTCGACGCTCTCAACGGTGCTCCTCGCACTGTACGAAACCCGCACGCTGCGACGAGTGATTGAGGAAATCCGTTCCGGAAAGATCGTTTCTCCCGAAGACGGCGACCGGGCAGGCCGGGAAGCTGCGACCTTCAGTAGTCTCCACCACTGGCGCGAAGGCTGGCTTGTTCCGCTGACAACGGTCGTGCCGATCGATGCCTGGCTCTGGTTCGTGGATTCGCCGCCGCTGCTCCTCCTGCTGCAGATCGGAGCGGCAGGATTCGTCGGGATCTCCGCTGTACTCCTGATGACGTTCTTCGCCGCCGAACGTTGGATGGCGACCTGCACGACATTTCTGCTAGCAAACGGCGTGCAGATCGACTTTCGGGATCTGCCGCGCAGCCACCTGCGCCGGCGGATGAACGTCTGTTTCGGGCTGACCCTGGCCATCACGGCCCTGATGATCGGCAGCCTGGCCAATCAGCGGGCCTTCGAGATTGTCCAGAACCCGGCCACACAGATGGAGGCGGTTGCCAGCCTGCGCGAACATACGGTCATGATCTCCGTCGCCGCCGTCGCCGTCGGGCTGCTCCTGTCGCACTTCCTCTCGTCGTCGGTCTCCACCCGCGTGGATCACCTCATGGCCGCCATGCAGCGGGTCAAGTCCGGACGGCTCGACGAGCGGCTGATGCCGGTCGGCAATGACGAAATCGACCACCTGGCACGCGAATTCAACACGATGGTCGAGCAGCTCAACCGGAACGACGCCATGATCCGCGAGCTGAATTCCACGCTCGAAGAAAAGGTGAAAGTCCGGACGCGGCAGTTGATGCGGAGCAAAAAGACGCTCCAGCGGTCGTTCCGGAAACTCCGCGAAACCGACCGGCTGAAGACCGAGTTCTTCTCCAATGTCAGCCACGAACTGCGCACGCCGCTGACGATGATTCTGGCCCCAGTACAGCGGCTGCTGGAACAGGCGGACTCGCTGCCGGCGCGCGACCGGTCCCTGCTCGACGTCGTCCGGCTCAACGGACTCCGGCTGCTGGAACTGATCAATCAGCTCCTGGAATTCTCCCGCGTCGGAGCCGGCAAGGAAGCTGTCCGGGCCGAAAGCCTGCAGCTCAACCGGCTGGTCGAATCGCTCGTCCGCTCGGCGGAGCCGCTGGCCGAAGAGCGGGGCGTGCAGCTGACGGCTCGCCTCGACGCGACACTGCCACTCACCTCAGCCGATCCCGAGAAACTGGAAACCGTCATCCGCAACCTGGTGTCCAACGCACTCAAGTTCACTCCGCCCGGGGGGGCCGTTCGCATCGAAACTCGCCTGCAGAACGACCGCTTGCATCTGAGCGTGTCCGACACCGGAATTGGCATCAAACCCGAAGACCACAGCCGAATCTTCGACCGCTTCGTGCAGATCGACGGCTCCCGGTCGCGGGCCTTTTCCGGAACAGGACTGGGGCTGTCGCTCGCTCGCGAACTGATCGAACTCCACGGCGGCAAGATCGGCGTCGACAGTGAACTGGGACGCGGATCGACCTTCTGGATCGAACTGCCAGTCGTCAAACCGCTGGTGCCAGTGGCCGCAACAATCTCGACGGCCGCAACGGGGATGCGGAGCACCTTCGCGGAACTGCAGACTTTCCCCGTCTCACGGAACGCGACGACCGCTCCGGCCTCCGTTGATGACCGGTCTCCGCTGATCCTGATCGTCGACGATACCCCTGAGATGCGGTTCCTGATTGGCGACGTCCTGTCGGATCACTATCGGATCGAGCTGGCGGCGGACGGATTCGAGGCGCTCGAGGCGATGGAGCGGCAGACGCCCGACCTGGTGATCTCCGACGTGATGATGCCGGGACTCGACGGTTACGAACTGTGCCACCGCGTCCGAGCGGATGAGCGCTGGTGCAAACTGCCATTCGTGCTGCTGACCGCGCGGGCGGAAACGTCGATGAAGATCGAAGGCCTGCAGTGCGGCGCCGACGACTATCTGGTCAAGCCGTTCGACTCCGAGGAGCTCCGGGCCCGCGTCCGATCGCTGTTGCGCGTCCGCGATCTCTACCGGCAGATCGAGGTCAAGAATCGCGACCTGGAGGGAACGCTGCGGGAAGTGAAGGCGATGCAGTCGCAGCTCGTGCACTCGGAAAAGATGAACTCGATCGGCCAGCTCGTGGCGGGCGTCGCGCACGAGATCAACAACGCGATCAACGCCGTCTACAACGGGATTCAACCGCTGGCGAAAAAGGCCGCCTCCGTCCGCGAACTGCTGATCGCCCGCGAGGACTCCGGAAAGCTGGACGTCGAAATCGACCGGGGACTGTCGCGGATCTCGGGCCTGGCCGAGGTGATTCTGCACGGCGCAGAGCGTGCCACGCGGATCGTCCAGGACTTGAAGACGTTCTCGCATCCGGGGGCGGAAATCCCCCAGTGGTTCGACGTGAACCAGTCCCTCGACGTCTGCGTGAACCTCCTCGGCCACGAACTGAAGGACCGCATCACGGTTCATCGGGACTACGGCACGTCGGGGCGGGTGTTCGGCCCGCTGGGAGAGCTGAATCAGGTCTTCATGAATCTGTTGAACAACGCCCGCCAGGCAGTCTCCGGACCCGGAGAAATCTTCGTCCGGACCCGTCTCGAAGGTGACTGGCTGACCGTCGCGATTCGCGACACCGGCTGCGGCATTCCGGAAGCAGTCCGGAACCGCATCTTCGACCCGTTCTTCACGACCAAGGATGTCGGCGTCGGAACCGGACTGGGCCTGTCGATCAGTTGCCGCATCGTGGAAGGTCTGGGCGGGAACCTCAGATTTGTCTGCCCCCCCGAGGGCGGCACGGAATTTACGATCACCATTCCCGCAGACGAACGGGGCGAATCCGCTGCCGCGAACGCGGTCAAACACGCAGAGACGCTGGAGAGTGTGGCGCGATGAAACCCGAACTGCTCTACGTGGACGACGAAGAAGGAAATCTGGTGGTCTTCGAAGCGGCCTTCGAGGACGACTTCGAGATCACGCTGGCCCACAGCGCCGAGGAAGTCCTCGAACTGATGGAGGAACGCGCATTCGCCGTGGTCGTCGCCGATCATCGCATGCCGCGCATGACCGGCGTCGAACTGCTGGAAATCCTGCGGGAACGCCATCCGCTGACAAAACGAATTCTGCTGACGGGCTACACCGATCCCGCGGCGATGATCGATTCCATCAACCGCGGCCAGGTGTTTCATTACGTCCGGAAGCCCTGGGAACGCCACGAACTGCTGGCAATCCTCAAACGGGCGTTCGAGACGCACGATCTCGAATTCGCCAATCAGACGCTGACGAACCAGCTCATCGCCGCCGACCGCCTCGCGACGCTGGGACAGGCCACCGCCCGGATCGCCCACGAAATGGGAAATCAGCTCTGCATGCTCCCCCTGCTGGAAGTCATGGAAGAAGAGTTCGCCGGCAACCCGCGGATGCAGAAAATTGCCGGATTCGCCACACAGACTTATGAACGGCTCGTCGCCTTGGTCGACGAGGTCAAGAAGTTCGTCCGACAGGAACACGAGGACTTCGATCGCCGCCCGCTGGCGCTGGACGAAATGATTCAGGAGCTGATCTCGTTCCTGCGGTTCGACCGGAAGATCGATGTCGCGCGGGTTCACGCCCAGCTGCGCGCCACGCCGCCGGTCCTGGGAAACCGCTTCAAGCTGCAGCAGGTGCTCACCAACCTGATCAAGAACGCCTCGGATGCCATTGAGGGCCGGGAGGACGGATGGATTCGCATCGGCCTCCAGCAGGACGGGCAGAACGTCCGGATCGACGTCAGCGACAACGGCTGCGGAATTCCCGAAGCCATCAGGGAGCGCGTGTGGCAGCCCTTCTTCACCACGAAGGGAGAACGCGGCAACGGGCTGGGACTGGATGTGTGTCGACGTCTCGTCGAGTCTCACGACGGCACGATCGCGTGCGAGAGCGTCGCCGAGGCCGGCACCACGTTCTCCATCACCCTGCCCCTGGCGAACCCCACATCTGAATCCGTGCTCAGGCATTCGTCGACGAACTCGAACGAATCTCTTACCGACAGGTTCCGAGCGCAGGGTTAAACCTTCCTGTCTGTGACATCTGCAGCGGACGCAACGGACATTTCGAACGCAACGCGCCCAGTCCGCTGACGCGAGCGTAAACCCCATCCGGCGACCTGTCGAACTCTGAAGACAAGGCAATGGCTCGACTGGCGAGCGACCTGTCGACGGATCAGCAGTTTCTGCCGGACAACAACTCATGCCGCACCGCACCTGGCTTTCGTGTCTGATAACCGTCCTGGCTGTTTCCAGCCCGGCACTGGCGGACGGCCTGGTCCGCGACGGCATCGGCCCGATCTCCGGCGGCCGCGGCGGAACCAACATCGCCCACTCCGACAACGGCGCAATCCTCAACGATAACCCGGCCGGCATGATCTTCTCGGAGTCGGGCGGACTGTTCGAAGGCGGCATAGACACGGTAATCCTGGATCTGGGCTACACCGATCCGCAGAACACGTATTCGCACGCCAAAGTCACCGGCTTTCCAGTCCCGCAGCTCTCGGCCTTCAAGGTCTTTGACGACGGCGACCGACTCTGGGCGATAGGGATCGGACTCATGGCGCCGGCCGGTTTCGGCGCGGAATTCTCCCAGGTCAGCCCCGTCTTCGGCCGCCAGCAGTATCGCTCGCTGGGGGCGCTCGGAAAGATTCTGCCGTCGCTGGCCGTTCAGCTGAACGATCGCCTGTCGGTCGGCGGTTCGTTCGGTCTGGCGATGAGTCACGTCGAGCTGAACGGTCCGTTCTATCTTCAGACCGGGCCGCTGGCCGGGACCCCTACTCTCATGGATCTGCACAGCACCGGATACGCGCCGACCTGGTCGGTGGGCGCCCAGTACCTGGCGACCGACAACACCACTTTCGGCTTGGCCTTCATCAGTCGGACCGATTTTTCCATGAAGGGTGGGGCCGACGTGCAGGTGCCGACCGGCCCGAACACGCCGCCGCTGTTCGGGCGGTTCGACGCCGACGTCGATATCGCCTGGCCGTCGTCGCTCGGCTTTGGCGTGAAGCATCGCGTCGCCCCGCGACATCAAGTGTCCGCCGACGTGATCTGGTATCACTGGAGGTCGACATTCAACAATCTGGGAATGACGCTGTCCGAGACCGATAATCCGATCTACCAGGCGATGCTGGGGAGCTCGACCGACGACGCCATTCCGCTGAAGTGGCACGATACGGTTTCGGTCCGACTCGGCTACGAATTCCTCAAATCGCGCGAACAGACGTGGCGGGCCGGCTATGTCTATCACGGCCGTCCGGTCCCGAGCAACACGCTGAATACGTACACGGACGGCGTGCTGGAGCATACCTTCTCGCTGGGATGCAGCCGCATGCTGGAAGACTGGACCCTGAACTGCGCCTACCAGTTCTCGTTCAGTCCGACCGTTCACACCGACGAAAGCCTGATCGCAGGCGGCGACTTCGCCAACAGCAGCTTCCGCGCCCAGGCTCACTGGCTGATGCTGTCGGTATCGAGACCGTTCTGAAGTCGCGCGAGTCGTACCGACGGACAGCGCCGGGCGGCGCCAGACCGGAATTCAGTCCGACGCAGGAAATGCGGCCGCTAAGGTCCCGGATCATCGCAAGCGGGCGCAAGAAACTCCGCGGTCTTCGTGCGACAGAGGTGCGGCATCCGCGATGAGCGAAGCGACCGACCCGGTCGCGCCCAATTGGCGCATCGAACCCGAATGCCAAGATTGACGAAACTCCATCGCATGCTAACGTTTCCTCAGAGGCCTGAGACGCGCCGGCTGCTCCTCTCCCGATGGTGTTCCCAATGATGTGACAAGTGCAGCGCGTCGACTGGCGGAAACGGTGTCCAGGAAATGAACAGGCAGGAGAGTCCTCGGATCCACCGGATACTGATCGTTGACGACGAGCCAGTCATCCGCTTGACCATTGAACAGGCCCTGACCGCGGTCGCCTCGCAGTCTCCCCGGTTCGAAATCGTCGGAGTCGATAGCGGACCGGCGGCCCTGAAAGCCGTCGAACTGGCGCACCGGGACGGGCGTCCCTTCTCGGTCGCCTACGTCGACCTGCAACTCGGTTCCGCCTGGGACGGGTTGGAAACGCTGCAGCATCTCTGGGAAACGGACGGAGATCTGCAGGCCGTCCTCTGCACGGCAGATCCCGTTGCGGCCCGACGCGGACTTGAGCGGCTGGAGGCCCGCCACGATCAGCTTCTGTTCCTGGAAAAGCCCTTTGGCAGTCTGGACGTCACGCAGTTCGCCCGTGCCCTGACGAGCCGATGGGATCTGCAGCGTCAGATGCGCGAGTACGCGAGTGAACTCGAACGTCGCGTCCAGGAACGAACAGCCGAGATGCGTCTGTCGCAGGAAAGGCTCCTGGAGACAAATGCGGCCCTGATCGTCGCCCGCGACCAGGCCAACGCCGCCAACCGTGCGAAGTCCGCCTTCCTCGCCAACATGAGCCACGAAATCCGGACGCCGATGACGGCGGTCCTGGGCTTCATCGACATCGTCGCCGATGCCGACACATCGCCCGCAGACCGCGAATCGTGCATCGAGACGATTCGCACCAATGCAGGACATCTGCTGACGCTCATCAACGATATCCTCGACCTTTCGCGCGTCGAGGCGGGCGAGCTGCCGATCGAACGTCGATCGTTCCGGCCGCGGGAACTGGTTCACGAAATCGTCGAATTCCTGCGGCCCCGCGCCGAAGCCAAGGGCCTGACGGTCACAACTCGCACTGAGGCTCATGTTCCGACCGAGGCCGTGACCGACGACGCTCGACTGCGGCAGGTGCTCACTAATCTGATTGGAAACGCCCTCAAGTTCACCGAACGCGGTGGCGTCGAGGTCGTATTGCGACTGCAAGAGGCGCCGCCCGCCCCACCGCAGCTGCAATTTCAGGTGATTGATTCTGGAATCGGAATTGCACCCGAACGACTCGACGAGATCTTCAGCCCCTTCGCACAGGCCGATGATTCGGTGACGCGCCGTTACGGAGGGACCGGGCTCGGGCTGACCATTTCCCGCCAGCTCGCGCGCCGGCTCGGGGGGGATGTCACCGTTGTCAGCCAACCGGGAACCGGCAGCACCTTTGAGGTGACGATCCCGGTGACTCCCCACGACGAGAATTCCTTGCGGTTGGTCGGATCGTCGCAATCCAGCGACGTCGATGACCGCATCGAGTCCGCGGAGGCGGAGCAGCTCCACCTGCTGCTGGCGGAAGACTCTGCGGATCTGGCAAGTCTCTACATTCGGATGCTCCGACGCCGCGGGTGCGACGTGGTGCATGTCTCTGACGGTCGGCAGGCCGTCCGACGGGCGCTCGATTCGCAGCGCTCGGACCGTCGATTTGACGCCGTCATCATGGACATGCAGATGCCGGTCCAGGACGGTTACTCGGCCACCCGCGAACTGCGCCAGTCGGGGTACACAGGACCCATCATCGCCTATACCGCCCACGCCATGACAGGAGATCGCGAACGCTGCCTTGATGCCGGCTGTGACAGCTATCTGCCGAAGCCGGCGGATGCGCCGTCGCTCCTTTCGGCAATCCAGAACGTCATGCAATCCCTTGCCGATGGCCGGGCGTCGACCGGAATTTGACGCCGTGAGTCCGCCGGGTTACGGTGTCTCCGTCTTCCCCGGCATCTTGACGCGATCGGCACCTCGACTCATGTTTCGCGAACGCATCCTCTCCTGCGGAAAGCTCTCCCTCAACCTCGCCAGCGGCCCCGCAAATGGTCCCGCTCTGATCGGCCTGCACGGCGTCAATCGCCGCTGGCAATGCCTGCTGCCGCTGACGACGGCGCTGCCGCCGCGCTGGCAAATGCACTGTCTCGACCAGCGCGGGCATGGAGCGTCCGACCGGGCCGACCGCTACCTCGTCACCGACTACGCGGCCGACGTCGCGGCCCTGATCCGTACCGAATTCACGGAGCCGGTCATTCTGTACGGTCATTCGCTCGGCGCGATGGTCGCCGCCCAGGTGGCCGCCGCAGAACCCGCGCGCGTCCGCGCCGTCGTGGCCGAAGATCCTCCCTTTCACACGATGGGAGAGCGGATCGACACGACGCCGCTGCTGAGCTACTTCCATGCCCTGGAAAAACTCTGCGGTCGCGCGCTGCCGCAGGCGGACTTGCTGGCGCTGCTCGGCGAAGCGCCCCTGCGGAATCCGCTCACCGGGCACAACGTCCCCCTGAGAGAGACTCGTGACGCTGCGGCGATCCGCTTTGCCGCGGCGGCGCTCCGGCAGCTCGATCCCGCGGTTCTCCAGCCGATCGTCGCCGGGCAATGGCTCGACGGCTACGACGTGGAAGGCGTAGGACGGTCCCTGCAGTGTCCCGTCCTGCTGCTGCAGGCGGACCACGCGGTCGGGGGGATGTTGATCGACGACGACGTGGCCCTCTGGCGACAGATAGTGCCCGATCTGACCGTCGTCCACTTTCACGGCGCCGGCCACATGCTCCACTGGCAGCGCACGCACGAAGTCGCCAGCGCGGTGACCGCCTTCCTCGAATCGCTGGATCTCTAAATCACCGGCAGCGATTCTTAAACAGTGTGTCTCTGAGTCTTGTCCCCTCTCCCGCTGTCTTCAGTGGGAGAGGGCCAGGGTGAGGGTCTTCAAAAAAGTCGAAAAGGTGTCCACGGAGAATAGACGGAGCGCCTCACAATCGTGGCCGGTGATTTAGCCGCCTCTCTCCGCGTTCAACAAAATCTCAGCCGCTGAGCGTGAAACGCCGTCAACGCTCAACGCTCAACGCTCAACGCTCAACGCTCAACGCTCAACGCTCAACGCTCAACGCTCAACCAGGATTGCCCCCCATGAAGACCGCCACCGGAACGACGCTGATCACCAACGGACAACTGATCGACGGCACCGGCCGGCCGGCGATTCCAGACGGAGCGGTCCTGATCCGCGACGGGCGAATCGTCTATGCGGGACCAGCCACCGCCCTCCCCGACTCCCCGGCCACGCCCGATCACACGCTCGACGCCCGCGGCGGAACGATTCTCCCCGGCCTCGTCGAAGCCCACTTTCATCCGACCTACTTCAACGTCGCGGCCCTGGAAGATCTCGATATCAAGTACCCGGTCGAATACGTCACGCTGCTCGCCGCCGCGAATGCGAAGCTGGCGCTGGAGTGCGGGTATACCGCAGCCCGCAGCGGCGGGAGCCTGTTCAATATCGATGTCTGGCTCAAGAAGGCCATCGAAGCCGAAATCTGTCCTGGCCCACGTCTCGCTTCCAGCGGACGCGAAATCTGCGGCGTCGCCGGGTTGATGGACTGGAACCCCGACTACCGAAAGATCGGCATGGAGGGCCTGGTCCTGCTGATCAACGGTCCCGATGAGGCCCGGGCCGCAGTGCGGAAACTCGTCAAAGATGGCGTCGAATGGGTCAAGACGTATCCGACGGGAGACGCCGCCGCGCCGGACGCTAACGACCATCACACGCTCTGCATGACCTTCGAAGAGATGCACGCCGTCGTGCAGACCGCCCACAATCACGGCCTCAAAGTCACCGGCCACTGCCGGGCCACCGAAGGCATCCGCAACGCTCTAAAAGCGGGATACGACGCGATCGAGCACGGGACGTTCATCGACGACGAAACCCTCGAACTGCTGCTCCAGCGAAACGTCCCCGTCGTCCCGGCCCTCTACTTCGAACTCGCCAGCATCGAACGGGGCCCCGAATTCGGCATGCCGCAGAAGGTGATCGACGGCCACAGGGAAACTCTCGAAGGAGGCGCGGAGAGCGCTCGCCGGATTCTGAAAGCCGGCGGCCGAATCGGCCTTGGCGGTGACTACGGCTTCGCCTGGAACCCGCATGGCGACTACGCGAAAGAGCTGACATTCTTCGTGAACTACGTCGGCTTCACGCCGCTCGAAACACTGAAGTGCGCGACGCAGACCGGCGCGGAAATCCTCGGCCGGGCGCACGAACTGGGAACGCTCGAAGCCGGCAAGCTGGCGGATGTGCTGGTCGTCGACGGCGACGTGCTGGCGGATATTTCCATACTGGAAGACCGGTCCAGATTCATCGCCGTCCTGCAGGGAGGCGTCCCCAAAGCGGGACAGATCTGCCAGCCGCGCGAAGTCTGGTAAATCGCCGATCACGATTGTGGGACGCTTCTTCGGTCCCCTTTCCCGACGTCTTCGTTGGGGGAGGAATCGAGTGAGTGTGTCTTCAAAACTCAACTCGCCGCACCTTACGAAACATCAAGTTTGACACATCCGTACAGCGCCGCCAGACTGCGACGAGCCTCAATCGCACTTCTGCGAGCGAGTCCCCTTCCTGTAATTGAAGGTGCATCATGTCACAACGGATTTCTCTTGTCGCGTTGGCATTCGTGGGCCTGGTCGTGGCAGCAGCCATGCCGTCGCAATCGACCGGCCAGACGAATAACAATGAGTCTTCGGCCAGGATCAGAAAGCTGCTGCAAGAACGTCGCGACGTCATGGCGCAGCGTGTCGAATACTTTGACGCGCAATTCCGCAATGCGAAGGTTACGCGGGTGCCAGTGTTAGAGGCCCGCGATGATTTGATTGCCGCCGAAATCGATCTTGCAGAAACTCGGAAGGAACGCATTGAGCTGCTGAAAACTCGCGTCGCAAACCGCAAAGAAGTGGAAGAGTCCTGTATCGCCCTGAGGACACGCGCCATAGTCGATACTTCTGATGTTCTGCAGGCGACATCGCAAAGGTTACTCGCGGAAATCGAACTTGAACGAGCGATCGGCGCTGAGTAACTGAGATCGCTGATCCCTCGCCGCACATTCCAGTGCCTTGGAACAAGGGCCTGCATCAGACTTCGCCGCAACTCACCACACGTGACCGCGGATGCGCTCATCCCGCTGTCGCTTGGCATGAGGACGCAGGCCATACAACTGGTTGGAACTGGTCGGAGATCCCTTCGGGACCAGCCTGTTGTGGCTGTGCCACCCAGAGAAGACGAAGACATCCCACCTGAGGCACACCGCGAGGTGCCGCCAACGCAACCCGGGAACGAATCAAACAAGTCAATTGCCGACGGCAACTGCGAGCCCCCCCCTCCGGTCCCCTCTCCCGACGTCTTCGTTGGGAGAGGGACAGGGTGAGGGGCTTCGATGTTCTCGCGGGACCAGGAACCCCACGCCCTGCCTCTCTCGACATCAGAATGCCGGGAAAGGGACAAGGCAGATTCCTCTGTTTCTCCAGAATTGCCGCTTGACTCCGCCCACGTGCATTACTATCGTAATACACATATGCACGACGGCCGGCTGCCACTCCTGGTTCATCCCTCCTCGGGCGTCCCGATCTACCGACAGATCATGGACCAGCTCCGGGCCCTGATGGCCAGCGGCCGACTCAAAGCGGGCGATCTCCTCCCCTCCGTCCGCCAGCTCTCCGCCGAGCTGGAGGTCAATATGATGACCGTCTCCAAGGCCTTCGCCCGCCTCGAACAGGACGGGCTCGTCGAACGCATCCGCGGCACCGGCATGCGGGTCCGCGAACAGCAGCCCAGAGGCTCCGTCGCCGAGCGGCAGGAGCAGCTCCGGGATCACGGAACCGCTCTCGTGACTCAAGGGCGGCAACTGTCCCTGACCGATGACCAGATCCTCTCCGCCGTGAAGTCTCTCCTGCGGGAACACCGACCATGAACGCCCCCGTGATCGTCGCGTCGAATCTGCACAAGTCGTTTCCCGAGAAAGCGGTCCTCCGCGGCGTAGACCTGGCGATCCCGCGCGGCGCGGTCGTCGGTCTGCTGGGAGCAAATGGCTCCGGCAAAAGCACCTTCATCAAATGCCTGCTGGGCCTGCTGAAACCGTCGGACGGCGAAGTCCGCCTCTGGGGGGAAGACCCCTGGTGGCTCTCGGAATCCAACAAGGCCCGGCTCGGCTTCGTGCCGCAGGAAATCCGGCTCTATCCCTGGATGACCGTCAGCCGCCTGACCCGCTACTGGGGAGCGTTTTATCCCAACTGGGACCACGCCTGGGTCGAATCTTTGCTCGACACCTGGGAACTCGATCGCAAAGCCAAAGTCGGCACCCTCTCGGCGGGTCAACTGCAGCGCGTCGCACTGGTTCTGGCAGTGGGACATCACCCGGAACTGCTGGTGCTCGACGAACCGGTCGCGGCCCTCGATCCCGTCGGCCGCCGCGAATTCCTGCGGTCCCTCGTCGAGATGACGCAGGACGGCGAGCACACTGTGCTGTTCTCGACGCACATCCTGTCGGACCTGGAACGGGTCGCCTCGCACGTCGCTCTGCTGGCCGACGGCAAAGTGCAATGCTTCGACGAGCTCGATGCCCTCAAGGACCGCTTCAAGCGGCTGCGAATCCGCGCGGACCGCGACTTGCCCTACAGTTTCTCGATCCCCGGTTCGATCCGCATGGAGATCCACGGCGCCGAAGCGATCGTCACGATTACCGACTGCGACGAGACACTGCTCAGCGATCTGCGCGTCCGCTGGAACGCCGAGATCGATGTCGACGATCTGAATCTCGAAGAGATCTTCCTGGAGCTGCACGGTCGCCCGGAACGGGGACCGAACCCCTCCCGGACCGTAGCGACTCACTGACGTTCTCCAGCTCAAACTCCTCATCGCAGGTGCCCCATGCTGGACCGTCTCGCAGCCGCCTGGTCGACCTACTGGACCCGCCCGTTTGTTCTGTTCTACAACATCGGCTTGCTGATGTTTGTCGGCCTCGTGTATATCGCGACAATCGGCGACCGGCCGCCGTTCCAAACTGACATCCCTGATTCAGCTTCAATCAGTACCCTGATGCCCTTTGCCGTAGCCTTCATATTCTCGTCGTTTGTCTTCGGACAGGTGTCATTGCAGTTTCAGAGCCCCTTCTCCCGACTGCTGCCTCACTATACGCGGCCTCACCTGATCGTCGCGGGATTGTTGCTAAATCTGGCGTGGTGTGTCGCGGCCCTCGTGATGCTATCCGCGAGTGCGCCGTGGCCGCTGAACGTCGTTGCTCCATCGACGTTCGTGAACGGGGCGTTCGCCTCGTGCATGGCTGCGTTTCCCGGTCCCGCGGGAAAATGGCTTCGTCGGTTCCTGCTCATCGTCGGCGGCCTGCCGTTGCTTGTCCTGATCTCAGTCCTGATGGCTCCGGCAGTTGGCCCGAGCAGAGTCGCAGATGCCATCCAGCCCTGGCACGCCGGTTTGAGCCTGATTCAGTTCGGGTTTCTGGCGATCATCACAGCGCGATGTCTTCCCCAGTCCAGTCGCTACTTCGCGGAAGATCGCTCTCAATCTCCGCCAATGGGGGGGGCCGGCCTCGGCATGTCGTCGGAGGCCAGGCAGATGGAGAACTCCAGGCAAGTCGGTCCTGGTTTCCTGTGGGCCTCGTCGCTGCGCGAGTCCGATCTGGCTGGCTATCACGGCCAGCACTGGTTGCGCCGACTGCGGCTCTGGCAGGCCGGCGGCTCCCCCGGTCCAGCATGGTTATTCGTCATCGGGGTCTTGATTCAGCTCGTGTTCACAATAATTAGCGGCGTTCGTGGCGACCACGAGACAATACAAGTGGGTTTCGTCATCATGCAGATGGGAATCATGATCCCGATCTCTGTCTTGGTGACAGCACTCCATCGCCAGCCGAGATTTGCGATAGAGTCCCTGAGACCCGTGTCGCGGCAGACCGCCGTCGGGGATTTGCTTCGCGGCCTGGCCTTCGATCTGCTGGCCATTCCACTGTTTGCCCTCTGGGCGGCGATCTGGGTCACGTACATCGAGCGCGTCGCCTGGACGGGACAGCACTGGCTTGGCCTCCTCGCGGCAGCGGCGGGAGCGTACCTCTTCAGCCTCGGCGTAGTCGCCATTCTGACAGCCATTCGCTCGACGCTCGCCATGATTCCGTTCGCCATCCTGTTGTTCATCCCATCGATTCCAAGCATGTGGTTCTTCGATCCACCGCCGTGGAACCTGTCGCAATCCTCTTCGCTGCAAGCGTCAGCAATCATCGGCCTGTCGCTCGCCGTCCCCGGTGTCGCCATGATCGTCTCCGCCCGGCGAAAGTGGCTGGCTCGCGAACTGGCCTGACAGGACGTTCCAGATCGGATGACCTCGCGAACGAACATCCGACGAATCCCTCGCAACACCCTGGCTTCCGCAGGTATTGACCGCTCCTTCCAATGACAGGTGCATGATGGACAGCCGGCTGTCGATGGTCCTGATGACCTACACCACGCGACCGTTCCTGCAGTTTCTGACGGCGATCCTGCTCGGCACGATGATCGGCGCGACGTACCTGGTGGTCCGCCTGCCAGTCGCACCGGACTGGCAGGCGGACGGCGACGCCAGCGGTTATGGCTTCCTGTATGGCGTCGTCGGCTACCTCAGCGTCTGCTGCAGCATCTTTGTCCTCGTGCAGGTCTCGCAGCAGTTTCAGCACGTCCATTCGAAGCTCCTGCCGGGTTACGCGGCCCCTCATCAGATCGTCGCCGGGGGCTTCATGACCGCCGGCTGGCTCTTCGCCGTGGGTGTGCTCGCCTGTTCCCGCAGCCCGGCGGCGGCCTGCTTGATGATTCCCTCGGTGTTTCTGGCGGCGGGGTTTGCGGTCCTGTCCGGTGCGTTCCCGCCGGCGCGCAGAACGCTCCTCAATCAAGTGTTTCTGTTCGTCGGCTGCGGGCCGGCGGCCGTGCTGATGACCCTGCTGGCCTCGGGGGCCATCTCTGTGGGCGATCTGCTTCGCAGCTTGCAGCCGTGGCACGTCGGTCTCGCAATGCTGCAGTTGCTCCTGATGGCCGTCCTGACAGTCCGATTTCTTCCCGAGTCAATCCGCTACTTTCTGCAGTCGGGCGCGCAGTTGCCGGCGCAGGGGGTCCCCGTGTGGGACATGCCGATGGCGCGGGCGCTGGATGCGAACCCCGGCCAGCAGATCCGCGGCTTTCCGATGCTCAGTTCCGTCAGCGATTCCCTGCTGACCGAGTATCACGGCCAGCGCTGGTTCCGGCGGCTGCGCTTGTGGCAGGCCGGCGGAGCCGCCGGTCCGGCGCGGCTGTTCTTCGCGGCGTTACTCATGCAGGCCGTTTTCACCATCACGCTCGGCATGTTTCAAAGTCGCCCGCGAGAACGCCTGGGAATCATCTTCCTCGAAGCCGGAATGCTGCTGCCGGTGGTCAGCCTGCAGAATCTCCGGACGCGGAAGCTCCGCATGGCCCAGGAATGGCTCCGCCCGGTCTCGCGTCAGGCCGCGGTGGACGATCTCCTCCGCGGGATCGCCTGGGATCTGCTGGCGATTCCGCTGTTTGCAGTCTGGTCGGCGAGCTGGGTGGCCGTGACGGCCGGCGAACACTGGAGTGCCGACCGCTGGGGATACTTACTCCTCTCGATGACCGGCACCTATCTCTTCTGCACCGGACTGGTGGCCCTGCTGGCTCTGGCTCGCACCGAATGGGTCATTCTGCCGGCGGTCCTGCTAATCATCCTCCCGGTCCTCCCGACCGTCGGCGTGTTCCTCCCGCCACTGGACCGCACGCTGGACCTTTCCACCTGGCTCACGGCCTGCGCCTCCGCGGGTCTGGCGATGGCGCTGCCTGGCGGCGTCATGTTGCTGGTCGCCAGGCGCAAATGGCTGAAACGCGAGCTGGGCTGAGGCTTTCATACCTTCCGCGCGGCGATTGGCCTCCGCCAGTTTGATCCGCGATGAGTGGGTACGCGTCTGGGCCTGGAGCACATCGGACTCTGAAACGTCTGCCAGGCGGTTCTATAAAATCGACCATCGGCGCAGCACGGCAATGCCGACGTGCAGCGCTGCAATCAGCAGCGCATGCCGCCCGTCGAGACAACAGTCAATTGAGCATCCGGAACTGCGGACAGTCCGCTCGACGGACTCCTCAACACAGTCTGAGCGGAAATGTCGTGCCCGGCACGCTCAGCCGACGACAGTCCTCGCCGTACGACTCCCACCTCTGCGAATTCGGCCGCGTACGTGGGCAGTCCGTACGCGGCCGAGTGCACTCGAGACAAGTGAATGCCCCATCAATCATTCTTCGCCTGTCGTTCCTCGGAATTCGGATCCGGAAGCTGCTTCATGAGCTTCTCGGCCTGCTCTCGATGACTCTGCGCGACTTCGACGCCTTCGCCGAGGATCTTCGCCAGTTCACTCGTCGCATGCCGCTGCAGGACGGTCAGCTTGCTCTGCATCGCCGCGTGAGCGGCAATCTGCTGTCCCACGAAACAAGCGTCGAATTCGGCGCCTTCCTTCTCGCCGAGCATCTTCTTCGAATCCGACAAGCACTGGGCCGCGAGCTCGCGATGCAACTGAACGAAGTCAATTGCAGCGCCCTGTTGAGCCCCGCGTGGCTGAACGCCGGCCGTCTGCTGGATGGCCTGTCCCGGACGGGCCGGAGCGACGGCGCCGCCGGTTGGCCGTACTCCCGCGGCGTTCGACGACGGTTGATCGTTGGCGGCCAGCGAATTCTCGCGGACTTCGTTCGGAGCGAAGCGTTCGAGTTTCTTCAGGAAGTCCTGATGATCCTTGATGACCTCCCTTGCGAAGCTCTGGACGTCGTCGTTCTTGGTCCGGGACTGCGCGAACTTGGCGAGCGCAATCTCCTCCTGATTGCCAATGGCGGTACAGGTTGCAATCGAGTGGTCATTGACCTGCGAACCGGCCTGCCGAGCGGCCTGCTGCGGCTGACCGAGTTGAGCCTGCACCTGGTCCTGCGGCCGGACGGGCTGCGGATTCTGTGCGGCGAGATACTGTGCGCAGCAGATTGATGCTGCAAATGCGATAACGGACAGACTCTTGCAGATTGCCATGACTCAAACTCCTGTCTGGCCCAACCTGTTGCCGGCACGCACGGTCGTCGACCCTGCACCTGTGCCGGCAACCGAATAGTTGTCACGCGACGCCGACATTGATGGACATCAAATCGGCACGATGTCGCGAAGCATCAGAGGCTCCCGAGAGGACGGAACTCCGTCCATCGTTTTCTGCCGAACCATCAAACGCCGGCCGCAGCCATCTGATTGATCCCGCTCATGGCGATCTCGGTCAGCAACCTGTCCGTCGCGGCTTCTTCCTGCAGCGTTTCGTCGAGGATCGCTGCCGTTTCCTGGTCCTCCAGCAGCAGCGCAAATGCTTTGGCGCATCCATATCCGGCGATTTCGTAGTGCTCGACGCGCTGAGCGGCAGCGATCAGCGCTGCATCGTGGACCGCCGGTTCGGCGTCTTCAGCGATCGCGTCCTTGCCCTCTTCAAGCAAGCCCTCCATGGCCTTGCATTTCTTCCGCCCTGGCTTGCTGGCGAATCGTTCGAAGATGTGATCGATCCGTTGCAGGTGCTGCTTCGTCTCAGCGAGATGGCGCTCGAAGGCCGCTCGCAGTTCCAGAGACGAGGCCGATGAGGCCATTTTGGGCAATGCGCGAATCAGTTGTGATTCGGCGCTATGCAAGTCCGTGAGCTCTTCGACGAGCAGATCCTGGAGGGTGCTGAGTTTCTTCACAGTGCGACTCCGACAGGGAACAGAGAAAACGTTTCCGTCACGCCTTCAGAAATCACGTGACGCAGATTGCCGGCTTCCTGCCGCTCGATCCTTCTCAAGTCCGTTCAGATTTCCGGGCATGCGGCGGAGAGTCGCTGAATCATCGGTTCGCGTCGGTCCGTTTCTTCTTGCGCGACTTTCCTCGTCCGCTGCCGCCGGGAAGCTTGCCCCCGCCATCAGTGGCGTTCACCGTGGCCCAGGCCCGCTGCTCGGCGACTTCGTCGCTGACGCGGCGATCCTTGTAACTTTCTTCAATGTGCTCGGCCATCCGCTTCTGCCTGTCGGTGTATTTCGACTTGTCGCCGCGCGGCATGATGTCAGACTCCCTGGGAGTTTCTCGTCGGCCAGCGTGAATGCGGGTTTCTGCAATCCGTTCGCGAGACCCCGGCGACTGACGTGAGCTCGCCGTTCGGTGCAACGGCTCCCGCGCGATCGAAAACGATCTGTGCCTGCGGGGTCTCGCGAGCGGTGGAGTTTTCCCGAACTGGAATCGAGTTCCGTCTCCTGGGTCGACTCATCATCCGAAGAGAAACGCTGACAGCACGGAGGGGAATCCTGACGAAACGCCCGAACCGGACTGTCCGGGCAACTCGCGACTATCGGAACAGACATTGCTGTCTGACTCCCGTTGTTCCGCTGTCTGCTCACCATTGCTCGATGAGATCGAACCGACTTGAGACGGCGTCAACAGTCTCGGCTCATCGCAAGTCGCGTGCCGGAGCAGTCTCGACTTTCCCGGACAAGGTTCGAGTCCACGGGAGTGACTCGCGAGATTAACCGGTGATGGTACTTGGAATCGCGGATCGTGCGACATCCGCCAGCAAGCCGGTGGTTGTGTGACGTCTCAGGCAATGCGCCGCGACATGTTCCAATTCGCCGCAGCGCTCGCGCAAAATGAAGTGGCCGCGATGAGAAACAGCACATATCTCCGGTTGAAATGTCAGGGGACTGATGTGTTTTCCATCGTTGAGTCGCAATTCGCGGCTCCCGCCGGCGGCTTTCCGAATGAATAGCACTGATGGGCGCGAGTGTTCGCTGCCGCTTCGTTCGCGAATGCGCGGCGAAGGAAGAACGCTCTTCTGTCGGCGATGGTGCATATGTTGTCACGAGATTGCCAATCGGTCCGGGTGCAACTCGCGCGGTCATCGCGCACAACGTCGGTTGACAGCGCTGAGCCGCCAGGGAAATGAACACGGCTGGCGTTCTGGCACAGTGTGTGCAACTCGATCCTGCCAGAGTGAACCGCCGCAGCCGACCACTCAATGCGAAGCTGCAATGCCAAGGAGAAGCAAGATGATTACTCGGGACGAATTGCAGGGGAGCTGGACCCAGCTCAAGGGACAGATTCGGGAGCGGTGGGGAGAAATCACCGACGATGAACTTCAGCAGGTCCACGGCAACGCTGAGGAATTGCTGGGATTCCTCCAGAAGAAGACTGGCGAGTCGCGTCAGGCGCTGGAGTCGTTTGTTCGCGACTCGCTCGATCAGGGGAGCCACTACGTTCAACAGGCGGCCGAAACTGCCCGTGAATATGCGCGCGGCGCCGCTCGGTCCGTCAGGGAGGGGTACGAATCTCTGGAACAGAGCGTGGAAGAAGGTTACGGCGAAGCCAGGCAGGTCGTTCGCGCCCGGCCGGTGGAATCTGTGGCGGCGGCCTTTGGAGCCGGCCTGGTGGCAGGAGTGATTGTCAGCCTGATGTTCCGCTCGTCCCGCGCCTGAGGGGCGTTGCAATACGTTTCTCACCAACAAACAGGAATGAAATGATGAATCCTGTACGGCAAACGGGCAGATCCTTGAACGGTCGCATCAGCGAAGGCGTCGAAACGTTGCGACATCGGGCGACTGAAATTCCGCGCCAGATGACCGAGTGCGTCGAAGAACATCCCACCACGTCGGTGCTCGCCGCATTCGGCGTCGGATTGATCGCCGGCGTCGGAATCGTCGCGTTGTACTGTCAAACCCGGCGACAACCCGAGACCTATGAATCTCTGGTGCAGCGAGTGACCGATACATTGCGCAATTCGCTGTCGCAACCGCTGAGCGTCTTCCGCTCCTGAACGGAAACGTGTGGAAATAATGCCGATCCCCATGACTGCTCCGACCGACGGCGAACGACTGCAATTGCGAATGCAGCGAATCCGGAATCGGATGCACGCCAGAGTCGACGGACTGCGGCTCGATGCAGAAAGCCTGTTCGACTGGCGATATTACGTCTGTCGATTTCCGCTCAGCAGCCTGCTGTCGGCGGCAGTCATGGGGTTCTGGCTGACTCCGGGCCGGCTCGTCGCGCGGACGGTCAAACTCGATGACGCGACGATCGACAACCTGGTTGTTCGGGGGGCGATCCGCACGGAACCGAGTCCGACGGCGGCGACGGCCGCCTGGTGGCAGCCGATCAGGACGATCGTCGGCACTATTCTGACTCGGGCGGTGCTGGCTCACGTCGAGCGCGTGCTCGACCGCCAGCATCATCCGGTCGTTGCGCCGCAGGAGGAGTCCGTGCGATGATTCAACTTCGCGAGCAGCGATCGATGAATCGGGCATCAGAGCCGCGCGGTGGATCGGATTCACATCGCGATCTCTGGACGCGATGCGAACAGGAGCTGGAGCAATGGGTCCGAACTCGACCGGGAATCGCGCTGGGACTGGCAGCGACCGCGGGAGCCGTTCTCGCCTGGATGATCAAACGCCGGGTATGAACGGGGCTCATCGTTCGCAGACTTCCCTGCGACCGCCGTTCGTCGCTCTCCTCGTCGACGGACTCAGACTTGTCGATCTTCAGATCCAACTTCTGTCGCTGGACGTCCGAGAGTTCTGGCAACCTGCCTGGCGAGCCGTGCTGCTGCTGGTCGCGGGTTCCGCAGCGCTGATCGCCGCCTTACCAGTGGCGCTGTTCGGAGTCGCGGAGTCTTTGCGTCACAACTGGTCGTTCTCGGTTGAGTTTTCGCTGCTGGCAGTGTCGAGTGTCGCGCTCGTCGCCTCGGCAGTGCTCATCCTGTGGAGCGCCCGTCGACTGACCGCCGCGGCGGCGCCGCTGAAACGTTCCGCCGATGAGTTGCGAGAGAATCTGAGCTGGATGCGCTCCGTCCTGGAAGAAGACCAGGAGGAGTTGAGATCGCGAACACGTTAGTCGGCGCATGGCGCGACGCGTCAGGCCAAGCATCAATTCCCGTCAGGAGGAAGATCATGGCGACCCAAACAGCAGAAGCGAGTCGAAGTCCTGCCCGAGAGCAAGGCCGTCGCAACCCTCTGGAAACGTCGGGCGACCGTCGACCGTTCGAGGATCTGGTCAACTATGCCAGAGAATATGCGCGCGAGCAGCCTGAAATGGCGGCGCTGTGGTGCCTGGGAATCGGGTTTGTGCTGGGTTGGAAGCTGAAGCCCTGGTAAACCGCAGTTGATCGACAAGCGGTCCGTCAGCCCGCCTGCGATGCCGACTCGGCCTTTTCGGGCTCGGGTTTGATCGTGACGTTGGTTCCCAGGGTGATCTTGAAGGAAAGGATCCGGTCGCGGACTTTGCCGCGCGTAATGCCCAGGATCGCCGCCGCCTTCGACTGATTGCCGTTGGCAGCCTTGAGAACGCACGTAAAGAGCCTCCGTTCGACGAACTCCAGCACCTCCGCATACAGATCTTCGGTCCCGCTCGCCAACCGTTCCTCGATAAAACGCCCAACATCGCATTCCGCCAGCTCCGGAGTCTTGAAGTTCGCATGCTCCGCAGCGCTCGTCGGTATTCTGGACGGATGAAACACGGGCTCGGCCGGGATGCTGGCGATCGGGTGTTCCGGCAGTTCGCCGCGGATCGCGGCAGGCAGGAACTCGGGCACGATCACCGGGCTGGAGGCTTTCAGCACGGCCTGCTGCAGAACGCTCTGAAGCTCGCGAATGTTTCCCGGCCAACTGTAGTTTTGCAGCAGTTCGAGGGCCTCCGTGGAGATGCCCTCGATGTCTGTCTTGTCCAGGTCGTTTCGAAATCGCGCCAGGAAGTACTCCAGCAGAAGGGGAATATCGCTGGCGCGCTCGCGCAGCGGCGGCAAGTGGATCGTGACGACATTTAGGCGATAGAACAGATCGCTGCGGAACCGCTCGTCGGCAACCATCTCTTCCAACGGACGATTCGTCGCCGCGATGATCCGGACATCGGTACTGATCGTTTCGTTACCGCCGACGCGCTCGAACCGCTGCTCCTGCAGCAGCCGCAGGATCTTCCCCTGGACCAGCGGAGACATGTCTCCCACTTCATCGAGCAGCAGTGTCCCGCCGTCGCACTGTTCGAATCGGCCCGCCCGGCGACGGTCGGCACTGGTGAACGCCCCCCGTTCGTGCCCGAACAGCTCCGACTCCAGCAGGGCGTCGGGCAATGCCGCGCAATTGACGGCTGCAAACGGACGCTCTGACCGGTCGCCAAACTGCCACAATGCGCGGGCGGCAAGCTCTTTGCCGGTGCCGCTTTCGCCGCGAATCAAGACTGTCACGGGCTGCTTCGCAACTCGGCCGATCTCCTTGAAGACTTCCAGCATCTGAGGACTCCGGCCCACGAACAGCTCGCTCGTGTCGCCGGGCTGCTGGAGATCGTGAACTCCAACAGCGGTGGGCGCGTCGCCCAGCCGCCGGGAATCGAGAGCACGCGTCACCACGCCGACCAGCCGTTCGGCGTTCAACGGTTTCACGATAAAGTCGTATGCTCCGAGCTGCATGGCTTCAATGACCGACTGGCCGTCGGCGTCGCCGGTGATAACAACGATCGGCAGCCGTCTGTCCATTTCCCGGAAACGTTCAAAGGTGTCGGGCCCCGACGTCTGCAGCAGGACAATGTTGAGCAGCACGACATCGGGACGCAGAAGTTCACATTGTCGCAGCCCTTCAGTCCCGGTCGAGGCCGACTCGACCGAGATGCCCAGCTTCTCCAGCAACCGGCTCACGATCAAAACACTGCTGCGATCGTCGTCGATGACCAGCACAGTTGAGTGCAATTGATATCCACCTTTCGAGAGAAGTCGACGCCGGACTTCGAACGCCTGCAGGCCACGGTTCGATGCACCAGTTGTCTTGCTGCGAGCAGCTCCGGCCCTCGTATCCTTGGAGACGCTGATTTTCCCGGAAAGGCCGCCTGCGGACCCGACGGCAGGCCGGGATTCTGGAACAATCGACAACGAAGCTGCTGCAGGTGCATCACTCGCCGATGACCAATCAAGATCGAACGGAGTCGAACGGACGGAAGTTGCCCAAGTGCATTCAATCTCAGGGATTCCGGCCGGTCAATCCTATTCGTCAACGGGTTGGCGTGGCATGGTCAATTGCTCGAGATGCTCCGCGAATTCACACAATCGCAAGACGGCGGCGCCTCGCGAGCAATCGACTTCGAGTTACGACAATGAGACCTCGCGACATGAGGTTCCGACGTGGCGGGCCGGCTCGAAAGTGACGCACAGTTGGCGGACTCGCGCTGCCTGCAGCAGTTCGATTCGCAGCGCCGCATTTCGCCCCGATCCGTCGCCGCATCGAATGCGATCGCAGTCAGATCCTGGTCTCTGACGTTGGAATCGATCTCACGCTGGCGCCGCGAGACCGCAGGCGCAAGCCGGAGCAATGACCAGGGACGCGAACGCGGGCGCTCGATCACGAACCAGCCTGGAAGATCCACAAGCACTCCTGGCCAGCGAGGCCGCAATCTTGCATTTCCAAGGAAGGATTGAGCGAGATTCCACAAGTGACGGCATCGATCTTGCGTCAACCGGAGGATCGGTTCGTCGACGATCAGTTGTCGACGAGAACGAATCCCGTTGTATAAGTGGAGGACAGTTCGATGACGCTGGAAACACGGCAGTCACTTTCGACCGCGCTGGTCAATGCACTGCAGGAACTCATTCAGGCGAACATCGACAGCCGCGACGGATATCGTCAGGCGGCCCAGGGGCTCGAAGATCTGACGTTGCAGAGCGCGTTCGAGCAGATCGCGGAGGATCGCGATCGTCAGGCGGACGATCTGGCGCGTTTCGTCTCGTGGTCGGGGGAAACGCCTCGACGATCGGGGTCGGTCGCCGCGATTGTCTACAGAGCCTGGTCGAGCATCCGCGAATTGCTCTCGACGGATAACCGCCACGCGATGCTCTGCGAGGCGGAACGCGGCGAAGATGCGATCCGAAACGCCTACGAAGACGCGCTGAATCGTTCCATTGGCAGTGCCGCAAATGACATTCTGGTCCAACACTATGCCGCAGTCTGCAATACGCACGATCGCATCCGCGACTTGCGCGACGCATGCCAGTCCTGCGGCTGAGATCGCCCCGCACCTGGCGGCCCGCGAACGACTCGGGCGACAAGTGGTCGCCCGGTCCCGCTCGCCGAACCCGAGCCGGTTCCCGTTGATGCAGAATGCCGGGACCGGACAATTTCCCGAACTGCTTGGAGAACTCCCATGTTTCGCACAGCAACTCTGACCGTCGCGGCGCTTTGCCTGATTTCCGGTTGGCATGCCGTCGCCCAGAACGAAACGAAATCGCCGGCCGCGAAAGTGGCCCCTGAAGTCAAAGTGAGCCAGCGGGCGAGTGAGATCATCGGCATGAAAGTCAAGAACGATGCCGGCAAAGATCTCGGGACCGTCGACGACGTTGTGCTCGACGTCCGCCAGGGCGACGCGCTGTACTTTGCCGTGTCATACGGCGGCGTACTGGGCTTCGGCGACAAGCTCTTCGCCATCCCGATGAAGTCGTTCGAGTGGAAGCAGAATGATGATCGAACCAACTATCTCGTCCTGAATCTCTCCGAGCAGATGCTCAAGGACGCCCCCGGGTTCGACAAGAATCACTGGCCGAACTTCGCCACCGACGCGCAATGGCGGCAGAAGGTCGATACGTACTATCACGTCGAGAAAGTGACCGGACGGCGGCAGCCTGCGACGAATTGATTCGCCGGCATCGATGCTGAAACTGAATCAGCTTCCGGCTGTCCGCTCTCCCGCATTTCGATGCGGGAGAGCGGACAGGAGCGGTGCCTGCGAATTTGGGTCCGGTGACCAGGACGCACTTCGTTTCTGATCCCTTTGAGTATCGAACGGAAAGGTTGCGAACATGTTCAAGCGAGACTTCTGGCTGGCGATTGGTCATGTTGCTTCGATGCTGGCCGGCGGTATTCATGGCGAGGCGAGGAGGCCTCCGGCGCCGGCAACCGCATTGCCGGTTGAAGTCGCGTCCGTCCCGGTGGCTGTGGAGAGCGGCACGGACGGCCTGCGGTTCAGCGTTACAATCCAGACGCCTGAAGCGGAACGTCGCTGAAACAGGCACGTCAAGTTCTCAATCGGCGACGCCGTCAGGAGACGCTGGAAAGCTCTCGTGGATGGCGCCGCCGATGTGTCGTTGAGTCCGGGCCCTTCAAGACCGCCTTCGGTTGTTCGGTTGACGACTCGAAGAGCCAGGATTGGCGGGTCGGTGCTATTCCGCCGTCTCGGCATCTGCCGTCAGGTCCTTGTCTTCAGACAGCCGCGACCTGTCGATCGGCAGTGTGTAGTAGTGCTCGACGGACTTTCGAATCAGGCTTCGAGTGGTTTCCGCCGACCCCTCGGCGAGTGATTCAATCGCCCGTGCCTCGCCGGCGAGCACGTCGTCTTTGATGCAGCACCGAAACCATTCGGAGTAGTCGCCCGACCGCAGGTGGTGTAGCCAGGTGTCGTCATCGACGCCGTCCGACAACTGCAGGAACAGCATCAGATTCTGGGCGCGCAGATTCAGTTTGCCGGCGGGTCCCTTGAAGTAGAAGCTGCGATCCGGCGGCAGCTCCCCTTCGGCGTACTTTCGAATATGCCGCTTTCGTTCGACGGCATTCGGTGCGACACGAACGTACCGGGGTTCCAGTCCGGCCGAACGGGACCAGACGACGACCTGTCCCGATTCCTGCTTCCCGCCGGGCATCGTTGGAGGTTGGATCTTCTGAGTCCGGCAATAGGTGCGCAGCGTCTGGTCGGGAGATACGCCGACGGCAATGACCGTTCCGACGGACGACAGAACCTGAGAGTTGACCTGGTCCGGGTTGACGGTGATGAACACCGCCCGACCCAAATCCTTCGCGAATGCAGTTGCCAGATCCCAGGAGGGTGGAAGCAGGTGGTGAGCTTCGTCGACGATCAGCCAGTGAGGGCGTCCGGATTGCTCCCGCAACTCCAGAAGCTGCGGCATCAACTTCGAGAAGAACGCAGGGCGATCGGACAGCCGCAGGCCGATCAGGTTGACGACCACGTTCTGATCGGGTTGCGCGAGGACTTGCAGCACCTCTCTGACGCTCGGGCTGTTCTCCGCCGTGCCGACCGTGATGGCAAACGAAAGGGAATCGTAGTCGCCCTCCGGGTCAATGACGCAGAACTGGTAGTGCTGTTCGACGAGGCGCTCCAGCAGGCTGGTCGTGGTCGTTGACTTCCCGCTGCCCGAAGGACCGGCAATCAGGACGCCCGGACCAAAGGCCGGCAGTGTCGCTTCTCGACCTTGCGCGTCCAGGCCGATGATCAGCTCGCGAGCCAGCATCTGGGCTGAGATCGCGGACAGGTCGTCATTGACGATCTGATCGATCAACTCGGCGACACCCTCGCCATGATCTCCTTTCGTGACGAAGTTCGTGCGGGCTTTGACGGCCGGCAGTGCGTTGGCGACAGCGACGGAACACTCGCAAAGACTGAGAAAGGCATGATCGTTTTCCGCGTCGCCAACGCCGACGGCTTCGTGCTGTGAGAGGCCCATCTGTCGCAGCGCCGCCTGAAAGCCGCTGGCCTTGTTGACCCCGGCGGGAAGCACCATGACGGCTCCCTTATTGAAGATCACCTGCAGATCCAGTCCGTGGTCCCGGATGGCGTCGAGGACCACCGTCTGGTTCGGCTCCCACGTCGCGACGATGACTCGCCCCACCGAGAACGGGGCGACGCCGCGCTGCCGCAACGTCCTCACGAAGCTCTCCGGAGGCGGTTCGGCCAGCAGTTTCTCTTCGCGATCCGATCCGCGGTACAGGACGGCTCCATTCTCGGCGACGACCCATTCAAACAGATCGATCTCCGGGAAGATCTCCAGCAATTCGTCGAGTTCGCGGCCTGTCACGAGGACCAGCCGCCGTCCCGTGTCGATGAAGCGGCGGAGCGCCGTGATCATTTCCGGCGAGACGACGCCGTGATGGGCGATGGTACCGTCATAATCGCAGGCGAGCACGAAGAACCGCATGCTGCCACTCCTTCAGCACGGCCTGGCAACCGCCGTTGCAATTGCTCGCTGACCGGTGCCTCGGGCCGGCGACGATTGACACTTTCTCGAAACTCTCCATCACGTCGCTGATGATGACCTTGCAGCGAATTCCAGGTCGGGGTTCGACCTTACCTGACGTGCTCCGCTGCCGCTCGATCGCATTTCGATCGTCTCGATCTGATGCAGGTTGCAACGCCTCCAACGGACCACTGCCGCGTTCCGCAACATGACGCTCGCGCTGAGACTCTTCAGCGACGACCGACGACATCAGTCCGCAGACTGCGGAGTGGGGTGACGCTCGGGGTCGAACAGGCGAGGTTTCATCGCATGTGTCAGGTCTTCCGTCTCGATCAAGTACCTGATGTGGTTGACCGCTTCGACCGCATCCGCACCAGTCCCCTCGATCGCCAGCAGGGACTCCGGCGGCGCGGCGAGCTGCACCAAGTCAAGCAGCAGTTTGGCATTAGCGCGACGATCTTCATAGCGGAGTCTCAAGTCGGACTGGTAGGTGCAGGCGGCTGTCCAGACGCTGATCAGTGGATGCAGCCTCAGGCCGCCAGAATGTCCAACGATCGCATGTTGCTGACAGAAACTGGCATTCATGATCTGGATTCCTCGACGACAATCTCGTTGGGGCAGTCGGTTCGTCCGGCAAGCTCTGTGAGCTCAGCCGTCGCAAGACGTGGACGCAAACGGCGTGCCTGCGGCGTAAACGCTCTCCATCGCAGTCCATCGCAGTCCTCTTAAGAGGCGGCAATGTCACTCCACATATCGTCGGAGTGTCATCTTTTCACATAGCGATGTCTCGCTCTGCAAAATCAGCACGTCTGCATTAAGCCAGCGCCTGATCGCTGGCGACAATGTTCACAGTGATACGTCGCCGCTCTCAGCGAATTTGTGAAACTCTGGGGGCTCGACGACTCGACCCCGGCCATCCCATCGGTTCATGTCGTTGGACGGCGATTCAACGTCACTACACTATGCCTATCGCTCTTCCGGCGGCTTCACATGGACGAATTCGCGGTAGAGCAGCAGATCGTAGGCGATTTTAATGACGCCGCTCAGATAGAGCGGCCAGGCGATGCCGTGGGGCAGAGCGATGAGCTGCATGGCCAGCGCGGGGGAACAGGCGGCCCCCAGCGAACGGGCCATCATCGTCCAGCCGGCGGCGGCCGAGCGTTCCGCCGGGGAGACGACCGCCATCAGGTAGGACTGCCGCGTCGGGACGTCCATCTGCGACAGGCTGTACCGGATAAAAAGCAGGCTGGAGGCGAGAGGAAACGTCGGCATCAGCGGAACGAGCATCAGCAGCACGTTGGACGGCAGATGCGTAAAGACCATCGTATTGATCAGGCCGATCCGGCGAGCCAGCCAGACCGCCATCAGCGAAGAGGCACCGGCCAGCAGATTGGCGGCGAAGAACAGTTTTCCCAAGGTCGCGGGTTCGATGCCGAAGCGGATCGTGAACCAGTAGGCCAGCACCGCCTGAACCACGAAGCCGCCGCCGAAGGCGTCCATGGCGAACAGAACCGACAGCTTGGCGACGAGCTTTCGCGACTGACCCAGGCCACTGCGGCCCGTGCTGGCGTGCGGCTGTTCGTGAGCAGGTAACTCGACGGCCGCGGACAGACCCAGGACACAGGCTCCCAGGACGAGACCCAGGAGGCCGTAACTCTGGACGACGGGACGGTAGATCGCGGCCCCGGCTGCTCCGCCCGCCTGCATGGCCGCGCAGGCTTCGCCGGCGACCAGCGCACCGCAGGCGGTCGTGAAGGAGCCGAGCAGGTTGTACCAGGCGAACAGGAGCGTCCGGCGTTCGGGCTTGAGGAGCTGCGTCAGCGCGGCCTGCTCGATGGCGAGGAACGGACCGACTTCGCTGCCGCTGGGGCTGATCACGCCGATCGTCGCCGCGGCCAGCAGCCAGAGGGGGTTCCGCGTCGCCGCGAAGACGAGTCCCGCCAGAACCATCAGGCCGGCTCCGACGAGCAGCATTCGTCGGCGGCCGCAGCGGTCGGCGAGAGTCGTCGACCAGATCGTGAGGGCCGTGTCACCGAGCAGGGTCAACGTGAGCAGCAGGCCCACTCGGCCATCGGATAGTCCCAGTTCCCGGAGATAGAGAACCAGGACCACCGACAGGAAGCCATAGGCGAACAGCCTTACGCCTCGACTGACGAAGAGCAGCGTCAGATCGCGCATCACGGGAGTCCGTTCCCTGGAAGGTTACTTGGCAGGGAGGTCCTGCAGTAGAGCCGCTGCGAAGGTGACGAGGTCGTCCCGCTCGGCGGCCGAACGGCGGAGGGCGTCGAAACGGCCGGCCTGCTGGCAGAGTTCGGCGAATGCGCCGGCGAAATCGTCGTCCGCCCCGACGAGATACTTTTCCGCGAGCGGGATGGCCTCGTCGTACTGCTGGACGCGCACGAACAGATCGACCAGCACGTAGGCGATCAGCGCCTGGTCGGTGGCGTCCGGCTCCTGCTCCAGCTTCTGCTTGAAGTACGCGATGGCCGCCGGGCGGTCGTCGTTGGCGAGGAAGCGGAAGAACTGGATGTGCGCGGGATAGAAATCGTCGAACGGGGGATCGCCGCCGTACTGGAACTGGGGGGAGAGTTTTGCTCCATATTCGGAGAGATCCCGCGCGAGGGCGAGTTCCGGTGCGTCGGGCGAGAGGGACCGGGCGAAGCGGACCGTGGCGTGCAGGTGCGAGACGTCGATGTGATAGTTGTTATCCTCGAACAGCCAGTCTCGGCCTTCGATCAGCTCACGGAGAGTGTCCGCCGGGGGCGTCAGCGGCATACGCTGTTTGACTTCGTGCTGGACCGACTGCAGCAGGTCTTCGTGAAGCTGCCGGACGAGCAGCGCGGCACAGGCGGCCCGGTCCTCGGCCTTGAGCTGAGCAAATTGCTGATCGAGCGAAGTGATCGTGCTGCAGGTGCCGTGCGTTCGGAGCATGACCCGGAGCCCCTTGGTGGGGTGGACGCCCTTGAAGAGACCCAGGTCGATCACTTCTTCGGAGGCTTCGGTTGTCTCGCGCGGAACGGGAAAAGCCTCGAGGGCGGCGGTGACGGGGCCGACTTCGCGGATCGCATGGAAATAGATCCAGGCCTGGCCGAGCTTCCCCTGCCCCAGGAGCCGTTCGCCGACGTCGCGGGCGGCGGCGACGTAGGTCTGCTCGAACGCTTCCTTCTGCTCGGCGGGGACGTCTTCGAACGACGTTGGCCGATGGAGCGGCAGGCCGAGTTCGTGCTTGCGGCGGAGGAGCGTGGCGTCGAAGAGCTTGTGAAAATCGCCCCGCTCGACGAGGGTTTCGATCAGGCGATCAAAGACGGCGGACGCTCCGCCAGTCTGCTGGGCGGATTCCAGAGCGGAAAAGGGAGTGGCCTCGGACATCGACGGCGTTCCTCGGGGAGCAACAGATGCGGTTTCGTGGATCTTACTACGGGAAGGGCCGGTCGCGTAGTGTCTGGAGGAGAAGATCTCTCGCAGAGACGCGGAGGGAAGAGGAGGACGCAGAGGAGTATGAAATGTCGAATGAGGACGGCAGTCGAGAGACAAGAGTCCAGAGTCGAGAGCCAACGAAGTGAGGCCGGGAGGACTCTGGCTGGCGATCAGCGATCAGCCCTGTTTCTCCGGCGATTCGCGATTCCCTGCTCGCTGTTCGCTCTCTCACCATGTTCTCGAGCCGGGGTAGAACCTTCTGTGAACGATGCGGAGGAGTGGCAGCAGCAGGACGAGGATTGCGGCTTTGAGGAGCAGCAGGCCGGTGGTCAGGAGCCAGGCTTCGCGGAAGTCGGAGGCGGCAAAAGCGACGAACGCCAGGGCGTAGGTACCCTCCCAGCGGAGCGAGTGGCGATGTCGCCGCCAGCGGTTGACGACCAGGCCGGCAAAGATCAACCAGAGCGTTCCTTCGAGGAGGTTGAAGGTATGGATGAGCTGGAGCGGCCAGTCGGCCGATGGCTGGTAGCGATAGAGTTCTCGGGACCACAAGTCGCTCGGCACGACGTCGTCCGTCCATTTGTTGCTCACGAATGCCGATGATCGGCCGGGATTGACCACTGTGAGAAACGCGGAGCGGAATCGGCCGTCAACGGACTTCGTACGAATATGCGATACATTGCCGACGGATTACCTGTTGACAGAATGTCTTCATCGTCTATTTTGAATTGGACCGATGTGAACGTGTCTCCTGCAAGAGCCCTGTTGTCGATCCGTGCGGTGCAATCCCGGAAAGCGAAGCGATCATCATGAGACCCGATCCATTGCCGGCGTCGTTCCTGCGGTTGTCGCGTCGAAGCCTGCTCGCGGGTTTCGCAGCCGTCGTCATCACCTGCTCGACAACGACGAGTCTTTGGGCGGATGATGCGATTCCGTCCGGCAGGGATCGCGATGAGGACCTGAAGGCTCGTCGGTTCGAGCTGATGGAGTCGCGGGTGGCGGCGCTGAAGATTGAGTCGCCGGAGGCCGGGTTTCCGTCGCAGTTCGCGGCGAAGCCGATCTTCAAGTACAGCGACCCCGCGCGCGGCTACGTGGCGGCGTCCGTGTGGAAGCTGGGGGAACAGGGTCGGCCCAAGGCGCTGCTGGCGGTGGAACTCGATCGCAACACTTACGGGAAACCGTGTATCAGTTATGAGCGATCGTCGCTGTCGGAGACGCCGTTCGCGACATCCGTGGAGGGTGCGGTCTGGTCGCCGAAGGGGACGCAGTATCGTTTCAAGCGGCTCCCCGGCGCACCGGAGCCCGCGAAGACGCCGCAGTTACGATTGATTCAGATGCGTTCGCTCGCGAAACGTTTCGCGTCGAACGAAGTCGTCCGGAAGGAGAAGTGCGAACTGCGACTGCTGCCGCAGCCGGTGGATCGGTATACGCCATCGGAGGCCGAGCGGGCGGACGGGGCGATTTTCTTTTTCACATTCGGCACGAATCCCGAAGTAGTGCTGCTGATCGAGTCGGACGGAGACCGCTGGGAGTTTGCAGCGGGGCGGATGACGGGTGCACAAGAGGTTGTGCTGACGATCGACAACGCGATTGTCTGGGAAGGGCCGCCGCTGCAGGAGGGCGTCGATTCGCCCTTTACGGGGAGTATTAAAGCGATTGAAATTCCGGGGATTGCGGCGGACGGGAGTGAGATCGCGGAGTGAGCACAGCGGGTGCGGCGATGCCAGGGCACCCGGTCGACCGCGCGTCTATTGCTCTTCCACAAAGACTTCGAGTTTCCCGGCCCGAGCCGCCTGCAGCAGGACTTCGTGGTCCCGTTCGCTCTGGTCGGCGTAGGCGACGGAGAAGTCTGCGATGGCTTCGTCGAACCTGTCGCTCTTGCCCAGGTAACCGGCGATCGTGGCGGGCTCGCTCGAACGGGCGTGAGCATGGGCCAGCGTCCAGCCACAGAGTGCGGCGTACTCTAGCATCACGCCCGGCGTGAAGACTTCGACCAGCGGCTTGATCTTCATGTCTTTGAGTTGCCGGATGTAGAACTGCCGGCCGAGGGCTCCTTCGGTCCAGCCCAGGAAGAGATCACTGGCGGACTGCATCATCCGACATCCGTGCACAATCCGCTGGCCGTGGTTGGCGTGCACGCTCTTACCGGCATACGGTTCGAGGACCGAGGGCCGCGCCTGCTTGAACTGCAGGAACAGCGGGTCGTGTTCGCCGGCCATCAGGAGCAGGATGCCGCAGAACGTGCCGACGCTGCCCACGCCGACCACCTTGATGGCCGTGTCGACAAGCTTGAAACGGTCGAGCAGCAGTCGGCGATCTTCCTGCATAGTTTCGCGATACTGGGCGAAGGCCTTGTGCAGGTTTGCCGTCTGCTCTTCGTGGCCCCGTTCGCGCGAATGATAGATGAGCGGCGGGTTGTCGCGGATGGCCGGGGTCATGCCGGTCGTCGTCACCAGCTCGGGAAAGTCATGTTCCAGGACGCTGCGTTCGCGGGCGGCCGCCAATCGCTTTCGAGCCCGCCTGCGGGCCTCCTCGTCCTGAATCCTCGGGGCAAAGTCTTCGACGTCGATGCTGGCATACCAGACTTCCAGGACCGGCATGTCGCTGTATTCCGCCATGCGTTCGCGATACGAGCGGACACAACTCAACACGGCATCGCGGGCCGCGTCTTCACTGAACCCGTTGTGACGGCTGGCCAGGACGAAGCTGGCTGCGAGGCGTTTGACGTCCCACTCCCACGGGGCGGGCAACGTTTCGTCCAGGTCGTTGATATCGAAGATCACCCGGCGTTCGGGCGTCGCGAACGCCCCGAAATTCAACAGGTGACAGTCGCCGCAGGCCTGGACGCGGACTCCCGTCGCGGGAGTGCCGGCCAGGTCCGCGGCCATATGCAGCGCCGCCCCGCGATAGAAGGCGAACGGCGACTGCAGCATGCGGCCGTGACGGATCGGGATGAGCTGGGGGACGCGTCCCTCGTTGGCGGCTTCGAGCAATTTCAGCGGATCCGGGCGATCGGCCGGCGGCTGCCAGGCGGCGTGGTCCTGCCGGGGGCACTTGTCGCGCAGACTCTTCCCCAATGCGTAAAGCTCGTCGCGCGTCGGATGCGGCTGCAGCGACGGGCTGGTTTCGAGTGGTCGTTCTGACTGCGATGCCTTTGCCCGCTTTTTCGCCATTCCACGCCATCTCTTCAGAAGTCACGCCGGGTCGAACATTGATGAGGCGATCGCAATCTGCCGCGATGAGTGGCTTCCCTCGCCGCGCGTGCGATCGTTCAGACGGAGAGTCTTCCGATGATATACGATTCCACAAGATGCCCCCGCAAGGCTCAAATCGATGGGAATCCTGCGGATTCTGCTTCTGCCGGCAATTCTGCGTGTGCGCACGACGACGCCGGGCGAGACTCGGGTCGTTCGCTTCTGAATGGAACCAGATTCGGTCTCAAGCCCGGCCTGGACGGGGCGAGTTCCGGAGTTGGCCGGCGCTCCCGCCCCGTCTGTCGGCTGGCTGTTGACAGGTCAACCCCGCGTCTCCCGTCGAGAGGACGCGTCGGTCATGCTCGATCGAGCCGCGGTGCGCATCGGCCGCACCGCCCAAAGAGCCCTCTGACGAGGACTCCGGGTTCGGGCCCTGACCTGGCCCGCGTGCTGGCGGGATCCGCTCGAGCGCCTTCGGCGAACCTAGGGCGTGCATGCATGACCTTCACCCGACCAACGCGTTCGATCCTGGGCTGTTAACGAATTGATGTTCAATAGCAGTTGGCGGGATTTTTCAAAAAATGCGAAAAGATTTCTTGCAGAGATGCGGAGGTGGGAGGAGTTCGCAGAGAAGGCCGAAGAGGATTGACCGCGGAGACGCGGAGGACGCGGAGAAAGAGGAGTGGAGAGAAAGAGGAGTGGAGAGAAAGAGGAGTGGAGAGAAAGGTCGAAGGCGGAATGTCGAAAGCGGAGTCGCGAGGGGAGATTTTCCGCGTGAGCGGCTTGCGGCAGGTGAGAATTGCGAGATCCATGCGTTATGCGGATGCGTATCTCATCCATCCGCCACGCGATGTTTGACGGTCACCGGAACGACGAAATGCGGTTGGAGCTGGATGGGAGGTCGGAACATGTACATGCTGGCGTTCCTGTGGATCGGCAGCGGCGTACTGGGGATTCTCCTCTTTGCCGCCAAACTGCCCGAGAGCCCGTCGAGGACGTGCGCCAGATCGCTGCTGCTGATTCCCTTTGCCGTCTTCTTCGGCCCGTTGATTCTGTTGTCGTCGATCTCTGCCACGCCGCAGCAGAAGTGCCCGCATTGTCGGTCGATGATTCCGGCCGATGCGACGGTCTGTGCGCGCTGTACGCGGGAGATTTCGACGCAGAACTGAGGCGGGTGTGAATTCTTGTCCTCAGGGCCTGTCTGGGGATACCCACCACTTTTGAGGCACTGGCTGGGTCTTTCCGAGTTTCCTTGAAGACGACGCGGAGCGTCGGAAGAGGCATTCCCAGGCGGAGCCTGGGAACGAGGAGGAAATACACGATATGGTCCGTTCTGCGATTGGCTGGTCTCTCATCAATTGGCAGTAGGAGGATGGATACTGTCCGTTTCCTCGTCGTTGGCACCGATTGGCCGCCGGCTACGGCCAGTGTTGATAGAACTCGATCATTGCGACGACGGCTGCGACATCTCGATCAAGGTCGTCGACGAAGACATAGCGACACGGATAGTCGGCCCACCAAGTTCGCTGGAAGATGTATCGCCTGCCGGGCCGCCGCGACCAGCCGGACAAATTCGTGTAGATTTCTCCGCCCCATTCGAGTTCGTAGACGTCGAGGAATGGCAGATTGTACGGAAATGAAATGATCGCGATGGTGTCGCCGTTGCGCTGAATCTCGAAGTGATGTTGCAGGTTCAACTGGTTTTTGCGGCGAATCGCAAGTTCCGCGGACTTGGAAGTGAGAGCGACTTCCTCAATGGATCGGAATTCGGGTGATTCAACAATGTAATTGTCTGTCTGGTCGTCGTTGACGATCACCGAATAGCCGGTGACTTTGAAAAGGAACCGTCCGCCTTTCCTCCTGTCTCGTACGACGCACTTCATGGATGCCCTCGACCAGGGAAACGAGTCCCACAGATGCCTGGACGAAAGGTTTGCACAGAGTTTTGGAAAATTCACCGCGAAAAGCACGGACGTTGGCAAAAGTCGGCATCTCGGATCGGCCGCAATTGTGATCAGTGCGGAGAATACCTATCCTATGCAAGATGGTTGATGCTTTTCGAGCGACCGTCAGGGCGCGGTCTGCGAATGGAGAGAGCGGTTGGATCGTTTCTCGTGGGGACCTTTGCTGCTGGTCGCAGTTGCGCTGCTGAGTTTCGGCGCTGGGACTGTGCGCGCGGAATCTGTGGACCATCCTCTTGCTGCCTGGCAGCGGGATGGGCAGGTGGTGCTGGAGAAGCATTGCACGCGGTGTCATGGGGGCGTGCGGCGGCAGGGGAATCTGGATCTGCGGTCGCTGACGCGGGTGCTGGTCGGGGGTGATCAGAAGCCGGCCCTCGTGCCTGGTTCGCCGGACGACAGTCTCGTTTATCTGTATGCGCTGCCGGAGGCTGAGCCGCATATGCCGCCGGAGCCGGGGAAGCCGCTTTCGCCGGACGAGTTGCAGAAGCTGAAGCGTGCGATCTCCGCCCTGCCCTCCGCTGAATCGCTGACGCCGGATGTGTCGAGTGAGGATTCGGCGTGGCCGCGGGCTTACGTGGCGGCGCTGGATCGTTTGCGGCCGCGGTCGTGGACGCCGCCCGAGGGGCTGGCGGTGAGTCGAGCGATTGATGGCTTCGTGAGCGCGGCGTTGTCGCGGGACGGGGTGCGACCTGCCCCGCGGTGCGACGACCGGACGTTTGTGCGTCGGCTGTTTCTGGACGTCGCCGGGCGGATTCCGACCTCCGCCGAAGCCGACGAGTTTCTCGCTGATAGTGCGGAGGACAAACGGGAGCGGTTGATCGATCGGCTGCTGGGGAGTCCCGAGCATGCCCGGCGAATGAGTCTCGTGCTCGATGCGTGGTTGCTGGAGCGGAAGTCGCAGGATGTCGAGCAGCAGCGGAGGAACCAGGGCTGGTTTGCGTATCTCGAACGGTGCATTGCCACGAACCGGCCGTGGAACGTGATGGTCCGCGAGCTGCTCGTCGCGCGGCCGGAGACGAAGGAAGATCGCGGGGCGGTGGTGTTTCTGCTGGATCGGAAGGAGAACCATCAGGCGATGGCTGAGGCGGTGGCGCCGCTGGTGTTCGGGGCGAAGATGGATTGCGCGCAGTGCCACGATCATCCGCTGGCGTGGGAGATCGAGCAGCGGCATTACTGGGGGCTGGTGGCGGCGTTCAATCGCAGCAAGCCGGTGGACACGAAGTCGGGCCGGGGGCTGGCGGAGAGTGCGACGGGCGGGTTTGTCAGCTTTGCGAATCTGAAGAAGGAATCGCAGCCCGCCCTGCTCTCTTTTGTGAATGGCCGGATGGTCGAGGAACGTCGTCCGGCGGCCGACGAGAAGGAAGAGGACAAGCCGGAGCTGTACGACGTTCCGCCGGCCGGCGAAAAGGAGAAACCCGAGCGGCCGGCGGTCCCGAAGTTTTCGCGACGGGCGGAGCTGGCCCGCGTCGCGACCGAGGAGAATCCGCTGCTGGCGAAGGCGTGTGTGAACCGGATCTGGGCGCTGTATCTGGGGCGGGGGCTGGTTCATCCGGCGGACCAGATCGATTCCAAACATCCCGCGAGTCATCCGGATCTGCTGGACTGGCTGGCGCAGGATTTTGCGGCGAGCGGTTACGATCTGCGGCGACTGACTCGCGAACTGCTGCTGTCGGAAACGTATCAGCGGGAGTCGCGGTGGGCCGAGGGGACGCCGCCCCGTCCGGAGACGTTTGCACGGGGGATCGAGCGACCGCTGTCGGGTGCGCAGTTCTTCGAATCGCTTGTCGTGGCGACCGGGAATACGGTTTCGGCTGACGGGAGAATCGGCGGGAGGTCGATGGAGGATGTGCGGTGGGAGTGCACGTCGCGATTCCCGGACGTGTTTGCCGAGGAGTACAACGCGAGCGTGGGGCAGGCGCTGTTTCTGAGCAACTCGCCGCTGATGGACGACCTGTTGAAGCCGGTGGAGGGGAATACGACGGCGAAGCTGGCGGCGATTGAGGACTCCGCCGAACGGGTTCGAGCGGCGTACCGGACGGTGCTGGGGCGCGATCCGGCGGACGAGGAACTGCAGGGGCTGACGGAGTACCTGGAGCGGCGCGATCGGACGGCAGGCGTGCGGCAACTGATGTGGATTCTGGTGACCTCGGGCGAGTTTCTGGTGAATCACTAATGAGCAGATCGACGACTGATCCCAGGGGCCTGCGTGCCGGCTGTCCGACTAATGAGCACACGCTGCATCGTCGCCTGTTCCTGGAAGGACTGGCGGCCGGCGGAGCGGCTTCGGTCATGAGCTGGAGCGGGCTGTTCGGTCAGCCGGCGTTTGCGGAGATCGCGAAGCGAACGGAAAAACGCTGTATCCTACTCTGGCTGTGCGGGGCGCCGAGTCAGTTTGAGACGTGGGATCCGAAGCCGGAGAGCATTTACGGGGGGCCGTTCGGGAGCATTCCGACGAAGCTGCCCGGCGTGCACTTTTCCGGGTTGATGCCGAAGTGTGCGAGCATCGCGGACAAGTTTTCCGTCGTCCGGTCTATGAAGACGAAGCAGAACGAGCATTTTCAGGGGATCGACCTGCTGAACCGGGGGGCGGAACCGCGTCCGCCGTTTGTGCGGCCGACGCTGGGGTCGGTGCTGGGGCAGCAGCTTGGGCACATCGACAATCCGGTGCCGAATTTCATCCTGCTGGATCCTGCGCCGCACGGGAACGAGTTCAAGGCGTTCAAGGCGGGGAACTGGGCCGGGTGGCTGGGGGCGGAATATGCCCCGGTGCGGGCGGGGGGCGAATTCAAGATTCCGGATGTGGACCGGCTGGCGGACATCTCCGCGTCGGATCAGCAGGACCGGGAGGCGCTCAGGCGGTTTCTGACGAAGAAGTTCGAGAACGACCGAAAGAGCGCGGCGGCGGCTTCGCAGAACGCGGTCTTTTCGCGCGTCGAGGGTTTGATGAGCTGCGCTCCGCTGTTTGACCTGGAGCGGCTGCCGGAAGCGGACCGGAAGCGGTATGGGCCGGGGACGTTCGGGCAGCACACGCTGCTGGCGCGGAATCTGGTCGAGAACGGGGCGCCGTTTGTGATGGTGGCCAACGGGATGACGTGGGATTGCCATGTGCTGCAGCACGAGATTTACCAGATGCTGGTGCCGGAACTGGATAACGTGATTTTCCAGTTGCTGACCGATCTGGAACAGAGCGGGCTGCTGGACTCGACGCTGGTGGTGATGATGGGCGAATTCGGCCGGACGCCGTGGCTGAATCCGGCCCGCGGGCGGGATCATTACCCGGATGCGTGGAGCATGGCGCTGGCGGGCTGCGGCATCAAACCGGGCGTGGTGGTGGGAAAAACGGACGAAGACGGCGGGACGGTGATCGATCGTCAGGTCGATGAGAAGAACCTGTTCGCGACGATTTTTACGGCGCTCGGGATCGATCCGTACGCGGAGTACGACCTGCCGGGGCTGCCGACGTTTCATCGGGTTGAGAACCGGGCCGAGCCGATCCGGGAGGTGCTGCTGTGATGGTTGCAGAACCCGCTGCCGCGGAAGAGACGCCGACGTTGAAGCTGGAGCCGGCGAAAACGATCCACTTGCCGACGGCGGTGCTCGGGCTCGATGCGACGGCCGACGGGCGGACGCTGTATGCGGCCTGCCTGGACGGGGGCGTCTATCGCGTGGAGGTCGAATCGGGCAAGTCCGAACAGCTTTTGAAACACCAGAGCTACGCCTCGGGGGTGAAGCTGCTTGCCGGGGAGCGGCAGCTCGTTTCGGCGGGCTACGACGGTGCGCTGCAGTGGTTCGATCTGACGGAGAGCAAGCTGATTCGAACGGTGCGGGCTCACGGTTTCTGGTCGTGGAGGCTGGCGGTTTCGCCCGACCGGGGGCTGGTGGGGTCGGTGACCGGTCAGTATCTGGCGGGGAGCATTACGTACGAGCCGGCGGCTGAGGCGGAGCCGACGGTCAAGGTGTTTGACGCTGAGACGGGCGACTTGAAGCAGGGCTTCTCGATGAAGCCGCCGGTGCTGTCGGTCGCCTTCAGTCCGGACGGTCAGTTTGTGGCTGCGGGGAACCTGACGGGCGATGTCTCGGTGTGGAATATCGCCACGGGAGAGTCGGCGGCGAGCTGGAATACGAAGGCTTTTACGAGCTGGGGCCACGTCAAGAGCCATCACTACGTGGGGGGAATCTACAGCGTGGTTTTCTCGCCGGAAGGGAATGAATTGTTCCTGGCGGGGATGGGGGACATGCAGGATCCGATGGCGGGGAACGGCCAACATCTGTGGCAGCGGTTCGCGTGGGAGGAGACGCCGCCGGAGAAAGTCGACCAGATCCACTCGGGGGAGCACGGCAACGGGCTGATGGAGACGCTGGCGTTTCATCCGTCGGGGGAAGTGTTCGTCATGGCGGGGCGGCTGACGCAAGGGACGTGGAACGTGGGCCTGTTCGGTGAGATCGCCGGCAATCTGGTGCATTCGGTGGATACCAAGATGCGGACGACGGAGGCGGCGTTCTCGGCGGACGGTAAGCTGCTGTTTCTGGCGGGTGCGGCGGGACAGGGCCGGCGAGACAAGGAGGGGAAGTGTCCGGACTTCGGGCGGGTTCAGGTGGTGAATGTCGTCGGATGAAACCGCGTTCCACGGCGTCTCGGACTGAGTGCCCCGTTAAAAACGGCAAAGTCCCCCGAATCGCCTGATTCAGGCGGCGGCCGGATGCCGAGTTTTACTCTGGGTGGAAGGTGCACCCGGCCGCGGCCGCTCCGGCTGGCAGCCGATCCCGCAGGACTCGGGCAAGGACGGATTCATGACGCGGACTCAGCTCAGCACTCGGGTCGGATTTGCCGTCTTCTTCAGCACGCTGATGCTGTTCGGGTCAGTTGGCGCCGACGACCGCTCGATCGAGCAGGCCGGCTATAACAGCGAGGAAGTCAACGAGCACCACGACGCCAAGACGAAGTTCCTGTTTCACAAGGATCGGTGGCAGTCGAAGAAGGATGCCCAGGGCTTCAACTACTCCTTCATTCCGCACTACGCCCGTCCGATGGCATATCATTACCGCCCCGACTATCACTTTTCGAGCAACTACGGGCTGCGGGCCTACGGCTGGTATCAGGGGCGCGGGGGCTTCAACTACGGTCTGCCGTATGGTTACTCGCCCGCGCACGATCGGCTCGATTATCAGAGCTATCTGATGAACCAGAAGAATAAGACCGAAGCTTCGCTTCAGCCGCCGCCTCAGGGGTATCCGTACGCGGCGACCTATTACCGTCGGCATGAGAACGGGTGCGGCACCGGCTGCTGCTGCGGCGGCGGGATTCCGATGGCGGGTTACCCGTGCCACAAGTACTACAGCTACTCGCAATTTGCGGGCGGGAACTGTCCGCCGGGATTCGCCGGGAGCTGGTAGGGGTTGAGTGAGTGCTTGGGGTGACGCGTGTGAGGGCACCAAGAGTCTCCGCGAGCATTGTGAATCCCTCTTGATCAGGGGTTGCCCCTGCGCGGCAATCTGCCGGGTGGAACCTTGCGGTCCACGGGTTGCGCGACGGTCGGCGTCGCCGCCCGCCGCTCCACCCGTGGCTACACTCCTGTGCCCCTCCGGGGCGACGAGAACAGTTCCGGCGGACTACTCCGACGACTGCTGGCCGGCGGCAACGTGTGCGCGAGGCGGCAATTTTCGGGTCCTCTTGCGATTCGGCCGGGATCGGACTGTAATCCTTGATCGTTCTGCGGGGCATTCGCCTCGCCGCGAAGCGCATCAGGGATGTTCAGCATGTCCGGTTCTCGCAAAGCCTCCACGTCGCCCTTCGTGGTGATTGTTGTCCTGCTGGTATTGATCGGCGCAGGAGTCGTCGCGTACTTCGTGCAGGATCGCTGGTTGGCGGTCGAGCCGGTCGTCGTTGCACCGGGCGGGGTCGAGCTGCGGGATCGCGCAACCAGCGAGCGGCTTGTCGAGGCGCGGAATCTGTCGCTGGCCTACCTGGAGAACAAAGATTTCGGCAAGGCGGAAGAGCTGCTGCTGGAGCTCGATCGGGAACTGCCGGAGGAGCGGTTCGGGCTGCGGAATCTGGCTGTCAGCCAGGAGCTGGCGCTGCAACAGATCGCTCCGAGCAACGCCGTCGAGCTGCAGGCGCAAGGGGACAAGGTTCTGGCGACGCTCGGCCGTCTGGGGGAGCGGGAGGCCGACTCGGGCGTGGCGGAGCTGTTGCGATCGCGCGTGCTCCGCAAGCTGGGACGGTTGCCGGAGGCGCTGGCTGCGGCGCAGACGGCTGCGGATCGCGAGCCGACGCAGGCGGATTACTGGTACGAGATCGGGATGGTCGCGGAGGAACAGGGGGATACGGCTGCACGCACTGAGGCGTTGCGGAAGGCGTATGAACTGGCTCCGGACAACCTGTTTCTGATGAAAGACTGGCTGCCGCTGCTGGCGCGGAATCAGGACGCATCGATCGTCGACGTGATCGCCAGGTATCGCGAAGGACTGAAGCCGTTTGCCGAGACGATCAAGGCTCACTCGCGGATCGATGTGCTGCAGTTTCTCGCGGACGCCGAAACGGCGGCGAAGGCCGGCAACTGGCCGGGGGTGACCGGCAAGGTGGGGGGCGTTTCGAACGTTGTGAAGCGGGAGGCGGTGGCTCAGGCGGATCGGCTGCGGCTGAACCGGCATTCGCTCGAATTTGTGGTGCTGGACTTCTCGCCGGAAACGCTGGCGATGCTGGAGATCGCTCCGCAGGCGGAGGAACCGATTCCGATGTCGTTTGAGGCCTGGCCGCTGACTGCGCCGAGCCTGACCGGCATCCGGGATCTGCTATCGCTGGACTGGAATCTGGATGGTCGGACGGATCTGGCGGTGCTGTCGGAGCGGAAGCTTTCGATCCTGACGCCGGTTGATGGTGCGTGGACGGAGCTGGCGTCGCTGGATCTGCCGCGCGCGTACGCCGGGCTGCTGGCTGCCGATCTGGATGACGACGTCGAATTGCCCGCGGCCGGCGAACCTCCGCTGCCGCCGGGGCGGTGTCATCAGGCCGATCCCGAATTTGTTCTGTATGGCGCCGAGGGATTGCTGCTCGTCGAAAGTTTCAAGGCGGATGCGATGTCGCCGCGGTCGTTGCGAGTACCGGCGCAGTCGCCAGGCTGGGAGGCGTTGACTGGGATCACCGCGGCGGTGCTGATCGACTTCGATCACGAAGGGGATCTGGATGTGATCGCTGCGGGGGACCAGGGGGTGTCGCTCTGGCTGAACCTGGGGAATCTGACCTTTGAGGATGTTTCCGACCGGTCCCAGTTGCCGCCTCCGGACTTTGCGGTGACGGCCATGACGGTAGTCGACTTCGATCGGGATATGGATCTGGACCTGATCCTGGCGGGACCGAAGACGGGGATGCTCGAAAACCTGCGCTACGGGCGGACGCGGTTCCGGGAGCTGCCGCGCGAGTTTGAGCCGCTGCAGAACGGGACGCGGCTGTTTGCGACGGAACTCGACGGAAACGGAAGCTGGGACCTGGTGGCGACGTCGATTTCCGGGGTGGGCACCGTGCAAACGGCGATGTCGCCGGCGGGATCGGTGACACCGAAGTCGTCCCGGACACTGCAGCAGACGTGGACGGATGCGATCGTCTGCGACTTTGACAACGACGGGTTGCTCGACTGTCTGGCGGTTTCGGCCGCCGGGCTGATGGGATTGCGGGGGGATGCCACCGGGGCATGGTCCGAGAAGTCTGCGGTGGTCACGGCTGGTGCGACGCAGGCGACACGGATTGTCGTGGGAGACTGGGACGGCGATCGCGACCTGGACGTGGCGATCGCGGGCGAGGAGGGGCTGTCGACATTTAAGAATGAGGGAGGCTCGGCGAATCACGTGCTCGAAATCGCCATTCGCGCTCAGCAGAACAAAGGGGCCGACCCGACGGCGAGCGGGCGGGTCAATCACTTTGGGGTCGGCTCGCTGATTGAGGCGAAGTCGGCGGGTCGTTATCAGTCCGCCGTGGTTTCGGGGCAGGTCACTCGTTTCGGACTGGGAAAACTCGCCGGGGCGGACGTGCTGCGGGTCGTCTGGACGAACGGGATTCCGCGGAATCTGGTCAGTCCGAAGGCCGATGAGTTCATTTGCGAAGAGCAGAAGCTGGAAGGCTCGTGCCCGTATCTTTACACGTGGGACGGCGAGCAGTTCGTGTTCCACACGGACCTGCTGTGGGCGGCGCCGATCGGGTTGAAGTTTGGCGAGACGGTGGTGGCACCGTGGCGGGAGTGGGAATATCTCAAGATTGATGGCGAGCGTCTGAAGCCGCGCGACGGTCGCTATGAAGTGCGGATGACCGAGGAACTGTGGGAAGCGGCTTACTTCGACGAAGTGAAGCTCTACGCGGTGGCCCACCCGGCCGACGTGCAGATTCACACCAATGAAAAGGTCGGGCCGCCGGCTCTGGCCGAGCGGGCGATTCATACGGCGCGCCATCCGAGGCTCCCGATTTCCGCCAGCGATCCGACCGGGCGCGACCAGCTGCCGCTGATCCGGGAGCGGGACGATCTTTACGCGAAGACGTGGCAGACGAAGTTTAAGCAGGGGCTGACGAACCGGCACTGGGTCGAGCTGAACCTGGGGGAGATCGGGACGCCGAAGCGCGTGCTGCTGTTTCTGACGGGGTGGATGTATCCCACCGATACGGCGATCAACGTGTCGCTGTCGCAGAATCCCGATCTGCCGGAACCGCAGCCGCCGTCGCTGTGGGCGCCGGATGGCAAGGGGGACTGGCGCGAAGTTCGCCCTTACATGGGATTCCCCGGCGGAAAAACGAAGACGATCGTTGTCGACGTCACGGACGCTTTGACGCCAGGCGACCCTCGGCTGCGGATTGCGACGAATATGGAGTTTTACTGGGACGAGATCTTCTTCACGGTGGATGAAGAGCCGGCGCCGTACCGGGAGATCGAGCTCCCGCTGATCTCGGCAGAACTGCGATCGCGGGGGGGGATCTCGGCGACGATTGTGCATCCGCAGTTCGGTCCGGATCGATACGACTACCAGCGTGTTCTGCCGGGGGAGCACTGGGCTCCGGTCGACGGTTGCCTGACCCGGTTTGGCGATGTGCTGGAACTGCTGCGGGAGCGGGATGACCGGCACGTGATCTTCGCGGCCGGGGATGAGATGGCGCTGTCGTTCGAGACGCTGAAGGAGCCGCTGCCGGAGGGGTGGGTGGTGGACTTCGTGATTTACAACGTCGGCTGGGACAAAGATTTCAACATGAATACGGTGTACGGTCAGACGGTGGAACCGCTGCCATTCCAGGCAATGACGGACTATGCCCATCGGAACGGGAAGGAACGTCGGCGAGATGCCGCGTATCGGGATTATCTGCTGCGGTATCAGACCCGCGAGCAGGCCCGCGGTCCGTTCTGGGAGCAGATTCGCGACTGGAAACGGCCGTAGATGGAGCCTTGCGAGCGGGGACCAGCGAATATCGAATAGCGAATAGCCAGAATGTTGGCCGGCTGCAAGTTGTCACTGCAATCACTTGTGATGGAGTCCCGGATGTTTCTTCGATTCGCGGTCTGGGTCGGTCTGCTGGCTGGCGCTGCTGTCCCGGGGTTGTCGGCCCCGCGGGGCGAGCCGACGGTCGTCCTGGCGCTGGGCGATTCGATCACCAAAGGGGTGCGGGGCGGGGTCACGGCCGAGGAGACGTTCTGCGCCGTTCTGGCGGCTGAGCTGAAGTCGTCCGGACGCGAGGTCACTATGGTGAATCGCGGCATCGGCGGGGAGCGGACCGATCAGGCGCTGGCCCGACTGATGGCCGAGCTGAACGAGCACAAACCCGATTATGTGCTGCTGATGTACGGCACGAACGACTGCCATGTCGATCAGGGAGCGAAGCAGTCGCGATTGTCGCTGGCCGATTTTCGCGGGAATCTCCGGAAGCTGGTCGATCGAATCCGCGCGGCTGGTTGCGAACCAATTCTGATGACCGAGCCGCGATATGCGGCGAAGTCGCCGGCGAATGGACTGGGCGAGCACGGCAACTTCCGGCTGGAGCAGTATGTTGCCATCACCCGCGAAGTGGCGGCGGAACGGCAGACGCCGCTGGTTGACCACTTTGCAGGGTGGGCTGCCGCGGAGACATCGGGGACGGATCTGGCCGGCTGGACGACGGACGGGTATCACCCGAATCCCGTGGGCCATCGCGACCTGGCGGGGCGAATTCTGCCGGTCGTGCTGGAGCGGCTGAAAACCGGTTCGCTGCTGCCGTGGGCCGCCCTGCATCGGTCGCCGCACGACGTTCGCGTCTGGCCGGATGTTCCACTGCCGGACGTCAAAGTCTATGCTCAACCGGGGGCGCTGTACTTCGTGCTGGATCAGGCGCCTGCGGAGGGCTGGCTGGTCTTGCCGCGACTCAATAACGTCGTGCATCGCGCCTGGTGGCAGCCGGGTGCGGAGGCAGAGGCGACAGGGGGGGGCTCTGATCGGGCGGGCTTCGAATATGTCGCCCCGTTCGTTCCGCCGGCCGAACGGATGCTCGGCTTCGCGCAGGATCGGGTGCACTGGACGATCACGCTGTCGAAGGAGATGACCTATCCGGCGGTCGTGGTCCTCGAACTGCAGGGGCTGCCGGTCTACGCGACAGAGCCGGTGGTCTCCCGCGCGGGAGCCGATGGCGTGATTGTGCTCTCGGCGCGCGATGCGATCGTGCATGGGGAGAAACTGCAATTTGAGCCGCTTGATCACAAGAATACGGTCGGATACTGGGTGAATCGTGCGGACTGGGCGGAGTGGAAATTCGCCACGGAGCAGCCGGGCGAATGGGAGGTTGAGATCTTCCAGGGGTGCGGGACGGGCCAGGGGGGAAGCGACATCCGGCTGAATGTGGCCGGTCAGCCGCTCGATCTGAAGGTCGTGGAGACCGGGCACTTTCAGAATTTTCGGTGGCGATCGGCGGGACGGGTGACAGTTGCCGAGGCGGGGACACACACGCTGGAACTGCGGTGCATCAAGCTGGCGAACTTCGCGGTGATGGACGTGCGGCAGATCCGGTTGCGGCCGGCGGGGGCCACTCCGTCGGCGCCGGCCGATCTGCGGGATGTTGAGCCGGATGTGATCGTGCCGCCGGTTTCGTCGCTGCCGCCCGGCCCCGGACGGCGGGTGCTGCTGAAGGCGCCGGGCTTCGAGCAGACGGAGGTCTACCATGTCGTGTCGTTGCCGACGGACTGGAGCAAGGGTCGAAAGTTTCCCGTCCTCGTCGAACTGGCGGGAAATGGTCCGTATCGGAATGGCGCGGGCGATTTCAATTCCGGCCGGGTCGAAGATGGAGAGCTGGCGGCGGGACTCGGCGGGACCGATGGGTTTCTCGTGCTCAGTCTCCCGTATCTGAACAATGCGGGAACGGCGAATGTGACCCAATGGTGGGGGACGGCGCCTGAGTATCGGGTGCAGCCGACGCTGGATTACATGCAGGCCGCCGTTCGACAGGTCTGCGAGCAGTTCGGCGGCGACCGGGAGAAACTGGTGCTCGTGGGATTTTCGCGCGGGGCGCTGGCGACGCATTACGTGGGACTGCACGACGACCAGATTGCTCCGCTGTGGCGGGGGCTGGTCAGCTTCAGCCATTTCGACGGCGTCAGGGCGTGGCCGTATCCCGGGAGCGACCGGGACGCGGCGCTGGTCCGGCTGAAGCGGCTCGGTGAGCGGCCGGAGCTGATCTGCAGTGAATCAAGCGGCGTGGCGGGGGCGTCGCTGCAGGCGGTCCGGGACTATCTGGCCGGGACGGACGTGACGGGGGACTTCACGTTTCTGGAGACGGGGTTTGTGAATCACGACGATGCGTGGACGTTGCGGCCGAGTGCGGCGCGGACGGCTGCCCGGGAGTGGCTCCATCAGGCGGTGAGCGACAAACCTTAGCACGGCAGACTTGCGTGCCCCTCCGGGAGAAGTGACAACCACGAATTCCACGAATCGATGTGAATGAAGAAAACCGAATTAAGACGGGAACCACGGAGGGCACTGAGGTCACGGAAGAATTGGGAATGCTCAGAGTGCGAGTGTGGTCCGGCCTCGGTTGTGGGGTTCGGCGAACCTGCGGTAGGATTGCGGCGTCCGTCTGCTCAGTCATCAATCCCGCTCTGCCGGCCGCCCTGGAAACCTGATGTCTCCCCGCCCCGATTTTGCCGCTTTTGACCGCGCCGCTGCCCAGGGCGATCTGGTTCCCGTCTATCGCCAGCTCGTGGGGGATTCCCTGACCCCAGTCGGGGCGTATTGCCGGATCCGGCACGGCGGCGACTCGTTTCTGTTCGAAAGCGTCATCGGCGGCGAGAAAGTCGGCCGCTTCAGCTTCCTGGGGGCCGAGCCGTTTCTGCGGCTGGAGGCCCGCGGTCACACGATGACGCAGACGGCCGGCGGGGAATCCCGGACGTGGACCGCCGAGGATCCGCTGCAGGAGCTGGAGACGCTGCTGGCAGGTTATCGCGCGGCTCACCTGCCGGAACTGCCGCGTTTCTGCGGCGGGGCGGTCGGGTATGCGGGCTACGACACGATCCGTTACTCGGAGAACCTGCCGCACGCGCCGGCGGACGACCGTCAGATTCCGGATCTGTCGTTCGCGCTCTACAACCGGATGGTGATCTTTGATCACATCCGCAAGACGGTGCTGGCGGTCGCGCACGCCGACTTGCGGCAGTTCGGGACGACGCGGGAGGCCTATGGCGCCGCGGTCGCCCGGATCGACGATCTCTGCCAGCAGTTGAAGGCGCCGAACGCCGAGCTGTCGCTTTCCGACATTTCGCTGACGGGCGCACCGGAGCTGGCGTACGAGTCCAATTTCACCCGCGAAGGGTTCGAGAATGCGGTGCGGAAGTGCCAGGAGTACATCCGGGCGGGGGACATTTTCCAGGTGGTGATCGGTCAGCGGCTGGCGCTGGAGACGGCGGCGACGCCCCTCGACATCTATCGCGCGCTGCGGATCGTCAATCCGAGCCCGTTCATGTTTCTGCTGGAGAACCCCGACGTGCAGCTCGTCGGGAGTTCGCCGGAGATCATGGTGCGGGTGGAGGATGGCGAGACGACGATTCGGCCACTCGCGGGTACGCGGAAGCGGGGTCAGACGGAGGAGGAGGACCGGGCGCTGGAGCAGGAGCTGCTGGCGGACGAAAAGGAGCGGGCCGAGCATGTGATGCTGGTGGATCTGGCCCGCAACGATGTCGGCCGGGTGGCGCGGTACGGGTCGGTCGTCGTCAGCGATGTGATGAAGGTTGAGCGATACAGCCACGTGATGCACATCACGTCGAACGTGACGGGGCAGTTGTGTCCGGGGAAGACGGCCCTCGATGCGTTGCGGGCGGGGCTGCCGGCGGGGACGGTTTCCGGCGCTCCGAAGGTGCGGGCGATGGAAATCATCGACGAACTGGAGCCGACGCGGCGAGGTCCCTATGCCGGGGCGGTGGGCTACCTCGACTACACCGGCAACATGGATACCTGCATCGCCCTGCGGACGCTGGTGATGCAAGGGCGGAAGGCGTACGTGCAGGCGGGGGCGGGGATTGTGGCGGACAGCGATCCGGCAAGCGAGTTCGAGGAGACGCTCAATAAGGCCCGCGGCCTGCTGAAGGCGATTGAGGTGGCGCAGGAGCAGATTCATTCGCCGGGTTGAGGAAGAAGAGGATTCACCGCGCAGTTCAGACGAGAAGATTCCGGAAAGTGAAAAGTGAGAATTGAGTAGTGATGAGTGCAAAGTGACGGAGAAAAAGCTTCGCGGTTTAACCGCGTTTCTTCCAATTTTCACTACTCACTCATCACTACTCACTTTTCACTTTCCGGGCACTACTCCCGCGTTCTCCGCGCCTCCGCGGTAAATCTTCTTCTCATTCGAAGTCGAGGCGGCCGAATTTCTGGTATTCGTGGAAGCTGGGGCCGACGGGGACCCAGGTCCAGCGAGTCGATTGCTGGTTGTCGTAGTCGACCCGGTAGAAGTTGGCCCGCCACTGCGTGCCCGGCTTTGGCGGAACGTTCTGCAGCGGGTTCAGCAGCTCGTAGGGAATGAAGATCTCGGCGGTCCAGCCCTGGATGGCGGCGCCCGGCTGTTTCTCGCCGCCCGTCACCGACGTCGCTTTGCGGGTCTTGCGGGCGCCGTCGTAGTGCCAGGGGCGCCAGCCGATGAACTTGCCGCCGAGGTTGGGGACCAGGATGGGCAGCTCGGCTCCCAGGGGGGAGATCTCGTACTCGAAGTAGATCGGCTGTTTTTCGTCGGGCCAGAGGAAGATTTCGAAGACGTCCTCGACCCAGAGGTCGTCGAAGTCGGCCTTGGCCGTGGCGGTGAGCTTCGCGTCCGTGCCGTCGAACAGAGTGTAGAGGCCGGTTTTGGAGTAGAGGAGTTTCAGCTTCGACTCGTAGGGGAGCCCGCCTTTCGTGCGCTGCGGGATCGTCACCCATTCGGCGGCCGACCAGGCTTTGTGGCTGCCGTCGCCGGTGACTTCGAAGTCGTCGGTCGGCTTGATTTTGAGGACGTCCGCGGGCGGGGCGGCGGCGGCCGGCTGATCGGCCAGGGCCAGCAGCTTCTCGGCATTTTTGTAGTAGATCTTTTCGAGGACGTCGTCGGGCAGGAAGATGCCGTAGATCATCCAGAAGCCCTGCAGGTGATGGCTGGCGGCGCAGTCGAAGTACTCGTCGTCGGTTTCGAGGAAGCGGTAGTAGATCCGGAAGGCTTCGCGCTTCGGCGTGGTGTCGGTCCCGAACAGGATGCGGTCCTGGTATTTCAGGAGGAACTTTCGCGTCGAGTAGGGTTGCCGGCCGAGTTCCGAGATTCTGGCGTCGAAGTCGACGTACATGTTGGGGTGGGCGTCGAGCTGCCGTCCGACGGCGGCCAGATCTTCCGCGTTGTTCCCGAAGTGCGTGTTGATGAAGATGGTTTCCGGATGTTTGCCGATCGCGTTGTGGAGCTGCTTCAGAATGTCTGCCTGGGGCGGGTACTGGTCGCCGAAGAACAGCCAGTTCGGGTGTTCGTTCAGCTCGTGCCAGCGTTCGTTAAATTTGTCGAGGGGGGTGAAGAAGGCGGCGGGGTCGGAGACGTGGATCACGACGGGGCGTTTGTGCTTGCCGCAGACGGCCCAGATCGGATCGAGCTTGGGATCGTCGACGGGCATCAGGCGGCCGTCTTTGTAGCGGTAGCGCAGCCCCAGCCGCTTGTCGATCTTGAGTCCGCGGGCGCCCTGCTGGAAGCTCTCTTCGAGTCGGGCGGCTTCGCGGGTCGACCAGTCGTCGTCGTCAATGCCATCGAAGTTGACGAGGGCGAACGTGGCAAAGCGTCCCGGATGGGCCTGGTCGAGGGCGGCGATGGTCTGCTGCAGGCGTTCGCCCCAGCCGCCATCCAGGTTGACGACGGTCCGGACGCCGGCGGCGTCCATTTCGGCGAGGTAGCGTTGGACGCGTTCTTCGGTGAGAGTCTGCTTCCCGCTTCCCAGGTGGTTGTGGATGTCGATGACGGGAAACCGGGGAGTTTCGATCACGGACTCTTTGCGGACCAGCATCGGCCGGGGGGCCCAGTCCTTCAGTTTCAGTTCGCGAATGTCTTCCTGAGCGAGGATGGGAGACGGGGCAAGACAGGCGACCACGAACGGACAGACCGGCAGCCAGCGCTGAAAGAATTTCACGGATCGAGTCTCCCGGACAGGACCTTGCAGGGAAAGGGGTGGCCGGAAGCGGACGGGTGAGGCCACCGCGGCAGGATGGCGCGCGGTGCGGCGAGTTGCAAGACTGGGTTGCGAGAGGGATGCGGGGGCGTGCGCGACGGTCGAGTTGACACAAGGCGTCCTCACCATCACCAGCCGCGATGGCGAGGCGCCGCTGGTCCCGTCTTCCGACTTCTGAGCTGGACGAGGGAAAAGGCCGTCGCTTCTCCGTGGATGGTCCTCCGACGCTTCTGAAGACCCTCACCCTGGCCCTCTCCCACTGAAGACAGCGGGAGAGGGGACAGGACGCGAGACTTACGATCATGGCAGGTGATTCAGTTCTTGACCGGCTGGGGATCGAGAGTGGGCTTGGTCGGCGAGGCCGGGGTTTCGGCGGAGGGCTTGCTCGGAGATGGTTCTTTGACCGCCGAACCTTCGCCGGATTTCTTTAGAAACTCCAGCCGGTTCTTCAGTCGTTCGAGCGTGTGAGCAGACCGAACGGCGCGCAGGCCGGCGTCTTGCGCCTCCTTGAGGGGAACGGCCTTCTGCTCAACGAGTTGAATCAGCCGGCGGTGGTCTAATACAGCAAGGTCATTTTCCAGACTGGCGGCCGAGAGCTGGAGTTCCAGGTCCTTCACCGTCGCCGCATACTCATCGAGGAGAATCTGGCGTTTGCGAACGGCGCGGTCGCGTCGCTGCATGGCGCTGGTCACTTCGTCGATCGCCACGACTCCCTTCGCATGCAGCTTTACCTGGATGGCCAGCCTGGCTTCCGTTTCGCGAATGTCGGCTTCCGCCTCGGCCAGGTCGAGGGTCAGGCGGGCGGAGGCTTCCAGCGGCTCTGCCGGTTTTCGGGAGGGTGGCGTGATGGGAGCGGGCGCTGCGACTTCGCGCCCGGCCGGGCGGGCGTCGTTCGAGGGGACGACGTCGATTGCGCCTTCCCATCTGACGTCAATGATGCCGCCGGCTTTCAGAGCGGCGATGACGGCCTGGCGAGTGGGGGATTCTTGGCCGGTCTGCCGCGCCTCCCGCTGGAAGCGCTGCGATGGATCGTGGACGATGGCGAAGACAAAATTTCCGCTGTCGCCGGGGATCATCCGGACATTGACGACGACGCGGGACAATTTGTTGAGCGGGGCAACTACTGCCGCGATGAGCTTGTCGTTCTGGTAGATCCCGTCGGTCGCATAGAGATCGACGGTGATCTGGTCCTGGACGGCGGGTTGCAGGTTTGTTGAGGCGGCTTCCGTTGCCTGGGGGGTGATGCTCGGCCTGGAGCTGGAGTTACTGGAGTATTCGTCGGCGGAGTGCTCGTCGGTGTTCCAGCGCGTGGCCGGGGTTTCGAGCAGTTCGCGCAGCCGGCTCTCGACGATCTCATGCCGGACGGCCTTGCGCTGGTCGAGCTGCGATTTCAGGCGGTTCAGGCGTTGTTCGAGGGTGGCGATCTGTCGCTGTTCGGATCGGAACTTCAGTTCCAGGGCTTCCGTGAGCGTCTGTTCGAGCTGCTGGCGGGCGGCGATCAGATCCGGGTGTGCGGAGCCGTGGGATTTTGACAGTTCGCGGACGTTGCCGGCGAGTTCGGCGGCGCGGGATTCGAGCGCGAGGAGCCCGGGAGGCTGGGTGCGAGATGGCGTGGGGAGTGGAACGGAGACGCCTTGCGGCGCGGCCAAGGAATCGTCTGATGTATTGGCGGCGACACTTCTTGCTGGTGCAGGAGCGTCGGGGGACGTGACGACCCTGCCGAGAATCAGCTTTTCCAACTGCAGTCGCGAAGCGATTCCGACCAGGCGCTCGACCTCGCGCCCGTCTTCCTCAACGATCACTGCGGGGATCGAGGTAATCTGATGTCGCTTTGCCAACTCGGGTTCCCGGTCGACGTCGACGAACTGGATCGGCGCTCCCTGTTCGGCGATCGAGCGCAGGATGGGGAGGATCTTCTGGCAGGGGCCGCACCACGTTGCCGTGAAGGCCAGAGATCTGAGCTTCGACTTCGGAACTTCAGTGGCCGTCGCAGGGCCGTCCGGCGCGGCCGGCCTCGACTTCGCTTCGTCGAGTTTGCGCAGCAGCGCCTCGATCTTCTGCAGATCCTGCTCCCCACCGGCCGCAATGATCGCGTTGGTGCGCGGGTCGGCGGTCAGCTTCGTCCTGCCGAAAATATCCTGCAGCAGCTTGCTGTAGTCGGCGGCCACCCCATTCTGCAGGTGGAAGATTTTCATCGACTGCGTCGATTCGGGGTCCGACGGCGGTGGCGTCTGAGACTTCGCCGGGAAATCCTCGGACTCCGAGGCGGGTTCCGGCTGGACTGCGCTGACGACCGCCGCCGCATCGGTTGCCGGAATGTCGAACGGCCGACGGAGGAAGGCATCAATGTCCTTCACCTGATCTGTCGCCGTCCGGACGACTTTGCCGGTGGCATCGACGAGAACAAACAGGCGCTGGACCGAGAGGCCGTAACGGACCGAATTACTGGTGTCGACATCGTCCGTGTCGACGAGGAGGGGCATGTGCGGGCCGTCTTTCGAGGTTGGGCGAACGTACTCGGCGATCTGGTCGGGAGCCGCGGTCGGCAAGTGACAGAGGACTCCCAGCACATCGAAGCCTCGTTGACGAACGGCGTCTGCGAAATCGTCGGGGTTCTCCACGGCGCCCCAGGAAGACTTGCCGGGACGGAAGAAGACCACAACCTCCTGATTGCCGCGGAACTGTTTGAGTGACAGAAATTTGCCGTGTGGCGATTGGCCGGAAACCTGGAGCGTCTGTCCGACGAGGCGGAGGCGGCGAAGCGCACCCGTCGCCGCTTTGCCCCAGATCGAGTTCGGAGACTGTTCGACGGCCTGCTGGAAATAGTCCTCGTCCATTTCAGGGACGTCGTCGCGCGGTCGGTAGTTCGGTCCGAGATGTGCGAGGGCCCAGCGTTCGTATTGCGTGGCCGCCAGGTAGGCCGCCTGGGCAGCAGCGGCCGTGTGAGGATACCGCTCGATAAACTCGGACGTGAGTTGCGGGCTGTCGGGGCTGCTCTCGTTCTGTTGTTCCGGCGGCGCCGAGTAGAGCTGACACCAGAGGCGTTCGATGCCCACCTGCGAGGCGAGCTCGATGCGAGTGGGGAATTCGCGGGCCAGGCGGGTTTCGAGCTGTTCGAGATCGGCGAGAGCTTTGGCCTGCCACTCGGGAACTTCGTGGCTGTCGCGATACAGTTGAGCCAGGACGCCCGCAGCCTGTCTGGCGAGCGGCAGGTGCAGTTCATGGGGGATGGCCGGGATGATCAAGGCGGCAGCGTCTTTGGCCTGCTGCTGCAGGTGTTTCCGCTGTTCGTCCGTGGTGACTTCGTCAGTTGGCCCGCGACTGGCGACTGTCAGGCGCGCGAGGACTTCGCCGTTGGCGGGGTTGTTGCGGAAAGTTTCAGGAAGCTGGATGACGGCGGTCTGAAGCGAGGGAGGCGGGAAATCGATGGTTGAAGATTCGGGCTGCCGATTCTGCTCGGTAGTGCTGGTGGTCGTTGGTTGGTCCGCGGACGTTTCGACAGGAAGTGCCGAGGCCCCTTGAGCAGACTTCGCCTGTCCCAGAAACTCGTCGAGATCCTTGATCTCCGTCTGCTGCGTCCGGACGACTTTGCCGGTTTCGTCGACGAGGACGAAGAGACGGGGGAACCAGGTGATTCCGAAGCGGACGGAATCGCTGGAATCCGCGTCAGCAGAGTCGTCAATGACTGGAAAGAGGTCGTTGTTCTGGAAGACTTCGGGCGTGGCGAACTTGGGGAGATCTTCGACCTCCGTCTGTGGCAGCGTGGGGTTGTGGCAGTGGACGCCGAGGAGCTGGCAGCCACGATCGCGTGTTGCGACAGCGAACTCCAACGGGGTGGCGAACTGGCCCCAGGAGTCATTGTTTGGCGAGGGGAACCAGGGGGTCTTGTTCGGTTGGAGGTGCCAAGAGCCTTTATTCGCTCGAAAGAAGACGACAACGGTTGACTTGCCGCGGAGCGATTCGAGGGACAGGGGCTTGCCGTCGAGGGAATTGCCCGAGACCTGGAGAGTCTGGCCGACGAGGTGCTGACGGGTGACGCAGCCGCGAGCGAGTTTGCCGAGGAGGGTGTCCGGGCCGTGGCTGATTGCCGTGGAGTACCAGTCTTCCGCGGATTCCGGGAACTCTGTCGGGCGATATCGCAGTGGCTGATCGGGTGCGGGCATCGCGCGTTCATAAGCGGCGCCCATCAGGATGCCGGCGCGAACAGCAGCGGTCGTCTGAGGATACTTGCGAAGGAAGTCTTTGGTCGCGCTGCTGGCCTTGGTCCAGTCTGCTTCGGCGTATTGGTCGGGCTGAGGGATTGACTGCAAGCTGAGGACCTTCAGTCCAATCGCAGCGGCGAGTTCGATCTGCGAGGGAAACTCCACGGCGAGACGCTTCTCAAGCTGCTGCAGTTTATCGATGGCTCTGGAGTGCCAGACTGGAGTTCCGGGGTCTTGTTCGACATCGGCGAAGAGTTCAGCAGCCAGGTTCGCCAAAGGTAGCCGCTGGCCTTCCGGCGTGTTGCTCTGAATCCAGTCCGCGACTTGGCGTCCGAGTTTCAGAACCAGTTCCCGGCGGCTATCCGGTGTCTGCCCACGTTGCCGGTAGCGGACTTTGTCCAGTTCCTTCATTAGCTGCTGATGAGCGGAATCGTTCCGAAATGCCTCGGGCAACGCTTCAATCGCCGCATCCACAGCCCAGACACGCTGGCGGCGGAAAGAGTCACCTGAATCTGAAGCTAGTGCGGTAACTGCTTCTACAACCGATGCGTCGGCAGGGCGGCTATCCTCTTGCGCCGGCAGCGTCGCGACCGATAGCAGACAAACTACGGCCAGCGTCAATTGTTTCAAGGAAGGTCTCATTGTTGTTCCCTATCCGGTTGAGCGTCGACGGGATTGGCGGATGTGGTATCGAGCGAGTCGAGATCGGCAGCGAAATCCACTTCGAGTTGATCAATTTGTTGAGCCGTGTCGTCGAGTTCGGCTTGCGTGGCGTTCCAGTCGAGCGGAACGTCGGTTGCGGCGGGGGCGGCTTCGCCGGGCGCTTCGTTGGCGACTGAGTCGTTCGGAGCCGATGCGGGTTGCGGCCGCGGGAACCAGAACGGGAGGCTGACAACGAACAACGCGAGCAGGGCGCCGGCGAGCTGGGCTTTCCCGATGGGGCGGCGGGAGGGGGCGGGAGCGAGTTCGCGATCGGTCGGCAGGGGCCAGTGGGCGATCTCCGCGGGGAGCGGAACTGTCGTCGGCTGCTGCGTATGGGCCAGGCATTGTTCGAGGAGCGTGGCGACGTCTCCCGCGGAATCGAAGCGTTCGCCGGCGTCCTTTTCCAGCAGCTTGAAGACGATCCGTTCGAGCCATTCGGGGATGTCGGCGTTGATTTCGCGGATCGACCTCGGGGCGGTTTCGCGAATCCGGCGGAGGATGCCGAACGTGGTTTCGGCGCGGAAGGGAGGCCGGCCGGTGGCCGTGGCGTAGAGGACGGCCCCCAGGCTGAAGAGGTCGGAGCGATGGTCGACGGCGTCGCCGGCGGCCTGCTCGGGGGACATGTAAAGCGGGGTGCCGGCGATGACGCCTGTCCGGGTGAGGGAGGCGTCATCGACGGCCCGGGCGAGGCCGAAGTCGGTCAGCAGCACGCGATCCACGTTGGTTTCGAGCAGGATGTTCGCCGGCTTGACGTCGCGATGAACGAGCCCCTGCGCATGCGCGGCCGCCAGTCCGAGTGCCGTCTGCATCCCGATCCGCAGGATGTCTTTGACGTCGAGCGGGCCGTGCTGATCGAGTCGTTCCTGCAGCGACTGGCAGGGGATGAGGGGCATGACCAGGTAGGGGAGCCGGCCGCCGGCGTAGACCGAGTGAATCGCCATCACGTGCGGATGAACGACGGCGGCGGTCGCCTGGGCTTCGCGGGCGAAGCGACGACGGGCGGCTCCGCTGGCGGCCAGGTGGGGCGAGAGTACTTTCACGGCGACGTGGCGGTGGAGGTCGGGCTGATAGCCTTTGAGGACGACGCCCATGCCGCCCCGGCCGATGATTTCGACGATTTCGCAGTCTCCGAGGCGGCCGAGCAGCGAGGGATCATCGGCCGGTTCGAGGAAGTCGACGGCGAAATCGGTGGCGAAGTGGGAGGAGTCGTCATCCTGCGCGAGGCCGCTGTCGTCGGATTGTCGGCGGTATGCGGTCGTGCGGCTGAGACGCTCGCCGGCTTCGGTCCACCAGTGCTGACCGGCGGCGAGCGTCTCCAGTTGCTGCTGGCAATCGGGGCAGGAGGCGATGTGCTCGGCGAGGTCCCGTTCGGCCGGTTCCGGGAGGGATTCGTCGAGAAGCTGCTGCAACCGATCGAGCTGACAGGGGTTGCTACAGGTCATGGTCCCCCTCGAATTCTTCGATGAACTGGCGGAGACGGGCGATGACGCGGCTGCGGGCCACGTAGACGTTGCCGACGGTCATGCCGAGCGTCTCGGCGACGTCGGCGACGGGTTCGTGGAGGACGCAGGTCTGCCAGAAGGCCTTCCAGGTGGTTTCGCGGAAGTCGTCGCGGACGCGTGTGGCGGCCCACTGGAAGATTTCATTGCGGTATTCGTCGTCGAAGGAATCGACGGTGCGTTGTTCGGGCTCGGGAAGATTGTTGAGGAGTTCGAGCATTTCAGTTCCGCCGGCCCCTCGACGGACCGGTCCACGGGGAGGCGAGCCGCGCTGGAGCGATTTCAGGGCTAAGCGGCGGGCGATGCCGAAGAGCCAGCGGCGGAACGAGGCGTCGCGTCCGTCGGGCTGCCAGGAGTCGACGGCCTGCATGACGGCGACGACGACCTGCTGGGTGACGTCGCGGGCGTCGGCCTCCTGGAAACCGCGGGAGCGCATCAGGCGGAGAAGAAGGGGCTCGTAAATCGTGACGAATTGCGTCCAGGCCTGCTGATCAGACGGATCGCGCAGTCGCACCATCAGGCTCGGACGTGTTTCCGGCTCGACCATTCACTGCCTCCCGCCAGTTTATTCCTCCGATGGCAGCAATCTTACACCAATCGTGCGAGAATCCGGTTCTTGTCGGCAGTTCGCCGGGTCGGAAGAGGCTTGCGTTTCTCCGGCCGACAAATAGAATAGATATCGCGACTTGTCGATATTTTGCGAAGGACTCGCACGATGCAAACGAATGTGCGAACGAGTCGGTGGAAGGCGATCGGCCGGGGGCTGGTTGTCGGGGCAGTGACAGTTGGCGTCGGCTGGCTGCTGCTGGCGCTCGCGGGGACGTTTCACCACAAGACTCCGGCCGAAGTGGCCGAACCGCCCACGCGGCGACTGGCGGGCGAAGAAGTCGTTGAAGTTGTCTCGGTCCGTCGTCCGCGGTTTGAGACGGCGATTGGGTCGATACAGCCCGTCCACGAGGCGGCGGTGGCGTCGAAGATTCTGGCCCGCGTCGTCGAGGTCCACGTCAAAGCGGGGCAGCAGGTCCTTCGGGACGAGATCCTCGTTCGCCTGGACGACGCCGAACTTGTCGCACGCCAGCAGCAGGCTCTGGCGGCCGAGCGGGGGGCGGTCGCCCGGAATACGCAGGCGGCGGTCGACCTGGCCCGTTTCCGGGAGCTGCGCAAGCAGAATGTCGTCACTCAGGCGGAGCTCGATCAGGCGGAGGCGACCCAGCAATCCGCCGCGGCGGAGCTGGATCGCCTGCGTCAGACGATTCGCGAAGCGGAGGTGCTGCTGGAGTATGCGACGATTCGCTCGCCACTGACGGGGACGGTGATCGACAAGCGGGTCGAACCGGGGGACACCGTTTCGCCGGGGCAGATTCTGCTGACGCTATACGATCCGACGCATATGCAAATGGTGGCCTCGGTGCGGGAATCGCTGGCGACGCGGCTCAAGGTGGGGCAGGAGCTGCCGGCCCGCGTTGATTCGCTGGGGTACGAGTGCAACGCGACCGTCAGCGAAATCGTTCCGGAAGCTCAAGCCGCCAGCCGGTCCTTCACGGTCAAGGTGACCGGCCCCTGCCCGCCGGGCGTTTACAGCGGCATGTTCGGTCGACTGCTGCTGCCGTTAGAAGATGAAGACCTGACGGTCATACCGGCGCGTGCCGTCCGGCGGGTCGGCCAGTTGACGATGGTCGACGTCGTTCTGCCCGACACTCGGATCGAGCGCCGGAGCATTCAGATCGGGCGGGAAGTCGACGGGAGGTATGAAGTCCTGTCCGGTTTGACGGTCGGGGAAAGGGTTGCCGTGTCGGCCGCCGGGGAGAGTTCATCCCGATGAGCCACCACTCGACCGGCCCCTCGCGTCACACCGATCCGCTGTCGCAGATCGTCCGAATCTTCCTCGAATCCAACCTGTCGATCATCCTGATCATCCTGTCGGTGATTCTGGGAGGGACGGCCCTGCTGGTGACTGCCCGCGAAGAAGATCCGCAGATCGTCGTGCCGCTGGCGGACATCTACGTCTCCTTCCCCGGGCACTCCGCCCGCGAAGTCGAACAGCTCGCCGCCGGACCGCTAGAACGGGCGCTCTACCAGATCGACGGGGTCGAGTACGTTTACAGCATGTCGCGCGAGGACCAGGCGATTATCACCGTCCGGTTCTACGTCGGACAGGACCGCGAGCGGAGCCTGGTGAAGCTCTTCAAGAAGCTGGAGGAGAGCCGCGATCTGGCGCCGCCGGGAGTGACCGGCTGGCAGATGAAGCCGGTCGAGATCGACGACGTTCCAATCGTGACGCTCACGCTCCGCAGCGGAACGGCCGACTCTTACGAGTTGCGGCGCGTCGGCGAAGAACTGGTCGAACGCCTCGCCGAGGTGCCGCAGGTCTCGCGCGCGTCGATCATCGGCGGGGAACCGCGGACGCTGCGAGTCGAGCTCGATCCGGATCGGCTGCAGGCGTATTCGCTCGGCGTGAAGGAGGTCGCCAGTGCGCTGCAACGCTCGAACTTGACGGCTCCCGCGGGAACGTGGACCCAGGCCGATCGCGTCGTTCACGTCGAGGCGGGGTGGCCGTTCACGCGTCCCGGACAACTGCCGGAACTGGTGGTGGGAGTGTTTCAGGATCGGCCGGTGTTTCTGAAAGATGTCGCCGATCTGCAGGACGGTCCCGCCGAGATCGCCAGCTACGTTCGTCACGCCTGGGGCCCCGCGCACGGCTTCGGTGCGGAACCGGGCCATGCGGGGACCGTTCTGGGCGCGGCCGACCAGAGCAGCGGCGAGGCCGTCGGAGCGGTCCCGGCGGTCACGATCGCGCTGGCCAAGCAGAAGGGGGCCAATGCCGTCACCGTCGCGGAGAGGATTCTCGAAGCGGCCAGAGAGCTGCGAACACAGGTCGTTCCCGACAATATGGAACTGGTCGTTACGCGGAACTCGGGACAGACGGCCGACGAGAAGGTGAACGAGCTGGTAGAGGCGCTGGCCGTCGCGATTGTGATCGTGATCGCGCTGCTGACGTTGTCGCTGGGCTGGCGCGAGGCCCTCGTCGTGGCTGTCGCCGTGCCGGTGGTCTTCGGGCTGACGCTGGCGGTGAATCTGCTGGCCGGGTACACAATCAATCGTGTGACGCTGTTTGCCCTGATCCTGTCGCTGGGTCTGTTGGTTGACGATCCGATTGTTGACGTCGAGAACATTACGCGGCACTTCAACGATCGAGGCCGAGCCGACCGCGAGACGGTGCTGGATGCGGTGGCGGAGATTCGGCCGCCGCTGATCAGCGCCACGCTGGCGGTGATCGTCAGTTTTCTGCCGATGTTTTTCATCACCGGCATGATGGGGCCGTACATGTCCCCGATGGCGCTCAACGTGCCGATCGCCATGCTGATGTCGATGCTGGTCGCCTTCACGATTACGCCGTGGTTGAGCTACCACGTCCTGGGGCGACACTTCCGGAAACATGCCTCCGGCACTGAACCGGCAGCTCCAGTGGGGCCGTCGGAGATCTACGACATTCAGACCGTTCAGAAATCGGCGCTGTACCGCTTCTTCAAGCCGCTGATGACGCCGCTGCTGAAGACTCCGCTCCGTTCGCTGTCGTTTCTGGCTCTGATGGCGGTGCTGACGATCGGGGCGATGGGCTTCGGCGCCTTCCGGGCAGTGCCGCTCAAGATGCTCCCCTTTGACAACAAGAACGAATTCCTGCTGGTGCTGGACCTCGACGAAGGCACCACGCTCGAGCGGACCAGCAGCGTGGTGCGGGAGTTTGAGCGGGCGTTGAGCGCCGTTCCGGAAGTCACCGACTTCACCAGTTACACGGGGGTGTCGAGCGCGATGGACTTCAACGGCCTCGTCCGGCATTACTACCTGCGTCAATCTCCGCATCAGGCCGAAGTGCGGGTGAATCTCGTCGGCAAGAAGGATCGTCGGCAGCAGAGCCACGGCATCGGTCTGCGTCTCCGGTCCGAGCTGACGGAGCTGGCTGAGGCGCACGGGGCGAAGCTGCAGATTGTGGAACTGCCGCCTGGGCCGCCGGTGCTGGCGTCACTCGTCGCCGAAGTCCGCGGGCAACCGGATCATACCTATGCCGACATTCTGCACGCTTCCGACGCCGTCGTCGCGCGGATGCGGCGGGAGCCGGGGGTCGTGGAGGTCGATGACATTCGCGAAGCTGGCCAAGAGAAGCTGGTGTTTGTCGCCGATCAGGAGAAGGCCGCGGTCGCGGGCATCTCTGTCCAGGATATCGCCGACACGATCCGGCTGTCGCTGGACGGCGACTCGCAGCAGACTGTTCGACTGGAAGGAGAACGGAACCCGTTGCGCTTGACGGTCCGGCTGCCGCGGGCGTTGCGGTCGCACGCCGCCGATCTGGGACAGCTCCGCGTCCGGGGCGCGACGGGGGCGTTTGTGCCCTTGGCCGAAATCGGCACGTGGGAGACTCGGCAGGTCGATCAGACAATTTACCACAAGAATCTGGAGCGGGTCGCGTACGTCATGGCCGAGTCGGCCGGGCGGCCGCCCGCCGAATGCATCGTTGACGTGCTGGCCGATCTGCGGACGTCGGGCGAGACGGCTCCTGCCGCGGCCGCGCCTCGACCGCTCAGCCAGCGGAGCTATTTCCACAACGGCAGCGGGCTGGTCTGGACTCTGCCTGCCGGAATGCAGGTGACTTTTGCGGGTGAGGGGGAGTGGAAGATTACGCTCGACGTCTTCCGCGACCTGGGGCTGGCGTTCGCCGCCGCGATGGTGATGATCTATATCATCCTCGTGGCGCAAACCGGTTCGTTTGTGATTCCGCTGGTGGTGATGCTGGCGATTCCGCTGACGGTTCTGGGTGTGATGCCCGGCTTCTGGCTGCTGAACGTGATCGCCGGCCAGACGGTCGGCGGCTATGCCGATCCGGTATTCTTCACGGCGACGGCGATGATCGGGATGATCGCGCTGGCGGGGATCGTGACCCGGGACGCCATCATCCTGGTCGATTTCATCGAGCTGGCGATGCGTCGCGGCCGGCCGCTGTTCGATGCGATCCTGGAGAGCCGCGTGGTCCGGCTGCGGCCGATTCTGCTGACAGCAGGAGCGGCCCTGCTCTCCAGCCTGCCGATCACGCTCGACCCGATCTTCTCGGGTCTGGGGTGGTCGCTGATCTTCGGGCTGGTCGCCTCGACGATCTTCACGCTGTTCGTGATTCCCGTCAGCTATGCGCTGCTGCACTCCCGGAAGCTGCAGACTCCGGATGCCGACCGTCAATAACCGCTACAGCAGTTCGGCGGGGATAGAACCGCTGGGCAGCAGGTGCATCGGGCGGCCGGTGTGGTCGATCACGGTGTCGTCGGCGTGCAGTCCGAGCGCGCCGTAGATGATGGCACAGAAGTCTTCCACTCCCACGGGTCGCGACGTCGGATACTCCGCCTTGGCGTTCGTGCTGCCGATCACCTGGCCGTGGCGGTAGCCGCCGCCGGCCAGCAGGATGCTTTGCGCCTGCGGCCAGTGGTCGCGTCCGGCGTCCTTGTTGATGACCGGCGTCCGCCCGAACTCGCCGGCCGACATCACCAGCGTGTCGTCGAGCATGCCCCGCTCGGCGAGATCCTGGATCAGGACGCCGACCGCCCGGTCGTGCCGGGGCATCTTGTGGTCGAGGCCCCCTTTGATATTTCCGTGGTCATCCCAGTAGCCCGTGTTAAGGGTCACGAAGCGGACGCCGGCTTCGATGAGCCGGCGGGCGACGAGGGCCTGCTCGCCCCAGCCGTCGCCGAAGCGCTGGCGGGTGGATTCGCTCTCCTTTGAGACATCGAATGCGTCGCGAATCCGTCCCGAGAGGACGATATCCAGAGCCTGCTGATCGACGGCGTCGAGCTGCTCGAAGACCGCGTTCTGCGAGAACTTATCCTGCAGGCGATCGAGCTGTTTCTGGAGCGACACGCGGTCCAGCAGCCCTTCCCGGCTCAAACCCTCGACCAAGGCAAAGCTTTTGTGGTCGCCGGTCGGCAGCCGCCCGGCCTCGTTGCCGTAGCTGAACTCGCCGAAGCGGAAGGGATTATGGGAGACTCCCAGCCAGGCTCCGCCGTGGAAGCCGAACCCGCCGTCGTTCATGTTGACCGTCGACAGGGCTCCCTTCGTCCGCGGTCCGAGCAGGTGGGAAGCGACGGCTCCCATGGAAGGCTGTCGCGGTACACGGTCGGAGCCATTGGCTCCCGTGCGGCCGGTGAGCATCCAGTGAGCGGCGGCCCAGTGATCGCCGTTGCCGTGCGTGAAGCTGCGGATGACCGAGCAGCGATCCATCACCTTGGCCTGCTCGGGGCAGAGCTCGCAGACGTCGAGCCCCGGCAGCGACGAGGCAATCGGCCGGTACGGACCGCGGACTTCGGCGGGCGCGAGCGGCTTCATGTCGAAGGTTTCGAGCTGCGACGGCCCCCCATGCTGCCAGACCAGGATCACCGATTTCGGGGAGGTCCGCGAGACCGCCTTCCCGCCGGCGTCCGCTGCCCGGGCCTGACTTCGCAGCAGCGACGACAGCGACAGCCCGATCGCGCTGAGCGATCCGACTTCCAGAAACTGGCGTCGACTGACGCCGTCACAGAATCGCCCCGTCAGCCCCGATTGAATCCGCAGCATAGCCCGTCAACTTTCCGCCAGACGCAAACTCGCTGAGACCCTATCTCCTCGAGTTTCGACATCTTATCAACGGTTGCTTGCGCCTGGCAACTTCAGTCATTTGCCGGCGACGGGCTGAATGCCGCTCAGTCGGCCTTCCGAATCCGCACCGCACACGCCTTATACGACGGTTGTTTCGAGTACGGATCGAACACGGAGTCAGTCAGGCGGTTGACTTCCGGATAGTGCATCGGCAGGAAAATCTGCCCCGGCGCGACCTGGGGCGTGAGGAAGGCTTTGGCTGTCACAGCCGCCCGGCGGGACTCCACGATGACGGTCTGTTGCGGTTCAATCCCCGCCTTGCGGGCGTCGGCGGGGTTGATTTCCACATACAGACCGGCGGGAGCGAGCTTGCGAAGCACGTCCGACTTTGCTGTGCGGGTCTGGGTATGCCACTGGGCCACACTCCCCCGGCCGGTCAGGAGCAGCAGCGGCCACGCTTCGTTCGGAGGTTCCGGCATCGACCGGGGCACTTCGTAGAGGAGTTTCGCCTTTCCGTCGGCGTGATAAAACCTGCCGTCTTCGAACAGGCGGCGTTCCTGGGCGACTTCACCGCTTCCTTCGGGACAGGGCCACTGCACCCCCCCTGCCCGATCGAGATGCTGATAGTCCTCAATCCCGGTGATATCGCACGGCTGTCCGGCGGAGAGTCGTTTCAGGATCTGAAACACGGCCTCCGGCGACGACCACTCGCGGAACATCTCCTGCAAACCGGCCGCCCGCGCGATGAGTTGAAAGATGCGGAAATCCGACAGAGCCTGCCCCGGAGCACGGGAGACCTGTTTGATGGGGGAGAACCGTCGCTCCGAATTGATGAAGGTCCCCTCCTTCTCTCCCCAGCCGGCGGCCGGCAGAACCAGGTGAGCGAGCTGGGCCGTTTCCGTGGAGACGTACATGTCCTGGACGACCAGAAAATCCAGTCGGCCGAGAATGTCTCGGGCTTGATCCTGATTGATCCAGGAATGGGCAGGATTGGTGGCGACGACCCACAAGCCCTTGATCTTCCCCTGCAGAATTCCCTCCAGGATCTCGTGGTAGCTCCAACTGTCGCGATCGGGGATCTTCTCGACAGGGATGTTCAGGATCTCCGCGACGTCGGCGCGATCCTGCGAATTCTTGAAATCCCGCCCGCCGACCAGACCGGTCGTGTTGCTGAAGAGCCGCGAACCCATTGCATTGCACTGACCCGTGATCGAATTCGCCCCGGTTCCCGGCCGGCCCATGTTACCGGTCATCAGCGCCAGGTTGATCAGGCTCTGGGCGACGCGGACTCCTTCGTAGGACTGGTTAACTCCCATCGTCCACCAGAACGACACGCGTTCGTGCTCGTGAATTAGCCGGGCCAGCTCTTCGATCTGCGCTGCCTCCAGCCCGGTTTCCCGGCAGACGACTTCCAGCGGATAGTCCGCCACATGATCGCGAAATCCGTCGAAGCCGGTCGTATGCCGGGCCAGGTAGTCTTCGTCGATCCAGCCTCGCTCGATCAGCAGATGGGCCAGGCCGTAGAACAGGACCAGGTCGCTCTTGGGCTGAAGCGCGAGATGGTGCGTGGCGGCCATCGCCGTTTCGGTCCGCCGAGGATCGATGACGACAACCTTCGGCGAGCGACGATTCCGCATCACGCGCTCCCACAGAATGGGGTGGGCGATGCAGGGATTGGCGCCGACGAAAATCAGGACGTCCGATTCTTCCAGGTCGGAGTATGCAAACGGCGGGGCATCGAAGCCAAACGACTGCTTATACGCGACCGCTGCCGTGGCCATGCACTGCCGGGTGTTCCCGTCGCCGTGAAGCATGCCCAGTCCGAATTTTCCCAGCGCTCCGAGAAACGCCAGATCCTCGACCGTGGCCTGGCCGGTTCCCAGCCAGGCCACCGACTCCGCCCCGTGCCGCTCCTGAAGACTGCGCATCCGCCCGACGAACGTTTGCGCCGCCGTCGCCCAGTCGACCGGTTCGAGTTTTCCATGCGCGTTCCGCAGGAGCGGCGTGGTGGCTCGGTCGGGGCTGTCGAGCACGCGCAGCGCTTCCCAGCCTTTGGGGCAAGCCATGCCGAGATTGACCGGGTAATCGGTGCTCGGCGAGAGCCCGATCGCCTCGCCGTCGCGCAGATGGACGTTGAGCCCGCAGCCCGTCGAACAGAAGCCGCAGACCAGCGTGGTCGTGGCGTCGGGCTGGTTGCGGACAGGGAGTTGTCCCAGTCCGAACCTGCCCGGTTGCTGGACGAGCTCGCGAGTCAATGGCCCGGTGTGGGCGCGGATCAGTTCCTGGACGGCCTTGGGAATCATGTTCGCACCGCTCCCGGCATCCGCGGCGCCACCGCGGTCATGAAGAACAGCGTTCGTTCGGCCAGTTCGCCGGCCAGCGACAGCCCGAACGTCAGGCCGACCAGCACAACCCAGGTGGACGCCGACGTCTGCGCGGTCTCCTGCAGCATCATCCAGGGGAGAATGAGACCGCCCAGGACTCCCAGGGTGAACCTGCCGATCGTCAGGAGGGACAGCGGCCCCGTCTGCAACCTGGCGACCCGTTTCAGGGCCGTATGGTGCCGGTCGAAGCAATGGAGCAGATCCTGCGCTTCGTACGCCAGTTTGGCCGCAGCCGCCGTCATCAGCGGCCAGCCCAGCCGGCCGACGAATTCGGAGAGGACCGGACCGACGCTCAGGTCGCGACTCAGCACGGCGGCGATCGTCGCCGCCAGCAGCGTCGCCGCCATTCCCAGCCACGATGCAGTGCCGAAGAATCGCAGAAACGTCCGCGGTCCCGACCAGGTCGGACGGCGCGTCCAGTGGTAGATCATCGCCGAGCAGATTACCCCCGCCAGTCCGCTGAGGAGCACCCCCGCCTGCAGCACGTACCACAATGTCCCGGCCATCGTCATCAGCCAGGGGAGAAACGTCATCCCGGCGGCATAGAGCGCGGCGGTCTTCGCGAAGACGCCGAACGCGACGATTTCGCGGCTCAGCCACGAGGTTCGCAGCCCCAGAAACGCCCGCCAGGCGAGGTGCGGACGGCCGAGATGCAACGTCGAGGAACCGAGAGCCAGCAGACCGAAACAGAGGGCTGTGACGGCCTGCCAGGGACGGATGGCGTCGATCATCGGCGTTGTTACTCCCGCGTAGAGAGCCGCACTGACGAAACAGGCCCCGACCGAGAGTTGCGTCAGGACCAGCATCACGATCAGCGGAGCGTGGGCGTCCTCGATCCGGACATTGTAGTAGTCGGCCGGGAGCATGTTGCGCGGAAAGACCTTCTGCGTGCGATAGGTCGTCGTGGGGACCGTCAACTGCGGATCGGGCGCGCCCGGCAGGAAGACGTTGGCCTCGCAGTCCGCGGCGACGTCGGCCTTCGACACCACCTGAATCCGGATCGCCTCGTGCGGACAGGCCTGCACGCAGGCGGGAGCTTCCCCGACAGCCAACCGCTGGGAGCACATGTCGCACTTGCGGACGATCCCCTTTTTGTGGCTGTACTTCGGCACGTCGTAGGGGCAGGCCAGAACGCAATACTGGCAGCCGAAGCATTGATCGTCGAGGTGCCGCACGATGCCGGTGACTGGGTCTTTTTCGTAAGCCTGCGTCGGGCAGCCGTTCATGCAGGCGGGATCGACGCAGTGGTGGCAGGCCGCGGTGACGTGCTGAATGACCGGGAGCGAGCTGGTTCCGCCGACCAGCAGCCCGACGTCCCGCCAGGTTTCGTGTTCGTCGAGCCCGTTGAGGGAATGGCAGGCGGTGACGCAGGCCTTGCAGCCGGAGCAACGGTCGAGATTGACTTCGAAGGCGTACTGCTCGCCCGGACCTGGGGGATTCGCCGGCAGGAGCGAGCGGTAGTATTTGGCTTGGGCTGGCAGCGTGTCCGCCGCGTGGAGCTGGGCGAAGCGTTCGACGGCGGTGAGGTCCTGCTGCGCCCCGAGGAGTTCTTCCAGGAACGAGGGGAGGCTCGGACTTTCGAGCACGGGAAGTGGCCGGTCGGTTTTCACGGGAATCGCTCTACCGCACGAGAAGGACTCAATCGCCGGACACGAATGTGAGGCGCGCCGCTTCTTCTCCGTGGACGACGCTTCGGCTCATTCGAAGACCCTCACCCTGGCCCTCTCCCACTGAAGACAGCGGGAGAGGGGACAAGACCCAAAGACACACTGCTCCAGAATCGATGTCGCTGGTTTAGACCGACTGACCGATCGCCACGGGGCTGCCGCTGCAGGAATGGCAGCCTGTCCCGCGCCGGCGCTGCTCGACCGCCGGCGCCTCGGCCAGGTGTCCGGGGGGCGGCAGGTATAACAGGACATCGTCGCCGTCGATCTTCACCGGGTAGGTGTCGATCGCGTATTCCTCGCCAGTCAGGCACTGGCCTGTTTTGAGTGAGAACGTCTTCTTGTGGAGCGGGCAGGCGACCTTCGGTTCACCCTGCACGTCCCCCAGGATGCCGCGTGAGAGCACGAACTCCCGCTTGTGGGGGCACATGTTCGAGGTGGCGTACCATTCGCCGCGGCTGGCGAACTGAAAGACCGCGATCTGGGCGTAGCCGTAGCGGATGGTTCCGCCGCCATCGAGCGGAAAATCTTTGACGTCGCCGACGCGCACCCAGGTCCGGTCGTCGATTGCCGGGGTGTAAGCCTTGCCGTTCGGCAACTGGAGCTGGGCCAATTCCACTTCGCGGGGCCAGTCGGCGGGGCGAGACTGACCCCGCTCGGAGACGAACTCAATGTCCGGTTCGATCTCGTCCGTGTTGACGAACTGCCGGAACCGCTGCTGCAGTTCCGGATTGTCGACGACGTCTTTCCATTCGCAGCGGTACGTGTCGACGACGCGCTGCATCATCGCTTCGAGATCTTCGCACAGCCCGAGCTTGTCGTCGATGACAACGGCCCGCAGGTGTTCGATTCCCCCGTCCAGTTTGTCGAGCCAGACGGAGGTCCGCGTCAATCGGTCCGCCGTGGTGACGTAATACATCAGGAAGCGGTCGAGGTAGCGGATGCAGGTCTCTTCGTCGAGGTCAGCCGCCAGCAGGTCGGCATGGCGGGGCTTTGCGCCGCCGTTGCCGCACACGTAGAGATTGTAACCCTGCTCGGTGGCGATCAGCCCAAAGTCTTTCCCCTGGGCCTCGGCGCATTCTCGTACGCAGCCGGAGACGCCCCCTTTGAGCTTGTGCGGCGAGCGGAGCCCCTTGTAGCGGTTTTCCACGCGGATTGCGAAACCGACGGAATCCCCGACGCCATACCGGCACCAGGTCGATCCGACGCAGCTCTTCACCGTCCGCAGCGATTTTCCGTAGGCATGGCCGCTCTCGAACCCCGCGTCCACGAGGTCCGCCCAGATGTCGGGGAGATCCTGGACCCGCGCTCCGAAGAGGTCCACCCGCTGCCCGCCGGTGATCTTCGTGTAGAGGCCGAACTTCTTCGCGACGGTCCCGAGGGCGATCAGCTTGTCGGGCGTGATCTCGCCGCCGGCGACCCGCGGCACGACCGAGTAGAGACCGCCCCGCTGGATATTCGCCAGGAACCGGTCATTGGTGTCCTGCAGCGTGGCGTGTTCGCGCTTCAGGATCGGATCGTTCCACAGGCTGGCGAGAATCGACGCCACCGCCGGTTTGCAGATCTCGCACCCGTTCCCCGCGCCGTGGCTGGCCAGCAGCGCGTCGAAGGTCCGGTAGCCTTTGACTTTGACGATCTGAAACAGCTCCTGCCGCGTGTAGGAAAAATGCTCGCACAGCGACAGGTCGACCTTCTGCCCGGATCGTTTCAGTTCCGCATTGAGAATGTCCGTGACCAGCGGGATGCAACCTCCGCAGCCGGTTCCCGCCTTCGTGCACTTCTTGAGTTCCCCGACGGTCGTGACGCCTCCGCGGATCGCAGCGCAGACCGTGCCCTTTGTGACATTGTTGCACGAGCAGATCTGGCAGTCATCGTCGAGGTCCGCCGCTCCGGCCGTGGCAGCTCCTCCCATGCCGAGCAGATCGGACGCAGAGCCCGGCAGCGGCTTACCGCTCTTGCACAACGACAGCAGACGCGTGAAATCGGACGCGTCCCCGACCAGCATTCCACCCAGGAGATGCCGGCCGTCAGAGGTGACCAGAAGCTTCTTGTAGATTCCTGCGATCGGGTCTTCGAACGAGACGCATTTCGCAACATCGGCGTCGGCCTCGTACTGCCCGAACGAGGCGACGTCGACCCCCATCAGCTTGAGCTTGGTCGACAAATCGGCGCCGCGGAACTCGCCGGGTTCCCCGGTCAGCGTTTTCGCCAGCGTCTCGGCCATGTCGTAGCCGGGCGCGACGAGGCCATAGATCATCCCGCGGTGCAAGGCGACTTCGCCGATGGCGTAGATGTGCGGGTCGCTGGTCAGGAGGGCATCGTTGACGATCACCCCGCCCCGCGGGCCGAGATCCAGCCCGCAGGCTTTCGCCAGTTCGTCCCGGGGGCGGATGCCGGCGGAGACGACGACCATGTCGACGTTCAGGCTGGTTTCGTCAGAAAACGCCATCCCGGTGACGCGGTGTTCGCCGAGAATCTGCCGGGTCTGCCGATTCAGGTGGACTTTCGCTCCGAGCGATTCGATCTGGCTCACCAGTATCTGCGAGCCGCGCTCGTCGAGCTGTCGTGGCATCAGACGCGGGGCGAACTCGACCACGTGGGCTTCCAGCCCCATGTCGAGCACGGCCTTGGCTGCTTCCAGCCCGAGGAGTCCGCCGCCGATTACCGCGGCCCGTTTTGCCGATTCGCCCCAGGCCAGCATCTGGTCGAGATCGTCGATCGTGCGGTAGACGAACACCCCGGGCAGATCCACTCCGGGTGTTGGCGGCACGAACGGCGACGACCCGGTCGCCAGAACCAGAATGTCGTAGCCGATTCGTCGCCCCTGCTGCGAATCGACCACGCGGTCAAACCGGTTGATGCTCACCGCCTTGTCGCCAACGTGCAGCTCGATGTCGTGCTCTGCGTACCAGGCGGGGTCGGCGAGCATGAGTTGCCCGGCGTCGCGATGCGTGAAGTACTTGCTCAGGCCGACCCGATCATAGGCGGGGCGGGATTCTTCACAGAAGGTGACGATCCGGTACTGACTTTCGACGTCACACTCGACCAGCCGTTCGCAGAAGCGATGGCCGACCATGCCGTTGCCAATCACCACGATGGTGCGGGGGTCGCGGAAAGGTGTCTGTGAAATCATCGGGCAGCTCCGGGTCCGATCGGCAAAGTCGTGTCCAGTCGGAGATCTGCGTGGAGCAAATTCCGCAGCCGTCGATTGCGGGAACTCATCCAGGCCGCGGCGCTCTTCGGAGAGCCGAAGTTTCGAGTGCGGAACTTCTCGCCTGGATTGGTGGCCGGGACTGCGGTTTGGTACGGCTGCACTGCGGGTTTCCGAAGTCGCCGCGTAAACCACTGCCCATTCGCGCGGCACTCCGTTGCTGCCGCGGCGTGCATGCCTGCCCCTAGTTTCCTGAGAGACTTTGCAGACTGGCACGGCAACGCCTTGCTTTTCAGCAGCGATGACGTCGCCGGCCGATGCGGGGAACGGCATTTGCTTTTGCGGGGAGGAGGGTCATCTCGACCCCACCCATGATGTCCTGCTGATGTGAATCCTCTGATGGTTGAACGGTCTGCGCGCACGACCTGCTCGTCGTCTGACACCGCCGACAGCGGAGTGCTGCCGGTGCGGACCAGCTCGGCCCGGCTGCTGGGACAGCGTTCCTGGTGGGCCTTCGCGCTGGTGGCGGCCCTGCTGGTGTTCCATCAGGCGTTGCTGCAGCCAGCGATCGCCCGGCTGACGACCGACGCTCCGGTGATCAACGTCTCCGGACGTCAGCGGATGCTCAGCCAGGAGCTCGCCAAGTCGGCGCTGGCGATGACCGCGGCGGATTCGCCCGTGGAACGGGAGCGGCGGCGCGACGAGCTGGCGACGACCCTGTCCGAGTGGCGTCTCTCGCAGCACGGACTGCAGAAGGGCGATGCCTCCCGTCAGCTTCCGGGAAAGAGCAGCCCCGACGTCCGGCGGGCCTTTGACGAATTGAATCCACACTTTGAAGCGATGGTGTCGGCTGCGGAATCGCTGCTGTCGGCCACGGCCTCTCCGGATCCCGCGGCGACGCGCGCGGCGCTGGGGTCGCTCCTTGAGCATGAGTCGGAATTTCTGCCCCGGATGCACGAGATCGTGGGGCTTTACGAAGCCGACGCCCGTCGGCACGTGGAGCAGCTCCAGCGGCTGGGGTTGATCGTCATGCTGGCCATCCTCGGAATCCTGGTGGCGCTGCAGCTCACGGTGGTTCGACCGGCCATTCAGCTCGTCCGACGCGAGTTCGCCGAGTCGGAGGCTTCCTACCAGCGACTGGTCGAGTCGATGAACGACGGCCTTGTGATGTTCGACGCGGCCGGGCGCGTGCAGTTCGCCAATCGCCGGTTCGGCGCGATGCTGGGTCTGCCGCGCGAAGACGTCAATCATAAGCCGGCCTCCGTTCTGCTGGCCGATTCCGACCGTCGGCGATTCGACGGATTGCTGCACCACACCTCCGGGAAGGTCGGTCCGGTGGAGATCTCATTTCAGCACGCGGCCGGCCGGACGATCGATACGATCGTTTCTCCGCAAGGGCTGCAGAACCTTCGCGGCGAACCGCAGGGCCTGCTGCTCGTCGTGACGGACGTGACCGAACGGAAGGCGGGAGAACAGCGGAGTCGCGAACTTCTCGATCAACTGGCGCACGCCAACCGGCTGAAGTCGATGGGCGAGATGGCGGCTTCCCTGGCTCATGAAATCAACCAGCCGCTGGGCGCGATCGCCAACTACGCCGAAGGCGCCCTGGCCCGGTTGCCGGCGCTGGGGCGAGAAGCGGGCGAGCTTGAAGCTCCCCTGCGGTCGATTTTGCGCTCGACGCTCCGAGGCGGCGAGATCATCCGAAGGGCTCGCAGCTTCTCGCAGCGCCGCCCGCATTGCCTGGAACTGGAATCCATCAACAGCCTGGTACGCGAGGTCGAGCAGCTCTGTCTCCCCGAAGCGCGCCGGCGGGGGGTGTCGCTCGAATTGCAGCTTGGCGATGATCTGCCGGACGTTCCGGTCGATGGAATTCAGATTCAGCAGATCCTGACGAATCTGATTCAGAACGCGTTCGACGCGCTGTCCGCCGTGGAACCGTATCGGCGGCGGGTGAGTCTGACCACGCGGCTTGCCGGCGCTGGGGACGTGGAAGTCCGAGTTGCAGACACAGGTCCGGGCATTGCATTCGACGACGCCGAACGGCTGTTTGAGCCGTTCGTCACGACGCGGGCCGAGGGGACCGGGATGGGGCTGGCCATTGCCCGCAACATTGCAACGGCGCATGGCGGTTCGCTGCAGGTCGAGTCTCACAACGACGGCGGCGCCGTGTTTCGGCTGATGCTGCCGCTCCACCCCCCTACCCTGCAGGATCGTCCCGCCGGCCGGCCCACTGAGGAGGAGGCCATTCATGTCTGACGAGCCGTCCACGGTGTTCATTGTCGACGATGACGACGGGATGCGAGATTCCCTCGAGTATCTGCTGAAGTCGGTCGGCATTCGCACAAAGTCGTATTCGTCCGCGACCGCATTTCTGACCGACTACCAGCGGTCTCAGTCTGGGTGTCTGGTCTGCGACGTGCGGATGCCGGATCTCAGCGGCCTTGATCTCGCCGAGCGGCTGGTCCAGGCCGGCATCCGCCTGCCGGTCATTTTCATGACCGCGCACGCCGATGTCCCGATGGCGGTGCGGGCGCTCAAATCCGGTGCGGCAGAGTTCATCGAAAAGCCGTTCAACGCCCAGTCGATGCTCGAACGGATCCAGCGGGCGATGGTCGAAGATCGCAAGCAGCGGGCGGCGGCGGCGCACTGGAACGAATTCGCCGCGAAGATGGCGACGCTGACCCCCAAGGAACGGGAATCCCTGTCGATGGTCCTGGAAGGCGCGCCCAATAAAGCCGTGGCGGCCCGGATGGACATCACCGAGCGGGCGGTCGAGATGCGCAGGGCCTCCATCATGAAGAAGCTGAATGCCCATTCGCTCGCCGAGCTGATCCGGCTAGTCACCGAGCACGAACACAACGCCCATTGCCACTGTCCGCCCCGTCCGACGTGAAGGTCGGCCCAGCGGCGCACTATGCGGCGGACGCGCCGTAGTGGACTGCGAGCCAGATTGTCGGTTCCTCCATCGTCGTCCACTCCACGCGATGCCGCCGGTGCGGCGCGATGTTGAGCGCATCGCCGGTCTGCAACTCGATGGTTTCCTCGGGATCCGCCAGCCGCAGCCGGGCCGCTCCGCGCAGGACCAGCACCCACTCCGCCTGGGGCTGGTCGTACCAGAAACCGGGTGGCGACGCGTGACCGTGTGAAACGATCCGTTCGATGCGCACCGCCGGCGCCGAGACCAGGGTCTCGAACAGTTCTTCGGGCAGCGAATTCGACACGTTTTCCAGCAGATTCGTTAACGCGTTCATCGTGATTCCGTTCCTTCTCTGCAGTCGTCGATCCCTCGCCGAGTCTTCACCGCCACGACCTGCCCCGTCAAGTCCGTGGTGGTATGCTGGTGGTATTCAGGAGACTTGCGCATGACCGCTTACGATCTTCTCATCCATCGCCGCCAGGCTCTGCTCGCACTTGGCGCTGCCGCCGCCGGAGCTGCGGGGGCACTTTCTGCCGCGGAACCGACCGGCCTCGTCGCCGGGATCGGGAAGGAAACGCTGGCCCACGGACGGGATGGGATCGACCCCACGTGGTTCCATCCGCGGGCTTGCGTCATTCCGACTGCGGGCGGTCCGCTGGTGTTCATGACGCTGCAGACGATCGGGGGCTCCGACTACTTTGGGCCGGTCCACTGGATGACGACCGCCGACCTGGGACGGACCTGGACGGCGCCGGAGCCGGTCCCGTCCCTGGGGCGCGTGCCGCAGGCGAGCGGCTGGGACGAGGGGGTCTGCGATGTCGTCCCGGAATTCCATCCGCCGACCGGCTCGGTTCTCGCGATGGGGCACAACGTTTTCTACCGCGGTCCCCGCTTCGAGAAGCAGCAGCCGGCGCGCTGGCCGGTCTATTCGGTCTGGAAGGACGGCCAATGGGGATCGCGCCGCAAACTGGAATGGGACGATCCGCGCGGCAGCAATATCTACACGAACAACTGCGGCCAGCGGGCGGTGCTTCCGAACGGACAGATCGCGTTCGTGATGTCATTTGGTGCGGCTCAGACGGGGCGCTCGGCGGCGGGTGTGCGTTGTTCCTTCGACGGGGACATGCTCTCCATCGAGCAGGTGGGACGCGAAATGAAGCACGCCGCTGGCCGGGGGCTGCTGGAGCCTTCGCTGGTCCATTGGCGCGACAAATTCTACGTGACGCTGCGCGCCGAAGACGAGCGAGGTTACGTCGCGGCCAGCGACGACGGCCTCGATTTCGCCGAGAAGCAGCCCTGGGCCTGGGACGATGGGTCCATCATTCCGATGTCGACGACGCAGCAGCACTGGCTGGCCCACTCGGAGGGGCTGTTTCTCGTCTACACGCGCAAAGACGCCAGCAACTTGAAAGTGCCGCGGTGGCGGACGCCCCTGTTCATGAGCCAAGTTGACCCGGTCACGCTTTGTCTGCACCGCGACACGGAGCGGATCGTCCTGCCGCTGGTCGGAGACGGGTTAAATGCTCCGGAAGACGTCGCTTACAGCGGCAACTTTCATCCGGTCAACGTCAGCCCGCGCGAGTCCTGGGTGACCGACGGCGAGATGCGTCCCAGGCACGGTTACCGCGGCGATCTCCTCCTCGCACGGATCCGCTGGTCGCGGCCAAATCGGCTGGCTCGCGGCTGACCTTGCGGAGATCGATTCCCATCGGCCCGTCGCTGCCAGGCCTCACCGGTTGACCTTGGATTCCGTCCGCGACCGGAATCCCGCCTGAGTTCAGCCAGTGGTATTGCCGGCATTGCTGGCAGGACCAGAACGGCAGATCCGTATCGACGGATTGAATCACATGGCAGCTTCCGCAACAACGCGCGACCACCGGCCGCAGCTCCGAGACGCTTGCCAGTGCCAGTCGGCACGCCTCCGCTGCACCGAAACCGGCGATCACCACCGCAATGACGATCAGGAGAGGCTGAAAAACGGCCCGCATGTCATTCTCACCGAGTACGTGGCGACACGGAATCATGGAGGACTCCTGCCTGCCGCCACCTCTGGAGTTAAACACCCGTCGGCGCGAGAAGGTTTCGCAGCAAATTACGCCTCTGAACGCAATGCCACCCCGCGATTGAGGTGCGGCCGATCCATTATCCCCTGACATGGGCGCCTATTCGGCCGCGAACTGCTCTTCGTTCCGTCGCATCGACTACCGCCGCGGCGGGTAGATCACGTTCCAGTCGGATTTCATGTTGACGACGGTCCAGCCCCGGGTCCGGGCCTCGTCGAGCCCCTTGTCGAGCTGGCCGATGTGAGACTTCCGGTCGTAGGCCCATTCCCGTTCGGCGTCGGTGTGATGAACGAACAGGCAAAACCGCGGTCCGGGGCCGCCCGCGGTCCACTGCAGCATCTGCAGATCGCCGTCAGAGTTGCCGAAAGCCGCGATCGGACGGCGGCCGATGTGGGCGTTGATGCCGACCGGCTTGCCGGCCTTGTCGTCGATGAAGTCGACTTCCGGAAGCCGGATCAGGACCGGCTTGCCGTCGCGCAGCTCGAATTTCGTCTTGATGCTGCTGCCGACGACCTGTTCCGGGGGGACACCGTAGACCTGTTCGGCGAAAACCCGCATGAACTCGATCCCGCCGCCGGAGACGATGAACGTCTTGAATCCGTTGGCCCGCAGGTAGGCGAGCAACTCCAGCATCGGCTGATAGACCATCTCCGTGTACGGGCGACCGGTCGTCGGGTGTCTGGCCGTGGCGATCCATTCGCGAACGATCTGCTCGAAGTCTTCGGTCGTCATGCCGGCGTGGGTGACCATGAGGATTTCGACGATCGCCTTTTCGCCGCCGGCGAGGGCGCCTTTCGTATCGCCTTTGAGGAGCGAGGCGAACGGCTCCTGCTCCTTCCACTCGGGGTGCTGCGGGGCGAGGGCCTTGACGCGGTCGAGGGCGAAGAGAAGCTGAAAGTACATCGGCTGTTCGGCCCAGAGAGTGCCGTCGTTGTCGAACGTGGCGATGCGCTCCCGTTCGGGGACGAAGTCAGGGGAACCGGGCTTCGTGACTTTCGTAACAAACTCGATGATGGACCGCCTGGCCATGCCGTCGGTCCACGACGGCAGAGGATCGGCCGGAGCCGAGGTCCACAGCAGTTTCTGGGCGGTCCCGAACTCTCCCAACTGGTAGACAGCGACGGCGCGGGAATTGAACGTGAACGGCTGGAACTGCTCCGCCTCGAGTTTGTCGACGAACTCGCGCGCTCCGAGTCCGACGGTCACATGCGGGTTAAAGTTCCTGCCGCTGTACTTCGGAACGTAGGACGAGACGTAGTCGATCGTCGGCTCCGCTTGCGAGATCGTCTTGCCGTCGGGTCTCAGCGCGAATGCCTCGGCCGCCCCCTTGTCGGAATTGAACGGGGCCACGGCGTGGATCAGTTTCTGTTGCAGGCGGAGCAGATCCGGCGTCGGCTCAATGACGATTCCCGCGACTCCCAGTTTCTCGACAGGGACGTCATAGTACCCCGTCGCCTTCAGCTCCCACGAGGTCGGGTTTTCGTCCTGCAGCACTTTTGCGACTGCTGCGTGAACCTTGTCCAGATCGCTGGTCTGCACGAATCGCTGGAGGAGAGTGATGTGCGGGGAGTGAGTGGCGTCGAGTGCAAACCCTGCCGGATAGTTGCTGCGGAGGCGGTCGTTGGACCGCCTGGCGTGGTCCAGCATCACGTGATCCGGTGCGAGCAGAATGTCTATTGCTGTCACGCCCGGCGCGTTCCGATGGTCCTGCGCCGTCACAAAGCTGAATGCCAACATGACGCATGCAGCGACGAACAGCGCAAGGCGGATCGATTTCATTGGAACTTACTCCAAGCCGGTTTCAGGACAGATGGTCGAACGGAGCATCGCGAATGCGAGAGAGAAGTGGCCGGCCGGGATGGCTCCCGGCCGGCGGGGATGACACGGGCCTAGTGGCTGCCGCCGCCTTCCCTCAGTTTTTCCATGACGGCGTCGAGGTTAAAACTGTCGGCCTTCTGCCGCGGGGGGTAGTCCTTGAACGTCTCCAGGAACTTGCCCACGTACGCCTGGGCCGGGACGAACAGGTAAACCCGTTCGAGCACCCAGTCGTAGTACGTGTTCGACGTGATGTCCGCTCGTTCGTAGGGATCGGTCCGCAAGTTAAACAGTTTCGGAAAGCGAAGCGTCACGAACGGCTCGGCCCACACCCGCAAGGTGCCGGGCGTCCGCTGTTCCAGGAACACCAGCTTCCAGTTGTTATACCGCAACGCGGTGACCTGCTGGTCGTCGTTGCAATAGATGAATGCGTCCCGCGGCCCCTTCTCGGCCTCGCCCGTCAGGTACGGAACAAGATTGTACCCGTCGAGATGAACTTTGTAGTTCATCTCCCCGATCTTGTGTCCCTTGAGCAACTTCTGCGTAATCTCGGAGTCTCCGGCAATCGCCAGGAGCGTCGGCAGCCAGTCGTTGTGGGAGATGATCTGGTTGGACACGGTGCCCGGTTTGATCTTGCCGGGCCAGCGCACCATGCACGGAACGCGGTAGGCCCCTTCCCAGTTCGAATTCTTCTCGTTGCGGAACGGCGTCATGGCCCCGTCCGGCCAGGTGTTCATATGCGGGCCGTTGTCGGTGCTGTACATGACGAAGGTGTTGTCTGCGATGCCCGCATCGTCGATCGCCTTCAGGACCATGCCGACGTTCTTATCGTGGTCGATCATCACGTCGCTGTACTCGCTCATCCACTGCCCGGCCTGCCCCTTGCTCTCCGGCTTGACGTGCGTGTGGAAGTGCATGTGTGTAAAATTCACCCACAGAAAGAAGGGCTTTTCCGCCTTAGCCTGTCGCTTGATGTACTCGGCCGAACGCTCCGCGATGTCGTCGTCGATGGTCTCCATCCGCTTGCGGGTCAGCGGGCCGGTGTCCTTGATCGTCTGCTCGCCGACTTTGCCGAATCGCGGATCGACGGTCGGGTCGTCGACGTCGGTGGCCTTGCATTCCAGGACGCCGCGCGGGCCGAACTTCTTGCGGAACTCAGGATCCTTCGGGTAGTCCACGTGTTCCGGTTCTTCCTCGGCGTTGAGGTGGTACAGATTTCCGTAGAACTCGTCGAACCCATGTACCGTTGGGAGGTACTCGTTCCGATCACCGAGGTGGTTCTTGCCGATCTGGGCGGTGGCGTAGCCGTGCTCCTTGAGCAGGTTGGCAATGGTCGGGTCTTCTTTCTGCATGCCCGCCTTGGCCCCCGGCATTCCGACTTTCGTCAGTCCGGTCCGCATGCCGTGCTGGCCGGTAATGAAAGAAGCCCGGCCCGCGGTGCAGCTCTGCTCGGCGTAATAATCGGTGAAGATCATCCCTTCTTTGGCCACGCGGTCGATATTCGGCGTCCGGTAGCCCATCAGCCCCATCGAGTAGGCGCTGATGTTGGACTGGCCGACGTCGTCGCCCCAGATGATGCAGATGTTCGGCTTCTTGCCGGACTGGGCGAGCGAGGCGGCGACCAGTTCGTTGTGGGCGGCGACGGCGAGCTGGTCGGTCCGGCTGAGACCCTTCGAACAGCAGTTCTCTGCGGAGGGCGTTGCCGGCTCCGCCAGCAGATCGATCCGAGCGCCCGCCGGCTGAGACGGCTTGACGTCCGGCGACCGGACCGCCGCGCTGGCGCTCGGTCGCAAATCCATCGTGGCGGCGGCGAAGCCAAAGGCTCCGCCGAGCAGCAGTGTCACCCACGTGGATGACTGACGAAGCTTGAGCATTGTGCGCGTCTCCTGAAAAAGGGATTGAACGGCCCGAACACAATTCTGGACTGAGCTTCGATTGGGACCGGCCATCGAAATCACGGCATGGCCCTTCCGATCGCGAGAACAAATCGGATCGAAGAGCCACCGACGGGAAGCGACCGCTACTGCCCGTTATGCGCCCGCATTGCTTCCTCGATCTTTGCCTTCACAGCATCAAGATTAAAGCTGGCCCCCTTCTGCATCGGGGGATACTCGATGGCGGTCATCGCGAGCTTTGCCACCTGCTCCTGCACGAAGACAAATCGCCAGAATTCGTACAGGAACCACTCGTTGAAGAAGCCCTGCGCGCCATCCAGAGTTCCATTCGCAGGCGTGCCCAGTCGTTCGAACGGATCCAGGCGCAGGTTGGTAATCGACGGAGCGTCCACGTGGACCTTGCCACCGAGCCAGCCGTTGGGCTGTTCGATGAAGCGATACTTGTAGTCGTCGATGCGTACCGCTCCGAGCGTGCTCTCGCCGAAGTAGAAGACCTCGTGGCGGGCCGAGGGGCCTTTGCCCGTGATCAAGTCCATCTGATTGTAACTGTCGAGATGGTTCTTGTAGGTCCGGTCGCCGATCTTCTTCCCCTTCAACAGCTCCTCCTTGATATTCGGATTACCGGCGGCGGCGAGGAACGTCGGGAACCAGTCGAGGCCGGAGATGATCCCGTTGGCGACCGTATCGGCGGGAACGTGTCCGGGCCAGCGAATCATCGCCGGCGCCCGGAAGCCCCCTTCGTAGATCGTCCCTTTCTGCCCGCGGAACGGCGTATTGCCCCCGTCCGGCCAGGTGAACGTCTCGGTGCCGTTGTCCGTTGTGAACAGAACGATTGTGTTCTCGTCCAGGCCCAGATCTTTGAGTTTCTGCATGACCATTCCGACGTCGTCGTCGAGCTGGGCCATGCCGGCTTCCTGCAGGGACCACCCGTTCTTCGAGTTGCGCAGCGCCTGGTATTTTGGAGACAGGTGCGTCACGACGTGCATGCGCGTCGGATTCAGCCAGAGGAAGAACGGCTTGTTGTCGGCCTTGGCCTTCTCTACGAACTTCAGGGCCAGGTCGCGGATCTCGTCGTCCACGGTCTCCATCCGTTTCGGATACAGCGTGCCGGCGTCTTCGATCTTCTGCTTGCCCACCTTGCCCCAGCGAGGCATGACCGTGGTGTCATCAGTGTTCGTGGACCAGCTATGGATCATGTTCCGCGGGCCAACCTTGTCCAGCAGCTCCTGCGGATAGTTCGGGTGGGCGGGATCTTCCATCGCGTCGAGGTGATACAGGTAACCGAAGAACTCGTCGAAACCGTGGACGGTAGGCAGAAACTCATTCAAGTCGCCAAGGTGGTTCTTACCGAATTGCCCCGTTGCATAGCCCAATTCCTTGAGCGCCGTGGCGATTGTGCAAGCTTCGGCGGGCAAGCCGACTTTGGCCCCGGCCTGGCCGACGGTGGTCATGCCTGTCCGGATCGGCAGTTCGCCGGTGATGAAAGCCGCCCGGCCCGCCGTGCAACTCGCCTCGGCGTAGTAGTCCGTGAAAAGCATGCCTTCCTTTGCGAGCTTGTCGAGATTCGGCGTCCGTCCGGCCATCATGCCCCGATGATAGGCGCCAATGTTCCAGACGCCGATGTCGTCGCCCATGATGACGACGATATTCGGCGGCTTGCCGGATTGCGCCAGCGAAGCCAGCGCCAGTTCGTTGTGGCCCGCCAGTGCGACCTGGACGCTGCGATCGAGTGCGTTCGAGCAACAGGATTGACCGGTCCCACCGCAGGGCGCCGCGGACTCCAGACTCAGGTCGACAGCCGGTACTGACTCGGCCGCCGTCCCGAATGTGGCGGCCTGAACCGCGGTGCGGAACTCGACCGAAGCGGCGGCAAAGCCCAGGAGGCCGCCGGCGGCGATCATGGCGATCGCGGACAGAAACGAGCCTTTGAACATCTCTCAGTTTCCTTGAAGTGAAGAATGGAAGGGGCCTCGTCGAGATGACCTGGAGACTTACGGCTCCCCGGCACGATCGGGCGACTTCACACACCGAAAACCGACGTGCGACATGCCGGTATCGGGGGTGCAACCGTGCCGGGCGCTGGGACGGTAACGGGAACAATAACTGTCGTTACAGAGAAACGAACCGCCGCGCTGACTGCGCTGCGTCATGAAGGGACGTGAGGCGTCGTGACTGGTCTCGGGGCCGACGGGAGAGAGGGTCAATTCGGCCTGTGAACGTCGTGTGTAGAGATCACGGTCGTACCAGTCGGCGCACCACTCCCAGACATTACCCGCCATATCGTACAGCCCGTATCCGTTCGGAGGAAACGATTTCACCGGCGCCGTGCGTACAAATCCATCGGCAGCCGTGTTGCGATTCGGAAACGTGCCCGTCCAGAGATTGGCCAGGGGGCGTGCATCGTCGGGGGGATCATTGCCCCAGATGTAGGGAGCGCGGTCGAGGCCGCCGCGGGCGGCGTATTCCCACTCGGCTTCCGTCGGCAGGCGTTTGCCCGCCCACTTCGCGTAGGCGACTGCGTCGTCCCAGGAAATGTGGACGACCGGGTGATTTTCGAGATCGGCGAGGTCGCTGTCCGGTCCCTCGGGATGTCGCCAGTTCGCGCCGGGAGTCCAGGTCCACCATTGCGAGACATCGTCCAGCGGCACGGGGTGCGCGGGCGGCGTGAAGACCAGCGAACCGGGAACCAGCAGTTCCGACGGAGGAGCGGGAGTTCCCGGCGGCGATTGCGCGAGAATTTCTTCGGCGGTCGGCGCGCGTTCCGCGGTGGTCAGGTACTGAGTCGCGTCGACGAACTTCCGGAACTGCGCGTTGGTGACCTCGGTTGCATCGATCCAGAACCCGTCCACGCGGACGCGATGTGCGGGCTTTTCGTCCTTCCACGCGTCCTTGGCGTCGGTTCCCATCCAGAACTCGCCGGGGGGAATCCAGACCATGCTCTCCGAAGCAGATGCGGTTTCCTGGCGCGAACCGGCCAATCGCGTCAGCCCATACGACAGGCCAAACGCACCGACGCCCAGCATCAGCAGGATGACGATTCGAAGTCGCGGCATGAGGGACGATTTTTTTTTGATGGGAATCGCCAATGACCTGACGGGAATGGCGTCGCCAACAGACGGGCGCGGCGCAAGGGATTGAGACACGATATCCCGCTGACCTGCCGCACGCCAATCAGTGGGAGGCAGGTCCCACCGCCAGCACGATCGCCCGGTATTGACTGGCACACCCGGCGATTACCAGCAGGTGCCAGATGGCGTGGGCATACCGCACGCGGGCGCTGAGCGCCAGAAAGATCGCTCCGACGCCGAAACAGGCGCCTCCGACGTAGAGCCACGGCAGCAGGCCGGGAGGGGCCTGGCGGGCCATCTCGCCGAACCCTGCAACCGGCAGGCAGCCCATCACGCCGAAGGCGGACTTGTCCGGCCCCGACAGATCGCGGACCTGCAGGCAGCGCGCGACGCCCGCCGCGGCGCACAGCCACATGACCACCTGCAGCAACTGCCACCAGCCGTGGTTCAGCAGGGCGACGCCAAACGGCGTGTATGTTCCCGCCATCAGCAGGAAAATGCTGGCCTGATCGAGCGTCCGGAACCACTTGCGGCGCTCGATGTCGTGAAAGGCGTGCGACAGCGTCGAACTGCCGAAGGTGAGCAGCAGCGTCGCGGCGTAGATGTCGCAGGCGGCGCGGATGGCCGGCGAACGGTCCGCCACGAGCCAGAGCAGGTAGACGGCGGCCGGAATGCTCAGCAGGAACGCCGCCCCGTGCGTGATCACGTTGGCCAGTTCGTCGTCGGGGCGCTCGGCGCTGGTCATTGGAATCGAGTCGCTCGGTCGAAGGCGGAATGGTTGCCCGGTACTTTCGTCGAGTTTGACACGCGGCCTGGATTGTCGCCAGCGATGACGAAACGCCGGCATTCTCGATGGAGGGAGCCCCTCGCCGAGTCCGTCAGTCGTCCTGCACTCCGCGGCACGTTATCCTTTCCGCCAGCGGGCGCACCGCCATCCGGAGCGCCGCTCGACCCGCTGGGATTCGTCATGTCCGATCCATTGTCCGATGCAGCCGCGGCCGCCCCCGATCGAGTTGCCGGCTGGCTGTCGTTTGAGGGCGTTTCGCGAGTCGGCCTGGTCGTGCTCGTCGTCTGGGCGGTCGTCGCCTACATCATTCTGCCTCTCGGCTGGCGCGTCGCCATGCGCCGGCACCCTGCCCTGACGAACGCCCCGACCCGAACGCACACCACCAGCGGCATTCCCGGCGATCCGGTGAATCTCGGACTGATCGGGACCGAAGTCGAGCTTCATCGGGGAATTCTCGCGGCCGGCTGGTTCCCCGCCGACCCGCTGACGCTGAAGACTTCGCTGCGGATCGCTGCGGATACGGTCCTCCGCCGCGAGTACACCGACGCGCCGGTCAGCAGCCTGTATCTGTTTGGCCGCAAGGAAGACTTCGCCTTCGAGCAACCCTTCGGCGACGATCCCCGCCGACGGCATCACGTCCGGTTCTGGCGCTCTCCGCAGGTCGACGCCGACGGGCGGCCCCTCTGGTTCGGCGCCGCGACATTCGATCAGCGCGTCGGGCTCAGCCACACGACCGGCGAAATCACCCACCACATCGCCCCCGACGTCGACGCCGAACGGGACAAGTTCCTCGCGGACCTGAAAGCGGCCGGCGCCCTCGCCGACGAGTCCTGGATCGACGGTTTTCAGCCCGAACTGTCGGGCAAGAACGGCGGCGGCGACCCGTGGAAGACGGATGGCCGACTGGGAGTCGGCGTGCTGCAGGCGCCGACGAGTCTGCGGGACAAGGGGGCGTCAGGTTCTTCCGAAGCGACTGCGGCCCCCTGAAGCCGTGCGTGATCGACGCCCGGTCCATGACCGAGGTAGTACTTCAACCGCTATGAGATGGACTTCGGAGGGATCGACTCGCAGGGGAAGCTTTTCGCGCACATTGTCCGGCGGCGGGTGCGGTGTGCGACCTGCAGGCAGATGCGCATTGACGTACTGCTAGACAACCGTGTCTAATTCAGACCGCCTCCTTCGACGGCTACGTCAGCGAATGCAACTACACCGGTCCTTGTGACTACGCTCGGAATGCAATGGTCGGCTCACTCCAAGCCGCAGTCAGGTCTCCAATACTGCCACGTTCCAGACCCCACACTCAACACTCGACACAGAGAGAACCATGAATGCGATTGTCGAAGTTCCAACCAACTCTGGAGAGACTGTCCTAGTTGAGATCCGCGACGCCAGCCCACAAGAGCGCCCGGCGGGCGCCGCAGCGATCCTAGGTAAGTCGCCCCACACTCTAGAAACACTTCTCTCGCATCTCCGACCTCTCGCAAGAGCCGCTCGCGACGCATTGGCCGATACGGAGCCTGATTCTCTGACACTAGAGGTAGGTGTCGCACTCACGCTGGAGGGAAGCGTCTTCTTTGCGGCCGCATCGACCGAAGGAAACTTCAAAGTCGCGATGACATGGCAGCGAAAGGCCACTCTTACGAATGGAGATTAAGAGTCCTCCCGTCGTCGCCATCTCACGCACCGCAACGTCGCCGATTGTCGGCATGGGAATGTTATTAGATCCGCATCACGTCGTAACTTGCGCCCATGTAGTCAATTTCGCATTGGGCCGAGACCACAGCAATCAGACCCTTCCGACTGACACCGTCTGCGTGCGATTCGTATTCGCTACTTCCGAAACATCTGTAACAGCAGAAGTAACAACTTGGGCTCCGCCCAATGACGGTCACGTAAAACAAGACCTAGCTTTACTCACGCTGAGCCAACCCGCTAACCAAGCTGTCGATCAACCTCGATTCGCGTTTCCGCGAATCGATGAACCAGTACGAGCCTTCGGAATTCCGGGAGGCTCCAAGTTAGGAAGCTGGTGGCGCGGAGCCATATCCCTTCCGGTCATCGGTAATTGGCTTCAATTAGACCACGTCGACCCGTCTGGCCCTTACCTGGAGCCAGGTTTCAGTGGGACTCCCCTCCTGTCCCTGAATGGGCGGCGCACCTATGGAATCCTCGCCAGAGTTCGCGAGCGAGTTGGTTACATGATACCGAGCCAGCACATCGAGACTGTCTGTTGCGTACCGAAACACGGCGATACAGAACAAATGCCAGACAGCTCTTTCGACAATCATTCGCAACCAGCATACGCAAACACTTCAGTGTTGATCACTGATATTGCAGTCGATCAAAGAGGATCGCTTTTTGAAGTAATCGTCGACGCCGACGAACTGTCGTTCAGCGATGACGACGCCTTATACCTGCAGCGTCTGATACACTATCTCCGCGATCACTCTGATGTGAGGATTACCGTGAGCTATATCCGCCGCGGAAGTACTATTGTTGGTTTTCATGTTTCTGGCGAGGAGGCAGAAACCGTTGCAGCAGATATAGTTGAAGCCATCAATGCAGGCGATCTGCCTACAAGCGGCATGCGCATAATTGGCGCGCGTCTCGGAACCTTTTCACCCGAAATGCAATCGCCTGAAGCCATTGAAATATCGCGGTACTTTCGGTTCAAACCTTTCATCGAGTGTGCTGTTGCGAGTGTGTTGCTGGTGGTGTTGGCGCCGCTTATCACTGTGCTTGCTATCGTAGTCAAGCTGACTTCAAGGGGATCCGCGTTTTTTGTGCAGAGCCGACTTGGCAAGAACGGTCGCATCTTCAAGATCATAAAGTTGCGCACAATGGTAACGAATGCTGAGAAGGAGACAGGCCCGGTGTGGTCGGGACGCGATGATCCTCGCGTCACGCGGTTTGGGCGTTTTCTGAGGAATAATGGATGGGATGAATTGCCGCAGCTTCTGAACGTTGTTCGCGGAGACATGGCGATCGTCGGACCTCGACCTGAACGGCCTGAGATTGCCGCCGCCATCGAGAGGCGAGTGGTCGGATTTGAGAAGCGAGTTGGAGTGCGGCCTGGTATCATGAGCTTTCACTCGGGCCCGCCGGCGTTTGATGCGGACATCGCCGGGATCGAGCGACGTTTACGCGATGATTTATTTTACATGCGGAACGCTTCTTTGTTTCTAGACGCGAAGACTGTTGTTAAGGCAGTAATCGTAAAGTACTTCGTAGCGATTGTAAGTGCATTTGCGCCGGCGCGACGGTATCAACCGCCAAGGCGATGAGTTCAGAGAGTAGTTGATTCAAGTGTGACAGAAGTAGCGGAGGGGACAGTTCGGCGGCGAGATGGCGTGGTGTGCTGGCTTTAGCCGAGACATGGTTGGTCGAAGCACCTCCAGTTGTTTATTGAGTGCAAGGGTGTTGCAGGTGGCTTCATAGACATGGGGAGGGTTTCTCGACGAGCGGTGTGTGCGAGAGTCGATCTTGAGTGTGACCGATCGCGACATGTGTCTAACAGCGCAGGCTTCGTGGCGTCGTGTTTGGTAAAATAGCCCCATCTCGGCTATTGTTTCTGTTTCCACTCTTCAGAACGCCCTTCTCAGTCCCGGTTACCTGCACGAACCTGAATCGCGTCCCCTGCCTGCAGGAAGGTCGCGATGCCCACGTTCGCCGAAGAGATGGTGGCCCAGCTCGAAACGCTGCTGCGTGAGAACGTCGGCGTCCAGACCGTCGCGTTCGGCGGCCAGACGGTCAGTTACGCCGACCTGCAGCAGCAGTACCAGCGTTGGAAGGCCCAGGCCGCCCGCGAGACCGGCAAGCGGCCGTTCATCCGCTCCCTCACGATGGAGGGGCCATGAACGCTTCCGGACTCTGGCAGAGTGCGTCCGGCCTGTTCGACGCCGGCCTGCGTCAGGCGCGGCAGGCGTTCGGCTATGACGCCGTCGACACCGGCGAGGGGAAACGCCGCGCCCCGTCCGGCGTCACTCGCAGCGAGGACGACGAGCTGCCGGTGCAGAAGCGGCGGAAGCTGCTCACGCAGACCCGCGACCTGGCACGCAACTTCGCGCTGCTCGGCTGGGCCATCCGCCGTGCGGCAGAATGCCCTCCAGGCAGCAAGATCCGAAGATCGCTGCCAAATGGCGGTCGACCCTGAACGCGCCGGCGCTGCCAACGAAAAACCCGCTGATGCAACTCGTGCTGCATCAGCGGGTTAAATCAAGTTGCCCGACCAGGATTTGAACCTGAACTAAGTGATCCAGAGTCACTCGTGCTACCGTTACACCATCGGGCAATGTTCGCAGCGTGCTGACGACGGACAAACCAGTCGCGTCACGACTTGCGACGCAGGCGGTGCGTCCCTGCGATCAGGCGAAGTATAATGAGTCCCCCCGATTTGCCAATTCTGACCGGTGTTTTTTTTGGCAGTTCGGTCATCTCGGCGGCGAATTTCGCGGATTCTCGTGAAACTGACCGTGACGGACCCCGCCCGGTTCGCTAGAAAACCTGCCTGACGGAGTACTTCCGTCGTTCCCGGGGGTGATTTCACGCCGCGGAGGGACGACGGAGCTGCGAGTTTGTGTGACGCGACCTGACCAGGGAGGGGTGGGAATGTCCAGTCGAAGGCGCTGGTGGCAATTCGGACTTGCCGTCGTCGGATGCTGTGGAACGGCCGGATTCGCCGGAGCTGCGGACACGCCGCCTCTGGCCACGGTCTTCGCCTACAAGCCGTCCCAGAAGGACGTCGATTGCGAGAATCCTGCGGTCGCCGACTACGCCAAGTGCAAAGTTGACGTCGAACGCCGCGGAAAAGTCTCCGGCTGGGTCGTCTTCGGGCCCGGCGGGCAGGTCGTTCGCCGGTTTGTCGATACCGACGGCGACGGTTCGGTCGATCAGTGGCGGTACTACAACCTCGGCATGGAAGTCTTCCGCGACATCGACACGAACAAGAACAACAAGCCCGACCAGTGCCGCTGGGTCAACTTCGCCGGCAGCCGCTGGGGGCTCGATACGAACGAGGACGGCCGGATCGATCAGTGGAAGCAGCTTTCCGCTGCCGAGGCCTCCCGGGAAGCGATCAACGCCATCGCGGCGGGAGACATGCCGACCCTGCAGAGCCTGATGATCAACGCGGAAGATCTTCGCTCACTGGGCATCGCCCGCGAGACGACCGTCAAGCTGCTGGAGTCATCGGGCGGAGCGATCAAAACGATCTCCGCCAGCAAGTCGAAGCTCCTCGGCGCCGGGACGAAGTGGATGCGCTTCGATGCCCAGATGCCCAGCCTGATCCCTGCCGACGACGAACGAGCCGGCAAAGACCTGCTCGTCTACGAAAACGCAATGGTCATTGTCGAGAACGGCGGCGCGTCCGGGCTGGTGCAGCTCGGCGAGATGGTGCTCGTGGGCGATGTCTGGAAACTGACCCAGGCACCGCTCCCCATCGAAGGGACCGAGACGATTGCCGCCGGCGGTATTCTGATGCAACCCGCCCTGGCAGCCGGAGCCCCGACGGGTGGGGCCGCCCCGTCGCCCGAGATGCAGAAGCTGCTCGCCGATCTGCAGAAGCTGGACGACGCCCAGCCGCAGCCGGGTTCCAAGCGGGAAGACGTCGCGAAGTACAACGCCCGCCGGGCCGAACTGATCCTCGGCCTCTACAACCAGGCCGACGGCGTCGAAGAAAAGGAGATGTGGCTCCGGCAGCTCATTGATGGTCTGGCGGCAGCCGTGCAGACGGGAAGCGATATCGAGGGGCTCTCGCAGCTCAAGAAACTCGAAACCGATCTGCGGAAGTCGAGCCCCGAGTCGGCTCTGGTCGCCTACGCGGAATTTCGTGTCCTGCAGTCGGAGTATACGCTGCAGATCATGGCGGTGCAGGAGACCGAGAAGCGGACCGAACTGCAGAAGCAGTGGCTGGAATCGCTGGCGGCGTTCGTCAAGAAGTATCCCGAATCCGAAGACGCGCCGGACGCCATGCTGCAGCTCGCCGTCACGGAGGAGTTCAACAATCGCACGAAAGAAGCCCTCGACTGGTACCGTCGTCTGGCGTCTCTGAAGGCCGATTCGTCGGCCGTTCGCCGTGCAACCGGCGCAATTCGTCGGCTGGAATTGAAGGGGAAGTCGTTCGCGCTGTCCGGCCCGATGCTGGGCGAGGGAACTCTCGACATCGCGAAACTCCGCGGCAAGACCGTGCTGGTCATCTACTGGGCGACCAACTGTGTTCCGTGCACCGAGGATCTTCCCGAACTGCGGCAGCTCTACCAGGCGTATAAGTCCAAGGGATTCGAAATCGTCGGCGTCTGTCTCGACATGGATCTGCCGCCGGTCGCCGAGTACATCCAGACCCACAAAGTCCCCTGGCCCCACATCTACGAAGGGAAAGGCCTGGAGAGTCCCGCTGCAATTCAATACGGCGTCATCTCCCTCCCGACCATGTTCCTGGTGAACGCACAGGGGATCGTCGAAAGCCGGAACACCAGCGTCCAGGATTTGAAGCTGCAGTTGCCCGGGCTGCTCAAGTGAGGGGGAGAAGAAGTGGATGGTGGATAGTGGGTGATGGATCGTGAAGAGAAGAAGGAAGAGACGTGATGCGGTGGGGCGTGATGCGGCGGATCGGGCAGGTGGTCAAGCCGCTGGTGATCCGCCATCATCGCCATTCCGGGGCGGTGCTCTTCAGCGACACCACGCTCCGCGACGGCGAACAGATGCCAGGCGCCACGCTGGAGCCTGACGACAAGCTCCGCATCGCATTGGCCCTCGAAGAGCTGGGCGTCCATTCGCTCGATGCAGGCTTCCCCGCATCGAGCGAGCAGGACTCCGCCGCCATCCGCAAGATGGTCGGCGTGGTCAAACGACCGGTCCTGACAGCGCTGTGCCGGACTGTCCGGAGCGACGTCGACGCCGCCGAAGCCGCCCTCGACGGACAGCCGAAGCACAAGCGCGGGGTCAGCCTCTTCGTCGGCACCAGCCCCCTGCACCGCCAGTACAAACTGCAGAAGTCCGAGGCGGAGATTCTCTCGCTGATCTCCGACACGGTCGGTTACGCCGCCTCGAAGTTCGATATCGTGGCATTCTCTCCGGAAGACGCCAGCCGAACCGAGCTTCCGTTCCTCTGCCGTTGCTATCAGACTGCCATCGAAGCGGGCGCCACCACGGTTGGATTTCCCGACACCGTCGGCTGCCTCACTCCCGAGAAGTCCCGCGACTACCTTCGGGCCATTCAGGACGGCGTCCCTTCCATCGAGCGGGCGCTGATCGCGGTTCACTTCCACAACGACCTCGGTCTGGCGGTGGCGAACACGCTGGCCTGCATCGCGGAAGGCGCTCATGTGGTGCAGTGCACCATCAACGGCATCGGCGAGCGGGCGGGGAATGCGTCCCTCGAAGAAGTCGCGATGGCCCTCAAACTGCATCCCGACCAGTACGGGCGGACCATGCGGATCGATACGACGAAACTCGTCCCGCTCTGCCGGCTCGTGGCGGAGCTGACCGGCTGCCCGCTCCCGCTCAACAAGCCGGTCGCCGGCGAAACCGTTTTCGCGACCGAAGCCGGCATCCATCAGGATGGGTTGCTCAAACACCCCGATACGTATCTCCCGTTCCGTCCCGAGCTCGTCGGCGGCGGCCCGATCCGGCTGATCCTCGGCCGCCACAGCGGTCGCCGTGCGGTCGCCCACCGACTCGAACAGCTCGGCCTTTCCGCCGATGACGCCTCGGTCAGCGGCGTTCTCGACCAGCTCAAGCTGGCTCCGAAGGGCGCGCTCGTTGACGATGTCACGCTGCAGACATGGTCCAGCGCACGACGATCCGCCTGAATCATCGGGCGCCGCAATTGAGGCTGCCTATCGCTCCGGCCTGAGCCCGAGCTGCTCCAGCTTCTGCTGCAGACTCTGGCGATGCATTCCCAGAGTGCGGGCGGCCGCGCTGAGATTTCCCTGGCTCTCTTCCAACGCACGCGTCAGCATCGCCCGTTCGAAGGCCTCGACGAGTCGGGTTTTGGCCTCTGCGAACGGCATCGCGAAATACGGTGCAAACAGCTCTTCGGCCACGGGAACCGTCGGCGGTGCCAGCCCCAGGTCGCGCGCATGCAGGACTTCTCCGGTCAACATCGACACAGCCGCCCGCAGCGCGTGCTCGAGTTCCCGGACATTGCCAGGCCAGTCGTGCGACAGCAGGGCGTCGATCGCATCACGGGTCAATTCGGGAACCGCGCGGCCAGCGGCCACAGCCGCCCGTTCGGCGAAGTGCGCGGCCAGGACCAGAATGTCCTCCCGCCGGGAGCGCAGAGGAGGCAGCGGGATTTCAAAACCGCGCAGGCGATAGTACAAATCCTGCCGGAACCGGCCGTCGGCGATCAGATCTTCCAGCGGCTGATGCGTTGCGCTGACCACACGGACGTCAACGGCGATCGAACGCTCGGAGCCGACGGGCGTAATCTGCCGCTCCTGCAGTGCGCGGAGCAGCTTGGCCTGAGCGACCAGCGGCAGATCGCCGACCTCGTCCAGAAACAGAGTTCCTCCTTGCGCCCGTCGAAACACCCCCTCGCGGTCCCGTTCCGCGCCGGTGAAGGCCCCCTTCACGTGACCGAACAGCTCGCTCTCCAGCAGCGACTCCGGCAGCGCGGCTGTGTTGACCGCCACAAACGGCCCGCTGCTGCGCGGACTGCACCGGTGCAGCTCGCGCGCCACCAGTTCTTTACCCGCTCCGGTTTCTCCCCGGATCAGCAGATCGACGGGCGCCGCGGCGGCTCGATGAACCAGCTCGCGCAAGTCACGCATCGCCCGGCTGACTCCCAGCAGCGGACTCGATCCACTGCCGGCCTCAACCTCGGCCTGGAGCGACGAGACCCGTCGCTCCAGCAACCGCCGTCGTTGAACGCGTTCCACTGCCGCGCGAAGCTGTTCGAGTTCAAAGGGCTTCGTCAGAAAGTCGGTGGCTCCGAGCCGGACGCACTCGACCGCCGCGCTCACGCGGTCATTTGCCGTCAGGACGACGATCTCCGTGGTCTGCGTCGCCGGGCCGAGTTCGCGCAGGACGCCGAGCCCATCCAGTTCCGGCATGTTCAGATCGAGAAACACCAGGTCCGGTCGTCGGGTGCGGATCAGCTCCACAGCCAGTCGACCGTTCTCGGCCTCGGCGATGGTCCAGCCCTCACGGCGCAGCGCACGAACCATCCCATGCCGGGCGGGGGCTTCGTCGTCGACGATGAGCAGCAGCAGATCGGTCACGCCACAGATTCCTGTTCATCGCGGGGAAGGCGCACTCGAAACGTCGCGCCGGCCCCCGGCGAGCTTTCGCACTCCACCGTCCCCTCCAGATCCCGCACAGTACACGCCACAGAGTACAGTCCCAGCCCGGTTCCGTCGGCCTTGGTGGTCTGAAACGCGTCGAACAGATGATCCTGCACCTCGGGCGCCAGGCCCGGTCCGGTGTCGGTCACTTCCAGCAGAACCTGGCTCCCCTCGCTCTGGCACCGGACGGTCACTCGGCCCGATGGCGGGCAGGCTTCGAGGGCGTTCAACGTTAGATTGAGCAGGATCGAACGCAAGGCTTCGCCCGACGCGACGGTCCGCAACGGCTGATCCGGAATCTCCAACGCCAGCGAGACCTGCCGCTGACGGGACAGATGCCCGGCTACTTGCACCGTCTGCCGGGCGGCCTCCACCGCGTCGGCAGCGACGGCGCCGGACGGCCGGACGAAACTGAGCAACTGGCTCGTCGTCCCGGCCAGGCGGTCGATTTCCTGCAGCACGAGCCGAAGTGTCGCCGCATGGTCAGACGCCGGGTCCGACTCCTCCAGAGCGACGGCCGTCAGAGTCTTCATGGAGGAGAGCGGATTCTTGATCTCATGGGCGATCGAACCGGCGAGCAATCCCAGGGCAGACAGCTTCTCGTTCTGCCAGGCCCGCCGTTCCGTCGCCTGTCGATCCGACTGCAGCAGACTGTTGGAAACGGCGCCAGCCCATTGTTCGGTCAGCAGCAACAGGCCGCCCAGCTCTTCATCGCCCCAGCCCGACCGGGCCGCGTATCCGCCGATCAGGATCAACCCCTCAATCGTCTGATACTCGCAACGGACGGCGAGTACGATTCGCTGTTCCAGCAACAATTCTGCGTCGCCCCGGGTCGGAGCCTGGTCGGCATAAGTCAATCGGAGCCCCGCTTCGCGAAGTCGATCGCACAGGCCCGCCGCCTGTTCGAGGGACAGCAACTCTCGCGAACCCGCATCCCAGCGGCGCTGCCGGAACTCGTCGCGGACCAGCGCCTGAACATCCTGCCGCGGGAAAAGGGTCTGCACGGCGTCGAGCATCCACTTGGCCAGTTGCTGCGGCGACTCACCGCTGCGGGCTGCCAGATCGACCGAGGCCCGCTGCAGTCGTTCGCGGAAGAAACCGACTCCCGGCCCGAGAAGGTAGCGAAGAGCTTCTCTCACCCGTCGGCGGATCGGCGCGTAGCCCAGAACGATACCGATGGCGAGCGCCACCTCTGCCACAGCCAGATCAATTCCGACTCGCTGCTGCCACGAGGCTTCCACGCGACGGACAATCGACTGGTGCAGCATGACGGCAACCGCAAGCAGTCCGCCGTAGATCAGGCTTCGTTCGACGACGAGAGGAAAGAAGCCGAAACGAATGACCGCATAGGCAAACCAGAGGGTCGGCAGCACGGGCAGGAGGATAATCGCGGCAATCCAGGCATGGTGCGAGTCGTCGGTGATCCCCATGACGACAAACATCGAAACGTTGAGCGCGACGGTCACGGCGCCGATCAGCAGCGACAACCCGGCAAAGAATCTGGGAGCTCCGGGCAGCGGGGTCCGGCGACCGACCTGCCACAGAACGGCGGCGGAGGCAGCATTGATGACGGTAATCACCGCCAGGTACGGGATCATCCACGGCTGAACCTGCTCGAGAAACGAGGCCGATGCGCCGCCGCGCAGCGAACCAGAGATCGGGGCCGCCAGGATGACCGGGAGGTACAGGAACCACCGCCACCCGGCCGGAGCGGCGTGTCCCGTCCAGCCGGTCTGCGAAAGCCGGAGCACGGCGTGCAGCAGACTGCAGGGCATCAGCAGCAGGCCGACGAGCATGGAAAGCATCGCCAGCCAGCGCAGCCCCGGCGCTTCCGGCGTCGCGAAACTGGTTGTCCAGAAATAGCCCGCGTTGCCGGCGTGCCAGAACCACGCACCGACCGCAAAGCTGACCATCCAGCTATGCAGTGCGGCCCGGTTGCGGCGCTCCGTCAGCGCAACCGCCAGCACGGTATCCACTGTCAGCCCGAAACCGGCCGCCAGAAGTTCCAGCGTCGTGAGCATGCTCGGCAGTCAATCGGGGCGGGAATTGCAGACGAAGATCGATTACAGATCCTGAGGCTCAAGAATGACAATGTCGGGGCGATGGCGATAGTCGTTGTTGTAATCCAGGCCGTAACCGACGACGAAATCGTTCGGAATCTGAAATGCGTGATAGTCTGCGACAAAGTCGACCTGCTGCGTTCCCTCCTTCCACAACAGGACCGCGGTCCGGAGCGAGGCGGGATTGCGGGCTGCCAGAAGAGTCTTCAGCGACGCCAGCGTCCGGCCCGTATCGAGGATGTCGTCGATCAGCAGCACGTCGCGCCCCGCCAGATCCGGAAGACGGTCGACGGATACCGTCAATTCGGCTCCGGAAGTAGTCCGGCCCCGATAACTGGAGGCCTCCACAAAGCCGATCTGATGGGGCACGTCGATGCAGCGGATCAGGTCCGCCAGAAAGACGACGCTGCCGCTCAGAACACCGACCACGGTCAGCGGCCGCCCCCGGTAATCGGCGGCAAGCTGAGCCCCCAGTTCGGCCACTCGACGGGAAATCTGGTCTGCCGATAGAAGCTGCTTCATCCAGGAGGCCCGCACTGAGGTTCGACGCCGCCGCTCGCCGCGCGAACCCGGATTGAGAAATGCCCTTCCTGGCCGCGTGTCGTGGCCGGGAAGGACGATCTTAGCAGCTGCGGCAGCGGCTGGTTCCGGGCAGGACTGTGAATCTCGAATCGAATCAGCGAGCTTTCGCCGCGGCTCGACCGTTCCGCTGAGATTCGGGTTGCGGGAGTCCGCGGTCCAGTTCGTGATGCAGCAGGAGAGCCAGCCGTCGGCAATCATCCCAGGCGCACAGTGCGTCGTCGGACGGAGCATCCGGGCACTCTTCGAGCAGCTTCGCCAGCTCCTTCATTCGCGCTGAAAGCGCCACGGCATCCAGCTTCATCGTTCCAATTTTTGATCGCGAGCGGAGAACCTCAGATCTTTCAGAAACCGTGGGCGTGGATATGACTTCGGGCGTTGGCGCGGGTTCAACGAGCGGCGCAGCAGGTCTCTCCGCGATCGTTGTCGTCATCGGAATTGTCGCAACCGGTTCTGGCGAGACTTCAATGGGAACCGAAACAGACGGGGTCGAAACTGCTGGCGCGGTAACGGCCTGGGCGGGTTCCGGCCGATCCTGAGTCGCCGGGGCCGATCTGGGCGGCGTTTCCACCGGCGGCGGACGGCGAAACGGTGCAGGTCGCTTGGTCGGCAGATTCTGAAACGGAGGCAGCATCAGCGGCGGGGCTGTTGAAAGCGGCACTTGCCGGACGGGAGCCGGAGCGACCGGAGGGGGCGCGGGAGTCGCAGGCGATGTCACCGTCCCCAGAGTCCTGAGGACCGCGTCAAGTTGAGACTCGATGACGCGAGTCGGGCCAACCACGACTGACCTCGGCGCGGGCGGTTCCCGCCTCTGCGCGCACAGATCCGGTGGTGGAACAGACTTGAAGTCTGTCGTTCCACGGCGGTTCGAAAGCTCGATGTCCTCCGCCAGATTTGCGGGAACCTCGGTTTCCGAGGAAATCCAATTGTCGGTCGATCCGGAATCCGGGGGGGCGCCCATCAGAGAACGCACCAGCAATCGACGGCGACGACGATCTGTCTCGCTTACGGTCATACCACGCCTCCTGCACCGGGTTTTCCGTTCGCGGCCCGCGATCCCGGGGTGTAACGCTCGCCAGTATGCGCAGTTTATGACGCCAGTGGAAGCCCTTGTTTTCCACGGAGTCTTCCAAGGCGCTCCAGGCCCGCAGGACGGCGGCATCAAGCGCTGAAGCTGTCGCCCTTGACACTGCCTCCGCGCAGTTCGACACTGCTCGGAACCGAGGCAATCGCCTGTTCCGCGTGCACCTTCTCCGAAACCAGACAACCAATGGCTGACTTTGAATTCGTGGCAGCGGCCGACGAAATTGCCGAGGGACAAGGACGGGCATTCACAGTTAACGGTCGGCGAGTTGCGGTGTTTCGGAAAGATGGGGAATTCCATGCCATCAACGACGCCTGCCCGCACATGGGGGCCTCTCTCGCGGAGGGGCACCTTGAGGGAACCGCAGTCATGTGTCCCTGGCACGCCTGGAGCTTTTGCGTGACGGACGGCACATGGCTCGACAATCCGCGGAGCAAGGTCCGGACTGACTGCTACGAGGTGCGGGTGGTGGATAACCGCGTGGAAGTCTGCGTCCCCGAACCGCCGTCGCGCGGTTGAATTCTCCGTTTACTCAGGTCGACGGGGGCGCGCAACGGCAGTGTCGTCCGGTAAAGCCACCTATCGCCGTTCGCCGTCTGGCATCAGTGGATTTCCCACGGCTGCATTTGTCCCCCTTTCGAAATGTCCTCGAACGACATAGCTTCGATTTGAATTCGCGATCCGGTCGATGGCGATTGTCGGCCGACCGCATCGCGAACGCCTCGCTGAACGCAGCGTCAACGCAACAATCTGCTTCCCGACGAACGACGGTACGACGAATTCTCATGGAATGTTCAACGTGCGCAACATCGGCGCCCGCGTCAGCTCGATATTGCGATCAGTGCGGCCGTCTCCTGCCGTCCAAGGCTGAGGGCTCAGACCGTGCGGAGAGGTCGTCTGGATTCCGTTGCCAGCCACTGATCTCACAGCGGATTCTGGATGCCGCCCCGCTCGTGATCGTCTCGCTGGATCGGTCCGGTCGCATCCAGTACATCAATCGGTTCCTGGAAGATCTGAGCGGCTATCGGCTCGCCGAAGTTGTCGGACGGGACTGGTTCGACACATTTTTGCCGGAACGTGATCGCGACCGGGTTCGCGAGATCTTTCGAATGGCTCTGACTCAGTCGCCAACGCGCGGCAACCGCAATGCGATCCTCACTCGCTCCGGAGAAGAACGGGATATCGAGTGGAACGACGAGGTCTTGCAGGATGACCGGGGACTGGTGACCGGCCTGGTCGCGATCGGCCAGGATGTCACCGAGCAGGTCCGGGCGGAAAGTATCGCTCGCGAGAGCGAGGAGCGTTTTCGAAAACTGATGGAACACAGTTCCAAGGTCATCGCACTGTACGACGCAGACACCCGGATTCTGTATCAGAGCCCGTCCGTCCGCGATGTGCTGGGCTACGAACCCGAGGAAATGATTGGCCGGCACGGCTTCGAGTACTGCCATCCGGATGATCTGCCGGCCATCCGCGAACGAATGCCCGAGGTTCTGTCAACGCCGGGAGCAATCGGCAAGGTGGAGCTGCGAAGCCGCTGCAAGGATGGCTCGTACCGCTGGCTGGAGCTCATCGCCACCAATCGGCTGCACGATCCGACGATCCGGGCGGTCGTCGGCAGCTATCGAGATATTTCCGCACAAAAGGCCACGGAAGAGTCTCTCCGCCTGTGCGAGCAGGCGATCGCCCTGTCGATCACGCCAATCCTGTTTGCCGACGGGGATGGCCAACTCAGCTCCGCCAATCGAGCCTTCGAGCGGACTTGGGGCTATTCGTGCGAGGCCGACATCGTCGGTCGTCGGCTGGCCGACGTCTGCTCGCCGGCTGCGACTGCCGGCGAGATCCTCGAAACACTGCGTCGAAATGAGAGCTGGACCGGAGAACTGGAGGGAACTCGCTTCGACGGATCGCAGTTTCCAGTCGAGTGCACTGCCGTAGCCATACGCGATGACGCCGGTCGGTTGAAATCATTGATGATCTCCTTCGCGGACATCACGGTGCAGAAGCAGTCCCGGGATGTGCTGCAGTTGAGCGAACAGCGATTTCGGAAGCTGATTGAAAACAGCGCAGACGCCATCGCGCTTTATGACGCCGCCGGGACGATTCTTTACCGCGTTCCGACGGCCACGGCGATGCTGGGCTATCAGTCCGACGAATTGATCGGTCAGTGCGCCTTCGACTACTGCCATCCCGACGATGCCCCCCTGGCAAAGGAGGTGCTGCAGGCAATCCTGGAACGGCCCGATCAGCCGATTGGCCTGGAACTTCGTTGCCGCACGAGATGCGGATCCTACCGCTGGGTGGAACTGATCGCGACGAATCAGCTTGACGAGCCCGCAGTCCGTGCCATCGTCGGCAACTACCGCGACATCACGGAACGAAAGGAATCCGAAGAGCGCGAGGCCGCCCGGCTGGTGAAATTGCGGAGACTGTCCGAATTGAGCATGCGGATGGCCGGCGAACCCGCATCGGTCTTCACTCACGTTGTGCAGATGATCGGCGAGCTGTTCGGCGTCAAAATGGTCTGCCTGATGGTTGTCGAGAATGAGGATCTCGCCTTTCAGGCGATTTTTGCAGACGGCAAGGCAACCGTCGATCATCAACGTTGTGCGTTGGCCGGCACCGCCTGCGGGCTGGTCGCGGCCACCGGAAAGCTGCAGATCATCGATCGTGTTCAGGAGCGATTTCCGGATTCGACAATTCTTCGCGAGCACAAGATCGTCACATACTGCGGGTTCCCCGCAGTCGACGGAGAGGGCTGCGTCGCCGCCGTCGTTTGTCTGCTGGACGATCAACATCGCGAGTTCTCCGAAGAAGATCAGGAGTTGCTCCGGCTGATCGGGCAGCGCGTCGCCACCGAAGTCGAACGCACGAGAATTCAGACGGCGCAGCTGCGGGCAGAGGCGGAACTGCGGGACAGCGAAGAGCGATTCCGGACCTTGTTCGAATCGGCGCCGATTCCCATCGTTCTGACCGACCTCGACGGCAGGTACTCGGCCGTCAATCCGGCGTTTGAATCCTCGACGGGGTTTTCCGCTGATGAAGTGATTGCAAGAACGTCGGTCGACGTCGGACTGATTTCCGCCGAAACCGGCGAAGCTCACGCCGCCAGCGCGTCTCTGAGATCGCAGGGCCGCGTCGACAACCTGGAAGTTCTGACGCGGACTCGATCGGGCGAATTGAGAAACTGCCTGTTTTCGTCGCGAGTGGTCCGCCTCGGCGAAGCTCCGCAGGTCCTCTCGCTGGCGGTGGATATCACAGAACGCAAACAGGCGGAGGCAGAACTTCGCACGACAAAGGAACGCTACGAGCTGGTGATCCGCGGATTGAACGAGGGGGTCTGGGACCTCAATCTGGTGACCAATGAGCTGACGCCCTCCGACCGACTGCTGGAAATGATCGGATTCGATCGTGGCGAGATCTCGCCAGACCTCAACGCATGGCTGGACCTGATCCATCCGGAAGACCGCCCGATGGTCGCCGATCAGATTCGTCGCCACAGCGAGCTCCACGAACCGTACAGCATCCGCTTCCGGCATCGACAGAAATCGGGAAGCTATCTCTGGCTGTACGCTCGTGGGCAGGCAGTCTGGAACGAACAGGGGCACGCGATTCAGCTCGCGGGTTCGGTCGCCGACATCACTTCGCAGGTTGAGGCGCAGCAGGCGCTGGAGGCCAGCGAAGAACGCTTTCGCATGCTCTTCGAGGCGGCTCCGTTCGCCGTCACGGTCAACGGCACGGACGGCCGCTTTACGGCGGTCAATCCCGCGTTTGAGCAACTGAGCGGATATGCCGCCAGCGAAGTCCTGGGGCGGATCCCGATGGACCTCGGGATGGGAACTGGCTCCGTGGGTCGAGAGCTGGTTCTGGACATACTTGAGCGGTCTGGTCGACTGGATCATGTCGAGACGACAACCCGTACGAAGAGTGGTCGCATCCGAAATGTTCTGTTTTCCTGTCGGATGGTCACGCTGGGGGGCAAACGCCAGATTCTGTCGTCGTCGATCGACATTACAGATCGCAAGCTCGCAGAAGAAGCGCTCCGCACCAGCGAGCAGAGACTCGCTGAAGCGCAGCGAATCGCCCACATTGGCAACTGGCACTGGGAGATCCGGACCGATGAAATCGCCTGGAGCGACGAAGTCTATCGAATTTTCGGAATGACACCCCGATCGATCACGCCCCACTATCAGACCGAGTTCCTGAATTTCGCCCACCCGGAGGACCGTTCCACAATCGTCGCTGCCGTTCGCGAAACTCTGGAAACCGGCCGCCCGTACGTCGTCGAGCATCGGATCTGCCGCGCAGACGGAACCGAGCGAATCGTTCGTGAGAATGGAGAAGCCGTCCACGACGAGCATGGGCAGACGATCGGCATAAAGGGCACCGTGCAGGACATCACCGAACGGATCGCCGCCGAGTCGCAACTGAAGCTCCTCAGCGACGAGATGGCTCATGTCGCCCGCCTGGGCATGCTGGGAGAACTGGCCGCCGGGATCGCGCACGAGCTCAATCAGCCGCTCGCCGCGATCGCCAACTATGCCTTCGCTCTGGAATCGAGACTGACCGGCAATTCGGAGGTCGGGCGTCACTCATCGCCCGAGACAAATCAGGCGGTTGTCCGGCGCATCTCCAGTCAGGCGGAGCGAGGCGGCGAGATCATCCGGCGGCTGCAGGCAATGATTCGCAACCAGCCTCCGCAACGGTCGGCGGTGTCGATGTCCCGGCTGATCCAGGAAGTGCTGGCTCTGCTGGCTGCCGATCTGAGGCTGGCGCAGGTCGAAGTCACTGTCGACGCGGCCGAGCTTCTGCCGCCGGTAATGGTCGACCCCGTCCAGATCCAGCAAGTCCTGTTCAATTTGATTCGAAACTCGATCGAGTCCTTTCGACAGCCGACGGAAGCTCGCTGCCTGAAAATCGAAGTCGAGCCCGAACGGAAATCCATGCTTCTGATTCGCGTCCGCGACTCGGGAGCGGGCGTTCCGGCCGACATGCGGCCGCGGCTCTTTACGCCGTTTGCAACCTCAAAACCGCAGGGACTGGGGCTGGGACTGCCGATCTGCAAGCGCATCGTCGAGTTTCACGGCGGTGAAATTCGCTGCAACGCCGCTGTGGAATGCGGATTCGAAATCTGTTTCAGCCTGCCCATCGCTGACTGAGAAAGCAGCTCAAATGACCGAAGTGCCAACTGTGTTCGTGGTGGACGACGACCTCGCCGTGCTCCATTCGTTGCAGACACTGCTCGAAGTACAGGGAATTCCGGCCGAGTGTTTCTCGTCGGCCGAAGCGTTCTTGCAGGAAGTCGATCCTCAGCGGCCAGGCTGTCTCGTGGCGGACCTGCGGATGCCGGGTGTCACCGAACTGCAACTCCTGCAGCAGATGGCCGAAAGGCGGCAGGGTCGACCGACGGTGGTGATCTCGGGGTTTGCCGAAGTGAGCAACGTCGTACAGTCGATGAAGCTGGGAGCGATCGATGTCCTTGAGAAACCGTTTCATCCCGGAAAATTCCTGGCCGCAGTTCGGAATGCGCTTCAGATCGACGAACATTCGAGGAACAGAACAGCCGAACAGCGCATCGCATTGGATCGGATTGAGAATCTTTCGGCGGAGGAAAGACCGGTCATGGCGGGGATTGTCCGCGGACTGACCAACCGCGAGATCGCCGATGAGCTGGACGTCAGCCTCAGAACGATTCAGTTCCGACGCTCCAGTCTGATGGCGACACTGGGGCTGGAATCCAAGTCGCAGTTGATCGAACTGGCCCAACGCGCCGGCTGGCCATCCGCGTGACACCTTGCTTTAGATTCTGACCCGCGTGTTCACGCCAGATATCGCAATCTCCGCCGGGCAACAGCGGGGTTTCTGCCGCATTGCGCGTGCTGCGATTCATCATCGCGTTGCGCATCCCGCGCAAACCCGGCGTGTATGGGAAATCGGGTCTCGCAGGCCCCCCGCAAACTGACGAACAAGTAATGTCGTCGCGTAGTCACCTGGCGATACGAGACTTCTCGTCGCGTTCGCCATGCCTTCCAGTTGCAGCAGGTCATGGACCGATGCGAGATGCAAAGTATGAGGCGCTGATCGCCGCCGCCCCGGACGCCATTATCAGCATCGACGCTTGCGGAATTGTCGTCAACTTCAATCCCGCTGCGGAACGGATCTTCGGCTACGAGTCGCATGAAATTGTCGGGCGGAACGTATCGCTGCTGATGCCCGATCCCTACCGGAATCTGCACGATTCCTTCCTCGAGCGATATCTCAAAACCGGGGAAAACCAGGTCATCGGGATCGGACGGGAAGTCCGCGCCGTGCGGAGGGACGGTCGGATCTTTCCGATCGAGCTGTCGGTCTGCGAAGTCAGGACCGACACCGACCATTTGTTCATCGGCATCGTTCGCGACATCAGCGCCCGAAAGGCGATGGAGCTACGACTTGTCGAGGAGCAACGGAACGCCGTCGACGGACAGCTGCAATTGCTTCGTCGCTGCAGCCGACTTGAACAGGAGAATTCCGACCTCCGCCAGACTCAGGCCTCAGCGGCCAGCACGGGAGACCTGCTGCCGCCGGTTCTGCGTTCCAGCCGGATCCTGGCGGCGGACGACGACGCTGACTCGCGGTTCCTGATCAAGCGTTTTCTCGAATCCGCCGGAGCGATTGTCGACTCCGTCGTCAATGGCCTGGAGGCGATCGAAGCTGTCAGCAACGGTGCTCGACTGGGCGTCCGGTATGCCGCAATCGTGCTCGACCTGCACATGCCCGTCATGGATGGACGCCGAACTGCCGCCGAGTTGCGACGACTGGGATACACGGGACCGCTCGTGGCGCTCACGGCCGACGTCTTCGGTCAACGTGATCAACCAGTGGAGAACAGTGGGTACGACGCGTGCCTGTTCAAGCCGATTAACAAAGCAACGCTCGTGCAGGGGCTCCTGCGACAGATTGAACTGAACGAGCAGCGAGGCGAGTCCGGCGGCTGAACAGCGTCAAAGACCTGTTGCCGTTCCCCGATCGCCGGTTCCGAGCGATCACCTTGCAAACTTGCCTGCGGCCGACGGGAAGCTCTCCAACGGCCAGATCCGCTCCGAACCTCCGCGACGCTGCGCACCTCTACAACCCGAAGGCCCTGAGCACCGCAGTCTGCACGGAGATTGACGGTCCGACCGGCGGTCCGATATAACACGGCCTCGCCGCCGCAAATCGTGGTGTGGCGGCGAGTTTCGCTCATTTGTGCCCGTCCGGCCCCCTGACCGGCCGGCCGACGGAAAGTCTTCATTGATGTTGCAGGTACGTCTCCCGGATGGAGCAGTTCTGGAGGTCGCCGACAACGCGACCGCTCTGGATGTCGCCAACAAGATCAGCCCCCGGCTCGGTAGCGCCGCGCTGGGCGCAGTCGTCGCCGGGACGGTCGTGGACGTGATGCGTCCGCTGGTCGAGGCCACAGAAGAGCGCCCGATCCCGGTCCAGATCCTGACCGAGAAAGACTCCCAATCGCTCGGAATTCTCCGGCATTCGTGTGCACACGTGATGGCCCGCGCCGTCACCCGGTTGTTTCCCGACGTGGAACTCGCCTTCGGACCGACAACCGGCCAGGGCTACTACTACGACATGGCCCTGCCGCATCAAATCAGCGAAGACGACTTCCCGCGGATCGAGGCCGAAATGGCCCGCATCGTCGCGCAGGCCGAGCCGTTCGAGCGTTTTGTCACCGACCGGGACGAGGCGCTGAAACTGGTCGAGGGGATGTCGCAGTCGCTCAAGAGCGAACACATCCGGACCGGGCTGGCCAGCCATCCCACCGTCAGCTTCTACCGGCAGGGCGAATTCGTCGATCTCTGCCGCGGCCCGCACGTGCCGGACGCCAAACGGATCAAGGCCTTCAAACTGCTGTCCGTCGCCGGGGCCTACTGGAAGGGGGACTCCAGCGGTCGCCAGCTCCAGCGCCTCTACGGAACCGCCTGGTTCTCGCAGAAGGATCAGGACGCCTACCTGGACCAGGTCAACGAGGCCAAACGCCGCGATCACCGCGTCCTCGGCAAACAGCTCGGCCTGTTCACCATCAGCCAGGAAGTCGGCCAGGGGCTCTGCTTGTGGATGCCCAAGGGGGCGACCATTCGCGTCATCCTCGAAGATTTCATCAAACAGGAATTGCTCAAACGGGGCTATCAGCCGGTTTATACCCCGCACATCGGGCGGGTGGAACTCTACGAAACCAGCGGCCACTTCCCGTACTACCGCGATTCACAGTTCGCTCCGCTCTACGGTCACGACGGCGGCCAGCTCGTCGACTTTTGGATCCGAAAACTCCAGGAGGGAACGCTCTCCGCCGAGGACGAAGCGAAGCTTTTCGAGTCCGCCCGCGTGCTGGCGGTCGACGTGACCGAATATCCGCAGAATGGCGCTCCCGAGCAGAAGATCGCCGCCCTGCGGACCTGGGAAAAGCAGCAGGAACGCTACCTGCTCAAGCCCATGAACTGCCCGCACCACATCCAGATCTACAAGTCGCAGCCGCGCAGCTACCGGGATCTCCCCGTCCGGCTCGCCGAGTTCGGGACCGTCTATCGCCACGAACAGTCAGGCGAACTGAACGGCATGCTCCGCGTCCGCGGGCTGACCCAGGACGACGCCCACCTCTTCTGCACCCCGGAGCAGGTCGAGCACGAATTCCGCAGCACGCTGGAGCTGGTCAAATTCGTCCTCGCCAGCGTCGGCCTGGACGACTACCGCATTCAGTTGTCGCTCCGCGATCCCAAGAGCGACAAATACGCCGGCGAGCCCGCGATGTGGGCGACCGCCGAGGGAACCCTGCGCCGAGTCCTGCAGGAAGCGGGCCTGTCGTTCAGCGAGCGAGAAGGCGAAGCGGCCTTCTACGGCCCCAAGACCGACTTCATGGTCCGGGACGCCATCGGCCGCGAATGGCAACTCGGCACCGTGCAGCTCGACTTCCTCCTGCCGGAACGCTTCCAGCTCGAATACGTCGGCGCAGACAACCAGGCCCACCAGCCGGTGATGATTCACCGCGCCCCCTTCGGCTCGATGGAGCGCTTCACCGGGATGCTGATCGAGCACTTCGCCGGCGCGTTCCCCCTCTGGCTGGCCCCCGAGCAGGTCCGCGTGATGTCGATCGGCGAGAAGTTCGAGGACTACGCCCGCCAGGTCGAAGCACAGTTTCGGTCCGCCGGTTTCCGCGTCGGCACCGACCTGCGGAGCTGCAAGATCAACGCCAAGGTCCGCGACGCCCAGCTCGAACTGATCCCCTACATGCTGGTCGTCGGCGGCCGCGACGTCGAAAACGGCACCGTCTCCCTGCGGGACCGCATCGACGGCGAACTGGGCGCCATGCCGATCGTGGACGCGATCGCCCGGCTGCAGACCGAAGTCACCGAACGCAAAGTCCGCCAGGTCCAGAAGGCAGCCCCGAATCCATACGCCGAGTCGGCCGCGGATACCGAGCAGCACGAGTATTAGGGGCGGGTCTCGGGGATCGCAGAGAGAAGACCGGGCGGCGGGTCACCTGCGCGCCTTCACGGACCGGATAGGTCGACGTGTGGAGCGGGTGGGATTCGCGTGGGAGCGGGGCAAGTGCGAAAGCCGTAACGACGGCGGTAACGGGGCCGCCGCCAAGGAAGTGTGCTTTCAAAACCGGCGTCATCGGCGGCTCCGGTCCACCGCTCTGTTAGACGCCCGGTGGAAAACTATCGCAACGCCTGGACGTCCCATACCAGAATCGATTCTGCCAACCACGGCGAGTTCTCTTTCTCCTGATAGAGGGCATCGTCGATCCCGGAAGCCAGCATGCACCCATCGGGAGAAAAGGCGAGGAGCCGCACCTTTGCCCGTTGGCTGGTGAATTTCCTCAATTGCTCCCCGGTGGCGGTGCTCCAGACAGCAACGGCATTCTCGTCCTCTCCGTCCGCATCTTCGCCACCTCCGCTGGCAAAGAGCTTTCCATCGGGGGAAAACACAAGCGGCCCGCTCCAATCGACGGCACTCTCAAACTTGCGCATTCGCCTGCCGGCGGCCACATCCCAGAATTCCATCGTGCCGTGATGGAGATCGTCTGTCGAACGTGCCCCGCCGGCATTTCGGCCATCGGCGCAAGCCAAGGTCTTGCCACCTTCGAGAAAATGCAGATTGTAGGCCGCCGCCGCATCCAAAGAATGTTCCTTGCCGCTGGCGACATCCCAGAGGCTCACAACTTGGCCCACGCGGTACGTGAGCATCGGGCCAGAAGCGAGGTAGATCCACGACGTGGCGAAAGTCTTGCCATCGGGAGTAAGGGCCACGGCCGTCAGTTGGGCTCCCGCGTCGGCTTTTGCCGGCGCGTCCTGGAATTCGTGAGTGAAATCGCGGATCTTTTCCGATCGTTCCAGATCCCAGAGTGTGAACGTCGCGGCCGCTGTGCGCTTGGCCCAAGAGCCGCGCCTGCTGTAGGTGAGCACGCGCTTGCCGTCGGGCGAGATCCAACTCGGCTTACCGCGAGCCAGTTCCGTGACGACGCGTTCCTCCCCGGTGTTCAAATCCGTCAGGGCCAAACCGTTCGCTGTAGTGTGGAGCAAGGAGTTGTTATCGATGACGCGAAAAATGGAGAATTGCTGCGGACCATCTCCAAAGTCATCCCCGATAATGCGGTTGAGTTCCTTTGCCGTGGCCAGATCCCAGTGACGCAACGTGAAATCCGACCCGTAATCCGCACCCTGCCAGATGACGGTTTTGCCGTCGGGTGTAAAAGCCATTGCCGACGCCGAGGAACCGGCGAGGAAGTTCAAAGTTCCTAACCGCACTCGCGCACCGGGCGGCAATTCGGTGCGGCCCTGCGTCCCTTCGGAATGGGCAATCGCCAGGGGCGCAAAGATCAACGCTGCAAACAGTTTTCTGCGCAACATGCAATTCCTCGGAGACGAGCCACGCCGCCTGACGTTGAGGATACGCCGCCGCAGGTGGCCCCGGTCGCCATTCCGATGGCCACCGGGGTCGCGGAGCGACCGAAGGTCACCGAGGGATGATGTGGAAAGAGCATCCAGCGGCGCGCTGCAAACGCCCGGCCATTCACTTGCCGCTTTATTTTCCACGTACCGCGCAATCACTCGCAACTCGAAACCCCAGATAATGATATCGCAATGTCGTCTTATAGACGCTGCGGGACGCTGACCTGATTCGATCCGGCAAATTGATCCACGCACCGCCGCGGTACACCTGCCCAAACGACTCCTGCAACCCTTTCGAATCGACCGTCAGAAAGCGATGATCGCCCGCCGGTTCGATCTCGCACCATTCGAAAACATTCCCGTGCATATCAAACAGCCCCCAGTCGTTGGGCAGCTTTTCGGCCACCACGTGAGTCTGGCCGTCGCCATTATCTTTGAACCAGGCATATCGATCCGCCTGACTCACATCGTCGCCAAAACTGTACGCCGTCGTCGAACCGGCCCGGCAGGCGAACTCCCATTCATCCTCTCTTAGCAGTCGATAGACTCTTCCTGCGGCCTTCTCCGCAGGCAAGGCGGACAACGTCCTGCAGAATTCATTTGCGTTATCCCAGCTCACCTTCTCAACAGGCCTGTTTGCTCCTCGAAATCGTGCCGGGTTCATTCCCATGACGGCCTCATACTGAAACTGGGTCACTTCTGTAACGCCAACCAGGAACGGTCTCTTCATGGTCACGCTTCGACGCCTCTCATTGTCCAGTCGGCCCGGTTCAGACACGGGACTCCCCATCATGAACTCACCGGGCGGGATCAAAGACAACTGCATGTCAATCGAGTTCTTAAACAGGACGGGAACGCCCAGATACTGGGCCCACGCCGCCTGAAAGGACTTCGCCTTCTCCGCGTCAAACGGAGCGATCGCCCTCTCGGGCATTCGATTCGCTTCCTGCGCCGCCAGATCGTCGCGCATCGCCACCAGACCAATGAGCAAGATTGCGATGCAAGGAATACATCTCATCGGAATCCCCCTGACAATGCGCAGCCGATCCCATCTGTCAACATGCCCACACGCTTATTTTATTTAATATATACGACCTACAGGCTGCGGGTGGCCTCAACTGCCATTCCAATGTGGCGACCGGGGGCGCTGGGCGACAGGAGGTTACGCGAGGGAGATTGTGGCGTGAACCTCCCACGGCCGCGCCGCCCAGCCAAGCCATGCCACAGACGGCCAAGCTGGGCCGCTCCGCGAACGATAAGGATAAGCTGCCGGGGCCGCCTGCAAAAGCTTCATGCCGCACGAAACCAATATGGCGGCCCCGGTCAGCTTCATCCATTGGTTCGCCACTAAACCGTAATGGCTCCAGTGAGCCAACCTTGCAACAGTGCCTGAGCTGTCGGGGCCAGCCACACGAACTCCCCGTCAGCGCGGCAATTGGGCCCCATCGGAATGTTGTGGTTCGGGTACGCCCACAAGCCTGAGTGACCACGGCGGTAGCCCCAATCGATCCCGTCAACACCGGCGCCGCCAATGCGGAGAAACTGTAGGTTTGGATCCTCGTAGACGCGGTCGGCGGGCCAGATGTACCAATACTGACCCGGCTCGTCCCAGTACCCATGATCGGCTAGCTCGGAGCTGAAATAATCACCGCAGTCGTATTCGTGCCACCTGGCAGGAACCACCGGCCGGCCACGCTTGACCCCTGCCCCTTCGACCACGCGGTTTACCAGCTCGCGACCATAGCCGAAATTGACGAGGTTGACGGCGACTTCAGTTGCTTCAAGTTTTCCCAATTCATGGGCTTCGCGCCGCAAGGATGCCAAATCGGGGAGATCGCCGAACCCGCTGCATGTGAGTTCGTCCGCCAGGGGCACAACCAAACGTGGCCAACGCTCCGTTGGCGGCAACTGGTCTAGCCCCGTGACCACGATAAGACCCGCCATTCTGGTTGCACGACCTTCCGGCGAACTCGTTTTTAGAATGATCAGTGTCTCACTTATAGACGGCGAGTTGGCAGCCTAACTCGCAGTCATTCGGTTGCGGCAAAGGCAATGGTAACGGTCCGTTGCTCGCATGTCACTCGATTTCCTGCGTGCCAGGCTGTTTCCGCCTAGCTCTCAATGGGACCACGAGCCAGTCCGTCTACCGCGCTGCGGACACCCCGTCCGCCTGCCAATCACGATCATGCAACCAACCAGCGCAACGCCCTATTCGGGCGCTGTCGACACCTCATCCGCCCAGTACCCGCCCCGCCCGTGATCGTATTCAATCTCCGTGCCGCGGGCCGCATCATCGATCTTCCCGTCCGCGAACACCGTCCGGCCGCCCACCAGCGTCCGCACCGGCCAGCCGGTCAGCGTCACGCCGTCCCACGGACTCCAGCGGGCCTTCGTCTCCTGCTCGGCGTTCCGGATCGTCTGTCGCCGGTTCAGATCGACCAGCACCACATCGGCATCGTAACCCTCGGCGATCCGGCCTTTCCGCTGCAGATCCCACACGCGGGCCGGGGCATCGCACATCCAGCCCACAACCTGCTCCAGCGTGCAGAGTCCCTGATGGACGCGATCCAGCAGCAGCGCCAGCGAATTCTCCACGGCGGGCAATCCCGAAGGCGACTTCGGATACGGTTGCCGTTTCTCCTCCAGCGTGTGCGGGGCATGGTCGGTGGCGATCACCTGGATCGTCCCGTCGAGCAGGCCCTGCCAGAGGGCTGCGTTGTCCGCCGCGGTCTTGATCGACGGATTCATCTGCACCAGCGTCCCCAGCCGTTCGTAGTCGTCGACGTTGAACAGCAGGTGATGCGGGCAGACTTCCGCGGTAATCAGCTTGCGATGGTCGCGAACGATCGGCAGTTCCGCCGCCGTGGATACGTGCAGCACGTGGAAGCGATGGTTGTGGCGATAGGCCAGGTCAAGCGCCCGCGTCGTGGCGATGACAGCCGCCTTCTCGTCACGGATCTTCGAGTGGTCGCGAAGTTCCGTTCCTCCGCCAAGGGCCGCGGCATTGGCCCGCACGGTCGATTCGTCTTCGCAATGGGCGCAGATCGGCAGCGTCGTCTCGGCGAAGATCCGCTCCAGAGCCGTCTGCTCGTCGACCAGCAGATCCCCCGTGCTCGATCCGATAAAGATCTTGATCCCAGGCGTCCGGCGAACCGCCTGCAGCTCGGCCAGGTTGTCCGGCGTTGCGCCGATGTAGAATCCGTAGTTGACCAGCGACTTCCCGGCGGCCAGTTCCAGCTTCTCGGCCAGCCGTTCGACCGTCGTCGTGGTCGGCTTGGTATTGGGCATCTCCAGAAAAGAGGTCACTCCCCCCTTCGCGCAGGCGCGCGACGCGGTATGCAGATCCTCTTTATGCGTCAGCCCCGGATCGCGGAAGTGGACCTGATCGTCGACGACGCCCGGAATGACGTGCAGCCCCGTCGCATCGATCACCTCGTCCGCGGCCGACGTCCGCGGCGGATCGATCGCCAGAATCCGCCCGTCTTCGAGCAGCAGATCGACTTTGGCCGTCCGATCGGGCAGGACGCAGGTACCGCCGTGAATTCGCGTTCGCATGATTGCGCTTCGTTCCTGTTCGGAAGGATGAAGATTTCACCGCGGAGACGCGGAGGACGCGGAGAAGACCAGGAGCAAGAAAGTGAAAAGTGAGTATTGAATAGTGAGTAGTGCAAAGTGACGGAGAGTGGCCGGCCCCGACGGCTCATACCACTTCTCACTTTTCATTATTCACTACTCACCTTTCACTTTCCTGGGATTTCTCTTCTGAACTCCGCGTCTCCGCGGTGAAATCCTCTTCGGATTAACGGATTCAAACGCCATCGGTCGGGATCGGGTGCTCGGCGAAGAACTTTTCGCAGGCTTCCAGCAGCGGGTTGATCGTGAACCGCTGGATGTCGTGCGGCGGTTCCCAGTTCCGCCATTCGAAGTCGCCGTGCTCGGTCACCGTAATCGGGCTTTCCTTCAGCAGCCAGCCGATGAAGATCACGAGAGTTTTCTCGACCCGTCCGGGACCGAAACGGGCCTCGTAGGGGTGATAGACCTCGCTGTAGCGGAATCCCGGCTGCAGCCGGACGGAGTGAAACGAAATCCCCGTTTCCTCCCACATCTCCCGCAGCGCGCACTGCTCCTCAGTCTCCCCTTCCTCAATGTGCCCCTTCGGCAAATCGTACCGATGAGGATGCTTCATCAACAGAAACGAGAGCTGCGGCTGCCGCCGGAAAACGAGAACTCCGCAGGCCTTGGTCTTCTTCATAACGGGTTACGTTTCTTAGCGATTGACCGGTAAAAAGCGGCCGATCGCAAATCGCGGATCGCCAGAGACGACAACCAGATCATCTGTATTGCCCGGCTCTGGACTCTCGTCTCTAAATCAACGGCATCGATTCTGAAACAGTGCGTCTTTTCGACTTGTCCCCTCTCCCGCTGTCTTCAGTGGGAGAGGGCCAGGGTGAGGGTCTTCGAAGATGTCAGGGTGTCGTCCACGGAGAAAAGACCGCGCGCCTCACAATCGTGACCGGTAATTGAGACTCTCGACTTCTTTCGACATTCGGCATTTCCGTCGTCTTCTCTGCGGCCTCTGCCCTCTGCGAGAGATCTTCTCTCTTCCGCATGGCCCGCACCAGACGACTACCTGGCGTTCAATCGCTTCACCAGACGATCGACGCCGGCGGCAACCCGCTCTTCAACGTCTTCCGCCCAGCGATGCGCCGGCTGACCGTAGACCATCATCGAACTCTGGCCTTCGTAGCCTCCCTCCAGCAGCACACGGTAGGACGGGATGTAGGCCATCACGTCGTTCGTGTAGCCGCTGACCCAGGCGTCCTGTCCGTAATCCGCCTTGAACCGCAGGACGTAATCGACGACGACTTCGCCGCCGAGCGTGATCCACAGCTGGTCGCCGCCGAGCTTCCAGGCCTGAATCGGATAGGGATACTCACGCGGCAGCGCGTGCCCCGCTTCGACCTCTTTCAGCAGCCGGGCGCCCCACCGCTGCGTGTAATTGACCGGCCCGCCGGCCAGCTTTTTGAGCTCTTCCCGCGTGGGCATCGGCCCCAGCACCAGGGGCGTGATCTCCAGCTCCATCTGCAGCGTCGGCGCCACAGGCGTCATCGGCTGGGCCAGGACAGCGTCGACGGCGTCCGCCAGCCGCTTCCCGTACTCCTTGGCGAGTTCCAGCGTCCGGCGGGGAATGGGGTTCTGATCGGCTCCGCAACCCATGCCGAACAGTGCCGTCGCTCCCGGATGCCGCTCTTCCAGCAGTTCCTCGGCGAATCCCGCGTAGTCCCCGCTCCAGAGCTGGAAGCCCAGTGTCGTGTTGTGGCAGGCGTAAATGAAGAAGACGCCGATCAGTTCTTTCTTCGCGTTGTGGACCGCCAGGACCGGGACGGAATGGTCGTCCGGCCCCAGAAGCTGGTTCTCCGTCCTTCGCTTCGGGACCTCCCCTTCGGGGTTCCGTCGGCGGTTGACCGCGAAGTCGGTCTGCCCCACGCCGCGCGACAGAGTCGCCGGCTGCAAATTGGCGATCGCCTGCTCGATGGTTTTGACGATTACCGCGGTCAGCCAGTCCGAGTATTCGTCGATCAGCGCAAGCTGCTTGTCATCGAGCGGATAGATATCGTAGAGGGCTCCCTTGAGGACCGGCCCGCAGTGCGTGTGGGAGGCATGCAGCATGATCTGCGCGGGGGAAAGCCCCTGCTTCGCCTGGAGTTGCTCGCAGACCGCCGTGTAGATGCCGCGGGGAATCCCGAGCGTATCGCTCGATAGAATCACACCCCGCTTGCCGGCGGCGTCCTCCAGGGCCAGAGCCCGGATCCAGATGTCGTGTTGCTTTCCTTCCGCGGGAGCGGTCCGGCCGCCGTAACCGGCCATCCACAGGGGCTTGTCGGGCGTAATGACCGCCTTTGCCAGTCCCGCCTTCCAGCCGGGTTCGGCCGCCAGGAGCGTTCCGGCAGAAATTCCCAGCAGCAGGACGGAGCCGCAGAGCCGAGCGAGCCATCTGCCAGAATTCATCGAACCCCCTCCGGTACAAATACTTCGTGCGGACTCGTCGCCCTGATGCGACACTTGTGACTGTTGTACGCGGAGACGGGGCGCGAGGAAAGGGTGCAGCGGAGAAGCGGCGAGTGGCCAGCAATGCGCGGCCAGCGAGGAGCGACGGCCGCGCCCTTTCCCCGCGTTCCCAGACTCCGCCAGGGAATGCTCTCCTCCGACGCTCCGCGTCCTCATCTTCTCATTCTACTCACTCACCACGCATCACTCCTCACTCACCACCTCTTCGCCTTCTCCTCACTAGCAACCTTCCACTAACCACAAGCCACTTCTTATGTGAATTCCGCGCAACAAACCCGCTATTTATGACGGGGACATAGGAGCATGCGCGTCGGCAGTCCACCGCCGGCGTTCCGGACGATTCCCGTCAAACCGGGCCTGATCAGGGCCCAGCGACGGGCTTTCCGCCAGGAGAGCCCGAGGGGCGCACCCCGTGTGCGCACAGCCTCGACGTCGAGCTTTTCCCGTTCACCCGGCTCAACAGCCGGCGAACCTGATCAACGTGACCGAAACGCCGGCACATCCACCGGCGCAACATCACCGCCAGACGGACTCCGGCGGGGGAAGCGTAACAAACTCCCCCCGCCGGAGCCGATCGCGGTACACCCTCTTCGTAGGGCAGGCTCCCGCCTGCCGAATTGCGGCATCCCCAACAACCAACTCTCGCGCCCCGCCTTCTCCTCACTATCCACCAGCCACTAACCACTAGCCACTCCCCCCCCGCCCCAAACACGGTATACTCCGACTGTGGCGCCAAGAGCCTCAGAAGGAACGAATCGTGGCAAAGAAATGCGTCCGCTACACTTCCTCCATGAAAATTCTCGGCTGGCCGTTGCTGGCCGTCGCCTGCGGACCTGACCCGGCGACGGGCGAAACTCGCGGCTGGGCGAAGGGAATCGTCGCCTTCGGGGATATCGCCACGGGTCTGGTCGCCATCGGCGGCCTGGCGGGAGGCGGAATCGCGGTCGGCGGACTTGCCTGCGGCCTGGCGACGGTGGGCGGGGTCGCCCTGGGCGGCCTGGTTCTCGCCGGTGTGGCGATCGGCGGAGTCTCATTCGGCGGCGTCGCCGTCGGTCACTACGCCAAGGGGGGAGTCGGAGTCGGCACCTACGTCGTCAGCCCGAAGCGCCAGGATCCGGAAGCCCTGCGGATCTTCGGCGGCAAGTCGCGGGAAGAAAGAATCGATCGACCGCCGATGGAAGAGGACGCAAAGAAAGAATGACGCGAAGCGTCATCGTCGTACGCTCCCAGGCGGAACCCGGGAGCGAGGATTCTTCTCACTCGCCACTCATCACGGACCACTCACCACTCACCACTCTCATCTCTCTGCGATCCCCGAATCCCGATCCCCGTTTCCAGATGAGCGGCGGCGCGGGCGATCGTCATCGCCCGGCGCCGGGTCCAGCGGGTTCGTCGTGCAGGTCGTGCGACGGGGAGAGCGGAGGGCGATCGCGCATCCCGGGCTTCCTGCCTTGTTGGGGGCGACTCACCATTCCGCGACCGCTCGTCGACCCTTCGCGAGCGGTTTGCACGACGATCCCGATGACACTGCTCAGCTCATCCAGCTCCTCCGACGGTCGGAGTCGCTCCGTTCACCCGGCCTGCGGGGACAACAGGCCGCAACGCGGCAACAATCCGATCACTCACGCTTTCACTCTCTCGCGACGAAAGAGGGATCGGCCAGTTCCCTGATGATTCTTCGCCTGTCAAACGGTGACGATCGCGGAATCCAGGAGAGAGCCGTGAGCTGTAGCGATTGTGCCGGATGGTTCGGGCGGTGCGTAATTCGAGAGCAGCCCCCCCGGGGGGTGGCACTCCCAGAGGCTTTGCGTTGGGCGTGGTTCTCGGCACAAAGACACGCCCATCGAGGACTCTGGGCGTGCCACCCAAATCGATCTTGCTGCTTGCTGCTTGGAGTTCTTTTCGGATTTCGTGCTTCAAATTTCGGAATTGAACTACCGTGGCCTTGGCAGCAACCGGTCCAGGCCCTTGCCAAGCTTGTCTTCCAGCGCCTTCTGGAGTCTCTCCTCGGCCCCTCCGAGCTTGTCGTTCAACAGCGAGCCTGCCGTCGACGATGCAATCATCCGGCCCAGTTCGACGATGGCCTGACTGTCGAGCTGGGGGCGGTTGACATAGCCCCGCACCGGAATGCGGACCGATTGCCCCTTCAATCCGGCCAGGTACTTCTTGCCGGCGATCCAGTCGTCTTCGATGGGGATCTCTGCGACCAAGTCGATGGTTTCATCGAACCCCACCGAACCCTGCGTGCGAATCGTGTATTCGCCGACCCGCATCACGAGCTGCTGGTGATGGACACGCCCCTCGATCACACGGAATGGAACAGTCTGCTCGGCGAGCTTGATCCAGACCTTGTCGGCCGAGGCGGCGCCAAGCGGCTTCCCCTGGATCAGACCTTTGACCTGCTGCACGACTTCCGTGTAACGCAGCGCTAGCGGGCCAGGACGGACGTCGACGCCATGGATCTGCAGCGCGCCAGCCACGTCGCCGGCCCGGAGGGCGTCAAGCGGAACGGTCGCGCCGGTCAGATCGAGGGAGAAACGGCCGTCGACGACCGCGGCGTCCGCGAGCATCGGGCCGACGTACTTCATCCATGTCGCGCACAGTTCGGGGGACGCCCGCACCTGGTCGATCACCCGGCCTTCGCCAAGGGTCAGCAGGCTTGGAGTGCGATCGAACCGCACGACCGGTTGCGCCCGCACATGCCCCTCCGCGACGGGAATGTCCTGCATGCCGAAGCGGCAGATCCCGCTCACCAGATCGACCGAGATGGTTCCCGCACCGACCGGCAAAGCGTAGACCTGCGCGCTGTTCCAGCCGACAGCCGCCCTCCCCTGCCAGTCGGGACCGATCGCAGGCAAGCTTGCTGTCGGCGAAGTCGACAGGCTGACGGTCGCCGCAGGGATCTTTCCCGAACCCGGCGTCGCGGCACTCACCAGCGTCCCTTCGAACGAAAACGCCTGTTGTCCTGCTCCGTCGATCTTGAACTGTTTCGTGACAGATGGCCCGAGCCGCGGCGACAGGCGGGACCAGTCGTAGTCGAGCTGACCGCTCAATTTCGCATGGGCCGCGGACTGCAAGTGTTCGATGGTTCCGGATGCGGACAGCGCCAGGCCATCGACTTTGCCGCCGGCCTGAGCGAGCTCCAGCCGGTCCTCCGCCGTCAGATACTTTGCGGATCCGCTGAGTTGCAGTTTGGGTTCCGTCCAGAGCTGCTCCCACGTCGCTCGCTGAGGCGTCCGGCTGATTCCAGTCCCGACAGACGCTGCCGACATGACGATCAACTTATCGACGTCGGTCTGCCAGTTCGCGGTGATCACGCCGGCTTCAGTCTTCACATCGGCGGTCCCCGCAAGAAGCCCCTGGGCGGCGTAGACCGGTTCGCCGGCGGCGACGACCTGCCAGCGTGAGAGAGCCCCGAGGTCGGCCTGATAGGTGAGTTTGCCCGTCATACGTGGGGACTCCGATCCGCTGAGTGCAACGTCGCAGTCGAGCAGTTCGCTGCGAAACGTGGTTCCCACGAGCGACGTCGATTTTGCCTGCCAGCGCTGGTCCGTATGCGACCAGTCGCCCGCCGTCTTGAGTCGGATCTGCGGATCGCTGATCAGCCAGCCGGGCGACTGGGCGTAGAGCTGTTCCAGCAGCACGTCGGCCTGGCTGACATGAATCGTGTCTTTCGCGACGCGGAGCTCGCACATCGATTGAATCGAGCCCGCAAGCTCCCACGCTCCCAGGTCCAGCCACGGCCTGACCCGTTTCTGCCAACGGGTCAGGTCGCCGCGCAGCCCTGCCCGGCCGGCAATCTCCGCGTCGGTCAGAGTCCGGTTCCAGGGAGCAGTCAACTCTGCGACGGCGAGATCGTCCCCGGCTTTCACCGTGACTCGTGCCGTCGTGATTTCGGCCAGCGGGACACCCGCGACAGTCTGGCCGTCGGCCTTCAGATCGACGGTCAACTCCGGTTCGGACCAGATCTGCGCCGGATTCAGGCCCACCTGCATCTGCTGCAGTGTGAGCAGACCGGTGACTGCAATCTGATCGCCTTCCATTCGCCGAATTCGGCCGTTGAGCTGGGCGCGACCGGTGAGTTTCCGTTCGCCGAGATCGACGAAACGTGCCAGCTCCTGCGCCAGCCGGTCCAGATTGCACTGGGCGTCGATGGTGGCATCTGACAGAGAGCCTTTTCCGTCGGCCATGAAGAAGTCCGACTGGCAGGCGAGCCGATCGAACACGACTTCGGTTCCCGCCAGGTGCGCCGCGAATTTCGCTTCGACCGGGCTGTCCCAAGTCAGGGGCCGCCCCGCCTGCTGAGCTTCCAGCCCGGCGATCGCGGCCCGTCCCGTCCATTCGCGGCGGGATTGCTCCTCGCGACTGGTGAGCTGCACCAGCAGCGTCCCCGCCGTGATCTGCGTGTCGTCCCGGATTTGCAGGGTCTGCGGCAGCAGCGCCGCCAGGCGTGCCAGATCGAGCCGTCCGCCGACCGTATAGTCTTCTTCGCTGGCGACGGTCCGCAGGAATTCGGTCAGCGAGCCGGAGTTCGCTCCATGGAGCGGAAAGCTGCCGCTCACGGTGATTTCTCCGACGTCGCAACCCAGCCGACCCTGCGTCACAGCCAGACGCTGGTCGCGCCAGTGGATCGATCCGCCGAGTTCGAAGCTCTCCAGGCGGACGGCATCGCCCGCCATGCCCGGCACACCCGCGACATGAATCTGCCCGAACGTCAGCCGACCGTCGACAAGGACCGTCGGCGTCTTGCCGTCGAGGTCTGCGCCGACTTTGATCTGCGATGTGATAATTCCGTCGGCCACGAATTCGGGAGCCACGCGCTGCAGGATCGGCCGCAAGGGGGCCAGCGACCAGTTCATGGCGTCGATTGAGACGGCCATCGGCAGATGCTCGCTGTCTGCCGGTTGAGTCGCGAAGGCCAGCGCCACCTGATCCGCCGTGGCGCCCGCGGGACGGATGCCGACCTGAGCCTGCGTCGCCATCTTGCCATCGAATGTCAGGCTGACCTGCAGTCCGTCGACTTGCGACTTGTCCTGAGTGACGGTGTTGTCAAAGTGAACCTTCGTGTCGCGGAGTTCGAGCACAAACTGCGGCAGCGGCCCGGTGACTGGCGAGTTCCAGAAGTCCCACCCGGCGTCTTCGACATTCGAACCGTCAGCCCGAATCCGATCGTAGACCGTCATCCCGGTCAGCCGGATCGTCCCCAGATGGAGTGAATCGGCAGCGAGCTTCCAGAGGGGCTGATCGACGACGATTTCCGGGATCTCGGCCAGCACCTGACCATCGGGATCGCGGGCGACGGCATTGCGGACGACGACCGGCGACAGCCAGCCGAGTGACGTTTCCCCGAGCTGAATCTCCCCCTTGAAGAACGGAAACAGGATCCCAGGGATCCGTTGCCGCAGTTCCGTCTGCCCGACGATGGTTGGTGCGAACCACCCGATCCCCGCAACCAGAGCTAGCGGAATGAGCAGCCAGCGAAGCCAGCGGCGGCGACGGACCGGCAGCCTGGCAGCTTGCGGCGCTTCGGCGGAGGTCTCTGTCTTCGTCATGGTCCCGACTCCTTCCGGCTCTGACGTTTCCCGCAACACGCATTCCAATCGCGTGCCACTGGCGGCTGGCCGCCAGCGATTTTGCAGCGCGGACACGGGCGGACGAGCCACCCGTGGCACGCTTCCGGTAATCGACGCCGTCATCCGTGAAACACTAAATGCGTTTCACGGCCTTCGGCACAGCGTTCCACTCTTCGAAATCGGCGTAAACCGGACGGGCGTTACAGCCAATCTCGCAATCCCCGGCGCACAGAATAGCGGTTCTGCACAGGGCGCAAACTGCAGAATCTGGGAAAGGAACAAGCCGGGCAGAAAGCCCGGCTTGTGTTGACGTTGAGCGAGAATCGTCGATCGTTGATGGAATGCAGGTGACCGCAGCCCTGCGTCCGTCCGGCCATAGACCATCAACGATCGACCATCAACGAATTCAAATTCCCTCCAGCGCCTGCTTCAGGTCGGCGATGATGTCTTCGACCGCTTCGGTGCCGATCGAAAGTCGCAGGAAGTCCGGGGTCACTCCGGTGGCGGCCTGTTCTTCCGCAGTCAGCTGCTGGTGCGTCGTGCTGGCCGGGTGGATGATCAGCGACTTGCTGTCGCCGACGTTCGCCAGGTGCGAGAAGAGCTTCACGTGATTGATCAGCTTGATCCCGTTCTCGCGCTGCTGCGTGGGGGTGGCCCCCTTCACGCCGAAGCCGAGAATCGCCCCGCAGCCCTTGGGCATGTACTTCTTGCCGAGGGCGTACGACGCATGGTTCTCCAGTCCGGGGTAGTTGACCCAGGAGACTTTGGGATGGCTCTGCAGGAACTGGCCGACGGCCAGGGCGTTACTGCAGTGGCGGTCCATCCGCAGGTGGAGCGTTTCCAGCCCCTGGAGCAGCAGGAAGGCGTTGAACGGGCTCATCGCGGCCCCCAGATCGCGGAGGAGCTGCGTCCGGACCTTCAGGATGTAGGCCAGCTTCATCGGCCCGAACACGTCGAAGAATTTCATGCCGTGGTAGCTGGGGTCGGGCTCCGTCAGCTCGGGAAACTTGCCGTTGCCCCAGGGGAAGTCCCCCTTCTCGATCACGATGCCGCCGATCGACGTGCCGTGTCCGCCGATGAACTTCGTGCAGGAATGGACGATGACGTCCGCCCCCCACTGGAACGGGTTGCAGAGGTACGGCGAAGCCAGCGTGTTGTCGACGATCAGCGGAATTCCGGCTTCGTGAGCGATCTTCGCGATCGCTTCGAAGTCGGGGATGTCGAGACGCGGGTTGCCGATCGATTCCAGATAGATGCAGCGGGTCTTGCCGTCGATCGCCTTCCGGAAATTCTCCGGATCCGAAGGCTGCACGAACTTCGTCTCGATCCCGAATTTCGGAAACGTGTAGTGAAACAGGTTGTAGGTTCCGCCATAGAGACTGGTGGCGGAGACGACGTTCTGGCCGGCCTGGGTGATGTTCAGGATCGCATAGGACTCGGCGGCCTGCCCGGAGGCCACGGCGAGCCCCCCCGAGCCCCCTTCGAGGGCCGCGAGCCGCTTTTCGAGGACGTCGCACGTCGGATTCATGATCCGCGTGTAGATGTTGCCGAACTCCTGCAGCGCGAACAGATTGGCCGCGTGCTCGGTGCTGTTGAACGTGTACGACGTCGTCTGGTAGATGGGGACGGCGCGAGAGTTCGTGGTGGGATCGGGAGTCTGCCCGGCGTGCAGGCACATCGTTTCGGGACGGTGAGTGTCGGTCATAGCAGTCTTTCGGGAGAACGAGGCCAACGCCGGTCCACGCCGGCAAAACGAGGTCGCCGCCGCACTGAACAGAACGTGCGGCCAGCAGGTCTCAGGATGGTACGCGGGGAACGGTGGCAAAGCAATTCGGCGAAGCGGGGAGCCGGGAAGTCGCGCCCGTTTCGGGATTGATCGCATTCCTCGATCCGCGCAGAATTCAGTGGCGATTCATACACCGAAGGCGCGTCGCGCGAACACGCCCTCTCGACTCACAAATTCAACTGGAGAGCTGCCATGACCACGGCCTTCGCAATCCCGCTTGTCATCCTGCTGAGCCAGGTCGGCGCAGAACCGGCTTCCGACGGAGTGAAGTCCGCGGAAGGGAACGCCTTGAAGCAATGGGTGGAGATCTACTCCCGCGAGGCCGCCGCGTATGAGCTGTCGCTGGGACGTACTGACGCCGCGAAGCTCACGCTGCATGCGCTCCCCGTGCTGCAATACTCGAATCCGGTCCGTCCCACGGACCAGCACGGCGCGGTCTATCTCTGGACGCTCGACGGGCGTCCGGAAGCGATCGGGTCCATGTGGTCCAGCGTCGACCCGAAGGACGCGCGACAGCGCGCGATGTCGCACGAGTTTCAATCGCTGTCACTCGCCCCGCTCGAATCCCGACACGCCCGTCGGATCGGCCGCAAAGGGACGGTTCCTGACTGGAAGGCGAATGAACCCGGCATCACGCTGCGCCCCGTCACGGACGCTCCGGCCCCTGGAAAGACCGCCACGCAACGTCTGCGACAGATGCGGCAACTGGCCGCCGGGTTCTCCGCCAGCATCACGGTGAGCGACGTCGAAGTCGCCAGCGACCTGCGGCTTCTTCCTCAGCCGCTGATGCGTTATTCCAGCGAATCCGCAGGCGTCATCGACGGGGCTCTGTTTGCATTCGTCCTCGCGACCGATCCGGAGTGCCTGCTGCTGATCGAACTGCGTGAAGCTGCAGACGGACCGATCTGGAACTACGCTGCCGCCCGCTTCACAAATCGCCCGCTGAAACTGATGAAGGGTGAGCAGGAAATGTGGAGCTGCGCCAAAGCAGATGACTATGTGGGAAACCGTCCTTACTTCCTCTATTTGGGCGTCGGGCGGCGCGACGAGTTGGAGTAACAGCGCTCTGAAGAAATCTGCCAAGCTGCCCGGACTTGCATGCCGGCGAGCGTTGCCGCAATCTCGGGATGACTCGCCGCCAGAAGCGGCAGCGCCAGCCGGGCCGATTCCCCTTCGCCTTGAGCGAGATTGCGCCATGCCGGTCCTTCTCTGTGAATTTCGCGCTGTCGACCGAATTACGCTATTTGTCCACAGCCGTCTTGTCCACAGCCGTCATCAGCATTCGCCAATAGGAGCTCGTCGGGGGCGGAAAAGTCTCGATTTGCGGCAAGTGATGGACCTTGCTGTCGTCGTAGAACATCACCATCTCGGCGGCTCCGGAACGTCCAATGGCGAATTGCCAGATCGGCTTCGCCTCGTCGGTCGACTGGACCGCTTCGAGAAAGAGCGTGGCTTCGGGATGCGTCCCTTCCGCAAAGACGAAGATTGCTCCGTCGATCAGCCCGCGTTCTCGATCATCGTACCGATGGACGGCGGATGGGAGCACTCGCAGCTCCACTCTTCCGCTCGTGTAGAACTCATGAGCGGAAAATCGCCGCATGAATTGTTTCATCTGCCCCATCCGAGCCGCCGGGCTCTCCGCGGGAACCGGAGCGCGCGGCAACGTTTGAAACGCGAGGTCGCTCGACCGGGGAGTCCATATTTGCCCCGATTCGGCGGTCAACTTGATGGTCCGGTCGGTCGTCGCGTGAAAACAGAACCAATCCTGGCGCAAATCAGACTTCGGGTTGCCATTTCGAATCAACTCCAAGACCGCTGCAGGCCGTCCTTTGCGACCCCACACCCAGAGCGTCCCGTCCACATTGCCACGAACTGGCTCCGTGTATCGCAAGACTGGATCCTCGACTCGCTCAATGACTGAGCCTGACTCGACGTCTTGAATTGAGATGATCGCCGCTTTCGCCCGCGCAACGCCGATCTGTTCCGCCGTCTCACTGATTGAGCTGGTTGACGCCGGTTCCTGGGCGAGGGCGATCAGTCCGATCGATCCGATCAGCAAACTCAGGAAGAATTGATTCGGACTTCGCATTACAGGATGTCCCGGCCGTGGTGGAGAAACTCGACTCTGACCTGCACCCCGCTTACCCGCCCCGCACGACGCTCTGGCGGATCGTTCCTCACCAGATGCTGCAGGGCGAGTGTCAGAATCACCTAGCCCCCCCGGGGACAACAGCAGGGCAACAGGACGGGAACTCCCGGACAGTCATTCCGGAAGCATCCTTACCGGCACGGCGTCGGTTGTCCAGACGTTGCTGATCCGACGCAGCTGGCGCAGATGCGCCATCCAGCTCGAACCTTCAAAACCAACCGACTTCCGCTGACTTGTTGCGATTTGCACGAACGTCGAGTTCGGGCGATGCACAAGATGCAAATCGAGACGGTTGTTGCGATGAAACATTCGTGTTGCAATCCGCACGACACGGACCACCTCTCAATTCGACCGTCAACGCGACGGCGCGTGTCGGAAGCTGGTGCATTCGGGGTGCTGACGCCTGAACCAGTTGGAGCGCGGGGACATTTCCTCCTCAATGATCCGCCGCGCGGTTTCGATGGTGATGGGAGGGGGCCGTGTCACTGAACCATCGAATGGGAGGAGCGTATTGATGAGATCGCGAATTGCACTGTTGTTTGTCGTTGCCCTGATGGCGGGCTCAGCGGGGACAGACGAGGCGTCTGCTCAGGACCGCCGTTGGCGCGTCCGCCAAACTCCGCGGGCCGAAATTCGTCCGCTGGCGAACCGTCCGACGACGATCATTCCGACGCGCCAGGAAATCGCCAGCGTCCCCGAACCGGGGCAGGGCCGTCTGGTCGGCTACGTGCTGAATCTCTACCCGACTGGGAGGCTGGCGCGGATGGTGCTGAATCCCTGAATTCGGAAGCAGGGACTCCGAAGCGGCCCCGTAGAGCGATCTGCGGGGCCCCCCTGTAGTCTCCCGATGATTGATTCCACTAGCCAACGGTCCGACAGTCCGACTGACGAAATTCATCGCCTGCCGATCGCCGCTTGTTCGCGCTCGCTCCGATCACCACGCCTCGATTTGGAGGGCAGAGCTGCGGGAATCGCCACTGCGATCTTGTGAAGCGAAGCGATCGTAGCCCCCCCCTTCAGGGCGTATTTCGAAACAAGCCTGACGACGACCGGAAGTCCAGAATCGAGGCCGCCAGACCCCGCGACGACAATCTGCGGGTATGGCCCAACCCCACCCGACGATTCGCCGTGCACACGGTCTGCAAATGGCTCGGCACATAGCGTGCGGTGGCCTGCCGCGATCTGAAGAACGACTGGCGCAGATTCGGGGAAGGAAACGTGGGCCGGGAACTCGCAGCCAATATCTGCGGAAATGCCCATAAATCCGATAAACGCAGCACCCCGGAAAACAGAAAACCCCTGTTTTTCAGGGGTTTCTGAGAAAATCAATAGCGGTGGAGGGACTCGAACCCACGACACACGGCTTATGAAGCCGTTGCTCTAACCGACTGAGCTACACCGCCTTGCAGTTTTGCAGACGTTCTGCCGCCGGAGCGGGTTCGCGTTGCTGGACGAAGTTTACCGAAATTTGCCCGCCGGGCAAGGGAAGGACGGACAAGTCGCGGGCCGAGCGTCCGGAGTCGAGAGCAGCGCCCCGGAGAACCGGGAATTTCAGTCCGCAAGTCGGGGACTACGACCCCGCGAATCGCTTTCCGCCCAACGCTCCCCATTGACTGTGTCGGGCGCGGATTGACTCCACGTTGGCGGCCAGTCCCTCCAGGACATCGTTGTCCCGCTGAAAATCCCGGCAGGCTGCCTCAAGGGTCGGAAACAGCCGGCTCCCCGCCCGGCTGCCGGCCAAGTCTGTGGTGATCGTGGCGATGTTCCGCCTGAGCCCCCGTCGCAACCGTCCGGTAAAGGCCATCAGAAGCAGCCCTGACCACAGCAGCGTGAACAGGATGGCAGGGAGGTAGAACCGCAGATCCAGATAGTCGCGGCCCAGAATCAGCGCGTCGTAGAAAAAGTTCTTCGCGACCATACCGAGCAGGAATAGCGGCAGAACCGACCACAGCAGCTCGTACCAGGTTCTCACGCCCCAGCGGGAATGCCGTTCGGCCGCGGTCTCCAGACACTGGTCGATCCGCTCCGAGACCTGCCGGAGAAAATCTTCTTCGACCTGGTGCGACGCTTCCGCCGCCGATTCCCGGGCCAGCCGGGCGCGGAATTCCGGTTCCAACCCGGCATCTCGCGCGTAACCGTCGACGATGAGCTGCGCCTCGCGGAAATCGGTCTCGCCCCAACCCAGACCTTTCAGGCCCGATGTCGTTCCCGCAAACGAATCGGCCTGCCGCTGGACCCACTGGGCTCCCTGCCACAATCCCAGCAGCGCCATCTGGGCGCTGCTCCGCGCCCTCAGCAGGGCGAGCGACGACAGCCAGGCCGCCGGCTGGTGGTAAACGCGAAGGAGGAGGCTGAAGGGGGAAAGACTCCATCGCGACAGCAGCTTGTCGAGCAGCCGACGTTCCCACAGTCCCTGGCTCGCTTCCAGTTCGGCGAGAAGCTGCTTCGCCATCGTGGCGATCAACTTCTCCCTCTGCCGGGCCAGTTCGCCGGCCAGTCGCTCGACGGCAGCACCCTGCCCGGCCAGCTTCTCCCGACAATGTTTAAGAGCCGCATCGACCAGCCCCAGCAGGTTCGCCCGGCGGATTGATACCCGTTGCGACGACGACAGTTCCTGGACCAGCACATTCATCAGCCGGCCGAAGTCTCCGGTCGGCCGCAGTCCCTGCTGCTGTTCGGTGATGGCCTGGCGCGAATCGACAAAGAACATGTCCGCCACCCGATAGGCCGGGGCAAGCTGAGTCCGCCAGTCGTCGCGAATGTCTGAGTCCCGGTCGGCATGCGTCTGTACGAAAACCAGTCGGCAGCCCGCCGCGGCTTCCGCCAGCTCGTCCCCGACACGGGCCGAGCGATACTTCTGCTGCGTCGTCACATACAGCAGCACATCGCAGAAGGGGAGCAGTCGGTGAAGTCGTGCCAGATTGCTCTGCGGAGTCTCGGCATCGCTGGTGTCAGGGTCGGGACAATCCAGCAGGATAACTTCCCGCAGAAACGGAACGTCACATCGGACGACCCGCAATTCGTCGACCGGCAGGCCGTACGTTTCCAGGCGTGTTTCGGGATGGACCAGCAGGACCGGTTCGGTCGTTGTCGGCCGCTGACGTCCCGCCGGAGTTCTCTCTTCACCGATGAGCGCATTCACAAGTGAACTTTTGCCGGTTCCGGTTCCGCCGAACGTCGCCACGACGAGAGGGGCTTCGAGACGGATCCGCAGCGGCTCAATCCGGGCCAGCAGCCGCTGGACGAGAGCCCGGCAGTGCTGGACCGGCTCCCACGGCGAGGATTCGCCGGCCCAGCGTGTCAGCCGCTTCAGCAGGCCGTCGACTTCGGTCAGCAGTTCCAGGTGAACCAGTTCGCTGGCAGACATCGGTGTGGCCCCGGTGGGAGAGCGAGCAGGGAATAGGGAGTCGCGAATCGCAGGAGAAGAGGGTTGATCGTTGGAAGCACGGACAGCGGAATTCGTTTCTTTTCTCGTTTTGATTTGCCGTTCCTGCGTCGCCGCCTCTTGAATCGTTTTATTCTTCTCTGCGGCCTCTGAAGACTCTGCGTCTCTGTGAGAGATTCTTAACTTTCAACTCGCCCCTATCAGCGTTTGCACGGTCTGTCGCAACTCGCGAAGCAGCCGAGCTGTTTCGCGGTACTCGCCCGTCTGGGGCAGGCTCGCTGCCCGGTGGAACTCTGTCGAGAGGCCTCCCAGCAGCCGTTCTTCGAGCCGAGTCGCCAGCCAGCCGGCCCGCTTGCGGGCGAAGGCGTCCTGCAGCCGATGAAACCAGGCTTGCAGGTATCCCGTGGCCGTCGAAGCAGTCTGACTGACTGCGAGCTCCCCCCCCGCTGCCACCGCCGCTCCACCAGCGACATCACCCGCCACGTGAAGCGCTGCCTGGACCGCCGCTGCAGAGGCCAGATGCGTTGCCGCTTCGCCGAACGGCAGACCGACACCCGTGAGCGCCAGAACAATCGTCAGCCCCGGCCGGGCCGCCGCCGCCGCCGCGTCAAATTGCTTGAAGAGCCGATACGACTGCGGATTCTCGTCGCGGAACACTTCCAGCTCCCGGCCGACGATCTGCTTCAGCTCGGCGTCGAAGGCATGACTTCGGTGCTCCTGCTCGAGGCTCAGCAACAGTTCGCAGCGAGAAACTCCCATCAGCAGGACATCCAACCGCGACTTCAGCAGGGCATTCCCCAATTCGCTCAGCCAGGTGAGCTTTTCGTAAATCTTTTCAACCGCGCGGACGACGGCGTCCCATTCCCGCCGGCGATATTCTTCGACCGGATCGACGGGCGGCCCCTGCCACCAATTGCGGGCCGATGCGAGCGGAGTCAGCAGCGCGCCGCCGACTGTGTCGTAGAACCCATGGACCTTGGCCGACCAGCCGGTCCGCTGCTCACCCCACCAGCGACGAATCTCGCAGATCAGCAGCGGCGTCGGGGCGGTCGGCCAGTTTTCGACCTCGGCGAGGCGATGGGCCGTCAGCAGATCCGCCGCGCTTCGGAAAGCTTGACTGTGCGCGGCGATTTCTTCCAGATAGGCCGGCGCTCCGGCCCCCGGATCGAGCAGGCAGTCGAGAGACCCCCGTAGCGTCTGCAGCCGAATCTCTCCAAAACGCAGCGTCGAGAGGACTTCGCGGAAGGGAGTCTGCTGTTGAGCGGCGACCGCTTCGCCAGTCGGTTTCTCATCGACCAACGACCACTTCCGCTCATGAAACGGCAATGTCAGCGATTCCGCCGACTTGCGATCGCCGGGGGTGACGTACACGGCATGCGGGGACAATCCCGTTTCGCTGGCAAAGGTCGTCAGCCACAGCGGCCAGTAGGCTTCGTCGTCCGGCAGTTCGCATTGATTGAAGACCACGACCACCAGCTTGTCTTCCGCCGCCGCCTTGCGGAAAAACTGCTTCACTGCGGCGTCGTTGTACTTCTGCTGCGTCAGCACCGCAATCAGCACGTCCGCAACCTGTCGCACGGCGTCGGCGCGCTGCCAGTTGACGGGGGCGTCACTGTCGATGTCGGGAGTATCCAGCAGCAGCAGATTGCGGGGCGATTGCTCCGATGTCCGCCAGAAGAGCGTGTCGTCCGCCCGGTCCTCAAGCGCCTGTTCCGAGTTCTGCCACTCGATGAGCTGAAAGCTGCTGAAAACCTCCTCCAGGTTGTGCCGTTGTGAAAAATCCGCCGGCAGCACGCAGACCGGGTGTTTCGTGCCGCTCGCCAGCGGACTGCTGGCGCTCGCTCGAAACCCCGCCAGGTGGTTAAACACAACGCTCTTGCCGATATTCGTCCCGCCGACAACAGCGACGACCAGATAGGGATCGTCAGCGAGCTGCGGCAGGAGTTTGCGGTCAAGCAATTCGTGCCACTCCCGCCGGGCGAGCGGTGAGAGCACCAGCGGACGCGCCGCCTCTTCGAGACGCTCCAGCGTCCCATGCAGCTCACGCACCAATCGTCCGCACTCGCCCAGCGTCATCCCGACTCTAACTCCCGCTGGTCCTGTTCGGCGTACTGCCAGGAGCGAGAACGCTCTCCGGGACGCTCCGGATCAGACGCCCACGTTCACGAAGACTTTCAGCGCCGACTTGTCTTCAACCAGCAGCCGCATCATCTCCTGATACCCGTCGAGTCCCTGCACGGGATTCGTGAGAATCCGCTCGGTCACGCCGGGATACGCCAGTTCCCCGTGAGCGAGGGCCTGAATGCCCAGCTCGAAGTGTCGGCGATTGCCATTCACCGACGCCACCAGCAGCTTGTTTCCCAGTACCCATTCCAGGTTGATCTTGTCCCCGGGCACCTCGACTTTGTGCTGACCGCCGGTGATGCTCGTCCAGACTAGCGCCCCGTTATGTCCCAGGACTTCCATCGCCTGGAAGGCGATCGCGGCGCTGCCGGTAGCTTCGAAGATCAGATCCGGCTTGCCGACGTGCTTCGCCAGGTCGGTCAACGACGTCTCCTGGCTGCTGATGTATTTCGCGCCATACGCTTCGGCAATTTCCTGCTTCAGGTTCGGCCCCTTCTGCCGGGCGATTGTGTAGACTTCGATTCCCCGCAGCCGCAGCATCATTGTCGCCAGCAGGCCGATCTGACCGGCCCCCAGGACGAACGCCCGCTGCGGGTTCCAGACCAGCAGCCGCTGCTGCGCCAGGAACGCCTGCTCCAGGGCTTTGGCGCAGACGCTGGCAGGTTCCGAAAGAACCCCCAGGTGCCTCAATTTTTGAGGCACCTTGACCATGTATTCGATGTCGTCGACGAAATACTCCGTCAAGTAGCCGTGACGCAGATTGATTCCGCGCTCGAAATAGACCTCGTCGCTGGTAATGTCATTCCGGCCGATCTGGTCATAGATCGAGGTCCCGGGGCGTCGTACGGTGCAAGACACCAGATCCCCGGGTTTCAGATCCCGCACGGCGGGGCCAACTTCGACCACTTCGCCGAAGCTCTCGTGCCCCAATACCAGATAGTCGCTGCCGTCCGGCGCATTCCCGTAGAGGGCGTCGTTAATTTCCCGATCCGTGGCGTCGACGCCAATCTGCAGGACCCGCACCAGCACGCCACGCCCGTTTGGAATATCCGCGACCGAGGGCTTGGAGATTTCACGCAGATGGACGCTGTGGGGGCGCCCGGGATGAACGGCAATCGCTTTCATGATTCGCTGATCAATCTCGCAGAGGTTGGGGAATGCGGGTCAAACGCGGCCCGGTCGCTGGCGGTCGAACCAGTGTAGCGACGCACTCGGCAACTCACCACGAATGGACAACGCGGCTGCCAATGCCTGGATCTCATCGGAGATCCTGCTTTTTCCGCGGTTCGTCGCCGTCTCCCGGGACGTTGTCCGCGGTCCACACGCGATCACGGCCGCGAGGCCTGCATTCCTTGTCGCTCGCGCGACCTGGAGCTAACATTCGCCTCGCGGGTGCCCCTCCGACATTTTCGAGTTCGCGACCGAAGACCGCTCTGCACACTGGTGAAGCAACATCCTGGCGACCTCGCGCCCCCGCCACGAGCGCGTCACGCGGGCCGACCACCGGATCCGGGTGCCGATCTTGGCCGCCGAACTTGATTTCCTCCGCGAATTGCTCCAGAAGTACAGCCTCGCCGTCGAGAAGGTGTCGAGTCCGCTTCGAACGACCGCATTCACGGATTTGAGCGCCGGAAAATTGGCCGTGGCCGGCGCGACTTTCACGAAACTCCAGTGACTGAAGGCGGAGTCTGGTAATAATAATGTCCAGGAACCGATGGCATCCTGTCGCCCGCCGATCGTGTCGGTGACCGCGGCGGACGCTGGTCCGTTCGCGACGGCGCCGCGTCAGGGATGAGATAGCACCGCACGGGATCACGCTCGGTTCCGCCCGGTTGACCGGAGTCCCCATTCGTGACCGAATTCCGCCGTTTTCAGAATACCGATCTTCCGCGACTGGTCCGCCTGTGGCATCAGGCGGGGCTGGGTCGCGGTGCCGCCGGTGGTTTCGGCTGCGACGTGTTCGATGATGTCGTGGTGGCGCAGACCTACTTTGATCGAGACGGACTGATCGTCGCCGTCGATGGAACCGATGTCATCGGCTTCGCTCATGCCGGTTTCGGCCCGACCCGCGACGAAACGAGACTCCAATTCGCAGACGGCGTCATCTGTATGGTGATCGTCCATCCGGCTCATCGCCGAAGAGGGGTTGGCCGCGAGCTGGTCCGTCGGGCCGAAGCCTATCTGCGTGACCGCGGCGCGACCAGCATCCAGGCAGGCGCCAGTCCCGGGCGGGATCCGTTTTACTACGGAATCTACGGGGGAGCGGAATCGTCGGGTCTGCTGGCGTCTGAGCCCTGTGCGATTCCGTTCTTCGAATCGCTGAACTATGCCGCGAAATCCAGCCGCCTGATCCTGCAACGCGATCTCGGGACGAAAAGCGATCCCGTCAGTCTGCGTCTGATGAATGCCCGCCGGGCGACCCGGCTCGACGTGCCGGAGCTGACTCAACCCCGCACCTGGTGGTGGCAAACTCGGCGCGGGCGTCTGGATTCGCTCGATTTCGCTCTGATTCCAAAGTCCGGCGGCGAACCGCTGGCCCAAGTCACGGTTGTGGGACTCGACTTCTATATCCCCTGCTGGGGGACTCGCGCCGCCGGACTGATCGACCTGCAGGTCCGGCCCGACGCCCGCAAAAAGGGCTACGGCCAAGCCTGCCTGATTGAGGTCTGCCGTCACTTTCGGCAGGAGATGATCAGCCTCGTTGAAGCCCACGTTCCCGCAGACGACCAGCCCGCGCTGGCGGTATTCGCCTGCGCAGGTTTCGCCCCGGTTGACAGTGCCGTGGTCTATGAAAAAACCTGAGATCCGTCTTCGAAATCTCCGCCCCCACAGTATTGTTCCACGGGCGCGGCCCGACAGGTGGTCGTTCAACAGGCGCAGTCGCCAATCCTCCTGCAATCGCCCCGGCCGGCACAGCCGCTGATGCCGGACTCCGACATTCCGACCTCATTCCGCAGGAGTTACCCGGCCGATGGTGAAAACGGCGGAACCGCAGAAATCCCCAAGACTTTCGACGCGCCCGCGCGATATGACGCTTGACAGTCTGCGGAGACCGTTCCAGAATTCCAGAAGTGACTTCTCGGGAGAAGTACCCATCCGGCAAGCTCTCCCGCCGAGTAATCGCAATTCCTGTCGTTCCCCGAACCATTCACGACGGCACGCTCGCTTTCAGAGCGACGTTCCAGAGCCCCCGGACGCCTCCACGCGAGTCGTACCTTGAAAAGGTGAAGTCATGTCTGCCGGACAGCACCGCCGCCTCGACATCGAAGAAGTCGCCGACGTCACGGTCGCCAAATTCCTCGACAAGAAGATTCTCGACGAAACCAACATCCAGATCATCGGCAACGAGATGTTCGGTCTCGTCGACGAAGACGGCCGCAAGAAGATCGTTCTCGATTTCACCAACGTCGAGTACCTTTCCAGCGCCGCGCTCGGCAAGCTGATCACGATGGACAAGAAGGTGAAAGCGGCCAAGGGCAAGCTGCGGCTGTGCGCCATCCGCCCGGAAATCTACGAGGTCTTCGAGATCACGCGTCTCAACAAGATCTTCGACATCCGCAAGACCCAGGACGAAGCCCTCGAAGGCTTCTGACGGGCGCGCTCCCCGGGCTCGCGCAATCGGCGCGAGCCCGATTCACGGCACTCCGTTTCCCCCATTGCGGACGTCATGGCCAGCCAGGAACACTTCGAAATCCGCATCCCGAGCGATACGGCAGAAGGGCTGGCCGTGCAGGAACGGATCATCGCGCGCATGGAGGAGCACGGATTCCCTCCGCGCGACTGTTTCGGGATGCGACTGGCGCTCGAAGAGGCCCTGGTCAACGCGATCAAGCACGGCAACGGGCTCGATCCCGACAAGCAGGTCCGGGTCTGCTGCGATCTGTCGGACGAGTCGGTCCGGGTCGAGATCGAGGACGAGGGGCCGGGCTTCAATCCCGACGACATCCCCGATCCGACCGAGGAAGAGTTCCTGGAACGCCCGGGCGGACGCGGAATCATGCTGATGCGGCACTACATGAGCTACATCACCTACAACGATCGCGGCAACATGATCACGATCGAGAAGCTCCGCGGACCGGCGCCGTCGGCGAGTTGAATGGAGCTGCCGCGGCCGTTGCCCTGGCCTTTCAGCGTTCCGCCTGTTTCGACGGCGCTGCCGGCTTCTCCTGCGGTGGTTCGAAATCGGCGAAGACGTTGTCGCGTTCGAGCGAGAGCTGAAATGCGTCTGAGACCTTCGTCATGAACTGACAGCGGGCGATCCACCAGATCAAATCGAGCGTCCGCGCCTCGCCGTGGGTGGCGAGCACCCGGTTCAGATCCTCGTCGGTCACCGACGCGGGATTTGCCGTCAGCCGGGCGGCGAGCGCAAAAGCCGTCCGCTCGGCGGGGGCAAAGGCGTCCCAGCGTGATTCGGCCATCTGGCGAGTCCGGCCGGCGATCTGCTCAGCATTCAGTCCGCCGACTTCCAGCAGCATTTCGCAGTGCCCCATGCAGTAGAAACAGCGGAGCTCGCGGGTCACCGCCCAGAACACGCTCTCCTCGAACACGCGATCCTGATGGGCTTCCCGGCCGAACACGCGCAGACACTTGATCCAGGCGGGGCCCAGCTCCGGCTGTCGACCGATGACGAGCCGGCTCCAGCGGATGCGCAGCGGCTTGTCGGGATTGTAGAGCCCCTGCGGCAGGCGCGAAATCACTTCCGACCATTCGGGGATGGCGATGCGGGGCTGACGATCCCGCTGCGCGGAGAGCCGTTCCTGCAGTCTGGCGAACGAGAAGTCCGACCAGTCGGGCGCCGCGACCGAAGAGCCCTCTGATCCTTCCGGCAATGCCGGCCGGTCGGCCGCGGGAGTCAACGACCCCCCGGAAGTCGACTGAGCAAACGCGATTTTCAGCGGCCGCAGCGGTCCCTCGGGTTCGAGCGGAAGCGCCAGCGCATGGACCAGCCGATCCTGGAAGTTCGCGTAGGCCGTCAGGAGCACGATCCCGACGAGCCGGTCTTCGCCATATGCGGCCCGGATCTGCTCGACCTGGGAATCGGTGAGATCGCGACCGGCTCGGGAAAGTTGAGAGGCAAACTCGTACAGACGACGGTCCGCTTCACCGAGCAAGTCCAGGCCTCCGCGCGTCAGCGCGTCGACTTCCGATGCCGACACGCCCGCGGATTGCAGCTCCATCCCGGCATAGGCCAGGCCGTAGCCGCTGCGATTGACTGTCGCGGCGGCCAGGCGGATGAGACCGCGCTCGCGCGGCGTGAATTGCGGGGTCGTCCGATAAAGCTGATCGAGTTCGAGGACCGCCGCCACGGTGTGCGGCAGATGTCGCGCGAGGGCCCGCGCCCAGTGCGGCAGCGGCTGGCCGGTGCCGGTTGTCGCCGACGGGAGCAGCTTCCAGGCTTCCGCGTTGTCGACGAGCGGGAACCGCGGACGATCGTAGAATCGAGGGGCCGAGCTCTGATCGGCGGCGGCTGGCTGCTGGTCGAGGAGCGTCATCAGCAACGCCTGTTCCATTTCCCCCGGCTTGAAACCGAAAGGACCGCGACCGCTCTTGAAGGTCACCGTTCCCTGACGGTCGATGACATAGAGTCGGGCCGGCATGCCGCTGTAAGCGTGACCGGTGGCGTCATCGACGGTATCGACGACCACGGGAATCGAAGGCTTCAAGCGTTTGCAGTACTGACCGGCCACGGAAACGCGTTCGGCAAGGGTCGTCGGCTGAGCGACTTCCACGCCGACCTTATCGTTGGAGCTCATCCGCCAGCCGTCGGTGGGGTGGGCCTCGCGCACGTAAACACCGACGAACGTGGCCTCGTTCTGATAGCGGCGGGCGATTTCATCGACTTCGGGGTACATCGAGCGGAACGGGCCGCACGTGAAGTTGCCGAAGACCAGCACGACCGGTTTGCTGCCGAAAAGCTTTGAGAGCTGAATCGTCTGCTGTTCGTCGTGCGTCTGCAGCGTGAAGTCCGGGGCCGGGTCGCCGACCGAGGGGCCTTCGTGGAGGGAACCGACTTCCCCGGCGAAGAGTCCCTTCAGCAGAACTTCCGGAGTCGGGCCGTCACCCGGGAGGAAATTCGAGGACATTCCCGCCAGCCAGTGGTCGCGCAATTCGCCAGCCGTCAGGACTTCCTGGCCGTCTGAGGCCGCGTCAAAGAACTTGAGCCACTCGTCGCGGGAGAGGCGACCGTCGCCGTCCGGGTCCATTTTGCGGAACAGGCGATTCGTGACGTAGGCGTGTTGCACCCAGGAATTGCGGTCGGACCAGTCGAGATCCTCCTGCGAGATGGCGCCGTCGCGATTGCGGTCCAACCGTCCAAACCATGCGTCCGGACCGGCGAACTTGTCGCGAGGAAGGGGTTCGGCAGGGTCTGCGCCGGTCCGTTGAGCCAGCCAGTCCCAGGTGTAACGGGCCTGAGCCGGGCCGAACCAGCCTTCACCGGCCCCCATTCGCGATCCTTTCCGAATGGCGAGATACATCCGAATGCCTTCGGGGGGCGTCCGTCCGGCGTAGGCTTTTTCGATCTCCTCGACGGAGAATTTCTGCAGCTCGGGACCGAGGGGAAAGCTGGGTTCCGGAGTGGCCGGTTCATCCGCCAGAGCGGTTGAGCAGGAGAAAGTGATTGCCATCAGCAGGGCCTTCACAGGGGTCAGGGAGAGACGATGCATAGTCGTTTCCTTGAGCCGGCCGCACGAGCCGGCGATGTCTTTGGTCCGATCATCAGCGGAACATGTCACGAAAGACTGTCAGAACGGGGCTGGTCCCGACGACATACGTCACGGTCTTCTCCGCAGGGGCGGCCTCGCCTGACTGCAATGTGAGCTTGACCTTTGCAATCAGATTGGCGTCCACCGGCTCGTCCCCATCGAGAACTTCGAAAGAGACCAGACGGGCGCCTCCCGACCAGTCGAGATCCTGGACAACGATCTTTGGCGTCTCCTGCTGCAGCGAATCCAGCGTCGCGCCGGCCTTCCATTTCTCAAGAGTTGCCCGCAATGTCTCGCGGGCGACATCGACTTTGACGGGAGGAGAACTGCGGCCATCTCCGCACCCCGACAGAGCAAGCGCCACGCTCGTCAACATCAACCAGGAAACCGAACGCCAAGGATCGAGACTGGCGAAGGCTGTATTCATCGATGTCCCCTTTCCAATTCCAGACGCCTGCGCATGACGCGCGCCAGCAGCGGCGAACAAACCGTCCCTTAGAATTCTCCAACGGTTTCGCCGCCGGCGCGCGAACCGACGGCCCTCCAGAGCGGACGATCGATGTTTTCACTGACGAAGCGGACCGAACCGTCGCAAAGCAGCAGGTGCACGCCGCCGATGTGCTGGCTGCTCGGCGGCATATTGGCCCGCAAGACCGTGAAGAAGCCGCACGACCGCGTGTTGGGCGTATCGATATGGAGGTACGTGTGCTGACCGTGGATCCACGGGGCGCCCATGAAAAGCGGGAACTGATTGGCCAGGTTGGTGATATCGACCGCGGCGCACATGCTGACGGCTTCGTCGGGCGTGGTCGGCGCCGCCGGGCTGAAGAACACGTCCGACCGCGGACTGACCAGTCCGTTGTTGCCGTCCGTCAGCAATCGCTCGCTGAAGGCTGCGGTGTTGGAAGTGCCATCCGTAATGTCGCCGATACGGATTCTGCTCTGATAGAACAGGACGCCGGTTTGCGGGGGAAAACCGGTGTTGGGGCCGGTGGGATCCTGCCAGATCACGCCGGTCCCTTTGTTCGCCATATAGTTGATTCCTCCCCCCTGAGCGGAAAGCGTGTTCGGTCCGTCGCTGGGACAGCGGAAGACGGTCAGCTCGGTCATGCGGGCGGGAGTATTGGCAGGATCGTTCTGCGGGACGCTGAAGTTGATGAGGTTGTAGAGCGGGGCCTGATCGAGGTAGGGCAGAATCTGGCTGACCGCCGAGAAGCCTTTGGCGCTCGACTCCTGCGCATAGGGAAAGCAGCGGAAGCTGTCGTGATAGCTGTGCAGCGCCAGGCCGATCTGTTTGAGGTTGTTTTTGCACTGCGTCCGCCGGGCGGCCTCGCGGGCCTGCTGCACGGCAGGCAGCAGGAGGGCGATCAGGATGGCGATGATCGCAATCACCACCAGCAGTTCGATCAGAGTGAAGCCGGAGCGGCGAATACGAGTCATGATGAATACCTCATGGTCCATGACAGAGTTGAGAAAAATGAACTCGAAGATTCTGGAAGAGCCTGATGCGACTTCGTGAGCGAGCAATCTCTGCCGCACCCCACCCACCTACTCGCCGCTGGACAACCGGGCCGCTTTCGTGACACGGTCAAACAACGCGCAGATCGTCGTCAGATGGACCGTCTGCACGACATCCCGAGGTCCGGCCAGCTTCACCGCCTCGGCCACTTCGCGATCTGTCAGCACCACCGGCGAAGTTCCCAGATTCCGGGCGACGGTGAACAACGCCCGCTCGCGCGGCGTGAACTCGCTCCAGCCTCCATCGAGCGCAAAGACCTGATCGTCCGACTGGCCCAGCTCGTTCAGACGCTTCTTCGCCCGGTCAGCGGCGTACCACGCGCGATCCTGGCGCGCGATGATCCAGGCCACTTGCGCTTTGAGCACAGGCGACAGATCGCCCCCTGTTTCCGCCATGCGAATCGAATTCGCCCGCTGCACGCCTTCCCGCGGAAAGTTCGCCAGCAGTCGCACCCACCGCGGCAACGGCCCGGCGGGCCAGTCTGCGGGGAGCACGGCGCGAGCCGCCGCATCATCCACCAGCGGCAGCCGTTCCTGACGGTCCTTGCAAGCGGCCAGGATCTGCACAACTTCGGCCCGCGACTCCAGCGGCGGTCTGCGGCTCACCGTCAGCCGGGTTGGCGCACCGGTCTGCGGATCCAGGGTCACCGCGGCGGTTTTCGAAACGACCGTCCGATACTTCTCGCCGGTCGGCGTCAGGTAGGTTCCACTGGGCAGCGATACGTTCTCGTTCTGGCGCGAGTAGCCCCCTTCGTCCTTTCGTTGCGGGACGCCGACCCCTTCCTTCCAGCGATTGATGGTGTTGTTTCCCGCGACCGAAAGCGTCATCTCCAGGATCTGCAGGTCGGTGTAGTGTTTTCGCAGCGTTTCAAAGTCCGCGTCGGAAAGCTCCTGCGGCGCAAGCGACAGCTTGCGTGCATAGGCAAAGGCGGCCTGCTGGGCCGGCGGATGGCCCGACCAGTCGCCGTCGAGCGCGGCGATCTCGTCCTCGCTGAGTCCTGCGTTCAGCAGCTTGGACTCCTGGTGTCCGAGGCAGTACTGGCAGTTGTTGACGCGCGAGGCGATCCAGAAGAGCTGCGTCTTGAAGGCGTAGTCCAGCGACATCGCCGGCTCCTGCTCCCGTCCGCCGCCGAATCCGCCGCGCGGCGCGCGTCCGGGAGTCCCCGGTCCGCCCGCCCCACCCGGGCGACGTGGGCCACCGCCCGATGCCATGTCCTTCAGATAGTAGTATCGCAGCGCGGATTCATAGCTGACGGCCTGATCTCCCAGCTCCTGCCGATCGGCGTCGGTCGGTTCCGGCAGCGGAATCCGCGGGACGCGAATCTTCACATCCTCGATAAGCTGCTTCAGTTCCGGTCGCGTCAGCGGAATCGGACGCGGCTGATCCGCCGGCGATTCGGCCGCAGAGAGGCCTGGTGCGAACAGGCCGAGACCGAGCACGGAATGAGCGAGAAGTAAGCGTCTCACGGTTGGCTCCTCTGGCCGATCATTGATGATCTGTGTAATCGAACACGCCCATCGCAAAGCCTCTGGGCGTGCCACCCGAAACGAGCGGCGGCACTACTCCCGTCCCGCCACCTCCGACATACCGCCTTCCAGCGGCAGGCGCAGTGCTTCGGTGTAGCGGTCGAAGGCGTTCGCATCGCAAGCTAACTGGATGATTTCCGCGATCTCGTGGTCCGAGAAATGCTCTTTCAGACGGGCGACATCCGCATCGACGATCGTGTGCGGCGCCGAGGTCAGTTTCCGGGCAAACCGCAGCGATTCCGCGTGACCGGGCTGGCCGGCGGACTTTTCCAGCGCCGCGAAACTCGCCAGTGCGGCTTGATCGCCGCCGAGCGCCAGAAAGCGAGTTTGCGCGTGCCCCGCCGCATACCAGGCGCGGTTCTCCCGTGCGGAAACCCAGGCGATCATCGCTCTCAGGAGGGAGTCGGTTTTGCCATCTCGCACCATGGCCTGCCGTTGTCGCCAGGCATCCAGCGCGACCGGCATGTCGGCAATCGCCTGCAACCACATCGGGGGTGTCACGCCGGGAGTGTCGGCCGCAAGGACCTTGCGAGCGGCGTCGATCGACGGCAATTCGACCAGAGGCGTCCGAGACTGCGCCGCAGTCAGCGCCGCCAGCGCCTGGTCCACCGGCTCCCACTCCGGCCGCGGCTGCACGTCGCCGGGAGCGACTTTCGAGGGAACTTCGGCAAATTCTGCGGAGGTCGGCGTGTCGAGTTGCGAATGCTCTTCGCCGCCGAACGACTGATCCTGCGGAATTCCGGTCGAAGCCGTCCAGCGATTCACCGCGTTGTAGCGCGCAACGGTGTAGGCGATGTCAATGATTTGCTTGTCGCTGAAGTGGAGCTTCAGCCCGGCAATGTCGGCTTCGCCCACGTCCTGCGGCGTCATCGTGAGCTTGTGCGTGAACGCCAATGCGGCCCGCTCGGCGTTGGGAAACACCTCCCACTTCGAGTCGAGCGCGGCAATCTGATCGTCCGTCATTCCGACCCGGCGCAGCTTGAGCTCCTGGTGCCCGAGGCAGTACTGGCAATCGTTTCCGCGCGACACGATCCAGAAGAGCCGCGTTTTGAACCCGTAATCCGGACTTGCCTGCAGGGCGTTGAGCAGCGCGGTCGTATTGGCCGGACGCGGGCGATTCGTGCTGCCGCCCCACCCGGGCACCACAAAGCTCTGCCACGACGGCGGCAGGTAGATTGACCGCAGCCGTCCGTTGTTGATGAGAGATCTTCCGGACGCGATCTCTTCGGGGGTCGGCGCGGGCAAGGGCAGCCGCGCCGTGCGATTCTTCAGCGCCTGAATCCGCTGCTTCATTTCGGGGCGCGTCAGCGCGGGTGGCGACGGAGCGAGATCCTCGGCGACGGCGATCGTGACACACACGCCGCTGACCATCAGCCACTGAAGGATTGTCCGAGTTCGCTGGAAAATCATGCTTAGCGCTCTCTGCAGTGAGTTGAGGGGGAGTCGCGCCTGCGAATCCGACGGGCAGGCGACGTGTTATTGCGGGAAGATGGTGATGACAGGCGATGTCCCGACGATGTAGATGGTTTCAGTTTTTGAGACTTTGCCCTTCAAGTCCCGGAGCTGGCAGGCCACTGGAATGTAGAGATTGGTCCCGTCCGACCGTTCGTCGGCCGACTTGATCTCGAACGAAACCAGCGTCTGGCCGGCATTCCAGGAGGCGTCGCCGACGATGATTTCCGGCGCGAGCTCCTCCGGATGTTTTCCATCCAGCCAGGCCTTCAGGGCCTCGTTGAGCGAAGCGCGGGCCAGGTCGACATCCAGCTTCAGGTCACGCGCGGTCCTGCTGCATCCGCCGAGAATCAGAGGCAGCGCGATTGCATAGACCACCAGTCTCCGAAACGACAGCATCGAACGATTCCTGACTGAAAGCGGCCACGCTCCGTGCGCAGGGCTGACGCCCGGCGCGGGGGGGGGCACGCGTCACTGAGTAGAAACCACCGGCGGCGATCGGCCGCCGGGGTACGGAGTTAGCCCGACGAATGCCGTTAGAACTCGCCGAGAAGCTCGGAACCGGCGACGCTGCCGAGAGACCGCCAGGTCTTGAGGTCAAGGTTCTCGGACACAAAGCGGACGGAGCCATCGCAGAGCAGGATGTGGACGCCGCCGGTATGTTGACTGTTGGCGGTCGTCGAGATCCGGCCCGGAGGATACATGCACGACCTGCCGTTTGGCTGCAGAACGTGGTTGTACTGGTTCGTGGAGTGGTACTGCTGCAGCCACGGGGCACCCACGTTCGAGTAACCCTGCTTGGACAAATCGGTCGGATCCATGGCATTGCACTGCTGCAACGCTTCGTCCGGGGTGGTCGGATAGGTTCCCGGCTGGAAGGTGTCCGTCCGCGGGCTCGAAACGCCATTCGAGCCGTCGCCGGTCATCTTCTCGGCCATTGCCGCGGTGTTGCTCAATCCATCGGTAACGTCGCGAAAGGCGATCTTGCGCGTGTGGTAGATGACGCCATTGGCGGCCGGCTGGCCGGTCAGCCCCGAGTCGTACATGACGATGCCATTGCCGGCGTTCCAGTAATAGTTGTTCCGTCCTCCCAGCGTGGACGGAAGTCCGTCCGTGTTGGAGGGACAGAGGAATGCCGGCACCTGAATCACGCGCACGGGGTCGTTATTGACGTGATTGTACGGGACGTTGAAGTTCACCAGGTTGAACAGAGGAGCCTGATCCATTCCGGGGAGCAGGCGGGCGTGGGCGGAGATCGGCGTCGACGACCCGTTGACGTCGGCGATCGGAATGCAGCTGTAGTTGTCGTGATAGTTGTGAATCGCCAGGCCCAATTGTTTCAGGTTATTCCGGCACTGCGTCCGGCGGGCTGCCTCACGGGCCTGCTGGACTGCAGGCAGCAGCAGCGCAATCAGAATGGCGATGATCGCAATCACCACCAGCAGTTCGATCAGAGTAAAACCGGAACGGCGGGAGCGAGTCATGATGAGCACCTCGAAGCAAGGAAAAACCAGGAATGAAGAGACGTATGGAATGCGCGAAATCACAGAAAACTCAGGGATCAGCAACGCGCAGCGCCACCTGGACACAATGCGTAGTTCTCCCGGTCGAAACTCATGCCGCATGGCAGCGCACACCCGGTGAACCGGTGCGAACCCTCCGGTTCTTCAGCAACCGGCGTGGCGCGGCGAAATGCAGCCGTCAGAGATGGTCTGAGCAGTCGCCGCGGAGAGGGGACTTCGCGATGAGCTTGCCGACCCTTGAGGCCTGCAGACATCGCGAAACGCACGCGCCTCCGGTCAAAGATTGCGTTCTAGAACAGAGCGCAATCCTCGAACCCGGGCGCACCTCACCCGCGGGGAGGCTAGAGAGACTGCGGAGGCCGTTCGAGCCGGTCACGCAGCGGTTGGAGACCAGTTCCGGCATCGGCCACAGGGCCCTGCGGTGAGGTCTCGGAGATCAGCTCGGGATTGGTGCTGACGGGGAGCCAGCCTCGCTCCGTCGACGAAAACTGAAAGACGGGGGCGGGCGGAATCTGCAACGGAGCTCTGGACTTCGAACAGCCCGGCCCCTGACACGGAAGCCGTTCGGGCGAACCCTGCCCCAGCCGCCACGGACCGGCATCGTCGGCAGCGTGGTGGAGGTAGTCGCCACAGGACGCGAGCAGATCTCCAGCGCCGGCACCGACCGCTCCCAGCACCAGCACCGCCAGCCCGCACAGACGCAGCAGCGCCCGTGGCGAGCCCGACAGCCGGGAGCATGGAAGTACGAATCGCATGGACGATCTGTCCGGGGACATGGTGTGTACAGGACACTATCGGCCAAAGCTACGCGACGCGGTCCGAGGAATCAACACAAATTTTTCAGAATTGTTGTCCTGCACTCGCTAACGGCTCAGCGAACTCGAACTCGCTCCTTGGAGCCCGAGTGACTTCCAGGCGACGAATTCCCACGCTGCTCGGGGCTTCGATCCCCAGCCGCACGCGGCCTCCGTGCACTTCCAGCACGGTCACCGTGATCTGCTTGTCGCCGATTTCGATCCGTTCATTGGGCCGACGGGTCAGGATCAACATCGTTTCTTCCTCCTTGTGATCGCCGAGTGATCAAAGACTCCGGCACACCGCCAACCGCACTTGGCGCGCCGCATTGCCAGATTCTTGCGACAAACGCGCAACTATCTGTTTTTCAAGTGACTTACGAATTGCAACACACCTTGGATCTCCGAACGCAGCATGGAGCATTTTGCGACACTGCGTTCAATAAGTGGCAAGCATTCTGCCCAGGGGAACCCTTTGGAGCCTGGCCAACGTGAGTTGCGGCATGGCCGCTGCCCTCCGTACAGTGCGATTTCTGCTGCGGATTTCCGGACGCGACGATACTCCGCCAACCATCGCCAGTACGCCATTGACACCATCGAGATACCTCATGCCCGGTCTCCAACTCCGATTTGCTGCTGCGGTTCTGGCCCTTGGACTGCTGACTGCGTGCCTTCGCGCCGACGAGCCGTATGCACCGAAAATCGCCGAGGCCTCCAACGATGGCGTAGTCGCCCTGCAGCGATTCCGCCTCGTCGAGGGCATGACGGGCCGGCTCATCGCGGCCGAGCCTCAGCTCGCCAATCCCGTCGCCTTCGGCATCGACGAGCAGGGACGGATCTTCGTCTGCGAGACCTTCCGCCAGTCCAAGGGGGTCGAAGACAACCGGAGCCACATGAAATGGCTGCTGGACGATCTCGCCGCCCAGACGGTTGACGACCGCGTCGCCTTCTTCCGGAAACACCAGGGTGACCGCGTCGCCGAGTACGCGAAAGAACACGACCGCATCCGTCTGCTGACTGACGTCGACGGCGACGGCCAGTTCGAGAAATCGATGGTTTTTGCCGAGGGCTTCAACCAGATTGCGGACGGGACCGGGGCTGGTGTCCTCGCCTGGAACGGCAACGTCTACTACACCTGCATTCCCAAACTCTGGCTGCTCAAGGACACGGATGGGGATGGACGAGCCGACGTGCAGAAGCCGCTCTACGACGGGTTTGGCGTCCGCGTGGCCTTTCGCGGGCACGATATGCACGGTCTGGTCCTCGGTCCGGACGGCCGGATTTATTTCAGCATCGGGGATCGAGGCTTTCACGTCGAAACGCCGCAGGGACTGCTCGCGCTCCCCGATCAAGGAGCCGTCTTCCGCTGCGAGCGGGACGGCTCGAACCTCGAAGTCTTTGCAACCGGCCTGCGAAATCCGCAGGAACTGGCCTTCGACGAGTTCGGCAACCTCCTTACCGGCGACAACAACTCAGACGGAGGCGACCGCGCCCGCTGGGTCTATGTGGTGCAAGGGGGCGAAACCGGCTGGCGGATGTACTACCAGTACCTCAACGACCGCGGCCCCTGGAATCGCGAGAAGCTCTGGCATCCTGCCCACGCCGGGCAGGCGGCCTACATTGTGCCGCCAATCGCCAATTTCGCCGACGGCCCATCGGGCCTGGCGCACTACCCCGGCGTCGGTCTCGCCGACCGTTACCGCGGCCACTTTTTCCTGGCCGATTTCCGCGGTTCGCCCGCCAACAGCGGCGTTCGCTCGTTCTCGCTGAAGACGAAGGGGGCTTCTTTCGAGATGGACGACGCCCACGAATTCATCTGGTCCGTCCTCGCCACGGACGTCGACTTCGGCTATGACGGCGGCCTTTACCTGTCCGACTGGGTCGATGGCTGGGAAGGCGAAGGCAAAGGGCGGATGTACCGCTTCCATGACGAGAAGCACGGGAGTTCCGACGTCGTCCAGCAGGTCGGCCGGCTCATGCGGGAGGGTTTCGCCGATCGCCCGGTCGCCGAGCTGATCGGCCTTCTGTCCCATCCGGACTACCGCATCCGCCAGCGGGCGCAGTTCGAACTCGCGGACCGCCGGGCGCTGGCAGAGCTGACCGCGAACGCAATTGAGAATTCCTCCCTGCATGCCCGCGTTCATGCCATCTGGGGCGTGGGACAAATCGTTCGGGCTGAGCCGGCCCGCGTGGAACCGCTGCTGGCGCTGGCCGCCGACCCCCTGGTCGAGATTCGTGCGCAGCTTGCCCGGATCCTGACCGACGCCCCGTGGACCGGAGCCGACCGGACAATCGATCTGCTGTTGAAGGATGAAAGCCCGCGCGTCCGCTCACTGGCTGCCATCGCGGCCCGCGGCTTCCAGTCCCGCGATGTCTTCAGGTCACTGATCACTGTCCTGGCTGAGAATAATGACGCTGACCCGGTCCTCCGCCATGCCGCATCCTTCGGTCTGGCGAAGGCCGAAGATGCCGAAGCGCTGGCGGAACTGGCCGGCCACGTCACGGCGCCCGTCCGGATGGGCGCCGTCCTCGCCCTCCGCCGGCTGCAGCACCCTGGCCTAGCTGCGTTTCTCAACGACACCGATCCGCTGATCGTGCTGGAAGCCGCGCGAGCCATTCACGACGTCCCTGTCACTCCCGGGTTACCGTCCCTGGCGAAGCTCGCCGGGCAACCGGGACTCAGCGACCCCCTGCTCCGCCGGGTGATCAGCGCAAACTATCAGCTTGGCACGCAGGAGAACGCTCAAGCGGTCGCAGGCATCGCGGCCGACGCCTCGGCGCCGGAGTCGGTGAGGATTGAAGCCGTGCAGGAACTGCTGGACTGGAACAAGCCCGGTCCGCTCGACCGGGTGCTCGGGGACTATCGCCCTCTGCTCGAGCGCTCCGTCGACGTGGCTCAGGCTGTCCGCCCCATTCTGGGAGCCATTTTCGCCGGACCGGAATCGCTGCGGGAACTTGGCGCAAAACTGGCGGGGCGATATGGAATCAAGGACGTCGAGCCGTTTCTGATCGGAATCTTCCGGGATATCGCCGGCCCGGCCTCCAGCCGCGTGGCGTCTCTGAAGGCGCTCGAATCCCTCAAGAGCGGCGACCTCCTGACGGTCGTCGACGAAGGTCTGACGGATCAGGCGTCTGTCGTCCGGAGCGAAGCCCGACGAGTGCTGACGGGACTCGATCCGGCGCGGGCGATCCCGGAGCTTGCGAAAACGATGCACGAGGCGCCGCTGGCAGAGCAGCAGTCGTCGATTTCCGTCCTCGCCAGCCTGAAACGCCCGGAAGCGGACAAAGTCCTTGCCGACTGGTTCGACCGGATGCTCGCCGGGAAGTCGCCGGCCGGAGTCCAGCTCGACCTGCTCCTCGCTGCAGAGGCCCGCCAGACGCGCGACCTGCAGGCACGCGTTGAAACGTACTCGAAGCGTCGCAAGGCCGACGATCCGCTCCGGGAGTATCGTGAAGCCCTGGAAGGGGGCGACGTCGAACGGGGTCGGGAGATCTTCCTGTCGCGCAGCGAAGTCTCCTGCCGTCGCTGTCACAAAATCGCCGGCAATGGAGGCGAAGTCGGTCCCGATCTGTCAAAGATCGGCCTCGACAAGAGCCGCGAGTACCTGCTCGAAGCGATCGTCGACCCGAGTCGCCAGATTGCCAAGGGCTTCGAAACCGTGGTCTTTGCCATGGACGACGGCAAAGTCTACACCGGGATCGTCAAGCAGGAAGACGCCGACACCGTGCAGCTCATGAACGCAATGGGCGAGATCATCAAGGTCAACAAGAACGAAATCGATGAGCGGGCCACCGGCAAGTCAGGCATGCCGGAAGACCTGATTAAGAAGATCTCCAAGGCCGATCTGCGGGATCTGGTGGAGTATCTCGCCACGCTCAAGGGGCAGAACGACACCGCCCACGGGAAGGGGCGGTAAGAAGTGGCTAGTGATTGGTGTCTAGTGGTTGGTGAGGAGAAGAAAGTGTTGGCCCTCTTCCGACGAAGTTGTTGGGCGAGGGGGGAAGTCCGTGTCGCGTGAAAAACAACCAAAACGGGAAGCGGGAGGACTCTCCCGCTTCCCGTTTGCGATTTCCATTCTGACGGCATCCCGCGGCTATTGAGGCGCATGCTCTAACCCATGCCGAGACGCGGCCGTCCCGCGCGGTCACGCACCTAGTCTTCGCCGTGGTACTGGATCAGGCTGAAGATGTCGTGGTTGCCGAGGCGGTCCCGGCCTTTGAGAAAGGTCAGCTCGATCAGGAAGGCCAGGCCGACGATTTCGGCGCCGGAGCCCTCTGCGAGCTTCGTGCAGGCGTCGATGGTGCCGCCGGTCGCCAGCAGGTCGTCGACGAGCAGGACGCGGCTGCCGGGCTGGAAGGCGTCGATGTGCATTTCGAGGCCGTCGCTGCCGTATTCCAGGTCGTAGTCCAGCCGCCGGGTCTGCCAGGGGAGTTTGCCCGGCTTACGGATCGGAATGAACGACGCTCCCAGCCGGACCGCCAGCGGAGCGGCGAAGATGAACCCGCGCGACTCAGCCCCCAGAATCGCCGTCGGCTTCGTATCCGCATAGCGCTCGGCGATGAGATCAATCGCATGCTGAAACGCGATCGGCGACGCCAGGAGGGGCGTGATGTCGCGGAACATGATCCCCGGCTTCGGAAAGTCCGGTACGTTGCGGATGTACTGCTTCAAATCGAGCGGATGCACCATGGGAAGTTACTGACCTGCTGAAATCTGGAACCCGAGACTCGACCGATTCTGACTACCCATCCGGCAAAGAGCAAACCCATCGGCGAGACGGCTCTTCCCCCTCAGTTCGAACTGAAGGTCGGTGGAAAGGTGAGTTGCGGATCGGGGCGAGAGTCCCCCTGCAGATGTCGCATCAGTTGCAGCAGATGGGCGCTGCGCAGATCCGCGCGAAGCTCATCCTGCAAGGTCTGCAACACCGGAGCGGGGAGCGGCAGAGCCGCGGCGAGAATGTCGCAAACCGCCGCCAGGGGGACCGGCATCGCCAGGGCATGCCGAAACACGTCATCCAGATCCGACTTGGGGAGCAGTTTCTTTCCGAACTGCATCAGGGTCTGGCACCGTCGCTCACATTCTTCGACCGGCAGTTCGGGAGTGGTCTCCGGACAGAGTTTCAGTTTCCCGACTCGATAGAGCCGGTCGCTCTCCACTTCCCGCAGAACCCGCGCCCGCGCCAGTCCGCGCAGAAAGAGGTAATACCGACCGTCCGGCAACCGCTCGTGCGCAATAATTTTTCCCAGTCCGACGACGTCGTGGATGGCTGGCTGGCCGTCGCCGGGCTCTTCCTGTCCAGCGGACCTCCGAAGCGCCATGGCGAGGTAGCCTTCGCCCGCGAGCGCATCGGCGGTCATCTGGCGATACCGGGGTTCGAAAATGTGGAGCGGCAGCACGGCATAGGGAAACAGGACCACGTTCGGCAACGGAAAGAGCGGCGCCAGCCCGGAAAAGTCCAGTAGTGCAGGATCGAGAAAGCCAGCATCAGTCATGCATTGCCATCCTGACGGTAAAGATCGTTCCTGTTCGCCAACGCGTTCCGCCATGTCCGCGAATTGCCGCGTCACCCTTGTCAGACTGACGCCAGCCTCCAGAATTCTAGTACGCTGTCGCCAGTTGTCGCCGGTCAGTCGCAACATCTGCGACAAGTTGACGCAAGAACGGATCGTCCGCAAGCCGGAGTCAGCTCCTGGCGGCTGACCATTGTCGATTGGGAATCCCGTATCAGAAGGACTCCGGATGGCCGCGCCCCGCTTGCGCGAATCGAAAATCGCCCGCAAGGCGCGGGCACTGGAAATCGCTCGCCGCCTCGCGGCGACCTATCCCGTCGCCGAATGCGCCCTGCACCATACCACTCCGTTTCAGTTGCTGGCAGCGACGATCCTCTCGGCGCAGTGCACGGACGAGCGAGTCAACATCGTGACTCCGGAACTGTTCCGGCGGTTTCCAGACGCTCCCGCGCTGGCCGCTGCTGACCAGACCGAGCTGGAGGAGATCATCCGCAGTACGGGGTTTTTCCGGTCCAAAGCCGCCAACCTGATTGGAATGGCCCGGGGGCTGGTCGACGACTTCGGCGGCGAACTCCCGCGGACGATCGAAGAGCTGATCCGGCTGCCCGGAGTCGGTCGCAAGACGGCCAACGTGCTGCTGGGGACGGCGTTCGGCATTGCCACCGGGGTTGTGGTCGATACGCACGTCAAACGGATCACGAACCTCCTGGGTCTGACCGCCAGCGCCAGCCCCGAGCAGATCGAACGGGATCTGATGGAGTTGTTACCCCGCGAAGAATGGGTCAACTTCGCGCACCGGCTGATCCATCACGGCCGCAGAATCTGCATCGCTCGCCGGCCGCGCTGCGGGGAATGTCCGCTGCTGGAGGTCTGCCCGCGGAAAGGGCTTCCTCCTTTGAACGAAGCCTGATCCAATCACCGCTGCCGGCGTGTCCGACAGCTCGCTCGAATGCCGCCAGTTCCCGGGAGTCAGATTGATGTCGCCAGTTCGTCAGAACCGACCGTCTCCCTGGTTCCTCGTTCCGTGGATGCTGCTGATCGTCGCAGCTCCGGCGCTGCGGGCCGAGGATCCCGTTCCGAGAACCGAACCGCCCTACCAGGACGACCGGGAGTTCGTCCGCAATTTCGCCAATCGCCTCGGCAAGCTGGCCAAGGCGGGCAAATGCCTGGCTCCGACGGATCTGAAAGCGAAAATCAAACCCGGGAAATGCAGCCTGACACTCCCCGCCGCCGCCGATAAAACCTTGTCCCCTGAGGAAATCTACCGACGGGCTCTGCAGAGCACGCTGGCGATCGGTTCGGTCGAGTACGTCAACGACGATCGGCCGCGCTGGGAAGATGTCAGCATGGGAACCGCCTGGGTGCTGTCCGCCGACGGCGTCGTGGTCACCAATTGCCATATGTTTCTGGACATCGGCGACGAGTTCTTTGGCGTCTGCACGCACGACGGTCGGGTGCATCCGGTCACCGACCTGCTGGCCTGCGACATTGTCGAAGACCTGGCGATCATCAGGATCGACGCCGCTGGGCTGACGCCGCTGGCTGTCGAATTGCACGAGCCCGTCGGGGCCTGGGTCGGCGTGCTCAGCCATCCGGCCGACGCCTTTTACACGTACACCCAGGGGTCGATCACGCGGTACTACACCTTGCGCGAACGCCGGGAGCTGACCTACTGGATGTCCATCACCGCCGAGTTCGCGTATGGCTCCAGCGGCGGTCCAGTGCTCAATCGCCAGGGGAACGTTGTGGGAATTGCGACGATGACCACCGCTGTCGTCTATCCGGGCGACGAGGAGATCGCACGGGACGATTCCCCGCTGCAGATGGTCGTCAAAGCGGCGGTGCCGACGTCCCGCCTGATGCGGCTCATTGAACAAAAGAAGTGATCAGTGGTTAGTGGTTAGTGGCGAGTGAAAACGAAGATTTCCCAAACACCCCTGATTCTCGGGGTCGGTAGCGTAGGGCAGGCTCCCGCCTGCCGGAATCGTGCAATGCGTCTACAGATCGGCAGGCGGGAGCCTGCCCTACGGCGATTCGGGCGGCAGGTCGCGAATCAGGATGCTGGCGAACTCGATGGCGTCGCCGTGATGCTGCAGGGCCAGCGGTCCGCGAGGTCGGACTCCCGGCAACTGGGCGTTTTCGATCACCAGCTCGCCATTGAGCCGCACCGTCAGCCGATCGCCGCGCATCGTGATCAGGAACCGGTTCCACTGGCCGACGGGCTTGTCCGCCCGAAGCTTCGGGGTCACCGCGGCACGGACTTCGGCCGGTTGGCTGGCGTCGGTCCGATAGCCGTAGACCTCCCCCGACCCGACCGGCCGGCACCACATATTGACCTGGGACTTGTCGCTGCCGCGCAAATAGATCCCGCTGTCCCCGGCATCGTCGACTTCAATCAACTCCGGCTTTCCGTCTGCATCCAGCGAATCGAGGCCTGACGGCAGAATCCGGGACCAGGACTTCTTCACCGCCTTGCCCGTGAATCGCCAGTCGCAGATCAGTTCGAAGTCACCGAATTCCTGTTCGGTCCAGAGATGGGGATCGGCCGCCGTGCACTGGCCGTCGTAGGACAGTTTCCAGTCGTTGACCTTCCAGTGCGCCTGATGCTCGTCGGTCGCTTTCCAGCCGCTGAGATCGACTCCGGTGTAAAGCGGCCGGAACCCGGTCGCTTCCAGGGCGATTTCTTCCGGTGCGGGATTCGTCGAGGGGAGTTCTTTGATCCGCAGATTGCGGAAATGGCACTCCGAACCTTCGGACTCCAGGCACAAGTAGCCTTTTCTGGGCCGGCACTCCGTGGCGCCGGAGACTTCTTTGCCATTCACCGCCAGCGTCAACGCACCGTCCCGGCAGGTCACGCGGTAGTGGTTCCACTCGGGCGAAGGATTGCACCGTTTCTCGCTCGGCAGGCAGCGTTCCGAACCATTCGGATGGGGGCGATCCGGCTTCATCCGGGCGCCCCAGATTGAGAAGACGTCGCCGTGACTGGTGTAGTTGGCCGTCTCTCGTCCGTCGAGGATCTGCACTTCGATCCCGCGGGAAAACGGCACTCCGACATGCGTGATCGGATCGCCCCAGACGAACAGCCCCGCATTGCCGCCTGGCTGCAGATGCCGCCATTCCAGCTCGACGATGAAATTCTCATACATCCGGTCGGTGCGGAGCGTTCCGGTCGGCTTGCCAGTGCTGACGATCATCCCGTCGCGGACGGAAAACGTGCCAGGCGCGACGTTCACGATTTTCCAGCCGGAGAGATCCTCGCCGTTGAACAACGGGACGAAGCCGTCCTCGGCGGCGTGCACGTTCACGGCGTAGACCAGCAGCGCAATCGACAGGACTCGACACATCGTTATCTCTCCCGGAGTCAATCAGGGCCACGACGTCAGTCTATCCGCGGACAGGTGCATGCCGCGAGGCTCCGTCGCCAGCAGGCGTCCGATCCCGTTCGTACGCATCAATCCAAGGCAAAACGCGAACTTGCCCCGACGACGCAGCGTCAACCATCAGTATTTATGCTTATTCACAATCCCTTCAACAGATCCTCACGATGACGCGGTTTAATCCCCGACCTCGCCTTGGAGGAGGCCAGCTCCTCACTTGCCGGACTCGTAACGCCTGGTTGGCGTTCCCGCCTCGTTTTCATTTTCATTGAGAAGGATCTGCCGTGACTCTCACCCCGCCCGAACTGTCTCGCCGTACGCGCCCGCAGGGCTTCACACTGATCGAGTTGCTGGTCGTGATTGCGATCATCGCGATCCTGATCGCTCTGCTGCTCCCCGCCGTACAGCAGGCCCGCGAAGCTGCCCGTCGGACGCAGTGCAAGAACCAGCTCAAGCAGATTGGCCTGGCGTTTCACAATTACGTTGACATCTACAGCTTCCTGCCGGATGGCGGCAACGACGACACGCGAGCGAGCACGGCCAGCGCCTGGGATTGCAGCATGTGCTGCAACTCGAAGTGGCGCGGCGGCTGGAACTGGATGTATCAGATCCTGCCCCAGATCGAGCAGGCGAATCTGTACAACGAGCCGAGCGATACGAAGATTTATCAGAAAGCGGTCGGCACCTACTTCTGCGCTTCCCGCCGTCCCCCGATGATGTACGGCAGCTCCGCCAAGTCTGACTATGCAATCTGTGCCGGCGACGGAAACTACAACGGCGCCGGGGCTCGACGCGCCTGCAAACCTCCTGTCAATTTCGCGCTCATCAGCGACGGGACTTCCAACACACTGTTGGTGGGAGAGAAGCAGACCAACCCCAAGAACTTTGGCGGATCGGGAGGGGACAACGAACCGTGGCCCAACTCCGGTTGGGACCAGGACGAATACCGGATCGGGAGTGCAACCTGGCTCCCGCAGCACGACTCGCAACACCCCGTCGAACCGCCGGCTTACTGGAGCAGCCGATTCGGTTCTTCACACGACGGAGCGTTCAACGCAGTGCTCGTCGACGGTTCAGTCCGTTCCATCTCCTACAACGTCGACGCCGAAACCTTCCGCCGGCTCTGCGTCCGGAACGACGGACAGACGCTCGGCGAATTCTAGACGCAAGCGTCAACGCTTCCGATATCAATCAATGCGTCAGCCCGCCGGATTGGAGAGACGATCCGCCGGGCTGGCGATTCCATCGAATTCCACTCGTTCAGGATCTGCATCCGATGCGAACATCTCGATTCTTTGCCTGGCCTCTCGCCGCCGCACTTCTCGCCAGCCTGACCATGATGCCGGGCTGCGGCAGCGCCAATTCGGACGGAATTGCCTACGAGGGCAATGAAGAGGCCGTCCGGCAACATATGGCTGAAGTTGACGCCGAAGAGCGAGCGCACTTCGAGAGCACGGTCAAGGCGGCCAAACCGGAGGCGCAACGCGTCGAGGAAGAAGAGCGGGCTCAGCGGAGCCGCAACTGAAGAATCCCTCGGCAATGCGCCGGATGCTTCGCTCCGAGGACTGACGGGCCGACGGTTTATCAGGAACCGCCGGCCCGTCGCCGTTTCACTTCAGGCCGCTGTTCCCACCCGTTTCCGTAGAGGACTCGCGGATCAGACCTGGCGGGATCTTCTGCAGCGATTGCCGCACGGCCTCCGGATCGTCGGTGCCGTCGAAGAAGACATGCGGCCTGATCAAGGCCGCGATCTCCGGCTGGCGGTAGTAATTGGCCCAGGTGTGCCGTGTCAGGATCAGATCGGTCACGTCGATGTCAAGCAGCCGGCTGGCCGCCGGCCCGATCGCGCGGCGATCTTCCGGCCGGAAGCCTGTCAGCGCCACGGCCTGCGATAACGCTGGGCTGCGCAGCGGATAGATCACCAGCGGCAGATCTTCCTGATTGACCAGATTGATCATCTTTTCTACGCGTCCCGGAGCCCGATCGTAGAGTTCTCCGGGGTTCAACCAGTGATGGTCCACGGCCGCGGCCGCCAGCACCGCGCGAATGCGATGCCCCTGGAACTGTCCACCAGCAAATCGCCAGCCTTCGACCTGCCCTCCTCCCAGGACATGCAGGGCGGCTGCGACCACGCGCCCGCCGTGACTGTGCCCGATCAGGCAGACTGGATGTTCGGGCGGAATCCGCGACAGCAGATCCGCGAGATAAACGCCCTGCAGCCCGGCCCGTCGGCCGAGAAAGTTTACGTCGGCCGCCAGATTCATCTGCGGCGTGGTATCGCTCGGCCAGCTGAAGACGATGACATTGAGCGGCGTCATCGGCGAGCTTCCCTGCAGCCAGCAGAACGTGGGAAAGGCGTCGCGGACGACCGACTTCCACTCGACGAAACTGCCGTGCACCATGACTACGAGCGGCGTCTGCGGAGCAAGACCTGAGACCAGGTCGCGAATCGTGCATTCGCGTCCCAGTCCGCGGGACGCGCCGTTCCAGACGCGGAATTCCGCCGGCGCCAGGCCACCTTCCACTTCACGGCCGTCGCGAGTGCTGACGACCCACAGACGGCTGCCAGTTGCACCCTGCCGCGGGATCGGTGCGGCTTCCTGCCCGGCGACTTTTGCGGGCCAGAACCACACGCCGAGGAGAATGCCAATGACCAGCGAGCAATGAATTCGCATGCGAAAGTCCTGTCGGCACCGTCTATACAAGGACTGGCGCCCGGACCCTGGGCTGGCCTTTCGACGTCAATGCCGAACGACACACCCGTTCCTTTCGACGGTTTCCTGCCCGGACTGATGAGATTTCGGGACAAACCCGAAAGGCTCCCTTCCCCGCAAAGTCCTCCAACCGGCCTGAAAACTCACACTGGACAAAAGGAGAAAGCGGCACGCTCCATTTCAGGGGCGAGCCGCTTCGTACAAAGTCTTGCATTTGTGCGACTTCGATTACTGACGTTCTTCTCCAGCCGGTGCGGGCTGAGCGGCTGTGTCGCTCTCGACGGGCATCGGAGCTGCAACCGCTGCGGTCGGCGGAGCGGAGACGCCCTGGGCCTTGAGGGCTTCAATAACTTCGGCGGTGATGTCGACGCCCGGGTCAACACTCAACAGGAAGCCTTCATTCTTGGGAACCACGATCCCGAGCCCGCGCTTCGCGGCGATTTCCTGGCAGATCGGACGGATCTTGCCCCGCAGATCGGTCGCCACCTTGGCCACCACTTCGCGGGAGTATTGCGTCAGGGCCTTTTCACCGCGTTGCTTGAGCTGGCCGAGCTGCTGACTGGCAGCCTGTTCCATACGGGCGAACTCCTGTTTCTGTTCGTCCGTCGGCTCCGCGCCCAGTTCCTTCTGCTTAGCGGCGAGCTGACCGCGATAGTTTTCCTGGACCTTCTGAAGCTGTTGATTGACCGAAGCGGTCTGCATCGTCACTGCGTCTTTGACGGTCTGAGTCTGGCCAAGGGCCTGAGCCACCGCGTCCAGATCAACGACAGCCATACCGCCTTTCGGCGCCGTGGCAACCTGCGGAGCGGTCCCCTGATTTCCACACCCGGACAACCACATCGCGGCGCCGGACAAAGCCAGCATGACTCCCATACGTCGCATCCAAAACTCCCTTCGCGGATGGAAAATGGTTGGAACAGTTTCAAGGCGCGGCGAACATTAGCGACGACGACGAGTTGCGCGAAGAGGAGTTTCTCGCAGAAATCGCGTCCCCCGAAGGAGTTGCCGCAAAACGGCCCGCTTCCGGCAGAATCCGCCGACCACAATCCCTTGTGCCCGCCTTGCCACCGGAGCGGATCAGGCGGGAGACGTGTTCAGCGGGAGAGAACCGGCAGCGGCCGAACGGGAGCGGCGACGGACGCCGCAACCCGGACCGGAATTAGCTTGAAGGCCGGCGTCCGTGACCGAGGATCGCTGCTCCGCGGAACCAGCACGTTCGACTCCGGATAGTACATGGCGACATTCCCTGCCCGGATCTGTTCAAAGGCCACCGCCACAATGCCTTCCATCCGGCCCGTGCCGCTGGTGACGGTCACGCGTTGGCCGTTCGTCAGCTGCAGTCGCTGCAGGTCGTCGGGATGGATCAGGATCACGTCCCGACGGTCGACTCCCCGATACAGGTCGTAGTCTTCGTAGACGACCGTGTTGAACTGTCCTTCGCTGCGGATGGTCATCAACCGGAGTTCATCTGGAGCTCCAACCAGGTCGGGCAGATCGTGGACCTGGAGCTGTGCCTTCCCGTTGGCCGTGGGAAACCGGGGCGTGTGGAACGTCCGGCCATCGAGCTGGAACTCCTTTTTCGTGCGATCGATGTCGGCGATCTTTTCGAAGCCGGGAACGATCTTCGCAATTGCCTCGCGAATCCGGCTGGTGTTCTGCATCGCCTGCCAGTCGACGGGGCCGTGGTCACCGAGTGTTCCACGGGCGATACGGGCGATGATCTCGACCTCGCTCTTCGGCCCCTGCAGACGGGCCGGTCCGCCATCGCTCATGCGGATGTAATTGAACATCGACTCCTGCGTGGTCGGCTGCGGCTCCTCATCACGGGCGAGAACCGGCAGGATGATCGTTTCCTTCGCCAGCCCCCAGGCGTGTCCGGTATTGAGCGTCGTGTTCAGAGAGACGAGCGTCTCCAGCCGGCTGAGGGACTGCTGTGCGAACGCTGAGTCGGGGTTAGAACCGTAGAGGTTTCCGCCCAGGCAGAACCCGAACTTCACGTCCTGCCGGTCGGCGGCTTCCATGCAGGCCAGCGTGTCGAGCCCGACCGTCGTCGGCAGTTTCACGCCAAACTCCGACTGCAGACGGTCGAAGATCGCGTCTTTCAGCTTGGGGGTCACGCCCATCGACCCGATCCCCTGCACGTTCGAGTGCCCGCGAATCGGCAGCAACCCGGCGTTAGGGCGCCCGACCATTCCCCGCAGCAACGCCAGGTTGGCAATCGCCTCGACGTTCTGTACGCCGTGCGTGTGATGCGTAATGCCCATCGTCCACGTGAAGACAACGTTCTTCGCCCGGGCATAGCTCCGCGCCATCGCTTCGATTTCGTCGTGGCCCACGCCCGACTTGGCATAGATCTCGTCCCAGCTCACCGACTGCAGGCGGGCCTTCCATTCGGGCCAGTGATCGCAGTGATTCCCCAGGAAAGTTTCATCGTGGGCGTTCAATTCCAGCACGCGTTTGGCAATACCCGTCAGCAGCGCCAGGTCGCCGCCGATGTGCGGCTGCACGTACTGCGTGGCGATCTTCGTCCCGAACAGCAGGCTGATCGGATCGCTGGGGACGCTGAAGTTGACCAGCCCCGTCTCGACGAGCGGGTTGATGACGATGACTTCGCCCCCCCGCCGGCGAATGTGCTTGAGGGTGCTCATCAACCGCGGATGGTTGCTGGCGGGGTTGCCGCCGATGATGAAGACCAGGTCGGCGTGATCGACATCCTCCAGTACCAGCGTCGCCGTGCCGGTCCCCAGGACGCTGTTGAGCCCGACGCCGCTCGCCTGGTGGCAGTAGAAGCTGCAGTTATTGACGTTGTTCGTACCGTAGATCCGGGCGAACATCTGCAGCAGAAAGCCCGCCTCGTTCGAACTGCGGCCGCTGAAGTACCAGAACGTTTGGTCGGCGGACAGATCCTTGAGTCGCCCGAGAATCCGTTCGAACGCCTCGTCCCAGGAAATTGGCCGGTAGTACTGGCTCCCCTGTTCGTAGAGAACCGGCTCGACCAGGCGGCCGCAGGACTCCAGCTCCCGCGGCGAAAACGCCTGCAGTTGAGCGATCGAGTAGGTCGACCAGAAGTCGGAGCGGATGGCTCCCTGCATGTCGGCGGCCATCGCCTGCAGCGACTTTTTGCAGACTTCGGGGAAGGCCCCGCGCTCATTCACCATGCCGCCGCTCTGCCCCCCCATGCCCAGCGCACAGGTTTTGCAGGCGTTCTTCGAGCGCATCGCCTTCCAGAGCTTCCAGATGCCGCCGACTTCGCGGGCCTTGCGCAGCGTGTAGAACAGGGCCGGCCAGCCACCCCCGGTGCGGACGCGTTTCATGGAATGTCTCTCTCGGCAGCGAAGATCGAGGTCGGCGCCGCGATATCAGAGGCGCCGAGCCATCGGTTCCATCTTATGCAACGACCGCCCCCCGGGCCAGCCGACCGTGATCGGGCGGCAACCGGTCCGTCGAAGAGGAAGAAGGTCTAACCGCGGAGGCGCGGAGGACGCGGAGAAGGCGAAGACCGAGAAGATCCGGAAAGTGAAAAGTGAGGAGTGATGAATGAGTAGTGCAAAATGAAGGAGTCGCCACCCGGCTGTGGATCACGTTCTCCGTCACTTTGCACTCATCACTACTCAATACTCACTTTTCACTCTCCTGATTTCTTCTCCGCATCCTCCGCTCCTCCGCGGTGATTCCTCTTTCTACTCACTCACCATCTTCGTTCATTGCTGCGGCGGTTCACTGCAGAGCTGCTGGAAAGCTTCCCGCACCCGCGCCTGCTGAATCGGATCCATCGTCAGGAACTTGTGCGGCCCCTTGCCGTCGGGTGTAAACCGCGTGAAGCCGTCGGCTTCGACTGTCGCCCGACCGGCGGGTGACGTCCCGAAGAAACCCCGGTCCGGCAGAACCGCGTACAGAACACTGGTCAGGTCCCAGGTCGGTCGCTCGTGGGGAGTCGGCAGGTACAGCTGGTACGACTCCGGCAGCGGATGATGCGCAACGTACCCGTAGTCCCGCTCGATGCTGACCGCCGGATACGGGGCGGCGATTCCGATTTCAAAACCGCTCCAGACGATCGGAGTCGGCCACTCCTGCGCCAGCTTCTGCGCGGCCGGGATGTCCTTGATCACGTTGTATTCGCAGTAGTGATTGTTCGAGAGGATCGTCTCGAACGCACCGGCCATCACCGACAGCAGCCGGACCTTCTTCCGGATCAGCTCCTTGCCGGTCAGCGGCGAATGACTGTCGCCCGGCGTATCGAGCAGCCCGGCACAATTCGAAAAGAAGCCAACTTGAACCAGCACAACCGAACCGTCCGGTTCCGCCGCGAGGAGCTTCCGCAAGAGCTGTTTCGACTCCAGGGCCTGCGGCTCTTTCAAGTCATGCGGATATCGCGGCCGGCCATCGTCCATCGCCTCGGCGAGCGGCAGAAACTTGCTCGGCTGCGTCACGACCGCTTCGCGTCCCGATCCCACGGGAATGTCCGGCCGCCCGTAGAAGGTGTTCACGGCATCGACGTACTCGACCGCGAGTGGATCGTTCTTGGTGATCGTCACCCCCAGCAGTTTGCAGTGCCCGCGCGACTCCAGGGCATGCAACAACCCCAGCGCCAGCGCGTCGTCAACATCGTTGCCGACATCGGTGTCAAAGATGACCCGCACCGGTTCCGCAGCTTGACTTTCAGGAACGACACCAAGGATTCCGGAGACGACAAGGCCGACTACCAGCAGACGCATGCGAAGGCTCTTTCTGCAAACGTATGAAGTGCAACTCAGATGCGAAGAGAAAGACAGTTTCACCGCGGAGGCACGGAGGACGCGGAGAAGAGGATGTCGAATGACGAAGGCAGAATGTCGAACGGAAGACGGCATCGATCGGGAAGGCGATGAGTCACGGCCTTGGAGTCGGAACATTCCAGGCCCTCTTTCTCACTTTCCTTCTGCCTTCTCCGGTGTTTTCTTCTCCGCGTTCTCCGCGTTCTCCGCGGTAAATCCTCTTCTATTCCGCGGTCGCCAGCGGCGCGATAATCCGCGAGGCGTACTTGCGGTCGTGGTGGACCGTGTTCGTCGCCGTCACCGCTTTGTCGGGCGGTTCGATGGTCAGCGGTTCGCCGGTCTGCGGGTTGGGCTCGTAGAGTGGCGAACCGGTGCTCGCAATCGTCACACGAATCTGATGGCCCTTGTTGAAGACCTGGCTCAGCCAGCCGATGTCGAAGGCGACTTTTTCGACCTTGCCCGGCGTCATCAGAACCTGTTTGTCGAATCCTTCGCGATAGCGCAGCCGCAACGGATAGTCGACGATCAGAATCGAACGCCCGTCCGGATAGACGTCGCTGACGCGCACGATCACATCGGTATCTTTCGCTGTCGACGACAGATAGACCTCGGCCCGCACGCGGCCGGTCCACTCGACCGGTTCCGCCAGCGGCTCGGTCGTAAACGTCCGCACTTCCGCCTGGGTTTCGAACGGCCGGGCGTCTTTCGCTCCCGGAAAACCCGTCCCCGGAATCGACATCGGATGGAGCGGATCGCTGATCCAGGACGTTCCCGCCTGTGCGGCGTCCGGTGCGGTCCGACCCAGCTTGCCGTCGGCCAGCAGATACCAGGGAGTCATTTTTGCGCCGGGCGGCCAGTCCTTCCGCGCCCGCCAGAGGTTACCGGGGGCTCCCTCTTCCCCGGTCGCTCCCATCACGTAGTAGCGGACCGGCGGATCGCGATCGACCCCGTTGTCGTCCCCCTTCAGATAGTGATTGAACCACCGGACCATGTGATCCTCTTCAGGCCACGTGGCGTTCTCGGGATAGACCAGGTCCCCCACCTTCGAGCCCTTATTGAGCCGGCCGTGGAGCCAGGGTCCGATCACGAGCTGCTGCTTGCCGCGCGAGTTCGGCCCCCCCTGATGATTCCGCCCGATGAAGCTGGCGATCGAGCCCTGGTTCATAAAGTCGTACCAGCTCCCGATCGTCATGCAGGGGACATTCATTTTGTCGAAGTGCAGCGAGCAATCTTCATCCTGCCAGTAGTCGTCGTAGTCCGGGTGCTGATACCACTCCTTCATCAGCCGGCGATTGTCTTCCGGGTCCCGACAGACTCCTTCCAGCGACTTGAACCGAATCGGCCGCGTGACTCCGCCGATGCGGTAGCCTTCCTGAAACAGCGACAGCCCCGTATCGGTCATGTACTGAGCGACCAGGTGCGGCGGTTGCGTGACGGCCAGAAAATTCTGCGCGTAGCCCCCCTGCGAACTGCCGAACGTACCGACCTTGCCCGTCGACCAGGGCTGTGTGCCCAGCCACTCGCAGACGTCGTACCCGTCCTGCAGCTTCCCCCACGCCAGGGCGCGATAGCCCTGCCACGTCCCTTCGGACTCGTACGTTCCGCGATAGTTGACCATCGCGACGATGAAACCGCGGGCCGCGAGCCGGGCCGCCGCGACACGGGTTCCCTTCCCGCGCAGATCGGCATACCGCTGCTCGAACAGGACCGGCCACGGCCCCGCCCCCGATGGCGTATAGAGCCAGACCGAGAGTTTCGCGCCGTCGCGCATAGGGACCATCGCATGCGTTTCCGCGACGCCCCCCAGATCGAGATCGGGTTCGGCAGCGGCGGCCTCAAAGCCCGCTATCACAGCGAGCAGCCAGGCGGCGGCGCAGATCAGTTGCACGGGCCTCATCGAATTCCTCGGGAATCGCAGCAACGTTACTCTCCTGCGTGGACCACATTCTCGTAGTACTTCGCCGCCTGGTCATACGCGGCGCGGGCCGCTTCGCGTTCGGTCGGACGGATTCGGCCGACCTTCTGCTTCCAGCAGACATCGACGGCCTGCCGGCACCATTCGGCGCTCGACTTCACCTGAATTGGCTGTCCCGCCACTTCCACGAAGACGGGGTTCGTGTGGACTGACGGCAGGATGCGGACAGCCACCCATGACGACTTCTGCAACGGAATCTCGAACGTCATCGGCTGGATGCCTCCGTCCGCCAGCAGTTCGCTGCGGGCCACGACCTCGCCGTTGGCGATCACTTCGACGGGGACCTTGCGTGACTGTCCAATCCGGCAGCGTTCCAGATGCCAGTACGGCTTCTGGTCCAGCCGTCGACCGCGAATGGCTTCCGTCTCCGCGTTCGGCTCCGGTTCCAGCAGGGCAGCGGCATCGAACGTTACCGTCACCTTGCCCGGCCGGTCGAGTTTCAGCTCGCTGACCTTGCCGTCGGCACCCTTCTCGCCGACGCCCAGTCCATTCACCGCAAAGTCAAAGATGTGGCTCAATCCGTCGCCGCAGTAGCTCCGACCGTCTTTGAGCCCCTGCACCCACGTGTGGTAATCCAGCTCGGTTGCCTCCGGCACCTTGACATAGATTCGTCCCAGACCGACTTTGTCGCCGTAGATGCAGGGAAAATCGGTCTCGCCGCTGATCCGCGTGCGACAACCCGAGTTGAGCGTGTGGTACCAGATGTTAAGTTCCCAGATGGACGGCGTATCGACCGCAGAAATAAAGTCGCAGACGTCGTTCGCCGCCGTCACGATGAACTCGTTCGCGCCGATACCGTCGAACGGAGACATCGCCATGTCCGGCAGTTTATCGGCCGCCCGGCCCTTGCCGGTCGGCACGCGGTTACCCCTCTCGTCGTAGTCGGGGAGCTGCAGCCCCCAGCCGCTGTGGCTGTAGCCGACCACGCCCCCCTGCAGCCTGCCCCAGGCGAGGACAGGCTGCGTCCAGCTCGGCCACTGTTCGAGCAGCGTCGTGCCCGGGTAGTCGTCCTCGGTAAGCTTCAGCAGACACAAGTGCCCCGCGTGCGAGGAAGGAAATCCAGAAACCTCGACGTCGTAGCGCATCAGATAGTTCGGCTTCGACAGATCCGACGTCCGCCCCTCGAAGTACTGCTTCTGCGTGTACCAGCAGGGGCCCCAGCTCAACACGCAGCCGACGTTAAGATCCTCCCCCAGGATGTGCCGGAGCATGTCTTCCGGGCCAACGCCCTCGGTCGGACTGTCGTAATGGGCGCACCCGGCGGCGTGGACGTGATGATCGCCCGAGTACCACCGACGGGTCGCCGCGTGAATCCACCGTTCGAGCTTGATCTCAATCGCCTGCTTCGGGGCGTCGCCGCTGACCTTGAGAGCCTGCTTCGTAACGCGATACTCGGGACCGCGCTGGACGGTGATCGCGTAGTCCCCCGGCGGCAGCAGGATCTTCTCGCCGTCGGCGCGGTAAATCTGGTCGTGAAAGAAGAAGTCCGGGGCCAGGCGCCGGGCGGGATTGGGATAGACCCGGCCGAACTTGTCGCGGATCGTCAAGGCCGCGGTCGTCGGAGCGCCGTCGAAGTCCTTGACTCCCAGCGTCACTTCCACCGCGGGGAGGCATCGAAACAGGATCGGCGTCGAGTTGCGGAAGCCAATGTCCTGCGTCCCCTGCCCCACATGAAAACCGAGCTGCGCCTCGCGCTGCCCGGCATCGCGGCTGAAGAGCTGCAGAATGCGATACTCCAGTTCCAGCCCCGATAATTCCGGTTTCAGCGGCTGGCGGTTGTACATTGCCGCGTCGAGAAATCGATTGGGAACCTGATCCGACGTGACGAGTTTGTCGACCGTCATGGGACGTTCGCGCGGCCCTTTTCCCCGCTGATAGACGGGCAGCAGATTCTCGCTTTCGGTCTTCAGCTCGGCCGTCACTCCGGCCTGGTTGTGGACCTTGACCAGAAACGTCCGCCACCCCTGTTGAATCAGCTCGCGCGGGGCGGGACCGCCGGTCACGGAGACGCGGCTCTCCGGATTGATTGTGACCCCCGCGACGCAATACTTGTCGAGGATCTTCTCGACGCCCTGAGTACAGTCGGCGGGGTCCGATTCTTTCAGAGCGGCTTCCAGCGCCTTCCGGTCCTCGGGGGCCAGCGGCGCGCCGACGTAATCGAGCGCCTGCAGCAGTCGTTCGGTGGCTGCGACGAGCGGCTGCGTTTCGGTACGGCCGACCTTCGGCCAGCCGTCATCGGCTCCGATCGCCATGACCGGCATGGCGGCGAGCAGCAGGGTCTGCAGCAGCAACTCGGTCAACGTCCGTCGGCCGGCACTCAGACTCGCAACCCGTTGCAGCTTCATGGGAGAATCCTTCAGCAGACACGCGGCGGCACTGCGGCCCGGACATTCTGCGGCGGATCATTCGCGGTCGCAAGAGGGTCCCCCTATGGACGCCTACTTCTTCGGCGGAACGACCGTCAGCCAGACGTAAGGCGTCTGCGTGTCCGGCGCTTTAATGTTGGCGTCGACGCGGAATTCCCGCGGATCATCACCGGCCGTTTTTCCGACAATCGTCAGAGGTCCGCGGAACCCTTCCGCGCGCGTCGAAACCAGCTTCAGAGTCGCCGTGTCCGTCGCATTTGCTCCGGCCCGGCCGCGCCGTCGCCCGCCTTTCTGGGCCGACGCTTCCTTCGGCTTCGCCACAACAGGCTCGGCAGTCACTCCTTCCGGCAGGTCCACCGCAGAGACGGTGATCTCGCCATCGAAGCCCGCGATCCGCTCGACAGAAACGGCAATGTCGAGCGGTTTGTCGCCAGCAACTACAAAACTGTCGGTCGCCAACGTCAGTCGAGCAGTCGCTTCCAGGTCGCGAATCGCCAGCACGTAGACGCCGCGAGGTCCGCCATCGCCAAATCGCTCGAAGATCTGCAACTCGTATTCGCCGTCCGCCGGAGCGGTGAAGTCGAATCGCGGATCGGGCTTGTTCCCCAGGTCATCCAGTTCTTTCAGGACTTTGCCGGCAGCATCGGCGATCTTCACTACCGGGTCGAGTGGCGAGCCGATCGAACGGGAGAACGCTTCGATCTCGATGGCTCGATCCTTCATGAGGGCGAACCGAAATCGATCGACGTCGCCGGAATGGTCCAGTCGGCCCATGATGGTCGCCGGAACCGCCGGCAAGACCGGCGCTGTGTCCATTTCGGGCAACGTCTCCTGCACCAGCGGTGCGGCCGATCCGACAATCCAGACCGGGGCGTCCCAGACATCCAGCCAGGCGCGCTGCGGGCCGACTTCAGCCACGTTCAGAGCTGGCTTCTCCGGGAACTCCTGGCCGCCGGCATTGAAGGCTGTCAGCCCAACGGACTCACCGACGGGCAGCGCCAATGGCCAGACATGATCGGGAAAACTGCCCGTCGAAATCGTCAGCCGGTAGACATAGTCCGTTCCGCCTGCCAGTCGAATGGAGCTGTCCGGTGTCGCCGGGAAAGCAAACAAGCGGGCGTAGTACGTTCCGTCAACCGGTGCGGTGAAGGTAATCCGCGGATCCCACCCCTGGTCGTCTTCGTTCTGCTCAAGGACGAAACCCGCCGGAGAGAGAATCTGCAGCACGGCGTCCATCGGGGAACCCAGGTCTTCAAACGCCGCCACCGAGGCGACGACGGTCTGGCCCTTCGTCAGCGGAATCGCGTAGACATCGGCATCTTCGGCCTTGGCCAGCACGCCATTGACCACGACGCGAGTGGACGGCAAGGTCTGCGGCTTGCGGACGCTGTTGTTCGGCTCGACTTCCAGCACCTCTGACTGCGTTCCAACGTAGAACGGCCGAAGCGTCGATGAGCCTTCCTCATTGTAGAATCGCAGCCAGTAGAGCCCCGGCGGAGCGTCGGCGGCAATTTTGACGTTGATCGGCCCGGGTTTCTCGGGCCGGACGAATTCCAGCCCGGGTCGCTGGCACCAGACTTCCGGCACCGTCGCGCCAGGCGTGCCCTGTAGCGTCACCGCGACTTCAGTCCCCCGCTGGCCACCGGCCGGAAGCAATGAGGAGACTGACGGCGGAGCCCCCTGAGCAGTCGTCGCCATTCCCAGCCAGACCAGAGCGAACGCACGCCAGAGTCTCAAATCCGCTCCTCCCGACAGATCACGCCGCATCAGGCAAACAGTTCCGGAATGATGGTTGCATCGCTGACCAGGTGCGCCGGGCGTCCCTGCGGGGTATACAGCATCTGGTCGGGATCGATCCCCATTTTGCGGTAGATCGACGCCACAAAGTTCTCGGGAGACAGAACCCGTTCCACCGCCGAATAACCGGCCCGATCCGTGGCGCCGAGCACCTGGCCCCCGGGAATTTTCCCGCCGGCCATCAGCACCGACATCGCGTTCGACCAGTGGTCGCGGCCGCCGTCTTTGTTGATCTTCGGCGTGCGACCGAACTCGCCGAGCATCACGACCAGCGTGCTGTCGAGCAGCCCGCGCTGTTCGAGATCTTCGATGAGCGTGGCGACGGTGTTGTCGACCTCCGGCAGCCGCTTCTCGCAGCTCTTGAACAGATTCGAGTGGTGGTCCCAGCCTCCTTCGTTGAGCACGACGAACGGCACGCCGGCCTCCACCAGCCGGCGGGACAGGAGCGCCCGCTGGCCGAACGTGTGGCGACCGTACTTGTTCCGGACGTCGTCGGATTCCTTCTGAATGCTGAAGGCGGCCTGGGCCTTCTCGGACAGCATCAGGTCTTGTCCTTGACGATAGTAGCCGTCGAGCGCTCGAACCGGGTCGGCGGCGGCCGCGTCGGTGATTCGCACCAGCCGGTCCACCTGCCCGCGGACCTGCTGTCGCTGGTCGAACCGCTCCTGATTCACTTTGCCGGGCAGGGCTACATCCCGCACGCGGAAACTGTCGCTGTTCGGATTGTCCGGCACGACGAACGGAGCGTACTCGGCTCCCAGGAAGTTCGGGCCGCCCGAACGGGTCATCGACGGCAGCGAAAAGTACGCCGGCAGCCCATCCTTGTGCCCCCGGTTGTGGGCGACGGTCGAGCCCATGCTCGGGTGATAGCTGACGAAGGAGCCGCAACCGACGGGAATCCGCGGCGGCGCGCCGGTCATCATGTAATGGTTGCCGGCTCCGTGGTTCCCCTGGGCGTGGCAGATCGACCGGATCACGGCGATCTTGTTGGAGATTGCCGCCAGCCGGGTCATGTGCTGGGAAAAATAGACGCCCGCGGTCTGCGTGGCAATCGGTTCGAACTCGCCGCGGATCTCGGCCGGGGCCAGCGGCTTGGGATCGAAGGTTTCGTAGTGCGTCGGACCGCCATCCAGCCAGATCAGAATGCAGCTCTTCGCGGTTACCGGCAGCCCGGGCGAGCCACCTTCGGCGCTCCAACCGAGGCGACCGAAGACCGTCCCCCCCAGCAGACCGCCGAGGCCGAGCTGAAGGAAGTTCCGGCGTCGCAGACCCGCACAATTGAGATAGCTGCTCATGGTTTCTTCCCCGCCACGAAAACAGGCCGGATCGTTCCAGCCCAAACGTTCAATCTTCAAACACGAATTCGGGCGTATTAATCAGCGCCCAGAAAAGATCTTCGACAGCCTGCCGTCGCTGTTCCGCAGCCACACTCAGATGATTCACTGCACTCTGAAGCTCGTCAGCCGCAGGAAAGCGTCCGTAGATCGTCAAGTAGATTTCGCTGGCCAGCTCGGGCGGCGTCTTTTCCGAAGCCGCAAGGGCCGCCGGTCGACCGCCGTCGATTCCGATCCGCCGCTGCAATTCCTCGGAATTCATCAGGTGCAACGCCTGCACGATCGTCGCGTCGCTGTTCCGCTCGCACGGGGGATCCTGATTCGGATCCTGCCGGCCGAAGGCATCCAGAAAGAGCGAGTCGATCCGCGCCGTCCACAGTTCTTTCGCTCGCGTGCCGAGGGGGGCCGCCGAGAAATCCTCCTCGACGTCCAGCACGCCGCTCAAGGTGTCGTACAGGACCTCGGCCCGCAGACGCTGGCGATAGTGGCGCGAGAAATTGCGATAGTCCGCCGAGTTCCGCTCGGACGGAAGCGAGCTGAGTGCGTAGGCCTCGGAGCTGGCGATCGAGCGGATCAACGACTTCAGCCGAAATCCGCTCCCCTGCAGATCGCGAGACAACCATTCGAGCAGAGGAGGATTCGAGGGAGGATTGGTCGCACGAAGGTCGTCCACCGGATCGACAAGCCCCCGACCCATCATGTCCGCCCATACCCGGTTGGCGATCGCCCACCGGAAGTAATGGTTCTCGGGCGACGTGATCCACGCGGCCAGCACTTCGCGCAGATCCTGACCCTCGACCGGTTCGACCGCCGTCCCGTAGAGCGGCTGCGGCGCGAGAACGGCCCCGGTCAGCGGGTGCGCGACCGAACCGCTCGTCCCTGCGAATACGAATTCTTCCGATCCGGAAATCGGCGTCGAGATGCCCGTCCCCTTCCGGCCGACCTTCGCGAAGTACGCCGCAAAGCTGTAGAACTGTTCCTGGCCATACACCTCAAAGGGGTGGTGATGGCACTTGGCGCATTCGAGGCGAATTCCCAGAAAGAGCTGACTGACAATCGTCGTCAGTTCGTCCGGGCTTCGCCGGTCGCGGAACAGTACCGTGGAACCGTCGCGGAACGAGCTGCCCTTGGCCGTGATCAGCTCGCGCACGAACTGGTCGTAAGGCTTATCCTTGCGGAACGAATCCCGGATCCAGGTATCGAAGGCATGGGTCGCCTTGATTCCGACGCGATACGGATTCGGCCGCAGCAGGTCGGTCCACTTGTTCGCCCAGTGCTCGGCAAACTCGGGATGCTCCAGTAGTTCGTCGATTTTGCGCTGGCGCTTGTCGGCCGCCGGGTCTTCGAGATACTTCCGAGCCTCGTCGGCAGTCGGTCCACGGCCGATAATGTCGAGATACAGTCGTCGCAGGACCGTGTGCTCTTCCGCGGGTGACGAAGGAGTGACCCGCAGCTTCTGCAACCGATCCCAGATCAGACCGTCGATGGCGTTTTTCCGTGTCAGCCCGGCAAAGACCTCGGGTGAAATCTCGTCCGGATGCGGCACCACGACGTTGCAGACCGCAATCAACCCGAGATAACGGGCCATCACAGCCGTGTCACCCAGCGCACCGCCGGCGGTCATCAACCCCCGCTCGTCGACAGCCACCACCGGTGATTCGTTCGACTGGTACGAGGCCAGTCGCGTGACGTCGCGCTCCGAACCATCGCTGTACTTTGCCGTCACTCGCAACTGGTGCGACGTCTTGCGCAGCAGAACGAGGTCGGCCGGTTCGACCGAGACAGACACCAGCTTCGGCGTTCCAGCCACGCCGCGCGTCGCCCCCTCGCGAATCCAGCGCAGCAGCAGCGAAACGTCGGCTCCATCGGCGGACAGCCGCTTCCCGCCCCCGTGGGGAACTTCCCCGAGCGGCTTCTGCACGAGCAGGCTCTGCTCCGGAACGGGCGGGAAAATCCGCCGACCGCGAGCTTCTTTGGTCAGCGAGTCAAAATCAAACTCGTTGTCGAATCCCAGAAGCGACAACTGAAAGCCGTTCTGTCCGCGCTGCTTGCCGTGGCACGACCCGGCATTGCAGGCGAAACGGGTCATAATTGGCTGCACGTCTCGCTCGAAATCCAGCGGCGCCGACATCGTCTGTCGAAGCACTTCGACCGGGATCTCTGCCGTTCGTTCGCCGACCGTCAGTCGAATCACACCCGTACCATCGGTCACCGGAATGACTTCTCCCCGCTCGTCGATGCGGACCAGACTGGTGTCAACGGTCCATTTGGCGTCACGAGTCGCATCGCGCCACTCGGTATCGCGAAGTTCCAGCACAACGACCTGCGCGGAGGCGTGCGGACCATCCAGCGAGACCCGCTGCGGCAAGACGCGCAGAGCGTCCTCAGCAATGGAGAACGAGCCGCCGAACGCAGCGAATCCGAAACACAACAACAGCCGGATGTCGAACGGCATGGCTCACACGATGAAGAGGCGGGAGAAACTGGCGGGCATCTAAAGAATATCGCTTTCGCATCAGTGTATCTTGAAGTGTCGGTAGATCCAATGTCGAGATTTTCCGGAATGCGACAGAATCTGCCGCATTCCGCCCCTCAACCTGAACGCATACCCACGCCCCGGAGACTCTGCATTGACGAACAACGAAAAGACCCCGGCAACTCAAGTGAGTCTGCCGGGGTCCGGAATCGTCGAACTGATCTCGAAATGTCTGCGGCGTCAGCGCTCTCCGCCGCGACCGCTTCGGCCGGGCTTCTTATTCGACTTGAAGCCCCCCATTCCTGGCATTCCTTCCATGCCGGACATTTCTGCTCCGGGATACTCCCCGTACATCGCCGCATCCAGGCCGCCCTGCGGAGTCTCTTCCTTGTCTTTGATATCCTCGTACGGTTTGCGCTGGCCCTCCACGAACGCCTTCAGTTCCGAATACCGGTCCATTCGCGTCAACGGGTCGAGCATCTTCAGCTCCCCCGTTTCAGTGGCCACCAGAATCTCCCCGGGCAGCCCCGCATGGCCGCGCGATGGCAGTTTCAGATCCGGATGATTGGCCGGATTCAGTTCGAAGTCCGCGTTAGCGTCGAGAAACACGTCGTCGCTCGAGAACTTGACATCATCCGTCTTGAATGTCGGCTTGGAGACATCCAGCCGCAGACTCTTCCTGGCCTCGCCGATGAACTGCCCCAAAGTCGTCAACGCGATCGAATCCTCGTTGACGGTTCCATACTCTTCGTCCTGCTCGAACATCTGAAGAACCGCCAGGGCTCGTTTGCTGGCGTTCCCCAGCGATTCCTTGATGGGATCCCGCTTGACGTCGTTGACGAAGTAATTGACCTTGTCCGGCACCACCGCCGGATTCGAAACATTACTTTCCGGAGTCTCACGGGTCTCTCCCAGCGCAATCGCAGGATCGACGAGAGTTTCCGGCGGGCGTTCCCAGTTCGGATTCTCGATCTTCAACTGCACCCGATAGCGATACGCCATCCCCGGGCGGACGTCGAAATCGAAGTAACGAAAGAGCAGCAAATTGCCGGCGGCAGACCTGGCAATCTCGCTGAGCCGCCGCTTCACATCATCCGCCTTCATCGGCACGCCACCAGGCGCACCAGGTCCGCCCGGCATTCCCATTCCAGGCATCATGCCTTGACCGAAGCTCGAATACATATCGCCGCCGTGGCTGGACTCTTCCGCCGCATAATCCATCATCGTGCTGGCCATGTCGCGGTAATTATTGCTGCGCGACGCGAAACCCTTGGCGGCAAACCCCTGCCGAGCCGGACGCTTCGGGCCCGAAGCCGCCATGGCCTTGTCGTACTCCTCCCGCAACTTCGCCAGAAACGCTTCTTCTTTGGCCAGTTCCTGCGGACTCAACTGAAAGTCTCTGATTCGCGGATGCGTCGCCAGCTCTCCCCAGTACCCCTGCAGCCGGACCGGCAACGGACACGTGATGACGGGATCCTGAATGTCTGGCCGAACTTCGTCGACCCCGTAGTCCGCCGCCTGATCCAGCACCTCCAGCGCAGTATCCAGACTGACCGTCTCCCACGGCCCCTGCCATGGATCGGTTCCGCTGACAGCCATCTGCCGCTCGAGGTGGAAGTCGATCAGGTTTAAATAGTCAGACGCCTCATTGATCGACTGCAGGTTCAACGCCCGCCGAATTTTTTCCAACTGGTCCTTGATGGGCCAGACACCGCGAACGGCAATAAACAGCTTTCCGTCCGGTTCCATTCCGGAACTGCCGCCCATCATCCCCATGCCGCCATACATCTCTTCGCCGCCCATCATCATTCCCATGGTCGGACCCGAGCCGTGCCCCGCGCTGCTCCCCAGCGTATTCAGACCGCCGCCCTTTTCCTGAGCCCGAGAGGCAGCCCGACCGCCCCCGCCGCCGTGACCGGCGGCTGGCGCCAGCCCGCTGCCGGGGAAACCCGCTTCTGCCCCCGGAAAGCCGCTGAGTCCACCGGCATTTGTATTGTCACGACGAGCAAACGGATTGTTTTTGTCGACCGGCGCCGCAGCTGCCCCACCGGGAAAACCAAGCCCCGAATTCTCACCTTCAGGCATCGCCTCTCCGTCAGCCAGCTGGCCGTCAACCGGGACCGGCGACTTGCCGAGAATCACCCGGCCAGCCGTCGCGATCAGCGATTCCACCGGCAACAGTTCCGGCTCCTTGGCCAGCTCCTGTTTACGATACAGCGGAGCAAACATGCTGGTCGGAAATTCGAACTCCTGGACGCTGGGCGGCTGACGCAGCCGATTGACCTCCTGGACGAAGTCCACCAGCGAATACTTTTCCCCCTTGTCGGGAGTCCAGTTACTCGCGGCGATCTTCTTCTTCCCGTCCTCCACCTTACTCAGAATATCCTGGGGCGTCCCTTCCACCGGCAGCCAGCGGCCGCCCGAGAGAATCATCAGCACGACCAGGCCGATCACGCCAAAGCCGACCTTTTCGCCGTGATCGACGAACAGTGCCTTGATGCCATTCACGCTCAGCAAACCCTTGAGCTTCTTCATGATCACCTGCCGATCTCAATCGGATTCCGCGCTTCTCGAAACACCTGCTGACTCGTCTCATCCCGATCCGGCCGCCACCGGCCCCGACAACTCAGGCCTATTGCGGCGGCGCGTCCGGGGCTGGAGCCGCCGGAGCCGCCTTTTCCGCGGGTGACGCGGCCGGCGCGGCGCCTTCATTCCCGGGTGTGGCCGGCGCCGCCGGAGCATCGCCGGGAGCCGCCCCCTCCGCCGGAGCTCCTTCCGGCGAACTCGTCGGTTCGGGATCATCTGACACCGATGCGGGAACGGCTTCCGGTTCCGCAACCGGGGCTGCGGTCCCTGGCAAGACCGGCGGACTGGCCTTGCGATAAATCCTCATCAGACCGCTGATCGCGACCTGGGCCATGAACGGGTCCGCCAGATAGGGATCCGGGCCTCCCGTCCGCCCGCCAGTCATTCCCGGCATCGCTCCGCCACCGAAGGCTCCGCCGAAGTCTCCCCCGAACCCGCGGCTCCCGATGCCGCGCGATCTCTCGTCATCTTCACCGGCGAGCATCTCGGGGCCGCCCCCCGCGTACGCCCCCTCGCCAGACATTCCGCCCGCCATTCCCCCCAGCAATCGCTGGCTTCCGCCCGGGCTGTCGTCGTTCAGACGGGCGATCTGCACGCGGACAATTTCCACGGGAAATGGCGAATACTCGTTCGCAGTCAATTCGCACAACAACTGTGGAACCCGTCGGTGATCCATGACGACCGACAGATAAAAACCTCGCGTCTGAAACGGTTGAGCCTCGTCGTCGTCGATGTACCGCCGGGGGGCGCTCGCCGCCTGACCGCCGCTAGCATCGCCGCCCATTTCGCCAGCCTCACCGCCAGGCATCATGGTGCCCATGCCTCCACCGGACGCAACTCCTCCGGCATTGCCGAATTCGTCTTTCGGGTCGAACTCGGCAGACGTGGCGCCCCGGCTGCCCCCCATGGCTTCACCGCCGCCATCGCCGAAAGCCCCCCCCATGGAGCCACCGGGCATGCCCATCATGCCACCGTCGGCCGCTTCCCCGCCGCCCATCATGCCGCCCATCATGCCGGCTTCGCCGCCGGCGCCGGCGGCGGCGTCGATCGTCGAGCGGTCTCCCCCCATCAGTTCCAGCTTCTGAATGGCGTGAATGCTGGCGTCCAGCTTCGTCCCCTCCTCGCCGCCATTCACGGCGAGAACGGATTTCAGCAGGGCCTTGAACAGCCACAGATCTTCCTGCGCCTCCCAGATCTCCTGATACGTCGGCATCAGGCTGCCCCACCTGCGCTGCGGCTGCATTCTCGCCTTGGGAAAGTCGACAATCCCAGTCTGGTCGTAAGGCCTGATCGGGCGAACCGTCCTCCACACACCCTCAAACGCGCCCGGGTAATCATTTCGATAGACGGTCAGAGCCACCGGGTCATTCATGTCGCCCCGGTACGCTTTCGCTTTACGCAGATAACGGATCATGGACTCCGGCCACTCCATGACCGCGGTCTCTTCCTGCCAGAGCTTGTATCTGGCTTCATCGACCAGAACCGTCTGCTGCTCGTTGATCTTGCCGAGCGCCGCCTGCCAGGTCTCGTTCTGCACTTCCCCGATGTTCGTGGCGTCCCGCGCCTTCTTGATGTCTTCGGTCCGCTTGGAGATGGTGGCTGCCATCTCACCGGAAGCCATCGACCAGCCGACGAAGCTCACGATGAGTCCCACGCCGAGCAGGATCCAGAACTTCTGTGCCAGAACGGGCTTGAGCTTATCCATGATCACCTCCGCCACTGCGGCGCGCGTTTCTTAACCAACACGACAACAGACAGACCCACGTTCCCAACTTCAGGTGCCGCTAGTGCGCCCCGCCTGGTCCAAACGCGCCAGGCTGCATCCCCGCCCCCGGTCGCATCGTGGACGGTGCCTTGGGAACCTCCACGCCAACACCCGGCACAGCTTCTCCCGGCGTCGAATCGGTCGCCGCGGGCTGTTCGCCAGCCGCCTCGGCCGCCACGGTCGGAGCTTCCTCAGGCCGATCCGCGGCGGGAGTCGGCTTCCACACAAACTGAACCGTAAACACGTTCTGCTTGATCAGCTTGATGTCCTCAGATCCCTTGTTGACATCCTCGCGGTAAATCGTGCGCCGAGCACCGCCGAACGCGCCCGGAACTCCCGGCCCCCCCGCCAGTCCCGCGTCGGGCAGAGCCCCCGGAAACCCACCCGTCGCCCCGAATCCACCCTGTCCGCCAAAGGCCCCCGGCCCGCCGCCCTGGGCGATCGGTCGGCCGGACGGCGAGTACGGCACTTCCCTCGGAGGAGGCGTATTGGTGATGGTTGCGTGACTGATCCCGATCTGACCCACCGGAGTCTCGATGTTGCTCCCGTCGGGCTTCACTTTCCACTTCTGCAGATTGCTCAGGAAATAGTGCTGAATGAAGCCGGTCCCCGATCCTGTCGCCGGGTTTCCGTCGTCGTGATAGTGCACCCCCTCCAGAGTGAACACGTAACCCGCTCCGCTGGGTGCGGTCGACTGATCGGCCTTCGCCATCATCAGCTTGACGCTGTCATTGACCTGCTTGGGATCGTTGAACCACGTCGACAGGTCGGCGTATCGCTTGCAGGTAATGCTGTTGAGCGAAATCCGCTTCTGCAGAGTAATGTCCGTCACGTCGCGATCGTCCCCGACATCGCGCGGCAGGCAGTCGTTGATCGCCTTGTAGACTTCCAGCCACAACTCGCGAGTCTTGAGCGAACCGGCCAGCAAATCGCCTTTCGCCTTGATCGCCGTATTCTCGCCTTCTTTGGCCGAAAACCCCGACTTGAGAGTGTTCGCATTGCTCGCCAGGTCCGCAGCCGCCTTCTCGGCGTCGCCATAAATTGCAGGACTGACGGACGCTTCCACGTTGCCATAACCTGCGATAGACGCCGAGAGCCCCGCCAGCAGCGTCGCCGCCGCCGCGACCGCCCACGGCTTCTTGCGGCGGATCTTGCGGGCCAGCATGATCTCCGGCGGCAGCAGCGACGTGTGAATATCCGTCAGCTTCAGCCCCTGCAACGCCAGGCCGTACGGCACGGCGAACGTCAGCAGGTTGTCCTGGAACAGCGGCGCCGCCAGCACCTGGTCGCCGACCAGGGCCTGGAAATGATCCACGCGGTCGACTTCGTACTGCAGATTCTGCTGCAGGAACTTCTGCAGACCCGCCAGCTTGAATCCGTTGCCGACCCCGACCACCCGGCCGATCTTCGCCGAGCGATTCACGCTGGAGAAGAAGCCGATCGACCGCTGAATCTCCGACACGAAATCGGTAAACACCGGCCGCAACGCCTGGAAGACGGCCCGCGGATCGGGAGACTTGGTTGCGTTGCACTTGAGGTGCTCCGCCTTCGCAAACGTCAGCTTCATCTCGCGGGTCAGCGCCCGGGTGAAGTGGTTGCCGCCGAGCGGAACATTGCGGATCCAGATCTTCTTGCCGTTGGTCACCAGGAGCGTGGTGGTGTCGGCGCCCATGTCGAGGACGATCGTGTAGTCCTCGCGGGGTTCGGCGTCTTCCCCGAGCCGAATTCCCATACGGTCGTAGCAGAGGAAGTTGTGCAGCGCGAGCGGCGCGATCTGCACCAGCTCGACTTCAATTTTGCGGGAGAGGAACGGACGGAGATGGTGCTCGACGTCGATCCGTTTCATCGCGAAGAGGCCGACTTCGGCGTCCAGCAGAAACCCGCTCTCTTCCACGCCGGCGGCGCCGATCGGCTGATAGTCCCAGATCACCTCTTCCAGCGGATAGGGAATCTGTTGGCGGGCTTCGAAGCCGACGATCTGAGCGAGTTTGGACGACTCGACGGGAGGCAACTGGATGAACTTGGCCAGCGCAGTCTGCCCAGGAAGACTGACGGCAATCGTGTCGCCCGCAACCTTGTTCCGAGAAAGAAACGTTTCGAGAGCCTGAGCGATCAGTTCATCCGGCGAAGCATCCGGCTGACTGAGCAACTTCGGATGCGGGACGTAATCGAAAGCGGTCGCAAGAACCTGCCCGGCGGTCTCCGCGTACTGAAGCTTGATCGCCTTCAGTCCGGCCTGACCAATCTCAATGCCCCAGACTGCCTGGTTTTCAGCCATAACACATCACCTCGGACGAACCCGGATTGAGCAATTCGCCAAAACACCGCGAACGGGCACTCCCCGTCGGAGTCGACGGCGAACGAACCCAAGTCCCAGATCGAATATAGCAGCAGATGTTGATCGGTCGGTGTGAAACACGGACCGAACTCTCAGCGGAAAGGGAGGAAATCCGTGACGTAAGTCTCGGTTTTCCCATCAACAGGCTATACCGGAACATTTCAAGTTGTCAACCAGAAAACCGAGTTCAGAAAAGGACTTCCGGCAAATCCTCTCCCCATTTTCACATCCCCGCCTGCCCCCTTCGGAACAATCGGAGACTTCGGGTTTCACAAATTGAGACGTGCGCTCAATCGGGAAAGTTCCCTATGATTTTTGAAACAGTCCGCCGGGCAAGACCAGGACTTGTCGCGCCGTTATGATGGCTCGCCGATGCAACGATGAAACGGCCCTCCCCGCCGCCGAGAGTCCTCGCCGCAAGACGTGACGCAAGGAGCTGCCGCGAAATGGCTTACAGCGAAGTCACCGTTCTCATTCCCTGCCACAGCCTCGAAGACTTCCCCTCCGAGCAGGGGGACAAGCCGGCCTCCAGCCTTCTGAACGCCTTTGCAGCCGCCTGGCACCCGACCGCACTCGCGCTGACAGGCGAACTTCCCCGCTGGCACAGGGCCGACGAGCCCCCCGAACCCCGCCCCGACCAGATCTTTCTGATTCCCACGATCTGCGAGGACTGGCTGCCCCACGGCTGGGTCGAGCGCGCCCGCGAAGCCGGCGCCAGCGTGGCAGCCGATTTGATCGACCGCGCCGAGTGGGTGGCAGCCGTCGCGGAAGCGGTCGAAGCCGCTCCGGAACTCTCCACAGACACCGTCGCCGATTTTCTGGCCCTCGGGACCGTCTGGCTCGAAGTCGAACTGTTGACGCGCCGGATGCGCGGCTACGAAACCGTCGACCATCCGCGACTCCGCCAGCGCTCTGTGGCAGCCGCAAGGTCCGCGCTCGCCGGCGACCTCGAAACGACAGAAACCCACCTGCGAGCCTGCTTCGAATGCCTGCTCGAAGCCCGCGAACGGATCTATCCGATCGAGTGCTACCTCCTCGATCTCTGCCTGCTCACACCCGATGTTGTGAAAGACGACTTCGCCGAACGGCTGCAGAACTCGCCTCCGACGAGCCTGCTCGTCACAGGACGCGACCTGCAGACGATTCTCGCCGAACGCCCGAACCTGCGAGAGCCCCTGGCCCAGGCCTGGACCGAACGCAAGATCGCCGTGGTTGGCGGGGAAGTCGACGAAGCCGCCACGGGGTTAATGCCGCTGGGGGCTGCGCTGGAGCAGCTTATTGCCGGACATGCCACGTTACGCGAGTTGCTCGGCCGCGCGCCGAAAGTCTGGGGCCGGCGACGATTCGGCCCGCTCGCTCAACACCCGCAGTTTCTGACCCGACTCGGTATGCAGGCAGGGCTGCATCTGGTGCTCGACGACGGCATCTATCCCGACTCCGAGTACAGCAAGTTCCGCTGGTACGGGACCGATGATTCGATCGTCGACGCGATCAGCCGGATTCCACTCGCCGCGGATTCCGCATCCAGTTATCTCCGCCTGCCGGTCCGGTTGTCGGAGTCGATGGATCACGACCAGGTAGCCGCAGTGATCCTGGCGCGCTGGCCGGATGTCTCCGCGCCGTGGTTTGAGGACTTGCGCCGGATGCAGAAGTTTGCTCCGGTCCTCGGCCGGATGGTCACGCTGGAACAGTACTTCGAGCAGACCGAAGCCACCGGCCGTATGGGAAAGTACTACCCGCGGGAATATTTCTCGCCCTATCTGATCCAACATGTCGCCCGGCGGGAACCGGCCCCGATCAGTCGCTACGTAACTTCGTACCGCCAGTGGCAGCAGTTCGAAGCCCTCGACTGGTGCCGGGCGACGGCAGCGGCCGTCTGCGGACAGCCGATCGAGACCGATGAGTCCCGCAACGTGATTCGGCACATTGTCGCCGCCCACCCTGACGCCGAACCGGCTATCCGCGAAGCGGCCGCGGCCCCGCTGGCGCTGGCTGCCGAGGAATGGCCGGCCCGCCTGGCAAAGGTGATTCTGCACGGCGCGGCCGAAGGCCACGGATTCCTGGTGCTCAATTCCCTCTCATTCCGCCGGCGCGCCATAGTGCCTGTTCCCGGTCTGAAGTCGGCTCCGAAGATTCAGGGGCCGATTCGAGCCGTCCAGTTCTCGGCCGCGGCGCCCGACAAGAACGCGGTTGTTCTCGACCTTCCCCCGTGCGGTTTCGCCTGGATTCCTGCGGATGAACGCGGCCCGAATCCCGTCCAGCCGAAGCAGCCCCTCGCCGACGCGGGCGCCCTTCGGAATGAGTTACTCGAAGTCAGCATCAGTGAAGCGACCGGCGGCATCAGCCAGATCCGCCTGCAGAACCGCCGGGCGAATCGCCTGAGCCAGCAGTTGTCGTTTCGATTCCCGCGCGAGCGCACGATCCGAATCGGCGAAGGGGAAGACGTCGAGGTCATCAAGACGCAGTACGCAGAGGCGCGCCGACTGCAGACGGAAGTGACCAGCCCCGGTCCAACATTCGGCGAAGTCGTCACGACCGGCGAGATCGTCGACCAGACCAACAGCCAGCGTCTCGCGACCTTCCGCCAGACGATGCGGATCTGGCGCGGCCTGCCGCGTGTTGAAGTCGAAATTGAACTGGGGGAGGTCCGCCTGCCCGAAGGGGATCCCTGGAACAATGCCTTCGTCTCGCGGTTTGCCTGGAACGACAGCACCGCCGCAGTGACGCGCTCCGTGCTGGGAGAAGCACACGGATTCAGTGGCGAGCGAGTCGAGACATTGGACTATCTGGAAATCGCCAGCGAAGGAGAGCGGGCTACGATCGCTCCGCACGGGCTGCCATTTCACCGCAAGACGGGGCCGAGGATGCTCGATACGCTGCTGATCGTTGCAGGAGAAGAGAGCCGAACGTTCCGTTTCACGATCGCGATCGACGAAGCCTGGCCGCTGGCGGTCGCGCGGGACGCATCGATCCCGCCGCTGGTGGTCGAGTCCCCCGCCGGCCCGCCTCTGATGGGAAGTACCAGCTGGCTGTTTTCGGTCGACGCCCGTAACGTGCAATTGCTGCGGATTCTGGAGAAAATGGACCGGCCGACAGACGAGGAGGCCTGGGAGCAGGACATCCCTTCGACGCTCCCCGAAGGCCCCGGCTGGGCGGTCCGGCTGCAGGAAACAGAGGGCCAGTCGCGCTCGGTGCGGCTGAAGTGCTACGGCAATCCGACGTTCGCCCGCAAACGCGACCTGCGGGGCCGCTCGCTCGGCGAATTGAAGATCGACGGCGACGCGGTCGTGATCGAGATGGGTCCGCACGAACTGATCGATGTCGAATTGAGATTTGCAGCAACGTAGGGCCGGCCCGCGTCGGCCGAATTGTGCAGTCACTTAGTCCAGAGCACCCGGCGTACGCCGGCCCTCCGCGAGTTCCCGATGATTGTGACGATCGATGGTCCCGCCGGCACCGGCAAGAGCACTGTCGCACGACAGCTTGCCGACCGGCTGGGGTTTGAGTTTCTCAATACCGGCGCCATGTACCGTGCCGTTGCGCTGGCCTGTCTGCAACGGGGCGTCGATCCCGCTGCGAATGATTCCGCGGACGCGGTGGCAGCCGGTCTTTCGATCCATTTCTCCCGCAATCGCCTGCTCCTGGACGGCACGGATGTCACCGAAGCCATCCGTCAGGCTGAAGTCAGCCACGCCGCGTCGCAGGTGGCGGCGATCCCGTCCGTCCGGACCCGGCTGGTCGAACTGCAGCGGGGAGCTGCTCAGGGGATCGATCTGGTGACCGAAGGACGGGACCAGGGAACGGTCGTCTTCCCGAATGCCGAATGCAAATTCTTTTTGACGGCTTCGCCCGAAGTGCGGGCACAGCGACGCCAGCGGGAACTCGCCGAACAGGGACAGGACATCCGTCTGGAGGAGATTCTGCAACAGCAGACCGACCGGGACGATCGCGACCTGAACCGGACTGTGGCGCCGCTGAGACCTGCGATCGACGCCGAGATCGTCGACACATCGCACATGCCGCTCACCGAAGTCCTCGACTACCTCGAACGCCGGGTGCGCGCGTTTCGATCGTGAGAGAAATCCGGAAGAAAGGACTTTCTACCACGGAGGCGCGGAGCACGTGGAGAAGACGAAGTCCGCGAAGATCCGGATCGTGAAAATTGAGTAGTGATGAGTGAGCATTGCAAAATGAAGGCGTCGCCGCCCGGTTCTGGATCACGTTCTCAGTCACTTGATACTCGTCACTGCTCAATACTCACTTTTCACTTTCCTGCTTTCCTCTCCGCGTCCTCCGTGCCTCTGCGGTGAATCCTCTTCGCCATAATTCCGTCAGCGGCGGCGACGATTGCAATCGGCCCCGGCGTCTGCTCTGATTCCGCCCGGTCGTTCGATCCCCTTCCCCAGCCATGCCCGTCGAGGATTCGTCATGCCCAAAAAGAAAAAGGCCGCCGTCAAAAAGGTCAAAGTTCCGCAGCGGATCGTGATGCGCACGGGCGAAGCGCTCGTCGAGGCCGAACCCGCCTGGTCGGCCGCCGAGCCGGAGGTCGTGATCGGCGAACTGGACGGCCCCGTGGGCTACGCCATCGCCAATCTGATTGGCGATCAGACCAAGGGGCATTCCCGCGTCTTCGCCATCCTGAACTGCGACGTGCAGGTCAAACCGGCCACGGTGATGGTCAGCAAGGTGACCGTCAACAGCGAGAAGTACACGAACATCCTGATGGGAACCGTTCAGGCCGGAATTGCCAACGGCGTGCTCGACTGCGTTCGCGAGGGAATCATTCCGGCCAGCAAGGCGAACGACCTGGGAATCATCGTCTCAGTCTGGCTCGATCCCTCCGTCGTCGACGTCGAGATCGATCACAAGATTCTGTTCGAGACGAACCGCGCCGCGACCGCAAAAGCCATCCGCAAAGCGATGCACAACGAGCCGTCGATCGAGTGGCTGCTCAAGCACCAGCACGAGGTCACGCACTTCTTCCATGCGATGGGCGTGGAAGGCAAGCTGTAGAACCAGTTGGACACGTCAGAACACAAAGGCGGCCCCGATTCTCACGAATCGGGGCCGCCCTGTTTTGTGAAGTCTCGTTCCATAGCCTACTTCTCGTAGGGCTTTTCCTTGGCGGCGTCCGCTCCGAACGAGGCTCGGAAGCCTTCCGCCGCCGCGGCGACGGTCTTGTCGGGACCGGTCAGCTTCAGGAAATAGGCCTCCTTGGCGTCGCCCTTGGCGACCACCAGAATGACTCCCAGCGACCGCGACCCCGGCACCGCTTCCGTTCGCCCCGCGATCGGCGGACCGATCGATCGATTGTACGTCCCGGAGATCTCGCTGAAGTAATAGTCCCCCTGCGGGCAGGCCCCGAACGTAATCTTGACCTTGCGGCCCTCGCTCTGGAACTGCTTGACCCATCGCTCCAGATTCGGGTCGATCCCGCCGCCGCCGCCGGAGAACGAAGACACCACCAGCTCCGCCGGCTCCTTGTCCCCTTCGACGGCCGGAATCTTGAACTGCGCCAGACGCAGGCGATTGGCCGGCGGCTCCTGCTTCCAGGCGGCAGGCGCGTTCAGGGTGATATCTTCGATCTTGACCACTTTGGTTTCAGCAGCGGGCTTGTCCTGCGCGAAGCTGACGAGGCGGACGGGGATTTCATTCCGCCGCTGCGTCACTTTCGCCGCCGGACGTGGCCCGGAAGCGACGGTCGGGGCGCCGGCTACGTTCAGTCCGATCGAGTACAGACTCGTCCGGGCCGTGATGTAGAGGGTTTTGCCGTCCGCGCCGCCGAAAGTGCAGTTCGCCGGTCGCTCGGGAACGGGAATCCGTCCGATCAGCTCGCCGGCCGGAGTCAGAACGACGATCCCTCCGTACGTGGCGTAGATGTTGCCGTGCTGGTCGAGGGCCATCCCGTCCGGTCCGCCTCCGTCGAGCTTGGCGTCGCCGGTGAAAATCAGTTTGCCTTCGCTCAGCTTGCCCGGGGATGCGATTTCGTACTTCCAGAGCTGCGAGAGATTAGGCTCGGCGACGTAGAGCGACTTGCCGTCGGGAGAAACCAGCACGCCGTTGGGCCGCTGCAGCTTGTCGACGACGCGCGTCGCCTGCCCCTGAGCGTCGAGGTAATAGACCCCCATCACCGGCTGGTCGATTTTCGGGTCGGCGCCGTAACGCGGATCGGTGAAGTACAGCCCCCCGTGCCCGTCGAGGGCCAGATCGTTCGGGCTGTTGAGCGGCTTGCCTTCAAATGTCTCCGCGAGGACTTCGATCTTGCCGTCCTGCGAGCCGATCTTGACGACCCGGCGGGCGGTTCCCTGACAGGCGTAGAGATTGCCGTCGGCATCGAAGACCAGACCGTTCGCTCCGCCGGACGGCTTCAGAAAGTCCGAGACTTTGCCATCGGCATCGAGCCGTACGATCCGCGAGTTGGGGATGTCGCTGAACAGCAGGTAGCCCTGCGGGCTCCAGGCCGGCCCTTCGGTGAACTTGCAATCACCGACGATCTTTCGGGCCTCAGCGCCCGCGGGAACGAGATCTTTCAGATCTGCCGCCTCGGCGGCCGCCGCAACAATCAGCAGCCCGCAGCAGGCCAGCGTTCCACCGAACAGTTTACGCATGAATCCGTCTCCGAACTGGGATACGAGTCGCAAATCGCCAAGTGCTGACGATTGTCGGTCAACGTGGAGGGAATTGCAAACAGCGATGCGATCCCCTGCAGTTCCGAGATTGCCCTCGAAGACCTGAATGGGGCACGGCCGCTCGAATCCCCCGTCAGGGGCTGGATTTCCGCGACAGGCGAAATCCGCCCACATTGGCGGGGCACGCGACACGAAACGCAGAGTTTGCGCAATTGGAACAGCTCCGCGCCGATTGCACTGCCGGGAGGCGGCATATTTTGCCGAACGCTCTTATGCGCGCGAATCTCACTTGGACTGAACCCCGCCGTCGAGCGACAGCTTGACAACGGACCGACGAAACTCTCATGGCATGCCGCGCGGGTGGTCGAAATTCCCAAGGCCGGGAGGAGTTTCCTCCGTATTTCTACTGTGCGCTCAACACGATGTTGAAGCGAGGTTGCCATGTCGATTCGCGAGCTGGTCGTTCCAACCCATGCGCCCGTCGCCATCCCCGTTCTACTGGAACTGATCTCCGAAAGCGGTGAGACCGACTGGCTGGAACTGTCCGATGGCGATCTGACGCTGGGGACATCCGGACGTTGCGACCTGCGGCTGACAGGCGGTCCGGCTTTGCACAGCGTCATCCACCGCGAGGGCGGCAACATCTGGATCGAGACGAAGGACGAGGCCAGCCGCCTGGAAATCAACGGCAAACCCGTCCGCCGACTCTCGCTCCGCGATGGCGACCGGATGCTGATCGCCGGCAGCGAGCTGCTGGTGCACGCCGGCGAGTCGGCGCTGCTTGCCGCCCAGCGACGGGAAGCGCAGATCGACGCGGCGAACATGACCGCCGAGGAACTGTGCGACCGGATCGCCGCCGAGGAACTGGCCATCCAGCAGTTTGAAGGCCGCCGTCGGCTGGGACTGCAGGCGCTGCTCGCCGCGATGGGTGACGCGGCCGATAACGACCGCGATTCGACGGACGCCGAACAGGCCGAAGCCCGCCGTTACGAGGAGCTGCTGGAGCAGATCCGGTTGCTGTCCGACACGCTGGACAATCGCACGCAGATGCTCGCCGACCGCGAGAACGAGCTGCTTCACACCAGTTCTCAGCTGCAATCGGTCCAGGACAGGATGACGCACCAGCTCGACGAACTGATGCAGCGCCTGAACCAGCAGAGCGCGGCGCCCGACGAGCTGCGGGCCAAGCGCGTAACCTCCCCGTCTGCTCTCCGGAGGGTATGACGCTCCGTTCTCGACGGGGCGCTCCGCACAATGGGAGCTTGCCCCGATCCGCGTCGGATCTGCGATTCGCGAGCCAAGTCGGGTCGACGAGTCTGATGGTGCTCCCGCGAATCTCGCGCTGAGGCGGTGCTGCCACGCCCGGTGAATGGAATTCACTCGCATTCCGCGGGCGCTGGCGCAATGATCTCGACGAGGCCTCCCGTCTGCGGCCTGCTCGAACAGGAACGCACCCTCTGATCGTCGCGGAGAGATCTCGAGGGGAGTCGATCCGGCACGTCCGCTCGGAGGTTCGTTCAGAACGTCTCCGCCGGTTCGTCATCGAACCGCTCCTGCCACAGTCACAGCGTCTATGGCGTCGAAACTGCCACGCGACGGAAAGAATTGCCAAAATCGAGTCGACCCGGGATGCGAGCCATTTGCTTTTCTCCGGGCATAACGTGGAATTCCCGGAGGAGTTCATTTGCGGTGAGGATCGCTCGCAGGACGTCTGTTCGCCGATGCAAGTTCTGATTGTCAGTCACATTGGAGCCCAGCGACGGTCGCTGCAGCTCGTCCTGCAGGGGGCTGGACATCTGGTCCAGACAAGTGATTCGCTGGAGGGGGCCTTTCACCTGCTGTCTCGCAGTCTGAAAGTGGAAGTTGTCATCAGCGAATGGAATCTGGGGAGCAGCTCTGCCTGTGAGCTGCTCAACCGACTGAAGCAGATCCCGCGGCTGGCGGATGCGGAAGCCGAGGTGCCGGAACCGTCGTTCATCATCCTCAATATGCCCTCGCTCCATATGGATCACGGAGGACGGACGTCCTCCGTAAGTCACATGCGTGCGTTCGGGTTCCGGGACATCCTCGAAAAACCGGTCAGTCGCGAGAGATTGATCGCGAAACTGAAGGAGATCGAGACCGAGCGCAGGTCGATGTCGCGGGCCGCGGAGGCCAATCCGGACGGCAACTCCCATTTCCCTGTCACCGTCGAGATGGAGACGGCGTCGACTCTTTCCAGACCGGACGTGTGCCCCGTCCCCCAGCCCGACGGAAGTCTGCTGAACCTGCAGGCCGAGATTTCCAGGCTGCAGGCGGCGATCGAAGAGCAGCGGCAACGCCTGGCGATTATGGCAAGCGAAATCGAGACGCTCACCCGGCCGACGATTGTGGCGCATTAACGCGACCGCACTCCCACAGGTTCTAACACAGAACGAGTTCGCGGTTGAGGTCGAAATCGCTCTGAACAGCACGGACGACTCAGGGAACTGTGACCGTCCCGCCGGAGGGTTCGACTAGAACCGCATCAGTTTCTGCAGTCGCCGGCGGCAGGACGTAGATATCGCCGTATTCGTCGGGCTGCTCCGCCCGGAACTGGTGGTGACGCAGCAGTTCCAGGATCGCGAGGAAGATCCCGATGATCTTGCTGCGGAGATTGGTCCCCTCGAAGAATTCGCTGAACGGGACGCGACCTTCGGCTTTGACTCGTTCGGCGATCCGTTCCACGTAGACTGAGATCGGCGTGTCGTCGTAGCGAATGCTCGACGTCTCTTCCACAATCCGTTTCTGCAGCACGCGGGAGAGGGCGCTCACCAGATCCCACAGCTCGACCTCTTTGATCGGGTCGGCCGAGTGATCCTTGGTCGTCCGCGGACGTTCGTCGGTCAGGCGGGGATAGCGCTCCTGCCACTCGGCGGCCTGATGTTCCAGGGCCAGAGCGGCGTCCTTGTACTTCTTGTACTCCAGGAGCTGCTGGATCAGTTCGCTGCGGGGATCGTCGGCGAGCGGCGCTTCGTCCGGCTGCTCGTCTTCGGCCCGGGGGAGCACGAGCCGGCTCTTGATCTCGACGAGCGAGCTGGCCATCACGACGAAGTCGCCGACCAGATCCAGGTCGATCAGTTCCAGGACTTCGAGGAACTGCAGAAACTGGCCGGTGATCCGGGCGATCGGCAGGGAGACAATGTCCACCTCGTTCCGCCGGACCAGGTACAAAAGCAGGTCCAGCGGTCCGGAAAAGACATCGAGTTTGACGCGGTACTCGGCCATCCGTGCCTTGTGTTTCACGTTCGTGGAACGGCCAGCTGCCGCTCAGCGAGGCGCAGCAGCCGACTCTGAACGCGAACGCCCCCCACAGTCGTTATCGTCCGAATGCGCGGAAAAGTTTCACGGAGGGGGAAGCACGAGATCCGAAAAACGAAATCCGAAACAAATCCAGAATTCAAACGAAGAGAAACGGGGCAAGATTGTAACGGAATGGTCCTGTTGAGGCGAAGTTGCGATTGATCAGCCATCAGACGATGGAGATCGGCAGGGACTTGTTCTGAGTTTCGTGCTTGGGATTTGTTTCGGATTTCGTGCTTCGAATTTCATTTCCTGGTATTCAGTCGCTTGAGAATCTCCGTGCGGCGAGGAGCCGACGGCTGCGCGCCCAACCGGGTGACGGAAATCGCGGCCGCCGCGGACGCAAAGCGGACGGCGTCGGCCAGCGGCTGCCCCTCGACGAGCCGGGCGGCAAGAGCGCCGTTGAAGACATCGCCAGCGGCGGTCGTATCGACCGCCTGGACCTGAAACGGCGGCGCGAGAAAGGTTCCAGCCGGCTCGCTGACCCAGGCCCCGCGGGCGCCGAGCGTGAGAATCACCGTTTCGACGCCGAGTTCGTGCAGGACGCGGGCCGCCAGGCTGGCGGTCCGCGCATCACGGACCCGCTGGCCGGTCAGCAGCTCGGCTTCGGTTTCGTTGGGCGTGATGATCGAGATGCGCGGCAGAAACTCCGCGGGAAGCGGCCCGGCGGGAGCGGGGTTGAGGATCAGCCGGGCGCGGGATCTGGCCGCGAGTTGAGCAGCGGCGGCAACCGCGAATGGCGAAGTTTCCAGTTGGACGAGGACCACGTCTCCGGGACCCACCACAGCTTTCGCCCGACGGACATCCGCGGCGGAAAGTTTCGCATTGGCGCCGGGAGCGACCGCAATGCTGTTTTCGCCAGCGGCACCGACGCAGATCAACGCGACGCCCGACGGCTCGCGGGCGTCGCGGACGATGAACTGCGTATCGATGCCGTCGGCGTGAAAGCCCGTCAGCGCGGCGTCGCCATAGGCATCCTGTCCCAGCCTCGCGACAAACGTCACTTGCGCGCCGGCCCGTGCGGCCGCGACGGCCTGATTGGCCCCCTTCCCTCCCGGCGCGGAGAGGAACTTGCCGCCGAGCAGCGTTTCGCCGGGGCGAGGAAGGCGCTCAGTCCGGACGATGAGATCGGTATTGGAGCTGCCGACGACAAGGACGCGGCCGGTCATGGGGGGACTCGCGGAGAGTGGGTTGGGAATAGCGGGAGTTTAGCAGGAAGAGAGCGGATGGTGGTCAGTGGATGGTGGATGGCGAAGAAGAATGCGATGACGCTCAACGCTCAACGCGAATGTTGCGGGGGTGGACACGGCCATCTATACTTGCGGGCAGCCTGCCTGCCCCCGGTATGCCGGGAATTGCCTGCCCTTTTCTCCACCCTGCAAATGACTGGACTGCGTATGTCTCGCCTTGTCCTCCTCGGTGTGTGTGTCTTTGCGCTCGCTTCGGCGACAACGTGGGCGCTGGAACCGGTGCGCTCGAAAGACTGGCCGCAGTGGCGTGGTCCGGGACGCGAGAATCGGAGCACCTCCACCGGGCTGTCCGCCGACTGGGAGGCCCATCCGCCGAAGCTCGCGTGGAAGGTCGCCGGCATGGGCAAGGGCTATGCCAGCGTGTCGATCGTCGGAGACCGGCTGTATACGACTGGGAATCACGGCAATTCGCAGCACGTCACGGCAGTCGACCTGAAGACTCACAAAGTGGTCTGGAGCACGCCGGTCGTCGACTTCGAGCCGAAACACGGCTACGAAGGCTCACGCTGCACGCCGGCGGTCGATGGCGACAAGCTGTATGTGGTGACCTCCAACGGAGGGATCACCTGCGTAAATGTCGACAACGGCAAGATCGTGTGGCAACGGGACTTCAAGGAGTTCGGCGGGAAGATGATGTCCGGCTGGGGCTTCTCCGAGTCGCCGCTGGTCGATGGCGACCGGGTCCTCTGCACGCCGGGCGGCGAAGGCGCCATGATCGTTGCGCTCGACAAGCAGACTGGCAAGGACGTGTGGAAGTCGGCCGTCGCAGACTTTGGCGAAGCGGGCAAGCCGGGAGCCGGGTATTCGTCGATCGTGATCAGCGACGGCGCGGGAGTGAAGCAGTACGTCACCCTCGTCGGTCGGGGCGCGATCGGCGTCCGGGCATCGGACGGCAAGCTGCTCTGGACGTACAACCGCGTGGCGAATCCGGTGGCCAACATTCCGACGCCGCTGGTCGCCGGGGACTACGTCTTCACGTCTTCGGGCTACGACCAGGGAGGGACGGCGCTGTTGAAGCTGAGCCGCGACGGCGACGGTATCTCGGCGACCGAAGTCTACTATCATCCGGCCCGCGAAATGCAGAACCATCACGGAGGCATGGTGCTGGTCGGCGATCAGGTCTTCATGGGACACGGTCATAACAACGGCTTCCCGATGTGCGTCGACCTGGCGACAGGGAACGTCCTGTGGGGCGGCAAGATTCGCGGAGCGGGTTCGGGGTCGGCGGGAGTGACGTACGCCGACAAGCACATCATCTTCCGCTATCAGAGCGGCGACGTGGCGCTGGTGGACGCCTCGACCAACGAATACAAGCTGCGAGGTTCCTTCAAGCCGGAAGTCGTCGAAAGCCCGAGCTGGGCGCATCCGGTCGTCGTCGGCAACACGCTCTACCTGCGGGAGCAGGATACGCTGATGGCGTATGATGTGGGCAAGAAGTAGAGTGGATGGTGGTTCGTGGATAGTGGGTGGTGAAGAGAAAAGTTAGACTGCGCGGGCCCTGGGATCGGTGGATTCCGGGGCCCGCTGTGTTTCCGGCGACAGTGAGGGGGGCGGCGATGAGTGGTTCGGTGTGGGTTCGCGTGGGATGTCTGCTGGCGATCTGCTGGGGCCTGCCGGCGGAGGCGCTGGACTATCGCGTCACCGATCCGGCGCTCAAGGTTGAGCTGCTGGACAGTTCGGAGACGGACTCATTCCTGGCGGTGCGGGTTGACGCCGCCGGTCGCATCTTCGTGGGTGGTCGGAAGACGCTGTTCGTTTATGAACCGCTCCCCGACGGAACGTACAAACCGCGGGAACTGCTGCTGGAATTTCCCGATCACACCTGGGTTTACGATATCGAGATCCGCGGCGACGATCTGTACCTGATGACCGTCAGCGCCCTCTACATCGTGCCGGGAGGGCGGATTCAGCGGACCGGGCTGAAGCCGCAACGGCTGGTGTGGGGCGTGCCGAACGGGCACGTGCATCAGTGCCTGCATGCCTGCACGTGGGGGCCGGAGGGGGATCTTTACTTCTCAATGGGTGACCCGCTGTGGTACTACGGCGACTTCAGCCGGCCGGACCACTGGGGCTACTGGTCGATGTTCTTCAGGCCGGACGAGGATCATCCGGCCGGGGCCAACGGCTTCGCACGAGTCCCCTACCATGGAGTGGGGGCGGTGTTCCGCGTGCAACCGGACGGGACGAAGTTGCGGAGCTTTGCGCGGGGTCTGCGGAACAGTTGCGGGCTGAACTTCGACCGGAACTGGAACCTGTTCACGAACGACAACGACCACGAATCGATGCCGGCCTTCTACGCGCCGGGGCGGCTGCTGCAGGTGTCGCCTCAGGCGTACTACAGTTGGCCGCGGGGCTGGCTGCTGAGCAAGACTCCCGACCGGGCCGATCTGCTGCCGACGCTCAACGAGAGCCTGGGACGATTCGTGCCCGTGCTGCAGACGTATTACGCGGACAAATTCCTGCCCGAAACTTACGATAACAACCTGCTGGTCGCCCGCTGGGGCCGGCGGTCGGTGTCGCGGTTTCCGCTGGAGAAGAAAGATTCGAGCTTCACGGCCGCTGAGCACGTCATGCTTGAAGGGCAGAATCAGGCGCGACCGGTGGGGGTGTGCGTCGGTCGCGGCGGGCGGGTGTTTGTGACGCTGAGCTACATGTCGCAGAACGAGGGTTCGCCGGTTTACCGGAGCGACCTGGCAGTAATCACGCGAGCGGACGATTCGAAGGCCATGCCGTTCGACGGCTACGAGCCCCCCACTGCGATAGCCGATAAACTGTGGAGCGAACTTGCTTCGCCAAGCTGGTCGCAACGGTCCGTGGCCCATCAGGAACTGCTGCGACGGGGCGGCCCGCTCCTGCTCGAGGCGGCCCACAAACTGAAGGATGCCGTGGCGACCGACCCGGCGACGCCGCACCTGCTGTGGCTGGCGGCAGCATCGGCGAAGGCTTCGAAGACGGACTATGCGGGACAGATACTCCGCAAACTGGCGAACGGCGACGACGCCAACCTGCGGCTGCAGGCGGTCCGGGCACTCGATCACTTTCCGGAGCTGCACACCGGCCGGGACTTCTTTGTCTCGAAGTTCGACGATGCCGATCCCCAGGTCCAGGTCGCGGCGGTGACGGGACTTTTCTCCCGCATCGGCGAAGAAGAAGTTCCTTACGAAGTCCTGGAACGGCCTGCGCGCAGCAAGGACCTCTTCGTCCGCCACACGACGGCGATTCTGCTGTCGCAACTCGCCCCGTTCGACCAGATCGCTCAGCTCGTCAATGCCCGCGACACCCGCAGCCGGATGACCGGCGTCCTGGCGGCGGGGTTCGCGATGACAGTACCTGGCGTCCACGACGAACTGCCGGAACAGGCGCCGCTGGAGCCGCAGCGGACGGAGGCGGCGAACATCATCGAATTCGCCGACGGCAAAGTGGACTTACGAGAACAGGGACGACTTGGCAACTACACCATGGCCGAGTACTGGAAGAGCGCGCCGCGGCCGGGCGAGACCGAGATGTTCTTTGCGCTCCTGATGGAACGGCTTGCCGATCAGAACGATCAGATCCGGCTGCAGGCTGCCCACTTTCTGTCCGTCGTCAACGATCCCCGCAGCGAGCCCCAGATCGCAAAGGTGCTGACCGACGTGCAGGATCGCCGCCTGAGTCTGGCGGGCGGGCGCGGCGTCGCCAAGGCCTGGATGCTCGGTCCGCTGCCGGACGGCGACAAGGGCTTCGAGACGGTGCATGCTCCAGAACTGGGACCGGTCGATCTGCGGGCAAAGGTCGAGGCTGGCGGCAAGACGCTGGAGTGGAAGGAGGTCGCCCAGACCGGCAAAGACCGGCCGCTGTATGACTTCGCCCAGCTCTTCGGCCCCAGCCCTCAGTCATCGGTCTACTCCTTGTTCCGGATCGAGAGTTCGGTCGCTCAGCGGTGCCAGTTGCTGCTGGGGGCCGAAGACGGCCTCAAGGTCTGGCACAATGGCAAGCTGGTCTGGTCGAAGGACGACGTCCGGCCGAACATTCAATACGACGACGTCGTGACGATCGATCTGCAGCCGGGCGGCAACGACATCCTGCTGAGGGACCGTCTGCGAGCCGGCCTGGGCGGACAGTACATCCATTACCGGACGCTGCAGGACGTCCAGATCACGCTGCCGCCGCTGCCGGACGGACTGTCGCTCGCCGAGCGGTTGAAGGCGGCGGGGACGGGGAATCAGCCGATCGATCCGAAGTTTCTGGAAGTCGACTGGGCCACGGCCCTGAAGGGGGCGGACGTCGAACGGGGCCGGAAACTCTTCGGGGCCGAATCCCTCGGCTGCGCGAAGTGCCACGCCGCCACTCCGGTCGCCGGGACGACCGGCGGACCAAGTCTCGCCGATGCCGGCCGGCGTTTCGAGCTGGCCTATCTGGTGGAATCGGTGCTGGCCCCCAACAAGGTGATCTCGCCGGTCTTTAAGTCGACCGCCCTGACGACCGTCGACGGCAAAGTTCTGACAGGGCTGGTCGTGATGGAGACGGCGGACAAACTGGAGCTGCTGTTGCCGGATACGAAGCGGGTGACGCTGGCGAAGTCGGAGATCGAGGACCGGAAGGCCTCGGACGTCTCGGCGATGCCGGCGGGCGTGGTCAAGACGCCGGAAGAATTGCGCGACGTCCTGGCCTACCTGCTGAGCAACCCGACGCAATAATTGGGGTGCGTCGCTGAAGCCTTTGGAGCAGGACATGACGATTTCCCAGCGCACCTGGCAGGAAGAACTGGCGATCATCGACCGGACGATGAAAGCCATTTCCGGCGTGAACGACCCCGAAGAGCTGGTGTCGATCTACTGGGACGGCATCGGCGAACTGATCGAGACCGACGACTACGTCGCGGTCTCGCGACGGAATGTCGATTCGCCGTTCTATCTGATTACGCGCTCGTCGCGATTCGCCGAGTCGTACAATCCCTGGACCCAGCGCGACCTGCTGCCGAAATTGACTGGCGGACTTCTGGGCGAAATCGCCTATGGCAGCAGCCCCGTGATCATCGAAGACCTGCCGTCCCGGCTGGCGGCCGACGACCCGGCGTGGTTCTACCTGGAGGGGTTTCAGGCGCTGGTCGCACTGCCGCAGTACGACGGCGGCGAGGCACTCAATCACACGATCATGCTGGTCCGCACCGGGGCCGACGTGAACCACGGCATGATTCCCATGCTGCACTGGCAGGCGGGTCTGTTCGGACGGGGGACGCAGAACCTGGTGCTGCGCAATCAACTGAGTGCAGCCCTCCACGCGCTCGATCGGGAGCTGCAGGTCGTCGGCAACATTCAGCGATCGCTGCTGCCGGACAAGCTCCCGACCATTCCCGGCTTCGAACTGGCCGCCCACTACGAAACCAGTTCTCGAGCCGGAGGCGACTACTACGACTTCTTTCCGCTCGCCAACGGCGCATGGGGACTGTTCATCGCCGACGTCTCGGGCCACGGCACCCCGGCCGCGGTCCTGATGGCGATCACACACGCCATCGCCCACGCGCAGCCGGGGACGCACTCGCCCCCCGCCGCGCTGCTGACCTATCTGAACGACCGGCTCGCGCGGGCCTACACGCGCGACGGCACGTTCGTGACGGCCTTCTATGCGATTCTCGATCCGGCCGCACGGACGCTGACCTGCTCCAGCGCCGGCCATAATCCCCCGCGGCTCGTCCGTGCGGGGCGCGTGCTGTCGCTCGACGAAAGCGGCGGCCTGCCGATGGGCCTGATGCCCGGCCTGACCTACGACGAGGCGACCATTGAGCTCGCCAGCGGCGACCTGCTGCTGCTCTACACCGACGGCATTCCCGAAGCGATGGGACCGGGCGAAGGGATCAGCCGCCTGTTCGGCCTCGACCGCCTCGATCCACTGCTGCTGGAATGCGCCGCAGGGAGCGCGGAAGACTGCCTGCAGCAGATCCGCACAGCCGTCGCCGAGTTCTGCGAGAACGCCCCGCCGACCGACGATCAGACGCTGATTGCGATGCGGGTGGAGTAGCGCGGCCCGGGAGGACTTCACTCCGGGTGCCCCCGAATGTCCGTCCGCGGCCGATCGGAATCATGCATCCGTCAGAAACTTACCGGCGAAATGCCAGCTCAATGGCCGAACTCTGAACGTTCGGGTCCATCCGCGCCCGCCCGTCCATCCGGTCATTCCACTTGAACAGTCATGAGCCGCTGGTACACTTCGAAGGACCAACGGATTCTACGCCGTCGGTCTTCGACGACACCGAGTCACCATTGAAGTTGCCGATCATGCACCGAACCGCCATCGCTCTGGCTGTCGCCTTTCTGTGGCCTTTGACCATTGCCCGGGCGCAGTCGATTCCGCTCGACAGCGAACTGGAAGCAGCTGTCGCGACCTTCAAGGAGACCGTTGCAGAGGCCGGGGCGGACTTTCTACCGCGATTCGACAAGGCGATCGAGGACGTGCGGAAAAACAAGGCGCTCTCCGCGGAGAACCGACTGGCTGTCATTGAGAATCTCAAGGAGCAGCTGGCTGCGTTTGAGCGTGACGGCGATCTGCCGGAGGGACCGGCCTTCAGCCGTGCCGCAGTCACCTACCAGCGGGTCGTCGAAGCGGCTACCGCGAAGCTCGATGTTGCATTCAACAAAGCCATCAGGCAGCACACAAAAGAGGGCAAAGACAAAGAGGCGGCGGAGTTGTCGAAATTTCGCAATCAGCTCGTCGTCGGCCCCGGCTACGAATTGATCGGCCGTTGGAAGCTGGTGGATGAAAAGGATCGCGCCGGCTTCTTCCAGCAGTTGCACATTCAGAAGAAGCCCGGTCAATGGCTTGTCGACCGCGAATTCCGCAATGCCGCCGGAAAGCCGGCCGGCATGTCCACCGGCAAGCCCGTTCGCTTCGTCAATGACACGATTCAATACACCGAGCACTACGTCCGGAAGCCGCGCTCGGACTATGAGAGCGGCGCGGTGATTACGATTACGCGCACGAACAAAGACGCCGAGCAGCTCACCCTGGAATGGAAATTCCCGGACGGCGGCGGCGGCCGGCACATCCTGGTCCGCGCAGACTGATCGTCACGCGACCCACGCAGCGCCAACCTCGCCCGACCGACGGCAAAACAACGCCCCCGCATCCCGAAGGGATGCCAGACGGTAGCCGGGGGTTGAGGAGCGCAGCGACGACACCTCCGGTTACCCCTACTGGTCCCTACCCCAACACGCCCCCCACCACCTCCCCATGCACATCGGTCAGCCGGTAATCCCGGCCGCTGTGCCGGTAGGTCAGCTTTTCGTGGTCGAAGCCCATCAGGTGCAGGATCGTTGCGTGGAAATCGTGGACGTGGACGCCGTCTTTCGCCACGCGGACGCCGTATTCGTCCGTTTCGCCGTAGACCGTCCCGCCGCGGACGCCGGCCCCGGCGAGCCAGGAGCTGAAGGCCCAGTTGTGGTGCTCGCGGCCCTTCGCTGTCGCCGAGTTGTTGAACGGCGTCCGGCCGAACTCCGTCGTCCAGACCACCAGCGTCTCATCCAGCAGCCCGCGCGACTTCAGATCCTTCAGCAGCCCTGCGATCGGCTGATCGACGTTCTTCGCCAGCCGCTCGTGATCCAGCATGTCGCCATGCGAATCCCAGTTCCCCGATGAGCCGGTATCGATCAGCTCGACGAACCGCACCCCGCGTTCGACCAGCCGGCGGGCCATCAGACACTGCCAGCCGAAGCCCTGAGTCGAGCCCCGCGGTAGTCCGTACAAGTCCAGCGTGGCGTCGGTCTCGTGAGCCAGGTCGAAGACCTCCGGAACGGCCATCTGCATGCCGTACGCCGTTTCGAAGGAGCGCATCCGCGCCTGCAGGAAAGAATTCTCGGCCCGGTCGGCCAGATGCCGGCGGTTCCACTTCGCCAGCGCGGCCAGCTCCTTCTGCTGCCGGTCGAGCGGCACCCGCGGCGCGACGTTCGCCACCGGCTCGGCTCCCGGTACGACGAGCGTTCCTTGGTGTGCGCCGGGGAGAAAGTCGCTCGCGTAGACCTGGGTCCCCGCGTAGGTCTGAGCCGGGGCCAGCACCACGAATGACGGCAGATTCCGGTTCTCCGCCCCCAGTCCGTAGCTGACCCACGACCCAATGCTCGGCCGTGCGAAGGCGAACGAGCCGGTGTGCATTCCGAGCGTGGCGTTGTAGTGATTCGAGTGGTCGGTGTGCATCGACCGGATCAGCGCGATGTCATCCACGCACCCGGCCACGTGCGGAAACAACCCGCTGACCTCCGTGCCGCTCTCGCCGTAGCGGTGAAAGTCCCACTGCGGGGCTTTCAGAAAGATGCGCTCGTATCCCGGGCGGTTCTGGATCTCCGGATGGTCGAGTTTGACCTCCGTGCCGACATCCTGCGACAGCCGCGGTTTGGGATCGAACGTGTCGACGTGCGACACGCCACCAGTCATGAACAGGAAGATCACCGACTTCGCGTTGCCGGTATGGTGCGGCGACCGCGTCGCCAGCGGATCGTCTGCAGCGAGCAGTTCGCTGACCAGCCCCGGCAGAATCGCGGAAGCAGCGACGGACGATCGGAGGAAATCGCGACGGCAGCAGTTCGGTTTCAGCATGGTCGTTGGACCTTGATTTCGATTTCAGATTCAGAAGAGTCAGGACTTAACCACGGAGGTCACGGAGTTCACGGAGAGAAGACATGGAAAGAAACGGTCTTTTTCCGGCCCCCTCGCCCGGCGTCTTCGCTGGGAGAGGGCTGGGGTGAGGGTCGCATTTACTCGTCTCGCAAAGCTGAAGACCCTCACCCCGTCCCTCTCCCACCGCGGAAGGAGGGAGAGGGGGCAAGACGCTAACTCGCTCTTTTCTCCGTGATCTCCGTGGTTCAATTGCTTCGCATTCATTCGCGACGATTCGTGTCATTCGTGGTTCAAACTCTTCCCGGTTCAGTCCACAAACAAAAACTCATTGCTCGACAGCAGCACGCGTCCCAGCGCGCTCCATGCCGCTTTCGGCTCCCCGTAGGCCTGCAGGAACTCCGCAGCGTCGTGTTGTTCATCCGCACTGGCGTTGCGGCCGTAGAGGATCTGACAGGCTGCATTCAGACGTTCCGCGTCGCTGTCCGCCGCCGCCAGAACCCGCCCGGCAAAGGCGTCCGCCCGGCCGTGCAGCAGGGGATCGTTCAGGAAAAACAGCGCCTGCGTGGGGACCGTCGTCAGATCCCGCACCGGCGTGCTGGCGTTCGGATCCGGACCGTCGAACAGCATCAGAAACCGGCTCCGGCGGTTCCGCTTCTGCATCAGGTACACCGATCGCATCAGCGTGTCGTACTCCGCCGCAAAGGGACCGTGCTGCGAGAAAGCCCAGGTCTCCTCGGGCGGGAACGGATGCGGCCCCCCTGGAGTCGTATCCAGTTCGCCGCTCACCGCCAGCAGGCTGTCTCGCAGCTCTTCAGCCGTCAGCCGGCGACCGACGAAACGGCCATAGAGCGCATCCAATTCCGCCCCCCCCCTGCCCACTTTCGGCGTAGGTCGCACTGGAGAGAATCAGCCGGTTCAGCGCTTTGACACTCCAGCCGCTCTTTACGAATTCGTCCGCCAGGAAATCGAGCAGTTCGGGATGGGTCGGCGGCGTGCCGCGCGTCCCGAAATCGTTCGGCGACGCCACCAGTCCGCGGCCGAAGTGCCACAGCCAGATCCGGTTCACCATCACCCGCGCCGTCAGCGGATTCGTCGGACTCGCCAGCCAGTCCGCCAGCTCCAGCCGGCCGCTCGACGCCGTCTGTTGCACGACCTGTCCGCCGAGGACATCCAGAAACTTCCGCTGTGCCTCGTCTCCCAGGTTCGTCGGTTCCCCCCGGTTGTGGATCCGCGCATTGGCCGGCGTCCCTTCACTGACGGCATACGCCAGCGGCGTCTTCGGCTGCCTAGCCATCAGCTCGGCCCGCTGCTTGTTCAGGGCCGCCGCCTGCTGTTCCAGAGTCTGCAGCTTTGTCAGCGTCTCGCCTGCGGCGTCGCTGGCGATCTGCTCCAGCCGCCAGGCGACACCATCCAGACCGCCCGCCGGGTGCGCGTCTTCAACCGTGCCGGTGATGCTCACCATCCCGTCGATCGGGCTCCGCCACGCCACCGCCACAGGACCGCCCGGCCCCGGATGGACGAAGAACGACTTCGCGGGAAGCATCGTCCAGACCGGCGAGGGCTGATCCGACCGGTTCACAAACACCGACGGCGTATCCCCGCTCCGCCAGGCCTGCAGCTCGGGCCGGTCGTTGACCTGCCCCACCGACTCCGGCAGCAGCGCCAGACCGTCTTTGGCATCCAGGAAGAACCACGTCCCTGCGTGGCCGTAGCTGTCCGCGTGCGGGTTCCCCGCCAGCAGGTCGGGGACCAGGTCGGCCGTGCTCCATTTCCGGCCGTCGCCCCCCGCTTCGGCGATTTGCCACTCGACCCGCGTGCTGTCCGCCCCGTGATTGCCGCGCGGCAGAATGGAGAGCTGCAGGAGCTGACCCTTGCGGACCTCGATCGCGCTGAGTCCCGTCGTCGCGCCGACATTCAGATCGAGCGACAAACCCTCGCCGACGTCCGCCGAGGAGAGCAACCGCGTTGAACCCGCGGTCGCGTCTTTCCACGCGGTGCGGAGGGCCGCCTGCTGCTCGCCGAGCGTTTTCAGCTCGGCGTCGACCTTCGCCAGCTCGGCCCGGATCGGTCCCGACTGGCGTTCGATTTCGTCCGCACTCCAGAGGGGCGTCAGATCGCGGGGCTGCTGCTGCGGTTCGCAGCCGGGAAAGGCGAACTTCGTGCTCGAAAAAATGCCGTACAGGCCGTAGTAATCGCGGGTGGAGAGTGGGTCGTACTTGTGGTCGTGACACCGGCAGCAACCGATCGTCAGGCCCAGGACGGATTTCCCCAGTGTGTCGAGCGTGTCTTCCAGCGTGAGATGGATGTCCTTGTCGATGTCGTGCCCGAACCGCCGGGCGATTGCCAGATACCCCGTCGCCACGATCCGACCCGCGGCCTGATCGGCCGGCCCCTCGGCGGCCCGCAGGTCCCCGGCGATCTGGTCCCGCAGAAACTCGTCGTACGGCAGATCGGCGTTGAACGCGTCGATCACCCAGTTGCGATAGCGCCAGGCATGCGGCAGCGGATGGTCGCTGTTCTCGCCCGCGGTATCGGCGTAGCGGACGACGTCCAGCCAGTGCCGGCCCCAGTGCTCGCCATAGTGCGGCGATTCCAGCAGCCGCTCGACGAGTTTCTGCTGTGCGGTCGGCGATGCATCGGCCAGAAACGCCGCGACGTCTTCGGGCGACGGCGGCAGGCCGGTCAGGTCATACGTCACCCGCCGGAGCCAGACGCGCCGATCCGCCGGGGCTGCCGGTTTCATCCCCGCCGCCTCCAGCTTCGCCAGAATGAACCGGTCGATCGGACTCTGCACCCACGCGGCATCGTTGACCGCAGGAGGTTCCGGCCGCCGGACGGGCTCAAAGGCCCAGTGCCGGGTCCCCTCAAACCGCGGCGTCGCTTTGGGCCACGGTGCCCCGGCGGCGATCCACGCTTCCAGCGCGGCCACCTGCGCCTTGGGGAGCGGCTTATCGGGCGGCATGGCGGAGACATCATCCGCCCGGCGGATCGCCTGAATCAGCAGGCTGGCGTCGACCTTCCCCGGCTCCAGCGCCCCCCCGGATTCGCCTCCCTTGAGGAGCCCGTCGCGGGTATCGACCCGCAATCCGCCGGCGACCCGCTGATCGCCGTGGCATTTGAAGCAGATCCCGACCAGCACGGGCCGGATTTCGCGTTCAAAGAATTCTTCGGACGCCGGGTCGGCGGCGCAGGCGAAGGAGGTCAGGCCGGCGAAGGCGCAGGCGAAAAACAGCAGTCGTCCGGACACGAGTCGGTCTCCGGTGGGGAGTCGTTCACGGGTGAGGGGTTCAGGATAACGAGATTGTCTGACAAAGTGGAAGGCCCCTTTTGAACCTCGACAACCACTTTCGTGCTCAAAACTTACGCCACGCGTCGCACGCTCATGGCATTCAGTCAGCGATATTCAGGACGGTTTTGTAGACCGCGGAAGGACACAGTCTTTGACAAAACTGCCGCTCGAAACAAAAAAGACGTTGACAATGTAAATCGCTTTGCCACAATGGCTGAGCGAATTGTCAAGGATGGTGTCGACGAGACAAATTCATGGCCGAGAACGAGTATCTGAATGCGGCACGATCCGGGCGTTGGCAGTCGGTGGTTGACGGCATCCTTCTTGATCGCCAGCCGGTCGAACTTGCTGAGGCGGCCTTGAGCTGTTTCATCAGCAAGGAGATCGGTTCGCTCTACGACAACCTAAACTTTGGTGAGCTGATCGCTTCCGCTGAGGATTTGGATGAACTCGAACGCAAGTGTGGCGAGTCTGACGACGGAGAGATTCCAAAGGACTTCTTGATTGAAGCTTCACGTCGCGGCGGCGGACTTATCACGATCCTTGAGCGATTCTTGACGGACGCATTCCGAAACTGCGCGGCCGACATTCCTCACTTGGCCGCGATGAGAGACCCGACGGTCTCCATTTCCGGCACTAAGGCAAAGGTCGCGGCAATCGATTCAATCATGCTTCCTGCGATTCAAAAGCTTGCCGTTCTGATGGCGGCAAATCCTCGAAGGAAGCCCAGAAGAGATCGCCGTCTTCTGGGAGTTGCGCCACGCCTGCCAAGTTCTCAATCGACCGAAGGCATGCTCTCCGAGTCTCTGTTGAAGCGGAAATAAACATGATTTCTAGTCTGGGACCATTTCGGGTTAAGTACGCTGATCTTGTCGGGCAGACTGAAGGAGACCTCTTCGGCCGCCGCGACTTTCGGATCGAGTTTCCAAACATCTTGAGTCAGGCAAAACGCCCGCTGTTGACCCGACTAATCGATCTGCTGAGAATTGCCTCGTCGGTCTACACGATTGACCGACTAATCCCACGAAAGCAGCGGACTTCATCGCACGGATGGAGTCGGCGAATCGGGTGCAATATTGAAGTCAGAGACATCGAGTTTTGGATGGCCTCTTCTGTCCATCACATTCTCGTAGATGCAATTGAATTTGTTTCTGGAGACCACTGGCATATCTCGTTTTCCGAAGATCGGTCGCCCGCCCCATACCCTGCTCTCCAGCTGTTTTCGCGAGAGTTTGAGCATTCGCCCGCTCCAATCGTCAGTCTGTACAGCGGTGGTTTGGATTCGGTGGCCGGGATGGCATGTCGTCTCGCCGAGCAAGTCGACAGGGAATTTCACCCCGTCGTCATTCGCCATCGATCGGACATCTTCGATCGGTCGGACAAGCAGCTTGCAGCAATCAGCAAGAAACTTAAAACGCGATGTGAACCGATTCAAGTCAGGATGTCGATGACGACTCCTCGGCGTCTCAGTGGGAGCGAGGAAAAGTCGCAACGAGCTCGCTCTTTCCTCTTCGTTTCAGTGGGCGGAGCGATCGCAGTCGCAATTGGAGCAACTGCGATTGAACTGTACGAGTCGGGACTTGGATCGATAAACGTACCACTTCTCGCGGGAATGGAGGGCTCGCAGGCCACGCGCAGTGCGCACCCATCATTCCTCAAAAAGATGTCGAGTCTTCTTTCCGCGATTTCTGACGCGACAATGTCAGTGAACTTGCCCTTTGCAAATCGTACTAAGAGCCAAACCGTCGCAACTCTGAGGGAACTTGGACTCGGCGACGTTGCTCTGTCTGCCGTCTCCTGTGTTCACTTTCCAATCCGCGTCAAGCTTGGTGACAAGTGGACTTCTTGCGGAGTATGCCCCGCGTGCATCTTTCGTCGGGTCGCGATGAACGCCGCCGGAATCGATGAACCTGAGAGAACGTATCAGCACGATCTGTTGTCATCCAAATCTTGTTCGATTCCTAAAGAGAAACTCCGCTGCCTCATGGCTTACTTAGTTCAGATAGACGGTTTTTCCAGCTTGGATCAGAACAAGCTGCCTATTGTTGCCCAACGCCATCTGCGAATGACCGGGCTGATTGCGTCCGGCGATGACGGTTCTGAGTACTTCGATTTGTTCCGGAGATATCGAGGCGAATGGCGTGGATTCCTTGAGACGGCACGTCGAAACGGCTGCTCTTGGGCCAATCTGATTGATCTACCCTGCACCGCTGCTTAGCAGGAGGGTATTCTCATGTCCGACAGCAAACCAATCGATCCAACGGTTATCGCCGCTCGCCTGACCGACGCTCGCAAGGCCCGAGGCCTCACCCAGGAAGCCGCTGCGACGCATCTCGGTTGCAGCCGGCCCACGTTCATCGCAATCGAAAAGGGCACTCGGCCGCCCAAGCCCGACGAGATCCTCTCGCTCGCTGAACTTTATGGCTGCCGCGTCCACGATCTGGTCCGGCCGGGCGAGCCCCTGAGCGACCTGCAACCCCATCTGCGGGCCGTCGTCCAGGAGCAGCACGCCGACAGCCCCGAAATGCACGTGGCCATCTCCGCCCTGCAGCGGTTTGCCGAGGACTACCGGCGGCTGGAGCGGCTGGCGAACGTCTCGCTCCGCCGCAATTACCCCGAAGAGGTCGTCCTCGGCCCGCGGGTCAACGCAGTCGCACTCGCCCAGGACGAAGCAGTCAAGGAACGCTCCCGGCTGGGGCTCGGCGATCAGCCGGTGATTCATCTGCGCAGCCTGCTCGAAATCGAAGTCGGCCTGAGGATTCTCTACGAAGATCTGCCGTCGCGGATTGCCGGCATGTTCGCCTGGTCCGCCGAGCTAGGGGGCGTGATCGCCGTCAATCGGAAGCATCCCCCCGAACGCCGGCGGGCGACGCTGTTGCACGAGTACGGGCACCTGCTGATCGACCGCTTCAAGCCGGGCATCGACTACCTGGCCGACGCCGGCCGCAAACCCGCAGGCGAGCGGTTTGCCGAGGCGTTCGCAATGGCGTTCCTGATGCCCGCCACGTCTGTCCGCCGCCGGTTCAACCAGATCGTCAACGACCGGGGGGACTTTCAGGTCGCCGACCTCTGCCGGATGGCCCACTTTTACTACGTCTCAGTCGAGGCAATGGCTCTGCGGCTGGAGGAACTGGACCTCATTCCCAAGGGCGTCCGCAACGATCTGAAGGACCGCCGGTTCGAAGTCCGCAAAGCTTCCAAGTTGCTCCAGTTGCAGCAGCATCCGACGACGGACGAGCGTTTCCCGGACCGTTACAAGTTCCTTGCCGTCCAGGCGTATGACCGGGGAGACCTGAGTGAGGGCCAACTCGCCGGCCTGTTGCGCTGCGATCGGGTGGCCGCCCGCGAGACCGTCGAACGCTTCCTGACGGCCTTCGAACTGTCCGACGCTGGAGATGTTCAGCAGGTGCAGCTTGAATCGCAGCAGTCACTTCTGTACAAACCGGCGTAGCCGAGGAGCATATGCCGGACGCAATTATTGATGCCTGCTGCCTGATCAACCTCTATGCGACGGACCGCGCGGCGGAGATTCTTGCCGCCTGCGGCGGATCATTCTACGTCTCCACGCAAGTCCGGGCCGAATCGCTTTCCATTCGTCGGCCGGACGAAAGCGATCCGCGACAACTGGTCGCCGTGCCGCTGGACTTGGCCGCAGCCTTAGCTGCAGGACAGATTCAGTCATGCCAGCTAGAAGGTTCCGCAGAGCAGGCGGCGTATGTCGCGTTTGTCACGGAACTGGATGACGGCGAAGCCAGTTGCCTGGCCATCGCGCAATCGCGCGGCTGGACTGTCGCCACCGACGACCGAAAAGCAATCCGCATGGCGAAGGAGGCCGGGATCTTGGTGATCACTACGCCGGAGCTGCTCAAACGTTGGGCCGAAGCGACTCAAGCCACGCCTGAGGAAATCGCGGCCACGCTGGAGCAGATCGAACAGTACGCTCGGTTTCGTCGTCCGCGTATGGACTCGCCGGGCGCGAACTGGTGGTACTCCCACCGGGCTTGAAGAGCGTCGTGCAATCTCGTCGTACACTCCTTGACCGTTCGTGCAGTCTGCTGAATCTGGTATCCGGTCGTGAAGCGGAATGTCCTTGGGAGGCCGTCCCTTCAGAAGTTATTGAACGGCACGTGCAGCGCGTTGTGCTCGTCGGCGACCGCGTCGGCGGCGGGCTGTTCGTGGAAGGACTGGCGGGCGAATTCCAGGTCGCCGTAGATGTCGAAGACTTTGTCGAGGCGGACCAGGCGGAGGAGCTGCATGACCGGGCCGAGGATGGCGGCCAGCTTGACCGCTCCTCCCTTGCGGCGGAGGCGGCTCTGCAGCGTGATCAGGGCGCCGATGCCGATGCTGGAGACGTAGCCGAGGTGCCGGCAGTCGAGGATGATTTTCGAATAGCCGGCGTCGAGATGCCTCTGCACCTCCTGCTCGAACGCCGGGGTCGTCGCGGTGTCCAGGTTTTCTCCCAGGACAATCGCGAGGATGTCGCCGTCGATGACCTGGGATTCGAAGGGGGGATGCTCGGGCATGGATGGCTCCGGAACGGGTGACCGCGGACTGGCTCGACCGTTCATTGGGACAGGCGGCCAGCGCGTTTTCAAGGTCTTTCAGCACACCGGCGGGGCAATTCCGTCGACAGCGGGGCGAACGCTGACAGTTCTGCGGGATGCACGGGGGCGGGCGAGAGTTCGAATTTGAACTCGACGACGGGCCGGCGATGTTCGGCGACTCCGGCTCCTCTTGACCGTCATGCGTTCATCACGTACAGGTTTGTCGTCGCTGTTGAACGTCCTCCAGGTCAGGGTCAGAGAATGCTCGGCTCACTTCGCTCGAACCGGCTACTGTGGCGCAGCGGATGGCTGGGTTGCGTCATTGTTGCCGCGGCTGGCGTGTGGTCCGCTCTCGAAAACTTCGCCGGACTGGATGGCGTTCAGACGGGGCTGGGCTTCGAGATCGATCTGACGACCTTGCCGCCGACGATGCTGGTTCCTGTCACCGACGAATCGATGGGGCAGTTGCGGGCGGAAGTGACCGCGTCAGAGATTGCCGCGACGCCCCTGGGATCATACGTCCGGATCACGGATGATGCGGGGCTGACTTTCGACGGAACGCTGATCAGCAGAGATGCCAATCAGATGGAGCTGATGAACTGCCTGACCAAGGAGGTTGTGCCGGGGCCGCATGGTATCAGGCAGCTCAAGACCAGCCACATTCCGCTGCAGTCGTTTTCGCGCGGGACGATCGCCGCGTTCACGGCCATTTTTCCGCCCGCGCCGGGCTACGCAGCGCCGGATTTGCCGGAGGACTGGAGCCCGGCGACGATTGGAGCGATTGTCTATCGGGATGGCAGCCGGCAACGCTGGGGGCAGCCGCCCGAGGCTCCCGGGACCGGCAGCGCACAGGACGCGGCCGAGGGTGAGGTTCGGCCGGCGAGCGCGGCGGAGTAGCGGTTGGGTGACAGGCCGGATGCTCCTTTGCAACGACGCAGATCAGTGCAAAATGAAAAGTGAAAGATGCAAAGTGCAAAATGGAAGAGTGCGCACCGAGGGTGCTGCTGCTGCGCCTTTTGCAGAGCCGCGGCGGCGGGCGCGATGGATTCGATGCTGCTCGTGCGTTAGAAATCGGCGTCGAGCACGATGCGGTATCGCGCCTTGCCGGCCTTCAGATGTTCGAGCGCTGCGTTGACCTGGCTCATCGGGAAGTGCTCAGTCTGCGGCGTGACCTTGTGCCGCGCGGCGAAGTCGAGCATCGTTTCAATTGCCACCGGCGACCCGGTCGGCGATCCGGAGACTGACTTCTGACCGAAGATCATCGGAACGGCCATGATCGGAATGGGGGTCATGACCGCACCCACAATGTGCATCCGACCGTTCTGAGCCAGCGTCGCCATCATGGCGTCCCAATCCAGCGACACGTTCGCGGTCACGATCAGCAGGTCCAGCGTTCCGGCCAGCTTCTTGACGGCGTCCGAGTCGCGGCTGGAAACGACATGGTCCGCTCCGAACCCGCGGGCTTCGTCGAACTTGCTCTCGCTCGACGTGAAGGCGGTGACTTCGCAGCCGAATGCGGCTGCGAATTTCAATCCCAGATGACCGAGCCCGCCGATCCCAACGATACCAACCCGGCTGGTCGGGGTGGCATACATCGCCAGCGGATTGAAGACCGTGATTCCGCCACACAGGAGCGGACCGACCTCGGCGAAATCGAGCGATTCCGGCAGCGGAACTGTCCATGCCCAGTGCGAGCGTACCCGGCTGGCGAATCCGCCCCGGTGCCCGATGATTGTCGGCTGCGCCTGCAAGCACAGATGCTGCTCGCCGGACTTGCAGTAACGGCAGTACATGCAGCTTCCGGAGTTCCAGCCGATTCCGACGCGTTGACCGACTTTCAGTCCCTTAGCCGACGAGCCGACCTCGACAACCCGCCCGACGACTTCGTGTCCGAGGACCGCCGGGTACTGCGACAACGCCCAGTCGTCGTTCAGCACGGAAAGGTCGGAGTGACAAAGGCCACAATTCTCGACCTGCACTTCGACGTCGTCGGGGCAGAGCGGTCCGAGGTCGATCTGCTGTCGAACGAGCTTCTGCCTGGCGGCTGTGGCGACCCACGCGTCGATCACTGACATCGCGACACTCCTTACTAATGACCGTTTGGTTCAATCCACTTCCAGGGAATATACTGCCGGGCCAGTCGAAGGATCAATTGTTGGATTGCCATCCCGATCATGCGATTGACCGGCGAAGTCTTCCACGCGAGCGATGTTTCCATCGCAGCGCAGCGTTAAGAACCGCCGGTGGGGCGCGCGCGCACGTCGAGCGCGGCCTGCGGGGAGGCTGTTCGAGGGCCGGCTGCCCGGGCTTGGCAGAGCGGGTTGTCGAAGTCCGCTCCGCCGCGCCCTTTGAGCTGGCGTTGATCAGGTTCGCGGGTGTTTGCCCGCGTAGTACGGGAAGGAATCTCGGCGCCGAGTGAGCGCGCACAACGTGCGCTCCCTCGGCCGGGCGTTGCAGCCCGGCCGTGATGGGCCCTGACCAGGCCCGCTTGCCGGCCGGGATTCGCTCGAGCGCGACGGGTTGTCCCTTCGCGTGCATGCATCTCGTCACCCGACCGACGTCACGCACGTTCACTCTGGTACGGCGGGTTTGCAAGAGCAGATTTCGGAAAACTTTCAGAAAGTGGAAAACTGATCTCTCGCAGAGATGCAGAGGGACGCGGAGGTGAACGGAGAAGAGGGTTACCACGAATGGCACGAATCGACGCGAATGACGAGAGAGGACGACGTTGAAGACGAGGCTGAGCCTGGGAACGAGCAGAGAGAGTGTGCATTGGGGAGCGAATCTTGCAAAGCGAGTCGGAATCACCTGAGCCAGCAATCCGGTCACATTGACCTCGACGGTTTAATCGCAGAAATCAACAGAGACTTGATTGCGGCATCCCTGGCGTAGTCCGCCGGCGTCTTTCCCGACTTGTTGGTAATCGATGGATCGGCTCCGGCAGCGAGCAGCAGCCGGACGATTTCCAGAGCCTCCTGTCCGCGTCCTGCGGTTTCGGGAGCGCCGGTCTGCGTCACCGCTCGATGGAGGGGCGTCGAACCGGATCGGCGGCAGGTCTGGTTGACGTTGGCGCCGTGCTCGATCAGCGTCTGCACGGCCGCCGGGCTGCGGAACCGGACGGCGTGGTGCAGCGCCGTTACGCCGTTCTTGTCCGTCGCGTGAAGATCCGCGCCGGACTTCAGCAGGGCGATCAACTGCTTCCGCTGCTGTGCGGGATCGGGATGGCGTTCGCAGCAGATGTTCGACAAGGTTTCTGCCATCGACGGGCCCTCAGCGGGACTTCGTGCTGATCGGGCTCGGGTCAATTCGCAGTCTGCGCCTGTCCGCGCCCCAGCATCGCTCCGTAAACAAACGCCGCCGGCAGCACGATCAGGTTGAGCCAGAACCAGGCGGGATAGGGGAGCATGGCCATGTTGAAGATGGCGGCGGCGAGCAGAAGTGTTCCGACGGAGAGTCCGTGCGCCAGATGCCGGCTCGTGCCGAGTCGCGTCGCGACCCAGGCGCTGGCGAAGGCGACGAGTCCCCAGGCGGCGCCGCAGAGGGCCAGGACTCCGGCGGGATAGCGGGCGACGTGGGCCTTGCAGGCCTCGATGTTACTGAGGTCGATGCCTGGTGGCGCGGGATGCAGGACGGCGCTCATCGCTTCGACGGCGATCAGGCCGACCAGCGCTGTGACGATCCCTGCCACGACGGCGGCCAGGCTTTTCAGAAGGGAACCGAACATCATTTCTCCGGCAATGGATAGGGGCCCGCGACAAAATAGGTCAACTCAGGGTCTTTGGCGGGATGCTGGCGCTCGACGGACCAGACCGGCTCGTCCTGATCGAAGGCCTGAACCGGCCAGCCGGTCATCGCGGCGAAGGCGAACTCCCAGCCTGGCTGGCCGTCGCGAACTCGGTTCTCGACGAGCAGCAGGGCTTCCGGATCGGTGTCCTGGCAGAAGGCGAACAGGGCGCCTTCGAGTTCAGGATGCTGCGGATCGCGATAGCGGAGCATCGGCTGGGGGAACCGTCGCAGGTGATAGACCGAGCCTTCGGCGTAGAACGGCGGACCTTTGATGGCTTGAGCACGAAAGCGTTCCGCCAGCACCTTCATCTGAGTGAGCCTGCGCGCCGGGGAATCGGCCGGTCGGTCGCTGTCGGGGATACGGGCGAAAGCAATGCCGGCCTGCTGCGGCTTCCAGACCGCTTTTCCGCCGCGGCTCTGCCGTGAGCGGTTCGGTCGCCAGTGACTGGAATTCGTGATAGAGCCCCAGGGTCCGTTGCACGAGCATGGTTTGCGCGACGACCGGACGACCGTTGCTCAGCCAGACGAACATCGCCGCGTCGTCGACCTCGCTGAGGACCTTGGTGAAGCGAATCAGCGGTTGCTTCGTGAAATCGGCCGTCAGATTGTCAGCCAGCCGGATACGATAACTGTCGGCCTGGTTCGTCAGCCAGGCCAGCGATTCCTCGCGATTGTCCATTGCCGGAGATTGGGCTGCTGCGCGTTCTCCCGCGATGGCCGCGACCGCCAGAAGCGACAACGTCACGAACCATGATCGGCGGACATTCATGGAGGTCTCCGTCTCTGTGATTTGGAGCGGCTGAGTGCGGCCGCCGCGTGATCGCTCGGGAACAGATTCGCAGTATCGCGCTGCGACCGAAGAGCCACAAGAGAACAGCGGAGTCCCGGACACCTACACCAGGATCGCGCCCTGGCCACCATACGTCGTGTGGAGGCCAATGTCCCCGGCTCAGTCGTCCTTTGCCGACGAACCCATCGAGGCGCAGAAGAGCGTCACACGGAGGCACATCGGCCACCCGGGCAGATGGCATGCCTCCTGCCGACATCAACGACGAACCGTGGGGGTCTCGCGGACGATGCCATTCGGAATTGACCGTGACCGCGGCAGCAGGTTCAACACATTCGGAACCCGTGGTGCGGGAGGTCCCGGCGTGCAGCGCCTTGACATGGGTGTCGGCACCGGCCTGAGCGGATCGTCGGTCCGGTACGATGCATCGGGCGGCGATCCAGCGCCGCAACCGGCTCGGTGTGAGAGAATCCGGAGTCCAGGCGGGCTTGCAGGCACTCGCCCCCTGGGCGTCTATTCGTCTTCCAGCTCGAAGGTCATCTTATAGTTCTGCTCGGAAATCTTCGCCTTCAGCGGGCTCGTGGTCAGTGAGCGGTACTTCTGCGGAATGTCCGGCGGTTCCGAAATCCTCTCGTTGTCGTTCACGCCGGGAACGACAACGACAGACGGCGCCAGGATCGCCACGGAGTAGTCGCCGACCGGCAAGCCGGGAATCGTCGCCTGGCCTGAGGCGTCGATTTCCCCGCCGCCAGCATCTCCCGTCGCGTGGTTCTGGAAGTCAATCCGACCGGCAATGACGGGCGTCCCCTTGTAGGTCACGGTGACGACGACGTCACGACGGACCTTTTCGGTCCCGGGACCGCCGGTCGCTCCGCAGCCGATCGCCAGCAGGGCCGCAATGGACCACAGGCCACATCGCAGGGCCGCCGCATTTCGCTGCCACAGTCGTCGAATCATCATCGCACGATCCTGGAACTCTGGAGGGGCCCTGCCCCGGATTGACAAGTCCGCAGATGGGGCGGGCACATCCGCACAACAACTGTCGACGACGAAACTCCGCCCATTCGACGCTCAACGGAGTCGACACTTCGAGAGTGCCGGCTCGTCCTGCTGAGGAAGCGCCCGGAGGTCCCTCAGGCCGCGCCTTGCGAACGCCTCTCGCGCACTGCGAGCCCTGGAGGCCGTCCGCATGCAATCGGTTTAGAACTCGCTCAGCACCTGGCCGTCGTTCCGGACGCACAACTGGCGAAGCGTCAGGAAATCAACGTTTTCCGAGACGAAGCGGGTGCTGCCATCCGCCATCAGGGCGTGAATTCCCCCCACGTGTTCCGAGTTGATCACGGTGTTGAACGAGTACTGCGTACTCGCCTGGCTGGGAGCCCCCGCCAGACGATAGGCGTTGGGCGGGAAGCGGACCGTGGTGAGCCCGGCCGGGTAAGCGAAACCGGTGATTCCCACCAGGGGCAGCGGCGAGGCTGCAGTCCAGCCGGCCGGATAGTTTGCGATTCCGTGCCACCCGCCGAGGGCATTGGCGCTGTTGTCCAACTTATTTACCTTGCCGGACTGCTCGGCGACAATGATGGTGTTCGATGTGCCGTCGGTACAGTCGCGGATGCCCTTGCTCTCCAGGGGAACGAGGAGGCCCGTATTGCAGCTGGAGGCGCTGTTGAAGACGTCGCCGGTACAGACGTTGCCGCGTCCGGCGGGATCCGGAGTGGCGCCGCTGATGCCGACGTAGTGAATCGTCATCCCTTCGTAGCTGTTGCCGGAGGCGTTGCTGAAGCTGGCGTTGGTGCTCGACGGACATTCGTAAGCCGCAATCTTCAGTCCACGGAGTACGTCGTTCCCGGAGAATCCACGGGGCGGCCCGACGGGAGAGTGGGCATAGAACCCGGTACCGTTAATGTTGATGGTATTGTAGAGGGGCGCCTGGTCGAGATAGGGGAGGATCGCGATCCGCCAGTTCGGCCGGGAGTGTTGGCCGACAGCCATCGGGAAAACGCCGAGCGTGTCGTGGTAATTGTGAAGCGCCAGCCCCAGCTGCTTCATGTTGTTCTTGCACTGCGTCCTGCGGGCGGCTTCGCGGGCCTGTTGCACGGCGGGCAACAGCAGGGCAATCAGAATGGCGATGATCGCAATGACGACAAGCAACTCGATGAGCGTGAATCCGCGGCGGCGCGAGGTGGCAGACAACATGTTTTTCGGTCCTGAGTACAGAGCGGCGGGTGAGTACAGGGCGGGGAGCAAGCGGAGGGTCAACAGTTCAGCGGCAACAGGGGGCAGGGACGCGGACGATCTACGTCCGGACGCGAGAGCACAGTCGAGCAGATTCCATTCCAAAGAATGCGATTCCACGGAGGACGCATTCCCCCAGCCAACGCATTTCACTCAGCGTTCCACGGTTGTTCTGGACTTCGACGGATCGCTCATGCGACTGGGATCTGCAGACTGATTTCGGGCGGGACCAGCACCAAGTGCGCAGTCGCCCGGCAGATTCGCTCAAAACCTCGGCAAAGTCGATTTGTTCCGCTGCCATGCCCTCGCGACAACGTGCAACTCCATGCCGTCGGTGCCCGCGATTGGGAATTCTCAGTCGCTTGCCAGCCTGGATTTCGGGTGACAATTTTGAAAGAGACCGGTGGCCGCATGGTCGGCAGTCAGGTACGGTGCAGTTCCGCGGTCTGATCCAGACTGTCCGAATCCTCGCAACATTGTGGATCGTGAGGGACCGGTGTCGTTTCGGTCCCAACACATTTGTAACACCAGCAGCAGGACATACCACATGGCGAAGACTTATCGCGTCGGCATCATTGGACGGACCGGCAAAGGGGACTACGGGCACGGCGTCGACGTCGCCTTTACGAAGCTCCCGAATGTCGAGATTGCGGCGGTCGCCGACGAACACGAAGCGGGGCGGGCGGCGGCGCAGAAGCGGACGAACGCCAAGAAGTCCTATGCCAGCTATCGGGACATGCTGGCGGATGAGAAGCTCGATATCGTCGCGATCTGTCCCCGCTGGATCGACCAGCACCGGGAGATGCTGGTGGCGGCGGCGGAGGCCGGGTGCCATGTCTACATGGAGAAGCCATTCTGCCGGACGCTGGCCGAGTGCGACGACGTGCTGAAGCAGTTGGAAATGCGGCATCTGAAACTGGGGATTGCCCATATCAGCCAGTACTCGCCGGTCGTCGAGACGGTGAAGTCGCTGCTCCGCGGCGGCGAGATCGGCGATATTCTGGAACTGCGCGCCCGCGGCAAGGAAGACCGTCGGGGCGGCGGCGAAGATCTGTGGGTGCTGGGGTCGCACGTCTTTGGACTGATGCGGACGTTTGCCGGGGCGGACGCGACTTCCTGCACCGCCACCGTCCTGCAGGGCGGGCACAAGGTGACGAAGGCCGACGTCATCGAGGGCGCTGAGGGAATCGGTCCGTTGTCGGGGGACAATATTCAGGCCCGCTACTCGTTCCCGAGCGGAGCCTATGGCCACTTTGCCTCACGGCGGGGTATGGGAGGCAGCCCCACTCGGTTTGCGATTCAGGTCTTCGGCTCGAAGGGAGTTCTTGAGATGGAGAGCGGCTACCTGGCGCCGGCGTATATTCTGCAGGACAGCAGCTGGTCGCCGGGGCGGACCGGGAAGGCGTGGGAGAAGGTGACTTCCGCGGGGATCGGCAAGGCCGAACCACGGACGGACGGCAATTACGAAGGGGGGCATATCGCGGCGATCAACGACTTGATCGACGCGATCGAGCGGCAGCGGCCGACGCGCTGCTCGGCGGAAGACGCGCGGGCGATTATCCAGATGATCGCCGCCATCTTCGAATCGCATCGCTTGGGCGGCCCGGTCGATCTGCCGTTGAAGACACGCGAGAATCCATTGACGCTGATGACGTAGAGAGCGGAAAGCGATGAGCGGAAGGCGGAAAGCCAGAGCTTTGTCAGTGGTCAGTGGTCCGTTGTCACTGCCCACCTGCCGTGTGAAGCGCCAGTCTCTCTGACTCTCAACGACCTGACCTTCGACATTCCGCCTTCGTCATTCGACAATTCTTCTCTGCGGCCTCTGTGTTCTGCTCTGCGACTCTGCGAGACATCTTCCTCTTCTGAAGACAGGTCACCTTGATGAACGCGAAAACGCTCAAGGAAAAGCTGGTTCGTGGCGAGCGGGTGTTCGGGATGCTGATTCAGCATGCCGTGACGCCGGCGATGGTCGACTTTCTGCCGGCCGGGATGCTTGACTTTGTGATCGTCACCGCCGAGCACAATGCGCTCGATATCGCCGATTTTCTGCCGCTGCGGTACGCCCTGGCGGCGAAAGGGATCGCCTGTCTGGCGCGGACGCACAGTCGCGATCCGGACGACGTGAGTAAAGTGTGCGATTCGTTCGACGGAGTGGTGGTGCCGTATGTGGAAGACGTCGAGCAGGCTAAGCGTCTGGCGGCCGCGGCAGTGTATCGTCCGCTGAAGGGGAAGGCGCTGGACCAGGTCCTGGCGGGCGGCGCGTGGCCGAGCAAGAAGACGCAGGATTACGTGTCGCATGAGCGCTGCCCGGATACGGTGTTCATTCCGATGATCGAATCGGTCGAAGGGGTCAACAATCTCGACGCGATCTGCTCGATTCCAGGCGTGCACGCAGTCTTCGTCGGGCCGAACGACCTGACGGTCAACATGGGGATTCCGAACGAGTACGACCACCCCGATTTTGTCGCCATGTTGCAGAAGGTGATCGACACGTCGGCGAAGTATCACGTGGCGGCGGGCTGCTGGTTCGGCAAGCGGGAGCAGATGGTGCGGACGATGCGCCAGGGGGCCCGGCTGGTGGTCTACTCGAACGACGCCTCGCTGCTGAAGGAGGCGATTGAGAGTTCGTTTACGGAGCTACGGCGGGGATAGTTGCGCCCCCTTCAACGCAACACACCCCGCGTTACCGGAATGGCAACGCGGGGTGCAGACTGCAGTTTCAAGAACCCGACTGGCAGCTTACGGCATTGCGTTTTCTGCGTCGGTCCAGGTGTCCGAACGGAATGGCGAGGCGGGGAGCCCGGCTCCGTTGGCGAGGTTGGGTTCGGCGAGCTGGTGCCAGCCGAAGCGGACGGCGACCGGCTTGGCGACGCCCTCGGCGCCGACCACGACGGTGTCCCCCTCAATCTTTGCCGTCGCTTTGACGAACTTCTTGTCGTCGCCGGCGATCGACCACCACGACAGGTCTTTTCCGTCGCGGGACTTGAGTCCCGCCGCGTGATCGAAGGTCACGACGATCTTGTTTCCGTCGACCTTGATCGCCTTGTAGAGGGGGCCGGAATAGACCAGGTCCGATTTGCCATAGGTCTTCGCCAGCGCCCAGAGGGCCAGGCGACGGCCGACTTCCTGCTTGTTGGGCGGATGGATGTCGTTGAGGGTCGTGATATCCGTCAGGACCGCCATGCCGGTGTTCTTGACTCCCAGCGTCGCCGTCTGAGCTTCCCAGATGCCGGGGAGCCGGGTCGGATCACCGCCGTAGTTGAAGGGAGCGAGCTGGGCGAAGAGAAACGGGAAGTCCCGATTCCCTTCCTGGTTCCAGACCTGCCGCCAGCCTTCGATCAGGCCCCGCTTGAGCTGGTAGTAGTGCATCCCCTGGCCGTTGTTCGATTCCCCCTGATACCAGAGGAAGCCGCGGATTCCGAACGGGACGATCGGGTGGATCATCCCGTTGTAGAGCCCGGTCCAGTGGAAATTCGTGTTGAGCGGATGATTCGGCGGAACCGGCGGTTTGGGCAGCGGCTCGCCCGGCTTGGCGGCGTTCAATGCCTTGGCGTAGGCCTTGATGGCGTCATTCGTGCCGGCCAGCGCCTGGCCGTAGCCGTCGAGGGCGGCGAGCATCTGGGCCTTTTCGTCGGCTAACTCGGGGATGGCAGTGTAGCCCTGCGGCGGAATCCAGGGCTGGATTCGAGTGCCGCCCCAGGCGGTGGTGATCAGGCCGACGGGGACGTCGAGCTTCTGATGGATTTCCCGTCCGAAGAAGTAGAGCACCGCCGAAGACGGTCCGACCGTCTGCGGCGAGCACTCCACCCACTGAGCGACGACGTTTTCCGCGGGAGTTCCGGCCGGAACGAGCGGAATCATAAACAGGCGGATCTTCGGGAATTTTGCGTTGGCGATTTCCTGCGGAGCGTTCATCGACGCGTTCACGGACCACTGCATGTTGGACTGGCCCGAGCCGGCCCAGACTTCGCCGACGAGGATGTTCGAGATCTTGATCTCGTTCTTCCCCTTGATGGTCATTTCGTGCGGCCCGCCTGCGGTCGCGACGGCGGGCAGCGTCACCTTCCACTTGCCGGCGCCGTCGGCCTTGGCCGCGACGGTGTTTCCGCCGAACGTGACGGCGATGTCTTCGCCGGCGTCGGCCCAGCCCCAGATCGGCAGAGGGACGTCCTTCTGCAGGACCATATTGTTGCCGATCACCGCCGGCAGGCGGACGTTGGCCTGCGCGGCGGAGAGACCCGCCAGCAGAACCACGGCCGCTACCCACAGACTTCGCTGCAAAAACCTCATGCTGCTGCACTCCCGGAGACCTGGACGGATTGAGCGACGCACATCGCATCAGCGGCCGGCGATTCTATCGCAGTCCGACTGCGTCTGCATGCGTGGTGACCGATTCATGCACGAGGCCTCAGAATTCGCCGAGCACTTCGCCTCCCTGTTTTGAGCCCAGAGCCTGCCAGATGGTGTAATCGACACTGTCGCTGACAAACCGGGTCGATCCGTCGCAGAGCAGTGCGTGGACCCCGCCGATGTGATGGCTGCGGGCGGCGGTCAGGCCCGCGTTGTGGCTGTTGTTGCCGCAGTCGAACTGGTGAGAGTTTGGCGTCAGACCGTGGTTGTAGAGCGTGTCGCCGAAGTGGCCGTTCATCCACTTCGCGCCGCGAATGCCGGCCCAGGATCCTGCGGCGCCGACCACGCAGTTGGCCGGGCTGGGATCGGTTCCCGTGATCGTGTCGTTCTGAGCGGCCGTCAGGTTCAGAACCTGCAGCGCCGGACTAACAGGAGGAGTGCTGGCCGGGATCGAGCCTGATCCATTTCCTCCCGCAACGTATCCGTTTCCGAGCGTCTGTTCGCTGAAGGCCACGGTATTCGACAATCCGTCGGTAATCGCGGCAAACTTGACGACGCCGAGCAGTTTGACGTCCATCATGACGCCGTCCCCCTTGCGGATGTAACGCGCGGTCGCGTTGGCGCCGCTGCCGGTGCAGGCGACGTAGTTCGTGCAGGCATACGAGTTCCCCGGCACGCTCCCCAGATCACTCGGGCAGAGATACATGGGGATCACGGTCAGTGCGGCGATCACGTTCTGCGAGTAGGGGGCCACCGGGGGTTCGACGAAGGTTGGCCTCGTATTGAAATCGATGAGATTGTAGAGATTGGCCCCGTCCATGTAGGGGAGGATTGCCGCGTGGGCCGAGAAGACCATCGGGAAACCGACTCGCCCCGGCGGGAAGCTCATGTGACTCGATTCGTAGTTGTGGAGCGCCAGACCGATCTGCTTGAGATTGTTCTTGCACTGCGTGCGGCGGGCGGCCTCGCGGGCCTGCTGGACCGCGGGGAGGAGCAGGGCGATCAGGATGGCGATGATCGCGATCACGACCAGCAGTTCGATGAGCGTGAAGCCGCGCCGCTCACGGCGCGGACGGGAACAAGCGATAGCCATTGAAGAGACCTCTCTCGGACGAATGTCGTGAAAACGGAACTCACCGACGGGTGACGTCGGGGTTCACGGGAAATTGCGTCTGATATTTCGCGACCGACGGCTGTCCGTGCGGCGCGTGATGGCACGCTCACAAGAGGTCTAATGACCGAACTTGTGGAGAGCGATCCCTCGAATCCTGTGAGCGTGCGAGCAGGCGTCGCTCGGGCAGCCTGCCCGGACCGACTTCAGCGGGGGGGCTGAACGTTTCCCGCGCAGCGGCGATCGGCGCGAGGTCAGACCGATGCAGATTGATCTGCAGTCCGACGTGGCGGCGGCACAGGGGGGCGATGCGAGAGAGAGTCTGCGACTTCAGAGTGCGGGAGGACGAGTCGCACGGCTGGCCCCACTGGAGGCACGGGAGTCGTCACGTTCGACATCATCCAGGCGGGAACGATTGCCAGGGACCAGTCCTGCCCCTGACATTGACCGGCCAGGGCGCCGATCACGACCTTCGCGGCGGGCTGCGATTGCGATGTCCGGGCCTTGGCATCGCCGCGTTCCGACACGTCGGGAGTGCGACCGTGAGCGGCGGTTTTCTGAGCGTTCTGCAGCGGCGGACGCGGGATGATCGCGACGACGGGAGTGGTCCTGCTGCAGCAACTCTTCCGGGCGATTTCGGTGGCCTGACGCTGTTCGCGACGTGCGGCCGTCAGGACTTCTTCCGGGACGGCGACGCGATTCTGTTTCGCCCACGCCACCTTTTGAGCGATGGTGAAACAACAGCACTTCTGCCAGCACTGTTTTGCGGAACGACAGCCGCACGGACGATCCTGGCACGGAAAGGGCTGCGACCGGTCCTTCCCGGCGATTGGTTCTCTCGGGAGAGGGACGGGGAACGAGACGGCGACGAACGGCAACAACACGATCAGGCCCAACAGCCTGCGCATCATGAGTCGACCGGATGTCGTCTGCCAGAGACCCATTTGAAGCTCTCGCGTCGCCGCCCGAGGGGGACGCCGGTTCCTCAGAGGGGCTCGCTCTCCACGGGGTCTATCGTACCGGCGCAATTTGGAGTCTGCCAGCCGCAAGCTGGCGGTTTCTCGATGTCAGGAAGCGGGACGCCACGTTGGCCGGTGAGATGCGGCTGGCGGCCAGGCAACTGTGGTATGCTCTGCCGGACGGCGTCGGCCGCCAGAAAATCTGCTTACGGAATCCTGCACCATGCTCGCCCGGTCCCCTGCTCTTCCAGTTGTCTGGCCGACGGTCCTGCTCGGGATGCTTCTGGCCTGCGGGGATTCCAGCCCGAGTCGCGCAGAGGACGTCGCCAGTGACACGTTAAAGGTCGTCCTGACGTGGGGGCAGGAGGGGACGGGTGACGGGGAGTTTCATGCGCCGATTGGGATCGCGATTGACGCTCACGACGAAATCTACGTTACCGAGTTCAAGAACAACCGGGTGCAGCGGTTCGATCCGGATGGGAAGTTCCTCGGCAAGTTCGCCGTCGAAGAAATGCCCGGCGGGATTGCTGTCGACCGCCAGGGCGAGATTTACGTCGCCCCGATGATGAAGCACAAGATCAGCGTCTACGGTCAGGATGGAACGCTCTTGCGCGAATGGGGTCAGAAGGGGTCGGCTGACGGCGAGCTGGACCAGCCGGGGGGGATCGCCATCGGCCGGGACGATACGGTGTATGTCGCCGACCAGGTGAATCGGCGGATTCAGGCTTACTCGCGGGATGGCAAGTTTCTCCGCAAATGGGGCGAGTACGGCAAGGAGCCCGGCCAGTTCGACGGCGTTGAGAAGCTTCCGAATCGGACTGGCGGCCCCAACTTCGTCTCAATCGATCGCTCAGGTTTTGTGTGGACGACCGAGGCCGCGCTGGGCCGGATCCAGAAGTTTACGACTGACGGAAAGCCACTGTTGGCCTTCGGCAGCAACACGACAGAACCCGGCGGCTTCGGCGGGCGACCGAAGAATCTGCCGGGGCCGATCGCGGTGCTGGTGGACCCGCTGCAGCGGGTCTGGGTTTCCTCGACCAACCATCGCGTGCAGGCGTTCTCGGAAACGGGCGAGTTGCTCTACGGTTTTGAATCTCTCGATGCGGGGGACGAACTCGGGCAGTTTCAGACACCGCATGGGATGGCGATGGACAGCGCAGGATTCCTGTACGTCGTCGACACTCAGAATCACCGCATTCAGAAGATCCGGGTTCCGGGCAGCAAATAAGCTCGATGTCGCGCGCTCGACGCGCTGCTCGACGGGGACATTCGTTTGACCGACTCCACCTGGCTGGCCATCGTTTTCTTCGTGACGGACTGGTTCATTCGACTTGGGCTGTCGATCCGGGTGATCGTGCGCCGGCTGCCGGTCGGGACATCGCTGGCCTGGCTGTTCGTTCTGCTGGCGACGCCGCTGCTGGGCGTGGCCGCCTATCTACTGATCGGCGAGCTGCGGCTGGGCAGCCGACGGGCGCGGATGGCGGCGAAGCTGGCGCCGCTGTATCAGGCGTGGTGCGAGGAAATGCAGGCCCGGTCCCACGTCGACTGGGAGGTCGCCGGGCGGGACGCCGAACCGGTGGCGCAGCTTGTGGAAGCGTCGCTGGGACTGCCGCCGCAGTCCGGCAACGCGTTTACGCTGCTGGGTCGGTGGGACGAGGCGCTGGATGCGGTGATCGTCGACATCGACGCGGCCCGGCGGTCGTGTCATCTGGCGTTCTACATCTGGAGTGCGGGCGGCAAGGCGGACGAGGTCGGGGAAGCTTTGCTGCGGGCGGCGGCCCGGGGAGTTTCGTGCCTGGTGCTGCTGGACGATGTCGGCAGCCGTCCGTTTCTGCGCGGTCCGTGGCCGGTCCGCTTGCGGGGCGCTGGAGTTCAAGTGGTCGCGGCGCTCCCGGCCAGTTTCTGGCGACTCCCCTTTACGCGATTCGACCTGCGGCTGCACCGCAAGCTGGTGCTCGTGGACTGCAAGGTGGCTTATACGGGCAGCTTGAATCTCGTCGACCCCCGGCACTTCAAGCAGGACGCCGGGGTCGGTCAGTGGGTCGATGCGATGGTCCGCGTTCGGGGGCCGGTGGTTGAGCCGCTGGCGATTCTGTTTCTGAGCGACTGGGCGTTCGCCACGGAAGTCGCCGACGAACGACTTCGCGAGGTGAGCGACGTTCATCCGGTTCGCCCGGTCGGCACTGCGGCGATGCAGGTGGTCCCGTCCGGCCCCGGGCTGGAAGGGGGTCGTGTCGACCAGGTGCTGCTGACGACGATTTATCGCGCCCGTCGTCGGATCGTGCTGACCAGTCCGTACTTCATTCCGCACGAGCCGTTGCTGGCAGCGCTGATCGGCGCGGCCCAGCGGGGAGTCGCCGTCGAGCTGGTAATTCCGGAGCGGGTGGATTCCTGGCTGGCCCACCATGCCGGCCGGGCTTTTTTGCGGGATCTGCTGGCGGCGGGGGTGCACGTTCATCTGTTTCAGGGGGGGCTGCTGCACACCAAATCGGTGCTGGTCGACGACTCCTGGGGGCTGTTTGGCTCGCTGAATCTGGACCCGCGCAGCCTGTTTCTGAACTTTGAACTGACGCTGGCGATCTACGACCGGGAGTTTTCCGCCGAACTCGACCGGCTTCAGGCCAGCTATATCGCACAGAGCCGGCCGCTCGAACTGGCGGAGTGCTTGAGCCAGTCGTTCCCGCGACGGCTGATTCAGGATACGGCCCGGCTGCTGGAACCGCTTCTGTAGCGTGATGGATGTTGAACCTCGGAGACTCGACTCGCCCGGCTCCTCGATGCAGCGGTCGCGCGCTGCGCGAGGGCAGCTACTTCTTTGAGTTCTCGTCCATCATCTGCAACCGAAGCCGGGCGATGGCCACCCATTCGCCGGCTGTGGGATGCTGCTGGTACAGTTCGATCACGCTGCGCCAGATCTGCCGGGCGCGCTCGGGATCCTCTTCGGCAACCGCGTCGGCGGCCTGCAGGATCCGCTTGAGATAGGCTTCGACGTCGGACGCTTCGGCGAGCTGGGACTGGAGCAGATCGCTCCAGCGGTCCGCCAGTTTGCGCAGCGGTTCGCTCTGCTCATCGGCTTCCAGCAGGGGGCGGACTTCCGTCAGCAACCGGTAGGCGCCGGGCAGGTCACCTGCGTCCCACCTGTTGCGAACCTGGCCCAGCCAGCGTTCGGGCTCGGAGGCCTGCGTCTTTGCTCCGGAACGGCGGCGGCTGGTAACCCGGCTTTCCGCTTCGTACAGCGCGATCTCGTCGAGGTAGTCCGCCACCTGCGGCTTCCAGCGTTCGGGGTCTTCGTCGATCAGCGGCAGAAAGTACTCGTTGCGGGCCTGCAGCCATTCCCGTCCGGGGGCCTGCTCCATGAGTTTGACCCCGCGGGCGAACCGCTGTTCGGAATTCAGCTCACGGCTGCGGAGGGTGTAGATCCCTCCCGCGACGAGGAGCGCCAGCAGCCCCAGCAGCACCCAGAGGTTGTTGAACAGGCCGTGCAGACCATCCGTGCGTGCGTCCCGCGAGAGTTCTCCCCGGATGACATCCCGCACCATCGTCGCGCCGACGACCTGATCGCCTCCGCCGGCGAACCGCGTCTCATCATCGGGCGCTGCGACGGGATCGTCGCCTCTTCGCTGCAGCTCGACTTTGGCCACGATTTCCTGGAGGCGTTTTGAAACGACGTAGGCGTCGGGCGGCCGCTTTTCGGGATCTTTCTCCAGCATCTGGCAGACCAGTTCATCCAGCCACGACGGCAGCTCCGGCACGAAATTCCGGGGGCGGTCGAACTGGCCGAACTGATGCTTTTTCAGGACTTCGATGGCAGTCTCCCCGGAGAACGGCGGCCGGCCGGTGAGCATCACGTACATGACCGCCCCGAGCGAGTAGAGATCGCTGCGGCGGCTGGCGCGCTTTCCCTGCGCCTGCTCGGGCGACATGTACTCGGCGGTCCCAATGATGCCGCCCGTCACGGTCAGTCGCGATGCCGCAAAGACCTGCGCGACGCCGAAGTCGCTGAGCTTGACGGTGCGATCGGCCGAGATCAGCAGGTTCGAGGGTTTGAGGTCGCGATGAATGATCCCAGCGTCGTGGGCCGCCTTGAGGGCGGCACACATCTGCAGCGACATGGCGACGACTTCGCGCCAGGGGAGCCGGCGTTCCTGCTTCAGCAACTCGGTCAGCGTCTCGCCGTCGACGTACTCCATTGCGTAGTAGTACGTACCGTCGTCGGCTCCGTCGTCGTAGAGCTGTACGATGTGCGGACTCTTGAGCTGACGGAGAGCCTCGATTTCCCGCTGAAAACGGACGACGAAGCCTTCCTCGCGAGCCATCACCGCGGGAAGGACTTTCACGGCCGCGAGGTAGCCGGCCTCGGAGTGGCGTCCGAGATAGACGCTCCCCATCCCCCCGGTTCCCAGGAGGCGTTCCAGGTGGTAGGGCCCAATGCGTTCGGGAATCATGTCGCTGGCCGAGGGGAATGATGGGAAGTGAGAATCCAGGGAGAGGCAGCCCTGTCACACCGCAGGTGATCTGCAACAATAGGGAAACCCGCCGGGCGCGTCGAGTCCCGGAAAATCCTGCTGTCGGAATGTGTGATGCCCGAATTGGCCGCTGACAATACCGCCGTCCTGTTGATTGCTCATGGGAGCCGACGGGCGGCCGCCAACGCGGATCTGCTGCAGCTGGCGGCGGAAGTCGCCCGACAGGGGGGCTATTCGATCGTCGAGACGGCGTTTCTGGAGCTGGCGGAGCCCGACATCCCTGCGGGGGGCCGGCGCTGCATCGCCCGCGGCGCCCGACGGGTGCTGATGTTGCCCTACTTCCTTTCGGCGGGCGTGCACGTCTCCAGCGACCTGGAAGGACATCGTCAGACGCTCGTCGCCGAGTTTCCCGATGCTGAGTTCATCCTCTGCCCGCATCTGGGACTGCACCCGCTGATGACGCGGATCGTGCTCGACCGCCTGCAGGAAGGGGGGGCGCCGTAAGGCGGTCTATCAGGTGTCGATGACCTTGCCGGGTCGAACTCTCACGGCTCCGACCTGGTTGATCTTGATTCCGAAGTTTTCGCCGATCTTGACGGCTTCGCCACGACAGTAGAGCGAGTTGTTGACGTAAAGATCGAGCAGGTCTTCGCAGGACTTGTTGAAAGTAATCAGCGCCCCCGGCGTGATGGACAGCATCTGGCCCATGGGAATCCGCTTTTCCGCCAGCAGAACGCTGATCTGCACCGGCACGCGACTCAAGCGGCTGATCCGTCCGTCGGCATCTTTGCTGGCCGGAGGGGCTGCGGCGGGAGCGGAGCCTGCCTGACGCGGCTTCCCCGAAACCGGTGCCGGCACATCGCCGGCGAATTCCGGGGCCGTCAACGGCCAGACGAGCTTCAAGGTCGCCGACGACGAGCCGTCCGGCTGGCGTACGATCAGATCGAGAGTGGCGGCCCAGTCTTCGGGCTTCATCCGCCCGATGGCCATGACGCCGCTGGGGACGGAGAATGTCGCCGTCTGGCCGGCTTCGAGATCCTCCGGCAGCATGTTGAGCGACCACTCCATCGCCAGAGTGTCGAGCCGGGATTTTTCGCTGTCACCCGGCCGGGTGTACCAGTGTGGCAGGGGCAGTCCTTCGGGAATGATCACCCCCAGCGCCTGGTCGCCGATAGCGATCACCGCGACGGCTGCCGGTCCCTGGAACTCCGGGGCGGCTTCGTCCGGCAGCCAGCAGCCGGATTCCCCCGCCTCGATCTGCACCGAGAGGTCGAAGCACTGGTTCAGCGACTCTGCGAGGCCCGCCTGAGTTTCCTGGCAGCGCTCGATGATTGCTTCGACATTCTGCTCGGTCAGCGGGTGCGACATGGTCGATCTTTAATGAGACGAGGCAGGACGGGGCAGATTTCCTGCAATCGCTCGGCGGCGGTTGAGCCCCTCTTGAGCAAAAATCGGCAGGCAGGGGCGAAAAACTTCGCCCATTCCGCACTGTCCTCCGCCAGAAGGCGGCTTCATCACACTTCCGTCCCGATCAGCGACGACCTGGCGATCTGGGGGCTGTGAGAGACTTATTCCAATTGTAGTTCACGAACGCTGTGCTAGTCTGAAGGATGCGTTTTGTGGAGTGACCGGAACTCCCGTTTGATTCAGGAGAGGCGTCATGCAGCGACTTGGAATATTGGCACTCGCCGCCGGTTTGATCGGGACTGCGTGCAGTCATGTCGCCGAGGCGCAGAACAATGAACGCGTCGGCGGGACACTGCTGCAGCAGGGGCCGCGCAAGACGCTCGTTGAAATCATTCTGATCGCGACACCCGATGGCGGTGCGCAACATGCGCAGGATTGGCGTCCGGTCTTCGAGAAACTGAACATCGACCTGCGGATCCGACAGCCGCTGCTGGACGATAAACCTGAGGTGAGAGAGACTCAGCTGGGTCGGCTGCGGCAGGTGACGGCAATCGGCGTGCTCGACCGCAACGGCGACCTGACGTTCCCGACGCGGAAATTCACCCGAGCGGACGGCGAGAAGCTCGTCGAGTGGATCAACGAACTGAAGGCCTACGGGGCGCAGGGGACTCCAAAAGGGAAGCCGCTCTGGGGACTGTCGCAGGAACAGTTCGAGCTGGTTCTGCAGAAACTGTCTGTGGCCGCCCCGCCGGGCCTCAAGGGGGAGTCGCTCAGCACGGTCATTGGACGGATGGAGTTTCCCGACGATCTGCCGGTCCGGTTCAGCACCGCCGGCGAGGAGGCGGTCCGTCGCCTGCCGATGGAAGCGCTGACGCTGCATCAGAACGTCGATGGATTCACAGTCGCGACCGCACTGGCGGTCGCACTCAACGACTGCGGTCTGGGTTTCCGCCCGAGCCGGACGCCCGCCGGAACGCTGGAACTGGTCATCGATGCGCAGAAAGACGGCGAGCTGTGGTGGCCGGTGGGCTGGCCACTGGAGCAATCGCGACCGAAGGCGGCCCCCAAGCTGTTCGCAATTTCGCCGATCGTCGTTGAGAACCAGCCGCTCGACAAGGTGCTGGCCGACGTGGCGTCGAAGGCCGAGTTACCGCTGCTGTACGACTGGCCGGCCCTCAAACAGGAAGAGATCGACCCGGCAAACGTCCGCGTGACGCATGCCCGCAAACGACAGGCATGGATGGCCGTACTGCCGAATCTGGCGTTCCAGGGAAAGCTGAAGGTCACGCTCTGGCAGGATGAGGTCGGAAAACCTTTCTTGTGGGTGACGACTCTGAAGTCGAAACGGGCGCTGCCGATCGACGATGAACGGTAATGTCGCGGTTTGCCGCGCCGGAGCGAACCCCGCGCAGCGATCAGGTCGTCACTCGCGACTCCGCGTGTTTGAGGCGTCAGGAATTGACGGTTTCTGCGCTTTCGGCTCGAAACCGGTAGCCGACGCCGCGGACGGTCTCGACGAGATCGGCGAGCGGTCCCATCTTCTGGCGGAGCGAGCGGACGTGAACGTCGATCGTCCGTTCGAGGGCGTTGGCGTCTTCGCCGCGGCAGCGGTCCATCAGTTCGTTGCGAGCAAAGGGACGCCCCGGCGAGCGGGCCAGCGTCCAGAGGAGGCGGAACTCGGTGGGCGTGAGCTGGAGCTCGTCGCCGTCGGCGCGGGCGGTGTGATTGGTCCGGTCGATTTCGATGCCGCAGATGCTGATGACGTCTCGCGCCGTTTCGCCGCCCGGCCGGCGGAGCAGCGCTTTGATCCGATGAATCAGCGGCTTGATCTTGAAGGGCTTGGTGACGTAGTCGTCGGCCCCCATGTTGAAGCCGACGATCTCGTCGACTTCTTCGCTCCGGGCCGTCAGCATCAGGATGCGGACGTTCTGGGTCTTCGGGTCGCTGCGGAGCTGTCGGCAGACTTCGAGACCGTCGATGATGGGGAGCATCAGGTCCAGGATGACGACGTCGGGCTGCTGGAGCTGAGCCCGCCGCAACCCTTCCTGGCCGTCGGAGGCGAAGGAGGTTTCGAAGCCTTCCTTCTCCAGGTTGTAGGCGAGAACATCCTGCAACGCCTTTTCGTCTTCCACAATCAGGATCCGCGGTTTGCTCATAGCGTCCTCAACCTGCTCTCGAAACGGATTCTGGAGTGAACGGCGTCCTGCGGGCGCATTTTCCACGCAGTCCGACCGTTACGGTCTGTCAATGATTTCCGGTCGCCCTCTCCGGGTCGGGCAGTACGTCCGCCCGGCTTGTGACTGGCGCTGGATACTTCGTCTACAGCATTCGCGCGGGCCGAAAGCCTCCCGCGTTTATCGTCTATCAACTCAAGAGTTGTCGGACTATGCTGACTGCTAACCCGCCCGCTGCGCGGCTTCGTCAGCGTCCTTCCCGGTACGAACCCGGTTGCGGTGACGGATGATTTCTCCCTGCACGAGATAGACAACGTCTTCGGCAATGTTGGTCGCGTGGTCGGCGATCCGCTCGATCTGTCGCGACGCAGAAAACAGATGCATGGCCGGCTCGATCAAATCCGGCCTGCGTTTCATCAGGTTCGTCAGTTCGGAGATGATCTCGCGGTTGAGCTGGTCGACGACTTCGTCGTCGAGGCAGACTTGCCGGGCGAGCCGGACGTCGAGATGCACGTAGGCGTCGAGTGCCCGGTGCAGCATGTCGAGCGCCTGCCGGGACATGTCCTTGAGGTTGTCCGGGACGGCGATCTCGGGGGACGACACGATGCCGCAGGCGCGCTCGGCGATGCTCACGCCGAGATCGGCGACCCGCTCCAGTTCCGCGCTGATCTTCATGACGGAGGTGATCCGGCGAAGATCGATCGCCACCGGCTGGTGGAGGGCGAGGAGCTTCAGGCACTCTTCCTCGATTTCAACGTCCATCCGGTCGATCTCGTCGTCCCAGGTCGTGATCTGCTTTGCACGCTCATAGTCGGGCGTGTGCAGAGCTTCCACCGACGCGTGGATCATCTCCTCGACGCGGGCGCACATCCCCAGCACCATCCGGTGCAGACTCGCAAGATCTCGGGTCAGGTGGATCGACATGAATACCCTCTTCCTTCCCTGGGGAAAGGCGGCCGGTTCCCACCGGCCGTCGGACCGACAAATCGCACGGTGTCTGAGCTCAGCCGAAGCGGCCGGTAATGTAGTCTTCCGTCTCTTTTTCGCCGGGGTTGCGGAAGAGCTGGTGGGTCTGACCGACTTCGACCAGGCGGCCCTGGCAGAAGAAGGCGGTCCATTCGCTGATCCGCGCAGCCTGCTGCATGTTGTGCGTCACGATGACGATCGTGTACTTCTGTTTCAATTCGAAAATGAGATCCTCGATGCGGGCCGTCGATGCCGGATCGAGGGCCGAGGCCGGCTCGTCCATGAGCAGGACTTCGGGGCTGGTGGCCAGCGCCCGGGCGATGCAAAGCCGCTGCTGCTGTCCGCCCGAGAGCGCGAGCGCCGACTCGTTCAGCCGGTCCTTGACTTCGTTCCAGAGCGCAGACTGCTGCAGACTCTGCTCGACCAATTCGGTGAGTTGCGCCTTATTGGTCTGCCCGGCGATCCGCGGACCGAAGGCGACGTTGTCAAAAATCGACTTGGGAAACGGCGTGGACTTCTGAAAGACCATGCCGATCCGTTTGCGGAGGGCGACGACGTCGACCTCCGGGTGATAAATATCCTGTCCGTCGAGCAGCACATCCCCGGTAACGCGCGTCCCTTCGATGATGTCGTTCATGCGGTTGAGGGAACGGAGATAGGTGCTCTTACCGCAGCCCGACGGGCCGATGAGAGCCGTCACGGCGCGTTCGCGGATGACCAGATTGATGCCGTGCAGCGCCTGGTGAGTGCCGTAGAAGAACCCCATGTTCTTCGTTTCCAGCTTGGCCAGCCGCGGCGGTTCGGAACCGGCGTCGCTGTCGAGCACAACTCTACCAGCACCCGTCGGCGGAATCGCGCCAGCGACGTTGATCGTAATCGGCGACTGACCAGGAGGCTTCGTCACATTCATCAGATACAGCCTACCAGCGTATTTTCTTCTGGAAATGATTCCGGATCAAGATCGCACTGCCGTTCATCAGCACCAGGACGACCAGCAACACGATGATTCCGGCGGCGGCCACGTGTTCCTGGAAGTCGCGGCCCTGATCGTTGACCCAACTGAAGATCTGCAGGGGAATCGCGGAGAAACTGTCGAACGGCGCCCGGGCCAGCTTGTCGGGGTGGGTCAGAGCGTCGATCGGACCGGTGATTCGGCCTGGAGCAAAGGTCATCTGCGTGGCGGCGCCGAGGACGGCCAGCGGAGCCGTTTCGCCAATGGCGCGGGACATCGACAGGATCAGACCGGTGAGGATTCCGGGCATCGCCGCGGGGAGAACCTGATGCCAGATGGTCTGCCAGCGGGTGGCACCGAGTGCGTAGGCCGCGTGGCGAATGGAGGAGGGAACCGAGCGCAGCGCTTCCTGGGCGGCGATAATCACGACCGGCAGGCTGAGGAGCGTCAGCGTGAGGGCTCCGGACAGAACCGTCCGCCCCAGCGGGACGGTGAACTCAAAGTCCACGAATCCCAGGGAGATCTCCCAGGTCTGCCGGTCCACGCCGAACATCCGCACGAAGACCGTGAATCCCAGGATGCCGTAAACGATGGAGGGGACGCCGGCCAGGTTGGCGATATTGAGCTGTATCTGGCGGGTGAGCCAGTTGGCGCGGGCATACTCTTCGAGGTAAATCGCGGCGCCAACTCCCAGCGGGACGCAGAACAGACCGGTCAGGCCAATCAGCCAGAGGCTGCCCCACAGGCCCGGCATGATTCCGGCGTCGCGCGCTTTGTAGCTGTTCGACTTCGTGAGAAAGTCCCAGGTGAGCCAGCCCCACGCTTCTCCGACGATCGCCAGGACCAGGACCGCCAGCATCGCGACGGACCCCCAGGTGGCCAGTCGACAGGTCCACTCGAAGATCCACCCCAGCCGGTGGCGTCCGGCCAGTCCACGGGAGAATTCGTCGTGTACGCTCATTGATACACCTCGCGATACCGGCGGAGGATCATCTGCGACACGATATTCATCAGGAGCGTCATGACAAACAGCACCAGCGCGACCGCGTAGAGGCTTTTGTAGACTTTCGTGCCGTCGACTGCGTCGCCGCTCATGACGTTGACAATGAAGCTCGTCATGGTCTGAATCTGTCGTAACGGATTGAGCGTCAGCTGGGGACTGCCGGACGCGCAGATCGTCACCGCCATCGTCTCCCCGATGCCGCGCGACAGCGCCAGGAGGAACGACGCGAGGATTCCGGAGAGGGCTGAGGGGACGACGATCTTCGTCGAGACGTCGAATTTGGTGGCCCCGAGCGCATAGCCCGACTCCCGCAGGCTGCTGGGGACCGCCCGCAGAACGTCCTCGCTGAGCGAGGCCACAGTGGGAATGATCATCAGTCCGACGACCAGCCCGCCGCAGAGAGCGTTGGTCGAATCGACCGTCAGTCCGAGCAGGCCGTTGAACAGAGGTTTCAGCACCATCGGTGTCAGGAAGACGAGGCCGAAGTAGCCGTAGACGACGGTCGGGACGCCCGCCAGCAGTTCAAGCACGGGCTTGATCCAGGTCCGATTGGCGGGCGAGGCATACTCGCTGAGATAGACGGCGCAGAACAGCCCGGCCGGCAGCCCTACGAGGGCCGACAGACCGGTGATCAGCAGCGTCCCGCAGAGCAGCGGTAGAATGCCGAAGTGCTGATCGTGATATTGCGGCGTCCAGCGGGTTTCGGTGAAGAATTCCCAGACGGAGACGTCCTGGAAGAACGACGTGTGAGGGGGAATCGCCAGGACCGATTCGCTGAGCAGCACGAAGATGATGCTCAGCGTGGTGAGGACCGAGACCAGCGCGCACCCGAAGAGCACCCAGGCGATGGCCTGTTCTTTGGCGTTCTGCCAGGTAAAACGCCGCCTCAACGAGCCGGGGACGGCTCGCGAGGCATTCGGCGATCTGGAGGGGTCGTGACTCACGCTGAGATCCGCAGGCGACTCAATTCGTTATCGAGCGGCGTCCATCGCCACTGTTGTATTGCCGCGAAAGCTACTTTGCGGCGGCCAGTGCGTCGTCGAGACGCTTCTGCATCTCGGCCAGCACGTCGGGCTTGATTCGCATGTATTTCCGCTCCGCGACGAGATTCTGGCCCGCCTCCGAGAGGTAGTACTTCAGAAAGGCGGCGACTTCCGGTCGTTTCAGAGACGTGTGGCTGGCGTAGATGAACAGCGGACGGGCCAGAGGCGTATACTCGCCCTTTTCGACGGTCTCCACCGTCGGCTTGACACAGACAGCCTTGCCGTCCGCCGAAGTGATCGCCAGCACCTTGAGCCGGTCCATGTTCTCGGCGTAGTAGGCGAAGCCGAAGTAACCCAGAGCGAACTTGCTGCTCGACACGCCCTGAACCAGGACATTGTCGTTCGAGCTGGGGGTGTATTCGGTCCGGCTCCGCTTGGCCTTTCCGTTGATGACTTCCGTGAAGTAGTCGAAGGTCCCGCTGTCGGTATCGGCCCCGTAGAGCTTGATTTCCTCGTCGGGCCAGTTGGGATCGAGCTCTTTCCAGGTCTTGACCGTGCTGCCTTCGTCCCAGAGCTGATTGAGCTGCTGGACGGTCATGCAATCGGCCCAGTCATTCTCCGGATTGACGACGACGGCGAGTCCGTCGATCGCGACGGTCAGTTCGAGGTATCCAATCCCCTTCTCCTTGAGCGCCGCCTTCTCCTTCTCGTCGATCGGACGGGAGGCGTCGGAAATGTCGATTTCGCCGGCGATGAACTTCTTGAAGCCGCCGCCGGTGCCTGACAGACCGACCGTTACGCGCACGTCGGCATGTTCCTTTTCGAACTCGACGGCCATGGCCTGAGAGATCGGGTAGACCGTGCTGGAGCCGTCGATCGAGATTGTGGTCTCGCCGGTGGCCGGCTTGGAGCCACTGCCATCGGATTCCTTTTTGTTGCAGCTCGCAAGGGAAACACACACGAGCAGTGCGACGACTCCTAGCGAACCCAACTTCCAAGACTTCATAATCGCCATTCCTGAGTAGAAACCTGTTGGTTGCCGATGATCCCGTCGACGTCAGAACGGCGAAGCCGAGCTGCCCCCGACAATTGCCGTTCCCGTGTTGGCGAACCATCTCCCTGAAGGTGGCAGAATCTTGGTCGCAGATGATGAAGATATCGTGAAGATCGTCTTCAGAATCGGAGAGATTGTGAAGTACGTGGCCAAAAGCACACTCGACCACCCCGCGCCAGCCCGGAGCGCTACGCAGCACCGACCGGGTTCGGTAGGATAGCGGCACCAACGTCGAAAATCCTCCCAATGGCATTCCGGCGGAGCCCCCGTCCGGCTTCCCGGGGGCAACCCTAACCCTCACGAGACTCTCACGTTATGAAACAGCACGACCTGGTTGTCATTGGCGCCGGCCCCGGCGGTTACGTCGCCGCGATCCGGGCCGCCCAGCTCGGAATGAACGTCGCCTGCATCGAAAAAGAAGGGGCTCTCGGCGGAACCTGCCTTCGCGTCGGCTGTATCCCCAGCAAGGCCCTGCTGGAAGCCAGCGAGCTGTTTCGCCAGGCGAACACCAGTTTCGCCGACTTCGGCATCAGCCTTGGCGACGTAAAGCTCGACCTGCCGACGATGCTGAAGCGCAAAGACACGATCGTCAGCGGTCTCTGCAAAGGGATCGAGGGGCTGTTCCGCAAGAACAAGATCACCCGGTACTTCGGACACGGTCGGATAGTCGCACCGGGGCAGGTGGTGGTCGAAGGCGACCAGCCGGAAGAGATCTCGGCAAGGCACATCATTATCGCCACCGGCAGCAAATCGACGCCGCTGCGCGGAGTCGACGTCGATGGCGACCGGATCGCCACCAGCACCGAAGCTCTTTCGTTCCCGGAAGTCCCCGGACACCTGGTGGTGATCGGGGCCGGCGTGATCGGGTTGGAACTGGGCTGCGTCTGGTCGCGGCTGGGGGCCAAAGTGACCGTCGTCGAATACCTCGACCGGATTCTGCCGGGAATGGATGGCGAGATCGTCGCCGAAGCCCAGAAGACCTTTCAGAAACAGGGACTCGAATTCCGGCTGGGCCGACGGGTCACCGGCGCCCGCGTCGAAGGGAAGCAGGTTTTTGTGGAATGCGAAGGAGAACAGCCGCTGGCGTGCGATCGCGTGCTGCTGGCGGTCGGCCGGATTCCGAACACCGACAACCTGGGTCTCGACAAGGTCAATGTCGGCGTCGATCAGCGGGGGCGCGTGATCGTCGACGAGCACTACGCGACGACGATTCCGGGGATCTACGCGATTGGCGACGTGATCGCCGGACCGATGCTGGCCCATAAGGCCGAGGAAGAGGGGATCGCCTGCGCGGAACTGCTCGCCGGCAAGTACGGCCACGTGAACTACGACGCCATTCCCGGCGTCGTCTACACGGAGCCGGAGATCGCCAGCGTCGGAAAAACGGAAGAAGAGCTGAAAGCCGCGGGGATGCCATACCGGAAGGGTTCGTTCCCGTTCATGGCGAATGCGCGGGCGAAGGCACTGGGGCACACCGGGGGACGCGTCAAGATTCTGGCGCACACGGAAACCGATCGGATTCTCGGGGTGCATATCATCGGTCCGCGGGCCGGGGATATGATCGCGGAAGCGGTCGTGGCGATTGAATTCGGGGCCACCAGCGAGGACATTGCCCGCAGTTCGCACGCGCATCCGACGCTCGCCGAAGTGATGAAGGAAGCGGCGTTCGCGGTCGACGGCCGGACGATTCATATGTGAGGTCGGTTGCCGGATCTTCAGGTGGCACAGACAGAAATGTCCGTGCCACTGGTCTGAGTCGGTTCGGCAGGGTGACGGAGGAGCGGACTGCGATGGAACCGGAGGTCGCGCCGCTCTGGCCGCCACGTTTGCGCGGGCTGGATGTGACTTGTGGCTCGCTACAGGCGGATCTGGCTCTCGACGAATGGCTGCTGCACGCCGTGGACGCCGATCCGGCGCAGGCCACGCTCCGGATCTGGGAAGCGACGGCGTACGGCGTCGTGCTGGGGCGGTCGAACAAGGCGGCCGTGGAAGCGGACCTGGAGGCCTGCCGGCGCGACGACGTGCCGGTTCTGCGGCGAATGAGCGGCGGGGGAGCGGTGGTCATCGGGCCGGGCTGCCTGTGCTACACGCTGGCGCTGCCGATCCACGCCGAGCATCAGCGGCTGGGGATCACCGGTACCACGGCTGCACTGCTGGGGCGGTTGGCGGAGTCGCTGCGAACACAATTGCCCGAGGCGGCGGTTCGTGGCATCAGCGATCTGACGGTCGCCGAGCGGAAGTTTTCCGGGAATGCCCAGCGCTGGCAGCGACAGGCTTTCCTGCATCACGGAACACTGCTTTACGACTTCGATCTGCCGCGCGTGGGGCGTTATCTGCGGACGCCCAGCCGGCAGCCGGACTATCGGGCGGATCGGCAGCATGCCGAGTTTATCCGCAATCTGGCGCTGAGCCGGGACCAGTTGGCCGAGTGGCTGGCCGCGACCTGGCAGGCGGATTGGCAGCGCGACTGGGAAGCTCCGGAATCGTCAATCGGGGAACTGCTGGCGAATCGCTATTCGCGGGCGGAGTGGCATCTGGAACGGTAGACCGTCACTCGTCGAGATCGCCGAGCTGCAGTTCCGGGTTGCCCAGGAAGCGGCCGCCGTCGACGCGGAAGACTTCGCCGGTGACGAAGTCGGTCCCTTCGAGCAGGTAGAGGACCAGGCGGTTGACGTCGTCGGGAGAACCGATCTGCTGCAGGGCTGCGGACTGTCGGATGGCATCGATCCGCTCCTCCGACAGTTCGGGGGGCGGGAGGACCGTGCCGGGTGCGATCGCGTTGACGGTGATCGTCGGAGCCAATTCGACCGCCAGCGTCCGGGTGAGCGTTTCCAGTGCTCCCTTGGCGACCATATAGGGCAGGAAATCGCGGTACGGCCGCTGCACCGCCCAGTCGGTGAAGTGGAGAATTTTGCCCTGCAGGCCATCCACAACCGGCTGCCGAAGCATCTGCTGGGCTGCGGCGACTGCCGTCAGATAGGGAGCCGTCAGGTTCGAGCCGAGCATGTCGAAATACTGTTCGGGCTGCAGTTCGCGAAAAGGGGTCCGCGTGTAGATGCTGGTGAGATTGACCAGGACGTCGAGGGATCCGAAACGTTCCACGACGTTGCGAATCAGTCCTTCGGCCTGGTCCGGCTCGCGGAGATCGGCCGTGAACACGTCGGCCTGAGCGCCGAGAGCGCGGCACTTCGCAGCGACGGCGACGGTCCGATCCCAGCTTGTGTGACAGCTCAGCGCGATGTTTGCGCCGCGGGCGGCGAGTTGCTCGGCGAGGAGTGCGCCGAGCCGCCGGCCGCCGGTGATGAGGACGGTTCGTCCGGAGAGCTGCATCGTGGTTGCCTTCCTGCCGACGGACCTCTCGCATCGTCGACACCGCGGCGGTATCCTCGCGACTGGTCAGCCTCGACTGCCCTATCATTCACCGTTCCGCAACGTTTCCGCAAGCGGTCGCATCCTTTCCGAGATTTGAACCATGCTGCTTCGACTCTGCCTGTTGCTAACCGTCCTGGCGGGTTCCATCCGGGCCGCCGATGAGCCGACCAAGTACACGCTGGGGCCGGACTCTCAGCGAAAAGAGGGGATCCCGCAGGGGAAGGTCGAGAAGTTCACCCTTGCGACCAGCAAGGTCTTCGAAGGGACGACGCGTGACTACTGGGTCTACATCCCTGCGCAATACGACGCCACGAAGCCGACGGCGGTGATGGTGTATCAGGACGGTCACGCATACGTCGACGAGAAGGGGCAGTTTCGGGTCCCGGTTGTGTTCGACAATCTCATCGCGGCGGGCGAGATGCCGCCGGTCATCGGCGTGTTCGTCAATCCCGGCCATCGGGGAGATCAGAAGATCGACTCTGCGTGGCGGGCCAACAACCGGAGCGTCGAGTACGATACGCTGAGCGACGCGTACGCACGGTTTCTGCTGGACGAGCTGCTTCCGGAAGTCGGCGAAACGTGGAATCTGACGACCGACCCGGACCAGCGGGCGATCTGCGGCATTTCGTCGGGCGGCATCTGCGCCTTCACGGTTGCCTGGGAGCGACCGGATGCCTTCCACAAGGTGCTGAGTCATATCGGCAGCTTCACGAATATCCGCGGCGGCCACGTCTATCCGGCGCTCATCCGAAAAACAGAACGCAAGCCGTTGCGAGTTTTTCTGCAGGACGGCGATCGCGATCTCGACAACGAGCACGGCAACTGGTGGCTGTCGAACCTGGAAATGGACGCCGCCCTCAAGTTCCAGAAATACGACGAACTGTTCGTGGGAGGGGGCGGAGCGCACAACGGCGAACACGGGGGAGCGATTCTGCCGGAGTCGCTGCGATGGCTGTGGAGGGCTGAGTAGCAGAAAGCTGAATGCTGAAAGCCAGAACGGATTCCTCCCGTCCGGCTTTCAGCTTTTCGCTGCTGGCTGCTCTAACAACGCCTGCAGGCCCAGAGCGTAGAACGTGTACTCCACATCTGCGACCTGGTCCCAGGCTGCGGCGCGGTAACCGCCGCCGGGCATTTCGAGCTCGGCGACGAATTTCCGGATCCGGGCCGGGTCCAGAATGTCTGCCAGCCCGAGATCGAGGCAGGTCAGGTAGCCGGTGAAGGTCGACAGCGAATCGGCGAATGGGACGCGGGTGTTGGCCTGAAAGCCCCCTTCCGAACTGCGGACTTCCGTCAGAAAGTCTGCGACGTCTGCGCGAATCTCGTCGTCAACGGCGTCAAACATCGTCAGCAGGGCCACGGCCGCCGCGGTAGGATTGGTCCCGCTGCGGCGCATCGGGGCGATTTCCACATATCCGCCGTCATCGCGCTGTCTCTGATGCACGAACTCAACGATGCGCCCCGGTTCCGGAGCCTGCCGTCCAATCAGTTCGTAGCACAGGGCGACGAGGAACGTGTGATAGGTGCTGCCTGACGCCCCTTCGTGCGTCTTGGCGTAACCGCCGTCGGCGGTCCGAAAGCTCTCCAGCACCTTGGAAAGCTGATCGGGCCAGTCGGCGGGGGCATGTTCCAAAACGTCGATGCCGCTGGCTGACTGCACCATCAGCGCGCTGTAGAGCCAGCTCGTCACGTCGATCACGCTCGCCTGCCGCTGCGCCGTCTGGCGCAGATACGGGGCGATTCGCCGGCCATCTTCGGCAGTGAAGGCACCCAGCGCCGCCAGACCCCGGATCGCAAAGGCGGTGTAGTAAAGGTCGGAATCCCGCTCCGCGGAGGATTCCGGGGCGGCTTCGTCGGGCAGGTCGCGACCGCTGAAGCCGCCGTCGGGGGTCTGCCACCGCAGGAGAAACTGCCGCTGCCGGTCCCGCTGCCTGGCGTCCCAGTCGGTCAGTCCACGCGCCAGTCGGTCGCCCAGGCGAAACAGGTACGGCGGCTGGCTCATGCGAAATCTGTCGGCTCGGGCGGGAAGTCGGGAGGATGGCGCAGCCGCCCATCATGCCCCATCGGGGAGGCGGAGGGAATGGCGACAACCGCGAATTCCAGAGCTACTTTCGTGCGGGGGCTGCAATGACCGGGAGCGACAGCGCGACTGTAAGGACTGGCTTGCCCTGGGCCTCGGGCGCCAGAACCGTGTCGATCACGAAGTAAAGCAACTGCCGCAGTTCCTCCGGCTGGGTATCGTCCGCCAGTGCTTCGGCCCGGGTCCGGCATTTGTCGACGAGCGCCTCCGCCTTTTCGAAGACCCCGAGCTGCATGTAGAGCTGCTTCAGCTTGTCCATACGGAGGGAGGGGTGCATTTCGCCGTGCAGGACGCGATCCAGCTCCAGCCGTTGAGCGGGGTTGGCGGCCTCCAGCGCCAGGGCCAGCAGCAGCGTCGGCTTGGCGGTCTCGGCATCGCGGCCGGCGACGCGTTTGTTGTCGTGGTCGTCGCCCCAGTCCTTCAGATCGTTGAGGATCTGAAAACCGACGCCCACGTGCCGGCTGAAGGCGGGAATCATCTGGTCGTAGGCGTCCGTCGGACCGGCAAGCCGCAGCCCGGCGTAGAGGGCCGCTTCAAACGCCGGCGAGGTTTTCAGGGCGTAGATCTTCATTGCGTCGAGGGCGGTGAGCTGGGTGCGGGCGGTATGCCACTGCAACTCGGCCCCCTGCCCTTCGCAGAGCTTCATGTGGGCCGTGGCCAGCCGGTCGACCACGTCGGCGGCGGCCTCGGCCCCGACTTCGCTCCGGCCCAGGCTGATGAGCCGATAACCGAGGCCGATCAGGTAGTCACCCACGTTGATCGCGGTCCCCAGGTCGAACTGCTTGTGCAGCGTCTCCTGGCCGTAGCGATACGGGTCATCGTCTTCGATGTCGTCATGGACCAGCGAGGCCTTGTGGAACGCCTCCATGGCCAGCGCCACGCGTTTGACGGCAGCCGGATACTCGGGCAATTCGGCGTCGACGCTGCAGTTCAGGCCTTTGGCTCCCGTCACGGCGTCGTAGGCCGCGAGCGTGATGAACGGGCGGAGCCGCTTGCCGCCGTGCTGCAGCCAGTCGAGGCCGATGGCTTCGGTGCAGGAAAGAGGCGCGCGCTTGGCGGCATCGTTTCGCGGTCCGCGCGTGGCGGGGACGAGCTGGTCGAACTGCTCGTCGAAGATCTTGTTCGCGCCGCGCATCAGCGGCAGATAGCCGGTTGTCGCCGGCTCTTCGAGGGGCTCGTAGCGGTCCAGGCAGTCCCAGACCCAGGCTTCGTCGAGCGTCGTATTCTTGCAGTCGCCCGAGTGGAGCGGCACCGCGTAGGAGGGCACCCCGGCGATCAGAACCTTGTCGATCGCCTTCTCCAGCACGTTGAGACAGGCGACGCCCAGAATCCCGTCGATGTGCCCGGAGACGATGATCTTGAGGACGACCGGCGAGCCTTCGGCGACCAGAACCTTATAGCCAAGCTGTTCCGCTTTGACCTTGTAGTCGGCAATCGAGCAGGCACCGCACTTTTCGCAATCGAGCCCGAACTCGTCGTAGTCGGCCGGGCAGCCGTCGGCATGTTTGAGACAGTGGGGCAGCAGGAGCATTCGGCGGTTGAAGGGAATCGACAGGAACTGCCTCTTCCAGAAGAAGTTCCCGACGAGCACCATGGCGAAGCCGAGAAACTTTTCCGGCAGCTCCAGTTGTTCGAGCAGTTTGCGGCCGTGCGATTCGAGTTCGTTCTTGGTGAAGGGGCGACTCCGGTCGAGCGCAGCGGCGTACTTCTCGGCGGCGGCCTTGACGTGTTCGCGCTGCTCCAGAGTCTCGGGAACGAGCTTCAGATGAGAGGTGCTCCGACCGCTCTTATCGCGTTTCGCCGGCTTGGCGGCGGGGTGACTCTCGACGGTCGAGACGGCGTCGTGGGTCGCAGTGTCATGCGGCAGACTGGTCGTCGGGGCAATCATCGAGACAGGACTCCCTGTTACGCTGAAAACGCAGCGATCACTTCCTCGGTCCGGCGGCTTGCCCCCTGAGGCTCTGGCGTGGCGCAGTCAGACTGCAGCACGGCCTTTGCCCGGGACAACGCCCCGACCGTAAAGATGATCGGATAAAGTCGTTCAAAATACCACAGCTTGGCAAAATAGAACCCGATTGGCGCAGTCTGGACAAAATTTCCGTCTTCAACCCGGGCCAGCAACCAATCTAACCCCGCCAGGCACCCGGCGGAGGCGGTTTTTTCCGCCAGCAGGGCTTCCAGGGCGAGAGCAGTCTCTTCCACGCTGCTGGGCGCACCGGCAGCGCCACCCCAGCCGCCATCGGCAGACTGGCTCGATTTCAGCCATTCCAGCGCCCGCCGGGCGGGGGACGCATCGAGCCGACCAGCGTCGCGCCAGGCCAGCAGCACCTTGGCCGTTCCGTACAGAGGATTCTCGTCGTCGGCGATGTGCTGATTCCCGAACCAGAGGGGCAGCCAGCTCCCGTCGGACCGTTGATGCTTTTCGAGAAATCTCCAGCCGGCCGCGAGGGCTCGTTCGACGCGCCGGGTGAGATCGTCCTGTCCCGACTTCTCTGTCTTCAACCAGGCCATCAGTGCCCGCATTGCGTGGGCGGAAATGTCGTTCGAACTGCGATCGAACGGCAGAGCCCCCCAGCCGCGGCAGAAGGTCGGCCAGCCGCCGTCCCGATTCTGCAGATCGACCAGCCACGTCACCGCGGCCGTCAGGGACTCGGCGACGGCGGGCGTCATCCGCTCGCCCCGGCACAATTTCAGGACTGCCAGGATCGCTCCGGGCGTATCATCCGCATCGGGGACGCCCCCCGTCAGATTCGTCCAGGCCCAGCCTCCCGGGGCCGCCTGTGTATAGGGATGGACCGTCCGGTACTGCTGGCCCAGTAGCCACTCGACGACTGCCTCGCACTGCTCGACGGGTAGTTCGCCCTCGGGCAGCGCATTCACCGCCAGCGTGGTCACCCAAGTGGCCAGATTCGTATCGATGGGCCAGCTTCCATCCGGTCGGACTGACTCGATCAAAAACTGCAGCCCCTTCCGTGCGACCGGATGATCGGCGCGGCCCATCGACGCCAGGCTCATCGTCACAAAACTCGTGAGTGGCGCCGCTTCAAGGAAACCGCCGCTGGTCGGCTGAATCGCAGTCAGCAGTCTCAACGTCGACGGTCCGGCCGCCTGCCGCAGCCACCAGGTCAGCGGATTCCAAGACGGCCCGCGCACGTGCCGGACCTGCCCGATAGCGATCAGCGCCGGCAACGCGTAGCTGACGACCGGCAACTGAATCCACTGGTAGAACTTGTGGGGCAGCACGCCCAGTTCAAACGGCAGGGACGGAATCTCCCGCCAGTCGATCAGTCCGGCGATGGCGCACTGGGTCAGGATCGGAACGGAAAACGTCTTGTCTTTGCCATAACGCTTCCGGACGGCCTCCGCACCGCCTGCTGCATCGATATAGGCCTGGGACTGCTCCAGCAATGCCGGATAACGCTCTGTCGCTCCCGCAGCGTGGAACGCCGCATGAGCCAGCATCGTGGTCGAGATATTGCTGAAACTGAGCGTCGTATCGCCCCAGCCGCCGTCTGCGTTCTGTTGTCCCGCCAGCCAGTACAGGCCGCCGTCGATCAGCGGTTGCAACTCCGGCGTCCGCTGCGGTTCCCGTTGCAGAATGACCGACAGCGCGGTGACGGCGGTCGCCGTCGACAGGGCTGATGTCGACAGTTCGCCGACCCAGTGCCCGGCGGGTGTCGCCTCCTGCAGCAGCACCTCGACCGCCCGGCGACAGCCGGCGTCGAGTCGTTGCTGCAGATTGGCGGGGCAATGCGTCATCGGGCGGGGATCAACTCGGCGGGAACAGGTTGGGGATGCGACTCGACTCCGAAGCCTGCAGATATTCTTGTCGGCTCCGGCGATTCCGCAACCCGGCTACAGGTCGAGAGCGTCGAGGCCGTCCATGAGATCGTCGAGGGAATCGCGCGGCTGGTCTTTCTGATGCTCCTGGCGTTTGGGCAATCCGACCGCCGTTCCAACGGCATCACGTCCGTCGGCGACCAGTTCGCGATCGCGTTCGAGGACGGCGATCTCCAGCGCATCGGGAGCGCCGAACAGTTTTGACAGATCGATCTTGAAATCCCCGGCCCCTGCCACCGCCGCTCCGGCGATCGACGGCGTTTTATGCTCGGGGAAGATGATCGCGTTCTCGGGACAGACCCGGCTGCAGGCCGGGCAGCCCTTCTTGCAGTTGTCCTGCTGCTCCACCAGGATCCGGTCGGCGTTGTCGACGCCGTACACGCCGAACAGGCAGAAATCGATGCACTCCATACAGTTCGTGCAGCGGCTGTAATCGATCACCGGATACCACCGCCGGCGGACCGGCTCGGTTCCTTCCAGGACGAGGGGTGTCAGAGACACAGGGGGCGCAGCGGGCGTGGTCAGGCGATTCACCGGCTGGGCCGGCGCGTGGCCGTTGCCAGTTCCGTGGCCATTTCCGTTTCCGGACGAACTGCCCAGCAGGCCGCCGAGCGAAACGACTTCCACGGCCGCTTCCGCGGCGATCCGGCGGATCTCTTCGATATAGACATTGGGATCGGTCTGGTCCCGCAGGTCGATCGCGTAGATCTTCCGCTTCGGAACATTCAGCGACCCGATCCCCTTCGGCTCTTCGATCGTCTCCTCGGCCTCTTCGTCCTCCTCGGCGTCCGCGGCCTTCAGGAGCGAGAGCCCTTCCTGGCCGCGAATGCCGTTGCGGTCGAGGACCCAGCGGATCGCCCGTCCGTACGACCAGCCCAGGACGACCATGTCCCCACGAATTCCCTTCAGCCAGACCATCCCGGTGTGGTCGGCAGCGAGATCGTAGAGGTGGGGAATCAGCGAGACCTCCGCCACTCCCTGCAGCATGAGTTGCGTGGCGATTTCTTCTTCCAGTTGCCGCTTGGTCGGGTTCTTGCCCGGCGCCTGGGAGATGACGACTGTCAGTTTGCGACCGGCCATGACACGACTCGTCTCTGGGATATGCGGGGACGGCCCCGCGATGAATCAAACGTAACAATTCGACTTCGGTGAGGAATCGATGAAGACACTGGAAGAGCCAGTGGCACCCGGCGAAGAGGTCTCTCCAGTCACCCGGCCTTCGTAGCCGCGTCGAGTTTCGTGCTTCGAGTTTCGGATTTAACCCTCGTTGTGCTGATTCTTGAGCATGCGTTGCGTCGCGTCCCAGGTAGATTCGAGATGGCTGACATATTCGGCTGCGGTCAACAACCTCGCGGTCGTCTGCATTTCATACAACCAGCCCCCGTCGTAGTTCTCGACGTTGATCAGCGAGGGATCGTTCATCAGGGCCGGATTGAACTCGCCGACGATCCCTTCAACCGGAGCGTACAGCGCGGAGACCGCTTTGGAACTTTCGACCTGACCAATTTCCTGTTTCTTCTTCACCGGCGTATGCGGCTCGATGCCCCAGTCCAGAAAATAGACGTCCTGCAGCAGTCGCACCGCATAGGAAGTCAAGCCGACTCGATAGCCGCCGCCTTCCTCCTTGAACCAGACGTGAGACTCCGCGTACCGCCGATCAGTCGGCAGGCGGGCCTCGTACTTGCCCATCAGGAATACCAGGTCGTCAGTCATGGAGGGTCTGGCAGGCGTGGATCGTGCGGAGGGCAAACGTTACTCGTCCGATTCGGCGGTCTGTTCAGCGCCGTCCGAGTCCGACGAACTCTCCAGAGTACCGGAGACGGCGGCCGGCCGGAAGCTTCTGGGGAGGGGAGGCGGTGCCGGCGGAGGAAACAGAGCCAGGATGCCCTCCAGCTCTGCCACGCAGCCGTCCATCGAAATCACGGCCTGTTTGAAATTCGTATGGTCCGAAGCAAGAGGAGCCTCGTGGCGGAATCTGGCCGCCGCCGCCCGCAGCTTGCCGATTTTCTTGCGGAGCTGATTGATGTACGCTTTCGGATCGTCGATGCGCGATTCCAGGGATCGAGCGGTGTCGAAAACGCTTCGCACGATTCCCATCAGTTCGGGAAAGTCTTCGGTCACGTCGCTGTGCTTGACGAACGTCCGCACCATCCACGCATGCGCCATGATGATCTGGCAGCGCGCAACCGCGTCAGGGGGGGGCGATTCGTCGGACATCGTCGTCCACTTTCTCCGTCGGGGCTATTCGGCCGGCAGGACGGGCGGGCGTTGTGCGTACTGCTCGCGCACCGCGGCGGCATGCCGCTGAATTCTTTGCAGCCCGCTGGCGATCTGCAAGACCCCCGGCTCCCCTTCCAGCAGAATCGGATGGTGCAGGACGACGAGCCGTTCATCGGCCCGGGACGCTACGGGTAATGAGCCCGCGGCCCGAAACCGCCGGGGGGCATGGATTTTGTGCAGAGCCCGGAAACCCGGAAAAAAGGCGATTCCCTCGTGCTGCAGGGCCGCGCACCAGTGATCGCGCGGCAGACCCTGCCAATCCTGCGGGTCGTACCAGCAGCCCAGTTTGTAATAGCCCGGCTCGACATCCGGGACAGCGGGCCGGAGCGGAACCAGTCCCGGAATCGCTGTCAGCCGTTCCCGCAGCAACGAGACAGACCAAGCACGCCGGTCGTTGTCTTCGACCAGCCGATTGACCTGCGGCAGCAGGAGAGCGGCCTGCAGTTCGGTGAGAGGGGAGACGTCGTTCCCCCGCAGGACGAATCGCCGGATCCGTTCGAGCACCTGCGGACTGCGGCAGATCACGGCCCCGCCGCGCCCGGCAGTCAGGATTTTGCTGCCGCCGAAACTCAAAACGCCGGCGTCGCCCCACGTTCCGGCGACGCGGCCGCCAATTCGGGCGCCGGGCATCTGGCAGACATCTTCGACGACCGCCAGTTTGTGTTCGTCAGCCCAGGCCCGGACGGCGGGCATATCGACCATCGCTCCGTGCAGATGCGACGCCAGGACGGCCTTGGTCTGCGGCGACCGGGCCGCGTCGAGCTGGTCCGTATCGAGTTGCCCGGCGGCGTTGATGTCGACCAGCACGGGAACCGCGCCGATCGTCAGCACATCCTGAAAATTTGCCTTGAAGTCGTATGCTGCCAGGATGACTTCGTCCCCCGGCTGGACTCCGACGCCGCGGAGGGCCAGTTCGACGGCCGCGGTACCGCTGCTGCAGAGCCAGGCGTGGTCGACACCGTGCAGTTCGGCCAAGCGTGCGCGAAGGTGGTCGCCGTGAGGACCTTCGTAGTGCCCCCAGCTCCCGTCGCGCATGGACTGGGCCAGGACTTGGAGGACATCCGGCAGCGGACGCGGCCAGCCGGGCGGCCCGTCGGGCCGAAGCGGTGTTCCTCCGAGAATGGCCGGCAGTTCGCTGGACATCACAGACAGAGCCTCCCGGTAGACCAATTGCCAACACGCTCCGTACGATGCGACAGTGCCGCACCGATGTCAAATCCCGCTGACGGACCGTTTGGAAAATCGACACGATCCGCCGTTCGAGGCTCGCATTCTCTGACATTTGTCAGAATAATGGTTCCGGTTGGCCAGACGGGAATTCTCTCGCAGGGAGTAGACTTCGTGATGCATCAGATTCGCTTCATCATGGTCGGGGGGTTCCTCGGAGCCGGCAAGACCACCACGCTCGCCCGGCTGGCCCGGCATTACACCGACCGCGGGCTCAAGGTCGGGATCGTCACCAACGACCAGGCCCAGGATCTGGTCGACACCAACAATCTGCGCTCGCAGGGCTTCGACGTCGGCGAGGTCGCCGGCGCCTGCTTCTGCTGCAAGTTCAACGATCTGATCGGAACGATGGACTCGCTCGACACGTCGAAGACGCCGGACGTCATTCTGGCCGAGCCGGTCGGGAGCTGCACCGACCTGGTCGCGACAGTGATTCAACCGCTTAAACAGCTTTACCAGGCCCGCTTCAGCATCGCCCCATACGCGGTCATTCTCAAACCGAGTCAGGGGCGGAAGATTCTCAAGAACGAAGCGGGGACGGGGTTCTCCCCCAAGGCCGCCTACATTCTGGAAAAGCAGCTCGAAGAGGCCGACGCGATTCTCATCAATCGGATCGACGAACTCTCCGCCGCCGAGCTGCAGGAACTGGAGCAGCTCCTCGCGGCAAAATATCCAGACACCCCCCGCCTGCGGGTCTCGGCGAAGAGCGGGCAGGGATTCGAGGCCTTCAGCGAGTTCCTCAGCCAGGAAGGGGATTTCGGCCGTCGGGTGCTCGACATCGACTACGACATCTACGCCGAAGGCGAGGCGGAACTGGGCTGGCTGAACAGTTCCGTCCGGCTGAATGCCGCGCAGCCGTTCGACCTCGACCAGCTTCTCGTCGATCTGATCGGTCGGCTGAAGGCTTCGCTGACCTCCGGCGGATTTGAGGCCGCCCATTTGAAGGCGATCGGCCTGTGGGAAGGCTTCTTCGGCGTGGCCAACCTCGTCAGCAGCAGCCTGCAGCCCGAGCTGTCGCTCCCCTCCCGATGCCAGGTCCGCGAGATCGACCTGGTCGTCAACGCCCGCGTCGCCTGCGATCCGGACTGGCTGAAGGCGCTGGTGGATCAGGCTGTCCGGGAGGTCGCTGCCGCCCGCGCCGCCACGGTGACGGAAGGCCAGACGCAATCGTTCCGCCCCGGCCGCCCGATGCCGACGCACCGCCTGCAGCCGGCTTGAGGCACGCGGGGAGAAGAGTTCAGAAGAAGGTTTCACCGCGGAGGCGCGGAGGACGCGGAGAAGAGGTCCGGAGAAAACCGAGGAAAGTGAAAACTGAGTCGTGATGAGTGCGTAGTGCAAAACGAAGGAGCCGCCACCCGGATGTGGATCACGTTTTCTGACATTTTGCACTCATCACTACTCAATACTCACTTTTCACTTTCCTGAAATCTTCTCCGCGCCTCCGCGATCAAGTTCTCTTCTGCCTTCCCGGACTTTCTGGCAACCCCTTTTGGGTTCGCCCCGCGCGCTGGTAGAATTTCCCGGACGGTGCGGCTCACCCCGCACTGCCGGATTCTCAACGACTGCGGAGCGCGGCATGTACCTGCGGATGGCCAAGCGGATTCTTCTGGAGACCGATAAGCGGCTGCTCTGGAAGCTCGCCTACAACTTCGGCTTCAAAGGGGCGCTCTCCGTCCAGAGGTTCAAGCGGCGGCTGAAGAAGGGGGAGTATTTCCCGCCGTTTCTCTATATCTCCGTGATCAACAGCTGCAACCTGCGCTGCCAGGGCTGCTGGGTCGACGTTTCCGCCAAGCAGCAGACGATCGACGTTGCCGCCATGACCCGGCTGATCAATGACGCGAAAGCCGCGGGGAACAGCTTCTTCGGGATCGTGGGGGGAGAACCCTTCATGCACCCGCAGCTCCTGGAGATCCTGGCGAAGCATCCCGACTGCTACTTCCAAGTCTTCACCAACGGGCACTTCATCACCGACGACGTGGCTCGCGAACTCCGGAAGATGGGGAACGTCACCCCGCTGATCAGCATTGAGGGGACCGAGCTGGTCAGCGACGAGCGCCGCGGCCGGTCCAACGTCTACTCGAAATCGATGCAGGGCGTCGAAAACTGCCTGAAGCACAAGCTGCTGACGGGGGTCTGCACCAGCGTCTGCCAGACCAACATCGACGACATGCTCAATGAGGCCTGGATCGACCGCCTGATCAAGATGGGGGTCCTCTACACCTGGTTCCACATCTACCGCCCGATGGGGCCGAAGCCCGAACCGGCTCTGGCACTCACCCGCGAACAGCAGCTTCGCATCCGCCGGTTCGTCGTCGAGATGCGGACGAAGAAAGCGATCGGCATCGTCGACGCCTACTACGACGGCGAAGGGCAGGCCCTTTGTCCGGCGGCGACGGGAATCACGCACCATATCAATCCGTGGGGGGGCATCGAGCCCTGCCCGATCGTGCAGTTCGCCAAGGAATCGATCCACGATCCCCGGCCGATTAACGAGGTGATCAGCCAGTCGGCGTTTCTGAAGGACTTTCGGCAGCTCGCGGCGTCGACGTCGCGGGGCTGCATCGTGCTGGAGCGGCCCGACCTGCTGCACGAACTGATGGTCGTGCATGGGGCCGAGGATCAGACCGTCCGCAAGACGGCTCACGCCGAACTGCAGGCGATGCAGAACCGGTCATCCCAGGATTTGCGCGGCGACGAGATCCCGGAAAAGAGCTGGGCCTATCGCCTGGCCAAGCGCTGGTTCTTCAGCGATTTCGGGGCGTACAACGCTCCCGTGAACCCGCTGGAGACGCGGGAGACGGCGGGCGTCAGTTCCTGACGGGACGGCAGACGACGCCTTGTGCGTCGGTCAGCAGCGGACTGTTATAGCGAGCGATCAGGCCGCCCTCGGTATTCAATTCGAAGACGGTGTTGCCCGAGGAGACGAAGTAGCGATTCCCGGGCCGGTGATAGTAGATGTCGTGGACATGGCTTGCTCCGAGCGTTTGCATGTCGCGAAAGGTCCGGATGAACCGACCGGTGTCGACCTCAAACTCCTGAATCAGATCGTTGTCGGCATTCGACACCAGCAAGTGCCGGTTGTGTCCGACGACCAGTCCGCGGGGTCGATCCAGCCGGTCGGATTGCGAAATCAATGGCACGGCGGCATGTGGATCGGACGCCAGGTTGACACGTACGACACAGCGCTGAAAATACTCTGCGATATACAGAGAGTCGTCGCGGACGGCGAGCCCGATCAGGTTCGCACGCCGTTCGATTGTGATCGTTTCCACCAGCTCACGAGTCGTCACGTCGTAGCACTGCACGGCCCGTTCGGTGTCGGCGGCGACGTAGAGCCGGCCGCGTCGGTCGAACGCCATCATCCCCGGTCCGAAGCGGCCGATGGTGAGCGTGACGTTGATCGGTTCGAGCAGCGCATCTGGCCGCTGATCCAGCCTGGATATCAATTCGACCACGTTCTTCTGATTTCCGCGGAGACCGACAAACAATCGTCCGGCGTCGCTTGCCGCCAGAAACGACGGCTTCGAGCCGCTCGAGAATTCGGCCAACGCGCTGTCCGCGCCGGTGGAGAGGTCAAAGCGAACGACGTTGTCGCTGTCGCGACCTGCCACGAGAAGCTCGTATCGCAGATCGGCGGCCCTGGCCGATGTGCAGAGCAGTCCCGACAGCGCGATCAGGAGCATGTGCGAATTCATCGGAGATCCCTCCTGGAAGAAACGAGCTGAGACGAGTCCGCGCCGCTAAGACAGAGCCTCGACACATCACGCAATTGTCTCATGGAGGACGTGGCCGGCGACGTCGGTGAGGCGGAAATCCCGCCCGGCGTAGCGATAGGTCAGCTTCGTGTGATCGAGCCCCATCAGATGCAAGATGGTGGCGTGCAGGTCGTGGATGTGGACTGGCTTCTCGGCCGCCTTGAAGCCGAACTCGTCGGTCTCGCCGTAGGTCATACCCCCCTTCACGCCGCCGCCGGCCATCCACATCGTGAAGCCGTAGTGGTTGTGGTCGCGGCCAGTGCCGTTTTCGGTGGTGGGGGTCCGGCCGAATTCGCCCCCCCAGAGGACCAGGGTTTCCTCCAGCAGGCCGCGGCGTTTGAGGTCGGTCAGCAGGGCGGCCATCGGGCGGTCGATGTCTTCTGCGAGTTTGCGGACCTGGTTACTGTGGTCGCTGTGCGTGTCCCAGGGCTGGCCATTGCCGTAGTAGATCTGCGTGAAGCGCACGCCGCGCTCGGCCAGCCGCCGGGCCAGCAGGCAGGAGTTGGCGAAATGCCCCTTGCCGTATTCTTCGCGGATCGCTTCGGGCTCGCTCGACAGATCGAAGGCCTCGGTCGCCGACGTCTGCATCCGGAAGGCGACTTCCATCGAGCGGATGCGGGCCTCGAGCTGGCCGTCGCCCCCGCGCTGGACCGCGTGCTCCCCGTTGAGCGCCCGCAGGAGGTCGAGCTCCTTGCGCTGGATGGAGTCCGGCTGGGCCGGTTTGAGAAACGGAATCAGCTTTTCAGGGGAGAGGTCCGCGTGGTTGATGTAGGTCCCCTGGTACTCGCCCGGCAGGAAGGAGCTCGACCAGAGAATCGAGAATCGGACCGGGCGGCCGGGGCAGAGGACGATATAGCCGGGCAGGCTTTCGTTCTCGGCTCCGAGGCCATAGAGCATCCAGGAGCCCATGCTCGGTCGAGTCGGGACGATGGTCCCGTTGTTGATGAGCTGCAGAGCCGGGCCGTGGTTGGGATTGTCCGTGTAGACGGACCGCAGCACGCAGACGTCGTCGATGCAGCCGGCGAAGCGGGGGAGCAGCTCGCTGACCGGGACGCCGCTTTCGCCCGCGGGTGCGAACTTGAACGGAGACGGCAGCAGCCCGGCGGTCTTGCGTTCGGTCCGGAGGTTGACGGCGTCCGGCCGCTGGCCTTCGTATTTGAGCAGATCGGGTTTGGGGTCGAGAAAATCGGGGCCGAAGGGGCCGCCGTTCATGAAGAGCTGGATCACCCGCTTCGCCCGCGGCGCGAAGTGGGCTACGGGACTGGCGAGCGCCGGCTCCGCAAGGAGCTGCGCCAGACCGAGCGTCCCCAGTCCGCCCCCCAGTCGCCCGAGCAGCGCCCGGCGGGAGATTTCCGGCGACGGAAGTGTGAATTCAGAACGCATCGGACGGCTCCGTCAGTCGATCAGCAGCATTTCGTTGAGACTCAGGAGCGCATGACAGTACGTCTGCCACGCCTCGGCGGCCGGTGTGCCGCTGGAGGTCAGTTCCTGCAGAAACATCGTGCCACGTTGCAGCTCGCTGCCGGTCGGTTCCCGCTGAAACAGTTGGGAATAGCAGAACCGGATCCGTTCCGCGGGGCTGCCTGCCGGGACGGCCTCCGCAGCAACGGCCGCCAGCGTCTTCGCCTGTTGCTGAAACAGCGGTCCGTTCAGCACAAAGAGCTGCTGCAGCGGCGTGGTCGTCGGTTCGCGGGATGGGCTGTGGGAAGAGGGTTCGGGGAAGTCGAACAGGCGGAGCATAGCGTTCTGCTCCTCCCGGACGACTTTGCCATAAAGCGTTCGCCGGAGGTTGGCAGGATCTTCGAGCGGCTGAGCCGGTCCGGACATGCGGTCATCCAGAGCGCCCGTCGCTGAGAGGACCGCATCGCGCCACGGTTCAACGTCGAGACGTCGCCGGGGGGACCGCCAGAGGAGCTCGTTGTCAGGATCGATCGCGTCGCCGTCGCTGCGCGGCGCACTCGCTTGCTGAAAGGTCTCCGAGAGAACGATTTCGCGGATCAGCGGTTTGATGGCCCATTGTTCTTCGATGAGCCGGTCGGCGAGGTATTCCAGCAGTTCCGGATGCGTCGGTCGTTCGCCTTGCCGGCCGAAGTCGCTTGCGGTGCGGACCAGACCGTGGCCGAAGAGTTGCGCCCAGAGGCGGTTGACGAGGACGCGGGCCGCGAGTCCTTCGCCGTCGGCGAGGATTGCCTCCGCCAGATCTCGTCGGCCGCTGCCGTGCTGGAACGGTTCCGGTTCTCCGTCACACAGGACGGCGAGGAAACGCCGCGGAACGATTTCCCCGGGATCGCTGGCATTCCCCCGTCGGAAGATCCCCAGGTCGCGCGGCTGGCCGGGGCGAAACTCCAGTCGGGTCTGATCCTCGCCCTCCGGCTCGATAAAGATGCTGGAGTCCTCGACGACGTGCGCCCAGGGCTCGGCGTAGTGCGGCGTCGTGGACTTGAGGCGTTCGATCTCGGCGGTCAGCGGCGCGGTCTCTTCCGGCTTGGGGTCTTTCTTCGCTTTGATTTCGGCCTCGAGTTCCGCGACTCGCTTCCGGGCCGCGCGGACCACCTCGGCCTCGGCCGGCGGGAGCAGCGGGCGCTCCGCAAGCTGCGTGCTGGCGAATACGCCGGCCAGGGCGTAGTAGTCCTTCACGGTCACCGGATCGAACTTGTGATTGTGGCAGCGAGCGCAAGAGACCGTCAGTCCCAGGAACGTTCTTGTGACGGCGTCGATCCGTTCGTCCCATTCTTCGGCCACGACGGTCTTGATCACGTCCGGCGCAAGTTTCAGCTCTTTCCAGTAGGTGGGGCTGAGCCCCAGCAGGCCAAGGGCGGCCAGATCGGCGGGGGGAGTCTGCTCCCATTGATCCGCGGCCAACTGCAGGCGGACGAAGTCGTCGTAGGGCCGGTCTTCATTGAAGCTGCGGACGACCCAGTCCCGGTAGAGCCAGGCCCGGTCGGCGTTGGTGAGATAGTCGGGCGTCTGGTCGACGTACCGCACTAGATCGAGCCAGAACCGCGCCCAGCGCTCGCCATACCGGGGGGAATTCTGCCAGCGATCGGCGAGCGCCGCGAATGCCGTTGGAGACCGATCGGCCGCGAAAGCGGCCACGCCTTCCGGGCCGGGGGGGAGACCCGTCAGCGCGAAGGAGAGGCGTCGGGCCAGGATGCGGGGCTCGGCCCGTGGCGATGGTTTGAGACCTTCCGCTTCGAGCCGGGCGAGCACGAAGCGATCCAGCGGGCCGGCCGGCCAGTCGGACTGTTTGACGTCCGGGACAAGCGGTCGCTGCACAGGTCGAAACGACCAGAAATTGCGGTCCTCATCGGCGATCGCGAAATCATCAATCGAGTCCGGTTCCGGCCGGCGGGTTTTCGCTCCGGCATCGATCCAGCGACCGATCAGCTCAATCTGGTCTGCAGTGAGCGGCTTGCCTCCTTCGGGGGGCATTTCGCGGGTGGCGATTCGCTCGAACAGGGGGCTTTCACTCCGCTTTCCGGCAACGATCGAGGCCCCGGATTCTCCCCCGGAGTGCATGAAACGGACGAGGCGGAGATCCAGTTTCCCTTCCTGCTTGCCGTCTTCGCCGTGGCAGGCGAAGCAGTGGGCTTTCAGGATCGGGCGGATCTGATCTTCGAAGGCCATCGGTTCGGCCGCGCGGGCGTCTTGCGCAAAGGCGACCAATGCAAGAAGACCTGGCACCGCGGCGAGCTTCGAGATCCGTTTCATAGCACTGAAATTACCAGAACCGGCGACGCATGAGAAGTCGTTGATTGGTGCCGTGTGCCGCCGCTTTCTCTCAATTGGCACTCAGCACTCAGCACTTGGCTACTGCCGGGAGATTCGATACTGCGGGTGGTTGGTATCGAACAGCTCCTCCAGCAGTCGGACGCCCAGACCTGGTCGTTCCGGCAGCGCGATGTGGCCGTCCTGCACGAGGACCTTGTCGTCGATGAGTCGCGGGTAGAGGCTCGCGATATGCGCCCTGACGGTTTCCTGATAGGTCACGCCCGGCACGGACGCGGAGATGTGCAGGCCGCTGAAGAGGGTCAGCGGGCCGGTGCAGTCGTGCATCAGGACCGGGACGTTGTAGATCTGGGCCAGCTCTGCGATGCGCCGCGTTTCGCTGACGCCGCCGACCCACGTCGGGTCGATCATCACGTAGTCGGCTCCGCGCTGGTTGAGGACCTGTCGATAGACGTCGCGCGAAACGAGCATCTCGCTGACGGCGATCGGGACGCCCGCCCGCTGGCGGAATTCGACGATCGTCTCGACGCTGTCCGGCCGGATGACGTCTTCGAGCCAGAGCGGCCGGATCTCGCGGAACGCCTCGGCGATCCTCAGCGCGGCCGGCAGAGCAAAAAAACCGTGGCCGTCGAACATCAGCTCCATCTTGTGGCCGAACTTCTCGCGGATCGTGCGGAAGGGGGCCATCCCCCGGTCGATGTCCTCCCAGCTCACGCGCAGCCCGCCCGATTGCTGGTAGACGCCGTCAAACGACCAGAGTTTCATCGCCCTGTAGCCGGCCTCGTAGAGCTCCTGCGCCAGTTCGGCCGGTTCGTTGAGGCTCTTCCAGTTGTCTTCGAGAGGGCCGGGCTTGCCGCCGTCGCCGTGTCCGGGCCAGCCCTGTCCGCTGGCGTCACCCGGCTTGCGACCGCCATACAGCGGCCCGCCGCTGCTGTTGTAGACGGGAATGCGATCGCGGACCGGACCGCCCAGCAGCCGCCAGATCGGCTGCTTCGTCAACTGGCCGAGGACGTCCCACAGGGCCAGATCGATGGCGGAAATCGCCCGCAGCTCAGCGCCCGTTCCGCCGAAGGCCGTGCAGCGTTCGTAGAGAAACCGCCAGTGGCTTTCGATCGCCAGGGCGTCGGCTCCCAGCAGCCGCCGGGCCATCCAGTCATGCAGGAGACCGGCGACTCCGTGGGGAGCGTAATAGGTCTCGCCGTGGCCGATGACGGGGACGCCGTCGACGGTCCCGGCGTCGGTGTGAATCCGGATCAGCAGCAGTCCCGGCATGACGTGATCGGGGACTACGCTTTCGATGGCGGTGATGCGGGGGCCGCGACGGTAGGCATGTTCCTGCAGAGGGCTGCTGGCGGGGGAGGAGGACATCGGGCGACACTTTCTGTGGGCGAGCGGGTTTACAGTGTGACGGCAGGCGCGGGGCGGTTCTGCGAGGATTTATTGAGTCTACGAGGTGACACTGCTGGCGTCGACTGTCGGTTGATGTCAAACCGAAGCAGAGAGGACGTATGGCCGCCGCAGGTGGCGGCAAGCTTTGGACATTGGAACGACGCGTTGGCCTCGGACAGCTTTCGTGCGCCCGGCCACGACTGACCGTTTCAACGACTTCGGCATTCCGTTCGCACAATCGCTGTCCAAACCGCAAAGTCGACGAAAACCGTTCCTGGCAGTCGGCGAGAGAACGCCCCACGGATTTCGGATACACTCTCTCGATATCCTGCGCGACTTCCAATTGGCATCCTCAATTGACGGCATTTGAGACTGGTTCAATCAATCCGTTTTTCAAGTTGAAGCGATTGCGTTGAATTAGTTGCCGGGCAGGCGAACCCGCGGAGCAATCAGATGATTACTAAGCAGCCATCCAGAATGTTGGCCGTCTTGCTCATTCTAGCCTGCGGTTGTGAATCTCGGCCTTCGAAACCCGTCGCTTCACCGCCCTCGGAGTATCGAGAAGTGCGAGGATTCAAGGTCGAGTCCGAATTCGCCGTCGGCGAAGAAGCCTTCGCGGGTGTCACACTGTTTCAAGGTCGATATGCGTGCGATATTAGTCCAGATGACTTCGAGACAGTCGACGCAGTGTTTGATCTCGACGCGAATTGCTGGACGGAGCTTGACCCCTGGCGAAGAGTCACGATTCGGGACTGCGAACAGTGGGCAAACGCTCTCGTTGAACAGCCTCGTGATGTAAATTCGACGACAAGCCGGAGAGCAGCCCGTGTCGCTGAATCATTGCTCGAACCAAATTTTCGTGTGTTTGAATTGAGCAGTGATGAGTTATCGATGACCAGCGAGCTCTTCACGTACTTTTTCTCGAAGCCGCTGGAACTGAAAAGTGATCAGAAGGCAAGCTTCTTCGACTATGACCGACTGAGTGCCTATCGAAAGTCAATGATGCCGGGGCAGCTTCCCCCGTTTACACAATTGGCGATCACAGAAGAACTGCGCCGTCGCCAATTCGTCCCGGCGTTGACGCGGCTTGACGCGGCAATTGCGGAAACGAATGTTGAAATCGTCAGCAAGGTTCGCGTGTCGGCTCTGACCGATGCGGAAGAGCAGCGAATTGCAACCGCTGTTCGCGAGGTGGGACTGCGGCTGAAATCTACGGAGAAGTGAAATGCCAAGGCGGTGGCTGGTGCGTGAGCTTCTGGCGAGGCAATTCAAATGCATTTCGCCTCTATAGGATTGCGGCGGTTGTGGCTTCCGCACACGATCACAGTGTGGATTTTACAGTGGCTCCCTATGGAATCTTGAAACCGGCAATGCCAGTACAGAGTAAGATTCCGCAGGGAGAGCCGGAATGCCTCTGGAGGACTGCTGAGATGTTGCCAATTCGCCACGCTGCAATCGCCGCGGTCCTTTCTGCTTTGCTGATCCGTAGTTTGTCGGCTGCAGATTTGCCCCAGGTCGAAGTGACGGGTGGCACAATCGCCGGCTCCCTCGTTGAGCAGGACCGACAGCCGATCCACCTCTTCAGGGGGATTCCCTTTGCGGCGCCGCCGGTCGGAGACTTGCGCTGGCGACCGCCGCAGTCGGTGATCGGGTGGGAGGGCGTTCGGACGTGCGTGGAGTACGCGCCGGCCTGTCCGCAGCCGGCGGATGGAATTTATTCCTTTGCCTATCGCCAGCAGTCGGAAGACTGTTTGTGCCTCAACGTCTGGACGCAGTCGCTCGACGCGAGTGCGAAGCGGCCGGTCATGGTCTGGATTCATGGCGGCGGGAATCTGATCGGCGGGGCGGGAAATCCAGCCTACGACGGTCGTCACTTCGCAAAGGCTGGCGTCGTGCTGGTGAGCATCCAGTACCGGCTCGGCGCGTTCGGCTATCTGGCTCACCCCGCCCTGACGGAGGAAACGCAGCGGTTGGACGGCCGGGCCGCCTCTGGAAACTACGGGTTGATGGATCAGATTGCGGCCCTGAAGTGGGTGCAGGAGAACATCGCCCGGTTTGGTGGCGATCCGCAGCGAGTGACGATCTTCGGCGAATCGGCCGGGGCGGCGAACGTGACGCATCTGATGGCGTCGCCCCTGGCCAAAGGGCTGTTTCATCGGGCAATCGCCGAGTCAGGATACTTCGGAGAGCACACGCCGCATTTGAAGGAGAGTTCGGGGATTCGCTCGTCCGCGGAGGAGAATGGCCGGAAGTTTGCCGAACGACTGGATGTCACTGAGACCAACGCAGCCGGGCTGGCGGAACTGCGAGCACTGCCGGCCGAGAAGATCCTGTCCATTCCAATGACGATCGGCGGGCTGTCGCTCGGCAAGAATGCCTTTCAGTTCGGGCCGGTCGTGGATGGCAACGTCCATGTGGAAGAACCGCACGACGTGTGGGCGGCGGGGAAGATGCATCCGGTCCCGCTGATCGCGGGGAGCAATCTCGATGACGGCTCGGTCTTCTCGGCGGGGAATCCGCTCCGGCGGCTGCCGGCGTTTCGCCTGGTGCTGCGGACGATGTTCGGGCCGGATGCGGCCCGGGCCGAGGAACTCTTCCCGGCGAAGAGCGACGCAGACGTCTCTGCCGCGGCCCACCAGTTCATCACGATCATGAGCTTTCGCGCCCCGGCCCGACGGCTCGTCCGCTGGAACGAGGCCGCCGGGAATGACGCCTGGTTGTATCACTTCTCGCGGAATCCGGGATCGGGCCGGGCGCAGCGGAGCGGAGTCTTCCACGGGCTGGAAATCATCTATGTCTTCGGCAATGCGCCGGCCGGGACGAAAGACGTCGACCGCCAGCTCTCCGCGGACATGCAGCAGCGGTGGGTCAACTTTGCCGCCTCGGGTGATCCCAATGGCAAACCGGGCGATCCAGTCTGCCGTACGGTCAAGCCGGAATGGCCCAGCTACCATAAAGCGACCAACGAACATCTCGACTTTGGCGACACCGTGAGTGTCGGACGAAACCTGAATGCTGATGCCTGCGACCTCGTAGATCGCGCAGCAGAACGGCGCGGACGGCGATGAGGGACTGGCCTCATCGGCCTGCGAGGACCAGTTTGTCTCCAGCCCCCGCAGTTCGATAGATCTGGACCGTCGTCTTGAGATCCGACGGCGTCGCCCCGCGAATGGTCAGCGTCCGCGGCGCCAGCATCCCGAGGACTTCAGGCACATCGGCGACCCGCAGCACGTTCAAAAACTGCGGAGCGTCGTTCGACTGGTGCGTCAGCGAGGGAAGCTTCAGTTCGACTTCGTCGATATCGGCCTCCCATAACGCCGCGTAGGCTCCCAGCACCCCCGCCGCACCGTCGCCGGAAATCACCAGCGGCAGATAGCGGTGGGCGTTTTTGATCGCCCGGGCCACCGAGATAATCTCCCGGACTCGTTCGGTGTCGACGGTCCGCCCGACGAGGATGTGCGAGCGCTCGACATAGTTGGGAGGATTCTTCCGCGTCCAGCGGGTGGAACCAACACCGCGCGGACGGACGACATAAACCGACTCGCCGTTGCGACCGGCAGGAATCTCGTCTGCTTGCTCAAGCGAAACGATCAGTCGGACCTGTTTCGGTTCCGTCATCCGCTGGATCATGGCGACATCGACCGGAAAACTGCCGGGAATGTCGGTCCGGACAAACTGACCGAGGTCGGCTCCATTCAAGACGGCCACGTCGGTGGCGGGGATGCGTTCGGGGAATGAGTGAAAACTCAGCCGTTTCAGCTTCGTCAGAAGTTCGGATTTCCACTCGGCAAACTTTCCGTCCTCCGGCAGCCCGGGCTGGCCGAGCGGGACGAAGTGCTCGTCGATTGTTGTGTTGAGCTGGTCGGCGGGGATGTCGGCATCGGTCTTGAAGGCTCGCAGCCGCTCCGGCGGAATCGGATGGATCGCGTTGTTGCCCTCCTTGAAGACCAGGTCGACTTCACCGTCGGTCACCGGGCGGCCGTCCTGCTTGAGATGCAGGTTCAGGAACTGAAACACCCCCCGGCGGATGTCCTCGCGATAAGCGTGGCCGCCGACGCTGACCAGCGTGTCATAGCGGTCGCCGGCCCCGAACAGGCTGTAGCAGCGTTCGAGTCGGTTCGCGATCCGGTCGTTGCCATCCATCGGGAAAATCGCGTCGTTGTCGCTGTTGACGAACAGCAGCGGTCGCGGGGCGACCAGTTCGGCGATCCGCGTCCAGGGCCAGCCGAAGCTGTTGTGGAGGAACATGCAGTCGCAGTGGCCGTTGATCACGCGATTGCCGACATAGGCGTCGAGATCGGACATGCCGCTGATGGGGACGGCGCAGGCGACACGCTCATCCGCGGCGGCGATCCAGAACGTGGCGGCGCCGCCGCCGCTGATACCCGTCACGCCGATCCGGGCGGGATCGACGTCACCGCGGCTGATGAGGTAGTCGATGCCGCGGACGCCGTTCCAGCATTCGACGCCGGCCGACGTATAGCCGCGCGAGTGCCACCACCAGCGCTGCTCGCGATAGGTGCCGTGATGGATCGCGGCGATCTCGCCGAGCTGCAGCGTGTCGACGATCAGGCAGACGTAGCCGTGGCGGGCGAGCCAGATGGCGTTGGACTGATAGGCGGTCTTGCAGCCGTCGCGCCCGCGTCCGGCGTGTCCGCAGACATACAGCACCGCGGGCAGCTTCTCGCCGGGCTTTGTCACCTTCGGTCGATAGACGTTGGCGGTGACGTAGAGCTGGGGCCGGCTCTGGTAGTGGAGGCAGTCGACGAGGTAGTCCCCCTGGTCGAGCGTGCCGGTGATCGTCGCGTGAAGCGGCGTCCGTTCGGGGAGGGGCGAGAGGCCGAGCATGGAAAGGTATTCTTCGCGCCAGCCGGACCGCTTCTGGTCGAAGTCTTCACGGGAGACGACGTCCTGCGCAAACTGACCGTCGAGCCGACGGGCCTCGGCGGCCAGCCAGGTCTGGACGGCCTCGTCGCCGGGCTGTCCGCGGTCGGGCTGGCCGAGGGCCTGTGCTTGGGCGGGACGTCCAGCGGCGGCCGCGAGCAGAATCAGCCAGCACGCGATGAGCGCAAAACGAGTCCGAATGGGGACGACCAGCAACATTCCTCGGCTCCTGACGCGAGATCCAGCGGATTCAGCGGACAACGCCGCCAGTCTGCCAGTTTACGCGACGGATGGTAAGGGCCTTGTTGGGGCGATACGGGCACTGTGGCAAAGACCGAAGAAAACGTCACCGCAGAGCCGCGGAGGACGCGGAGAATTGCAGGAGAAGAGTCCGGAAATTGAAAAGTGTATTGAGTCGTGATGAGTGCAAAGTGTTCCCGAAGTCGAGCGATTCGCGATCAGCCTCTCCCAGCCCGTCCCGCTCCCCTCTTTCTGGCGTCGTTGCGTGAAATCTTCTCTGCTCCTTGTCTTCTTTCTTCTCTGCGGTCTCTGCTTTCTCTGCGCCTCTGCGAGAGATCTTCCTCTTCTCCGCACGCCAGGAAAAAACCAACCGAGCGCAAAGCGGCTCGCTGGAAGGGCTTCCAGCCGGCACAATCCGACTACTGAACACTTTCTGTGATCCGGCGGATTGACGGCTGCCGATTCTCGAATAGACTCCCTGCGGAGTGCTCGTCAGACCACGCCCTCTCTGTTCAGTACCCACTCATGACTTCCGCCGCTCTGCTGGCTGATCTGCGTTCCCGGACTCGATCGCAAGTCATTTCTGGAATAAACTTTGTCTCACAAAAAGACGTGCGGGCGATCTCGACCGGCTGCCCGTCGCTCGATCAATGGCTTCCAGATCACGGCTGGCGGGAAGGATCTCTGATCGAATGTCTCTCTCCGGCGGGCAGCGATGCTGCGACGTTCCTGCTGCGAACACTAGTGCACAAACACGGCGAATCGGGACCACTGGTCGTCGTCGATCCGGACGGGGAGTTTTATCCCCCTGCGGCGTATGCCGCGGGGCTCGACCTGGACCGGCTGGTAATCGTGCGCCCGCGGGCGCCGGCCGACACCCTCTGGGCGCTGGAGCAGTCGCTCCGCTGTCCGGGAACGGGGGCGGTGCTGGGCTGGCTGGACGAGCAGACGCCGGCAATCGAACGACGGCTGCAACTGGCCGCCGAGACGGGAGGCGGACTCGGGTTTCTGCTCCGTTCGGACGCGTTACGCCGTCGGCCGGCGTGGGCCGATCTGCGGCTGGGGCTGACGCCGTTGCCGACGCGAGGGGGCCGCGGCCGACGGTGGCGGCTGGAACTGTTGCGGGCGCGGGGCGGGCTGTCGGCCCCGCGGGCGGCTGAGGTGGAGTGGGACGATGAGGCGGGTACTCTGTCTCTGGCTGCCGGAATGGTCGCTGCAGCGCGCCTGGCGTGCGCAGCAGGGGCCTGACGCGCCCCCCGTTCCGGCGCCGTACGTGCTGCTGTATCGCCAGGGCCGGCGAGGACTCGAAGTCGCCCGCAGTTCGAAACGGGTCCGGGCGGCAGGCGTCCGGCGGGGGATGCCGCTCGCCGAGGCCCGCTCGCTGCTGGAGCACCCCGTCCGGACCGACAAGTCGACGCTGTGGCAGGCCGAATTGGATCTCCCCGGCGACCGGGCCGGTCTGGTCGCGTGGACGCTCCCCTGCCAGGCCTTCAGTCCCTGCGTCGGAGTCGATGACGCCGAGGAGCCCGAGTCCCTGCTGCTCGACGTGACCGGCGTGGCTCCGCTGTTCGGCGGCGAAGAGTCGCTGGCTGAGCAGGTCGTCGCGCTGTTCCGTGACGCGGGGCTGCAGGCCCGGGCGGCGATTGCGGGGAGCGTGGGAACGGCCTGGGCCGTGGCGCACGGCGGAATTCCGCTGCGGATGTTTCCGCAGGGCTGCCGGGTGGTGCCGCCGGAGATGGAACGCCGGCTGTTGAGCGTGCTCCCCCTGACGACGCTCCGGCTCCCCGAGCCAATCGTCCGGCGGTTGCATTCGTTCGACCTGTTACGGATCGGCCAGGTGCTGGCGCTGCCGCGCGAGACGCTGCCGTCGCGGTTCGGGCCGCAGCTCTTGCTGCGGATCGATCAGGCGCTGGGCCAGCGGCCGGAGTTGATCACGCCGGAAGTCCACACCACGCCGCCATCGGTGAGCCGGGAGTTCGACGAGCCGATCCCCGACCGAGTGGCGCTGCAGTGGCTGCTCGACGGGATGCTGGAGGAACTGCTCCGGCTGCTGCTGCCCCGGCGGCAGGGAGTCCTCCGGCTGCGGCTGGAACTGTCCGGCGTGGCGCGGGATGTTTCCGTGGTCCAGGCGACGGCGTCGCTGGAGCATCTGAAGAACGTGGTGGCGCTGCAGATTGAACGCTGGACGCCGCCGGGAGCGATCATGCGGCTCACCATGACGGCGGCGGTCACCGCACCGCTGGGGTTCCGGCAGACGAGCCTGTTCTCGGCGCTGGAGAACGAGCGTCAGGCGGCGGAACTGGCATCATTGCTGGACCGGCTGACGGGGCGTCTGGGAGCCGATGCGGTCGTCCGTCCGCACTGGCGCAGCGACCATCAGCCGGAGTGCGTGATGGGCTACACGCCAATCTCCGCCCCGCCGCCGGACGAGCCCGTCAGTCCGCCGCCGCGTTACCCGCGTCCGCTGCAGTTATTACGTCAGCCGGAGGGAGTGCAGATGCAGTCGCTGAGCCGGGAGGGAGGCCCGGCCCGTTTCCGCTGGCGGAACCGTCTACACGCGGTGTCGCAGCAGTGGGGACCGGAGCGGATCGAAACCGGCTGGTGGCGCGACCAGCCGATCCGGCGGGATTACTACCGGGTAGAGACGGAGACCGGGGGCGCGACTGTGGCTCTTCCGGCGGCTGACGCAGGGGGACTGGTTTCTGCAGGGAGTGTTCGGGTAGAGAGGGGCTATTGCATCTCAGGTTGCGGACGTAAACTCAACGGGATCCGCATTCCGCGACCCGTGAATCGTCATTACCAGTCGGGCAAACCATGCGATACACGTTTCCGCACGATCGTTCGCCGCTCAAAAGCGTTCAACCAGACTACGTCGCGTGGCAATCAGTGGCGATCGGCGCGTCGCGTGAGGAAGTGATCGAGAGACTCGGGTCGCCAATCGATGACAAGACATTTCGCGGGCGGAAAGCTCGAATGGACGACCCGTACTTCTACTACGGCTACCTGCAGCTTCCGATGCTCCCTCATCCGCGAACATATTGCTTTTCCATCGGGTTCAATGAGCAGCATAAAGTGATCGGGAAGAACGATCCATTCAATGGGAGACTCTCATCGGATGGATCACCGCTCTCGCCAGAAGTCATCACGCCATTTGACCGGTCCGCATTCTCACACTTCCCTCGGATCGTCGACATGCGATGGTACCCGGTTTCGGGTATCTATCCGATGACGTATACCGTCGAGATGGGCTGGTGCGATCCTCCCAATCCGGGCGACAGCCTTGCCGCCGCCGCATTCCACGACGAGGAGGTCGAATCAAACCTGACCTGTCCATTTTTCATGACGAACTTTCCGGGAGGCCAGCCGGGGCGATTCCGAATCCGGGCGACGAACGATGCAGGACACGGCCCCTGGTCGGAGCACCGCTGCTTTACGTTCGCTCGTTGAGATCACGCGAATTGTCTCGGGTCGGCAGAGCCGGCCCTGCAGTGCTGCGTTCTTCGATCTGGCGACTGCCTGCGCAGTACGCTACAGTTCCGGCGACAGTTCGCAGAGGGTGCGGACTGCAGAAAACGCCTCAGGGAGCCGGCGACAATGTCGCCCGATCTCTCCCGGTTGCTGTTCTTCATCGCTGACAAGGGCCTGAAAATGCAATGCAGGTGGATGCTCGACGGTTGTCGCCTGATGTCGCTGTGCGCACTACTTCTGCTCGCGGCGCCGTCTGTACCGGCGCGGGCACAAGTCACCGGCAAGGATGGCGTGGACGACGTCAAAGGGGCTCGCTGGCGGTACGAAGTCTTCAGCGATGACAACAAAACGCTGATCGAAAAAGGGCTCTTCCGAGTCAACAACAAGATCATGTACAAGGGCGGGACGAAGGTCGGCGCGATTGACGCCGAGAGCAGAACGGAAACGAAACTGACGATCCACGGCATCCCGGAAATCAACGGAACCGCCGAGTTGAAGAAGGTCGGCGAGAAGCCGCCGGTCTGGGAAGGAACGCTGAAGCGGAAGAACGGCAAGCACTACACAATGAAGGTCGTGTTCCGCGATTCGTAAGGCGCCGCGCAAACCGGAGAAGCAAGCATGGGGCTGCGTGCGTTGACGATGGCGAGTTCGTTCCTGCTGTTCGCTGCCGTTGCAATGGCAGAAGGTCCTCCTGAGCCGTCGGCTGCGGACCAGTCGCAGTACGTCCTGCAGTTCGAGGTCTTCCTCACCGGGCAGCCGCTCAAACAGGACATCGTTGTCGAACAGGACCGCCCGTTCCGCGTGACGACGCGACAGGGCAAAGCCCGCTGGACCATTTCCGGCAAAGCCGGCCGGGCAGTCAACGGATATCTGCCCGTCCTCACGAAAGTCGAGTTCTATGTCAGCCCCCGCGAGAAACAAGACCTGAGCACTCCCCGGCTGCTGAAACTCAATGACCTGAAAGTCCAGCACGGCGGGGCCATCCATGGCATCCAGCTGGCTGTCAACGCCCGGGAGGCCACAAACGAAGATCGCGTGAGTTTCGACAAGACACTGGAGGACGAACTTCAGCAGCAGATCGGTCAGCTCCCCGCAGCTCCACCGCAATAGAAGTGAGGTCTGATGTCGTTCACAGGGGGGAGTAGCGTTCATGCGCCCCTGGAGCCCTCAGACTTGCTCGCCTCTTTTCATTACGGCATCGCGATCTCGTGCCCCATGCAGCACCCGGACGATTTCAATGACGCCCGTCGTTTCTGCGATGCGATAGAAGACCACGTAATTCCCGACGGGAAATTGTCGAAGTCCGACCGCCAGGTGATTGCAGCTCTCGCCGATCAGAGGCTGCCGAACGAACATTTCGAAGCGATCAAAGCAATGATCGAGCAGGCGGGCGGCTGCACCGGAATCCTGCCGTGCGATGAATTCGGTGATCTCGACCAGATCGGCCTCCGCCGCATCTGAAAGACGCCAGAACATGGTCAGGCTCCGCGAGCGGCCTGCTGCTGTCGGGTCACCTTCTGCAGGATTCGTGCGCGGATCGCGGCGACGTCGCCAGCATTTCTCGCTTCGCTCGCGCGACCTGCGTCCAGATCCCCGAGCCCCTCGGCGAGCTTGCCGCGGATCGCTTCCTCGGCCCGCACCAGCCGGAGATGTTCCACCGCGCCGCGCACGGCGTCCTCCACCGAACCGTATCGCCCGGCCGCGACTTCGGCCTTCAGAAACTCATCGAGTTCCGACGGGAGAGTGATCGTCATCGCCAATCCCCTTGAGAGCGTCTCGTAACGGCAACATCGTAGCACGAGACCGGCGCATGCGTCCAGTTTGCTGCCGTTGTCGTCGCTTCGCTCTTCGTCCGGAATGCAAGCCTGTCGTCTGAGGTTGAGCGCCAGCGACACCCCTGGAATCCGCGCCAATCACGCACTCATTCGACCCCGCAGGGATCGCAGAAGTGTTGCCGGTCAGAAAAGTGTTCGGCAGCGATATCGTTCATCGGTCAAGAAACAATGTCGGCTTGTGAGCGAGACATGTCCCTGTAATGCTGGGCAATACGACTGCTGGACAGCGTGCGGTCCAGCAGTGATGCCTGCCGTTACGTTGAGGGCAAAACATGGACAGCTCTGACTGGGACAAGCTCGGAGTGGAGCTCCTGGAATTGGACCAATGGGGAGACTTCGCTCCCGCCAGAACTGAATTCACGCCGACGGACCCAAACTCTTGGAAATGGCGACACATCGATTGCCACCCGGTGAATATCCTCGTCAATGCCGGCGTTCCTCTCGAACACTTCCAGGCATATGCTCCGCCTCTGATCAATGCCCTGGATCAGTTAACTGGCAAAGCCGGATTGGAACTGGTGGTCCGCGCCCTCACAAGAAAGGGATTAACGGCTGCGACGGAAAAACTGCTGCAACTCTATCAGCAGGAGACACCGCTGCAGGATCTCAGTTGTCTGTGGGCAGTCGGGAATGCGATCTACCACATCTCGCCGCACGATCATCTCGAAGAATGCCTGCAGATCTGCCGGGATACTCGACTCGGGGATTCCCGACATCGCCTGATCGTCCATCTGTCCCGCTTTAAGAAGTCCGAGATGGTGTTTCAGACTCTGGTGTCGCTCCTCGAAGACGAATCCGTTCGCGGCCCGGCCCTCGAAGCTCTCAGACGACTTGGAGACGTGCGCGCGATTCCCGCCATCGAACGGACATCAGTTCGGGACGGAGATGCTGGCGCGTACGAGACGCATCAGAAAATGATGGCTCTGACAAAGCTCAAAGAGAAGACCGGCAAGTCTTGAAGGGCGGCGTGAGACGCCCGTTCTGCATCCCGAGAGATGCCAACGTTCCCGATCTACCTTGCCGATCCTGAGACAGTTGCGTCACCGGGTACGCCCCCCGCCCCTACACCCCCGAATACAACGGCCCAATCACGCTCCCGTTGAGCAGATGATTCGGACGCCCCAGGGGGTCCATCAGCGCCGCTTCGTGGCTCACTCCCAGCGCGTCGAACAGCGTCGTGCAGACGTCGGCCGGGGACCAGGAACGGGTCACCGGGTACGCCGCGATCGCGTCCGTCGTTCCCACCACCTGGCCGCCGCGAATCCCCGCCCCCGCGAACAGGCCCGAATACGTGTGGGCCCAGTGGTCCCGGCCGGGGACCGTCTGGCCGGGGAGAACCGAGACGCGCGGCGTCCGGCCGAATTCGCCCATCACGATCACCATCGTCTCTTCCAGCTTGCCCGAGGCCGACAGGTCGTCCATCAGGGCGGCCAGGCCATTATCGAGCTGCGGCAGCAGGACATTCTTGAGCCGGCCCCAGTTGTCGACGTGCGTGTCCCAGGTCTGCACGATCCCCATCGCCGCCTGGACGATCGGCACTCCCGCTTCGATCAGCCGGCGGGACAGCAGCAGCGACTGGCCGAACTTGTTCCGGCCGTACCGCTCGCGCGTCGCGTCGTCTTCCTGCTGAATGCTGAACGCCTTCGCGACCTTGTCCGACGTCAGCAGCGAGAAGGCCACGTCCTGCTGCTCGGCGAATGACGTCGTCCGGCCGTCCCCTTTCAAAGTCGGCCGCTCGTTGATCGTATCGAGCAGTTCGCGGCGCGAGACCAGCCGGGGACTGGTCAGCCCCGGCTGCAGGCTCAGTGAATCGATGCGGAAGTTCGCATCGTTCGGATCGTGGTTGATCTGCCACGGATCGTGCTTCGGCCCCAGGAACCCGGCATACTGGCCCGGCCACGTCAGCGGACCTTCGATGTAATAATTCGGCAGCGTCACGCCGGTCGGAATGCCGTCGTTCCGCGGGCGGACGTAATCGAGGGCCGCGGCAAAGTTCGGAAAATCGTACCGCGATTCGACCCGGTCGAGATCGCTGCCGCCGCGAGGGACCGGCGTCGGCCGGCCGGTGAGGGCCACATGCGTCGCCAGCAGGTGATTGTGTTCGCCGTGCGACATGGTTCGCAGGATCGTCCATCGCCCGAGCTGCTCGGCCAGCTTGGGCATGTGCTCGCAGATCGAGACGCCGGGGAGCGCGGTATTGATCGACGAAAACTCGCCGCGAACTTCGACGGGAGCGTCCGGCTTGGGATCCCACATATCGAGCTGACTCGGCCCGCCGCTGAGGAGCACGAGCAGCACCGACTTCGCCCGTCCGGTTCCCGACGATGCGGCCTGCGCGGACTTCGGCGCAAACGGCAATCCGGCCCCCACGACGCCAGCGGCGCCGACACGCAGGAAGTCTCGACGATCGAACGCGTAACGTGGTGATGTCATCGGAATAGATCCTCGGCGGGAGGAGGCTGCTTCAGGCGGGAAATTCGGCGGGATCGGAACGGAATTCCGACAACATATTCATACGGGCTTGCGCGTCCGTAAGCAAGAGCAGGTGTGCCGGGCAAGCGTGAGTAGGGTGAGTCGAGTCCGCGAGGCTCACCGATTTTCACGTTCGAGTTGTGGTGAGCCTCGAAGACTCGACTCACCCTACTTTGCGTCGTCTATTCCATCACGATTTGTTGATGCGTTTTGCTGGCCAGTCTGGTAAGACTGTGGAGCTTCATCCGATCATGCGTTCTATCGGGAGGAACCGTGCATACTCGCCGACAATTCCTGGGAGCAATGGGGGCCGGGCTGTCACTGGGCTCTCTCTCCTTCGCGGCCGATCCGACTTCGGGGAAGAAACGTCTGGCGGTCGTCACGACAGAATGGCGGTACCGGTCGCACGCCTGGCACATGGCCGAACGGTTTCTCGCCGGCTATCCGACGCAGGGAAAGTGGCATCACCCGCCGTTCGACGTCGTCGCAGCCTACGTGGACCAGCAGCCCGAAAACGACCTGAGCCGATTGCGCTCGAAGGAGTTCGGCTTCCCGATCTATCCGACCGTCGCCGAGGCGATCCGTTGCGGCGGCGACAAACTGGCGGTCGATGCCGTGCTGATCATCGGTGAGCACGGGAATTATCCGGACAACGAATACGGCCAGAAGAAATATCCGCGGTATGAGTTCTTCAAGCAGGTGACCGACGTTTTCCGGAAGGACGGCCGGACGACACCGGTCTTCAATGACAAGCATCTGTCGTGGAAATGGGACTGGGCCAAAGAGATGGTCGACATCTCGCGCGAGCTGAACTTTGGCTTCGCCGCCGGCTCGTCCCTCCCGGGCACTTGGCGGATGCCGTCAATCGACATGCCCTACGGGGCCGAGGTCGAAGAAATCCTCTGCCTGGCGATCGGCGGCCTCGACAGTTACGACTTTCATGCGCTGGAAGTGATCCAGTGCATGGCCGAACGCCGGCGCGGCGGAGAGACCGGCGTCGTCGCTGTGCAGGGGTTGCGCGGGGATGCCGTCTGGCAGGCGATGGCAGCCGGAGACTGGCAGAGCGGCGGCTGGGATCCTGCCCTGTTCGAAGCCTGCCTGTGTCGCACGCAGACTCTGGGCCAGCCGGAGACGTTCAGCCATCGGCATCCGACGCCGGAACAGATCCGCGAATGGGTCAAAGACCCGATCGCCTATCGGATCGAATATGCCGATGGTTTGAGGGCCACGATGCTGCTCATGAACGGCCTGGTCGGCGACTTCACGTTTGCGGCCCGCCTGAAGGGGCAGCCGGAGCCCCTTTCGACGCTGTTCTATCTGCCGCCCACGCCGAACGTGACCTACTCGGCCGAGCTGATGGCCAAGGCGGAAGCGACGTTCCTGACCGGCAAAGCTCCGTGCCCGATCGATCGCACCTTGCTGACGACCGGGCTGGTGGAAGCGGGTGTGCGGTCGATTGGCACCGGACAGAAACGGCTGGAAACGCCGCATCTGGCGGTGCGATACCAGGCGCCGAGGGAGTCGACGTTTCTGCGGAGTTGAATGGCTGGCATCCTCAAGACGCTGTGCAGACTTGTCTTGTCCCCTCTCCCTCCGTCTTCGGTGGGAGAGGGCCAAGGTGAGGGCGTCTTTGAATTTCTCCGATAAGAAATGCATCCCTCACCCTAACCTTCTCCCACATCGGAATGCGGGAGAGGGGACCGGATGCGCGTGCCACGGCTGTCAGTAGACGATTGAACCAGCTTTCCTCCAGCCAATTCGGCGTGACAGCCGATGATTCATCAGTTACTCTTGATGGGTCTGGTCGGGGCTGGAATTCCCGACGGTGCGTTCGTTGTCCGCAGGGCCGATCCGATGCATTCACCGCAGCGCTGGCAGCATCCACGGATCTCTCGCCGCACCGCCGTGCAGGCCGGGGCGGTCGGGCTGCTCGGTCTGGGGATGAATCACCTGCAGCCGTTGCGGGCCGCGAATCCCAGCGGAAACTCTTCGCCAGCGAAGCGGTGCATCTACATCTTCCTGTCGGGCGGGCTCTCCCAGCACGAGAGCTTCGATCCCAAGCCGGAAGCCCCGCTGGAAATCCGCGGCGAGTTTCAGCCGATCGACACCGCCTCGCCGGGGCTGCAGATCTGCGAGCACTTGCCAGGGCTGGCGCAGCGCAGCCGGCACTGGTCGGTCGTCCGGTCACTGTCCCATCCGACGAACGATCACACCGCCGGGCATTACTACATGCTGACCGGGCGAAGCATGCCGTCCCCCGGCTTCCGCGGCGACCGCATGCCGCGCTCGTCCGACTGGCCGTCGATCGCCTCGGTCGCCGGGGATGCCGTCCGGCATCAACAGGCGAACAATCTTCCGCCCGCGGTCGTGCTCCCTGAGAAGCTGGTTCACTGGTCCGGCGGCACGATCCCCGGAGCCTTTGGCGGCCTGATGGGCCAGCATCGCGACCCGTTCTTTATCGAAGCCTCCCCGTACGGCGATCCCTTCTGGCGCGGGGCCTATCCCGAATACACGTTCCCGAACCAGACCAAGAAACCGCCGCAGCATCCCGACGACCGCGTCTTCGAAGCTCCCAGTATCAAGCTCTCGCCCGGCCTGAGCCTGGGCCGGCTCAACGGTCGGACCGAACTGCTCCGCGAACTCGACCGCCAGCGGGCCGAACTGGAACGCTCGGCAACGATGCAGCAGTACGACAACCACCGGGAATCGGCGGTGTCGCTGCTCTCGGCCGAGTCGGTCCGCAAGGCGTTCGACGTGACGCGGGCCGACGAGGAGACGCAGCTCCGTTACGGTCGGAACAGTTTTGGCTGGTCGCTGCTGATGGCGTATCGCCTGATCGAAGCGGGCGTGAGCCTGGTGCAGGTGAACCTCGGCAACAACGAGACCTGGGACAACCACGGCGAGATCTTCTATCGGCTGCGGGACCGCCTCCTGCCGCCGACCGATCGCGCGCTGTGCGCTCTGATGGACGATCTCGAAGTCAACGGGCTCCTCGACAGCACGCTGATCGTGATGGGGAGCGAGTTCGGCCGGACCCCCAAGCTCTCGACGCTCGCCGATTCGTACGTCGGAGCAGGTCGCGACCACTGGGGCGCCGTGCAGAGCGTGTTCTTCGCGGGCGGCGGCGTGATCGGCGGCCAGGCGATCGGCTCGTCGGACGCGATCGGCGCCTACCCGGCGAGCAACCTGCAGAAGCCGGAGAACATGGCCGCGACGATCTACCAGTCGCTGGGGATTCCCGACACGGCGGTGTGGCACGACGAACTGCATCGTCCGCATCCGATCTACCACGGGGCGCCGATTGCGGGATTGATGTAGGTCGTGGGCATTGCGCGAGTGGCCGGGGCTGGACCGATGGGAAGCCCCGGTCTTGGCATGGCCAGTGAAAGACCGCGGCATCGCGAAGACGCTCCTGCCCCGGCCACCCGGCGATGCGCGCGGAAAGTGCGCAGCGATCAGCCGACGGCACCCCTCGTCCGACGATCAATTTCGGAGCCGGCGGTCGTCGACGATCTCGTTGGTGAATGGTCCGGGAATGGGCTTGGCGATCGTCAGGTCGGAGTCCTTGAGGTCCACGACAGCCTCTTCGCCCGTCTCCGCCAACTGACGCCCCCGAGCGTCCAGGACGCGCCGGATGATCGGTTGAAACGGCAGGTCGTCGTTGAGACGGAGAATGGTCGCAATGGATCCGTCGCTCAAGACGACATAGCTGCCGATGGGATAGATGCCGATACAGCGCACCAGACCGCGAATGACATCCGGATCCTGCTTCCTGGCTTCGGCCTGCTGCAGCAGCGAAACCATTGCGGCATATCCCAGCATCGGCGGGCGGTCGGGGCGCGGGGCCGTCATCGCCGCGTACGCGTCGGCCGCGTGGACGATTCGGGCCATCGGATGGATCGACTTCGTCGTGCGTCCTCGGGGATACCCCGAGCCGTCGGGTTTCTCGTGGACCTGATAGGTGATGATGGAGACGATCTTCGGCAGCGAGTTCATCTGCTCGATGAGGTTCGCCGTGTGGATCGAGTGCTTCTGGACGTCGAGCATTTCTCCGGGAGACAGGCAGCGCTGGGCATCCAGCAGGTGCTGGGGAATCTTCGCCATTCCCAGATCGGCGAGCATGCCGGCGATCCCGATCAGGCGGACGTTGTCCGCATCGAAGCCCATTTTGATGCCCACGGCCATCCCGAGCGTGGCCATCTTCGTCGAATGCTCGGCGAGCGACGGCTTGCCGGTTGCAGAGAACGTGGTGCTGATGGTCGAGGCAAAGTCAGCGACGAGGGATTTCAAGGAACCGTCCGTTCCCCGGCTCACCTTCTCGCCGCCGCTGACTGCACCTCCAGCGGCGATTCGATTCATCATCGATTCAACGGCCGCCGCATTGTGCTGGTGGAGCGCGGCAGCCTGCGCCTGATGTTCGCTGCTGTAATCGGACTTCCCGTGCCACACAACCTCGCCCGCGACCGACGGGCCGCGGTTGCGGACGCGAAGGCCGTTATTCTGGACAAACTCGTCGATCTGACGATTCAGCGCCGTTTCCAGCATCCGGAGCTGCTGCTCCTCGCGTTCCGGAACACCATCGTTTCCAGTGAGGCGTTGAGCGTCGGCGGCGTTCAGCAGCACCTCGAAAATTCCACGCGCGCGGAGCTTGTCCAGAAAGTTGTCCGTCATCGTCAGGCCCGCGGCAAGCAGCAGCGTGCCATCCTGGGAATAGACGGGATACTCGAGGTTCTCGTTCAGGCGGAGCGCATTGAGCGGGACCGAGACGGCGCTGGCCATTGCGTTTTCCTGGATTCCGTGAAACTGCAGACAGATCGATACGCTTGCGGTGCGTCGACAATCGTTTCTCCAAAGAATCTTGATCGGCGATTCTGGTGCGGAGACTGAGTCGAGAGTTCAGTGTGAAACTGGTTGAGACACCTAGACGACTTATCTATGTTTAGGTGGCGCGGCCTTCATCGGGCAGCCATCGGCAAATCCTCGTCCACACGCGGATCAAACGTGATGTTGTGTGCAGAACACGACTTGTTTCAGCGACATGCCGATAGACTTGTGCGAAAGCGCAGGCGGTCGTGAAATGTCCGCGGCGTGACCGCCAGTCGCCTCGCGGACTACTTCGCCCGCTCCACCCGACTCATCAGCCACGCATGCAGCGATGCGGCCACCTGTTGATACCCCGTCGCGTTCGGATGGACGCCGTTGTTGTCCGGGTAGCCGGCGACCGGGTCGAGATTCAGCTCTGTCGGCACCACGAAAATCCCTTCGGCTTCCCGGCCGCCGAACTGCTTGAGCTGCCGCTGAACGAGGCGGTGCTGGATCCGCTTCCAGCCCCACCGGGTGTATTTGCCTTTGTAATTGGCCTCGAAGCCCGATTCCCGGGCGTTCGGTGGCGTCGTCAGGCAGACGCCCAGCTCGGCCTCTGGCGCGGCCTCGTGGTACGCTTTCAGCAACGCTTCGGCCTGGGCGAAGACCTGATCGATCCGCTGATCCATCGCGGCCAGGTCGTTGGGGTTGGCTCCGAAGCAGTCGTTAATACCGAGCAGAAACGTCACGACGTCCGGCGTCTTGCCGCCGCAGGAGTCGCGGAAGTAGCGGGGGATGTCGAGCTTCGGCTGACCGTCTTCCAGAAAGACAAACGGGCTGCTGTGCTTCCGATCGGCCGGGTCGGGGTTGGGTTCGTAGTGTTTGACGAAACGCTCCCACGTCCAGCCGCCGTAGCCTTCGTGAGCGACCCCCGGCTGCGCGCTGGCCGGTCGATGCGTGCCGAGCATAGTCCAGGCGGGCATCCCCGGTTCTGAGAGTCGGCGGGCGAGGTCGTTCGGATAGATCGTCGCATGCGTCAGGCTGTCGCCGACAATCAGCAGCGTCAGGTGTCGTCCCGCTCCCGCCGCGGCCGGCGCGACGTGCCACGTCATCGTCTGTTCCGCGAGCTTCTGATCGCCTTCGTAGACGGCGACCTTCCAGGAGTGTTCGCCGACTTCGGTCGCTGCAGGCGTAACGGTCCAGCGACCGGCCTCCATCGCACCGAGTTGGCTCTCGACGACGAACCGCAATTTCTCCGGCTGCTGCGTCAGCACGATGTTGTCGAAGTAGACGTTCATCTCGGCCCCGGCGACCGCATAGCCGACCGGCGGCAGCGTGAGCCGAATGTCCGCTGCGGAGTCCTGGGCGCGGACCCGCAGAGGTTGTCCCAGCAAACTGACCATGACCACTGTGAGCGAGAACAGCCGGAGCATGAGATTTTCCAAGGGAGGGACGCGTGACAGACTCTCGCGGAGTATTCGTCAGTCCGATCCTGCTGTCAATCACCAGCTTTTCAAGGGGTGCGGTTGCAGTCCGTTCGGGGACGCGTGAGACTGCAGCTTCCGGACAATGCACACGAGAATGCGACTTGAGACGGAACGATCAAAGGTGCGAACCGTGAGCGAAACACAGGCCTGGGAGACGATGCCGGCGGCTGACGTGTTGCGAGGGCTGTCGGTCGACGGTGAGCGGGGCCTGACCGGGGACGAAGTCGTCCGTCGTCGGGAACGCTGGGGAGCGAATTCCCTCGCCGAGGCGCCGCCGGTCCCGATGTGGCAACGGCTCCTGAACCAGTTCAAGGAGCTGGTGATCTGGATTCTGATCTTCGCGGCGGTCATCTCCGGAGTGATGGGAGAATGGGCCGACACTGCGGCCATTCTGGCGATCGTGCTGGTCAACGGAGTGATCGGCTTTCTGCAGGAGGAAAAGGCCGGGCGCGCGCTCGCCGCCCTGCAGAAAATGTCGTCGCCGATGGCCAAAGTCTTGCGTGATGGCATGCTGCTGTCCGTCCCCGCTTCCGAACTGGTCCCCGGAGACCGGATCGAGATCGAAGCCGGCGACAACGTCCCCGCCGACTCGCGGCTCCTGACGGCCTTCGCCCTGCGCGTTCAGGAAGCCTCACTCACCGGGGAATCGGTCCCGGTCGACAAGGATGCGGACGTCGCGCTGCCCGCCGGGACTTCGCTCGGCGACCGCAGGAATATGCTCTATCTGGGAACGGTGGCCGCGGCCGGCAAAGCCAGCGCGGTCGTGACATCGACGGGAATGCAGACCGAACTGGGGCGCATTGCGGGGCTGCTGCAGCAGTCGGAACGGGAGCCGACGCCGCTCCAGCGGCGGCTCGCTGAGCTGGGCAAAGTCCTGGTCGTCGTCTGCCTGGCGATCGTGGTCGTCATCTTCGCGATGGAGCTGTGGCGCGGCGGTAAGTGGTTTGAAGTGCTGCTGGTTTCGGTCAGCCTGGCGGTGGCAGCCGTACCCGAGGGGCTGCCCGCCGTGGTGACGCTGGCGCTGGCGCTGGGGCTGCAGCGGATGGTGAAACGGAATGCGCTGGTCCGCAAGCTGCCGAGCGTCGAGACGCTCGGTTCTGTGACCGTGATCTGCTCTGATAAAACCGGAACGCTGACCCGCAACGAAATGACCGTGCGCGAGATTCTCGCGGGAAGTGACCGGTACGACGTGACCGGAGCGGGTTATACACCGCACGGCCAGTTTCTGAAGCAGTCCGGCGGCGAAGCAGGTCCGGCTGTGCCGCCTTCACGGGAACCGGGGCTGCTGCAACTGCTCACGACTGCGTCGCTCTGCAACAACGCCACCGTCAGCCCTCGCGGCGATGGCGAGAACTGGCAGGTGATCGGCGATCCGACGGAAGGCGCACTCGTCGTCGCGGCGATGAAGGCAGGCATTGAGGCCCGCGCACGAACCCGACATGTCCTCTACGAGATTCCGTTCGATTCTGAGCGAAAGGCGATGTCGGTGGTGGTGCGCGGAGACGACGGCGCGCCGGTGATGCACACCAAAGGCGCCCCGGAAGTCATCCTGGGGCTGAGCATCGCCGAACTGATGGATGGCCAGGTCCGGCCCCTGACCGAAGCCCGCCGGGCGGAGATCATGCGGTGGAATTCCGAACTGGCGTCCCGAGCCTTGCGGGTGCTGGCCATGGCATACCGCGAACATCGGGAGCGACCCGACGCGGACTACGACGAACGGGATCTCATTTTCGCCGGAATGGTGGGGATGATCGACCCGCCGCGGGATGAGGTCCGCGACGCGGTTCGACGGAGCCGGACCGCGGGCATCCGTCCGGTGATGATTACCGGCGACCATCCCGAAACGGCCCAGGCGATCGCCCGCGAGCTGCACATCGCCGACGACGGGGATCGCGTCCTGACGGGGTGCGAGCTGGACCGGTTGTCGGACGAAGAACTTTCGAACGAGGTCGAGCACATTGCCGTGTACGCGCGAGTCTCCGCCGAGCACAAGCTGCGCGTCGTGAAGGCGTGGAAGGGGCGGGGACAGATCGTCGCGATGACGGGGGACGGCGTGAACGATGCCCCCGCGGTCCGGGCCGCGGACATCGGGATTGCGATGGGGGTCACCGGCACCGATGTCACCAAAGAGGCGTCGGACATGGTCCTCATGGACGACAACTTCACGTCGATCGTCAATGCCGTCGAAGAAGGCCGCGGCATCTTTGACAACATTCAGAAGGTGGTGCATTACCTGCTGTCGTGCAATGCCGGCGAAGTCCTGCTGATGTTCTTCGCCGCCCTGATCGGCTGGCCGATGCCGCTGCTGGCGATTCAGATCCTGTGGATCAACCTCGTGACGGACGGGCTGCCGGCGTTGGCGCTCGCGATGGAGCCGCCTGACCGCGACATCATGCAGCGTCCGCCCCGCCCGCCGCACGAGGGGGTGCTGACGCGTGAACGGGGCTGGCTGATCCTGTTTCATGGAACGCTGATCGCCACCGTCGCGGCGGTCGGGTTCTGGTGGGTCTATCGGGGCGACAAGACAAACCTCGAAAACATCGCCCACGCCCAGGTAGTGACCTTCTGCATCACGGCGTTTTCGCAGCTCTTCTTCGCGATCGGCTGCCGCAGTCAGCGGCATACCATGCCGGAAATCGGTCCGTTCTCAAATCCACAACTGTTCGGCGCGATCGTCGTCTCGGGCCTGCTGCAGCTCACGGCCGTGACCGTGCCGTTCGTCCGTCCGGTCTTCGAAGTCGGTACGCATCTCACCTGGGAATGGCTGGTGATTCTCGGCCTGTCGCTGGTCCCGGTGACTGTGATTGAAGTCGCCAAACTGATCCAGGCCGCCCTGCGACGTCGTCCGGTTTAGGAGTCTGCCGATGTTCTTCTCGCTGCGCTCGAACGCTATCTCGTCACTGCTGGTGCTTCTCGCCGGAGAGTCCCTGTTCGCCGCCGAGCGTCCCAACATCGTCGCCATTGTGACCGACGATCAGGCGCGCTGGGCCGTCGGGGCCTATGGCAACTCGGAGATCAAGACACCGCATATGGATCGCATCGCCCGCGAGGGGGCGCTCTTCCGCAATGCGACGACCGCGACGCCCGTCTGCTCGCCGAGCCGGGCAACCTACTTCAGCGGCCGCTGGCCGTCGGAGGTGAAGATCCACGACTGGATCGCTCCGGACGAGGCCGCCGCGGGGGTGGGGTTGAAGGAGACGACCTGGCCCGCTTTGCTGCAGCAGAGCGGCTATCAGACCGCTCTGATCGGCAAGTGGCATCTGGGGGACCGGCCGCCGTTTCATCCGCATCAGAAGGGGTTCGATCACTTCTTCGGATTCCTGGGAGGCGGCAACAGGCCCATGAATCCCACGCTGGAGGTCGAAGGGAAGGAGCAGCAGCTCACCGGCCCGCTTCCAGATCTGCTGACCGACAGCGCCATCGATTTCGTCCGCAAGAACCAGGCGGGTCCGTTCCTCGTCTGCCTGCACTTTCGCGCGCCGCATCTACCGTATCTGCCGGTGCCCGACGAGGACTCCGCGCACTACAAGGACCTCGATCCGTCGATCCCCGACCTGGCGGACTCGAACCCGGAAGTTCTCAAAAAGTGGCAGCGGGACTACTACTCCAGCATCTCGTCGGTCGATCGGAACATCGGCCGCGTCCTCGCGACGCTCGACGAGCTGAAGCTGACCGACAACACGTTGGTCCTGTTTACCAGCGATCACGGCTACAACAACGGCCGGCACGGCGTCGATACGAAGGGGAACGGCCAGTGGTGGCGGGGCGGCGTGCGGGGTCCGAAGCGGCCGAACATGTGGGAGACGTCGATCACCGTGCCGTTGCTGGTTCGCTGGCCGGGCGTGGTCAAGCCGGGGGATGTGGTCGACGAGCCGGTGCAGAATCTCGACATGTTCCGCACGATGCTGGGCGTGGCCGGCGTGAAAGTTCCCGAAGGTCTGACAGTGCATGGCCGGGACTTCTCGGCCCGGCTGCGCGGCCAACTGCTGGAACCGCTCCCGGCAGTCTTCGGGATGTACGACCTCCATAATGGCGGGCTGGCCTACATGCGGATGATCCGCACCGATCGTTTCAAGCTGATCCGCCACTTCCGCGCCCGCGGTATGGACGAGTTCTACGACCTGCAGCAGGATCCCGACGAGGAGAAGAACCTGATCAACGCGAAGCGGCAGGCGGAAGTCCTGAAAAAGCTGCAGTCCGATCTGACGGCGTGGCAGCAGTCGATCGACGATCCGGTGCTGAGCGACGCGTACTGACGTCCTGTAGGGCAGGCTCCCGCCTGCCGCAATGTGGTGGCCAGCACAAATCGGCAGGCGGGAGCCTGCCCTACTCGGTCTTAGCCGGAATTGCCTTCCCGTGCGGATCTTCGACCGGGTGTGCGAGCTCGGCTGCGAGTTCGGCTTTGAGCCGATCGTCGAGCAGGTGCTCCACTTCCTCCGCGGAGGCATGGACGTGCTGCGGGCCGACCTGGATTTCCTGGGAGAGGTAGCTTTCCCAGAGCCGGTGCGAGCGGACAACTTCCACGGCCGCGCGACGCCCGGAATCGGTGAGCCGAAAGTCGGTTCCGTCAGCGACAATCAGCCCATCCCGGATCAGACGTTCGAGGGCCGCGCGGATGGCTGGCGTCGAGTGGTGTGTATCGCCGGCGAAATCGGGGATCGTCATGCCGATCACTGTCGGCCGGGGTTCTTCCTGGCGGTAGAGCCGGCCGAGCAGATCTTCGCGGATAATCCGCCTCTTGAGTCGAAGGCGATCGCGCCGGGCATGCAGCACGCCGTAGCGGGGGCCGAAAACCCACGCCAGGACAAACAGGAGCCCGCCGGCGACCGCCATCAGGCCGGATGTGCTGGCGTCGGGTGCGTGCGGCATGCCGAGCACGGTGGATTCGAACCAGGGCAGCAGCCGCGCGAGCGAGTGTCCCAGCAGGGCGGCGGCCGCAGCGGCGACCAAGCTGAGACCGAGGACGGTCCGCAAGCGGTCGGTGAGAAGCAGTGCGGTCGCGGCCGGGACGACCAGCATCGAGAGGACCAGCACGCTGCCGACCGTTTCAAACGCAGTGACGACGGTGGCGGAGGTGACGGCCATCAGGCCATAGTTCATCAGCCGGGCGGGGATTCCCAACGACGTGGCCAGCGCCGGATCGAACGAGCTGAGCTGCAGTTCCTTGAAGAAGACTGCGGTCAGCAGCAGGTTGATCAGGCAGACGGCTCCCGCCGTCGCGGCCGCGACGGGAATTCCTGTCCTGCCGAACGGGACGGCGACGACCATCTCAAGGTTGCCGTACAGGACGCAGCCGGGGTCGACGTGCGCCTGATCGGCGAACAGGCGGACCAGCAGCAGGCCAAGGGCGAACAGCGATGTGAAGACGACGCCGAGTGCTGCGCCGGCTTCCACGCGGCCGATGTCGCGGACCGCCTCGGTCAACAGGGCGCAGAGCACTCCGGTGACCGCGGCGCCGAAGAACAGGACCAGTTGCCGCGTGCCGTCATCGGCCGTCGCGAGCCAGCCGGCATGCCGGCCATAGTTCCAGGCCAGATACGCCAGGACGATTCCGGGCAGGACCGCATGGCTGAGAGCGTCGCCCATCAGGCTCTGCCGTCGCAGGACGAGAAAACAGCCGGGAACCGCGCACGACATCGCCGTCAGCGCCGCCGTCACGACGATCCAGGTGTCGAGCGATGTCCACGTCAGCAGCGACACGGCCAGAACATTCATGCGACGCCTCCGGGAGGGATGATCGCCGGGGCGTGGCCGATAGGGGCATGCGGGTTGGGGGGCAACGGCGGGACCGTCCCGCTGAGCAATCGCTCGAGCTGTTCGATCTGCTGCGGGTGCAGGGCGTGCTCGGTGAGATCGGCGCTGCTGTCGACATGCAGCGGCGGCAGTTCGGCATAGTGGATCAGATAGAGCTCCCAGAGACGGTGCTGGCGGACCGCTTCGAGGGCTTGCCGGCCCCCTTCTTCGGTGAGGCGGTAACTGCCTGCGGAGTCGGGGCGGATTACGCCGACCAGGATTCCGTAGTGCAGCAGGCTGGCAACGCGCGCCGGCGACCAGCTCCGGACCTGCCGGAGCAGATCCGCGGTGAAGGAGAAGTCGGATAACTCGGCGGCGCGCGGGACTTCGCCGGCAGACCAGCGGCGCTCCTGCAGTTCGTAGCTCGTCCGGAGGAGATCGAGCAGGCCGACGCGGACTCGGACCGAGCGCCGCCGGAGCCACTCCCAGACGGCGCCGCCGCGCGGGCCAAGGAGCAGACTGACTCCGAAGACGGCCGATGCGCTGAGCACAATCACGGCACCGGCGGCGAGTCGCGGAGCGGCGGCGCTGACCAGCACTCCCAGCAGTCCGCTGAGCGCTCCCAGTCCGCCGGCGACCGCCACCATCACCGGCAGTCGGTCGGACCAGAAGCGCGATGCGGCCGAGGGAATGATGGTCAGCGCGACGACCAGCAGCAGTCCAACGCTCTGCATGCCGATCACGGTGACGCTGACAATCAGCAGCGTCAGCAGCCAGTCGAGTCCGCGCACGGGCCAGCCTTGAACCTCGGCGAACTCGCGATCAAAGCAGAGGAGTGTGAGGGCCTTGAAGGAGACGCCGCACAGCACGACGACCACGACGGCGCACCCGGCGAGGACCTGCATGTCGGAAGCCACCAGCGCCGCCGCCTTGCCGAACACGAAGTCGGACAGTCCCGCCTGATGGCCCGATGGCAGCCCCTGAATGATCGTCAGCAGGACCACCCCGGCGCCGAAGAAGACTCCCAGCACCATTCCCAGAGCGGCGTCTTCGCGGATGCGGCGAATACGGGTCAGCAGGTGCGTGCAGCCGATTCCGAGCAGGGCGGTCGCAAAGGCCCCGGCGAGCAGGATCGGCAGCGATTTCCCCAGTCCGGGGCGGAACGCCTCGGTCAGCAGAAAGGCCAGGCCGATGCCTGGAAACGCGGCGTGACTGGCGACGTCGGCTTCGAGCGAACGTTTGCGGAGCAGCATGAACGTCCCGACCACGCCACCCGCCAGCCCCAGCAGGCATGTTCCGGCGAGCACGACGCGCGTGTTATAGTCGCGCAGGGTCAGCGCCCGCCAGAAGCCGGAGTCGGCAGCGCTGCCAGATCCGGTCTCGGCCGCGAATGTGGCGCCGGTCATCAGCAGGAGAACTGTTGCCATGACGCCGACGACCGACAGAATCCCGCGTCGCCCGGTCATCGCGGCGACCCGCTCAGCGTCATCTGATGACCGACCTGATCCAGCAGCGCCAGTTTCCCTCCATAGGTCCGGCGGAGATTCTCCGGCGTAAATGCCGTCGCCGTCGGACCGGCGGCGACCAGCCGAGTATTGAGCAGCATCACGTCGTCAAAATACTCCGTGACGGTCTGCAGGTCGTGATGGACAACCATCGCCGTCCGCCCCTGCCGCCGCAGCTCCCGCAGCAGTTCGACGATGGCACGTTCTGTCGCAGCGTCGACGCCCGCGAAGGGTTCGTCCATCAGGTAAAAGTCGGCCTCCTGGACCAGCGCCCGGGCGAGGAAAACCCGCTGCTGCTGTCCCCCGGAGAGCTGGCTGATCTGCCGCCGGGCGAAGTCGGCCAGACCGACCCGTTCCAGGGCCGCCAGCGCCCGCTGCCGGTGAGTGGAACTGACCGGGCGGAACCAGCCGATCTGGCGATAGAGTCCCATGGTGACGACATCGAGGGCAGTCACCGGAAACTGCCAGTCGACGCTGGTCCGCTGCGGGACATAAGCGATCCGGTGGCGGGCGTGTTCGAAGGTGTCGCCAAAGAACCGCACCACGCCGGAGGCCCGCGGCACCAGGTTCAGGACGGCTTTGATCAGCGTACTCTTGCCCGCTCCGTTCGGTCCGATAATCGCGATCAGCCGGCCGGCCGGAGCGTCGTAGTCGATGTTCCACAGGACCGGCTGCCGGTGGTAGGCGACGGTCATGTCGTCGATCGACAGCGGCGAACTGTGGTCGTGATCGTTGGCGAGCTGCGCCGCACCGCCTGGTTGAGGCAACTTTTCCGTTGAAGGCTGCATCGGCTGCTCATTCCTCCCGGGCCGCGGTGGCGTCCAGCGAAAGCGCGGCCGCCATCATCCGGGCGTTCGTTTCGATCATACCCGCATAGCTGCCCGCGGGACCATCGGCCGGTCCGAGAGCGTCGCTGTACAAGGGACCGGCGAGCCGGACCTGCACGCCGCGCGACGCCGCCCCCTCGACGAGCGCCTGCAGTGACTTCTGGTTCACGCTCGACTCGATAAAGACGGCCGGCAGCTTACGGCGGACGACCAGATCGACGAGCTGATTGATATCGCTGACCGCGGCTTCCGAGTCCGTCGTCACCCCCAGCACGGAGTGGACTTCCAGCTCATAGGCGCGGCCGAAGTAGCCGAAGGCGTCGTGTGACGTGACCAGCAGCCGCTGCGACTCGGGGATGCCGGCGATGATCTGCCGGACGCGGCCGTCCAGAGCCGTCAACTCCCGGTGATACGCTTCGCCCCGCTCCTGAAACTCGGCGGCAAAGGCCGGGGCTCGTCCGGCGAGCGCTTTGACAACGGGACCGATTCCCTGACTCCAGAGCGACACGTCCATCCAGACGTGCGGATCATGCACGTCCGGCGATTCCGGGGGATGCCGCAGTCGTTCCGGATCGAGACCGTCGGAAACTGCGACAACCGGCTTGCCGGGTTTGTGCAATTGTTCGAGCGTCTCCGTCATCCGGCCTTCGAGGTGCAACCCGTTGTAGAACACCAGGTCGGCGTCCATCAGCAACTGCATATCGTTGCGGGTGGGCTTGTAGAGATGCGGATCGACCCCCGGCCCCATCAGGGCCGTCACCGTGACTCGTGGGCCCCCGACGGCCCGTACCAGATCGGCGACCATGCCGGTCGTAGCGACGACTTTCAGCGGCGCGTCGGCACTTTGTGGCGGAGATTCCGAGTTGCACCCGGCGACCATGAGAGCCGTGAAGGCCAGCGTGAGGAGTTTTCCTGCAAGGAAATAAACTGAGGGTTGAGACATTTGGGCGAACGATCTCCGGGGACTGAAAACTGACTTTTTGATTATTCAAAATTATCGACAGTCTGTCAATCAGACTGCAGTCATTGAACGCCCGAGAGACTCCTCCATACCCGGCCGAGGCGACGGTTCCGCCACAACCTGTTACCCGTTAAGAGGTTCAGCATTCGTCTGGAACTGCTTCGCGATGACTGGTAGAAATCGCCCGCGCAGCCCGTGGATTTTCTGAGGTGCTCCACGCAACGGGATCCGGAGAACTGTCATGGCATCAGGTGCGATCGCGTTGTTCGCCGGCCGGAAGTCGCCCGTCACAGAGCCTGCCACAGTGTTACGTTGGGGCGAATTCCGACGATGCGTCATCGGCATCGCATTCTGGACCTTCAAAGAAGTCGTTCGTGCCACAGCCCTGTTTCTGGGGCTGTTCGCCATCACCAATGTCGTGGGGGACTCGGTCCGGCCCGGCTTCAGTGCCCGAGACTGGTGGCTCGACCTGGGCCCGCTGCCAGCGACATTCGCCGGCCTCTGGGAGCTGCTGGCCGGCTTGTCGTTGCTGGCGGCCGTCTTTCCGGTGCCGTCAGTGCCTCTTCGACGAGTCTGCACCGCCGTGTTGACCGCGACGCTGCTGGTGGCTGTCAGCAACGCCCTGCAGTTTCACCGACTGGTTCAGCCGAAAGCGATTCTCAGCGGAATATCCCCGGTTGTCTCGCTGGTCACAGTTCTGGCAATCACCGGTTCGCTCGCACTGGCGTGGAGCAAACCTCGTCGGTTCAGTCGGGCATCTTGGTGGCTTCCGGTCGGCCTGGCACCCGTCGTTGCCATCCTGTTTGCGCTGCTGCAGATTTCCCTGTTCAGTCGAGTCGACGATCGCAGACCGGCCGACGCTGCCGTCGTCTTCGGCTGCCGGGTCTACCGCAGCGGGCAACCGTCGCATGCCCTGGCCGACCGGGTTCGGACGGCCGTCGAACTCTACCGCCTCGGGCTGGTTCGAGAACTCTGGTTGTCGGGCGGCCCCGGCGAAGGAAGTCTCCATGAAACCGAGGCCATGCGGAACCTGGCGATCGCGCGGGGCGTGCCTGCCGCGGCCATTCGCCTGGATCGGCTCGGGCTGGATACGGCCAGCACTGTTCGCAATACCGTCGACCGGCTCGGACCGCCGTCACCGAGAAAGTTGCTGGCCGTCAGCCATGGCTATCATCTGCCACGGATCAAACTCTGCTATCAGCGTTCGGGACGCGAGGTATTCACCGTCCCCGCCCGGCAGCGCTACGTCTTCCCCAATCAGAAGCTGCTGACGGCCCGCGAGGTGGCGGCATTCTGGTGGTATTACCTGCTGCCGGGCTCTGAATGAGAAACTGTCGGGAAAGACAAACTGCGGTACGAAGCGGTGACTTGTAACGCTCGATACATCGCGACCGGTATTTGCAACTCCTTGCTCAGTTTGCACAGGAATACTCTGTGGAACGATCGGCGCATTCGCCGATTCTGCAAGTGACGAGGTCGACTGGCGCTCATGTCGTCCTCCGAATTCGATCTGGTGCATCCCCACCGTGATCCTGTTCTCGATTGCGGGCAGCATCCGTCGGGCCGAACGCAATTTGGTCACCCGGACTGCCAGAATCCGTTGCCGATGTGCGGCGATGGACAGTGACATCGATTCAGTGGTCGGTTCTCCGGGTGGATGGGCGCTCCACTCTCCCGGTGACGCCGCCGAGGTCTTACAGCCTCTGCGGACTCGGGAGATTCTGCGCCATGCTCCGTGCCTCGTCGTCTGTTCTCGGGCTCCGTCGCTCGTTTCTCCGACCCGGACGTCTGGCCGAATTCGATGTCGGCGCCACGGCAGCCTCGGTCGCGCCCCTCGGGTCGGACGGCTTCGACAGGGCGACCTCCGGGCCTGGAACGACCGAATTGGCACTCCACTGGGAGGAGATCTGAAATGGATCTCGAACCGGACGTTTCGAAAGCCGGGCGACCGGGGTCTGCTGCCACTGTGAAGCCGCCACTCGGCGGAATTCGCGTGCTCCTGGTCGAAGACAGTCCCGCGAACCAGCAGATCCTGTCATACATGCTGAGGAAGCGCGGAGCGGTGATCACAATTGCCGCGAACGGCAGACTGGGCGTCGAAGCGTTGACCGAAGATCGGACGATCGTCGGTCGCCTGCAGGAGCCGCCGCCAGTCGACTTCATCCTGATGGACATGCAGATGCCCGAATTGGACGGTTACACGGCGACATCGCTGCTTCGAGAAAAGGGGTGCCAACTGCCAATTCTGGCGGTCACGGCGCACGCGATGCACGGCGATCGCGAACTCTGTCTGCGCGCCGGTTGCGATGAGTACCTGACAAAACCGGTGGTGTCTGCCGATCTGGAACGGATGATTGTGCAACTGGTGGAGCGGTCAGCCACCGAGGCAACCTGATCGGTCAAGCAATCCTTGCATTCGGTCACCGGTCTGATATCCTGCATCAGGAACTTATCAGACATGTGACAGGCGCTCGATGACTGGCACCGCACTACCGCTGCTCCGCTCCCGCCGGCTCGTCGAACAGACGGTCGAGGCGCTCCGGGAACGGATCGTCGCCGGCGTTTTCGGGCTGGATGGCGAGTTGCCGCCGCAGGGCGCCCTCTGCCGCGAACTGGGGGTCTCGCGAAGCGTCGTCCGCGAGGCCATGCAGCATTTGCAGTCGCAACGCCTCATCGAAGTCTCGCAAGGCCGCAAACCCCGCGTGCTCCCGGCTGGCTCTCAGCCGATCACCGACGGGCTGCGGCTGGTGATGGAGCGTTCGGCGGCTTCTCTGCTGCATCTTGCGGAAGTCCGGCTGCCGCTGGAAAGCGATATCGCTGCCCTGGCCGCGGAGCGCTGTTCGCCCGAATTGATTAGCCGTCTCGAACGGTCGAACGAGCTTCTGGCCGCCGCGCCGGACATTCCGGGAATGGTCGAGGCCGACATTCAGTTCCACCGGATTCTGGCAGAGGCCAGCGGCAATCCGTTGTTCGTCTTTCTGCTCGATTCGCTCGCCGAACTGCTGCGGGCGTCGCGGCAGACCACCATCGGCCGGGGCGGGCGCGAGCCGGCGCTCCAGGGCCACCTCGCCATTCTGGCGGCGATCCGGACCGGCGATGCGATTGCCGCCCGTCGCGCCATGCGGGAGCATGTGGAAGCGGCGTTGACGGACTTGCGCGCCGAATTGCAGGAGGGACAACTTTGAATTTGCAACGCGTCGTGCAACTCGGCTTGTTTCTAATGGCCCTGCCAGGGCCGCTGGTCATCGGCAGCTCCCTGGGTGACGAGGCCGCCGACCGCCGATTCCGCAAAGACGTCGCTCCGCTGCTGCAGGCGAAGTGCCTCGCCTGCCACAACTCGAATGAGAATCAGGGCCGTCTATCGCTGGAGAACCGCCAGCAGTTGCTGACGGGCGGTTCGAGCGGACCGGCGGTTGAACCTGGATCGCCGTCCGACAGCTATCTGCTCGATCTGGTGATCCCCGTCGATGGCAAGGCCGAAATGCCGCAGGGCGAGCCGCCGCTGACGGAGGCCGAAGTGGCAATCTTGCGTCGCTGGCTCGCTGAAGGGGCGGCGTGGCCGAAAGACGTCGTCCTCCACGAACCGCAGGTCCAGGCCACGGACTGGTGGTCGCTGCTGCCGTTGACCCGACCAGAAATCCCCGCCTTGCCCGCTTCGCGCCGAGTGTGGGTGCGGACGCCGGTCGATGCCTTCATTGCTGCCCGGCAGGAACGGGAGGGGCTGCAGCCGGCTCCCGAGGCCGATCGCCGGACGCTGATCCGCCGCCTGTACTTCGATCTGGTCGGTCTGCCCCCGAACCCTGCTGAAGTCGACGCATTCATCGCCGACGACAATCCGCAGGCCTATGAGCGGCTGGTCGATCGCCTGCTCGATTCGCCGCACTACGGAGAACGCTGGGCCCGGCACTGGCTCGACGTAGTCCACTTCGGCGAGACGCACGGCTACGACAAGGACAAACTGCGTCTGAACGCCTGGCCCTACCGGGACTACGTGATCCGCAGCTTCAACGACGACAAACCCTACGGCCGGTTCGTCGCCGAACAGGTCGCCGGCGACGTGCTTTACCCCGACACGGTCGATGGAATCGAGGCGCTGGGATTCATCGCGGCGGGGCCCTGGGACTTCATCGGCCATGCCGAAGTCCCTGAAACCAAGATTGACGGCAAGGTAGCCCGGCATCTCGATCGCGACGATATGGTCGCCAATACCATCAACACGTTCAGCAGTCTGACCGTCCACTGCGCGCAGTGTCACAATCACAAATTCGATCCCATCGCCCAGGAAGACTACTACAGTCTCCAGGCCGTCTTTGCGGCTCTCGATCGCGCCGACAAGGCCTACGACGTCGACCCGCAGATCCGGCGGCAGCGATTGGAACTGATGGCTCAGAAGACCGAACTCGCCGCCCGGAAGCAGGAGCTTGACGGTCGCGTCACGCAACTCGGCGGCGCAGATCTCGCGGCGCTGGACGCTCAGATCCAGCAGGCCAGACAACCGCCGAGCGAGCGGCCTCCACAGCACGGTTATCATAGTCAGATCGAACGCTCCGCCGACACCGCCAAGTGGGTGCAGATCGATCTGGGGGAATCCGTCGCCATCGAACGGCTGACCTGGGTGGCCTGTTACGACGATTTCAATGGGATCGGCGCCGGCTTCGGCTATCCCGTCCGGTTCCGGATCGAAGTATCGGGGACACCGGAGTTCGGGCCGGAGTCTGTGGTGGTTTTCGACCGGACCGGCGCGGACGCGCCGAATCCGGGGACGGCGCTGCAGAGCGCCGATGTCGGCGGCAAGTCCGCCCGCTGGGTCCGATTCACCGCGACGAAGCTGGCCCCGCGCCAGAACGATTTCATCTTCGCACTCTCGGAACTATCCGTTCTCGATGCCGCCGGCAAGAACCTGGCACTGGGGAAACCGGTCGCAGCGCTCGATTCGATTGAGGCCCCGATTCGCTGGGGCCGGCAGAATCTCGTCGACGGCATCTTTCCCGGCGGGACGAAGAGCCCCGAGGACCTGCAGGCGTTGCAGCAGCGTCGTGAAGAACTGCTGCAACGCGTGGTCGAGCCCGCGATCCGCAACGAGTTGACGCAGGTTGCGGCGAAGCTCGGCCCGGTCGATGCGGACTTGAAGTCGCTGCCGCCTCAGCGCGTCGTCTACGCCGGAACCGTCCATACCGGCAGCGGAGCGTTCGCGGGGACCGGGGCCAGCGGCGGGAAACCGCGGCCGATCCATATTCTGAATCGCGGCAGCGTGCAGAACCCCGGCCGCGAAGTTGCGCCGGGTTCCTTGTCGGCGCTCGGTTTCTCGCCGAGTCGGTTCGATTCAACGCTTGACCAGCCGGAGGGGACACGCCGGGCAGCCCTCGCCCAATGGCTCAGCCATCGCGAGAATCCGCTGACCTGGCGATCGATCGTGAACCGCGTCTGGCAATTCCACTTCGGGCGGGGACTGGTCGACACGCCCAACGACTTCGGCCGGATGGGACAGTTGCCGACACATCCGGAACTGCTGGACTGGCTGGCGGTCGAGTTCCGCGACGACGGGCAATCGCTGAAGCAGCTCCACCGGCTGCTGGTGACCAGCGCCGTCTATCGACAATCTTCCGAGTCGCCTTTCGCCGCCGACCAGCATCAGCGGGACGGCGACAACGCGTCGTTGTGGCACGCGAATCGTCGTCGGCTGGATGCCGAGTCGATTCGGGACAGTCTGCTGGCGGTTTCGGGCCGGCTGGATGCGAAGATGGGCGGTCCCAGTTTCCAGGACTTCGTGATCGAGCATCCGGAGCATTCGCCCCACTTCGAGTATCACCTGCACGATCCGGAAGACCCGCGTTCGATGCGGCGGTCGGTCTACCGCTTCCTGGTGCGGTCGAAGCAGCAGCCATTCATGGCGACGCTGGACTGCGCCGATCCGTCGATGCTGGTCGAGAAACGCAACGAGACCATCACGCCGCTGCAGGCGCTGACACTGCTCAACAACCAGTTGACAGTGGTGCTAGCAAAGCATTTCGCCGAGCAGGTTTCGGCCGAGGCGCAGACTCCGGCAGAGCAAGCCGCGAACAGCGTTCCGCACGGCACTGTCGCGCGAGCCGACCGCGGAGGAGTCGGCGGCGCTGGCGGAGTACGTGCAGCAGTTCGGCCTGGCCAATGCGTGCCGCGTGATTTTGAATCTGAATGAGTTTGTGTTTGTGGATTGAGCGGGGAGAGTGAGTCGTTGATGGTTGATGGTTGATGGTTGATGGTTGATGGCCGAAGAAGAACAGGACCGGTGGGCGGGAGCCCGCCCTACAAGAGTGTGCCGCATGAATCGATCCGCGTTTCCGCACGGTGTCCGGGTTCCCGTCAGCAGTCGGCGGGAGTTTTTGTGGCAGAGCGGCGGCGGGCTCGGTGGACTGGCGCTGGCGGGGCTGCTGCAGTCCGAACGGCTGCTGGGGGCTGAAGGCATGCCCGCCGGACTGCATCATCCCGCGAAGGCCAAGCGGGTCGTCCAGCTCTTCATGGCCGGCGCAGCCAGCCATGTCGATCTGTTCGACTTCAAGCCCGAACTGGTGAAGCGCCACGGTCAGGCGTCGGACTTCGGCGAACCGGTCGAAGCCTTTCAGAACGGACTTGGACCCTGGCTGAAGCCCGTGTGGGATTTCCAACCGTACGGCGAGTGCGGAAAGGCGATCAGCGACATCGTCGCCCCGCTGGGAAACGTCGTCGATGAGCTGGCCTTCATTCACAATCTCGTCGGCAAGACCGGCGTTCACAGCCAGGGGACGCTGCTGCAGGCCACCGGCTTCAACCGGCCGGGGTTTCCCGGCATGGGGAGCTGGATCAGCTATGGCCTCGGGAGCATGAACGAAAACCTGCCGACCTTCGTCGTGCTCCCCGATCACCGCGGCCTGGCCTCCAACGGCACCAAGAACTGGGACAGCGCGTTCCTGCCGGCGCAGCACCAGGGGACGACAATCTTTCCCGGAACGGACACGCCGATCGCCGACCTCTTCCCGGCCCGGCAGGGAGACTACATCTCCTCGAAGGGAGATGCCGCCGGGCTCAACGTGCTGGCCCGGCTGAATGCGAAGCACGCCGAATCGCGGGCCGATGACGAACGGCTGGAGGCCCGCATCCGGAGCTATGAGCTGGCGGCGAGCATGCAGCTTGCGGCGCCGGAAGCCCTGGACCTCTCCGGCGAACCGCTGCACATCCTCAAAATGTACGGCCTCGATCACATCCCGGCGGAGTTTCCCAAGGAGATCAACGCCCAGGAGGAGACAATCCACTTCGGTCGAAAGTGCCTGGTCGCCCGCCGGCTGCTGGAGCGCGGCGTCCGCTTCGTGCAGATCTGGTCCGGCAACGACAATGGCTTCCCCCGGCGGAACTGGGATTCCCACGAGGACATCGAGCGGGATCACGGTCCCCTCGCGGCGGGGATGGCCCACGGGGCCGCGGCGCTGATCCAGGACCTCAAGCAGCGCGGCCTGCTGGAGGACACGCTGATTCTGTGGACGACCGAGTTCGGCCGGATGCCCTCGTCGCAGGGAGGCAAGGGACGGGATCACAACCCGTACGTCTTCACGAACTGGCTCTGCGGCGGCGGGATCAAGGGAGGCGTGTCGTACGGCCCCAGCGACGACTTCGGTTACAAGCCGCAGGACCGGCTGCATCCGACGGAGGTCTACGACATCCATGCTACGATGCTGCACCTGCTGGGAATCGATCACACGAAGCTGACGTACCGGAACAACGGCATCGACCGCCGGCTGACCGACGTGCACGGACACGTGATCCGGGAGATTCTGGCATAGATCTTGCGAACTGAACGAGACGCGGAAGAGAGCTTTGCCGCGGTGAAAGCTTCTGCCTCTTGACTCCGCAGCCGCACAGGATGTGCCGTTTCCTTTGTCGGCTTGCAAGCGGCCGGCTACGCGGACAACCGCGTAGCCGATTCGCACCGGGACGGGTCGTAGACGAAACGCCGGTTGCCGCAGCCGAACTGTCTTCAGGCCAGTAGCGCGATCCCCGCAGTTTTGGCGCCGGCAACCTGCTCGCCCCTCGTCACTTCTTGACTGCCGGCACAGTCACGTCGCTCTCTGGCAATGCTTCAATCTTTGCCTCCACGCCCTTGAGGTGCTTGTCAAAGAATGCATTCGCCAGCTTTGCAATCGCGGGCAGGGAGAATGCCGGGCCACCGTGACCTGCGCCCGGCAGCCGCTGCAGCGTGACCTCCACGCCAGCCTTTTCCAGCAGTCCCTGCAGTTCGACGCTCTGAGCGTACGGGACCAGCGTGTCGTGGTCGCCGTGCAGAATCAGGAACGGCGGATTGTCCGCGCTGACATACTGCACCGGGCTCACCGCGTCGCACTTCTCCTTGTCTTCACCCAGCCTGGCGTCGATGAGCTTCGAATACGGGTCGCCCTTGTTCCATTGGAAGATGTTCTTGACGTTCGGGTCCGCCTCCGCCTGCTTGATGACGGTCCAGAAGTCGGTCGGGCCGAAGATATCGCAGACCGCCTGGACGCGATCGGACTGATCGTCGTTGCCGCCAATTTTCGAGAAGACGTTCTTGCCGCCGCTGGTTCCCAGCAGAGCCACCAGATGACCGCCTGCCGACCCACCGCCGACGCCAATCTTGTTAGGATCAATGCTGTACTTCATCGCATTGGCACGCAGCCAGCGAATCGCGGCCTGGCAGTCCTGAATCTGTGCGGGGAACTTCGCCTTCTGGCTGAAGCGATATTCGACGCTCGCCACGACGTAACCGCGCCGCAACTGATTCAAGTAGGGCAATTGCGACTTGCTGCCGCCGCTCCAGCCGCCTCCGTGAACCCAGACGAGCAGCGGCAAAGGCCGTTCCGCGGGAGTCTTCGGATAGTAAACGTCGAGGGCCTGTGCCTCGTCGCCGTCGAGGACATATTTCACATCGTAGTCGGCGACGAATCCCTCCGGCAGAACCGGCCGTTGCGGCACTGGATTCTGGGCGCCGACTTCAGAACCGGCGACGAGGGCGTAGAAGGAAAGGACGGCAACAATCACTGGGATACGGCGGAGGTCGATCACGGGCGATTCCTGGTCTTGGGCGGACGTGGATGAGTCCCGCGATTCTAACCGGCGGAACACAACACGCCAGCGCAGCCCCGGAGACGAACGAGACGTTCTGCCCTGGGGCGAACGTCGCCGAATCGCGTCGCGCGAGGTCTCCGCAACGACCTCAAAGACCGCCGCGTCGAAGTCTGCCGATATGCGATGATTGCAGCGACTGAACTCGACTGATACGGCAATGGAGCCGTCACAGCCGGCCCTGGTCCGCGGCAACGCCTTCCGAACGTGCTCGCACACGTCCTGCGGCGAACTTTAGCGAGATGCGTGCTCCGATCATCGCATTCATTGAGTTCGGCAGAAAATCTGCGGCTTCCAAACCGTGTCGAGCAGCCCGTCGATCCAATCCGCGACGCGGCCCGCCTCACAGGATGCGAAAGCAGATTTCCTCCCAGTTCTCCAGCCTGCGGGCTCACCGGCATTTCCTCAACCGTGAATTTCGTCAGACCGCAGCGTTCCGATCACCGGTGACGCCCTCGTTGTTCCTCCTGCCATCGCTGCTTTCCTGCATTCGGCGACAACCTGTAGAACAGACGCAACTCGTGTTGCGGCTGCCCGTTAAGCCACCACAAACAAACGGTGCCAGGCCCAAGCTTTCGTACACTCTCCCTTCAACCCAGGCACAGCTGCACCACGAAATCACTCTCGCATCCCCAACCGTATTCCTCCCGCCGCAATTCGGTCGTCAGCCATCGCGCATGGTCTCACCAGAGACATCCGGTCCGTCACTTTTTTGGGGCCAGACTTCAGCGTGAACCCTGAAACATCGGTGTTATCACCAAGTCAAGACCAGAAACAACGCTTGAAGCGATTTTGTCGATTCCCCCTAAAAGTCGGCTTGGCTGGTGTCCGATAATTCACCTGACACTTCCGAAACGTCGACGCTTCCAGCGTTGGTCGACCGGAAACCTGTCGCCGGCAGAAACTTGCGATCCAAGGGCCCTTTCGATGACTTCACGCTCTCAGTTCTTGGGCAACGGAGCCAACCGGTGGTCTCATCGCTGGTTGAAATCCCTGCTGAGGCACGGCCGCTTTGCGATCTGCACCGGCATCGGGATCTCGCTGGCCGGATTTTCCGGGGGATGCGCCGCACGCTCTGCCGGAGCGCTCATCGAGCAATACCGATACGACAAATATACAGAACATGTCTTTCAGAATACCGAATATCCGGACACGGCCCTCCCGACTTCGGACTATCCGGACAGCACTCCCTCCCCGCGAACGCTCGATTCCAAGCTGCCGGAACGAGAAGCCGACTACTGGAACCTCACACTCGATGAAGCGATCCATCAGGGACTCGAAAACTCCCGAGTCTTGAATGACCTCGGCGGCACGATTCTCCGCAGCCCGGAGACGGTTCAGACGAATCTGAACCCCATCGTCAATCAGACCGATCCCCGGTACGGCGTCGAGGCGGCACTCAGCGCTTTCGATGCCCGGTACAACTTCTCGGCGAATTACGAGAAGAATGACCGCATCTACAACAACCTGTTTCTGTCTGGCGGCCAGGCCGGACGGTTCTTCCAGCAGGATCTCAACGTCTATAAAAACGAAATCGTCAAGCAGTCCGCTACCGGCGGTCAGTACGCGGTACGGCACTTTCTTGAGTACGACGCCAACACCGCACCTTCGAACCTGTACGGTTCCGCGTATACCACGTGGTTTGAAGGCGAAGCCCGTCAGTCGCTGTTGCAGGGGGCGGGAAGTCAGTTCAACCGGATTGCAGGGCCGGGGGCAACGCCGGGCAACTACCGCGGCGTGATGATCGCGCGGGTCAACGCAGACATGTCGCAAGCCGACTTCGAGATTGCGCTGCGCGACTATCTCAGCAATGTCGAGAACGCCTACTGGGATCTCCACAACGCCTACCGCGAACTCGACGGTCGGATTCGATTGCGCGATATGGCTCTCGAAGTCTACGAGGCGTTCAAAGTCCGGGCCGCGAACGGCGACCCCGGCTTCGAGGAATTCCGTCTGGACCAGCTTCGCGAGCAGTACTATCGATTCGAGAACGACGTGCAGACCGCGCTGTCCGGACGTCTGATCGATGGAACCCGGACAAACAATGGCAGTACCGGCGGGACATTCCGCAATTCGACGGGAGTCTACCTGGCCGAACGCCGGCTGCGGCTGCTGCTCGGAATTCCCGCGACCGACGGTCGCCTGATCCGCCCGGAGGACGACCCCTGCCTGGCCGAGACCTCGCTCGACTGGGATCTGGTTCGGACCGAAGCTCTGCAGCGACGTCCGGAACTGATGAAGCAGCGTCTGAAGATCAAACGCAGCGAGCTGGAATTGACCGCCAGCAAGAATTTCCTGCTCCCGAAACTGGACGCGGTCGGCCGCTACCGGTTCCGCGGCTTCGGCCACGGCATGTTCGACGGAAATGCCGGCGATCTCTACAGCAGCGCCTTCGGAAACCTGGGCAGCGGCGACTTCCAGGAATGGCAGCTCGGCGTAGAAATGTCGGTACCGATCGGCTATCGCCAGGCGTACGCGGCAGTGTCGAACGCCGAGTTCATCCTGGCCCGGGACCGCGCCCTGCTCCGCGAGCAGGAACGCCAGATCGTGCACAACGCCGGCAATGCCTACGCCGAACTGACGCGGACATTCGAAGCCACACGCACAACATACGACCGCCGCGCCGCGGCGGAGAAATACCTCGAAGGCCTCGCCCAGACGCGGAATCTGGATCGCGGCGAGAGCCGGCTGCTCCTGGAACAGTTGCTCGAATCGCAGAGGCGGTTCGCCGAAGCGGACAGTCAATACAACGCTGCCGTCGTCGAGTATCAGCTCGCGATCAAGAACGTGAATATCGAGAAGGGCACGCTCCTCGATTTCTACAACATGCTGCCGGTTGACGGGACATTGACGGAGAAGTCTGATCGCAAGGCATCCACCGCGATCGCCGCAAAAGACTCATGGTCCCGGCCGGCCGAGACGCCAGCAATTGCCGGACCAAGTGAAGCGGCCGACGAGAGCCCCACGATTCTAAAGGCTGGCGCGGTTCGCCTCCCGGTCGACGGCGACCAACCCGCAGATGCTGATGAAGAGTCGTTCGCGATGCGCCGCCGTCCGTCATAAGTTCAGGGCAGCGATCAGCGGCCGAAGCGTCACGCGCAGCGTGTCCGGGATTTCCTCAGCGGGATCCCGGACACGTCCGATCTCTGTGATGCAGTCAGGACGAACTCCAGCGAACCGACTCCGCATCTCGGTCGCCGCCGGCGGTTTCCGGCACCCCGCCCCGCTCTCCCGATCTCAGAATTCTTCTCCCGTAGCGTCCCCGCCCTCTGTCACTCCTCCCCCCGTCTCCTCTAGACTGAAGTCGACTCAAGCGATCAACGCCCCCGCTTCGTAGAGCCGAACATCATGCATCACAATGTGGTCGGACGGCCAATGGAAATCCTCCTCGTCGAGGACAGTCTGATGTTCGCGCGAATCGCCATCGGTGCTCTCCGCAAAGCTCCAGTTTACCATCGCCTCACCTGGCTGTCGGACGGAGCCGAAGCCCTCGACTTTCTGTACCAGCGCGGCCGCTACGCCCGCGTCCCTGAACCGGACCTTGTGCTGCTCGACCTCAGCCTCCCCGGCTGCGACGGTCGCGAAATCCTCGCGCAGCTCCGGGCCGACGAAACCCGCCGCCATATCCCGGTCGTCATCATGACGGCGTCGACCAGCGCCTCCGATCGCGCCGCCGTCGAACAGCTCGACGTCCAGGGCTACCTCACCAAGCCTCTCAATCTGGAAGAGTTCACCGGGCTGATTCAACAGCTCAGCAACCTCTGGAAAGAGGATCTGATCGTCCCAGGCGGCCGCTGATTACTCCAGATCGACGATCCGCGGTACGATGGCTCATCGCGGCCGGCACTGGCCGTTCCATGTCGTCTACCACACACCGCGAGGAAGCTCCGATGCGTTCTCTCCGTCGTCGCCTGCTGGCCGTCTCCGTTCCCGCCGTCATCCTTGCCGGCGGGTTTGCTGTCGGCAAGGAGTGGGTCAGCGGCATCGTCTGGCCCGAACCTGCCGCAGTCGATCCCGGCCCCGTCGGCGGGCCTCCGTCCGATGCCCGCATCCTCTTCGACGGCAAAGACCTCTCGCAGTGGCAGGGAGGGGACAAGTGGCTGATTGAAAACGGCTACGCCATCCCGCAGGGGGGCGGCATCACCACGAAAGACGGCTTCGGCGACTGCCAGCTCCACCTCGAATGGGCCTCTCCGGAAGAAGTCAAAGGGAGTGGCCAGGGCCGGGGCAACAGCGGCGTCTACCTGATGGGCCGCTACGAAGTCCAGATCCTCGACTCCTACGATAACAAGACCTACTTCGACGGCCAGTGCGGCTCGCTCTACAAGACGAAGCCGCCGCTGGTCAACGCCTGCCGCAAGCCGGGCGAGTGGCAGACTTATGACATCCTCTTCACCGCCCCGCGGTTCGACGAACAGGGAACGCTGCTGAAACCGGGCTACGTCACCGTCCTGCAGAACGGGGTCGTCGTTCAGAATCACTCCGAGCTGCTCGGCAAGACCGACTACGAGACCCCGCCGTCTTACACGAAGCACGGCGACCGCGAACCGATCCACATCCAGTTCCACGGCAACCCGGTCAAGTTCCGCAACATCTGGATCCGCGAACTGCAGGAGCCGCGGGGGGGGTACCCGGAATAGAGTTCGCTGTGCCGGCGGTTGGAGAGCCAGCATGGCCTTGCGACGTCTGTTCCAGAGTAACCACAGCCGCCCCGGCGCCGCGAAACATCAACCGGTCGACTGACAAATATCGGGCAGCAGCGCGGGTCCGCGCACGGCCCGGAACATCGCCGCCGCAGAGTCCCGTCCGAACCGCTTCTGGCTCCGGCGCACCAGCCGGTAACCCAGGCGCGTCAGGACATGATTCGGCCGCGAAAATGCCAGAATGTCGTACGACACTTCTTCCGAATCGCGGTCCCACTCGATCAGAAATCGCTCTTCGCCCTTTTCGACATGTCCCGGCAAAGTTCCGTATGCAAAACCGAAGCGGGTGATCGGCCCCGATTCGTCGATCACGTAGACAATCCGGCAGGGATTGAGCCACCACAGCCCCATCGCCCACCCCATCACGGCCACGACTTCGCCAGCCGCGAGGGGTTTTTCGGACGACCACGCCTCGACCCAGCCCAGCCGGAATTGCTCCCAGCGCTGTAAGGCAAGTTTCGCCGCCTCAAACGCCGGCTCCCCCGCACCGAGCACAATGCGGGTGCGGTCGATGTCGAACCCGGCCGGCGGCACATGGGCCGTTGCGCCGACCGCCGCATAGCTGTAGTCCAGCCCCGACTTGGCCTCAACGAAACGCTGCAAGGACTCGGCAGACGGTTTTCGCCACGAGATCAAACCCATCGGCAATACCGCCTGTTCCGAAAGCTGTGCATGACTAGAATCAACGGCAGACGTTTCCCGAAGAATCCTAGCCACACCGCAACCCGCCGCCCATCCGGGATCTGGAACAAAATCGATGCAGCCCCCCGAGATGAAACTTACCGACGCGCCGAATCTCCCGGTTGTCCTGCTGACCGGCGCCACCGGTTACGTCGGCGGGCGGCTCGTTGCCGAGTTCGAAAAGCTGCCAGTCACCCTGCGTTGCCTGGCCCGAAACCCTGAGAAACTCCGGCCGATCGTCCGCGAATCGACGCAGATCGTCCGGGGAGATGTGCTCGACGCTCCCTCACTCGACGCGGCCCTCCGCGGGGTGCACACCGCGTATTACCTCGTACACCTGATGTCCGGCTCGAACAACTTTGAGCAGGCCGACCGGCAGGCCGCGACCAACTTCGCCCAGGCCGCCAGGCGAGCCGGCGTCCAACGCATTGTCTACCTGGGCGGACTGGGAGACGACAGCGACCCGGAGCTCTCGCCCCACTTGCGGAGTCGGCACGAAGTTGGCGAGATTCTCCGGAAATCGGGCGTCGAAACGATCGAGTTCCGCGCTGGCATGGTCATCGGGGCGGGCAGCCTCTCGTATCAGTTGATGAAGTCCCTCACCGATCGGCTGCCGGTGATGATCTGCCCGCGCTGGCTGGCGACCGCCACGCAACCCGTCGCCATCGACGACGTCCTGGCCTATCTCCTGGCCGCCCGAGAGTTGCCGCCGGGGGAAAGCCGCATCTTCGAAATCGGCAGCCCGGACGTCGTGACGTACGGCGATCTGATCCGCGAATACTCCCGCCAGCGGGGCCTGCGGCGCTGGCTGATTTTCGTCCCCATACTGACGCCGTATCTCTCGGGCCTCTGGCTGGCTCTGGTCACCCCCGCCACCTACGCAATCGGCCGCCATCTGATCGAAGGACTGAAGAACCCGACCGTCGTCCGGGACCAGCGAGCGCTCCAGGATTTCGCGATCCGTCCACTGGGAGTCAAAGAAGCCATTCGAAGAGCCATTGAGGGGACCGGCGAATGACTGCCGTCTACTCGCTCTTCAATGGAAAGCACACAATCCCGCCCTCGCGGTCTTTGCACAACAGTCGACCGTCCGCCAGAACCACGTGCGGCCAGACGTCCGACCGCGCCAGCCGATCACGCACAGCAATTTCGCGATACTTCGTAGCTCCGTCCGCGGCATCAACGAGCGCCAGCTTGCCGTGTCCGCCCCACACGATCAGCTTCCCGTCCTTCGTCAGCACACACGAACCAGCGTCGCCGAACGTCCCGCCCGACCAGCGCTCGGCCCCCGATGCAAAGTCGAGGCAATGCATCGTCTGCCAGGCCCAGGTGATCCGACTGTCGTGAATGATCGGACTGCAGACTTTGGACGCAAACGGCTGCTCCCAGACCTTTCTGGCCCCCCGCAGGTCGACGTCGAGCCGGCAGATCGCCTGGTGATTGTAGGCTGACGTGATCAGCACCGAATTCTCGTGCACGGCGGGCGTTGCGATGTTGTTCGCAAAGTCGGTCGTCCACTGGTGCTCCGCCACCGTTTGCCCCTCGTGCCCGGCATCGAGCCGGGCCACCAGCAGCCCGCGATAGGTCATCACGGCCACGCAAGGCACCCCTTCGACCGTCAGCGGCACGAGACCGCCCGTATGCCCCGCCGGATCGCGGCATTCGCTGGTCCACACCTGCTGGCCGCTCGCCTGGTCGAAGGCGATCAAGGTTCCCTCGCCAGCGCCGACCTCGACGATCACCCAGTCGCCCCATGCCAGCGGAGCGGTCGTGTAGCCGTAGTCACGCCGACCGGAACGTCCGTGCCGGGGACGCTGTGGCACGTCGTAGTCGTCGTAGAGATTCCGGCTCCAGACCAGCGCGCCCTCGCGTGCCGGGTCCCAGCAATTCAGGCCGCCGTCGGCGCTGAGCGTGAACAACTTCTCCGTCGCTGGATCGAACTCGGGACTCGAAGTCGGCCCCGAATACAGGCCTTCGTCGCCGACGGCCCGACGTCCGTACTTCGGACACGCATATGACTGACGCCACAACTCGCGCCCGGTGCTTGCCTCCAGACAGACCACCGTATCCCGGCCGTCGCGCCAGCCCATCACGTAAACGCGCCCGGCCACCATGATCGGAGATGTGGCCCCCTCTCCCACATTCGCCCGCCAGGCCGGAGCGGCTTCGGACCATGTCGCCGCAACGTCCCCCAGGCTCTCGTCGACGACACCATTGCGAAAAGGCCCCCGCCAGTGCGGCCAGTCTCCGGCCATCAAAGGCGCAGCGTGTGCGATAGTCGCGAAGACGCAGAAGGCAACGAATCGCCAGCGAGTGGGCGTAAACGCCTGCGAAAGATTCAATGCAGAGCCCCCCGCGATGGCGTTCCACCCTTCCGGGCTTCGCTCTTCTCTAAGTTTCGGATTTCGAGTTTCGGATTTCGTGCTTCGCCGAGACAGTCACGGAACAACATGTACCAGCATCATGTCGTGGTACTCCAGCCGCCAGTCGCTGCTCCCCACCAGCACCAGTTTCGACCCCGGCTGCAGCACGCCCGCCTCGACCCCTCGCTTCTGCACAAAGCTCAGCAGATCGGTCGGCGAAGCGGACACGGCTTCCGTGCACACCGGCGCCACTCCCCACAACAGTGTCAGCCGCCGGGCGACCTCCGGGCGGTCCGTCAGCGCCAGCGTCGGGACACGGGGCCGATAGCGCGATATGGACATCGCCGTCTTGCCGCCCCGCGTGGCCACAACAATAAGATTGATCCCCAGGTAAGCGGCGGCCGCCGCGGCTCCGTGCGTCACCGCTTCCGTAATCGCCTTGGCCCGCGTCCGCGCATGGCTCGGCGCATCAGCGGGTTGCCGGGGTACGAGCAGCCGCTCCGCGTCCTGCGCGATCCGGCTCATCATCGACACGGCCTGCACCGGGTAATCCCCGACCGCCGTCTCGCCGGAAAGCATCACGGCATCGGTGCCGTCCAGAATGGCGTTCGCCACGTCGCTCACTTCGGCGCGGGTCGGCAGCTCGCTTTTCTGCATGCTGTCCAGCATCTGCGTCGCAGTAATCACCGGCACCCGATGCTCGTTACACAGCCGGATGATCCGCTTCTGCATTCCCGGAACGTGCGCGATATCCGCTTCGACTCCCAGGTCGCCCCGAGCCACCATCACGCAGTCCGTTTCCTCGACGATCGCCTCAAGATCGTCGATCGCTTCCAGCTTCTCGATTTTCGCCACGATCCACGGCGGGGTCGGCGTTCCGTGCTCCGAAATGGCGGTCCGCAGGTCGACGATGTCCTGCGCCTGCCGGACAAAGCTCAACCCGATGAAGTCGAGCTGATGATCCAGCGCCCACGTCAGGTCCCGCCGGTCCTTTTCCGTCAGGCATGGCGTACTGAGCGCCACGCCCGGCAAGTTCACCCCCTGCTTGCTGCGGACCACCCCCGGCTGAACGACTTCGCACCGCGCACGCCCCGCCTTCGGATCGGCATCGAGCACGCGCATCGAAACCGTTCCATCCGCCAGCAACACGCGGTCGCCCGGCTTCAGATCGTCGATCAGCGCCTCGTAGGTGCACGTGAACTGGTTCGGCGTTCCGGGCGTCAGCTCGCGGACAAATTCGTAGACGGCACCCATCCGACACCGGACCCCCTCTTCGGGCAGCACTCCCAGGCGGATCTTCGGTCCCGACAAATCTCCCAGCACGCCGATCGGCCGTTCGAGCTCGCGGCTGATCTCGCGGATCCACGTCAGCACCTGCGCCAGGTTGTCGTAGACGCCGTGAGCGAAGTTCAGCCGGAAAACATCGACCCCAGCCTTCACCAGGGCTCGCAGCATCTCGGGATTGCCCGACGCCGGCCCGATCGTGGCCACGATCTTCGTTTTAACCAGCGGACCTTCGGTGTATTCGCGATGCCAGAAGTCCATGTCGCTGCTTTCCCTGCACGAGACGCTTCGTGCCGCTCCGCGACGACGGAACGGCCTGTCCACATGGACTGTGAATCTCGGAAGTCTTATTGGTCCGCCGGTGCAGCCGCTGTCACCGGAAAGTGCTTCGCATTGATCTGTTTGACCGCCTCGCCCGGCCCGGCGACGGCGACTTTCCCCTTCAGAGAAACAACTTTCGGCGCCAGACACGTTTTCGCGTTACACGCCTGATACTTCACCTTGATTTCCATCTCGTCGATTTTGCCGGCCGCTTCGGCGGGGATCTCGATCATTCCCCGGAACTCCACCGTCCCCTCATACACACTCACCGGCTCGGGAGTATCTTCCATCTTGAACGGCTTCCCCTTCGGGTACTTCGCGTCCAGCAGCTTGCATCCCAGCGCGCTCTCGATCGTCAGCGACGTCGGAATGTAGTTCTCGGCGCTCGGCGGATTCGCGTTCGCATGCCACCCCTCGTCGAGCTTGAACCGGACGAGAATCTGACACGTTCCTCCGGCCGGGAGTCGATCCACCGACAGACACGCCTGAGCGGTCGCAACTTCCTTTTTCTTCTTCACGCTGCCGTCATCATCGACGGCTTCCCCGGAGACCAGGACGATCCCTTCGAATTCCGGCACTTCTCCAGCACCGCCGCGGACAGGTGGAATCGCCCGCGGCGCGCGTCCGGTTTCTCCCTGCCCCGACGCGGGGGGCAGCGCGGCATACTCGACCATCGCAATCGCCAGATTGGTGACGCTGCGAGGGATCTCGACGATCTGACCGGCAAAGGTCTTCAGCGTCCGCTCGGCGCTTTCCCGGTATTCCGCTTCGCCCGTCAGCCGGGTCAGCGCCACCAGATTGCGGGCCGCGACACTGTTCCCGGCTGGAATTGCCGAGTCGTAGCACGTCTTGATGCGCGCCAGCGTGGCTCCGTGATCGGTCGCCGTAAAGTAGTACCCGCCGACGGCGCCATCGCCGAACAGCCGGTCCTGCTCCGCCTGCAGTTTGCGGGCCGCCGTCAGCCACTGCGGCTGCTGCGTCGCCTGATGCAGCGCCAGCAGGCCGTCAATCAGAAAGGCATAGTCTTCCAGATAGCCCGCAAGACTGGCCTTCCCCGCCGTATGAGTCCGGAGCAGGCGTCCGTCGTCGGTCCGCAGATTCGCCAGCACGAAATTTGCCGCCCGCTCGGCCGCCGAGACGTATTCCGGTCGCTGCAGAATCCGTCCCGCCTGCGCCAGGCCGCGAATCATCAACCCGTTCCAGGCCGTTAGAATTTTGTCGTCGCGCAACAGGGCCGGGCGTTCCCGGCGTTTCGCCAGCAGCAACCGTCGCATGCCGGCCAGCCGCTCTTCCAGTTCCGCCAATGGCATCTGAAACGCGGCCGCCCAGTCGGCCAGCGGCCGCGACATCCGCAGCACGTTGCCATGCTCGAACTCGGGCCGGTCGACGACTTCGTAGACCGCCCGGAACAGCTTCGCGTCGGCGCTCCCCAGCACCTGCTCAATCTCGGCGGCCGACCAGACGTAGTACGCCCCTTCGACCCCTTTCGTTTCGGCGTCGAGCGCCGCATAAAACCCGCCCGCCGGCGACGCCAGCTCGGACATCACGAAATGAAAGATCTCGTCGGCCACCTGCCGATACAGCGGGTTCTGCTGCTGTTCCCAGCCGCGGGCATACAGTTCCAGGAGCTGCGCCTGGTCGTACAGCATCTTCTCGAAGTGGGGCACCTTCCATTCGCGGTCCACCGAGTACCGGTGAAAGCCCCCCCCCAGGTGATCCCGCAACCCGCCGAGCGCCATCTGATCCAGCGTCAGGGCCAGAGCCTGTCCGCGCGGCCCGCTGGGTCCGATCGCTTCCAGCGTCTGCAGCAGAGCCAGTTTTCCGGGACTCGGAAATTTCGGCCCGACCGGCGACGACGTCCGGAAATCGACTCCGCCGTATCGCGGATCGACGCTCGCGAGGACCGCCGCACCGGCCTCCATCGCCACTTCCGACGTCAGCTTCACCGGCGTCAGCGACAGCCGCGGCCGCATCAGGCGCTGGGTTTCCGTGGTCAGAATCTTTGCATTCGACAGAAGCTGGTCGTGATTGTCTTTCCAGAGGGCGGTCAGCTTCCGCATCACCGTTGGAAAACCGTAGGTTCCGTCTTTGTCCTCTGGGGGGAAATAGGTCCCTCCCGCGACCGGCTGTGCGTCGGGGGTCAGAAACATCGACAGCGGCCAGCCGCCGCCCGCATCCGACCCGGTCGCCTGCTGGTAGACCAGCAGGGCCGTCATGTAGACGTCGTCGATCTCGGGCCGCTCTTCGCGGTCGACCTTGATGCACACGAAGTGCTCGTTCATGTAGCGGGCGATATCTTCGTTCTCGAAGACCTTCCGCTCCATCACGTGGCACCAGTAGCAACTGCTGTAGCCGATCGACAGAAAAATCAGCTTGTTTTCGCGTTTCGCCTTCTCCAGCGCCTCCGGCCCCCACGGGTACCAGTCGACAGGATTGTGGGCGTGCAGCAGCAGATATGGGCTGGTCTCGCGGGCCAGCCGGTTCGGACGGCCCTTGGCCCCCGCGTCTGCCGGGCACAATCCGGCCATCCACAGAACGAGCCCCAGCGTCCCCCCGATTCGAACAACAGTCTGAGCGCGGAGCATCAGCCCTCCGATCTGGTTTCTATTGACTCCGTCCACACGCCACGCCGTACTACGGAATTTCTGCCGACGCTAAGCGGTCACATTGTAGCAGAAGCCCCCCGTCTCCGCTGAAGACCAGTTCCACTGGGTGACGGGAACGTGATCGACTATTCTGCCTGGATGACCTCAAACACCCCCACGATCCGCCCCGAACAGCCCGGCGACGAAGCCGGGATCCGCCAGATTCTCACCGCCGCCTTCCCGACGGACCTCGAAGCCCGTCTCGTCGACGATCTGCGCGCCGCATCTCAACCGACAATCTCCCTTGTCGCCACCCGCGACGACCGGATCGTCGGCCACATCGCCTTCAGCCCGGTCACGCTGGACGGCGTCGCAGTCGGCCTCGGCCTGGCGCCCGTTGCCGTCGCTCCCGAATTTCAGCGGCAGGGATTCGGCAGCGCCCTGATCACCGCCGGCCTGGCGCTCGCACGACAGTCGGCCGCTCCGCTGGTCGTCATCCTCGGCGACCCCGCGTACTACGCCCGCTTCGGTTTTCGGCCCGCGGAGGTCTGGAATCTCCACGACGACTACGGCGGCGGCGAGGCGTTTCAGGCGATTGTGTTTGACGAGTCGGCGGTCACCGCGGAAGGCGGACTGGTGCGGTATTCGCCGGAGTTTGCGATCTTCGACACGAAGTGACGTCGCGTCGCTCGGATCTTGCAGCGAATCCGGACAACCTTCAGATGCGCGGCCGTCGACCCCGACGCGGCGGCGATCGACGAGCGCCACGAAGTGAGCGTACAACGTATCATCGATGATCCGTTGCCGGCCGGACATGGCATCTGCCCGGAGAAATCGTTCCGAAGTCTCGGACGGTGACGTCATAACGCAACGAGGAGCTGTGTGGCGCGGTAATTCTCCTCGACTCGCCAACCTCCTGTGGCGTTGCCACACAGGTAGGTCGAAGACGACCAACCTGTGCCACCGCGGCGGAATTGATGAATGTTTGACGAAGGCTGCAGGGATTGAAATCGGCAGTTTTGACCGCGGAGGACCGTTGCAGTGCACTGTGGAAAGCTGGCGTGATACCGGAGGGGCAGTGGGAGTTCGAAGAGAGAAGGCATTGCAAATTGCAAAATGAAAAGTCAGTAGTTCCCAGATCGGCGATCGGCGTCAAACCGCTATTCAAGTTGAAGTTGCGTTGAGAAACTGGAACCGTCGTGAAGTTCGCGTGTGATGGCGTTGGCGATCCAGTGCAGCATCCGGCGGAAACGCAGACGTTCCAGATGCAGCACGAGTTCGCCGTTCCGGCGCTCGGCAAAGTACGTGAAGTGCAGCCAGACCCAGACGTTTCTCAGCACCAGCCCCACCAGCACGAAGAACAGTCGCTGCACCGGATCGGTCGTGCAGGTCCGGATGCGGGCCTGGCCGAGCTGTCGGTAGCTGGACTCGATTCCGAACCGGCGTCGATACAGCTCCCGGAGTTCGACCGGTGCGCCGCTCACGTTCCAGGCTGCGAACAGCAGGCGCTTCGAGCGGCGCTGCCCGGTTTTGTCGTGGCGATAGCTCTTGTACGCCACCACCACGGTGAAGGAGGCCGAACTCTGTTTGACCGTCCACGTGTAGCGATAGCGTCCGGCGGCACAGCGCAGGAAATCTCGCAGCTTCCGTACGCCCGGCTTTGTGCCGCGTCGCGACCGACGCTTCGGCCTGCGGCCGCGCAGCGCCACCGGCATCAGAAAGGGGATGCGACGCTGCTGCAGACGTTCCAGCACCGGAGCGGCTGAAAAACTGCCGATCCAGCAGCAGAACTTTGATCTTCAGCCCCCGCGCCTGCAGACGATCGAGCAACCGTTCGAGCACGGCCAGCGGCGACTCGCTCCCTTTGACCGACGTCGCAGCGAGGGTGTAACGATAGCCCTGTTCGACGACGCAGGCCGTGGCGTAGGCGTGAAATTTGCTCGTCCCCGACCTGGGCAGGCTGTGATACAGTTCGTTGGCATGCCGGTGCGGCTGTCCGTGGTAGGGGATCAGATGCCAGTCGATGGCGACCTGCCGGGCTTTGCGAAAGATCGCCCCGGGCAACTGCGGCCCGCAGAGCGCCGGATGCAGCCACTGTTCGAGCGTCAGCGGACGCGCCGGCAAACAAGCCGTCAGGGCGTTGCGAACCGCCTGATCGCAAGGAGCTGCCGACCAGATCGCGGCAGACCGCGAAGACCGAACTCATGCGAGCTGCGGCCAGCAATACGATCTGCCACAACCGTCTGGAGGTGCACTTCCATCCGACATCCCTGAGCGGCATCGCCGTCCGCAGCCAATCCTCGGCCAGCATCTGGACCTGCCGGTCCGACACAGTCACACTGTTTCTCGAACGCATGGGCTTCCTCCATGAATGACCCTGTTCCACAAGTCATTGTGTAGGAAAGCCCTGCGTTCATTTGAAGATCACCTCCCGATCTGGGAACTACTGAAAGTGCAAATTGCAGAATGGGAGAGAGGGCGCGCGGGGGTGCTTAGCGCGCAGCGCGAGCGCGGCCTGCGGGGAGGCTTTCTCGATAAGCCACCGGCTCGGACGCGGCGGAGCGGGTTGTCGAAGTCCGCTCCGCCCGTCCTTTGAGCTGGCGTTGATCAGGTGGCGGGTTGTGAGGCCCGCGTAGTACGGGAAAGAATCTCGACGTCGAGTGGGTGCGCACGGGGTGCGCTCCCTCGGCCGGGCCTTGCGGCTCGACCGTGATGGGCCCTGACCAGGCCCGCTGGCCGACGGGGATTCGCTCGAGCGCTCCGGGTTGCCCCATTGCGTGCATGCATGTCGTTTCCCACGCCGACGTCACGCACGTTCACTCTGGTACGGCGGGATTGCAAGAGCAGTTTTTAGAAAAATGTCAGAAAGTGGAACAATGCTCTCTCGCCGGGTACCGCTACGGGACCGTCCGCGGGCCGGCAGCGCTCTTCCGCCCTGCCCTGCAGCACGAAACGACGCCCTTGCTCAAAGCGGCAGGCAGCCGCTCCGCATTACCCGCGTCGACCGGCCTACCGCTGATAAATCGGCAGAAAGCCGTTATCGATCTGCAGGATCGTCGCGTTGATCGCCGTCGTGTAGACCGGGCCCACGTGACCCTCTTTCCACGAACCGTCCGCCGACTGCTTTTTGATGATGTCCTTGCTGATCTCGGCGTAATACTTGTCCCACTTCTCGTCGCCCAGCCGGTAGATCACCTGCGAGTAGTAGTAATGGGTGTAGTGCCAGTGCCCAAACAGGTTCCCCCCCTGCGCGGAAATCTTGATCTCCTTCTCGCAGTACTTCAGCAGCTTCTGGGCGAACTCATTGTCCGTCTCCCCCGTATTGAACAGGCAGGCGACCGCCGCCGCGGTGATCGGCGGTCGCGGTCCGCCGCCGCGGATGCTGTACTGCACCGCCCCTTCGGGCGTCGTGCATTTGCGGATGTACTCCACCGCCCGGTCGATCACTTCCTTCGGCACCGGAATTCCCGCGTTCCGGCAGGCTCGCAGCCCCTGCACCTGAGTGACGCAGGTGGAACCTTCGTCAAAGTTGTTCCCGTCCTTCGCCGAAACGTACCCCCACCCGCCATCCGGCGTCTGAGCCTCGCCGCAGAACTGCACCGCCTTCTCCAGCACTGTCTTCAGCCGCTCCCGCCGGCGGGAGTCTTCCTCCTCGCCGAACACCTGCGACAGAAACAGCATCGAAAAGCCGTGTCCGTAGGTGTAATGGTAGTCGTTCTTGTAGCCGATCAGACCGTTCGGCTGCGAAGCGTCCAGCAGATAATCGACTGCGTCCCGGATGTTCTTGGAGTACTTCCCGCCATTGGCCGTCGAGCCTTCCGCCAGCATGGCGTTCGCCGCCAGCGCGGTCATGGCCACCCGGTACTGGCCCCCGTTGGCCTCCCAGTAGCCTTGCCGATGCTGTTCCCCGGCGAGCCAGTCGAGCGCCTTGTGAGCCGAGACACGCCCCTTCGGGTCGGAGTGCTGCGCTAACGCCGTCGAGACACAGCCGGTTAACGCCGTCAGCAGGATGAGCAGTTTTGCCATCAGTTCCCTCTCCCGTTCACTCCGGTTCGGGCTCCACATACGCCCAGGCATCGACCGGACCGTCTTCCGTGAGAACCGTCACTCGCTTCCGCTGATACTCCGCCCCGCGCAGCGTCCCCGGCGGAATTTCTTCCAACTCATCGCAGCCGGCCAGCGTCTCCACGTACCGCGCCAGATCGAGGAAAAACAATTCGCCATCCACAACGCAGCCATCCGCCCGGGCGATCATCAGCTCCGCTACCCGAGTATAGCCTTCCAGCCGGGCCGGAACGCTCCGTTCGAACCGCCCCGCCAGATGATGATGATTGCACTGACCCGTCCGCAGCGTCCCGAACGCAAACAACGGCAGCAGTTCGTCAGTCAGGATGGAGATCCTCAAAGGTTCGCCGCGACGGAAAGCCCCTCCAGAGAGAGACGCTCAGCACGTCCCGTTCCAACCGACCAAATCCTGGCATACATTGGCACAAGCGCTCGGGTGGCCGGGGCTGGCCCGCAGGGAAGCCCCGGTCTTCAAACCCCAGGGCATCGCGAAGACGCTCCTGCCCCGGCCACCAGTTCGTCAAACAGAATGCGGGCCTAATTCAGCGCTGCCAGCACCAGATCCCCCATCTGAGCCGTCGTCACCGAGACTCCTCCCGCCGCCAGATCTTTCGTCCGATGTCCCGCCGAAAGCACGGCGTCGACCGCCGCCTCGACCGCTTTGGCCTCCGCCTCCAGTTTCAGCGAGTGCCGCAGCAGCATTGCCGACGCGAGAATCGTCGCCAGGGGGTTCGCGATCCCCTGCCCGGCGATGTCGGGGGCCGAACCGTGAATTGGCTCGTACAGTCCAGGACCGTCCGCTCCCAGCGACGCCGACGGCAGCAGCCCCATCGAACCCGGCAGCATCGACCCTTCGTCGGTCAGAATGTCGCCGAACAGGTTTTCGGTCACCACGACGTCGAACTTCGTCGGCCTGGCGATCAGGTGCATCGCCATCGCGTCGACAAGTACGTTCTCGAACTCGACGTCCGGAAACTCGTCCTTCATCACTCGTTCGAAGACCCGCCGCCACAAGCGAGACACTTCGAGCACGTTGGCCTTGTCGACCGAAGTCACTTTTTTCCGACGACCGCGGGCCGCCTGCCCCGCCATCCGCACGATCCGCTCGATCTCGTGCGTGCTGTAAATCATCGTATTCCAGGCGGTTTCTCCTTCGGCGGTCGTCTCTTTGCCCGACTTCCCGAAGTACAACCCGCCGGTCAGCTCGCGGAAGAACAGAATGTCCGTCCCCACCACGATTTCCTGTTTCAGGGGCGACGCTGCCGCCATTTGCGGCAGCACCTGAATCGGCCGCAGATTGGCGAACAGCCCGAGTTCCTTGCGGATCTTCAGCAGGCCGACTTCCGGGCGGGTCTTCGCGTTCGGATCGTCCCACTTCGGTCCGCCGACCGCCCCCAGCAGGATGGCCTGGGCCTCCCGGCACGCAGTCAGGCTTTGTTCGGGCAGCGGGTCGCCAAACTCGTCGATCGCGCAACCGCCGATGGCATGCGTACTGAACTCGAACTGATGGCCGAACTTCGCCGCCACGCGGTCCAGCACCCGCTGCGCCTGAGCGACAACTTCCGGACCAATCCCGTCCCCCGGGAGGAGCACAATCCTCGCTTGCACCGCAGAACCGCCTTTCTGTGAATCCGACCAAACCAGTGACAGCTCCCTATGTTACGCGCAGCAGTCCCGCCGTGAAAGCCAGCCGCCCCCGTCGGCATCTCTCCGTCGCGCTTTCACTATTTTGCGATTTGCACTTTTCATTTTTCATTTTGCACTGCTTTCCAGCCATTCCGCCACGGCGCCGGCCCCCTTTCCCAACCCGATCCTCTCCCGCAGACCGCGCCTCCTGACATCCGCTGAAGTCCGTCCCCCCGTCCGGCCGATAACCCGAGTACGCGGCGCCTCAGGGAGGCGGGCCAGACCGTTTCACGCGAGCAGCACGGATGCTCCGAATCCAGTCTCTCCCTCACAAGGTGATCGACCCATGATCCGAGCGTCGTTCTTCGCCGCCGGCGTGTTTGTGGCTCTCTGGGGCGTCTCGTTCCTGACCATCGACAAGCTCGTCCTCAACAAAGTCGACGACAAGAACCGGGACCAGGGCTTCCGCGGCATGCTCGCCAGCAGCCAGATCGTGGAACGGGAGTCCCGCCCCGTCATCGACCCGCCCGAATGGATGGCCTTCAGCCTCATGTCCATCGGCACCGTCACCATGCTCTACTCCGCAGCCCTCCCCAAACGCCACGACTAGGCCGCCACACGCGGCACCGGCTGCCGACTTCGAGATGGGTTGGACGTGGATGCCGCATTCGGCGGCGATGGGGGATTCCTGCTGCAGCGGGAATTCCTGGCGAACTGGCGTTCGCCGGCCGGCGGACGCTTGATTGGTTTCACGCTGACCGGTCGGATTCCCGACCTGTCGCTGGTTGCCACCCAGTCCGCGGAATTCTTCCTCATCTCTTCATGCCGTCGGTGTATCCTCCGGCCGGACAAGTTCCGATCACCCGGCCGGAGTTCGCCCCGATGCTCCCCTTCCTGCTGACGCTCCTTCTCTCCGCCCCGCCCGAATCAAAGCTCCCCCTTGCTCCCGGCTGGATCGAGTCGGCCACTCTCAAGTCCGAGTATGCCACGCAGGCTGCGGCTGCCGACGAGCGGTTCACATACGCCGTTTCGAACACCCACGTCGCCCGGTATGACCGCGGGACTGGAAAACTGCTGGGCGTCGGGACTGCTCCGGACGCCAAGCACCTCAACAGCGCCTTCGTCTGGCGGGGCAAGATCTACTGCGCCCATTCGAACTATCCGAAGACGCCGGAGGAAAGCGATATCCGCGTTTACGATCCGTCGAACGACTCCCTGCAGGTCTTCCACACGTTCGAGAAACCTCCGGGCAGCCTGGTCTGGTGCATCCGCGATCCCGCCGACCGGCACTGGTGGTGCTGCTTCGCTCATTACCAGGCCGACAATGCTCGGACGATCCTGGTGCGGATGGACGACGACTTCCGCGAGCAGGCCCGCTGGAGCTTCCCCGAAGAAGTCATTGCCGACTGGGACGGCATGAGCGCTTCGGGCGGCCTCTGGGACGGCGACACGCTCCTGACGACGCATCACCACTTTGCAGCCCTGTACCGCCTCCGGCTCCCTGAAACCGGAACCTCACTGGAGCTCGTCGAAGCCCTGGAGTGCCCGTATCCGGGACAGGGAATCGCGGTCGATCCGGTCACGCCGGATGGTCTCGTCGGCATCGACCGCCGAAAACGTCTGGTTGTCTTCGCAAAACTGCGGTAGAGACGGGTAGAAGTACGATTCGGTCTCGAATTCAGCGCATTCGCTTTGACTCCGCCTGCCGCGCCGGGCGAGACTGGCTGGGACGTGCCGTTGGGCATCGTCACATGCCGTGGAGCCGAACCGAATGACCGTGGAGCCCGGGGCCGAACCGAAGGCGCGACCGGGCTTGTCGACGGCCCTCTGGCTCGCGACGGTTGCGGCCGTTGGAATCGCAGCATTCCTGCTCGGGCGCTCGACCGCCGGCGAACTGCCGCTCATCACCGGCATTCTGGAAAGCGTGACTTACGAAACCAGCCCCGGCGCTTTTGTCACCCAGAGCAGCGCCACGTCGAACGTCGTTCCCAGCCGGATTTATCCGTCCGCTCTGATCGTTGGCGATGGCGGCCAGATCATTCCGCTTCAGAGAATCTTCTCCATCGAGCTGCGGGACAAGTAGGCCGGGCGAAGTCAGCGTGCTACGGGCCTATTCCGCCCGCAGCCGCATTGCATCGACGGCGACGTCGAACTTTCCGGACATTTCATACTCGACGGTCACGTGCGTCGCGCCGCGAATCATCGCCGCAGGAGCAATTACGTCGTCACTTGCGTTCCATTCAGGGCGAGCCGGCTTCGTTGAAGTGACCGTCGCGACGTGCATCCCCTCTTTCCAGAACACCAGTTTGAATTGTCCGGTTCCAGCCGTAGCGCGATGCCATCCTGTCAGGCGATATGCTTTCCCCGAGTCGATCGGCAGCCGGTTCGTCGACAGGACCGCAGATTTCGCCTCGCCCGTGATGCCGGCGGAAATCCACCCGCCCTGCGTCTCCGCCGTCACCGGCGTCAGGGACACGGCGACGGCAGCGGTCGTGAACAGCCGCCAGCTCGGAAAGTCGTCGCCGGCCAGTTGTTCGAAGTCCCCGTTACTGAGCAGATTCGTCGCGCTGGAATCGGTGAACTGCCGCAGATCGAAATCATCCCAGACCGCCGTCCCGCCGCCGCGTTGCGCCGCTACCAATTGAAACTTCGTCGCCTGCGGGAACGCCGCGGAACTGGCTTCGACGGCCATCAGCTTCCACGCGCCAGTCTGCGGCGCATCCGAAGCTCGCAGCATCACCGTGGGAGAGCTCCCCACCGTCTGGCCGCCAGCGTTCAGATAGTCGATTCGCATCAGCGCTTCGCCGACAGTCCCCGGACGGACCTTAAGCCAAGCCCTGGCGGCCTGTCGAGTTCCCCGCGCCAGAGGCTCCTGACCCGCAATAATGCTGGCCCAGGCCGCCTCGGCCGAAAGTCTGAGTCCCCGTGGCGCACTGTGGAAGTCGTCGAGAACCGCGAAGCAGTCGTATCGCTCGAAGCCCGGCGGATAGGCCACCCAGCCGGCCGGCAGCCCGTTGTCCTGGAGCACGCCGTCGAGCGAACCCCAGTTCACCAGCGACCGCGCGGCCTGCTTGGCGTCGTCGGCCAGCAGCACCGAATTGTCCAGGGCCATGCACAGCGTTAGAATCGCGGTGATCGTACGCATCCTCGTTCGGCTCCCGGCGGTTCTTCGATCCACCCTTCGAACACGAAGTCATCGACAACCGGAGCGTATCACACCGCCAGACGGCCGTCACGCTTCACGTTGCGGAGTAGACAGATGCCACGCTCGACAGTCAGCCGCGCAGCGATCCTCGCATCCCTTGCCATGCTGCTCGTCGGCTTCGCTTCGCAGCTCCAGGCGCAATCCGCCTTTAACACCGACGCGCGCGACTTCCAGGTGCTCATCGAGCGACAGCTTCTCGATCGGAAATACGCCGAGCTGGAAGAAACTGCAGCGCGCCTGCGCCGCGAGCGGCCCACGTTTCTGACAGGCCGCTCGCAACTCCTCGACTTTTACGAAGGTCTGACTGAAGCCACCGACAAAGACGGCAGGCGCGATCAGCGACTGGTCGACGATCGCATCCAGCAGATCGAAGCCTGGCATGCGGCGCAGCCCACCGCCACGACCCGGCTGGCCCTCGCGACGGCGCTTCGAGTGGCCGCCTGGACCGCCCGCGGAACCGGGTTCGCCGACACCGTCACTCCCGGCAGCGAACGACGGATGGAAGAGTCACTCGGCCGGGCCGAAGAGTTGCTCCAGGAAGCCGAACCCGACCTGAAGGGCCCCCAGGGGGGAGACGCGTTCTTTTACTTCACGTGGATGGGAGTCGGAGTTCTGAAAGGCTATCCCGAAGCGCGCATGCGAGAACTCCTCGAACGCGCCCTCGCCTGCGATCCCTGGTTTACCGCCGCCATCGACGTGATGTGCAATCATTCCCTTCCGAGGTGGTATGGCGAAGAAGGCGACCTGCTGCGACTGGCCGACGACCTCGCCGCTCAGATGCGCGACAAGACCGGCGAGACCGCCTATGCGGTCGTCGCCGTGACTGCATTCCACATGGGGGAGATCCAGGAATTCTCCGACGACGGGTTTCAGTGGCCGCGAGTCCGCCAGGGACTGCGCGACTGGATCAAGCCAGTCCCCGATTCCCCGTTCCGCTGGGGACTGCTGGCCGAAATGGCGCATCGCGCGGGCGATCGCCCGACGGCTCTGGAAGCCATCGAGCAACTCCACGGCCGCTGGCATACCGCGGTCTTCACGCGTCGCGTCGACTATCTCCGCACCGAACGCTGGGCACGCGCCGCCCCCTCCCCGGCCGACGGCCCGCTCGTTGTTGAAATCGGCCCGAAGCCGGTGCTCGACGTCGTCTTCGTCAAAGAAGGCAAAGCCTTCGTGCCTGCCGCCTGGAGCCGGAAGCTGCAGGTCCACTCGGCCGACGACGGCTCGATTCTGGACTCCATCGACCTCGACGTCGGCAATATCGAGCACGTCGACAGCGACGCCGAAGGCCGCCTCGTCGTCTGCACATCCCCCGAGTATCGCGAAACGACGGTGTCCGTCGTCGATCTGGAGACCGGCGAGCAAGCCGTCATCGGCTCGCAGGCGGGTCGCATTCTCGCGCTGACTCTGTCCCGCAATCAGCAGTACATCGTGATGGGGAACGACCGCGGCGACCTGCGCCGCTGGGAAAACGCCGGGCGACCGATTCCGCTGGAATGGCCGACGGGACTCGGCGAACGGATCAACGGCCTCGCCATGGCCCCGGACGGACAGAGCCTGGTCTCCGTCGGCGCCCGCGAGGCGACGCTGTGGAATCTTGGTACGCGAGAAAAACTCCGCACCTGGGAAGTCCACGGCAGCCGGGTCGGCGCCGTCGCCTGGTCGCCCACCGAAACGATCATCGCCACCGCCGGACGCAGCAACGAGATCAAACTCTGGTCCACCGACGAGAGCCGGGAACTGGCCGCGCTGATCGGCGGCAACACGTCGATTCAATCGCTGGCGTTTACGCCTGACGGCAAGCATCTCGTCGCTGCGACCATGTCGGTCGAACAGCCTCAGATCCCAGGCGAAGTGACTGTCTGGAATATGGAAACCCGCAAGCCCGTCAAAACGTACACCGGCCACCGCCTCGGCATCTGGAAAGTCGCCGTTTCCCCCGACGGACAGAAAATCGCTTCCGCCAGCGAAGATGGCACCGTCCGCGTCTGGCCAGTGCCGATGGACTAAGCCCGGCCGCTCTCCACGAGTTCGCTATTCGACATTCCGCGCCGCTGCATACCGTCCCAGCGCCATCAGCGGAAAATACAGCCGATAGCCGTGATACCGCAGGTAGAACACTCGCGGGAAACCGGTCCCGGTGAAGTCGGTCTCTTCCCAGTCTCCGTCCGTACGCTGCGTTCCGACGAGGTAGCCAATCCCCCGCTGCACGGCCTCGGAGTCGGTCTCGCCGGCCGCCATCAACCCGAGCACCGCCCAGGCGGTCTGCGAGGGCGTGGGATTTCCGGTACCGCGCAGTTCCGGCTTGTCATACGTCAACGCCGACTCGCCCCAGCCGCCGCACGGCTGCTGCATCCGCTTCAGCCACTCGACCGCGGCTCGAACTCGCGGGTCTGTCAGCGGAATTCCAGCCAGCCGCAGCCCGACCAGCACCTGCCACGTCCCGTAGATGTAGTTCACGCCCCACCGGCCGAACCAGCAGTGATCCGGCTCCTGGTGATCCCACACGAACTGCAGCGCCCGCTGAATGAACGGCTCGCTCATCGGTACGCCGACGCACGCAAGCGATTCCACAATCCGCGCCGTAATGTCGGCCCAGCTCGGGTCGATCATCGCGTTATGGTCCGCGAACGGCACCTTGGTCAGAAACTCCTTCGTGTTATCCGCGTCGAACGCCCCCCAGCCGCCGTCTTTGCTCTGCATCGCCCGCAACCATTGCACACCCCGGCGGATCGCCTGCAGCATCGGCCGCACGCGTTCCCAGTCGGCGACGGTCTGTTCCGGATTGTCGCTCCGGCTCCGCAGCACGATTTCCGTGTCCTGCCCTGGCATTCCCAGCAGGTCCGCGGTCCATTCGGAACCGAACTCATCCGGCAGACACCGGCTGAGCGCGATCAGCACCATGCAGGTGTCGTCAAAGTCGGGATAGAACTCGTTATTGAACTCAAACGCCCAGCCCGACGCTTCCACGTCCGGCCGCGACCTGGCCCAGTCACCCCGCCGCCGGATCTCCCGATTCAGCAGCCACTGGATTGACCTGGCGATGGCCGGATGTTGTCGCGGCACCCCGGCATCCCGCAGCGCGATCACCGCGATCGATGTATCCCAGACTGGCGACTTGCACGGCTGCAACCGCAGCTTGCCATTCTCCAGGATGCAGAGTTTGTTCAGTTCGGCGAACTGACTCAGCACGACCGGGTGATCGTCGGCATAGCCCAGGCACCGCAGGCCAATGATGCTCCAGATAATCGGCGGAAAAATGGCCCCCAGCCCGTCGCTCCCTTCGAGCCGTTCGACAATCCACTGTTCGCACTGTTCGAGCGCCCGCTTTCGCAGCGGCTTCCAGCCCATCCGCTCGCAGAATTTGATGGAACTGTCGACCGCCCGGAAAAAGCGGGTCCAGCTCACCAGCCGCCCGACGTCGGCCTCGTGATTCACTCCCTCCACATGGCGGGGGAACAGACGGTCCGGGCTGGCGTATAACTCGTCGACCCGGTGCTCGTCCGGCAAGCGCGTCACCGGCTGAAACGCCCAGAGCAGACTCAGCGGTATCACGATCGTCCGCGACCATGACGACATCTCGTAGATATTGAACGGCGCCCAGTCGGGCAGCAGGATCATCTCGGGGGGCACCGCCGGGCAGCGGTTGTAGGGAATCAGCCCCAACATCGCCAGGTAGTACCGGGTGAAGCTGTTGACCTTCTCGATGCCGCCGGCCGCTATGATTGCCTGCCGCGCGCGGACCATATAGCCCGCTTCGGGCGAGTGACCGGTGATTTTGAGCGCCAGGTAAGCTTTAACCGCCCCGCTGATTTCGATCGGACCGCCGGGAAACATCGCCCAGCCGCCGTCCGGACACTGCTGGTCCAAGATGTACGCGGCGGCGGCTTTCGCTTCCGCCGACTGCCCGCGTCCCAGAAACGCCAGCAGCAGCATGTACTCCGATTCGAGGATCGTGTCCCCTTCGAGTTCCGCCACCCAGTAGCCTTCCGGGGTCTGTCGGCTCAGCAGGCACTGGCGAGCCCGGTCGATCGACCTTTGCAGGCGTTCCGGACTGACCGGATACTCGGCACGGCGCGACGCGGGAACGAGGTCGTCCATAATTTCTGCGGCAGAATCCATTCGTCCTGAACCCATCTCCGGTCCGCTCCTTCTCTGATGGCCGCCTTGCCTGAAGGCTGAAACCGCAGGATTCCTGCGGGATTCGCCGCAGAATCGGAGATCCTAGGACCTTCCCCACATCGCCGCAAGCACAGTCGCTTCAGCAACATCCGCTCGGGCTCCGCCTTCATTTTGCGATTTGCACTTTTCATTTTGCATTTTGCGATCTCTGCTCCTTCGCTCATCGCCGTCGCTTCGACAGTCGTCATTCCGTCCCCCTTCCCTGCCCTTCCCGTCGGCCTTGAACATTGCGGATTCGACCGGCGATCCGTTAAAACCCGCATCGGCGCCGGTGGGCGCAGATTTTGCATCCAATTGCGTTTATTGATTGAGGCGGTCTCATGCGACGGATCGGCATCCTGACAGCGGGCGGCGACACCCCGGCACTCAACGCCACCATTTTCGGGGCCGTCGAGCGGGCCAACGCCCTCCGAATCGAAGTCGTCGGCATCATCCGGGGCTTCGCCGGCATCGTCGATCCCCGCGTGCCTCACGTCCGCCTCAATCCACTCTTCACGACCATCCCCGAACTCGACCCCAACAAGGGTGGCACCCTGCTGGGGGCCTCGCGCACCTATATCGATCCCGAGCAGATCGACCTTGTCGCCGAGATGACGCCGCGGATCAAAGCCCTGGAGCTGGAGGGCCTGATCTGCATCGGCGGCGACGGCACCATCAACGGCATGCAGCCCCTCTCCGAACTGTTCCCCTGCGTCCTGGCCCCCAAGACCATCGACAACGATCTGGGGCTGAACTACATCGACGAACCGAACGAGTGGACCCGCGAAGAACATCAGGCGGGCGGCAAGGCGACCTATTTCAAGGCGCCGCAACGCGAGTCTATCGAGCTCGAAGACATCATCAACTTCGCCACTCCGGGCTATGCCACCGCCGTCTTCGTCGTCACGCAGGGCATCGAGCGCATCCGGACGACCGCCGAAAGTCACCGCCGGATCGCCATCATTGAGGTCATGGGGCGAGATTCGGGCTATATTCCGCTCGGCTCGGCCTACGGGCAGCCGGATATCGTCCTGCTCCCCGAATTCCCTCTCGACATGGATCACCTCGAAGAGCGGGTCGCCAATCTCTACGACCTGCAGAAACACGTGGTGATCGTCGTCGGCGAAGGGGTCCGCGACTCCGAAGGCCGGCAACTCGGAGCCGCCACGAAGAGCTACGACCCCGCCGGCAACGTGATCTACAGCGGCGCCGCCGAGGAACTCAAGCGACTGCTCGCCGCCCGCTTCGGCGACGACTACTTCGGCAGCCGCCGTCGGCATGAATCCGCCGACTCCGCCATTTTCACTCGAAAAGTCGGCCACACGCAGCGCGGCGGTCGTCCGATCCTGTTTGACCGCTTCTATGCCACCCAGCTTGGCGGTAAGGCGGTCGACCTGCTGCGGCAGGGCCAGAACAACACGGTTGCCACGCTCCAGTGGTCGAAAACCAATGGTTTCTATCTGGATTCCATTCCCGCGAACAAGCTCCGCGACCAGTGGAAGCGGATACACCCCCGCCACGTCCACCCGTCGCTCTATGACGCCAAACGTTTTCAGCCTTCCCGACTCGGGAAGGAGTACATGATGACAATGCTCACGAACGCCATCGGGGCCGAAGACGTCGAAGTGATCCGCAACGATCTCTTCAGTCCCGGCAAGCTCTCCACCCGCTATCAGAGCGTCAACATCGACATCCAGCGCCGCATTGAAACCATCAAGGAAAAGTAGGACCGGGCGTGACCGGTCGTCTTCCAGATTCCTGCGTGGCATGCTCGCCCCGCCAGGCGAGCATGCTCTTCGATATGCTCCTCCCCATTGGCCAGCCAGCCACCAAGGAACCGCCTCCCGTGACTACGGAACTCCGCTGCGAATCCGCCGCCTGGACACAGGCCCCTGCTGACTGGCTCGTCATCCCCGTTCTCGCGGACGGCGCCCCACCTGCGAGCCTCACGGCGCTCGACGCAGCCCTCGGCGGCACGCTGACCCGGCTGCGCGAGTCCGGGGACTTCTCGGCCAAGTTCGCGGCCACGCTCGCGCTCCGGGGAGTGACGGGCATCGCCGCGTCCCGCGTGCTGCTGCTGGGACTGGGAAATTCCGCCGATCTCACGCGCGGCCGACTCGATCGAGCACTCACAACCGCCGCGCGGGCCGTCTCGGATAAGGCCGGCGTGAAAATCGCCGTCGCCTTGCCGGAGCTTTCACTCGGCTGCGCCACGTCGGCCGAATCCGCCGCCAGCGCGTTCCTGATTGGCTGCGTCGGCCAGGACCTCTTCAAGGCCGAAAAGAGCCGCTTCCCGTTCGCCTCGGTCACTCTGCTGGCCGACAATGCGATGCAGGCCGAGGCCCAGGCCGGTCTTGCCCGCGGCCAGATCCTCGGCGAATCCGTCAACCTCGCCCGCGACCTCGTCAATCGCCCGCCGCAGGAAATCACTCCCGTCGGCTTCGCCGCACGTGCTCAGGCCGTCGCGGCGGAAACCGGCCTGGCGATCGAAATCTTCGATCAGCCCCGCCTGGAACAGGAACGGATGCAATCCCTGCTGGCGGTCTCCCGCGGCAGCGATCAGCCCCCCCGCATGATCATCCTCGAACATCGCGGCGGCCCCGCGGATGCTCCGAAGCTGGCTCTCGTCGGCAAGGGCGTCACGTTCGACAGCGGCGGGCTCTCCCTCAAACCGACGGATGGCATGCTGACCATGAAATGCGACATGGCCGGCGCAGCGACCGTGCTCGGCGCCATGTCGGCCATCGCCCGCCTCAAACTTCCGGTCAACGTCATCGGGTATATGGGGCTCGTCGAAAACATGACCGGCGGCTCCGCGTTTAAACTGGGCGACATCCTCACCGCCCGCAACGGCGTGACGATCGAAGTCCTCAACACGGACGCCGAGGGCCGCCTCGTCCTGGCCGACGTCCTCAGTTATGCCGTCGACCGGGGCGTCGACCGGATCATCGATCTCGCCACGCTCACCGGCGCCTGCGTGGTCGCCCTCGGTGAAGATGTCGCCGGAGCGTTCACGAACAACCAGCCCTGGTGCGATGCCGTACTCACCGCGGCCAAAGCAACCGGCGAAGACCTCTGGCAGCTTCCGACCTGGGACCAGTATGACGACCTGATCAAGGGTGACATCGGCGACATCAAGAACACCGGCGGTCGCTGGGGCGGAGCCATCACTGCCGCCAAATTTCTGCAGCGGTTCGTTGACGGCAAGCCCTGGGTCCATCTGGACATCGCCGGCCCCGCCTTCGCCTCCGGCAACAAGCCGCATCGCGAAGCAGGAGGCACGGGCTGCTTCGTCCGCACGCTGGTGGACATCGCCGCGCGCCAGGCGTAACCCGTCGCGCGATCGTGCCGACGGGAGTGCCCGATTCACCCGATCCTACCGAGTATTTCTGCGAGTTCTTCGCGGATTTCCAGAAATTCCGTTGGCGCTCAGCAACAATCGACGAATACTTTGCAGGGAGTGCGGGCCTGCGTTCCACGTCATTTTCGTTCAGGCGTCAACTCCATGGAGCAGTCCCAGCTCCTCGCGTCCTTTCGGGAGCATCTCGCCGAAAGCGGATTGCTCACGTCCGCGCAGCTTGCTGCGCTGGAGCGTGATCCCTCGGTCGCCGTGCAGACTTCCGACGACAGCCTGGGTCGACTGCTCATTGCCCGGGGACTGCTCACCCGGTTTCAAGCCGACCGGCTCCTTGAAGGCCGGTCCCGCGGCTTTTTCTTCGACCAGTACCAGATTCTCGACGTGCTGGGCGTCGGCGGCATGGGCTGCGTCTACCAGGCGCGGGACACGACTACGGGCGAACTCGTCGCTCTGAAAGTCCTCTCCGAACGTCTCAAGAACGATCAGGGGATGTTCGCCCGCTTTCAGCAGGAAGCCCGCGTCGGCCTGCTGCTGAAGCACCGTCACATTATCCGTACGCATCATCTCGGCATCGCCGGCGGCCTCCCCTATATGACGATGGAGCTCGTCGAAGGGGCCAATCTTCTCGAAGTCCTCCAGAAGCATCATTGCCTCCCCTGGGGACAGGCCTGCGAATTCATCCGCCAGGCGGCCCTGGCTCTCGACTACATCCACCATCGCGGCGTCGTGCACCGCGACGTCAAGCCCCAGAACTTGCTCATCGACCGCAAAGGGCACGTCCGCCTGCTCGACTTTGGCCTGGCGATGCTCCGCGAAGGGGACGCCGGCGACGAATTCTCGATGGCCATGATTTTCGGCCACGAGAGTGTCGGCACCGAAGAGTTCTCCGCCCCGGAGCAGACCGCCGACAGCCTCGCATCCGACCCCCGTTCCGATGTCTACAGCCTGGGCGCCACGCTCTTCCTCGCTCTCACCTGCCGGTCGCACCGCCCCCGCTCCAAATCATCCGACGGCCAGACGCCAGCGAGCCGTTCGGTGCGGGAGATCGTCCCGACGATTCCGCAGGAAGTTTCCGACATTGTCGCGAAGATGCTCGCCGCCGACCCGGCCGACCGCTTCCCGAGCGCCGTCGCCGCCGCCGAAGCCCTCGCAAAGTGGTCGCGACCCGCCATCGCGGCGTTTGACTTCCCGACGATCCTGGCGCAGCGCAAGCGGGACGCCGAACGCCGCCTGGCCCGGTTCGCCGACGATCGGGCGCAGAAGAATCAGCTCGCCGGCTCGACGGCGCGTCCCTCTCTCGGCAGTTCGGTCGCTCAGGCGCAGCAGGTCCGACGAGCCGCCGATCAGGACCGATCGGGGAACGACAATTCCGCGCTGCCGCTCCTGGGAACGCTCACCTGGCGCAACCGCGATCAGTCGATTCCGCTCACCGCGACGTCATTGATCATTGGCCGCAAGGACGATTGCGATCTCTGCGTCCCCGAAGCGGCCGTCTCCGGCCATCATTGCGAACTGCAGTTCGACGGGACGTTCTGGTGGGTCCGCGATCTCGGCAGCCGCAACGGAACCCAGATCAATGGCGAGGACGTCACTTACCGGGCCCTCCGCAACGGCGACGAATTGACGATCGGGAACCAGCAGCAGTTCCGGATCAGCTACAGCCTTCCCTCAACCGCCAGTTTTCCTGAGCCACCGCCTCAGGCCACCGGCAGCCTGCGATCGCTCGCGATTTTCTGCGGCATCGCGCTCCTGGTCACTCTCACCCTCATCGCCGCCTGGTGGACGCTGCTCAGCCCACGCTGATCACCCCGCATTACGGCGCCTCGTCCAGCAATGCGAATCGTACGTACCAGGTTCCTCCGCGTGCCGCTGCCAGCTCGCTTGGCCGTGGTCTCCCCACCGCCGCGGAATCGATCATCCACGCCCAACCCATCTCTGAGTCGGCAGAAACCGCCCGTGGCGGGTCGGCGCCCCGGGCCGCGTGCGGTGGGCGGTGGGCCGGTTGGAAACGGGGGGCGTCCTTCCTACAATGGCGTTGCGGAAGCGCCAGATTTCCGCGGCGTTCCTGTTCAGGTGTTTTTGAACGTATGCGGGCCTCCCGGAAGGAGTTCCGCCGGGTGGAGTGACGTGGACGATCGTTTCGACGACATGTACGACGACCACATTCTCGATCACTTCGAGAGTCCGTACCATCGTGGATCGCTGGCCTGTGCGTCCTGCACCCATGCCGACAAGAATCCGATCTGCGGCGACCAGCTCGAACTGCAGCTCCGGCTGGAGGACGGCCGCGTCGCCGAAGCCTGGTTCACCGGCCGCGGCTGTGCGATCAGCCAGGCCGCCGCGTCGATCCTCTGCCAGTACGCCGAAGGCAAGACGCTCGAAGAGTTGAAGAGTTTTCAAGCTCGCGAAATGCTCGACCTGCTCGGCGTCCGCCTGACCGCCAGCCGGCAGAAGTGCGGGCTGCTCAGCTTCAAGATTCTGAAGACGATGCTGTATTCGCTCGATGCGCCCGGCGCGAACCCGTCGGCCGCGACAGCGTCCGAGACTCCATAGACACCACCGCCAGACGCCCCGGCGTTCGGTTGGCCCCAGGGAATATGCTGCCAATGTCCGCCGAGGCCCCCAGCACTTCTGTAACCGCGATCGGTTCGATTCCATTCGACGTGGAACGCGTTCGGAAGGACTTCCCAATCCTTCAGCGTACGCTTCCAAGCGGTCGGCGACTCGTGTATCTGGACAACGGCGCTACGGCACAGAAGCCGTCGTGCGTTATTGAGAAGATGCGAGACTGTCTCGAACAGTACAACGCGAACGTGCACCGCGGCATCTACGAGTTAGGCGAAAGGACGACCGCCGAGCTGACGCTGGCAAGAGAGAAGATCCGGCGATTCTTAAATGCACGCGAGCCTGACGACTTTTCGCTTAGCATTGGTGATGAAGAGACTCAGGAAGTAGTCTTTACGTCCGGCACCACGATGTCGATCAACATGGTTGCGCTTGGCTGGGGTCGGCAGTTCTTACGCCCCGGAGATGAAATCCTCGTCAATGAGATGGAGCACCACTCCAATCTCGTTCCTTGGCAGATGGCGGCCAAATCGACAGGGGCGATTCTGAGATTTGTTCCACTCACGAGCGATGGCCGCCTCGATCTCGATCAGCTCGACACATGCCTGACACGGAAGACCAAACTCCTCGCCGTCACCGGCATGTCTAACGTTTTGGGCACTGTCAATCCAATCGGGTTCTTGGCCGAGCGGGCACATGCAGTCGGCGCGAAAATCCTTGTCGACGGCGCTCAAAGCATCCCGCATTCACGGTTCGACGTGCAAGCAACGGATATCGACTTCTTGGCATTCTCAGGACACAAACTCTATGGACCGACCGGCATTGGAGTTCTGTACGCGAAACGCGAAATCTTGGCCGAAATGGAACCAGTGTTCGGCGGCGGCAACATGATCAACAGGGTTTATAAGGACCACTCAACTTGGGCCAAGTCTCCAAATAAATTTGAAGCTGGAACCCTTCCGTATGTCGAAGCGATCGGCCTCGGTGCCGCGATTGACTATCTCTCTGAAATCGGCTGGACGGCAATAGAAACGCAGGAGCGTCGGCTAGCAGAATACGCACAACCACGATTGTCTGACATTCCGGGCCTAAGACTATTCGGGCCGGATTTGGCCAATCGTGGAGCAATCTTCAGCTTCTCACTTCCAGACGTGCATGCCCATGATCTCTCGCAGCGTCTAGATGGGAGCGGAGTCGCGGTTCGAGGCAGCCATCACTGCACAATGCCCTTGCATGATTTTCTTGAAGTGGACGCTACTACGCGGGCTAGCTTTGCGTTTTACAACACACTTGAAGAAGTCGATGCTCTTGTGGAAGCCATCGCAGCCGCCAGACGGAAGTTCGAGCGAGGCCGAAAATCGCCATCATCTCCTCACCAGCCACCAACTACCAACCACTAGCCACTTCCTCATGCCCCCCATCTCCTTCAGCCATCGCTCCACCTGGACCCGTCGCCAGGCCATCAGCTTCCTGATGCAGCAGGCGGTCGAGAACCGTCATGTTCTTTCGCTGGCGGCAGGGCTGGTCGACGAGGCCACGCTGCCCGCAGCGGAATGTCAGACGGCGCTGCAGGAACTTCTGGCCGATCCTGCCCGGGCTCGTTCGGCCCTGCAGTACGGCACGACGCCAGGGGCCGACGGGCTCCGGGAACAACTCGTCGCGCACTTCGCCCGGCTGGAGGGCGTTTCCCGTTCCGAGCTCGGCGTCGGTCCCGATCAGTTTCTGGCGACGACCGGCTCACAGCAGTTTCTGTCCCTCGCGGCGGAGACGTTGCTCGACCCGGGCGACATCTGTCTGGTCGCCGCCCCCACGTACTTTGTCTTCCTCGGCGTCCTGAACGGCGTCGGCGCCCGGGCGATTCCGGTGACGTCCGATGGCGATGGCATGCGGATGGACGCCCTCGAAGCTCGCCTTCAGGAGCTGGAGCTCGCTGGTGAACTGCCGCGAGTGAAGGTTATCTACCTCGTCAGCGACTTCGAGAATCCCAGCGGCGTCTGCCTTTCGGCTGACCGTCGGCGGAGCGTTGTCGAGATCGCCCGCCGCTGGTCGCGCGAGCATCGCATTCTGATTCTGGAAGACGCCGCCTACCGGGAGCTCCGCTACGACGGCGAGCCGCTCCCCAGCGTCTGGAGTTGCGATCCGACGCACGAACACGTCGTTTACACGCAGACGTTTTCAAAGAGTTTCGCTCCCGGCATCCGGGTCGGGTATGGCATCGCCCCGCGCGAGCTGGTCGGCCCCCTGTGCGACCGCAAGGGAAACGAAGACTTCGGCTCCGCGAATCTCAATCAGCACCTGCTGGCCAATATCCTCGCCTCGGGGCAGTATGCCAGCCACCTGCGGCAGGTGCTGGCCGGCTACCGGGCCAAACGGGACGCCATGCTGGCCGCCTGCGAAGAATTCTTTGTCGATCTGCCGGGCGTTTCCTGGGTCCATCCCGCCGGCGGGCTTTATGTCTGGATGAGCCTGCCAGAATCGATTCCCACCGGGTTTGACAGCCCCCTGTTCTCGCTGGCCAGCAAGCGCCACGAGGTGATGTACGTCCCTGGCGAGCTCTGCTATCCGGCCGATCGCGTCGACTGGAGCGCTCCCCGGCGCCAGATGCGGCTGAGCTTCGGCGTTCTGAGCCCGGAGCGGATCCACGAAGCCGTTCGCCGTCTGGCCGGCGCGGTTCGGGACGTCATCAGTTCGCCTGCGGCAGCCGGCGGCTGAATCGGCGCCGGGGGGATTTCTCCGCCAATTCGTCGTTCCGCGAGGAATTTCCTGTTGCATACGATTTGCATCAGGCCTAGAATCGCAGACAACCAGCCGCTGCTGCGCTGGCTTACCTGCAATTCATTGATCCGCGCATTTGCCGGTCCATTGCGTCTGTTCAAGGGTCTTCGTCATGTCCAACCGCCCTGTTCGCCGCGGCTTCACACTCATCGAACTACTGGTGGTGATCGCCATCATCGCGATCCTGATTGCCCTGCTCCTCCCGGCCGTGCAGCAGGCCCGCGAGGCGGCCCGGCGCACTCAGTGCAAGAACAATTTCAAGCAGTTCGGCCTGGCGCTCCACAACTACCACGACACGCATAATGCATTCCCGTCCGGCTGGATCGGCGTGAATCCTGCGACACCCACCGTTGCCAATTTCGAGGGAGTCTCCGGTTTCGGCTGGGGGGCGATGATTCTGCCGATGCTCGATCAGGCTCCCCTATACAACCGCATCAACTTCTCGCTGTCGATCGTCGATCCGGCCAACCTCCCCGTCCACGAGGTCGTCCTGCCGGCGTTCCGGTGCCCCTCCGACACCGGCCCTGATCGCTGGGAGATCGGCGAAGAAGCCGCGCCCTCGAATATCCTCGCCCGACTGCCGATCGCGAACTATGTCGCCTCGTTCGGAACCGAGGCTCCTGAAGACATCTGCGTCGGCGGGTCGTTTCCGGACGCCCAGTGCCGGGGCGACGGGGCGATGTATCACAACAGCGTCACCCGACTGCGGGACTTTGTGGACGGCGCCAGCAATTCCCTGCTGGTCGGCGAACGGAAGACCGACGTCCAACTCGGCTGGCACTCCACGTGGGTGGGTTCAGTCCCCGAGGGGGAAGAAGCCCCGATGCGAGTCGTCGGCGTGACCGATCACACGCCGAATCACCCGGCGCAGCATCTGGACGACTTCAGCAGCCGGCACGTTGGTGGATCGCAGTTTCTGTTCGGCGACGGCCGCGTGCAGTTCATCAGCGAAAATATTGATGACTCGATCTACAAGGGCCTAGCGACACGCTCCGGCGGCGAAGTCCTCGGCGAATTCTAGCGGCGGCCGGCCCAGGAGGGGTTCGGCGGCGGCGGCTACGTTCGGCGGCGATGGCAGACGACGGTCGCCCTCACTCCGTCGCATTCCCCCTCGATGGGGTTCCTTCCGCGGCATACTGCCCGCTGTGACCGGCAATGCGTGCGATTCCGTCGCTCGCGGCCGCAAGCGAGGTCAGCGGCGGCCGGGCTCTCGCCCGTAAACCGCATCGCCGGTTCGCGATGATCGTCGCAGCGATGATCCCGATTCTCGCTTCGACTTTACTTGCGAAGCCGAGAGTTATGCCTCTGCCGCTATGACCTTACGGCCCTCGTTCCGAAAAACTCTGAAGTGAGGTGCGTGTCGCGGCGATTGGGTTGTGTCCCATCAAGTCGATCGCCTTCGGCAGCCCTAAGAACGCTGATGGATTCCTCACCGGGTAACAGCGCGCTCATCGGGCGAATGACCGGTGTGCGTGACTCAGGCCGCCCGGCGATGAGTTTCGAGAAGCCGCCGCACTTACCCACGCGATCGGCAACAACTGTCGCAGAAACACAGAGAGATTCTGACGCGAAGACATACCGTTCCGGCACGGCAGCGAACCGGCGAGCGTGAGCAAGACCCGGCGCGAATTGACGGAGCCAGAGAAGCGATTCACAACCATTCGACCGGCGTCGCGAGCGGTGGCGTGCCTCGGCCAGCGGGAGAGCGATCACGGGAGCATCCTGTCGGATCTGTAACACACTCCTGTCGGACTTGTAACACATATTTAAGGCCTCTGACCCTGATAGCGCGATAGCATCTAACGTGTCAACTCCGGGGCTCCGCAGCCCGTCGCGGCCTGCCACTCGATAGCGACATCACAACTCCCTTGCGATCACTTCGGGTGGCCCTCCGGGCGACAGGTTGCGTCGGAGGCTGGCGACGGGGCGCTCTAGTCTGAAGGACAAATCCGCGAACGTTTCCTGCGGCAAGTCGCCATGAACGATGGACTTGAGGCTTTTCACTCGGAGCGATCTGCTCCCACTTTATTGTCTAGCAGCATCTCTGGAGCAGCAGCATGATCTCTCGCACCCGCGCGTCGATGACCCACTTCCTAAGCTGCGCTGCATGGACAACGGCGTGGGTGTTTGTGGCGGTCGGCTCCTGGGGGATTGGTGCAGTTCAGGCTGGTGCGCTCCCGCCGGACGAGCAGGTAGCGGCTTATTTGGATGCGGGAGAGTTCGGGCTGGCGACTGACGTCGCCCTGTCTGTCCCGGACACTGAAACGCAGACGCAATTGCTGCAGACGATTGCCGACCGACAGTCGGGGGCCGGCGAACGCGAGGCCGCCTACGCCACGACTCGCCGGATTCCCCGTGCCGAAGAACGCGGTCGAGCCGCCCGCTCGCTGGGCGGCGGCGTCCGGGCGGATTTCACGTCGCTGATGACGCTGATTCAGGACACGACCAGCGGCATGTGGGAAGAAGTCGATGGCGAAGGAGGGACGCAGACTCCATACCGCAATGGTGTGATCGTCGATCCCAAAGGCCTGCTCGCAAACGTCGCCGAGCAGGATTCCACGGGCAAACTGGCTGCACTCGGCCAGCGAGTCCGGGAGGCGGCGATCAATGAAGGCATGGCCCGGCCGAGCAAGCTGCGGCTGGTGTCGCTCCACCGGCTGGAACAGGCCTTGGCCGATTCGCTCGCTGAGAGCCGGCCGGCACCGGAATCGATAGCCCGGATGGCCGGACTGACCCGCGTGACGCACGTGTTTGTTGCGTCGGACGAGAAGGACATTATCCTCGGCGGTCCGGCGGAAGGCTGGCAGTATGACTGCAAGGGGCAGGTCGTTGGAGCTGAATCGGGCCGGCCGGTCCTGAATCTGGACGACTTCGTGGTCGTCCTGCGGGCATTCCTCCGCGGTCAGGACAATTTCGGCTGCTCGATCAACGTGCGGAACGAGGGGGTGAAGGCCCTGTCACACTACGTGGCGGAATCCCAGGCGAAGGGCCCGCTGGCTCCGGGCGCGCTCCGCGGCTGGACCAAGAAACTGCAGGAGAAACTGGGCCGGCAGGACGTGGTCGTCTGGGGGATTCCCGCGGACAGCCGGGCGGCCCGTGTGATCGTCGAGGCCGATTACCGGATGAAGCTGATCGGCATCGACAAGCTCGATGGCGGTCAAGAAGTCCCGAGCTACTTTGACCTGCTGGCGCTGGCCCAGCAGAAGAGCGTGCCGACGATGGACGCGTTGCGGTGGTGGCTGACGATGAAATACGACGCCGTGCTGCATTCGGCCGACCGGACGGCGTTTGAGATTCTGGGTTCATCGGTGCTGTGCCAGTCGGAAAACCAGCTTCTGACCGCCGAAGGGAAGCACGTTCCGACCGGTAAGGCCGAGGCGACGAACCGGGAGTTCGCTCAGAACTTCACGGAGCACTACGGCAAACTGGCGGCGCGTGATGTGGTCTTCGCGGACACTCAGAACGTATTCGACCTGGCCCTGGTCGCTGCGCTGATCCAGGAGGATCAGATGTCGCGCAAGATCGGCTGGGATTTTGGCTCGCTCGGTCCGAACGGCAACTATCAGCCGGCTCATTACCCGGCGGCGCGAGAAATCGATTCGGTGGTCAATCACCGCGTCTATCGCGGCAAGGATATCGTGGTTCAAGTGGCGGGCGGAGTGAGCGCGAACGTCCGGTCCGTCCTGAAGGACGAAGCCCTCAACCGCGAGGCCCCCGAACTCACCGAGACAAAAGCGGCCGCGGCCGCTCCCAAGTTGCCAGCCGGTCGCTGGTGGTGGGACGCCCGGTAGCACTATCGGCTGCGATATTTCCGTCGCCGACGGGCTCCCTGCGGAATTCCGATCTTCGATGTCGGACTGTCCGCCAACGGCGGAATCGTCGCGCCTACAGTTTCGCGGGATTGAAGCCGGCAATTGGCGGTTTGGCGACGGCCTTCTTCGCCAGCCTCTGGCGGAGATCGCGAAACACCTCCTGCAGCCTCTCGCCGCACGCCTGATTGACAAACTCGTGCGGGTCGTTCTGGTGGTCGTAGAGCTCGACTCCCGCCGCGCCGCCGTTCCAATCGGTGAATCGCCAGCGTTCGGTGCGGATGCTGCGGCCCATGATCGGCTGACCGTCGCCGGGACGGAGGACTTGCGTGACAGCGTCCGAGTCCCATTCCCGCAGGGGCTCGTCGAGCAGCGGTCGTAAACTCTGGCCGGGCAGATTTGCGGGGGGCGACAGTCCTGCCAAATCTGCCAGCGTGGGATACAGGTCCACAAGCTCGACGATCCGCGGACTGGCCGACCCGTTGCCCTTCGCGGCAGGCCAGCGGATGACGAGCGGGGTGCGGGCGGATTCTTCGAACAGGCAGCGTTTTTGCCAGATGCCGTTGTGCTCGCCCAGGTGGTAGCCGTGGTCACTCCAGACGACGACGATCGTGCGTGAGGTGAGGTCGAGCCGGTCGAGCGCCGCAAGCACGCGACCGATCTGCGCGTCGACGAATGAGACGCTGGCGTAGTAGGCCTGCAGGGCATTTCGGCAGGTATCGGGACTGAGGCCGTAGTTCGGGAAGCGGCAGTTGTGGGCGAAGGCGGCGATCGGGATGTCCTCCCGATCATTCGCGGGGGACAGCGGGAGCTGGATCTTCGCCAGCGGGAACGGTTCGAAATACCGCTTTGGGGCCACGTACGGAGTATGCGGGCGATAGAAGCCGACGCCCAGGAAGAACGGCATGTGACGATGCTGTTCGAGCAGATCGATGGCAGAGGTTGCCACCAAGCCATCGGTCTGCTCTTCGTCGGTTCCGTCGGCGGCGAGCCAGCTCAACGCGGCGCTGATCGGGCGTGACGGCTCCGCGTTCGTAATGAGCGTCTCTTCCAGCGTGTCGCGTCCCCTGGGATTGACGACGCGGTCCCACGACGGGGGATCGTCGAGGCCGCTCGTGCCGATGCCGTTGGGGACGTTGTAGTGATAGAGCTTGCCGACGCGGGCCGTGTACCAGCCGGCGTTTTTGAAGAGCTGGGGAAGCGTGACGACGGCGGGGACTGTGTCGCGGAAGTGCCGTTCGAGGTCGTAGACGCCGAGCTGATCGGGGCGGAGACCGGTCAGGACCGAGGCCCGACTGGGGTTGCAGAGGGGCACCTGGCAATAGGCGCGGTCGAAGCGCACGCTGCGGCGGGCGAACTGATCGAGGTGGGGCGTGTGCGCGACCGGGTCGCCGTAGCAGCCGAGCGAGCAGGTGAGATCGTCGACGGCGATGAAGAGGATATTGGGCCTCGGCTCGGCGGCGGAGAGAGTCGCCGCGAGAGCGATGAACAGAGCGGCGAGTGGAGCGACGGTGCGTGGCATGGAGCGGCGTTCCAGAGTCAGGCATTCAGAGAGTGAAAAATGCAAAATGAAAAGTGCAAGGACGAGTGAAAGCGATTGGTTTTCGATGATGACCGTCGCGCCGCGGGAATTCTACGAAATGCTGCGATTCTCCGCTTGACGGCCCGCATGCCGCTTGTATTATTGCGTTAATACAAGACGGACGGCCCGCATGCGGGGCTGACGCCCGGGAGACTTGCTCATGCAGATTCACATCTCCTCCGCCAACGGCGTGCCGATCTACCTGCAGGTCGTCAATCAGATCAAGTATCTCGTCGCTGCGGGCCGGCTGGCCGCGGGAGAAGAGCTCCCCCCGATCCGCGTGCTTGCCGAGAAGCTGTTGATCAATCCCAACACCGTCGCCCGGGCGTATCGCGAGTTGGAAGCCGCGGGGATTGTCGAAAAACGCCGGACCGCGGGGACGTACGTTTCCGACCAAGGCTCGCCGCTGGCCCGGCGGGAGCGGATGCGGATTCTCGCGGAACGGGTCGACGGCCTGCTCGCCGAGGCCCGACAGATGGATGTATCGCTTGCAGACGTCGTCAAGCTGATCGAACAGCGGGACGCAGTGCTCCAGTCCGGTCACTCTGAGGAATGACGCCATGACTGATTTTCCTTCCGCCAGCCCCCCCGTGATTGAGATTCAGCGCGTGACCCGGCAGTTCGGGCCCAAGCGTGCGCTGGACGACGTGTCGCTGACCGTCCCCCGCGGCGGCGTGTTCGGCCTGATTGGCGGGAACGGGGCCGGCAAGACGACGCTGATTCGTCACATTCTGGGGATGCTCAAGGCCCAGACGGGAAGCGTCCGCGTCTTCGGGCTCGATCCAGTCGACAATCCGGTGGGGACGCTGGGGCGGATCGGGTATCTCTCCGAGGACCGCGACCTGCCCGACTGGATGAGGGTCGCGGAGCTGCTGCGCTATACGCAGGCGTTCTTCCCGAACTGGGACGAGGCGTACGCCGAGGAGCTGCGGGAGACGTTCGATCTCGATCCCCGGACCAAAGTGAAGCACCTGTCGCGCGGTCAGCGGGCGCGGGCGGGGCTGCTGCTGGCGCTGGCGCATCGGCCGGAACTGCTGGTGCTGGATGAACCGTCGTCGGGACTGGATCCGGTGGTCCGGCGGGACATCCTGGGGGCGATCATCCGGACGATTGCCGAGGAAGGCCGGACGGTGCTGTTTTCGTCGCATCTGCTGGACGAAGTCGAGCGGGTGGCGGACCGGGTGGCGATCATCCACCAGGGACGCATTCTCCTGACGGCGGCGATGGACGACATCAAGGAAACGCACCGGCGGCTGACGCTGCGGTTTGCCGAGGCCGTGAGCGAGCCGCCATCGCTGGTCGGGGCGCTGTCCTGCAGCGGGGAGGGGGCCGAGTGGACGTATCTGTGCAGCGGCAACCGGACGCAGTTGCGCATGGCGGCGGAGTCGCTGGGGGCGACGATCGTCGATGACGATGCGTTGTCGCTGGATGATATTTTTGTGACGCGGGTTTCGGGGTGATGTCGTTTCGAATGAGGAAGAAGATTTCACCGCTGAGACACGGAGGACGCTGAGAAGAGATGGAGAAGGCACAGGACGGTGAAATGTGGGTATTGAGTCGCGTGAGTGCAGAGTGAATGAGGGCAAATGCCAGGCGGGCGGGGCCACGGTGGGAGGCGAGTGACATGCGATCTGTTCCGTATGCGATGACGTGGGAACTGCTGTTCTGCAATCGCTGGTGGATGCTGGCGGGGGCTCTGTGGGCCTTTGCGTTTCCGGCGTTCGTCTTCCATGCACTGCAGCGGTCGGGCGGGATCGACCATTCGGTCGAAGCCGGGTTTGTGACGATTCACGTGACGTTTGTGCTGATCAGCATGTTCGTCTTCGGCGCCGCCGTCTTCGGCACGCAAGCGCCGATGTCCCGGCTGTATCCGCTGCCGGTGCGGACGGGGGAACTGGTCGTCTGGCGGCTGGCCCCGGCCATGGTGGCGATGGTGATCCAGTCGGCCCTCTCGACGACGGCGCTGAATGCGGCGTTCGAGCTGGGTTGGCCGGTCTGGGGGCCGGCGTGGTTCTCCGCGGTGGCGTTCGGCGCTGTGATGGTTACGTTCTGGCTGCTGGAGAACCAGGTCTGGATGCCGCTGGGAATCGGCGCGGTCGGGGCCGTGCTGGGTTTGTGGTTCAAATCGCGGTACGGCGGGATCTTTTCGATGCCGTCGCACATGTGGACGGGAATGTCGCCGTGGGATGTCGTGGCACTTGCCGTCGTCGGTCTGGGGACATATGCGGCCGGCGTGTTCGCCATCGCACGGAATCGCCGGGGGGACTCGATCCGGTCGCACGGCGGCGTGCGCGGGCTGGAGTGGTCGAGCCGGGGGAGCACGATCGCGCGGCGTCCGTTCAAATCCGTGGCGACGGCCCAGTTCTGGTACGACTGGCGGCGGGCGGGCTGGGCTTTTCCGGGAGTTGTTGGTGTGGGGCAGGTGGCGGGGCTGCTGATCTGGTGCATATTCGTGCGAGATCTGAACGACCTGGACGTCGGCTACATCGGTGGCGGGATGATGCTGCCGGTCGTCGCCGTTCTGTCAGGACTGGCTCTCGGGAGTCCAGGAACACGCTCGCAAATCGGCGAGATGGGCAACTTCGCTGCGACCCGGCCCGTGACGACGGCAGAACTGGCATGCGGCAGTTTGAGGATCACCGCGGCCAGCGTGCTGGCCGGCTGGCTGGTCTGGTTCGTGCCATTTGTGATTCTGCGGGGAGTGCTTCATGCCTCTGGACATGTATCGCAGTCTGTCACGGTCGCTCAGTTCTGGCTGACGGCCGGCGGACTGCTTGCCGGCGCGTGGACGCTGGCGAGCCTGTCTGCCGCCGTGCAATTGACCGGGCGTACGGCCTGGTTTGCGATCGGGTTGATTGGATTCTTTGTGGGCTGGATCGGACTGATGGTACTTGCCGTGACGGCGCTGCCCGCTGAAGCTCTTACCGCGATCCTGGTGGTCCTCGGCGTTGCATTCCGGCTGGCGCTGGTTGGCAGCGTCTGCTGGGCGTTCTGGCAGGCGTGGCGACGTCGGCTGGCTCAGACTTCGGTTCTGGTGGCCGCGATTGCGATTGGTGCGGCGAGCGTGGCGTCCCTGCTGGGAACGTCGGCCTTCGAACCGGACCGGTTGCCATTCGATGGGGCGGTCTTCATGAGCTGGTGGAGCGTGCTGGCGGTCGTTCCGGTGGCGACGTTTCCACTGTCGCTGGCGTGGAACCGGGTGCGCTAAGGGGATGGGGAACCGATGGCTTGCTTGAGCCATTCGGCTTCCCAGGCCGGGACGACTTTGGCGGCGAGTTGGCGCTGGTAGTTGCGGTAGGCGGCGTCTGACTGCATGCTTCCAAACATCAGCAATCCGAATCCTCCGATGAACATGGGCAGCGACCACAGGAATCCGGGCCATTGAATTGGAGATCCGCTGAACGCCATGCCGCCGAAGTACACAATCAATCCGACAACGATCCAGAATGGCCTCAGGAACTTCCACAGCCACCGCATTCGAAGCGTGTGTGGCGGTTGGCGTCGAATCGCGAATCGCAAGGCGATCGCGAGCAAACCGTTGATGACGAACACCCCGATCAGCAGCCGGAATCGGATTTCCGGCTGCCATCGCGACAGGATCAGGACCGCTATCACGCTGACCAATGTGAGGACGAGCGAAAACCAGATCGTCCAGCGCGTAGGCGGACGGGCGAATGCCTCCGGCGGATAGGCAGACCATCGCAGTTCTTCGGGAACAAGCGAGAGGAATGCAAATAGTTCCCAGTCGGTCTGTCGCTCTGGCGGGACGACAGTCCGAACCGCGCGGACGATTTGCCGTGAATTCGTGGAGCGACCGTACTGCAGCTTCAGCGATTCCCGGAAGTTGCCGGTCTGCCACTGAAACCCTCCCGGAGACCACCGGACCGTGGAATCGCGGTCAATAGCCATCAGCCGATTCTGAGCCGGAATGTGAATCCGGATCCTGTCCTCAGAAAGTTCAATCCGGTGCGGCAGTCCCTGCCAGCCCAGTGTGCAGAGGGCAAAGAATCCCATTGCCCAGAACACTCCGATGAACGAAGCCGCGAAAACAAGGAGGTTCTGCACGGTCCCCGTCGCAACAATCGCCCCCAGAATCAGGCCGGTTACGATGAGCGCCAGCACGGACAGGGCGATGAGGCAGCCGCGGCGGTCGTTTGTGCGATGTTCGATGACGTACGGATCAGGCATTGTTGACCTCGTCCGGTGAAGTCGGTTCGGCTGCCTCTGGCGAGACCACGTGCGCTGCCAGCCATTCGACTTCCCAGGTCGGGACGACCTGTAGTGCAACTTTGCGTACGAAGCCCTGATGTGCCTCTGACGCAATCCCCAAACCGACACCCGTCACCACGACTCCGCTCACGGCAAGAGCTGCGGGACCGAGAATTCCCATCAAGCCTGCGGAGTCGTCCAACATCGAGATGCCGGCCAGCGCCATTGCAGGCCCGACGAAGGCCCAGACCGCGCCGGGATACCGCAAAACCCACGACAGTCGAACTTCGTGTTGCCCCTCGCGCGGGACCGTTCGCTGCTGAAGCAGCGCAGCGACGGCATTCACGGCCAGCATCGCAACCGCCACGACCGCTGCTTGAGCCGGAGCCCAGTACGCCACGACGGCGATTGGTACCATGCAAACAAGCGCGACGATCAGCGACCGCCGCCACTGACTGCGTCGCGTGTCGAGGAAATACGCTTCCGACGGGAGTTGCGAAACTCGCAGCTTTCGAGGAACCAGACGGCAATACGCAAACACTTCCCAGTTCGTCTGCCGATCGGCCGGAACAATCCGACGGATTGCTCGCCACAACATTTCCTGATCAACTTCACGGCAGTGGAGTTGTCGCAAGGCATACTTCCGGTGTCCTTCGACGATTGACCGCGACATCCAATCGAACGTCGTGCTGAAATCGATCACAATCGTCCGGCGGCGCCGGTCGTCTCGGATCGTAATGCGATCATCCTGGATCTCGATCTTCCCGAGGAATCGGCTCTTCCGCTCCACATAGTCGACAAAGACCGCCGTCCCCAGCGGGAAGCAGAGAATCCATCCGGCGAGCAGCGCAACGCCCTCCCACTCCTGCCCAGTCAGCAAGAGCGCAAGCGCGACCGCACCAACCGCAACTACGGTTCCGCCCATCGCGCAGATCGCAACGAAACAACCGCGCCGATTCGGCGCCGCAAACTCAATGATATATGGCATGCGACGGTCTCCGCCGGTGTCTGTTCGAACGCACGCGAGCTTTTGACGGATCACTCGACTCGGAATTTCGGGTTGGCACGTAGTCCCTTCCCGTCGTCTGGCCGGTTATCATAGCTCCCTGCGTCGTCGCGCTCGCGCGGCACCAATTTACCCGGAGATGATCTGAACCGGGGGGACAACTTGCGACAGTCCCAATTTGCCGTCCCCCCGGTTATGATTCCCCCTTTCCACCTGGGGCGCGTGCCGCACTGGTGGCGACTGTTTTTCACAAGTCCGAAAAGGGGACGGCATGTTTCTGCAGGGAATGGGACGGGTTTCGCTGGTCGCGGTGGCGCTGTTGATGGCCGGCGTGGCCTTTGCCGAAGAAAAGGCGAAGGAAGTGCCGCACCCGGAGTTGCCGCAAGGGGCCGGGAAGATTGACGAGAAGGCGCCGAAGACCTTCACGGAAACCAAGTCGGGTCTGAAGTACCGGATTCTCCGGGAGGGGAAGGGGAAGAAACCGACCGCCGACCAGTCGGTCGACGTCAACTATCACGGCTGGCTCGACAATCGCGAAGTCTTCGACAGTTCTTACAAGCGCGGGAAATCGTTGTCGTTTCCGCTGTAGGCGGTTATTCCCGGCTGGACCGAGGGGATGCAACTGGTCGGCGAAGGGGGCATGATCGAGCTGGAGATTCCGTCAAAGCTGGGCTATGGCCCGCGAGGAGCCGGCAATGTCATTCCCCCCAACGCAACGCTGCACTTCCTGGTCGAGCTGATTGAAATCCAGTGATTTCGGCAACGACACCCCGTGGCGCGGGACGAGTTTTCGAATCCCACCACTCGCCCGTGTTTTGTGACATGCATGCCGGCGGGTCAATGCTCCCGCCGGTCAGAGAGGAGCTCCCATGACAGACGAAAACGTGGCTCTGCCGGAACTGCCGGCAGGGGCCGGACCGATGGATGCTTCAGCCCCGACGTCGTTTACCGCGACCGATTCCGGCCTGAAGTACCGGATTCTCCGCGAAGGGCAGGGGGCGAAGCCGAGTGCCCGGCAGCAGGTCGAGGTGCATTACCACGGCTGGCTCGACGACGGGAGCGTGTTCGACAGCTCCTACAGGCGGAAAGAATCGATCGCATTCGGCCTGAACCAGGTGATCGCCGGCTGGACCGAGGGGATGCAGCTTGTCGGCTCGGGCGGGATGATCGAACTGGAGATCCCGTCGAACCTGGGATACGGCGCCCGCGGCGCGCCGGGGGCGATCCCGCCGCACGCGACGCTGCACTTCCTGGTCGAATTGCTCGACGTGAAGTAACAGGTCAGCCGCGGATTGCCGAGAACTGATCGCCGGCCCCGGTGCGTCTTTGGATGCGCCGGGGCCGGTATCCTTTCCGGGCAGTCGGCGAGCCGGAACAACCGGGGCTCCATCCTGAGCGTTTTGAGCCTCCTTGCACCGTGACGCGTCCTGCGAAGACCGGCCGGGAATCGGGTCAGGCGTCGGCCGCGGTTCTGCGCGGGATCAGGAGATTGAGGATTGGAGTCGTGGCAATTGTCGTTGCGAGAGCCATCAGGACCATCATGGCGTAGAGACGGGGAGAGATGACTCCCAGAGTGAGCCCGATGTTGAGCACAATGAGCTCCATCAGCCCGCGAGTATTCATCAGAATCCCGAGAGCGGCCGCCATTCGTCCGCGGATTCCAACCAGCCGGCACGCGGCCATCGTTCCGCCGAACTTTCCGAGGGTCGCGACCAGGATGATGGTCGCGCACATCAGCCAGTTCTCAACGCCGCTGATGAGGCCGATCTGGGTGTTCATGCCGGTAATGGCAAAGAACGCCGGGAGAAAGAGAACCGTTACGACGGTTCTGAGCTGTTCGCCGATCGTGCGCGCGATCGAGCTGTCGTGGGGGATCACGGCTCCAAACAGGAAGGCTCCGAATGCGGCGTGGATGCCGATCGCTTCCGTCGTCAGGGCCGCCAGGAGCACTCCGATGACGAGCAGGGCCAGTTCGCCGGCCTCTGGTGCTTTTGAGCTTCTCCTCCGATCGATCCAGGCACGGAGCATCGGTCGAACGATCAGGAGCATGCATGCGACGAAGGCGACCGTGGCAGCCGCGACGACGACGGCGTCCCCGACGCGAGCCCGGGTGACTCCAACGACGAGGGCGAGCAGGCACCAGGCGGTGACGTCGTCAGTGGCCGCGCAACTCAGGGCAATGACGCCCAGTTCGGACTTCTCGATTCGCTGGTCGCTCAGGATCCTGGCCAGTACGGGAAATGCGGTAATCGACATGGCCGCGCCGAGGAACAGCGAAAAGCTCGCGAACGAGACGTCTCGACTCGACAGCAATGGGTACAGCCAGAGCGCCAACCCGGTCCCGAGCACGAAAGGGAGGACGATGCTGGCGTGTGAGATTGCGACGGCCGCATGCGCGTGCTTCCCGACTTTTTCCAGATTGAGGTCCAGACCGACGACGAACAGGTACAGAATCACGCCGAGCTGCGCGATGGCCCCGAGGGCGGCGACCACAATCCGCTGCGGGTCGTCCAGGGGCCCCGGAATGAGGATGTGCATGAGTTCCGGCGAGATCGCTCCCAGCACCGACGGTCCCAGGACGATCCCCGCGATCACCTCCCCGATGACAGCCGGCTGGCCGATTCGACGGAAGCACCACGCGAGCAGATTGCCCAGACCGATGACGGCGGCCAGCGTTGCCAGCACATGAACGACGACGTCAACCGGTTTGGCGTGACCCGCCCCAGGACGGGCCACTGCGGCCGTCGTTGCGGGGGCGGTCAGTCGTTCTCCCAGCTCGCAGATTCCCAGAAAGAGCACAACCGCTCCGACGAGGAGCAGCATGTAGAGGCCGAGAAGCCGGACCGGGGATCCGGGGTATGTCGAGACGTGGTCGTCCATCTGTCATTCAAATTTAAAACACGGATCCTGTCCCCAATGGTCTTCGACGATGGCGACTTCGCACCGAGCGGCAAAGACTGCGGCGCATCCGCGGCCGCACCCAATGCACCTTGCAACAATAGTTGTTCAAACAAGTTCTGTCAACGCGTTACTTTGAATTCCGCCGGAAAGGTCCCGACCCCCGGCCTGTGCAATTGAACGGAACCAGTTTCCAGGAATGGGGTTGCATTCAGCGGCGACTGAAATCCGCCACGAGAGTCGGCGGTGGCGGCGGAGGGTCCGATGATCCGTGACGGAGTCGCGCTCTTGCAGCGATGACAGCTCCGGCAGCCCGACGGAAGTGGCGAGCTCAATGGCCGGGCAGTGCCCGGCGGGACTTTGCCAGTTCGGCGGGGTCGTGCGACGTATGCTTGATCCAGTTCGGCATCGACGAGCCGATCAGCATCCCGGCGAAGGAGGCCGCCAGGCCGTAGAGTTGCGGCGGGACGCAGCGCCAGATCTCCGGGCTCTCTTCGAGGTACAGGAATTCCGCGCCGATCCAGACCGGCACCGCCAGCAGGATTGAGAAGATTGCTCCCTGCGTGGTGGCCCGCGGCCAGTAGATGCCGCAGACGAGCGGAACGAACGCCATGACGAGGGTCACCTTGTAACCGCTCTCGACCATTTCATACATCGTGCTCTGGGAGTTGACCGAGATCGTCGCGGCCACAACGGCCACCAGCACCAGCATGGTGCGCACGAGCCACAGCATCGTCACGTCGCTGAAGTGCTTCGTGAACTGCTGCAGGACGTTCTCGGTCAGGATGCTGGCCGGCGCCAGCAGCGTGCCGCTCGCCGTCGACAGGATCGCCGAGAGCACCGCTCCGAAGAAGAGGACCTGCACCCATAACGGGGTGTCGTGGAGAATCAGCGCCGGCAGGATTTTCTGCACTTCGCGGGCGTCCTCGGACTGAAAGTGCGCGGAATATGTCGGGTCGATGACGGTCGCCGAGTAGGCAATAAACATCGGCACGAAGGCAAATGCGAAGTAGAAGAGTCCGCCGCACAGCGTACCGAAGAAGGCGGTGCGCTCGTTCGTGGCGCTGGTGACCCGCTGGAAGACGTCCTGCTGAGGGATCGACCCGAGCGCCATGGTGATGAATTCGCCGATGAAGGCCAGCCATGCCGAGGCCGTGATGTGCGGGAACAGAGTCAGCTTGCCTTCGTTCTGCGCGGCGGCGACGACGACGTCGAACCCGCCGGCCTGATTCCCCAGGATGACGGCTACGACGATCAGGCCGATGACGATGGCGGCCGTCTGGATGACGTCGGTCAGCGCGATCGACCACATTCCGCCGAACAGCGTGTAGACGGTGACGATTGCGGCCCCGATCAAGATGGCCTGGTTGAGCGTGATCTGGGGAAACAACACATTGATGACCAGGCCCAGCGCCGAAAGTTGAGCGCTGGTCCATCCCAGGTAGGAGCTGGCGATCCCCAGGGACGCGACGACCTCCACGGTTCGGCCGTAGCGCGCGTGGTAGTAGTCGCCGATGGTCAGGAGATCCATGCGGTAGAACGTTCTGGCGAAGAAGAATGCGACCAGCACCAGGCACATCGACGCCCCGAAGGGATCGCCGGAGACGAACCCCAGCCCCTTGTGGGCAAACTTCGCCGAGACCGAGAGAACCGTTTCCGCACCGAACCAGGTGGCGAAGACGCAGGCGAAGCTCATGTACAGGGGCAGCGCCCTCCCGGCCACCATGAAGTCTTTCGCGCCGTGCACGCGACGCGACGCATAAATCCCGACCGCCACGGTGACGAACATGTACGCGACGACACACGCAATCAGCACGGCGACCTCCCGCGGACATTCCTTGTCAGAGACACGATCAACGCGGAGGAATGCTACCGTCTGAGCGTCGACGGAAAAACCCTGGCGGGAGAGAGGGGTCTCCGGATCCTCGATCGCCAGTCGCCGCCCGATTCGACGGCCGCCGAGCCTCGACCCGCAGACGTTGGATCTGTGATTCGGGCAATCCGCGCAAGCCGGCGACCTACGGGCAGGGGCAGGTTGCGGCAGTGTCAGGATCGCCGGTCATGCGACGGTGCGAAAACGTCGCCTCACCTGCCGCGGCTCAGCGGGCCGGCGAATGTCGCGTCGGCCGTCCGGGCGCGATTGCAGCCGGCGGAGAAGAATTCATTTGCCCGATCGAATGGGCGGCGATACCGTCGAATCAGGCCTGCCGTGAATGTCCGCCCACTCCGCTCCTGCTGGAGGTTTTATCATGGGTGTGCTTTTTCAGGCGTTCTACTGGGACTGTCCGCGCGAAGACGGCTGCGAATTCGGCTGGTGGAAGCGAGTCCGATCGCAGATTCCGAATCTCGCCTCCGTCGGCTTTACCGCGCTGTGGCTGCCGCCGCCTCACAAGGCCGCCAATGCGCGATCGATGGGCTACGATCCGTACGACTATTACGATCTGGGGGAATTCGACCAGAAGGGGAGCGTGCCGACCTGGTTCGGGACGCGAGAAGAACTGCTCGACCTGATTCAGGCGGCGGATGATCACGGGCTCGACGTCCTGGCGGATATGGTGATCAACCATAACAGCGGGGCCGACGCGCAGGAGCCGAATCCGATCGACCAGGTCGACCGGTGGACCGCCTTTCGGCCGAAAAGCGGGAAGTTCCCGCGGAACTGGCTGTCGTTTCACCCCTCGTCGTTTGAAAGCTGGGACGAAGGGACGTTTGGCGAGATGCCCGATCTGTCGCATCGCAATCCGGATGTCTACGGCGAGCTGCTGGCGCTTGGGAAGTGGCTGATCGAAGACGTCGGCTTCGCGGGTTTTCGTTTCGACTTCGTGAAAGGCTACGGGTCCTGGACGGTCACGGCCCTGATGGAGTACCGCTACGCGCGGCTCGGTCAGCCGTTCAAACCGTTCGGCGTTGGCGAAATGTGGGACAGCGCCCGCACGATTGACAACTGGATCGGCGAAACCAACGCCTGGTCCGACAATCTCATCAGTGCATTCGACTTCCCGCTCCGGGATATGCTCCAGGCTTTGTGCGACGGGTACGGCTTCAGCCTCCGGCAGATTCCCGCCTGGGATACCTTCCTCGCGCGCGAGCCGTTTCGCGCAGTCACGTTCGTGGAGAATCACGACCTGCGCGACGATGGAAAGTCGATCGTCCACGACAAGCTACTCGCCTACGCTTACATTCTGACCCACGAAGGGTATCCGTGCGTGTTCTGGAAGGACTACTTCAACGACGGTCTGGCCCTGACGGGGACGCCGAACGGCATCGACGCGCTGGTGCTGGCGCACGAGCGATACGCGGGTGGCCGGACCGAGATCCTGTGGGTCGACGACGATCTCTACATCATGCAGCGGACCGGGAGCGGAGCGCAGCGGGGGCTGGTTTTCGCGCTGAATAACCGCGGCGACCGCTGGAACGGGAGCTGGGTGACGACCCGGTGGCAGAATACCCACTTCGAACCGATCGGCTGGTGGAGCGCCGCCGACCGGTCCCGTCCCCTGCAACAGCATTCCGAGCTCGACGGACGGGCTCAGTTCTGGGCGCCGCCGCGCGGCTATGCGGTGTATGTGCCGAGCTGAGATCGATCGCGGTCAATACCACTGATAGGCGTAGTCTGCAAACCGCCGCCATGCGTCCTGGCGTTCGCCCGGCGAAGGAAACGTCAGCCGTTCGCGCGGCCGGCGGCGGAGTTCTCGATCGGCGAGCTGGAACGAGGTCCAATGAGAACCGGCGGGCCGCAGCCGGCGGTTCTCGGCGATCGTCAGCCGTTCGGTCAGCAGCGCCCGGATTCCGTCGCGGATGGTTTCGTTGTCGCAGTCAAGCAACGGCTCCAGCGGGAGCAGCGCTTCGGCGTTGAGCGGCTGCACGCTGAATTGCACCGACGGCGCCGGGTCGCCCGCCATCACGCGCCGGACGTTGTACCTCATCGCCAGATCGTCGACCGGCGTGATCGCGAAGAGATACACGGTCAGAGCCAGCGTCCAGAGATGCCGTTGCAGCAGCCAGCCGAAGTCCTTCTGCCGGGCAATTTTGACCACGACCAGCAGAAATCCGATGACCACGGCCGTGACGCCGAAGTACCCGACGAACCGCATCCGGGTCATGCCGTTGAAGCCGACATAGATGAAGAGCCGGTGATAGACAGCAATCGCCAGGACCAGGCTTTCCGCCGACCAGATCGCCGCCAGCCCGCGCAGTCTGCCAACTCGCGGGTCGCACTGAAGCGGCCCGCGAAAGATCAGCGAGAGGACCGCCGTGGCGAGCGCCAGGGCGATCGTCAGCCAGGCGGCGCCTTCGTGGGCGTAGCCCGAATAGTGAAAGCCCCGAGGGAACTCGCGAAACCAGAGCGTGCGAAACTCGAAGACCAGGTATGCCCCGAACAGCCCGATGACCATCAGCAGAGTGTTTCGGAAGGGGGCATAGAGCGGAGCAGGAACGGGCCCCGCGGCGACATCCGACCGCGGCGGGGGGGCCATCCGCGTCGCACACTTTGGCAGCCTTGGGCGCAGCAGGCCGACGGCGGCCCACGCGACGCCGACGCAGAACAACGCCTCCCCAACGGAGCACTGCTCGATCCAGCCGCGGAAGACTTCGATCAGTTCCGACACGTGCTGATGAAATGCAGTGACGAGGTCCGGGTTGGCCATCAGGAACACGACGGCAAAGAGACTGCCGACCCCGAGCGGAAGCGCGGTGGCAATCCACTGCGAAGGGGCGAACCGCCGGCAGAAATCGAGAGTGCCCCGGCCATAGTCGGCGGCGCCCCAGTAACCCGCGACGAGGATCCGGGCCGCCACGGCCAGTCCGTCGAACAAGTACGGAATACGTCCGCCCTGCGCGAGGGCAAACACAGGCAGCAAGGCCAGTCCAACTCCCGCGGCGAGCGGTCCGCCACACCAGACCAGCCGCAGCGAGACGGTCCACAGCATCAGATCGATGATCAGCGACGCAAGTCCCCCTGCCCTTCGCGCAGTGCCGATCAGCAGCAGAACCGGCGCAGCCGCAAGAACCGCCGCCCAGCCGGCGTAGCCGTGCCCGCGGTAGATGGCGAGGTCGGCCAGTGCGACCGCCGTTAAGAGGGAGAACAGCTCCAGCCAGCCGACGGCGGGCTGTTCTGCGAGCAGAGGATGTTCGGGGCGATCCAGAAAGTTCTCGTCGGCCAGTTCGACGGCGCCATTGATGGTGCTCACGAGAACTCTCCATGTCGCGTCGTGATGAAACGGACTGCCGGAAAGGTGAGAGGAGCGATCTGACGGGAGGAGACTGCGGTCGGGTCGCCGGTCCCCTGTCTTTTCATACGCACGCCGCGCCCGAAATCGCCGGAGATTTTCGCGAACAATCAACGAATCGGCGTCAATTCTGCGGCAATCTCCAGCAGGCGCGCCTCGACCTGCTGCAGCGTTTCCGGCAATGTTGAGGTGCCGGCGGTGAGTCCGATGGTCTCGAATCCGTCGAACCAGTCGGGGTCGAGTTCCCCGGCGTGTTCGATGTGGAAAGCCGCCAGTCCCTGCCGACGGCAGGCGTCGACCAGGCGGCGCGTGTTGTGCGAATGGCTGCCGCCGACGACGACCACCGCCTCGACTTCATCAAGCAGTTCGCTCAGCGCCCGCTGGCGATCCTTCGTCGGCTGGCAGATCGTGTCGACCGAGCGGACTTCGGCTGCGGGATTGCAAGCTGCGATCTGCCGCCGGATGGCGGCCGCCTCGTCGACGGGGAACGTCGTCTGACAGACGACACCAATCGTCTGGGATGGGTAGGTTTCGACCGCAGTGACCGAAGGGACGACGGCGAACGCTTCCAGATCTCCGACGATCCCTTCGACCTCGACGTGACCGGGGCGGCCGATCACGACGACGAACGCGCCGGATAGCGCCAGGTCCTGAGCCGCCCGATGGACGCGAGTAACGAGCGGGCAGGTTGTGTCGATCAGACTCTTCCCCGCCGCCACGAGCTGCTGCCGCCGGTTGTCACTGATGCCGTGCGCGGTGATGACGATGCGAGGCTCCGCGGGCAGCTCGTCCCGCGCGGTCTCCGGCAGCTGCCGAAATCCGCGGGTTTCGAGCTGATGGAGCACGATGTCGTTATGGACGAGCTCGCCATAGATGGCGACCGATTCGGGTCGATCGATGCGGTCCAGCGCGGCGAGTGCGTCGCGGACGCCGAAGCACATGCCGGCCGCCTTGGCAGTGATGACTCTCATGACACTGTTTCCTTGGGAATCGGATGTCCTGGAACTGCCACATCGCTTTGTATGGCAAAGTACGCATAGAAATAAAAAACGACGACTCAGCCCGGCGACCAGCCGGGGCGCAGCGACGGCGGAAGTTTGCGTGAAGCGGCTTGTGCTGGTGACCAGTCCTGCGCCTGCCGGGCCGCGGCTGCGGCGTCCGCGACGACTCGTTCGAGTTCGCCAATGTACTCCAGCAATCGTTGACGTCCCAGATCGGTGAGGCGGCACAGCGTCTGCGGGCGCTTGTGCTGAATCCGCTTCCAGACTTCCACCAGCCCGGCCTCCTGCAGGGTCTGCAGATGCCGGCTCAGATTTCCATCGGTCAGCGTGCAGAGATCCTTCAGGTCGCCAAAGAGCAACCCGCCAGGATGCGCCGCCAGCGAAGTCAGGATGCCGAGCCGGGCCTTTTCGTGGATCGTACGATCGAGGCCGTCGTAGGCATAACGCCCCGCCTCGTGCGGGACCGCCGACTTGTCGTCATCTGCGTTGCTGTCAGTCATGCGGCGTCTCCGTGACGTTCTGTTTCGGACGGCAATAGTGCGGTTGCAGTCAGGAGCTGGCCGACGCCGAACAGGAGGGGCATGGTCCAGGGAGTCATGGCGGAAGGATTGCCGCCCTGGGACAGCGCCCAGAGACCGCTGGCGAGGTACCAGGCTGCGACGCCGAAGATGGTGCGAGGTAGAAGACGCCAGGAGGCGAACAGGCCCATGCTGAAGAGGATGGCCCACAGACCGGGCAGCATCCAGGCCGAGTCCGGCGCGGACCGGACGATGACCGTTGTGAGCAGCGCACCTGCGACCAGACACGGAGCGAATTGTGCGATCGCCAGCCGCATGGTCTGCTGGTGCAGAATCCCTGCGGAATGGCGATATCGCCACCAGACGTCCCCGAGGCAGATCGATAGACTCAGGACCGCAACGGCGACCCACAGGGTGAGATAGAGCCCCAGGTGCTGGAACGGATCGGCAATCCACAATGCCTGCAGGCCCCCGGCTCCGACAGCCAGAAGGCCCGACAGCGCGCTACGGGAGCAGCGCGATAGCCGCGGAACTGTTCGGTCCGCGCCAGTTGACGGCGGATGGTGGAGATCTGCAGGAGTGCTTCGTGCAGTTCCATGATCGGGGGCCTCGGTATTCAACCAGCTCGGGGCTGGATGGACAGTGGCAAGCGTCACTTTACAACGCAAAGCCTACGTCACGACGGCCCCCGTGGCAATGTCATTCTTTCGACTTTTCACGCTCAACAAAGCTCCCCGGGTCACGTCAACCGGCCAGATTCCGGTAGAAGGCTCGCTTGGCCAGTTCCAGGCCAACGCCATAGACGGCCGAAATCGCGATCACCAGCAGCACCAGCGAAGCTGGCGGCGGGACGAACTCCAGCGCCCCTGCAAACGGCAGGTACGGCAGCAGCAACGTGACCGCCGCCACGGCGAGCAGCGTCAGGCTGAAGGCGAGCCCCGGCCGGCTGCGCCAGAATGGCCGTTGCGTCCGGACCAGCAGCATGATCACCAGTCCTGTCAGCACCGCTTCGATGAACCAGCCGGTGCGGAACTGCTCGATCGTCGCTTTGTAGACATACAGCAGCAGCCCGAACGTCACAAAGTCAAACACGGAGCCGCACAGACCGAAGACCAGCATGAAGCGGGCCATCGACCGGACCTGCCAGCGCCGGGGTCGCTCGATCAGCTCCGGATCGACTCGGTCGGTCGCCAGCATCATCGCCGGGAAGTCCGCGAGCAGATTCACCAGCAGAATTTGCGCCGGCAGCAGCGGCAGAAACGGCAGGAACAGCGAGACCACGGCCATGCTGAACATGTAGCCGAAGTTTGCGCTCAGGGCCACGAAGACGTACTTGAGGGTATTGGCGAATGTCCGCCGGCCCGCCTTCACGCCTTCGACCAGCACGCTCAGGTCCTGCTGCAGCAGCACGATCTGGGCCGCCTCGCGGGCCACGTCCACCGCGCTGGCCACCGAAATCCCCACATCGGCGGCATGCAGCGCCGAGGCGTCGTTGATGCCATCCCCCAGGAAGCCCACCACGGCCCCCGACCGTTTGAGGGCGAGAATGATCCGTTCCTTCTGATTCGGTTCAATCTCCGCGAAGAGATCGATTTCCATCGCTCGATGCTGAAGTGCATCGTCGCTCAGCCGCCGCACTTCGCCGCCGGTCAGCAGCCGGTCCGCAGAGATCCCCACGTCGCGAGCAATCGCGGCGGCGACGGCGTGATTGTCGCCGGTCACGATCTTCAGCCGGACGCCGAGCTTCCGCAGCTCTTCCAGCGTTGCCTGAATCCCGGGCTTGGGGGGATCGAGCAGCACCAGGAAACCCAGAAACGTCATGTTCCGCTCGTCCTGGCGGCCGGCTCGATCCGCTTCCAGTCTCCGGATGGCGACCCCCAGCACGCGGCGGCCCTGCTCGCTCAGTGACGCGAAGCGGGTGAAAATCGCGGCCTGATGGTCGGCAATGTTCCCGGAACCGCCGGGCAATTCCACCGTCGTGCAGACCTCCAGTACATTCGCCAGCGCCCCCTTGGTGATCAAGACGGTCTCACCCCCATCGTTGACCAGCACGCTCAACCGTTTGCGGTTGAAGTCGTAGGGAACTTCGTCGAGCTTCCGCACGCCAGTCAGATCCAGCGTTCCCGATGTCTTCAGCGCCTCGTCGATCGGGTTCCGAAACCCCAGCTGCAGCGTCGCATTGATTCCCGCGTAGCGCCGGACCCGTTCACTCGCCTGCCCGACGGCGTCGTCCGCGGCCAGCAGCGTCACGATTCCGGTTGTGAGCGTTCCGGTTTTGTCGCAGCACAGCACGGTCATGCTGCCGAAATTTTCGATCGCCAGGAGCTGTTTGACGATCACCTGCACCCGCGCCATCTGCTTCGCTCCCGCCGCCAGCACGACGGTGGTGATCGCCGGCAGGAGCTGGGGCGTCATCCCCACCGCCAGCGCGAGAGCAAACAGCAGCGAGTCTACGACCGGCCGCTGAAACGCCACGTTGACGGCGAAGACGCCCACCACGAACACGAGCGTCACGCGGATCAGCAGAAAGCCGAATTCCTTGAGGCCGCGTTCGAAGCCGGTTTCGGGCGGACGACGTTCCAGACGCGCGGCAACCTTGCCAAATTCGGTCTCCGCACCGGTGTGTACCACTACCGCCGTCGCCGTTCCGCTGACGACGTGCGTTCCTTGAAACAATGCGCAAGAGCGCCGGTGATGGTCGACATCCGCCGCGAGCACTCCCGCCCGCTTCTCCGCGGGAAAGCTTTCGCCGGTCAGCGCGGCCTCGTCGACGAACAGATCGTTGGACTCCAGAATCCGGCAGTCGCCGGGAATGACGTTGCCCGCTCTCAACCGCACGACGTCGCCGGGGACCGTGGCATCGACCGGCAGTTCGACCTCGACTCCGTCGCGCACTAGAGTCGTCCGGGTCTCGATCACTGCCAGCAGCTTCGCGACTGCGTCGGCCGCGCTCCATTCCTGCCAGAAGCCGAGCAGGCTGCTGGCGCCGAGGATCGCGAGGATGATCAGGGCGTTGGTCGCATCGTCCAGCACGTAGGAGAGGGCCGCCGAGACGATCAGCAGCAGCATGATCGGGCTGCGGAACTGTTCCAGCAGAAGTCGAACCGGGGAGACCTTGCGGCGTCGGCCGGGCGTTCCGCGGAGCATCAGTCGCGACTGAGCCTCCGGCGAAGTGAGTCCCTCTGCCGACGAACCCAGCGCGTTCAGCAGTTCGGCTTCCTCCAATTGCCAGAAGGCCGCCAGCTCCTGGAATTGCTCCGACTTATTCATCGCTGCCGCCATCCCGTTTTGTCCGGCGTGGGAAGTGCCTCTGGCGGAATTGTACGGGATGCCGCGTTGACGGTGTTCATCGGACGGATCGATAATCAGGCGTTCCCCATCCCTGTAATCTGCAGCGAGACCTGCGGTTCGGAGAGCACGCCATGAGACTTTTGTTGACCGTCGCTTTCATCTGCCTTGCCGGAGATGTGTCGTTGGCCCAGTTCGGCCGCGATTGGCGAACTCCCACTCCCGCAAGGCGTGCCGCTCAGGCTGCCGCCGAGATTCACATCGCCGACGAACCGACATTCATCGATGCGGCGACCCTGGTTCCACTCGGACTGGCGGTCCCGGTTACGGTCGACTTTCAGGACAAGCCGCTGACGGACGTCGTCAAGTGGCTGCAGGACGAGCAGAAACTGGCGGTGTTTCTGGACGTCCGGGCGCTGGGGGACGCAGGGCTCGCAATCGACAAACCGATCTCGGAGCGTCTCCACAACGAACCGCTGCACCTGCTGCTCGATCGGCTCCGAAAGCCTTGTGGCCTGACGTGGTACGCGGAGAACGATGTCGCTCGGATCACGACCATTGAAATGGCCGACCTGCACTTCGTGTCGCTTGCCTATAACGTAGGTGACCTGATCGAAGCCGGCTGCGTTCCGGAGGACATCGAAACGACACTGCGAACATGTTCAAGCGGTGCATGGGAAGAAGTCGACGGCGAAGGAGGCGCTCTGGTCACACTGGGAGATGTAGCGTTTGTCTACAACTCAGATAAGGTTCATCGAGAAATCGCAGGGATCCTGGCAGGCATCCGAAAGCATGGTCGTCGGACGTTTGCCCCGGATGCTGCGCAGCATGAAGCATTGCGACAGATCCTCAAACGCAAGGTTACGGTCAACTTCGACCAGAAACCGCTCGACGCCGCCATTGCTGAGCTAGCGCGAGTCACGCAGGCCGATATACGTCTCGATCGGGCCGTGCTGGATGACGAAGGGCTCTCAGCACAGTCGCCGGTCACGGCGCAACTCGCCGACCAGCCGCTGCAGTTCGTCCTGAAGATCCTGCTGGAGGAAGCCGGCCGCTCCTGGATGTTGCAGGACGGCATTCTGTGGGTCACCTCCATTAAGGAGTCAGAATGGCATCTGAAAGCGGCGGTGTATGATGTGCGTGACCTCTGTCACAACGCGAGCGAGGCCCATGCCTTACGGGAGGCGCTGTGGGAGCAGACCTCCGGATTCTGGATGGAGACAGACGGAGAGGGAGGCGCGATCGAGTTCCCCCGCCCCGGCGTAATGGTCGTGCGACAATCTGATCGAGGGCATGACGAAGTCCTGCAACTGCTGGAGAAGTATCGAGCGGCTCTCGCCACCTCGAAACCACAGCAGCGCGGCGGCGTTGATCCCCTGGAAGTCGTGATCCGCTGCTACCGCCTGCCCGCCGCGACGGCCAGTGACCTGGCGCCGCTGCTGCCGACACTGGTTCGACCGGAAACGTGGACCTCGGCAGAACATCCGCAGGCTCCCGGCAAGATCCTCCATGCCATCGCCTCCACGCCAGAAGTCCGCGATCAGGGAACGGTTCCTCCAAAGCAGCCCGGTCAGGGAGCTGCGACGGCCACTAGCTCTTTCGCCGTCCTCGAACACACCACATTGATGATTCAGCAATCGCGCGAGGTCCACGACGATATCCTCCGCTTAATCGACGCGATCGAACGAGGAGATTCGCGAGACCATTTGCAGTACATGCAAATGGGAGGACGAATGCACCGTGGCATGGGCGGCGGCTTCTTCTCCATCCAGAAGTAATTACTTCACCACGATCGCCACCGTCTCAATCGCCGCGTGCCCCGACTTCCGGAACGGTCGCGGCAGCGGCTGAGCTGCTCCTTTTTCATCGACCGTGCGGCAGCGGAATTCGTACTCCCCGACAGGGACTCCCGGCAGAACGGCGACCCAGTGCGCCTTCCCCAGTCGCATCGGCCACGTGTTCGGTTTGCCCGCCGCGTCGAAACCGAGGGTCTCCGCGGGGATCTTGCCATCGGGAAGATCCCCGCCCCATTGGGCCGGCGGTCCCAGGATTTCAGCATCGACCCAGGCGGCCCTGGTGAAGAACGGATCCCCCTCCCATGTCGTCGTCGCCGGCGTCAGGCTGACCTGCACCTTCGACAGGCCCGAAATACCCACCTGCGCATAGCCAGTCGCCGCGATCGGTTCGCCGGCCTTGATCGACTTCGGAACCTGCAGCGTCGCCGCGAACGATTTCAGCGGACTGTCGAGGTCGTTGTTGCCCGAGGCGTAGGTGTCGTTGGCGTGGTGCAGATTGCTCAGCACGACGTGCGACAGCCACTTGATCGACTTGAAACCGTAGGCCTCCGGAACCACCATCCGCACCGGCCCGCCCCGCTCACAGTCGAGCCATTCGCCGTTGAGCTTGTAGCAGAGAATCACCGGCGGCAGATCGAAGGGGTCTTCCAGCACGCGGCCGAGCGGCAGCGAACTGCGGAACATCTGCGACGGCTCGTCGTTGTGGTAGCCGTAGTAGAAGACCCGGCGGATATCCTCCCGCGGTTTCGTCAGCCAGAAGACTTCTCGAAGCGGCACGCCTTCCCAGATCCCCATCCCCAGCGGACAGCCGATATTCAGGCAGGTCATCACCTTCGCAAACCGGACGGCGTGCTGCTCGCCGAGCTTCAGCAAGGACGCGAAGTCGAGGGCTGTCCCGTCGGACTTCTTGAGTTCGCGCTCCAGCCGGGCGGGGTGCTCGGGATCGGAGAGGACTTCGAGCTGCCAGGTGTCGCGCGTGAGTCCGACTTCCCGCTTCTTCTCGTCGGGGAGCGAATGCGGCAACGGTTTGCCGCGGGAGACATCGCGAAACTCCGCCGGGAGCGTGAAGAACGGCTCCAGCGTGGTCAGCGCCTCCGAGCGGGCATCCACAGCGGGATTCGCGGCCCGGATAGTCGGATTCGTCGTCACGAAGGTTGCGCCGGCCAGGCCGAGCTGGAGTAGATTCCGGCGGGTCAGGGCGGCGTGTTCGGCGAGAAAGACTTCCGAAGCACGGGGGTTTGACGGTGTCGAACTCGCCACTCCACATCTCCCTGCAGGCGCCCACGGAAGGTCTTGTCCCATTGTTTCAATCGGGGAGCGCCAAGTCGACGCGGAAATTCACATCGTGTGAATTACATCACGGCGGATGAAACTTCCGGCATTCGTGCACCGACCACGAAAACTCCGCTTGACGACAGACAACGTCTTTACTAATTTCTTAGTCAGTTCGTTTTACGATCTTTCGCCTCCCCTCGGCCCTGCCCGTTTCTGAACTGGAGGACTTCCCCGCATGCCACGTGTTCCTTCCCGGTATCCCACCGATCTCGAACTCGAAATCCTGAAGTCCCTGTGGGAACGGGGATCGCTCACGGTACGGCAGATTCAGGAGGCTCTGGCGCCGGAACGCTCCTCCGCCTATACGACGATTGCGACAATGCTGACGATCATGATCGGCAAGGGCTATGTGCGTCGCGAGCGAACAGGGCAGGTCGTCCGCTACGTGGCGACCGTCGAACGTCAGGACTGCGCTCAAGGGATGCTGCAGGATGTCGTCGATCGGGTCTTTGAAGGCTCGATCTCCGCCGTGGTCCAGCAGCTCATTGAAACTTCGGATCTCAACGCCGATGAGCTGAAGGCGATCCGGCAACTCGTCACTCGCAGGACAAAGGAGTCCGGCACATGATACTGGAATCCGCGGTCGCCGAGTCGATGTGCGTCGCCATCTGCCTGGCGCTGATCGCATTTCTGTGGCAGGCGTCGCTGATCGCCGGCGCGACAGCTCTGGCAGCGGTCGTGTCCCGACGGTTCTCGGCCCATGCCGAGTACGTCGTTCTCTGCATCGGATTGGCGATGCTTCCCGCCGTGTTCGGCGTGACTTGCACCGCGCTCGTGAGCAGCCCGCCGCCCACTGAGCGACCCGAGGGATTCGGGGCTGTCACTTTGCCGACGCATGTCGACGAATCGCCGACGGCTCATGAGTTCGCCGGCACGGCCGACGCAGCTCTGCCGATCTCGGCGGCCATCAGCCGGCCAACTCCCGAAGTGATTGCAGATCTTCTGACAGACTGGCCGCGGAAGCTGCTGGGATCGCAGCTGGTAACGGTTTCTCGACCGCTGGTACTGTCGTACGGCCTGATTGTCGCAGGTCTTGCACTTCGATTGCTGCTCGGATTCTGGGGCAGCGGACGACTTTGCCGGACCTCAGTCCCCGTGACCGATTCCGAACTGCTCGCCCGGTATCGCGCGGTCGGTCATCGACTTGGATTGCGGTCTGCGCCGGCGCTCGCAGAGTGTTCCCGACTGACCGTCCCGGCGGTCGTGGGGATTCTGCGTCCGACAATCCTGCTGCCGGCATCTCTTCTGTCCGGGCTGACTCCGGACGAGCTCGACGCAATTCTGATCCACGAGCTGGTGCACATCCGCCGTTGCGATCCACTGATCAATCTGCTGCAGCGGATCGTGGAAGCGCTCTTCTTTTTCCATCCGGCAGTGTGGTGGCTGTCCGATCGGATTCGCCGGGTCCGCGAGCACAGTTGCGACGACCGGGTGCTGGCGCTGGGAGCGACGCGGGAGGTTTATATCGAATCGCTGCTCCGCGTCGCGGAGATCAGTCTGAGTTTGAGGCCGGCGTCGACCGGTCGAATTGCGGGAGTCTTCGCGACGGGCGAACCCTCTCAGCTTCAGGAACGGATCGAGCGGCTTCTGAGAGAAACAAGGAGACCGACCATGCTCTGGACATCGCGTTCGCTGATTTTCTGTCTCTGTGGATCGCTGGCCGCGGCTGGTTCGCCGCTGGCACTTTCCGCCTTTGCCGAGCCGGCGCCGGCCACGAAAGCGGAAGACGCCAACGCCCAATCGACTCAGCATCGAGAGCCGATCGACGTCAGCCAGGTCATGACCTCGCCGGTCGAGCCATCGCAATTCGAAAGCCTCCGCCTTGCCGAGGTGTCCCCGGAGCGAGACATCTACTTCACGACCGGCAGTCTTGCCGGGGGAACGCAGTCGACAATCAATCTCACGCAACTCGACGCGGGAGACGTCGTCACCCTCCGCGTCACGGGACGGACTGACGGCTCGGTGTGGGGCACCGACGTCTACACGGCAGATTCCGACATTGGAACGGCTGCAGTCCATGCCGGACTGGTAGCGCCGGGACAGACGGCGCTGGTGCGAGTGACCGTCCTCCCGTCGTTGCCGCAGTATTCCGGGACTCCGCGCAACGGCGTCGAATCTCGCTCTTACGGGACGTACCCCTCCAGTTATGCGGTAAGCTTGAAGCGGGTTCTATCCAACGCCGCGACGAACGCGACTCCCAGCTTTCTGTCCGTGACCAGGGTCCCCGTCTCGGGGACCGGGCAAGTTACTATCGAACGGATGGCGGCCTGCGGCATCGGAGAATCTTTCGATATCGAACTGATCGGTCAAACTGCGGGAGCGGTCTGGGGCACGAATGTCTACACGGCCGATTCCGATCTGCCTGCTGCGGCCGTCCATGCCGGCGTGCTTTCGGCGGGCGAACGGGCGAGTATTACGGTGACGATTGTGCCATCGCCGCCGGTCTTCGGCGGTTCGTCAAATCACGGCGTCACGTCGCGTGGATGGCCGTCCTGGCCCAAGGCCTTTGTTCTCAGCCGCAAAGAAAGTAAACTGCCTCCGCAGCCGCAGCCGGTGCCAGAGTCAGTACCAGTACGGATTCGATCGTCCGTTCCGTCGTCGACTCAGCCGGTCGGCTCATTTGTCGACGTTGAAATCGTCGGAAGCAACGATGGATGGGTCTGGGGCAGCGATGTCTATACTGGCGACTCGGATGTGGCGACCGCGGCGGTGCATGCCGGAGTCCTGGAGATCGGACAGCGCGGCGTCGTGACCGTCATCTTCGTCGCGCCGCCGAACAGCTTTTCGGGGACGCGACGTAACGAGGTCGCAACGAGGCCATACGGCGCATTTCCGTCAGCGTTCGTACTGACGCGCAAGTCGACGGCGCCCGCAGAACCAGTTGAGAACGACACGTCCCTCAAAGCGTCGAGCGGCCACACCAGAGAAATGGGCCTGATATCACGGCTGAGTTCCGCGATGAGCAGTGGTTCTGGCCCGGCAGTCCGCCCACAGTCGTCCACCGCCAACTCGTTACAACTCGTCAAGGTGACCGGTCGCATTGAAGGCGCCGTCTGGGGAAGTCGCGTCTACACGTCAGACTCCGATCCGGCAACCGCCGCAGTCCATTCAGGACTCTTACAACCCGGCGAGACGGGCATGATTCTCATCTGCATGGTTCCACCACCCGCTGCATTTCAAGGCTCGGCGCAGCACGGAGTCATCAGCCAGGACTTCGGCAGCTTTCCATCCGCTTATGTCCTCATCAAGTCGCCCGCAACCTCGGATGGACCGGACGTTCCTGCGGACGATGCTGCGGGGACTGCAGAGTACGGGGCAGATACCGAACGCGTCCGGGCCATGCTTGAACGCGCGATCCGACAATCGCAGCCCGGACCGCCGGGCGAGAACGAGCCGCTCAAGCCAACTCCTGCCGGCCCCGCCTCGGCGCTGGAGCCTGCCAGGCCATAAGCGGCGACGTCAGCGACCGGCGGGACCTTTGTCGCGAAGGATTTTCAACCCGGGAGACCTTTCGGTCACTTTCGTGTCTTTGAGTGCGTATGATCGGGAGCCGGCGCGGCGCCGGCTCCTTCACGATTTCGGGCAGAGCGAGCCAGCCATGCAGTCGACGTCGAGATTATCGCGGTGCTGCTGGCTGGCGGCCATCGGACTGTTGGTATCGGAGCCGCGCCAGGCCCATTCACAGCCGCTCTGCGCCAGAGCTGAGAGTATCGAGTCCACGGTATTCAACGCTTCGGTCGTGGCCGTCGGCAGAATTGTCTCCTTCGATGCCGGCGGCGAGTCGCGCGATCCCGATGAGCGGAACGTTACGTTCGAAGTCGAAGAGATGCTCAAGGGACGGCATCGGGAGCAGTTGCGAGTCCGCGCTCGCTGGCCGGCGTCGACTCTGAGGCGATGGAGCTGTGACGACCAAAGCCGCCTGCTCGTCGCCACCCGGGGGGATCCGCTGGTCTCCACGGCCGCGATCGATCTGGATGATCCTGAACTGGCCGTTCTGACTGGCGACTTCAATCTCCTGCGCAATCCGGACGAAGTACTCAGGAACGCTCGGGACGCCGTGCGGAAGATGCCGGGAGTCACGCGTATCCAGACCTTCGACCTCGTGGTCCCGCGCGAACTTGTTCGCGAGACGAAGTGGTCCGAATACTACCGCACGTCAGGTCATCTGACTTTGACCGTCCCCGTCGACGCGACGCTGGAGCGCTGGGCGATCGAGCACGTCGACTCCAGGCATCTGATGGAGTGCGAAGCGGCCGCCAGGGCGCTCCGCTACTTCAAGTCCGACGAAAACATTGCACGAGTCAAATTGCTCCTCGACAACTCGCAGTGGGCATGTTTCCGGCAAGCCTCGGAGAATCAGGGAATCGAGGTCCGCCACTACAGTGTTCGGCAAGCCGCCTGGCAGACGCTGACATTCTGGGGCATTGACGTCGAGAGGCCGACGATCCGCGAAAGGGTCCGGAAGCTCGAAGCCGTCACGTTCATCAGTTTGGTTGACGAAGACGTCACCGAAGAAGTGCTGCGGAAGCTGACCCGCTTTGAGAATCTGGAGACTCTTTCACTACAGGGCTCCCGCGTTCTCGACGCCTGCCTGAACGGTCTGCGGGACTTGAAGACGCTGCGGTCACTCAATCTCGCCGGAACCAAAGTGACCGACGCAGCTCTGAAGCATCTCGCTGCCGTCGAAAACCTCGAGTTTCTCGACTTGATCGGGACCGCCGTGACGGGCGAGGGTGCCGCTCGGTTGCGTGCGCTGCATCCAGACCTCAAGATCGAGCGCTGACGAGCGTCGCCGTCTTCACGCAAGTAAGAGCTGCACCATGTTCAGATCGCCCTGCAGTCGTCGCCACTTTCTCCGCACGCTTGCTTCCGCCAGCGCTCTATTGATGGCTGCGGGCGGAAGCCGCGCTGACGCTCCTCCCGCTGGTCTGCGCGTCTTCTATACCGGCCACAGCTTTCACATGTTCGTGCCGCCCCGCGTCGATCAGCTCGCGAATTCGGCGGACACCATGGGCCACCGGACGGTTGGCGCTCAGGGGATCGGCGGCTCGCGCGTGATCCAGCACTGGGATCTCGCCGACGACAAAAACCGGGCCAAACCCGCGCTGGAGAGCGGGAAGATCGACGTCTTCACAATGGCGGCCCACCTGCAGGTTCCCGATCCCGGCATCGACCATTTCGTCGAGCTGGGGCTCAAGCACAATCCGAAGCTCCGGCTGTTGGTTCAGGCGTCCTGGATGCCGTTCGACCTGACATCGCCTCAGGATCGCATCACGGATAACGCCGAGCGCGACGAAACCGATCTCGACGCCCTCCAGACAGCAACTGACGGTTGGCGCGAGAAACTCGAAGCGCAGGCGGATGGTCTCAATGAGCAGTTCATGACGAAATCCGTCTTCATCGTGCCGGTTGGCGATGCGGTTGTCGCGCTCCGCCGAAAGGTTAAAGCCGGTGAATTCCCAGGCGTCGCGAAGCAGTCCGGACTCTTTCGCGACCCGATTGGTCACGGCCTGGGCCAGATCCAGGCTCTTGCCGCCTGCTGCAACTTCGCCGCGATTTACCGCCGCAGCCCGGTGGGGCTGAAGCTGAGTGAGCCCGGCGTCACCGACGAACAGATTGCGATTCTCGAACAGATCGCCTGGGAAACTGTGTCCCGGTACGACCATTCGGGGATTGATTCCCCGGCGAAATAGACAGACGGATTCACTCTCCGGCGGCCGCAGGGTTTTCGGCAGGAGCCCCTCCGACTCGCAGCAGTCCCCGCCCGGTCCGGACAATCCACGCCCCTTCGACGGCGGCGACGCCATAGATGACATCCGTCGCCGACAGCGAGCTCTCGCCGATTTCTGTGAGCTCTGCACCGGTGTTGAGGGCGACGACAGCCCCGTCTTTGCAGAAGAAGAAAGCCCTGCCATCGTGCCAGAGGGGTGAGGCCCATGCCGATCCTGGCAAGCGAGTCTGGCTCTTGATGTCTCCCGTGACGATGTCTACGCACTGAACGCCCCCGACCCGGTTCACGAAATACGCCAACCCATCGTGAACCAGAGGCGAGGCATATCCTGCGGAGACTTTCGCCGATTTCCAGAGGACATGCGATTCTGAAACGTCGCCGACGCCTCCCAGCCGGATCGCCAGGCTTCCTGCAGTCACGCCGGGGGGAGGGGGCGGCCCCATCCGTTCGCTGCTTCCGCCGACGACGACGATCTCGCCCGCCACGGTGGGTGAAGCGGTTGAGTTCCCTTTGATTCCAGTGACGAACCACAGTTCGCGCCCGTCTCGAACATCATAGGCTCTCACGCTCCCCGACGAACTGACGACCACGCCAACGGTTTCGCCCTGGCGGAACATGGCCGGAGTGCTCCAGCCCGTTTCCGAAGGATGATCCACTTTCCACAGCGTCTTTCCGCTGGTCCGGTCGAGCGCCAATAGATAGGACGGGCCGCCGTGACAGACTTGCACAATCAGCTTGCCGCCGGCGAGGATCGGCGAACTGCCGTAACCGTGAGGTCCTTGAAACTCTCCGTAGTCGCGGACGATCGACCGCTGCCAGACGACGTCTCCGGCATGGGTCAGAGCGATGAGATCGCCGCTTTCGAACAAGGCATAGCACCGTTCCGCATCCAGCACTGGCGTCGGAGCGCCGCGGCTGACGGCGTCTCCGTCAGGAACGCGCTGAGTCCCCGCCAAGTCCTTCTGCCAGCGCGTGCTTCCGGTCCGAGCATCGACCGCCAGGACGTGCAGATGTTCTTTTTCCGGACCGGAAACGGCGGTCACGAAGACTTGTCCGCCCCACACGACCGGACTCGACTGACCATATCCCGGCAATCGGATCGTCCAGTTGCCGTTCCGGCGACCGCCGCGAAGCTCCCAGGTCACCGGAACCTGTCGCACCAGCACGTGACTGTCACCTGCCCCGCGAAATCCGGCCCAGGACGGCTCACCCGGCGTCTCAGCCGCTAAGGCCGCGGCTCCGCTCATCAATATCACACCGACCAGCCTCGCCAGAACCATGATTGCCCTCGCTATATTCTCAAAACACGATTTTCATCGAAATGTCAGGGGGCGGCGGGCAATTCCAGTTCGAGAACCTGTTGCTCCGCCGACCACGCCAGAATCAGAGGAGTCGTTTCCGGCCGGCCATACGCGGAAGGGATCCGCAGAGCGACCGGTCCGACCGACTCGAACGTGACGCGATATTCTCCCGGTTGCAGCAGCACGGCCTCCGAGGCAGACCTGTTCCGCAGTTCAAACCAGCCATCCCCGCCGGAAACTCCGACGCCGAATGGCTCGTCGGATCCGGTGTGATAAACCGCGACCTGGATGTCAGTCACGGCCCCGTTCCGCACATGCAGCAGCCCTCGCGTCCCCCCCGTGACCGTCTTCGGTCCGCCGCAGCCGGCGATCGCGGATAGCGTCAGCGCCAGCACGGCTCGGACCGCCAGCCCCGTGCGTCTCGGTTGTCCGCTCATCGCTCAGTCCTTGCTTTCCCGGCCGCCGACCAGCACGACCTTGGACGGCGCGCCGCCGACTTTCCACTCGGCGACCTGCTTGCGGTCCTGCAGGACGAGAGCCGCGAGTGTGCCGGACCCGGGATTCGAGAAAACCGCCCGGCGCCGGTTCGCGTCGAAGGCGATGCTGTGGTGACCGCCATGTCCCTCCACTCGTGATTTGCCAACGTCGAGCTCCTGTGCGACCTTCGCGTCCGACCAGTTTCCATCTGAGTTGGGGTCGAGCTCGACGAGGCTGAGCCGGTTCGGCGCTTCGACTTCCAGGGGGTGGTCGTGAAAGACGAATGCCAGCGGCGAACCCCTGCGCGGCTGCGCGATTTCCAGACCGGCTGGCCGGTTCGCGTCCGCCATTGGCAGCACCAGACGCATCACTTCCGGTTCCGGCTTTGCCGCATCGATCAGTCCCAGCGCGGCCGTCTTTCCGGCCCCCATGGTGAACGCCACGTGTCGACCGAACGAGGTGAATCCGCCAGTCCGCCGGGCCTTCTCATCATCTTTTCCGAGCGACAGATGTCGGACAGCGATCGACTTCGGGTCGACAGGCAGGACGTTCGGGGACTGCAGCCAGCAGAGCCCATCGGCGGGGGCGAAGAAGACTTTGCTCTGGCAGGCGGTCGCACCGTGCAGTCCGCCGTGGGGCAGAGTCAACGAGAAGGCGACCTGCCGGTTTCCAGTGGAATTCAAGGCCGTTACGTCAACACGACCGCTTTGCGGGCCTTCGCGATCGATCCAAGTTGCGTAACCGACCGTGCCACCGACGACGGCGAGAGTGATGTGCCGCCCTCCCCCCTGGAAGAAGGAAGCCTTCCGGCGAATGGCGGCGACGTCATCTGTGGACTTGACGCCAGCGGGATCGATCCGCGTATAGCCGTCGAGCTGGTCGTTGGCGAGGTAGAAGACATTGTCGTAACAGTACAGGTGAGCCGGATTGCCCTGCTTGTCATCGAGGACGGATGCCCGAACCTGTGGAGGACGGGGATAGGTCCAGTGCGAGTGATCGGCGTGCTCCTCCTCGACGACCCCGGTGTCGATCAACACCCAGCCGCTCTGAAATTTACCGCTGTCGTCGTCCCGGACGCCGATCAGCACATACCCCTGCGCGGTTTCCATCTGGACGAGCGTCTGCCTCTCGGAATCCAGTTTTGGAAATCCTTCGACAGGCTGGACCGGTCCGAGCGCGGGGGGATCGCCGAGCCGGACGTCAGCCCACTTCAAAGTCCTCGTGTCGTCGTCCTGAAACAGGACTCTGGTCAGGATCGGCTCCGACGGGACGCCATGGGAAGCCAGGCCTTTCGCCGCCACCCCCAAGGCTGCGGCGATTGCCAGTGCGACTCGTTTTGCGAAACTCATGAGAAGTTCTCCTATTTTGAATGCTGGAAGAGATATGAGCCGTTCGTGTGCAGCAATCAGAACTCACCGACGGTTTCGCCGCCGTTCCGACTGTGCAAGTCGCGATGCAGGCCGACGTCGATGCTGTCTGCGAGAAAGCGAACTGAGCCGTCGCCGAAGAGAGCATGAGCACCTCCCGCGTGCAGGCTGCGCGGCCCGAAGAAGCCGGTTCCGTGAAGTGTCGTATCGGGAATGCGGCTGTTCGGCGTGTTGTAGCCGTTGGTCAGGACGCTGTGCGCCAGTCCCCGCAGCCAGGTCACGCCGCGGCCATTTCCGCCGGCGGTCGCCCGCCAATTGGTCTGAACGGCCAGAACCGCCGAGAGATCAGGATTTGTAATCGTGCCCGACGGCCAGCCGCCGCCGGAACCTGTGTACCCGGGGCCGCTGCCTGGCGAAGTGCCACTACCTGCGCTGAGCAGTTTGCGGTATGGGAACAATGGCGTCGTTCCTGCCGGAAGCGTCATATCGGCGTCGTCGCCCCGGATCGTTTCGCTCATGAAAACGGTTTGAGAGGATCCGTCGCTTATGTCCTTGAAGCGGACGCTGGAGTTGATCGCGACAAAACCGTCGGTTGAGCGGCGGTCATCGTAGTAGGTGCCGGTACCGCTGCCGGTGCTGGCCATGTAGTTGTTGGCTCCGAAGATGTAAGTCTGGGCCGGAGAACCGAGGGTCGCCATGTACTGCACCGGCCCGGAATCGCTCGGGCAGAGGAAGCTGGGGATGACGGCTTGAAACGCCGGGATGAAGACCGGATTGGGCACCTGACTCCCGCCGGGACCGACATAGACCCGGGCGCTGAAATCGAGCGAGTTCTGCAGATTGGCCTGTTCGAGATACGGCAGCACCCGCGCCTGCGGAGAAAAGCCTGTCGACCCGCCATTCATTGGAAAGACGGTGAAAGTGCTCTCGTAATTGTGGATCGCCAGGCCGAGCTGCTTGAGATTGTTGCGGCACTGCGTCCGCCGGGCGGCTTCTCGCGCCTGCTGCACGGCCGGCAGCAACAATGCAATCAGGATCGCGATAATTGCGATGACGACCAGCAGTTCGATCAACGTAAATCCACGCCGCGAGACCATCGCCTTCTCCTTCAATGGAAGTCCGAAACTGACGATCGGAACATCGGAAGCCAGCCGCTTCCGCACACCGTATGCACATGCACTTTCCGCACGGCAGAATCATGGCCTTCATGCACACGAATTGCAAGAGACATTTTCTCAAATTAAATCGAAGAACTGTTCGAGTCGTCTTGAAGGGGGCCGTGCGCCCGGCCAAGTCCAGAACTCTTCGGTCCAGCCGCGCACTTGCCGCGCACGCTGCCCAACTCTCGGGCAGCGAAGCTCGATCTCGGAGAATTGTGCGCCCCAACGGAGATCACGGCCGTCGCGTCAAATCGGCGTTGCGCATCAGTATTTCGGCTGCGCACTTGAAACCTACGCATTCTCCGCCGATCTGGCCCGCGGATTGCTCAGTGTCGTGGAACGCAGCACCTGCCGGGTTATTTGGCACCTGGCGGGCTCCTTTTCGGGAAGTTCTCGCGCTGCGCAGATTCCGCTTCCAAGACACGACATCGGAGACAACCGATCAAGCATGTCACTCGATTCGATTCCGGACACCACCCTTCATCTGCTTGACCCGGCAGACGGCCGACTGCTGCAGTCCTGGTCGTTCTCGTCCGTCCGCATCACCATCGGCCGGGGAGACGCCGAAAGTCTCACGCTCGCCGATCCCTACGTGTCGCGACTCCATGCTGAGATCGTCAGCGATTCGGAGGGGTGGATCCTTCATTCGCGCGGTCGCAACGGCGTGTTTATCAACGGTCGACGGATCGAAGAATCCCGTCTCAACCCTGGAACGACGTTTCGGCTCGGTCCGGCCGGCCCATTGTTTCAATTCGGCAATGCCGTTCAGAACAACGGAAGTGCGACCCTGAGTTTCGATCCGGAATCCATCATTCTGCTTGCTCTCGATCGGAAGGAAGTCGAGCAGCAGGCCCAGGCTGTGACCGAGACCGACTACTTTCGGACATTGCAGTCCAAGGCCCGCGAGCTCCGTCGACAACGGTCTTCCGGCCATCTGCCGGCGACCGAATAGCGCGGCCTCGGCCGTGCCGTACCACTTCACATCCTGCTGCTTCCTGCATGAGGTACAACTTCTGTGGCTCAGATTATTTCGACGCATTCGTTCCGCGGCGGAACGGGCAAGTCCAACACGACGGCGAACCTGGCGACGCTGCTCGCCCGTGCCGGTCATCGCGTCGGCGTGATCGATACCGATATTCAATCCCCCGGAATTCACGTCGTCTTTCAGTTCGACCAATCCCGTGCGAAGTACTCCCTTAACGACTACCTCTGGAAGCGCTGCCGGATTGAGGACGCGGCCTACGACATTACCGAACAGTGCATCGGCGCGGCCGGCCCGGATGCGGAACGCCCGCGGCTATTTCTGATTCCATCCAGTCTCAACAGCGGAGAGATCGCCCGGATTCTCAGCGAGGGTTACGACGTCGGCTTGCTCAACGACGGCATCCAGGATCTCGTCCGTCGGCTGAAGCTGGACTACCTGCTCATCGATACTCACCCCGGCGTCAACGAGGAAACGCTCCTGTCGATCGCCATTTCCGACATGCTGATCCTGATCCTGCGCCCCGACAGCCAGGACTTTCAGGGGACCGGCGTCACGGTCGAACTGGCGCGTCGTCTGGAGGTTCCCGAGTTGCTGGTGCTGGTCAACAAAGTCCCCGACGGGATCGACCACGACCTGCTGCGAATGCAGGTCGAGACCGGCTATGACTCGGAAGTCGTGGCGCTCCTGCCCCTGAATGCGGAAATGTCGCGACTCGGGAGCGCCGGCCTGTTCTCCAACCGCTATCCCGACCACCCGTTTACGAGCGGCCTGAAGAGCGTGGTCCGCCGGATTCTGGAGGGACCCGCGAAAACCGGCTGACTGCATGCAGACCGTCGCCAGTTCCACGAACTCTCCAGTGATTTACCGACAAGGGAACAGACCCGTGACCCAGCCGGCGTCTCATGAAATCGACAAGCTGCTCGGTCGGATGAAGTCCGCCGCAGCGCCGTTGCGCGAGATACTCCGCGACATCCACACCCGCCTCGCCAGCAACGACGACGGCAAGGTCGCGGACTACATTCCCGAGCTCGCCATGGCCGATCCGGCATCGTTCGGGATCACCGTCTGCACGACCGACGGGCAGATTGTCGAAATCGGCGACTGCGAAAGGCGTTTCACCATCCAGTCCGTTTCGAAACCGTTTATCTTCGGGCTGGCCCTGGAAGACCACGGTGTCGACCACGTCCTTTCCAAGGTTGGCGTCGAACCGACCGGCGAGGCGTTCAATTCCATCGTCCTCGACGAGTCCTCCAACCGGCCGTTCAATCCGATGGTCAACGCCGGCGCCATCGCCACTGCCGATCTCGTCGACGGCAAAGACTATCCCGATCGCGTCAAGCGGATGCTGGATATGTTCGGCCGCTATTGCGGTCGCGACGTCTTCGTCGACAACTCCGTCTTCATGTCGGAACGGGTGACCGGCCATCGGAACCGGGCGATGGCCCATCTGATGCGCAACTTCGGCATGATGAGCGACCGCTTCGAGGAATCGCTGGAACTTTACTTCCAGCAGTGTTCCCTGATGGTCAGCGGCCACGACCTGGCCGTCATGGGGGCGACCCTGGCCAACGGGGGCGAGAACCCCCTCACCCAGCAGCGGGCCATCTCCGCTCCGAACGTGAAGTATCTGCTGAGCATCATGCTGACGTGCGGCATGTACGACTTCGCCGGCGAATGGGCCTTTCGCGTCGGCATTCCCGCCAAGAGCGGCGTCGGGGGCGGCATCGTCGCCGTCATCCCCGGAGTCCTCGGAATTGGCGTCTACTCGCCGAAACTCGACGCCAAGGGAAACAGCGTTCGCGGCGTCAGAGCCTGCGCTGAGCTTTCCGAACGGTTCGGCCTCCACGTCTTCGAGTCGGGGTTTTCCGGTGAGAAACTCCTCGATCAGTTCTCGATCAAACGGTCCCGTTGAAGCAGTCCCGGCGTCGCGATTGAAGTCGCACTGCTGCTCAACTGCCAACAGCGCTCTTCGTCATCAGCGTCGAACGCGTCATCCGCGTCAAACCCATCTCAGAGTCGGCACCGGGGTCGCCGCGGCGTCTCACGCGGGCTTCGGGGCCATGCGGCTGATGCGGAGGTGCTTGTCGTGGTGGGTGGTCGCGACCTGAATTCCATCCGGATGCAGGTCGAGATCGCGGACGATGTTCGGCAGCTGGAACCGGTGGATATCTTTGTTCTGGGTGGCGTTCCAGAACACCAGGTGCCCGCCGGTGCTGCCACCACTGGCTCCGAGGAGCGTCCCGTCCGGCAGGAAGATCAACCGCCAGACAGCCCCCTTGAGCGGCTCAGCGATCAGCGACTGCACGAGCTTCTGCGACTCCCACTCGAACAGCAACACCAGAGGATCGTGGACGGCTCCCAGCGGATTTGAGGCATTATGCAGTCCGCCGCAGGCGAATTGCGTGCCGTCAGAGCTGATTGCCAGTGAACGTACGCCGCCAAAGTCCACTCCCTGACCGCCGTTGTAGGACCAGAGAGCCTTCGCATCGAAAGTCCGCACGGCGGCGCCCGTGGCAACATCCCACTGACGCACATGCCCCTTCAGTTCGCCGGTCAACAGGAACTGCCCGGAGGGATGGAACATCACGCTCCAGATGTGACTCTCGTGCCCCGGAAACTCGCGGACGAGCGTTCCGTCTTCCAGGTTCCACAGCCTCAGCACCTTGTCGTTGCCGCCGGTCGCCACCTGCTTGCCATCGGGGCTGACTGCCAGCGCCCGGATCCATCCCTGGTGAGCCTCGACCGTTCGAATCGGCGCGGGAGCATCGCCGGCGACCGGCCACCAGATCATCCGGCCGTCGCAGCCCCCGGAGACCATCGTCTGACCATCGGCCGAGAAGCCGAAGCAGTTCACCCAGCTTTCGTGCCCCTTCAGCGCCAGGGGCTTGCCGGTCGCCAGGTCAAACCGCTGGATCGAGTAATCCTCGCAGCTCGCAAAGACAAACCGCCAGGCTGGATCGAAGCGGCCGGCCAGGAGCGGGCTCTCGGCCGGCCACTGCGAGGCGACATAAGTCTGCTGAGGTTCAGCCGGCACGCGGACGTCCTTCGTAGGGTCCGCTCCGCGGACCGTTCTTTGCGAGACGCGAATCAGCATCGGTCCGCGGAGCGGACCCTACAGTGGCCGTGCGATTATCGGGAATCTACGCCAGGATCTCTCGAATCGGCGACGTTGCCGGATCGGCCATCAGCATCGCCCGGCCGCCAATATCGAACGAACCGCTCGAATCCAGCCCCACGGCCCGCAGATAGGTATGGAACAGGTGGCCGCAGCTCACCTGCCCCTCGGTCACTTCGGTTCCGTTGGCATTCGTCTTGCCGTACACGGCTCCGCGCTGGATCCCGGCCCCGCCCGCCACAACCGACCAGGCCCGGCTCCAGTGATCCCGGCCGTAGTACAAATTGATGTTCGGCGTCCGCCCGAATTCCGACAGCACCACAATCAACGTACTGTCGAGCATCCCACGTTCGGCGATGTCCCCCACGATCGCCGCGAACGACTGGTCGAACTCCGCCATCTGTTCCAGGTGGAAGTTGAAGTTCTCGTTGTGCGTGTCGTAGTTCGAGTGGCTCACCTGCACGAAGGTAATCCCCTGCTCCAGCAGCCGCCGGGCCAGCAGGCAGTGCCGTCCGAGATCGTGCTTGCCGTAGCGCTCGGCGTCTTTCTCCGATTCCTTGCTGACGTCGAATACGTCCCGTTGCAGCATGAGCTGCTGAGCCTGCTCGTAGCTGTAGGTATAGAGGTCGGTCTTCGCCGTCCGCCGGCGGGAGAGGAACTTGTCGTCGGCCATCTTGCGGAACTGATTCCGCGCCGCATCGACGGCATCGGTGACATCACCCGGGCGGGCCGTGTTCTGCGGCGGGTTGCCGTTGCCGAGAACCACGCTGGCGTACTTCGGTCCCAGGTAGGCGGCGTCATTGCTGCGGCCGCCGCCGCCGCCGGGCGTGATCACAATGTGGCCGGGCAGCGTACTGGTTTCTGGCGTCAGGGCCTTCGCCATGACCGCGCCGAGTTGAGGGTAGTCGGAGGCCGGGGTCTGGCGACGCCCCGTCATCATCATATACGCCCCCTTGCCGTGATCGTCTTCGGCCGTGTTGACGCCGCGAATCACCGCCAGATGGTGCATCAGCTTGGCCGTATTCGGCAGCAGCTCGCTGACGTGCAGCCCCGGGACCGAGGAGGGAATCGCGCGGAACGGGCCGCCGGTGGGAGTGGCTGGCTTCGGATCCCAGCTTTCGAGCTGACTCAGGCCCCCGTGCATGTTGAAGACCAGAATCCGCTTCTGCTGTTTGGCCAGCTCGGCGGATGCGGCGGGACGGGCCAGCAACGAAACGCCCCCCAGCGCCCCTGCACCGGCGGCAAGCTGTCCCAGAAAGTTCCGGCGGGCCAGCAGGTGCTCGCTCGACTGGCAGGCATAATTGCAACGCATGGCTCAACCTTCCTGAAAACGGTGATCAATCCGTGACACTATCGTTGTTCGAAGCCCTTCTGGGCACAGCTTACCGGGCCACACAGACATCTCTGCCTGTGCGATGTTTTAGTGATTGAACCGGAACTCCGCAGACGTCAGCAGCCCCCACGCCAGCTCCTTCGCCACGACCGGCTTCTCGGTCGGCTTTGCTGCAAGCGCCTGCGCCACCGCGGCTTTCTCTACGTCGGACGGCTGACGGGCCAGCACGCTGACATACAGCTCTTCGGCGATCGCTGCGGGGTCCTCCAGTGCGACCATTCGCTGCGTCAGATTCACTCCCGACGGATTCAGCCACGAATTCAGCACGCCACCATTGGCCAGAAACAGGGCCTGATCGGCGGTCGCGAAGAAGTCGTCCTGCGGCTGCCCCGGGGCGGCGGCATAGAACTGCACGAAGACCCCCAGATTCCCCTTCAACTTGTCGTAGACGAGCTGCGCCACCTGCTGTTCGCGAGCCAGCTTCTGTGCGGGATCCTGGTCGGCCTGCGCCTTCGGAAGCTTTGCTTCGACTTCCGCGTCCGACGCCTGCCGATACTGCTCGATCACTCCCGTCGCCTGCAGGTAGCTCCACGCCATCTGCTCCGGCATCAACGGCTTCAGGCCCCGCAGGCTGCCGTCAATCGTCCAGTGATCCGTCAGCGACGCCAGCGTTGTCTCCACAGCGGCCCGTGCGGACGCCAGTTGCGACTCCGCCTGCTGCACGGCCGTTGCCTGTGCTGCGGCGGCCTGCTGACGCGTTGTCAGTTCCGTCATCGCCACCGCCATCTGCTGCTGCACCGCCGTCTGCTTGGCCTGCATTTCCTTCAGCACGGTTTCTCGCGTCGTGACGACCGGCTTGTACTCTTCCAGGTCCTTGGAAAGGGGCTCCAGACGGGCCTTCAGCTTCTCGCTCGCCACCACCAGTTCGGCGTCGCCCGGCAGCTTCTCCAGTGCGGCTCCGGTCTGCGTCACGGCGGCCGCAACCACCTGCACGATTTCCTGTTTGCCGGTGAGCTGCTGCTGAGCCTCCTGCAACGCGGTCTGAGCCGTCGCCACCTGTTGAGCCATCTCGGTTACGGCAGTATTTGCCTTGGCGACTTCCGCCGACTGCACCTCGACTGCTTGCGTCGCCGCAACCACCGCCGTCTTACCGGCCGCGATCAGTTGTTCGGCGGCCGGAACCGCCGCCACCGCCAGTGCGTGTTGCTTGAAGGCGACCAGTTCCTGCTGGCGGCGCTTTGCCGCAGCAAGAACGACCTGCTGCTGCTGATGCGCGACCCGGGCCAGGTGCAACTTGGTCTTCGCAGCCTCCAGCGGCTTGCGAGCCTCTTCCAGCGCGGACCATGCGGCATCCCCCGCCGTCTGCGTCTCCGCCAGTTTCGCCAGTGCCGCCTGCGTAGCTGCCGTCTGATCTTGAATCGTCTTGGTGACGGCCGCAATTTCGCCGGTCACGCTGGTGACGCGTGCCTGAAACGTCGACAGCGCCGCGGCGATTTCTTTGTCGTTGGGCAAGGCCTTCACCGCGGCGTCAGACTTGGCAGCCGCCTCGTTCAGCGTAGTCAGGACTGCCTGCTTGCCCGCCAGTTCGCCCTGCGACTTGGCCAGCGCCGCGGCGGCATCATCCGCCGGCTTCTTCGCCGCAGCGACGGCGGCCTGCGACTGCTGATACGCCGTCTCAACCGGCTCCAGCGTCTTCCGAACCGCCTTGAACTCATCCAGCGCCGTGTCGAAGGCTGTTTTCAACGCCTCATCGGACGTCGTCAGCTCAGCAATCGACTTCTCGACATCGGCCGACTTCGCATCCACTTCGCCGACACCGGCCAAAACGTCCGCGGGAAGATCGAGCGAACGCTGATACGCCTGCGTCAGCACGATTTCCCGGACCAAGGCCCGGACGTCGTACTTCATCGCCGGGAATTCCGTCGCGAGCAGTTCGAGCGCCGCGGGATGAACCGCTGGATTCGCGGCGTGCAGCATGTCGACCGGATGGACCAGCCCCCGCCCCAGGAACTGCGCCCACAGCCGGTTCACGATATTCTCGTTGAACGCCCGGTTCTGGCCGTTCGTCGCCAGTTCGGCGAGTTTCGCCCGGCGGCTGAACTTCGGCACCGGACGAACCTTGTCCGCAGGGAAGACCGTGTATTCCTCGCCCAGACGGAAGCGAGGTTCGGCAATTTCCGGATCGCCGATCAGCCGCGGTCGCATCCGCCCGGCATCCCCGGTAAAGACCGACTTGTAATCCGCTTCGCCCTCGGCCCGCTCCGCCAGATACATCTTTTTCTGGGCTTCGTCGTTAAACAGCGTCGATCGGCTGACGAACGCGTACAGACCGTAATAGTCCGTCTGCAGGTAGTCGTCGACGAGCGGATGATCGTGGCACTGGGCGCACTGCAGGTCCCGACCAAAGAAGATCCGGCCCACGTCGCGGGTCATCAGATTCGGTTCGGACTCCCGATCCAGAAAGAATTTGGCGGCCGGCCGCAACGCCGGATCGGCGCCGTCTGACGCCAGAATCTCCCGCGCCAACTGATCCCACGGCTTGTTCTGCCTGATCGAATCCGTCAGCCAAGCCAGCCATTCCGGCGACGGTACATGCTTATCCGGCCGGCGTTCCATCAGCATCACGTCGAATGCATGGGCCATGTGGAGCGGATAGCGGGGATCGGCCAACAACCGGTCTACCAGCGCCTGTCGCTTCTGCGGATCCTGATTCTCCAGAAAAGCCCGCACCTCTCCCGCAGTCGGGACCATGCCGACCAGGTCGACCGAGATCCGGCGGATAAACTCGTCATCCCCTGCAAGTTTGGCCACCGGGCCGATATGATCGGCGGCAATCGCCTGATCCAGCCGGAAGTGCAGCGGTTCTTGTGCAGAAGCAGCGGTCGCGGCGAGCGCGACGGCAACGAACGACAGCAAACAACTTGTCCGTGTCATGGTGGCTGGCGCCTGGCGGAGGGAAGGACGGCGGGCAGATTGCGGGGAGGGAACACTGTTGCTCATCAAGATCTCTGCATATGTTATCGGATTGTTGGTCAGGAGGTCAATGAAATTCTCCTGCACCAATTCTCGATCGCGCTGCAAACCTTGCGCAAGGCGCCGAGTGTCTCGTAGAAATTCACTTTCGTCGATTTGACTTTGCCAAATCACTGACATGCGAAGGATTTCGGATGAGGTGGACTGTTTCGGTTGTGCTGCCGATCGGAGTTCTCGCGTCTCTGGCGATTGCTCACGCCGTCTCTGCCCAGGAGCCCGCTCTGTCGGAAACGCCTCCCGCGGAGTTCCCGCGCGTCGCCCCGAAGTCTCCCGAGGAAGCCCTCAAAACATTCAAAGTGCTGGGGGGCTTCCACCTCGAGATCGTGGCGGCCGAACCGCTGATCACTGATCCGGTCGACCTGGCCTACGACGAAAACGGCCGCGCCTATGTCGTCGAAATGCGCGACTACCCGTTCCCCGAGAAGGCCGACGAGCCGCCGGCTCCCCCCATTGGCCGAGTCACGCTCCTCGACGATGTGGACGGTGACGGCAAATTCGATCGCAGCACCGTCTTTGCGGACAAACTCTCCTGGCCGACTTCGGTCGTCCTGTGGAAACGCGGCATCTTTGTCGCGGCGCGCCGGACCTCTGGTACTTCGAGGACATCGACGGCGACCGCCAGGCCGACATTCGGCAGAAGGTTTTCACCGGGTTCAGCCGCTACAACGTGCAGGCGATCATGAACAATCTCCGCTGGGGTCCGGATCATTGGATCTATGGCGCAGCCTCGGGCAACGGCGGCACGATTACATCGGTCGAACACCCCGATTCCAAAGCCGTTCCCGTCGCGCGGAAGGACTTCCGCTTCTCCCCGTCGAACGGCGGCTTCGAAGCCATTTCCGGCAGCGCCCGCTTCGGACACTCCTTCGACGACTGGGGCCAGCGGCTTCTCTGCAACATCCGCAACCCCGTCCAGCACGTCGTCCTGCCGGCGGCCGAACTGGCTCGCAATCCGCTGCTCACGGTGTCGAAAACCATTCACGACGCCGCTGAGTCCGGCGAGCAGCTTCCGGTCTACCGCATCAGCCCTCCCGAGCCCTGGCGCGAATTCCGAGCGCAGCGCTGGGTGCATGAAGGTTCGACGTTTCCGCGCAGCGAGCTTGTCGGCAGCGGGTTCTTCACGTCATCGAGCGGCGTGACAGTCTACCGCGGCAGCGCCTACCCGCGGGCCTATCACGGAAACGTCTTTGTCGCCGATGTCGCATCGAACATCGTCCATCGCGAGATCCTCGAAGAAGACGGCGTCACCTTCAAGGCCCGCCGCGCCGATGAGAACGCCGAGTTCATCAGTTCCACCGACAACTGGTTTCGCCCCGTCAACTTCGTCAACGCCCCCGACGGGACGCTGCACATTCTGGACATGTATCGCGAGACGATCGAGCACCCCTGGTCTATCCCCGACGACATTCGCGCCAAACTCGATCTCGCCAGCGGCAACGATCGCGGCCGGATCTACCGCCTAGTCCCCCCCGACGCCAACCTGCCGCGCATGCCGCGTCTCAAGCACTCCAGCTCGGCGGAACTGGTCGGATATCTGGAGTCACCACACGCCTGGTGGCGCGAGACCGCCGACCGCCTGCTCTTCGAACAGAAGAACGCCCAGACACCGGCGCTGTTGCGTCAGTTCACGCGCACAACGATGCTCCCGCAGGCGCGCGCTCAGGTGCTGTACCTGCTCGACTCATTTGCCGTTCTCTCTTACGCCGACCTGCTGGGCGGACTGACCGACAGCGATCCTCACGTCCGCGAAGTCGCCGTCCGCCTTTGCCAGCCTCGCCTGATGGCCTCGATCGAGCTCCGAAAGCGGCTATTGACACTGTCACGCGACGACTCTCCCCGCGTCAGGTTTCAGCTGGCGCTGGCGCTAGGAGCCGTCCCCACCGCCGACGCTACCGACACGCTCGCCGTTCTTGCCCGGCGCGATGCCGGGGACGAATGGCAGCGAGCAGCCATCCTCAGTTCGTCCTACCTCCGTGCTCCCGACCTGCTGGCGCGGCTCACCGGCCCCTGCGAGTTCACCGACCGCCGCGGCGGCCTGGTTCTGCTCCGCCAGCTCGCGCTCACTGCGGGGGGGAAAGGAAAGAGTGAGGCCAGGGCCGCCGCACTTCTACTCGTGAATCCCGAGGACGAAGACCGCGACTGGCAGTTCAGCCTCCTCACTGGACTCGGCGAAGGACTTGCCCGCCGCAAGGTCGACTTCACGGAGCTTGTCGATAGTCCGGCTGAGCCCGCGATCAAATCGCTTCTGGAAGCCGCCGCCGAAGTTGCTCAGGACTCCGACTCACCGATCAGCGACCGTCTCGAAGCCACACAACTCCTCAAGTGGCAGCCGCTGTCCGACGCCGGCCCGGTCCTTGCGGGTCAGATGTCCCCGCAGCAGCCCGTCGAGCTGCAGACGTCCGCGCTGCAGGTCCTCTGCAGCTCCAGCGATCCCACAGTCGCCCGGCTGATCCTCGACCGCTGGCGGCTGCTCTCACCGGCCCTCAAAACTGAAGCTCTCGACCGACTGCTCGCCCGTCCCGCCTGGCAATCCGAAGTCCTGACGGCCATTGAGGGCGGAGAGCTCACCGCCAGCCTCATTCCGCCCGCGCGGTTCAGCCTGATGCTCAACAGCAAGGACGAAGCCATCAAATCCCGCGCCCTGAAACTCCGCGGCACGCCGGCCCCCGCCCAGCGAACGGAGGCGCTGGCCCTCTACGGTGCAAAGCTCCGCGACGCGACCTCGCGCGAGCAGGGCCAGATCGTCTTCAAGCGAGAATGCGCCCAGTGCCACCGTCTCGGCAACGAAGGGGCCGAGGTCGGTCCCGGCATCGCGTCCTTCCGGCATCGCGCGCCCGACGAGATTCTGCTCCACATTCTCGACCCCAACCGTGAGGTCTCACCGGCGTATCTCGATCACACTGTCACGCTTGACGACGGCCGCGTCCTGACCGGACTGATCGCCAGCGAGACCGACAGCTCTGTCACGCTCCGGCGGGCGCAAAAGGTCGAGGATACCGTCCCTCGGAGCCAGATCGAAGAACTCGCCAGCAGCGGCAAGTCGCTGATGCCGGAGGGGCTGGAGCAGCGCATCAAGCCGCAGGAAATGGCGGACCTGATTCTGTATCTGAAGCAGCCGGAGTAGGCAGTTCAGGTCTTCTTTGGTAACAGCAGATCGGCGAACTCAATTCGAACCAGCGATTGAAGGATACGCCATGAGCTGGACCGACGTGTTAGAGAACCCTCTCCACATCTTGTCGTTGTACGACAGTCCTCCCAGCTTGGAACGAGTCGACTTACGGCGGCTGGAATGCAATGGGGACTACGGGTTCTTTGTCAAACTGAGAATGGTCCTCAAAGAGATGCCGAGTCGGATTGTCCCCTACCGTTGGCCGAAGACTGCAAATCGCGCAGTCATCGATCTCGAAAACTATGGAGCTGCCGATCTCGTGGTCCATCGATGGCCGCTGGGTGCGGACGTCACCGTCGACATCTGGCGAGAAACGCCTGACGCGATCCATGTGAAGTGCACTCGATTTGGTGTCGCGCTTGTCAGTTTCGTTTGCGACCTCATTCAAGTGTCAAAGGTTGATGGATACTGCGTCGATGAGACAGAAGAGGAATGATATTCACGACCAGAGAACGTCCCGGCGTACAGCATTCCCTGTTCCGCCTCGCCGCACGTCAACATTTCAAATTCCGGAAGCGTCACTCCGCCGCAGTGGCATTCGTCGTCGGTTCCAGGAACCAGCTTCCGACAGTCACAGTGATCGGTTCGGGCAGAGGTATCTCCTTGCCCGTGAGCGTCATCAGCGACCAGCGAATCACCAACGGCTCCCGATGGGGAGCCAGAATCGGATTCAGATATCCTTGCAGTCGCTCCACGGTCGAGGTCGCCTTCATCCGCGCGAGGCTTACGGCGGACATTTGTTTGACTTCGCTGAACTCGGGGGGCATGGTCGCCGGGTCCAGCACCCTGCCGATCAGGGCTTCAGCCAATTTCTGATCGAATCGGCCGTCGTACAGCTTGCCCAGAGCCCAGATGGCCGCAGGTCGCGAGAGTTCTCCCATCACCAGGTTCAGCGGGAGGTATTCGCGCAGCAGCGCGTCCGCCGGCTGATACTGCATGACGCCGAGGGCTTCGCAGAGATGTGCGATCTGTGCATCCTGGACCGACGGATAATGCTTCGCTTTGCGTTCGGTCGTGGCCTTAGCGACGAATTGCTCAATTGCCGGCAACGTCTCGACGACGGCCAACTTGCGGAGCCCCCACGCCGCCGTGACCAGGACTTCCGCTCGCGTCGATTGGAGCAGTTCGACAAATCGCGGCGCGGACACTTCGTCGTCGAGGGAGCTCAGGACCAGCAGCGCCTGCTCCTGACCACGCCAGCTCTCGCCGGCAAGAACGCTGCGGGCGATGTCGCGGAGGGGTCCGTCGAGCTCAGGACGCTGGGCGAGAATTACGAACTCGTCCCGAATCCGGCCGCGCAGCGCGGGGTGCGGGTCGTCGAGCAGGCGACCGACGAATGCAATCCGTTCCGGTGCGGCAAGCGTCAGGTAGGTCTCGATCCCTTCCCGGCGGACGTTCGCGTCGGCGTGACGCATCGCATCTTCCGCCAGCGGCAGCACGAGCGCGGGATCGATCTCGCGCAATCGGGCGAGCGCTTTCCAGGCCACCGTCGGTTCCGGTTCCCGGCCAAGCATTTGCAACTGCTCGACAGCCCGCGGCGAGGAGTGGCGGGTCAGCAGTTCATTCGCGCAGAGCCGCCGCAGCAGATCCGGCTTGCCAAGCAACCCGTCGACTTCGGATTCGAGACCTTCCGCAGCAATCCGACCGGCCGCGTCAGCGGCGGCAAGCCGGATCTCGCGGGAGCGATCATTCGCGCGAACCAGTTCCAGCAGCTTTGGCAGTGCCGTGGCGTCGCCAACGCGTCCCAGTCCGCGAATGGCCAGCAGCACCTCCTGGCGCGGCGGTTGAGAATCGTCGAGGCGTTGGCGCCATAGCGGTCGGATGTCTGCGAAGTTCCACTCCGCCAGGGCCGGCTCAATGAGTTGTCGCAGCCTCAGGCCGCCGGACCGCAACTGTTCCAACAGGCTGGCGGCGGACTCGCGATCATCGAGCCTGATCAGCGCCCGGGCCGCCGCATAGCGCGCCGGGGGAGCGGTGTCTTTTGCCGTCAGAATGGCGCGCAGCTCTGGAGCGAGTGCTTCGACCCCCGGCACCCCCAGCTCGCGAGCGCGGGCCACCGTGTCGGCAGCCATCCGCTGGTAATCAACTTCCGTCCGCTGAAGCGCCTGCGACCAGAGGGGAATGCAGCGGAGGTCAAACTTCGAGACCGGCAGAATCGGCGGAATCTCCGGATCCGAGAGCATTTGAAACTCAACGCGAATGACTTCTGCGGCCCGGGCGGGCAGCGCAGCCCCGAACAGCACCAGCGGCAGCAGAAATCGACAAAGAGAACACATGATCGGCGGCTCTCAGCAGAAGGCACGAATTCGAAGCGACTACCGGGGATGCGAGATGCGCCACGTCCGCCAGAGCAGCACCGCCAATCCGGCGGCGGAAGCCAGCCCCTGGAACCACCAGTTCACAGGGAGCAGTTCGTAATCGCGGAATCCCTGGAAGCGAATGATCGACAAGGCCGCGGCCACAGGATTGACGGTGAGTGCGGTCTCTACGACGTCGTGTCCGAACGGGGCATCGCGACCGAGCCAGATCAGCAGCGGACCGCCGCAGACGGCGAGCTGAAATGCATAGGCTGCAGCGGTGGCAGCGGTGGTCCGCTGGAACAGACTCCCGATCGCGGCGCTGGTCATCAGAACAAAGACCGCGGTAATGGCAAGGCTCAGTACAACCCGCTGGATCTGATAGCGCTGTCCGGGTTCGATATAAACCATGACGACATAACCGGGAATCGTCGCACAGAGCACCAGCAGCAGTGTCAAAATCACGCTGAAAAGCTTGCCCCACACGATACGCGGAATCGACATGGGAGTCATCTGCAGCAGCACCCAGCCGCCGGTCTCGACTTCCGTGGAGATTAATCCGGCCGCCAGGCTCGGCGTGATCAGCACCAGCAATGCGACCTGCAGCACGACCATCACTGCGCCGACAGTGGCGGCGTCGAGATCGAGCGTCCGGGTGACCGTGAGAATCGAAATCCCCAGCGACAGCACGGCACAGATGGCGACGAGTCGAAGCAGCCAGTGCAGTCGGCCGAATTTCCGGCAGCGGAATTCTTTGACCATGACAGGATTCGTGAAATCGCCGATCGAACCGGAACGACGCTGCGGATCGACGATGAACATCAGCCGGCGGACGAGTTGGATGCCGAGCCCCTGATCGTTGCTGATTGCCCCCGCCGCTCGAGAGCGGTCGAAGATCGAGGAGTTGAGTCGAGCGATCGTCAGCAGGGAAAAGGCGACGGTGATTCCGAGCGACAGCACGACAAACCGGCCGACGACATCCGTGGACGAAATGAGCCCCCGACTGCCGACGTCACCTGCTCCCAGCAGCGCCGCCATCGCAGCGAACGGGGAGACACACCGTGCCCAGTCAGCGACCGTCGCCAGCAATCCTGCCGTGCCGGCAAACAGCGTGTGCGGCAGCAGCAGGACGACGCTGAGCGTCAGCACCAGCCCGTAGGCGCCGCGAACCGCGGCATCGGTCGAAGCGGCAGCCACACTGACCCAGAGGCTGATCGCGGTCAACTCGAGGATGGTCAGGAGGAGCAGGAGATACATCGCCAGGAGGCCTCCCGTCAGCGACACGCCCCCCAGTGAAAAGCAGGCCGCCGCCGCTGGAACGCTCGCGGCCAGCAGTATGCCGGCGAGCCCCAATGTTGCCAGCAGCTTCCCGAAGTAAATCCGCCAGGGCCCCAGCGGCGTATTGAGCAGCAGAGCCAGCGTTCCGGACCGCGTCTCACGGACAACGCTGGTCGCGGGAAACGCCGGTAAGAGGAGCAGCAGCGCCGTCAACAGACCGAAGGCGAACGTCCGGAAAATGTCGAGCGAGCCGCTGCCGGCGAGGGCCATCCGGGAGTCGGTCGGCCAGCGGAGGATCACCAGCAGGGCGAAGCCGAAGGCGATGGCGCACTGCAGAGCGGCGAGTCGACGACGGCGGAGCAGTACGACCAGCTCGCGCCAGACAATCGAGTTTGCAAGCATTTCACCGTGCTCCCGTCGCTGCAGTGGGGCGGGCGAACGTCATGAAGGCCTCTTCCAGATCGGTCTGCAGCTCACGGAACTGAGAAACGCGAATTCCCTTCCCGATCAGCGTCTCCAGCAGCTCGCTGAGATCGGATTCCCGCAGCGCGGTGCGGAAACGGACGGCCCCCTCGGCCGCCGCTTCGACGATCTCGGCTCCCGGTTCAATTCTTTCCCGCACGAGAGAGGCGGCGGCGGGAACCTGGTCAGCGGCGACCAACTGCAGTTCGATGGTCCGCTGCTGACTGACGAGCCGGCCGATCTCTTCGACGGTGCCGAACGCCCGCAGCTTACCGTGGGTCAGAATGGCCATCTGATGACAGATGCGGGACAGCTCGGGAAGGATATGACTGGTGACCAGCAGCGTCTTGCCGGCCGCCGCGAGCTTGATCAGCAGATCCCGCATTTCGACGCGAGCCTGGGGATCGAGGCCGTTGGCCGGCTCGTCGAGGATCAGCACTCGGGGGTCGTGCAGCAGCGTCCGGGCGATGCCGACGCGCTGCTGCATGCCGTGGCTCAGGCTCTCCACGAACTTGTCCCGCATGTAAGTTGTGCCGGTAGTCTCCATCACCTCTTCGATCCGTGCGATTCGCGTCCGACGGCGAATACCGAAGGCTGCCCCAAAGAAATCGAGGTACTCGCGGACTCGCATGTTGTCGTACGAACCGAATTTGTCGGGCATATAGCCGACCAGGTGCTTGATCCGGCGGATATCCGCCACACAGTCGGCGCCCGCAATGCGAGCCGAACCGCTGGTCGGACGAATCAGTCCGACGAGAATCTTGATCGCCGTCGTCTTACCAGCTCCGTTCGGGCCGATGAGCCCGAGGATCTGACCGGCCGGGACTTTCAGCGTCAGTCCGTCGAGGGCCGTGAAGCTGCCGTACTGTTTGGTCAGCCCCTCCAGTTCGATCACCAGCTCCGTGGCGGGGGCGGCGGTACTGCCAGCGGCACGATCCGCAGTCATGGTCATGGAAATCGGCTTTCGGAAGAGTCGGTTCGGAAGTTGCGGAATCAGGTTCATCCGGATTCAGGTTTTCAACCGGCCTCGCGCGGCGACGCGGAATCCACGGACGCGTCCGGAGCAGGCGTCGCACGAATCGTGAGGGAGAACGACTCGATCCGCCAGTATTCCTTCTGAGTCATCTTCGCAGGCTTTCTGGTTTCGCTCTCGTCGGCAAGAGACTGCTCCCCTCCGCTGATCTGAAGTAGAAACGTTCCCTCGTGGGACACAGGAAGTGCCGCAAAGTCCTTCAGTTCAGCGGTCAATGTCCCGACCGGCGCCTGCCAGCTCTGCAACACAGTGTGCTGACCATTCTTCCAGCCGGCCAGTTCCAGTCGACCGACCGGTCCTGCGACACGGACGACGACGACAACGCTCCGCATCTGCAGCGGACCGAGCGTCGGCGGAAGCCGACACTGCAGCCAGGCTGTCGACGGCCCCGTTCGTTCCTGCCATTGCCGGGTGCGGCGATCAAAGAGCCCCTGCGGTACCAGCCCATCGGGGCCATTTCCCTCCTGGTAGGAGATCAATGGAGACGGAATGGTGATCTCGTCGGCCGAGTCAGGGCGAGCGAGCCCCAGCGGAGCGAAGATCAGTGCCGCCCCCAGATTATTGAGACCCGATCCGAACCGGAGTCCGCCGTCCAGCGGAGACGTCCAGAACGCGAGCATCGGCTCGTGCGGGTAGTCGCTCCACGCCGGATCGGTCAGCAACCCCTCCAGAACCCGCGAGCGGCGTCGCTGCTCGTCGGACAGGACGTCGGCTGCGGCGAACTGCTGCGAACTGAAGACCGCCCCTGAACCTGCCGAGAATGTTCCATCCGAGTTCAGTGTCGCTCCGATCCGTCCGCGTGCGGTGACGACGACGGCGTCCTCGGGATGCATTCCGGCCGGCAAACGAACGCTTCCGGAAATTCCCTCCGGTCCGCACGTGGCGCGGACCTGGAGCGGCTCGGAAAACCGACTGGACGTTTCGAACTCCGCCGTGCGAAGGCCGGCCGGCTGCTGAAGGTTGTCCCAGCGCCACTGGTTCAGGTCGCTCCAGCTCAGCCGTCGCGTTACGCCGGCCAGTCCGGTGGTATCGGGCGTCAGCCAGCCGCCATGCGTCCCTTCCAGCACCGCCGGTCCGCCTTCAGGACGATAGACGCCGGAGACGCCGCGCAGTCGGACAGTCTCTCCGTCCGGGAGAGTCTCGGCAATCTGCAAATGCACGCTGGTCGGAGCGGCAGCCTGTCGCTGCCGGAGGCCGATTACCACCAGAACGGTCCCGGACGTCAGGGCAAGCAGCGGTCCGTAGACTCCGAACTGCTCGATTCGCCCGAAGCGCCACAGCCCCAGAGCCAGTACGATCAGGATTACGGAGAATCCGCCGAGCAGTCCGGTGATCATTCGACGCTCCGGGATGGCATAGCCCACGTAACTCTGAACGACCGACTCCATGACCTTGGGAAGCGGCTGAACCTCAGGCTCAGGTGCGAAGAACTGCGACGAAAGGAGGTTCGCCGCTCCGTGCAATCGCGAGGGCTGATCTGGCTGCTGATCGAGCCAGCCCCGTGCTCCAAGCGTCGTCACCAGGATGCGTCCCGAGCCATAGTTCAGCCAGAACGCGGCTGGCCAGCCGTCGACAGTACAGATGACCTCGGCGTCGCCGGTGAGCACTCGCACGAACGGAACCGGCCGTTCGTGATCGGCAGCGGCGGCCCGAGTCTGGTTGTTCGCTTCAGTCCACTGCATATTGACCGTGGTCAATCCGACTCGATCAATCTCGGTGAGCTGACATGATTCCCCCAGGAGACTTTCCACCGTTGCGACATCAATCTGGTCGAGCATCAGCCACAGCCGTCGACGGGAGGAAAGCCAGAGTCGAATCGCCGACACGGCAGCATCGTCGCCGCCGACCCGGGAGTCGGCGACGATCAACTGGTCGAGCGCCTGATATCCTTCGACGGCAGCTGGCAGAAATGCGTCCCCCATCTCGTGGACAGGCAACGGCAGCAAGCCAGTCCGTCGACATGTCGTCACCAGTTCCTGCACCTGATCGAATTCCTGCTCGTCAGAGGGAACTCCGGGCGGACGTAGAATTCCCGTCACCGCCCGCGATTCGGAGAGAGGGAGCAGATCAGCTCCCTCCAGCTTGCCCCAGTCGTCACGAACCAGAATCTCGGCAGACATTCCGGCCCGCACGGTCTGGGTCCGCAGATCAACGGCATTCTGCCTGGAATCGGTCTTCGCCGGCAGCCGGATCGGATACCAGGTTTCGAGCGCTGCATGAGGAGGCAGCCAGACGGTCCGACCGTACTGTTCCGCGGAGTCGCCGGACGCAAACGCAGTCGACTGAAGCGTTTCAGGCGACTCGCCGCGATTAACTAAACGGAGTCGCAGCAGATTCCAGCGACCGGGATAGTATCGGCTCATCCCGGCTCCGGACCTGGGGCCGATGAGGACATCGCTGCGAATCGAGGCGGGAGGCTCCTGCCCGGAGATCGTCGTCCACGGCAATACGAGCAGGAACGCGGCAAGGGACGCCGCGTAAAGAGTGCAATTCACGTGGAAGGCTCCGAACACCGCAGAACTGAGCGACAACAATCAGAAACGACGAGGGCGACAGACTACCGGAACGTGTGCGTCAAAGCCACCTGTTCGTCTCAGTGCTGGCGGATGCTCGCCCGGGCAGCGACTGACTGCAGTGGCCCTTTTCCCGTCGATCAGCGACGAGAACTCGAGGCACCGCCGCCTGATGTCTCCGACGTACCTTGTGGAAGACGGAGGGGCTTCGCGTCCCGACGGAGTCACCCGCTGCTCCACGAAATTGTGCGACCGGGAGCGAGCGATTAATGCATCCAACCACTACGCCTCTGCGTCGGCTTCCACACTGAATACAAAAGGCCCCGGAGACTCGAGTCCCCGGGGCCCTGGATTGTCAGCTGCGGTTTCTGGAGGCACAGCCAGTCCTGACCGTGCTCTCCCGGAGGACTAGGCCTGCACCTTCATCGCCTCGCCGAGGATCTGGCTGGTGCTCGGGCGCATGATGCGAGGATCGACCAGTTCGCCCTTCTGCAGGGTGTTGCGGACGTCCTTGCCGGAGATCGACACCGGCTTTTCGCCCGGATGACGCTCGGTCAGGTCGACGCGGCCGATCGATTCGTAGAACGCCGCGAAGCCGACCTTCACCGGGGTGATCTTCAGGTCCCCCTTGAGCTTGCCAAAGATTTCCTGGGCGTCGAAGTCGCCCCAGATCGCTTCGCCGTTGGCGTAGGGGGCGTCGGCGTGCTTGCGGCCGATGACGATGTGCGTGTAGCCCATATTCTGGCGGTAGATGCCGTGCATCACCGCTTCCTTCGGGCCGCCGTAGAACATCTTGATGTCGAGGCCGAGGAGCATGACGCGATCGGGGACGGATTCGTTGCGCGGTCCCCAGAGGGCCTGATCGCTGTCGCCGTCACCGAGCTGCCGCTGCTCGATCAGGGCCTCGTAGGTGTGCATGCGGATTTCGGCGTTGACGTCGTCGCCCTTGGTTTCGCCGATCAGCGGGTTCAGCACGGCTCCGGCGTTCTTCCCTTCGCGGATCAGGGATTCCAGGCCGTAGACCAGGGCGTATTCGTGAGCGCGGTGCAGCGGGTTGCGGGTCTGGAAGGCGACGACGGCGTCGTAGCCCTTCTCGGCCAGCAGCTTGCGGACTTCGCGCGGGGTGAGGACGTACTTGCCGAACTTGGCGTTCTTCGGCTGGGGCAGGACCTGGATTTCGCCGCCGATGAGGTGGGAGTTGGCGGCGTCCCCCTGCAGCACCATGTTGGCGCCCGGGTGATCGATGCGGTCGGTGAGGTAGACCGACTGCAGGTACTTCAGCTTGGGCCAGGCGTAGACGTCGTTCAGGAGGAGCGTCGCGGCAACTTCGCCGTCCGGACCGGTCAGAGCCACATTGTCGCCGACCTTAAGGGTCTTGGCGAGCTCGGCGGTGACCGGGAAGGCGATGGGAATGGTCCAGGCGTAGAGCTTGCCGTTGTTCTCGATGACGGATTCGTCGAGGACGCGGTTGTAGACCGCGCTGTTCATCGGCCCGGTGAGGGGGCTGAGGGTACCGTCGCCGAACCGGTAGACGGAGGAGAGATCGGCCGCCGAGACGGGGACCTTGGTGAGCGAGGCGGCTTCCGCCTTGAAGGCCGCAATGTCCGCAGCCGGGACGGTCCGGCAAAGGGGTTCGGTGAGTCCGCCGTGCGGGGCAATCAGATCAGCCATAATTCCTTGCGAGTCCTGCAGTTAGAGGCCAGAAAGAGACCGCCGCCGGGGAAACGAAGGGGCATCCCTGCGTCCTCCAACCCGGGCGGAACCCACGGAGAATAGACGTAAAGGGTTGTTTGATTCAAGGGTTATGAATGGAATGACCGGCAGGGTCGTGTTGTTCTACCCCCGCAACCCCGCCCCCCGCAGCAACCGGTCGGTCGCTGCATACGCCTCCGCCACCCATTCTTCGATCTTGTCCGGCTCGGGTGCGTACTCCAGCTCGATCGAAACCGCCCCGTCGATCTCCAGGTCCTTGATCTCCCGCAGATACGGCTCGAAGTTCACCACGCCCCGGCCCGGCGGCAGATCGCCGTGTTTCCGCCCGTCGCAGTCGGAGATATGGACGTGAATCGCCCGGCCCTTGAGTTTGCGGAGTTCCTCCGGCGCGACCTTCGACAGGTGCAGGTGCGAAACGTCGATGTTCGCCGCCACCGCCGGGTGATCGACGTCGTCCAGAAATCGGACCATGCTGCTGACGTCGTTGACCAGGGACAGCGGGAAGGGTTCCAATTCCAGGGCGATCTGCAGGCCGAGTTCCGCAGCGAAGTCGCCCAGGCGGCGGCACTGTTCGACGCCGGTCCCCCACTGGTCTTCAGGGGGGATCACTTCCTGATTCCAGATGTATTCGCCGAGGACGAGCAGCACGTTTTTCGCGGAGAGCTCGTAGGCCAGTTCGAGGAACTGGCTGGTTCGCTCAAGGTGGAACCGCTGGACGCTGGGGTTGAAGTCGATGAGGCCCGTAGCGACGCAGCAGAGCGAGACGACGGGGAGGTCGAGGCGCTCGCACTCGGTGCGCAGCAGCCGCCGCTCCTGGATGGTGAGGTCGAGCGGATCGGCGAAGATGTCGACGGAGTCGAAGCCGAGTTCCTTGGTTTTCTGGAGGCCCCAGGCGGTTTCGCGGCCGGCCTGCGCCCAGGCGGAGTTGATCAGTCCCAGTTGCATGACAGCGATGTCCTTATCATTCGGTGGAGGAGGGCCACCGATTCGAGCAGTTTGTCGTCACAGCGGCACGCGGGGGCGTGCTCTACGAAGCGGGGCACGCCGACTGCCCGGCGGGATACTCTAAAACAAATGGAGCCGGTCGGGTATGATGCTCGGGAGAGAGCTTTTGTCACCTTCCGCACCGAGACCCCGATGGCCCAGCGTCCTGTCCGTCAGATGCCCGTCCCCGCTCATCCGTTCGAGGGACTTGCGCTCGAAGAGTGGATTCTCCAGCTCCGCCGGGCTCCGAGTCCCGAGCATCGCTACCGGGCGCTGCAGGCGGTCGCGTTTCTGGCCGAGCCCTCTCAGGCCGCCGGGCTGATGCTCCCGGCCCTGGCCGACGGGGATTCCGATGTCCGCGCCCTGGCGGGTCGCCTGCTGGGCAAAGCCTCGGCGGTCGCCGACGTCACCCTGCTGCAGCAGGTCCTCACGGACGTCGATCCGGACGTCCGTTTCGAAGCCGCCCGGACACTCCTGCGCTGGGGCAACAGCGAGACCACCGGTCCGATCACCGCATTGACTCAACTTCTTGACGACGATGGCACGCAGCCGCTGATGCTGGCCGCCATCGTCGAAACGCTCCGCGGCACGCCGGCCGGTCGGGCCGCGATTGTCCCCCGCCTGGAAAAGCTCCTGGTGAGCGAGCAGGGAGAGGTTCGCGAAGAGACGACGGCGGCGTGCATCGAACTTGGTCCGGAAGTCGCCGGCCACGTCAACCGGCTGGTCGAACTCGCTGACGATGAAGAACCGCTGGTCCGCGAACACGCCGTCAAGACGCTTGGCCGACTCGGCATCGTCACGCTCGAACTCCGGGCCGCTCTGGAAATGGCTGCGGACGACGAAGATGAGATTGTCGCCGCAGCGGCAAAAGAGAGCTTGTTGTTGATCGTTGATCGTTGATCGTTCGAATTTCTCTGAGGGAATCGACCGCGTTCTTGCGGCCTATTCCCATTCGATGGGATTGATCCACCCGGACGCCAGGGCGAATCCGAACAAAATCGCCATCCCGAGCAGCGCGCGGAGAGTCCAGAGTCCGCGTTCCGGGCCGAGCGATCGCGACAACCACTGGCCCTTGCGCGTGCGGCTCAGCAGCCACTTGGAATGGTAGAGCCCCAGCAGGCTCAAGCCGACCACGCCGAGCCCCATTGCGATCTGCTCCTTTGGCATTGCCTCCGCGCTCCTACAGTCGCAGTTCGCTCGTTACGCCGCGCAGGTCCATCTCAAACTCGATCCCCTCGATCGGCGGACGCGTGTAGAACCAGCGTACGCCGTGCATTGAGGCGGCCCCGATCCGCTCCAGCACCTGCTCCGGCAGCACTTCGTGCAGGGGATGGATCGTGTAGATATCCACTGCTGTCACCCGGTCCCAGTCCGCACCCAGGCCGCGCAGGCGGGCCTCCATCAGCCCCATGACGAACTCGGCTTTTGCCCCGATCGCGGACGGCGACGTGTCTCCCAACTGGATGATATCTGCGTAGGCCAGTTTTCCTTCGGGGAGTTCCCCGGCGCCGGCGACGACAAACGTCGCCGGCTGATCTGCTGCACACGGTCGCGTGTACGAGAATCCGTACAGTACGGGAACTTCGGGCGGTCGCACCGCCGGCGCAACATTCGTCCGGGCGACCGGATTTACGCCGTCGACGAAGACGCCCCATGACTCCAGAATCGCTGCGTATTCCGCATTGAATACGGCAAAGCCGTCGAATGTGAAAGGGCGCGGCGACCGCAGTTCGATCCCGCACAAGGCCGCCACGGGCCGCCCAGCGGCCTCGATGGATTGACGGGCTCGATCCAGCCCGGCTCGCCAAGGGACGGGAGTATGCAGCGTGACGTGGGCAATCTCGTAACCCGGCGACGAGACTACGCCGCATGAATACGGGGCGATCCCCGGCAGAAAGTGATAGTGTCCGGCAACGTGTTCAACCAGCGGCATGCTTTTCTCCTCACGGCAGACCGTCGTAGACGCTAAACGCATCGACTCCGGGGACATTTCCTGTGCCAGAGTGTGACGACAGGGCTTCCCGGATGCCAGCAGACCGGCTGACTGAGGCAGGGCAGTCCCCTCTTTGGCTTTCCTGGCGATTCCAGTACACTCCTCTCCGACGGCTATGAACGGCCCTTATGGAACGCGGTTTCAGGACGACCCCATGCTTGGCGCGCATCTCACCCCGGCGAATTACCTCCGTCGTTGTGCGGAAGTTTTTGAAACGCTCGATCTGACGCAGGTCACCGGCCTGGCGGACGATATCTACGCTGCCTACGAGGCCGGAAAGTTCGTATTCATCTGCGGGAACGGCGGCAGCGGCTCGAATTCGTCGCACTTCTGCGAGGACCTCGGCAAGAGTACGCTCGATCGCAAGGATTTTCTCAACGACGACCGGAAGCGGCTGAAGGTCCTCAGTCTGACCGACAATACGCCGTACATCCTCGCGTGGGGCAACGACGAGGGTTTTGACCGGGTATTCGTCGAGCAGCTCAAGAACCTGGCGTCGCCAGGGGACCTGCTGATCGCTATCAGCGGGAGCGGCAACAGCCCGAACATTCTGAACGCCGTCGAGTGGGCGAACCGCAAGGGGCTGACGACCTGGGGCATTACCGGCTATTCGGGCGGTAAGCTGCAATCGCTGGGGCAGAAGAACCTGCACGTGCCGCTGGACGATATGGGCATCGTGGAGTGCGTCCACCTGACGGTGTTCCACTGGATCCTCAACGACATCTACGGTCGGATCAATCAGGTCGGCCGATATGCAGGACAGGCAACATGAGACGGGGACTGCTTGCGACGCTGGGACTATGGCTGAGCCTCACGGCCGCGCTGGCGCAGGAGGGTGAGCGGAAGAAGTTCGTCAGCCCGTTTGCGAAACCCGCAGAAGTGCCGGCGTCGGGGCGGGAGGTTCTGTCGCTGCGTGGCTTCGACGAGCTGATGACGAAATTCGTCACCGAACAGAGGCTGCCGGGCGCCCAGCTCGCCATCGGACGGAATGGCAAGGTGTTCTACTCGCGAGGCTTTGGCTACGCCAATGTGGAAACCCAGTTCCCGGTGCAGCCCGAGTCCCGATTCCGCATCGCCAGCATCAGCAAGCCATTGACCGCCGTAGCAGTCCTGAGGCTCGTGGCGCAGAACCGCCTGGCGCTCGACTGGCGCGTGGTCGACGTTCTTGCCGACAAGTTTCCGTTTGTCCTCGAGCCGACCGACCCTCGACTGAAGACCATCACAATCGAGCAGCTTCTGCATCACGCGGCGGGCTGGGATCGCGAGAAGTCGTTCGACCCGATGTTCCGTTCTCCGGAGATCTGCGCCGAACTCAGCGTCGACGCTCCGGCGAAACCGGTCGATGTGATGCGTTATATGTGGAAGCGTCGGCTCGACAACGACCCGGGAACACATTATGCCTACTCGAATTTCGGGTACTGCGTGCTCGGGCGGGTGATCGAAGCAGTATCGGGACAATCTTACGAGGACTACGTCCGACTGGAAGTCCTGGCTCCGCTGGGGATCGACCGGATGATCGTCGGCCGAACGCTGTCCGCTGACAGGCAGACGGACGAAGTCGTCTACTACGACTCGGGCCCGGACCGCCCCGCCATCATGGGAAAGAACCTCGGCGAACCGGTTCCGCAGCCTGATGGCGCGTGGTGCCTGGAAACGATGGATGCCCACGGTGGCTGGATTTCCACCGCGGAAGACCTCGTCAAGTTCAGCATGGCCTTCACCGGCCACGAGCGAAATCCGATCGGATCAGTGAATGTCATCGATAAGATGTTCGCCCGGCCGCCGGGAAAGCTCTGGCTCGAAAAGAACGGTGAGCCGAAGTCGTATTTCTACGGGATGGGCTGGCTCGTCCGTCCGGTGGGTGGTTCGGCGGAGTGGTTCAACGCTTGGCATAACGGCTCGCTGCCGGGAACGTCCACGCTCATGATCCGCCGCTCCGACGGCGTTTGCTGGACTGTGCTGTTCAACTCGCGCGAGACGCCCGGGAAGAAGTCCCCATCAGAACTCATCGATCCGCTGCTGCACGAGGTCGCCGGGCGCGTGGCGGGCTGGCCGAGGTAGGGGGGGAGAGAGCGGTTAGTGAGTAGTGATTGGTGGCTCGTGAAGAGGCCGAGCCGGCCAAACCCTTCTTCGATTATTCGCTCACCAGTTCCACGCAGACGATCTCCGCATCGCTACGGGCGTAGACGCGACTGCCGGCGAACGCCGGGTGGGCCCAGGTGGAGCCGATGATCTTCGTCCGGGACTGCTCGGCAAAACCAGCTGACGTCAGGCGGGCGAGAATCAATTCTCCCTCGGCGTTCAACATGATCGCGCGGTCGGAGTCGCCCAGCCAGACCAGTGAGGCCTGAGGGTTCCGGTCGCGGGGTGTCATTGTGTTCTTGTCATCCCACAGCTTCTTTCCGGTCGCCAGCTCGAAGCAGGTCAGTCCGTATTGCTTGTCGAGCAGGTAGACACGGCCGTCGCGATAGAGGGGCTGCGACATCAGTCCGCGGAGATACCGGTTCTCTTCCCACGCCAGTTTCGCATCCTGAGGCGTGTCGCCGAGCCGGATCGCCTTCGAACCGTGCCAGTAACCGGTGACGAAGACCAGGCTTTCCTGCAGGATTGGTTTGGCGATGGAGACGCCGTAGGTGATTTCATAGGGGTACGACCAGTAAGTTTCCCCCGTCCGGGCGTCGAGTCCGCGAATGTGGCTCGGCGTCCAGACAATGAGCTGATCGCGGTTGTGAGCGTGAAAGAGCAATGGAGTGGCATAGCCGGCCTCGTCCGAAAGGGAGCGCCAGACTTCTTTGCCGGTTCGACGGTCCACGGCAATAACGCCCGTTCCGTTTGCTCCCCCCGGTTGCAGAATGACGAGATTGTCGAGAATCACCGGCGACGCCGCATAGCCCCATGTCGGCAACCGGCCGTGCCAGTCCCGTTGATAGTGGAATCGCCACAGTAACTCACCGGTCGCAGCATCAAGGCAGTGCACGTCCCCGAGTGCGCCCACGGCATAGACCCGGCCATCGTGCACCGTCGGTTGCGACCGGGGGCCGTTGCCGTAGTCGAGTCCCTGGTACTTGACGGGATATCGGTGTTCCCAGACCAGCGACCCATGTGCAGCCGAAAGGCAGAGAACGCGTTCAACCTCGGCCGGAGCCGTCTGCCTGTCCAGCGTGTAGACACGATCGCCTACGACGCTGATCCCCGCGTAGCCGCCGCCGATTTCCCTCTTCCAGGCGGTCTTCAAACCGTCCGCGGGAAACGTCTCGGGGAGGAGCGGCGATTGCCAGGCGCCGTCGCCGCGCGGGCCGCGAAACTGCGGCCAGTCCTCAGCCAGCGCGGCTGTGGGCCACGCCAGACTGAGGCTGCATAGAACCGGGAGGAGTCTCAACATCACCGGGTCTCGAAATCAATCTTTGACTTCGAAGATGGCTTCGACTTCGACGGCAGCCCCGGTCGGAAGCTGCGCGAAGCCGAGCGCGCTGCGGGCGTGGTAGCCGTCGCCGGTCTTGCCGAAGATTTCGTGGAGCAAGTCGGAGGCGCCGTTGACGACCAGATGCTGGTCGGTGAACTCCTGCGTCGAATTCACGCAGCCGAGCAGCTTGATCACCTTCAGATCGTCGAGCGTGCCGTGAGCGTTCCAGACCGACCTAAGGATCTTGATCGCGCACTGCTTCGCCGCGGCGTAACCCTCTTCGACGGTCATCCCCGCCCCGAGCTTCCCTTTGGATTCGCTGACGTGACCGGAGGTGATCAGCAGATTCCCCGAACGGATGCAGAGATTGAGATACCCCGGCTCCTGCTTCTCAAAAGTGACCCCGAGCTGCTCCGCTTTGCGCTGCGCTGACATGCCTGACCTTTTCTCAAAGACCTGTTCGAAAAACTGAACCACGAATGACATGAATCGGCACGAATGGACGAAGCCGACAGCCTTCGCGATCTCACCGTCGTTCAGCGTTCAATTTCATCATCCATTGATTCGCGCGAATTCGAGTCATTCGTGGTCGAAACTCCTAACCGCGTTTCCTACGGCTTTTCCTGCCACCGCTGCCACGCCAGGCCCGGTCGTTCGACCCGGAACTGAACGAGGCGCGTGTGCTCGACTTCCGTGACGTAGACCGTCCGCCCGTCCGGGCCGCCGAAGCAGAGGTTGGACGGCCTGTCGCCGAGCACGTCGATCTCGCGCAGAATCTCCCCATCCGGTTTCATCATGATGACGGTCCCCTTGCGATAGCGAGTGACAAACAGTGTTCCATCCACGTCGCAGCGCATGCCGTCGAATCCGAAGTCGGAAAACTGTCGAATCAGCCGCCGGGCGCCCAGCGCCCCGTCGGCCAGGATCTGAATCGCCCAGACATTTCGCTTCGAAGTCTCATTCACGTACAGCGTCTTGCCATCCGGACTGACTTCAATCCCGTTCGTCGTCCCGAGGTCGTCGGCGACCTTCGTCATCTTGCCCTGCGAATCGATCTTCCAGATCCGACCGGTGCCGGCGCCCCAGGCGGGGTCGCTCGCGTAGAGCGTGCCGTTGGGAGCAATGGCCAGGTCGTTCGGCTGACTCATCGTCGGATCGTGGGCGAACACGGTCGATTTCCGCGAGGCCATATCGACCTTAAGAACATTGTGGCCGACATAGTCGGCGACAAACATCGATCCCGCGCGGTCGAAGACGATCCCATTGCCGGTGCTCTCGCCGGACAGCGTGACGAAGATTTCTCCTTTTCCGTCCGGCGAGACCTTGCCGATTGTCTGCTGCTTTCCGAAGTTGACGGCGTAGATATTCCCCGCCCGGTCGCACGCAGGACCTTCAATTCCGGGAGTGAATTCGCCGGGCTGCGTGAGCGGCGTTGCCACATACAGCTCTTCGGCGCGGACGTTCTGGATCAGAATCAGTCCGAGCAGCAGCGTGATCCGGCCCATGCCATCGTTCTCCCATGTGAGGACGCGGTCGGGCATCATGCCGCCCGCTCTGCACCAGAGTGCATATCGACGACAGTTTATGCAACTCCTCCGAGACGAAGAAGCCGCCTTGCGGGACAACGTCGTCGCCTCTTCACAAGCAGGACGGAGTCAGTCGACCCGGCAGCCCAGCGTCAGGAGCACATTGGCCCAGAGCGCCTGGTCGCCGGTCTGAATCGTCAGCACGTGGTCAGGCGAATTGACCGCCTCGTAGAACTCCCACTTGTCGATCGGGGTCAATGAGACCGGCAGGCCCGCCGTCTGCACAATCTCCCGGTACTCGGACCAGGCGGGTGGTTCGCCATATTTGGCGTAGGGATCGTCCGCCGGAATCCCCATCGTATTGACTTCGTCGACGGGAATTGCCGTCAGGAGCGTTTCCAACACCTGAGCCACGGTCACCAGCCCCGGAGCCAGGTTCAGGCAGACTAGTTCGGCGTTGGGTCCCCGCTTGGTAGAAGCCGGATAGTTACCGTCGGCGATGAGGACTTTCGCATGGTGACCCGCCCGCGCCAGGATGGCCGAAATCTCGGGATGAATCAAACGGTGCTTGAGCATGGCTGGTGTCTCGCGCAGAAACCGAGAGGCGTCCTTGAACTCGCCGGAGGCAGATTGATCAAGGGGATCATGCGGACCGGTCCTCGGTCCGGCGACCGACCCAGTAGCGGAACCCGCGAATCGTCTGAGCCGCGGCAGCGTCGGAATCGGGCCAGGGAAAGGCCTCGGCGGACAGGTAGCCGGCGTAGCCGATCTTGCGAAGTGCGGCGATAATCGGGCCGTAGTTCATGTGGCCGTCGCCGACCGGACGCCGGTTGCTGTCGACAAAGTGCACGTGCCCGATCCACTTTCCGCCGGTTTCCAAGGCAGCTGCAAGATCGACTTCTTCAATATTCATATGGAACAGGTCGGCGAGCAACCGGACATTGGACGACTGCAGCGACTCCACGAGGGCCACCCCGGCAGCCATGGTCGTGCAGAGGTTGGTTTCGTAGCGATTCAGGGGCTCGTAGAACAGTGGGACGCCGAACGTCGCCGCGTGGGCCCCCAGTGCATTCAAGCCGGCCTTCAGCCAATCGAGAGCCTGCGATTGCGAGACGCCGTCCCCCCAGCGGCCTTGCATGGAACCGATAATCGCAGGGGCCCCGTGCGGTCCGCCGAAGCTGATCATGGACTTGATGAACTCGACCGCTTTGCTGCGGACGTCAGCGTCGGGGCTGGTCAGCGATAACTTGTGCCTCACCCAGCCCGCGCCGGTGCCGACGGCCGCCAATCCCAGACCATGCTCCTGGAGCAGTCCCCGCAGGGTCTCGGGCGACACGGCATCGGGGCCAGGAGCAAACAACTCGATGGCGTCGTAACCAAGCTCTTTCGCCTTGCAGCATGCCGAAGCCAGATCGTCATGAAACACGAACGGACCGGCCTTCGCCTCGGCGACGAGCGAAACCGTTACGGCGCAGCGCATGGTGTGACTCCAGAGAAACCGGCGGCGGAACCGCACAGTTGAAAGAACTCAACGAGGCTGAGCGGCCCCTCAAAGCGGACAGCGCCTCCAATTCGACGCAACGCCGCCAGGCGAGTGCCTCCGCTACAGACGCTGCACAAGAATATCGCTGACGATTCCGCAGCAAAAGGCATTGCCGGGTCCTGGCCAGCGCCAGCGGACACTCTGTCGAACGGTCCGCCAGCGACGGCGCCAGGGCGGCGGCCGGCTCGACAGACTTGCGGCCGCCGTGTAACGCTTACAAAGCCAACGCGAAAACTGGCATTCCCTCACCAGAGCGAAACCGGCAGAATTTGCCGCTACAAGTCCTTGCAGGGGTGTGGAATTCCGCCGCCGGGCGTGGAACGCGTTTCGCGATGTTTCCCTGAAGGTACTGAAGGTTCCAACAACTCGCGGCACAGCAAGTGCTATGTCATTCTGACCTGGATTCGTCCCGGCGGGTTGTCGAAGCGGGTCCAGGCGGCGATACTTGATGGAGCGACTCAACTTGGAGCAAACTCGTCCCACTCAGTCGGAACCGACCGATGCCTCCCCGGAAGTCTGAATTCTACGATCAGCTCTGGCAAGTCGCGGCCTCGCCTGAGCAATGGGTTCCGATCGTTGTCGTTTTGGGGGTCCTGATCGGGGCAATCATCTGGCTGCGGGCTCGATTTCGCGACGATGACGGTCCTGCGGAGGACAGCCTCGAAATGCTCAGCCAGTTCCGTGAATTGCACCAGCGGGGTGAGTTGTCCGAGGACGAATTCCGATCCATCAAGAGCCGGTTGTCAGCCTCCAGCCATCGACAGTTGACCGGCGGAAGCCGCGGAACTGCTTCGGGAACGGTAACGAAGAGTACCGGTTCTGCCAGCGATTCCGCTTCCGCCGCGACTGCTGAAGATTCCGCTGAAACGTTGCCGACTGACTCGATCCAGGGACGGGGGGAAGACCCCGGTGCTGAGGCACCGATCGAACCGTAGCGTATTGCCTTCAATCAGGGCTCAGGACGCGCCGCTGACTCTCTTCTTAGCGAGTACTACCGAACCACGTTCAGCCGCGTTGAAGGAAAGCTGATGGCCTCAGGTCGCGATTTCATGTCCACCGGAAAACGCAGTTCCACCGGCAAGAAGAATGCCAACTGCTCATTTTGCCGGCAAAACTACCGCGAGGTAGGACCGCTCGTCGAGGGACCCGACGAAGTCTATATCTGCGGAAACTGTATCGAGCTTTGCCAGTCGATTCTCGACCAGGAAAAGCGTCGACGCGGAACGCCGACCCGGCTCTTCAGCCGGGTGCCAAGTCCCCGCGAAATCACCTCTTACCTCGATCAGTACGTCATCGGCCAGGATCGCTCGAAGAAGATCCTTTCGGTCGCCGTGCACAATCATTACAAGCGATTGCTGCATCAGGCGGAAGGCGACAACGACGTCGAGATCGAAAAGTCAAACATTCTGCTGATCGGACCGACAGGTTCGGGCAAAACGCTCATGGCCCGGACGCTCGCCCGCCTGCTGCAGGTGCCCTTCGCCATCGGCGACGCGACCACTCTCACCGAAGCTGGCTACGTCGGCGAAGACGTCGAGAATCTGCTGCTCAAACTGCTGCACGCTGCGGACTTTGACGTCGAAGCGGCTCAGCGGGGGATCGTGTTCATCGACGAGATCGACAAGATCGGCAAGACCAGCCAGAACGTCTCGATCACCCGCGACGTCTCCGGCGAAGGCGTCCAGCAGGCCCTGTTGAAAATGCTCGAAGGGACCGTCGCCAACGTTCCGCCGCAAGGCGGCCGAAAGCACCCCGAACAGCAGTACATCCAGATCGACACGTCGAACATTCTGTTTGTCTGCGGCGGAACCTTTGTCGGCCTGGAAGACATTATCGCCAAGCGGCTGGGCAAGAAGACCATTGGCTTCGCGAATTCGGAAGGTCAGGACCACAAGGCCCGTTCCGGCAAACTGCTGTCCCAGGCCTGTACCGACGATATCATCGAGTACGGCATGATTCCGGAGCTGGTGGGGCGTCTGCCGGTGGTCAGCTCGCTGCTGCCGCTGGAAGAACCCGACCTTGTGCGGATTCTGTCCGAACCGAAGAACTCGCTCGTCAAGCAGTACCAGAAGCTGTTCCAGATGGAGAACGCCGAGCTGGAAATCACTCCCGAAGCGATGCTGGAAATTGCCCGGATCGCGAAAGAGAAGGACACAGGCGCCCGTGGACTCCGATCGGTCGTCGAAGACGCCATGTTCGAAGTCATGTACGAACTGCCGGACAACGCCGCCGGCAAGAAGTACGTGCTGACTCCCGAGGTGATTCGCGGCGAGGGGCAGCTGCTGCCGATCGACGCCCCTGCGGCAGCCTGATCTCAGCGTATCCAGTCGAACTGACGAGCTGCCCGGCCGGATATGGTCGGGCTGTTCGTTGAATTCGCGTCGGCCATTGCGACGTTGTCTGCGGCATCTGACAGAGGTTCTGCTGGCGGATCCAGCCGGGCCAGGAGACAGCAACTAGAATCGCCATCGAGTGTTGACGCTCGACGCGGTATCATGGAGGAGCGGGCCAACCATGATCGAACCGGGCACACCGACCCATGCAGGCGCGGCTTCGCATCGATAATTCCGGCGCCAATCTTCGTTCTGTCCGCCTGCCGGCAGAACTCGTCATCGGTCGGAGTGCGGACTGCCGCCTCAAGATCGCCTCCGCCGAAGTCAGTCGAAAGCATTGTCGGATTCTGAATACCGACGCCGGGGTGCTCGTCGAGGACTTGGGGAGTTCCAACGGAACGCTGGTGAACGGCCGGGCGATCATCCCGGGGATTCCGACTCCGCTGGCAAACGGGGCGCTGCTGCTCGTCGGGCCGGTTCGATTCATCGTTGAGATCGAGATGCCTGTCGCCCGCGACGTGCAGAATGTCCTCGACGATGAGGAGTCGGCGCCACGAGGTGGCGGCTTTTCCTTCGAGGACTTTCAACGGGAGTCGGCGGAATCCTCTGTGGCGCTCCGCCCGGCGGGCCACGAGGGGCCGGCGTCAGGCGATGCGACCGGCTCGATGACGCTGGATCTCAATGGCCAGCAGAGTACGATCGAAACCGGAATCCCCGGCCAGGGATGGTTGATGCCTCCGGAACCGGGCCCATCCCGAGAAAAGGCGGCTGAAGATCCCGGAGACGATCTCGGCAAGTTTCTGCGGAATCTCTGACTGCCGGCCTGGAGTTGTGCCGCGATCGCTTGGCGGCCGTCGACTCCGCGGGTAATCTGCCGGGAATGACTTGTGGATGACTTTTGCGCCTGACCGGCGCCCCAATTCTCGCGGAATATCATGTCTGTCGAAACCGAGCTGCTGGACCTGAGCCGTCGACTTCTCGTCTCCATCGATGCCGGCGACTGGGCGACCTACGAATCGCTCTGCTGTCCCTCGATAACCTGCTTCGAGCCGGAAGCCCTCGGGCACCTGGCGGAAGGCCTGCCGTTTCATAAGTTCTACTTCGACTTGCCTGCCGGTCCAGCCGCAAAACCGGCGAAGCAGTCGTCAATCGCCTCACCGCATGTGCGAGTGCTCGGTGAAGCGGCCGTCGTGAGCTACGTCCGGCTGGTCCAGAAGCTGGACGCTTCCGGCGCACCGGTTTCCACCGCGGCGATGGAAACCCGCGTCTGGCAGAAGTCGGCCGCCGGCTGGAAGCACGTCCATTTCCATCGGACCCCTTGCTGAGTCGTCTTCCGCTCCCCGGAAAGTCAGGTTCCCTGTATGCCCGCCCGCGGACTGCTGCTGTCGAAAGATCTGTTCTTCGGCAGCAAGATCACGGGAACCGCGGCGGCCTTGGGTGGAACTGTCGACATGGCCGCCTCTCAGGCCGGGGCGATCGACAAACTGGGCCAGACTCCATATGGCGTCGTGATCGTCGATCTGCAGGCGTCGGACCTCAACCTGCCAGAACTCTGCCAGATTGCGGGGGCGATTCCCGTGATCGCCTTCGGCCCGCATGTCGCGGTCGAGGCGTTCGCAGCAGCCGAGGCCGCCGGCTGCCGGGAAGTCCTGCCCCGCAGCCGGTTGACAGCCCAGCTTCCGCAGCTCCTGAAGGGCTGGCTCAACTTGCAGTAGGGCCGGGCGCGCCCGGCCTCTTGTGCCCCGAAGCCCACAACCGCCCGATGCTAACCCAACCGCAGCGCAACCTTATCGACGATCATGCTTCCGATATTCAGCGATGCCGTGGCAGCCGGCGACGGGCGCGTTGCAAACGTTGATAGTCAGGTCGTTTTCGAGAATCAGAAAGTCGTCGACCAGCCGGCCGTCTCGCGTCAACGCCTGAGCCCGGACCCCTGCAGGGGCCGGAACCAGATCTTCCCGCTGGATTTCCGGCACGAGCTGCTGGAGGGCTTCGACGAACGCCCTCTTGCTCATCGAGCGCCACATTTCCGCCAGCCCGGCATCCCAGTGCCTGAGCATCAGCCGGATGAAGCCGGGATAGGTCAGTGACTCGATCGTATCGAACAGATTGAAACTGGTCTTGTAGTAGCCCTCCCGCGAGAACGAGAAGACCGCATTCGGGCCGCACTCCACGCCGCCGTGAATCATTCTCGTGAAGTGAACCCCCAGGAACGGAAAATCCGGGTCCGGAACCGGGTAGATCAGCCCCCGGCAGAGGTGCTGCGCGGACGGTTTCAGCTCGAAGTATTCCCCTCGGAAGGGAACGATCTGAGCGTCCGGGTGCTGTCCCGACATCCACGTCACGCGGTCGCTGTAAAGCCCTGCGCAGTTCACCACCAGCCTGGCTTCGATGTCCCCTTCGGTCGTGTCCACGATCATCCGGCTGCCACGTTTCAGCAGGCGGGTCACTTTCGAGCTGAGGAAAATCTTGCCGCCGGCGGCTTCGATTCTCTCCGCCAGCCGTTCGCAGACCTGGCGATAATCCACAATCCCCGCATCGGGCACGTGGATCGCCTGCACGCCGCGGGCATGCGGTTCCAGCTCACGCAGCCGCGCCGCGTCGATCAGCTCGCAACGGACGCCGTTCGCCTGTCCGCGTTCGAGGATCCGCTGCAGCGATTCCAGCTCGGCCGCTTCCGTGGCGACAATCACTTTGCCACACAGCTCGAAAGGGACTCCCTCCTGCGTGCAGAATTCCTCCATCGCCAGCTTGCCGAGGCGGCAGTTTTCCGCCCGGAGCGAGCCAGGCTTGTAGTAGATGCCCGAATGCAGCACCCCGGAGTTGTGCCCCGTCTGGTGATGGGCGACAGATCTCTCTTTCTCGATGATCGTCAGCGAAACGCCCGGCAGCCGTTGCTGCAGACGATACGCCGTCGACAGCCCCACAATCCCTCCGCCGACGATCGCAACATCCGTCTGATGCATTCCGCAGGTCCATCTCGACGAGGTTTCCACGTGCCGCTCAACCCGCGGCAGTATAGTTCTCCGACATTCGCCAGAGTACCGACCGCGAGCAATTCCTGGCTTTCGACGGGATCTGAAACGAGCTGCTTTGGTGGCGGTCGGTCGAGTTCCGCATCCGACGGACCAGGTCCGCAAACTTTTCCTCAAACTCCCCACTCTCCAGCACGCTGTAAAACGGATATGATCCAGCCGGAAGTCGACGTTTCGGCCGGCGTAAGACATGCGGTGCAGGTTCAGCCGGTTGGCAGTCGATAACTCCCGCTGTTGCGGGCGCGGAACGCCTGTAGAGTTTGGTCTCGGGACACTTCGGCGGAGCCGGTGGATGCCACGGATGACAGGTCAGGAGCCTGAGCCCTTCCTTGCAATCAGCAGCGCGGAGTTTCCGCAGCTGCCGCTCCCGTGGCAGCGTCTGCATCTCGTGGGAGTCTGTGGCGCCGGAATGAAGGCGTTGGCCGAACTGCTGCTCGACTGCGGCTGCCAAGTGACCGGCAGCGATCTGCAGCTCCCGACGCCGGCCGTCGCGTCGCTCATCCGCCGCGGACTGCTGTTTCATCGGGGGCACGCGGCAGATTTCGTGCCTCAGTGCGCGCAGGCGCTGGTCTACAGTCCGGCCATTCCCGCGGAAAACGCCGAGCGACACGCAGCCGCCCGACGGCACATTCCCCAGCTTTCGTACACGCAGTTTCTGGGCCGGTTGATGCAGCACGGCGCCGGGGTCTGCATCGCCGGGACGCACGGCAAGAGCACCACGGCCGCCATGACCGGGCTGATGCTGACAGATGCCGGCCGCAGTCCCTCAGTCGTTCTGGGCGCGGAGCTGTCCGACGGCGGCCGCAGCGGTTGGGCCGGGGCCGGCGAACTGCTGGTGGTTGAGAGCTGCGAGTTCCAACGGAGCTTCCTCGACTATTCACCCCGCTACGCCGCCATCCTGAACGTCGAAGCCGATCACTTTGACTGCTTCCCCGATCTGGCCGCCGTCACGGAAGCGTTCGGCGAATTCGCCGAGCGCGTGACGCCACGAGACGGGGTCCTTGTAGTCCGCTCCGATTGCGAAGCGGCGGTCAAGGCGTCCGAACGAACTCAAGCCCGGCAGGTGACGATCGGACCGGAAGGCTGCGCCGACTGGTGGGCTGGCGACCTTCGTCGGACGGCGACCGGGATCCGGTTCCGGACTTACCGGGACAATACCTTCTTCGCAGAAATCAGCCTGCAGATCGGCGGACGACACAACGTCTGGAACGCTCTCGCGGCAGCGGCACTGGGCGACGCAATCGGCCTGTCGCCTCGGGAGATTCGCGAGGGACTCGAAGAGTTTCGCGGAATTCGCCGCCGACTGGAGCTGGTGGGATCCTGGCGGGGCGTCACCTTGCTGGACGACTACGCGCATCATCCGACGGCCATCCGCTCAACGCTGGAAACGGTCCGCGAGCAGTTCGGTCGGCGGCGGGTCTGGTGCGTGTTTCAGCCGCATCAGGTTTCCCGCACGGTGGCGCTCATGATGGACTTTGCCGATGCTTTCAGTTCGGTCGACGAAGTCCTGGTCGTCCCAGCCTTTGCAGCGAGGGAGCGTGTCACCACGGAGCCCTTCCAAGTCTCGCGGGAACTGGCCGATCAACTGGTCCGGAACGGATGCTCGGCCCGGTTTGTAGAGTCCCTTGACCAGATCACGGCAACTTTGGACGATGCACTTGAGCCGGGTGATGTTCTGATTACCGTCGGCGCCGGAGACATCGACCAGGTTCATCATGAGTTCACTCGACGAGTTCAGCGACATCCTGCTTCGCGACGAGCCGTTGGCTCCCTATACGTGGATGAAGCTGGGCGGTCCCGCTCAGTTCTTCCTCACTCCGCGTGATCGTGACCAGCTGGTCCGCGTCCTGCAGGCGTGCGCCGGCATCAATCTGCCGGTCCATATCCTGGGCGGCGGATCGAATGTTCTCGTTCGCGACGAAGGGGTCGGCGGCGCCGTTATCCGCCTGAGCGCCGCGTCGTTCGCAGAAGTCACTGTCGAAGGTTCAATTATCCGGGCCGGGGCCGGGGTGCTCCTGTCCCACGTCATCTCGGAGGCCGTCCGGGCTGGCCTGGCGGGACTGGAGAACCTGTCCGGCATTCCCGGAACGCTCGGCGGAGCGCTGTGCGGCAACGCCGGCGGTCGCCAGGGGGAAATCGCCTCGCTGGTCAAGTCGGTCACCGTGGTCCGCCACGACGGCGCCATCAGCACCCGCACCGGTGACGATCTGGCATTTTCCTATCGCAGCAGCGATCTGGCCGAGTCGATCGTGCTGGAAGCCGACCTGGCTCTGCAGCCGGACGATCCGAACGAAATTGCCAGTCGATTGCGGAAGATCTGGATTCTCAAGAAGTCGACGCAGCCGCTCGGCTCGCAGTCCGCCGGCTGTATTTTCAAGAATCCCAGTGGGACCAGCGCCGGCGCCATGATCGACAAAGCGGGCCTCAAAGGGACTCGCATCGGCGGTGCCGAAGTCAGCGACCGGCACGCGAACTTCATCGTTACCCACGAAGGCGCCACCTCCGCCGACGTCCTCCGGCTGATCGACCTGATTCGCTCCAAGGTGGCCGAACAGTTCGGAGTTCATCTGGAGCTGGAGATCAAAATCTGGTAGAGAATTCGCCGGATGGCGACCACGAAGCACACGAAGATCCACGAATTCAAGTCGTGAACAATCCGGGTGGCCGGGCTTGGGCGTCCTTGCAATGCATCGTGTGGACTCTTCCTGGCCGGGACTGGGATGCAGTCGCATCGAGTTCTGGTCTTCTTCGTGGCCTCCGTGTTTTCCGTGGTTCCTCCTTGTCCAATTCAACGTTGTCTTCGTGTCCATTCGTGCAATCTGTGGTCTTGACTGAGTCTTCTTGACTCATCGAAACATGCCCGGTCAGCCAGGACGGCGCCGGTGCCTGCGACGCAGGGAGGCTCGTGATGCAGAGTTCGGCCCCTTCCAACTGGCGGATCGCCCTCCTCGCCGGAGGCGACTCGGAAGAACGCGAAATCAGCCTGCAATCGGGCGCGGCGGTCGAAGCGGCATTGCAGTCCCGCGGCCATCTCGTCCTGCACCTCGACCCGGCAATGATTGATCTGCCAGGCGTCGACTGGCGCCAGTTCGATGTCGCCTTCCTCGCGCTTCACGGCCAGTTCGGGGAAGACGGCCAGGCCCAGCAGATTCTCGACGACTGCGGCATCCCTTACACGGGCAGCTCCGCCGCCGCCTCGCGACTGGCGTTCAGCAAGTCCGCCGCGAAAGAACGATTTCTCCAGGCCGGGCTTCCGACCCCGGCGTACGTCCTGCTCCACTACGGCGACGATTTCGACCGGACGCGCAGACAGGCCGAAGCCCTGGGGTACCCTCTCGCCATCAAACCGGACGGACAGGGTTCCAGCATCGGCGTGACGATCATTCGCAGTCCGCTCGAACTGGCGTCCGCCCTGCGACGGGCCTTCCAGTTCGACAGTTTTGCCGTGATGGAGCGGGCGATTCCTGGCACGGAATGGACCGTCGGTCTGCTGGACGAACGCGTGCTCCCGGCGATCGAGATTGAAACCGATCACGAATTCTTCGACTTCGAAGCCAAGTACGAAGCCGAGGAGACGCGGTACCGCTTCGACTACTCGCTGCCATTATCGGTCGTACACGAGGTCGAACGGATCTCCGCCGAGGCCTGCCGGGCCATCGGCACGCGCGGCATCTCCCGCGTCGATCTCCGCGTCGACACCGAAGGACGCCCCTGGCTGCTGGAGGTCAACACAATCCCCGGCATGACGAGCCACAGCCTGGTCCCGAAAGCGGCCGCGCGCGTCGGAATCGATTTCGCCGATTTGTGCGAACGAGCCATCTCAAGTTGCCTGCCACCGTCGCCGCGCGCCCCGCACTTCGCGTCACCCGCGGTCTTGGCGAAGAATCGCAAGTCCGAACAACGTTAAATTCGCGAACCCGCAGTGGCCGCGTCCAAGGTCACTGAGCGAACGAAAAAGCCCCTCGGCCGAACGCGATTCGGACGAGGGGCTGCGCTGTCAGATTCAAATCGACTCTTGCGAATTCCGCCAACTACTTCGTCAGCTCGATCTTCAGATCGCTCATCGCCTCGGTCCCGACCTTCACGCTCAGTCCGGACTTGGTGAAGTCGGCGTACTTCTCCGGCAGCAGGCTCTTTGGAACCACCGGCTTCGGATTCGGATCGTAGCCAGGTTCGCCCGGCGCAGGCTGGGCTCCGCCGGCGACAGCTTCAATCTTCTTAACGGAAATCTTGTAGTCGCCCGGGACCGCTCCGTCCCCCTTGACGAACGTCTCCAGTACAAACTGTCCGCTGGCGTCCGTCGTGCCAAACGCTCCGTGTCCCTTGCCGTTGGGATGCAGCGTGACCGTCGCCCCTTCCAAGGGGGTGCCGTCGAGCGTGACGACGCCCGAAACCTTTGTGCAAGCCGGGCGGTCCTTCGGCACCGCCGCGCCGCCGCCGCAACCGACCATCAGCCCGAGTGCTGCCAGGCAGCACAGCACTGATCCGAAAAGTCTCATCGTCTTCTCCTCTCCCGATGCAGGATGACCGCTGCTCGGTTCACGAATCCGTTGCCAAGCTCCCTGGACCGGATACGATCCGGCCCAGGAAGCAGAGTGCCCCAAGCACGAGATTCGTCCTTGGGGCACGATTGCTGACTGCAAATCAACGCGCCTGACAGGATTAATAGTCCCCGACGGTCTCGTTACCAGACTTCGATCCCAGCGCGCCCCAGATGCCGTACGGGCTCAAACCGCCGCCATTCAACGGCGGATTCGGTGCACTCAGGTTTCCGGAGTCGATGTTGTCGCTGATGAACTTCACGGACCCGTCCACCATCAGAACCGTTACTCCGCCCGTATGCTGGCTCGACGGCGGCAGAACAGCGCTGTCCGAGTCCGCATTCGGATTGGCACCTGCAGCACACGCCACGTTGTTCGGCGGCAGAATCGTGGTGAACCCGACTCGCTCCGGCTGACCGTCCCAGACATGCCGGCCCCGGAAACTCTTGATCGTCAAACCGGCGTTGACGAATCCGCCGCTCGCCAGAGTCCGGCAGGCGCCGGGAGCCGTCGCGGGGCTTTGATTCATGACGATCGCATTGTTGATCCGGTAGTCGCCACCGGCAGTCGTCGTCAGGGAGATCGAGAGTCCGCGAACCCCTTCGCTCATCGCAATCGTATTACTGGTCCCGTCGGTGACATCGCGGATATTGACACACGTCTGATACCCGAACATCCCGCGAACAGTCTGCGAATCCCGGAAGTTGCTCACCCCCGAATCGCCAACGCTGAACAGATAATTGTTAGTCCGAATTGCGACAGGCGTTTGACCGTCGGACGGACATTCAAAACCCGGAATCCGAACGTCCCACACGCCGGCCCAGCCGGCCCAGCCCTCAGGTCCGCCGGGCGGAACAGTCGCACTTCCGGCCGCAATCTGATTGAACAGCGGTGCCTGGTCGATGTACGGCAGCAATGCCACGAACCCGCTCAGTCGCCCGCAGTTCCCGCGTGAGGTATACGGAGCGTACGGGCCGCAGGTGCTGTTTCCGCCCTTGCGGTAAACGAACCCGTTGTAAGTGTCGTGGTAATTGTGCAGCGCCAGCCCGAATTGCTTCAGGTTGTTGCGGCACTGTGTCCGCCGGGCCGCTTCGCGGGCCTGCTGCACAGCCGGCAGCAGCAGCGCGATGAGGATGGCGATAATCGCAATCACCACCAGCAGTTCAATCAGAGTAAAACCTCGTCGACCGGTTCGCATGGACGCCTCGCCTTCGATTTCGAGAACACAAAACAATGACAAGATCCAAAAAAACTTCGCCCCGATGAGCATAAGGGGTGCGGAATCATAGTACCGAGCATGCCCGGCTTCAATCGATTTTCACAAAAATATGCCGGAAAACTAAGCGATTTTGACGATGCCGAAGGCGTCTCAATAGCCCGAACCTGTCGATTCACTTCCGTCGATCGCAGAGAATGTGTACGGAACAGCAAATAATGCGGCACGAGTTGTGAGACGGCGAATGAGTCCATCTGTGATCACGGCAAGGTGACGACCACTCCATCCGGCCTGCTGCTCTCAACCAGTTGCACGAAGGTGTTACCCTCGATCCCTTGAATCACGGTCGTTCCACCGTCGGGCCAGCGAACTTCCAAAGTCAGAGATCCAGCCCCGCTGCCCAGACCAGCTCGCAGCGTCCTCGAGTTGCTCGCCTGATAGCCGTCGCCACCCGTCAGCCAGACAGTCTGAGTGCGCCCCGTCTGATCTTGCGTGATCCGGACTTGTGCCCCGATGCCATCGCGACTTGAAACCGTTCCGACAAGCTGAATGTTGATAAAACGCCCCGTCGACTCGCTGCGATTGGTCACCAGGGCAGATCGCTCGTCCAGATGCGACACGACAAAATCCTGTCGACCGTCGCGATTCCAGTCGAGATTCGCCAGACCGCGACCGCGATGCACCGAGCTCGCTGCGAAATAGTCGCCCGCCGGGGCCGTCAGCCACTCGGCGAAGCGGGCGGCGCCGCGATTGCGGAACAGCTGCGGCCGCATGCGGAATTCCCGCGATTCGTGCGAAAAGTCATCCAGGTCGCCGTTGGCCACCACGAGGTCAGACCAGCCGTCGAGGTCGACGTCGAGCGCCTGGGTGCCAAACCCCAGCATCGGCAGACTCGGCTGCCTCAGCCCCGCCGCCTGGCTCTGATCCTCAAACAGGCCTCCGGACTGCGCGAGGTACAGCGCATTCGGTTCGTTGAAGTAATTCGTCACAAACAGATCCAGCCGTCCGTTCCCGTCGAAATCCGCCGCGGCAACTCCCATACAGGCCTGGCTCCTTCCGTCGTGACTGAAGGCGGCCCCCGCGGAAGCCGCGATCTCCGCGTAACGCGGCGTCGGAGTCCGCTCGCGCAGCGTCAGCAGAAAATTCGCCGTCATGTCGTTGGCGACGAACACATCCACCGGCGAAGCATCCGTCAACGGACCGATCAGCAGCCCCAGCCCGTTGCCGTCCGGCAGGTCGAGGCCTGCGCTCTCGGTGAGATCGTGGAACGTGCCATCGCCGACGCCCAGGCACAATCGATCCTTGGCCGCGGCAAACGCAAGAGGCGTGCAGACCCGCGGCCCCGCCGGCGTCCGACAGATCTGTTCGTGCAGACTCTTTCCCTCCAGATAGTTCACGTCAAACAGATCCGGAATCCCGTCGAGATTCAGGTCGACAATCGCGCAGCTCGTCGTCCATTGGTCCGAGTCTGGCAGCGCGGGAGACGTCACCTCAGCAAAAGTCCCGTCTCCCCGATTTTCGAACAGGCGGTTGCGACCGATGTTGGCGACGTAGAGGTCTGGAAATCCATCGTTGTTGAAGTCCCCGGCCGAGACGCCGCCGCTGAAATGATCTTCCACAATGCCGGTCCGCGCCGTCACGTTCTCAAATCGATCACCGCCGAGATTCCGGTAAAGCTGATCGAGATAAACCCGGCTCGGCGGTCGTCCGGGCGTCAGTTCGGCTCCCTGTGTGAAATACAGATCGGGCCAGCCATCGACGTCGTAATCCAGCACTGCGACGCCGCCCCCGGTGAATTCCCGCATCCGCCGACCCTCGGTCGATGGATCGGGATCTTCGAAATACGTGAAGTCGATGCCGAGCGCTGTCGCCTCGTCAACGAAAGACAGCTTCTGTGCCGAGGCGGCCGCGACAGGAGCGTCGACGGGCGCCGTCGACGGGAAATCCGGCAACGGAAATTCGAGCTTGAATTGAACGATTCCCGGCAACGCTTCCCGGAGGGCACCGGCGTCCTGCTGCAACTTCGGACTCAGTCGCTGGGCAGCGCTGCGAATCCACTCAAGTTCACCATTGCTGCGAGCCGCCAGGTCGGCCCACGCCAGCGCCTCCCAGTTCCGGCCGAGTCGTTCGAGCAGCGTGGAGAGTGACTGGCAGACTTCGGGCTGCGGGGCTCCCGGCTGAATCGTCCCGGCCAGCCGGGCAATCTCCGCAAGTGACTCGGCTCGCCGCAACAGAAGGTTCGCCCGATCCGCCTCATTGAGGCTCAGCAGGATTCGCCCCGCACGGTGCGACGCCTCCCGTTGATCGGGGTTGCGCTGCAGACACTCCAGGTAACACCGGCACGCCTCCCGGGGCTGCTGGCGAGACTCGCACAGCACGCCTGCAACGTACCAGTTGTCCGCCCCATTCCGAGCAATGTCGTTCAACCCCGACCACCACGCGGCCAGGTCGGACAGTCGCTCCTGTTCCAGAAGGCAACGGGAATAGACCGCTTCAATCTCCGGCCGCTGCGGGATCTGTTGACGCAAAGTCACCAGCGCTTCGACGGCCGCCGCCGTCTCCCCCCGAAGTCGTTGCAGATTGGCGAGCCCCAGTCGCGGGAACACCTGGTCGGGAAAGGACTCAAGCGAACGTTCAAGATAGTCGGCGGCCTTGGCAGGTCGCTCAGAATCGGCCAGCCACTGCAGCTGTTGTGGTCCAGCTGCTCCGAGTTCGACGAGGCGCTGCAGAACCGGCCGGGCCGAGGCTGGGCGCGCGGTCAACATCAGCAGCGTCGCCAGGTGAGTCAGCGTCTGAGGATCATCCGGGGTCAATTGCAGCAGGGTTCGGTAATCCACTTCCGCCTCATCCAGGGAACCGTGCACCCGATGGATTTCCGCCGCGGTGCGGGTGGCGATCAGATACTGCTCCAGATTCAACGGCGAGACTCGGCCATAGAACTTCAGCGCCTCGGTAAAACGTTCGAGCCGCGTGCAAGCCTCCCCCGCAATCACCAGGGCCGCGGACTTGTCGGGTTCGCTGCGAAGAACCTGCTCCGCAGTTCGGAGGGCGTCGTCCCACCGCCGCGCCGCCAGGTAGGCGCGAGCATTTGACAGCAGTTTTCCCGTCGTTTCTGCGGGAGCGAGTTTCGTCGCCGGATCTCCCGGTGGCGCGAACCGCCAGCGCCACACCCCGACTCCGACCACGAGCAGACACACAGCAGCGATCGCAATCCACGACAATCTGCGTCGGGCGGGCGGAGCAGAAGGAGCGGATCGTCGGGCCATCCTGCGATATTAGGGACGCTCACTCCGGAATCGCAACCCTCGCCGACCGGAGCCAGGCCCTTCCAGAGGCTCGCTAGACTTGACCTTCTGGCCGCAGAAGGTCGACAATCCTTCCGGGATGCGGCGGCCTTGGAGATCGAGACCGGCCAATCCAGTTCGGCGACATTCCGTCCGGGAGTTCAGCCCCATGTCGATCGCAGCGGAGCAGGCACGTCTGTTTTACGAACAGGTGACGCTGGACCGTGTGGTCTACACGCTGATGGACGACGACAAGTTTCTGGTCTTTCGCGTCATGGACCACGACGTCGTCCCCTTCTGGTCCTGCCGGCAGAAGGTCTCGCAGATCCGCCAGTCGCAACTCGCCTATACCGGCTTCGCGATCGAAGAACTGTCGCTCGACGAGTTCTTCACCGACACCCTGCCGCTCCTGACCGACTCCGAAATGTGCGTCGGGATCAACTGGTCCGGCGCACGCTTGACCGGATACGACATCACCCCCGAAGACGTCCAGCGGAATCTGGAAACCCTCCTGAACGGCGACTCCGCCGGAGCATGACCCGGCGATCGCGCCGGCGCGGTTACGATCGCTCTGGCGGACACCGCCCGAACCTGCTTCCATAGGGGGATCTCAGATCTCGTGTTCCCTCGGTCCTCCGGCGGTGTCGCATGCCACGCGCGTGGCGAAAACCCCTGTTCTTTCGCCTGGCGGCGGTCTTGCTGGGGCTCGCCCCCTTTGTCATTCTGGAACTGGTGCTCCGGGCCGCCGGCGTCGGCATTCCGCAGAAGTACGACGATCCCTTCGTTGGCTTCAGCGACATTCACCCGCTGTTCGCCCTCAACGCCCCCGCCGACCGCTACGAAATTCCCAAATCGCGCCTGACACACTTCCGACCCGAATCGTTTCCTGCCACAAAGCCGGACCGCGAGGTCCGGATCTTCGTACTGGGAGGATCGACCGTCCAGGGCCGGCCATATGCCATTGAGACTTCCTTCACCACCTGGCTGGAACTCGCCCTGCAGGCCGCGGAACCCGAGCGCACCTGGGACGTCGTCAACTGCGGAGGCATCTCCTACGCCAGCTATCGGCTGGCCCCGATTCTGAGCGAAGTCCTGCAGTATGATGCCGATCTGATTATCCTGTGCATCGGTCAGAACGAGTTCCTGGAAGATCGCTCCTATGAGCACATCAAATCTCTCCAGACGATCGCCGCCGAGCCACTCCGACAGGCGGCCCGCCTGCGGACGTTCACGCTCGCACGCGCCGGATATCTCTGGTGTCGCGGCCACACTTCAGACGGTTCGCCCGTGAATCGGCCCACGCTGGGGCCGGAGGTCGACGCCCGACTCGACTGGCAGGGGGGAATGGCGCTGTTCCACCGCGATCCCGACTGGCAGCGCGACGTCATGGCGCACTACCATTTCAATCTCCAGCGGATGATCGACCGCTGCGCTTCCGCCGGCGTTCCTGTGGTCATGGTCACTCCCGTCTCGAATCTGGAATGGCCTCCCTTCAAATCCGAGCCCCGGGAGAAGCTCACTGCGGCCGAGCAGTCTGAATTTGCCGCTTTGACGCGACGGGCGGCGGAGCTCTTCCGGACGGATCTCGCCGGCGCGCTCGAACTGCTGCGGGCCGCCGAGCAGATCGACGGCCAGAATGCCCGTCTGCAGTACGACATCGGAATGACGCTGCGAAGTCTGCAGCGCCGCGAAGAGGACCGCGCCGCGCTGACGCGGGCCAAGGACGCAGACGTCTGCCCGCTGCGGATGCTGGAACCCATGCGACGGATCTATCGCGAGATCGCCCGTGCCTCGGCGATCCCCCTCGTCGATGCTGAAGCCAGAATCGCCGCGCGCAGCCGCTCCGGATATCCCGATAACGAATGGCTGCTCGATCACGTCCACCCCACCATCGAAGGACACCAGCTCATCGGCGATCTGCTGGCTCAGAAACTTGCCGAACTGCACGTCGTCCAACTGCCGGCAGACTGGGAATCACGCCGCGAGGAAGCGTACCGTCGGCACCTGCAGAGCCTCGATCCCCTGTACTTCCAGAAGGGCCTGCAGCGGCTGGAAAACGAACAGGGCTGGGCCCACGGCCGTTCCCCGGCGACGCGCCCGGCAAAACCGGAAGAGTCTCACTGAGTTCTCCAGTTTATCAGGCCGGCACGCTCGCGCGCCATTCGGCAGATTCCGCCGGCTGTCGCCCGGTTTGGCTCGCTCCACCGTCGATCCGGAGGCGATGCTTGAGCAACGCGGAGCGATCCGTACTCTTCCCCTCCAACCGCCGTGGCAGGGCCGATGGGTCGCAAGAAAAAGTCCCCCGTTCCGACAGAAAACGCCTCCCCCGAAGCCGCACCGGTCATCGCACAGCGACCGCCACGGATGCTCGGTCGCTTGGCGCTCGTCGTCGGTTTTCTCGTGCTGGTTCCCTGGGGCATCTCGCAGCTTCCCAATCTGACGCAGCGTTCCGAGTACCAGCTCGATCGGGACGACATCGTACTCGTCCCGCCGCCCGTCGAGCACGTCCCGGCCGACTTGCTGCAACGTGTGCTGGTGAAGCAGAAACTTCCCGACAAGTTCGCACTGCTCGACGACGAACTGGTCGGCGAGCTGGCTTCTGCCTTCGAGAAGAATCCCTGGATCGCAAAGGTCATCCGGGTTCGCAAGAGCTATCCGCCGCGAGTCCTGGTCGAAGTCGAGTATCGCCGGCCGGTCGCCTTCATTGAAGTCGAACGCGGGTTCTACCCGGTCGACGCCAACGCCGTACTCCTCCCGCCGACAGACTTTACCCCGGATGACTCCAGGCGGTTCCCGATCGTCCGCAATGTGACGACAATGCCCCAGGGACCCTCCGGCAACGCCTGGGGAGATCCGCTGGTGCTGGCGGCCGCCCGACTGGCCGAATCGCTGTTCGACCGCTGGGAGCCGCTGAGTCTGTCGTCCATCGTCGCGCCGCCGCGTCCCGACCCAGACATCAGCCCGGGCGACCTGACCTTCGAGCTGACCACCAAAGGGGGCTCGAAGATCGTCTGGGGCCGTCCGCCGGGCACAAACCATCCCGGCGAACTGACCGTCGAGCAGAAGATCGGTCGGCTGGAACGCTATCTCGAACAGTTCGGCTCGTTCGACGGCCCGCACGGCCCCTACGAAATCGACATCCGTCACTGGCAGGAAATCTCCCGCCGTCCGCTGACGCCGGTCAAGTCGAACGCCGCCCGGCCGGTGCGCCCGCGCCGGTGAGCTCGCGACGGGCTTTTCAGCCGGGAGCCGCCATCCTCCGGAACTCCTGCTGAAGAACCTCAAGCCGGGGCCGGAGATCGCCGTAGGCTTCCGGAATCAGTCCGTGCCTGTCGTAGTGCTCGACGATGTATTCGGAAGCCGCGCACAAGTCCTTCGCGACGGCTGCCAGTTCCTCGGGTTCAAACTCCAGCCGGTACTCCAGGAGGGCGACAAGGCCGTGAATGGCGGAGGAGTCATGCTCGGCGGCCTCGCTCCGGATGTAGCTGATGTAGGCGTGCACATAGAAGCGAAACGCCTTCGCTCCCATGAACATCAGGTCTTCCTGGTACTTCAGAGCGTTCTCTCGGAACAGCGCCTCGGCCTCCTGAAGGCTCTTGCCCAGAAAGCGCTTGACCGCGCATTGACCGTCCAGGAATTCCGGGAACGGATTGATCTCTCTGGCTGTCGGTAATCGCATGATGCGTCCAGTCGCCGGTGTCTTTGATCGAAGGTCGAATTTCCCGGAACAGGCCGGCGACGACCCACGGTAGCCGGCCATCAAACTCACGTCGACAGCGCTTCGCAGCGGTCGCCGCTGCCCGCCGGCGCGTCAACGGGGAACCTGCAGTGATCTGACTGCGGCCGGGGTGCAGCCCGCTGACTGCATGCGACGCTGAATCTACTTGTCGCTGTCGCCGCAAGCCATTTCTGCAAATACCGTTACGTCTTAAAGAGAGAATCCACAAGCCTCCGGCATCGCATTTGTTATGCAGCTCCCCGCGAGGGCCGACGACGGCCTGATTTTCCCGCGGACAGGAGCACGATATGAGCACCGTCAGCCCCCCGGCAGCCACCCTTGATGAGACTGCGTTTCTCCCCGAGCCCTGCGAACCTCGACCGACGGCGACGGCGCCATCATCGCGGTCGACGGTCGCCGAGCCCCCCTCTGCGGGGCTCCGGTTCCTGGAGGCATTTCTCGACGAGCGGAACATCAAGTGGATGCTCGGACTGGGAATTCTGGTCCTGCTCGGTAGCTCGCTGAAGTTCGTCACCGAGCACTGGCACGCCTATTCGCCCTTCTGGAAGTTCGCTGTCCTGATCGCCTACACCGCCGTCGTCTATGGCCTTAGCATCATCAGCCGCACGCGACTCGGGCTCCGACGGACCGGAGCCGCCCTGCAGGGACTGACGCTCGGACTGCTGCCGCTCACGTTCCTCGCGCTCAGATGGGTCGCTCCGCCGGACGCCGGACTGCTGGGAGGCCTGATTCACGACGGCGGCCTGCTCGGCCTGCTGGTCGTGAACACGGCGTTCGCCGCCGGCGCCAGCCGCCGGATGCTGGCCGACCTGCTGCGGAGCGTACCCGACGCGTACTGGGTCGCCTACCTGATCCTGTGCGTTTTGGGGGCGCTCGCGCCTGCCGTCCCGGCCGCTCTGACTCCCGTCGCCGCCCTGGCACTGTGGGCTGTCTTCACCGCCGGACTGATCAAAGTCAATCGCCACGTCTTCTGGCTGGCCGAGGAACAACGCTGGCCCCGCATCTTCGGCTTCTTTCCTTCGGTGCTGCTGGCCGCCCAGTTCCTGACCGTCTTCGGGCTGAACTTCGCCGACGACTTCAGCCGTCCCTGGCTCGGCTTCGCCCTCGCCCTGGTCGCCGTCAACGTGCTGCTGACGACGGACGCCGTGGTACGCGTCTTCCAGCAGCGGACCGGCGAACTGATCTTCCCCTGGCCGACGCACATTCTGCTTCCGCTGGTCACCGGCCTGGGCTTGTGTGCCCTGGCGCTGGGCCTGGCCTGCAGCCAGTTCCCCTCCGTCTCCGCCGTCCCACCGACAGCCCTGCTCATCGCCGTCTGCCTGGCCGCCGTCGCCCGCCGAACCCGCCAGGAGCTGTTCGCCTGGGGCATGCTCGGCGCCCTGCTGATGGGCTACCAGTGCCTGCCCGGCTACTTCGTCGAGACGGCAAAGCAGCTCGTTCAGACCGGTGCCGCCGCGGTGCACGAACCGCGGCTGCCGTATGCATTCTACGGCCTGACGTACGCCCCGTTCCTGATGGGCCTGACCATTGCCGCCGTGCGGGTCCGCAATCGCCTCTTCGCCAATCCCTGCCGCCAGATGGCAATCGGCCTGGGGACGATCCTGCTCTGCGCCTCGTGGACTCATCCCAAGGCCATGTTTCCCGTCGGCGTGGTCCTCACTCTCTTCTGGACCGCGCTGGCCGCCATTCTGCGGGACAAACGCGTCACCTGGGGAGCCGCCATCTCGTGGATGAGCGCCTCGCTCGGACTGCACGTCTTTCTTGCACACGTCTGCGGACTCCCGCTCCCCCTGGAAGCCAATCTGCTGTTTCCCGTCGTCGCGGCCGGTTGCCTCTGGCTCGTCAGCCGTCTGCTCGAACGCCGCCACGTGGACACGACGATGTCGCCGGCCGGCATCGTCAGCGCCGCATCGACGGCGGTTCTGGCAGTGGTGTGGATCGGTCTGTTCGGCGCCCTCTACAGCGTCGCCCGCCTGTTCGTCCCGGGAATCTCGCTCCATCCGCTGGCGGCCCTCTCCGCGGGCGGTCTGCTCCTGCTCCTCGCCGAGCAGACCAGCCGGCGGCGGATCCCGGCCTTCGCCGAGTTGACCATCGTCTTCGCCTTCGTCGCCACCGTCCGGTTGATGGTCGAGTTGCACGTTCCCGGCACTATGATCGCCTTTGCCGTCCCGGCTGCCTCCGCGGGACTTTGGTTCCTGGCCCGCTGGTGGCGTGAAGCGTCCCCTTCCCCGTGGGTCGCCGCGTTCCGCGACCCCGTGCAGCGAGTCACCGAGTTTTCACTCACCCTCGCACAGGCGCTCCTGCTGCCGGCTCTGGCGTGGGGCCACATGGCCGTGCTGCCGGTGGAAATCTGGGTGGCTGGCCTGGTCGTCACCACCTGGACCTTCGCCGCGGCCGGCCGACGCTTCCCCGTCGAATGGGCCGCCGTCGGATGCCTCAGTGCCACCGGCCTTGTCGGCAGCGGCATGTGCCTCCTGCAGGGAGGTGTCTACGACCCGCTGCAACTCCCCCTGGCCTGGTCGATCTGCGGTCTGGCCGGCGTGCTGATCAGCCAATCCATAGCTCGTCGCCGTGCAGACGACGCCCCCACTTCCATCGCCATTCCGATCCGCTTCTGCTCGCAGGGACTACTGTTCCTGGTCGCCGCCGCGAATCTGGCCGTGTTGACGGTCGAAGCGCGCATCGCCGGCGGACTGTCGCTCCTCGGCCTCGTCATCGCCCTCCACAAATCGCAGCAGCCGGCGCTGCGTCAACTGCTGATCCTCGTCGTCCAGCTCCAGGGTCTCGCGATCGCCCTGCAGTCTCTGACCGACGCCTCCCTGCTGACTGGTCTCACGCTGGCGGATTACCGCATCGCTTTCCTCCCCCTGCTGACCCTGGCCTCGCTCGAAATGCTGATCCTCCGCCTGCCCGGCCTCCGGCAGTTTGCCGCCAACGACGACCTGGACAAGCTTCACCGCGGAATCTGGGCCTTCCTGCTCATCGACGCCTTCGTCCTGATCCCGCTCAACGTCAGGCTGCCCCTCGATGGACTGCAGACCATTTCCCTCGCGGCGCTGTTCGTCTTCGTCGCCGCCGACCTCATCCTGTGGGCCTGCCAGGAGCAATCGAAGACTGCCGCCTGGCTGATCTGGCCCCTGACAGCCGTGGGAGTCGTCTATCTTGCAAGCTTCGGCGTGATTGAAGTCACCAGCTCTCCCTTCTTGATCGCCGCGATGGCCGCCGGAATCGCCACCGCCCACTGCGGCACCTTCTGCCGGCGATCTCCCGTGACCGCGATCCTCGCCGATCCCCTGTCAATCGTCGGCTACTACGTCCCCGCGATTGTCGCGCTGGCCGCCATCGGACGGACGGGCGTCACTTCTCTGGGCTTCGTCGGACTGAATGCCCTGATCATCTTTTCCGCCGCGGCCTGGTACTTCTTCCGCTGGCTGGAACAACGCGAGAGCCGCAGCCTGGTCCTGTCGATGGTCGTCTTCAATCTCTCCCAGGTCCTCCTCTGGACCGAACTGAAATGGTCCGATCCGCAGCTCTTCCTCATGCCCCTCGGTCTCTCGCTGATCGGCCTGGTCGAAGGCCTGTCAAAGCAACTTTCTGCGAACTGGAAGACAGGCCTCCGCTATGCCGGCTCGCTGGCGATCCTCGTCTCCCCCACCTTCCACATCGTGGGAGGCGGCTGGCTCCCGCTCCTGACGCTCATGGCCGCCTCGATCATCGTCTGCCTGCTCGGGATCGGCCTGCAGTTGCGACCGATCCTCTACTCCGGCACGGCGTTCCTCATCGCCGACATCATCGGCCTGGTCGTCCAAGGGAGCCTGGAGAGAGTCGACGTCCTGTGGATCGCCGGCATCGCCATGGGGACGCTCGTCGTCGGCCTGGCGGCCTACTGCGAAAACCACCGCGAAATTGTGCTGCAGCGAGTGCGGTGGCTCTCGGCGCGGCTGCAGGCCTGGGAGTAGGGCGGAGGAAGTAGCTAGTGGTTAGTGCACGGTGGCTAGTGAGGAGAGAAGAAGGGGGGGCGGGCGGAGCCTGGAGACGAGTTGAATGCGCGGAGGCACTGGCGGGCGAGCCGCCAGTTGCACGCAGAGATGATGGGTTGCACGCAGAGATTCTGTGTTCGGTGGACTTCAGATTTTTCCAGAAAGAAGAGGGTGTCAAAATGACGTGGTTGCAGAACTTTACGCTGATCATGCGGTCGAGCCTGACGACGATTCGAGAAAAGGTCGAAGACCCCGAGCGGATGCTGCATCAGCTCATTATCGACATGGAGGAGGAATTGCAGACCATCCGCAACCGGGTCGCCGGGGCCATCGCGGACGAAATTCAACTCCGGAAACAGGTTGAAAAGGCCCGTGGTGACGTCGAGCAGTGGAAGACCCGCGCCACGCAGGCGGTTCAGCGGAACGATTCGACGTCGGCGTTCGCCGCCCTGCAGCAGAAGCAGGCGGCCGACGAGCGGGCCGAGCAGCTCGGCGTCGAACATGCGAAGCAGGCGAACGAGACTCGCAAGCTGCAGGATGCTGTCTGGGACCTGGAAGACAAGATCCGCCAGGCCCGCCAGAAGCAGACGCTACTGACGGCTCGGCTGGCCCGGGCCGAGTCCTCGACCAGGATTCAGCAGGCCCTCAGCCAGGCCGAAAGCGCCTCGGCCTTCGCGCAGTTCAATCGCCTGGAAAAACGAGTCGACCGTGCGGAAGCGATGTCCGAAGCCTACGACCGACTGGAGGGCCGCGACCCCGACGCAGAAGAGCTGGAACGCCAGTTCCGCGAGCAGGAACGGAAGGAGAAGGTCGAGGCCGAGCTGGCCGCCCTGAAGGCCGAACTGGCGGCGGAGTAGGCGAAACACGTGTTGAAATGATGTGTTTGTGATCTCGATGGGAGGAAGACGAGATGAGAATTATAATTGCAGCAGGCCTCGTCACGGCCGTTGCGGCGACCTGCCTGGTGCAGGCCGAAAGTCCCGAGACGAAGGACACCCCTGAACCAGCGATCGCCGTCGTGCTGGGAAAGAAGATCGCCGCGACCGACCGGAAACGGATCAGTGAGCTGATTCTGAAGCCGCTGTTCGAGCAGTACGCCAGGGAACAGAAGCTCAAACCGACGCCGGAAGAGCTTGATCTCTTCGTGACCGCGTCCGAAATTCAGCAGCAGGAAACGTTGAAGAAATTCGGACGCGATCGCGATCGGCTGCAGGAGGAACTGAAAGCTCCGACGCTGAGCGAGCAGGAGCGAGAGGACAAAGAGAGGAAACTGAAGCAGCTCGGCAAAATTCTGCAGTCGCTGACCGCCGACAAGCCGCTGACAGCCGACGAAGCAAAGCAGCAGCGAGCCGGCCGGAGGGTGGTCGCCGAACATTTCGTGAAAGCCTGGAAGGTCAACAAAGCGTTGTACGAGAAGTACGGCGGCCGGGTGATCTTTCAGCAGGCGGGACCGGAACCGCTGGACGCGTACCGCAAGTTCCTGCAGGAGCAGGAGCAGAAACTCGCATTCCGGATCGACGACGAGGAGGCCAACGCCGCGTTCTGGAAGTATTTCAAGGACGACAGCATGCACGTGTTTCTGAAGGACCAGGAGCAAGCCGCGGACGCAATCAACAGGCCGTGGTGGATGAGAGTGACTCCGGCTCAGGAGTAAGTCGCGCGTGTGAAGCGGGGTCAGGACGCGCTTCCTGGCCCCGCTGCCTTCTGCCTCGGAGCAACGGTCATGCCCGCCGGCCTCTGGTCCCAACTGCGCAATCTCTTCCGCGCCTGGTGGCGGGTCGACCGGATCCGCATCTCACCGCGCGAAGGCCGCCTGGTCCAACTGGCTTCGCCGTGCTATCTCGAACACGGTGGTGAGTTCTGGCTGGTGGAATCGCGGGCCGTCGGGACGAGTTCGACAGGCAGTTATGTCACGTACCGCTGTTCCGCGGAGGGACGCCACGCTGTTTTGACAGTCACGCCGGCTCGAACTGGACGGGAGCAGGTGCTGTGGATCGTCAACGGCGAGCGTCTGGCGGTCAGTGCAGATGACTTTGAGGTCTACTGGGCAGGATCGCCCCCAGGAGTTCGCGCCGGACTTCCCGGTGTCGAGTCCTGACTCCGACTTTGCAAACTGGGGGATCAGTGATGCTGGATTATGAACGCGTCTTCTGGCTCATGCAGCTTCTCTTCGGACTCACCCTGCTCTATCCCTGGCATCCCACCTGGCCGAAAGCCTGGTGGCTGGTGCATCTGCCGCTGATGCTTGTTCCGCTCTGGCTCTACTACGAAACGCTGATGCCCCGTGAGATGAATATCCGCGTCGACCTGCTGCTGCTCTTCCCCGAATTCGCAGTAGCCGCATCCGTCTACTTGTGCCGGCTGCTGCTGTTTGCGCTCTGGGGACGCAAGCGTCCGCGAGAATCGGAGAGCATTCGCGCCGCTACCACTCCAGGCGTTCCGACAGGACGCGATCGACGCGTCCCCTGAAAAAAAGAAAGCCCGGAAGCAATCCATCCCAGGGGGGCGAAGGATATTGATTGCTTCCGGGGCGATCGGCTTCAGTGTGTCACGGATCGAGAGAACCCAACGAACCGCAGCAGCATCCATGCCCTGCGGATCGATGGTGCGACCTCAGGAGCCCTCCCGCCTGGCATCCATGCCGGCCGGAGAATCCCGTTGAAGAGCCGAAGCTCTTCGGCGTCGCATGAGTCACGAACGGCTGTTAACGATGGGAATTGATTCTCGCAATCAACGCTTGCGGCTGACGTCGTCGTCAAGCGTGGGCGGAACATAGGGGCTCAGGAAAATCGCGTCAACACGACTTTGTGCGGTTTGCAGAATTTTGTAATTTCGTCCGCGAAAACGGCAACTTGCTCCGCTGCGGTCCCCCGGTTGCTGACCAGAAACCGCAAATCAGGGTTCGAGGCTGCCGCCATCCCCGGGGCCGATGACGACGATGCCCGATTCCGTGACTGTGAAGCCGCGCGCCCGGTCCTGCTCGAGGTCGAAGCCGATTTCCATCCCTTCGGGGACGCACACGTTCTTGTCGATGATCGCCCGGCGGACGCGGGCATGCCGGCCGATTTCGACGTTGTCGAACAGAATCGAGTCCTCGACCGTCGCCCAACTGTTCACCCGGACCTGGTAGCCGAGGATCGAACGACTGACAGCCCCCCCCGACAGAATGCTGCCGTTGCAGATGATGCTGTCGACGGCATGGCCGACGCGGGGATCGGGCAGGTCCGTCTGAGCAAAGACGAACTTTGGAGGCGGAAGCTGTGGATGATAGGTCCGGACGTTCCACTCGGGATCGTAGAGATTGAGTTCGGGATTCACGGAGATGAGGTCCATATTGGCCTCATAGATCGCGTCGAGCGTCCCCACGTCCCGCCAGTAATGCCCGCAGCCGGTGTTTTTGTCGCGAAAAGGGTAGGCACGCAGATGGGCGTTGCCGATCAGGGAGGGAATGATGTTTCGACCAAAATCGTGCTTGCTTGTCGGATCGGTCGCATCCTGGCAGAGCTGCTCGAACAGAAAGTCCGTGTTGAAGACGTACACTCCCATCGATGCCAGACATTTTTCCGGGTCGTCGGGCATCGGCTGAGGGTTGGAAGGCTTCTCCAGAAACTTGAGGACCTCGTGCCGGGAATTGATCTCCATGATGCCGAACTGGTCCCCCTCATCCAGCGGGACTGGCAGACAAGCGATCGTGGCCTCGGCCCCGGAATCGATGTGATGTCGGATCAGATCCTCGTAATCCATCTTGTAGATGTGATCGCCGGACAGCACGAGAATGTGCTCGGTTTTGCACTTTTCGATCGAGTAGATGTTCTGATAGACCGCGTCGGCAGTCCCCTTGTACCAGTTCTCGTCGATCCGTTGTTGCGGCGGCAGAATGTCGATGTACTCGTCGAGATCGCGGCAGAGAAACCGCCAGCCCAGATTGATGTGCCGGTCGAGGCTGGCGGCCTTGTACTGCGTCAACACCAGCACTTTCCGCAGGCCGCTGTTGATGCAGTTCGACAGCGTAAAATCGATGATCCGATACGCCCCGCCGAACGGAACCGCAGGTTTGGCCCGATCCCGCGTCAGCGGCTCCAGGCGTGTTCCCTTACCGCCGGCCAGAATGAGAGCCAACACGCTCTTCATCAATGCTCCTCCCTGATGCGCCGCGTTCGCGGCAGGCTTGCGTCACTGGTGTCCGTCGTCTTCGTTGATCGTCAATCAGCCGCCACCTGCCGCAGCAGGTCCAGCTGCGTGGCGCGGATTTTTGGCTCGGCGTCGCGCGCCAGATAGCTCGACCGCGCCCTCCACGTCTCATAGCCCCCCAGGTCGTGCTGAGCGGGCGGCGGCAGGTAGCCGTTGTAGCCGTTGGCCAGCTCGATCGTGAATGTCTTCTTGAGCGGACTGCCCGCCTTGATCGCCAGCCCGGTCTCGGTAAACGTTTCACACGGGCTGGAAACAATTCCCAGATCGCCGATCCGCATTGCCTGGATCAGAGACTTGACGGTCGCGGGATACTTTGCAAGCAGCACGGTTTCACGGGCATAGATTTCCGGAGCCCCCTTCAGCGGGCGACCGGAAGCCGCCGCCAGGCGAGCTTCGGCCTGCTCCAGATCGTCGGCCGACGGCAGACGGACTCCCAGCTCGATTTCACGCGTGGCCACCGTGAGCTTTGCCGAGGACTGGAATTCCACGCTGTCCCAGGCGGCTTTTGCCGCCTGCGCGACCGCCTCGGCAACGAGTCCCATCTGCTCATAGGGCTGCCGCTTCGGACCGGCAGTCAGCGAGAAGTTCACGTTATTCACGTCGCCGCTCGTGCCGTTGGACAGAATCCCCACGAACGGATGGTCGCCGGAAACTTTCAGCGCCCGCCCCACGCGGTGCGCGAACTCGCCGAAATAATCGGCGGACAGATCTTCGCCGCCCACTCCGCCAACGTAGTGCAGCGAGTAATTCGCCACCAGAGCCAGCGGAGCGCCATCAGCCGTCGTGACGGCGAGAATGGCGACTTCCGGATCGACAGAGCCAGCAGGCGTCGTCACATCGGGATTGGAAAACCCCGGATTCATCCGGACCGTGTCGACCTTCTGCCCGAACGGGTTCTCACCCAGCACCCCCTCCTTGAGATGCCAGCGCCGATTGAAGAGCTGCCCGGGTTCCCGTGCGGAACCCCAGCCGACCCGGGCAGGTTGCAGCCGGCTTTGAGCCACGGTGATTCCGTCGGCGATGCGATCGATCAGAAAGGCGATGTACTCGGCGTCGGGATCGCTTTGAAAAACCCCGGTCACCGTCGGGCACGAGTGAGAATGCGTGGCAGAAATGAGAATATTCGCAGCGGGAATCCCGGTCTTCTGCGACGCCTTTGCCTTCGCCGCATCCATCAGTTCCCGGGGAATCATGCAACTGTCGCAGACGACGATGGCAAGCTGCGTCGGGCCGCTGGCGAGCACCACGCAGCGGGCGTGGAGCCGGTCGTGGGCCTGGCGGGCCATCCGGTCAGACATGTTGCCGTTGGAGGAAATCGGGAATTTCGTCGGCGTAATGTCCTGAGCGAAGGCCCCGGCGCGCAAAGTCGGGCGATCCTGCGCGGTCAGCGTGGAAATCGTCGTCGCACACAGCAGGAACAGAGACAGTCCAATCCGCGAGATGGCAAGCATAGATTCTTCTCCACCCGATCCAGTCCTGAGTGACATCGTCCCATCAACCATTCTCGATCAGTCTGTCGGCTGACGGATTGATGTGCAAGCGCGCAATGAATCGTTACGAGGCACAGAGATGCAGACCGACTCCGCAGGGATTAAGATCCGTGCGCCGCTTTCCTCGTTGGGAACTCTTCTGATGTCCGCTGCCGATCGTCCCGCTCCCGGAACTCCTCCCGACGAGTCCCGCATCACACCGCAGTTTCGGGAACTGTGCCAGGTCGTAGCGAAGCTGCGCTCTCCCGAGGGCTGCCCCTGGGATCGCGAACAGACGCTGGAATCGATCAAGCCCCACACGCTGGAAGAAACTTACGAACTGCTCGAAGCCATCGACTCGGGAAATGACGCGGACATCTGCGAAGAGCTCGGAGATGTCCTGCTGCAGGTTCTGCTCGACAGCCAGATTGCCGCCGACGAAGGCCGCTTCGACCTGACTGACGTCGTCGCGGGACTGACCCGCAAGCTGATCGTCCGGCACCCCCACGTCTTCGGAAACGCAGAGGCCGCGACGCCCCGCGACGTCAGCCGGCAGTGGGACCGGATCAAACAGGCCGAGAAGCAGCGGGAATCGGTCTTTGACGGACTCCCGACCTCCCTGCCGGCGCTCGCTCGCGCAGCCCGGGTCGCCGAGAAAGCCGGACGGGTAGGCTACGACTTCCCGCGCCGTGAAATGCTGTTTGCCAAACTCAAGGAAGAAGTCGACGAACTGGCTGCCGAACTCTTCGACGACGGCCGGATTCCAGACGTCCCAGCCGTCGTCGATGGTCCGGTCGTTCACGAGCCGCCCGTCTCCGATCCAGACAGGCAGGCCCGGATTCAGAGCGAGCTCGGCGATGTGCTGTTCGTGATCGCCAACATGGCCCGGCGGTGGCACATCAACCCCGAGGAAGCCCTGCGGGAAAGCAACCGCAAATTCGAACGACGCTTCCAGTACATCGAACGCCGGCTCCGCGAGCAGGGTCGCGACGTGCGGTCTGCATCCCTGCCGGAGATGGAAGCCCTCTACCAGGAGGGGAAAGCGTTGGAGAAGGCACCAAAAACGCCAACTTGACGACAGAAAATCACGGACTCGTGTGCCACGGCCGTATCGGCCATGCAATCCCGCTGAAACACTTCCCCAAAGCCACGGCTCACAGAGCCGCGGCACACGGATATCGGTTACGTCTCCGTTCGATCAAACCATTGGACCGGCCGCGCGCACTTCGGGCGAAGTGCTGTCGGCGTACTTCTGGAAATTGTCGGCAAACAGCTTCGCCAGCTTCTTCGCCGTCGCGTCGTACGCCGTCGGATCGGCCCACGTGTTGCGCGGCTGCAGAATCTCCGGCGCCACCCCCGGACAGCCGGTGATGATTTCGAAGCCGAAGTGCGGATCGCGGATCGAAGGAGCGCTGGCCAACTGCCCCCGGTGAATCGCGTCGACGATGGCCCGCGTCCACGACAGCTTCATGCGGGAACCAGCGCCGTAGGCGCCGCCGCTCCAGCCGGTGTTCACCAGCCAGACGTTGACCCGATGTTCGCGCAGCTTCTCCGCCAGCAGCTCCGCATACTTGGCCGGATGCCACACCAGGAACGGCCCGCCGAAACAGGGCGAAAACGTCGCCTGCGGTTCGGTGATCCCCATCTCCGTCCCGGCGACCTTGGCAGTGTAACCGCTGATGAAGTGATACATCGCTTGCTCGGGGCTCAACCGGCTGACCGGAGGGAGCACGCCGAATGCGTCGCAGGTCAGGAAAATCACGTCGGCCGGATGGCCGGACATGCAGGGGATCTGCGCATTGCGGATGAACTCGATCGGATACGCCCCGCGAGTATTCTGCGTAATCCGCGTGTCGTGAAAATCGACATGGTGGCTTTCCTCGTCATAGACGACGTTTTCGAGCACCGCGCCAAATCGCAGCGCCTGGAAAATCTCCGGCTCGCTGTCCGGCGCCAGATCAATCGCCTTGGCGTAGCAGCCCCCTTCGATGTTGAAGATGCCGCGGTCGCTCCAGCAGTGCTCGTCGTCGCCGATCAGCATCCGGTGCGGGTCCGCCGACAACGTCGTCTTGCCCGTCCCCGAGAGCCCGAACAGAACCGACGCCCGCCCCGTCTCCCGGTCCGCCGTTGCGGAACAGTGCATCGAAAGGATGCCCTGCTTCGGCCCGAAGTAATTCATGAGCGTGAAGACGCCCTTCTTCATCTCGCCCGCATACTCCGTCCCCAGAATCACCAGTTCCCGCGTCCTGAGGTCGATGTCGATGCTGGTCTTCGACGTCATCCCGTGGGTCCGGCGGTTCGCCGGGAACTGGCCCGCGTTGTAAATGATCGCGTCGGGCTCGCCGAACTCAGCCAGTTCCTGACGGGTGGGACGGATCAACATCGTGTGCATGAACAAGGCGTGATAGGCGCGGGAGCAGATCACGCGGATCTTCATCCGGTAGGCGGGATCCCAGCCGGCGAAGGCGTCGATGCAGAACAGCTTCTGCCGGGTGTTGAGGTAGTCCTTGGCCCGTTCCTCATTGATCTGGAACGTCTCGGCATCGATGTCGATGTTGACGTTGCCCCACCAGACGTCATTTTCGGACTCAGGATCGCGGACGAGCCGCTTGTCTTTGGGAGAACGCCCAGTTTTCTCGCCCGAGTAGGCGATCAACGCGCCGGAGTCGGCGATCGCGCTCTTTGGATCGGCCCGGATGGCGTCGGCGTACAGAATGGCCGGGGCTGGATTCCGGCGGACGTCCGTGACCGTGATTCCGTACTTCGACAAGTCAATCGTCTGCACCGTGCCTGCTCCCTGCGGTAGAAACCTGAATCAATTCGATCCGAAATGTCGGATCGAGTTCGTCGGTTGGCGCGTGGGGCCGATTGTAGCGTTCTGCCGAAAGTTCGGAATGCCGACCGCCGGTAAACCTCACGGGTCGAGGATTCGCTACGGCGGGTTGCTGGTCTCCGATTCGCAGGCGGCACTATAATCGAAGCGTGGCGGTCCCCTTCGGCATCGACGACGACAGGCGTACGGGTGCAGGAACTTCACGACTCCGGTCCCTTCAACTGGGAGCTTGCGGCTCAGGCGATCACCGTGCGCATCCGGTGGTTCGGTCTCTGCGTCGGATACGCGCTCGTCAATCTGCCGACGTCGGTCCCCCACCAGACGATTTTGAACGCCATTCTGACGCTGGGCGCCGTCTATGCCGTCTTCGATACGTATTACAATGCACACGGCAAGGGATTCCTGAGCGAGTGGCCGCTGTTCATTTCGGCGATGGAAGCGGTGTTTATCGGCCTGCTCTGCCACTTCGAGAATGGCCTGCAGAGTCCCTTCCGATTTTACTATTTTTTGTCGCTGCTGGTCTGCGCCTTCCGCTACGACCGCGGAGTGGCCTACCCGACTTTCGCCCTGCATGCGATCAGCTATCTGTCGCTGGGGATCTGGCGGGACGTGCCGCTCGAAGACCGGTTCTCCACGATGGTCCTGATGCCCGTCTTCATGGGCTGGGTCACGTGGGGCAGCACGTCGCTGGCGGGCCTGCTGAAGCGAGCCAGCGACCGACTGACCGAGCTGAACACCCAGCTCCAGGAAGACCAGGGACTGCTGGAACTCCGCATCCGGGAACGGACCCAGGAATTACAGGAATCGCAGGCGCTCCTGGTCCAACAGGAAAAGCAGGCCGCCTTCGGCCTGTTGGCGGCCGGCATCGCACACGAAGTCGGCAATCCGCTGGCGGCGATCAGTTCGCTGGTGCAACTGCTCAACCGGCGCGACATCGACCAGCACACCCGTGAAAAGCTGCAGCTTGTCGACGACCAGCTTCGCCGGATTCAGCGGACGCTGCGAGAGCTGGTCGACTTCAGCCGCCCGACGAATCTGACCGACTCTCGCTGCGACATTCACGACGTCATCGGCAACGCGCTGAATATCGCCAAGTACTACAAGCGGAAGAAGGGCAAGCGGATCGTCACGCGATTCGTGGCGGACGTTCCTTCACTGAATACCGTGCGAGATCAGCTCGTCCAGGTCTTTCTGAACCTGATCCTCAACGCGATGGACGCCACCGAAGAAGGGGGCACCATCGAAATCGTAACGCGTTTGAAGTTGGGAACGCTGCAAGTCGACGTCTCCGACGACGGGCGGGGGATCGCGGCGGAGGATCTGGACCGCATCTTCCAGCCCTACTTCACGACCAAGGACACCGGCACAGGGCTGGGTCTGTTCGTCTGCCGGAATCTCGTCGAGCAGAAGCTGGGCGGGACGATGGAACTGATCGCCGGCCAACCCGGCGGCACCACGTTTCGCGTCACGCTGCATTATCGGGAGCTTGCCGGTCTTCCGGATCAGGAGCCGCCGGATGCGACACCCGAAACCGAATCCGCAGACGCCGTTGAATCCTCACACCGGGAAGCGAGCATTTCGTGAGAGCTTTACGCAGTGTGCTGATCGTCGAGGACGAGGAAATCATCCGCACGTCGCTGCGCGAATTCCTGTCGGAAGAGGGGTACGACGTCGCCGTCGCCGGCACCGTTGCAGCAGCCTTGCAGGTTGCAAAGCAACGGGACTTTCACGTCGCGATCTGCGACGTCCAGCTCCCCGACGGGGATGGCGTGCAGTTGCTCCGCCGACTGCAGCAGCTCAATCCCGGCACATCGGTGATGATCATCACGGCCTATGCGACCGTGGAGAACGCCGTCGAGGCGTTCAAGTCGGGAGCCTTTGACTACCTCGTCAAACCGGTAATTTTCGACGACCTCGCGAACAAGCTGAACCGGCTGTTTCAATACCGCGAACTGTACCTCGAAAACCAGGCGCTGCGGCGGGAGCTGGGCCGTCGCGAGAACGGCGATGAGATCATCGGGGCGAGCAAGGCGATCCAGGAGGTCCAGGAGGCCATCCGCAAAGTCGCGGTCACGCGGGCGAACGTCCTGCTGGTCGGTGAATCTGGGACTGGCAAAGAGCTGTTCGCCCGGATGATTCACAAATGGGGCCCGCGAAGCGGCGAGCGCTTCTTTGCCGCGAATTGCGCGACCCGGCCCACAGAAATGCTCGAAAGTCAGCTCTTCGGCGCCCAGGCGGGAATGGTCGCGGGGAGTCCGGCCGCGCAGGAAGGACTGCTCCGGCTGGTGGGCGAAGGAACCGTGTTTCTGGACGAGGTTTCGCAACTGCCGCTGGCGACGCAGGCCAAACTGTTGCGGGCGATTGAATACCAGGAGGCGCTGCCGCTGGGGGGATCGGAGCCGTATAAGGTCAGCGCCCGAATCATCGCCGCCACCACACGCGACCTGCAGCGTGAAGTCGCCGACGCCCGGTTCGACGAGGCCCTGTTCTACCGGCTCGACGGCGTCAAAATCCGGATTCCGCCCCTGCGGGAGAGACTGGACGATGTGCCCGAACTGGTCGAATTCCTGATCTCGAAGCACAGCCGGGCAATGGGTCAGCGGGTGACCGGCGCCACGAGCGAAACGATCCGGCTGCTGATGTCCGCCCAGTGGAAGGGAAACATCCGTCAGCTCGACAACGCGCTGGAGCGGGCGGTGATGATGTGCGACTCGCCCCAGATCCGTCCCCAGGATCTGCCGGCCGATCTCATCGGCCTGGGTCAGCCCTTGCCCGATACCGACGATCTGCGGTCGGCCCTGCGGCACTACGAACGGCTTCACATCAAACGGGTTCTCCGCCAGTGCCCGGACAAGCGAGAAGCCGCCAAGCGGCTGAAGCTGGGTCTGTCCAGCCTGTACCGGAAGATCGAAGAACTGGGGATCGATCTCGAATAGGACGTCGAGTGCTGAGCGTCGAGGCAGAAACTGCAGTCACATCGTCATTTTGCGAAGGTCCCAAACGCCACACGTTTCACAGGGTCGGTATCGCGGGGAGAAATCCCGGTTTCAGCGGTAGAAAGCCGCGTTCGAGATCGGCTGCCCGTCTCAGGGGCGCTGCTCGATCGCTTCAATCAATCCCGACAGCATCTCCCGGAACTTACCGGCGGCCGCGTCATTGAACTCCCACTGGAACTCCGGATAATTCAGTGACTCAGTCCTCGCCAGGCTGTGATCCGCATTCCATCGGAGAATCACATGCCTCCCTCGATCGCTATCCACTCGATCTCGCCCCGCTGCCGCGCAGGCGAGTCCTCCTTTATATCGGCCGACATTCGAATGTCACCGACAGCCGGAATCCTCAGGTCTCACACCAGCCAGGCTCTTGAAGAGCCTCGCCCCCAATGCCTCCAGCTCCACGAGCCAGTTCAGCCTGACGACCGATCAGCGGCAAGGTGCCAGTCAAAAGAGGTCAGTCGTGGAAGCGCTTCTGCGGGACGTCATAGCGGTAGGTTTTGAGCAGCGACTGCCGGCTCGGTTCGCGGCGGCGGAGCTGGTAGATCCGGATCCGGCCGGCGGTGGGGTCCACCTCGCAACGGACGAGCCGATGACGCCAGGTCTGAATGGCACTGACGTCATTCGTCAAGTCTTTCCGTGGTAACGTCTTTTGTAGGCGGAGCGGTGGCGTTTGAGGGTCGGGTAGTCCGAGGGACGTTGCTTCGTGGCGCGCGGTTCAACGCGGTTGGGACGGTTCCCCACGCGATGGCGGGCGACGGCGTCCAGCAGCCGCGCGAGCCAGGTCTCAAAGACGTTCGTTTGAGACAGTCGCGGCAGGAACTCGTTGAGCGTTTGCCGGGCCCCTTGAAAGCTGATCTGGCTGGCCGGGAGTCCCGTCCGCTGCGAGGCCTCCGAAGCGACCCGGCGGACACAGTTGTAGGCGATCAGATGCATCGCGAATTCCTTGCGAACCATCTCCGGCGTTTTGGTGCGGAGGTGTGCGATCCCCAGGTGCGTCTTCAGGCTCCTCAGGTTGAGTTCCGCCTGCCAGCGCTGACGGTACAAATCGGCCAGGGCCGAGACCGGATAGGATGCGGGATCCAGGAGCGTGGTGATCAAGACCACGCTCCTGGTGCGGAAGCCGGGAATCGTCACACGGACCCGGACTTCGCGCAGCGTCAATGTGCGGGGGAACTCGTCCGCCTCGTCGGCAGTGACCCAGTCGGGACGCTGGCCCCGCTTCCAGACGATCAGATGGTCGTCCTTTCCCAACCGCTTCCCGCGGCGAAAGTCGCTGCGCCCGGCTGACTGGGGCGCGCGTGACGACGTCCACGCCGCGCCGCCCCCAGAAGGCCAGATCCCAGTAGCCGGCGAAGTAGCGGTCCCCCAGCAGCACGTCGCCCGAGGCGAAGCACGACGCCAGTTCGCGAAGCATGCTGGTTTCGCCGGTCCCTTTGCCCTGATAGGGCCGCATCAGCAGCTTCGAGCACCGTCCCCACCGCCAGCGAAAAGACGACCAGCACCCGGACGACGGGGTAGCTCGCGCCCGGCCGCTGCCCGCGCTGCCGCGGATACTCGGCACAGTTGGCGGCCGTCTCGGCGATTTTCTCGGTCGAACCATCGACCACGCGCACGCGGCGTCCGCGCCAGAGGGCTTCCCGGCCGGCCTGCTCTTCCACGCACCGGCCCGTCTGGCGCAGCCACTGCCAGAAGGCCGCCTCCGGCAAGCGCTGACGCGCGCTTGCAATAGCCCCCGTGTCCGCAGAACAGGCCGCCTGACGGGAGGCCGCCCGCTGGGCGCAGAGGCTGCCGACAGCCTGCCGGCAGCTCCGGTCCGCCCCCAGCGCCTGCCCCAGAAACGCCAGCACCGTGGCAACTCCCGTATACACGCGGCCGCGCTCGACATATCCTGCGTCGTGCAAAGCCGCATCGATCTGAGTCGTCGGCAGCAGACCGGCGAGTTCCCATTCCCCGCGTCTGACCTGCGAAAACGTCTCCGCCAAGCCTCCTGGCATTTCGAGCCTCCTTGCGATGAGTCGTGCTTGTTACACCACACGCCATGTCGCAGGTGAGGCTCTTTGCGTCCAGATCATTAGGGTGTCAAAGGACTTAGGCACGCTGTCAGTGCCATTCAGTCCTGGACGAACTGACTGACCAGACCGGCTGCCATTTTCCAACAGTTTGCCGGGGCCTTCAGCCTGTCAGAGCAACGGCGATCCACTCGTGAGAATTGACAGGTTTCCGACGCTGATCTGCGTCACGCCTCCGCGGTCGGCCCCGGTTCCGGCCTGCGCAAGTAGCCTGCGGGACCTTGGACCGGCGTCGGCCCGCCTGGTGGTAATTAGGCGTCCTCGTGTCTGTCGATGAGCCCTGGCAAGACCACGGCCCAGGCCCGGAACGCCCCGTCACAGCGGGCCCCACCTGCAGTATCTGATCGGCTCGTCATCGCTCTCTCAGCTCCGTCGTAGCGCCTGGGATGCGCGATCGGCGCGGCAACAGGACCAACCACCCCCCGAAATCTGCAACTCACACTGCCCCCGATCCAATCTGCCTGACGGCAGTCCCGCCGAAAGTCTGCTGAATCCAAGCGAAGAACGGGGCTCTGTCGAAGGACGGAGCCCCGTACGAAGTCAGCGGCCATTCGACTTTTCAGCTTCTCAATGCTGAACCCTCCCCACCATTGCATCCCTGCTGACCGATTCGTAATGTGAATCCCACGGATCAGTTCCGGCGACGCCCCCTCTGATGCGAGTATCCGCCCCCCATGATTCTCACCGGTGAAGAGATCAAGGCGCAGCTCGGCAGCAATATCGTCATTGACCCGTTCGACGAACGTCTGCTCAACGCCAATAGCTACAATCTCCGCCTGCACGACGAGCTGCTGGTGTACGAAGAAATCGTGCTCGATATGAAGCGGCCGAACCGCTACCGGCGCCACGTCATTCCGCCGGAAGGCTTCGTCCTGCAGCCCCGCCAGCTCTACCTCGCCCGGACCGTCGAGCGAACCGAAACCCACAACCTCGTCCCGATGCTGGAAGGTCGGTCGTCTATTGGACGGCTGGGGCTGTTTGTTCATGTGACCGCCGGATTCGGCGACGCCGGCTTCTGCGGATACTGGACGCTGGAGATGTACGCCGCACACGCCATCCGGATCTACGCCGGCGTGCCGATCTGCCAGATCTTCTACCACACGCTCACGGGTCCGGTGACCGAGTACCACGAAGGAAAGTATCAGAACAACCACGACATTCAGCCGAGCCTGCTGTTCAAAGAGTGGCAGCTTCCCCAGCGCGATCAGCAGATGCGGCTGGCGTTCGGCCAGGAAGTCGCCGAGTGAGCCAGCAACCCAGACGAACCGCCCCGGGTCATCGGCGGGATGCCATCCTGCAACGGATCATCTCGGGAGGCCAGACCGGCGTCGACCGGGCCGCCCTCAATGTCGCCATCGCGGCAGGCATTCCGTGCGGCGGCTGGTGCCCGCAGGGCCGCAAGGCAGAAGACGGCCCCCTGCCCCTCCACTATCCCCTCCGGGAAACCGACAGCCCGCTCTACGACGTCCGTACCCGCTGGAATGTCCGGGACGCCGACGCAACCCTGGTGATCACCGCCGGCGCCGTCAAAGGAGGCACAGCGCTCACCGTGGAGCTCGCCCGGCGGATCGCCCGGCCATTGCACGTGATTAACCTGCTCGATGGCGGGCGGAACCACATTCTCGATACCCGCCAATGGCTCCACGAGCACCGCGTCCGGACACTCAACATTGCCGGCCCCCGCGAAAGCCAGCAGCCTGGCATCTACTCCCGCACGCAGGAGTTCCTGCTCGAACTGATCGCCGCAGTTCGGGAGAAAGTCGGCGAAACAGCGCCTGCGAACGTTGAGTCAAACAGAGGATCGCAGAAGTCCGCATCAGACTCGCCGACTTGAAACGACAACGGAAGTCAGGTCCACCCCTTCCTGATGAATAGTTCCAAAGTCTGTGCGAGCTGGCTGTAGTTCGACGCGCCGGACGGCACCATTGCTCGTCCAGTTGGCGTCACGATCGTCAGAGACTGTGCTCCACGATACGAAGTCTGCGTTACCTTGCGGATTTGAGAGAGCGGACAACTGTGCCAGGGATGTTTGGAGGTCAGAAAACCGCTGGGCGCATAGAGATTCTGAAAGTGAATCATCTGGTTCTGCGGATCGACAATTACGGCGCATGGAATCGTTTGCCATTGCCAGCCGGCGAATCTGCAGATCAGTGATGCGTCCGAGAACGAAGGCGCCCCGGAACCACTCACGGACTCAAGCTCCGGCTTCGACAGGCTCCGATACGTCAGGCTGAACCAGATTCCGAGGCTGCTCATTCCCAGGGCCACGATCATAACGCCGGCCAGTAGAATCCCATCCCCGGTCAAACCGCCGCTGGCAACACATTGACGGGCCCAGGTGACAACGCCAGCTAAGGCCGCCAGCAGCATGAATGACGATCCACAGAAGATCGCGATCCGGATGAGCAGCAGAATGAGGGGACGCTCACCTTCCTGCGGCAAAGCAAATCCGACCGCTGCTGGGACCACAACAGCGGTTTCCGCGGGTTTCCCCCTGTCCGCGAAGCTTGTTCCCTCGCGGCTCATGAGTCTGATGACTGAAGCAAACTCCGATGCATCAAACCAGAGTCCACCGCAGGTCCTGCACGAATCAACCTCGTTCGGACTGCCGGGAAACGGCCCGCGGAACATTGTGTGCTGACAACGCGGGCAATGCAGCGCACCAGGAACCGAGTTACGGTAGAGTTCTCGCAGGATCTCACTGACACGCGTCGAACCCGGATCGAGTCGACTTAGTTCCAAACTCCCCATCCAGATGCCATGACACCGCGGACACTCGACCGCCGTCACACCGTCTTTCGGATCTGTCGCCGTCAATTCGCTCGACGGACAAACGGGACAGTGCATGCTGGCGCTCCCCTGACCTGACCGTACATGGTTGCCGTTGGCGGACAACCTCCTGGAAACCCAGTGATTTTGCAATCGACCCATTTCAGAAACGAACTGCCCGCTCCGAAACATTCATGCCCGTTTCACTCATCCACCCGACACGCTGGACGCATGATTTCCGCCACTCCGTCCCATCGTTGCGTCATCGCAAGAGCTGTCTGAGGCGATACGATGTAAACGTCCCGAAAAACGTACCAGCGTACAACCGATCCCGCTATACCTCGCGCCCTGTCGGCTTTTCGACATTGCTTCTCGCCCTCTCTTCTCCGCGTCCTCCGCGTCTCCGCGGTGACCCTTCTTCAGTCTTCTTGGCGTCATTGCGTTCCTCTTTGCGCCGTTGCGTGAATCCTTCGTCTTCACCAACCAAATCGAGTAAACTCTGACTCAACCGATCAGCTGTATTTGACATCACGGAGCAAGCTCAATGGGATCGACCGGACTGCGTGCAGCGCTCGCGGCAGCCGTACTGCTCGGATGCTGGACTTCCACCTCAGCCGAGGTCAACGGCAGGAAAAAGATCGTCCTGATCGCCGGCAAGAAGAGCCACGGCCCAGAAGGAAACGGCATCCACGACTACCCGTGGTCCGTCAAGCTCCTCAAGGTGATGCTCGACAACTCGAATGTCCGCGACCAGATCGCCGTCGAATACCACCGGGACGGCTGGCCAGCCGACCCGACGACCCTCGACACCGCCGATGCGATCATGGTCATCTCCGACGGCCGCGACGGCGATCTTTACGAAGAGGCCCCCCACATCGCATCGCCGGAGCACGTCGCCCAGGTCCAGCAGCAGATCGCCCGCGGCTGCGGGTTCCTGACGTTCCACTTCTCAACGTTCGCCCCCGACGAGCGCGCCAAGGAAATGCTCGACTGGACCGGCGGCTACTTTGACTGGGAAACCGACGGCAAAAAGCAGTGGTACTCGGCCATCCAGACCCTCGACACGGAAGTCGAACTGGCGTCGCCCGATCACCCGGTCCTCCGCGGCGTCAACCCCCTCAAGATGAAGGAGGAATTCTACTACAACCTGCGGTTCGATCCGCAGGCGGCCCCGGTCGCGCCGCTCTGGACCGTCCCCGCCATCCCCGGACGCGACGCCGAAGGCCGCGTCGTCGCCTGGGCCCGCCAGCGCACCGACGGCGGCCGCGGCTTCGGCACCACCTGCGGACACTTCTACGACAACTGGAAACTCGACTCGTTCCGCAAGCTGATTCTCAACGCCATCGCCTGGAACGCCCACGTCGACGTTCCGGAGGACGGCGTCTCCGCAAGGTTCTACTCCCACGCTGAAATCACCGCTGCATTGGCAGGGGTCGCCGGCATCGAACCCGCCCGCTTCGACGACCGGCCGATCAAAGCCCTGATTCTCACCGGACACCACTATCCCGGCCATCTCTGGAAGGACACCACGCCCGCCATCCAGGATGCCCTGGCCCGCGACCCCCGCATGCAGGTCGAAGTCTCCGAGAATATTGAAGACCTGGCCACCGATCGGATCAAAGCGTTCGACGTCCTGATCCAGAACTACTGCAACTGGGAACGCCCCGGCCTCAGCGACGCCGCCAAGGCCGGCTTCGTCAACTACCTCCAGGAGGGCGGCGGCCTCTGTATCGTCCACTTCGCCAACGGCGCCTTCCACTTTTCCTTGCCCAAAGCCGAAGATTCCGACTGGCCCGAGTACCGCAACATTTGCCGGCGGGTCTGGGACCACACCGACAAAAAGGTCGGCCACGACGCCTACGGCAAATTCGTCGTCGACATCGCCGACCCCGAGCACCCCATCATGCACGGCATGGAGGCCTTCGAAACCATCGACGAGCTCTACTTCCGCCAGCAGGGCGAAGCCCCCATCCACGTCCTCGCCACCGCCAAATCCAAGGTCACCGGCCAGGCCGAGCCCCAGGCCTTCGTCTACGACTACGGCAAAGGCCGCATCTTCCAGACGGTCCTCGGCCACGCCGCCGAATCGCTCCGGACGCCGGGAACGGCGACGCTCCTCAGCCGGGCCGTCGCCTGGGCGGCGAAACGCGAACCGCTGACGACGATGGCCATGGTCCCGGCCCCCGCCGCCGCTCCCTCGGCCGGTCCGGCCGGAAAGCTGTCGCTCGGCGAAGGAAAGTTCGGGAAGGCCCTGGATGCGCGCTCCGGTGGCGCCCACGCCGCCGGCCGCGAGGAATACCGTCAGCCGCCGCTGACCATTGATCTCTGGGCCAAACTCCTGTCGAAGCAGAGTTACAACATCCTGGCCGCCCAGGAGCTGAAATCGTCCGCCACGCACTGGGAATTATTCACCATGCCCGGCAGCGGACAGCTCACCGCCTACCTGCCCGGCTACAAACCCGATCATGTCCGCGCTCAGACCGACGTGGCCGATGGCAAATGGCATCACGTTGGCATGGTCTTCGAGCCGGCGCGCGTGCGCCTCTTCGTCGACGGCCAGCAGGTCGCCGATCAGGCGGTCGAATTCCAGAAAGGACAACCCGTCCCCGGCGGCATCGCCTTCGGTCAGCTCGTCGGCCGGGAAATCGGCTGCGACGGATTCGTCGACGAAGCCCGTCTGACCCGCGGCGTCCGCGATCTTTCCGTCGTCCCCGACAAAACCCCCGCCGTCGACCCGCGGACACTCGGCCTCTGGCGTTTCGACGAATTCACCCCGGACGGCACAACCCGCGACGAGACACCCCTCCAGAACGCCGCCGGCGCTGCGGTGGCCGCTGCCGCCCCTGCACCATCGGCCCCCCAGCAGGCTGCGCGCGGACCGATCGAAGGTCACTTCGCCGAGGGAACCGTCGGCTTCAACTGGACCGAGGGAGACTCCGTCGACAATCGCTGGAGCCAGTCTGACGTCGGGCCGTTCCTGGCCAGCACCATTTTCCTCCCCAACCTCCCCCCCGTCCAGAAGGGTCTCTCCCTCCGCGTCGGCGACCGGCAGCAGGGGACCCTCTGCTACGACACCGAACGGGGCACCCTCCGCGCCGGCTGGACCGGCGGCTTCCTCCAGTTCGGCCCCGCCCGTTACGGCCTGATCGAGTCCCCCCGCTTTAAAGGCGAACTCAACTTCGCCTGGCAACCCCTCGACGCCGGCGCGAAGTATCGCGGCCTGCTGCAGCACGGCAACCGCAGCGTCCTGCAGTACGACGTCGCCGGCACAGCCGTCCGCGAAGCCCCCTGGGCCGTCGCTGTCGACAAGACGACCGTCTTTCAAAGGATCTTCGAAGTCGAACCCCACCGCGCCGTCGTCATCTACCCGCTCGGGCAGGGAATGAGCGACGCGAAGATCGCCGAGGTCGACGGCTGGCAGATCTGCAGCAGCGGCGACCTTCACTATTGCATCCGCAAATCGGGCAGTTGCCTCCTCCGGACGGCTGACAGTGGCCGAGTGGAGCTCCTTTTCCGCCCCGCCCAGCAATCTGTCTCACTCGTCGCATACCAGTGGAAGAGCGGCGCCGATCCCGCCGCGGTTCTCGCCAAGCTGTCGACGAGTGTTTACTTGATTCCCTGGAAAGAGCCGGCTGCCCCACTCTGGCCGCAAACGCTTGAAACCCGGGGCGAACCGGGGGCCGGCGACGGCCCCTATGTCGTCGATACACTCACCATCCCCTTCGAGAACCCGTGGAAAGCCCTGATTTTCACCAGCGGCCACGACTTCTTCGCCAACGGCGACATCGCCGTCTGCACCGCGCACGGCGACGTCTGGCGCGTCGGCGGCGTCGACGCCGGCCTCCAGCAGCTCACGTGGAAACGCTACGCCACCGGCCTCTTCCAGCCGCTGGGCCTCAAGGTCGTTGGCGACCTGGTCCACGTCCTCGGCCGCGACCAGATCACCCGGCTCCACGACCGCAACGGCGACGGCGAAGCCGACTGGTACGAGTGCTTTCACAACGCCGGCGAAACTTCCCCCGGCGGCCACGACTACGTCACCTGCCTCGAAACCGATCCCCAGGGACGTTTCTACTACGCCCACGCCAAACAGGGCGTCCTCCGCACCGGCCCCGACGGCCGGGGACTCGAAGTCGTCGCCACCGGCTTTCGCAATCCCAACGGCCTGGGGGTCGGCCCCGACGGCACCATCACCGCCGCCCCCCAGGAAGGGGAATGGACCCCCTCGTCGAATATCATCGAAGTCCAGCCCGGCGGCTACTACGGCTACCCCGGTCCCCAGGTGACTGCCGACCGCCCGCTTGGTTATGACCTCCCGATCTGCTGGATTCCCCGCCGCAACGACAATTCCTCGGGCGGCCAGTGCTGGGTGACCAGCGACCGCTGGGGCCCGCTGCAGAACCAACTCCTGCACTTCTCGTTCGGCCAGTGCTCAATGCTGCTGACCCTCCGCGAAAAAGTCGACGGCGTCACCCAGGGCGGCACCATCACCTTCCCCTTCACGTTCTCATCCGGAGCCATGCGCGGCCGGTTCAGTCCCCACGACGGGCAACTTTACGTGACGGGCCAAAAGGGCTGGGTCACCTCCGCCGTGCAGGACGGTTGCCTGCAGCGCGTGCGCTACACCGGCCAGCCGGTCGGCATGCCGACAGCCGTCAAGTCCTATCGCAACGGTCTGGCCCTGACCTTCACCGACCCGCTCGACCGCAACCTCGCCGAAGACCCCGATCGCTATGCGATCGAGCAATGGAACTACCGCTACGCCGCCGACTACGGCTCCGCCGAGTACCGCCCCAGCGACCCCAAACAGGAAGGTCGGGACGAGCTCCCCATCCGCTCGGCAACGCTGCTGGGCCCGCAGACAGTCTTCCTCGAACTGCCGGGCCTGCGGCCGGTCAATCAGCTCTCGCTCAACTACCGCATCAAGCTCGCCGACGGAACCCCGGTCCGGCAGCAGCTCAACTACACCATCCACAGGCTGGGCGAGACGGTGATTCCGCAGGATCAGATCACGGTCCGCACGCGGCCGGGGGTGCTGCCGGACGACGTGATGTCACGACTGAAGCAGGGGATCGCCATCGCCAAGTCACTCCAACAGAAGGAGACTTCACTCGGCGTCTTCCGAATGGCGGCCTGGGAAGAGCTGTATCTCAGGGGCGACATCGGAACTGACCAACGCATCGCCTGCTTTCTCAAGGCCCCGTTTTCCGGCGAATTCCGATTTCGATATCCGGACAGTCTTCAGGAGCTGGAGATCAACGGAATCACCGCCAAAAGCGGTGAGCCCGTCCCTCTGCACAAGGGCTTCAACTCGTTTCGGCTGCAATGGACCATCCCTCCGCGTCGGATCGCATCCAGGACGCTTGAGTTCGGCGGGTTACGACTGCTGTGGGCCGGGGAAGACTTTGAGTGGGAGCCAGTTCCTCCGACTGCGCTCTGGCACGATCCCGGAAATGGTGAAGTCCGCCTGGATCGGCTGGACGTCGTCCAGTCAGTCCTGAAGCATCGACGCTGCGCCACGTGCCACGAATTTGGGGCGCCCGATGAATACTCCGAACCGGGACCGTCACTGGTCGGGCTCGGCAGCCGCCGGAATGCGGACTGGATCGCCGCCTGGATTCTCTCACCGCGCACGCTGCGCCCGTCAGCGAGCATGCCGCACATTCTGGATATCAACAAGGAGTCTGATCGTCAGACGGCGTCAGACATCGCCGCTTACCTGGCGTCATTGAAGATGGACGAGCCGGAATCAGCGGCGGGTGACGCGAAGCGCGGCGTCATCCTCTACGAAGACCTCGGCTGCATTGCCTGCCATCGCTTCACGGCCCCCGACAAGGAAGACGACTTCCAGCGTCACTCGCTCGCCCACGTGTCGGCCAGTTTTACCGAACACGCGCTGCAGGCCTATCTTCAGAATCCCCAGGCCCACTACACATTGAATCCCATGCCGCGCCTTCCGCTCTCCAGCGCCGAGGCCGCGGACCTGGTCGCGTATCTCCGGGCCGAGTCGGAGGGTAAGTTCACCGCACTGAACTTGCCGGCTGGCGATGTCGAGCGGGGCAAGCGGGCCTTCTTCGGAGCCATCCGTAACTGTTTCGGTTGTCATTCCACCGACGCCGACCGCCCGCCACTGCTGGCAGTGAAGGCGAAGTTCAATGACTTTTCGCGCGGATGTCTGGCACCGACTGCGGACCTGCGCGGCGACGCGCCCGACTTCGGCCTCACTCACGACGAGAGGTCGATTGTCGCGGACACTGTTTCGGCCGAATCGTTCGGAGCATTTCTTGCGGCGGTGCAAACGACCCCTGCCCTCGACAGCCGCCGCGTCGTCCGCGAACTCAACTGTCGGGCCTGCCACTCTCGCGACGGCCAGCGTTCCCCCCGCACCGAAATCCTTGCCGACGAATCCGACCGCGGCGTGGTTGCCGAAATCCTCCCGGATCTCACCTGGGCCGGCGAAAAGCTGCAGCCGTTGTGGACAATACAACTTCTCAAAGGCGAGTTGACCGAGCGCACTCGCCCCTGGCTCAAAACCAGGATGCCCGCGTTCCCGGCCTATGCTGAACGGCTCGCCGGGGGACTCACTATCGAACACGGAGTCTCGCACCACCATCTCGAATCCGAGGCACCCAAGCCCGACCTCGTCGAACTCGGCCGCCGGCTGACTCTCAAGGACGGTGGCCTCGACTGCCGGCAGTGTCACGGGATCGGCAAGTTGCAGCCGCAGGGGGACGATCGGACCAAGATCGCGCCGGGCATCAATTTCGCCCAGACCAGAGAGCGGCTTGCTCCGAACTTCTACCACCGCTTCGTCATCGACCCACCCCGCTATGAACTGTCGACGCGAATGCCGAAACTCGCCGCCGACGGCAAAACCACCAAGGCCACAGCCATCCTGAACGGCGACGCGAAGAAGCAGTTCGAGGCCCTCTGGCACTACATCCAGACGGTGACGCCGGAGACGGCCGAGTAGAGTCGAAGAAGAAGGATTCGTAGAGGTCTGGATGAATCAACCAGGCGTGGCTCTGTAGGCGGGCGGCGCAGCACCCAGCTCCTGCGGGCTTCGGAAGGAGTCACGCTGACGTTACCGCTTTTAATCGCCAAGCGCCTGCAATCGAACGCCGAGATCCGCATCAACGGCCGACTCCTCCCGGAACCGCTCCGCCCCACTCCTGGCGACGGCTCATTCGCACCGATCACGGTCACGTTCGATCCCTCCGTTCCGAAACCCGGCCGCAATCGCATCAGCATTACGACCGTCGCCAATGAGGCCGATCCGGACGATTTCAATTTCGTCAACCTGCAGATCCGCCAGTCAGCACGCGCCGCCCCGCACACCGCACGATGTGCGTGATCTGCTTCCCCTGTGAATCGTCCCCGCCAAATTCCAGCTCGGTCTCGTCGCGGCTCGGCCCCGCTCGGTCGAACCGCAGGCATCGGAGCAGGACGGAACGGCGACCGCCGTCTCCCGTTCGTTCGGACTCCCCGGAATCCGGCTGATCGGTTGTTTCTCGGCCCAAAGGACTTCAACCGTTGCCTCGGCGATACCCCCGGACTGTGGGCTTCATGCGCGATCAAAGCACACGAACTCTCGAAATTCGACGGTCAGAACGGGCGACAGATCCGCTTCCCGACAATCCGTCTCGGGGAATGCAGTCCATAACGGCGCGTCGCGGACCGAAGGCGAACGGACTCGCCGTTTTCAGCCAACCGCAACTCGCACAAAAAAACACGCCGATCGGTCTCAGCTCGTGAGTCCGACCGGCGTATTGTGTTCTCCTGCTCTCGGTCCGCGACGACCGGCGACGGCCTTTCCTATTTCGCCCGGCTTCACTAGGCGGCGAAACGCGCATCATTGCGGGGCTGTCGTCGTAAACCCTTTCACACCAAAGTGCCCAAGACAGGACTTGAACCTGCACGGTATTGCTACCACTAGGCCCTCAACCTAGTTGCGCATAGATTTCAGGGCAGCTTGAAACGGTCGCGCCGGTCACACCGCCAGCGAGCGATTCCGGGGCGGCGCGCGGCGGGGTTGTTCGGCCGGGCGGACGGGCTGCAGGCGGCCGCGGGTGATCTCGCAGTACTCCCGCTCCCGTTCGATCCCGTCCGCCTGGCGGCCCAGCTCCTGGGCGGCCACCAGCGTTGTTCCGCTCCCCGCGAACGGATCGAGGATCCGGCTGCCGGGCGGGACGACCTGCACCAGCTCCTTCAGCAGCTCGGTCGGCTTCCCGGTCAGGTGGAACTTGTCCGCCTTGCGGGTGGAGACCTGATAACAGCCGTTGAACGGGCCGGCGTGCGTGGCCTGGGGGCAGGCGCCTTTCGTCCCCCAGACGATGTACTCGCATTGATGCCGGAAGTAGCCCTTGTGCGGGGCGCGGCTGCCGCCCCCTTTGTCCCAGGCGATGATCCCCCGCCAGGTCAGGTCGGCCGCCTGGAACGCGTCGGTCAGGGCCGGGAGCTGCCGCCAGTCGGTGAAGACGAGGCAGTAGCCGCCCTCCTTCAGGAGCTGCCGGCAGTGGATCAGCCAGGACATGCTCCACCAGGTGAATGACCGCTGGTCTTTCAGGTCGCCGCCGAACGTCGGCCGGCCCCGCAGCTCGCCGTCCTGCGAGTACTTGACTTCGGGGGAACGGCGACGTTCGCCGGCCGTGGTCCCGCCTGAGCAGTAGGGCGGGTCGGTGATCACCGCGTCATAGCTCGCCGGTTTGAGCGTGGGGAGGACGTCGGTCTGTTCGGCGTGAAAAAGTCGGGTCTGAGCGTTCTCGAAGAAGGGTCGCATCGTGCGGGCCTTTCGTGCGGATCGGATCGGAGAGAAGAACCGAGTCGATCGCACGAACGGCGGGCCGCGAATCCGCGCAGCAGAGACCGCACCAGCCGGGAACCGGCGACGCGACGGGCAACAGTGAGACAGGTTGGCGGCAGGCATGCAAATCCCCACGGGGACACGCATGTCGGCCTGCCTCATTCAGGCTGACGTGTGGACCGGTCGGCAGTTGGCTCTGCCGGCCGGTCGCTTTTGATTTCGCGCGGAATCACTCCCGCGTTACTTGTGGACGAAGCAGACGGGGGCCTCCTGGTCGTAGGCTTTGAAGCGGGAGTGGAGCGGCGCGCCGCGACTCCAGACGCGCTGCAGGTCCGCCCGGCCGTAGACCAGCACGTTCAGCGCGGCCATGTCGGCGGCCAGCGGGCCGCGGTGCGAGAGCGTGCCCCAGATCTCGTGGAACAGCGCCAGCAGCGGAGCCCGGAACCCGCCGACGATGCCGCAGTTGAGGATCGGCCGGCCGAGGACGTGCGGTGGGACGTGGCCGAACGTCTGTTGCAGCCGGCGCAACAGCCAGCGGCCGGAACTGGTCCCGTCGTCGATCATCCACGGCTCGGTCCCGATCCACAGATCGAAGTCGGTCCGCAGCAGGTCGAACGGATCGTCCTTGATGCGGACGTCGAACAGGTCGGTCAGAAACGCCGTCGCGCAGTCCTGCCGGCCCAGCCATTCGGCCGCCAGGTGAAACCGCCAGGCGTTGCAATGCGTCGACTCCGGAACCGGGGCGCAGCGCACGCACTCCACCCGGTAAGGCTGCAGCCGGGCGACGAACTCCGGCGAGAGCTGATCGTGCAGCAGGACGCCCCGCAGGCCGCGGGCGCGGATTCCCTCCGCCCAGCCGGCGACCAGCTCCCAGCGGTCGGGGGCCACCGACTGGCCACTCTGCGGGTCCGGGCGGCTGGTCAGGTACGTGCTGAGGACGACGCGATCGAGCCGGGCGGGCCGCAGCTCCGAGCGGCAGCCGGCGTGTTTGCGGTAGTGGTAGAGAGCCGGATTGCGAGCGGTCCCCCAGCCGTCCCGCAGGACGCGCTTCCAGGTCTCCCAGTCCTCGGATGTGCGGCCGTTGGGGATCTCGAAGGCCCGGCTCCGTTCCAGCGCGTCCCGGCGGACGACGGCCCCCGCGTGAATCCAGTTGCGGAACTCGATGTCGCACGGGACCGGGTCCCAGCGCTGCTGCCGATCGCCGAATTCCTGCAGCGGCGACCAGGCCAGGCCGATGGCAGGATCGTCCAGGACGGCGAGAGCCTGCTGCAGGTAGTCGCGGGCGATCCAGTCGTCGGCGTCGACGCAGCAGACGAACGGGGCGCGGGTCGCTGCGATCCCGGCCCGGCGGGCTTCGTGGGGATCGCAGAGTTCCACCCGCCGGTACCGGACGCCGTTGGCGGCGTATCGCGCGGCCACCGCGGACGTGTTGTCCATGCTGGCATCGTCGACGACGACGATCTCGGCGGGCCGAACCGTCTGGGCCAGAATCGAGTCGAGGCACTCGGCCAGGTACCGGCCGTAGTTGTGACACGGGACGATCACCGCGCAGCCGGCGGCGGGGGCCATGGCGCGAGCAGGAACCAGCGGTCCGCGGGCATTGCCGGGCGCGTGACGGACGAGGCTCATCGGATCTCCGGGGGTGCGAGGTACGGGCGGCCGGCGACGATCAAGCCGCCGGCGGGAGGAATGGTCAGGCTGCCGATCTGGATTGGCTGGTTGTTCTCGTCGACGAAGTCCCGCTCCCAGAGCGTGTCCCCGCTGGCAGCGTCGAGGCAGTAGACGTGATTGCCCCAGTCGGTGATCGGGTTCGGGGCGGTGGCATCAGGCCAGAGCAGGACGTCGAACAACAGGTAGAGCCGGTCGGCGTCCCACAGCAGCCAGGACCAGTCGAGCGATATCTCTTCCGGCGGGGCGTCGAACGTGAGCAGCTCGCGTTGCCAGACGACCGAGCCGGAGGCGTCGAACACCGCCAGGCAGGACGAGTACTCCACAGGGCCGCCGACTTCGTCCTGGCGCTGCCAGCGTCGCCAGAGGACGGCCGTCTGCCCGTCCGGTCCGGCGTCCAGCTGGACGACGTCGTCCCGCAGAAGGTACTGGTCGGTCCAGGCGGGGAGCGGATTCGCAGCCGTCCAGCGCGTCGCCCCGGCCGTCGTCAGGCCGGCGACGGTATCATCACCATTCAGCGCCGACCAGCCGACGACCGGCCGGCCGGCGCTGTCGAGGACCAGCCGGTCCGGGGGAGTAGTCGGTTCGAACTGCCAGACGGTTGCGGCGGCCGCGTTCCCGCCGACAACGACGGCCGCCGGCGACGTTCCGCGGACGAGCGCCGCCCACGTGCAGTTCGGGCCCGGAGCCAGGGCGACCACGTTGCCGGCGACGTCGGCCAGCAGTTGGCGTTCGAGCTGCAGCAGCGTGCAGAGCCAGAGCCGGCCGCTTTCGACGTAGAGCCATTGAACGTCGCTCAGCCAGAGGCCGTTGTGCTGGAGTCGGGCGGGCTCCGGGCGAATCGACGTCGTCGGTCCAAAGGGAGACGTCGACGGGTAGCGCAGATCGCGGCGCAGGACGTCGCCGGTGGCCAGCCGGCGGAGTTCGTCGCGGCCGTGGACTCCCTCGCCGTAGAACGTCACCGCGCCGAAGAGCTGCGGGTAGTCGCCGCGAAGCTGCAGCAGCAGGCCGTCCGGGCTGGCACTGACCAGCGAGACCTGCGTCGCGCCGCCGCAGCAGGACTGCCGGCCGAAGAGCCAGGCGTCGACGACGTTCCCGTCGCGATCGAGCTGCACTGTCGTCAAACGCCGTTCGCACATCAGAGCACGCATTCCAGATGATCGGCGACGTACCCGCGGCCCCAGACCCACGAAGCCCGGAGGAAGGCCCCGCCGGGGATCGCATCGCGTGAGGGGAACGGCTTCCAGACCTCGGTCAGTTCGAGCCGCGGCCACCACGGGAAGGCGTCGACACGAGCGACCAGCGACAACGTGTCGGGATCGTCGAACCATTCCAGCGGGAACTGGCGATCGCGATTCGGGATTCCGGGGAACCGGACCGCCCAGGCATTGGCCCCGGTCCAGGTCGTCCCGTTGTTGAACTCGCTGCCCAGGCCGCGGACTTCGAGGTCGGACGGCAGGCCGAGGGCGATCAGCTTCTGCCGCACGTCGTCGGGCTTGTCCTGCAAATAGAGCGTGGCCACCTGGTCGGTATCGTGCAGCCGGATCTGGACGAACTGCGGACCGTTTGATCCCAGTTCCTCGCCGACGATCCGGATCCAGAGCACGCGGTCGTCGACGGGCTCCAGGAGGACGCACTGCGCCGGGATGTCGGCGACGTTCCAGGCGCTGCCGGGGAGGTCGTCCGGTCCGGTGTCGGTCGAGTCGGGATCGGTTCCGGTGGCGCTGGTCAGGTTGTGCAGCAGCGCGACGATCGACGGCGGCGTGCGGACCTGGCCCCCGTCTGGCGGCCGGCGGTTCCCCAGTTCGCCGTTGCGAAACGCTCGCAGCAGAGCCCGCAGCGTCGGAAGATCTCGCGAATCGAGCAGGACACCGGTCACAGGAAGGCCTCCCCGTTGACCGTCGCTCCGAGGATGGTCAGCTCGCCGCCGGTCCGGCGGATGGTTCCGACCGTGACGTCGCGGCCGACGATCACCTGGCCGGCCCGCTGCGTCAGCTTGCCGAACTGCGCGGAGTCTTCGGGGAAGAGCGCAATGCCGAGTTCGCCGTCGACGACTTCCAGCAGGTTATCGACGTGGTCGCCATCCCAGAGGACGGCGGGAATACCGGCTTCGGTTCCGCCGCCGGTGGCGATGACCTCGATCGACGTCTTCTGATCGCCGGTCGCCAGTTTGACCCGGCTGGAACCGGCCCCCTGGCCGGCTCCGATCTCGATCGACGTCGCCCAGAGTTCCAGCTTGAGGGGGCGATACTCGTCGTAGCCGGAGGCATTGGTCCGGGGGAGCCCGAGCTTCGAGCCGGCGAACCGGCTGTCGACGAACAGGTTCGCGAGTAAGACGCCCACTTGGTGGATGCCGGTCCCGGCATCGGTCAGGTTGACCGCGTCGCCGTCCGGGGTCAGTGCGAGCTGCAACGAGGCGCCATTGACGTTCACGGCGTAGTAGATCGTCTCCGCCGACAGGCCGCCGGGGAGCGTGTTGGACGTTCGCACCGACAGCGCCTGCCCGTTCCAGAACGTGGCGCGGCCGGAGGTCAGCGTCAGCCGATCGGTCGTCGCGTCGGCGACGAACACGCAGCGCTGGCGAATGCCATAGAGCAGCTCGGCGCGGGCCAGTTCGAGCGAGACGTCGTCGCCAGCGCCGGGGACGCCGGGCAGGCCATCCGCGTCGGCCCAGTTCAGCGGGTCGTCCCAATGCTTCGGGCCGCGGCTGCGCTGGATCTCGGTCACGATGATGGCCGCCCCGCCTTGCTGCAACGTGCCGACGGCGATGCCGGCGTTCGTCAGCGTGTGAACCGCGGTCAGTTGCGGCAGGTTGCCGAGCGACACGTCGAACTGACAGGTGATGGCGGCCGTCGGCCACGGCCCGCCGTAGCAGGTGACAAGCCCGGCCCCCACGTTGCTGAGGGCCTCCAGGGCGGCTTCCGCTTCCGCGGCCGTCGTGTCCCAGTCCAGGGCCGCGGCCGTCTGATCGTCCAGGGTCAGCGTCACCTGGCCCTTCCAACTGTCGGAGCTAATGCCGACTTGCTGGATCTCTTCGCCGCCGAAGCCGATCACTTCCATCAACGCCAGGTCGGTCGACTGGTAGCCCAAGGCCCAGAACTCGAAATACAGGATGCCGTCGCCGGAGTAGCTGGCGAGCAGGGTCTCCGAGGCGTCAGTCTGTCCCGTGCCGGCCTTGACCGGGGTATTCAGGCTGCCCCCGAGCGCGGCATTGAGGATGTTGAGAATGTCGGAACACTCAGCCGTCCACGGAATCTCGCCGGTGACCTTGTCGCCGAGCTTGAGGCGATAGCCGGTCCCGACCGTGGGACCGATCAGCCGCAGCGACTGCTGCTCGTTCGTTCCGGCCGCCCCTTCGACGACGGTCGTACTGGCGATGGTGCCGCCGCCGGCGATGACCTGCAGCTGGATCTGGACGACGTTGGTGGCCTTCCAGACGTTGACCCATTCGACGACGACGCCGTCCGTGGGATTGACCCACGAGGCGGCCAGCGTGCCGGAGAGCGAGACGTTGCCGGCCCCCCAGGTCGATGTCCCCGCCCCCCAGCGGGTGGCCTCCAGGGCGGCCTGCATCGTTGCCAGGCTGGCGTCGGCCGCGAACGGGGCGCTGACATTGAGACCACCGTTCGCCACCCAGCGGAGCGTGATACCCGAAAGCGAACCGGGATCGGACGTGAAGCGGAACCGCTGCTGCTCGTTCGTGCCGGCGACGCCGGCCACTTCCTGCGTGACCAGCAACGGCGACGTACTGCCGCTGCCGTCCTGCAGCGTCTCGATTGAGACAGCCGCGTTCCCGCCGGTCAGGTTCGCGCGGTCGGTCGTCAGCTCCGGCTGATCGACGTCGGCCAGGTCGCCGACGAACCGCACCCGCCAGGCTCCCGGCTCGCCGGTGACCTGCACGTTCCCCGCGCCGATCGACGTCAGGGCCTCCAGCGCCGCCTGGACGGCGGACGGCAGCGCCGTCGCCGAGATCCCGGCGGCGGTCTGGCCGGCGAACGTGAGGGGAAAGGTTCCGCCCGCGCCGGCCGGGCTGATTTGGATGAGCTGCTCGTCGTCGGCCGTCGCCTCGCCGTTGACCAGTCCCGAAACCTCGAACGGCTGGCCCGGCGTCTTCGACGTCAGCAGGACGTCGGCCCCGTCAGCGGCCGCGGCCACTTCCAGGAACTCGGGCAGCTTCGAGGCGTTCCAGGCGCTGGCGATCGCGGCCGCGTCCCAGGTCGACACGGCGACGCCCGTCTTGCCGTTGATTCCGAGCGTAATCAGGCCAGTGGCCTGGCTGGCCAATCGGCTGATCTGGGCCTGCGTCGGAGCGTCGCCCCGCAGAATGCGTTTGGTCATGGGTCTCTTCCTCTGTCACTTGGCCCTTGGCACTCAGCACTCGGCTATCTCAGCTGCATCGTCGAAAACGCCTTCGCCACCGGGATCTGGAACTTCAGCAGCACGATGTCCTCGGGCTTCGGGTCTGTGAGGGCCTGGCCGTCGGCGTCGAGGAACTGCGGTTCGGTGACCGGTTCGCCGAGGTCGTTGACGATGATCGCCGTCCGAAACTTCTTGCCGCCGTTGGCCTGAATCGCGATCGGGCTGGTGATCGGAATCCGCTCTTGAAAACCCTTGCTGGGGACGACGGTCAGCCAGGTCGATTCCCGGTAGTGCAGCTCGACGGAGAGGGGGAAGAACTCGACCTCGTCCTGGGTCTGCGGCTCTTCGACGGACATCCCCGCCATTGCCAGCGTTTTGGGCGGGCAGCTCTGTCCCTGAATCCGGACGGCGTCCGAGTTGATGCACTCCGGATAGGTCAGCAGCCAGGACGGCCACTTCGGCAGATTCTTCCGGCCCCGGAAAATGAGGATCCGTTCCTTCTTCTCGAACGGCTCGAAGGGGAAGCCGGCCGTATTGAGCATCATCCGGTCCTGATGATCGACCAGCGTGTAGGCCGACAGGGACTGCGACGAGACCGACCACTTCCACGGCTCATCCAGCGGGCTCTTCTCCGTCCGGGTCGCATAGGTGACCTCGATGTTCCAGAACCGCGAGTTCGGATGCTGTTCGGCCGAAAACTTGTCGACGTAGAACCCGACCTCCACCGGATGGGGCTGCCAGCGCTGCAGCTCCGGGAGCGCCCGCCGGAGTTCCATGTGCGTCGCCGCGGCCGTATCCATGCGGGCGATGTACTCGTCGACGAACGAATCGCTCCCGCTCGCGTCGCTGTCGAGTTTGCCCCGGCTCCGGATTTCACAGGACAACAACGTCATCAGACTCTCTCCGTCTGCGGACCGGGTTGCAGCACGCCGTCGCGGATCTTCTTCAGCAGGATCGTGTGCTTGAGGGCTTCCTTGGCGGTGACGTCGGCCGCCTTTCCCTGGCCGTTGTTGAACACCGCCAGCAGATCACGGGCGCCCGCTTCGCTGCGGAGGTCGTTCCCCGTCGTCGCCGTCTGCGTCTGCTGGCGGATCTGCTTCGCGTCGGGCTTGAACTGCTCGTCGAGCTTCTGCAGCGCCCGTTCGTAGGTCCGCTGGTCGATGAACGAGGTTCCGGTCGTCGGATCGACGTTGAACCGCAGCCGCTGCAGCTCCTGGACCTGCTGCTGCCGCTGTTCTTCCGGCGTCATGGTCTCCTGGGCGATGCGGGCGGCACTCGATCGGGCGTCGCCGTAGATCTGGTCAATCTGCTGCTGACGTTCGGTGTCCCGTTTCTCGGCTGCGTCCTTGTCGGACTTGGCTTTCTCGCGGGCGGCCTGGAGCTGGCGGTACTGCTCGATCAGGGCTTGCGGCGCGCCGTTGCGGGCCATCTTCTCCAGCTCCAGCTCGCTCTCGGTCGTCTGACCCTTCAGCAGCCGGATCTCGTCGCGGGCTTTCGACATGGCGTCGTAGATCCCGGTCCCGGCGTTGATCGCCGATTCCCGCAACTTGTCGAGCGCCCGGTCGAAGTCGTCCAGTTTCCGGGTGTGCTGACTGCTGGTGGCGACGAATTCCTCGCGGGCCTGCAGCAGCCGCTGCAGCTCCTGGCGGAGTTTCTCGGCTGGCGTCCGGGAGTCTTCGAACATCTTGTCGAAGTCCCCCTGCCCGAGCCCCTTCGGTTGTGCGGCGATCGCTTTGTTGAGCTTCTGCTGGGAGTCGGCCGTCTTGTCGAGCTGCGTTTCGGCCCGCTTCAGCGCCGGTTCGGCCGAGGACAGGGCGGAATAGACGCCCCGGACCGCCACGGCTCCGACGCCGGCGGCAACCGCCAGGGTCAGCCAGCCCTTTGGTCCCTGCAGGGCCAGCAGCACAGCCTGGGCGGCGGCCGCCGACTGCGTCACCACCCGATAGGCGGCCAGGGCGGCCGCCGTGATCCGGATGGCTCCCGCCAGGGCGAACAGCGCTGTCCCGCCCCCTAGAACGACCGCCGTCAGAATCCCGGAGTTCTCCACCAGGTGGCCGTTCTGATCGAGCCACTCGGCCGAGGCCTGCACGGCCGCGGCCAGCGGGCCGACGACCTTCTTCACCACGGGGAGGAGTTTACTGCCGACGACGATGGCCAGGTCGTCGGTCGCTGCCCGCAGCGCGCGCCAGACCCCTTCGAACGTGGTCGCCTCGCGGATCGTCGCCCCCTGCGCGACGGCCGTCGACTTCAAGATGATGTTGTAGCGGGCCTGCACCTTCTCCGCTTCGCTGACTTTGTTGATGTCGAACCCGCGGTTCAGCAGCTCCTGTTTGACGGCCGTTTCGTTGACGATCACCCCGTACTTCTTCATGGTCTCGCTCTCGCCGGTGAGCGCGGACCGGAAATCCCGGATGACGTCGGCGTCCTGTTTGTTGTGGAAGGTGGCCACGTCGATCGCCAGCTTCGTCAGCGTGCGACTCATCGTCTCCGCCGCGCCAGGCTCGAAGCCCAGCGGCACGACGACCGCCTGCGTGTCCGCCAGGAAGGAATAGACTTCCTGCCGGCTGCGGTGGAACTGTTTGGCCAGGTCGTCGGCCCAGGTCTTGTTGGCCTCGCTCAGTCCGCCGAAGATCGAATCGAATTTCCCCAGCGTCTGCTCGAACTCGCTGGCCTTCGAGAGCGCGAACCCCAGCCCCGTTGCGCTGGCCACCCCCACCGCCAGCACTTTCGCCGACAGGGTCGCCACGGACCCCGACCAGTTCTGCAGCTTGGCGATATCGTTCTTGAGGACGAGATCGAGCTGTTTGTCGTCCGCCCCGATTTCGACATACGCCTGGCCGGCGCGAACGCCTTTGCTGCTCATGATGGGGCGGCCTTGAGCGTGGTCTGGGGCAACACCGCCGCGAAGCCTCCGAGTCCGGGCAGCTCGGTCGGCGTCTCGGCGAACGGATGAAAGTCACGGCTGGTCCAGAGCACCTGCCCGGCGTGCAGGTTCCCCAGGTGGGCCATCAGGTCGGCCGTCCGGTCCCAGGCCTCCCGCCGGCGGGCCTGGGCCATCCAGACCAGTTCCCGCAGCGTCAGCCCGCGGGGGGAGACGCCGGCGAGTCCGGCCAGTTCGAAACAGTCCCGGAGGGCGTCGCGGCCGCGATAGCTTCCCGCAATTTCTCCGCCACCCAGGTCTGCGTCTTCCGTTCCAGGTTGATCCCCTGCAGTTGCAGAGCCAGCCGCGCCGTCAGCTCGTCGCGCTGGCTCTGGAGGGGGAAAAAATCGGTCAGTTCCTCCAGCAGGGCCTGCGAGGCGTCGAAGAGCTTCCCCCGCAGCGCCCGGCCGAATTTCTCCTCGCTGACAAGCTGCTTCTCCGCCTGTTCTTCACAGAGGAGCCAGAGCGTGTCGACGATCCGCACCGGGTTCTGCAGCCAGGGGGCGAGCAGCTCGTCCTGGAGCCGGACGTCCAGGAGGTTGTATTTGAGCCGGGCCTCGATCCGCTTCACGTCGAACGGATCGACGACCAGCTCCCAGGTTCGCCCCGCGTTATCCATGAACGTCTTCACGGCAGTCTTCCTCAACGCTCAACGATCAACCATCAACGGGCCGGCTCCGGCCGGCCTTACGCCTCAACGGTGAAGAAGCTCGGCACTTCCGCCGAATCGGTCGGGGCCGCTTCGACGTCCCACTTGGCTTCGCCCTTCAGGCCGGCCGTCTTCTCGAACTTGAAGACCTCGCAGACGGCGCGGACGCCTTGCGTGCCCGCGACCGTGATGTCGCCGTCGACGGCCGCCAGCTCGATCGACGTCTTGCCGGTGAAGCTCGCCAGCAGGGCCACGAAGCCCGCGTCGGCCGGCTTGTTCGACACGTCGAACGTGAAGCCCATGTCGACGCCCCCGCCGGCGTAGCGGTTCGTCTCGCCGTGGCCCCGGTTGGTGATCTCCACCTTCTCCTTGTCCGCCGTGACCTTGATGTCCTTGGCGATCTTCACCTCCACCCAGGTCGGCGTATCGGGGGTCGCCGTGTTGTAGTACAGCCGCTGGGCGATGCCGACCATCTGGCGCGTGGTCATGGGAGAAACTCCTTCAGTGGAGGGAATTGAGGAACAGTTGGGCGAACTTGGGGCGCTCGGCTTCGAACGCCGGTCCCATAAAGGGGCGGGCGGCGATCGTCACCGTGCGGCGTTTGAGCTGCTGACCGACGAGGCGCCGGCGACTCCGGAGATCGGCCCGGACCCATTTGCCGAGGTACGGGATGTAGCGCATCAGCATGGAAATCTGGCCGCCCGCTTCGAGGACGCCGGGGACCGTCCCCTTCACCGGCTGGCCGTCGCCGTTGAAGAAGATCATGTTGAGCAGCGTCGGACCGATGACCACGGAGCGGCTCTGCGGGTCATAGACGAAGACGATGTTGTTCCGCAGCAGTCCCTTCCGGTTCGTGGGAGGTTTGCCCGGCTTGGAGGCCTTCTTCCGTTTGCGGATCGACGAGCGAGCCCGCTGGCGGATGAACGCGCCGGCTCTGCTGAGCTGGCGGAGGATCGCCCGGTCGACCTTGCGGTCGATCATGGCCCGGTCGAAGAACATCCGCTTGGCCTGGCTCATCGTGAAGCGGGCGTTGAGCATTATCTTATCCCACCTCCCGGACGGCGGTGATTTCGAGCGAAATCAGCGACAGGAACGTCCGCTTCAACCGCAGCCGCTGCGGGTCATACAGCAGCTTCACGTCCCGCTTGGTGACCATCGCGTCGACGCCCGGGAGCGTCAGGTTGCGGAAGTGGTCCCGGACCGCTTCCGCGACGTCGGTCAGCGGATCGAGCGTCGCCGGGGCGAAGTTCGCCACCCGCTGCACCAGGGCGATATGCACGGCGTGCGTTTCCCGGTCGTCGCCGTGGTTCTCCGCCTCGCTCTCGATCTCGGCCGCCATCACCCAGGCCTTCAGCGTGGTCTGGTTTTCGAGCTGGACGGGGAGCACATAACCCCGCTCCGCCGTCAGCGCAGGGTCGAACGTCGCGGCATTGAGCACGCTGACGACGGCGTCGGCGATGGTGCGGGAAAGGGCAGGCATGGAAGAGTTGAGAGCCGAGAGTTGAGAGTTGAGAGTCAGAGGAAGACCGTCTTCCTCGGTCGAGTCGCGTTTACCCGATCAGTTTCGTGTGCAAGCGAATGACCGCCCGGCCGGGATCTTCGTAGCCGAAGCAGGCGTCCTGATCCGGGAGGGCGGCGTAGATCTCGCCCCCCACCTGGATCTCGTGTCCCGGTTCAGGCCGGAACGGCACATTCTCCTCACCAATCACCAGCTCGCTGGCCAGCAGCAGCCAGTCGCAGGCCGTCCAGGACTCTTCGACCTCGTCCTGCTCGCTCTCGACGGTCGACCGGTCCCGCACCACCCGGAGCGGGAGCGTGGCTCCCGTCCCCAGGTCGTACGTGACGTCGGTTCCGGCGATGCGGCGGATGGTTTTGAAGGCCCCCGCCGCGGCTGCGAAAAAACTCATCTCAGCCTCGCCGATTACGTCAACAGCGCTTCCGTGCTCTTGATCTGGTCCGTGACGACGATCGAAATCCCTTCCACCTCGGTCGGGATCGGGGCCGGCGCGCCGGTGGCGTTCGTCGCCGTCCGGCTCTTGCGGAGCTGTTCCAGCGACCGGCGGTTCATGGCGATCCGGTTCGGCTGCCGGCTGGCGGGGAACCGCGACAGAGCTTCATAGATCAGCGCGTCGGTGAGTCCCTTGCCGGGATCGGCCGTCAGGTTCGCAATCCGCCCGACCGAGTAGGCCGAACCGATCTGCAGTCCCAGCCAGCCCTCGATCGGCGTGTAGTACGCCGGGTAGGTCTTGCCGGTCGCGGTCCCGTCGTCCTTCTGGATCACGACCGTATCGCCGATCTCGACCTTCCCTTCCTTGCCGGCGATCAACGTGCAGTCGTTGCCGTCTTCGTTCGTGCGGATCAGGAACACCGACGAGCCCGTGGCGGCCGTGGTCCCCGCGGCGTTCACGACCATCGCATCGGCCAGGGCGTTGAGGGTCGACGCATCGGCCAGGCCGACGAACCCGTCCGCGTCAGCCCCGACGCCGTACAGGATCTGCCCCTCGGCCCCGGCGAAGGCCGCCTTCAGATGGCGGATCGCTTCCCGGCCCAGCCACTGCTGAGCCCCCTTCGGGTAGGCGTCGGCGATCGCCTTGTCGCAGTCGAACGAGGCGGCGAGGATCTTGAGGACGATCGTCACCAGCGTGTCGGCCGACTTCTTGTTCTCGCGGCCGGCGTTCGGCGCGCGGAAGCCGACGACCGGGGCTCCGGTCTCTTTGAGGTACTTGTGCTCGGTCGCGTGCGAAGCGGGGCCGGCGGCCAGGGCGGCCAGCAAAGGCGCATCCTGCAGCAGGTCGGTCACGTTGAGGTCAGCGAGATTCATGTCGCTGATCTGCAGCAGCTCGGTCAGGCCGAGATACTCATTGGCCATGATGCGTTCTTTCCATCCTTGGAGGTCGAAAGCGGGGAGTGATTCCGCGCGGAATCACCAGCAGTCAGCGACGACGGGCAGGGGCTACTTCGCAGCCCCCGGCAACTTGATCAGGCCGGCGAAGCCCTGCTTTTGCTTGGCTCCGTCCGGAGTCGCTCCGGTGAACGAGACCGGCTCCGACGCCCCCCGCAGCTTCTGATTGGCTTCGGTGAGGGCCTGCACCTGCTCGGTGAGTTCCTTGTTCTTCGCCGCGACTTCGGCGTGGAACAGGGTCTGGGCCTCGGAGAACGTTTTCCCCTGGGCGAACCAGACGGCCCCCTTCTCGCCGAAGGCGTCCATGAACTGCTGGCCGGTGTGCGCCACCGGGGCGACGACCGGCGCGACTGTCGGGGGATTCGCGGGGGGATTGGCCGCCAGGCCGGTGTCGGCCGGCGGATTCGCCGGAGCTGCTGGCGCCGGAGCGGGTGCAGGGCTGGGTGCGGGAGCGGTCGACATCGAAAAGCCTCCGGGGAAATTGGAAATGGTGACTTCGCCGGCCAGCGGGCCGGCGGAGAACTCGGACGACGTGGCGGCGTCGGAACCCTGCGGACAGGTTGCCAGGCCGCGGAGCGTCCACTGGCGGAACACGACGCCCGGACCGCTGAACGACTGGCCGTTGACTTCGACCGTCGCGCCGGCGTCGACCCATTCAACGACCAGACCGGCGGCCGACTGGAGAATGCTCGCCTCGTAGGGCACACCGGCGTCGGAATCCGCCATCAGTTTCGCAGCCCGATCTTCGGGCCGGTGTGTCACGAGGCTTGCATCACATTCCAGTTGGCCGCCGGCGGCGTCGAAGCCCTCGGCAAAGCCGACGACGTCGCAGGGGTTGTGGCAGTAGTCCAGCGGAACCCGCGGCTTGGGCAGGTTCATCCCCGCCAGGTCGTGGACGCAGCGACCCCAGTACCAGTGGAAGGCCTCGCCGCCCGTCCGGGCGACGATCTTCCCCTGGCGAATCCTGGTCTCTCCGTCGTCGGCCGGCTGAAGCTGCAGCTCGGCGGCGAAGGCCATGGCGCGGGCGGGAACCCGCTTCTCAACCAGCGTTGCCATTCTTCGCCCCTCCCTGGGCCTTTTGCTGCTGGCGCTTCCTGCGCTTGGGGTTTGGCGTGACAACCTCCGCGGCCGTGGTGACGTCGAACGTCAGGCCGCGGGCCTCTTCGAGCTTCCGCTCTTCGACGATCTCGTCGAGGATCTCCTCGTAGTCGAGACCGTTCGCCGCACAGATGCGGGTCTTCGACGTGACGCCCAGCGCCAGGGCCGCCGCGTTGGCCTGGACCTCCTTCAGCGGATCGATCCAGGGGACGCCGGTCGGAATCCACTGCCACATCCACGGTTCGAGGATCTGCTGCGGCAACTGGCGATCGAGCACCGCGAGCTGCAGCCGCCAGCGGGTCAGGCCGTTGAGCAGCCAGAGGACGGAGCGGCGCTTGATCTTGGCCGACTCGTTGTACATGACCAGCGCCTGCCGCGCGCCGGAGTAGTTGGTGAAGTTCTCTTTGAAGAACGAATAGGGAATGTCGAGGGCCTTCAGCGTGAGCTGGATCAGCAGCTCCAGGAAGGCCTGCGTCTCGGTCGCCGGCGTCCGGCTTTCCAGAAACTCGGCCCGCTCCCCCCGATCCATATCGAGAATCAGCGGCCGCTTCCCCAGGATGAGCTGGGTGTAATCCTGGGTCGCGTCGTCGGCCGGCCCGTTCGGATCGCCGCGCATGACGGCCAGGCCGAACAACGCGTGGACCTTGAGTTTACTAAAGGTCCGCAGCGCCACAAGTTTCGTAGGGGCAGTTGTACCCGGGAAATACGGGGTTTCAGCGGCGGAACGCCGAATTCGGGACTGCCTGCCAGCCGTTACTGACCGGTTCAACTGGCTCAATCAGTCCCGCCAGCACCGCCCGCTGGGCGTGGTAGCGGACCGTTGTCGACGTCAGCCCGATCACATTCGTCAGTTCCTTGAGCGGGACCTGTCGGCCGGCCAGGCTGATGTACTTGGCCACGCGGACGTAATGGGCGTTGGGATTCAAGTCCCAGTCGTCGAACGGAATCGGCCCATCCGGCCACAGCTCTTCGTGAAACGTCACGGTCCCGAAGACCCGGTTCAGCGACGTCCGACCGAGGTACTGCAAGTCTCGGTGCACGGTCACACTCACCAGCGACTCGCGGAGGGCGGCCGCCAGCTGGACCCGGTTGGCCGTCTCCAGCCGGTTCCTCATTTTGGCGAGGTTGCCCAGCGCATCCAGCACGCGGGGCGAGAGGGCGATCTCCTGGTCGGTTCCGCTCCGCATGCGGGCGACGAGCTTCCGCTCCTGGTCCCGCCAGTCGTCGAGAAGTTTCGCGATGGCCGCGAAGTTGTCCCCCTCGGCGAGCGCCAGGTTCCGGGTTCCCCGCTCAATCTTCCGTCGCAGCTCGGCCAGCTGCTGCTCGTCCAGGCTGGGAGCCTTCGTCCGGGCCTCCAATCGGCGAGCGGCTGCTTGCAGCGGGCCCCGGTTCGCATCCGAGAGAATCCGATCGCGGACCAGCCGCAGCACCAGGCCTTCCAGCTGTTGGGCATCGATGGAGGGGTAGACCTCGCAGGCGGCAAAGCCGTCGATCGACGTGCGACACCGGTAGCTGCGGTGAATGCCGTCGGGTCGATAATCCCGTCGATTCAACGCACCGACCAGTCTGCGGCCGCAATGCCCACACCACACCATCTTTGATAACAGATACGTTCCCGGTTCGCACTTCCCGTGGCTCTTGTAAGCCCCGTTCAGAACGGCCTGCACCTGCTCGAACAACGCGAGGTCGACGATCGCCGGATGGGCGTCGGGGATCAGAATCGTCTCCTCGTTGCACTGGGCGAACTTCCCAACGGGCTTGTGCCCGAACCGCAGAATCCCGGCGTAGACCGGATTCCGCAGAATCTTCGTGATGCTGTGGGTGGAGAACGTTTTCTCCTTCGGCGTTCGTAGCCCGCGATGGTTGAGCACGACCGCGATCTGCTGCAGCGGCCGCCCTAGGGCCGCCTCTTGAAAGACAAATTGGATCGCCTCAGTCACCGGCCGGTCGGCCGTCGGAATGATCTGCGACTTCCAGGCGAGGGGCTTGCGGAATCCTTCGTTCCAGGCGACGCGCCGGACCAGCTGGCCGGATTCGTCGAAGATCTCCCGGTCGTAACCGTAGGGCACGCGACCGGTGTGCACACCCTGCCGGGCGCGCATCGTGCGCCCCGACAGACACCGCTGAGCCAATCGAATCGATTCCCCGCGCGCCTCGTGCTGGCCGACGATGGCCGTGATCAGTCCGGCCAGATCGTCGAAGCGGATCTCGCCCCGCTGGCACGTGACCAGCTTGACCCCCGCATCACGGAACAGCCGCCAGTGCATCATGGCATCCAGGGCGTCTTCCCGCGAAAACCGGGACTGCTCGTACATCAGCACCGCCCGGAACTTGCCGGCGGCGGCATCCTTGAGCAGCCGCTGGAACTCGGGACGATTCAACGACTCGGTCCCCGTCAGGCCGTGATCCTCGTACCAGCAGAGGATCACATAGCCCCCCTTGGCGGCCATCCGTTCGATCTCCCCCCGCTGCCGCGCGGGCGAATCCTCCTGTTTGTCGGTCGACATCCGGATGTAACCGACCGCCGGAATCCTCAGGTCTTTCATCAGTCAGGCTCCTGGAAAACTACGCCGCCAGGCCACCAACTCCACGAGCCAGATCGGCCGGACGAGCGTTCAGTGACCGATCCTACCGACGGCGCTTGAACGATCAACTCGTCAGGCGAGGGTTTCCGCAGTTACCGGCAGAACCGGGAGCGAATTGAGATCGGCAGCGGGGGAAGTGCCGCTTCTACGGGGGAAAACATCGGCCCCGGCGCGATTCCAGACATGTTGCCTGCGCCGGCGAGTGATCGGGGAACGCGCGCGAAAGAAAGTGTCTCGCATAGCGCGACTGTTCCCGTAGGGGTCGCCTTTCAGGACTTACGGAAGGACCCGCGACAGGTCGGGAGGTGACGACCTGTCGCCTGGTGGCCGGCCAGGCGGGACGTGTCGTGAGCTGACGACGTCTCGCCCGGTTCGCCCCCCCGGTCATGCCGCCGGGGCCGCTACTTCGAGCGCAGCCGGCTTGATGACCCAGGTCGACCGGTTCGTCTCGACCACGAGCCCGAGGCTGCGGAGCGTCTTTTGACGCAGCGGAGAGGCCGCCTAGGCCTTCTTGGCCGCGGTCTTATCGACCTCCGGCTTCAGCTTGATCACGTTCCCCTGCGTGACGGACCCCAGCACCGTTTTCATCAGGCCGACGATCAGCGCGGCCAGGCCGGCCCGCTTCTCGACGGCCGCCAGCACCGCCTTCTCGTCACAGACCACGGCGTCGGGGGCGGAGCGGGTGCCGATCACGCCGTGGGCCAGCTTCAGCGACTGAGCGCCCGCTTCCTCCAAATGGCGGGCCAGCTTCGCCCCGCACCACGTTACCAGCGCCCCCTCCACCGCCTTGGACGGAGAAAGCGATTTCGCGCGTAATCAGTGATGCGGTACGTCAGCGCCCGCTCCAGCGAAACGGCAACAGCAGCATCGACGGAAGGCGGTTGGCGGTCCGTTCGTCACGAACCTCAGGAAGCCCGATCTCCATCATCGTATGTCCGCTGGCGGGCTGGGGACGGTAAGTCCCAAGCAGGAAATCCCACCACGGCAGATTGAAGCCGAAATTGCTGTTCGTCTCGGCGGAAACGGTCGAGTGGTGGACCCGGTGCATGTCGGGCGTCACCACCAGCAGCCGCAGCCAGCGGTCGATGGCAATCGGAATCCGCGCGTTGCTGTGGTTGAACATTGCGGTCGCGTTGAGGACGACTTCGAAGATCAGCACGGCCAGGGCAGACGGCCCCAGCGCGGCGACTGCCCCTAGCTTGATCAGAGCCGACAGCAGAATTTCCACGGTATGGAATCGCAGCCCCGTCGTGACGTCGAAATCGAGATCGGCATGATGCACGAGGTGCAGCCGCCAGAACAGCGGCACGGCGTGGAACATCACATGCTGCAGGTAAATCGCCAGATCGAGAACCGCCACGGCAAGAGTGATCTCCAGCCAGGCCGGCCAGTCCACGAGCGCAAAGAGTCCCCAACCGCGAGCCTGAGTGATGTCGGCCAGCGTGACTGCAGTGACAGGAACTGCCAGCCGCGCCACGATGGTGTTCAGGACCACGAGTCCGAGATTGCTGGCCCAGCGGGGAGCCTTGGCGACCGTCAGGCGACGGCGCGGGGCGACGATCTCCCAGACCGCCATCGCGACCAGGACACCGACCATCACGCCGAGGCGAATCGAGGCTTCTACCGATCCAGACATGAGACCGCCTTCTGCAACGCACCTGCTCAGCCCGTCCGCTCAGACAACCTTCGCGGCTGCCGTCGAGTGAAGCCCTTCGAGTTCACAGGCTCACTCGCCCTTCAGCCGCTGCACGTCGGCTTCCAATTCTGCAATGCGTCCCTGCAACTGTTCGATGACCGGGGCGACCTCCTTCTGTGAAAATCGTTTGTGGATGTGCTGGGGGCAATTCACGTCCCACGCCTCGATCTCGAACAGGATCACTCGCTCCACTTTGCCGGGATAGGTTGGATCACGAAGTCGTTCGACCAAGACGGGATCACCTTCGACGACACGAGCATTACCCCACAGCTTGATGCGGCGACTGCGAGCGTAATCCATCAGGAAGATGAACGCCTGGGCGTTCTCGGACAGGTTGCCCAGCGTGATGTACTGGCGATTGCCACCGAAGTCCGCAAAGCCCAGCGTCTTTTCGTCCAGGACTCGCAAGAAGCCGGGTGATCCGCCCCGGTACTGAATGTACGGCTGGCCCTCGGCATTTGCGGTCCCCAGGTAGAACATGTCGAGCTCGGACAAGAATGCCGTCAATTCCGGGGTGACGGTCGTTTCCCAGCCTGCGCCATGCTCCATCCGAGAGTAGCTTGTCCGAGAGCCTTTTTCCGCTTGAATGGCTTTCACGGCGGGAGTGAAGGCGATGTCGCTTGCAAACTGACCCACGGCAGGTGCCTTTACGCTGTCAGGTCTCTGGTCGATTGCCCACCGAATCTTGGCGGCGCAACAATGATCATCGCACGGATGGAATCCCGACATCGTTCGCAGGCCGAGGGCCGGGGGCGGGCCAATCGAATTTACGTTCGTGTTCGCGGATCGGCACATCGTTGATGCTCGCTTCCCTCCGCCGCATCAACCCCTCGTCGTCAAACTCCCAGAGTTCGTTCCCATAGGCCCGGAACCATTGGCCGTGGGCGTCGTGATACTCGTACTGGAAGCGGACGGCGATCCGGTTGTCGGTGAAGCTCCACAGTGATTTCACGAGGCGGTAATCCAGTTCCCGTTCCCATTTGCGAGACAGGAACTCTCGAATCTGATCTCGCCCTCGCAGGAATTGATCGCGGTTTCGCCACTCCGAGTCCTCCGAATATGCGAGCGACACTCGCATCGGGTCGCGACTGTTCCACGCATCTTCAGCAGCACGTACCTTGGCGGTTGCGGTTTCCAGCGTGAACGGCGGTCGGATGCCGATCATGATGAGTTCCTTGAAGGAGGGAGTCGTCCCGGAGGTAGCCGGGCGCCTGGTTTGGGCCAAACACCCGGTTACGTCGCGATCCGCCGGATGTGTCGATCAAGCGGCGGTTCCGCACGTCGAGGTCGAGCAGGCCACCAACGGTTTGGCCTTCGGAATGTCGAGTTCCGTGTCAGCCACGTTGTTCAGGAAGTTTGTCAAACAACCCAACACCACGCTCGCGACGATCTCCACAATCTCGGCATCATCGAACCCGGCATCCCGCACGGCGGCGAGTTGCTGATTGCTGACCTTGCCCCGACTTTCCAGCGCGTCATGGGCAAACGCCAAGGCCGCTCTGGTGCGGTGGTCATCGGAGTCGCCGGTGCGACCGGCGAGAATCTCTGCCGTGGACAGGCCCGCCGACGGAGCAACGGCGCTCAGGATGGACGTGCAGTAGTCACACGAATTCGTTTCGCTGGTCGTGAGCTTCACCTGATTGTGGAGCTTCGAGCCAATCCTGGCGCCCCCCATTGCCGTGCTGAAGGCGAGAAAGCTGTCGAGGACGGCAGGCGAGTTCGCCATCACCTTGGCGGTGTTGGGAATGACGCCGAAGGCTTGCTGCACGGTATCGAGCAGTTCTCTGGTGCGGCCCTGGGCAGTCTGCGGATCGACGGACTGGATACGTTGCATGGTCATTTCTCCTCACGGTTCGAACGGACAGCGACACGACGCACCGACGCGGTCCGTCTCGATAAGTCGCCGCCCACACACTCTCGCACGCAGACAGACCGGTCTGTCTGTGTGCAGCTCAAAAAAAAACGGCTAGACCGTTTTTGTTCCGCTCACCAACTCGATCGCGGCGTCGCGGGCGACGTCCGCGGCATCGGGCTTACCCTGCATCACCGCCGTCACAATCGCTCCTTCCACTAACAGTGAAATCGCTGGGGCAATTGTGGCTCCTGCCTTGCCGACCGATTGTTCGATCAGTCCTTTCAAGAACTCGCGGAAGCGTTCCTTGTGACCCCTTGCGAAGGCAAATCCCGGGTGTTCGGGTTGGGCCAGTTCTACGGAGGCGTTGATAAAGGCACACCCGCGGAACGAGGGCGTTTCGAACCAGTCCCGCAAGGCCGCAAAGAAGCCCTTGAGCGGGTCTTTGGACTTCTGCCGGTGCTGGTTCATTCGCTCCTCAAAAAACGCCAGAATCTCCTGTTCGCGATACTGCAGCACGGCCAGGATCAGATCGTCTTTCGACGGGAAGTGCTTATAGAGACTCATCTTGGCAACCCCGGCCTCGGCGATGATCCGGTCGATGCCGACTGCCCGGATTCCGTCCCGGTAGAACAACCGGTCGGCGGTTTCCAGAATGCGCTGGCGTACGTCAGAGGTCGCTTTGGCTCTTTCCATGCCCGAAACATACAGACCTGTCTGTTCTCGGTCAACAGGGCAATCTCGTTTTTCTCTTCTTTGTGAGGGCCGGAACCGCTGGTGGGTAATCGTCGCGAGTTGTGAACTGCCGTGTCGCATGAAGGCGACGAAATCAATTCGCGTCGCAAGAGTCTTGACTGACCGTTCCAGACAGCCTACTATTAGACCGTCACATCCAGCGAGATCGATGATGCCCTGGGAAAAAGCTTTTGATGTCGATGAGGCTCTGGGGCAGGCGCTCGACCTGTTCTGGAGCAACGGCTTCGAGGCCACGTCGATCAACGATCTTCTGCAGCAGATGGGGATCAATCGCGGGAGCTTCTACGATACGTTTTCGGGAAAACGCGAACTGTTTCTCGCTGCGCTGAAGCGCTATGAGACGGAAGTCGTCGGGCCTGTGGTTGCGCGGGCTGCCGCCGAACAGAATCCATTGCAGGGAATTCTTTCAGTGTTTGAGACCGCCGTCGCAGATGCGGTCTCCTGCTCGGGAACTCGGGGCTGCTTCTTTACAAATACCGCTCTGGAACTGGCCACGAAGGACCCGGAGATCGCCGACATGGTGCGTTCCGCCTTCCGTCAGATCGAGGAGTTCTTTCGCCATCGCCTGCTGGAAGCAGAATCGCTGGGCCTGGCGAAGTCCGAAATGAATGAAGCGACGACCGCAGCGGCGCTGGTGGCCTTGCTGCTCGGCCTGCGAGTCCTGGCGCGTGCCCAGGTCGATCGCCGCGTGCTGGAAGCGGTACTCGATCAAGCCAGAGCGATCATTTCCGCGTAGCCGACTGCCTGGCTGTTTTTTTTTGCCCAATTTGGAACGCGCGTTCCAGACTTAGATCACTGAGTCGACCGCTTTGCGTCACCCGGCCGCCAAGCGAATCCCTTGTAGCCGGAACACCCCGGAGGAGGAGCAGAAAATGCCGCTCGTGCAGATCAAAGGCGTCGGAGGGTACCTCACGCTGGGCCAGAAGCAGGAGCTGATCCGCCGCGTTACCGACGCTGTCGTATCGGTCGAAGGGGAGGGATTGCGACCTGTTACCTGGGTCCTGATTGAGGATGTGTCGCCCGGGGCCTGGGGCGTTGGCGGTCAACCAGTGACCGACGAAGACCTGCGCGCAATGGCCCTGGCTAGCCAGAACCCGTAGGCCAGTCCGTTTCACTCTTGATACGCCGTCATGTGTCTTCCTGAAGAAAGATGAGTCTCCGATGAAATTTCCCGTTCACTCCGTCGAATCCGCCCCGGACCGCAGCAAGCCCTTTCTGAATGGTGCGCTGCAGAAGTACGGCTTCGTGCCGAACTTGCTTGCCACGATGGCCGATGAGCCTGTGGCCCTGGAAGCCTACATGGCGCTTGGCGGCTTCTTCGAGAAATCGTCGCTGTCGCCGGTCGAACGCCAGCTCGTGCTCCTGGCTGTGAGCCAGGCGAACGCTTGTCAGTATTGCCTTGCCGCACATTCCGTCATGGCAAAGATGAACGGCGTCCCGCCCGAACAGATCGCCGCTGTCCGCATTGGCGACTCGACCGGCGACGATCGTCTGGACGGCTTGCTGGCGTATGTTCGGGAGGCCACGACGACGCGCGGCTACCCGTCGGCGGAGACGGTCTCGCGGTTTGCGAGTGCGGGATACTCATCGACACAGGCGTTGGCCGTGCTGCTCGGCATCACGATGAAAACTCTGTCGAACTACGTCAATCACGTCGCGGCCACTCAAATTGACTCTCAGTTCACATCAGCGTGACCCTGTCGTCAACGTTCGACTGGAGCGACTGGTCGTCGCGAAGCAGGGCGAGAAGCTGGACCTGTCTCTCTTCTCGCCCTGTTTGAGATTGACGTGCCGCAGTCCGATTCGCGGATCACCCGCAACCCGCTGCCAAAGGGCGGCAAGTTCGGAATCACGACTTGTACGACTCGTTCCAGTTGACCCTCGTCGCGAAGTTCTCGAAGTGTGGCGCGGGATACAGACTGGAGCCTCCGCCTCGGCAAAGATTGGAACACAGACGGCGACTCGAACAGCAAATCGCTGAGCCAGTCTGCCGTGGGTATCGTCCGGCTGGGACGCTCAGCGGTTCGGTGCTGCTCACTTTGCGGAGGTTTTGATAATGCGGAAATCGTGGATGACAGTCTTTGCACTCCCCGGCCTGCTGTTAGCAACAACAGGATTGATCCTGGCGCAGAGCGGATCGCGGTCGGGAGGATCGCGGCCTCAAAGCGGTTCCGGGACTGCTCCGGCTCAACGAAGTCTCCAGACGCCTCGCACATCGCCGCGGGAACTTTCAACCGAGGCGAAGCTGTGGGATTGGCTGCAGAAAGTGCAGTACAAGAACTGGTCGCCATTGCCCGGAGTGCCGGCTGCGGCCTATGCGGGGGCAGAACCACACGGCTCGACCGTTCGCCTGTACGCGAACCGCACAGCGGCCGGGAATCCCGTGGAGTTGCCGCATGGGTCGATCCTCGTGAAGGAGAACTACGGCTCTGACCCGGACGCCGTCGAGGCGATCACGGTGATGTATCGAGTCAAGGGCTATGACACCCGGAACGGCGACTGGTTCTGGGCGAGGTACGACTCGGATGGCCGAGTCTCCGTCGTGAATGGCATGCCGGTCGCCGGTCGAGTCGACATGTGCATCAAGTGTCATAGTAGCGCCGCCGGCGGCGATCTCTCATTCGCCAACGATCCGCGCTGAGTCCACGACTGATCGTGGGGCATTCCCTGAACAGATCACGAATCACTCGGGAGTAATAAGTATGAAGAGTCAGAGTTCAGCGGGTTGGCTGATGGGAAGTGTCGTGCTTGTCGCGTTGTGTCAGACCGGGGTTGCCCAGGCCCAATTCGGCAGCGGACAGCGCGGATTCAGCGGCTCCGGGATGAGGAGCCCCACCAGCACGTTCATACCGGGTCGATCGGGCTCGATGACAGGCGTCTCATCCGGCTGTAGCAGCCAAACGGTGCGACTTTCTCCGTGTGACGGCGATTCACGCGGATTCGGTGGTCCAACCGTCACGTACGGGCGACCCCTGCCCATTGCTCCCTATGGTCCGCCAGTGAGAACGTTCGCTCCCGAGCCGCGCAGGACGACAGTCCCGAACTATCCGGCTTCGGAGGACACTCGATTTCTCCCCGCGCCACCCATATACCTGCCGCCGCCGGTGCCCGGAATTGTGTCGTCGCGTTGACGGAGTTTGCAGTGGTCTTTGAGATCGAGCGAGCGACACGCCAGCGGTCTGACGCGTGACGCGGAACTTGGCAAGGAAGCAGGAGGACGAGCATCATGGTGATTGCAGTGCGAAACGGCGTGCCGGCACCCGTTGACAACTTGATGAAACGTATCGAAACGACATTCGGGTTCGTACCGAACCTCTACGGAGTGTTGTCTTATCACCCGTCGGGCCTGGCGGCGATGCTCCAGCTCGAACAGGCGACCCAACTGGAATTGCCCGCGAAACTGCGAGAGCTGGCATTCCTCAAGGCATCGGCCATTAACGGCTGTGTTTACTGCCTGCATTATCATCGCCGACTGGCGATTCAACAGTCGGTCTCGGAAGATCAGATCTCAGCTATCTGCAGCGGCGAAGAGCGGGAGGTCGAATTCACCGACCTTGAAAGGCTCGTGCTGGTGTTCGCGGCCCAGCTCACGCGCAGCGCAGAGGTCGACGACGTGATCGTCGACGAATTGCGAACGCAGCTCACCGTGGAGCAGTTTGTGGAGCTGGTTCTGACGGTCGGCCTGGCGAACCTGACCGACAGGATCAATCACGCGTGTCGCGTCGAGCTGCCGTAGTGTCCGTCGCGTTTGCGGACGTCGACGGCAGTTCCGACAGGCCGGCCTCTCTTCCCGGCAGAGAGGCCGGCCATTTCATTTGAGCTTTCTGCATGCAGGGTCGTCGCCTCAGTTGCCACCGGCAGCGATCGCCGTCTTATGCAAGTGTCAGACTTTGGACGGAGTCGTGGGCGCGCCAACCAGCAGGATCCAAGCCGCATTCTTTCGTCGAATCCGCAGAGATACCGCTACAGTCAACGGGCGGCCAATTCTTCAGATCACCAGACCGCCGTGTACCCGTCAGGGAGCAGGTTCCAGTCGCTGGCGTAGACGTGAACGGTGCGAGTCGAGACCGAGCCGCTTAACAGCGGCAGTCCAGCGTGGCACCACGCCAGAATTCCGCCTTCCAGATTGAACACGTTCGGCCAGGCCTCCCGCAGTTCGCGAGCAAAGCGTGCGCTGCGATAACCGATCGTGCAATAAGGGACCAGAATCTGGTCCCGGTTGAGCCGCGGAAGTTCCGACACGGTCTCGGCCCGAATCGCCGTCGGCAGCATGGAGACCGCCTGCTCCTGCGGCTCGCGGACATCAATCAGGACAATCTTTTCCGGATCGAGTTGCTGCCACGCGTAGACGTCTTCGGGCGATCCCGTCGGCACGTCGGGAAACCGCTGCCGCAGCGTGGCAGCCTGGCGCTTCACCTCTGTCAGACGATCCGTTGGCGGTCTGGGCCAGACTCGATGCCCGAGCACTGCTCCGGAAACCAGCGCGGCGGTCGAGAGCAGGAACCCTCGACGAATGTTGACAGAGTCGGAGAAGGACGAGGCGTTCATCGCGCGGCCCAACTCATCAGGCGTTTGAGGAACCACTTTACACGGGGCGTCAGCCGCGTGCGATTAAACTGGTCGCCCAGTCGTCGGATCGCTTCCGCCTGAGTGGGATAAGGATGAATCGTCGCGCCGATGCCGCGGAGGCCGACCTTGTTGCGGATGGCGACGCTGATTTCCGAGATCAGGTCTCCGGCGTGTTCTGCGACGATCGTTGCGCCGACGATCTGGTCCGTTCCACGTTTGAGATGGACCTTCACGAAGCCGTCGGTCTCACCGTCCAGGATGGCGCGGTCCACTTCCGACATTTTCTGGACCAGCGTGGTGACCGCAATTCCGCGCCGCTCGGCTTCCGCCGCGGTCAGGCCGACGTGCGCCAGCTCCGGCGACGTATACGTGCTCCACGGAATCGTCAGACCGCTGGCCCTGGCCCGACCGAAGAATAGCGAGTTCTGAATGACGATCCGGGCCAGGAAGTCCGCCGTGTGGGTGAACTTGTACGGAAAGCAAATATCGCCGGCGGCATAGATGCGGGGATTCGTGGTCTGGAGATAGTCGTTGACAGCCACTCCGGCGCGGGGATCGAAATCGACTTTCACGGCCTCAAGATTCAACCCTTCGACGTTGGGAGCGCGGCCGACAGCGACCAGAATCTGGTCGCAGGCGACTTCCAGTTCCTGGGAGTGCTGGCGGTACCGCACCCGCTTGTCGCCATCGGCTTCCGAGACTTCGATGACTGCCGCATCGGTCACGATGTCGACACCGTCCTGCCGCAGGGCATGCTGCACGACTTCCGCGGCGTCACGATCTTCGCGGGCGAGAATGTGAGGTCCGGCTTCGAGGAGCGTCACTTGTGATCCAAAGCGGGCAAAGGCCTGAGCCATTTCGCTCCCGATGGGACCTCCTCCAATGACAACCAGTCTTGCGGGAAGCTCGGTCAACGAGAACAGCGACTCGTTGGTTAGAAAGCCGGTCTGCTTGAGACCGGGAATCGGCGGCGCTGCCGCTCGGGCCCCCGTACACAGGACGGCCTTGCTGTAGCGTAGCGTCTGCTCGCCGACTTGAATGGTTCGACTTCCCGGGAGGAACCTGGCCGAGCCGAGAAACACGTCGACTCCCAGACTCTGGAAACGCGTCGCCGAATCGTGATGGCTGATTCCGGCACGCAGTTTTCGCAAGCGTTCCATCACAGCGGGGAAGTCGACGACCGTACCCGGCGGAACGGCGACGCCATATCGGTCCGCGTCGCGAACAGTGGAGGCGACGCGGGCCGCGCTCAGCAGTGCCTTCGACGGAACGCAGCCGTAGTTCAGACAGTCTCCGCCCAGGAGATGTCGCTCGACGAGCGCCACGTGCGCGCCCAACCCGGCTGCCCCGGCAGCGGTTACGAGTCCGGCGGTCCCCCCGCCGATCACCACCAGATGGTACTGTCCGGCTGGTGTGGGATTGTTCCACTTCGGCGGGTGAACCTGCGAAACGAGTTCCCGGTTGTACTCGTCGGCCGGCAGAATGAGCGGCGGGTGTTTTGCGGGAGACAGATGCATGACGGTCACGGCGAGATCCCTTGGAAACGAAGTCGGACAGTACCGTTGAGCGAGCCTATAACGACGGTTATGTGTGGGCAGGGACTGTGTCTGATGGTTCGGCGGCGGGCGGCTCGGCAACCTGAACGCCGCAGAAGCGGCCGAGAGTCTTCTTAAGCACGATCGGCAAAACACCGAGAACTGCGAACGCCATGAGCAGTTCGGTACTTACGATTCCGGCGAGGCCGCTGTCCGCGAGCTGCTGGAGATTCGGGACCGTGCTGCCGGCGTAGACGAACGCCGCAGTTCCCGGCAGCATGCCGATCTGGCTGACCCACCAGAATGTCCACAGCCGAAGCGGAGTCAGTCCCATAACGACGTTGATCACGAAGAACGGCACGGCGGGAATGAGTCTCAAGGTAAACAGGTAAAACGCCCCTTCTCGTCGCAGGGAATCATTGAACCGGGTAAGGCGTTCTCCGAATCGATGTTGAATCGTCCCCCGGAGCAGATAGCGGCTCAGTAGGAACGCCAGACTTGCGCCAGCCGTGGACGCGAAGCTGACCAGGACGACTCCCCGGGCCATTCCAAACAGCCAGCCCATCAACAGAGTCATGGCGGCTGCACCGGGAAGCGATAACCCAGCCACGGCGACGTAGGCTCCGAAGGCGATCGCATAGATCAGCCAGGGGTGCTCGTGCTGAAACTGTCGAAAGGACGACTCGTAGCGGGCGAGGTTCTGCAACGTCAGTTGATCGCCGTACTGCGAGTATCCCCACGCGACAAGAGCCAGGACAGCAACCGCCACGCACAGTCGAAGTGCGACTCCTCCCCGATTGCCGGCTTGCAACGGCAAAGGGGGGCCATCAACACCATCCCGATGCGTATCGGCAACTGCATCATCTGACATGATTCGCCTTCTCCAAAGTGAAACAATGCCCGCGGGAACGAAATGACTCCGAACCCACGGGCACTCGTTCCCGTCTCAGGAACGGGAACGCGATGTCTGATTACTCGACGCGTGCGCGGCCGGCCGCGGCCTGAACGGCAACTTTCCGGTCTGCCGGACAGAACTTCTGCAGGTCCTTGAGGAACTGGTCGGCGGTCCGGAAGCCGACGACTCGATCCGCCCGCCTGGACTCTGGGTCCAGCAACACCGTCGATGGCAGGCCGGAGATCCCCAGTTTATTCAGCAGCGCTCCGTGCTGATCCGCGTCGAGTCGGACGGCGACATAGCAGCCGTTGATCTCGGCCGCGACTTTCTTGTCACTCAGGGTTTCCTTCTCCATCTTGTGGCAATAGTGACACCAGTCGGCCGTGAACTCGATCATCACGAGCTTCTTGGACTCCTTGGCAGTGGCGACGGCCGCCTCCAGATCACCGGACCACTTGACGGCCAGCGGATCCACGGGGCCGGCCGCCACTGCACTCCCAATCAGACAGAGTAAAGCGACGCGGGTCAGAAACTGTCGAGTCATTCGCAGCATGATTCACCTTCGTGAAACGGGGACGGGGCGGGAACTCGGTGTGGGACAATGGATGCGCGAGATGCCGGGGAGGGCTGAGGCCTAACGCCTGCCGGAACCCTTCGGTTTGCGGGCCTGGTCGTTCAAGTTCCAGTTGTAATCGAGGAACTGCACGCGAGCCCGGCCGGAGCTTGCCACCGCCTGCGCGGTCGAGGGCATGTAGGCCGCCAGGAACTTGAGCTGTTCGGATTGATTCGCTCCGAAGTCGCTCCCGAACCAGTCGAGGATCGAACTGAGCTTGATGCTGTTGGAGACGGCGTTCACCTGCAGATTCTGGGACCGCGTGAAGAAGTCTCGCGTATTGGTCGTGAGCTGATCGTCCAGCTTGCCTGCCACGTAAGCTTCATTGAACAGTCGCGGACAACCGATGGACGCGCAGACAATGGCAAAGTGAATCCGCGGTTCGCCCATATTCCGGAGAACCTGATGTTCCATTGCGTCGAGCGAGTACGGTTTGCCGCCGACGAGTAATGGAAGATCCTTCCAGAGGTTGTAGCCTCCGAGTTTCGACGTATGGTTGCGGATGCTGTCGGTTGGATAGACCTGCAGGATGCCTTCCAGCGTCACTGCGTTATAGGCGTTGATCCAGAACGCCAGCTTCCCCTCGCGGCTGGCGTCAACCGCCGGCGATGCCTGGCTCAGGCTTGCGAGATACTGTTGCAAGGCGGCCCGATCGGCCGCGGATTTGTGCCAGGCGCCGTAGTTCACGAAGCCGTCTTTGTCGACGTACTTCCGCAGCAGCGCGTCGTAGGAACTATGGTCAACCTGGTCCATAGAGACCTGCTGGCCCTCCGGCCAGTCTCGCCCCAGCGGCTCCTTGGCCGAGGCCGACGTCGCCATCAGCACGAGCGGTCCGATGATCGCAACTGTGGCCGCCGAGACTCCGAGCACCAGCCAGGACCGACTGAATCGGACACGACGAGCTTTCGTCGCGATTGCGGCGTCCGGTGAACGCGATTGAGACTCTTCGAGGGTCCGGAACATCTTCATTCGACTCCTTCAGGGGGCAGAGTTGGCAGGAAGCCGAGATCCACCTCTCGATTCCCGCCGACAGTCCTTTCGTTCTGCAGGAAGTATCGGAGGATTTTGAAAACGGGTCTGTAAGCCCCGCCACAGTTGGCTTCGATTGGAGGTCGTTTCGTTTCACGCGGTTCCCAATTGAGCTGACGTTTGGTGATCCAGGCCACAGAACCGCGATCTGATTTCCGTCACCGTGCTGAAGTCCGGCGACCGTCGTCGACGTTGTCGGCTGGGTCTGCTCTCGTTCGGGAAACGTCAAACAGGAGATCGTCGATGAAGACACGCTGGGGAGCCATCGGGCTGCTGCTGGTACTGGCAATCGGGTGTGCGGGAGGCACGGGCGCTCCGGCAAACACCTCCCAACAAGCCGCGCCTGGCGACGCGGCCGGGTCCGGGACGTCGAACGACGCTGAGACGAAGACCGAAGCAGCGCCCGGCGGCAGCGGCAGCCGTTAAGTGCCGCCGTTTCACAGTTGCAAGAAGCCCGGAATCCTCTCGTGGTTTCCGGGCTTCTTGATGTTTCCGACTCAAGTTCGCGAACTGCGATCAGTCGCTCAGCCACGTGACAACGATGTACTGGCCGAAGCTCCGCAGTCCCGGCTGGCCACTGTGTCGACCGGCGCGTGCAACCGGAGCGTCGGACTCTCGGCCGCCAGAAACCAGCCGCCGACTATGGCGGTCTGCAGGACTGGGAAGTCCACCAGCATCGCGACTTCAAACAGATATCGCGGAAGCCAGTAGGGGCGCGCCCATTCGCTGGCTTGCGGCCACCAGACCAGACTCTCGACGAGACCAATTCCAATCAGGCCGCCCGCGGCCATCAGCAGGCCGACGATGCCGAGAATTCGTAGCGTGCGGCTGGGAAAGAGTGCTTTGACCAGCCAGGCCGGCCCGGCAAGGAATACGAGCCAGCCTGCATGGCACGCGATGAGGGTTTCCAGCGGCGGCCCGCAACCCCAGGGACCGCAGATTCCGTGATTGATGGGCCAGGGTACGTGCTGCAGTTGCAGACTGCCGTACAGCGCAGTCCCCCAGATTCCGAGGACAACGGCGAACCGACGAGCTGTCAGTGGTGTAGTCATCTGCGGCCACTTCATTGAGAGGCGTCAATCGGCGTGACACTCCCAGTATCGCTGGAGGAATGTGCCAACTCAGTGGGCTGGGCCACAGAGAATGCCTTTCCATTCGAGAATGATTGGAACTGTGCAGAATCCCCTGAGCCTCTGATGGAGAGTCCCCATGCCTGAGTCGCGAACCGAAACACTGCAGTCCGATGCTACGTCATCGAGCACGTCGACGATTCTCAGCACGCTGCAGAAGCGACGACAAATCGTCGCGCTGGGAATTGTTCTCGGAGCAGCACTTTTCGCCGGCGAGAGCCTTCGCCGCGGGATGTGGTCATCCGCGGCCGTTGCGCAGGCTCCACGTACAACTGCGCGCAATCCCTTCAAGACCTTCGACCTCGACAACGCGGTCATTCCTCGCGCTGAGATCCGCCACGGCGGACCATCGGTTGATGGCATCCCGGCTCTGACGAATCCCAAGTTCGTCGCCGCGGATCAAGCGGCCTATTTGAGTCCTGGGGATCGGGTGATCGGTATTGTCATCGACAGGACTGCGAAGGCTTATCCACTGAAGATCCTGGACTATCACGAAGCCGTGAATGATCGCATCGGCGACCGGGAGTTTGTGGCGACGTACTGCCCGTTGTGCGACTCGTCGATTGTCTACAATCGCCGGGTTGGCGATGAGGTGCTTGAGTTCGGCGTGTCGGGCCTGCTCTACAACAGCAACGTCCTGCTCTACAACCGCGGCAACGCGGGGTCGATGAGCCTCTGGTCGCAGTTGCGGGCCGGGAGCGTAGCGGGACCGTCGGTCACAACCGGGCTGGAAATGCTGCCCTTTGAACTGGCGACGTGGGCTGACTGGCGGAGCCGTTACCCGGCGACCACCGTCCTGTCATCAGACACGGGATATCCACGGAACTATGCCCTGTCGCCTTATGCACCCTATTTTGCGGTGCCGACGCTGATGTTTCCGGTCAATCACGAGGATAACCGCCTCGCGAAGAAACAGCCCGTCCTTGGCGTCTGGAAGGGCGAGACGGCAATCGCTTTTCCGTACTCGGACTTTCGCGACATCACCGAAGCACGGGAGATTACCACGACTTTCGCCGGCGCTCCGCTGGTCCTGGCTTTCAATCCGAAGGGACCATCCTTGAGGGTCGTACAAGCCGACGAAGGGGTTCAATGGACTTATTCGCTCTGGTTTGCCTGGGCGGCATTTCACCCGGAAACGTCACTTTTCGTGCGACCTTGAGGGGCCTGCGGTGCGCGACGCAGCTTCCGCGACTCGAAAAACAACAGTGCGAACCAGGGGGCGAACTCGATCCAGACGACCACGTAGTCGAAGAACGCATGCCCCGCGTACGGCGTTCCGAGCAGCCCCGGTTCGGGCCAGTGCTCGCCCAGCCAGAAGCGCAGATAGTAGAGGAGGCAGAGACCGGACATCAGCCACCAGCTGCGGGCTCGCGCGAATGGCAGAAACGGAATCGCCCAGGTCCAGTACCACGGATTCAACGTCGGCGACAGCAGCCAGAACCAGGCGAGTGTGAGGAAGGCTTGGCGACACCAGATCCGGCCATTCTCGGCCCGACTGGCGCGTATCGTCCAGAGAAGACCAAGCGCCAGAAAAATCAGAACAGTGATTGCCCGCGCCAGCAGGAACGAAGCCGCCCGCGGCGACGCCTGCCCGGTCAGGTCGGTGACGGCATGCCTCCAGGAAGCCGGAGTAACCACGAACCACGGACCGGCGTCGTCGTCTGTGGTCCCGGCATGCAGATTGGCGTCGAGAATCAGAAACAGGAAGTCATTCATCTTCCAACGCGTCAGAAATGCGGTGACGCCCTCGGCCGGATGGTCAGTTTCACGCGATGGCGGCTCGCCGTCCGTTGAAGATGCAGCAGGATCTCGCCCGGAACTTTCGACCTCTGGAAACGGCGGCGGAAGTGCGAGCGGCGGCGCCGGTGCGTCTTCCTGTGACAGAGGGGGACTTGACGCAGCCGGAATGACATCTGGATTCTCCGACGCAATGATCGGTGGATAAATCGGCCAGGGGAGCCAGGGCGAGATCAGAAATGCTGTGGCCGTGACGAAGAGGAGCCCGGAGCCGATCGCCGTGACGAATCCCAGCCGACGACCAATGGCCGCGAGCAGCAGCGGAGCGAGCACGACTGGGAACAGCTTGGCACCGACTCCGAGCGCCAGGCAAACCGTCGCGGCGGCACACCAGCAGACCCGTCCGGACGATGACGACCTGGAAGTTGAATAGAGCGCCCGCATGGCGGCGACCACAGCAGCGACCATCCAGAACACGGCAATCGTGTCGAGATGTCCGCTGTTCGCGAATTCCTTCAAGACCAGTGGGCACCAGGCGTAGCCCACCAGCCAACCCGCCGGTTTGCCAAGCCAGCGAAGCAATTCCGCGATCAGCAGGACTGTTCCGTGATCAAAGGCCAGCAGCCAGCCTTTGAGGACCAGACGCAACGTGACGATGTCCGCGTTGGCCGGCGACGACCAGGCGGCGGCCGCAAAGACGGCCTGGCTCACCGGAGGATAAACCGTCGTCAGTTCAGGAAAATGGACTCGATACAGTGCCTCCCTGGCTCCTGGCGATGAGTCTCGCAATCCGACGAGCAATCGGAGTTCCTCATCTTCAGTCTGCTCGTCGGACGCAACGACAGTCGAAGGACTGAAGCGAAAGGGATTGCCGCCGGCCGCCGCCACCTGTCCGTCCCACAAGTATCGATAAAGGTCAATCTCCATCAGTGGCGGCGTAAACACGAGCAGGCCGCGGAACGCCAGCGCGAATCCGAGCATGATCGTTCGCAATTGCGGCGTCGTTCCGAGAACGACGGCCGTTCGCACTGCGCGAAGATAGAACAGTACGGCCAGGGCGAACAGGAAGAGAACGAGCGGAATGGGTTCGTCGGTTCGCTCGACTCCGTACTCGAATCGCCCGCTCTGAGCGGCGATCGCCAGATAGATCCCCCAGGAGCCGAACCCGAGCCCCATCAATTCCAGCAAACGATGCTGTTGTCGAGTGGAATCGGGCGGGGAGTCGGGGTTCGTGTTCAAGGGAAATCTCTTGGCTTACCGGTTGCCAGACCCAGCCGTCCCCGCGTTGGCAGATGGCGCATAGGTCGGAGACGGTGATTGCGGAATCGCTTCGTAGCTGACTCCGGAGCCGAACATTCCACCGGAACCATAGCCTCCGGCAGGACCGACCTGTTGACCACCCGGAGCGGGGCAGCTTCCCCCAAAGTGACGAGAGTGGCAGCACCCGATTCCAACGCTGCAGCACACCAGTAATGCGAGGCTCAATCCGATCCATGAACGTGTCATGCGAGCATCCTTGCCCAGGTCCAGAATAGAGAGATTGACTTCCGCAGGGAGAAGTCGCCGACGGTCCGTCCGAAATCACACGCCGGACGGTTCCGATTCCTCAGACTTATCGTCGAAGTCGGGCGATGGAGTCTGTAAGCCACGCCACAGTTCTTCCGACCCTCGAAGTCTGTGGCGCAGGTAACAGACTTTGTGGTGGAATCTGCCAGAATGGCTTCGATCCGGAAGGATCGGTTCGTGCGACCGCTCGTGGGAGTGCCCCACTGTCCCAGATTTCCGCCGTCATGGAAGGAACCGACAATGGACAACGACTTCTCCAGCGTCGTGGTGGTGATTCCGGCGCTGAATGAGGAGCGATCGCTGCCGCTCGTGCTCCAGGATCTCCCGCCTGTCGGTCGAGTGATCGTCGTCGATAACGGGTCGAGTGACCGAACGGCCGAAGTTGCCGAGATCTGGGGAGTGACGGTTGTCTCGGAATCGAGCCGAGGCTACGGCTCGGCCTGTTTACGCGGGCTGGCGGAGCTTGAAGCGGAAGTTGCAGCCAGACAGGCGGAGCCGCTGATCGTCGTGTTTCTGGACGCCGACTACAGCGACCACCCGGACGAGCTGCCCGCACTCGTCGCCCCCATTCTCGCTGGCGAGGCGGATTTCGTGATCGGTTCCCGCCTGCGCGGGAATCGTGAAGCGGGGGCGATGCCCCCCCAGAGTCGGTATGGCAATCTCCTGGCTTGTACGCTGATGCGTTGGATCTGGGGCGCGCAGTTCACCGATCTCGGGCCGTTTCGTGCCATTCGTTACGACTCGTTGCGCTCGCTGGGAATGTGCGATCAGAACTTCGGCTGGACGATCGAGATGCAGATCAAGGCCGTGCGGGCTCGCCTCCGGTGTCGGGAAGTTCCCGTCTCCTATCGGCGTCGGATTGGCGTCAGCAAAATCAGTGGGACCGTATCCGGCACCATTCGCGCGGGGAGCAAGATTCTGGCCACTATTGCCCGCTACGCCTGGGCAACCCAACGACGCCAAAAGGTGGCCAAGATCGTCTCTGTTGACGAGGCTTCTCGCGATGTGCGTATTTCCCCAGTCTTGCCGGCAAAGCAAGTCTGAGCCCCTCCGGGTCGACATCTTGTCGTTCTCCCCCTTCGGAGCACTCTACTTCGATGGCGTCGTCGTCACTCCTGATTGTCATGACCCGCTACCCGACTCCCGGGCGCTGCAAGACTCGACTGATTCCGGCCCTGGGGCCGGAGGGCGCGGCGCGCCTGAGTGCCGCGTTGAGCCGGTGGACCCTGCTGCAGGTTGCGCAGTTCATCGGGCTGCGGCCGGCATCCGTCGAGGTCCATTTCGAGGGAGCCGATGCCGGCCAGATGGCTGAGTTGTTCGGTGGTCCGTGGGATTTTATTCCACAAACCGACGGCGACCTGGGAGCACGTTTGCTGCGCGCGCTGGGCCGGGCCTTTGACCGGGGATTTCACCAGATCGTCGTCATTGGCACCGACTGCCCGATGCTGGATGCACCGCACCTGAGTGCCGCATTCGAAGCACTGGAATCGGCGTCCGTGGTCATCGGTCCCAGCACTGACGGCGGCTACTACCTGATCGGCCTGGCGGGCCCGGCTCCCGAACTGTTTCGAGGAATCCCGTGGGGGAGCGAGACCGTGCTGGAGCAGACGTTGTCGATCGCAGAAGTGTTGGGACTGCGGGTGACGCTGCTCGCCCCGCTCACCGACATCGACACGCCCGGCGATCTGGTTCATCTGCCGGATGGAATCGCAGCGCTCGCCGGCACAATTCTCCCGATTCGGCCAGCTTCAACGAACTGATCAGCAGCATCCTGGTAAACTCAGAATTTCGAGGACGCAACAAGTCGAGAATTGCTCGGTTCCTGGCCGACGGGTTGTTGCGCCGCTGTGGGCGACATCATCTGCTCCCGGAGCTTTCGGCAGTGGGGGCATTCCGCCAGGTGGATCTCCATCCGCGAGCGTTGCGGTTCGGGAATCTCGCGCATCTCCATCATCATCGGCAGGAGTTGCCGGACTTCGGTGCACGTGATCCCGCCGTAATTCAGATCCATTGTCGCGGGTTGCCCGAAGTGTCGGCCGGCAGAAATGCCAGCGCCGACTCCCAGGGCAAGGACGACACAAAGACCTGCCGCAACGGACAACTGCCGCAGCCGGGTCCGGGTACGCTTCCGACGAGCACAGTCTGAAATGGTTCCCGTCGGTACTGGAACCCAGCCTGCGGCGTCAAAGGATTGCTGATTCTTTGTTTTGGTCGTCATCGACACATTCCAGAGATCGTTCGTCACGGTCACGATTCAATTATCGACGAGATTTCTCGACGAATCTGTATGCTGCGATACGTAGTCGGAAGGAATCGTCGCCTTTTGATTCAACGCATGGGAACCGGCGCAATCGATTGACCAAGCCCTGGCGGAGGATCGGGGGACGGTTCGCAGTCGTGGCCGCTGGCCTCCGCCAACTGAGCCAGTCGCAGTGGATTCTTCACGAAAATTCGCTTTCGACCGACGTCAATCAGCCCTTCGAGCTGCAGTTCGCCAAGCAGTGTGGTCACCGTCTCACGCGTGCTGCCGATCAAATTCGCCATGTCCTGATGCGACAGCGGCAGCGCAATCAGCATGCCAGCGGGATCGGGCTTTCCGTACTGTTCAGCCAGTTCACATAGCAGACGCAGCACTCGATCCCGACTGCTCCGGAACATCAAGCTTTTCAATCGCCGCTCAATGCGCCGGCGTCGGAACCCGATTAACCGCGTGACACCGAAGGCCAGTGCCGAAGACTGCTCCATCACCGACTGCAGATCGGAGGTCGGTATCCAGATCACGAGGGACTTGGCCACCGCTTCCGCGTGCTCTTCCCGTACACCCGCATAGATCAACGCCAGTTCGCCGAACAGCTCGCCCGGCTCGATGAAGCCGATGATGGCCTGCTTGCCATCATGCGTATAACTGCTGAGCTGAATCCGCCCGTCGGCGAGCAGAAAGACGCCATCGGCGCTGTCCGACGGCAAATAGACGAGATTCTTACGCGCAAACGTACGCATCCGCGCCCGTCGCTCCAGAATTCCCATCTGGGCTTCGGTCAGCGACTCAAAGAGGCGGCACCGCTTCAAGATCCACAGACGCTCTTCCATCGGCGCCCCCGCGCTACGGTCGTCGCTGGAACCCACAGCCGCGCAGACAGTTGGCGTTTGCTTTGCGGTCCCATCGACTTTGAGCACGATTGTAATCGCCGACAGCACCCGCTCCTATCGTCCATCTGGTTTCCCGCTGCAGTTTTGCAATTGCAGTCGCCGAAACTCCCCCCTGTTCAGAGATTTCCCAAGTCAAATCCCTGGAAATATCCGGCCGAGGTCCATGCAGCAAACCATTGCTCCACCTGCCTGGAGGCGGTTTCCGTTGATGATGCTGATCTCCAGAGCGGCTCCAGCGCCGATTCGACCGTCTCTCCCGCCCGCAGCGACTGCAGGACCTCGTATTCCGCATGGGGTACGGGAACTCGACGGACGACAAAGTCTCGTCGACTCACGACCAGCCACGTTTCGGCAGGCTCGGGAATCGTCGTCGACTCGCTGCGTCGGATTGCGGAAATGTACTCGTGAGCGGGAAACCGGAGTGCGATTAGTCGCACCCAGGGGGCGATCTTCAGTCGGGATTTCGGAAACTGCTCCGGCGTCAGCCGTTGCCAGGGAGTGCCGGAAGAGTCTGGCGGCAATGATTCCGGCCCAGGGCCGTCGAACACTTCCGCATAGGTCCGTTCCAGGCGACTGCAATCAATCAGAAAATCCGCCCAGTCCGGTTCGTCGGATTCCCGTGGCGGACGTGTCGCCTCCAGATGAGCCGGAAAGTTGCTGCCGAGATCGCTCAGGGTATAGCTCTGCGACGGGTGAGACTGCAGATATCCAAGAGCGAACTCTGCAAACAGATCTTCTTCGAGAGCGTAAAGGACGGCGGGAAACTCGCCCTTCAAGACTTCCAGCAGTCGTGCAAAGTAGGCGTTGGCATAGATTTGCAGCCGCTCGGCGCTCGTCTGTCGCAGCGACGGCAGGATCACATGATGGAGATGGTCCGGCGGAATCGCCAGTTGGGTCTGCGCCGATGGATCGTCGATTCCCGCGTCGATTCCGCCGGGATGCTGAATCACTGCCTGCATCCAGGTCTGGATTCGCGACAGAGTGGTTCCTGGCCCATTCATCATTCGACCTCTGCCGTGGCGATCAGCGCCGGATGCGGTACGACTTCCGTGCGTCCAGTGGACTTCGTGACGGATTTGTCAGTCGACTCGAAGCCCTCTCCGAAAACGAAAGTCTTCCGCGCTTTGGCGATTTCCGCTTCGAGGACGGGAAACTCCGGGATCTGCGCGTCCCATTCGAGGAGTGTCGATACTCCGCCCGTGTGCCGGATTGCCTGATGGTACAGGTTCCAGACGGAATCGATGACCGGACCGTCATGAGTATCAATCAGGTGCGTGCCGCAATTCGTGTGGCCGGCCAGATGAAACTGGACGACGCGGTCCGCGGGGATGCTGCGGATGTACTCGGCGGGATCGAAGTCATGATTTACGCTGGAAACGTAGACGTTATTGACGTCCAGCAGCAGACCGCAGCCCGTATCGGCCGTCAGGCGGGCCAGAAACTCCCATTCCGACATCGTCGAAGCCGCGAACGTCACATAGCTGCTCGGGTTCTCCAGAATCAGCGGACGTTCGAGCATGTCCTGCACGATCTCAATTCGCTCTGCGACGTGCGCGAGCGACTCGTCGTTGAGAGGCAGCGGCAACAGGTCGTGGCTGTTCAGGCCGGCAACTCCGGTCCAGCAAAGATGATCGGAAATCCAAGCCGGTCGAATCTCGTCGGCCAGGCGTTTCAACCGTCCGAGGTAGTCGAAGTTCAGCGGATCGGTACTCCCGATGGACATCGACACGCCGTGCATCACCATCGGATACCGTTCGGACAACTGATCGAGCACGTACCGCGGGCGACCCTGAGAATCCATGAAATTCTCGGAGATGATCTCGAACCAGTCCACGTTTGCGGCGTGCTGCAGCAGATACGGAAAGTGCGTCGTTCGCAGTCCCACGCCGAAGCCAAGATGTGGAAGTCCGAGCCGCGGTTGAGTCATACGTTCCTCGTGCAATTGCCAGGAGAGCCAAAAGAGCCTGCGACGCTGAGTTTCTCCGTAAACAGCGTCGCAGGCGAGCCGGAGATCGGCCGAACCCCAAGGGCCGTAGGGGTCAGCTCTTCTTCGGCTTCGGTGCATCGCCGAATTTCTTGCCAGCCTTCTTCATGGCAGTTTCGAAGTTCTTGCGGGCGGACTTCCAGGCCTTCTCGCTCAGCGGCACCGAGCAATCGCCCATCCCTTTGCAGGCATTCTCGCCCGGCTTTTCGCCGCAGCCAGACTGCCCTTTGCACTCGTTCATGCCCTTGCATTCGTGGGCCTTGGCAGTGGCGCACTCGCCCATCCCGGCGCATTCGTTCTTCTTGCCGGCTCCTTTAGTTTTGCAGGTATTCAGCCCGCGGCAGACATGGGGTTCCTTGAGCAGAAGGCTTTCGGCGTCCTTCTTGTCCTGGGCGTTCAGGGTGGCAGACCCCGTCAGCACACCCGCGAATGCGGCAGCAGTGAATTTCGTGAAATCTCGTCGGCTCCAATCGCCATTCATGCTGAAACTCTCCTCAGACAACGGAATTTCGTATCGCCATGACAGCACGCGTGTCGGCATGGCAGGATCTTAGCGCCGGCTGCAGACCGAATCTGTGAACCAGGCCACAGAATCCGATTGGGAACTCAGATAGAGTCCGTTTCGCAATCGGAGAGCCGAAAAGTGCGGAGTCCCGGCAAGATTCAGGAGCCGAAAGAGATGAGTCGCGTTCTGGAACGACATTCGACCACCGCCGAGTCTGCAGTCTATGACCGGTACGCCTCCGCCGCTCAGCAGCGGGAAGAGGCACTGTGCTGCCCAGTGGAATATGCCGGGGATTATCTGGCTGCGATTCCAGACGACATCATCGAGCGAGACTATGGCTGCGGTGACCCTTCGCCGTACGCGAACCTGGGGGACACCGTCCTGGATCTCGGATCGGGAGCCGGAAAACTCTGCTACATCCTTTCTCAGGTCGTCGGCCCGGTCGGGAAGGTGATTGGTGTGGACTGTAATCAGGAAATGCTGGGCCTGGCTCGTCGCCACCGGCGGACGGTCGCCGACCGCATCGGCTACGCGAATGTCGAGTTCGTATACGGGATGATCCAGGATCTGGGGCTCAATCTGGACCTGCTGGCACAGGAGCTCCAGCATCACCCGGTCTGCAGTCCGTCCGACTGGCTGGCACTGCGGTCGCTCGAAGATCGGCTGCGTGAAGAATCTCCGCTCGTAGCCAGCAACTCCGTCGACTGCGTCGTTTCAAACTGTGTACTGAACCTCGTCCGTCAGCAGGATCGCCGGCAGCTCTTTGGCGAGATCTTTCGAGTCCTCAAGGTCGGAGGCCGGGCGGCGATCAGTGATATCGTGTCCGACGAGGAAGTTCCCGAACATCTGCAGCGTGATCCGGAGCTGTGGTCGGGCTGCATCTCCGGCTCGTTCCGTGAAGATGGCTTTCTGAAGGCCTTCGAAGACGCGGGCTTTCACGGGATGAGCATCGTCAAACGTCAGGCGGCCCCGTGGCGCGTCGTCGAAGGGATCGAGTTCCGGTCCGTGACTGTGCTGGCCTACAAAGGTAAGCAGGGACCTTGCCTGGAACGCAATCAGGCCGTGATCTATCGGGGACCGTTCAGTCGCGTTTGCGATGACGACGGTCACACATACGTTCGCGGCGAGCGGATGGCCGTTTGCGACAAGACTTTTCAGCTCTTGCAGCGAGATCCCTATCGGGAGTTTTTCGATGTCGTCCATCCTCGCGAGGAGGTTCCGCTGGACTCGGCACAGCCGTTTGACTGTCGGCGTTCCGTTCGCCGCAGCCCCAAAGAGACCAAGGGACTCGAATACCGCGAAACGACGGATTCGTCCGGCCCCTGCTGCGGCGTCGATGGAGCGTGTTGTTGACGTCGTCCAGCGGAGCGTCAACGGAGCTGGCGGCCCGTACGGAAACGGCTTCAGAGATTGAGGAGATATTGATTTGCCGAACTTAACGCTTCTGCGTCAGCTCAGTCCGCTGGCAAGTCCCGATGTGCAGCGACGGATTCTCAACGAGGAAGCCGGCTCGGACCGTCCTGCATTTGCGGCTGTCTGCGCACGGAACTCGCTGCCGCCGTTGCGGGCCGCGGGCATCGAGACGCTCCAGGTCAATGTCGGAAAACTCTGCAATCAGACGTGTCGCCACTGCCATGTCGACGCTGGGCCGGATCGCCGCGAAAGCATGACCCAGGCCACCGCCGACGCCTGCCTCGCAGTCCTGCAGCGGACCAGTATCGGGACTCTCGACATTACTGGTGGGGCTCCCGAGATGAATCCCCAGTTCCGGCGGCTGGTCACCGGCGCGTCCGCGTTATCCCGCCGGATCATCGACCGCAGCAATCTCACAATCCTTGTCGCCCCCGGGTACGAAGACCTGCCTCAGTTTCTCGCCGAACATCGGGTTGAAATCGTTGCCTCGCTTCCTTGCTATCTGGAAGAGAATGTTGACCGACAGCGCGGCGAGCGAGTCTTTCAGCGCTCGCTGACGGCATTGCAGCGGCTGAATGCCCTGGGTTACGGCCAGCCGGACTCTCCGTTGAGTCTTTCGCTCGTTTTCAATCCGCAGGGACCGTCGTTACCGCCCGACCAGCGCAGTCTGGAAGAGAGCTATCGGCAACAGTTGCGGCGGCGGTACGGGATCGAATTCACGCAGCTGTACACGATCACCAACATGCCCATCAGTCGCTTTCTGGACGATCTGCTTGAGGCCGGACAGTACGAGCACTACATGCAGACGCTGGTGCAGTCGTTCAATCCAGCAACCTTCGACTCGTTGATGTGCCGGACAATGCTGTCGGTCGACTGGCAGGGGAATCTGCACGACTGCGATTTCAATCAGATGCTGGAACTGGGACTCGATCGCAACGTGCCTCAATCCATCATGGAATTCGACGATGCCGGCCTGGCTCGACTGGCGCACCGCCCGATCGTGACAGGACAACACTGTTTCGGCTGCACGGCTGGAGCGGGATCGAGCTGCCAGGGAAGCCTGCGGGGATGATCTCACACGCAGAACCGTCGAGTCACAGATCTGATATCACGCTGTCGCTTCCCGCTCCGCAAAGCCCGAGTTCTTAAAGCGGCCCGGTATGAATCACTCGCAAATCGAAAACGGTTTGGACCCGGAGCGCTGGCTGACCGATCACGGAGACGTTCTGTATCGGTTCGCGCTGTTGCGAGTCAAACGGTCCGCGACCGCTGAGGATCTCGTCCAGGAGACGTTGCTTGCAGCACTGCGCGGGGCGGATCGCTTTCGCGGCGGGTCGACAGAGCGCACCTGGCTGTTGTCCATTTTGAAGCATAAGATCAGCGACCACGCCCGCCAAGCGGGCCGGGAGCGTCCGGCGACCGATGTGGTCGGTACGGACCAATGGGTCGAGGGGCTTTTCGACCATCGCGGCCGGTGGAAAGCATCTCCTGGCGACTGGGGAGACGAGCCCGGATCCGCGGCCGAGAAGGCTGAGTTCTGGAGTGTCTTCTCGGGATGTCTTGGAACCCTGCCGGTCCGCATGCGGAATGCCTTCACACTCCGCGAACTGGACCAGATTGACTCTCAGAATGTCTGTAACGAACTCGCAGTCAGCCCGACGAATCTGGGAGTGATTCTTTATCGGGCGCGACTGCGACTATGGCGCTGTCTCGACGACAACTGGTTTGGTCGGGAGATCCGCCGATGAGCATCTTCTCCTGCCGGGACGCCTCTCGACTTGTTTCTGCGGCGATGGATCGTCCGCTCTCTTTTCGAGAACGGCTGAGCCTGAACTCGCACCTGATGATGTGCTCGCTCTGCCAGAGATTTCAGAATCAGATGCACCGATTGAGGCACGTGGCAAGGCTCAGCGACCGCGACGCATGTGACGACGGGGTCGTCCCCGATGTGACGCTGTCGCCCGAGGCGCGCGAGCGAATCTCGCGTTCCCTGTGACACTTTGCTCCCAATTTCATCCAGACTTTGGCCACCGGCGATCCCCGCAGGGAGCGTCGAAGACGCGCCGCGACGGACCGCGTCTCCAGCTTCCCCGCGTCCCGCTCAAACAAATCACGGAATTGTCGAATTGTGTGTAATGTCCGGTCCTGTCGCACGACTGATGGATGGCCCCGATTCATTTCTCTGGGAACTCCTCCGAGAATCGGTGGCCTGGGCTCAGTGATGCGTAGAAGGATCGCAGCATGCAACAGTCCGCGAGATCTCCGAAGGAACCGCGAACAACGCACGCCGGCAGGGCGGCCGAGGCCGGGTTTACTCTCATCGAACTGCTGGTGGTCATCGCCATCATCGGCGTTCTGGTCAGCCTGCTGCTACCCGCGGTGCAGCAGGCACGTGACTCCGCTCGACGGACGCAGTCCATCAACAATCTGAAGCAGATTGGACTGGCTCTGCACATGTTTCACGACACGTTTCTCTTCTTCCCAAACAATGGGGGAGACGGAAACTACGGTTCCCCCACGCCGCAGTCCAACAATCCCGGCGTCGCGACTTTCGGAGCCGGATGGTCCGGCCCCTACTATTGGGGCTACGCCAGCCCCCGTGACAATCCGAAACTGCAGCACGGCTCGTATGCCTACGCCATTCTGCCGTACCTGGAGCAGACCGCCGCTTTTGATGCGACCAAGGCGGATCATGGCGTCGCGGCCTTGATGATTCCTGCTCGTCGTGACCCAAGTCCCAAGCCGGTTCCGGCGACAGATTCGGTCTACCCAGGCTGGACCTACGTCGTGCCGCCGTCGATTCCCAACCTCTGGGCACGCACGGATTACGCCGCCAACGACCAGATCATCCTCCCGGCCTACGGCTCCAACTGGGGCCGAGTCCAGCGATTGTCCGACCTGACCGACGGTTCCTCGCAAACAATGCTCGTCGGCGAAAAGGCGCTCGATCGTGAAGCCATGCAGAGTGGCAGCTGGTACTGGGATGAACCCATTGTCGTCGGGGGAGCCGGCGGTACGGCCCGGTGCGGCGACAGCATCTACACTGACGGTCCGCTCCGCGAACTCGTCGGTGGGGGCTCCTATCCCGGTTGCGGCGGAGGCAACTGGGGGTCGCCACACCCTGGAACGGCGAGATTTGTGCTCGCTGACGGCAGCGTGAAAACCGTCACCGAGAATATCGATCGCGCCCTGTTCCGCCGACTGCTGCGTCCGCAGGACGGCGAACCGACCGGAGAATTCTAATGAATGCACTTCGCGCAAGATCCAGGTCGCGTGGGCTCATCTGCGTGATGTTCGGCCTGCTTTTCGCGATGACAATCGTCATCGCGAACGCTGGTTGCAGTCGTAAGACGGCTTTGGTCCCGGTGAAAGGAGTCGTCACGTGGAAGGGGCAGCCGGTCATGCCGGGGGCCGTATTCTTCGAGCCGGAAGCCGGCTCGTCTCGCGCCAGCAGTCTGCTGCAGACGGACGGTTCGTTCGTGCTGCGAACTTATCCGGTCGGAAACGGCGCGCTGCCAGGGAGCTACACGGTCTATGTCCAGCTGGGAGCTGGAGCAAAGCCGGAACTGGCCAGATATACCGCCGTCGAGACTTCCCCATTGAAAGTCTCGGTTCCCGAGCAAGGTCCTCAAGACTTTCACTTCGAACTCTCCGAAGAATCCGTTGTACGGCCATGACAGATCCGTCCCGGTGCGATTCGCACACCTGTCTGACCCACCAGATTCAGGAATTGCAATGGACTCCATTTACTGGGTCATTTCGCGCGAATGCAATCAGCGATGCGCCCATTGTTACAACGATTCGGGGCCAGGAGCCATCGGGCTGACCCCGGCTGAAGTCAGTCTCTGCATCGCACACTTCCCGCCTCCAGATCGCGTTCCTCTCGACAGGATCATTCTGTCGGGCGGAGAAGTGCTCGTCTGGCCCGAGCTGCTGTTTCATGCCTTGCAGGAACTTGCGGGCTTTCGTCGGTATGGCACCGAGGTCTGGATTCAGACCAACGGCGATCGGCTTGACGAGAAGATCCTGGATCGCCTGCTCGCGGCGGGCGTGAGCCGCATCGACGTATCGAGCATGGATGCCTTTCATCCGCTGTCGTCCGTCAAACGGCGCGGCCAGCTCACACGGATGTTCGAGACCGCCGGCATGATCTCCGCCGACACAGAGCATGCCCCGGTCGACGCCAGACGGTATTCCTTCTGGGGAGCAACCGAAGATGTCTGGATCGGTCCGCTCTGGCCGAGAGGGCGAGCCCGGTTCAATGGCCTCTCGGCAGCGGCGCCGGAGCACAAGTTCTGTCAACTCTGGAGCGGAGCGAAGCGCTTTCTGAATTACCGTGGCGAGGGGAGTGAGGTCAACCTTCAACTTGCGGACGTTTATCCCTGCTGCCCCATGACGTGCCGCCCCATCGGAACCCTTCTCAGCGAGCCGCTTCTTGAGATTCTCGACCGCTGTGCCGGACATCCGGTCTTTCGCGAGCTGAACGAGGGTCGCCCCGACTCGATGGGAATTACCCGTGGAATCACGCCGGAGTTTGCTCAGCAACGGATTCAGGAACTTGGAAATGAGTGCCTCTGGTGCGACGAGTTCTTCACGACCTACGCCACGGACCTGCTTGCACCGAACTGCCCCACAGCGCGAGGAACTGTCGATCTGAGAACGGCTCAAGTTGACTACCACGCTCGACGCCCGCAGATCGTGCACCTCTCCACTGCTGTCGGCGGACGAACGTCACGAGCAGACGACCTCGCCTGACCTGTCGTAAATGCTGTACTCGACCGGAAACTCGCCTTTCATGCTCGACGTGATTTCGTTCGTCGCCGTACTGCTGTTGCTTGGCGGGCTGGCATTTCGGCCGACGCGCGACGCGAACATGTTCGCCGTGGCAGGCCGCTCGGTCCGCTTGTTTCCGCTGGTTGCGACGCTGGTGATGACTGAACTGAATACGTCCACGCTGCTCGCGTTCTCGGCCGTGGGTTATCGCGTCGGAGCGAGAGCGATTCTTCTGTCAGGAGTTTTCCTGGTCGGGCTGGCCTGGTATGCGGTGTCGGTGTCGCGTCGCTGGAAGGAATACAACGGAACGTCGGTCGCTGGCTGGTTCTCGGCGCGGTACGGTGCGAACTTCGGCCGCTTCGTCGCCGTGCTCTTGTTGCTGGCGATGTGGGGTTTCAGTGCGACGTATCTCAAATCGCTGACGATGATTCTCTCGCATGCAACGGGGCTGGACGGCTGCGACTGGTGCTGGATCGTTGCCATCGCCGGCAGCGGTCTGCTCCTCAGCCTGAGCGGGGGACTGGCATCGATCGTGCGGCTCGACGTATGGAGTTTCGTCCTGACGTGCCTCCTGTTGCCCGGCTTACTGGCGATTGGGTATTCGCGCTCGCTCACTCCGGGTCGCGGATTCGGCGACATCGCAGGGTCTGACGCCCGGTGGATCGTCGCGGCAGGTTGGAGCGATCCGCAGTTGCCGCTGTGGTTTGTTCTCTCGCTCGCGCTGCTGACGTGCCTGACGTACATCTGCTCGCCCTGGTACGGGCAGAAAGTCTTCGCGGCGGTGGATGAACGCACGGCGTGTCTGGCGATGGCATTGACCGCGATCATCGTCTTCGCACTCTATGCAGCGGCACAGGCGGCATCGGCCTTGTACTTCCTGGAGCAGCCGGACCTCAAGGATGCTCAGTTTGCCGTGCCAGGACTGATCGTCGCCTGGTTGCCGCCCGGAATACGCGGAGCCGCCTTTGCGACGCTCTCGCTGATTTCGCTGACGAGCCTGGCCGGTGTCTGGAGCGCCATGACCTCGATGATCGCAGCCAGCTTCGAAAACCGTTCGTTGGAGGACGTCCGACAACAACGTCGTCTCATGTCCGGAATCGCTGTGCTCACCGCATTGGGAGCGATCTGGCTGGTCGATGACATTCTCAGCCGCCTGATCCTGGCAAACATTCCGATCGCCGCTCTGTCATTCGCACTACTCGGCGGCTTTTATTGGTCTGGGGCCAGTCGAATTGGAGCATATTGCAGTGTTGTCGCTGGAATTGGGTGGGGGACAGGCTGCTATCTGTGGTACGGCGATGCAGGCGGCTACACGTGGTACTGGGCCGTTGGCACTGTTCCTGTCGTCTTCGTTGCTGGCTGGATGGGATCGACTCACAAGCCTGACGAACGGTCCGTTGATGGAGGAGAAAACGCCTCTCGCCTAGACGCACGAAGAATGGCTGGATTCGAAATCGCGAACTCGCCGCTGTCGACAACGACCGAGGTCGGTTGAAGAATCACACTGAGAGACCACACAGTTGCGCAGCTGCCGAAGTTGTTCGCAATTTCGAATTGAGCAATTCCTTCGCTGCGAACGGGCCTGTCGAGACCGAACGGCGAATGAATGGTTTACACTGAATGTAGGCTTTGTGGATCGTGACTTGATCCAGACCTCATGCCGGTTGTGACGGCAGGGCGGGAAGATTGCGCTATTTTGAGAGTGCACGTGCGGCCTTCGCCCGCGGGCGTTTCCAGTTGCCAGTTCGGCGGGATGATCAAGCTGCCACGCAGATCCTTGTGCGATGCCTGTCAGGTCGAACTGCGGGCGGCCGTTCGCCAGGTCGCGGGTCCTTCCTGGCGATCCGAGCGTCGCCCCCTACGGGAACAGTCGCGCTATGCGAGACACTTTCTTTCGCGCGAATTCCCGTCCAACCAGCCTGGCAAAAGACACGTCCGGTTGTGCCGCAACTCGCGTGTGGGACAATAGATACAACAGGGATGGCGGCCGCTGACGTGCTGTCTGACTGTCCATCGATTTGCGGGGGCAACTCCCACGAGCGGCGCACATCGCTCGCAAACGCGTTCGGCGTCCGCCGCACGTCGTAGTACCAGACGGACGCCATTCACATCCTGCAGGCGGTCGCCGCGAAGCCGGCCGCGACACGGACGGCCAGTCTCCGCCGGATCCTGCAGGAGTGGGTGCAGCATCCGGCGGACACGGGATCGACTGACATGCCGGCCCCGCTGGTCGAATGGCTGGCCGAGCATCCGGGAATCGACATCGTCCGGCAGTGGTCTCTCGATCGGACGTATCTGGAGCTGCTGACGACGGCCCAGCTCCAGGAGCTGGCGGCCGAGTGGAAGCTTCGGTCGACCGACGCGAAGCGCGGCGACCTGATCGAGTGGCTGGCCGAGGCCGGCAAGGAAAAGCCCTGCCCGAAGGCGGTGGGGGGGATCAAGGCGGTTTCGTTGGTTTGACGAGAATTGGTCGGCAGAGTTTTTACTCGGGTTCACCAAACGTAATGCCATTGCTTCCGCCTCGATTGAACCGGAGGATATCGAAAATAACGTCCTTCTGAATTTGAAGATCGTTCGCAATCTCGAAGTAGTCAAATTGCTGCTGACCTCGCTGGTGGCGTTCGTTGATGTAATCCTCGATCTTTTGGGCTACTTCTGCTTTCAACTGTGCCTTAAGCCGCTTGGTTGAATCCCTTCCCGCGTAGGGCCGAGCGTTAATCCGAATCGGTTGACTTGCCATTTTCCACCTGACCTTTCAGGACAGTTCGTTGCTAACACTTTCAGCGATCTCCGCTGTCTGCTTTGGTCGAAACGGCGCTTGAAAATCGCATTTTGAGCAGACAAGCAGCTCATTGGTGCCAGGCGGAAATTCGGACATCGCGACCCTGCATATCGGGCAGTAAGCGATCCGCTCCACATTCCCATTTCGCGACTTCCAGAGCACTCCGTGTGACTCCGCGAACTGAGCAGACGCTTGCTGTTGTTCCAACCTCACTTTCAGTGCTGCGTTCTCAGCAATCAGACGTGAGTTATCCGACTTCAGCCGGCCGTTCTCTTCTTCAGTCAGTTTGAGGCGTTCCTCAAACAGCGCGATTCGTTCCTTGGCAACGGCCAGTGCCGGGAAGTCCTTCAGGAGTTCGCTCAAAAAGCCCATTCCACGCCTCGCATTCGTCTCGCACTGCAAAAGCTCAAGAGACGGCAGTATATCTGCCGGCCGATTCAAAGTCGCTACAATCGAGGGGCCTTCCAGTCCTAACGCCTTTTGGCTCAGGTCGTTCCGCCACGGTTTTCCCGAGAGGCTTCGATCCAGTACACTTGGCACGCTCGATCACGACTGGAGCTTGAACCTACATGCGATTCACCGAGAACGGCCCATCAATTCCCGACTCACTCCTCCACGCACGAGATGAAGGCCGCGTCGTATTGTTTTGCGGGGCAGGTGTTTCCAGGGCACGAGCTGGACTTCCAGACTTCTTCGGGCTGGCAGAGTCCGTCATTTGCAAGCTTGGAGTGACGTCTGAGAGCTACGCTTGCAAGGTTCTCAACAAGGCGCGTGAGCTTGAAACGGAACTCGACGTCACCGGACTGATGTCCGCTGACAGAGTGTTTTCGCTTTTGGAACGCGAGTTCACGACCGCCGACATTCAGTCAGCGGTCGCGGAATGTCTGACACCGCGGCCGGACGTCGATCGATCGGCGCATGAGATTCTGCTGCGCTTAGCTCGAACTCCGAGCGGACAGACTCGGATCGTCACGACAAACTTTGATCGACTCTTCGAGAGCGAGGCCGGCAGACCGCGGATATATCAGCCGCCTCGCTTGCCAGACCGCTCGCAATACGAAGACTCGGGCGGCATCGTGTACCTTCATGGTCGTGTAAACATTGGATACACCGGAGCTGATGGCGAGGGCTTCGTTCTGTCAAGCTCCGATTTCGGACACGCCTACCTGTCCGAGGGCTGGGCAACGAACTTCTTTCGCGACATTGTGCGAGACTACGTCGTCCTTTTCATTGGGTATTCTGCTGACGACCCACCGGTCCACTATCTTTTGGAGGGGCTACGCCGACGAGTCGATTCGCGAAATCCGATTTATGCATTCCAGGCGGATGAGTCTGCTGAACTGATCGCACGCTGGCAGCACAAGAACGTCGAGGCAATCCCGTACTCAAGTGAGAATTGTCATTACTCGCTCTGGGAAACGCTGACGCAGTGGGCGATTCGGGCAGATGATCCACGTGCTTGGCGGCAGTCAGTCGTGAATCGCTCAATGGTGGGGCCAAGGCAAACTGAGCCGCACGAACGTGGACAAGTGGCGCACGTCGTCTCGACCCGCGAAGGTGCGCGAGCGTTTGCTGAATCCAAGCCACCTGCGGAATGGCTGTGTGTTTTCGATCCGGTCTGTCGCTATATTAGTCCTGCAAGACGGAATTGGATGGACCTCGAAGCGCCGGTTGCCGATCCTTTTGCACTTTACGGATTGGATGCAGACTCCGTTCCGCAGCGAGGGGACGATGCCGCCGAATCCAGATCTCGTGAAGTCCCAGTAGATGCTTGGGACGCCTTCGCTCTGAACGAGACGGATCGTCGGGACTTGTCGCCTGAGAACTTTGCCACGGTTCGCGGATTCCAGTCGTCGCACATGCCGCGGCTCCCCAGTCGGTTGACTTGGATTGGTGAGTGGACTGCAAACGTCGCAGACCAACCCGCCGCGGTGTGGTGGGCCGCCCGGCAGGAGTCGCTACACCCCGGATACTGGCAGCGCATCGAGTGGAAACTGCTCCATTCTCACCCCGACATCGACGCGGCCCTTCGGAAACTCTGGGGATACATTTTGGAGGCGTGGCAAACGTCGTCAACGACAGACGCCAGACGCGAGTGGTACGAACTGAAGCGAGAACTCGATCGAGACGGCTGGGCAGTTGCTACGGTCCGGCGATTCACCACACTCTTGCGGCCATACTTGAAGGTCGGGCCGCCACTGCTGTCTGGACCTTTCCCGCCCGAGCGGGGCGATGACTGTCGCGACTTTGAATTGGCGCGAATCGAGGTCGAGTGTCCTGGATTGCCCCCCGAGGCAGAGATTCCTGATGAGTGGCTCCACCACATTGTGCGGGGGCTCCGAAGCAACCTTGAAGCTGCCATTCGTCTGTGCGATGAAGTTGACGACAAGAACCGGCTGCATATTAGTCCGATCAATGCAGACGAACACCCAGACGTCAGCAACTACCAGCGCACCCACGGAGTTTCCGGCTGTGTCATTACTTTTGCGCGGCTGTTCGACCAACTCGTTAAGGTCGACCTGAGACGTGCTCGGGAAGAGTTCGCAGCATGGCCTTCGGATGACGATACCGCATTCGCTCGACTACGCCTTTGGGCGAGCGGCAAGCCGGAGTTAGCGACGCCTCATGCGTTCTCTCTTGTGGTTCGAGGACTGAGTAACGATGTGTTCTGGGACGGCTACCACCAGCGAGATTTGCTGCTGGTGCTGGCGAGCCGATGGCGCGAATTGTCGATACGCGATCGAGGACACCTCGAACTTCGCTTACTGCGTGGACCCGACCAGTGGGAATACGAGGACGACGAGTCGTACAGAGATCATCGGGCCTCGGCAGTTCAGGAACGCCTTCAATGGCTGACAAATCATCAATGCACGTTCTCCTTTGACTTTGAACGCGAGATGGCTGCGCTCCGGGAGGAGGCTCCCGCTTGGAGACCTGGGTATGCCGACCACGCGACCGATTCCCGCGAGATTCGGGGAGGTTACATGGTGACTGATACCGAGTGCGGTCCGCTGACGCGCGAACCGCTAGATTCCGTCCTTTCGAAGGCTCTCGAATTGGCCGGGCGGTCAGACGGGGAACGCCTGAGGCAGCGTGACCCGTTTGCCGGCTTATGTGCCGAGTTCCCGAAGCGAGCCTACCTGGCTCTCACGCACGCGGCCAGGAGGAGCGAGTACCCAGAATGGGCTTGGAGTAGATTCCTGAATTCATCGAATAGGGATAAGGACACATCCTCCTTTTCAGCGATCATCGCAGCACGGCTGTGCCGAATGCCGGTCGAAGGGTTGTCTGAACTCCTTCACGCGGCAACCCGGTGGTTCCAGAGGGCGAGCAAAGGATTGTCGAAGGAGTTTCCCGAATCCTTCGATCGCTTGGTGCAGCGATTCATCGACGTTGTGAAAGACGATCCCGCGAACGCGTCATCAACGGTGCTCGGCTCAAGTCGTGGACGTGACTGGGCTGCCGACGCGATCAATTCGCCCGTCGGTCATATGGTTCGTACGATCCTCGAAGATGAACGGATCGATCAATCAGTACCTGACACGATCACGCCCTGCTTGAGAAACATCGAGCGGTGCCTGGCGCTCGCTGGCGATCAACGGCGGCATGCCATTGCGATGACATCGCATTACCTTGGCTGGTTACATTTGATGAATCGTGAGTGGACTGAGGAAGGGCTCCTTTCAATTCTCGACGCCGCCGATGGCGAAGATCGAGCTGCGCTATGGGCGGGATTCTTCTGGAACCCAAAGATCACGAGTCCAGAGATGTATCTGCGGATGAGGGAGAGGCTGCTCGACCTTGCGAAGCAGAGAGGTTCTGTTCGGCAGGGCCACGTGCGATCATTGGCCGATCTCATTCTGTACGGCTGGATTTCGTCTAGGCCAGGGGAAGCTCGCAAGTGGGTGACAGATGCCGAATTCAGAGACGTACTTTTGCACGGTGACGAGGAGTTCCGTTCCCACGTCCTATGGCTACTGGAACGAGCACTCCGTGACGACGATCCAACCGAGTGCGACGGGTGGCGGATACGAGCGATCGATTTCTTTCGAAGCGTATGGCCACGGCAGAAGACCGTAAAAACATCGAAACGGACCGTACAGTTGTGTCAATTGCTCCTGTCTCGCGTCGAGGTCTTTTCCGCACTGATAGACGTGGTGTTGCCATTGCTGACAAAGCTTGCTGACGGGACGGGGCTGCACATTCACTTCGGGAGTGACGTGAGCGATCTCGTCAAAGTCCATTCCGAGCAATACCTTCGTCTTCTGTGCACAATCCTGCCCGATGATGCACAGAAGTGGCCCTACGAAGTCGTCAACACGCTTGAGATGATCGCGGGTCCGGAAGACGCTTTGCGCACCGACGCCCGCCTTATTGAACTGCGACATAAGTGGAACGCGAGATAGTCAGATTTGCTGGGACTAGTCCTGTTCCTTTCGTAGTAGCCGCTAGGCCCGGTCAGTCCGCCGTTGGGGGTGATTCCGCGCGAAATCACTTCCGCCAACCCGCAGCCGCGGCCTGATCCATTCGTAAATCTCTGGCCCCAGATCCCGGCCGGCGGCATAGGCCCGTCGGCGGATCTCGGCGAATTCTTCCGCCGTCACCCGCACGGTGATCCTCTTGTTCCGAGGCGATCCCTCGCTGGTCGGCTTTGTCGTCATGGCGTCCATTCCGTTTTCGAGTTGACAGCCCGCGAGTGGGCTGTGCTGAATGTCCCCGTCGCCGACTCTCCAGTGACCGCGGGCGGCATGGACGCTGTCCCGCGGTCATAGCGTTCTCGCCGCGTGCGAGCAAGACCAGGGACGGATCGCTCGGCCGCTCCCATCCATCGACCGCCAGCCCGATTCCCTTCACCCCAGCTCGCCGCAACTTTTCCCCTTCTCAAAGGCCCCGGCCATGTCCACGCGCCCCGCCATGCTCGGCAGCTCTCTCGACCTGAAGACCCTCGCGGACGTCGACGCCGCCCTGCACGAGCTGGGCTGGCTGCAGCAGCAGACGGCGCAGGTGGAGGCCCGGACCCAGGCCGCCGTCAACGGGAACAGTCGCGAGACGCGAGACACTATTCTTTCGTGCGCGTTCCCGCGGGCGACGCCGAGTTCGGCGGAGCCGCCCGCGGGGCTTTCAGCCATCTGATGGACCTTCGAACCATTCGCGTGAATCGCCAGAATTCCGGCGATGATCAGCATCACGCTTCCGCGGCCGGCCCCGGTTCGGGCCGGCGCGGATGGGCTGCAGGAGCCTGAACCGGCATCGGCCCGTCCGGCGGCACATCTCCCTCGTCGTGTCCGTCGATCAGCCCCAGCAGAACCACAGCCCAAGCCCGGAATGCCCGGTCGCGCCGAGACTCGCCTCCAGCTTCTGCTCCGCTCATCATCGCTCTCTCCACTCCGCCGCAGCAGCGCCGGGACACGCGACCGGTGCTGCAGACGGTCCAACCAACCCCTGAAATCTGCGACTCCATCTGCCCCTGGTTCGATCGGCCAGACGGCAGTCCCGCTGAAACACTGCAGAATCCCAGCGAAAAACGCGGCTCCGTCGGAGGACGGAGCCGCGTATGAAAAATGTGGCTTTTCGAACTTTCAGTTTTGCTGAAATGAAGTCGATCCCTTCCTGGGTATCGACGAGGGAATTGATCGCCGCTGTGAGGGGGGTGATGCCGCGGACCTGATCGAACCGTTCGCGGTGGGCGAACAGCAGGGCCTGGTGGGCCGGGACCGCCCGTTCGAACACGAACTGACTGGAGCCAACCGCGCCGAAGTCGTTCGACTTGCCGCGGCCGTGGACGGCGTAGGCCAGGTGCCGGCCGTAGGGGCCGAGCTCGACGCCGTGAAACCAGTTGCGGGCGGCAATCTCCCGCGGGGCCGTCCGGGGCGACAGCAGCCGGTCCCCTTCGATCGCCTGCACCTGCCCGTTGGCCAGCTTCAGCGCCAGCATGTCGCCGTCGATACAGCGGCGGACTTCCGCCAGGCGGATGAAGTTCCACAGCGGAGTAATCCCGGCAACATCAAAATTCTCGGGCTCGCTCCAGTTCTCCAGGAAGGCGGCCAGCTTCTGGTTCAGCCGGCGGTTGCCGGTCTTGGGCTGGAAGTTGAACGTGGTGATGTAGTTCAGGTGCTGGCGGATCGCCCAGCCGAGCAGCGCGAAGTTGCGGGCCAGGTCGCGGGTCTGCGAGAGGAGCTTCCGCCGCTTCTGCACCGGCAGCTCGTCGTCCTCGCTGCGAGTGACGCCGGACGGGGCGCGGCGTTTGCCTTCGCCCGTGTCGACGGCGTCATAGCCAAACGCCTGCCGCGCCTGACGCAGGCCGGCGTCGAACAGCCCGGACGCACTCTGCCAGAGTCCGGAAGCGTTCATGGCCCCTCCATCGTGAGGGACCGGATAAACGGCCGCTTGCCGGTCTCGCGGGCAGCCTGGGCCTTCCAGCGCTGGTACTGCTGCTGCAGATCGGCGTAGCTGACGGTTTGACCGCCGAACGTGACGGTCTGGACGCCGACGTTCTCACGCAGCAGCGTTTCGAGCTGGGCCACCATCTCTTCGGCGAACGTGGGCATCGCGACCTTCCTGCAGGCAGGGGACGCGATTCAGGTTCGTGCTGGTAACACTCCCACGCACGCCGAACTCTCACAAAACCAAAGGCAAAAACCGAGCTGCAGATTTATTCCCCTCAAACAACTCAGCAAGCTCCATCGGGCTCATACCCCAGCAAACGTACTCAATTCCACCTCAACGACATTCCCAACGAGCAATTAGATCAGCATCCGGCTACGAAGCTTCTAGTCGCCCTGACCCTACGCCGACGCGGGCGACCCGATTGTACCGCCTCCTCGCCGCTAAGCTACCTATCTCACTGAATGTCCTCTTTGATCACATTCCCCCTCCTCCGATTCCTTCGCCACCGTTCGAACGCAATACACACACCACCCACAATCATCAGCGCCGTGCAAGAAGGTTCGGGAGTAGAACTGACCTGTGGCAAGTCCTCCACCACCGACCCCGATAACACAAGCCGAGACGGTCCAACCATCCCCCCATCAGGATAGTCGAGATACCCAGACACAAATGCGAACGACAGAAACTCGTAGTGGTGTCCCTCTAACAGTGTCCCATGAGGCACACCGATTGTCACGACCTGAGTATTTGCCTCGTGCCCCAACCCAAATACAGTGCTAACCCTAGATCCAGTAGCGTTAACCTCGAAAAGATACGTAAACAGAAAGTGCCGAGAACCGCCAAACGGTGGGCCTGTTCTCGTCCACCCAAAGATCCAATCTTCGTACCACTCGAATGTAACGTCGACAAGAGGTGTGAAATACAACTGAAGTTCTACCTGACTACGAGCGTCGCCCGTAAACCCGGGAACATTCTCAACCGTGTTCCACACAATCTCCGTAACGCCTCCCGAAGCCGCATAGCTGTACGTCGCGGAAGCTTGGGAGAGACCGCTGGTTGCAGAGAGAGCCCCATTCTCGTTAAAGCTCGTGATTGGCAGCATTTCTTGCATAAACGTGTATCCTGCGCCGCCGTTCGCACTTGCCGCTATGTGGCCACCGTCGAGCCGCAGATTTGCTCTCGCAGCAAGTGGAACTAATGCAATGGTTGCAATGGCGCATACAGACCTGAGGCAGTTCATGGCGTCTTACTTTCTCTTAACGTGGTAAAGACTATCCGACGAAGGGGCCATCACCCCATAGCTCGGCAGTTGGAGACGGGCGTACGGGCGCCGGCGAGTGCAACTGGGCCTGCAAACATTTGGAAAGAAGCCGCGAACGCGGCCATTAGCTTGGAATGGCGATTGGCGCGGCGGTCTCGAATAAGTGGCGCACGGAACGGCTATATTTCGCTAATCGCAGCCACGTGTTGCGTAGCATACAATCGGAAGATGTTGGTTATGCCGTAGCAGTCTACACGGACTGAAGTTCCCCTGAGACGAGAACGTGTCACGAGTGCTGCCGTCCGTAGCGCACAATTGGCGTCGATGAAGAGCAATCGGCTAGGCGTGGGCGATGAGGCAAGAAGGTGAGCGAACAGTGAAGGTATGCAAACGGCGAGGTTGGCTGTCTGTGCATTGACGATTCTACCGGCGAAAACCGGCGCGCCTAGAGGGAAAAAATGGAAAAAGGAGAAGAGATGTTTTCGGTGTCACAATCGCGGCCGAACGAGAATTGTGTCGGGTTGCGGGAGTCGTGTTACGTTCGAGGGATCGGCGGGTCAATTAGTGTTTCGGGGAGAGAGCGGTTTGTTCGTTTCTATTCCGGTGTCGCATTTCCGCCGGTTTTCTCTCGATACGTCAATCCGCATCTGCCCGCAGCTCGCGCACTGCACTCGCCGCCGGACGATGTGCGTGAAGGGCTTTCCTCCTGAGTCGATTCCGCCGTATTCGAGCTCGGTCTTGTCGAGGTACGGCCCCCGCTCGGTTGATCCACGGGCGTTGCAGCGGGACGGCACGGCGACCGCAGTCTCCCGAATGTTCGGACTTCCCGGCGGCCGGCCGATCGGTTTTTTCTCAGTCTGCGTCTCAGTCGTCGGCCTGGCATTCTTCGGCTTGGTCATGGGAAAGCATCCTTGCTCAGTGGTACGAAACCCGCGGGGCCTTCTTTTTCGTCGTGTCCCGCTTTTCGACGTAGGCGAGTTTGCAGCCCAGCTCGAAGCAGCCCAGGGCGGCCATCTTGGTTGCGTCCAGCCAGTGGTTGTCCGGGTGGTCGGGCTTGGGCGTCCAGATCCGGTGCGTCTGGCCGGTCTTCTTGTCCATCCAGTCGGTCGACGACTCCGCGGTGATGTGATCGGCAAAGCACCGGTGCGTCTCCGAGTTCTCGCCTTGAAAGAGGGTCCACGCCCCCCGGCTCCCCATCGGCGTGAGGAACCCGTTGATCGTGCGGGTGATCCAGGCATTCGAATTCATCTGCCCCACCCGGACCGGCCATTTCCCCTGCGGGGGGACGTGGCAGTCGACGCCGGGGCGCGTGCCGGGAGCCAGCCGGCGGCCGAAGTCTTCCAGCTTGGGCGAACCCATCACCGGCAGCAGCAGCCGGGAGTGCGGGGATTGCTTGCACCAGCGGGTGACGACTTCCGTCATGTACCGGGCGTCGATCACCACCAGCCCCACCTTCAGTTTCTCGCCCGGCCGGCGTTCGTACTCCTGGGCCAGCAGCTCGTCGGACAGCAGCGTCAGCGCCCGATAGAGCCGGGCTTCCGGGTCGAGCGTCTTCAGCTCCGGGTGATTCTTCATCGTGCGGGTCGCCCCGCGCTTCGAGAAGTACCCCAGCACCTGCCGCGGCCAGGTCCAGTAGTCGACGACGGCGATCGTGGGATCGAGTTCGGCGGCCGCCGTGGTGACGTAGAGCAGGTCGCCGTGGACGTCGACGCCGGCGGCGATGTACTCGGCCGCGGAGGGCAGGCGCCCGCGCTTCAGGCCGTTCGTCCGCCGCATCAGGTCGCCCGGATCGAGCGAGCCCCCATCGTCCTCGATCGCTCCCGCCGGGTCGTTCTGGTACTCGGAGTAGAAGGCCTGCTTGTTCTTGTAGAACAGCTCCATCGCGTACTGCACGGCGGAGAGCTGCCCCGGTGCGAAGCGTTCCGGCCAGGTGGGCATTGCGCCCGCGTCCATCGCCTTGCGGTTCGCCCGGTAGAAAGCAGTTCCGGCCGCACCGCTGTCGCCGGCCCGCAATCCTTCCGCCCGGACTTCCTGGAACTTGTTCCAGAGTTCCATGTCGTCCGGCAGAGCGTCCAGCAGCTTGGTCCGGCGGCCGTTCCAGTCGGGCTTCTTCTCGCGGTCCAGAAAGCGGTCGGCCAGGTCGTTCGGGTAGATCACCGTGCAGGGCATGATGATCGAGATCGATTTGTCCGGACCGGGCAGGCCGGCCGTATCGGCTTCGAGGAGCCCCTCCCGGGTCTCGGTCTGCAGGTCGCTGCGGGCCGTGGCCTTGGTCTGCGGATCGTCCGCAATCACCAGCGTCGGCCGGGCCTTGCGGCCGTCCGTCCGTTCGTACGCCCGGCCGCGGATCGCTCCGGAGAGGCCGAGACATTCGATGATCGCTTCGGAAGCCAGCGTGCCGGGCGTGTCGGGGAGCAGGATCCGTTCGCTGGTCATTTCGAGGGTCAGGGACCGGCCTTCGCTCATCACCCGCCGCTGGTTCACCCCGCCGTGACACTTCAGCGGGAAACAGATCTCCGGGAAGTCGGCGGCGAACTCCGGCCGTTCGAGCAGCAGCTTCTTCAGCGTGGCGAGCTGCTTGCGGGCCATCCCCTGCGTCGCGGACAGCAGCAGCACGTAGTTGTGCGAACCGCGGACGATGGCCCACAGGACGGCGATTTCGGCCCAGGCACTCTTGCCGCTGCCGCGGGGCATGGCTACGGCCAGCCGGCCGCCGTGAAGGATGATCCGTTCCAGGTCGGCGACGTAGCCTTTGTGGATCGGCGACAGCTTCAGGTAGAACCGCTCGGGAAAGTACGTCCGGCCGAACGCCTCCAGCGAGGCGAGACACTTCTTGCGGCGCTTCGGATCGGCCACCGGGGGAATCGGGCCGATGTCCCGGCCGGCGGCGGAGATCTTCGCCTGGCGTTTCCGCGCCCGTTCCTTCTGTTTGGCGTAGGCGGACTGGTCTTTGTCGCCTGTCGGTCCGGCGGCTTTCCCGCCGCTGAAGAGTCCCATCACTCGCGCGCCATGTCGAGGAGCTGCTTCAGCGCCCGCAGCGCTCCCGCGAAGTCGCCGATGGCGACCATCTTGCGGTACAGCTCCTTGGTGGCCTCGAACACGAAGCCCCGCACGATGGCGGGATCGATCTCGCCGGCTTCGGCCAGCCGGTGAATCGCCGCCTGGGCGATCGCCAGCGCCGGCAGGCCGGGGAACGCCTCGACGATCGCCTCGAGTACGTCGGCGTCCCGGTTGCCGTCGAGCAGCCAGCGGACCGCCTGCTCGACGGCCGCCGCTTCGTCCGGAACCGCCAGGGCGCACGGGACCGGGGCCGCGGGGGGCGGTTCCGGGGGGAGCTCGGTCGGTCTGGCGGGCCGTTTCTTGGGCATCCGGGCCTCGGGGTGGGTCACATCTCGTCGACGAAGTAGCGGCGGATCTCGGACAGGGACGAATCGGCCAGGCTCCGCTTCTGCCGGCTCCAGATTTCCCCCAGCAGCCGGTCGAGAAACCCGGCCAGGACGGGATCGTGGGCGATGGTGAAGTCCTCGAACCGCGGGTTCATGTTGAGGTTCATGGACGTCCGGACGACGAGCTGCCAGTCGGCGTTCTGGAACAGAGCGAACTTGGCGTGGTTCTGGGCTACGCGGATCGCTTCCAGCCCGAACGTCTGCCGGATCTGGTGGGCGGCCTCGGGATCGCGACGGGCGAACGTGAAGTCGACCAGCCAGCGGCAGCTCGTCAGCGTGCCGGCCTTCAGCATGCGGTCGAGTTCCTGGATCTCGTGCCGGGCGGCCGTCCAGGTCGACAGGCTGACGCCGGCGGGGCCGGTCACCTGCAGACAGGCCTTCAGCAGGTCCAGCAGGGAGAACTGCCCCTTGGTGAAGCCGTAGATTTCGTTGTCGTGGGTCAGTCCATGGATCGCCTCGACGGCCGACTGCCGGCGGCGGAGGTCGCGGATCTCGCGGCGCTCGACCCGCTTCGAGCGGAACAGGACGGACGGGGACTGGAGTTTCTCAACGTCGACCGTCTGCACCTGGTGCTCGCGGCCGGAAACCAGCGGATTTCCCGCGAGCGCCAGGGCGATCCGTGAGCCGGATGGCTTGAGCGTGCTGACCGGAGCGACCGGCAGAACCTCCCGAGATCTCGCGCGAAAGAAAGTGTCTCGCATAGCGCGACTGTTCCCGTAGGGGTCGCCTTTCAGGACTTACGGAAGGACCCGCGACAGGTCGGGAGGTGACGACCTGTCGCCTCGTGGCCGGCCGGGCGGGACGCGTCGGGAGCTGACGACACCTCGCCCGGTCCGGCCTGATGGCGCTCAGCCGGCCGGGGCGGCCACCTCGATCGCTGCCGGCTCGATCACCCACGACGACCGGTTGGTCTCGACGGTGACGCCCAGGCTCTTCAGCGTCTGCTGGTGGCGGGCCGACTTACCCCAGGCGGTCTTCGCCGCCGTCTTGCTGACCTCGGGCTTCAGCTTGATCACGTTGGCCAGCGTGATCGCTCCCAGGGCCGTCTCCAGCAGCCTGTCGATCAGACCGACCAGCCCGCCCCGCTTCTTCACGGCCGCCAGCACGGCCTTGTCGTCACAGACCACGGCGTCCGGCAGCGAGCGCGTCCCGATGACCCCGTGGGCCAGCGTCAGCGACTGCTTGCCGGTCTCGGCCAGGTGGCCGGCCAGCTTCGCCCCGCACCACGTCACGAGGGCCGCCTCCAGGGCGACCGTCCGATCGGCGATGAACACGGCTTCGTCTTCGATCTCGACCTCCAGCCGCTGCTGGGCCTCGGCCTTCAGCCGGTCGACCGTCGCCTGCGTCCGGGCTTCCACCTCGGCCGTCTGCTGCCGACACCAGCCCAGCTCGTGCAGGGCCGCGTCGACGTCGGCCAGCGTGTGGAGCTTCAATTCAACGCCCAGCGTCTCGGGACGTGGGATCATGGCGAGTCCTTTCTGCCACGGTGTGCGGGTTTCTTCCCTGAGTGATTCCGCGCGGAATCAGTCGCGATCACCGCCCCGGAATCGGCTGTTCAACGGCGGCGGCCTGGCGTATCGTTGGCGGCGAGGTCGCCATGCATTTCGATCCAATCCCCCTGGGACCGCTGCTGCCGGTCATCGCGATCGCCGCCATCGTCGGCTTCGCGTGGTTCTTCGCGTTCTGGTTCTTCCGGCGACGGCCGTAGGTCTCTGCCACCATGCCGACCGACGTCTACATCTTCGGCAAATACATCCAGCTTCCGTCGATGGTCCCGAGTCTGGCCGTTGTCGCAGTCGCCGCCATCGCCGGCTTCGTCTGGTTCTTTCTCTTCTGGTACCGCCAGCGCCGGCCGTAGCTCACCGCCCCTTCCGCCCCCGCAGCTTCGGCGGCCGGAAGTAGCACTGGCCGCCAGCGCAAAACACGCCCGCCGGGGCCGTGGTCGCGGGAACGGCCGCCGGCAGACGGACCGCGGCCGGCAGCACGAGCTGGGCTGCCGGCGTCGGCTTTGGACTGGGCTCTCCGCTGTCCGCTTTTGGCTTTCCGCTCTCCAGCTCTTGCAGGCCGGAGAGCTGCAGCCCGCCGGCCACGGACAGCGGCCGGGACAGTTGGTCGAGCCCGCTCAGATCGAGCGGAGCGGGAGCGGCCGCCACGATGGGCGGCGAGGCCTCCAGCGCATCCAGACCGGCCAGGTTCAGATCCTGCGCCAGGGCGTGGCCCGAACAGCAGACGGCCAGCAGGCAGAGCGCCGCCAGATTACGGAGCGAGCAGACGTTTCGAGACGACATTGCGATTCTCCCGTTGCGCGACGGCGGGAGCTGCCGCCGATCGCATCACCAGATCGTCGAGCCCGCTCAAGTCGAGCTCGTTCGCCGGAAAGCCCGGCACGGATGAGAAGACCCAGAACGTCCCGGTCTCCATCATCCAGTCCAACGTCGCACGGGTGACGCGAAACGAGCCCGGCGGGTCGCCGGGGTTCGTCGGGTGGGCGTCGGCCCCGTGCGAATTCGCGAAGATGAACTGGCCGTCCCCCGCCTGGCCGTCGTACCCGACCAGCGCCACCTGGTGGCCTCCCAGCCGGCGACCGTCGAACAGCGTGACGACGTACCCGCCGCGCGGCTGCGTCCGTCCGGGCATCCATTCGATACCGCCCGTCAGCGCGTAGCCGTTGCAGAGAGCGTCGATCGCTTCATCCGTCGTCCGGGCCGGATAGACGTCCCCACCCGCGCGGGTTTTTCCCTGCTCCAGCAGCGCGCGGGGCGGCCCCTGGCAGCCCCACTGATCGGCCAGCCGGCCGGAATACGGGACGCCGGCTTCGGCATAGCTGACGAAGCCGAACCGGCGAAACCCCGCGGCCAGGTCGTCGGGATAGGCTCCCCCCTGGTTGCAGCGGGGGCGGCCGCCGCCGATCGTCACCCGCGACAGGCCGTACAGATGCGGCTCGAACGGCGGGACGGCCGCGGCGGCCTTGCCGTTGGCCACCTGGACCGCGGCCGTGGTGAAGATGGCCCGCGCGCCCCCCATGCTGACGCAGTCGCTCGACTGCTGGAACCGGCAGGGAAAGAACTCCCCCTTCGGCTTGCCGGGGGCCTCGATCGCCAGCTCCGCCTTGAAGAGCAGCGCCTGCTTCTTCCGGTTGGCAGCGTCGCCGGCCGCGCCATGGATCCGGAACGGGGCCGGGAACGCCTTGTACGCCTCGTCGGCCTTCGCCTTGAAGTCGGCCGGCAACCCCAGCAGCGGCGGGGCCTTTTCGTTGGTCGCCGGTGGCGCTTGCGGAACAGCGGGCGCCGGTGATTGCGGCAGGCCGATGTTGACGGTGCAGGACATCCGCGCCGTGGCAATCAACGCCACGAGCGCCAGCAGTGCGGCAGAGATCACGCGACCGAGTTTCATGGGTTCCTTCCTCTGGCTCTCAACTCTCAACCCTCAACTCTCAACTGGCCGTCCACGGCCTACAGCCCGTTGAGGGCGTCGAGGATCTCTCCCGCCAGGTCGATGAAATCTTCCACCGTCTTGAGCTGGCCGCCGGTGACGAGGACGCGAATCCCCAGCGCGGCCAGCGTCTTGACCACCTGCCACGTGTCGGGCAAGGCCTTCAGCTCGGCGACGAGCGTGTCCAGGAACTGCTGCTGCGTCACCTGGCCCGCCCCGGCCTGCGTCCGCAGCTCGGTCAGCGTGGCCCGCAGCCTGGCCACTTCGGCGGCGCGGGTCGGCGAGCTGACTCCCAGGACGGCCGCCCGGACGCGCGCGGCAATGCCGAACCGACCGGGCGACGGAGCCGGCGGCATGGGCGTCACGGGCTGCGGGGCCGGCGTGGGCGTGGGGATCACGGGCTCCGGAGCCGGCGGCCGCGGCGGCGCGGGTTCCACGGGGACCGGCTCGACGGGCGTCGGGGTCACCGGCTGCGGTTCGGGGGACGGGCACGGCATGTCGCCGGGGATCGTCAGCGGCCAGGTCAGGACGTCGTTCCCGTCCGCGTTGCTCACGGTCAGCGAGACGACGTAGGAGCCGCCGTAGCTGGCCACCTGCACGCGCCGGCCGCCGTCCTTCACGTCGAGCTGCTTCCGCCCCTTCAGCTCGGGGCTGATCTTCCAGGTGAAGTGGGTCGGCTCCCCTGCGCAGCCCGTCGCGTCCAGAACGAGAATCTCGCCCCGGACGCCGGTCGTCGGGCCGTTGATGATCGCCGTCGGCGGCGCGGCCTGGGCCGCCTGGCAGCCGAGTCCGAGCAGCAGACACAGCAGCGCGAACGGGATCTCGTCGCGCATCAGCCGGGGCGACGCCGGCGGCAGGTCGTCATTCGGCCGTGCGCTGGGCGGTGCCAGCGTATCGAGTCCGGAAACGTCGAGCGTGCCGTCGCCCCCGGTCAGCTTGGCCTGCAGCCAGGCCAGCAGCAGCGGGGCCAGTTTCTGCAGCAGGTTGGCCAGCCAGGCAGAGACGCCGGCGGCCGTCGCCGATCCGACCGTGCCGAGATCGGCCCCGGTGGCCGCCTGGGTCAGGAGCGAGCCGAGGACGCCCGCCAGGCTGATCAGGGCGGATTTGACGTGCGTGTTCGAGGACAGGGTCAGGAACAGACTGAGCCACTTCATCGGCCATCCTTTGCCAACGGGACAACGTGCTCGACGCAACAAGTTGCGAGACGTTCCCCAGGGCGGCCGATGAAGTGGGAGAGGAAAAAGATTCCCGCGGGTGCGGGTCGCCACGTAGAATGGCGGGGTCTCTGGCAGGAAACCCCTTTTGCCTCGCACCTCACGGGAACCAGCGGAAGAGCCCCGACATGATCATCCCTGATCCAGCGGGCCATCCTGACCTCGGGGCCGTCTTCAACACCACGGCCGATTGCGACACTGGTAACCGAGGTCCGCAAGAGCAAAAGGGACGAGCATGGATGCCGGCAGAAAAAAGACGGGAGATGGTCCGGTTGGACCGAAGAAGCAGATCGGGATCTACGTCGAGCGCGAAGACTGGCTGCGGTTGCGGGCGCATGCGGCCCGGCGCGGTCTGCCGATCACGAGTGTGTTCTGGGAGCGGCTGCGGCCGCTGATTGAGGAACTGCGTTTGAACGTGCCGTCAGGGCCTCGCTTTGACAAGTCGAAGACCGATTAGGAGAAGGTTTCCGTGACGCAAGTCTTTGTGAGTTCAACAGTATTTGATCTGATCGACCTTCGAGCGGAATTGGAACAGCACCTTCGCGAAATGGGGCTGACTCCGGTTATGTCCGACCGACCAACTGCCAGCTTTGACGTTTCGCTCCCTACGAACTCGATCGAAACGTGCCTCGCGAATCTTCGCGCGTCGGACATGGTAATTGTGATTCTCAGCCAAAGGTACGGACCTTCGCTTGGGCCGAACGGATTTGACGACATTTCCGCGACGCATCTTGAATACCGCGAGGCGACAATCACGGGAAAACCCGTGTACTTCTACGTGCGTGATCGTCTCGAAGGTGAGTTCAACCTGTGGCGAAAGAACCGACACCTGCCGTCGCAAGACAAGATCCAGCTACCTTGGGCTGCACAGCGTGACGCCCCCCGGTTGTTCGAATTTCTTGAGGAACGCCGAAAACTTGATTCTGACGCTGACACGAGTAACTGGTACAGCGTCTTCAGCAATTCGTTCGACCTTAAGCGATTGGTCTCCCGCGACCTTGGACTGCGCGCCGAGAAGGCAAATCTCGTGCGAGTCTTGGCTTCCGGAGACATTCCCGCGACCGCGATTTCGCTGGCCCACGAGAACGGAGGCCGCATTACCTACCCGCTGAGCCTCAACGTCGAGAATTGCGGAGCCCGGGCGATCCTAGACCTCTGGGGAAAGGTCTACACCCGTGGAATTGAACGTCGATTTGGCTATGAATTCCACTTCCCCTGGCTCCCCGCTGGGAAGAGACAATCCTTCACAATCCCTGACGACGAGTACAATCACCCAGAGCAATTTGAAGAAGTCAGGCTCTGGTATCAACTGACCGAAGGACACCATTGTGTCGACCGCTTCAAGATCGAGGTTACGGACCCGGACGACGAGCCTTCGGACGGGGAACCTCGACTTTGGTTTGAAGCGACCTTGAAGAGCAGGCAGTTCGCTCCTCGCGATGAGGCCAGCAGCAAGCTCCAGATCGTTGATAGTCGCGAGTTTCTCGAACACTGATTCCCGCTGGACGTACCCATGACCGGACGAGCTTTTCGGGCTGCCCAACACGTGTTGCGGGATGACCACTACATTCGGTGTCTCGCGTGCTCAACGACCATCTACTCGCATGAAACACGCCGCCGCGACGTATCGATGCGGCCCCGTGGATTTCGTCAGGCCCACACACCCGCCTGCTTCACTCCCGGTGAGCGCCATGCATCGTGTACAACTGCCAGACTCCGGGCGAAGCCGCGCCCGGGCATCATTGACGATCGGCTCGCGGCTCTCCGAGTCGACTTGCGCTCCTCGTCGCCAAAGGAGGTCAGCACGGCTTCGATCTCAGCGTAGACCCCAGCAACTGGAATCGACGTCATCTCCACCTTTGCGGAGAGCAATACCTACGGAAAGCCATGCGCCGGCATTTGCTCCTTCGCCCGCATCCGATTGCCAAGCTCAAAACAGCGATCAGTTCCGCCCGACCCCAAAACAGTGTACGATATTGCACGCGCTTTCCAAAAGAGACTGAAAGTCGGCAGCAGAAGAAATAACTTGGTATTCGTGATCTGCGGCGTCGCCTCCCGCGTTACTCCCCGAACGCAACGACCGCGTCACACTGATGCACTGGCCGGAGTGAGGCATAGGAATGGCACGACGCTCGAAACTGACTCCATCGAAACCGTCCGGAGGACCACCGCGGCAGCCGCTCAAGTCTCCCAGTTTCATAGATGAAGCCGTCGATGGACAGGTTGCCTTGGATCGCAATGAGCTTGAACTACTCAAGCTGCGGTTGGAAGTTCGCAATTTGCGTCGCCCGCCTCTCGCTCCGCTCTTGTACCCCGCGATACTGAACGCCGCTCCTGCGATTTTGCTGGCCTTGGTGACTATTTGGATAACAATGCAGTCGGGGATTTTGGATGCTCGTCACGCAAATCTGGAGTCACAGCGAGCGCTCTTGACCATCCAGACGACAGACTTAGAGAAACAAAAGGAAGTCTATTCGCAAGAAGCCGCTCAATTGAGAGCGAAAGTTGCGTCGCTTCACTCGGAATTAGATCGAACAGAGCGCATTGTGAGCGCGGAGCGCCGACTTGCCGCAATTGATGGAACTACAGTTCGCATTCTGCCCGCAAGCCGCAGCTACGAAATCTCTCTCACTCCGTTCCTCGATTGGAGCATGTTTCCTGCATCGCCAAACACGAGATTTGACGCGAAAGCATGGCCGCTGCGGAATCGAGCGTTTCAAGACATTCAGGAGCTTCCCGATGTGCACAAGCTGGAACTACACGACGTTCTGCTAGACGAGGATGCCTTGGCCCAACTGGCATCAGCTCGGGTCACGAATGCTGTCGTATTTGAAGACAACGGATTGACAAACGAACGCGTTGCAAGATTTCCGATATGGCCGACTGTAACTCATCTTTCCTTGACGCGCCAGGAGTTTTCGGACCCCACACGTTTGGCTGGATTTGCTAGCCTTATTGATCTGAATCTATCGGAGACCGCGGTGGATGATGAAGGGCTTGCTAAGTTGCGTCCGATCCTCGGCTCGCTTGAGTATCTGAGACTTGACCATACCAAAGTGACAGATAGCTCGGCTGAACTCATTCGCAGTGCAGGTGCGCTAAAACTGTTGAGCATCGTTGGGTGCAACGTTTCCGATCGTAGGATCGAGTCCCTTCAAGATCATCCCTCCTTATCGATAGTCGTCGTTTCCAGCAGCACCTTCTCCGATGAGCGGCTCAGACAGCTAAATCTGCTCGGCAAGAAGTGTGTGGTACTCGCGGACACAAAGTAGCGTCGGTGGCATGCTTGAGGTCTGCTTCTTCGTTTCCGATTCGTGTGCCTGAGCGCCGGGTGCCACTTTACGCCGTTAACCCTGTCGGGCCGAGTGCAAAGAGGTCTCGATGCGATTGAGAGTTTCCGCGATTCTTTCAGTTACCACACGGAAGAAACCGCAGAACTCTCTCCCGAAAGGATTCGGGCATGTCGCATCGAGACCGGGCTTGTCGTAACGAATTTGAAACCAGCACTCAAGATCTCCTGCGGGTGATTGACTGGCTCGTCCCGAAATCCTGCTTCCGGGAGCTGACGCCGCCCAAAGACGGTCGCTGGTCGTTTCGAGGGCTTGTCGTGGCTGCCCTGCTGTGGGTCTGGTCGGACGACACCACGCTGACCGGGCGGTTCGCCGTCGTCCGCGGCGTCGTCTGCGGGCTGTGGCCGGCGGAATGCCCCGTCGCGATTTCGTTTCAGGCCTTTCAGAAGCGGCTGGTCCACTGGACGGAGACACTGTCCGGTCGACTGAAGCAGGTCTTGCGGGAACGGATGCAGGGCTCCCTGCGATCGCGCTGTCGGATGGCGGGACGGTTGGTCTTCGGAGTGGACGGCAGCAAGCTCGAACTGCCGCGAACTGTCTCGAATGAAGGCCGTTTCGCGCCGGCCGCCGCGCGCGTCGCGGCCGTCTCACCCGGCGACGTCGGGCGGCCAGCCGTCAGACGGAGGCCTCGCGTCGCAAGAAGGCCAACAGCCCCCAGTTGTGGATCACCACGTTCTGGCATGCCGCCACGGGATTGCCGTGGGAGTGGCGGCTGGGACCGGCCGACAGCAGCGAACGGAGCCACCTGCTGGAGATGATGGACCGTCTCCCCGCCAATTCCCTGATCACGGCCGACGCCGGGTTCGTCGGCTACGACGTCTGGTCCCGCCTGCTGGCGGCCGGGCACGATCTGCTGATTCGCGTCGGCGGCAACGTGCGACTGCTCAAAACGCTGGGGTATGTCCGCGAATCGCACGGTACGGTCTATCTCTGGCCGGACGAGACTGCCCGGCGCGGCCAACCGCCACTCGTGCTGCGTCTGGTCGTGGTGCAGGGCGGCCGGCATCCCTGGTATCTGGTGACGTCGGTCCTGCGGCGACGGGAGTTGTCGGATCGCCAGATTGCCGAAATCTACCGTCGTCGCTGGGGGATCGAACTGTTTTACCGTCACTTCAAGCAAACGTTCGCCCGGCGGAAACTGCGGAGCCAGGCGGCCGAGCACGTGCTCTGCGAGGCTCACTGGTCGCTGCTGGGCTTGTGGGCGATGCTGCTCTACGCCCAGCAGCATCAACTCCGGCGTCGGGTTCCTCCCGAGCGACTGAGCGTGGCCGGAGTCCTGCGCGCCTTCCGCGGCCTGCTGAAACAGCCCGTCGCCGGTTCCGGCGACGGCTCCACATTCCATCAGCGGCTCGATCAGGCGGTCGTCGATGGGTACTCCCGCGAACAAACAGAGTCGCAGTTATCCCCGCAAGAAAAAGGAAACCGCGGCCGGCCCTCCGAAGATCATCATCGCCACGACGAAGCAACAGCAACGGGCAGCGACCTGCAAAACACGACAGAAAGCAGGGTTAACGGCGTAAGGTGCCACTGCCAGACCGTCTGCGGGCTGGCAGTGCGCTGCCGCAACAACTGCCGGAGTGCATTCCGGCTTCCCAATCAATCCAGCCGCGCGCTGATTGGCGATCAGCGCGCACGAAAAACGCCGCGGGGACGCATCCATACGGCCCCGCGGCGAAACTCTCCCATATCGATCGACCTAGCCATGGTCCCCGGACCGGCCGATTCGTCAAGAGAAAATGCCCGCCTGGGAAAATCCCGGTAGGCGTTTTCGTTTCTTTCCCACCCTTGATTCCGACCGGAATCATTCCCTCGCAGCCGCGGACGCCGCGATCGCGGCAGCCCGCCTGCCGTAACCAACCGTCACATCGCATGCTCAGCACGCGGTTGAAGTCAAGCGGAGGTCGATTGGAATCAAGGCACGCTACTCACCTTCGTTCTGGTTCGGGGTTTCCACGCATGGGCGACAAATGCCGTTTTTGCAACTCGTCCGCATCAGTCTCGAATGGGAACGATGCCATCGCACTTTTTGTCATCACGTGTGGTCGCTGCGGAACGTACGCTCTGGCGTGGGATTACTTCGAATCCTCAAAGAAGATTGACCGCGACGACGTCAGGACTGCCGTGGCTGAGTTTTTGAGGGACTATCGCAGCCGCTTCGCTGACGGACCTCCCTTCCAACTTGATTCTGGCCGAGTCAGCGACATTCGAATTGCCAATCCGAAGAATTGGGAACAGCTTTTTCACTCTCCAATGCTTCCGGGACTCGCGCGTCGGCGGTGACTACCGGTTACCGTGCGTGTTAAGATGGCGGGACTCTTTGCCGGGGAAGCCGATGAACGACTGGAAATCCGACATTGCCAAGCACTCCACACTGAAAGAGTCTGTTCGAGAAGCTCTGACGGCGTCCATCGACTTGCTTCTCCGCGAGGACGATGACCTGCTGCAGTCCAAGGCCTGCGAAAGAGCAATTACCCATCGGTTGGCCCTTCACTTGACGCCACTGGTCCCGGACTGGCAAGTGGACTGCGAGTACAACATCGACGGTGCGGATTACAAGCGCCTGCAGCACGGGTTGTCGACCGGCGAAGAGATGCAGGATCCAAAAAAGGGGAGCCTGGTCTATCCCGACATCATCGTGCACATGCGAGGCGAGTCAGGACAGGCTGCGAACCTCCTTGTCATCGAAGTGAAGAAGTACGGTGCGTCGAAAGCAGACGTAGACTTGGATCGCAGAAAGCTTGAGCATTATCGCAGCAACACAAAGCTTCGGTACCAACACGCCCTGTTTCTCTGGATTGGAACGGGAAAACGCTACGGCCAGGTTAGAGTTCGGTGGTTTGATCCGTAGGCTGTGCGCTAATGACCTCTCACCGCCCTAGCACGCCCAGGGCGGTCCGCAACTTGACCGCCGCCTCGGCCGGCGGCATGGGCCAGGGGCCGATTCCCGGCAATCCGAAGATGGCGACCGCCTGAATCCGATCGCTGCTGCGTCGATCGCTCATCCAACTCACCGCGTAGCCCGCTCCCCGCCGGCGGGCGAGGTCGACCAGGTCGAGCAGCTCGGACGTCTTCACGGTGGCAGACTTCACGACAGGCTTGGTCGCCGGCGTCGATCGACTCACGCAGGCCGGGCAGAGCCCCACGTGCGTCCGCCCCTTCCCCTTGCTGGCCTTCACGTCCTGCCAATCCGCGGGCGTCTTGTCGAACATCTCGCCGCCAGCGCAGCCTGGCGTCTTACATTCGACGAATTTCATGGGACCGCCTCGGCCTGCTGCAGCAGCTCGGCAATGCCCCGTTCAATGCAGCCCTCGCGGGGTGTGATCCTGCGCCGCTTCGCGAGACGGAGGATCTCGACGCACCGCTCCTGATCGCACTCCGGCCCCCCTTCGATCAGCCCGTACTGCCGGGCCGCGTCGATCGTCAGCAGCACGCGGGCGGCGTCGGCCGCGTCCTGCCATTCCCCCCGAGTTTGGGGATCTTGCTGTCTGGCCCGGCGCCCCATGCTACACCTCGTGCGACATGCGGAAGACGTTCGCCCGCACGCCGGCCTTGCAGACCGCGTGCAGGAAGTCCAGCTCGGCCTCCGTCAGTTGGATCTCGACCGTAGGGTTCCGCGCCGCCCGGCTCCCCTTCGTCGCCGGGTACACCTTCAGAGTCAACTGGTCGTCGTCCGTCTTCTCGATCACGATCTTCGACATCGGTCATTCTCCCTGTGAGGCCTGCGCCTCGACTCGTTCCCAGAACTTGCACGCGGGCCACCTGGCCCGAATGTCGCTGCCCGGCCCGTGCGTCCATTGGCGTTCGCACAGGCCACACTTCAGAAACGTCTTCGAACAGTGCGGCAGCCGGACGCAATGCCGACAGGTCCGGCACGTCTCACCGGCCGGCCCCGTCCCGCTGCGGGCGGCCGTGCAACGCCGGTCCAGCTCCGCGAGCGAAACCGGTCCATCCGGCTCCAGCTCCATCAGCGTCAGTTGCCGCACGGCATGGCCTCATCATCCAGGCACTCAAACAGTTCTGCCGGACCCTGCACGCTCTGACCGTCATCCAGAGCGACCACCAAGACGTCCTCGCTGTCCCCCGTGTGCCGCCGATCGTAGTAGACCATCGACACCGTGCCCGACCGCCCATCCGCGGACACTCGGACACGTTTCGGCATCGGCTGGCCCGCTAGTAGGTTTCGCCCGATCCTCGTCACCATCGCTTCCCCTCTCACGTCAACGAAACCGCCTTGATCCCCCGCACCGCCTTCGGACAGGGCTTTTCCTTGCCGGCTACCAGCAACCGCTCAATGACCGCTTTCCGCTGCATGCAGCGCACGCCCTTAACCCCCCATTCGGAGGCCAGCCATTGCAGTTGATCCAGCGTCAGCAGCTCCAGGTAGCTGCGTTCGAGCGACCACTGCCGGACGATGTCAATTCCCAGATGCTCGGCGAGCCAGTCCACCATCGGGGCCGGCATGTCCGTTGAGCCTGTCTCTGCCGGGTGCTGCACCCATTCCTGCAGGAGGCGTCGGAGGGTTGCGGTGCGTTCCGCAGCCGGTTTCGCGGCAACCGCCTTGACGATGTTGATGGCATGATTCTGATGCCACGCATCGCCGCGGACGCCGAACGCTTTTCCCAGCGATTTCCGCCGCTCCTGGGCTGCCGTGTGCCCGTCCTGGGCGAACCAGACCAGCAACAACACCAGCGTGTCGGCTTCCGTCTTGTCCTCCAAGGCCGCGGCGATCCGCTGCTGCAGCCAACGGACCTTCCAGCGGTAGAGGCGTTTATTGTGCTGCTCGGCCGCCTGCTTCGGGGTGATCTTCTTGGCGGCGACCTTACCTTCAACGGTCTCCGCCCGCCTCGTCTCCCGCTCCTGTTTCTTCTTCACCGCGGCCGCCTGGAGCGTCTCCCACAGTTTGACGTTGAACGCCCGCGGCTCCTTCTTCCACTGCCGGATTTCGAGCGAGTCCCGATCGGCATCGGTCGGTTTCACCAGCACGTCGATCGAGCGATTGCTCCTGTCGTCGTAGTAATAGCCCGACAGAGGCCGGCTCACGGCGCGCACGCAAGCTCCCAGCGTCGAATCGAACTGCAGGGCGAAGTGATCGACGCCCAGCCGTTTCCACTCGCTCTCCAGAACTGGCCACAGCGCCGCGACGTCCACCCACGGCAGCAGCTCGCGGGCCTGCGTCTTGGTGATTCCGCCCGAAATCAATCGCTCCTGCCAGGCGGCGGGGAGCGTCAGCAGGCGGGTCAGATTGCTGATCTCGGACTGACTGATGCCGACGTCGTCCGCCAGATCCCGCTGCGAGCGACCGGCGGCCGCGTACTCGTCGACCAGTCCCTGCAGGGCTTGGGCCTTTTCGAGGATGTCGAGATCCCGGCGTTTCGCATTCTCGACCAGGACCAGCCGGCGGGCCGTTGCGTCGTCGCATTGGACGATCCGGCATTCGAGCTGCGGCCGGTGCGTCCGCTTCGCGGCGGCCGTGCGTGTGTGCCCGGCGATCAGTTCGAAGCCGCTCGACTCCGGCAACGGCCGGACCAGGCAGGGCGTGAGCTGGCCATCCTGGCGGAGCGAGTTGCCCAGCTCGATCAGCCATTCCTCGGACGGCGGCCGCCGCGTCTGGTACGGACTCGGCCGCAGCAAGCCGACGTCGATCATCCGCAGCTCGCCGGCCAGTTCCGGCTTGGCAGTCGTCGACGTCTCGACGGCCGCGGGCTTCTCGGGTTTCGGCCTGGGCGGCCTCGCGGCCTTCGTTCGACGGGCTGCAGCCTGGGGCATGGTGGCTCCTTCGTTGAGCGATGAGGGTTGAGCGTCGACAGTCTCCGGCCCGCACAGACGGGCCAGCATCAGGTTCACTTCGTCGGTGATCGCGTCGTCGGCCGTCTCGAACGGCGTGGCCTGTTGCCACTCGTAGCGCCGGTTGCCGAGCGGCCCCAGCTCCTCCTCGGCCGCGGCCCGGACCAGTTGCCAGAACTCGCGATCGCGGGCCACCTCGCATTGCAGATCGAGCTTCCGCAGGCTTTCGATCCGGGGCGGGCTGAAGTCCGCCCGATGGCACTGCCACCAATCCCGCAGACGTGCGCGGGCCTCCGTGCCTTCCCTGGGCTCTTGGCACTCGTCACTCGGCTCTTCCAGCAGCGAGAGCTGACCCGGCAGGGGGACGTGTTCCCCCGGTTGTGGCAACGTCGCGTCGATCAATCGAGCAGCTCCTTCTGCCGCATGCGGGCCTTGGTGCGAGCGTCCAGGATCGGCAAGGCCAGGATGTCCCCGTACTCGACGACCACCAGCTTGTCGCCGCGGATCAGCGTCTGCGGAAACTTCCAGCGTCGGCCGTCGGCGCGGCGGGTGATCATGTCCGCGGTGATCCGGGCGGTTTCCATCTGCCCCTGCGTCACGCGCCGGTGGTGCCACTTCGGCACGAACTTCTGCACGGCCTCGCCGGCTTTGAGCAGCGTGCCGTCCGGGCAGCGGACGTTGTGCCGCATCACCAATCGATACCGACTCCTCATGCCGTCCCCCTCAAAAGAGAGCCATCTGTTTCGCCGGCTTGGCCGGCGCGGTGACGATCGCCGGCGGGGCCGGCGGAGTGTTGGTCAGCGTGCAGGCCATCACGACGTGCAGGCGCCCGCAGTGAACGATGATCACGGGGCGCGAGCCCTGCGGATCGTGGGGATAGGGTCGCCAGCTCTTCAGCCGCGCCATGGCCACGTTGACCGCGGCGTCGGTGAAGCGGCCGCCCATCAGCCGCGAGTTGTAAACCTCGACCTCGTCGCCCGGCCGCAGCAGTGTCTGGTCGTCGGTCCGGGTGAAGTAGGCCAGCCAGGGGCCTTGGTGTTCGCTCATGACAGTCCCCGTTCGCGCAACAACCGCTTCCCTTCCGCCAGTTGCCTGGCCCGTTCTCGCTCGAACGGATCGTCGCCCGCGGCCAGATCCGACGTCCTGGGGGCCTGCAGCGGCCCCTGATCGAGGGATTTGATCGCCGACGTCGCCCAGTCCAGGTCGACGGTCGCCATCCGCGCGGCGAACGGCTTGCCGTAGTTCGGCCGGCCCAGTTGCGACGTGAAGACCGCGGGCCGGTTCCGAATGCTGCCGACCCGGCTGACGTGCTTGGCCCAGCCAAAGAAAATCAGCCGGTCCCGCTCCGAGTCGGACCAGACGCCGGCGGCCGTCGCCTCGCGATAGAGCTGCTGCACGGCCGCAGGCGAGCGGAGGTCCTGCGGTTCGATGTCTTTGCTCCACCACCTTTTCAAGGTCCCACCCTTCCCATGTGATGGAACTGTGGGAACTGAAAGTTGAGGAGAAGGTGGAACTGTGGAGTGGAATGGAATGGGGGAAGCCTCGGCGGCGGAGCGCGGAGCGCAGACGTCGAGATTCTGCGGCGGTACGGCGACCTCCGCGCTGACCTGCGCGGAACTGACGACCGGCTCCGCGCTCAGCTCGGCGATCGGCGCGTCGGCGCTGTGCGCGAAGTCGAACACCAGTTGCCCCGGCAGGGGTTCAATGCGCCGCCTCCGCGCGAGCTGCGCGCGGCGCGCCGAGCGCCGATGCGCGCCGAAGACCAACGTGATGAGCAGAGAGACCGTCCTCAGCGCGCTGGCGCGGAGGTCCGACCAGGTCGGCGCGACCTCTTCGGCGCTCGGCGCTGGCGAGGCGACCGCCGGCGTCAGCGCCGTCAGGCGGTAGGTCCCCGGCCGGCCGCTTCTCAGGTTGACGGCCAGGTGGCCGGACTCTGCGGCGCGCTTGGCGCGGCGGGTCGCCGTCCCCGGGGCGCAGCCCATGTGAGCCGCCAGTTCTCGCGACGGCCCGGTCCAGGTCACATGATCCGGGGCGAGGTCGTAGACCGCGACCAGGACGGCCCGCTGGTCGGGAGGAAGCGGCAGGCCGCAGAGCCTGTCGCGCGGTGAGAGGTCGAACGGGAGAGACTTCTGCGTCGCCACGATCGAGTCCATTCGGCGAGGGAAAAGTTCCGATACGGATCGGCCGGCGTCATGCGGCCCCGAGCTGTTGCTTCGCGACTTCGAGCGAGGCCGTATCGGCGACCGTCACCACGGGCCAGGTCGGCACGTCGAACGGGACCGGCGTCGGGGGCGACGTCAGCACGTTCTGCCGGCGGATCGGAATCTCGCGGGGCGCGTCGATCCCGATCCGTACGTTGCTGCCACGGCGGACGATCGTGAGCGTGATGCAATCGCCGATCACGATTTGCTCGGCTTCCTTGGGCGTCATGTAGAGCAAGGGGGAACCTTTCAGAGCGGGGTCGGGGGCGCTAGAGAATCAATGCGATCGAGCCAGGACTGCGCGGCCCGTTCCCACTGTTCCCCGGAGAACGGGAGGCCGCGGGCGTTCCACTTTTCCGCAAACCGCTCGACGGAGAGTCTGCGGACCGACCGATCGAGTTCGTTCTCGATCAGGTCGCGAGCCTCCCGAATCTGCTGCATCAGCACGTCGATTCGTGCGGCCGCCTCGGCCGCGGGAACGTGGCGGAAGTCGGCGTTGCAGAGGGATCGGTGAATGTCACCACCCACGAGAGCTGTCAGAGATTCGCCCGTCCTGGCGGCGGCGATCTTGTCCTCTGGCGTGTTGCCCCAGGTCGCGGTGGCCAGCATGCCGCAGGACTGATCGAAGGAGAGGACGATCACCTGATCCTTGTGGCAGTCGCGGCCGATTTGGGCGGCCATGTCGACCGGGATGAAACGGAAGTCGGCGTCGGGTTGAGACACGGTTCGGGCTCCGTTGGTTGCGGACGGAATCAGTTGCTGGGGACGGCCTGCTTGCGCTTCACGTGGTCGGGAAACTCAATGCGGGCGAACGTGTGGCCGATGAAGTGCAGCAGGCCGGGCACGCCGCGGAAGTGGGCCATGTCGTGCAACATGCCGGCCAACAGGAGCACCGCGAACGGCGAGGCGTCCCGGTGGATCTCCTCCACGACGGCCCGCAATCCATCCAGCAGCGGATCAGAGCAACCGCGTGGCCGTACGGGCTGCGAGCTGGCGGCGTTCCACTCGGTCATCAGGCGTTGGATCCAGGCGTCGAGCTGCTCGCCGTGGGCTCTCTCCGCGGGATCGGGCGGCATAAGGTCCATCGAAAGAACTCCAGAAAGGTCGGCGCGCACCGCGAGCGCAGACGGTGCGGAGCGGTGCGCGCCGAGTTGAAAGCGCTGCGCCGAAGCGTGAGTCCCGACAGGGATTCGTTGCCGGGTGAGAGACGAGCGACGCAGGCTCGGGCCGGGGCTACGCCCCCCGACCCTCTGAATCAAAACACCGGACGCCGGCCAGGACGCAGAGGCCCCCCGCGAAGGAGTAACCCGGAGGGCTCTGCACCGGCGTCCGGCGCTGGGTCACGGACTGAGCGAACGATGCAACATGGCGGAATCCTTTCGGCCGTTGGAAAGAACGAACGTCGGCCGGGCGACATGCGCCCGACCATCGGGAGCACCGACCGACGTCCGTGAATTCAGGACAGGCCGGCGGTTCCTGCCGCCGACAGGAAACGATCGAGCAGAAAATCAGTGGCAGCCGCTTCCGCGGCTGTGGGAGCGCGGGACTTGTAGTGCCGTTCGAACACCCGCGACGCGGGCGATTGCTTCAGCTTCCGCTTGGCGACGCCGTCGTTGAACTGATCGCCGACCAGCGTGGCCGACGTCGATCGCAGGTTCTTCAGCCGCACGCAATCCTCTGGCAGAATGCCGGCCTTGATCTGAAACTCCTTCAGCGAGCGTGAGAAGTGGCTCAGGCTCATGCGTCGCCCCCGACGATCGATCCAGGGCAACAACGGTTCGCCCGGCAGGCTGGGGAGCGAGGCGAATAGCTCGACCAGCTCGCGACGCGTGCCGAGGGAGACCCATTCGTCCCGCCGCCGCTTGTTGTACCTGGCGGGCAGCGGGATTTGCTTCAGCTCCAGCAACTCCACGTCGTCCGGCCGCGGGATCTGCAGCAGCGCCCCTCGCCGCAAGAGCGTCAGCGAATCGAGCAACAGGGCACAAGTCCAGAACGTCCGCGGCGAACAGCCTTCGATTCTGGGCGTCGTCGCGTAGCGCGTGGCAGCCAGGCAGGCGGAGATCCGCTCCGGCGTCAGCAGCACGGGAACAACATCGTCTTCCGGGAGCGGGTCGAGATACGGGGGCCGCGCGAGCAGTTCGAGGTTGCTGCGACCAGTTCCGCGGGACTCGCGCGGACCGCACCAGGCGAAGATCGCGTTCAGGATGGCGATCTCGTTATTGATCGTCACCGCGCTCAGGGGCTTGCCGCGCCACAGGTCCTTGCGGCGTCGGGAGACGTACTGTTCGAGGTCGATCTGCGTAATTTCCCGAATATCCCGTCCGATCAGTCCGCGGTAGTCGGTGAAGCGGATCAGCACGCGGCGGACGTTCTGGTTGTAAGTCGCTCTCGGGGACTTCGTCTCCAGACGATCAACGAACAATTCCCGCAGAATGATCCACTGCATTCCAGGCTCCATCCGGCGCGGGAGGTCGGTCTCCGAAGCTGAAGGGGAAGAAGACGCCGCCGGAGCGGCTGACGAAAACAGGGCGTTGAACCGCTCGGAGGCGGGTATGGTTTGCCCGAGGGCAATGCTCATCAGGATCGCTCCGCAATGTGCGAAGGCGTACATCCGTGAAAACATCTGGAAGGCTCCGTCCGGCGTGAAGCGTAGTTCACATTTCCACCCGTGACGTGGCAAAAAAACCACGTCACAGGCGAGGACCGGTCAGTGCCAAATGCAAAACGCCGACCGTCCTCCGCACCTCGGGAAGACGATCGGCGTTTACCGATTCGCAAGCTCCTCCGTCAGTGCGACGGGGAGCAGTATTCAGTTCTGAATATTCTCTGTCAAGCGGTTTCTACAAATTCGCGCTTCCGGGGAGGCTTCGACGCGGCCTGTGGATCAGAGAGCAGATAGTCCACCGACGTGTCCAACGCTGCCGCGACGCGGGTTAGCGTGCCGACCTTCGGCACATGGTCGCCGTGGAGCAGTCTCGAAATTGTAGGCTGACTTTCGCCGCTCTCCTGAGCCAGTTTGACACCGGTCCAGCCGCGCAACGACAGCAGCCGCTGCAGGTTGGCCGAGAGGTGTTCTTTTACTTCGTCGTCAGTCACGATATTCATTCCTGAAATATACCGCGATTTCGCGAAATGGGAACTGCGGTCAGTTCTGAATTTGGTCAGGAGGTTGTCGCGGATGCACTGCTGATCGAGGTGCGAAGGAGACTCCTGGAGCTACTGCTGCGTCACGCGGAACTGAATGACGAACGTGAGGACCACATCCTGATGGAGTGCGTCATTCGACTGGAGGTCCAGTTTGCTAGTGATCTGCTTGCGACGGGGGGAACGTCAGAGGTACAGAAAAACGAATCCTGCTGACTTGCTCTCCCATGATCGAACTTTCCTCTCCTCCTCCGCCTTGCAAGATCCAGATCGCAATCTGGCCACTCTTGTTTGACGTCGACTCGGCCCGCGTCGTCACTGCGAGATCGAACGCAACTGATTCACTGATCCCCAAGTCATCGGCCTTCGAAGGAAGCGATCCCGAGGCTTCGTTCGCGAGCTGTGACAACGACTTCGGCTTCGGCTTCGGCTTCGTCGCGACACGACCACTGCTCTGTTCGATCACCTTCCGGGCTGCGATGACTCCATTGACGATGTCAACTAGCGTCTCCGTCACGAACTGGTCGAGCTTGACCCCTGGCCCCATCCAGCCACCTCCCTGAATGCAAACACGCCGATCGGTCTCAGCTCGTGAGTCCGACCGGCGTGTTGTGTTCTCCTGCTCTCGGTCAGCGACGACCGGCGACGGCCTTTCCTATTTCGCCCGGCTTCACTAGGCGACGAAACGCGCATCCTTGCGGGGCTGTCGTCGTAAACCCTTTCGCACCAAAGTGCCCAAGACAGGACTTGAACCTGCACGGTATTGCTACCACTAGGCCCTCAACCTAGCGCGTCTGCCAATTCCGCCACTTGGGCCGATTGCGAGCTCGAAGCTCCCCGGCGGACACCGGACTCCGCTGTGAGGTTCAGCGGAACGTCTGCCGAGAGGAGCAGTATAGCGGCTGACACTCCTGACGCAAGCATTCCGACTCCTGGAACTGACCGCTCAATCCACCCTTTGAAACGACCGAATTGTCCGCCTGAGTCACACGTTACGAACCCCGTCTCAACAACCATCGGGTTGACAGCCATCGCCCGGCCGATTACCCCTGTGGGAATGACTGACTCACCCGGTTCCGCCGTTCGCCCCCGAGCCCGCCGGCGATTCGACTCGCTCGAACAGGAGGCCTACCTCCATCTCTGGCGGGCTTACGACCGTCTTAAAGGGATCGAGGACGAGCTCTTCTCCGCACACGGACTGTCCGCCCAGCAGTATAACGCTCTCCGACTCCTCCGGAGCGTCCATCCGGGCACGATGCCGGTCCTGGTGATGGGTTCCCGGCTGATCTCCCGCGCTCCCGACATGACCCGCATGCTCGATCGCCTGGAAAAACGGGACTGGGTCCACCGCGAACGCCGGGCGGAAAACCGCCGCGTCGTCGAAGTGGGCATTACCCCCGCGGGTATCGCTCTCCTGGACGAGCTCGCCAATTCCGTGCGCGACTGCCATCAGCGCCAGCTCGGACACCTGAGCCCCGAAGAACTACACCTGCTGGTCGAACTCCTCAACAAAGCCCGCGCCCCGCACGAAGATGCTGAAGGTCCCTGGAAACCATAATCGCTCAAACCGGTTGACCACGCTCCAGGATGTCCCACACTACCCGCGTCTGCTGGCCGTCGATCAGGCTGCCGACGCCCGTCGGACGCTCGAACGTCAACTGCTCCGGCCCCAGCCCGAACAGGTGCAGCAGCGTCGCGTGATAGTCGTAATGGTTGACGACGTTCTCGACCGCCTTGTGACCGAATTCGTCCGTCGCCCCGTAAACGCAGCCCCGCTTGATCCCCCCGCCCGCCAGCCACATGCTGAAACCGTACGTATTGTGGTCCCGGCCGATGTTCTTCTCGTTCTGAATCACCGGCAGCCGCCCCATCTCGCCACCCCAATGGACCAGCGTCGTATCCAGCATCCCGCGGGCCTTCAGGTCCGCCACCAGCGCCGCACCGGGCTGATCCACTTTCTTGCAGACCGCCGGCAGCCCCTTTTCGATGTTGCCATGATGATCCCAGGTCTGATTGCCGGTATGGATCTGCACGAAGCGGACTCCCCGCTCCACCAGCCGCCGGGCGATCAGGCACCGAGAACCGTAGTCGCGGGTCAGGGGATCGTCGAGCCCGTACAGTTTGTGGGTCGCTTCACTCTCCTGCGACAGATCGAGGGCCTCTTTCGCCGCCACCTGCATCCGGGCCGCCAGCTCGTAGCTCTGAATGCGCGCTGCCAGATCCAGTTCCCCCGCATGCCGGTTGAGGTGCTCCCGATTGATCTGTCCGAGATACGACAGAAACCGGTCCTGGGCCGGACCCTGGAGGTGCGCCGGCGGATCGAGATTCAGAATCCGCGGTTCCTGCGGACGGACGACCGTCCCCTGATACAGCGACGGCAGCCAGCCGTTCTGCCAGTTCTCGACCCCCAGCACCGGCAGCCCGGTCGGATCGGTCAGGACGACGAAGGCCGGCAGGTTCTGGCTTTCCGAACCGAGTCCATAGGTCATCCACGACCCGAGCGCCGGCCGTCCCGGCGTCACCCGCCCGGTATTGAGCGCATTAATCGACTGACCGTGGTTGTTGACCCCGGTGTGCATCGACCGGATCAGGCAGATGTCATCCGCCACCCCCGCCAGCCCCGGCAGCAGCTCGCTCAGGTCCATCCCGCATTCGCCGTGTTTGGCAAACTTCCACGGGCTGGCGAACAGCTTGGCGCTGGCCTCGGCGGCGTTGTCGTACTTGATATCTCCCGTAAAGCTCTGCAGATGCCGCTTCTGCAGTTCGGGCTTGGGGTCGAACAGGTCGATATGGCTCGGCCCCCCCTGCATGAACATCGAGATCATCGCCCGCGCCTGCGGCTCCTGCTTCGGCCGTTTGGGGAGCAGATCGTACGTCGGCCTCTCCAGCGTCGGCTTGGCGGGGGCGGCGGAAACGCCGTCCTGCTTGAGGAGGTAAGCCAGCGCGACACCGGACAGGCCGAAGGCCTGCTGCGTGAGGAAGTGGCGGCGGGAATGGTTCATCGGGCGGGCTTCGGGCTTCGGGTTTCGGGCTTCGCAGAGAAATAACGGAGATCTCTGCCTCTATGAGTCTTTCAACGACAGGGCAAGCTTCGTCAGCATCTGTCCCACATTCTGAGCGATGGGCCATGCGTCAGCGACAGGTTTTCGGTCAATCAATTTCAAACGGACTGCCAGCTCAAGTTGGACTTCCAGCTCCATCAAGGATCCGCGAGCGATCAGGACGTGCCTGCGATATCCCCCTGATCCAAGGCCGAAACCTTCGGCGATGTTGGACGGCACCGAAACCGCCGCTCGCTGCATCTGAGAAATCAATCCATACTTCTCGTTTGGCGGCAATTCCCGGCAGATCTCGTAGACCAGCTCAACCAGTTCCATCGACTTCTGCCAGACATCCAGATCTCGGTAACTGACAGGTTTCGCCATCTCGTGCTCCTACGTCTTCTCTGCGAAGCCCGAAGCCCGATACCCGATCCCCGTCCTCAATCCACGTAAATACACCCATTCGAACTCACCAGCGCCTGGCACAGCGTCCCCAGAGCCAGGGTCAGCGGTTCCGGCGGCGTCTCTTTCGGCTTCGCCGCCGGCGGATGCGCCGTGAAGTGCTGCAGTTGTTCATTCAGGAAGGCAACGCCGCTGGCCTGCTCGGTTTCGGTCGGCGTCCGACCCAGCGACAGCGTCCAGGCCCGTGCGAACAGCGCTGCCGGATCGTCTCCCACCTCACTGCGCAGTCGCCGGGCCATCGCCGTCGACTGATCGACGACGAACTCGCTGTTCATCATCAGCAGCGACTGCGGAGCCACCGTCGACGAGGCCCGCTGCTCGCAGTTGGGCGCCATCACCGGCACGTCGAACGGCTCCAGCATCCCCAGCGGCATCGACCGCCGGGCCTGCACGTAAATGCTCCGGCGATACTCGTCCTCGCCCAGCGGGATCACCTTGCCGCTCGGCCGGCCGGCCGAATCGCGCGTGTCGACCCCCACCACGATCTGGCCCACGTCGTCGGGCATGACCACCACCGGCGCGCCCGTCATCTTGTCCGACAGCCGCCCCGCCAGCGCCAACAGCGTGTCGCGGACCGTTTCCGCCTCCAGCCGACGGACCGACATCCGCCCCAGCAACCGGTTCTCCGGATCGACGGCGTCGAGCTCGCTCGTTCGTTGCGACGACTGCCGGTACACCTGCGACGTCACGATCAGCCGCTGCAGCTTCTTCAGCTGCCACCCCGACTGCATAAACTCCGCCGCCAGCCAGTCCAGCAGCTCCGGATGCGACGGCTTCTCGCCCAGCATCCCGAAATCCCCCGGCGTCGCCACCAGCCCCCGCCCGAAATGATGCAGCCAGATCCGGTTCACCAGCACGCGTGCCACCAGCGGATGTTCCCCGCTCGTCAGCGACTTTGCGTACGCCAGCCGGCGACCGCTGGTCGGCAGCGCTGGATCATCCACCGGTAGGGACGCATTCACCGCGTTCAACACCGCCAGTTCCCCCGGCAGCACGTCCTCGCGCGGCTGATTGAAGTCGCCCCGGGAAAACAGCTTCGTCGCCGGGATCTGCCCCGGCACCTCTGTCAGGCACTGGATAAAGTCATCCGCCGGCCGCTTCTTCTTCGTCTCTTCCGTCGTGGCGTCCCACTTCTTGTTGAACCCGGTCAACCGGTCCTTCAGATACAGGTACACCGTCCCGCGATTCACGTTGAGAAACGGATACTCCTTGATGAGCTGCTTGTGCTCGTCGGTCCGGTCCTTCTCCGCGGTTGCTCGAACCTCGCGAGCCTTGGGCAGAATCTCCTCGGGCAGCTTCGCCAGCTCTTGCTCGAACGTCTCGGCGACGATCTTGTCGAGCTCTTCGTTCCGCTGCTTCTGAACTTCGGCCAGTTCCTTGTCCGCCTCAGTCACTTTCTGCCGGGTCTCGTCCGACCACTGCGACACCAGCCGGGCGTTCGGCGCCCGCCACTGCTTCCAATCGTACGCCGGCTCGAAGATCGCCCGCACACGGTAGTAATCAGCCTGCGTGATCGGATCGTACCGGTGAGCGTGACACTGGGCGCACCCCACCGTCATCCCCAGCAGCGACGTGGAGACAATCTTGATCGTCTCCGCCAGCACCTCGTTGCGGGCAACGTTCTGATCGACCGAACCGTCCCCCGTCCCGTCCGGCCCCATCCGCAGAAACCCCGTCGCAATCAGCTTGTCCGCCTGTTCGGGCGTCAGATTCGTAAACGGCTGCGTCAGCAGCTCGTCCCCCGCAAGTTGCTCCACCAGAAATTCGTTCCAGGACTTGTCGCCGTTGAACGCCCGGATCACGTAGTCCCGGTACTTCCAGGCCCACTTCCGTTCCAGATCCTTCTCGCTGTAGCCATCGCTGTCGGCATAACCCGCGACATCGAGCCAGTGCCGCGCCCACCGCTCCCCATAGGCCGGCGAATCAAGCAGTTGATCGACCAGCCGCTCGTAGGCATCAGAAGACGTGTCCGCAACGAACGCGGCAACAGCCTCCGGGTTCGGCGGCAACCCCAGCAAATCGAACGACAGCCGACGGATCTGCGTCGCCCGATCCGCCTCCGCGGAAAGCGTCAGTCGCTCCCGCTCCAGCCGTTCGAGCAGAAACGCGTCGATCGGCGACCTCGCCTGATCGCCGTGATGCACCGTCGGAACGCCCGGCCGACGGATCGGTTGAAATGACCAATGCGACCGGTCGTCGTCCGTGAAGATATCTCCCGCCGCCAGCGACTCAGGCTCCGGCCGGGCCGTCTTCGCCCCTTCATCGATCCAGCGCGCCAGCAGCTCCTTTTCCCGTGCAGTCAGTTTCTTCTCGCCAGGGGGCATCTCGTCACTGGCGACGCGCTGATAGATCAGGCTTTCAGCATGTTTTCCAGCCGCCAGCGCGGTCCCCGACTCCCCCCCCTTCTGCAGGAACCGCACCAGCCGCAGATCCAGCCCCCCTTCGGGCTTCTCCTCCTCGCCGTGGCAGTGCCAGCACTGGGCCTTCAGCAGCGGCCGGATGTCAGCTTCAAACGACAGCGGCCTCGAACCCGGCTCGGCGGCCGAGGCAGGAACAACCAGCAAACACAGCGCCAGCAGGGGCGTGAATCGAAACATGGGCAGGCGACCGTCGGGCAGGAGGAAGCAGGCGGGATCAACACTTGTTGATTCTTCCAGATCCGCCCCTTTCCTTCAATCTTTTTGTCCCGTTTCTCAAGGAAGACGGCAGAAATCGGCGGTTGGGCCGGGTGGCACGCCCAGAGGCTTTGCGATGGGCGTGGTCTTCCGAACAATGGAGTGACACTCCCTTCGCAGAATCAGGGCGCGTCACTCGCTGAAACGCACTCGTGTGCGCAAGAGTCGCGGCGCAGACCCAAGGGCGTCGATCGCTCGACGTTTTGAGTTTCGAAATTCGAGCTTGTTTCGGATTTCGTGCTTCGGATTTCGAATTTCTCCCCCGCTACTCTGTTCCCTCAATCGCCTTTCGCAGCAAGTTGTGCGTCATCTGTTGCACCCGCTCATCCGGACCATGCGGACGCGACCAATGCGACCACGGCAGCGTATGCCCCGGCGGATGGCTCAGCCCCTGCGACCAGAAGATCGTCGAGCCCTGAAACACGAAGTTCCCCTTCGGCCCCGGATAAATCGTCGCCTGCCACTGCTGCGGATTGACCCCGCCCTGGAACGCGGTCCCCGCCCCCACGATCTCCAGCCCCGGTATCGCCGGAGGATCGCCGTGATATTCCCAGCCGATCAGGCCCGGGATGCGATCTCCTTTCTTCATGCCGGTGTCCTTGAAGATCCAGTGCTCGGGTTTCACAGCCGTCCAGTCCCCTCCGCCGTTGACCGGTTCGATGTTCCGGGCGCCCATCAGAAAGCCCTCATCCGGACCGCGATGCGGAAACGGCCCGTGATCCTTCTCGCGCCCGACCGCATACTTGTAGTCGCCGCCATACGGTCCGCCGCGGAAGATGATCCGGTTCGGCCGCCCGTCCCAGCTCTCGCGAAACGGCGTCACCCAGCAGACCGAATTCCCCGACAGGAAGATCAGGTTCACTCCCGCGTCGCGCATCTTCACGGCGCTCTCGTACTGACGGAGATCCCAGTACTCGTCATGCCCGACGCTCAAAAATGACTTGCAGCGGAGGCCCCGCTCGGGGCTTACCATGTCGCTGTTCGAGCAGTACGTCACGTCGTAGCCGTGCTGTTCCAGAAAGTACGCCAGCGGAAACTCGAACGACAGCCACTCGCCCGCCCCTACCGACAGCGGATCGTTCACCACGCTGTTAAACTGGGCGTAGCGCCCGTACGGCCGGTCGAAGCTGACGTCGGCCCACGGCCCCTGGTTCCCTTTCGGATGCGTGTAGATCGAGTAGTTCGAAGGCCACGGGTTATAGGCATGCCACGTGTTATCCGAAACCTGCAGCAGCACGTCCGCCGGACGGTCGTCGGTCACGAGAAATACGACGTAGCTCTGCCAGTAGGGAGTCTGGTCACTCTTCGGAATCGTCGTCAGGCGGCCGAGGTAAACGCCGCTCACCCAGTCGGCGGGGATTTTCAGCGAGGTCGTGGCCTTCCAGCGGCACTCGTGCAGATTCTTCTCACCAGGCGTCGGCGTCGGCTGCGCCGTCCCCTCGAACGGCCCCAGCGTCGTCATCAGCCGGGCCCCGCGTCCGCCGTAATATCCCGTGCGAAAAATCTCGATCCGGAACGGCGAAGGGGGATTCGTCGACACCAGGATGTCGATCGATTCGCCCGCTCCGACGCTCTGCTTCGAGCAATAGCCCTCGATCACTGAGGACCGGCACCCGGTCGGACTGTCGAGTTTTACCCGCGTGAGCTGCCAGTCCGTCGACCCCGGCTTCGCATTCTCCGCTCGAATCAGCTCCGGCCGCCGCTCGGCAGCCCCGACCATCCCGCTCAACGCCACCAGAACAAACGCCAGCATCAGCCGCATCAATCGGTTCTCCGCAAGGGAATCCATCGTGCAATTCGAGAAGACGGATTTACCGCGGAGGCGCGGAGAAATGCGGGAGAAGAGTCAGGAAAGTGAAAAGTGAGTATTGAAGAGTGAGTAGTGCAAAATGCAAAGCTCCACGACAGGCCGGGCTCGCACATTTCCCTCACTTTGCACTCATCACTACTCAATACTTACTTTTCACTTTCCTGAGATTTCTCGTCTTAACTCCGCGTCCTCCGCGCCTCCGCGGTAAATCCGTCTTCCTCATCAGTCAGGCAAACAAGCCATCCACCACGTTCCCCTCGACGTCCGTCAGCCGGAAATCCCGGCCGGCGTACCGGTAGGTCAGTCGCTCGTGGTCGAGTCCCAGCAGGTGCAGAATCGTCGCGTGCATGTCGTGGATATGCACCTTGTCCTGCTGAGCATAGAAGCCGTAGTCGTCCGTGGCTCCGTAACGCAGACCCGGCTTTACGCCCCCCCCCGCCAGCCACATCGTGAAGCCTTCGGGGTTGTGGTCCCGGCCGTTCGAGCCTTCGACCGTCGGCGTCCGGCCGAATTCGCCCCCCCACCAGACCAGCGTATCTTCCAACAACCCGCGGGCCTTCAGATCCTGCAGCAGACCGGCGATCGGCTTGTCGACCTCCCGGGCGTTCTTTTCGTGGCCGGCCTTCAGATTGCTGTGCTGGTCCCACTGGACGTTGCTGTCGCTGTGCGTCACCTGGATAAACCGCACCCCCGCCTCCGCGAACCGACGGGCCTTCAGACACATCCGACCGAAGTTTGCCGTCACCGGATCATCCATGCCGTACAGGGCCTGCGTCGCGACGGATTCCTGCGACAGGTCTTCCACCAGCGGCATTTCCGTCTGCATCCGGAACGCCAGCTCGAACGCATTGATCCGGGCTTCCAACGCCGAATCCGGCGACCCTTCCGCCAGGTGGGCGCGGTTCATCGCACTCAGCCGGTCGAGCTGCAGCCGCTGCACCTCCCGCGGCAGCCGGGGATTGCTGATGTATCGCACCGCCGCCTGGTCCGAAGGCACGCTGGCGTTCCCCAGCGGAGTCCCCTGGTAGAGCGCCGGCAGAAATGCCGAACTCCAGTTGCTGATTCCGCCATGCGCCAGCGTCGGGCAGATCGTGATAAACGCCGGGAGATTCGCGTTGTCCGTCCCCAGTCCGTACGTCACCCAGGAGCCCATGCTCGGCCGGACGAAGTTATCGCTCCCCGTGTGCAGCTTCAGCAGCGCCCCGCCGTGCGCCGGATTCGTCCCGTGGACCGAATGCACCATGCACAGGTCGTCGACGCACCCGGCGACGTGCGGAAACAGTTCGCTGACCGGGATTCCGCTCTCGCCGTACTGCTGAAACTTCCAGGGGGACTTCAGCAGGTTTCCGGTCGGGGCGAACTGCACCCGCGGCTTGGCGAAAGGCAGCGGCTTCCCGTCGTCCCGATCCAGCAGCGGCTTCGGGTCGAACGTGTCGAGATGCGACGGCCCCCCCTTCATGAACAGGAAAATCACCCGCTTGGCGCGGGCCGGAAAGTGCGGCTGCTTCGCCGCCAGCGGATCGGCCACGGCAGCCTTCGCGGACGACTGCTCAGCCAGCAGCGACGCCAGCGCCAGCGAACCAAATCCCACGGCGCTGCGCTGCAACAAATGACGGCGGGAACACGGAGCGGAAAACATGGCGGAATCTCGAATTCAGGCGGGAAAGTCGTCGCAGTTCAGGCGGGTTCGTCAGCGCAGGTAAACAAATTCATTGGCGGCCAGCACCACCTGGCACAATCCACTCCAGGCAGCCTGTTGGCGAGAGGCAGGTTCCACTCCGACGGTCGGCATCGCCCTTTCCAGCGCCTGCTGAAATGATCGCGCCTCGGCCAGCTCTGCATCGGTCGAGTCCCGTCCGTACGCCAGCAGGTACATCCGCCGCACGCGTTCGGAATCGTCGATCGCCGTGTCCGCCAGCAGCCGCGCGGCGAACTTGTCCGCCGCCTGCATGACAAAGTCGCTGTTGAGCATCAGCAGCGCCTGCGGCGCAATCACCGTCGTCGAACGGTCCCCGCTCGGCACGGACGCATCGGGAAAATCCAGTAACTGAAACACGTCGTACAGATTGTTCCGGATGATCGGCAGGTACACGCTCCGTCGCACGCTCGAATAATCCGTCAGGTCTTTCGACGTGTGATCGAACAGGTAACCCCGGTTCTTCACCTTCAGCACCGGACCTCCCGGCGTCCGATCGAGCTGCCCGCTCACCGCCAGCACCGCATCGCGAACCTCTTCCGCCTCCAGCCGGCGGAGCTCCATCCGCCCGTAAAGCAGATTGTCCGGATCACCCTGCAGCGTCGCGTCGGACGCCTGGCTGCTTTGCTGGTAAGTCGCCGACAGCACGATCAGTCGGTGCAGCGACTTGACCGACCAGCCTCCCTCGACAAATCGCACCGCCAGCCAGTCCAGCAGCTCCGGATGCGTCGGTGTTTCCCCGAGCAGCCCAAAGTTGTCAGGCGTCCGGACCAGCCCCTTTCCGAAGTGCCACCGCCAGACGCGGTTCACCATCACCCGGGCCGTCAGCGGGTGCTGCGGGTCGACCAGCCACCTGGCGAGCTCCAGCCGTCCGCTCTGGTCCGTCGGAAATGCGGGGCTTACAGGTCCCCGCATCACCACCGGCACGTGCCGCGGCACCACCTCGCCCAGCTTCAGGTGACTCCCCCGCACGTGGATCGGCACGTCGGCCACCGCGGCCTCCGTCGCCCCCATCGCTGACGGCAAATCCGGGGGCGTTTTCTCAAGCTGCGACAGTTCATCCTGGAGCTGTTTCAGCTTCGCCTTCGTCTCCGCCGGGAACAGCGATTCCAGATTCACAGGCGGCTTTGCGTCCGCCGTCAAACCGGCCCGAACGGCTGCTTCCGCGGCCTCGGTCGCCTCCTTCAAGGCCCCCTTTTTCGTCGCAATCTGCGCGAGATACTCGGCCTGCATCGCCTCGCTCTCGGGAGACGGCAGCGGGTTTTCGTGCCACTTCGCAACCTTTTTGAAGTGCTCCATCGTGCGGGTGCTCTTGAACACTCCCGCCAGACCGTAGTAGTCCGCCGTCGATATCGGATCGAACTTGTGGTCGTGACACCGCGCGCAGCCGAAAGTGAGCCCCAGCAGCGCCCGGCCCACCGTGTCGATCTGCTCGTCGACGATATCCATCTGCATCTTGGTCTCGTCGACTTCAGCCAGCACCTTCGGCCCCAGCGCCAGAAATCCGGTCGCAATCAGGTTCTGCTGACGGTCCGCCGCGTCGGTCGGTGTCAGCAGATCCCCCGCAAGCTGCTCGACCACGAACTGGTCGTACGGCAGATCCCGGTTGAAAGCGTCGATCACATAGTCGCGGTAACGCCACGCGTTCCCGTGCGCCACATTCTCATCCAGCCCGTTCGAGTCCGCATAGCGGGCCACGTCCAGCCAGTGCCGCCCCCAGCGCTCTCCATACGCCGGCGACGCCAGCAATCGCTCCACCAGCCGCGCATAAGCCCCCTCGCCCGGATCGGCCAGAAACGCTGCGACCTCTTCGGGAGTCGGCGGCAAACCGGTCAGGTCGAATGTCACCCGCCGAATTAGCGTCCGTCGGTCCGCGGCCACTGCGGGCGACAACCCGGCCGACTCCAATCTCGCCAGCACGAAATGATCCAGCCCCGTCTGCGCCCACGTCGTATTCTTCGTCGTCGGAACAGCCGGATCGCGCGGCGGCTGGAACGCCCAGTGATTCGGATCGCGACTCCGTTCCGTCTTTCCCGCGGCGCTGGCGGGGTATGGAGCTCCCTGCCGCACCCATTCGACCAGGGTCGCAATCTGCCGGTCAGTCAGCTTTTCGTCAGGCGGCATCTGCAGGTCGTCGGAATGCCGCACGGCCTGGATCAGACGGCTCTCCTCCGGCTTGCCCGGCACGATTGCAGGGCCGTTCTCGCCTCCCTTGAGGAGCGCTTCGTGCGAATCGAGCCGCAGCGCCCCCCACTGTTTCTTTTCGCCGTGGCACTTCTGACAGTGCTCGACCAGCAGTGGTCGCACGGACATTTCAAAGAACTTGAGCTGCTCCGCCGTCGGCTCCGCACACTCCGCACGTCCCGCGACAGAGATCATTCCCAGCATCAGACACAACATCGACAACCGTGGCATTTCGGCCTCTCACCCGTTGAATTCCAGAGGGAAGTCTGCCCCAGGTCCGGTGTGTCATTGGCGGCGCTTCCGCCAGTGCTCTGCGACAACCGGTCGCCGGCGCGTTTTCTCCCCTTCACACTCGTCCCGAGGTTCCCATCAATTCCGGAATCGCCGCTCCCTCGCGCACGATCGGCACCGGTCGCCCGGCAAAGTTCGGAATCGCCACTCGTTCGTAGTCAATCTGCAGGTGTCGGTAAATTGTCGCCAGAAAGTCGCCGGGGGAAACCCTCCGGTCCACCACATCTTCGCCGCGGGCATCCGTCCCGCCAATAATCTGTCCGGTCAGAATCCCGCCGCCGGCGAACAACATCGAATTCGCCCGCGGCCAGTGATCGCGCCCCGGCTGCACCGTCCCCGCCGGCGCACTGGCCACCCCGCCGCCGCTGCTGGCAACGTACGAAATCCGCGGCGTCCGACCGAACTCCCCGGTCACCACCACCAGCACCCGCCGGTTAAGCCCGCGGGCATAGACGTCTTCAATCAACGCCGAGACGGCCTGATCGACCGTTGGCATGCGGAAGCTCAACGCATCGAAAACATGCTGATTGACGGCATGATCGTCCCAGTTGGCGACTCGACCGCACAGCGGCCCGTCGAACTCCGTCGCCACGACATCCACACCAGCCTCCACCAGCCGCCGGGCCATCAGGCACTGCTGCCCCCACGCGTTCCGCCCGTAGCGGTCGCGGATCGGATCGGGCTCCCGTGACAGGTCGAACGCTTCCCGGGCCGACGCGCTCGTCAGCAGGTTCAGCGCCTGGGCCTCAAAGTCGTCGACGGCCCGCATCGCACCCGACTGATCGAGTCCGTCCCGCAACCGGTCAAAATCTCGACTCAGGTGCACCCGCCCCAACAGTCGATCCGCAACGGAACCATCCTTCAGACCGATATTCGGCACCTCGAACGTCGGCTGACTGGGATCCCCCGTCACCCGGAACGCCTCATAGGCGGGTCCCAGGTACGTCGGCCCGGCAATCGTGAAACTGTCGTAGTTGTCGACCGGATTGACCGCCACATAGCTCGGAACCGTCCGGCGGGGATCCCGCCGCAGGTAGCTGACGATCGACATCCAGTCCGGATAAACCGGCTTGAACTTGTCCTGCGCGTCGGGGTCGTCGCCGAGCACCTGCAGCGAACCGGCCGGGTGACCGCCCCCCGTGTGTGCCATTGACCGTAGAATCGTGTACTTGTCGGCGATCCGCGCCAGCCGCGGCAGCAGTTCGGTGATCTGCATTCCGGGAACGTTGGTCGCAATCGGGTCGAAGGGTCCCCGGTAGTCCGATGGCGCGTCAGGCTTCGGATCGAGCGTATCGAGATGACTCGCCCCGCCCCGCAGCCAGACCAGGATCACCGCCGTCCGGTCCCCGCCGCTCGCCGTCCCCGCCTGGACGCGCTGATGCAGCAGTTCCGCCAGCGACAGCGCAGAAAACCCGGTCAGCCCGGCCCGCAGCACTTCCCGCCGGGAAATCCCACCTGCCGCGCCCGGCCCTCTGCACCTGCTCCCGCGTTTCCGCATCTCCCGCAACTCCCAGCCACCGCCCGCGCATCAGATCAACGCCAATTGATATTACCAGATTCCCGCCCCCAACTTCCAGAACAGAACGAAATCGCGACCAGCGAATCGCCAGAGGCCAGAGAACAACGCGCAGGCGGATCGTGTCTCACTCAGAAATGCTGTTGGACAGGAGCGACGATATTTCGTCTGACTCTCAACTCTCATCTCTCAACTCTCAACTCTCAACTCTCAACCCCCCCTCTGCCATCAAAATTCCCAGTTGCGACAAAAGCGTCAGAACTCCATGATGGGCCGGCAGTTGAATGGAATGTCTCCTCCGTCGCGGCGACGCGCCGGCGGGACAGCGCAGGATCCCCGGTAAAGGCCGCCATGAGACACTTCGACTATCACGCCCCGCAGTCGCTCGCGGGCGCCCTCGAACTCCTCGCGATGCACAAGGGCCAAGCCCGCCCGCTCGCCGGCGGGACCGACCTGATCGATCACGTCCGCATGGGCCGCCTCGAACCCGACTCGATGATCGACGTCAAGAAAATCGCCGAACTCAACATCCTCGAACTCGGTCCGGACGGCCTCCGACTCGGCGCATCCGTCCCCTGCTGCCGCATCTACGAACACCCGAAGTTGGTTGAGCACTACTCCGCCCTCGCCGACAGCGCCCAGATCATCGGCGGCGTGCAGATTCAATCCCGCGCCAGTTTCGGCGGCAATCTCTGCAACTCCGGCCCTGCCGCCGATTCGACCCCCGCGATGATCGCGCTCGGCGGCAAGTGCGTGATCGCCGGCCATTCCGGAACCCGCGAAGTCCCCGTCGAGGAGTTCTGCACCGGCCCCGGCAAGAACGTCCTCCAGCCCGGCGAACTTCTGGTCGAAATCCGCTTCCCCGCTCGCCCCGCAAACAGCGGCACCCACTATCGCCGGTTCATCCCCCGCAACGAAATGGACATCGCCGTCGTCGGCGTCGGAGCCTCGGTGACTCTGGATGCGGCCGGCGAGAGATTTCTCGACGCCCGCATCGCCCTCGGGGCCGTCGCCCCGACCCCGCTCTATGCGACGGCCGCTTCAGCCGCTCTGGTCGGGCAGCCCGTCAACGACGAAACCATCGCCAGAGCCGCCGCCGCCGCCCGGTCGATCGCCTCGCCAATCACCGACATGCGCGGTACCCGCGAATACCGCCTCCATCTGGTCGGCGTGCTGACCGAACGCGTCGTCAAAGCGGCAGTCACTCGAGCCCGCGGCGAGACCCTCGTTTACCGACCGGGTCACTGAGTCGCACGCTGCCATCCCTGACACAATCAGCCATCAGAAATCACCGGCCGCTGACAGGCCTTTTACGACAAGGACGCCTCATGTCCAAGAAGCACGTGGTGACCGCCACCGTCAACGGCGCAGAAACCGAATTCCTCTGCGAACCCCGACAGACGCTGCTCGAAGTCCTTCGCGACGTCCTCGAACTCACCGGAACCAAGGAAGGCTGCGCCAACGGTAACTGCGGTTCCTGTACCATCCTCATGAACGGTCGCCCGGTCACGAGCTGCCTCGTCCTCGCCGTCGAAGCCGAGGGCGCCGAACTGAAAACGATCGAAGGAGTCGCCTGCGGCGGCCATCTCGACTGCGTCCAGCAGGCTTTCCTCGAAGGGGCCGCCCTGCAGTGCGGAATCTGCACGCCAGGCTTCATCATGCAGACGGAAGCTCTGCTCGCTGAAAACCCCAACCCGACCGAAGAGGATGTCCGCTTTCACCTGGCCGGAAATCTTTGCCGCTGCACCGGTTACGACAAAATCGTCCGCGCCGTCCTGACCGCCGCCGTCAAACGCCGCGAATCCGGCGAACTCTGCAGCAAGTAAGTGCTCGCCCTCGTCCTGCGGAACCCCCGATCACTCGACTCCAGCAGCCCGCGCGACCCGCCGGCCTGCCGTTTTTCAGGGAAGTCCAACATGTCCACCGCTGAACGCCCCAAGTACAAGGTCATCGGCACGCGCCCCATCCGCCACGACGGCGTCGACAAGGTCACCGGCCGCGCCAAGTACGGCGCCGACACCCACATGGCCGGCATGCTCCACGCCGCCATGCTCCGCAGCCCCCACGCCCACGCCCGCATCACGCGGATCGACACCTCCAAGGCCGAAGCCCTGCCGGGCGTCCGGGCCGTCGTCACCTCCAAAGATCTCCCCTACCACGGCGACCGGGTTGTCGAGCTCGGCGAAGGGGCGGTCAACATGAAGCACCTCAGCGCCAATGTCCTCGCCCACGACAAAGTGCTCTACAAGGGCCACGCCATCGCCGGTGTCGCCGCCGACAGCATTCACATCGCCGAACAAGCCGTGAAGCTGATCCAGGTCGACTACGAAATCCTGCCGCCGGTCCTCGACGTTCTCGCCGCCATGCAGCCGGACGCCCCGATTCTGAACGACGATGTCCGCACGGAAACCCCCGGCGGAAAGGCGCCCGATCCGTCGGCGCCTCCATCGAACATCGCCAAGAAATTTCTGTTCGAAAGGGGTGACGTCGACGCCGCGTTCGATCAGGCCGCCGTCGTCGTCGAACGCGAGTTCCGCACGGCGACCGTCCATCAGGGATACGTCGAGCCTCACAACGCCACCGTTTTCTGGAATGCCGACGGCAAAGTGACCGTCTGGATGAGCACCCAGGGGACCTTTACCGCCCGCCAGCAGACTGCCGAACTGCTGCGGATCCCGGTTTCCGACGTGAAAGTCGTCCCGATGGAGATCGGCGGCGGCTTCGGCGGAAAAATCTCCGTTTATCTGCCCCCGGTCGCTGCCGCGCTGTCCAAGAAGACCGGCCGGCCCGTCAAACTGATCATGGACCGGGCCGCCGTCTTCGAAGCGACCGGCCCCACCCCCGGGTCGTATATGAAGGTCAAGCTCGGCGCCGACAAGACCGGCAAGCTCGTCGCGGGCGAGGCCTGGCTGGCGTTCGAAGCGGGCGCCTATCCCGGCTCGCCGATCGGACCGGGCTGCATGTGCGTCTTCGCCTGCTACGACATCCCGAACGGCCGGGTTGAGGGTTTCGACGTCTGCGTCAATAAACCCCGCAGCAACGCGTACAGAGCGCCGGGATCTACACATGTCGCCTTCGCGACCGAGACACTCGTCGATGAGATCTGCGAGCAGCTCAAGCTCGACCCGGCTGAGTTCCGCCTCATGAACGCGGCGAAGGAAGGGACGCGCCGGGTCGACGGCCCGGTCTATTCGCGTATCGGCATGGTCGAAACGGTCGAGGCCATCCGCGACAGCGAGCACTACCGATCGCCACTCAGCGGGCTGAACTACGGCCGGGGGATCGCCAGCGGCTTCTGGTTCAACGCCGGCCTCAAATCCTCCGTGACCGCCACCGTCAACCCGAACGGCACCGTTTCGCTGATCGAAGGCTCGACCGACATCGGCGGCTCCCGCGCCGGCATCGCCATGCAACTCGCCGAGACGCTCGGCATCGGGGCCGAAGACGTCAATCCCCAGGTCGCCGACACCGACAGCGTCGGCTATACCGACGTCACCGGCGGCAGCCGCGTCACCTTCGCCACCGGCATCGCCGCGATCGAGGCCGCCCGCGACATCCAGCGTCAGATGATCCAGCGCTGCGCCACGCTCTGGAACGTTTCCGCGGATCAGCTTCAGTTTGTTGACGGCGGAGTTGTCGGCGCCGGCAAGTGCGTCCCGTTCAAGGAACTGGCCGCCGAACTGCACGAAGCGGGGGGGCCGATTATCGGGAACGGCATCTCCAGCGCCGCCAACCAGGCGGGGGCTTTCGGCACGCACTGCGTTGATGTCGAAGTCGACATCGAGACCGGCAAGGTGCAGATCCTGCGCTATACCGTGGCGCAGGATGTCGGCACCGCGATCCATCCCAGCTATGTCGAAGGTCAGCTTCAGGGGGGGGCCGTTCAGGGGATCGGCTGGGCCCTCAACGAAGAGTACTGGTACGACGACAAAGGCTCGATGCGCAACGCGACTTACCTCGACTACCGCATCCCCACCTGTTATGACGTGCCGATGATCGACACGATCCTCGTCGAAGTCCCCGACCCCAATCACCCGTACGGCGTCCGGGGCGTCGGCGAAGTTCCGATCTGCCCCCCTCCGGCAGCCATCGCCAACGCCATCTACGCGGCCACCGGCGTCCGGATGGAACAGCTCCCGATGTCCCCCCCGCGCCTGATGGCCGCCATCCTCGAAAAACAGGCCGAAGAGTAGTTCCGAACGGAATGGAATCCGGGTGGCACGCCCTGAGTCCGCGACGGGCGTGTCTTCGCCGGATCGACGACGATCCGGCCCTCGGGAAAGGCATCGCGCCACAATGGCTCAGGTCCACCTCCCCAGCGCCCTGCATGACCTCACCGGCGGAACCGCCGTGGTCGCCGCAGCCGGAACCACCGTCCGGGAAGTCGTCGATGACTTGGAACGCCAGTTCCCCGGCATCAAAGACCGCCTCTGCTGCGGAGCCGTCCTCCGCCCCGGTCTGATGGCCGTCGTCGGCTCGAAGATGTCTGCCGGACTCAGCGAACCGGTCGGACCGCACGACGAAGTTCACTTTCTCCCCGCTCTCGGCGGCGGCTGATCTCCGTCCCCGTCACAGAAGGACGCCCGATGCAACGCCTGACTCTGTTCGCCGCCCTCTGCCTCGCAGCATCCCCCCTATCCGCACAAGAGAAGCCGACTCGATTGACTCTGACTCCGGAGACGCAGGCGCGTTGCCTGCAGATTCTCCGCGAGGGCTTCAAGTCCGACGAATTCTGGCCGTCGATGCACGCCGCCGAGGGACTGACCGTGGCGGGGTACGGGGCGGAAGTTCGCCAGGCCCTCCCCGCCCGTATTCCCACCGAAACCGACGATCAGCGCAAATGCGGTCTCGCCCGCGAGCTCGTCCGGGCCGGCGATCTCCCCCGCACCCGCCTGATGCTCGAAATCCTCGCCAGCCCGAATCCGCACGGCCACGTTCACGCCTGCGAAAGCCTGTTTAAAGTCTGGCAGGTCGGCGACGGCAGTCTCCTCCGCAAATCGCTGACCTCCGACAATCCCAAGCAGGTCATGATGGCGGCAGCGGCCCTGACCCGCTGGGGCCATCCCGGCGCCCTGCCCCTCCTGCGGAAGTACGTGCACCACGCAGACGGCGAACAGGCCCGGATCGCCGCCTGGATCCTGGCCCGCGTCGGCGACGCCTCCGATCTCCCTGCACTTCGCGAGGGGGCGGCACGCTTCGACGAACCGCTGACCAGGGCCTATTTCCAGTACGCGACGGCCTGCCTCGGAGACCCCGCCGGCCAGGCAACCTTGATCGCAAACCTGTCCCACGCCGATCCCGCAGTCCGGGTCTACGCCTGCGAATTCGCCCCCGATGCCCGCGCCCTCGGCGCGGCTCCGGCGCTGATGAAACTGCTCGACGATGAGGTCCTCGACGCCCGGATCCGGGCCGCCCAGGCCCTGCTGGTGCTGGCGCAGGAACCCGCCCCCGCCTGGACCACGGAATTCTCCCGCGACGTCTTCCCCGCAACGGCCGAGCACCCCCGCTATAGCGAAGGCTCCATCGCCGCGCTGGCCGACGGTCGACTGCTCTACGCCACCACCGAATTCGTTGGCGGCGGCTCCGATTTCGCCACCGCCCGAATTATCGGCGTCGAATCTGCCAACGGTGGCCGCGATTGGTCCGCTCCAAGCGTCCTGCAGGAAACCACCGGCAAGCAGAACGTCATGTCGGCGACGCTGCGCCGATTGTCGCCCACGTCCTTGTTCGACGGGCCGCTCGGCTTCTTTTACCTCGTGAAGAATTCTCCGCAGGACCTGCAGGTTGAGGTGCGGACTTCCACGGACGAAGCCCGCACCTTCGGCCCGCCCACCCGCGTCACGACGACGGACGGCTACCACGTCCTCAACAACGACCGAGTGACGGTCCTTGGCACCGGTCGGCTCGTCGTTCCCGTCGCCAGCACGGGTGACGTCCTGAAGGGAGGGCACTTCCAGTGCTGGTGCGAACTTTCCGACGATGGCGGCAGAACCTGGCGCCGCAGCCGGGGGAGCATTGACTACTCCAAACGGGGGGCGATGGAGCCGGAAGTCCTCGAACTCGACAGCAGCAAGCTGCTGATGCACGTCCGGACGCAACTCGGGCACATCGCCGTCAGCGAATCGACCGACGGCGGCGAAACCTGGAGCGAAGCCCGATCCTGGGACGTCCGCGGCCCGGAATCCCCGGCGACGCTCCGGCGGATTCCCTCAACGGGCGACCTGCTCCTGATCTGGAACGACACCTTCACCCCCGGTGCCGGTCACGGGGGCAAGCGGACGCCGTTGGCCGCGGCAGTTTCGACCGACGAGGGAAAAACCTGGGCGTTCAAACGGAACCTCGAAACCGACGGCGGGCAGACGTACGCCTACACGAGCGTCCTGTTCCACGAAGGCCGGGCGCTGCTCAGTTACTACGTCCGCGACGAGAAGTCGGGCTGGATTTCGTCCCGCTTCCGGTCGCTGCCGATCGGCTGGTTCTACGAGGCTCGTCTGCAATAGAGGCGAAGTCGGCCGATGGCGGTCCAACGCAGCCGGCGCCCCGGGCCGCGCTTCGCCACGACGAGGAGCGAGAGTGTCGGCAGGGGTGGAGCGGCGCTGTGGTAAAGCCTCCCGTGTGCAACCCGTGGAATGATGCCGTACCGCGAATCCGGGAGATCCCGTGGAGCAAAGGAAACCGTGCCGCGAAGCGCGGACGACGAATTCTCCGTTCCGCCGCCCCTTCCGGGGCGGTTGAGTAGGTGTGGCGTCGTCTTCCACGGGTTGCACTCCGTCCGCCTGCCGGCGGACTCCGTTTCACCCGTGGCTACAACCCGTCGCCCGCTTCGGGGCTCAAGACGCGGGCGGTTCATCTCGACGTCCCGAGCGCCGCCTGTTCTCGACCACCGACGATCGACTGCACTCCGCTACAGGGCTGGACCGACGGCCGATTGTCGGTCAGGAATACTCGGACTAAACTGGATTCGACACAGAGCGATCGCGTCGCTCCGTACGAATTTTGCGTGCTAGATTTCAGGGAGTGACTACGCCATGACCGGCTACACCGTTCACACCGGTTCCAACGAAAAATTCTCGTCCGGCTGGGACAACATCTTCGCCGGCAGCAAGCCAGCGGCCGGCAAGTCGAAGAAGGCCGACTCAAAGTCGGCCAAGTCCGAGAAGAAGGCCTCCAAGGCCGGTAAGGCTGGCAAAAAACGCTGACCTTGCCGTCGGTGCCGGTTCTGCCTGGCACCTGGCTCGTCTCGCGTTCTCCCACTCGGTTCCGCTGAACGCCATCGCAGCCGCACGCCGATACCTCCGCTGCAGACCGCCTTTCCCGCGTGGGTGGCGTACCGATCGTCACGGAGGAGGATTACGGTGTCTCAGGATCAAGAGTTCGATTACGAAGAGATTTCGAGCGACGAAGTCGATCGCGTGGTCGCCGCCCTCGAACAACTGGGCGAATCCGTCGCCAGCGAAACCATCAAGGGTTTCCTCGAAGAGTGTTCGACCAGCGTGTACTACCTGGTCTACGAGGACGACGAGACGGCGGAAGCCGCCTGAGCGACCTTGGCACGCATTTCCCGGACATACCCCCGGCCGGACTGGTCGACTGAACCTGAAGTCGTGGCACGGCGGCCAGGACTTCTCTATCGCAGAACGAAGCCTCGGTTTCAAGCTGCGATGACTCACTGACCTGTTTCGGCGGTCTCCACGGACGGTGTTTACCGGGCCGTTTCGATAGGAAGCCCTCGGGTGGTGCAAGCCCCCCGGGGGCTTTCGCATTTTCCGATCTCCGGTTCGCGAGGATGCCTGCTCGCGGCAGGGAGCTGGTCTATGCGGCCGGGACCTTTTCGCCGCGACGGACCGTGACTGCCGAACCGTCGGCCGCAAATGCCGAGGCGGGCGATTGACTGAGGGCTGCCGCGAAGTCGTCCCCGTAGACTGCAGAAGCGTCGATTTCGACGCGGCAGTCGCTGGTATTCCAGACCTTCCAGGGGGGGTGTTCCACGCTGTACTCCAGCGTCGAGCCATCACGCTGCCGGGCGTAGCCCCAGTAGTGCTCTGCGATGAATTCCGCTTCGGATCCGGGTTTCAACGGCTGCGGCGAGCCGGTTGTGCGCGCGGCCAGCGTCTGCCACTTTCCGCGGAACTCCCAGGAATAGGAGAGACTCTCCAGCGAGTGATCCGAGGAGAAAGGGGGCTCGAACGCGTGTCGCATGGGATGGGATACGTAGTTTTCGTTGTAGACCCAGCGGGCCACGAAGGCGATCGCCGGCCGAGGGACAATCTCCTTGATGAAGACGACTCCCCGTCGGGCTCCCTCGGGGTGGGGGCGGCGGACGTAGAACCGGAGATTGACCTCGTCGAAGTCCTGGTGTCCGGGAATGGCCAGCCCGCGGACGCGCGTTTCCAGGAACCGGAAACCGACTAGGCTGACGTAGGACTTTCCGTTGAACGTATCGAGCTCAGTCCCCCGCGGCAGCCGGCGTTCGAGCACTGCGGGATCAACCTGATAGTTGATCATGAGCAGTCGCCGCCATTCTGCGGTCAGAAACACGGGAGCCGGCATGTGTTCTGTTCCTGTCTCAGGATTGAATCCCCGGCTTCATGCCGGACGCAGCCAGATCGAAGGAACCGATCAGAAATGAACCGCGGAAGACTTCCGCATATTCACCCAACTCGGGAGTAAATGCTCTATCAATAACTGCCGATGAATCCTGACTTTTTCGAAAAAGAAGCTCCGTCTGGGCGAGATTCTTCCGGCGCGGACTCGCTGGCCCCCTTCCGCTAGAATGTCCGCCACACGGATCGCCACTGATCGCAATTGCACACCGCCTCTGCAGGAACTGCATCGATATGTCCCCCCGCCAGGAGCTCGTCCGCCGCGCGCGAACGATTGTCGTCAAGGTTGGAACGAACGTCCTGTCGACCGATGACGATCGGCTGGATTCCGATCGGATTGCGTCCCTCGCCGAACAGATTCGACGACTGGTCGAATCCGGCCGGAAGGTCGTGCTGGTCAGCAGCGGCGCGATCGGGGCCGGTATGGGGCTGCTGGGACTCCGCGAACGCCCGAAAGACCTGTCGCATCTCCAGGCCGCCGCCGCGACCGGGCAGGCGCATCTGATCCACCTCTACGACAAGCACCTTCGTCCGCACGGGTTTCACGCGGCCCAGCTTCTTCTGACCGCCAACGACTTCAAAAGCCGGGCCCGCTACCTGAACGTCCGCAATACGCTGTTGACGCTCGCCGAGTTTCCCACCGTCCCCATTGTCAACGAGAACGACACGGTCAGCACGGAAGAGATCAAGCTGGGGGATAACGATCGGCTGGCCGCCATGGTCGCCAATCTGATCCGCGCCGATCTGCTGATTGTCCTTTCGGTCGTCGACGGTCTCCTGACGGGAGATCCGACCGACCCTGCCAGCCGGCGGATTCCCCTGGTCGAGCGATTCGACGAAGAACTGATGTCGCTGGTCGGGGCCTCAAAAAGCTCCCGCGGCACCGGGGGAATGCGGACCAAGCTGGAGGCGGTCCAGACGGCGACCGCCGTCGGCACCAATGTGATGATCGCCAACGGAAAACGCCCGCAGATTCTGGACGAGATCTTCGCCGGCGAAGACGTCGGCACGCTGTTCCTGGCCGAGCAGGAGGCGGTCCCCGCCTGGAAACGCTGGATCGGCTATACGCTGCCTCCCAAGGGGAAGCTGGTTCTCGACGAGGGCGCCCGGCGAGCGGTCGAACAGCAGGGGAAGTCGCTGCTGGCGATCGGCGTTGCGGCCGTGGAAGGGGATTTCGAAAAGGGGGAGGTCGTGTCGCTGGTGGATCTCCGCGGCGAAGAATTCGCCCGCGGACTGACCAATTACGACGCCCGGACCGCGAGTCTGGTCGCGGGGAAGCGGGCCGAAGAGATCACGGCGCTGCTGGGTGCGATGCGATACGACGAAGTGATCCACCGGGACAATTTGGTGGTGAGAAGTTAGTTGTTGGTGATTTTTTGTTTGTTATTGGTGATTAGTAGGAATGGAATTCCTGGATTGCCGCCAGGACTGCAGCATCAGGACGGGCCAGAGCCAGTATTTCCAGTCGACGCGTCCGGCCAGGTGGTCTTCCCAGGCCAGCCGGATCGGTTGCGGATTGAGCAGACCGTCCTGCGACAACGCCGACGTGCTCAGCAGATCCTCCGCCCACTGCCGTAACGGCCCGCGCAGCCATTCTCCCAGTGGGACGCCGAAGCCGAGTTTGGGCCGTTCGAACATGTCCCGCGGGACATGGCGGGCCAGGACGTCGCGCAGGAGCTGCTTTCCGCCGGTCGGTCCGAGCTGCCATTCCAGGGGCAACGTCCACGCGAACTCGACAACGCGGTGATCGATCAGGGGTACGCGGGCTTCCAGGGCGACCGCCATGCTGGTCCGGTCAACCTTCGTCAAAATGTCATCCGGCAGATAGGTCCGCGCATCGACCCACATCCAGCGCCGCTGCTGGTCGGTAAAGTCCGGCCACCGCGACCGCTGTCCGAACAGCGTCAGCGGCTCCTCGGCCCCCGGCACAAGGCCTTCGGCTGCCTGCCAGTAGCACATGTTCCGACAATAAACCGCTTCCGCGTCCGTGTCCGCCAGCAGTCTGCCCGCGCCGCGGAACAATCGTCCGACCGGCCGCGGCAGCTGCCGGCTGATCGCATGGCACAATCCGCTGGCGACCGGCAGGACCGGGCCGGGCAGCAGGTTCCGGAGCCACGCCAGGCGGTAGGGATGGAAGTAACGCGAGTAACCGCAAAAGAGCTCGTCGCCGCCATCCCCGGACAGCGCGACTGTCACGTGTCGCCTGGCGAGTTCGCAGACCAGGAAAGTGGGGATCTGCGAAGAATCGGCAAAGGGTTCGTCGAACATCGTCGGCAGCCGTGGAATCACCGCCTGCGCCTCGGCGGCGGTCACGTAGTGTTCCGTATGATCGGTCCGCAGATGGTCAGCGACCCGTCGCGCAAAGGGGGCCTCGTCGTACGCCGCCTGCTCGAAGCCGATCGAAAAGGTCTTCACGGGCCGACTGCTCTGCGACTGCATCAGGGCCACGACCGCCGACGAATCGATGCCGCCGGAGAGAAAGGCCCCCAGCGGCACGTCGGCGATCATCCGAAGCCGGACGGCGTCGGCCAGCAGAGCTTCAAGCCGGTCGACGGCGTCGGCGCGCGTTCCCGAGAACCGCTCGACCTGGCCCCTGCGGGCGATATCGTCAAAGCTCCAGAACGGTTCCGGCTCAGGCAACGTCGACTGGCCGGCATGCAGCGTCAGCATTGTGCCGGGAGGAAGTTTTTTTGTCCCCGCATCGATGGAATACGGTGTCGGCACGTAGCCGTGCTTCAGGAACAGCAGCGTGGCGCCGCGATCGAGTTCCCGGCGATATGACGGATGGGCGCGCAGCGCTTTTAATTCGGACCCGAAAAACAGGGTCTGCTGCTGTCGACCGTAGTAGAGGGGCTTGATTCCCATCCGGTCCCGGACGAGCGTCAGGGATCGTTCCTGCCGATCCCAGAGGGCGATGGCGAACATGCCGATGCAGCGTTGAATCGTCGCACGCAAGCCCCAGCGTACCGCTCCGGCCAGCAGTACCTCGGTATCCGAATGGCTGCGGAACGGGTAGCCGCTTTCCAGTTCGGCTCGCAAGTCGGCGTGGTTGTAGATCTCGCCGTTGAAGACGATCGTGAACCGGCCGCAGGCGGAGGTCATCGGCTGATGGCCGCCGGGGGACAGATCGATAATCGCCAGCCGGGTCTGGCCGAGTGCGACGCCGGCGTCAGGGTCGGCCCACGCCCCGGCGTCGTCGGGCCCACGATGGTCGAGCGTCGCGGCCATTCGTCGGGTCGTGTCGTTCAGATCTGCGTGCGACTGCCCGGCTGCCTGATTCCAGAATCCGGTAATCCCGCACACGCGAATCTCCGCCTTCGCCTGTCGGCGCTATTGCTTCGCGAGGGCCCGGTCCAGCGCCGCTTCGATCGGTTCCGGGGAATTGTAATCCCAGACGATCATGCCTGTGCGGTCGATGACCCAGGACTGCGGAATTGCGTCGGCCCGCAGCTCAATCAGAGTTTCGATCGCTCCGTAGCCGTTGAGCCAGGTGATGCTGGCCTTCTCGAGGAACAGTTTGCTCCGGTCCAGGACGTCCGACTGCTCGGTTGTCAGCCCCACAAAGACGACCCCCTGATCGGAGTATTTCTGATGCAGGGCGATCAGCTCCGGTGCGGCGTCGAAACAGGGTCGGCACCAGTAGGCCCACGCGTCGACGACGACGACCTTTCCCTGAAAGAAGTCGTCGGCCGGCGTCTCTCCGTTCAGCCAGCCGGCGGCCTTGATCGGCGGCGCCGGTCGCCCGAGCAGATCTGAAGCCGTTCGAGAACCGGGAATCGGCCGGCCGGGCCCCTCAACCAGAATGGACCGCACCAGCGCCGCCAGGGCGACGACGACCACGACCGACATTGCCAGTTTGAAAAACGGCGATGTCGGTGGCGGGTCGGGTTCGTAGTCGGCCATGGGCATGTGAAATTCCTGCGGTTGAGAGGGAAGGGGCAGTCCCTTGACTGCTAGAGGCCGTACAGTTCGGCGTACTTGTTCCACAGATGCTTCACGAGGGGATCCGCCGACAGCGGCCGACCGGTCACGACCTGCACCAGTTCCGAGGCTGTATAGCGTCGACCGTGCTGGTGAATCTGCTCATTGAGCCAGGTTTTCAGAGGCCGGAACTGACCGGCGGCAAACTGGGCCTGCAGGCGCCCCTGTTGCGCGGCGTCCGCCGTCTCAAACAATTGAGCGGCGTACATATTGCCCAGGGCGTAGGTGGGGAAATACCCCATGAGTCCAGCGCTCCAGTGGACGTCCTGCAGGCAGCCGAGCGAGTCGTCCGGCGGCGTGAGCTGAAAGTAGTCACGGAAGGTTTCGTTCCAGGCTGTCGGCACATCCGCGGCCGCCAGGCTGCCGTCCAGGAGTTTCAGTTCCAGTTCGAACCGCAGCATGATGTGAAGGTTGTAGGTGACCTCGTCGGCTTCGACGCGGATGAAGGACGGGCGGACGTCGTTGACTGCCGCGTAGAAGTCATTCAGCGCCACTCCCGCCAGAGCGGACGGAAACGCGGTCTGGGCATGCGGGTAAAGGTAGTCCCAGAAAGCGCGGCTGCGTCCGACGAAGTTCTCCCACATTCGCGACTGGGATTCGTGGATGCCGAGCGAAACCGACTGTCCGATCGGGAGTCCAAATGCTTCGGGCGGCAGGCCCTGCTCGTAGATTCCGTGGCCGGCTTCGTGCAGGACGCCGAAGAACGCGGACGAAAAGTGGTGATCGTGGTAGCGGGTGGTCAGGCGGCAGTCGCCCGGTCCGAAGCCGCTGCAGAACGGATGGGCCGAGCGGTCGATGCGACCGCGATCGAAGTCGAAGCCGATCAGCTTTGCCCCCGCCTCCGCGAAGACCTGCTGGGCCTCGATGGGGTAGTGGCGTTCGAGGAGTTGCTGGCGGGGCTGTCGTCCCGACGACTGAATCGCGGCGACGAGATTGACGAGTTCATCGCGTAACGGTCCGAAGACTGCGGCGATGTCGGTCGATCGCGCCCCGGGTTCGTACTCGTCCAGCAGGGCGTCGTAGGGAACGCCTCCGGCGTAGCCGATCGCGGCCGCTTCTTCCCGCTTGAGCCCGATCAGTTTGTCCAGCCAGGGCAGAAAGACGGAGAAGGCCTTGTCCTTGCGGGCTTCTTTCCAGGCCTGCTGCGCCAGGCTGGTTGTGCGGGTCAGTTCTTCGACGAGCCGTCGGGGGAGCTTCGTCGCGCGATTCCACGTCCGTCGGGCCTCGCGCACGTTCGCCGCCAGATTCCCGTGCGGATCGCCCAGTTCGCCGGCGGACTCCAGAGCTCTCAGCAATTCTCCGATCCGCGGCGAGGTTCGCCGTTCGTGCGTCAGACCGGCGAGGAGTCCCAGTTGGTTGGCGCGGTGTTCGGCGCCGCCGGTCGGCATGTACGTCTGCTCGTCCCAGCCCAGCACGCTGGCGCAGCTTCCGAGCAATTCCGAATCGGTCAGCAGTCGATAGAGTTCGCCCGAGAGTTCAGCCGTCTGAGTCATGCCCGTTTTTCGCTCCGGAAGGGGCGATCCTGCCGCCTTCAATACATCGAGCGGGGCCGCGGACCCCGCTCGGTTCCTGATGCCATTTGAGACTGGAGTGCGGCGCGGCGGCGTCGTACTTCGGGTCGCCGCGATTCCCGTCAATTGCGATTGAGCCGGCTCCGACGATCCTGCCACTCGATTTTGAGGTCTTTCAGGAACTTGTCGAGAAAGGTGATGATGTGCGCTTCGACCGGCGGATTCGTGCGTTTGAAGAGGAGATCGGTTCCGCGGTACTTCCCGTCGTACTTTTCCAGAAAGACGGTTTCCACCTCGGGCTTCTTGGGGACGAGCTGGTCGAACAGCTTGTTGGTCGTTGAGAGGCTTGCGGTGTCTTTGGCGCCCACGGCGAGCATGACCGCGACCGGGAGCTGTCGGAGTTTGGATCCGATCGCCGACATGGAGATGCCCGGTGTCGTGGTATCGGGCGAGAGCATGATCAGGCACTTCACGTCCTGTCCGCGCGGGGTGCGGTCCGTCGGCAGCGGGGCATCGTCGTAGGGGGTCTTCGCCCAGTCCTGGAGCGTGAACTCGCCGACGACGGGAGTCATGACATCTGCCGAGACGATTGCCAGCTTGGCAATGTTCAGTTTTTTGCTCTGGTGCTCGTCGAACAGAAATTTTTTCACGGCGTCGAGATCAAAGGCGACAATTGCCTGGTAGTCCCGGGCATTCAAGTCTTTGGTGTTCGACTTCTTGGCATCGGCGCTGCTGGGGCCGCCCGAGCTTTCGCCGTGTCCCCGGGGATCGACGGTCACCACGGCGTAACCGCGTTCCTGGAGCGCTTTGGCGAGCGGCACGGCGCCTTGCGGCGCCTTATCGTAGATCAAACGGCTGCCTCCCTTGCCGGGAAGCATGACGACGACGGGAGTGTCTTTTCCGCCTGTGCCGGGGTAATACGTGATTCTGATTTCAGCGCCGTCTCTGGCTGACAGCGTCTTGTCTTCAGGAGCCCCCAGTTTGGCTGCCGGTGTCTGGGCTCGGGCGGCTTCCAAACCGGCCAGCGAGATTGACGCCAGCAGACCGAGCACGACGGCTCGCCGGAGAATGGTCGGGAATCGCTTCGTGCGGCAGACCTTGGATTGCATGGAGGAGACCCTGTTGCTGGAGCCAGCAGATTCTGAAGGCAGGGAGAATTGACGCATTCCCCGCCTCTCTGTCAGTTTAGGGCGACGGTGCGACAGGGTCAATCAGCCTGCGGCACCGGAATGAGTTTCGCCGGGATGGGTCGAGGTGGAGCATGCGCGTGAACTCGATTCTGCGATGCCGGCCAATTGCCTACAGTCTCCCCGGCCTGGCTGATCGTCATAACCGCTCGATTCCTCGCAGACAGAGTTCTGGTCATGCTCCAATTGCCGACAGCGTTTCCGAGCCGTGGACTATTCGTCACCGGAACTGGCACAGGAGTCGGTAAGACCGTGGTGACAGGCCTGATCCTTCGTGAACTTCGTTCGCGGGGGATGCGGGTCGGCGCCTATAAGCCCGCTTGTTCCGGCGCTCTTGAGGGGCCTCTCGGCCTTCCCGTCTGGGAGGATGTTGCAGCACTCAGGGCTGCAACTCAGTTCGATGGCCTGGATGACGCGATCTGTCCGCAGCGGTTTCTCGCGCCGGTTGCTCCGCCCCAGGCGGCCCGTCTGGAAAATCGCAAAGTGGATGATGACCTGCTGACCGCCGGCGCCACATTCTGGAACGGGCGGGCAGACCTGCTTGTCGTCGAAGGGGCGGGCGGGTGGCTTTCGCCGCTCAGTGACCGGTCGCTGGTGGCGGATGTGGCGTCCGCGTTGCAGTATCCGGTGCTGGTCGTCGCCCGGGCGGGCCTGGGGACCATTAATCACACTTTGCTGACGATTGAATCTGTCCGGGCGCGCGGACTCCGTGTCGCTGGAATTGTGCTCAATGAACCCGATTCGGAATCGCACGATCTCTCCACCGCGGAAAATGGAGTCCAGATCGAGCGGTTCTCCGGCGCTGCCGTGATCGGGAGAATTTTGTTCGGGCGGCCGGAGCAGTTGGTTTCCGCCGGTCCTGTCGCCAGCGTAGACTGGCAGTCTCTGGCGGACGGCACGGGAGCCACCGTCTGACGGGAAGTGATCAGTCTGTGTTGCGAGGACGTCGCCGATGCCGATGGAAGTGACCTGCGGACAATGTCACCAGCCGTTGCTGGTCGAAGCCGCTGGCGTGGTAGTCGCCTGTCCGCATTGCGGAGCGCACCTGGAGATTCCCGAAGAGGACGCTGCCGCGGAAACTGCGGCCGTTCCTGAAGCGCCGCCGGTCGGTGATTCCGGCCCCGCATCGGTGACTGATGCGATCGCAGCTCTCGGCGATCCGCCGTCCGCTCCACCAACAGAAAGTGGTCCGACGGCGCTGGAAGATCCCTCGAGCCATGTCTATGAGCCCCCGACGGAACCGTGGGCCGGCATCGATCAGAACACATCGCCCGTCGAGTCCGAGATTTCGCCCGCCCTCGGCGACAGTTTTCCAAAGCTGCCCGTTCCGGGCGAGACCGGGGACCAGCCATCGCCCGATACCGACGCCGCTACTGACAATCCGTTTGCGTTTCTCTCCACGGGTGGGCCGACAGCTCCCGAAGCAGCCAGGGGGCCGTTTGACCTCGGCGGATTCGAGCCGGCTCCGTCCGTTGGAGAGTCGGCGTTTCCGGTGGTCGTTGACGCTCCGCTGCCGAATACCGAACACGCCGCGATGTCCCCCGAGCGCAAGTCCGCAGCTCCCACCGCAGGCGCGCCAGCGACGTTGCAGGGCGATGAGGTGTCCCGCAAGCAGTTTCTGATGGTCGCCAGCTATGCCAGCGCCGTCACGCTGATTCTGATTTATGTGCTCTTCCTCCGTCCGGTGCGCACTCATCAGCTTGAAAGCCTGCCCGATCTTAAGCCGCCGGTCGATTCTTCCGGCGAGATCGGCATGAAGGTCGCCCCTCCGGACGCCGACGTCGCGCCGGGGCATGTGCTCCGGCTGGGTGAGTCCCGCCGTTTCGGAAACGTACGGGTGACGCCGCTCCGAGTGACCCGCGCTCCGCTGGCATTTCGCCACTTCGACAAGTCCAGCAATTCGAAGCGGGAACCGTCCACTCCGGTCCTCAAGCTCTGGCTCAAGCTGGAAAACGTCTCCAGCGATCAGACGTTTGCCCCCCTCGATCGGCTGGTCGTCTATAAACGGGGATTCGCCGATAGCGGCGTGATCGTCAAGACGAACGCCTTTCTCGGCAGCGAGACGGAGCGTCGGAAGGGCCGGGAGGGGCAGCTCCACTATCTCTACCCGCTGCCCGAAGAAAGCGAATGGATGATCACCGGCCAGGTGATCGACGACGACCTCGCACCAGGAGCAACGCTCGAAACATTCCTCCCGAGCGAAGAGAACGTGGACCTGACGGGCGACGACCTTGTCTGGCGGTTTCAGTTCCGCAAGGGGTATCACCCCCGCTCTCACCGGGGCGTTCTGACGCTCGTCGACGTGCGGTTTCGCGCGGATCAGATCGAAGACGAGGCCGGTCCGCGGGCGTGAAGTCGGTATGCGGAACAGTCTCACTGCGCTGCGAGACCGTTCCGGGCTTGAGCCAGGCTGGAGTCGAGCAACTGCTTGGGCGGCACGCCGTGGACTCGCTTGAAGGCCCGCGAAAACTGAAACGGATCTGCGAAGCCGAGCCGGGCGGCGGCCTGCTTGACCAGGAGTCCGTGATCGAGCAGCAGCTCGGCGGCGTAATCCATCTTCAGTCGGAGCAGGAATTGATATGCTCCGGTCCCGCCAAAGCGGCGAAAGAGCCGCGAGACGTACATGGGGGTCGCGTGGCACTCGCGGGCGACGTCTTCCACCGACTGCAGCCGCAGGAAGTGTTCTTCCATGTGACGGCGGACGCGCTCATAGGTCGTGAAAGAACGCGGGACGTCGCGTCCTCCTGAGACTGCTCGCTGCTGAATTTTCAGCAGCACCAGCCGCGCCAGCGTGTCGCAAACGGTGCGTGCTACGAGGCTCTCCTCGCGGGCTTCGCGTCCCAACGACTCGAAGAGGTCGACGACTTCGTGCAGCGCCGCGACGCGGAGGGCTTTCCAGTCGGCCAGGCCGGTGGCTGCTAGGAGAGGCAGGGCATCGGCGCCGGCGAAGTCGAGGTAGTACTTGCGCATGCGGTGCTGCGGGTCGGTCCGGATGGTGTGGGGAATCCCGGGCCCGTAGGCAAAGACGACGCCCGGCGCGAGCGGAAAGCGGCGACCGTGGAGGAGCAGCGTTCCCTCTCCTTCGGCGACCAGTTCCACGGCGAAGTACGGGAAGTCGCGCCGACGCACCTCATACTCGGGACGCATGCGCTCGACGCCGCCGCAGACGACGACAAAACTGGCGTCCGGCGGCGGATTGAGGTTCAGGTAGTATCGCCGCTCCTCCGTGACCTGATGGGAGACAAAGGAAGGTTCCTCGCGGATTGAGGCGGGTTTACGAACCATTCCATACAGGATAAGAATGGCTATGCCAGGGTCAAGTCCTGCCATTCCATTCGCGGCCCCATGGCTTCACAATACTCCTCGGATTCGCGACGTTTTTGAAAGAACATCCGCATGCTGACTCTCGAAAGATTCTCGTTCGGCGTTGGCGACCGGTTCGCCCATCAGGCGAAGGCGCAACTGCGAGCCTTTCAGAAGCTCGCCAGCGACGGGATCGATGTCGCCCCGGTCTGGAACAAGTCGAATCGCGAGCACACGTTTGTTGGATCGGAGCCTCAGAGCGTGTTCGACGCCGCTCAGGCCGCCGTGAAAGAACTCGGCTGGAACAGGCCGTGGCATGTCGACGCCGACCATATCCGCCTGGAAACCGTCGACCGCTTCCTGCCGTGCTCCGACTTTTTCACGATCGACGTCGCGGACTCGATCGGCAAGCCGGCGGCGGCGGCCGACGTGCAGTCGTTTATCAGTCGGCACCCGGAGCTGGTCGGTTCGCTCCAGATCCCCGGCGTCAGCGGGACGCTGACGATTTCGCGTGCTGACGTTGAGCGGGTCGCCGCCAAATACCTCCTCGCCGTGCAGGATGCGGGAAAGATTTATCGCCACATCGCGGCGGCGAAGGGTGAAGACAAGATCATCGCCGAGGTTTCGACGGATGAGACGGACGCTCCGCAGACGCCTCCCGAGTTGCTGATCATTCTGGCGGCACTGGCGGACGAGAAGATCCGGCTGCAGACCATCGCTCCGAAGTTCACCGGCCGGTTCAACAAGGGGGTGGACTATGTCGGCGACCTGGTTCAGTTCGAGAAGGAGTTCAACGACGACCTCGCCGTGATCGCGCACGCCGTAGAGCAGTACGGGCTTCCGGCCGGTCTGAAACTGAGCGTGCACAGCGGGAGCGACAAGTTCAGCCTGTATCCGATCATCCGGCGGGCGCTGGCGCGTACGGGGGCGGGGCTGCACGTCAAGACCGCCGGGACGACGTGGCTGGAGGAGGTCATCGGCCTGGCCGAGGCCGGCGGCGACGGGCTCGTTCTGGCGAAGGAGATCTATGCGTACGCCCTGTCGCATGTCGACGAACTGTGCGCTCCCTACGCCAGCGTGATTGACATCGACCGCAGCAAGCTCCCGAGCGCCGCCACCGTCAACGGCTGGACGGGGCCGCAGCTCGCCAGCGCCGTCCGGCACATTCCGACACACCCGGAGTTCAACGCGCACGTCCGGCAGTTGTTGCACGTCTCGTTCAAGATCGCCGCACAGGCGGGGTCGCGGTATACGAATCTGCTGGAGGCGAACGAAGCAATCGTGGCGCAGCAGGTCACTGAAAATCTCTACGAACGCCACATGCGGCCGTTGTTCATCGGCTGAAACGTCGCGGACGGATCTCTCGCTGTTGTTTCCAGAGTGCACACCATGCAGACTCGCGTCCTTGGCAAAACCGGCCTCGAACTTCCGATTCTCAGCTTTGGCGCGTCGTCGCTGGGGCAGGAGTTCCGCAGCGTTCAGCTCGATGAGGCGCTGCAGAGCGTGCGGGTTGCGCTCGATTCCGGACTGAATTTCATCGACACGTCGCCGTTCTACGGGCGCGGCATGAGCGAAGTGCTGCTGGGAATCGCCCTGCGCGGCGTGCCGCGCGACAGTTACTCGCTCTGCACCAAGCTTGGCCGCTATGATCTCGGGCACTTCGATTTCAGTGCAAAACGGGTTGCCGAAAGCGTGGACGTCAGTCTGCACCGGCTCGGCACGGACCATCTCGATATCATTCTCTGCCACGACATCGAGTTCGTTCCGATGCAGCAGATCGTCGATGAGACCATTCCCGCGCTCCGGAGGATTCGGCAGGCGGGGAAGGTGCGGTTTATCGGCTTCAGCGGCTATCCGCAGAAGATCTTCCGGTTCATCTGCGACCAGATCGACGTCGACTGCGTCCTGTCGTACAACCAGTACACGTTGCAGAATACGCGGTTTGTCGATGAATCGGTGCCCTACCTCAAGTCAAAGGGAGTTGGCGTCATGAACGCCGGCCCCTTCTCGGCGCGGTTGCTGACCAATGCGCCGCTGCCTACATGGCTGAAGGAGCCGGAGGCGGTTAAGGCGGCTGCGCGGGAGGCGGCTGCATTGTGCATCAAGCGAGGCTCGAACATTGCTCAGCTTGCGCTGCAGTTTTCCTGCGCGCATCCCGACATTGCGACGACTGTCGCCGGCAGTGCGAATCCGGCCAACATCCGGCAGTGGGTGCAATGGCTTGCCGAGCCGCTCGACGAACAGCTCCTGCACGATGTCCACCAGATCTTCGCCCCCGTTCATAACATCGGCCACGCGGAAGGCCTTCCCGAAAACAACTGAGTCAACTCCGATGCAAGCACTGCAGCTCGAAAAGCCTCTTGCCTGGCGTATGATCGACATCCCCGAGCCAACCGCACCGGGTCCGGGGGAGGCACTCGTCCGCGTACAGCGGGTCGGCATCTGCGGCACCGACTTTGGCGGTTTTCTCGGTAAAATGCCGTTCTTCTCCTACCCCCGCATTCCCGGGCACGAGCTCGGCGTGGAAGTTCTGGCGGTGGGAGACGGCGTCTCCAACGTCAAACCCGGCGTCCGTTGCTCGGTCGAGCCGTACATCAACTGCCAGCAGTGCTACTCGTGCCGCCGGGGATTCACCAACTGCTGCGAGCATCACAAGACGCTCGGCGTGATGTGCGACGGCGGACTGACTGAGCGAATCATTCTCCCCGCGCGGAAGCTGCATCCGGCGGCCAACCTGACCCCCGACCAGTGCGCTCTCGTCGAAACCCTCGCCATCGGCTGCCACGCCGTCGATCGCTGCCGCCCGCAGCCGGGCGAGAACGTGCTGGTGATCGGCGCGGGACCGATCGGCCTGTCGGCGATCGAATTTGCCAAGCTGACTGGTGCCCGCATCATCGTCATGGACATCAGCGAATCCCGCCTGGCGTTCGTGCGAAACAAGATGGGCGTCCCGGACACCCTGATCGTCCGCGGCGATGAAACCGACGTCAAGACGCTGGCCGACCTGACGAACGGGCAACTCGCCGACGTGGTGATCGATGCGACCGGGAGCGCCACGTCGATGACCAGGGCGCTGGAATTCGCCGCCTTCGCCGGGCGGGTCGTCTACGTCGGCATTACGCAGCAGATGCTCGAATTTCCCCACGCGCCGATCATGCACCGCCGCGAGTTGACTCTGCTGGCCAGCCGAAATGCGCTGTCGCGAGATTTCAGCCGGATCATCGCGCTGATCGAAGCGGGGACGATCGACACTCAGCCTTGGATTACGCATCACGCGCCGTTTGCGGAAGTCCCAGAAATCTTTCCCACCTGGATCAAGCCGGAGACGGGCGTCATCAAGGCAATTGTCAACATGAGCTGAGCCCTCGACCGATCCCGGGCGCCCCAACTCAACAGTGAACACCCGGCCATATTTGGCGGCAGTTCGGAGCCGCCGTCGCGGGAGACTGACTTGGCCGGAGACGATTTCAGGATGGCAGGCAGTGATAATTTCGGCCGCCGGAGGTTTCCGACCCGATGAAGCGGGTCGTCAGCGGCGGTTCGCCGGTCCGAGTCGTCAGTTTGCGGTCTCGACGTCAGCCGCATCCAGATACGCCATACGATAAAAGAGCTGCTGCGCTTCGCAACGCGAGACATAGTCCGCGGGCATTGCGTTCAGCGTGACGTCGTCCCATTCGACGATCAGCTTGAGGGCGGGCGGCTTGCCGGACGTTTCGACGACGGAGCCGCTCCAACCGGCGATCGACACGTCTGGAAACTCCGAAGACGCGACACCGAACTTGACGCGGATTCGAGTTCCCTCTTCCCAGCCGCCTGCTGCCTTTTTCTTCGCCATCTGCCAAGCTGCCCTTGCCCTGGTGACTACCTCGGAAGGCTTGCTGAAGCCTCGCCGATCAGCGACTGTGATCAACCCAGCGGAACAACGTTCGCGGTGTCGCAGCAGGTCGCTGGAGTGCATTCCCGTGCACCGGCCGATTCGACACTATCCCTGACCGGGCCAGTGTTTGCAAGGACTTCGCCCCGAAAGATCGGCGCGAAAACGGGGATCGGCAGGTCCCCCGTTTTCGGGGACGCGGCAACTCTCAAACCAAGGCCCGAATCCCCGACAAACGACTGATCGACCAACGTCGCTCTGACGAGTCGCTTTGCGAGCGCCCGACGGACGGCGGGCGGTCGCCCGGAGGGAGGGGAGCTTTCCGAGGAATCGGGGATCTCCCCGCGGTCTGGAGCTCACCGCGATCCATTTCCGATCTGCCGGGCCCGCATCGCTTGCCGCATCAGCAAACTCGCCCGGAGAGAAAGGGGGCAAGCTGCCCGCGAGAAATGGCGCCATTCGCGTCGGAGTCGTTCGTCATGGTCATTGATGAAAACGTTGCGACACGTCGCGACGTTGCCGATGGGTATCGGCTGCACGCTCCGATCCCCCGGATAAACTGCGCCCGGCAGCCTGCACACACCCACGGACATCTCGACATCTCCAGCTTACTATTCGGATTGCGCCGACTTCTCCGACTCAGCCTCGCACGCCGTCTCTGCGGAAGATGATCGTGATTCGAGCATTCGTCGACCAATCCGGCGCAATTCTGCCGCGTTCCTGATCTTCCGGTTTGACTTCCGACGATATGCGTACTGTTCGCTTCGTTCGCTCCGGGGCGTTCCACGGTGCAGGAACCTGTTGTCGATGCCCGGGTCTGAACGTCGCTCGGCGTCGCCCGCTCTGGCTCGCCCGGCAACTCAATCTCCCGTCCCAGGAACGGCTCAACGATGGACGACGACCTGCTGAAAGAATTCCTGGCCGAGAGCTGGGAGAATCTGGGACAACTCGACTCCGAGATCGTCACTCTCGAAAAGGAGCCGAACAACAGCGACCTGCTTGCGAGCGTGTTCCGTACGATCCATACGATCAAAGGGACGTGCGGCTTCATTGGCCTGGCCCGGCTCGGCAAAGTCGCTCACGCTACGGAAAACGTCCTGGGCAAGATGCGGGAAGGGACCTTGGCGGTCTCGTCGCCTTCGATTTCAATCGTTCTGGAAGGAATTGATCGGATCAAGGATCTTCTCAACGGCCTGGAAACGGCCGGCGAAGAACCGAATCTCGAGTCCGGTGATCTGATTCATCGGCTCGATATGCTCGCCTCGCTCGCCGAGCCAGTTGCTCAGAAGCCTGCGGCCGCTCCGGCGCCAGTGGCGGCCGCTCCGGCTCCAGTCCAGTCGATTGCGGCAGAACCGTCGCCGTCCGTCGTGGCTCCGGTTTCAGAACCCGAACCAACCGCCGACTCGAAGCCAGCGGCAACGCCGCAGCCAGCCGCGATGCTGGCCAAGGCGCCGCCTCAGCCGATGAGTGTCGATCCGGACCACGATCCCGGACAGGAGACCGGCAAGAAGACAATTTCCGATCTCTCGATCCGCGTGAACGTGGATGTGCTCGATCGTCTGATGAATCTCGTCGGCGAACTGGTCCTGACCCGCAATCAACTCCTGCAGATGGTCCGCGGCGAAGACGAGTCGAAATACGCCGCCCCGATCGTCCATCTGAATCGGGTGACGACCGATCTTCAGGAAGGGGTCATGAAGACCCGAATGCAGCCGATCGGCAACGCCTGGAACAAGCTGCCCCGACTGGTGCGCGATCTCTGCAAAGTCACCGACAAGCAGATCGAACTGGAAATGTCCGGGGCCGAGACGGAACTCGACCGGACTGTTCTCGACGCCATCAAAGACCCGCTGACGCACATGATCCGCAACTCGGCGGATCACGGGGTCGAGACTCCCGCCATTCGCCTGGCGAATGGAAAGTCCGAAATCGGCCGGATCTGTCTCGACGCGTACCACGAGGGCGGTCACGTCATCATCCGCATCGAAGACGACGGCGCCGGCATCAATCGAGTTCGAGTCCTCAAGAAGGCCATCGAGAACGGCCTTGTTTCAGAGGCGGACGCGGCCGCGATGCCGGATTCCGAGGTTTTCAAGCTGATCTTTCTGCCGGGGTTTTCGACGGCCGAGACGATCAGTTCCGTCTCCGGACGGGGCGTGGGGATGGACGTCGTCCGGACCGCGATCGAACGGATCGGCGGCACGGTCGAACTCAACTCCGTCCTCGGCGCCGGCACCACGGTCAAAATCAAGATTCCGCTGACGCTGGCGATCATTTCGGCGCTGGTTGTCGAGAGCGGGGGCGAAACCTTTGCGATTCCGCAGCTCGGGGTTGTCGAACTTGTCCGCGTTCCATTCGACGAACGCCAGCGGATCGAACGGATTCACAGCCACGAGGTGTTCCGCCTGCGGAACCGGCTCCTGCCGCTGATTCACCTCAACGACGTTCTGCAACTTTCGGAGGATGTTGCCCCGGAGGACGACATCAACATTGTCGTCGTGCAGGTCGGCGAAGAGCAGTTTGGACTGCTCGTTTCCGAAGTCTTCGACACTCAGGAGATCGTCGTCAAACCGGTCGGCACGCTCCTCAGATCGATCAAGGCTTACCAGGGGACCACGATTCTGGGCGACGGACGCGTCATCATCATTCTGGATGTCGCCGGCATCGCTTCTGAATACGGCGGTCAGGCGTCCCGGGCCGCTCAGATGGAGCAGGCGCGACAGGATGAGGATCACGGAATTCCGCAGGAATCCACGTCGCTGCTGCTCTTCCGTTCGGCTCAGAGCGGCACATTGGCTGTGCCCCTGGCCCTCGTTTCGCGGCTGGAGGAAGTCCCCCGCAAGCAAATCGAACGAAGCGGCGACCGCATGGTCGTCCAGTACCGCGGCAACCTGCTCCCCCTGATTGCGATGGGGGGCTACGGAGCCAGCTCGGAAGAGGCCGGAGACATGCAGTCGGTCGTCGTCTTCTCGGACGGCATCAGTTCGGTCGGCCTGCTGGTGGACGAGATCGAAGACATTATCGATGAGCCGCTCACGATCCGGATGGCATCGCAGCGTCCGGGAACCCTCGGGACGGCGATTATCAACGGCAAAGCGACCGACGTTCTCGACACGCAGCATTACCTGACTCAGGTCTATCCGGACTGGTTCCGCGGGGACAAGGCGAAAAAGGCGCGCCGCCTGCTCGTCATCGACGACTCGATGTTCTTCCGTCAACTCGCCCGCACGGCGCTGGAGGCCGACGGTTATCGGGTGCATACGGCCTCGTCGGCATCTGACGCAATGACGATTCTCGAACACGACACCCACTTCGACGGCATCATCTGCGACATCGAGATGCCGCAGGTTGACGGCTGTCAGTTCGCCGAGTGGGCCAGAAAGCGTCCCGGCACGATTGAGCTTCCCTTGCTGGCGATGACGTCTCTCGACGGCGATGTCCACAGCCAGCGGATTCTCGGCGCCGGCTTCGACGAAATGCTGATGAAGTTCAATCCGTCGCAACTGATGAGCACGCTGAAGCGCATCTTCCAGAACGTCGACCGCCAGCGAGGAAAGTCCGCATGAGCACTGCACTTGCGACTCAGGAATCGAATATCGTCTCCCGGCATCTGGACTACCAGAACCAGTACGTTTCGTTCTGGATCGACAAGCAGCTGCTGGGAGTCCGGGTCAACGTAGTTCAGGAGGTGCTCAATCCGCAGACAATCTCGAAGACGCCGCTGGCCCGACGGGAGATCGCCGGTCTGCTGAATCTCCGGGGGCAGATTGTGACCGCAGTTAACCTGCGTCGACGGCTCGGCCTGCCCGACCTGCCGGAGGACCGGAAGAGCATCAACGTGGTGGTGCAGCACCGGGGCGAACCGTTCAGCCTGCTCGTCGATGAGGTCGGCGATGTCATCAACGTGGCGGCGCAGGATCTGGAGCCGGCGCCGCGAACCGTCGCCGCGCAGTGGAAGCAGGTGACATCCGGCGTGTTCCGGATGGAGCGAGGTCTGTTTGTGATTCTGGATGTTCCAGCGCTGCTGTCTCTTCCCTGATCAGATCAGAACCTGCTGGTTGTGACTCATACTTCGTCCAGGGAATCGGTCGAAGGTTATGCGCGGAGCGATCGGTCTTGTCGCCCGTCGGGCCCCGGTGAAGAGACAATCCCAGTGAGCCTTAATGTCGAACTGCTGACGTCGACGTTCGCAGCGCTGGCGCCCCACGCCGATGTGTGGTCCGCCCGGTTCTACGACGAACTGTTTCAACGTCATCCGCAACTTCAGCCGATGTTTGCCGGCGTGGACCTGGAAGAGCAGCGCCGTAAGCTGGTCCAGTCGCTGGTGATCGTCATTCGCTCCCTCGAAAGACCGGAGGCCCTTGAACGACTGTTACACGAACTGGGTGGTCGGCATGTCGAGTACGGCGCCGCCGAGACCGACTACCCGCTGGTCGGGACGACGCTGCTGGATGTTCTGGAAGAGTTTGCCGGTCCGGAAGTCTGGACCGAAGAGGTCGCCGAGGCCTGGGGCGCCGCGGTGAGCGCGGTCGCCGCGAAAATGCTGGAAGGGGCTGCGTTAAAGAAGTCCCGACAGCCGGCGCTGGTCGGTGCTGCGACGCCGGCTTCGGGCAACACCGATTCATTTGCTTTCGATTCTGACGATTCCGAGTCTCATTCACACAATTTCGAAACCAATCTGGGACTCTCTTTCGAAGAGTCCGCTCTGCCTCAGGAGAAGATCGAGATGACCGCCAGCACGATTCCCGCCGTTCCGCAGACGGCCCCCGGCACGGACAACTTCTACGGCATGGTGGAAGCCGCTCCGCAGGCGATGTTGTACGCCGACGGCAACGGCGTCGTCACCTATCTCAATCGCAAAGGTCATGAGCAAGTACGGCAGCTTGCGTCGGCTCTGGGATTCGGGCCCGAACAGCTCGTCGGGGGCTCGATTGAACGGCTGTTCACAGCAATTCCGGCTCTCCGGAACGAGCTGCAGCAGCTCTCCGCGGCGCGTTCCTTCGACGCGTCGATCGCTGGAACGACGTTGAATATCGTGCTGTCTCCGGTTCATTCCGCGGACGGACGTCGCACCGGTGTATCAGTTTCGCTGTTTGACGTCACGACGGAACGCCACGAGACGGCGCGAACGACGGAGAATGCGCAGAATCAGTCGGCGGTGAATCAGGTGCTGTCGGTGCTGCAGACGGCAGAGACGATCGAGGCGGCGGCCGTCGCGGCCCTGGAGACCGTTCGATCGGGTTTCGGCTGGGCCTATGGCTCTTACTGGGCGGTGGACCCGGCGGATCGGACACTGAAGTTCTCGGCGGAATCCGGAACCGTCAATCCGGAATTCGCCCGGGTCACGGCGACCGCGTCGTTCGCGGAAGGTGTCGGGCTCAGCGGTCGCGCCTGGCGGCAGCGGGATCTGGTGTTCGTGGAAGACCTGGCGAAGGTCACCGACTGCGTCCGGGCTCCCGTCGCTCAGCGGGCCGGCGTCAAGTCGGGCATCGCATTCCCGATCGAACTCGACGGTCAGGTCATCGGTACGATGGACCTCTTCGCCACGACGACTCTGACCCTTTCCGACGATCGACGCGAAGCTCTCCGGAGCGTCGGCCGGCTGATGTCGCAGGCCATGTCGCGGCTGCGTGATCAGGGAGAGCAGGTTCGCATTCAGAATATGATGGACAACCTGCCGATCAATGTGATGCTGGCGAATCGGAACCTCGAACTGGTCTACATGAATCCCTGTTCGATCAGTACCTTGAAGCAGATCGAGCACCTGCTGCCGCGTCCGGTGAATCAACTGATGGGGCAGAAGATCGACATCTTTCACAAGAATCCCGAGATGCAGCGGAAGATGCTCGCCGATCCCCGCAACCTGCCGCATAAGGCCCGGATCAAGCTGGGGGCGGAGTCTCTGGATTTGAGCATCAGTGCGATTCTCGACAAGAACGGCACTTATATCGGACCGATGGTGTCATGGTCGGTTGTGACCGGGCAGGTCAAGCTGGCAGATGACTTCGAACGAGACGTCAAAGCAGTGGTCGAGATCGTGACGTCGTCTGCGACGGAGATGCAGGCCAGTTCCAAGTCGATGGCCGCGGCGAGCGAGGAAACGGCCCGCCAGTCGCAGGTCGTGGCGGCCGCCTCGGAAGAGGCCACCCGCAATGTCGAGACGGTCTCTTCCGCCGCGGAAGAGTTGAGCAAGTCGATCGCCGAGATTGCCCGGCACGTGCAGGAAGCGTCCAAGATGACGGCGAGCGCCGTTTCCGAGGCCGATCGGACGAACGTGACGATTCGTCAGCTCGGCGACTCCAGCAACGAGATCGGCCACGTGGTCAAGGTGATCACGTCGATCGCCCAGCAGACGAACCTGCTCGCCTTGAACGCCACAATTGAAGCGGCACGGGCGGGCGAAGCGGGCAAGGGATTTGCTGTCGTCGCCAACGAAGTGAAGGAACTCGCCCGCCAGACCGCCAAGGCGACCGAGGAGATCAGCCAGAAGATCAACGCGATCCAGGGAGCGACCTCGACGGCCGTCACCGCGATCGGCTCGATCGGCGACAACATCCGCAAGATCAACGAGATCTCGACGACGATTGCGAGTGCCGTCGAAGAGCAGACGGCGGCGACCAATGAGATCTCCCGGAATGTCGCCGAAGCCGCCCGGGGCACGGCGGAAGTCTCCAGCAATATCGCCGGCGTATCGCAGGCCGCGGACGAAGGTGGACGGGGGGCCAGCGATATCTTGGCGGCGTCCGAGGGGCTGGCTCAGGAATCGACTCGACTCGACAGCGTCGCCACCGATTTCCTGAAGCGGATGCGGTCTTTGTAACCTAGACTTGAGAGTTGTAATTGCGGGGGGCGGCGTCCCGGCTGCACCGGAGCGCCGCCCCCATTGCTTTGAGATTGTCCGTCGCGGCGGCGGACAGGGGTGATTTGCGCTCCGCAGTGGACGGCCTTTCCATGAAACGAATCCTGCTGGTCGACGATTCCCGCGCCGTTCGCCTTGCGGCCGGACGCATGGTTCGGCAACTGGGCTTCGAAGTCCTTGAAGCCGAGGACGGACAGGACGCTCTGCGCGTCGTGCGCGAGCAAGGTCCAGTCGACGCCGTGCTGCTGGACTGGAACATGCCCGTCATGGACGGTCTGTCGTTCCTGAAGGCGCTCCGCGCGGACCGATCGATCCCGCAGCCGAAGGTGGTGATGTGCACCACGGAAAACGACATGCAACGGATCATTGAGGCGATCCAGGCCGGGGCGAACGAGTACATCATGAAGCCCTTCAACGAGGACATCGTGCGGGACAAACTGCAGGAGGCAGGCCTTTTATGAGCGCTGATCCCGTGACCGTGCTCGTGGTCGACGACTCTGCCGTTGTGCGGGGACTCCTCGCGCGGGCCATCGAAACCGACCCGGCGATCCGGTTGATCGGCACGGCCATGCACGGCCAGCTCGCGCTGAACGCACTCCGCAAGGAGCACGCGGACGTAGTCGTGCTGGATGTCGAAATGCCGGTCATGGACGGTCTGACGGCGCTGCAGCACATCCAGAAAGAGTTTCCGCGGACGAAGGTTATCATGGCCAGCGGCCAGACCTACGACGGGGCGGAAACGACGATGAAGGCGCTGGCGCTGGGCGCAGCGGGCTGCATTGCAAAGCCCGTCACGGCCAGCACTTCCGCCAGCATCGAGCAGGTCGCCCGCGAACTGCTCCCGCTGATTAAGGCGCTCAGGCCTTCCTCTCAGCGCGGCTCCGGCGTGCCGGTGGCTGCCAAACCTGCGGCGCCGCTCGTCTCCACCGCCACGCTGCCGAGAAGCCGGAGAACTCCGACCATCCTTGTGATCGGTTCGAGCACGGGCGGTCCCCAGGCCCTGCGGGCCGTGCTGTGCAATCTGCCCAAAGACTATCCGCTACCGATTCTGATCACTCAGCATATGCCGCCGCTGTTCACGCCGATGCTTGCGAAACATCTGGGCGTTGATACAGGACGTCCCGCGCAGGAAGGGGCCGAGGGGATGCTGATCGAACGGAATCACACCTACGTTGCCCCCGGCGACTTCCATATGGAAGTCACGAAACGCGATGATCGCATGGCAATTCATCTGACGCAGGATCCGCCTGAGCACTTCTGCCGTCCGTCCGTCAATCCGATGTTCCGGACCGTCGCCGACTGGTATGGCAACGGCGTTCTCGCGGTGATGCTGACTGGCATGGGCGACGATGGGATCGAGGCGACGCGGACGATTGTGGATCGCGGAGGCTACATGATTGCTCAGGACGAGGCCTCGAGCGTCGTCTGGGGCATGCCGGGCGCGGTCGTCCGCGCCGGTCTGGCGCACGAGGTGCTTCCCGTCAATGACATCGCCGGCGCAATCATGCGTCGCAGCCTGCAGGAGGTCGCCGGATGATCGCGAGTTCTGATTACGAATTCCTGTGCGCCTTCCTGCTGAAACGTTCCGGCCTCTATCTGGGTCCCAGTAAGGAGTACCTGCTTGAGGCACGGCTGATTCCCGTTGCTCAGACCTGGGGTCTGGCGGGCCTGGAACAACTCGTACTGGATCTGCGCCGGAACAACAACGAGCGCCTCAACTCGGCCGTCACGGAAGCGATGACGACCAATGAAACGCTGTTCTTCCGCGACAAGACTCCTTTCGACGAGTTGCGGGACCTCCTGCTGCCGCCGATCCTCGAATCGCGGAAGTCGGCGCAACGTCTGCGGATCTGGTGCGCCGCGGCCTCGACCGGTCAGGAGCCGTATTCGCTGGCGATGATGCTGCTGGAGTGTTTCCCGCAGCTTGAGTCGTGGAAGATCGATATCGTCGGCACCGATCTCTGCAGCAAAGCGCTGGCCCGCGCCGAAGAAGGTGTCTACTCACAGTTCGAAGTCCAGCGCGGCCTGCCGATTCAGTATCTGATGAAGAACTTCGAGCAGGTTCCGACCGGCTGGAAGATCAAGCCCGATCTGAAGAAGCATATTCAATATCGGTCGCTCAATCTCCTGGACAACTTCTCGCACCTGGGCCAGTTCGATCTGATCATGTGCCGCAACGTACTCATCTACTTCGAGAACGACATCAAGAAACGGATTCTCGATCGGATGGCCGGCATGCTGCGGCCCGACGGCTACCTGATCCTCGGGGCCGCCGAGACCGTCATGGGGATTACGGACACGTTCGACCGAAATCGCGACTGCAAGGCCGCGGTGTATCGGCCGATGAGCGCAGTCCGAGTGTAAATGCAGTTGGTCCCGCCGCTCGAGAATGAGGTTCCCGCTTCGCCGGCGACTTCGCTACGATCGCGGCATGATGAGACCCGTTCGTCGCCGACGATTTCGGTTTGGCTTCCGGCTGCAGCTGGCTGTCGGGTGGTGGCGAATCCGCCTGCGGTTTCCGCCGCGGTTCCGGCGCGGCTGGCTGTGGCTGCTGCTTCTCGGGGCGCCCTTCGGCTACGTCCTCAGTCTGCCACTCGTCATCTATCTCTATTCTCGCCTCGAAATCGCCGGCGGCGGGTGGCTGGAAGCTTTTCTTGAGCTCTACTACCTGCCGCTGATCTGGCTGGCGGAAAACTGGCCCTGGCTCGAAACCTTCGTCGACTGGTGCGTCGAGGCGCTGGAATCTGCGTTCGGCGAGAGCTGACTTCACCAGCGGCGAACCGCCAACCGGCGAAATTCGCCGATCGGCAAGCCGAATCAGTCGTCAACCGGCGGCTGGCAGACGAACCGGTTGTAGCGGGCGGGCGGGCGATGTCGATACCGGACAAGGACAGGGCGCGGTGACTGCTGCGCCCTCCGGGCTCGGGTCAGGGATCGACCATGTCAATCTGCGCGGGATGCCACGCTGGATGCTGCCGCTCGTTTGCGGTTCCGCTCAGCGGTGCGGACATTCTGCGCATCGAAGGCGATCGCGGCGTTGATTTCTGGAACTTCGCCTGCCGCTGGGAAGATTCCCAGGGTGTGATTGCGGGCCGCTACGCTCCGCACTTTCACTTTGAGGATGAGCCGGAGACTCCCTTCGCGATCTGCCTGCAGCACGTGCCGAGCGTGACGCTGCCGGGTTCGACGCGCTGCCAGTTCCTGAACGAAGAAGCCCCGTCGGTGGAATTCCCGCGGGGCCGGGGCTCTTGCGGCGCCTATGCGCACCGTCCCGCCGCCTGCCGAGTGTTTCCAACAACCCTCCACGATTCCGGCCTGCTGGCGGTGATCGAGCCGGTGCCGTCCTGCAGACGCGAAGGGCATCCCGAAGCGTACGCACTCTGCCCGCGCCCCTGGACTCCGGACGATATTGACCCGGTCCAGTCGGTTCAGGATCTGGTCATTGCGAAGTTCGAGATGCAGTTCTTCCATGTCGTGGCCAGTCGTTGGAACCGACAGCCGGGAGCATGGGAGGACTTTCCCGAGTTCCTGCACATCGTCTACGAACACCGCGTGATGACGCGCGACGCCGACGAGGTCCACGCCGAGCTGCCCGCCGTGGTCCCCTTCGAATCCCTCCCCAAACGCCGCCAATCCCGCGCCGCCTGACCCGCCACGGGCGGGGCCGCTGCCGACTCTGAGATGGGTTGGGCGTGGATGCCGCATTCGGCGGCGATGGAAAGAGTGCTCACAGCAAAGGCCATCCACTTGCGCAAAGCGCACTGGCGGGCGAGCCGCCAGCTGCACACGCTTGGTCTGGCTTGCACTTGCCGCGGTGTTCTCACGTTCCCACGCTCCACTTGGGAACGCCTCTTCAAACGCTCCGCGTCCCCTCCTCCCTATCCACCATCCACTAACCACAATCCACTCCAGCCTTTACAACAATCCGCGCAACAAACCCGCTCTTTATGACGGGGACATAGGAGCATGCGCGTTGGCGGGCCACCGTCGGCGTTCCGGACAATTCCCGTCAAACCGGGCCTGATCAGGGCCCAGCGACGGACTTTCCGCCAGGAGAGCCCGAGGGGCGCACCACGTGTGCGCACAGCCTCGACGTCGAGCTTTTCCCGTTCAACCGGCCGCAAGACCGGCGAACCTGATCAACGTGACTGAACCGCCGGGACTTCCACCGGCGCAACCTCACCGCCAGACGGACTCCGGCGGGACGGCCGTAAGAAAGCCGACCCGCCGGAGCCGATCGCGGTACGTACGGCGGACGTCATGCGCGTAGGGCAGGCTCCCGCCTGCCGATTTGCGGCATCCCCGACAAACCAGCTCTCGCGTGCCCCCGCCTTCTCCTCACCAGCCACTAATCACTAGCCACTCCGCCCGCCCCCCTCCTGAGCCAGTGGCACACGGTTCGATTGGCTTGCCTCTCTGTTCCTCGCCGGGCATGATCCATCAAGACCTGTTTCTGCGTCTTGGAAGGATCGTCGTTCATGCATGCCGCCGCTGCGCTCGCCCTGCTGACTCTCGCCGCCGGGCCGTTTTCGACGGATGGAAACCGGCTGGCGTATCTGGACGATCCGTCGCCGTACTATCCGCACACGAACTTCCCCAAGCTCGTGACGCCGCAGTGGGTCGGCGACGAAGGGGTCGAAGCGGTCGTGATCCTGGCGATTGACGACATGCGCGAGCCGGCGAAGTACGAGGCGTACCTCCGGCCGATTCTGCAGCGGCTGAAGGCGATCGACGGGCGGGCGCCGGTCAGCATCATGACCTGCAACGTGAAGCCGGACGATCCGCAGCTCCAGACCTGGCTGCAGGAGGGGCTCAGTCTTGAAATCCACACGTTCGACCATCCCTGCCCCTTGCTGCAGGGGGGCGACTTCGCGAAGGCGAAGGGAACGTACGACAAGTGCGTGGACATCTTGTTTTCAGTGCCGCACAACGCGCCGGTTGCCTTTCGGATGCCGTGCTGCGACTCGCTGAACACCGTCAGCCCGCGGTTCTATGCGGAGATCTTCAACAAGACTACGCCCGGCGGCAAATTCCTGCAGATCAGCTCGTCGGTGTTTCAGGTCTTTACGTCCGACGATCCATCGATTCCGCAGGAGCTGGTCCTCGACGCCACCGGCGAGGAACGGTTCCTGAAGTATTTCCCGAAGGGGCTAAAGCGCGGGGAGGTGACGCACGACCGGTTTGTGAATTATGTCGAGAACTACCCGTACCCGTACATCGTCAACAAGCTCTGCTGGGAGTTTCCCTGCATGACGCCGAGCGACTGGGAAGCGAATTTTCTCCATCAGCCGAACAACCCGCAGACGGTCGAGGACCTGAAGGCGGCGCTCGACATCACCGTGCACAAGCAGGGGGTGCTGAACCTGGTGTTCCATCCGCACGGCTGGATCAAGGCGGAGCAGGTCAACGAGCTGATCGACCATGCGGTGGCGAAGCATGGGAAGAAGGTGAAGTTCCTGACGTTCAAGGAGGCGCTGGAGCGGTTGAATGAGAACCTGCTGGGGGGGCAGTCGCTTCGGGGTAAGGGCGGGATCGACAACGTCGGACAGGACAACGGGGTCCGCTTGATCGACGTCAATAACGACGGCTTTCAGGATGTGCTCGTGGGACGCTATGGCCCGGGAACGGCAACCCAAGTCACTCCACATCGACCGGAGACCCATCAGACGCGGATCTGGGAGCCGTCGACCGCAAGCTGGAAGTTGTTTGAAACACCGATTGACTTCATTCTCGTTGAGAAAAACGGCGTTCACAGTCCAAGAAGTGTCGGCGTCGGCGTTATCGACGGTCAGACCGCTGTGTTTGAGCTCTACAGCGGCGACTCGTGGCTCTGGAGCAATACCGGTTGGTCGAATCACATCGAAATTCGGCCTGGGGCAAGCATTCGCGAAGTCCGTGAGTCGTTGCCACCACGGTATCGCAAAGCAGCAGTCCCTGTGGGTGGCATCGTCCGAGATTTCGACGGCGACGGACAGAGTGATCTGTTGCTGACGTTTACCGCACCAGACGGAGCCGAGCGAATTGCCGGTCGGCAGCACTTCACCTGGTCGTACAACTGGGACAACGGCTGGAGCGAGATCGAGCCGCTGCGTCCGTGGAACTTCCCGACGCCGAAGATCCTCAGCGAATGGACGCGTGATGCCGGCCTGCGGTTTGTCGACATCAATGAGGACGGCGTAGACGACCTCGTCTACTCGTCGGCCGAGGAATATGCGGTCTATCTGCTCGACGGTGAGCAGATTGTCAAACATGAGTTGCTGGTCTCCGGCACCCGCGGCGACGGCAACCCGCTCGAACTGCCGCCGATTGTGCGGGCGGATGGAACCAACAACGGCTTCTTCGTGCAGGGGCGGGCGCTGCACTGGATGAATGAGGACACGGCGGACCGGCCGAATCTGATTGTCAGCATTGATTTCGATCAACTTCTTGGCGAGCGGATGCCGGTGGCGAAGACGCCGGCCGCGGCGATCAGGTCGATGCATCCCCGGCCGGGGTATGTCGTCGAGCTGATGGCCGCGGAACCGCTGGTCATGGACCCGGTCGCGATGGCCTGGGGGGCCGATGGCAAGCTGTGGGTTGCCGAGATGGCTGACTATCCCAACGGCCTCGACGGCAAGGGTCAAGCCGGCGGGCGGGTTCGGTTTCTGCAGGATACGGACGGCGATGGGAACTATGACAAGTCGACGCTGTTTCTGGACGGAGTGAACTTTCCGAACGGAGTCTTCCCCTGGAAGAAAGGCGTGCTGGTCTCGGCCGCGCCGGACGTGTTCTATGCCGAGGATACCGATGGGGATGGGAAGGCGGACCATCGCGAAGTCCTCTACACCGGGTTCGTCGAAGGCAACCAGCAGCACCGGGTGAACGGCTTTGAGTGGGGGCTGGACGGCTGGCTTTATCTGGCCAACGGCGACAGCGGCGGTGTGGTGAAGTCGGTCAAGACCGGCCAGACGGTGGATATCCGCGGGCGGGACCTGCGGATTCATCCCGAGACCGGCCGGATTGAAGCGGTGGCGGGGCAGGCGCAGTTCGGCCGTCGGCGCGATGACTGGGGCCGCTGGTACGGGAACAACAACAGCAATCCAATGTTCCAGTACGTCTACGAGGACCGCTATCTGAGTCGCAACCCGCACTACGCCGCCCCGTCTGGCCGGCGGGATGTCCCCACGGTGGCCGGGGCGGCGCCGGTGTTTCCCCGCAGCCGGACGCTGACGCGGTTCAATGATTTTCATGCGGCGAACCGCTTCACCTCCGCGTGCTCGGCGATGGTGTATCGGGATGAGCTGCTGTCGCAGGAGTTGAGAGTTGAGAGGGGAGAGTTGAGAGGAAGAGATGCAGATCGACCGTCTGACTCTCAACTCTCATCACTCAACTCTCAACTCACGTTTGTCAGCGAACCCGTTCACAACCTGGTCCACTGCGAAGTGGCCCATCAGGACGGCGTCGCCACGGTCAGCGAGCGGTTGCCAGATGAGCGGCAGCGGGAGTTTCTGGCGTCGAGCGACAACTGGTTCCGGCCGACGATGGTCACCACCGGACCCGATGGTGCCGTCTGGATCGCCGACATGTACCGTCTGGTGATCGAGCATCCGCAGTGGATTCCGATCGAATGGCAGCAGAAGCTCAACGTCCGCGACGGGGAGGACAAAGGCCGGCTGTGGCGGGTGCGTCCGTATGGCGTCGCGCCGCGGGCGGTTCCGAAGCTTGTGGAACTGGCGACGCCGCAACTCGTGGCGGCGCTGGACAGTCCCAGCGGCTGGCAGCGGGATATGGCGCAGCGGCTGCTGATTGAACGGGGCGACAAGGCCGCGATTCCGGAACTCGAGCAGGTGCTGACGACTTGCCCGCGACCGGAGACGCGACTGCAGGCGCTGTGTGCATTAGCGAGTCTGGAGGCCATGACAGAACAGCATCTCATCGGAGCGCTGGCCGATGACCATCCCGGGGTCCGTCGGTGGGCGGTGCAGTTCGCCGAGCGATTCCCCGCAACGAGCCCGCAGCTCTGGGTGGCGCTGGCGTCGCGCGTGGAAGATCCCGATGATGAAGTGAGACTTCAGCTCGCGTTCACCCTCGGTGAAGTGCAGTCCCCGGAGGCGGGGGAAATTCTGGGGTGGCTGGCGGTGAAGCATCCGGCAGACCGGTGGTTGATCCCGGCGATCATGACTTCGCTCAACGAACGCAATCTGTCGCGCGTGGTGCACAACGTCCTCGCCGCGACGAGCGATGGCAAGGATGTCTCCGGGCTGCTGCAGACACTGATCGGCCAGACGGTCGCCTGGAAGAATCTCGACGCTCAACTCGCGCTGCTGGAACTGGCGTGCCCGTCCGAGGAAAAGACGCCGGCGGAGTGGCAGCTCGTTGCCCTCCGTCAGTTCCTGCAAGCCCTCGGCCGGCAGAATCTTTCCCTCGGCGCCTGGCAGAAGTCTCTGCCGCCGGATCAGACCGCGATGGCGGCTCGTCTCGACAAAACGCTGGCGCTGGCGGCAACCCTGGCGACGGACGCCAGACGGCCAGAAGCTCTGCGAGTCGCCGCGGTCAGCCTGCTCGGCCAGCGTCCGCAGGCTCGGGCCGATGAGGAGAGCATACTCGACAAGTTGCTGCAGCCGCAGGAGTCACCCGCCATTCAACAGGCCGCCATCGCCGCCGCCGGACGCTGGCCGGGGGAATTCGGGACGCAGTTGCTGCTGAAAGTCTGGACGAAGCTCGGCCCCGCTCAGCGGACCGCCGCCGCCGATCTGCTGTTAGCGCGCCCCGCAGCCCGGGATGCGCTGCTGACGGCCGTCGCAGCCGGCGCGATTCCAGTCGCCACGATCGACGCACAGACCCGCCAACGTCTCGTCGAGCAGCGCGATCCCGCCGTCGCCAGTCGGGCCGAGCAGCTCTTTGCCAACTCCGGCAAGGACCGCCAGGCCGTGGTGGCCGAGTATCGCGCGGCCTTGAAGCTGCCAGTCGATCAGCAGCGCGGTGCGGAGGTCTTCAAGAAGCTCTGCAGCACGTGCCACAAGCTGCAGGGGCAGGGGCATGAAGTCGGGCCGGATCTGGCGGCATTGGTCGACAAGTCGCCCGAAGCGATGCTGCTGGCGATTCTGGATCCCAACCGGGCGGTCGAGAGCAAGTTTTTCAACTACACGGCGGTGACGGACGCCGGGCTGACCTACCAGGGCCTGCTCGCCGAGGAGTCGGCCGGCAGCCTGACGCTGATGGCCGCCGAAGCCCGCAAGCAGACGGTGCTGCGGGCCGATCTGGAAGAGTTCTTCACCGCCAGCAAGTCGCTGATGCCCGAAGGCTTGGAGAAAGACCTGCCACCCGCCGACCTGGCGAACGTGATCGGCTACATCCGCTCCAATGTGCCGCTCCCGCAGCGGAAGAGTTTTCCCGGCAACGAGCCGAAAACGGTCGTTGCCGACGCCTCAGGGCGCTTCGTTCTGAAGCCGGCCGCCGCCGAGATCTACGGCAGCACGCTGGTCCTCGAAGAGAAGTACGGCAATCTGGGCTTCTGGAGCAGCGCTGATGACCAGGCCGTCTGGACGGTGCAGGTCCCCGAGTCCGGCCAGTACACCGTCAAACTCGAATGGGCCCGCGACTCGCTGATCACCAGTCATCGGGCCGTCATCCGGGCCGGCAGCGAGTCGCTCATGTTCAACGTCCCCGCGACGGCGAGCTGGGACGACTACCAGACGCAGGCCGTCGGCGTATTGACACTCTCCGCCGGGGAGCAGCGGCTGACAATCCAGCCCGCATCGCGTCCGCTGCCGGCGCTGATGGACTTGAAGTCGGTGGTGCTGGAGCGGGTGAAGTGATGGGGATGGTCGCTGCCACATCGCGTGGCAAGAGACTTGACGCGAGGAAGCGATGGCCGCAAGAATACTCTAACACAGTGGTCGGACGCATCCATTTTGGAGACGCTCTCTGACCCGCGGACCTAATCGTAATCGATCGACAGTTGGACGTTGCCACACGACGGGTAATGGAACTCATGCGAGCACTGTCGCATTCCCGCCTCTATGATTGGGCGTCATGAAGAAGAAGTCTGCCAATTTGCCGGCGGACGACCGCGTCTATCGCGTGTTCTTGAGTCATGCGACGTACAATAAATGGATCGCCGAAGTGATCCACGAGAAGATCGAAGTGGCAATTCCCCGCGTCAAAGTCTGGCGGGATGACCGGGACATTCGCGGTGGGGACCGAATCCCCGACGAGATCCGGGAATCGCTACGGGATTGTGACGAAGTTCTCGTCCTCGTGACTCCGGAATCGTGGAAGCGAATCTGGATTCAGGTCGAAGTCGGCGCCGCCTGGGGACTGGGAAAACGCCTCGTGCCAGTCTTCTACCATGTCGATCCTGGTGAGATGTTTGATATCCTGAAAGAGCGTCGCGGCTATCACCTCCACGATTCCGCGGGTTACCTCGAAGATTTGAAGTCCCGAGCCGCCGGCAGGGTGCCACATGCCTGAACCGATTTACGATGTGTTTCTGACTCACTCCGAGCAGGATCGCGGGCTGGCGGCACTGGTTGCCCGCGAGTTTGAGTCCGCCGGCTGCGGTGTCTTTGCGGTGCATGCCATCGAGGCTGGGGACGATTTCCGCGAGAAGATCGTCGATGCACTGGTCGAGAGTTCCGCGGTCGTCATTCTCCTGACCCGTTCTTCTGCGGTTTCGCCGGTTGTCGCGTTCGAAATTGGCGCTGCGCTGGCATGGTCAAAGCCGGTATTCGTCGTCTACGACGGTCTGCTGGACCAGGAGATTCCTGGTTATCTGCGAGAGTATCCGATGATTCCCGTGGGGAAAGTCGGCGATGCCGTCCGACAGGTGCTTGAACTGCGAAAACCGCTTTCGGAACAGCAGCGTGTGCTGCTGACGCAAACCTACGAGCAACTGCGGACACCCGTCGATCGCCTGCTGCTCGATCAATCCCAATTGCGTGCGTTTACCGAAGCCTATCGCCAGCGGGACGCCAGTCAGGTGGCCGGGAAACAGTTGATGCAGGAACTTGTCCGGCTTCGCAAGCAGGGTAGGCTGCCGCGGGTGGCGGATCGTAGCGAACTTCCTGCTGCGGGCTGATCGAATTGATGGCCGGTTTGTTACCGCGTTTCTTTCCGCGGCAGCGGCCGCGCCTGCCACTGCTTCCACTCGTCGAGCGTTGCCCGAGCGGCCTTGCGGACCGTTTCATCTCCATCCGTGCCGAGCGTCTCCAGCAGCATGCGCGAGGCCGGGTCCGTGCGATAGAGCCCCGATTCAGCCACGAGCAGCCGGATCTCCGGTCGCTCGGACTCCGCCAGGCGTTGCATGACGGACAGCGCCAGCCGGCTTTCGCGCAGCGCCGCCATAACGTCGCCTCGCTGAAAACCGGTCTCCTTGCGGTCCAGTTCGCTGACCAGCAGATCTGCGAGACCGGGATGGTCCACCGTCAGGATTCCTCGCAGCAGAACGGCGCGATCCGAACGCAGATCCCGCGACGGTGCAGGGCGCACCGGCTCCTGCGTCTGTCGTTCGAATTCGGCCAGCAACGCCGTGACCGTCTGCACTGCCGAGTCGGCCGGCATCAGCGCAAAGACCTCTCCGGCTGAGCCGTCGAGCCATTCCGGCGGATTCTTCCGCAGGACGTCGACGAACTGCTCCGGACGGGAGTCGGGCGCCATCCGTGCCAGATACTCCCATTGTGTTTTCACCATCTCGCGATTGTCGTTGAATGACGGTCGGCGTTCGGTGAACCGGCGCCAGAACGACTCGGCGGGCGTCAGTCGCTTTCCGTCCGCATCCGGATCTGCGGGGGGCAGGTCGGCTCGATGATCGAGAAACAGGAAGTGGAGTTCAGAGGGCAACCGGAAAGAGGCCATCGGGCTGGTCCACAGGTCCTGTGCCAGTCTTTCGACCAGGTCCTGATGACTGAGCCTGAAGTTTCGCCCGAAACGCGTCTCCAGATTCACCAGGCGAGACTGCCAGCGATTGATCTGCACTCCCGAGACATATTCCGTGTCTTCCCACTTTGCGGGATCGGGGGCCGCACGCCAGTTGTGGCGGAACAGGACGCGTTCATAGGCCGTTCCCCCGATCTGTCGCTCGGCCCCGTCTCCCACGCGATGCAGCCGCATCAACGCCGGAGTGACGAGTGTTTCGATCGGATTGTCGGGCTCGGGCGATCGAGCGTCGAGCTGCGAGTCGCGCTCGACCGCCAGTTCCTGCAGAACCGGTTGCCGAAGCCAGCGTCCGTCGTCCTGCCCGGCGTGCTGCTGAAGGCGAATCAGGGTCACTTTGCCGTTCCGATTGCGGTGCGTTTCCAGACTGTAGGACTGACCGGATGAGCCTTCGGAGAGAGCTGCGACAGTCCGTCGGGCCAGCGTCTCGTCGGAGAGTTGCTCGGCCAGCTTGCGGACGGCTGCTCCTGCAATTCCGCCGAACGGAAATTCTCCCTCGCCGCTTGCGGTGTCGAGAATGGTCTCGATCCGCCGCCAGGCCTCGGTCTCCGAGAGCGGCTCCTCCGGGAGCTGATACGTCCTCGCCGCAAGTCTCTCCAGAACCCGCTGCAACTGCGGATCGCTGTCGGACAGACCGGCCAGTGCGCTCTCGCCGAGATAGCCGTAAGTCGCAAAGGCTTCGCACCAGGCGTCGTCGACGGCGTAGTCCATCAGACGGGCGCGATGCAACAGGAATTGCACGTCATCAGCCCAGGCTGGCAGCGTCAGATTGTGCTGCGCCCGGAACGGTGTCACGCGGCCGAACACTCTGGAGCCACTTTCGATGCCGCCGTTGGCGCCATTGAACTTCGTGCGGAGAAAGCCGGACCATTGGAACGAATTCTGGTCGTATTGATAGAGGGGCTGGCCGTCGAGCTGGTACCGGAAGAACAGCGTTTTCTCGTCATCGGGCAGCGGGTCCCGACCAAACCGCCGGGCCGTCGAATGGACGCGGAGGGGGCACCAGAGCAGCGTGCCCCCTTCAGACTGCTGATGGAATTCAGGCTCCACTTTCCACTCAGGCGTCCGGGCCTTCAGGTCTTCCCAGGTGGTGACGACGGGAGTCGAGCCGAGTTCGACGTCGTTGATGCTGACCGTCACGGGCGGCAGATCTTGCGGCGTCTCGATCGTGAAGGGGATCGGGGCCGCTTCCACGGCCGCGGCGACCTTCGGCCAGTCATACGGTGGAGTGCCGGACAGTCCGATGGTGGCGGTGATCAGCAGCAGGAGCAGGACGGCTGCGGTTCGATGCCAGCGGCAGGCGGCGGTGATCACAATGACAATGACTGCCAGCCCGCCGAAGGCGAATCCGGTGCGAAGAATGTTGACCAGAACCGGAGATGTCTCGGGAGTGTTGAGGTAGTCACGGAAGTGCCAGTATTGGCCGAGGAGAAAGAAGGCGGCGGTCAGCAGCCACAGGCCAGTTTCGCCCCAACGGACCGCGGCTGGTGACTTTTGACGCGGGAGGGAGAACCCCGCGGCCCGCAGCCGCGCGATCAGCGAGACCGCGAGCAGCGCCAATCCGACCAGAGCTAAAGGCATTGCATATGCAAGGAATTCGACGACTACGGAGAGTTTCATGCCTGCACCTCCACTTCGCGAAACAGTCGCCGCCCCGCCATGAGAGCGATCCCCGCCACAAGCAACCCGCCGGCAAAAAGCGGCCAGCGTTCCAGGACGACCGGTCCAGGGCCCCACAGTCTCGCTCCTTCTATGGGCCCCAATGAAAGCCCCAGCAAGAGCAGTCCGAGCACGACGCCCGTGTCGTTTCCTTTTGCCGGATGGCCCCAGCGGGCGGCGACATACAGGCTCACCGGAACGCATACCGCATACAGCCAGAGCGAAAACCACACGAAGCGGTGCTCGACTGGAGCCATGTACGGGAAGTACGGGTTCTGTGTCATATCCTGCCACAGGCTGCGCAGCGGCGTCAGGATCAGGATTGCCGCCGGCAGCCAGGCGCACAGCGCGCAGCCGTAGCCGCTCACCACGCCATGCCACCACAGCCGGTCGCGGGAGAAGCCCTGCAGATGCAGGTAGCCGACTGCCGGCGTTGTCGTGCGGCCCAGAAACCACGCGATCACGGCCGCGTGCAGCGGCGGGAACCACCACGGGGACTCGTATGTGAAGGGTTTTGCACGAGTCAGCACGTAGATCGTTGCGACGATCGCGACGGCCGCGTTCCAGAACTGCATCGACCGCATCTGCCAGCGGATCAGGGGCCAATTCAGGGACATTGCGCGATCTCCTGCAGAGTGTTCGACAGAGTCTCGTGTTGGCCGACCAGCGCCAGATACAGGTCTTCCAGCCCGACCGGGCGTCTACTCCGCTCGCCGGGCCACTGTGGAGCGCCGGTATCCCAGTCGGTTCGGCGGAGCCAGGCCAGCGTGCCGTCGGAGAGCGACTTCGTCGCCAGCACGGCGACCTCGTCGGCGGGGGCGAAGGCGGGCAGTTCGCTCGAAAACTCCACTTCTCGGACCTGGTCGCGCAGGTCTTCGAGATCGGCGGCCAGGCGGACCTTTCCGGCCTGCAGCACCAGGACGGAGTCCGCCACCCGTTCCAGATCGGTCAGCACGTGCGAGGCAATCAGTACCGTTGCGCCCCGCTCATCAACCGCCTCGCGCAGCAGGGCCAGCAGCCGCCGGCGCATGGCGGTGTCGAGCCCGTCCGCCGGTTCGTCGAGGACGAGCAGGTCCGCCCGGCTGGCCAGCACGACTGCTGCAAGCGCCCATTGCCGCTGTCCCTTGCTCAGTTCGCCGAAGCGCCTCAGGGGCGTCACTCCGGGCAGCTCCCGCAACAGTTCGCCGCACCACCAGCGATCGAAGTGCGGCGTCGCGGCCGCTTTCAGGTCGAGCAGTGTTTGCAGCCGGATTCCCGCGGGAGGGACGTGATTGTCGAGCATCCCGGCGACGCGACCGAGAACGTGGGCCGGGCGCGGCAGAGTGGGGACCTCCCACAGACTGATCGTCCCGGTCGTCGGTCTCATCAGTCCCATCACCAGCCTGAACAGCGTTGTCTTGCCCGATCCGTTCGGGCCGACGATCGCCGCCAGCCGGCCAGGTTCGACGTTCAGCGAAACGCCCGACAGCGCCTCACACGATCCATAGCGGCGCGTGACATCGCAGATCTCAATCATGGCGACTCCATTTCGATCGCGGCCTGGCGGAGAATTTCGATGACTTCGTCGGGCGTCGCGCCCAGGCAGGCGGCTTCGGCCAGGAGTCGCCGGGCGAGCTCCTGAAGTTTCTGATTGCGCTCGCGGACCGGGAGCGTGCTGCGTGGCGGAGTCACAAACGCACCCCGTCCGTGCTGCAGCGAGACGACGCCGTCCTGCTGCAGTTCCTCGTAGGCCTTGATAACCGTTCGCGGGTTCACAACGAGCGTGTGCGCGAGCTCGCGGATGCTGGGGAGCTGGGTCCCCTCGGCGAGTTGGCCGCTGGCGATGCGGAATTTGATCGCCTCGACAATCTGTCGATAAATCGGCTCGCCCGAATGGTGGTCCAGCGGAATGTGCATCGCAGCTCACTGTGCCAGTGTTGTACAACATACGCAACAGTCCGGCGGCGGGCAAGCCGATTCCGCCAAGAAATCTACGGATTGACGGTCCCGGTCCGGGCGCCGCGCGGCAGACTGGCACTCGCCCGGTTTTCCGGGGAACTCCCCGCCTGCGACGCGCGTCGAACCCTCAGCCCGATCCCATTCCCATCCGCAGGCCGGATTCCCAGCCTGTGCAGACTGACTCTCTTGCGGCGGCACAGCCGACGTGCCGTACCTCTTTTCGAGGAGCAACGATCATGCGACGAATTCTGGCAGTTCTGACCGCGTGGATGGGATTCTGCGTTCCCGGCGTAGGCTGGGCGCAAGGCGTGCTCGTCATCGTCGACCATCCCCTGCCCCGCCCGATCATCCGGCCGACGCCCGTCCCGGCGACTCAGCCGACCTACGCTCTCAAGGAACTGGCCATCCAGGCCCGGCTGATGGATCAGGTCGCCCGCGTGCAGGTCTCGCAGACCTTCGTCAACACGGGGACCCGGCAGATCGAAACCCAGTTCATCTTTCCGCTCCCCTACGACGGCGCCGTCGAACAACTGACGCTGCTGGTCGACGGCAAGGAATACCCCGCAAAGCTCCTCCCCGCGGCTGAAGCCCGCGCCCGCTACGAGGCCATCGTCCGTTCCAACCGCGATCCCGCGCTGCTCGAATGGATGGGGCACGGCATGTTCCAGACCAGCGTCTTTCCGATTCCCGCCGGCGCCCAGCGGACCGTCACGCTCAACTACAACCAGCTCCTGCGGAAAGACCACGGTCTGACCGATTTTCTGTTCCCGCTGGGGACGGCGAAGTACACCGCCAAGCCGGTGGAGAAGGTCGACCTGCAGGTCACGGTGGAAAGCTCGCAGGACATCAAGAACATCTACAGCCCCACGCACCCGATCGAAATTCAGCGCCCGGACGGCAAGCATGCGGTCATTCGCTGGAACCGGACCAACGAAGTTCCCGCCAGCGACTTCCGGCTCTTCTACGACGTCGGCGCGGGAGCGCTGGCGGCCCGCGTGATCACGTATCGCCCCTCCGAGTCCGACGACGGCTACTTCCTGTTGCTGGCCAGCCCGCCGGTCGCGGCGGCGAACGCCGAGCGACCGAAGAAGACGGTGATGTTCGTCGTCGACAAGTCCGGGAGCATGTCCGGAAAGAAGATCGATCAGGCGAAGGGGGCTCTCAAGTTCGTGCTCAATAATCTGCACGAGGGGGACCTGTTCAACATCGTCGCCTACGACAGCGCCGTCGAGTCGTTCCGGCCCGAACTCGAACGCTACACCGACGAAACCCGTAAAGCCGCCATCGGCTACGTGGAGGGACTCTTCGCCGGCGGCGGAACTAATATTCACGGCTCGCTGACATCAGCTCTGGGCCAGCTCAAGGACTCGTCTCGGCCGAACTTCATCCTGTTCCTGACCGATGGGATGCCGACGGCCGGAATCACCGGCGAATCGCAGATCGTCGCCGCCGCGAAGGAGGCGAACGGCGTGCGCGCCCGCGTGCTGCCGTTCGGCGTCGGCTTCGACGTCAATAGCCGGCTGCTGGACCGGATCGCACGGGAAAACTTCGGCCTGAGCGAGTATGTCCGTCCCGATGAAGATATCGAGGAGCACGTCGCCCGGGTCTACGGTCGGATCGGCTCGCCGATGCTGACCGACGTCAATGTGGCCATCGAGTTCGACGCCGTCCGCCCTGAAGACGGCCCGGTCATCAACCGCCAGTACCCCCGGCAGGTCTTCGACCTGTTCGAAGGGGAGCAGCTTGTGCTCGTCGGCCGCTACAAGAAAACGGGCGTCGCGAAGATCGTCATCAATGGAAAGCAGGGAAGCGAAGTCCGCAAGTTTGAGTTTCCCGCGGAATTCGCCGCGAAGAGCGGCGACGCCTCGCTCTCCTTCGTCGAAAAACTCTGGGCCACTCGGCGGATCGGGGAAATTATTGACGAACTGGATCTGAAGGGGAAGAACGACGAGTTGGTGAAAGAACTGGTCGATCTCTCGATCAAGCATGGCATTCTGACGCCCTACACGTCGTTCCTGGCGGACGAGAACGCCCTCCCATCGAGCCTGGCGTCGGTCACGGATTCCTTTCGGATGACTCGCGAGAACCTCGAACAACTGAGCGAGTCGAGCGGCCGCAGCGGTTTCATCCAGCGGGCACAAAAGGGCGGATTCCAGTCTGCGACGACGGCTCCCGCGGCTGCCGGGGGCGCATTCGGCGGGAGCCCCAGGATGCGTGAAGCCGAAACGGACCGCGAGATCTCCGGGAAGAGTGTGCGACAGATCGGCAAGGACACGCTGTACGAGCGCCGGGTCGAAGTCGCCGGCAAGCGGCAAAAGCGGCTGGTGACGCCGGAAACCGCACAGCTCGATCCCGTCAAGGACAAGGACAAAGTGAAGACGATCGAACGCTTCAGCGACGAATACTTCGCTCTGATCCGCGCCAACACGGCCGAGGAGAACCAGCTCCTCAGCCTGCAGCAGCCCGATGAAGAACTGCTGCTGCAGTTGCGGGGGCAGGCCTATCTGGTGAAGTGACACCAGGAATCTCGGGCAAGACGCCAAATTGGAGCGGGCGACGGAATGCGTCGTCCGCTCTGCTCCTTGGACGACGCTTTTCTGCGTTCCTCGACACGGCCCCGACACGGAAGAACGGCTTGCTCCGTTTTCCGGGTTTGCCTAGTATCCGCCCGCGTTCTGCCGGGCGTTCCATCCGCCGCGCACTTCCTGGAAGACCTTTCTCCGTGCATCCACACACGCTGCCGCTTCCCGAAGAAATGCTCCTCGGGCAGTTCATCCCCCTGCACTACCACTTCAACATGCTTCGCGACCAGTCGCGGATGCTGCCGTTTCGGGAAGCCATCGAGCGGATGGTTCCCGATGGGGGCCGAGTCCTGGAACTGGGGGGCGGAACTGGCGTCCTGTCCTGGTTTGCCGCTCAGCAGGCCGCGAAAGTGTGGTGCGTCGATCGGAACCCGGCCCTGGTCCGGGCCGCCCGGTCGTTTCTGGCAAGCAATCCCGGCGGCGAACGGGTGGAAGTCGTCCACGCCGACGCGATGACCTACCTGCCCCCCGAACCGGTCGACGTCGTGATCTGCGAGATGCTGCACGTCGCCCTGATTCGCGAAAAGCAACTGGAAGTCCTGACCGCCTTCAAAGAGGCCTACCTCCGGAAATTCGGCCCGCGCCTGCCGGCGTTTATTCCCGACGCAACGTTGCTGGGAGTTCAGTTGCTGGAGCAGGATTTTTCGTTCTGCGGCTACGTCGCCCCGGTCCCCCTGTTTGAACCGCCGGGGCGGCATGAAACAGGCCACACGCTCGCAGAACCCCAGATCTACCGCACGATCTCGTACGACGCGGCACTCCCGGAGGCCTTTGCCTGGGACTCGCAGTTCGTCGTCGAGCAGCCGGGGACGCTGAACGCCCTTGGATTCCTGACGAACAACTTTCTGGCGTTCGTGCTGGAAGAGGGCCGGGGGATCCAGTGGCCGATGAACCAGCTCATCCTGCCGCTCGCCGCACCGATGGAGGTCTCCGCGGGAGAGACGATCGAGGTCCGGTTCAACTATCGGGCGGGATGTCCGCTGGAAGAGCTGCAGGAGGCGATCGGCGTGGAGCGGAAGCAGCATGCCGTCCCGTTCCGTCGGGCGGCGTGATGGTTGCGGTATCTACCGCGGGCGACTTCTCGCTTGGTAGTGACCGTAGCGGCAATCTTGCGACCAGTCGCTCGACCAGCCTTTTCGGGCGTCTTGCAAGCGAGCTATTGACCATAGAGCCGGTAGATTTTGTAACTCACATCACCGGATTGTCGGTTCTCGTCCCACTGTTCGGCGCCGCCCTGGTCAATCCGATCCTTGCCGACGGAGTAGATCACGGCCAAATCCTCCAGCAGCCGGTACTTCAACGGCTCGCCGGAGTACGGATCAATTGGCAGCCCCGCTTCGCCGTCGCCGGAGAACAGCTCTCCCAGCGTCGTCGGTGTTCGTTCATGCGCCATTTCAAATCGCCGCATCTGGAGAGCGATATCCATGATGCCGATGGCAACCTGTCGAACAGCGAATGCGTCCCGCAGTTGATTGAGTCCAGGAAAGAGCAGCAGATAGACGAACGGTGTCGCCAGCTTGCCGTCAACCAGCCCGGCTTTCCTTGCGTCCCGCGGTGTATTGTCTTTGAGATGATCGAAGCGGCGATCGAATTCGTCGGCAACTTCAGTCGTATCGATCGGAGCCGCAATGTAATCTGAAATGATCCAGCCATAGATCTGGTTCAGAGCACGCCACTCAGCCGGATAATTGACCAGATCCATCAATTCTTCAGCCCGTACACCAATATCCAGTTGCTCCGGCGAGACCGTTCCGCGTTCGAGAGCCCAGAGCGAGTTGCCCGTCATGAGGTAAGCTTCGCGCGCCACTCTTTCGAAGGCATCCCGGGTCTGCTGGTTATGGTGACGAATTCGCTGCTGGATCTGAGCATACTCCTCGCCAGTCCAGACGGATGTATGCAAAACGCAGTCCTGCAATGAGTTCAATGTCAGCAGTTCAATTCGGTAGCCAACCGTCACACCGACATCTGAGCTTCCGGGACGGAGGTCGCGAGAAAGTCGAAGCGTCCGTTGAACTGCGCGGTCGATCGCAGAAAAGTCGTGGTCTTTCATCGAGGCATGAATCTGAAGATTCATCAATTGAGCAAGTCGCAAACATGCGCGCATATGTACTTTGTTCTGAGTCATCGTAAGGTCAGTCTCGAACAAGCTGGTGTCGAACCGCTGCGCGCGATCGACGGCAGAAATCGTGGGTGAAATCGCTCTCAGAATCTCTGCAGCGATTGCAGCGGAATTCTCTTCATACCGTATGACGTTGCGCGTGCTCAGCGCCTCTGGATGGATTCGTTCCAGCAGGCTCTCCAGCTGCTCGACGCTCGAATCCAGTTCTTCTTTACGCGTGATCGCGCAATCGGCCAGTTCGGAATGCAATCGGCCGAGCCCGGCCAGATACCAGCGTTCGCCGTCCGACTGCCGCTCCAACAGTTCCTCGACGTACTCCCGCACCGGAAATGGTTCGTCCGCCCGCTTTCCCGCCCACTCCGGGACCTGCAGCCGACCGCCGGGAATCTTGAACTCCGGCAGGTCCTCGATCGCCAGCTCTGGCGGCGGAACTGGCTGAACGTTCGCCGCACTCGCTGCCGACGGAGCGGGAGGCGTCTTTTCTGCGCAGCCGCAGCAGACAAGGAACAGCAGCGCAAAGATTCGTGCGAGGTTTGAATGTGGCATGTGGAACTAACACAAGAGAGCAGCGGGACCGATGCAGACGTTCCCCGGTCGTGCGAACCATTCTGCGATCGCCAACCGGAGTCCGCAACAGTACGAGAGCGACGGACGACATCGCGCAAGGCCCCTGTCCTCAACGATTTCCGCCCGGCCACTCCCACTTCCGGCGATTTTCGCGATAGATTTCTGCACGCAGCGCGTAGAGCCTGCAGGAGCTGATCGTGACACATTCGCCCGAAACTCAACCGAGCCTGCTGGTCCGCCTGCAAAACGCGGGTGATGAACTGACGTGGTCGCAGTTTGTCGACCTGTACGGCCCGCTGGTTTACCAGTATCTGCGAAAGCAGGGACTGCAGGATGCCGACGTCGCCGACCTGACGCAGGATGTCCTCCGCCAGGTCTCCGGCGCCGTCAAAACGTTCGAGTATGATCCCCGCAAGGGAACGTTCCGGGGATGGCTCTTCACGGTCGTCCGCAACCGCCTCAGAACGTTCTGGCAGCGGGAAGTCGGCCGGGCCCAGGGTGAAGGAGGCTCGGCGGCGTTCGAAAAGATTCAGGCCATCGCCGGGGACGCCCCCGAACCCGCCGCGGAATGGGACGCCGCCTTCGAACGGCAACTCTTCCACTACGCGGCGGAAATCATCCGCCCCGACTTTTCGGATGCGACCTGGCAGGCCTTCTGGCGGACCGCGGTCGACGGAGACTCGGGACGCGACGTCGCCGCTCAACTGAATCTGACTCCGGCCGCGGTTTACCTGGCGCGGAGTCGCGTGATGGGTCGCCTGAAAGAACAGATCCGGGTCCTGACGGAATAGCGTTCGCAGCAGTCAGCAGGCCCGTCGGGCTGAAAGAAACATCATGATATCTCCCCCCTGCCCCGAAGACTCCGAGCTGCGTGCGTTCCTGCAGGGAACCAGCACCACAGACGGGATCGCCACGCACATCAATGCGTGCCTGCTGTGCCAGAGTCGCCTCGATGAACTGTCAGCCGGCTGCGTCTTCGCGGAAGAAGCGGCCGCAAACCTGCGTGAGGCTGCCGTCGATGACGCGACCCGCATTGCGCAGGCCCTGGACGAGATCAAGGCGTCGGGGGAGCAGGCCCCGTCAGAAGAGGTGGCGTTTCCACCTGGATTCCTCGGCCCCAGCGACTACCCCGGCGCGATCGGACGCCTGGGACAGTACGAGATGCTCCAACTCCTCGGTCGGGGGGGCATGGGAGCCGTCTTCAAGGCGTACGATCCGTCGCTGCATCGCATTGTGGCGATCAAGCTGCTGGCGCCCCACCTGGCTCACATTCCGCAGGCTCGGAAACGATTCATTCGCGAGGCTCAGGCCGCCGCCGCGGTTTCGCACGATCACGTGGTGACGACGCACGCCATCGACGAATCGGCGGAACAGCCGGCGATTGTCATGCAGTACGTCTCGGGCCGCTCGCTGCAGCAGAAGCTCGACGCCGACGGCGCCCTGGAGCTCAAGGAGATTCTGCGGATCGGCCTGCAGACCGCCGCCGGGCTGGCGGCCGCACATGCTCAGGGGCTGGTGCATCGCGACGTCAAACCGGCGAACATCCTGCTGGAAAACGGCGTTCAACGGGTCAAGCTGACCGACTTCGGTCTGGCCCGGACGGTCGACGACTATGGTCTCACCGCCAGCGGCGTGATCGCCGGCACCCCGCAGTACATGGCCCCCGAACAGGCGCAGGGCGAGACGATCACCGCCCGCGCCGACCTGTTCAGCCTGGGGAGCGTGATGTATGCCATGTGCACCGGGCACTCCCCGTTCCGCGCGTCGACGACAATGGGGGTCCTGAAAAACGTCTGCGACGCCACGCCCCGACCGATTCGCGATCTCAATCCCGACGTCCCCGACTGGCTCTGCGCCATCATCGACCGCCTGCTGGCCAAAGATCCGGCCCGGCGGTTCGCCACGGCGAAAGAAGTCGCCGAACTGCTGGAGCAGTGGCTGGCTCACGTTCAGCGGCCGCTGTCGGTCCCCGTCCCGGAAGCACTGGCCCCGCTCCCTGCGTCGGCCGACTCGACGCCTGCATCAGCGTCCCTCGAACCAGGTTTCGAAGCGGAGGACGACGACAAGGAATCCCCCGTTCGGCTGGGCCGCACTCCGGACGAGAAGCAACTGCTGCAGCGTGCGCTGGGCTACGTCGAACTCCCAGGCTTCGCACTGATGGGAGTCGGCGGCTTCAGCCTGATCGCCCTCTGGGTGACGATCGACTGGCAGACGACTTCGCTCTGGGGCAACGGCTGGCCGTCGGGCGGCCTGGGTCTGAGATCCGGCGCCCTCGAACTGTTCCAGACCGGCGGGCCGCTCCTGCAGACCGCCGCCTTTATCGTCATGATCATCGCGGGCACACGTCTGCCGCGGCTTCAGTCGCGCGCACTGGGGGTCGTTGGAGCGGTTCTGTCGAACATGACGGCCACGCTGCCAGTTCCCGGCATCCTGGGGGTGGCCGTCGGCGTCTGGGTGCTGATGACCCTCCTCCGCAGCGACGTCATTGAGGGCTATCACCTCGCCGCTGAACTCCGTCGCCTCAATCGTGAGCAACAGGAAGCGACGCGTCCCGCCCCACCGACCGACTCACCATCAGCAACCGATGCGACACTATTGACGCCGCAGTCCCCAATGTTGCCGGATTGAACCGTCCTGATTCGATGGCGATCCGGGAGCTTCGATCCATGGTACTGGAGGATGACGGATCAAGGCGCGCCGATCACCTCAACGTGAGGAGCGCCGACCAGCACAGAACCCACGTCCCCGTCAATCTGCGCCTCCTGCAGGTCCAGCCTCTTGACGTGGGGGAGATTCAGAAACGGCCACAGTTCGTCGGTGTTGACTCCGCCCCGGCCACCCGGCACGCCCTACCGGCCGCCCAGTCGTTCAAACAGGCCGACAGCCTCGCGGAAGTCACGGAGAAGGTGATCGGCCTCGTGCAGAAACGGCGGCAGCGGTTCGCCGGGCCAGAACAGGATCGTCTGCATCCCCGCCCGCTGGCCCGCCTGCAGATCGAACAGGTAGTCGCCGCAGAAGACCAGTTCGGCCGGGGGGAGCTTCCATTGCCCGGCGATGTCCAGCAGACCCTGCGGGTCGGGCTTAGGGGGCGCGTCGTCGCGCGTCAGGACGAGATCCAGCCGGAGTCCGAGCCGATCGAGCATGGCGTCGGTCGACTCGCGCGAGTTCCGCGTCAGAATACCCGTCGGCCAGCCCCATTCGCGCAGGGCCGCCAGCGTCTCTTCGACACCAGGAAAGATCGTCGCGCAGTCGACGCCGCGCAACTCGTGTTCGCGGAGAATCCGCAGCCGCCGATCCAGCTCCGGTCCAGGCGGAGTCGCCTGCAGACCCTCCAGGATCGGCATCCGGTCCGGCAGCCCCATCTCGCGGCGCATCGCATCGAAGTCGAGCTGCGAATCGATCAGCGTGCCGTCCATATCGAAAATCGCGCCGCGAATCGGCGGTCGGGCCGGAGTGCTCACAGGTACTCCAGATGCAGCACGGAGTTGAGCGTAATCAGCTCGATCGCCCCTTCGATGCGCTGCAGCAGGTTGATGCAGCAGTTGGTCTGTCGCAGCTTGCGGGCATGCTTCAGGTCGATCCCCACGTGCTCCGCCAGGAAAACGCGGTTCACCATGTTGTGAGCGACCACCAGAATGTTCTGGCCGGCATGGTCGACGAGCAGTTGTTCGATCGCCGGTTTCGCCCGGTGAAGCACGTCGCTGTAGGACTCGCCCCCCGGATGCGGGTTATTGACCGGATCGGCGAAGAAGTTGCGGTGCCCGTCCGCATCGCGGGTCTTGATCTCCTCCCACGACAGCCCCTCCCAGCGGCCGACGCTGCATTCCCGCAATTCGGGAAGAGGAATCACGGCCAGACCGCGGGGTTCGGCGACCGCCTCCGCCGTCTGCCGGGCGCGACGCATCGGGCTGGCATAGACGGCGGCGAAATCGAACTCGGCCAGGCCCCGCGCGAGTGCGGCCGCCTGTTTGCGGCCGGTTTCGGTCAGGTCGCCGTCGAGTTCGCTCCCCTGCAGGATAAACGGCAGACGTTCGTTGGCTTCGGTGGAGCCGTGGCGAGCCAAAAACAGGCGGGTCACATTGCCACCCGGGCCTTTCTGGAGCGTCCCAATCTTCACGGAGATGATTTCCTTCCCGAACAGTCAGAGGGTGGCACGCCCGGAGGCTTTGCGATGGGCGTGGCCATTTTTTCTCAGACACGCCCGTCGAGGACTCTGGGCGTTCCACCCGGTTTCCTCGCCAGTCACCATCTTGTCGTCGATCCGGCGACTCCCGGCAAGTCTGCAGGCTTATCGCGTCGTCGCCAGGGCCGCGGCGATCCGGGAGGCCTCGACCAGTCCGTCGCAACTCGCCTTCCCCTGCCAAGCGATGTCGAAGGCGGTGCCGTGGCTGGGGCTGGTGCGGACGATCGGCAGTCCCAGCGTAACATTGACGGCCCGCTCGAAGCCGATGAGCTTGAGGGCGATATGTCCCTGATCGTGGTACATCGCCGCCACGCCGTCGAATTCCCCCAGCACGGCCCGGCGGAGCAGCGTGTCGGCCGGAAACGGCCCGGCGGCCCGGATCCCCTGCGCGACAACGGCCCGGACCGCGGGAGCAATCAACGTGGCCTCTTCGTCGCCGAACAGCCCCTCTTCACCGGCATGGGGGTTCAGGGCGCAGACGCCGACCCGGGGCTGAGCACAGCCGATTCGCTTCATAAAGCCATCGATCAATTCGACGGTCTCGCGAATTTTCGATTCGGACAGCAGCCCCGGCACGCTGCGGATTGAAGTGTGCAGGGTCACGTGCGCGACGCCCAGACCATGCGGACTGCGGACTTCGGGACCGGGCGGCAGATAGAGCATCATGGCAAACTCGGCGACGCCGCACTCGGCCGCCAGAATCTCGGTGTGGCCGGGGAAATTCACCCCGCCGGCATGGAGGGCGGCTTTGTTGAGCGGGGCCGTCGTAATGGCGTCGATTTCGCCGCGGAGCGCGGCCCGCGTGGCGGCGACGAGATAGTCGTACGCCCCCTTCCCCGCGCGGCCGTCGATCTGACCGGCGGGAACTTCGCGCACTTTCTCCTCGCCGGGATTCCAGCAGGCGATGGCGCTTTCAGCGACCGGTTCGGCGGGGCCGGCGACGATCTGCAGTCGCAACGGCATATCGAGGAGTTTCTCGGCGCGGGCGACGACATCCGGATGCCCGACAATTAACGGCGTGCAGAACTCGCGCAGGCGGCCGGATGAGACGGCCCGAACGATGATCTCGGGTCCGATCCCGGCGACATCTCCCAGAGTCAAAGCAAGGCGGGGGAGTGGCACGAACAAGTCTCAACACGCGGAAATGGAGCGGCAATCCGCCTATGAGACATCGCCCGCGGTCAATCTGCAATCGAAGCCCGAAGAAGAGGAAGGCAGGATTTACAGGGAGACGCGGAGGACGCGGAGAAGATCAGGGAAAATGCCGAGGAGAGTGAAAAGTGAGTATTGAGTAGTGATCAGTGCAAAATGATTGGAGGCTTCTTAAGTTTGCACTTCTCAATCAACACTACTCACTTTTCACTTTCCGGAGGCATTCTTCAGATCTCCGTGTCCTCCGCGTCTCCCTGTAAACCTTCTTCTTCAATTCGTCATTTCAGTTCCAATCGAAAATCCTTGAACCGGACCTCCGTCGGGCCGCCAGAGTGGAGCTGGAAGGCGGTGATGCCCCGTTTTGCGCCGGGGGCGTCATTCAGATCGACGCACGGTTGACCGTTGATCCAGGTCTGGATCCGGTTGCCGGTCGCCTGAATCACGTACTCGTTCCACTCGCCGGAACGGACGTGAGCCTCGCCCGACTTGTCCCACAAGAGCGCCCGGCCGTGCTCTTCGTAGAGCTTGCCCCACCAGCCGGCGCCGACGTCGGCCTGGTAGCCCTTCACGTCGCCGTTGTCGAGGACCTGACTGCGGAACTGAATGCCGCTGTTCCCCTCGTTCTTCACGAGCTTCACCTGCAGCGTCAGGCGGAAGTCGTTCAGCAGCAGGTCGCTCTTGAGAAACTCGTTGATCTTCAGTCCCTGGGATTTGCCGACGATCTCACCGTTCTCCACGCTCCACAGCTCCGGATTGCCGACCCAGCCGGTCAGATCTTTGCCGTTGAAGAACAGCGGCAGATTGTCGGCGGTCGCCAGGAGTGGTGTCTGCACCGGGCTGGCGAGGTAGGCCACCAGCGACCGGAGATCCTTTTCCGTCAGCGGCCGGAGGATGTCGTCCGGCATCATCGACTTCGGACTGACGATCCGCTCGTCGATCTCGTCCTTGGGAACGACCACGAGCTCGTTCGCGGTGGCCAGCGTCACCGAGCGGGCGTCCTCGGCACGAATCAGACCCGTCAGGACGCGGCCGGCTTCGGTCGTGATGACGTGCGCCTGGTAGTCCTTGCCGATCAGGGCGCTGGGATCCACCAGGTTTGAGAGGACGTATTCCAGGTTCGCCCGGTTCGAACCGGTCAGATCCGGTCCGACCTTGCCACCGGTTGCGAACAGCGTGTGACACTGCTGACAGATCTTGGCATACACCGCCCGGCCCTGAGCCAGCTCCGGCGCATGGTCCGCCTTCGGCCTCGCCGTCAGCAGCTTCGTCAACCGGGCGATCTCCTTCGCCTTGTCCTCCGGCGTATCGCGGACGGTCCCCCACAAGTCGTTGAGTTTCTGGTCGAGCCCCGGATGCTTCAGATTGCGAAGCTGCCGGACGACGTCGGCCGTCAGTTCAATCGACGCGATTTGCTTCTTCTCCAAGGCGTTCATCAGAGCCAGGGCATAGACCGGACGCGAAGCCAGCGTATTGAGTGCGTCCCGCTTCGCGGCTCCAGGAAACGCTCCATATGCCGCGATGATCGCCGTCGCCGAGGTCGGATCGTCGTAGGCCGCCAGTGCCCGCAGGGCGGGGACCAGCAGGGCCGGATCCTTAAGGAGTCCCTGCAACGTCGGTGCCAGGCCAGGTGCGTTGATTCGGACTAGCGCCTCCAGCGCCGCGATGCGGACGCTGACCGGGGCGGAAGCATCCACGAGGACCTTCCGGCGTTCCTCAACGGCGTGCGGATCGCCGAACGTCAGCGCCAGCGAAGCCGCCAGACTCTGGACGTCGCTGTTGTCGGACTTCCGCAACGACGCATAAAGCGTGCTCCAGGCAGGCGGTAACGGCACCTGGCGTCGGCCCTTCAGCCCTTCCTGCACTTCCTCCAGCATCCGGATCTGCTCATCGACCGGCTGACTGGCGGCAAAGGCGTCCTTCAGCACGGCGTTCAGCCACTGATCCTCCCCGAGCTGCGTCAGCCGACGCACGAGGTAACCCTTCACGACCGGAATCCGGATCGTCTTCAGCAGCCCGACGGCCAGGTCCGGGCGCTGGCTGGCGATCGGCTCCAGCGCGTACCAGTTCATCAGCGGCAGATTGTGATCGCCCGCATCTTCGGCGTGAGTGGTCAGCGCCGTCACGACGGGCAGTCGCTGCTCGATGCTCATTCGCTGAGCGGCGCTGGTCAGCGCCAGCCGAACTTGCGGAGCCGGGTCCGAGGCGGCCAGTTGTGCGAACCGCGAAATCAACGGAGCCGAGGGCGCCCCCTGCTCGGTCGCCAGTCGGATTGCCCATGCCCGGACATACGGACTCCGGTCCTCCAGCGCCCGCGTCAGCAGTGCGTCATCAAGCCCCCCCGTGACTGCGAGCGCCCAGAGCCCGCGTAGCCGCCGAGTGTCGTCCGCATGTTCGAAGGCGATCTTCTGCAAGCCGGCATAGACCTCCGGATTGCCCCCCCGCTCCTGCAGAATCCGCCGGGCATGCCGGACGTACCAGTCGTTCTGGTGGAGCTGCAGATCGACCAGTTCGCGATCGCTGAGTTGCTTCAGGTCGACCGCGACCGGTTTGGTCCCCTGGTAGCTGACTTTGAAGATCCGGCCGTTGCTGCGGTCGTGGCCGGGGATGTTGCCATGATGGCACTGGTTGCGGTCGTACCAGTCGATCACGAAGACGTTGCCGTCCGGTCCGTAGGTGAAGTACAGGATCTGCGACCAGATGTCGTTGGCGAGCAGGAAGTCCGGCGCGCGGTTCCCCTCGTAGCCCGAACCTCGCGGGCTCAACAGGTCCATATTCAAACGGGCGCCGTGAATGTTGTTCATGAAGATCTGGTCACGGTACTCGGCCGGCCAGGCGCCGCCGAGATAGATCATGGCCCCGGCATGAGCATGGCCGCCGCCGGCGCTGTCCGACTTGCCGTTGCCGCTGTGGGGTGTGGCGCCCAGGTAGTGCCGGTGGACGGCGATCGTCTTGATGTCGTCATAGGTGTAGGGATTGAAGTGCGGCCCCGCCTGCCGCTGATAGCGGGCCCCTTCGATGATGTGAAACAGGTGGGGGATGACGCAGGTCGTGAGGAACGCTTCGCCCCGGTCGTTGAAATCGACGCCCCACGGATTACTGGTTCCCCAAGCAAAGACTTCGAACGCGTGCCGCGTGGGATGGTAGCGCCAGATCCCGGCGTTGAGCGGCACGCGCTGATCGTCCGGCGTCCCCGGCTTGCCGACACGCGAGTGCGTGAAGACGCCGTGGCAACCATAGAGCCAGCCGTCCGGTCCCCAGATGAAGGCGTTGAGCGTTTCGTGCGTGTCGTGATAGCCCCAGCCGTCCAGCAGCACTTCGGGCGGCCCGTCGGGTTTGTCGTCGCCATTCTTGTCGGGAATGAACAGGAAGTTCGGCGCTGCGCCGACCCACACGCCGCCAAAGCCGACCGCCAGCCCGCTGACGAGGTTGAGCTTGTCGGCGAAGACCTTGCGAGAGTCGAACTTCCCGTCGCCATTGACGTCTTCAAAGATCAGGATGCGGTCGCGGGCCTGGTCTTCCGGGACACGGATCGGATAGGAGTAGGCTTCCGCCACCCACAGCCGCCCACGGTCGTCGAGGGCCATCGCGATCGGCTGCTGCACGTCGGGCTCCCCGGCGAACAGGCTGACCGAAAAGCCTTCGGGAACGGTCATCGCTTTTGCGGCTTCTTCCGGACTCAAACCGGAGTGGGCGAAGACGTCTGCCTGCAGGGGGGCTTCGGGCAGGGGGTAGTTCGGTTTTTCCGCGTGAAAGCGAAAGTCGTCGAAGTTGATGTGTCCCCAGCCGCCGCTGTGCTTGTCGACCAGTCGAATAACGATTTCTTTCCCGACGTACTTTGTCAGGTCGACTGCCACCGGGCGGAGATCTTCCGTATTCATTCCGGACGCCCGGGCGACCAGCTTGCCTCCGTCCTTCAGGACAATTTCCACGCAGGTGGTCGGCTCGCTCCCGCCGGCGATCAGAAAGCTGGCCCACGGCTGGCGGACCACAAAAGGAACGGAGGTCAGCGTCCCCTGCGGAGCGTCGCCGTCGACTTCGTACGTTCCGACCCAGTATTCGCCCGCATGATTGCTTTTCATATCGCCGCGACGGCGGGCGACGGTATCTCCGCGCACGGGTTGCTTCGCAAAAGCGTCCCCCTCGGCGGTCCAGTCCTTGAGCGAACCGGTTTCGAAGTCGAAGTTGAGCGACTTGCCCTGGGCATCGGCCGGCAGCTCGCCGGGCCGGGGTTTGCCAGGGCCTTGAGCGAACGTCACCTGCGACAGAGACAACAGAGTCAGCAATCCAGCAGCCATGCGGAAGCGCGAACGCATGCTCAAAACTCCCGAGCGGTCAATCAGCGAAAGAGATATCAACAGATTCTTGTCTGTTGTAACCGATGGGGCCGCCGCCGCCATGCAACTTTGCGCGGGCCGCTTGAGATTTTTTCCCGCGGGGTGTCGAGCAATATCGCGGTGTTAATTTGCGGAAAAACCAGAAATGAGTCATCGAACCACTCGAAGCGATTCATTTTTTCCACGGGCGAGCCAGTGCCGAGGAATTTGTTATCCTGACGTCCGATCGAACTTGCCGCATCGTTTCCTTCAAGAGCCGCCCCCATGACCGACATGCTGCGACGCATTCCGATGCTGTGCCTGCTCGTCGCCGGAACCGCCATTCCATGCCTTTCCCAGGACAGCGCCGACATCGTCATCGCGGACTTTGAAGGCGCTGACTATGGAGGCTGGGTCGCCGCGGGAGAGGCCTTCGGCGACGCTCCTGCGAAGGGAACGCTGCCGGGCCAGATGCCGGTGACTGGCTTCCAGGGAAAACAGCTCGTCAACAGCTTCCTCAAGGGCGACGGTTCAACGGGCACGCTGACCTCTCCGCCCATCAAGCTCGAACGGAAGTTCCTGAACTTCCTGATCGGTGGCGGCGGCTACCCCGACGAAACCTGCCTGCAACTGCTGATCGACGGCAAGATCGTACGCACGGCAACCGGGTCGAATATGAACGCGGGCGGCACCGAGGCTCTCGAATGGGCAGCGTGGGATGTCGCCGAGTTCGCCGGCAAACCGGCGGTGATCAAGATTGTCGATGCCCGCACCGGCGGCTGGGGCCACATCAACGTCGATCACATCGTGCAGAGCGACCGCAGCCGGGGGGTGTCGCCGCGGACCCGCGAAATGCGGATCGCTCAGCCCTACCTGCAGTTTCCGGTCAGAACCGGCGCCCCGAAGCGAGTGCTGAAGATTCGCAACGGAGACGAAGTCCTCCGCGAGTTTGAAATCGAGCTGGCCGACGGCGAGCCGGAACTGTGGGTCTTCACCGACGTCGCCCCGTATCACGGGCAGTCGCTCACGCTGGAATGCAAACTGCCGGAGGACTCGCGCGCACTCGACGCCGTCCACGGCAGCGATATGGCGATTGAAGGACCGGAGCTCTATCGCGAAAAGCTCCGGCCGCAGTTTCACTTCACCTCCCGCCGGGGCTGGCTCAACGACCCCAACGGGCTGGTCTATTTCGATGGCGAATACCACCTCTTCTACCAGCACAATCCGTACGGCGTAAACTGGGGCAACATGCACTGGGGTCACGCCGTCAGTCCCGACCTCGTCCATTGGAAAGAACTGGGCATCGGCATATACCCGAAGAAGTTCGGCGACTGGGCGTTCTCCGGCAGCGCCGTGGTCGATACCACCAACACATCCGGCTGGGGAAAAGACGGCCAGCCGCCGCTCGTGCTGGCCTATACCAGCACGGGGCGCGGCGAGTGCATCGCCTGGAGCAACGACAAGGGCCGGACGTGGACCGAGTTCGACGGCAACCCCGTCGTCAAGCACTCGGGACGCGACCCGCGGCTGCTGTGGCACGCGGACAGCAAGCAGTGGGTCATGGCCGTCTACACCGAAGCCGGACCGGGACTCGACAACCGGTTCATCGCGTTCCACACGTCGCCCGACCTGAAGCAGTGGACCTACCGCAGCCGGATCGCCGACTTCTACGAATGCCCGGACCTCGTCGAGCTGCCCGTCATCGGCGGCGCGTCGGACGAGCGGAAATGGCTGCTCTACGGAGCCGACGGGCAATACCTGATCGGGCAATTCGATGGCGAGAAGTTCGAGCCGGAATCTCCGAAGCAACGTCTGTGGCACGGCAACTTCTACGCGGCTCAGACTTTCACGAATGCGCCGGGAGGTCGCTGCGTCCAGATCGGCTGGGGAAGCGGCATCACTTTCCCAGGCATGCCATTCAACCAGCAGATGGTGGTGCCGGTTGAACTGACGCTGCACCGCACCGGCAATCAGGTCGCCCTCCGGGTCGCACCGGTCGCCGAACTGGCCACGCTCCGGGAGCCGGCTCAGGTCGTCGATCTCTCAGCCGCGAAGGTCGGCACTTGGACCGCGCCGTTGCAGCCCAAAGACGGTTACGAGTTGCTGATCGCGCTGATCCCTGCCAAGACGGCATCAACTGGCCTCAATGTCCGCGGCCTGCCGATTCGCTACTCCGTCGAGAAGGGAGAATTGACCGTCGCGGGGAAGGCCGCTGCATTGCCGCTGGACGGCGAAACGCTCGACCTGCGGATCCTGGTCGACCGCGGCTCCGTGGAAGTCTTCGCAGAGGGCGGCCGCACGGCGTTCTCGGTCCTCCATGTTCCGCCGGAGAACCAGGCGGCCGCTGAGTTTGTGCTGCCGGAGGGGTCAAGTCTGAAGTCGTTGACTGCCTACGACCTGAAAACCGCTTGGGGCAAGTAGCGTTGATCGATTTGCGGCGTCGTCAACACCGCGAGCAGACAGTTCGGCGACGGGCGTCATGGGCTGAAGGCAACTCGATTGCGTACGCTTGAAGTACGCCCACACCCCCTGTTGCCGGCAGAAACACATGCCAACATCTTGATATGAACGGCTATTTGCCCTACAAAGGAGTCTCCAACCACTCTTAAATGCCGCCCTCCGGCCCATCGGAGCAACCGAGATGCTGACTCTGCAGGGACGACCGGACTCGCCGAAGACCTTCTGCGACGGAATCAGTCGCCGCAGCGCCCTCAAGATCGGCACGCTCGCCGCGCTGGGAACGGCTGGCGGCTGGTCTCTCCCCGAGATCCTGCGGGCCGAGTCTGAGGCGGGACGCAAGTCCCCCAAGTCGGTCATCATGATCTACCTGGTCGGCGGCCCGCCGCATCAGGATATGTTCGATCTGAAGCCGAATGCCCCCCGCGAAATCGCCGGGCCGTGGCGTCCGATCGCCACCAACGTCCCCGGCATGGAAATCTGCGAAGCGTTTCCCCGCTTGGCCGGCATGGCGGACAAGCTGACGGTCATCCGCTCGCTCGTCGGCAACCAGGCCGGCCACGACGCCATTCAGGTCTTCAACGGCCACCATCCGCAAAAGCCCAAGCCGTCCGGCGGCTGGCCCCAGTTCGGCTCGATGGTTTCCAAAGTCCAGGGAGCCTTCACGCCGACCGCTCCCCCGTTCGTGAGCCTCTGCTACCCATGCACTCACGGTCCCTACAACGAGCCCGGCCCCGGCTTCCTCGGCTCGCCCCATTCGCCGTTCCGCCCGCTCGGACCGACGCGGGACGACATGATCCTTAACGGCGTCACGCTCGACCGGCTCGCCGACCGCCACTCGCTGCTGAAGAGCTTCGACACGCTCCGCCGCGACGTCGATGCCACAACCACGATGGCCGGGCTGGATGCCTTCACCGAACAGGCGATGGGCCTGCTGACCTCGTCGCGGCTGGCCGAAGCGCTGGACATCACACGCGAAGATCCGCGGACCATCGAGCGGTACGGCACCGGCAATCCGAAGATCTTCATCGACGGCAACGGCGCTCCGCGCGTCCCGCAGAGCCTGCTGCTGGCCCGCCGGCTCATTGAAGCGGGCGTCCGCGTCGTCACGCTGAACTACAGCAAGTGGGACTGGCACGGCGGCTCTTACAACACCATCTTCAAACGCGAGGAAGAAGATTTCCCGATCTTCGACCAGTGCGTCAGCGCGCTGGTCGAAGACCTGCACGTCCGCGGCCTTGCGGACGACTGCGCGGTCGTCGTCTGGGGCGAATTCGGCCGGACGCCGAAGATCAGCGCGCAGGTCGGTCGCGATCACTGGCCGCAGGTGAATTGCGCGCTGATGGCCGGCGGCGGCATGACGCACGGTCAGGTGATCGGCGCGACCGACCGCATCGCCGGCGAAGCCATCTCCCGCCCGGTGACCTTCGGCGAAGTCTACGCCACGCTGTTCCAGCACCTGGGGATCGACGGCCGGACGACGATCACCGACCTCAACGGCCGGCCGCAATATCTCGTCGAGGACGACGCGCCGGTGATTCCGGAGCTGGTGTGACGCCGGATCGCCGCAATCGCAACTCCCCTCTGTTGTGCCGCGGCCGTGTTCGCCTTGTGTGAACGGGGCGGACATGGCCGAAGCGTCACGGACCGCCGATTGCAGACAGCACCCGGCACCGGCAGTCAGCAGGCCCTTGTCGACTTCGGGACCGGCTTCGTCGGCTGATAGTCCGGGACAAATCCATCGGGTTGAGAAACGGGTTGCGGGCGACGCGGAACCAGCGAAGGGGCCGGATCGTCATACACACCGGAGGGGACCAGCACCGGCGACGGATAATACGCGGGAGTGTTCGCATTCGGGACGTAAGCGGGCTGCGCGCCGGGATGTTGATTCTGCAGGACGCGCTCCGCCTCCGCCGCCAGGTTGGCGCCGACAGTCCCCGGGAACTTTTCAGTGATGGACCGCAATTCCTGCTGGACCCGCTTCAACTCAGCCAGCGCTTCGGCCTGTCGCAACTGTTGATCGAGCAGGCCCAGCGCCTGTTGCTGCTGCTCGGGAGTCAGCGTCCGGAAGAGCTGCCGCGACTTCTCCACGTACTTCCGTTCCAGATCGGATTCGGCCGGCTGTTCGGCAACCACGGACTCAACCGCCGCCGGCGGGGCAATTGCGTCCTGGGCGATGCTACTGGACTCGGCGAGTTGCCACTGTCCGACGGCGTAGCCGGCCAGCGCGGTGGCGAAACAGAGGCTGAAGGTCATGCGACGCATGAGGAACATCCTTAGTTAAAGGTAACTCCGTCGAGATTGTTGTTCGACTGCGCCTATTCCACTTCAGTGTCTGGCTTGAAGATCGAATCATTCTCCAACGGTCGCGGTAAGGCAGTTGGGGCTTCAGACGCAGGCGTCCCCGACTCAGGAACATCGACCACCGGCAGCGTCTGAATCGCCTCCAGCGCCTTCTTCGCCGCGCCGGTCTTCGGATATTTCTCCGAAAGCTGCTGCAGTTCAGTCCGCAACCGCAGCAGTTCGGCCGCGGCGTCCTGCTCCTCCATCCGCCCGATCATCTGCTCGACCGCCGCCAGTCGTTCGTTTTCGCCGATGCCGCGGAAGACCTTCAACGCGGCGTTCAGGTACTTTTCTTCCTGCTCGGACTGGACGGCGATGGGAGTGGGAATGAAGGCTGCTGGAGCCGCTCGCTCTTCCCGCGCAGCGGGGCTAAATGGATCGAATTCGCTGGGTGTCGTGGTGGCGTTTGCTCTCCGTGGTGCGGCCTGAGCAACGTGCCGCGCAAACGGCGGAGGAGGAGGTCCAAACGGTTCGTCATCGCTCACAAAGACCGCCGCCGGCGCTTTGAAACTGTCCTGAGCCGCCACATACGGAGCTGGCATCGGGATCGCGCGGCCTAACATGAATCCGGCCAGAAGTAGAAATACGCCGTAGAGAATCGGAACTCGTCGCATTGCGGTCTGCCCTCCTTGTCAGAACGTGAACGTTCGAATGGCGGACGACAGTCTGCCCAAATGTACGGAGGTGTTCAAGAGGGAAATCGTTGATGGTTGATCGTCGATCGTTGATGGTCAGAGGGAAAACTGGCCGCGGAGACCTCGGCTCGATGGTTGAGAGTCAATCATCGCCGTGGCACGATGCGACTTCTTCCAAACCATTAACGATCAACCATCAACGATAAACGATCGACGATCCCCCCCATGCTTCCCGACCACCCCTTTCGCGACTACCTCGGCCGGCGCGTCACTGTGCTGGGACTTGGTTCGTTTGGCGGCGGCGTGGGGGCAGTGCGGTTTCTGGTCGACCGCGGGGCGCAGGTCACGATTTCCGACGCCCGGCCCGCGGAGCAGCTCGCCGAATCATTGGCCGAACTGGAGGGGCTGCCGGTCGAACGGCATCTGGGGGGCAACGATCCGGCGGATGTCACCGGGGCCGAGTTGGTCGTCGTGAACCCGGCCATCAAGCGGGACCATCCGTTACTGCAGGCCGCGGCAGCCGCCGGGGTGCCGCTGACCAGCGAGATGAACCTCTTCTGGCAGCACAATCGCGGCCGGGTGGGCGCCGTCACCGGCAGCAACGGCAAATCGACCACCACGGCCCTGCTGCACAATATCCTTCGGCAGGGACCGGGGAAGTCCTGGCTGGGAGGGAACATCGGCCGCAGCCTGTTGCCGGACGTCGATCAGATTTCGCCCGACGACTGGGTAATCCTCGAACTGAGCAGCTTTCAGCTTACCGACCTCGACCGGCTGCAGGTGAGTCCGGAAGTCTCCGTGGTGACGAACTTCAGCCCGAATCACCTGGACTGGCACCCGTCGCTCGATCACTACCGCTGGGCCAAGCAGACGCTGCTCCGCTGGCAGACTGCGAAATCGACCGCCGTGCTGAACGCCGACGATCCAGATGTCGCCGACTGGCCGTCCCCCGGCCGACGGGCCTGGTTTGGACTGACAGACGCGGGCCAGTCTGGTGCGTTTGCGACGCTCGGCAGCTGCATCGTGCGCGACAATGCGGGCGAGGAGTACTGGCCGTTGGGGGACTGGCTGACACTCCCCGGCCGACACAACGTGGCCAACGCTCTGGGAGCGATCGCCGCGGCGCGAGTCTGCGGCGCGACGCGGGAAATGGTCGAAGCGGGAATCCGGACCTATCAGCCGTTGCCCCATCGCCTTCAGTTCGTCGGCGAAGTCCGCGGGGTGAAGTTCTACAATGATTCGCTGGCGACGACGCCGGAATCCGCCGAGGTCGCCCTTGAGGCGTTCGACCAGCCAATCGTCCTGCTGGCTGGCGGCTACGACAAGCACGTGGATCTGAGCGGGATGGCCCGAGCCATCGCCTGGAAGGCCAAAGCGGTCGCCCTGCTGGGACAGACCGGGCCATTGATTGGCGAGCTGGTCCGGCAGACGGAGGGAACTCATTGCCGGGTTTCTCCCCCCCAGCCGGACTTCCCGACGGCGTTCTTCTGGGCGGTTTCAGCGGCCGGACCGGGGGATGTGGTGGTACTGTCGCCGGGCTGCGCCAGCTACGACTGGTTCCGGAACTTCGCGGATCGGGGGAGACAATTTGAAGAATTGGTCCTTGGTCAGTTGTCCGTTGTCAGTGGTGAAGCGGAGAAATCGGGGGTCTCTGACGGAATCCGTGCCCCAAGTGCTGGGGACAATTGAGGTTTGGGCGGCTCCGGGAGTAGAATCCAGGCAGGTTCCGGCCGATTGGTCGGGAATCTGATGCGTCACTTTCGGCAGTGAACCGGAACGGAACGCGTTTCGGACTTTGAGTTTGGTGCTTGATTCGAATTTCGTGCTTCGAATTTCGGATTTCTTGTCGTCAGCAGAGTCTGCGGCAAGAACACGCGGGAAATGACGCAGAACGAAGGCGGCACCGCCGCCTTGTCACCTGAGACGATTGAAAAGGACAGACAACCGTGAAAGTTCTGGTGTGCGTGGATCATTCCGACTCGTCCCGCCGGGCCGTGGCGTTTACGGGCAAGGTCTTTGGACAGGGAGCGGCGAGCGATCTGAAGATCACGCTGTTTCACGTCGCCGAGTTTCTGCCCGAGTTCGTGCTGACCGATCATGCGGAACCCGGCCTGACGCCTCGCTCGCTGGCGGCCATGTGGGCCACGCGGGCCAAAGAGGACGGCGAGAAGCTGCTGGGCGAACAACGGGGCGTCCTGGCGTCGGCCGGCGTTCCCGCCGGATCGCTCGAAACGAAGCTGATCGCCGCCGACTGCCTGCCTGAAGCCCGCAAAGTGGCCGCGGCGCTCACGATTATCGAAGAAATGCAGGCCGGCCAGTACGACGTCGTCTGTATCGGTCGCCGCGGAGCGAGTCAGATTTCGTCCTCGTTCATCGGCGGCGTGGCAGAAAAGATCCTGCGGGAAGCCGCCGGACGGACCGTCTGGGTGGTTGACGAACCGCACGTCTGAAAGTCTGCTGAAATGAGGGTGCCGAACCGCCGGGCGAGGCCGTCCGGCAGCAACGTCGCGCCTGTTCGTCGGCGAACATAGCGTTCCGGGAGATTTCGAACGCGGGGAACCAACTGGAGCTCAAGTTCGTCGAAGTCTTGAACACGTCAGACAGCTTCGGTCCCCTCATGACCACTCGCGGTACGGCAAACTCCGCCAATCCCATCAAGTCATCCGACGAACCCCATCCGAATTCTCTCCGAACGGAAGGACTCCAGAGCATGGACTTCGCCATCTGTCCGAGCTGCGGCCAGTCGGTGCTGGACGACGACGCCGAAGACTGTCCTTTCTGTGGTTCGTCGATGAAGGCGAAGCCCGGCCAGGTCAAACCGGCTCCCAAGCCGGCCGCCAAGGCCCCGGCGGCGGCAGCTGCCTCGGAGAAGCCTGCGGCCGGCAAACCGGCAGCGAGTCGCCCCGCGGCGAAACCGGCGGACGATGACGATTCGCCGTTCAGCGCCGCCGAGCAGGCCGAAAAGCTCGTTCCCGTGGCGCAGGCCAGCCCTGCGCCGACGAAGGGCAAGACGCACGAAGTCCGCTGCCCGATGTGCGAGACGGTGGGGTACGTGCCGAAAGCGGCGATCGGCAAGCCGGTCAAGTGCGCCAATCCCAAGTGCCTGGTCCCGGTCTTCGAAGTGCCGCCGGAACCGGAGGCCCCGCCGCCGCCGCCGCCGCCCACGCGAAACAATCTGGTCCCGATCGCCATCGTGACTGTTGTCGTGGTGGGCGTCCTTGGCGGGGCGGCGTACTTCCTGGCGATGCAGCCTTCGACGCCCGCGCCCGTCGTAACGCAAATCGATCCGGACATTCTGAAGAGCATGAACGGCGACTCGGACCAGCCGAAGAACGCCGGCACGCCGAAACCTGCGGTGACACCTGCGAAACCCGATCAGCCGGTCGAAGCCGTGCAAGCGACACCTGCCAAGGAGTGGATCGACAAGGCTCTCAAGCAGATGGTCGACTCCTCGACGGCGCTCCGCTCGCAGAATCGGAGCAAGCCGTTCTGCCGGCAGCAGGCGGCGATCGGCTATGCACTCGCCGGAGATCTGACGGCGGCCGGCGCGCAGGTGGACCAGCTTTTGAAAGTCGGGCAGGAAGTCCCGTATTACTCGATTCCCTGCCAGACGGCGATTGCGTGGCAGGAATTGTCGGCAGGCGCCACGGACGCGGCGGTGAAATCGGTCGCAAAAGCGTTCCAGGAAACGTCGCGGCTTCCGAAGGTCGGCCGATCTCAGTTGGAAGACGCCTCCGGCCTCGCAGCAGTGCTGGTCGCGACTGGACGGACGGAAGACGCACTGAAGTTGCTCAATCAGCGACAGAAGTCGACGCTGGACGCGGAAACGGCAGCCGCCCTGCAGATGGTCCGGGCGGCGCGGACTTTCGATCTCGATGAGTGGTACGCGAACCGGCCCCTGTCGATGTGGGTTGCACCACAATCGGCGGCGACAGTCGCCTCGCTGGTGGCCCACGGCAAAGACGACGACGCCTGGAAGTTTTCCGAACAGCAGACGAGCGCCGACGCCAAAGCCGATTGCGTCGTCGAGTTGTGTCGGCAGCTGGCTCTGCAGGGGCGTTCCCAGCCCCCGGATGCCCTGATCAAGAAACTCGAGTCGCACGGCCCCGCGGTGATCATCCGCGGACTGGCGGTGCATGCCCTGGGATTGCGAGTCCGGGCGCCGGAAGCCGACGTCGCCGCCTATGTCCAGAAAGCAGCAGAGATCGCGCAATCCCTGACGCCACCCGTGGAGCCCGCGCTGCCCGACACGAAGGGCGTGATCGAGTTGAAGTTGCCGGCGCCGGCCCCGTTGGTTCAATCTGCGGTGGCGCTCGGCCAATTGTGCCAGCTTCAAGCCGCAGCCGGACAGCCGGTTCCGGCGGCGGCGACCTTGGAGAAATCGCTGCAGTTCGCCCGAGGCATGTCCCCGGCTCTTGATGTCGTCGTTACGCTGGCACAGCAGACTCAGCGCACCAGCGCCGGCGTACTGCAGAACCAGCTCCGCCAGGAATTGAAGCTGAAGACAGACGACGATGCACGCCTGACGACGAACGCGTATCGTCGCAATGTGGACCAGTTGGACGCGGCGGCCCGGCATTCCACGGCGCTTCAAGCAGAGATTCTGCAACGGGCCGTGGAATGGGGGCTGGCAGACGCGGTGTGGGACATCGTCAGCCTGCGGACGACCGACGACGAGGTCGCCAGACGGGTCAACTTCATGACAACCGGAGTCCCCGCCGTCCTGGTCGAGGCGTTCCGCCGCGGAAACCAGACCGAAAAACTGAATGCGCTTCTGGCATTGTGGAAACAATTGCAGCAGTCCGACGCCCCGGCGCAACCGGAGCTGGTGCTGATTGAAGAATTGCTGGCGGCGGGCGAGACGACGCAGGCCGCACGGCAGCTTTCGGCGATGGAAAGCGTCAACACCCGCCGGGACGAGTGGGCTCACGTCCTTGCTGCGCAGCAGGTTAAGAAACATGGCGCTGCGGCGGCGTTCGCCTTCATCGCCCAGTTGAATGACATCATCCTCAGGGAGGAGTGCTATGAGCTGTCGGCCAGCTTGGCGACGGTCAAAGGTGAGGCAGCGGATGTCTGGAGGCAAGTCCAGGCCGTGAATGCGGCCACCGAGAAAGTCGCACTGTGCCGCGGACTGGTGGCAGGATTGACGGGGGTTCCGACGGCCCCTTGAGTCCAGGCGATTTGCGGAAGACCGCAAATTGGCACGCCGGTTCGGACCGCCTTCAGACTTCGCTCGTCCGGCGACTTCGCCGCGAATGATGAGGAAGTCCAAGGGAGCCTTAGCGGTTTGTCGAAGTTTTCGGGGCGTCGTGCCGACTCTGTGTATACGTCGGCAGTTCGGACCGCAGCTGGGAAATCCTGCCTTTTAAGACTTCCCCCTGCGACGAATCGAATTTAAAATCCTGCGCCGTAAGGATTAAGCAGCGCGCCCGCCCCAAGCCGGCGGACGTTGACCGGATAAAGGAGTCGACTGTGATGGTGCGGAAGGCAGGGATGTGGGCGTTGGCTGCGGCGGTCTGGACCTCTGCGCTGCTGCCGGTACAGGCGCAGGATCAGGTGCGGCTCACGATTGTGCAGCCTGGCCACGACGGATTGGACGCGGATCTGATCGATCTCGTCAAGCAGGCCCTGACGCCGGCACTGCAGAAGCAGGCCGGCACCCTGCAAGATGTCCTGGACGAATTCGAAGTCGGTGTTGCCGGTGATCGACCGCTCGTCATGGAACTGGTTTTCACCAAGGCGGGCATCGATTACCAGGGAGCGATTCCTTACCTGAAACCGATCGACAACCGGCGGCAGGGACTGTTTGCCAACCTCGCTGGTTTTGGATTTAAAATCGACCCGATCAAGAACGATCCAACCCTTTACGAAGTCCAGGATAAGGCGCAGCCGAAGCCGTTTTACCTGCGAGACCTCGCTGGATTTGAATACGCGGTCCTCGCCAACGATCCGGCCGCCGTCCCCAACACGCTGCCGAATCCCCAAACCCGCGTTGCGCCGTGGCTGGGGAACGGCAGGGACATCGTCGTCCATCTGGAGCAGGGAACCGAAGGAGCGGACGCTCGCAAGGCCGCGATGGCCGCGGCGCGCGAACAGCTTGAGTCGGTCCTGAAATTCAACCGCGACGAATCCAAGGAAGACTTCGCCCTCCGCAAGGCCACGGCAACGCTGAATCTGGCGGAGATGGAGCGATTCCTGCTCGACGCCCAGAAGTTCACAGCCGCATGGACGACCGACGTCCCGGCCGGCAAAGGACACGGCGAACTGGAGCTGACCGCGTTCCCCGGAAGTTCGCTGGCAAACAGCATCGAACTCGCCGCCAGCAAGCCGAGCTATTTTGCCAATATCGCCTTGAAGCCGGACGCCGTCTTCTACGGTCGTATGAGGTTCCCGCTGGACGCGTTCCGCAAGGAGCAGCTGAAGCTCTATTACCCGACGCTGCGGCCAGTTCTGAAGAGTCAGGTCGACACGCGCGAGCGACTGACGGCGGACGGCAAGGTCGCCGCAAAGCAGGCCGCCGATCTCCTGGTCGACCTGTTCGAAGCCGGACTGGCCGACGACGCCATCGACAGCTTGATTCAGATTGAGACTGCCAAGAATGGTCACTCGCTGATCGCAGGAGTCCGGGTCGTCGACGGCTCCAAGGCCCTCGAAATCGTTAAGCTGCTGCCGACGATCCAGAGTGAATGGAAGGTCAAGCTCGATCTCGTGAGGCACGGCGAAGTGGCGATTCACCAGGTGACCCTCCCCGAGCGGTGGCAGGACGAGTTCAAGACCATGTTCGGCGGCGAGCCGGTCCTCCACGTCGGAACATCGAAAGACGCCGTCTGGGGCGCCGCCGGCGAGGGGAGCCTCGAGATCCTGAAGGGGGCAATCGATGCCGCAGCCAAGCCGGCGCCGGAGAAAGTCGATCCGAAGTTCGTCGAAGCCGGCGGTCAGTTCGGCCCCGGCGCCCGGCTGATCAATAAAATGGTGACGAAGCAGTACGCGGGCAATCCGACGAAGGACAAGAAGATCCTCGCCCAGCGCAAGGAGCGGGAACGATTGATCCAGCTTGCCGTCGATTCCTTCAAGGACGGGACAGATCGTTCGACGATGCAACTTTCCCGCGAAGGAACCACGATCCGCGGTGCCGCAACGATTAACCCGCCGGTCTTCCGATTCCTGGGAAGTGTGATCGCGGACTTCGTGAAAGAGAACCTCAACTGACGCCGGTCTGTCCGGTCAAAGAGTTGACGATACTGCAATGAGCCGGCTGAGGTTCCGCAACGGACCTCAGCCGGCTCTTCGTTTGACGTCGGCCGCTCTCCTGGCGGGCGATACAGAGTCGCCGCATTCTGAGACTGACTCGACGGTTGGGAGCCGACCCGGAGCGTATTCCCCTGCTGCTCCGAACGGCTTATGATATCTGTGCGACCACGGAAGCGAGCGGAGTGCGGTGCACAATGAGAGACGCCGTTCCCGTCGACAGGGATCACGACAATGGACTTTGCGCGACGAATCGGGCTGATCCTGCTGCTCGCGAGCAGCTACGGCCTGCGGGCTGCTGAAATACCAGCGGCGCCACCGGTCGCAGCGAAGACGCCGCTGGCGTTTCGCCTCCCGGCTCCCGATGGGACGACCGTCGAGCTCGCGCCGCAGTCCGCATCGCGATTCACCGTGATCTGCTTCCTCGGAACCGAGTGTCCGCTGGCGCGGCTCTATGGACCGCGGCTCGCCGAACTGCATCACTCGTTCTCATCTCGCGGGGTCCGATTCGTCGGCATCAACAGCAATTCGCAGGACTCCCCGGACGATGTGCAGGAGTATGTCCGGGAATACTCCATTCCGTTTCCCGTCGTCAAAGACCCCGCTCAGAAGGTCGCCGACCTGTTCGGCGCCCGTCGAACTCCGGAAGTTTTCGTCGTCGACCAGCAGTTGGAAGTCCGTTACCACGGCCGCGTCGACGACCAGTATCAGCCGGGCGTCGCGCGCGGACAGCCCGGTCGCGACGATTTGCGGCTGGCGGTGGAAGATCTGCTGGCGGGGAAACCAATCCGTGTCGCCAGCACCGAAGCCAGCGGCTGCCTGATCGGTCGGAGCCGTCCGGTGATGACAAGGCAAAACGTCACGTTCAGCCAACAGGTCTCACGGATCCTCAACCAGCACTGCGTCGAATGCCATCGTCCGGGGGAAATCGGACCGTTTTCGCTGACCCAGTACGACGAAGTGACCGGCTGGGGCGAGACGCTGCTCGAAAGCATCGACGCCGGCCGGATGCCCCCCTGGCACGCCAGCCCCGACCACGGACAATTCGCTAACGCCCGGCACATGCCCGAGGCGGACAAGCAAGTCCTCCGCGATTGGGTCGCCGGCGGGATGCCGCTGGGCGACGAATCGCAACTGGCATCCCCCGAGGAATCTCTGGCCAGCTCGCAGCTCGCGCGGACGCCCGATCTCGTCGTCGACATGCGCGACCGGCCCTTCACGGTACCGGCAACAGGAACCGTCGAGTATCAGTATTTCGTCGTCGATCCCGGCTTCACCGAAGACCGCTGGATCTCGGCGGCTCAGGTTCTCCCGGGAAACCGGGCCGTCGTCCATCACTGCATCGTCTTCATTCGACCGCCTGACGGAACTGGTCTCCGCGGCGTCGGTCTCCTGACTGGCTACGTCCCTGGACAGCGCAACGCCGACTTGATGCCCGGCCGCGCACGCCGGGTGCCCGCCGGTTCGAAGCTCGTGTTTCAGATGCACTACACGCCTAACGGCGCCGAGCAGTTCGACCTGACGCGGATCGCACTCAACTTCATGCCCGCAGAAAAAGTGACGCACGAAGTCTATTCGCTGGTCGCCATCGACCAGGAATTCGAAATTCCGCCGCAGACCGCCGGGTTCCCCGTCCACGCTCAGGTGCGACGGCTCCCCGCCCGGGGCGAGCTCCTCGCCATCACGCCTCACATGCACGTCCGGGGCCAGTCGTTCCGCGTCTTCAGCCGCAAAGGCGCAACGGAACAGGTTCTGCTCGATGTCCCGCGCTACGACTTCAACTGGCAGCACGCCTACGAACTGACCACGCCGCTCGACCTCTCCACGATCGATTCCCTGGAGTTCACCGCGAAATTCGACAACTCGTCCAGCAATCCCGCCAACCCCGATCCCACCGAGTTCGTCACGTGGGGCGACCAGACCTGGGAGGAAATGGCGCTGGCCTTCTTCGAAGTCAGCGAACCGCTGGCGCGAGATGCCGAAGGCCAGACTTCCCCCCGCACCACCGCCGCAAAGCCCGCTCCGGTGCGGGACCGGACCGCGGAAATCAACGCCTTTGTCACAGACTTCCTCAACCGCTTCGATCGAAATCGGGACGGGATCGTCGAACGGACCGAAACGCCGCTCGCATTTCGGACCTACGGATTCCGCGAAGTCGATGCGGACGGCGACGGCCAGATCACCCGGGACGAAGTCGACGCCGCCGCCCGGCGACGCAACCCGCGCTGATCGTCTCTGACTTCACTCCTTCCGGACGGACGCCCCCGGATCGGATTCCTCTCCTCGTGCGAGGCCTGCGTTGACGATCTCCCGCTCGTTTGGACGTGCAACCGCCTGGATCGTCGACCATTCCTGGCTCGCCTGGCTGTTCATCGCCGCCATGAGCGGTCTGGCCATCATCGGATACCGGGACCCGCGCCTGCTGACCGAGCTGTTCAAGCAGCCGCCGCCAGCGACAGCGACTCCCGCCGCCGAACCGCCCCCCACCAGAACCGCCCGGCGTCCGCCGGACGTCGAGGCGTTCGACCTCGCCCGGTCGCACGCGGTGCTGGTCGTTCAATCCGACGACGTCTTCACGCCCGCCGGCGCCAGAGCGCTGCGACACATGGTCGAAGAGCTGGAAGCCCTCCCCTATGTCTCCAGCGTCCTCTGGATCGACCGCGTCCCCCTGCTCAACATTTTCGGACTGCCGGAGCCGGTGCTGCCCAAGTCCACAGCCTCCGACAACCGGTTCGCGGCGGCCAAGGAGCGGGCCCTCGAACACCCGCTGATTGCGGGGCAACTCATGTCCCGCGACGGTCGCACGCTGCTGATGATGGTCAACTTCGACTGGTTGTTCGTCGAACAGGACGAAGACTGCACGAAGCATCTGCGTGAAGTGGCCGAGGCCGCCGCGGCCGAGTCGCCGGACGTCAAGTTCTCCGTGCTCGTCACCGGGCGAGTCCCCATCCACCTGACGATGCTCAAAACGCACGAGGACAACGAAACCAAATACCAGGTCATCGGCTACGGAGTCGTCCTCCTGATGGCCGTCGTGCTGTTTCGCGGCATCAGCTCCGTGCTGATCGTAGCCCTCGGCCCATCGCTGGGAGTCTTCTGGACGCTGGGAATCCTCCGTTTCTTCGATCTGCAGGACAACCCGTTCAACGACGTCGTCCTGCCGGTCATGCTCAGCCTGGTCGGGCTGACCGACGGCGTCCACCTGATGGTGCAGATCCGCCGGAACCGGGCGCGGGGCATGAAGACGCGGGAAGCGACCCGCGCCGCCCTGGAAGAAGTCGGACTGGCCTGCTTCCTGACTTCTCTGACCACGGCCATCGGATTCTGGTCGCTGACGCTGGCCCGACACGAAATCGTACAGACGTTCGGCTGGAGCTGCGTCCTGGGAGTGACCCTGACCTTCTTTGCCGTTCTGACCGTGATTCCGCTGGCCTGCATTTCCTGGATCGGTCGCTGGGTCCCTCCCAGCGATGAGGAGGGCTTCATCGAGCGCCATCTCCATCGTGTCAGCGGACTCATTGACCTGGTGCTGAAGCGTCCGAAACTCGTCAGCGGGCTGGGCATTGCCGTCACGGCCGTCTGCTTTCTGATTTCCCTCACGTTGCGCCCGGACGAGCGGCGATCCAGCTACCTGCCGGCGGGAAGCGAGTCCGTCAAAGCGATGCAGGTGATGGATCGCGCCCTCGGCGGCCTGGAGTTTTCCGAGGTGAGCGTCCGCTGGACCGACGAAGTGCCGGAGGATTCGCCCGAAGTGCTGGAGGTCATCACGCAGGTGGACGATCTGCTGAGGGACGAACCGCTGCTGGGAAGTCCCATCTCGATCCGCAGTCTCGTCGACGCTCTGCCCGGTGAAGGGCCGCCGGCCGAGCGGATGTCGATGCTGGAGCTTTTGCCGGCGCCCTTGAAGCGGGCCTTCTATACGCCGGAGTCGCGCCGAGCGTCCGTCAACTTCCGCGTGCAGGATCTGGGAATCGCGCAGTACGGCGACGTATTTACGCGCGTCGAGGAAAAGCTTGCCACGCTCAGCAAGTCGCATCCGGACTTCACGCTCGTCCTCGACGGCTCCGCGGTCGGGCGCTGGCGCAATCTGTACCAGATTGTCGTCGACCTCGCCTCCAGTCTCGGCAGTGCGGCAATTATCATCTTTGTCGTCCTGGGACTGGTCTATCGCTCCGTCCGTATCGGACTGATCGCGGTCATTCCCAACGTTTTTCCGCTGGCCGTGACCGGGGCCTACCTCGTCTTCACCGGTCAGTCGCTGGAAGTCGTGAGCGTGTGTGCGTTTACGGTCTGCCTGGGCATCGCCGTCGACGATACGATTCACTTCCTGACCCGCTATCAGGAAGAAGTCGGCCAGAGCCTGACTCGCGACGATGCAATCCGCCGAGCATTTACCGGCGTGGGCACGTCGATGATCATGACCACCCTCGTGCTGGTCGTCGGCTTCTCAACCGTGATCTTCAGCGACATGCGCGACCAGCGGATTTTTGCCACGATGGGCGTGGTAACGCTCGCGGCGGCCCTGCTCGGCGACCTGATCATTCTGCCCGCAATGCTGTCATGCTTTGCCAGAGAGCAGGTCGGAACCTCGACGAGCGATCCCGCGAACGAGTCGAAAGTTGCGTAACGGCGATCTGCAGTTCACAGGGGCGCGTGACCAAATTACGCGCCCCGTGAACCGAATCTGATTACAGTGTCGGCAGTTCGAAGCCCTGCCGCCGCGGGCGGTCGAGCAGCGAGTTGGCCTGCTCGTCCCCGGCGAACTGTTCGCGAACCGGGTCCCACCTCAGCTCGCGGCCAACGGCCCGCGTGATGTTCGCCAGGTGGCAGACGGAGACCGACCGGTGGCCGATTTCCGCGTCCGCCACCGGACGATTTCGGCTCCGGATGCAGTCCAGCCAGTCCTGCATGTGCCACCGCGCCTGCCAGAGCGCGAGCTGATCGCTCCACTTCCGTTCCTCTTCCTGGAGATCGATCTTCTTCTTCAGCTCTTCGGCAATCTCCGGAGGATTCGAGGCAAACTTATTCCGGTTGATTTCGAGCTTCCCCTTTTCGCACACGAAGATCGCCCCGCCCATCGGACCGCGGCCGGGTTCGATGACGAAGTTCACACTCACTCCGTTGGCATAGCGCATGGCGACTTGCCCGTTCGGACCGTCTGTCAGCGGACGGATCGAGACCGGCCCGGTCTCGTCTGCCCCCAGCGCCCACTGAATCTGGTCGACGCCGTGGGCGCCCCAGTTCGTCATCTCCCCGCCGGCGAAGTCCCGCCAGCGCATCCAGCCCATCCAGTCGGGGTGAAACGGTCGCTCGGCCGCCTGATTGAGCCACATGTTCCAGTCGAGTCCCTCGGGAACCGCGGTCCCGGACGGGAACGGAGTCGGCGAAGCCTCGGCGCCGCCGTAGTTGATGGCTCTGACTTCGAGAATCTTCCCCAGTCCGCCGCTGCGGACCAGTTCGCAGGCCACGCGATTGACCTCCATCGAGCGCTGCTGCGTGCCGACCTGCAGCACGCGATCGTAGCGACGGACGGCATTGACCAGCGCCCGCCCTTCGCTGACATAAAGAGTCAGCGGCTTCTCGGCGTAAACGTCCTTCCCCGCCTGACAGGCATGAATGCACGGCACGACCCGCTGAAACTCGCCTGTCGCGACGATGACTGCGTCGATATCCGGCCGTTCGAGGAGCTTGCGGTAGTCCTGATAGACTGGCCACTCCCCCTGAGCCTTCGCCTTGAACGCCTCGGCCCGCGGCAGATTGCAGTCGCTGAGCGCCACAATCTGAGCCGATTCCGGAAGTTGCTGCAGCAGCAGACTGGCGCGCCCGCCGACTCCGATGGCGCCGACTCGGATCCGATCGTTGGCCCCCGGCTTCCCGGGCCCCGCCAGCACGTGTCGGGGAATCACCATCGGAGCCGCAGCGGCTCCAGCAGCGATCGCCGCCCCGGTCGAAAGGAACTCGCGGCGGCTGTGACGACGCGGTAAGGCGGGCTGATGCCGATCCATGGTGACGGTCTCACTGAGCGGGCGCATTTCGAGATGACAGACAACGGTGACTGATCCGTACCGTTGTAGCCGCCGGAGACCAGTTCTGCCAAGGTTCAATCGGTCACGGGACTCCGCATGCCGATGTAAGCCGTTAAGTCGCCAGAAGTGCCGAGACGTGGTCAGTTCATGGCGTGCGATGGCGGGGCGCCGTTCCTCGGCGGTAGGAAACCGCTCTCAGATGGCACATTCCGCTCCGACGAACGATTTCGCATCGAGGGAAGCCGAGACTCACTCGTTGGAACGGCCGATTTCCGTGATGTCTTCGATAACGATGCCGTCACTCGTCCGTGACCAGCGCACGCGCAGCGATGACTCGTCGCCGAGATCGAGTCGGCCAGTCTGCGATGTGCCATTGACGACCGCATCGCCGCGCGATGTCAAGTTCCGGAGTCCATCACTCAATACGGTTTCGGAAATCGTCCGCTGCTGACGGGACAGCAAGGTCTTCAAACTGATTGCGGCTCTCGAACTGACCAGGATCGATGTTCCAGCCGCGCGGATTGCGGTCGACGGCGCAGCCCCCGTGACGTGTTCGAGTGGCACCGGGGCCTTCAGAACGACGCGGGCTTCCGGCATCGCGGCGGGAGGGAGGATCGCCTCTGGCGATTCCACCTGTCGTCCCGCCGCCGTAACGTTGCGGGAGAAATCGGTCGCCATCAGACTGCCGTTGACGACCGGTCGTGGGGAACTCCCCCCGACATGGATGTTCCAGCTCCGACTGGCGACTGCACTGGGACGCCAGACGCCGGAAGCGAACAGAAAAATGACGCCGGTTGCGATGATCGCCAGCATCAGCGGAATCGTATTACGGTGTCCCAGGTAGTGATGCAGCAGGATGCTGCGGTGGCGACGGATGAGCCGCCTCTTCTCAATGGCGAGCTGCTCGGCCGAGGGCGACCAGTCCCGTCGCTGCAGTCCGACGATAGCGTGTGCGGAGCTCTGCTTCACATAACAGATGCGAACCGGGACGGTCTCGCCGTCCAACTCGAGTTCGGCGTCGTCCGTCTTGAACTGCGGCGCCTGACCGGAGACTTCGACGCCAAAGCCCCCCGCCGACACGTCCTGCATCTGGACGGTGAACGTCCCCTGCCGGGTAATCAGACGTCCCTGCTGCTGCAGAAAGTCGACCGGCATGCGCAGATTGTGCCGTCCGTCCACAGCAGGGGCCTCCGCCAACGCTGTCACCTGCTTCGGGCCGCCGGTCACCATCACCTGCTCCTGAGTGCGAAGACGGGCTGCAGTCACGTTCCACGACTGGACGCAGCACGGAACGCCCTGCCATTCCCGATTCTCCACTTCAACTCTGCGGAATCTTTCGATGACTCGACGGCCAAGAATCTGGACCTTCCCGAGAATTCTCCGACGCCGTCAGGATAAACACGGAGTTCCGGTTATACCGACGAATCCTGTCCCTTCGCCCCTGTACGTGAGTCGCGTCCCTGGACCGGCGGGAGCGGAATCCCGCCATGCAAAAGTGCCGACCACCGGCTGACCACCCGGCGTCGAACCGCCGCCGAGGTTTCAGCGCTTCAACTGGCGGTCGAAGAACTCGTACATCGCCGCTTCGGCCCGCTCGGCGTCGGCTCCGCGGAATCCATGTCCTGCCCCGTCCAACTTCACGAGCTCGACTTCGACCTCCGCGGCCTTCAGCCGGTCATGAATCCACTCCGCCTGCTCGAACGCGACGTACTTGTCCTCCGTGCCGTGCAGCAGGAGCGTCGGAGCGGCCTCGGGAGTCACCCAGTACAGGGGACTCGCCAGAATATGCCGCCGCCGTTCCTGCGTCGCATCCCCCCCCAGCCACATCGGCAGCACCTCGGCCGCGTCGACGCTCTTGCCATACGACTTCGTCAGATCGCTCGGGCCGTAATAGTTCACCACGCAGTTCACCCGGCTGGAGAACTCCGGATTTCCGCCCTCTCCCTCAAACTGCACAACGCCCCCGGTCACCCCCAGAAACTGAACCAGATGCCCTCCCGCCGAATCCCCGACCACGCCGATCCGCTCGGGATCAATCTGGTACTTGTCTGCATTGGCCCGGAGCCAGCGGACGGCCGCCTTCACATCGCAGATGGCAGCCGGGAACTGGTATTTCGGAGCGAGCCGATAGGTCACAGTTACCGCGACATAGCCCCGCGCCGCGAGTTTCCGGCAGCGTTCGTCCCAGCCCTCGCGCTTGCCGGCGCGAAAGCCCCCGCCGTGGATGCACAGGATCGCCGGCGCTCGGCCCTCGATTTTGGCCGGACGGGCCAGATTGAGCTGCAGGTGCTGATCGTCGGGGTTCGTGTACTCGATGTCCTTTTCGAAGATGACCTCCGCCGCACGAGAAGCTGGCGCCATGACGGCCAGAGACAGCAGGGCAGCAAATGTGGCGAAGCGATTCATGGAGAGATTCCGGTCGGCAAGGGTGGATTTTCTCGGGGAACTCTTGGCATTATGCCGCCGGAGCGCCCGCAGAGCGACCCGCAGTTGACCGGTAACGACACAGGCTTACGGGGATGAATGGCATGTTCGATCTGCTGATTCGCAACGGTCACGTGATCGATCCCGCTCAGAACCTCGACGAACGTCGCGACATTGCCATTCGTGGCGGCCGGATCGCCGCCCTGCTCGATTCCGCTGCGCCAGCCGACGCGGTCCATACGGTGGACGCCCGCGGCCAGTTCGTCGTCCCGGGTCTGATCGACTTTCACGTCCACGTCTTTCCGGGCGTCAGCCATTTCGGAACGGAAGCCGACCCGATCTGCCTGGCGCGAGGAGTCACCAGCGTCGTCGATTTCGGAACGGCCGGCAGCTTGATTTTTGACGGCTTCCGCCAGTATGTGATCGACAAGGTTCAGACCCGCGTCTTCGCCCTGCTCCACATTGCCGGTCAGGGACTCATCAGCAGCCGCCCCATGCCGACGGGAATCGGCGAACTGCACGACCTGCGGTACTGCAGCGTCGAGAACGCCGTACAGATGGTCGAGCGACATCGCGACGTCATCTGCGGCATCAAGATCCGCTTGACGGACAACCTCGCCGAAGGAGGCCGCAACGAGGCCGAGGCGCTGCGGTTGGCGCGGGAAGCCGCCGACCAGGTCGGACTGCCGCTGGTCGTCCACAGTCCGAACTCGTCGCTGCCTATCGGGGACATTCTTTCTCAAATGCGGGCCGGGGACGTATTGACCCACTGCTATCACGGACATCGTTGCGGGATGGTCGACACGCAACTCCAGGTGCTGCCAGTCGTCCGCGACGCCCTCCAGCGAGGTGTGCTGCTCGACGTCGGTCACGGCATGGGGGCGTTCGACTTCCGCGTCGCACGCCGACTGCTCGAACAGGGCGTCTTACCCGAATTCATCAGCAGCGATCTGCATCACTACAACGTCGACGGCCCGGTCTACGACCAGGTCACGACGCTCGACAAATTCCTTCATCTCGGCATGGAGTTGCCCGAAGTCATCCGGCGGACGACAGCGACGGTGGCCCGCTTCCTGGGCCGACAGGATGAACTTGGCACGCTCAAGCCCGGCGCCCTGGCGGACATCACCGTCCTCGAACGGCTGGAAGGCGAGTTTCCGCTGACGGACTCGATGGGCCGCACAGAAACCGGGCGCTGGCATCTGGAACCGACGCACGTCTTCCGGGAAGGCCGTCAGTTCGGCATCCTGCCCCGGGCCGGCACTTCGAACTGAGGCTATTTCGCGGCAGACTTTGCTTCGATCGACTTCCAGAGAGCATCCGCAATCGCCTGCATCCCCCTGTCCCCCGGATGCGCCGCCACTCCCGCATGCTCGATTTTCCGCTCCGAGCGGGCGTAGTTGGCCTCGTCCCGGCCGAGCGCCCCGATATCCACGAACACCCCGCCCGCAGACTCGCAGGCTGCCTTGAGCGCATCGTCCTTCGCAGCGTCTGCCCAGAAGCTGCTCCGCACGATCACCGTCGGCTGCCGCTGTCCCTTCAACTTTAATAACAGCCCCGAGACCGCCGTCTTGAACGCGACCTTTTCGTCATCGCTCTTCAACGCGGCAACATTCTCGCCGATCGCCAGCACGATCAGGTCGGCCTCGAAGTCAATCGCCGGCTTGAGCCCCGCAGCCACGTCGTAGGTCGAATACTGCCGTTCAAAGTCGGCGATATTCCGGACAAGGGACTGCGGCTGCCCGCCAGCAGCCTTCGCCACCCGGCCGAGCAGCAGGTGGACAAAGTCCTTTTCTTCGGCGCTTGCAGCCATGCCCCAGTTCCCGGACCAGCCGATCTTCTCCGCCGGGCCGTGCAGCGTGATGCTGTTGCCGAGAATCAAAACCCGGCCGACCTCCAGCGCGCCGAGCTGCAACTCGGGACGTCCGGCAGCGTCCGACGGAGGTGAGGCCGGCTCCGCAGCATGCCCGGAACCGAAAACCAGCACGGCCACGAGACCGGCCAGCGCGCAAACTGTGAACACAGAGGTCGAAATCCGCATCAGTTCGTCTCACTTCAACAAAGGTGCCATTCATGACTTCATACGAGTCTGCAGTGTACCGACTCTCCTCGCACTCCGCCGCGGTTTCAGAACACTCCGACCAGCCGCAACGCAGCCACGGCCGCAAAGACCAGCAGAAAACCGTCAAAGATTTTCTGCGGAATGCGAGTCACCAGCCAGCGACCTGCGAACAACCCCGCCGCAATGCACGGGATGAGGACGGCATTCAGCGCCAGCGTGTCGGCGTGAATCAGCCCGAGCCCCGTGCTGAAGGGAACCTTGAAGACATTGATCACCAGGAAGAACCAGGCGCTGGTCCCGACAAGTTCGAATTTCGGCAGCGCCACCGCCACTAGATACAGCGCCATGATCGGCCCGGCGGCGTTCGCCAGCATCGTCGTGACGCCGGCCACCAGCCCAATGGTCCAGACGAACCACGTCTGGTGCGGCACGTGCTCATACAGGTTCGGCCGCCAGAGCCTGACCAGTTGCAGAATCGTCAGCAGGAGAATCACGGTTCCGATCAACGGCTTGAACTGCGATTCCGAAAGCTGCCCGATCAGCAGCGACCCGACGACGACGCCCGTCGCGGCCGGCGGCAGCAGCCGACGAATGTAGTCCCAGCGGGCGTGCTGACGGTACGTGACCACCGCCAGCACATCGCCGACGATCAGCATCGGCAGGACCACCCCCGTCGAGTCGCGGGCGCCGAACAGAAACGCAAAGATCAGCACGTGAAGCAGGCTGACCCCGGCCAGCCCGCTTTTCGAAATGCCAATCCCCGCCGCCGCGACGACGGCCAGACACCACTGCGCAGAAGTCAGATCGGGCATCGTGGCAGGGCAGACTCGCTGGGAAGGTGTGCAGAACGACCGTCGAGACGCATCGCAGTATTCCACGCCACCTCGAAACGGATTGTCCGAACTCCACCGTTACTGTCGCGCCGCCCGGCGGCGGATGCCCGGCTGAGCGATGTGCGGCACCGGCATCCGGTGAATTTCCGGTTCCGGGTCCGGGGTCGGAGTGGGCGACGGCGGAGGAGGCGATGCCGCCCTGACCGACAGCGAACGGCGTTCCGGACGCAGGCAGAGCAGCGCCGGCAGCAACAGCAACTCACCCAGCAGCGAGGCCAGCATCTGAGCCGTCATCAGCCAGCCGAAGCGGGCCGTCGGGCTGAAGCTGCTCAGACACAAGGCCATCATTCCAACGCTGCAGATCAACGTCGAGTCCAGCATCGGCTCGCCGGAGTGCTGCAGAGCCCGGCGGCAGGCCTCGACCGACGAATGACCTTGCCGATACGCCTGCTGGTAGTGCACCAGGAAGTGGAATGTGCAGTCGACTGAGATCCCCAGCGAGATGCTGCCCGTCATCATCATGCCGATGTCGACAGGCAGGCCCCAGAAGCCGACGCCGCCAAAGACCAGCCAGATCGGCAGGATGTTCGGCACCATCGCGATCACGGCCGACACGAACGACCTCAGCGCCAGAATCATCACGATGAAGATCGTCAGACACGCCGCCGTAAAGCTCTGCCAGAATCCGTCAAAGATCTCAAACTGAGCACTTTTCAGTAGCGGCGTAATCCCCGTCAGCGTGACGGGTTCGCCTTCGAGTTCGCTCGTCAGCTGCTCCAGCACAGTCACCGCGCTCATGTCGGCCTGTTTCTGAATCCGGGCGGAGATCCTCCACAAGTTGTGATCGTTGGCTGTCAGGCCGTCGTCGCCGCTGTAGGTCTGAGCGGCCGACAGCATCCGCGCCGCGGCAAAGGCCCCTTCCGGGCCGTGCGTCGGGAAGAACGTCGCCGCGGACAGCGTGTGCCGCACGCCCGGGTGGGCCGCGATGCGGGCTTCGATCCCGCGAACTCGCTCCAGTTGGTCGCCGAACGGCAGTTTCCGTCCCTCGAAGTCGACGACAACCTCGATGGAGTCAACATTCGTCAGGTCGCGTTCGATCGACCGCAGATCCGACAGAATCCGACTGTTCTTGGGCAGAAACTCGACCGGATCGATGTCCGAGCGCAGCTGCAGGATCCCCAGCGCGGTGACGGCCATCACGACTGTTGCGGCTCCCAGAATGCGGAGCCGGTGACTCCCGATCCAGCTGCCCCAGTTGTAGAAGTTGACGCGGAACTGGTTCGACGTGACGGTCGCCTGCGGCCAGACCACGAGGAGCGCCGGGACGATTCCCATCCCCACGACCAGCGCCACCACCGACCCCATCGCCGCCGCATAGCCGAACTGCGCGACGGGGAGGATGTTGCTGACGTTAAGCGAGATGAGGCCCAGGAGCGTCGTCAACGTCGACAGCGCACACGGCCAGGCCGATTCTCGGAGCGCCTGCTGGAGCGGGTCCGCCGCGTTCTCCCGGACCGCTTCGCTGTAGTAGCTGATGAGGTGGACGGCGATCGAGAGGGTGAAGATCATCACCATCACCGACAGCGATCCCAGAATGAAGTTCATCTCGCCGCCGCACCAGGCCAGCACGGTCTGATTGGCGAAGATGCCCCAGACGGTAATCCCGAGGACCGACAGACTCAGTCCGATATGTCGCAGAGAGAAGTAGAGCAGCCCCAGGCTGACGGCCAGGGTGATCATGAAGAAGCCCTTGCTCGACTTGCTGCTCCCCAGGAGGTCGAGTTCGGTAACGATGACCGGCGCGCCGGTCAGAGCGACTTCCGCACCGTCGAGTTGGCAGTATTCGAGGATCTGACGGACGGAGGCGACCGTTCCGGCTCGATTGGCGAGTCCGGTTTCGGACAGCAACATCATCACGCCCGACATCGACCCGTCGGCTGACTGAAGGAGTCCCTCCAGGCGTTGACGCCCCTCTTCCTCAGGGACCGACATCTGTTGCATCCGAGCAACCATCCGGTCGGGCGTCCAGACCTGACGGATCTCCGGAGCACGTTCCAGCCGGCCGGCCAGGGCTTCCAGTTCGACGGGCGTGGCCGACGTCTTCGGGACACCGACGAGTATGACCTCCTCGGCGCCGAAATCGAGTTTGAAGTCCTCGTAGGTCTGGCGGACGTCCGTGTTCCGCGGCAGCCAGGTCTCGATGTCGTTGTTCGACGGGATCTGCTCTGCCTGGTAGGCGAAGACGGGGAACGACAGGGCCACGCCCCAGAGAATCGCCTTGCTGTATTTGCGGTAGAACTGAGAGATCATAAAGCAGTCGGTCCTTGCGCGGCGTCAGAAGCGGTGCGGACGAACGGAGCGAAGTTCGGCAAAGGACACTGGAAATTGGAGATTCGACTGGAGCGGACCGCGACGTCCGCCGAGAGCCCTCAATCCCCAGCGGCGTCTAGCGCTCCGGCAGGAGACTGCAGTTCAGGACGAGGCGGCACGGATGAGCGCAGGCGACAATTCTCAGCCCCATTACTTTCGACGAATGGGCGGCAGCACGAATTGTGAATCAGGCGCGGAAGTCACGGCGTCTGAAGACCCGGTGCGGTCGTCCCGCGCAGGTAGACTTTGCGGGGAAACCCTTACGACATCGAGACAGTCGCGATCGGGTAAGCAGCGACGGCCGCGCAAGATATGCCGGCCGCTGCACATTGCGAGCACGCTTAGAAGGGAAACACGAACGGAGCGACCAGGACTGCAATCGCCAACATGATCAGGTCGAGGGGGATGCCGATGCGGAGGTAATCGCTGAACTTGTAGCCGCCCGGGCCATAGACCATCAGATTCGTCTGATAGCCGAATGGGGTGGCGAAGCCGCACGACGCGGAGATCATCACGACGATCAGATAGGGCAGCGGACTGACTCCGACAGTTCCGTCCCACGTTGCGACCGCGGCGGTCTTGATGGCGATCGGGATCATTAGAGCGGCTGCAGCGTTGTTGGTGACGAGCTCAGTCAGGACCAACGAGACAAAGTAGATGACGGCCAGTTGCACCCAGGCGTTGTTGCCGACCAGACTCATGAGCCAGCTGGCGATCAGTTCTGCGGCGCCGCTGGATTCCATCGCCGCCCCAAGGCCAAGTGCAGCACCGATGACAATCAGGACGGACAGGTCGATGCTGGAGCGGGCCTCGCCAATCGTGCAGCAGCCGGTGGCGACCATGAAGATCGCCGCAACCATCGCCGCCGTCAGCATGCTCAGCCCTCGCCGGCTGGTCTGGGCGACCGTTCCGGGAGCGGCGGCCACCTGCTGGACGCCGTCGACTGAGGTGAGTTCCTTCTTCTTAATCGGCACCTGCACCAGCGCATCGCCGGTTTCGACGTGGTGGCGGTCCTTGACCAGATCCGCGGACACCCACTGGCCGTCGCGTGTCTTCCAGGCGGAGTAGTCCGGCACGATCGGCAGCGAGGCCGCCAGAATCATCGTCAGCAGCGTCGCCAGGGCGATCCAGGCCTGGTTGTGACGGACTGGGGCGGAGTTCTCGACGTGGCTGACAAGAAAGAAGTCCGCCGAGTTCCTCTGATCGCGGGCAAAGTCTGCGTGAGCTTCCAGCAACAGGACGTCGCCCGGCTGTAAGACAATATCGCCGATCTTGCCGGGGATTCGGGCGCCGCCACGGGCGACGGCCAGGACGGCGGCGTTGTATCGCGACCGGAACCTTCCTTCGCGAATATTCTTCCCGACCAGGGGGCAGCGGTTCGAGACGACGGCCTCGATCATTGCCCGTTCGATCACTGGAGTGTCGAGCTTGAAGACCTGGTTCGTGGCGGGCAGCAGACCGCGCGTCTTGCGCAAATCAACGACTGATTCCACGACTCCGACAAACACGAGCCGATCGTCGGCGTGGAGGCGTTCGCGCGGACTGACTGCGGGCACAATCTCGCCGTTCCGTTCGATTTCCACGAGATACAATCCGGGCAGGTGCCGCAGACCGGCCTGTTCGACGGTCTGACCGACCAGCGGTCCCCCCGGCTGGACGAGCATTTCGACGGTGTATTGCCGAGGATCGTCGCTCAGGCTGATCGCCGGTTTGCGATCGGGAAGCAGGTAGTTGCTGAACACCATCAGAAACACGACGCCACCGATCGCGCACGGCAGGCCGACCCAGGTCAGATCGAACAGACCGAATTCTTTCAGCCCGTAGGCCGGCAGTTTTCCGTTGACGACCAGATTCGTGCTGGTGCCGATCATCGTGCAGACGCCGCCAAATGTCGCCGAGTACGCCATTGGCAGGAAGAGTTTGGAGGGGCTGATTCTCGCCCGCTTGCAGATATCGTCGATTACCGGCATGAACATGGCCACGACCGGCGTATTGTTCAGAAAGGCGCTGAGCGTTGTGACCGGCAGGAGCAGCCGCGCCTGGGCCGAGCGCAACGTTCTGGGACGTCCCAGCAGTGGAGCGGTAATCAGCGACATGGCTCCGGTCTGCACCAGGCCGGCGACCACGACGAACAGCAGGGCCACCGTCAACAGTCCCGAATCGCCGAACTGGGTGGCCGCGGTCTTTACGTCCAGCAATCGAGCGGTCCCGGTCAGTTCGCCGACGATCACAATCGCAGCCAGCGCCGCCATGACGATCAGGTCGGCCGACGCCACTTCCAGCGCCAATCCCACCAGCATCAGGCCGACGACGGCCATGACCAGAACGGCTTCCCAACCCATCATCGTCTCCGGGGCGCTGCCAGTTCCGGCAGGTTCAGTTCCATGTCTTCCAATGACCCGTCGCAATGATTCTCGAACAAGTCTCTCATTCGGATCGCTGGGGCCGATGCATCAGACTGTTCGTGGCCTCAGCCGGCGACTTGTTTTCGAACAACACCCGGTAGACTTCGCCGGTGATGGGCATATCGATTCCTTCCTGCTCGGCGATGTCGAACACGCTGCGGGCTGTGGCCACGCCTTCAGCCACGGCATGCATACTCTCGAGGATTTCCGGCAGGGATTCTCCGCCCCCCAGCCGCTGTCCCACACGCCGGTTCCGACCGAACGGACTGATGCAGGTGGTAATGAGGTCGCCAAACCCGGCGAGGCCGTGAAACGTCGCTGCATCCGCTCCAAACTGCATGCCGAACCGGGTCATCTCGACCAGTCCGCGCGTGAGCAATGCCGACTTGGCGTTATCCCCGTAGCCCAACCCATCAGAAATGCCAGCGGCAATCGCCACAACGTTTTTCAATGCGGCCGCCAGCTCGACGCCGACCAGATCGAGATTCGTGTATACGCGAAAGCGGTCGGTCCCGAAGATTTTTTGCACCTGGCGAGCCAGTCCCAGGTCGCTGCTGGCGGCAACGACTGTCGTCGGCAGCCGTCGGGCGATTTCTTCTGCATGTGACGGTCCGCTCAGTGCAACGACATTCTGGCTGCCGAGGACGTTCGCGATGATTTCACTGGGTCGTTGAAAGGTGCCGTTTTCGATTCCCTTGATTACGCTGATGACCGGCCGGTTCTGCGTCAGAAAAGGACGCAACTCCTGCAGGGAGGTTCGGAGGAACTGCGTCGGAACGGCTGCGAGCAGATACTCGGCGCCGGCCAGCGCCTGTTCGATATCCGACGTCACCTGGACGCGGTCCGGAATCGGTATTCCCGGCAGTAGTCGCCGGTTCTCGCGGTCCTGCCTGATCTGCTCGGCGTGGGCGGGGTTCCGCGCCCAGATTGAGACTTCCTGATGGGGATGTTCGGCGAGAACGACGGCGCAGGCGGTCGCCATGGCGCCACTGCCGAGAATCGTCACCTTGGTGTACATCGATGGAGTCCCTGTCGCTCCGTCGGTTGGCGCAAGATCCTTCCCGATGGAGAGTTACCAACGACCGAAACTCTCCCGAGAATTCCCCGTCACAATTTGCCAGAGCGGGAAAAGTGACCTAGGCTTGTGAAAGTTGCGGACTTCCGCGGAGGTATGGTAATGCAGATGGTCACAGAACAGAACCCACGCCCGTTTGTCGAACGCCGCAGTCCTGCGACGGGCGCCCGCGAAGGCGGCCCCGAACGTCGACAGTTTGTCGCGACTCCGAGCAGCCGCCCGGAGGTCGCCGAACTGGCGGCCGCCATCGACAAATACAAACTCGATCGCCGGCGGCGGTTCATCACCTACGAAGAACTCTACGACGTGATGACTTCGCTTGGCTATCACCGATAGCGGAGTGTCGCGTACAGCAAATCGTCCGGTCCCGCACCCGGGACGGCAGCGATTGCCATGATTCGCTCGGGCCAATGCCTGTCAGGCAGGGGCGCAATCCGACTCCGGATTGCGCCCCTGCGGGCATTTTCGGGCGTCGGTCGCGTCACACGGAAATCTGAGCCCAGCGCCCGGAGCGGTAGCGCCACCAGAGCAGACCGGCCCGGACGACGTTGTCGACCCCCATACCGATCCAGGCTCCGACCAGACCTCCGTTCAGCACGACGCCGAACAGGTAACCCAGCGGCACCCGCAATCCAATTGTGCCAATCAGGACGCACAACAGCGGATACCGCGTATCCCCCGCCCCGCGCAGACAGCAGGCCAGCACGATCAGAATCGCGTTGGGGACCTGATAACTGGCCATCAGCCGGAATGCCGGCACTCCCTGGACGGCCACGTTGGGATCCGAGTGCATCGCGGCATAGATCTGCGGCGCTCCGAGGCCGAAGACGATCCCGACGACGAACGCGTATACGACAATCTGCCGGATCGCCACCCGGCCGACCATCTGCGCCCGCTCGAGTTGTCTCGCCCCCAGCGACTGCCCGACCAGGCTGCTGCAGGCAATCCCCCAGGCGAGCGCCGGCAGATAGGAGAGCGACTCCACCCGTACTCCGACGATGTGCGCTGCGAACGCCGCTCCGTCGAAGCCGCCCGGCGAGAGCCGCGCGATGATCATCAGGAACAGGAAGTGCCCGGTAAACGTGACGGCCCCTTCCAGACCGGCCGGTCCGCCGACTCGAAGAATCCGCGCGGCCGTCGCCGGTACGACGCGAAACTCGCTGCGAATCAGCGACAGATGCGACCAGCGGGAGCAAAGCGCCGCCGTCATCAACAGTGCGCCGCAGAACTGAGCCGTCACCGTGCCGGTCACAATTCCCGGGACACCCATCGGGGACAGAGGCCCCAGTCCATATACGCAGGTGGTTGACACCAGGATGTTGACGATGTTGGTGACGCCCAGGACCAGCAGGGGAGTCCGCATGTCGCCACTGCCCCGCAGCGAGGCCGCTCCGATCAACATCCAGCAGGCAAAAAACTGCCCGAAGGCGTCGATCCGCAGGTACTGCACGGCGATTCGATAGGTCTCGCCTTCCATTCCCAGCAGCATGGGAGTCCAGGGGGCCAGCAGTTGCAGCAGCCCGAAGACCGCAAGTCCCAGCCCGATCGCCAGTACCTGCGCATGCGTGGCGATGCGTCGGGCATCTTCGTGCAGTCCGGCCCCCCAGCAACGGGCGACGATCGCGGTCGCGCCGGTTCCGATCAGGCCGAAGATCATCGAGGCCAGCCAGCCGACATAGGCTGCCAGGCCGATCGCGGCGGTCGCCTCCTTGCTGATCTGCCCGGAGAGATAGACGTCGAAGAAACCGACGCACAGATACAGCATCTGCTCGGCCAGCACCGGCAACGCCAGTCGCAGAATCTCCTGGCCCACGGGCCGCACGGACGGTTCACTGCGAACGGTCGCCGGACCGGTCATCGCGCCGTCCGCCCCGTCCTGCCAGCCACCCAGTTCGACCGACGGCGAGAGTTCACGAGATCCGGCCGCCTTCCCGCAGCAGTTCGATCGCCTGCGCAAAGGCGTCGACCGTAACGTCCACGTCCGCCGCGGTATGGGCGGCCGATGTCATGGCGCCCGAGCCGAACCAGTCGACGCCCCCGACGAACAGCGCCCGCCGCAACGCAAATCCCAACTGACGGTCGGACTTGCCATCCAGTTTGCGATAGTCGCCACCGCACGGAATGAAGTCATCCCGGTCCGGTCGCGGGCCCTCGTAGCCCATCAGCAGATGAATCATCGAAAACTCGCCATAGGCGATCCAGTCGACGGACTTCTCCGCGAACAACGCATTCAATCGACCGCGCAACAGGGCGGCCATCCGATTGGAATGCCGTCCCGGCTCTCCGGTCGCGACCACGTCCAAGGCCGCCACGCCAGCCGCCGCGGAGAGCGGATTGCCGTTGTACGTGCCCGGGTGTTTCATTTTCTTGCCGAAGCGGTTTTCGAAGGCCAGCCCTTCCAGCAGATCCGCCCGCCCCACGAGAGCCCCGCCCGGCAGTCCGCCCGCCAAAATCTTGGCCAGCGTCGTCATATCCGGGGCGATTCCGTAGTGCCCTTGCGATCCGCCCGGATGAACGCGGAAGCCGCTGATGACTTCGTCAAAAATCAGCAGCACGCCGCGGGCCGTTGTCAGGCGGCGCAGCTCCCGCAGGAATTCTCCCTGCACGGGCACCATTCCCCAGTGACCGCCCGTGGCTTCGACAATCACGCAGGCCGGCCGATGCTCATCAAGGGCCTGCTCCAGCGCCGCGAGATCGTTCGGCGGAATCGGAATCGTCTCCGACAACACGCCTTCGGTGACCCCGGGCAGAGACCAGTCGTCGGGGGTATATGGCGCATACGCGGCCGGCACCAGCGAATCGTGCCAGCCGTGAAAGTGCCCGATAAACTTGACGACCTTTCGGCGACCGGTCGCCAGTCGGGCGATGCGAATCGCCATCAGCGTGGCTTCCGTCCCGCTGTTCGTAAAGCGAATCCGCTCCGCAGCCGGGAGCAGTCCCAGCACGCGTTCCGCCCAGTCCATTTCCAGTTCATGGCAGGCCGAGAAGTGCGTTCCGAGAGCCATCTGGCGCTGCACCGCTTCAACCACCGCCGGGTGACCGTGGCCCAGAATCAGCGAGCCGTGGCCGACCCAGTAGTCGACCAGAGAGTGCCCTTCGACGGTCGTCTTCCGCGAACCGTGGGCCTCGCGCACATAGACCGGAAAGGGTTCGAGGTAGCGCCCGTCGTGCGTTACGCCGCTCGGAAAGAGCGATTTGCCGCGTTCGGCGAGCCGGGCCGACTCGGGGAAACGTTCTGCGTACAGAGCATCGAGACGGGACAACACAGCCGTCGTCATCTTCGAACTTCCCCATTGGCCGTGCGGCCGCCTACTTCGACCGGGCGACGTTCAGGTCGCCATCCAGACTGCGCCACATCGAGTGGACGTGATTGGCATTGTTCTGAGTGTTGTTGTACTCGATCACGAACGACGGCCCCTGCACGCGGTAGTGATGCCGCTCGTGCAGATCGGGTTCGCCCCACCAGGCGAATTTGATGACGTCCATTCCGGCCGCGTTGATTTTCGCCCGTCGCTCGGCCTCGACGTCGCCGGTCAGGTTCTTGAGGTACTCGCCCAGCAGGTCCTGCAGCAGCTTCTGCTGATCGGCCGACATGTCTTTAAACGACAGCCCGACGGCCGGGCCGACTTCCGCCTGCGGTGCGCCGGGACCGGGAACCTCGTCCGGGGCGGTCTTGCTGATCCAACAGGTTTTCTGCTGCTCCGGGGTGCAGAGTTTCAGAATCTGGCGGGCGATGTCTTCCTCGGGTCCCAGCACGCGGATCTGCCGGCCTTTGCCCGCCTCGATGGTCCCCGGATTCGCTCCGAAGAACTCGGGCGTACTGGCCACGACCCGGCCGTCCTTGACGCTGAAGTTCAGCGAGACGTGGTGACCTTCGACGCGCCAGCCCCACAGCCCCTTGTCCGAGGGGGTGCCGAAGATGCTGAGGTAATACTTCTGGGGATCGCGTCGTTCGCGGCGGACCTGCCGCTCGCCCCCTTCGAGGAGATAGAGCACCTCTTCGAGGCTCATGATATTCAGCGTCTGGTCGTAGCCGGCCTCCGACAGGCCGGAGTGGATCAGCTTCAGCGCGGCCTTGTGAGCAGCCCCTTCCAGCGCCTTCAGCGGCAGCCCCTTCCGCTCGCGCGGAATGAAATGCCAGTTCAAGCGTTCCGCGTCGTCATAGGCGAACGAGGCCTGGGCCAGTTGGTCGGGAGTCAGGGTTCCCTGGAACGCCTTGGCCGCTTCCGTCATGGCCGGCCCGGTCGCCGGCGTCTGCGGCGCCTGGGCGACCAGCAGCGCCGCCATCATCACCACCACGATTCCTGCTACCGCCAGTTGTCGCGACGCCATTGTGAGCTCTCTTCCTGTGATTCGCAGTCGTTGAGTCGGTTCGTCTGGAGCGATTACTCAGCCGGGAGGCCACGCCAGCGGACGTCCGCCGAGCAGGTGGACGTGCAGATGATCGACCGACTGCCCGCCGTCGGGGCCGCAGTTGATGACCGTGCGATAGCCGTTTTCGAGGCCAAGTTGCCCCGCAATCGCGCGGGCCGACAGCAACAGATGGCCCAGCAACGACTCGTCGGTCTCCGCGGCGTCAGCCAGACTGGCAATCTCCTGTCTGGGGATCACCAGCACGTGCACCGGCGCCTGCGGGTTGACATCGCGAAACGCCAGACAGCGGTCGGTCTCGTAGACAATCTGAGCGGGGATCTCGCCGTCGATGATCCGCTTGAAGATGGTCTTGCCCGCCGACATACCCAAACTCCTTCGCACACAGTCGCCTGAGTCGCAGCGCGAAACGTAGCACAACCGGCGACAGAACTCAAATCTGCCCCGATCGCGCCAATGCTACATGACCTTGCTGTAGATCAACCAGCCCCCGGCCAGCAGCATGCCCAGCGAAGAGACGATCAGCAGAACGTCCCACCACCACGGGCCGCGCAGTCGCCGATCCGTCTTTGTGTAACGGAAATACAGCGCCGCCCCGGCCAGCATCGGCAGCATCACCGCCTGCATCACGCCGGACCAGAGAATCAGCTTGACCGGGTTCTCCCCCAGTGCGAGCAGCATGAGCAGACAGACCAGCGGGAATGCGAAGCTGACCCAGTTGAGCGTCCGGCGATGAACGTCCTCAGAATGCCGGTCGATGACGCCGGTGAGCTTGAGCGCGTCGACCACGGTTCGAGCGTGTCCGGCATTCGCGACCAGGAACGTCGAATACAGCACCGCGAAAGCCCCCCCCAGGAACAGCCATCTTGCATATTCCCCGAAGATCGGCACATACGCCGTCGCCAGGGTGCTCACCATCCGCATTCCGTCCGGATCGCGGCCTTCGTTAAAGAGGACCGCGACGCCCATCAGGAAGAACGCCAGCGTCGCCACCGTGTAGACGATGAGCGACGCGAAGGCATCGACGTGCATCACGCGGATCCAGCCCCGCGCCCGCAGCAGCCAGGCTTCGCTGCCGTCGTCCCGTCCCGCGTAGCGGGCATACCCCTTTTCCAGACACCAGTACGGATAGGCGATCAGTTCCGTCGCTCCGACGCCAATGATCCCGAACGTCGCCAGCGCGGTCACCACCGGATCGATGCCGGACTCGCGCGACGGCAGGCTGAATGACAGTCCATGCCAGAAATCCTGCAGCGAGATCGAAAAATCCCGCGTCATCTGCAGCGCTACGACATTTCCCAGGGTGATGAAGGTGAACGCCACCACCAGCACCGTCGAAAGATTCTGGATCAGGTTGTAACGTCCCCAGTACAGCATGAACGCGGTCACAACCGCGATCATCGCGGCGTAAATCCGATCGTCGCTGGTGATCGGATCTTCAATCTTCTCCTTCTTCCTGACACGTTCCAGCAGAACTTCTCCCTCCTCTCCCAGATCCGCAATCGCCTGGCCGACAATCGCGTGGCCTCGCTGGATGCGTTTCTGCTCCGCAGGCGACAGCTTCGCCAGTTCCACTCCGCCGTTCTTCTCGTCTTCGTCCCAGCGAACGTATCGTTTCAGCTCGCTGTTGGAAGGGGTCCGGATGGCGGAGGCGTAGTCTCCGGTGATCGGGTAGGAGATTGCCAGGGCCTGCCCGACGCCGCCGGCGATGCCGCCGAGCTGCCCCATGCTGGCGATCATCATCGCCAGCCAGTACCAGACCAGCCAGTTGACGACGAGCCGCGGTCCGGGGACCTGGTCCATTGCCGCCAGGGTCGATTCCCCCTTGCTGATCGTGAACCGTCCCAGCTCGATCTGGACGAAGACCTTGATGACGCAGCCGATGATGATCAGCCACAGAAGCGCAATTCCGGCCTGAGCCCCGGTCTTGGTCGTGGCGATCAGCTCGCCCGACCCGACGATGCTGCCGGCGATGATCAGACCGGGACCGAGATTTCGCAGGACGTCCCACGCGCGTCGCGGCGGCAGTCGCTGTCCTTCGTCCGGTTCCGGATCCTGGGACGGCGGCAGCGTGTTGAAATCTTCCTCCGGGCGCAACGTCATGGCGGCCTGTTCCTCAGCAGCAGTCGAATCGAATGTTTCGGATGTGTGTATAGCCGCCCGCCCGGCCGGTTCGCAACAACGCACCCGGAATTCCGCAGTGCAAACCGTACAATTCCACCAGACGCACCGCTTTACGGCCGTCCCCCGCGACTCTCCCTGCTACAGGTTGCTTCCCCCTGGTTGCGTACGGCAACCTGAGTGGATTGGCCGTCCGTGGCCTGTCACAATCCGGTCCTGAGTTCCCGGCCGCGGATTGCTGCCGGAATTTTCCCTCGAATTCTCGGAATCGCCGTATGTCGCCGGTTGCTTTGACTGCCGCCACAGCACTGCCTTTGATTGCTTCTGCCGTCGAGTCGGGTCAATTGACGGCGCCGGCGGCCGAGAATCTGCGGGTCTGGCTTGTCGAGCCGCAGTACGCTCAGTATTTGCCGCAGATTCTGCAGCTCGTCGGTACGGGCGATTTCGCGCAACTGGATGCGTTGTTCTGGGAACGCATCCCGTTCGGGACTGGCGGCCGTCGCGGCGGCATGAGCGAGTTCGGTTCGGCCACGATCAACGCCCGGACCATTGGCGAGTCCGCCAACGGGTTGGCCGTTTACGTACGGCAGGTCTGCGGCGTCGACGGACGCAAGGCAGTCATCGCGCACGACACGCGGCATCGTTCGCCGGAATTCGCCCGGTTGACGGCCGAGGTCCTCGCGGCCCGCGGCTTTCGCGTGTACTTTTTCGATGGCGCCCGGGCCACGCCCGAAGTCTCCTTCGCGGTTCGCACGCTGGAGTGCGACTGCGGCGTGATGATCTCGGCGTCGCACAATCCTCCGTCGGACAACGGATTCAAAGCCTACTGGTCCAACGGCGGCCAGGTCCTGGCGCCGCACGACAAAGGGATCATCGAGTGCGTCAACGCGACGCGCGAGATTCCGCAGGTTCCCTTCGAGGAGGCGGTGCGCGACGGACGAATTGAGGTCGTCGGACCCGCACTCGACGAGGATTATCTGAAGACGGTCACGGCACTCAGTCTGACGGAGACGCGGGACGTCACGATCGTCTTTTCGCCGCTGCACGGCGTTGGTTCGACGTCCGCGTATCCGGTTCTCGTGCAGGCCGGCTTCCAGCGGGTTTTGCAGTTTGCCCCCCACTGGGCTCAGGATGGGGGCTTCCCGAACGTCCCGAAACATCTGCCGAATCCCGAACTGACGTCCGTGTTCGAGCCGATCGTCCCGTTCGCCCGCGAGAATGCCGCCGACATGATTCTGGCCACCGATCCCGATGCCGACCGCCTGGGGGTCGCCGCCCGGACACCGACCGGTGAGTTCGTGCCGCTCACCGGGAATCAGGTCGGCGCACTGATCGTCGACTACCTGTGTCGCAAGCGGGCGGCACAGGAGACGTTGACGCCATCGCACTACGTCGTCGAGACGCTGGTCACTTCCGGCCTGATCGCTCGGATTGCCGAGGCTTATGGTCTGCGCGTGATTCGTGACTTGCTCGTCGGCTTCAAGTACATCGGCGAGACGATCGACCGCGAAGGGGCCGGCGGATTCGTCTTCGGGGCGGAGGAATCGCTCGGCTATCTAGCGGGCGATTACGCTCGCGACAAGGACGCGTCGATCGCCGCTCTCTACGTCGCGGAACTTGCGGCCGAGTTGAAAGGCGAAGGCCGTTCGCTGCTCGATCAGCTCGACGCGATCTACGGTCGCTACGGTTACTTCGTGGAAACGCAGCGGTCGAAGACTTGTATTGGCTCGCGGGGAAATGAGCAGATCCGCCAGATCATGCAAGAATTTCGAGTTCGACCGCCCGCGACGCTCGGCGGCCTGACACTGTCCGGCGTCCTCGACTACAAGCAGCACGAGATCCGCTCGCTGCCTGCAAATGTCAAAACGCAGGAGCTGCCGGATCCGTCCGGAGACCTGTTGTTTGTCGAAGCCACTTCGCCCGACGGCACGCTCCGGGTCGCCCTGCGACCTTCCGGCACGGAACCCAAGATCAAGTTTTACTTCTTCGCAGAAATGTCCCCGTCGCTCACCCTCGACGCCGCAAAGTCGCGGGCTCGGGAGCAGCTCGCCGGCTTGGCGGATGGGCTGGAGACCTGGATGAACTCGGTTCTGCAGTCCCCGTCAAACTGAACCGGAAGTCAGCCAACGCAACAGGCCGGTCTCGCAGAGAGACCGGCCTGTTGCGTTTGGGAGAAGACCAGGCAAGCGCCCTTACTTCTTGTGGGCCTTGTGGCACTCGCCGCAGGATGCCGTCACCCCTTTGAACTCCGCCTGAGTCCCGGCGTAATCCTTGGCCTCGATCTTGGCGAGAACGGCCGCACTGGCTTCGCGGAGATTCTTGCAGGCGCTGGCCCAGACGCCGTCCGGGCAGCGTCCGTCGTCCATCAGACTGTAGCCGGACTCATTCAGCAGCGCGGCTTTCGTTGCCAATTCCTCCCAGGCCTTGTCGTCGGCCGGAGCCGCCTTGAGAGCTTCGCCCAGTCCGGCGCACTGCGGCTTTACCAGACCAGCCATCATCTGCTTCGTCGTCAGAGGGCGGGTTTTGCCCTTCTTGACCTGGGCATTGGTCGCCAGCGACAGACCGACCAGCGCCACAATCGCCAGCCCTGCGAATCCCAGTTTCTTCATAGTCAGCGCGTCCTCGAAAGACACTCGAAAACCAGGGCCGACCGCGTCGGCCCGTTGTGGCTCACAATAGCCGGCCGGCCATGCCCCGCAAACGGATTCCCGCGAAAGTCCAGCTCCGTCGAGTAAAAACAATTTCCGGCTCGCATTGTGACAGAACCAAGGCTTTTCAGCCTGCCGAAGCCGGCGCGACCCGGGAGTGTCTCAGCCAATGATGAACCGCCAGCAAGATTGCAACGTTGCCGCAGTGCATAACTCCCAGCGTCAACAGGACAACTCCCAGTTTGAAGGTCAAGTCGATCAGCGCGGCATCCCACTGCGTCGGCGGCCGGCGGACGGTCAGGAACATCAGCACCAGCGCAGAGTTGGTCAAATAAAAGCCTGCCAGCAAAACGTTGCTGATCGCATCGGCCAGCCAGATTCGCCCCGCGAAGACGTCGATCAGAAACGCTCGACCATGTCGATATAGCGTCCGTCCGACGAAAACGGTCACTCCCAGACTCAATGCCAGCTAGGCGAGGTGCGCACCGACCGCCGGCGTCATGATCCGGTTCCGTGCGGCGCCTCGTCAGCCGGGCCGTCGAACTGCAGCTCGGCGGGAGAGACGCGATCACGGTACGCCTGCCGCCGGGCCGCAAGTTCGCTGAGCGGGTGCCGTCGCAGAGGAGGGTGTTCTTCGACCGTCGCATGGTTTCGAACCGCGGCGAAGACCGCCAGAGTTGCGAAGTGCATCGCTCCCAGGACGACGAGGATCATCCCGACTTTGCTGCTGAGCAGTTCAATCGACCCCTGCGCGTCGACGACTCGCTGCTCCGAACGCATCAGAAAGCTGATGACCCCCAGATTAACCAGGTAGAAACCGACGATCAGCAGGTGCGACAGCGCATCGGCCAGGACGGCGTCGGGCTCGGCGTCGTTCCCGACGCGAGTCAGAAACGTCACGCCGTTTCGCCGCAGCGTCCGAGCGACCCAGATGGTGATCGCGACACAGAGTCCCAGATAGATCAGGTACGTCCACGCCATGCCGTTCACGATGGAATTCCAGTACGCCAGGTGAGCAGTTGCCGGTTCCTCTCGACAAGGAACCGGCAGTGGCACGCGGGATTAACCGGAATTCTGCGAGGCGTCAGACCGCGACGTTCAGCGGCGCCAGACGACGAGCTGGCCGACCGGCTCCTTGCGACCGCCGCGGCTGACCTTGAGCAGCACGCTCGCGCTGGAACTCGATTGCTCCAGAGCAAACTGCAGATCGGCGACGTTCTTGACCGGCATCTGCCCGATGTTCTCGATCAGGTCGTACAACTTGAGCTCGGAGGCCAGCGGGCTATCCTGATCAACCTTGAGAACCAGCAGCCCCTGCGTGTCGCGCTCGAATCCCAGTTGCTCGGCCAGGTCCCCGTCCAGCGGATGAACGGTGAGCCCCATCTGCCGGATCGGGACTCCCATTCCCGGCTCAGAGGGCGCCTCGCTCGTCTGCTGCGGCATTTCTTTGCGGTCGGTCAGGACGATCTTGAGCGTCAACTTCCGGCCGCCGCGCCAGACCGTCAGTCGAATCTCTTTGCCGATCGCGGTCAGGCTGACCAGGTTAATCAGATGGTTCTCGTCCTGAATCTCGATGCCGTCAAAAGTCAGGATGACATCGTCGAACTGCAGGTTCGTTCGCGATGCCGGCGAATTCGGATAAACCTCGGTGACGCGGGACCCCTGGACACGATCGAGCCGCAGGCGCGCCGCCGTCTTGCTGTCGAACGCAGGGTCGAGCCTGACCCCGAGGTAGGCCCGCTGGACGGCGCCATGTTCGAGGAGCTGCTCCATCACGCGCTGCGCGAGATTGCAGGGGATGCTGAAGCCGATCCCCTCGTTCCCGCCGCCGCTGCTGGCGATCGCTGTGTTGATCCCGATCACCCGCCCCTGCAGGTCGATCAGCGGTCCGCCGCTGTTGCCCGGATTGATCGCTGCGTCGGTCTGCAGGAAGTCCTGATTCAGCACTTCCGCCGCCCCCAGTCGCAGGCTCCGCCGCCCTTTGGCGCTGATGATGCCGAAAGTGACCGACCGGCTGAGCCCGAAGGGGCTGCCCAGCGCCAGCACCATGTTTCCGATTTCGATCTGGTTGCTGTCACCCCACTTGGCGGCGACGACGCCGCTGGCGGAAATCTTCATCACGGCCACGTCGGTGGCGGCATCCTGCCAGACTCGCTCCGGATGAATCTCCCGACCGTCGTTGAGCGAAATCGTGATATTCGGGAGCGTTGCGCCGTCGATCACGTGCCGGTTGGTGACGACGTAAAACCCTTCCGCCTTGGTGCTCGAAAGGATCACTCCCGAACCGGTTTCTTCGATTTTTCCGCGGGACTGCGACTGTCGTTCGCTCTGAATGTGCACCACGCTGGGCGTTGTCAGCGCGGCAATCTTCGCCAGGTGCTGACTGCCGAGTTGCAACGGCCCCATCTCGCCGGCCAGATCCTGGTAGGCGCGTTCGGCCGCGTCCCGGTCGAGTGCGTTGGCCTGGAGCCGGCTCTCGCCCCACATGGTCATCAGCCCGGCCCCGAGCAGCGTGCCGACGGCCAGGGCTCCACTCGCGATCCAGATCAGCGATCGCTGTCTCATGGCAATTCCCTCAAACCCGCTCCGGACGTCCGGGATTCTATAGTGTGGTGTCTCGTCCAATTTCCTGTCTTCGACGACCGACGCCAATAAGCTCCAGTCGAAGGAGGATTCTGATGATCGCACTGAACTTCGGATTCGGTCCGGCTGGGCCGAATTTGGCGAATCCCCCGGCGAAAATGACGGACCGCGCAAGCAACGAGCGGAATGCCCACCGCTTGAGGTAAGCATCCCGCTCGTCTGCAGAGAACGCAATCCGGAGTTGACCGTTCCGGTCAGGATTCGATTTCTTCGAACTCCAGCAGTTCCGGTTCTTCGTCCATTCCCCGTCGTTCATACTCCATGGCACCCGCCCAATTCTCCTCGACCCCTTCAGCGCCGCCCGATTCTTCCGACCGCCGCTGACACTCGACGCAGGTCGTGGCGGACGGCAGAGCCTGCAGTCGCGCCACCGGAATGGGCTTCTGGCAGCGCTGGCAGGTTCCGTAACGGCCTTCACGGATCATTGTGATGGCAAAGTCAATCTCTTCCAGCTCGCGACTCTCCAGAGCGGCGAGCTGCGTGTGGAGTTCCGCCCGTTCCACCTGGCTGGCGGTTTCGGCAATATCGTTAATTCCGTCGTCGTCCAGAAACGCCAATCCCATCTCATCCGAGATTTTTTCTCGCAGCGCATTGCGCTGTGCGACAAGACGAGCGTGGAGTCGAACCAGAGCATCTTTTCGCGGCATGATGACACCTCCTGCTTTGCGACTCTCGAGCGGCCCGCAAGGGAGCGGCCCCTGTCCCTTGAGAACGCAATTCGCACTACTCAGGATGAATCAATTGCCGAAGTCGGGGACAATTCCCATCGACGTCAGTATGTCCACCAAGGGCACCTGCCTGCGTTCCCAGTTTTGGGAGGCTCCACTGACAGATTAATACGCAGATGGGACTCTGGACGCCGAGTAAAAAGGACATCGCTCACCAGAATTTCGCAAAATCCCGCTGTTACAGGACTTGCGACAATTGGCCGATTTGCCGTTTCTGTCGCTGCAACATCCAGCCGTCAGATGGCTTAGGCGAAAAGCGGAAAAATCGGCTGGCCCGGACAGATCACCTGAGGCCGCCCCTGCGAGTCGCTCAGCTCAAGGTGCGGCGGCACCCCCAGCAGGTGGTATGCAGTCGCCACCACATCGACGGGGCGGACCGGGTGGGTCGCCGGGTAGGCCGCGTGCCGGTCCGAGGAACCGAACACCTGTCCCCCATGAACTCCGCCGCCTGCCAGGACTGTGGTGAAGCAGCCGGGCCAGTGATCGCGGCCGTCGGCTCCCGCCCCGGCGTCGCTGTTCCGCTGACCGATCCGGGGCGTCCGGCCGAACTCACCCGTCCAAACCACCAGCGTCTCGTCGAGCAGCCCGCGTTCCTGCAGATCGTCCAGCAGTGCCGAAAACGCCTGATCGGCGACGGGCATCAGGCGCTCGCGCAAGTCGATAAAGTTCCGCGAGTGCGTGTCCCAGTAGACACTGACGTTTTTGATGCCGTCGTTGGGCCAGAAGACGGTGACCAGCGGCACGCCCCGTTCGACCAGCCGGCGGGCCTGCAGCACCGACTGGCCGTGTGGATTCTGTCCGTAGCGTTCCCGGACCTCGATCGACTCCTGGGTCAGATCAAAAGCCGCCTGAGAAGCCGGGGAGGCCAGCAGATCGAAGGCCCGGTGATAGTGGTCCTGAACCGCCCGCGGCCCCGGCTGGGTCTGCCAGGACACCCGCGGATTCCGCATCGCGTCGAGCAGACTCTGCCGGGAATTCAGCCGATCGTTCGACAATCCCGGCTGAGGAGCGAAATCGCCAACCCGGTAGTCGGGGAGCGACGGATCCGCGTCGATGGTCAGCGGATCGAAGGTCGGTCCCAGCCAGCCGGCGAACTGGCCGTGGCTTTCTTCGACGAACCGCGGCACGTCGTTGGGCAATTTCGGCCGCATCGACACGAAGGGCGGCAACGGCGGTCGCCCGAGTCCCATCCGCGCAACAACCGAACCGATGCTCGGCCAGTCTTTGCGCAGGTCGGCGACGGGCGGCGGCGGCTGACCGGTCAGCAGATAATGAGTGGCGGTGGTGTGATCGACGTTGTCGTGGGTCACGGACCGCACGATCGCCAGTTTGTCGGTGCGTCGGGCGAGCTGCGGAAAGTGCTCACAAATCTGGATGTCCGACACCGCGGTGCTGATCGGAGCGAACGGCCCGCGAACCTCGGCGGGGGCGTCCGGCTTCAAATCCCAGGTGTCCTGGTGAGCGGGTCCGCCCCACATGAAGAGCAGGATGCAGGCCTTCGCCTGACCGTAGCGCGGCTGCTGACTTTCCCGCTCGGCCGCCTGGGCCCTTCCGGCGAGCAATTGCGGGTACTGCAAACCGAACAGCCCCAAGCTGCCCGCCTGCAGTGCGCTGCGCCGCGACAGGCGGTCCGGACGGAGGGGATTCATGGGTGCGACTCAAAAGAAAACTGCGGAGCAGCACCACCGGGGCGCTGCTCCGCAGAATCGCATCAGTCCACCGTGATGTCAACGGGATTCCGCGACATCCGGCAGTTACGACCATCCTTCAGATCGGCTGCATGTGGCTCTGCAGAACCTCCTTGAGGCGGTTCCGTGCCGTGTGCAGCCGCCGCTTGATGGTCCCGACGGGGCTGGAAAAGCGGTCGCTCATTTCGATCAGCGACTGACCTTCAAAGTAGAAGGCCAGCAGGGTGGTGCGATCGAGTTCCCGCAGCTCGTTGAGTCCGCTCCAGACCTGCGTCGCGTTTTCGTTGCTCAGCACGTTTTCGAGCGGAGTCGTCGCCGCCCCGTTGATCCCTCCCAGGAATTCGGGATCCTGGGAAATCTCCGGCGGCCGACGGACAGCCCGGTTGATGGCCATCCGGACGGTGATCCGCCGCAACCAGCCGGCGAACCGCTCGGGTTCCCGCAACTGGGGCAGCTTTCGCATCGCCTGGATGAAGACATCCTGCGTCAATTCCGCGGCTTCGGACCGGTTCCGCAGCCGGCGGAGGCCGATGGCGAACACGGTGTTCTCGAACTGCCGGGCAAGTTCCCCGAAGGCTTCGCGGCTTCCCGCCTGGGCTTCCTGCACCAGCGCGGCAATCTGATTCTGTTCCAAGGTTTCCATAACGATGCGTATCCCCATGCAGTCCCGGCGGCGCAGACGTCTTGGCTGACGCCGGCGGGCTGGTTGCTGATCAGGCACATCGAATCGCTGACGGACCGGCCGCGAACGCCTGAGAGCCAGGGAAATGTCCCGGATCGAGGGCGTGGCTGAATCGGGGCGAGACCGCGACTTGATCACGGAACCCGAAACAGGCGGCGGGGCGTCAAGACGACCCGAACGACGAAAAATTCCGAACGACTCTGCGAGTTAGCCGCACATTGCGCGACTGAGAACCAGTGCTGCCCAGGCTGGCGCCGGTAGGCGCTGGCCTACCGATACGACCGGGACTGTGACTGGCGGGGTGGAGGGTTGGGGCTGCGTGCCCTGCCAACCTGACCAACCCGTACGGAGTCTGCCGCGTTCGAGAGAGGACTCGCGCGTACAGCGCATCGAGTCCGCGGCGTCGGAACATTTCGAACTGACGTCCGAGAAGGATCCCGCACACCGATAGGCATTCGCGGCAAACCCAGCAACCAGACCGGCCTGATGGCCAGCGACGGTGGGAATAACAGCGGAATGAATGCCGTGAGTGTGATTCATCGGGACACCTCCTGCGTACTGGACGCAGTCCTGCGGGGAGAGAGAGAAACCGAGTGGAAGCTCTAAACCTTTCCTGATGCCTTCCAAGGTCGGTAACTTTGGTCACGCTGTCCGCACAACGGGCGGGACATACTGCAATGACCTGTCCCCTAAAGACGACGCACCGGGAGAAAAGGTTCACCCATTTTTTCCGGAAATTCAGATTTTGGAAGGCCTGATCCGCAACCGAACCTCAGGCATTCCGTCGGAATTCGCGGCCTCGACGGGATTAACTTTCAGCCTGGCAGCGAGTTACGCCGAAAACAACTCAATCCGCGACAAAATCGGAAAAGTCGACGCAATCGTTAAACTTTACCACGCGGAACGCCGATCCCTTGGAGTGACCAGTCTGATTTGCGCCTCGATGGAGAGTCGCAAGTACGTCGCCCGAAGGGATTCTCATGAACTTCCGCCTGTCGCTGTGCTCAGCCGCCATGCTTCTGCTCTCTTCCGTCGGCTGCTGCCATCTGCACAGTTGCGTCGACCCGTGTGATCCTTGCTCACGCCCTCTCGCCGGCTGTGGTCTGTCGAGCTGGATGCACGGGGAGATTGATGCCTGGCGTTCCCGCAATCAGTGCCGGAACTCGAGCTGGAGCGAAAGTGGTTGCGGCTGCTCAACTTGCAGCGACCAGATCGCCGGCTACGAAGGAACCAGTTCCTGTGCGGGAGGCAATTGCGGCAGCCCGGTTTCTGCCGGCGGCAGCTGCAGCGGCTGCTCAGGCGGCACCAGCTACCCCGGCGGCGCTAATTACCCCGGTGCCGCACCAACGCCGATCCCCGCCGATACCGCTCCCGCCCCCCCAGTGCCGGTGCCGGCCAGCGAAGCCGCAGCACGGCAGATGATGATGCAGGGCCGTCAGGTCGTGATGCTGCCGCAGCCTGCCGTGCCGGGCCAGCCGGTCCAGGTTTCGTGGGAAGAGTTCCAGAAACTCCCCGGAACGATCGTCTCCGGTCCCGGAGCTGCAGCCTCCCAGCAGGTTGCGGGTCCCGGAGCCGGCCCAACGTACTCGGCCGTTGCAGCACAGCCTGCCGCTCAGCCCGCCACGGTTCCGCCGCAGACCTTTGCGGTGCAGCCGCCAGCTCCGGCGGCCGCTCCGACGATGGTGGTCCCGGCCGCAGCGTCGGTCCTGCCGCAGCCTCCCGTAACATACGGTCCGGCTCCGACGGTGGTTCCTGCCGCGAGGCCGGTGCAGCAGGCGGCCTGGACTCCGATCAAGCAGTAATCGTCGGCTGGCGCGTCAGAAAACGCAACAGGTCGGTGCGCATCGTGCGTACCGACCTGTTTTCATTGCCGACAAGTACTCCGGTATCGCCGGCGGGAGCGCCGAGTTCGCGGGGGATGGTTACCGAACTTGCTTGACCGCTGCTGAAGACGGGTTCTAGCATGGACGCAAGTCTTTGTCGCGGTTCTTTCTAGCGACATTCCTTTGCGATTTCGACGTTCTGCTCCCGAAAGAAATCCAACGTGTCAGACGACGCACAGCCCGGCGGGATCGGTGATCCGCATCGAGCCGATTTCCCGGCCTCGGATATTTCACCTGCGGAGTCCGAATCCAACTTGCCCCCTCCGGTCGAATCCGACCTTCCCGAGTGGGAGCCGCTGACGCCCGAACTGGTTGAGGACGAGGCGATTCGCGGGGATTTTGTGCTTCGCTGGGCAGTCGTCGGTCTCGCCCTGCTGCTGGGAGTGTCACAGATCCGGGAGACGCCGGTTCTGGTCCAGATTCGTTCCGGCGAGTCGCTGGCGTCGCACGGTTTCTTGCCTCCCGCGACAGATCTCCTGTCCTACACCGCGACTGATCTTCCCTGGACTCATCTGTCGTGGTTGTGGGATCTGACGACGGCGGGCGTTTACGGGCTGGCCGGCAGCGTCGGGCTGTCGGTCTGGCAGGGATTGCTGGCGGCGACGGCAACCATTCTGCTCGTTCATGCCAGTCGCCCGGATGTCCGGTCCTGGTGGGGTTCGATCTGTGCGGTGCTGATGCTGCTGGCCTGCTACAACCAGTTCACCATGCAGCCGGAAATTGTGACGCTGGTGGGAACCGCGGCATTGTGCTGGTGGCTGGTTCGCTGGCAGGAACGGCCGGAGGACCAGGCGATCTGGCCGCTGGCGGCCACTCTCTGGCTGTGGGCGCAGCTCGATGTCCGGGTCTGCCTGGGCTGGGGCCTGCTGATGTCGTTTGGCATCGGGCTGTGGCTGTCGCGGCTCCTGCAGCCATCGAGCGCCGCGGGGGCAGGATTGTCGCGGTTCTGGAAGGCGACGGGGCTTGGAGTGCTGGTTTCGGCGTTGCATCCGAAACTCTGGCTGGTTTGGACGTCGCCGTGGCAGCTCTATGCACTCGAGTACCCCGGCTGGCGGGCAGTGGCTCCGGGCCGTCTCGGCCTGGATGACCTCTGGGCGTTTCCGCTGACGACTCCTGAATGGTGGCAACTGCTCAACAACTCTGCGGTGGCTGCGATCGCGCTGGCGTTGATGACGGTCGCGGTGATGATTCTGAATCGTGCGCGATTGCCGTTGAGCCACGTGGCGGCTTTTGCGTTCGCGAATGCCATGGCGGTTGCCACGGCACACGAACTGGCGCTGGCCAGCATTGTCAACGCCATGGTCTGCACGGTGAATGCGCAGACATGGTATCTGGCGCGATTCGGTCAGGTCTATTCGGTCCGCTCGAGCGAATTGTTGTTTTCCCGCGGGGGGCGGGCGATGACGGTGCTGACGCTGTTCTGTCTGGCGTGGCTGACCGTGAGCGGTCGGATCGCCGGTCCGGACGGAAAGCGGACCGGGGTTGGATTCGCGGCCGAGCTTCGAGATCTGATGGAAGGTTACGAGATTGCATCGGCGTCCGAGTACGACGATCGTCCGTTTCATACACAGGTCCGACAGGGCGATCTGCTGATCTGGGCGGGGCGCAAGTCCTTCATCGACAGTCGCGTGGCGCTGTTTAACGACATTGCCGACGGCGGGATACTGAGACTTCACGATCAGACGCGTCGGGCGATTCGCGAGCTGGCGAATCCGCAGGCGCGGGAGGCCGCTGAGGCGGTTGAGCGGGTCTTCGAGAAGTACCAGATTACGCACGTCATGCCGCGACTGAATCAGGGTCCCGGGATCGCGCCGGATTATATTTCGTTCCGCGATCTGCTGAGTACGACGGGCTGGGAGCTGTCATTCCTGGGCGGCGCAACGGCCGTCTTTCACCGGACGACTGACGGCTCGGCGGACTATCAGGAGTTTTTAAAGTCACATCGTTTCGATCCGCGAGAGCAAGCGTATCAAGAGGCGGAACCCGACCAGGAACTGACGCCTCGACCGTGGCCGGCGGCTCCCAGCCGGTATCAGACGCTGTTTTCGGTACCGGAGACGCGGTTCCCGGAGCCGATGCAGGCGGCCGCTCATTATCTGCAGATGGCGGGCATTCAGCAGATGGCGGTTGAGTTTCGGGTCGGATGCGTGCTGGTCGCGATTCGCCGCATTCAGGAAGGTCTGCAGGCAGCTCCAAATTCCGGAGCGGGATTTCAACTGCTGGGCCAGGCGTACCTGACGCTGGAGCAGATCGAACGGATGATTCTCGCACAGTCGAATACGCAACTGGCTCCGACTGGGCTGCGCTACTACCAGGCGATCGGCGCGTTCAATCAGGCGGGGCAGTTACGTCCGGACGATGCCAACGTTCATTCCAACTTGTTTGAACTCTTCAATCGCGCCGGCCGACTGGACCTGGCGCTCCGGGAGATTCGCGAAGTCCAGCGATTGACCCCGCTGCCCGAGAATCCAACTGAAGACGAACTGGTGCGTCGAGATCAGATCAACGAACTGGAATCTCAACTGTCGGACGCCGTTCAGCAACTCGAAGATCGCGCCAGCGAGCAGGCCCCGGACGCCGCGGACCAGCTCCGTTTCGCATCCTCACTGGCGGACTCCGGGTTGTTCCTGAGGGGATTGCGAATCCTGGAAGATGACCCCGTCCTGCGAAGTCAGAATCCTTCGGCGACGATGTTATTCGGGTCCTGGCTTTATGAAGCCGGGAGGCTCGTCGATGCCGAGGAAGTGTTCGATGCGCTCGAACAGACTCCCGGGGCGCGACAGCAGGCCGACTGGCGCATTGCCGCGTCGATGATCGCTCAGGCCCGCGGCGATTACGCGCGAGCGACCGGCTGGATGCAGCAGGAAGTCGAGTATGGAGACCATCGCCGACTTGAAGGAATCCTGGCTACGCTTCCGTTTTCGCAGTCCTCGACCGTATACCTCGGCAAGGATGCGTTTCCGTTGATGCAGATCGCGTCGCTGTCAGAGGTCTATCAGCAGTACGCCGTTCAAGCGTCGCAGACCACTCTGAACGGCGCACTGCTGCGACTCGAACAGGGGGACCTGACCGGCGCCAAGGCGGCGTTTCGATCGGCACTTGACCGATTTCCAGCTTCGCCGGCCCGACCGCTGCTGCGATTCTACTGGTACTGTTTGACGGACGAGTTCCTGGACCTGGAGCCGCCGCAAGACTGGATTCCGATCGCGCCCGACCTGTTTGTGCCGGAAACCGAGGCCAAGGCCGCGCCGGAGTGATGCGTTATCGGCGGGATGATTTCAGGTCAGTGTCATTCGATGCGAATTGACAGCCAGCCGGCGTCGGTCTGCACGGCCGCGAGGTCGGGCGGGGTGTCGCCGGGCTTCCAGCCGGCCTGCGGAATCTGCTTCGGGAAGCGGACTTTGGGGAGGCTGGCTTCGATGGCGTTCTGCGTCAGCGACCCCAGCACGGCCGGAAGTTCGGCGCCGTTTTCGGCTTCGACGGTCACTGCGGCGTGCGTCAGTTCGTAGGAGTCGCCGTGCAGCACCAGTCGGAAGGGAATCCGAATGAGGAGCGGGGGGAGCAGGGACTGGCCCGCCGGCTTGAAGGTGGCGCGGATCAGGACGGTCATCTGGTTGTCGCGGGCTTCGAATTCCAGCGGTCGCTTCGCGTCGAATTCGATCATCGTTTCGACCTGGCCGAGAGCTCCCGCGGAGGCGCTCTCGGTGACATCGCTGCCGGGAACGAGGCGGAGGAGCCGGTCCGCGACGTCTTTGAGCTGGCGATCGGTGGTCTGCAGGCCCCCGAGCCCGGCCCGGCCGCCAATCTGATTCAACAGCGACTCATGGACGCACAGATTCAAACCGGCGTCAGAAATCAGCTCCGCGGGGGGACCGCCGACTTCCTCGGCAGAGGGGGCACCGGGGAAGCGGACGGCCCAGTGAAGAACCGTTTCGCCGGTCACCAACCGTTGCGATTCCGGTCGGAAAGCGGCGGATTCCAGGCGGGTGCGAACCTGCTCGGTGAGGGCCGAGTTAGCGTTGGCGAGCTGCTTGTCGACTTCGCCGTTGAAGCTCGGGTAGACCTTGTCGGCGACCTTCTGGCGGGCGATGGCTTCGGCCGCGGGACGGCGTCGTTCCGCGACGCGCATCGCGATGCTGTCGGCAATCCCGCCGATGAAGCTGCCCGTCAACGCGGTCTGGGCGTTGAGGGTCTGATTGTGGGCCCGAACGGCGACGACCGCCCGGCGGGTGGAGAACTGCTCGCCGTCGAACAGGACCTCTTTGACTGCGTGGAACTGCTGTTGAACGGCGGTATTGACCATCGCCTGCTCGGTGGTGCCGGTGGTCATGCCGTCGATCTGGCCGTCGAGCACGAATTCGCCACGGGCCTGTTCGCGCGAGGGGCGCAGGTCGATCCGCAACCGGGTTTCCGTGACCTGTTGTCCGGTGACCTGGGCGCCCAGAATGAAGTCCTGAATTTCACCGGGCTGAACGTCGCGCCGGGAGATCAGCCGGTTGATGAACTTTTCCGACATGAGAATCTGCAGCGGATATCCTCGGGAATCGGCAATCAGTTCCGCCGGGGGTTCCGGGAGCGGAGTCGGGCTGGCGGCGTCGAGCGCCGGAAAGGGACCACCATTTCCCGGCGCAGGGACGCGTTCCAGGCGCGGGCCGCCCTGCGACTGAGCCGTGAATTCCGTGGGGGCGCGAAAGGCCGTCGGCGGCAGATAGTAGTAGGGGCGGGGGGGGCCGACCGTGCCAATCGGCAGCGGCGCCCCGTCGGGGAGCGGCTGAACGGGGATGAAGGGAGCGGGACTGAACGCGCCGGGTCCGAAGGCCGGGTCCGTCTCAGGAATGGGCATCGGGGGCTGCGAGCCTCTCGGGGGGCGGCGCTGCGCCTCCGCGACGTCACAGGTCGCGAGCCCGAAACTGCACGCCAGAACCGCGGGGCCACAGAGCCAACGCTGAAAGTCGAACATGACTCCGAACCTCCTCAGGAGTCCACCACATCTCGATCACAGTCTGCCGATGTCGGTCTCGGGGCAGATCCCCGATTCCGGGAAATCGGCGAACATTACCACTCAGATTTCCAGCCGCCGCGAAGAGGCCCGACACGACGCGGACGAATTCCTCGATCCTTCGAACTGATTCAGGAGTTCGGCGAAGAGCGCGGGCGGTCAAAAGTACAAGCGCCTGCAATCCCCCGAACTCCGACGATCTCCGGCGAACGCTCCTATTGTATGCAGCATTCTGCCACAGTGCACCGAGGAACCGGGCGTTCCAGTGCAAACTTCCGGGGAGCGACCTCCCGCACGGAAGATCCGCAACTTTCAGGCCAATCGCGCGGGTTTAGCGGGTCGCCGACGCAAAACGCCGGTAGGCATGTGCGTAGAGTCCCCCCTGCCGGCACAGACTGGCATGGTTTCCGCGTTCGACGATCCGGCCGTGTTCGAGGACGAGGATCAGATCCGCGCTGCGAATCGTGCTCAGCCGGTGGGCCACAATGAAGCTCGTCCGGCCGGCGAGCAGGACGGCCAGCGCCCGCTGCAGGCGCTGTTCGGTGGCGACATCGATGCTGCTCGTCGCTTCGTCCAGGATTAAAACCGCGGGGTCCGCCAGCAGGGCCCGCGCGAAACAGACCATTTGCCGCTGGCCCAGGGAGAGCCGACTGCCCCGCTCTCCCACCGACGTTTCCAGGCCGGCGGGGAGCGCCTCGAGGAGATCGAGGCAATCCAGACGTCGGCAGACGTCCCGAACGTCGTCGAGAGTGGCTTCCGGTCGGGCAAAGCGGATGTTTTCGGTGACCGTCCCGTGAAACAGAAAGTTCTGCTGCAGGACGAGTCCGAACTGCCGGTGGAGCGAGTCGCCGCGGAGTTCGAGCAGGTCCATCCCGTCGACCAGAATGCGGCCCGACTGCGGCAGATAGAACTTCGCGAGCAGATTGATGATGGTGGTTTTTCCGCTGCCGGTCTGCCCAACGAGGGCCACGCTCTGCCCCGGCGTGACTGCGAACGAGACATCGTGCAGGACGGGACGGTCGGGGTCATAGCCGAACGTCACCTGCTGAAACTCCACCGCCCCGCTCAGAGGGGGCGCCGGTCGAGCCGACGGGGCGTCGCTCCAGGCCGGTTCCTGGTCGAGCAGTTTGAAGATTCGTTCGGCCCCGGCCATGGCTGTCAGCGCCTGGTTGTACTGATTGCCGAGGACGGTGACGGGGGCGAAGAAGAGGTGGGCCACGAAGAAAAAGGCGACCAGTTCGCCGATCGTCAGCCCTGAATCGGGCTGGAGGACCCGCCAGCCCCCCACCACCAGCAGCACGGCCATGAAGATCTGGCTGTTGAGCTCCAGCAGCGGCAGGAACAGTCCCTGCGTGTGCGCCACCTGGCGGTTGTAGCGGGAGTGATCTCCGACCAGATCCCCGAACAGGCGGGCGTTGGTATCCTGCCGCACAAAGCCCTGCGTGACGCGGATGCCGAGGACCGATTCCGCCAGCGTCGCCGTGACTCGACTGAAGGAATCCCGCATGGCCCTGAGGGTCCGGCTGAGCCGCCGATGAAAAATGCGGTTGATCGTCCACAGGACGGGGGCCAGTCCCAGGACGATCAGAAAGAGCTGCCAGTCGTACCAGACCATGCACGCTGCGGCGACCGCCATCTGGCCGACCTGGACCAGGCTGACGAAGAGGACTTCCTGCACGCCAACTCGGACGTCTTCGATGTCGGAGATCATCCGGCTGATGATCCGTCCGACGCGCGTCCGATGAAAATCGGCCAGGGTCATCTTCATCAGGTGGGCGAAGATCGCGTTCCGGAGGTCCCCGACGACGCTTTCGCCCAGCTCCAGGGCCAGCCGCTGGCGGAAGTGCATGACGACCTGCGTGAAGACAGCCAGCAGAAAGAAGGCCAGAGCGCCGAGCCAGACTCCTGTAGAGTCGCCCTGCTGCACCGGTCCGTTGATGACTGCAGCGACGACCCACGTCAGGCCCGGCAATTGGACTGAGCGCAGCAGCACGCAGAGGAACAGCCAATTCCGCTGAGCGGCGTAGGGGGCGGTGTAGCCCAGCACGCGGGCGATCAGCTGGAAGTCGAGCGGCCGCTGGTCCGCTTCGGCTTCTTCGCGACTGGTGACGCGCGTCAGCGCCGCCCGGGAGGAGACTGTCGTCATGCGGGTCCTTCCGCGGCAGCGCAGGGTTCGTCCTCGACGACCTGCATTCTGGCGAGCCCGGCGTAGGCACCATCGCGGGCCATGAGCTCGCCGTGCGACCCGAGTTCGATGATCCGGCCCCGCTCGAGGACGAGAATCCGGTCGGCGTGCTTCAGCACGCTGACCCGGCCCGATACCAGGAGAGTCGTCCGCCCGCCGAGCGACGTCTCCAGAGCCTGCTGGATCTCGTGTTCGGTTTCGGCGTCGACGGCGGCCGTGGCGTCGTCGAACAGCAGAATGGGGGGGTCGAGCAAAAGCGCTCGCGCGATGGCCAGACGCTGCCGCTGCCCTCCCGAGAGGTTGGAGCCATGTTCTCCGACGAGACTTTCGTAGTTTTCCGGGAGATCCTGGATGAAATCGTGGGCCGAGGCGAGGCGGGCCGCCCGTTCGATTCGTTCGCGGTCGGAGTCGGGCAGTCCGAAGGCGATGTTTGCGGCGACGGTATTGCTGAAGAGGAAGCTCTCCTGAAAGACCAAGCCGATGTTTCGGCGCAGGTCCTGCAGATCGAGTTCGCGGAGGTCGACGCCGTCGATCAACACCCGGCCAGCGTCGGGATCGTAGAAGCGGGCGATGAGCGACAGGAGCGTCGTTTTGCCGGCGCCGGTTTCGCCGACGATTCCCAGGCATTCCCCGGCGCGGATCTTGAACGAGACGTCCTGCAGCACCGGCTCGCCCGGAACGTACGCGAACGAGACGTGTTCGAAGGCGATTTCCCCCTGCGCCCGCTGCAGCCGCCGGGCCTGCGGAAGGCTGGCGATCTCGACCGGGGCGTCGAGGACTTCGAAGACCCGCTGGGCGCCGGTCAGACTCGTCTGCACGCTGTTGGCGATATTGATCATCTGGCCGACTTGAGCGGCGAATTCCTGCAGCAGGTTGGCGAAGACGAACAGCCCGGCGCCGAGCGGAAGCTGTCCCTGAACGACCAGCCAGCCGCCGTAGCCGATCAGGACCAGCAGGTTGATCTGCGTCAGGAAGCCCATCAGGGGCTGGTAGAAACTGAGCCGGCGGAAGATGTCATACTTCTGATCGCGGAGCGCCCGATTGGCGGCTTCGAAGCGTATCTGCTCGGCCGGTTCGCGCGCAAAGCCCTTGATGACCTGAATCCCCTGCACGCTCTCGGAGAGGGTCAGAATCAGGTTGTCCCCCAGTTCGCTGCTCCGCCGATAAAGCGGGCGAACCGAGCGGGAGAACCAGATCGCCCCCCACCAGAGGAGCGGAGAGCAGCAGAGGCACGCCGCCGTGAGCGGCACATGCACCGACAGCATGTAGGCCAGGTAGGCGGCCAGCGAGATACCGACCGTCAGGGTCTTGATCAGCACGCCGTCGATGAAGCTGCGGACGGCCTGCACGTCGCCGGCGACGCGATTGATGATCGAGCTGCTGTCGCGGTCGTCGAAGAAGCGAAAACTGAGTCGCTGGAGTTTGTCGTACACGTCGGTCCGCAGCCGGACGACGATGCGCTGGGCCAGATCGGCGGTGGCGACGGCGGCGACGAATTTCAACAGGGCATTGAAACACGCCAGCGCCAGGACGGAGCCGGCGACGGCTGAAATTGTGGCGAACGCAGACCACTCGGACGGAGGCGCCCAGCCGAACGGACCGGGTGGAACGGCGTCGCCGGGGTTGAGCCGGTGCCTCAGGACGTCGATTCCGTAGCCGGTGAGGCTCAGTCCGGCGAGGGCCAGCAGGACCAGCAGGCTCTGCAGGACGATGACTCGGAGACAGGCGACGCGATAGATCCAACCCAGGCCGATCATCCGGCGGATGAGTGCCCAGTTCGACGGCATTTGAGAAGACTCGTCAGCAGCGCTGGGCACGGCGGGGGACTTCTGGAGCTCGCAGTCTGCAGCCTCCCGACTCCATCGCGGGGCTCGCAACTTGGGGAATTGTAGCTCTAGCGGTCGTTTTCCCCAGTGTCAACCGCTGGAGGGGGCTTCTTGAAGGTTTCACGGAACTGGTCGAGAAGGGTGGATTCGGGGGTTGTTCCGCTGCCCCGCGCGAAGTAGCGTGGATGTTGCTGTCGAGAGGCAATTATGGAGAATTGCTTTGGTGACGAGGCATGTTCGTCGAGAGCCCTGTGAGACCGGGCCGGCTGGAACAGCAAATGTGGCCCCGGATGTCTCCCGGCTTGGCCTGCGGAGGAGCGGACTGTGGCATCTTTTCGGTCGGAATGTGTTGCCGAGATTCTGTGGGAATTGAAGAAGATCGACAAGCTGGCGACGTTTTCGGAAATTGCCGGTCGTGCGGGCTTCAAAGCTGGCGTGGACGGCAAGACTCTGGCGACCTGCATCGAGACCATCAAGAAAGACTGGCCGCACCTGCAATGGTGGCGGGCGGTCCCGGATGACTGCGACTTCAAGCGGGAAAGCGATCACGTCCGCACGCTGGAAGAGGCGGGGATCGAGTTTGCGGCGTCCCGCGGTCGGAAGACCGTTGTGACGTTCGCCAATCCCGAGTCGGTGCTTTACACGTGGGAGACGCTGGGGGTCGAAGCGGCGTCCTGAGGGGGGCACCGGCTGCGGCGGTTACGGGCGAGAGAATTCGAGTTTGAGGGCGCGTCCCGTGGGACTGTCAGGCTGCTGAGCCACGTCCCACGGGGAGCCGACCGCGACGATGGTTCCGCCCCGGCTGCCGGAGCCCGGTCCGAGGTCGACGAGTGTGTGCGCTCGGCGGATGAGTTCGAGGTTGTGTTCGATTGCGACGACGGAATGTCCCGACTGGACGAGCCGGTTGAGGGCGTCGACGAGTCGATCGACGTCGAGAGCGTGCAGGCCGGCGGTGGGTTCGTCGAGGACGAAGAGCGTGGTTGCGGCGCTGGGTCGCGTGGCGAGTTCCGTCACGAGTTTGACGCGTTGGGCTTCGCCGCCGGAGAGCGTTGCCGCAGACTGCCCGAGGATCAGATAGCCCAGCCCGAGTTCGCAGAACATCTGCAGGGGTCGGGAGAGGCGTTCAAAGTTGGCGAAGAAGTCGGCGGCTTCGAGCATGGTCATTTCGAGCACGTCGGCGACCGATTTGCCCTTGAACAGGACGCTGAGCGTTCGGGGGTGGAATCTTCTGCCGCGACAGGCGGGGCAGGAGGTTGACCAGTCTTGGGCGAGTGCGGCATCGAGTTCGACGACGCCCTGGCCGCGGCACTCCGGGCAGCGTCCTTCGGGATGGAGGAAGCTGAATCGTTGCGGGCCGAAGCCGCGGAGGCGGGCTTCGCGGGTGCGGCTGAAGAGTCGGCGGATTGGTTCCCAGAGGCCGCTGGCGGTGGCGGGGGTTGATCGGGAGGTCCGCCCGAGAGGGGACTGATCGACGCAGATGACGCGCTGGAGGGTTTCCCAGCCCTCGAGTTCGCAGGGTGGGGCGGGGGCGGAGCTGCGTGCGCCCAGTTTCTGCTGGAGGGCGGGGACCAGGAGGTCGCGGATCAGGGTGGATTTTCCTGAACCGCTGGGTCCGGTGACGCAGACGAGCTGGCCGAGCGGGAGGTCGACATGGACTTGTTGCAGGTTGTGGCGGGTGGCGTTGCGGATTTTCAGAGTTGGGCCTGGCGGCCGTGACTCCGGGGGGGCGAGCTGGAATTGCTTTCGGCGGGCTAGCGCCTGTCCGGTTGGGGAGGCGGGGTTGACGGATAGTTCGGCGGGCGTGCCGGCGGCGACGACGTGGCCGCCCTCGCGTCCGGCGCCGGGGCCCAGGTCGATCACGTGATCCGCTGCGGCTGTCAGGGAGAGTTCGTGCTCCACGAGGACGACGGTGTTTCCCTGCTCCCGGAGCCGGTTGAGCGATTCTGAGAGGCAATGGAGATCCAGCGGATGCAGGCCGGAGGTTGGTTCGTCGAGGACGTAGCAGACGTCGGCGAGGTCCGTCGCCAGGCAGCCGGCGAGGCGGACGCGCTGGAGTTCTCCCCGCGACAGCGTGTCCGCTGCGCGGTGCAGCGTCACGTAGTCGAGTCCCAGATGGATCAGCTCGCCGAGACGTCGCGTGACTTCGGGGAGGAGTTGCACGGCGGCGGTCGTCCAGCCGGGAGCGTCGATCCCCTCCGGGGAGGATGAGGCCTGCCACGTTGCGAGAAGCTCGTGGGCTTCGGACAGCGGCAGCAGGCACAATTCCGGGAGCGATCGCCCGCCAATCCGCACTGCGGCTCCCAGGACTCCGAGCCGGCCGCCGTGGCAGGTTGGACACAGCGTCGGGAGTTCGCCGTCCTCGGAAGTCAGTTCGCCGAGACCGTGGCAGTCGGGACAGGCTCCGTAGGCCGAGCGGAAGCTGAAGAGCCGCGACTCCAGCGGGGGATAGCTTTGCTCGCAGGTTGCACAGTGGAGCTGGCTGCTGATCAGGCGGTCTTGCCAGCCGTCGGCGGTTTCGACGCTGACCAGGCAGGTTTGCCGGCCGAGCTGCAGGGCGACGTCGAGCGATTCCTCCAGTCGCGGGCGGAGCCCCTCCTTGAGCATCAGCCGATCGACGACGATTTCGATGTCGTGCGTCAGCCGGGCCTCCAGCTCCGGGGGGACAGAAACATCAACGAGCTCACCATCGATCCGCGCCCGCACATAGCCCTCGCGGGCGATGCGCTGCAGCGTTTCCAGATGCGAACCGCGCTGCTTGCGAGCGATCGGCGCGAGGATGAGCAGCTTCGTGCGGTCGGGGAGCTGCAGCAGCCGCTCGACGATCGCCTCCTGCGACTGCGAAGTCACCGGAGTCTGGCATTTCTGGCAATACAACGTCCCGAACCGGGCGAACAGAATCCTGAGCGGGTCGTAGACATCCAGGACCGTGCCGGCCGTGCTCCGTCGACCGGCTTTGCCGAGGTGCTGGCCGAGTCCCAGGACGGGGGGGAGGCCGTCGATCTGATCGACGTCGGGGGTGGGGAGTTCCTGCAGCAGACCCCCGGCACTGCTCGACAGACACGCCAGATACCGCCGGCGGCCTTCGGCGAGGAGCGTCTCCATGACCAGCGAACTTTTCCCGCTGCCGCTGACGCCGGAAACGACGATCAGCTTTCCCCGCGGGAGATCGACGTCGATGTTCTGCAGATTGTGCATTCGCGCGCCGCGGATGCGAATGGCGTCGACGAACGGTTCGGGCGAAGTCACGGTGTGTCGAAATCCAGGGGGAGCGGGCGTCAGTCGGAGGGTGGGGTGAGTCTCGCAGCTTGGCCCGGTTTCAGGCAAGCGAGTCGCGGTCCTGCGGGCGCGCGGCAGAACTCGGCAGAAAATTGGAGGCCGGCCGAATTGCGATTGTCTTAGCGAAAGCTTTCGCTAGACTGGGCGTAGCGAAAGCCTTCGCTAAATCACTGGCTATGGATGTGAGGCGCGTCGTCTTTACTCTGTGGGGGATACTCCGACATCTTCGAAGACCCTCACCCTGGCCCTCTCCCACTGAAGACAGCGGGAGAGGGGACAAGACGAAAAGGCGGACTGTTTCGGGAGTGATGCCGGTGATTTCGTACGCTTTTTCCGCTGCAGGAGATCAGGTCATGCGCGAGCTCGGGTCGACTCAGCCGACGGCGGTCGAGCTGGAAATCCTGCGGATTCTGTGGGAGCTGGAGCCCTGCCCCGTCCGTGAAATCCATACGCGGCTCGCCGAGGCCAAGGGAACGAACTATTCCACCACCGTCAAAATGCTGTCGGTGATGCTGCAGAAGGGGCTGGTGGCCCGGAACGAGAATGTCACGCCGCACCTTTACCGGTCGGTGCTGACCCGGCAGAAGGCGGCGAAGACGTTTTTGCGCGAGCTGATCGACAAGGTCTACGACGGTTCGTCGATGAGCCTGGTACTGCAGGCCCTCGCTGGCGGGGAAGGCCTCGAAAGAAGAGATCGCCGAAGTCCGCAAGCTGCTCGACGAGATGGAGGGCCAGGTATGAACTCGCTTCTATTGATTCGAGAACTGGCTTCGGATGTCCTTGTCGAACGTCTCGGCTGGGTGCTCGTCCATTCGCTGTGGCAGTTTACGCTGATCGCCTTCGCCGCAGCGATTGTCGTGCGTCTGCTCGGTCGCGGGCGGGCCGCGGCGCGCTACACGGTCCTGGTCGGGGCGATGGCGGCCATCGTCGTCAGCCCGATGGCCACGTGGTGTTTGCAGCCGGAGGGGGCGGCGATCGCCGAGGCTGCGCCGGACGTGGCCGAAGCTCCAATCGCGACCGCCGTTGCTCCCGCAGCAGCGAGGCTAAGTGCTCTCGACGGCGACACCGCCGATGCGGCACGGACTGTCGATCTCCCGGCTGAAGAACTTCCCGCGAGATCGGTCTGGCGGGATGTCCCCGAGGTCGCGGCCACAGATCCGGCCCCGCTCTCCTGGGCGGAAGCGGCCGAGCGGACGCTCCAGCCGTGGCTGGCGTGGATTGTGGTGGGGTGGAGTCTGGGCGTCGTCCTCTGCTCGCTCCGGCCGCTGCTGGGCTGGCATGCGCTTTTGCGATTGCGGCGTGTGGGAGTCTCGCCGGTCGGCGAAGAAATCTCCGCGGCGCTACGGCGCGTCGCCGGACAGCTTGGCCTGCGGCGAGCCGTGCAAGTCCTGCAATCGACGCTGGTGCAGACGCCGGTGCTGGTCGGCTATTTCCGCCCGGCGATTCTGCTGCCGGTCGGGCTGGCGACCGGCCTGCCGATCTCGCAACTGGAAGCGATTCTGGCGCATGAACTGGCCCATGTCCGCCGGCACGATTTCGTGGTGAACCTGCTGCAGACGCTGGTCGAGACGCTCTGCTTTTATCATCCCGCGGTCTGGTGGCTGTCGTGGCAGATCCGGGTCGAGCGCGAACACTGTTGCGACGACCTGGTGGTGGGGCTGCTGGGGAACCGCGTCGAGTACGGTCGGGCGCTGCTGGCGGTGGAAGAACTGCGCGGGACGAGCTCCGTGCTGGCGCTCGGAATGGCGGATGGGGTGCTCTTGTCGCGGGTGCGGCGATTGTTTGGGGGTGACCGGGCTGCGGCCCGCTTTACGGATCGCTGGCCGGCCGCGTTGCTCAGCTTGGCGGGTGTTGGTTTCGTGCTGGTTCTCGGACTGGTCTGGCATCGGGCCGCGGTAGATGACGGCGAACGACCATCGACACCAGTGATTGCCACGCTTCCCGGCGACATTACGGTTGAACTGGTTGGCGTCAGCTTTCATCCGTCTAAGGACAAAGCCTGGTGGAGGCCGGATGGCCGTTCGCTGGAGCCGCGGCCTGAGCTGGAGGGGGGCTTCTCGGTCATGTCCGGCAGTCCCGAGCAGGCGCAGTGCCGGGAGTTTTTGATTCACATTCGCGGACTGCCGCGCGAGCACGCCGTCACCACCGACTACGGCCCTGTGTCGGCCGCGACCGGATCGTCGTATTCGAACGGATTGTGGGTCGGCGAACATGGGGCCGGTCCGTTCAAGTCCGACACGACCTCCGTCCGCGTGGGCCTGACGACCGAACCGTATGGGCCGACTGTGGAGATCGATATCACCGGAACCCGACAGCCGGCGGAGCTTTCTGCCGATCTGCAGCCGTTCTATGACCGGATCGTTCCGTTGCGCGTCGAAGAGGTCGACGGCCAGACCGAGCTGATCCTGGACGGCAAGGCGTCCAACAACCTGTTCAAGGAGGCCGCGTGGGAGTTGCACGCTGTGGATGTCGACGGCGCGAAGCATCGCCGTTCATCGGAATCCGTTACCCGGTCCGGAGAACGGCACTTCACGTTCAAACTTCCGCGGAATCGGATTGCTCGCTTCGAGTACCGGGTCCGGCCATATCGGCACTGGGCGACGTTCGAGAATGTTTCGCTGGAGTCGGGGATGAAGACGGAGGTCAAGGTTTCGACGGAATCGCAGCCGGCGCCGAAGCCCGAGCGTTACTCGGCGATGCTGCCGGACGGCGTGACGGTGTCGTTCGTGGGGATCACGAAGAATATGGCTCCGGCACGGACCGGTTGGCGGCCGGACGGATTGCCCCTTGGGGATGTGCCGGAGTGGCCGGAGGGGTTAGCCGCCTATGGTGGCAACGTGATGGGCACAAGCGTTCGAAACAACGTGCCGATCGACGCGAACGGGCGCGACTTCCTGTGGAATTTTCAGGGGTTGCGCCGTCAGCCGTCGCTGATTTTTGAATTGCCATGCAAGGACACGGGATATCCCAATCTTCCCGTCACGGAACCGTATCGACTGCGTGTCTCGGGACGACTCGCCGAGGCGTCAACATCCGGCGGCGTAACGTTTCGTCCACCCGCCGCCGTCGATGAAGTCCGCGTCGGATTGAGCGACGAGCCGTGGGGCAAATGGCTGCAGATCGGCCCCATCGGCGAGCCTCTCAACTCGCTCGACGCCGCAGATCTTTATCAGTCGAGCTACGCGCAGATTCTGCCGCAGCGTGCGGTCGCAAGCGTGAACGACTCATCCCGTCCGGTCCTGCGCCTCCAACAGCACCAAAGATACCACCGGCTGTATGACCTGAGCGTGCGGACCTTCGATACCGAAGGCCTCGAACAACTGGTGCTCTTCGGAGGCAGCGAGACTGTCGAAGGAACCGACTTCGTCGATGCCAAATGGCGACTGGTTCGCCCCCTCCCCGCTGGCAAAGAACTTGCCCGCTTCGAATACCGGCTGCGGCCGTATCGGCACTGGGTGACGTTCAAGGGAGTGAGTCTGGAACCGGGGAAGGAGAGCGATGTCAGGGTGTCGGTGGAGACAGTCCAGGCAACCGCCGACTTTCCTCGCCCCAGACCTGAAGACGTGCGCGGGCTCGATCTTTCCCGGGCGGCCGTGCGGCACTATTCCGAGGCAACGCGGCTGTCGCCCGAGCAGCAGACGCCCGAGCTGCTGGTCCCCGGCTCGGACCCTGCCGAGCCCTGGCGGCGGCCGAAGAATGTGTTCCTGATGCCCCTGGCCCAGAACATCTGGTTGAAATATCCGGCCGGGAGCGGCCACTTCTACATCAACCACCGGCCCGATGGCACCTGGCAGCACGAGCGCATGTACGGGCCGATTGAGGGGGATCCGTTCGAGCTGTTGAAGCTGGAGGTGCTTTTCCGCGAGCAGTTGAAACCGGGAGCGACCGGCGGCGATCCGCGCTACCGGCTGACGTTGATGTTCCGCACGGGCGAACCGGAGCTGATCCGCCGGGCGTGGAAACTGGCAGAACCCGAGCTCTCGGCGACAGGAGTCGACGAGTACTTCACCGAGCAAGATCCGCAGCGGTACGTACGGCTGGAAGTTTTGCAGCGCATTCGCGAGGCGCTGCGCGATGAGGCCGAGGCGTTTCGCAGGCCCGAGTTGACCGATGTCGCCGCCAGGATGCGTGAGATTGTCGCTGCGGCCGAAGCGGCCATCGACGCGACCAACGATGCCGTGGCCGACACGGCGTACGAATCGGTCACGTACCTGCAGCCGGGATTGAAGGCGAAGATTCCCGAGGCATTGTGGGGACCGCCGCTCGACGGTCTGCGGCTGGGGCTGGTGCCGAGCGACGGCATCGACTGGAGCAAGTGGCAGCAGTTGCCGACCGACAAGCCATTGCCAACGCACATCACGGCGCTGTCGGGGGACGAATTGCAGTATCTGGTGGTGGTGGAGAATGTCAGCGACCGCGAGATCAAGCTCAGCGGGTATGTCGTCGGGCAGGAGATGGCCCGCGGCCTGGAAATGCTCGACCAGCATGGACGACCGGTCGACATTGAAAACTTGCACGCTTCGACGCTGCACATTCGCAGCTACTGGCGGCTGAAGCCGGGCGAGCGTCAGCTTCTGACGATGCCCGCGGTGAATCTGACTTCCGCCCCGGTTGATCCGGCGAAACGGCGACTCGGATATTCGGTCAAGGCGGCCCCTGGTCATCACACGCTGCAGTGCACAATTCGCTTCGGAAACCTCGACAATGAACGGCATCGCTACGTGCCGGGGAAGAGCGAGTGGATTGGGGAGTTGTCGACGGGAACGCAGAAGATTACGGTTGCCGAACGGGTGCTCGACGCTGGAGAAGATCCCGCTGCCGATCAAAGCGTTTCGCTGGTCGACGCCGTACGCGACTTCAATGCGGAGAACACGCAGCGAGGTCGCGGCCAGGAGCAGCCGCCGCTGACCGAAGAGGAAGTCGTCGCGGCGATTCAGCGGAGCGACTGGAAGCGGGACACAAAGGACGTCAGCGAGCGGGAGTTCGCGGCCTTCAAGGCCGTCGCGAAGACTCGCCGGCTGCCTGAGGGGGCGAAACTCGAAGTGCTGACCGGAGTCCAGTCGGACGCATTCACGACCAGCCAACTGTGGTCAATCCGGTTGATCATGCCGGCGCTGGAGCGGGCCGGGACGGTCGGTTTTTCGATCCGTCACACGGTGCTCGGCGAGGAAAAGATCGATCCGCAGCAGGTGGCGTGGGGCCGGCCGGATGCGGACGGATTGTCGCTGGGCCTGTTTCTGTCGCCGAGGAAGGCGCAGTACCAGATTGGCGAACGCGTGCAATTGCGGCTGTTTGTCCGGAATGAGGGGCGGAAGGCGATTGACGACCTGACGTTCATGAACATCACGTGGCCGGTGATTGAAGATTTCACGGTGACCGATCAGACGGGAGCCAGGGTTGCCGTGAGGAACGGGCATGAAGAGTGGTCGGGGCTGCCGTGGATTGCCGGCGCCATCAGAAGTCGGCTTGAGGCGGGGGAAGCGTATGCGCTGCGCGTGCCGTTTGAGATCAGGATTGGGGGGGAGGTCGACAAACTGGTCGGCCGGATTCTCGATGCGAAACCGGGGCAGACGTTGCGATTGCGAGTTCGCGCGGCGAATGGCTCGGAGCGGATCCGAGCGGCCGATGAGCCGAAGCCGGAATCGGGGGAGGTGACGTTGGCGGTACAGACTGAAACGGCAGCCGTCGACGACGCGAAGAATCCGTCAAACCGCCACGCCGCCCTGCCTCGGGCGACCCTCACCGGCCGGTTCGTCTACGACGGCGAAGCTCCGCCGCGCAAGGACGTGTGGCCGCAGTTCGCGGAGATCGACGCCACTCGGCCGCAGCCGCCGGGGCCGGATGGCCGGTTTTCCGGCGTCGAAGCGACCTATCGGGAGTTTCTGAAGCAGAACATCCGGCCGAGCACGCTGGATTCATCGCTGCTGGTCGACAAATCGGGGGGCGTCGCCAACGTCGTGATCTGGGTCACGAGCCGAGAAATTCCCTGGACGCCGCCGGCAGATCTGGCGCAGCGGCCGGCGACGATCCGGCTGCAGGACGGCAACTTCTCGCCGCGGATGACTGTCGCGACGGTCGGGCAGCCGGTGGTGGTTGAGAATCTCGATCCGGTGTCGTTCAACTTTCATGCGGAGTTTTCGCGGGCGCTCAACAGCCCGGTGAACATGCTGATGCCGGCACGGTCGGACGAGCAACCGCCGCCGATCAGCTTCCGGGCGGCGGAGCCGTACCCGAGTCGTTTTCGCTCGGACCTGGGTCCCTGGGCCGGCGGCTTACTGATGATTCACGGCAATCCGTACGTGGCGGTGAGTCAGCCGGACGGCTCGTTCACGCTGCCGGATCTGCCGCCGGGCGAGTGGGAGTTCCGGGTCTGGCACGAGCGGGCGGGTTACGTGCGGCACTGGCCGCAGGGGCAGTTCAAGCGAGTGATCGCCCCTGGCGGGAATGACTTGGGGACAATCGTGTTCAAACCGGAGGTTTTCGGGGTGAAAGTCGCGGTGACCGGGCCGCCGCCAATCAAGCGAGAACAGATCGGCGAAGTCGGCGGGAAGCCGGTGTTTCGCAATGAAGTCACCGAGGAGACGCTGCACAGCGTCTTTCTGGGGGCGGCTCTGGAGCGGTATCGCGAGGTGCACCGGTCCGAGATCGCGCCGACGGAGACGGAAATCCAGTTGGCCGGGGAGTACTTCGACCGGAAGCACCGCGAACGCCTTGAAGCGGCAGGGGGCGAAGCAAAGCTCCGCGAGCAGATGCGGACGATCGAGACGCAGCTTGCTGCTCCCGGACTGCCCGAGGAAGACCAGAAGCAACTGGAACTGGAACACCTTCGCTTGAGAAGCCAGCTCCGGCCCCCTTCGGAAGACCAGTTTGCCGAATTCATGCTCCGCAACTGGAAGCTGCAGAAGCACTTGTACGAGAACTACGGCGAAGGTCGAATTCTTTGGCAGCAGGCAGGCCTGGAAGCGTTTGATGCCATGCGACGCTGGATGGAAGCGCAAGAGCAGGCAGGCGCTTTTAAGATCACGGATGCCGGTTTACGGGCCAAGCTCTACGAGTACTGGACTCGGGACCACGGCCCGTTTCTGACGGCGGACAAGGAGCGGATCCGGAAGGAGTTTCTGGAACCGGAATGGCTCGCGCCGGCTGCGGCGAAGGAATCTCCGTCGGCCGATTGAGCGGGAAGGCGCGAGGGGGGGTTGCGCCGTCAGGGCGGTGAAACGCTGGCCGAAGTGTTGCGAATGCTCCATACTCGCCGCGACGTCTGGCCGCGCGATGTGATGCGGCGGTCGATTCCCGCATTTCGCTCTGGCCCTGAGGGACTTTCATGCGTCTCGGAACGGTGTTGACGCCGGTCACCAATGAGAATCTGCAACTGTCGGCGCAGTGCGGCGTGACCGACCTGGTCGCGCGGTATACGGATTTGAAAGCGCGCGGGTTGCGGACGATTCAGCGACAGGCCGAGGCGTTCGGTCTAACCGTGCCGGTGGTCGAAGGGTATCTGCCGATCGAGCGGCTGAAGGTGGGGACCGACGACGGGACCGACCTGGCCGCGATGAAGGATCTCCTTCGGGCGATGGGGGACGCGGGTGTCAACCTGCTCTGCTACAACTTCATGGCGGGGACGGACTGGGTCCGCACGCAGATGGATGCGCCGGAGCGGGGAGGCGCGCGGGTCACGGCCTTCCGGCTGAAGGAGGTCGAGCAGGCGGTCTCGTTGAATTCGTCAACGACGGTCACTGCGGCCGGTCGGGTGACGGCGGAGCAACTCTGGGGGAATCTGGAACGCTTTCTGAACGAGCTGCTGCCCGTGGCGGAGCGGGCGGGAGTGGATCTGGCGATGCATCCCGATGATCCTCCACTGCCGGAACTGCTGGGGCGGGCGCGGATCATGAACTCGGTCGAAAACTTCGAACGGCTGATCGGCCTGGCGCCGAGCCCGCGGAACTGCATCTGCTTTTGTCAGGGCTCGTTTGCGACGATGAATGTCGACATACCGGCGGCGATCCGCCGGCTGGGGCCGCACATCAAGTATGTTCACTTTCGCGACGTGGCGGGGACGCCGGAAGACTTCCGCGAGACTTTTCACGACAATGGCCCGACGGACATGGCTGCGGCGATGCGGGCGTATCGCGAGATCGGGTTTGCGGGGACGCTGCGGCCCGATCACGTGCCGCAATATGTCGGCGAAGAGGGAGAACCGGGCTACACCATGCTGGGCCGGCTGTTCGCGTGGGGGTATATTCGGGGCCTCATGCAGGCGACCGAGGCCCGTTGAGCCTGGGTACGTCCGCACTCCCCTCAGACTGACCTCCAGCGAAATGACATCCTGATGACGGACTCTTCCGCCGGTGCTCCCGGGGCCGATCACGGCTGCCTTCCTCCGTGGCGCGTCGCCGACCTGCCTGAGCCGCTGCCTCCGACGTTTCGGAACACGCTGAAAACGATCGGTCCGGGGGCGATTCTGCTGGCGGGTTCGATCGGGGGCGGGGAGTGGATCGTGGGGCCGCTGATGGCGGTCAACTATGGGCCGGGGATTCTGTGGATTGCGACGATCGCGATCATACTGCAGTCGCTGTTTAATCTCGAAGCCGTTCGCTACACGCTCTACACGGGCGAGCCGATCCTGACGGGCGTCATGCGGCTCAAGCCCGGCCCTGCCCTCTGGGCGCCGTTCTATCTGGCGATCGGCGCGGCCCAGCTAGCCACGCCGGCCATTGCCGCGGGCTGTGCCACGGTGCTCTTCTCGGCCTATGCGCGGCGGATGCCTGCCAATGCCTCCACCGTTCAGGGAGCACTGGATACGCAGGCGATGAACTGGATCGGCATTGGAGTCATCCTTGCCTGCGTAGCCATTCTGCTCTCGGGCAAGAGCATCGAACGGGTGCTGGAGCGTCTGTCGTGGATGATGATCGGGTTTATCTTTGTCTTCCTGCTGATCGCCAACCTCCTCGTGGTCCCTGCGGAGATCTGGTGGAGCACGATTCGGGGGTTCTTTGAGTTCCGCGCGCTGCCGGCGGGGATGAACATTGTGCTGCTGGGACTGTTTGCGGCGACGGCGGGTTCGGGAGGGTTGGGGAATCTCGCCATTTCCAACTGGTTTCGCGACAAGGGCTTCGGCATGGGCGCGCTTTCCGGAGGGATCGGCAGCGCCCTGGCGCAGGGGCACCAGGAGCTGCAGCCCACGGGGGCCGTCTTTCCGCCGACTCCCGAGAACATGCGGCGCTGGCGCATCTGGTGGGCTTATTCCCGGATCGATCAGCAGCTTCTGTGGGGGCTTGGATGCGCGGTCGGCATGTTTCTCAACGTGAATCTGGCCCGGGCCATTGTCGGCAGCAATCAGATTCAGAAGGAGGAACTGGGAGTGTTCCAGGCTCAATACCTGTCCGACCATGTCTGGCAGGGGCTATGGCTGCTGACTCTGCTGAACGGATTCTGGATCCTGTTCTCGACGCACCTGGGCAATACCGACTGTTTGATTCGCACTTCCGCTGACATCCTGTGGGGAGCATCGCCGCGGTTTCAGAGGTGGCCGGCGAGTCGCATTTATGCCGTGCTGCTCCTTCTCGTGACGGCGTGGGCGGTGTTTGCGATCCACCTGGGGAGCGTTCTGCAGCTCTTCGCCGTGCTGGGAATCGTCGCCAGCCCGATCATGGCCGTGGCGGCGATCCAGATTCTGCGGGTGAATACCCGCTTCCTGCCTCCCGAATGCCGGCCTGCCTGGTGGCGACGCTGTGCCCTGGTGCTGGCGGCGATCGGCTACGGCGGCATCAGCCTGGCCCTGATCGCCAATGCCGCCAGCTACAAGTTCTCTCCTCCGCCGGCGGCGACGGAGGCCGATTCCGGCGCGAAGGGATAGTATCGACGCCAGACATTTCGCCGATTGGATCATTTCAACTCACGCAAACAGATGAGACGTCTGCCGCGATCCGGGTTCACGCAACCGATGATTCAACCAAGACTTACCGTGCCACAGGCCTCAACTTCCAGCCTCTTTGGCGAACAATTCCGCCCCGACTTGGATCCTGAGCCATACTTCATGCGATGAATTCTGTCGAGTGAACTGAGATTTGGCATGACCAGCGACCCCTTCACCCCACCTCAAGTGCCCGATCCTCCGCTGGCTGAGGAGAACAGCCGGACTTTGATCGCGCCGGAAATGAACGCATCGACGGCCGGATCAGGCCAGCCGACCCCCACCTCGGCTCCGGCCGCATTGAAGAGTCGGCTAGGGCGGTACGAGATCCGGCAGTTTCTCGGATCGGGCGGTATGGGAGTCGTCTGTCTGGGACACGACACTGTCATCGAGCGCGATGTCGCGATCAAAATCCTCCCAGACGCGATTGCGAACGATCCGGAGATCAAGGCTCGCTTCGTCGCCGAAGCCCGCGCGGCCGGGAAGCTGACGCACCCGCATACGGTCGGTATTTACGAGATTGGCGAAGACCAAGGCACGAACTATCTGGTGATGGAGTATGTCGCCGGCGGGAACCTCGCCGACGAGATTTTGAAACGTGGCGCGTTGCCGGTTCTGGAAGCCACGAGGCTGATGGCCGACGCCACGCGGGGAGTGGCCGCGGCCCACGCGGCGGGTTTGATCCATCGGGACATCAAACCTGCCAATCTGTTGCGATCCGTTGAGGGGGTGGTCAAGGTTGCCGACTTTGGACTGGCAAAGGGCGGAATCCACGACCTGCAGCTCACGCAGGCCGGTCGCGTCGTCGGCACGCCCTACTACATGAGCCCGGAGCAGTGCCAGTCGCGGCCGGTCGACGCGCGCAGCGACGTCTATTCGCTGGGGGCGACTTACTTCAGCCTGCTGACCGGACAGAGCCCGTATCAGTCGGCCGGCAGTTCGATGCAGGTCATGTACGCCCACTGCCATTCGGCGCCTCCGAATCCCCGGTCGATCAATCCGTCGGTCCCAGATGCATGCACCGCCATCGTGCAGAAGGCGACGGCGAAGCTGCCGGAAGATCGCTACCAGTCCGCCGATGAGCTTCTGGCCGATCTGGAAGCGGTGATCGCGACCCTGTCGGGAGCCGGGCAGATCGTCCTGCCGAGTGGAGCCGGAAGTCGGCTGGGCCTGCCGGCGACGCCAGTCGGGTCACCCGCCCGCGGCGTCCCCACGGCCTGGTTGCTGACGGCGTCGGCCTGCGTCGCGCTGCTGGCGGGGGGATTCTGGCTGCACCGCATGCGGGGCGACGGGGCCGCGGCGAGCGTGAACGGAGCTGCGAACGCGGGCGCCGCAGTCGTTGCTCCGACGGGAGTGCCATTGCGAGTCGGGGTGCTGCACTCGCTCAGCGGGACAATGGCGACGAGCGAATCCCCAGTCGTCGACGCCGTGCAACTGGCGATCGGAGAGATCAACGCCGCGGGCGGTCTGCTGGGACGTCCGGTGGAAGCGGTGGTGGCCGACGGCCAGTCGGACGAAGAAGTCTTCGCCCGCGAGGCCCGTCGGCTGATTGAAGACGAGGGACTGGGGACGATCTTCGGCTGTTGGACGTCCGCGAGCCGCAAGCGGGTGGTGCCGCTGATCGAAGAAGCCGGTCATCTGTTGATTTATCCGCTGCAGTACGAGGGTCTGGAGGAATCGCCGCAGGTCTTCTACACGGGGGCCGCACCGAATCAGCAGATCCTCCCCGCGGTGACCTGGGCCGCTCGGGATCTGAAGAAGACGCGGTTCTTTCACGTCGGATCCGACTACGTGTTTCCGCGGGCCGCCGGCGAGATCATCAAGGATCATCTGCAGGGACTCGGCGGCGAGCTGGTCGGCGAGGCCTGGCTGCCGCTCGGAACGGCGGAGGTTCAGGAGGCCGTGGCACAGATCGTCGCGTCGAAGCCGGACGTCCTGCTCAACACGATCAACGGGGACACCAACGTGGCGTTCTTCCGGGCGCTGCGCAAGGCGGGTGTGACGTCGAAGGCGATGCCGACCATCTCGTTCAGCGTGGGTGAAGAAGAGCTGCGGCACCTGCGCGTCGGGGACATGGTCGGCGATTATGCCGCGTGGGACTATTTTCAGTCGATCGACACGCCAGAGAACACGGCGTTTCTTAAGGCGTTCCGGGGGCGATTCGGAGCTCAGCGACTGGTGACCGATCCGATGGAGGCCGCGTACATCGGCGTCAAACTGTGGGCGCAGGCGGTTCGGGAGGCGGGGAGCGACGCGCCGAATGAGATTCGCCGGACGCTCAGAAATCAGCGGCTGTCGGCGCCGGAGGGGCCGGTTCGCGTCGATCCGGCGACGCAACATCTGATCCGCTCGGCGCGGATCGGCCGGATTCAAGCCGACGGGCAGTTCGCGATTGTCTGGACGTCCTCGGAACCGGTGATTCCCCAGCCGTTTCCCGCCACGCGGACGACCGTGGAATGGCGCGGATTCCTGACCGATCTGCAGAACGGCTGGGACGGGAAATGGAGTGCACCGTCGGAACGTTGAGCTGTGATTGCAACCGTCAACGACGGGGCGATTCGGGGGACTGGGGAATGACTCGCTGATAGTTCAGCAGGATAATTTTGGCGCGGTACTTGTCCGCCGGGTCGTCTTCCGACGATTGTCGGGGGACAGGCCCCGGGGTCGGAAGAAATCCACCTGCCGGCAAGACAGCTCCACCAGTCAGCAGTTGCATCTGGCCTTCCAACTTCGCCAGACGCTTTTCCAGCGATCGAACTCGCTCTTTCAAGTAGAGATTCTCGGCATTCTCGGCATCAGCCGGATCGGTGCCGAACAGGGGGAGCGCTGTCGTTCCGACGAGCGCAACCACCAGCAGAGCGGCCATGGATGTTCGGCTCGGCAACATCGGTCGATTCCTGTTGGCGATGGATGGCTGACAACCTGTCGCGGGCGACAGCGACACTGGATCGATGTTTCCCATGCTTGAAATCTTTCGTCAAGGTCAACCCGGGCGCCCTGGCCCTCGAACCGGGGAACCGTCGTCGGACCAAGGCCGGCTTGTCCGGAGTCATTTTTTGCGATAAGGTCTCCGGCATTCCGGAATTGCGCTGCGGGCACGAGGCCCGGCGTCCGGATGTGGACGATTGCCGAAGGAGACGGCTCGATGCGGACAGGGATGTCGTGGTGCGCCGCCGTATTGATGATTGCGGCGCTGGTCGCTGGACATCGTCAGTTGGGACGTTCCGCCTCCGCCGGTCCTCCTGGCGCTCTCCCCCGGGGAGAGTTCTCGACTCCATTACGAGCGGTTCCGCATCGTGATCGGGCGCTGCGGTCGATCGCGGCTGATGACGACGTTTCACCGCAGGAGCTGCGGCCACAGCGTCTGGCCCCCCGATCGAGTCCTGCGGACGAGGCTCAGATTCGCGCCATCATCGAGCAAGAACTGAGCGACGCTCCGCAGGAAGAGCGAGACATCTTCTTCGACCAGCTCAAGGCGCTGCCCGCAGTGATGGTGCGGGATATGCTGAACGTCAGACGGCAGGTCGGATCTGCGCAGGAGAACTCGCCGCTGTTCGCGCCTGCGCCCGAACTGGCAATGCCGTCTCCGCTCGCACCGGGACCGCCGTCCTACCTCACAGAACCTGCGCCGGTCCGGCCGAGTCGCCAGGTTGTCTCACTCGACAGCTCGGCGGAGACATTGCGAGAAGCGATTCAGTGGCATCGGCACAACCTGCTCAACAGTTTGACGCCGGGGTTCCGCCGAGTGCGCGTGCTGCTGGTCGACCGGACGAGCTCCGGAGAATCGATCCAGCCGGGAATTGAGTTGGCGCCGCCGGTGCTCGACGTTTCGCCGGGAGACGTCGAAGAAACCGGGCGTCCGCTCGACATCGCTCTGGCGGAATCCGTCTGGCTGGCGGTTCGAATCGATGGAGCGAAGCGGTTTACCCGGTGCGGCGCGCTGCTGATCAACGGCGACCGGCGTCTGGCGACGGTGGCCTCGGCGGGGCGAGCCACGCTGCAGCCCGAGATTCTCATCCCCGCAGGAGTCGAGCAGGTGCTGATTGAACCTGACGGCCGGATCAGGGGATCGATGGCCGGCGCCGAACCGCAGGTGCTGGGACGTCTGCCGCTGGTGACGTTCGTCGCTCCGGAGCTGCTGCAGCCTGTCGGCGGGACGCTCGTGGCGGCAACGGCCCGGTCGGGCATGCACCGTCCGGTGGCGAGCGCGGATGGAAGCGATCGCGAACTGGTCGTTCCGCTGTGTCTGGAGCTGTCGAATGTCGACGTGGACCTGGAGCGGAATAACATCCGCGTGCTGACGGAGCGACTCGAAGCGCTCGCCGGGCCGACGCATCCGCTGGCGGCCGGCAACTCGAATCGCACTCGACAATAGGGTTTTGGCGCGGGATAGCCGGCCGGCGTTCAATCTGCAAGAGATGATCGCTGCCGTCGCAGCGGTTCGGGACCGAGCCGGGTCGGGCACAGAGCAGAAAACGGAGCAGAACCATGGGGATGATCTCGGAGTTCCGCCAGTTCATTCAGCGCGGAAACGTCATGGACATGGCGGTCGGCGTGATCATGGGGGCCGCCTTCGGCAAGATCGTCAACTCGGTTGTCGCCGACGTGATCATGCCGCCGATCGGTTACCTGATTGGCGGGGTCAACTTTCGGGATCTGAAGTACACGTTGCCGAAGATCGGCGTGCCCGTGCCGAACCCGGAGAAACCGGGGGAAATGATGACCGCCACGCTGCCGGAGACGGCCATCACGTACGGCAACTTTCTGCAGACGACGTTCGATTTTCTGATCATCGCGTTCTGCATTTTCCTGCTGATCAAAGGGATGAACCGGCTGAATGCGAAGAAGGCCGAAGAGCCTCCCAAGCCGGCCGAAATGCCGCCGCAGGAAAAGCTGCTGATGGAAATCCGCGACCTGCTGAAGGCTCAGTCGGAGTGAGCGGGGGTTGAGCATTGAGAGTTGAGAGTCGGGAAGGGTGAGGCGGCCTTTTTCTGGCGATCCGCGATCCGCCGGGTTCTCTCTTGCTATCGGCTGCTTGATTTTCCGCTTTCGCGCTTCATGACCTTGGACTGAGGCTCCCGCTGGCGGAGTGGTGGTGTTCCGGGGACGATGACGGGCGGCTTTGTTGAGAAACTGCCGGCGGGTCGGACTTCCGGAGAATAAACCGGTTGCCGGTCGCATCGTTCTCGATGTCAGACGCACACCACGGGAGCGAGCCTTGACGGAATCAGACTGCGGTCTGCCGGACGAGCCCGCTGCCGGTGCGCCAGAACGTCTGACCCCAGAACGAGTTCGGGAACTGCACGACCTGTGGTCGGGCGAAGTCCGGGCGTTTCTGTGGGGGCTGACCCGCAACGGCGAACAGGCGGAAGAACTGCTGCAGGTGACGTTCGGTCGGCTGGTGGAAGCCGGCCATACCGCGCGCGACGAATCGATCCGGGGCTGGTTGTTCCGGGTCGCCTATAACGAGACAATGCTCTGGCGACGGCGGACAGGAGTTCAGGAGCGAGGGCTGCGGAAAGTCGCTCCCGATGCCAGGCAACACGAAGAAGGGGTCCCCTGGGCCGGTCTGGTGCGATCTGAAGAGGCGGATCGTGTGCGGCAGGCGCTGGCGACCCTGCCGGCGGAACAGCGACGGGTTGTGGAACAGCGGATTTACGAAGAGAAGACGTTTGCCCAGATCGCCGGGGATCTGCAACTGCCGATCGGAACGGTGCTGACGCGAATGCGTCTGGCTCTGGGCAAGCTGCAGCAGCGATTGCGGGACGAATAGCGGGGCCGGAGGCTGGCCCTGCAGGCGGGAGACCAAGGCGATGACCGATTCGATCGAGGATCTGAACTGGCTGGCTCAGCAGTATGTGCTGGGAGAGCTCGGCGCGGAGGCTGTCGAGGCGTTTGAGGCCCGGTTGGCCGACGATGAAGAGGCGGGGGCCGCGCTGGCGCGGGCGGTGCAGCTTGTCGCCGCCCTTCGCACCGGCCGGGCTGTGCGCGTCGAGCGTTCGACTTCCCGCCGGGGCTGGCGACGCCTGGCGTATGGACTGTCGGCCGCGGCCGCCGCGGGAGCAGTCGTCTGGCTGGCGCCGCACACCGCAATCGAATCGCCGGACGAGGTGGCCGTAATTGCACCGCAGCGGGCACTGGAACTGGTATCGCGGTGGCGCGACGCGCGCCCCGAATCCGTGTCGGGGAGCGACCGCTGGAACGAAGAGGAACAGGACGCCGGGGATGACGTCCCGAACTGGCTGATGGCGGCAGTGTCGCTAGAAGCTGGCGGCGCGACGGAAGATCCCGTGCAGGAGAACTGATTCGTGCGACGTCTCCCCTGGCTCATTCTGCTGGCGTGTCTGATGGCGGTCCCGCCGGGGCTGACGGCACAAGAATCGTCCAAGTCTCCGGGCGGCAAGTCTCCTGGCGGCAAATCGCCAGAAAAGAAGTCGCCGGAGAAGGAAAAGGCGAAAAAGGAGACCGCCCGGCGTGAGACGGCGACGACGTTGCCGTCCGACCGGGAGCGGGCGGCGCGCAAGTTCGCTGAAGAACACCACCCGGAACTGGCCAGACTGCTGAAACAGCTTCAGGAGAACGCTCCCAGGGAGTATGCCGACGCGGTCGCCGAGCTGGACCGGACGCGGGACCGGCTGGAGAAGAATCGCGAGCGGCAGCCGGAGCGTTACGAGGCGGAACTGAGCGAGTGGAAACTGACCTCGCGGATCCGGCTGACCCTGGCGCGAATGGCGATGAATGACGATCCGCAGCTCGAAACGGAGTTACGTGCGATGGTCCGGGAGCGCCAGGACCTGCGACTGCAACTTCTGAGAACGGAGCGGGATCGTATTGAGAAGCGCCTGGACAAGATTCGGAGCGTCCTCGCGGAAGCCGAGAAGAACCCCGACGGGGCCGTGGACCGGGAACTGGCGAGTCTGAAGAAGGGGATTCCGGCCACGCAGGCGCGGGCCAAGACGAAGCCGAAGGGGAGCAAGGGGGGAGCCAACTCCGCAGTGGCCAAGCCTGCGGGGGCCGAACCGGAAAAAGGGCGGAAGTGAGAGAATAGACGGACTGCTCTGCGCGTCGTTCTCTCGTCCCCGGTCTGAATGCAGCAGTCTGAACGCGGTGTGCAAGGATTTGCCGAATATGAACATGCGATGCACTTGGTCGATCGCCTTCCTGATGGCGGCGGCAACGAACCTGCCGGGGGCTGACGAACGGGCGCCGATCGACACGCGGTACGGCGACGACGCAGTGAAGGTGCAGCCCGACTTCCGGCAGCACGTCGTTCCTCTGATGGGAAAACTGGGCTGCAACGGTCGGGCCTGCCACGGGTCGTTCCAGGGACAGGGGGGATTCCGCCTGTCCCTGTTCGGTTACGACTTCAAGGCCGACCACGAGAACCTGCTGGCCGGCGATGAGCCGCGGATCAACAAGGCCGAGCCGGTTCAGAGCCTGATCCTCACCAAGCCGCTGCAGGAGATTCCTCACGAGGGGGGCACCCGGCTCGAAAAGGGGACCTGGCAGTATCGCGTAATGCGGAAGTGGCTGGAGGACGGCGCCGCCGGCGTCACGGACAAGACCGCCGAGTTCGTGAAGCTGGAAGTCACGCCGGGCGAACTGGTGGCGAAGAAAAAGGGCGACACCTGGCAGCTCAAGGCGATCGCCGTCTGGTCGGACGGAACGCGGGAAGATGTGACGCCGCTGTGCCGGTTCCAGAGCAACAATGACCAGGTGGCGACGATCGAACAGTCCGGCAAGGTGACTGCGACGGGGCCGGGGGATTCGCATGTCGTCGCCTTCTACGACAATGGGGTCGTGCCGATTCCGGTGATTCATCCGGTGTCCGACAAGATTGGGCCGAATTATCCCAGCGTGCCGACACCGACGAAGATCGACGAGCTGGTCGTCGAGAAGCTGAAGAAGCTGGGGGAAGTCCCGTCGGAGCTGAACAGCGACGCCGACTTCCTGCGACGCGTGTCGCTGGACATGACCGGGACGCTGCCGACGGCGGTCGAGACGACGGCGTTTCTGGCGGACGCATCGCCCGACAAGCGAGCGAAGAAGATCGACGAACTACTGGAACGGCCCGGGTACGCCGCCTGGTGGGCGACGAAGTTCAGCGACTGGACCGGAAATAACGAACGCTACAACCAGAATCAGGGACCGGATCGTCAGAGAGTCGCGGCAGAGGCTTGGTACGAATGGGTGCGAGTCCGCTTTGAAAAGAATATGCCCTACGACGAGATGGTCGAAGGAATCGTTTTGGCCCGTAGCCGGCTCGACGACGAGTCGTACGAGGACTACTGCAAGCGGATGAGCAGTTATCAGCACAAGGGGAGCGAAACCTCCTTCGCCGATCAGCCCTTCCTGCCCTACTACTGGAGCCGGTCGAACTTCAGGTCTACTGAAGAGCGGGCATTGGGTTTCGCGTACACATTTCTGGGAGTGCGAATCCAGTGCGCCCAGTGCCACAAGCATCCGTTCGATCAATGGACCAAAGACGATTTTGACCGGTTCAAGGGCTTTTTTGCGAGGGTGTCCCACGGTTCTGCTCCTGGAACACGCGACGACGAACAGAAGATGATTGCCGAGTTGGGCGTGGACGCAAAAGGAAAGAATGCCAACCAGCAGGCACAAGAGCTCGTCAAGCTGGTTAACCAGGGCAAGATCGTCCCATTTCGGGAGACGTTCGTTCCTGGTCCGCAGAATTCGAATCGGCGGGCGGATGCGAAGAAAGATAAGAACAATAAGCGTCCACGACTGGTCGCCGGCCGAACGGCCACCGTTCTGGGTGGCGACGAGATCAAGATCGACGAGATGGAGGACCCCCGCCAGGCCCTGATGGACTGGATGCGGGACGACGCCAACCCCTATTTCGCCCGGGCAATCGTCAATCGCGTCTGGGCCGGGTACTTCAACGTCGGCATCGTCGAACCGCCGGACGATCTGAGCCTGGCCAATCCGCCCAGCAACGAAGCCCTGCTGGACTACCTGGCCGATCAGTTCCGGGCGCACGGCTACAACATGAAGTGGCTGCACCGCGAAATCGCCAACAGCCGGACCTACCAGTTGAGCTGGCAGACGAACGAGACGAACCGGCTCGACGAGCGCAACTTCGCCCGGGCGGTTCCCCGGCGGATTCCCGCCGAAGTTGTTTATGACGCGATCCGCGTTGCCACGGCGAGTAACGAAGAGGCCGCGAAACTGCAGGCCAGCGTCGAAGGGCGGGCCGTGGCAGACCCGATCGTCAGCACCCGAGGCGGGCGCGGGAATTCGAACTACGCCCTGACCGTCTTCGGCCGGTCGATCCGCGAAAGCAACTGTGACTGCGACCGCTCGATGGAGCCCAGTCTGCTGCAGACGGTCTATCTGAAGAACGACCAGGAGCTGCTGACGATGATCAGCCGCAAGGGAGGCTGGGTCGACCAGATGGTCCGTGTATCGTCAGCCGCCGCCGATTCGGACGAGGAAGCCGCCACCGCGCGGCGCAACGCTGAGCGAGTCGTCGACCGGATGGAGAACCGCCTGAAGAAGGCGAAGGCCAACGGGAAGGATGAGCTGGTCAAACAGGCCGAGCAGGAACTGGCGGCCGCGAAGAAGCGGGCGGCGGAGTTGCGGAAGATTGCCGAGAAGGCCGACGAAGAGAAGGTGGCCGTTCGCGACGAAGCGCAGATCGCCTCGATCGTGAACCAGGCTTACCTGCGGACGCTGAATCGCCCGCCGGTCGATGACGAGGCGAAGCGGGCGGCCGCCTATTTCCACGAGAACGGCGACCTGGCGGTGGCCACTCGCGATCTGCTGTGGGCGCTGCTCAACACCAAGGAATTCGTGGTCAACCACTGATGATCGACGCGGCTGCCAACGTGCGGCCTCGGCAAAACTCGTCTCCAGAAATCATTTTCGACGGACTACAGCAGGTGGGGTTCACTCCCCCCCTCGAACTTCAGAAAGGATCCTGACTCATGGCGGTACACCGGACCTGTGATGGCGTGCAGCGGCGGGATTTCCTCCGCGTGGGTGTTCTGGGAACTTCCGCGGTGACGCTCGCCAACTACCTGCAATGGTCGCAGGCGGCGGAAGCGACCGGCGCGAAGGCGAAGTCGGCGATCTTCATCAACCTGGCGGGTGGCCCGACGCACCTCGACACGTTCGACATGAAGCCGAACTCTCCGTCCGAGTATCGGGGCGAATTCAATCCGATCCAGACCAACGTCCCCGGGATCGAGATCTCCGAGCACCTGCCCAAGCTCGCCCAGAGCATGGACAAGTTCGTCATCCTGCGCGGCATCACGCATTCGCTGGCGGCTCACGAACTGGGCTCGCAGTATGTGAATACCGGTAACCGGCCGATTCCCTCGCTCGAATTCCCCGGCTACGGCGCGGTCATCAGCAAAGAAATGGGCGGACCGGAAGACCTGCCGGCCAACGTGGCAATCCCCAATACCGCCCAGAAGACCGGGTATCTGGGTGTCCGTTACGCGGCCCTGAGCACCGGCTCGACGCCCAGGGCCGGCCAGCCCTACAGCGTCCGCGGCGTTTCGCTCAGCGGCGGCCTGACGGTCACCGAAGTCGAACGGCGGCAGAATCTGCTGAGCGACCTGGACCAGACCTTCCGGGCCGTCGAGAAGGACAGCCAGCTCCTGGACGGTCTCGACCGGTTCTCGGAACAGGCCCATACCATCATTACGTCGCGACGGGCGCGGGACGCGTTCAATACGGCCCTTGAATCCCCCTCCTTCTCGGAACCGTTCGGTGATACCCCCTTCGGGCAGAGCTGCCTGCTCGCCAGTCGGCTGGTGGAATCGGGCGTCCGATTCGTCACGATTCAGAACGGCGGCTGGGATACCCACAACGACGGCTGGACCAGGCTGAAGAATGTTCAGCTTCCGCCGCTCGACGCCGGGCTGTCGGCCTTGCTGAACGGCCTGCACCAGAAGGGTCTGCTGGAATCGACCGCCGTCTTCGTGACGGGCGAGTTCGGCCGGACGCCGAAGATCAACACCCAGCGCGTCGGGCGCGATCACTACGCGCGGGCGATGTTCATGCTGATGGCGGGCGGCGGCGTGAAGCCCGGCCGGGTCATCGGCGCCAGCGACGACAAGGGGCTCGGCCCGGTCGGCGACGGGCATTCGCCGGACGATGTGGCGGCCTCGTTCTACCACAACCTGGGCATCGATCCGAAGAAGGAATACCACACGAACATCGGACGACCGGTGATGATCGTTCGGGACGGCAACGTGATTCCCGAGCTATTCGCATAAGTAGCCGTCTCATGACGAGCACGTTCGGGACCTAAGCGTTTTTCTGCGGTGGTCAGACATTTTCAGTCAGGAGAGACTTCGGATGAGCAAGCTGCTGAGTGGTGTCGTGGTGTTCGGTCTGGTGTGCGCACTGGCCGTTCCGGGTCTGGCCCAGGAGAAGGGCAAAAAGAAGAAGGGCGAACTGCAGGGACCGGCCGCGGCCGCATTCCAGCTTCCCAAGGAAATCGAGCTGACCGCCGAGCAGCAGGAGAAGGTCGCCACCCTCAAGAAGGAGCTGGGCCCGGGCCTGCAGGCACTGATGAAGAAGCAGAGCGACATCCTGACGGCCGAGCAGAAAGCCGCACGCAAGGAAGTCGGCGCCAAGAACAAGGCAGACGGCCTTAAGGGCAAAGAGGCCAAGGCCGCTGTCGACGCTGCCCTGAAGCTGACCGAAGCCCAGCAGAAGGAATGGGACGCGGCGCAAAAGGAAGTCGCCGCCTACCAGGGCAAGATCAAGGAGAAGCTGCACAGCTTCCTGACCGACGACCAGAAAGCCAAGCTCAAGCCCGCCAAGGGGAAGAAGAAGGACAAGTAAGACAATCCGTCCAGCAGGTGCGGGCCAGCTCCACTGAGTAGAAAGCCGCGGCGATCCCCAGGATCGCCGCGGCTTTCGTCATCTCGGACCGGGTGGCTGGGTTGGAGTCTTCGACAACCCAGAAGGGAAACTCGAATCGCGCATCTCTGGGTCGTCGAAGACTCCAACGCCAGCCACCCATCAATGGCTCTGCCGCCGCGTTTCTCTGTACCAGCTTTCCGCTCCGTCATCCTCTCCGCCGGGCCAGCAATCGTCCCTGAATCACCAGCGCCAGCAGCAGGGCCACGCCGAGCAGGAAGGGTCGGAGCATGTCGAACTGCGTCACCACCGACGACTGCAGCACCCAGTCCTTCCATGCCGGCGCGAGGGGCCAGGACTTCACGAGCCGGACGACGTTGATCAGATTCAATCCCACCTGCAGCACCATGAAGGTCGCCACGCCGATCAGCGTCCGGCCGATTCCTCCTTCTCCGCCGAACAGGCTCGTGCCGCCAAGGACGACACAGGCGACCGCGTTGAGCAGCAGGTCGGCATTCTGATCGAGACTGACGCTGTTGAGCCGGCCGGCATTGAGCATGCCCCCCAGCCCCGCTGTGACCGCTGAGATCGACAGACACGCCACAATGATGCGATTGGTGGGAACACCCGACAGCCGGGCGGCTTCCCGATTCCCCCCCGTCATGTAGACAAACCGGCCGAACCGCAGATGCTGCAGCACAACGTGCGCAACCAGCAGTACAACTGCGGCCACGGCGGCGCTCTTCGGGCAACGAAAGCCGAGCGGCAACTGCCACGAGCCGTTCCCCAGTTCCTGTAGAAGCGGCGGCACGGAAAACTTCCGGCTTCCAGTCAAGAAACGCGACAGCCCGAGCGCGATATTCATCATCGCCAGGGAGATGATAAAACTCGGCAGCCCCGAGCTGACCGTCAGCCGCCCCAGTCACCGCACCCAGCGCCAACACCAGCACCAGTGGCCAGACGAGGACTTGCAGCAGAGCCCAGAACGAAACGTCCGGCAGCGGACCCTCCACCAGAGATTGCGGCCCGGCCGCCCAGGGCTGCTCCCAGAGCACTCCGCACAGGCACGCCGCCAGCAGGGCCACCATCCCGACCGAAAGATCGATCTCTGCCGCCAGCAGTACGAACGTCAGCCCGGTCGCAACAATCGCCAGCACGGCCCCCTGCTGCAGCAAGATCGTCAGCGTGCGGAGCGACAGAAAGTTTTCCGCCACCACGCTGAACAGGACCATCAGCACCGCCAGCGTGATGAAGGGCGCAAAGTCGGCGATGTCATAGCGCCGCTGTCGCGGCAGCGCGGGTGTCTTCGCAGAGGCTGTCATGCCGTCCTCGGGAGGCTGTAGAAATGCCAATCAAGAAGTTTCACCGCCGAGACGCGGAGGTCGCGGAGAAAGGCCTGAGAAGAGAAAGAATTCCGGAAAGTGAAGAGTGAGTATTGAGTAGTGATGAGTGCAAAGTGACGGAGAACGCAATTCACCGTTGAGCGACATCTCTTCCATTCTGCACGACTCACTCATCGCTACTCACTTTTCACTCTCCTGAGTCTTCTGAGTCATTTCTCCGCGTCCTCCGCGTCTCCGCGGTGAACTTTCTTCGTCGTGTTTCAAGAGGACTCCGCCGCATGCAACAGATCCTGCCGCGTCACTTTCCCCGAATGGAACTCGCGCGTGATCCGGCCGCGCGACATCGTCAAGATCCGGTCCGCGTGAGCCAGCAGCAGTTCGGGTTCGGTCGACGCCAGGATGACCGCCGCCCCGCTCCGCTGCTGCTCGGCAGCGAGCTGCATCACTTCGGATTTGGCATGGACGTCCATGCCGCGCGTCGGCTCTTCCAGCAGCAGCACGCGGATCGGCCCCAGCAGCCACTTGGCAAAAACCACCTTCTGCTGATTCCCCCCCGAAAGCAGACCGGCTTTCAGAGCCGGGTTCGGCGGCCGGCAGCCGACCCGCTCCAGCAGCGGCCGACAGGCGGCGTATTCCTGGCGACGGGTGATCCAGCGCCCCAGCGTGCGCGACAGGTGAGCCAGGGTGGCATTGTGAGCCACCGGCGCCCGCCGGGCGACAGTTCGGCCCCGATCGGCCGCCACCAGCACCACACCCGACCGGACCGCCGCGGGGACGTCCCCTGTGTGAAGTTTCCGCCCGTCGAGTTGAAGCTGCCCCGACTCGGGCGTCACCGCTCCCGCCAGGGCCTGAACCAGTTCCTGATGACCGGCCCCGACAAAGCCGTAGAGACCGAGACACTCGCCAGCCTTCACGCAGAGCGACACGTCTTCAAACAGACCCGCGCGGGAGAAATGCTCCACCTTCAGACGATCTGCTGCCGCGGACGGGGGCGGCAACGTCGCTTCGACAGTTTCCTCATTTGCGGCGTCCCCTTCTTTGCCAACCATCCGCTCGATGATCGCATGCCGGGTCAGCGCACGGGCCGGCTGCGTGTCGACCCGCCGACCGTCGCGCAACGTGGTGACGCGGTCGCAGACGGCGAGGACGTCTTCGAGAAAATGACTGATGAACACCATCGCCACGCCGCGCTGCCGCAGCCGGTCCATCAGTTCAAACAGCCGCCGGGCTTCCGGCAGACTGAGCGCGCTGGTCGGCTCATCCAGAATCAGAATCCGCGCGCCGCTGTGGAGCCCGCGGGCAATCTCGACCATCTGCCGGATCACCAGCGGATAGGAATCGAGACGCCGTCGGACATCAATCTGGATCTGCAACTCGGCGAGGCACTCTTGGGCCCGGCGGCGCATTGCGGACCAGTCGACGGCGCCCCAGCGGGTCAGCGGCTGCCGACCGAGACAGAGATTCTCCGCCACCGAGAGCTGCCCGATCCCGGACAGTTCCTGATAGACCATCGCAATGCCCAGGCGGAGCGAATCGCGCGGCCACTCCAGCTGGACCTCGCGGCCTTCGACGTGGATCGTCCCCTCGTAGTGCGGTACCGCGCCTGCGAGGACTTTCATCAGCGTGCTCTTGCCGGCGCCGTTGCAGCCGACGAGGCCGTGAACTTCGCCGGGACGGACATCCCAGTCGACGTCCTGCAGCGCCGGCACGCCGCTGTAGCGGACTGTGATGGCCTGACAGTCGAGCAGCACAGGAGGGGATGAATCGTCCGCCATATCCAAAGGATGTCACTCTCGAAAGCGTCAGAGATTCGCCTCGGATCGATGCTACACCAGGCAGTGGGCGTCCGCCGAGAGGTAATACATTGCGTCGAGCGTCTGCTGGTCCTCGCGGGTGACCAGTGGGCCGGGGGTAATGATCACCTCGGGCACGGTCTCGATTGCCTCCTTGTTGCGGACGATGAACTGGCCGACGATCAGGGCCATCTGGTGAATCAGGCAGACGGGATTGACGGCGGTCGAAGCGAGATCGCCCGACTTGATCGCGTCGAGACCTTCCTTCTGTCCATCGACGGCGGCCACGACCATGTCTTTGTGGATCGAATTCTTCAGCGACGGAATGCAGCCCAGGGCCATGTCGTCGCTGTGGAAGAACGCCCCGGCGATTGGCGTTGTCTCCTGCTGCAGCAGCGCCTCGAACGTCTCGCGGGCCTTTTCCTTCTTCCAGTCGCACCAGCGGACGCCGCCGCCGACCACTTCAATCTCAGGATACTTCGCGACGACATTCCGGAAGCCCTGATCGCGGTCCTTGGCGCCGCTGTGCGCGCTCAGCCCGCCGATGTGGATCACTTTCCCCTTGCCGCCGATTTTCTGGAGCATGTAGCCGGCGCTCATTTCGGCCATCTTCACGTGGTCGGGCATGACTTCGCACCAGACGCCGACGTCGCGCATTTTGCTCATTTCGACAACGAGCGTATCCATCGAAATGACGGGAATCCCCCGTTCCTTGAGCTGCTTGACCGGCTCGACAAGCGAGTCGATCTGCACCGCCTGGAAGCAGCAGAAATCGAAGTTCTGCCCGGCGATCAGGTCGATCTTGTTCCGCTGCCGTTCGGGATCGAATTCGCCGTCGACCCATTCAATGTCAACATTGAGCAGCTTGCCCCAGAGCTCCGCCGTCCGCTTCCCCTGGGTACACCAGGTACTCTGCAGCCCGGCGTTCGAAAAGCAGGCCCGGAGGGGCTTCTGACCGCCGCTGGAACCGGTGACGGCCTCACCAGCAGGCTGACCGGTGCATCCCGCCAGCCCCATGCCGGCCAGGGCGGTCGAACCGAGGGTCAGGCGTTCCAGAAACTCACGACGGGACGGACTGGGAGTGGGCATCGCGGAAGCTCGTCGAAAGGAGTCGAATCAGAAAGAAGAGATGCGACTATCCTGATGCGTGACGGGATGCGACGCAAGGGGGCGAGGCGCAACATCGGACGACAGGATCGCCCACGTCGAGAACGACGTTGCGCGATGGCAGATCCGAATGGCGGCTCGAAAGTCTTGCACAGATGCAACGTCGATGGCATATTCATCGGAACTGAATATTTGTTTCCATCGGTCGGGAGACTGCCATGAGGTGCGGACTACTGGGGCTGGCGATCGCGGGACTGCTGGTTGTTGCGGAACCGGCATCGGCCCAGGTGCGGAAGGGGGGCAAGCCGGCGGTTTCGCCGCTGTTTCTGAATATGCAGGCCACCGGCAAGCCGGCCCTGATCATCGCCGGCAGCGTCGACTGCATCTATTGCCGGGAGATGTCGCAGGAGCTCTCCAGCAATCCCGAGCTTCAGCCGCTCGTCAACCAGATGTTTGTTGTCAAGGTCGACACCGCGTCGCGCGACTGGCCGGTGCTGCGCCAGACGTTTCAGTTCGAAGAAAACGGCATCCCCGCCGTGTTCTTCGTTCGCGCCGACGGCAAACTGCTCTACAGCGATGCCGGCAAGCCGCGGGACATGCAGGGGTTTCTGAAGAAGCAGCTCGACCAGGCCGGCAAGCTGCTCGACGAGAAGACGATGAAAGCCCTCGTCCGCGACGCCCGCCTTGCCGAACAGGCCCATAAGCGCAAGGACTACGGCAAACTCGCGACGCTGGTCCAGCAGCATCACGGCAGCGGGAGCTACGCCGCCGCCCCGCTCCTGATAGACAGGCTCGGCGACGAGCTAGTCGCGGACGCGACGAAGCAGGTCGAGGCCGCTGAGACGCAACTTGAAACTCCCGGCACGGCCCTGGCTGGCGTCCTGGCATTGCAGGACATCCAACGGGACGTCGGTATGTACGAGGCCGCGAACACTCCCATCGCAGCCGCCCTGAAGAGGATTGAAGAGAATGCGGAACAGAACCCGCTGCTGGAGCTGGCTGGTCAGCTCGCCCCGGCCCGCGAAGACGAAAAGGCGAAGCGGTGGAAGCCGGCAGCGGAGAAGTATCAGCAGATTTTCGACATTTCGCCGGGCAGTGCGGCGGGAAAGTATGCGGCGGAGCGGTTGAAAGTGGTCGGGCCGAGAATCAGATAGCGTTCAATCACGTGTGTATTCAGTCTTCGATCACTCAGCATTGATTCAGCCTCAACTGAGTCACATCGGTATCGAGTTTGAAGTCTGGAGAAATGTCGTGCGAATCTGGGGATATTCTCCCAATTCCTGCGAAGCATTCCCCCCGGAGGCTGCTTGATCGGACGCCGCTCGGTGCAGCCGAACACTAACCCAGACAGACACCAATTGAACGTGCAACCCGTATCGCCCCAGCCACTTCCCTGCTGAGACAGGTCGGGACACTTCACGGATTCCATCGAACTACGATACGCTCGCGGGAATTTAGCAGCCCAGGAAATCCGTGATTTTTTGATCCGGATGGCCACAAGCTATCGACACGTACTCTCTGTGTATGTCACACTGCGCACACTCGTCGCATTCAAATCTTGATTCAAGGTCGTGTCCTGGAATTCCCAGGAGTCAGGAGCCGGCTCATGGCGAGCTCTGATGTTGCGATTCTGCTGCGATTTCCGAAGTCGGGGAGGAGGGGTTTTGCTGCAGTCGCGGCGCACCCGCTGGCGGCTGCTGCGGGACTGATACTGGAACCGCTCTTCGACACGACGGCGCCAGCCGCCGGTGGGCCGGGGGTGGCCGCGGCGGGAGTCGAGCCGGTCCATGAGTGGTACACGGCGCATCTCGCGGGAACCGCCGGACGAAACCCCTGGGACGTGGCTCACGAGATCATGGATCGAACCGCTGTGCGGGGACTGGCGGCGGGCGAAACTCCCGATGCCATCGAACCCGACTTGCTGCAGCAATGGGACTGGGGCGGCGAGGCTCCGACGAAGAAAGCAGGACTGGCAGCCGCCCCCGCCTGTCTCTTTGAGGATCAGAACACGAGCCTTCCATTTCGCACCGGGGAATTCGCCTGGCATCTGGGCGATTCGTTTTCTCAACTGGGAAGCGCGAGAGAGCTGGCCGCCACACATGCAGGCGGCCCCGCGATTCGGATCGCCCACCTGGACACGGGATACGACCAGAACCACAGAGCGCTTGCTGGCGTTAAGTTCGTCCACGCCAGCGAACGCAATTTCATTGATGCCGACCGGCCCAATGACGCACGCGACCTGGGTGTGGACGGTGTGATGAAGAATCCGGGGCACGGCACGGGGACGCTGGGGATCCTGGCTGGCGGAGCATTTGCGTTTAAGAAGTCTGGCTACGCGTTCGACGGATTTCTCGGCGGCGCACCAGCGGCCGAGATTGTCCCGGTCCGCGTCGGAAACTCTGTCGTCCAGTTGACTACGAGCGCAGTCGCCCGCGGAATTGACTATGCGGTCGAGTTGTGTGCGGCAGAGGCAACACGGGTTCATGTGATCTCGATGAGCATGGGTGGAGTTGCATCCGCTGCCTGGGCCGACGCAGTGAACAAGGCGTATGAAGCCGGCATCATTTTCGTCGCCGCCGCGGGCAACAACTACTCGGCAGGACTCTTCGGAGTTCCCACGCGTCAAGTCGTCTATCCGGCCCGGTTCCGCCGTGTGCTGGCGGCGTGCGGCGTGATGGCCGACAAGACTCCCTACTTCGGCCTGGCCGCAGGGACGATGCAGGGAAACTGGGGACCGGAAGGGGCAATGGCGACTGCGCTATCGGCATTCACCCCGAATACGCCGTGGGCGCAGTGGGGGTGCGCCGAGATCGTTCGCATGGATGGCGCAGGAACTTCGTCGGCCACTCCGCAGATCGCAGCGGCCGCGGCTCTGTATCTGCAGTTCCATGCCGGCGATTTATTCGACAGGAACAAGTATCCGGAGCCATGGATGCGCGTCGAAGTGGTGCGGCAGGCGCTGTTTCGATCTGCAGATTCGTCGGCGGATGGGGGCAGTCGCGACAGGCTCGGGAACGGGATTCTGCGAGCAAAGGATGCCCTGGCAATTGCGCCGGTCGCCGCATCGGTCCTGCAGAAGTCCGCCGCGGACTCCGCCGGATTTCCGTTCCTGAACGTCTTGTCGCGGTCGGCACTCGCGCCATCGAAGGCGGATGCCATGCTGCGGCTGGAGGCGACGCAGCTTGTGCAGAAGTGGCGGACTCGGGCGGAGCCAAATCCGCTGGAGGAGGCGGTCGCCGATCCGGACCGCTCGGCGGATGACGTCCCGCAAAAGCAGATCCAATCGTTCCTCGAGGCGGTTGCAGAGCATCCCGAGGCGTCACAGAAACTCAAGGACCGCGCCGGACAGGTTCTGGTCGCGCTGGGACGCACGGTGCGGACAAAGGTTTCCACGCGAGAGCTTCGCGGCGGAGCCGTGGCGGCTGCAACGGCGACGGTCGAGGTGGAGAAGGCGACGACAGTCACTCCGCCGACGCCCAGTAGTCGTAAGCTTCGCGGTTACTCCGTGGACCCGAGCCTGGCGTCTCGGCTGGATACGGCGAAGATTGCCGAAATGACCTTGGAGGTTCCGTGGGAAACGCTGACTCCGGGTCCCGTCGGCGAATACGTCGAAGTGATTGATGTCGATCCGCCGAGCCGGAAGTTTTACCAACCAGTCGACTTGAATATTCCGGCTCTGCTGGCCCAGGACGGGTTGCCGCCCTCCGAAGGAGCACCGCAGTTCCACCAGCAGATGGTTTATGCCGTATCGAGCCTGACGATTCACAATTTCGAGTCGGCCCTGGGCCGAAAAGCTCTTTGGCGACCGGGGCCGCCACCGCCGGGCCCCCATAAGAAAGACGATTCGCATTTCGTCAAACGGCTGCGGATCTATCCTCACGCCCTGCGCGAAGCGAACGCGTACTATTCGCCGAACAAAGTCGCCCTGCTGTTCGGCTATTTTGATTCCGTGAATGTGAATGACGGGAGGCAACTGCCGGGCGGCAGGGTCTTTACCTGTCTGTCGCACGACATCATCGCCCACGAGACGACACATGCGCTGCTGGACGGGATGCATCGCCGGCTGCTGCTCCCGTCAAATCCTGACGTTCTGGCGTTCCACGAAGGCTTCGCGGATTGCGTCGCCATGCTGCAGCATTTCACATTTCCGGAATTAGTCGCCGACCAGATTCGCGCCACCCGCGGGGCGATCGGGCTCGAACAAAGCATGCTGACCCAGCTGGCGATTCAGTTCGGATTCGCAACGGGCCAGCGGACGGCGCTGCGCGACGCGGCAGGACGCCTGGACGAGGGGCAGTGGCTTAAGGACGTGCCCGATCCCGCGGACTACCAGACTGTTCTGGAGCCCCATGCCCGGGGAAGGATCCTTGTGGCGGCTGTTTTCGATGCATTCCTGTCAATCTACCGACGCCGGACCAGCGATCTGCTGCGACTGGCCACGGGGGGCAGCGGCATTCTCCGGCAAGGTGCGATTCATCCCGATCTGGTGCTGCGTCTCGCAGACGAGGCGGCAAAAGCAGCTCAGCATGTACTGACGATGTGCATTCGCGCTCTGGACTACTGCCCGCCGACGGATATCACCTTCGGCGAGTACCTGCGGGCCATCATCACTGCGGACTGCGATCTCGTCGAGGACGACTATCTGCATTACCGGGTGTCGTTCGTCGAAGCGTTTCAACGGCGGGGGATCTTTCCCCCGGGCGTGAGAACGCTGAGCGTCGGCAGCTTGAAATGGCGTAACGTCGACGAGGAGTCGTTTGCTCCGTCGAACTGGCTGAAAGGGCGGATCGGTCAGTTGCGGCGTGTCAGCGGGAAGATGCTGTTTGCCAAGTCGCGAGAAGAAATCTTTTTTCGCGAGCGGAACCTGCGTCGGGAACTGCATGATGCGCTCGTGAAGTATTTCCGGAAGGGCGGCGTGACAGAAATGGCCGACGCAACATTTCTGGGGATCGATCCGGCCAGGAAGTTTGAAATCCACACCGCGCGCGTGGCCTTCCGACCGCGGCCCGATGGCGGGATCAGTCCGCAGCTTCTGATCGGTCTGCTCCAGTCGGCGAAGAAGCCTGTTGATGCCAGCGACCCGACGGGACCGACCATGGACTTTGAGGGGGGGTGCGTCATCGTTGCCGATCTCTACAAGGGCCAGATGCGGTATTGCATTCGAAAAGACCCGGCTGGACAGACGCGGCTGGCTCGGCAGCGCGAGTTCGCCCTGCGCGAATTCGCATCGTTGCGGTCCACATATCTCGGAAAGCGATCGCTCGATCCTCAGCGAGGTGATCGTGACGCCGATGAACCGTTTGCCCTGGTTCATCGCGGTTGACTGCAAAGGAAGCCCATGGCGAAAAAGAAGGCGGTCATGAAAAAGACGAGGGTCGCGAAGAACGCCCCGGCCGGCGGCAAGAAGGCGGTACGGACCAGGGCCCGTTCGAAGTCGCACGTCCCTGAAGTTCGCGTCCAGATGTTTCGGCAAGGGCTGGGTGATTCGTTCCTGGTGACATTCGATGATCAGGGGCCAGATGAACGTCGAATGCTGATCGACTGTGGTACTCTTGGCAACAAGGCGACAACGATCAACACGGCGTCAATCGCTGCGTACTTGATGAGTCTGATCGGACAGGGAAAGAAGATCGACGTCCTGGTGGCGACGCACGAGCATCAGGATCATGTGTCCGGGTTTCGCAAAGATCTTCAGCCCGTCTTGAAAGGGAATGTCGGCCAGGTCTGGCTGGCTTGGACGGAGAATCCGACCGATCTGGACGCCCGGAGAATTGCGAAATACAAGGGGGACCTCGGGACGGCTTTGTATCAAGTCTCGCAGGTTGCGCCCGATCAGCCAGTCTGCCTGAATGTTCTGGATCTCCTGGGATTCGCCGGGGATGTCACGCTGGGGGCGACGTTGGCAGAGACCGTCAACGACGCCATGGAATTCGTCCGCATCGGAACGGGGGCGAAACCGCGTTACTTCAATCCGGGCGACCTGATTGAGGACCAGATTCCGGGTTTCCGCGTCTATGTTCTGGGTCCTCCGCGGAAAGATCAGTTCCTCAAAAATGCCGGATCGCACGCAAGCGACGAGCTCTACGGCCTGGCGGCGACGCTTGGCAGGACGGCGGCACTTCATCTGGACAGTTCAACGCCCCAGATCGATGCGGCACTGCCGTTCGACGAACGCTACAACCAGACCGGCCGACGGGTGCGAGGGGAACAGTATCCGAGCTATGTCGACGCGGATGAGGCCTGGCGGCGGATCGATTACGACTGGCTGAACGGATCCTCCGAACTGGCCCTTCAACTCGACAACCTGACGAATAACACCAGCCTGGTTCTGGCCTTCGAGCGGATCGCGGATGGCAAGGTGCTGCTGTTCCCGGCCGACGCCCAGGAGGGGAACTGGCTGTCGTGGCACGAGCCCGAGATCAAGTGGACCGTCAAGGACGCGTCGGGAACGGAACACGAAATTGTCGCGGCCGACCTGCTCGCACGGACCGTCTTCTATAAGGTCGGCCATCACAGCAGCCACAATGCAACGGCCAGGGGGAAGGGACTCGAATTGATGACTCGGGAGAATGAATTGGTCGCCTTTATTCCAGTCGATCGGGGCGTTGCACTGTCGCGCAACCCAAGGGATTCGTGGCAGATGCCCGCCCGTCCGCTGTACCGCGAACTGCTGAAGCGTTGCCAGGGACGCGTTGCGCGGGCTGACCTGGGATGGGCGGCACCCGCGGCCAAGGGGGATCAAGTCGAAAGCGCGTTCGAGGGCATGGAGCCGGCCGCTCAATGGGCCGAATGGGCGAAGTATCAGAAGGCAGCGACGCATGTCTCGACAGCCGATCCGCTATTCGTCGAGTACTTACTCAAATAGTCCAGAATTGGTTCGGTCGGCGCGGCGCCCCACCTTGGTCGCAGACTGTCTGGCTGCGGCAATGACAGAATGGGACCGGCCTGGTGGAAGCAGGGCAATTGCGCCATGCTGGGCGATCTGTCATGAATAGGCAGGGTGATTTGCCGCGTTGTGTCGGCCGTGTGGTCGGTGGGCGAGTCGCAGCTGGCCACGGAAGCGCCCTCATGCCTCGTTCCCCATCGTCTCGCATTCAGGATCAATTCAGCACGCTGACCGACCCGCGCCGACGCGAGGGCACTTATCCGCTGATCAACGTCGCCACCATCGCCTTGTGCGCCGTGATCGCGGGAGCCGATGACTTCGTGGCCATCGCCGCGTGGGGAACGCAGAAGCGGAAGTGGCTGGAAGGGTTTCTCGACCTGTCGGACGGCATCCCTTCGCACGACCGGTTCAACGCCATTCTCGGTGCGCTGAAACCGGCCGAGTTCGAACGCTGTCTGCTGAACTGGATCACCGCGCTGCACGAGATCACCGCCGGGCAGGTGGTGGCCATCGACGGCAAGACCCTGCGGCGGAGCTTCGACGCCGCCAGCAGCAAAGCGGCGATCCACATGGTCAGCGCCTGGGCGACGGCAAACCACGTCAGCCTGGGGCAGGTCGTGGTCGATGCGAAGTCCAACGAAATTACGGCCATCCCGAAACTGCTGCAGATTCTGGAGCTTTCCGGCTGTCTGGTGACGATTGACGCGATGGGCTGCCAGACGGAAATCGCGCAGGCCATCGTGGATGGCGGAGCCGATTACGTGCTGGCGGTGAAGGGGAATCAGCCGACGCTGCACCAGGGGATCGTCGACTTCTTCGAGGACCAGTTCGGCGACGACTTCGCGCGAGTCAAAGTCAGCCGGCACGAGACGCGGGAACATGGCCACGGCCGGGACGAACATCGTTCGTACTTCGTGTGCACGGCCCCCGACAACCTGCCGGACCGTGGACGGTGGGCCAAGCTCAAGGCGATCGGAATTGCCATCGGCGAGACGGTCCGCGGCGGCAAGGAGGCGGCTGAAGTGCGGTGCTACATCCTGAGCCGCAAGCTGTCGGCGAAACGCTTCGGCGAGGCGGTGCGGAGCCATTGGGCGATCGAGAACCGGTTGCACTGGCAGCTCGACGTGACCTTCGGCGAAGACCAGTGCCGGGTGCGGAAAGGGCATGCGGACGCCAACCTGAGCAGCCTGCGCCGGACGGCACTGAGCCTGCTGAAGAACAACCGCACGTCCAAGGTGGGGATCAAGAACAAGCGGCTCACCGCCGCCCGGAACGACGACTACCTGGCGGAAGTGTTGTTCGGCAAGTGAGTTATGGTGCGATTGCCCTGCTGGCAGAAGTCGCTGACAACTGTGAGAGAGCGGGGCGAGTTCGTCGCACATCAGAAGAATGCCGCGACGGAGCCGCCGTCCCAGATGTCTGCCCAGGCAGTCAAGGCAGCGAAGCTGGAGGAACACCTGGCCTCTGCAGCCGCTGACACAAATGCCACGCACTCTGCACACTTGAAACTTAACGGAGCGTCGGACTCGACAGCCGCATGTCGTAGATCGTCGAGGTGACAGCATTTCGACGGTCCGGGATCAATTACCGCCTGGAACGACGACGATCTCGTGGAAGCGATGTTCGAACCGTGATATCCGGACCAATCAACTTGGGCATCCATTACTTCTGCAGGGCCTAACGATCCAGGTTGCAGTACGTCGGACAACGCCGCGACGAAACCGTCGACTCTGCAAAAGCACTGAATGCGACGCTTGATCCTCGTCCTGTTCATCGCGGCGCTGTCTTTGCTCATCGACCGATTGGCGTCTGCCGACGCCGATCACACCAGCCTCTGGAATGGCCGAGCCTCACTTGGTGACGGAAGAATTGAGGACACCGAGCTCTGGATCACCGTCGATGGCCCCGCAATTGCCAACGGCGCCGCGGTTGTGATTTGCCCGGGTGGCGGATACGGCGGCCGCGCCGTATCCGCAGGAGTGACAAGGCATCGCGGCCTGGCTGAACTCTCACGGCCTTGCGGGAATCGTCCTGGAATACCGGTTGCCCGCGGAGCACCACCAGATTCCGCTGCTCGATGCTCAACTCGCGATTCGCAACGTACGCTTCAACGCCAAGGCGTGGGAGATCAATCCGGCACGGATCGGCATCATTGGTTTTTCGGCCGGCGGCCACCTTGCCGCAACGGCTGCGACGCACTTCGATGACGGTGATCCCAAGTCGACCGACGCCGTCGAGCGAGTCGGCAGTCGCCCGGACTTTGCGATTCTCGTCTATCCCGTGATCACAATGGGCGAGAAGTCGCATCAGGGTTCGAAACAGAATCTTCTCGGGAAAGAACCAACGTCGGATCTGGTCGAACGCTACTCTAATGAGAAGCAGGTGACCGCCAGAACGCCTCCGACTTTCCTGGCCCACGCTCAGGACGATGCAGACGTCGTTCCCGCCAACAGCCGGATGTTCTACGACGCAATGCGGGCCAGACAAGTCCCCTGCGAATTCCTGGAACTTGCCTCCGGCGGCCACGGCCTCAACGGGTACAAGGGACCGATGTGGGATGCATGACCGCGACGTTCACTGGCCTGGCTTGCCGACATCGGCTTGCTGCCGCGTGCGGACAACGGCATCGCAGGCGGTGGTCTCCGTCCGCTTCGTGCCGCGTCCACCAACTTGTCACTGAACCACGAATCGTAAAAAAGTCGCGATTTACACTTCTCCGCGCCTGCGACGCGATCGGCGATCCGGGCACTGGCCGACAGCAATGGCTCGAACACCAGTCAGATATCGTCGCGGCACGGAAACGATTGCTTCCGGCGACAGATGCCGCTCATGCGGCATCTGCAACTTCGACCAATTCTCCACCCGCCACCTGGACAACGCGCGTGGCCAGTCGCAAAGTGCTCTGGCGGTGTGTCACCATGATCATGGTACACCCGCAACCATGTTCCAGCAGCGTCGCGTGAATCAGTTCCTCACTCTCGACGTCGATCTGATTCGTGGCTTCGTCGAGAATGAGGATCTCGGCGTTACGCAGGAGTGCGCGGGCCAGCGCAATCCGCTGGCGTTGTCCGCCGCTGAGACGCTGCCCGCCGGGACCGACTAGCGTCTGGTAGCCCTCGGCGAATTCGCGGATGAATTCGTGCGCCCGCGCCTTCTTCGCCGCTTCGACAACTTCTTCGTCCGTGGCTTCCCATCGACCGTAACGGATGTTGTGCAGAATGGTCTCGTTGAAGAAATCCGACTGCTGCGTCACGACGGCAATTCGGCTGCGGAGATCGTGCACCGACAGATCCTTGAGGGATACACCGTCGATCAGGACGGACCCTTTCTGCGGGTCGTAGAATCGGCAGATCAGATTGACCAGCGTGCTCTTGCCGCTGCCGTTCGCGCCGACGACCGCGAGGCGCTCGCCGAAGGGAATCGTTAGATTCCCCCTGGTGAGAACGTGGTGTTGTCCGTCATAGCTGAAAGCCACGTCGCGAAACTCAATAGATCGATGCGGACGGGAAACGGATTGAGGATCGGGCGAGTCGACGATCTGCGACTGCGCATCGAGCAGCGGATACAGCAGCTCCGCCGCGGCCGATCCGGTGTTGACGCCACTGATGGCGCCGGACAGTTTGCGGAGCGGCTCGGTCGCGCCAATGAGCAGTCCGAACACCACGGTGAGTTCCGTCACCGACATGTGCTGGCTGGACAGCGGGATGCCAAAGAGGTGCGTTTCCTGCGAGATCGCCAGGTACAGTGCCGCCCCCAGCCCCGTGCAAAGAACCGCAACGCTGAAGACTTCGGTGACGGGATTGGCCAAAGCGCTGTAGAAACTGGCCTGGACTCCGATGCGGCGCATCTGTCCGGTAGCCGCTCGGAAACGTTCCCGCTCGAACTCCTCCATCGTGTTGGCCTGGACTGTCGGGAGAGCCGTGAAGACTTCCAGCATGATGTGATGGAAGGCCCGAGTCCGATTCCACGCCTGCCGGGCCATTTCGCGGATTTTGCGGTTCAGCCAGACGATCAGCCAGACCATGACGGGCATGAAGATCAGCGACGCGAGTGTCAGACGCCACGACATTAAAAACGCCAGCGACAGGCACGAAAGGATTCGCAAGGGCTCGGACAGCAATCCGCCATAGAAGGCCGTAATTCCCTGGGCCACACTGTCGGTCGTTTGCGTGATCGTGGTCATGAAGCTGCTGATCCCCAGCGATTGGAATCCGCGCCTGTCCAGGGCGACGGCTTTGCCGAACACCTGCATCCGCAAATCGCGGGCGATGCTGAGCGAGACGTAGCTGACCAGCACCGCGTTGGCGATGCCGAACAGTTGCTTCAGCAGCGTGCCGCACACGACGAGAACCAGCACCAGCAGCACGGTCCGCAAGGGACTATTCGGAAGCCAGGCTTCCAGCCAGGGCTGCAGTTGTTCGCGCGACTGCAGGCTGGCCTGCTCCGCCAGCAGCACGGACCGGACCTGGTCCTGCTGCTGACGAAGAGAGCCCCCTGTCGCGGGAGACCGTTCCGCCGTTTGGAGGTCGGCTTCCAGAGCGAGAAGCTTCTCCCGGGACTCGGCGATCCGTTTCCCGTTCCATGTCTGCAGGTTGTCACCGTGTACGGTGGCTTCGACGATGGGAAACAGCAAGACGATGTTGGCGCCCCAGAGTACCGCTGCGAAGAGCGAGCAGATCATCGCGGCGGTCAATATCGGCCAGTAGCGCCAGGCCTCGCGGAGCGCTCGGTAGAAGTTTTGCACGGCGAGGCGGCCTCCCGAATTGTCGAATACGAACGCTGAATCCGACTCATGCAGAAATGACTCACAGAGAGGCCATGAGGGAATCGCTCTACCAGCGGCCGCGGACAGACCAAGGTGGAGAATTCGCCTGCTACTGGAGCCGCCGGGATTCCCATTCAAAACGCCCGGCGAACGACGGACCGCCCCAAGCGGGGCGTAATTGTGGAAGAACCGGAGTGCCTGTCAAGGCGGGATCTTGGATCCCCCCGAAATGACGTTACTCAGGACGGTGCAACATGAAACGCCGCGGTTGTCTCCAGCAAGATCTGGTTCACGGCCTCGAAAACGTCATCCTCGCGGATCGCAGCCATGTAACTCTCGGAGCCCGGAACGCGATAAGTCGTATGGTGCGGGGGACGGCGGGCCTGAATGACCCGATGTCCCGTCCCCAGGGGCCCCGTCACTTCGGGCCAGGTGGGGCCAAACAGCGCGATGACGGGTGTCCCGAGGGCAGCGGCGGCATGCATCGGACCACTGTCGCCGGAAACCACGATTCGGGCTCGCCGGTACAGACACAACGCTTCATCCAACCGCAGGGCCCCGATCATTGAGACAGCCCCGCTTCCCTCAATGAGCTGCAGAAATTCGTTGGCTCCCCGGCCATCGGCTTCGCTGCCGGTGAGGACAATCGGCAGATTGACAGACGCCGCCAGACGGTGAATCAACGAGACGCAGTTCGCCTGCGGCCATTCCTTCGACCGCCACAGAGTGAACGGGCTGATCAGCAGGAATCCGCCAGACGGCAATCCAGCCTGCCGAAGCCGCCGCTCGACCTGGCGATCTGACTCCGGCCCCAGATGCAATTCCGCAGCGAGGTTGCTCACGGGTATGTCACACCGACGAAGTACGGCGGCGCACATTTCCGACGAATGCCGAGTCAGATCGGGAGGCACGGTGACCTGCCAGCCGATCCGACGCTCGCCAATTCCGGCCTTCGTTCTCGCCCCACTGCAGTAGACCCAGGCCGCACTGTGAAAGTTGCCCTGCAGGTCAAACGCAACATCGAACGGCGGCCTGCGCCGTCGAACGAGCGTCGTTCCGGCTTGAACGATTGTGCGAAGTCGTCTGGTTTTTCCCCGTGTTTCGCGGATCAGAATCTCGTCAATATGAGGGTTGTGCTCGATGAGCGGGAGGAACTCGCGGCCGATTGCCATTGCGATATGGGCTTTCGGGTCGTGCTGGCGAATGGCACGCAGGCATGGAGTCGCCATGATGATGTCGCCCATGGAGCTGAGTTTGACCACCAGGTAGTTCATGGCAGTTTTGGGTATCCCTGAACTTCTTCTGCCGATTCGAGCTGCGCAACCAGCGTTTCCAGGTGTGCCTGGACCCTGCTGGCGGGAATCGCGGAAACGGGATCACCACACTGTTCGGGAACGACGGCGGCGGTTCGCCACAGCGGGCTGAATTCGTTCGGGCGGTAGGGGCCGTAGACAACCAGCGTAGCGGTCCCCAGCAGGGACGCGAAGTGCATTGGGCCGCTGTCGCAACCGATTGCCAGGTCCGCCAGCTGCAATTGCTGACGCAGTGTGCCGAACGAGGAATCCATCGGCGCCACCTCGGTGGTGCCGCGTGAAAACAGCAGCCGCCACCGCACCGCACGTGCCAGCGAGCCACGGGCCTTGTGGATGACACAATGAACCGGCCGCCGCCGTGCCAGAGTCGACAGGACCGCAGCGAATCGACCGGGCGGCCAGATCTTGTTCAATTTTCCGGCGTGCGGATGAACAAAGATTCGCAACGCGTTGCCGGGGCGGCGCTGTGGAGGAAGCGGCCAGTTGAGCCCGATCTCGATTCCGCAACACCCGCGGATCAACTCTCGCCATTTGTCCACCTGATGCATCGTCGGATCGACATCGACGACGCAGTTGAATGACTGTTCCAGGTTCAGCCCCAGCGGGTTGACCGCCAGCAGCGCATCCTGCTGTGGATCTCGAGTGATTGCGCGGACCGGAATGTTCGAAAGATGTGAAACCAGATCGCTGACGACGGGCCAATGCGAGAAGTCGAGGCAATAGTCGTAATGGCAGGCGCGCAGGCGGGCGATCAGCGGATCGTCCGGGGCGAAAACATCGCCGGGCGCGGAATTGACACCGATCGTGCGACAGCGAAGCTGAGGGAAACTCCGGACTACAGATTCGTAACAATCACGAATCAGCCAGTCGACTTCGAAGGACTTTTCCAGCTCGCAGACGATGGGAATCATCATGCACACGTCGCCGAGGGCGCCGATCCGTGTGACGAGCATGCGGGGGAGCAAGGTGCCCATTCAATGAACTGCGTCAGTGAGGGGGCGCTTCCAGTCCGCGAAAAGGGCGCGAATCCGCCGCGGGAAGGACCGCGAGGGGCCCAGGAACGGATCCGCGTCAAGATATCCCAGCTCCAGCAGGAGCGTTTTCTCGATCTGCACGACCTCGCGCACCTTGGATCGCGGCTGCAGCCGATGCTTCCCGATGGATCCGGAGTAAACACTCGATTCGAGACGGTCGACAACTCCCGAATTGCTGGAGCCGCCAATGTGAGTGAGAATCCTTTGAGCCTGCGAGCGGAAATCGCCGCACAATTCCTCGTAGCGTACTTCGAGGTACCTGTCGCGCAGCATTTCCCCGTAATCCCGTCCGACGCGGACGCTGTTGACCCAGTGCAGGGCGTTGAACAGGTGGCTGCGACGATGGTAATCCTGGTGATTGAGACGGTAACTCCGCCAGACCGCCATCCGGTCCGTATTGAAATAGATCTTCTTCCAGAACGGAGTATCGGCGGGCGTATGGTCGCAGAAAGCGACATCGCGACCATCTCGGATCAGATGGATGTATCGCGCCTCGGGAAAGAGGAAATCAATCACGGGCAGGATGTAAAGCGATTCGCAGAGCTTCCAGCCCCACCGGGCGCCCGGCCTCCACGAGTCCCGCAGGTGATCCGCAAACACTTCGCGGATCAACTCTGCGGTCAACGCCAGTTCAGGATCGCCGGCCTCTCGATCCCACAGCGCCCCATAGTCGGGGTAATAACGCTCCACAAGATGCTGGACCAGACGGAGCAGATCGAGGGAGTCGGACGACTCGTTCTGATGGGCCCCCATGTCGATCCCGGCGCCTTCGATCATTTGCGCCAGCAGCCGACTCCCCGAATGCGACTTACAGAAGACGACAACCGGTGCCCCCATCGAGCGGAAGTCCTCTCGCACGGCTCCCAGGGGACTGGTGGCATTGGTCATTGATGGCCCCGTACGGGTATCCAAATCGTGCTCAGTTTTCAAAGGAATCGCGTCTGCTGACACGACAGATCCCGGAATTACAGCGAAACGGCTCCTCTTAGGGCAGGGGTTATCCAATTTCGTCGTACCGGTCAAGACGCATACGCCTGAAGACTTCAATAGCGGGAAACCAGAGACGAAGCCTATACTCCCGGCCCGATTGTTCTCCACTGTCAAGTGGTTTGCCATGCACCCTGAAGTCTTTCAGAGATTTGAGAAAATCTGCCATTCACGCGGAGCGGGCGGACGCGTGCTCGAAATCGGTGCGGTCCCCGCTGCGGACACACTGCTGTGCCTGCCGTACTTGAACGCGGCTTCAGAGCGAATCGGGCTGAATCTCGACGGCCCCTACTCGTACGGCGGCTTTGAGATTCTGCAGGGCAATGCCAATGCAATGGATCGTTTCCCGGATGCCTGCTTTGATACGGTCCTGTGCAACTCCACGCTGGAACACGACCAGTATTTTTGGAAAACTCTGAATGAAATTCGACGGGTGGCGAGACCAGGGGCTCTGATCGTGCTGGGCGTCCCGGGCTACACCGACTTTGAACTGTATTCGCAGCTCCGCACATTGACACGGATCCCGCTACTGGGGCGATTTCTGCGTCGGCGCTTTGACAACTTGAAATCCGCGACGATCACTCTGCCGATCCATAACTACCCAAGTGACTACTGGCGGTTCTCTCCCCAGGCGATGGAGAAGGTCTTGCTCGAGGGGCTGCAGGCCATCAAGGTCTGTTCACTGCTGATCCCTCCCCGAATCATCGGGTCGGCCGTCAAACCCTGATCGCCGGCGTCAGTCCATCACTCGCGACCCCGACTGAGAAACCGTGCCACCGCTTTCTCGGGCGCCTCACTGATCGAAGTGCAGATCCGATTGAGCACCGGGAACCAGCCGTGAAGCGAGTATTGGGATTCGCAGACGGCGCGACCGGCCGACCCGAGCCGACGACGCAAGTTCGCGTCCCCGACGAGAGCCTCCAGCGCCTCGGCCCACTTCTGTTCGGAGTCCGCCAGCAGTCCCGTTTGCCCATCGCGGATGATCTGGCAATTGACTCCGATTGGTGTGGCGACGGCAGGAACTGCCGCGGCCAAGTACTGTAGCAGTTTCAGACCGCACTTCCCGCGCTGGAATTCGTTGTCAACCAGCGGCATCAGGCCGATATCCATGTGACGGGACAGGTTGACTTCGACCTCAGGACTCCACGCGACAGACTCCCATCGCAAACCGCACTCCGGCGGCGCCGGACCAGGGCCGGAAATGATGACAAACTCGAAGTTCAGTCGTTGCTGCAGCCGCGCCAGCATCGCCAGCGAAGGAAACAGCGTCTCTTGAATCGACAGCTCCGACCCGATCCATCCGATCCGCACGGGGCGATCCGTGTTCTCGTGCGGATGGCAGGCGTAGCGGCTGACGTCGACGACCGTCGGAAGGATGGTGAGGCGATCCGTGAACTGCCGGGCGAAAGCCGCCAGGGTTTCGTTTCCCACCGTCACCCAGGCCGCGTGACGGCAGATCCACTCGATGTGCCGGCTCCGTTGTTCACCGAGGTAGACGGCGTCGTCAAAGTCAAAGACGATTCGCGGATTTCTCCGGTACAGTTGCTGTTCCCACCACAATTGGCCGGCCAGCAAGTCGCGGTTCAGAAAGACCATGTCGTATCGAGCGGAGTCGCGAATGTCGCGCAGCCTTGAGAGTCGCCGCATCGCGACTGCGGCCTTGCGCTGAATCGACTGCACCAGACGCACCGAACTCGTCAGTTTGTGGTACCGAGACGGTACGTTTGGGCGATGAGAAACCTCCCATCCCTCCGCTTCCAGGAGGGGGACGTACTGCAGGAACCGGAAGCGACTTGCCGGATCAGTCAGACTGTGAGTACATCCCATCAGTCGAGGCATACCCGATCCTCCGCCGGTTCAGGAACCGGTTCTCGGACTCTACGGCTACTCTCTCGATGTGACTTGTCGTTTTCAAGATAGATCTGAAAAATCCGCTCGAAGCATTGATCGGCCGTATTGCGCATTGCCACATCCCGGGCCGCAATGGCCAGTCTGCGCCGGTTCTCGCCGGAGAGCAGAGTCCGCAGAACTCCGGCCAGTTCTGCGGGATCCGCCGGATTCCGCACCACAAATCCGTTCTTCCCGTGCGAGAACAACTCCGCGGCCCCGTTATAGCGACTGGTCACCACCGGCAAGCCACGGGCGGCGGCTTCCAGAGCTACCAGGCTGCAGGGGTCATAGAACGTCGGTTGGACAAACGCATCAGCACTGGCAAAGTAGAGTTCGACCTGCGGTACGAATCCACAAAACGTGACTTGCCGGCCGACTCCAATTCGATCCGCCAGCCGCTCCCACTTTCCGCTCGCTTCGCGTCCGGTCACCAGCAGGTGCAACTGCCGGTCGCCGGTCAATTTGATGGCGCGAATCACAGTTTCCAGGCCCTTCAGGCGAAAATTGTGTCCCGCGAACAACAGTACGACCCGATCGTCAACACCCAGCATCCGACGCAACGAATCGCGGAGCGGATCCAAGATCTCGGGTGAAAACCGATTCGGATCGACGCCGTTGTGAATGACGGTCATCCGTTCGGGCGGAACCTGATGGAATCGCTTCAGGTCGGCATATGTCATTTGGGACACGGCTATGACGTGGCCGCGCGACCGAGCATACTGGCGTCGTTCCAGTTCGCGAGCGTCGCGTAGCCGGGATCGATGCTCCCGCTTCCACAAGTACGTCGGACGCTTGAACCAGGGGAGCGACCGCAGGTTGCCGCGATGGTCGGCCAACTTTGTACCAAATTGCGGCTGAAGAATATCGTAGTACCACCCGCTTCCCAGATCGTGGATCACGTCGACCGGCAGTTGCCTCAAACACCGCTCCATTCTGTCGGCCAGAACCAGTCGCGACTCTGCAGCGCCAACCGAATGTAGAATCAGTGATCCGTTCGCCAGCCCGTTGTCGCACTCCGCCGCGACGATATGCACTTCGTGGCCGCGGTGGATCAGCCAGACGGCCAACTGGAAAGCCCAGTGTTCCAGCCCGCCGTGACGGGCGTCGAAGCGGTCGAGCACGAGAGCTACCCGCATGATGACCGGTTCCGTCTCGGGATTTGCAACGAGCCCTGCATGTGCGAATCAACTATCACCCGGCCAGATGCCACGTGCGGCGTCAGCAGCGTGTGGAGGTAATGTTGCTCGTGAGCAAAGTTGTGATTCCGGGCCGAGGCGGGCCGATCGTTAAAATAGTGGGGCTGGCCCTGAAAGAAGGAAAAACCGGTGAGGTAGAGTTTTTGGCAATTCAGTACCCCCAACGCGAACTTGATCGCCATCAGGCCCGTGGAGGGGACGCAGCCCCGCTGGCGCACCCAGTTGCAAAAGGGCTCCCATTCCGGAACGAAGACGTCCGTCCGGCGGAGTGCCCGCAATCCGGCCGCGATGTGCTCCGCATGTCGATGATGGATCCCATGTCGGCGGAACTTGCGGAAGTTGTTGGGAACCGAAGCCACGATGAAATCCGCCTCCCGCAGCATCGGCCTGTCGTAGCAGATGTCGGTGAAGAAATTCGTGAAGAAGAGATCCGTCCGATGACCGACCTGAGCCTCAAATCCGCTAATCCGGAAATTGTTCATCCGGATCACCAGATCGTGACTGTCGATCAAGAGCCCCTGGTCGATCTCGCTGAGATATCCCGCATTGCCCACAACAGCGACCGACTTCACAGGATCAGCCGGGAACGATTGCCAGCTTTGCACTCTAAGCGACCGCTGCTCCCGGCGGATGAGTAGATCCTTCACAACTGCTGGATACCAGCGATACATGGCAATCCCTACGCGGCCGGGCGGACACTCTTTGCGGATCCAGGAACGCCAACTTTCTCAAGCCAGGCGTCTCGAACGCTCTCCTGCCAGTCGATCGAAGGTCGCCAGCCCACAGCACCTTCCAGCTTCCGTGGATCACCGCAGCTACGGTCGATCTCTTCCGACGACGAGTTCTCGGCATCTACGACATCGCAACCGCCGGCGATGTGGCACAGGTGCTGCGCCAACTGTCGGACTGAAGTCTCCTGCCCCGTACAGACATTGAAAACGCGGACCCTACCCGGATGGGGAGGAAGTTTCTGAACGACATCGACAACGGCATCGGCCACATCGCGCACGTCGACGAAGTCTCGCGTAGAACTTCCGTTGGTCACGGAAATGGCGACGCGAGTGCCCCCCTGCCCCTGAGCCAGCAGGCGTCTGATCAGCGAGCCCGCCAGATAGTGCTCGGGTTGTCCCGGTCCAATCATGTTGAACGGCCGCAGCGAAACAATGTCGAGGCCGTAGCGAATCGCTTCGTCCCGGGCAACTCGGGTCTGCGCACACTTTGATTCGCCAAACTGGGAGCGCGGACCGGCCTGGCAGTCCTCGCCAATCGGCAACTGGTCTTCGCCGACACAACCGTACTCGGCAGCACTTCCCATCAGCATAAGTCGGACCTGCGGTCGCTCGCGGGCAACGGCTTCCAGCAGATTCCGTGTTCCATCAACGTGCAGTCGATCCGCAGCGTCCGGTTCGTGGCGCGGTATCCCCGCCAGTGAAATGGCCCAGTCCGGGTGGCTGTCGGCCAGAAGGCCGTCGAGGTCAGGGGCCCGCAACAGGTCGCAGACACGAAATAAATCCGAAGCCGGCTGGCGTGATGTGATCAGAACTTCGCAGCCGGCGCTGCGCAGCCGTTCGACGACATGCCGCCCCAGAAACGATCGACCCGCCACAACCAGGCAACGAGGCAATTCAAGCCGCCTTTCTAAGGAGCAAACCGGCTCCAGCGTCTCCGAAAAGGTCGTTCGCCCGCTGAAAATCTTCGTGTCGCCCCAGATCCATCCACAACGAGTCTGTCGCGAAGGTGCTCACCTTCCTGCCATCCCGGACCAGTCGCAGAACCAGATCCGGAAAGTCAAGGCGTTCATCAACACCGATCCAGTTCAGGACGCAGGGCTCGTAGAGATAGATCCCCATGCTCACCGGATGGTACAGCGTCGGTTTCTCGATGTAGTCCACGACAGATCCGTCTGCGCCAGTTTTCACGATTCCAAAGTCGAGGCGCACAGGCTGGTTATGCGTGGCGATCGTCAGCACGGCCCCCTGCTGCCGATGCCATTCATACAAGGCGTTCACGTCCAGGTCGGTGAGGATATCTCCATTCATTACCAGGAATGTCTCGTCGAGGCCGGCGATCGACTTGATCGCGCCGGCGGTCCCCATGGGGCGGGACTCCTCGACACAGTCGATCTCCACCAGACCGGTGATCTCGTCGTTGTTCCGCAGGAACGACCTGAAGTAGCGGCTCATGTACCCCAGCGCCAGCGTGGCTCGCGTGATCCCGTGCTCAGCCAGATGGCGCAGGACGAGCTCCAGGATCGGCGTCTGCCCGACGGGCAGCAACGGCTTGGGGATGACCGACGTATAAGGGCTCATTCGCGTTCCCCGCCCGCCGGCCAGGATCACAGCTCTCATCGGTGATAGGCCTCCACGTCGCGGGCAGAGAAATGCGATCTGACCCACTGCAGCGTCCGCGTCAGGCCGTCCTCAAGTGTCGTCTGTGGCACCCACCCTGCCTGTGCGCAAGCTTTCGCGGCGTTTCCAATCAGGCGATCGACCTCGCTGCCGTCCGGACGGACCCGTTCCTGATCGACCTCAACCGGCAACTCAGCACCGACCATCTCTCGAACCAGGTCGACCAGCTCCGAGACGCGGACACCCCGTCCCGTGGCCAGGTTGGCGACGTGCCCGACGAGCGAGTCCGCCCGCGCCAGCGCCAGGAAGCCGGCAGCAGTATCTTGAACGAACAGAAAATCGCGAATGGGCGCGAGGCTGCCCAGACGCAGCGATCCCCGGAATACAGCCTGGGAGCAGATCGTGGGAATCAACGCTCGCAGGCTTTGCCGGGGGCCGAACGTGTTAAACGGACGCACGATCCACACCGGAAGTCCGAAGCTCCGGTGATAACTCAACGCGAGTTGATCCGCCCCAATCTTGCTCGCCGCATAGGGCGATTGAGCGGAGAGGGGGTGCTCTTCATCAATGGAGGGAGCACGAGCAGAGCCGTAAACCTCGCTCGAGGAAGCGACGATCGTACGTTCGACCCCCAGTCGGCGGGCGGCTTCGAGGACGTTCAGGGTCCCGACGACGTTTACGTCGACATAGGATGTCGGCGACACATAACTGTAGGGAATGCCGATCAACGCGGCGAGATGAAATATCCAGTGACACCCCTCGGCCGCGCGCAACACATCGGCCGCCACGCGGATATCGCCGTGGCAAATCTCCAGGTTCTCATGACCGCGCACCGCGGTATCGGCCAGATCGCCGAGCCCCGCACGGGACGTGTATCGGAGAAGGGCCCGCACCCGACACCCCTCCTGCAACAACAATTCTACGAGGTGGCTGCCGATGAAGCCCCCGGCACCAGTCACGAGCACTGGTTGTCGATGTGAGGGCATGGGCGGGGTACACTGTGACGAACTCGGGCGAAGATCAAGTTCGGTTCGTAACAGTTGTCACAAAGGCCGTCAATTTCAACTTCGGCCTGCTGATCCGGTTCCGGCTCCGGCTCGGCCTTATTCCCTGGTATCGGGAACTCGTCCCGGCCCGGAAGGTCGGCCTCCCGAAGAGAGTTTCACGCTGGCGCCTGACTGCACTTTGCCACAGGAGCATCAGGCGGCCGCTCGACTCTGTTCGGCATGGACTTCACTCGAAATCGGATCGTTTTCTGGTGCCAGACCATCATCTTCAACGAACCGTATACCCCGCCGCTCAAGATCGATCAGCCCCCGCAAACATCGGATCGGCACATTCCCGCGATCGAAATAGGCGAGGTTGTCGGTCCCTATATTATTTCGAGAGAAGCTGGCGTGCGGAGGATGCCAGAGATGACTGACCACGCTGCGATGATGAAGCGAGCGAAATCGGACACCCAGGCGACTGAGCCGTCGCTGTAGATCCCGGTCCTCCAGCCCCCAACCGACAAAGCTCTCATCGTGCCCGTTCACCGCAAAGTAGTCGCTGCGCCAGACGGCAAAGTCGCAACCAGTCAGGCGGGGCAACATCGGTCGGCGGAGCAGCGAATACGTCCACGCCCGGAGCGATTTCGGGATCATTCGGAGTCGCTCCGCCGCGGGCACGCAGCGAGATTGCATGGCAGCCGCAATCACCTCCGGCGTGATCCGCAGCGACGCCTGTCGATCGAGGCGGTAGCAGCCGCCGACAACAGCGTACCCAGGTTTTCGAACGCAAAGGTGCTCTGCCAGATGCCTCGGGGGCAACACGCAGTCCCCGTCCGTGAAGACACAATATGGCGCCGAACTGGCAAGCGCTCCCTGATTCCGGCAGAGCGCCAGGCGAAAGCCCCGATGTCGATGCGTGACAAATCGGACCGGGAAGCCGACGGTGCGGGCGAACTCCCGCACCACCCGCTCAGTGCCGTCGGTCGATCCGTCGTCGGTCACAATCAGTTCCAGTTCGCACGACAGGCCCCGCTGACTGGCAATCGATCGCAGGCACCGCTGCAGGTGCAACGGGCGTTCAAACGTCGAGACAATGACCGAAATCGAAACGGATTTCACTGCAGGCAGGTTCCCTGGGTTGCGGCTGGAATGAGGTCTGCAACGAAGGGCCCGGTACGGAGACTCACTCTCATCAGGTTGCAATTTCGGTGCAGTGCGATGCAGTCTCCGCAGCCGCCCCTGACCGCTTCGCGATGTCGAACCTTAGCCAACAGACAACGCGTGCGTCAATTGCAGTCGGGATGGCCAGATTCAAACCGACAGGAACGTCAATGACCTTCCGCGTTTGCGGCTGGTGGGTCGGAGTCCTTGCGGACACGGATCCAATGATCGGTCAGCGCCAGATTATCGGCCACACTGACGTAAGGCATATGACAGCTCAGGCAATTCGGATCTGACTGCGGGGACGTGCATTCTCCGGCCCGTGCCGTTGGCGATCCGTGGCATTGCAGGCACTTCTGGACGTACGGCGCGGATGACTTTTCCGCGGGACGGTGCGGATCGTGGCACGTCAGACAGTCCAGACGCATGCTGTTTTCCCGCGTACGAGCCAATCCTTGATCCTGAAAGCATCGGCTCATCACCAGGCCGACCGACGCGAAGCGAACGAGGACGGTCCTCTCAGGCAGCAACTCCTCCGGGGTCAGCTGGTCGGCTCGGCGATGGCACTCGCCGCAGCGATTTACGGATTCGAGCGGTGTCAGACTCGACCATTTCTGCAGCAATACAGCCCCCCCCTGCTCCATCGACCGTGCATGCTCCTCGCCGCCGACGTGGCACCGTTCGCACGAAACTCCGCGAAACAAGCCATCCGTCTGGATTCGCCCCTGCTCCACGGGCAAATGGGTGACGTGACAACCAAAACATTCCAGAGTCGTTGCATGATCCTGCGGAGAGCCAAGCGACGCGATCCCGGATGATTCCGACAGATTTGAGCCGGGCGTGACTCCCAGGACATCCGGCGGAAACCACGAAACACTTCCTTCAATCAATTCTGTCGCCCCGTCCGCGTTCACCATCAGACTGACTGGAGTCATGGCGTGCCGCCCCGAGCCGAACATCCAGTCAACGCGAATGGCCTCGGGAGAGACGTCTGACTTCATCCAGAGCTGCTGATTTCGCTCCTCAAAGGAGACGGTGGCCCCCCCCCGCACAGACTGGAAGTCGCGTCCGGAAAAACGTACCCGGACCAGAGGATCGTGACCGTCGTGTAAGGTGCGGCCGTGGGGAGAAATCGCCATGTCATGGCAGACACCGGGATGACAAGCGACACATCGCTCGACAACGGGGAGCCTGCGATCAGTGACCCGAATCGCGGGCTCGAACTGCTCGGGACGATTCCTCGCCCCGATGATCCACGCCTGCACGCCCCAACACAGGAATATTGAGACGCCAGCCAGCATCAGCCTCCCGACTGTCGATGTTCGTCGAAGAAGCATGCAGACCTGCTCCGATTAACTGGCAAACCAAGGCGACAATCAGAAGTCGCAAGGGGTTCGGGACACTCATAACGGAACTGGTCGAGACGACGTCACACCGGAACCAGCCGTACAACGGCAGTCTCCGGTTTTCCGTGAGAGACTGCAAGCCGCGTTAACTTGCCCGTCGCGGCTCAAAAGGAGGGCCGTCGGTTGACTGGCCCATGCCGTTGATCAGAAGCGCCGCTGACAGCGCGACTTTCGCCAGTGAGCTCACGGCCGTCCGCTTCAAGTCCCCCTCAGGCTCGGTTCACTGCAGGCTTCTGACGGAGCTTCAGCGTAACAGTCGCACCCGCCTGCTGACCCTCCCGGCAGGGTTTCTCCGGACAAGTCGGCCATTCCGGAGTTGAGTCCCATTGACGGATTGTGGAGACTGAACCACGAGTCAGCGGCTCGAAGCGTCCTGCGGAACGACCTGCAGAGCGGCCTTGGAGCAACTATGTGCCTGTCAGAGCGAGACTCCATGCTCCCCCGCCCATCCGCGACCGATATTGGCCTTTGCCGGAGGTCGCGGCCGATCAATGATGCTGCCGACCGTTAGCCGTCCTGCGTATTCCTCGTCTTGACTCTGCCTTCTCCCGAGTGTGACATCGTGAAGTTATCTCTTCTTCTGGCCGTGTGTTTTGGAATCGGTCTCGCGTTCCATCGCGTGCAGCGACCAGACCTCGAAGACCTGGAATTTCGAGCGACAGTGGCCTGGAACGAGGGAAATCTGTATGAGGCCGAAGAGCTGGCGCGAACGTCGCTCGGCAGACACGCGGATTCGGTGCGGGCGCGCGAGGTTCTCCTGCAGTTGTCGCAAGCAGAGCAGCGACCGGAGATTCCACTGGCTCTCGCCCTGGATCAGTACGCTGCCGGAATCGCTCATGAGCGGATACTGGCTGAGCTCGGGAGGACTTCGCTGTCGTGCAACCTTTTTCGCCTCGCAGATGAGTACTTCACCGAAGGCGTCCGTCGGTTTCCAAAGAACGCAGCTCTTCAGCGTCAATATGCGGCGCTCAGCGGACTTCAGCTGGATGCCGAGGAAATGCAGCGGCGGCTGAGGCAATGGGCGCAGCATGGGACTCCCACGCCGGATCTGGTCATCATGTCACTGGGGCTGTGGTCGATCGATAGCCGCGGGGTCGAGCCGTCGGAAACATGGCTGCGGGCGGCGGTCGAGGCCGATGCCTCGGATCTTGCGTCGCGGCTGGGGCTGGCGCGCTGCCTGCTGGCAATGGGACGGTATCGGGATTGCGTCGAGATCCTCAAGCCGCACAGCCACTATCCTCAGGCCGGGCTCCTGCTGGCAGTCGCCTATGCGACGACAAAAGACATGCCCCGGTCGGCGGCGTTGATCCCTTCTACCGAGCCCGACAGGATGCGTGCCGAATACTGGTTCACAAAGGGACTGCTTGCGCTGGAGCGACGCGACTTCCCGGCCGCGGAAGCGTCCCTCGAGAAGGCCGTGAGAGAGCAGCCATTGAATAAGTCCTATCGGTCGCGGTACTGTGATGTGTTGCGACGGCAGCATCGAACGGACGAACTTCAGCGACACGTCAAGGAACTCGAAATCGTGGTTCGGATCGTGCAGCGGTCAATGCAGACAGCGGTGGTAGACGAGGCCGATTCCCTCGTCCAGCTGGCCGAGATGTGCAACAGCGTCGGTGCGGATGAGGCGGCGTTCCTGATTTCGCGGGCTGCCCGCCGGTAGGGGACGTACATGCGAGGTCGTCGCTGGCTGCCTGCCTGGATGATCGCCACCGTCGCGATGGGCTTCATTCTGGGCGAGACAATTGATCGCGCATCGTTCTGGAATGCAGATCGGGGACTGTTTGCCAGACTTGGCGTGCGCCCGGAGACTCTTCCCGCGTTCCCCACAGAAACTACCGCAGTCGTTTCCACTGCCGGACTGCGGTTCGACCTGCTTGAGAGTTCCGGCGTCGAGTTTGCCTACGATAACGGACCGGAGGATCAGTTCCATCTTGCGGAAACGCTCGGCGGCGGCGTCGGTGCAATCGACTTTGACAAAGATGATTACCCCGATCTGATCTTTCTCGACGGCGGCGATCCGGTGAGGTGGCCGTCCGATCGGACTTCGCGCGTTCATCTGTTTCGCAACAGGGGTGAGGAGCAATTCACTTCCGTAACGCTGGAAGCTGGTCTTTCATGGACCGGGTACGGTCACGGTTGCGCCGTCGCGGATGTGAACAATGACGGATTCGACGACATGTTGCTGACGGGCTATCAGCAGAGCGGTCTGTTTCTGAATCATGGAGACGGAACCTTCGAGGACACAGAGGTCTTGCGTCTGCTGACCGGGGACCGCTGGTGTGCTACGGCCTGCTGGTCAGACCTAGACGTCGACGGCGATCTGGACTTGTACATCGCCTGCTATGCCGACAGTTCGAGAGAACTGCCGACGCCTTTCTGTGAGTCGAAGGGTCAGCGAATTCATTGCAACCCTCATGCCTACCGCCCGGTGCCGGACCTGCTTTTCGAGAACTGCGGCGACGGCGAGTTTGAAGACCGTTCTCAGCATTCGGGGATCGCGGATTATCGAGAGTACGGGCTGGGAGTGGTCGCTGCAGACATGGACCGCGACGGAACGCCCGAAATTTTTGTGGCTAACGATGGCGACCGAAATCTGCTGTTCCAACGGAAATCCAACTGGGCTTACGAGGAGATCGCTCTCGCAAGCGGGGTGGCCTTCAACGGGCAGGGGGAAACCATGGGCTCGATGGGAGTTGCTTGCGCAGACTTTGATCGCAATGGGCGACTGGATCTCTTCACGACGAACTTCTCAAACGAATCGAATGCGCTCTTTCACCAGGAGGAAAGTCTGATGTTCGTCGACTGCGCACAGGGGACGATCGTAGATCGTACCAGCCGGCCATCGGTAGGATGGTCGGCGATCGCGTTTGATGCGGACTGCGACACATTGACGGACCTGTTTGTCGCGAATGGCCACGTGACGCAGATGCCGGGCGAGGACTGGGCGCAGCTGCCGAGCTTGCTGCGCGGGGGGGAGGGCGACTTTCAGGAGTCGCGTCATGCCGGTCCCTGGTTTGAACAGTATTGGAATGCGCGTGGAGCGTGCCGTGTCGATCTGAATCGAGACGGTCTCGACGATCTCGTGGTCAGTCTGATTGACTCTCCGGCCGCACTCCTGCTGAACACTTCGGCAGCGCCGGGCAACCGGATTCAGCTGCAGCTCGTGGGAACAACTTCGCCGCGATCGGCGGAAGGGCAATTGTTGAAGTCGAAAGTGCATCCGGGAGGTCTCTGCGGCTTGCATGTCGCAACGCCGGGTACCTGTCTTCCAGCAGTGGGGTCGCGACACTGGGACTGGGAGCCGATTCAGCAGCCGATACGATCCGGATCGCCTGGCCGGGCGGTGAACGGCAGGAGATTCGACACGTGGCGGCAGGCCAGACGATTACGGTCATCGAAAGTCGCGCGACGTATTTCCGAACCGTGTTTCGCCCACCCCGTCCGTAACGCGTGAAGGACCACATTTCAGTGAATCGATTTCCGCGCTGCCGTTCGGTATCGGACTCCGGCATCGGACGGGTGCATCCGGGGTTGAGAAGAGAGGGAAGGCGATTGAGGCTGTCGGTCCCGTCGGAATCGAACGGACGAATTCACACCGGCAATCGTCGAACGGATCCCCGCATTGGGAATACAGTCGGGGCCAAGAATCTCAGGGTCTTCAGGAGCGGCGGGCGGTATGCGGCAATCGAGTCACAACTCAGGACGGATCAGCACCTTCGGCGGCCTGCACGCTCTGCTGACGATTGCATGGCTGATCCCGTTTCCGCACGAATCCGCTGGACAGGAGGGAAGGATTCACTTCTCCGATGTCGCTCAAGATGCGGGACTGGATTTCAAGCACTATGCGCCGCTGACCCCCGAGCGCCATCTGCACCTTTTTATGGGGTCGGGGCTTGCCTGGCTCGACTACGACGGTGACGACTGGCCCGATCTGTACTTCTGCCAGGGGGCCGCATGGCCTCCCCGAAAGGAGAGCGACCCTGCGCGCAGCAACCAGCTGTTCCGCAACAGGGACAGCACATTTGTGAATGCCACCGGCGCCTGCGGACTTCTGAACTTCGAGTATTCCATGGGGGCGACCGCCGGCGACTTCGACAACGATGGATTTCCGGATCTGTATGTCACGAGCTTCGGCCCCAACAGCCTCTACCGGAATAACGGCGATGGCACCTGGTCGGAAGTTGTCGGCCAGCCGGTGCTGAACGACCAGCGATTCGGCGCAAGCGGCACCTGGGCCGACATCGAGGGCGACGGTGATCTGGATTTGTATGTCACCAACTACCTGCAACTGGACCTCGACAGCTATCCGCTGTGCAGTCACGTTGAACTCGGTCGACGATATCCCGGCGGGTGTCACCCCCGTTACCAGAAGCATGAACACGACCTGTTGCTCCGCAACAACGGCGACGGCACCTTCGAAGACATCAGCGCAGCCTCAGGGCTGCTGGCGGAAAGCCCTCGCGCGGGACTGGGCGTCGTGGTTAGCGATTTCGATGAAGACGGCGACCAGGATTTCTATGTCGCCAACGACACCGTGAACAATCAACTATGGATCAACGCGGGAGATGGTACGTTCACCGACGATGCACTGCTGATGGGGGTCGCCGTGAACGGTCTTGGAGTTGCCGAGGCAGGAATGGGCGTGGCCGCGGGAGACGTTGACGGCGACGGGATGACGGACCTCTTCGTCACGAACTATTTCAACGAGACGAATACGCTTTACCGAAACGATCGGCTTGCCTTCACGGATGTCACCGCGGCATTCGGGCTGGCCGCCCCCAGCCGGCAGCGACTGGGATTCGGAACCTCGTTGGTGGATGCCAATAACGACGGGTGGCTCGATCTGTTCGTCGCGAACGGACATGTGCAGTCTTATCCCGCGGAACTTCAACGGCATACACCGTTTGAGCAACTGCCTCAGATATTTCTGAATCAGCAGGGGACTCGTTTCCAGGAAGTCTCTGCGGAGTCCGGCCCCTATTTTCAGCGGGCAATCGTAGGGCGTTCCGCGGGACTGGCCGACTTTAATCGCGATGGCAGGCTGGACATCGCCGTTCTTCATCTGAACGGTCCCGCGGCTCTGCTGCAAAGTGACACCGAGGTCGCCGGCCAGTCTTTGACTCTGAAACTCATGGGAGTGACCAGCAACCGCGATGCCATCGGAGCCAGTGTCGAGGTACACGCGGCGGGCCGCAGGATTGTGCGATTGTGTCAGGGAAGCCAGGGATACCTGTCAACCGATAGCCGGCGAGTGCACGTCGGCCTCGGCAAGGCCATGCAGGCGGACTCCGTGACGATCCGCTGGCCGTCCGGGAGTCGAGAGACCTGGCGAGGACTGCGTTGCGGCGAGGCGCACAACCTGATCGAGGGGCGAGGCGGTGCGAACTGATGGAACTGTGGTGACTCACCGAGTGAGCGCTGCCGGCCGGTGGCCCGCGTTTGCGATGGCGCTCGGTGCGGCGGGTGTAATGCTCGTTCTCGGCTGCGAAAGGGGAACCTCCGACTATCTTGCCGAGGCATCCTCGGCGCTGGAGCGGGGCGACGAGGCGACCGCGATATCCGCGTTGCGGGCCCATCTGCAGGAGACACCCGAGTCTTCCGACACACGGCTCAGGCTAGCCGTCTTGCTGCGGCAATCGAATCCCGATGAGGCGCTGAAGATTCTCGGCCCGATAACGCCGTCCGACCCGCAACGGATCGCAGCGATGCAGCAGATCGCGATCATCCACCTCCTTGCGGGGCGAACGGTCGATGCCGAGAAGGCTTTACAGGAAGTCGTCACTGCGCAGCCGGAGAACCTCGGGGCGCAACTCTCGCTAGCGGAACTGTATTACGGGAACAACTCTCCGGAGGCCGCCCTCCCACATGCCCATGCCGCCTCCAGGCTGGCGCCGGATCGCGCCCAAACGTTTCTGCTGATTGCCGAGATATACGACGAACTCAACAACGATGCTGCGATGGTCGAACCTCTTCAGTCGGCCATCGCCATCGATCCAGGCTACTACGAAGCGAGATTGAATCTGGCGTTTGCGCATCACAGGACCGGTCAGCTTGCGGAGGCCGAAACGCAGGCTCAATGGTGCCTTAATGCAAATCCTCACGACGTACCGGCACTCCGGATTCTCGCCGCGGTTGCACGGGATCAGGGGCGTTTCGACGATGCAAAAGCGCTGCTGACCAAGGCTCTGCGACTTCAACCAGACGATGTCGACTGCCGCATCCTGGAGGCGGACCTGCTCTTGTACGAGCGTCAACCGCAAGTGGCTTACGAGCGCCTCAAGGGACTCTTCAACACACAACGGACAACGGTGCGATACCTGGGAGCGCTGGCGCGAGCCGCCGCATCGGCCGGTCGGCGGGAAGAATCCCGGAAACTTTATCAGACCGTCGAAGAGCTGGTGCAGCAGTCGCGAAGGAAGGACATGCTCAAGCCGCCGGAGAATTCGGGCGGCGACTTGGCCCCTCGTTGAATGGCCGCGGGCTGGAACGACACCCGAAGCGTAGTTCAAGGCTCGTCGCCGAGATCCCTCAGCCCCCCCCTGGCACCAAGGATTCCAGCAGGCAATTGTGAGACATTGGCGGGCGGAGGCGGGCATCCGGATCAAGGCGGCCCGGAGTTGACCTCCGACTCGATCGGAGCAGGATCCTCGTCATTCCGGACGCGGATCCAGTGATCGTGAAACGCAGCCACGCCCTCGAATGCGACTTTCGGCATGTGGCAACTGATGCAATGGGAGCGATTCACGGGACAATCGGGGGCCGCCTGAGCGCGATGACATTCCAGGCAGATTCTCTCGTAGTGCCCCGCGTCGCTGGAGACCTTCTCGTGAGGGTCATGGCAGGTCGTGCATCGGAGTGCTCCCTCGGACTTCGTAAAGCATCGACTCTGCATCAGTCCAGCCGGCTGAAATCGAGGGAGAACGCGAGAGTTCCGCACGAGTTCGGACGACTTCAATGATTCCGGCAATCGATGGCATGCCCCGCACATGCGAAGTTCATCCATGGCGGTTGGCCATTGATGGGCCGGGCTGAGGTCATGGCCAGCCAGTCCGGCGCGCATGGCTGCGACATGATCCCTCCCCGGTCCGTGGCACTTTTCGCAGCCAACGTGGGGAATGAGATTGGCCAGTTGATGGTCGATGATGGCGAATTGCGTCGTATGACAATCCAGGCACTCCGCCAGTTTTTTTCCATCGAGAATCCTTCCAAAGTGCTCGGCACTCTCAACGGGATCCGACAGATATGGGTGACCGACGGTCAGCCCCAGTCCCTTCCTGTAGTACGTGGCCCTGTGTTCGAGACCAACCGTGCTTCCATCCCGATGAGGAAGCAAAGTCAGAAATGAAACCGCGTGAGTACCCGATCCAAGCGCAAAAGTCAGCGGAAACGGCTCACCACCAAAGACTGCCGGAAGCGAAACCGAAAGCCCATCCGTGTCAAAGTGATATCGAAAACTCCGGTGACGCCGAGGGTCCAGAAACTCGACGCCGGCAAGTTGCCTGGCGAGGTCCGATTCAGCGGTCAAAGCGAACGTGTGAGCGTGACCGCTGGTTTCATAGGCCTCTGCAATCTCGCCATGACACTGCCGACAGACGGCCGCCCCAACAACCCCGGTCGTGTTTGTCGAGAGCTTTGACGCGGCCCCTGATTGAGGATCGCTCTGATCCAGGCGTTTCTGAGAACGGCTCCACCAGATGACCAGGAGGAGCATCGCAATCAGACATGCGACGATGAAGGCCGTGCGTGTCATCTGTCAATCAGCAAAAAGAAAAGCACGCTCTGCGCGAGCAGAGCGTGCCTGGAGCAAGATTCAGCCCGTCAGAGGGCATCCCCGAATTAGAACTCACCCTGAACTTCGCCACCTGCTCGTGAATGCGCGGCATTCCAGACGTTTGAGTCGACGTTGTTGGAGGAGAACTTAACGGACCCATCCGCCATCAGCATGTGAACGCCCCCCGTGTGAGTGCTGGAAGCCGGACGAAAACCGTCGTGAACGCCCTCGTCGTTCTCGCCGTTCCAGGAGACTTGATCAGCCCGGTTGTCATTCGGACCGCCGTCGCCGGTCTGTCCGGAAGTCGCTCCCAGCTGAAGGAGGCCGCCGGGATTCCCGCCGCTGGCTTCGAAGCCACCCGACATCGAGCCGAGCGTGCCGCCGCGGCCGAGGGTTCCGGTGACGCCACAGGAACCTTCGACCATCCAGCGACTGCAGCGCCCCTGCTGGAGACCATATGTGCCACCGCCTCTCACGGCAGTCACTCGCCCCCGGTAGACTTCGGCGACTGCAATCGTGTTGCTCGTCCCGTCCTTGATATCGGTCATCGACACGCGAGTCGCGCCGACGTTGTCCATCTGGAAGAACGCCTTCAGCCGTGGGGATGTGATGGAGCCCGACGTTGTCGCATACGACAATTTGCACTGCGCACTCGCCGATACGACACCGGCATAATTCGCTCCGGTCGAGCCTCCGACGCTGGCGGGCGTCTCGTCGGACGGGCAGATGTAGACCGGGATCACGTTATTGTTGAACGTCCCCCACGAATTCGTCGACCCGGGGCAGGCGGACTGCGAATGGTGATTGATGAAATCAATCTTCTGGTAAGCCGGCGCCTGATCGACGAACGGCAGAATCATGACTCGCCAGCTATATCCACCCTGGTTGGTCCAGCTATTTCCGCCACCTGGGCAGTCCGTGCCGTTATTCCACGTCTTGTACGGGGGAAACACGTTGTGCGTGTCATGGTAATTATGCAGCGCCAGCCCAACCTGCTTCAGGTTGTTCTTACACTGCGAACGCCGGGCAGCCTCGCGGGCCTGCTGCACAGCGGGTAACAGCAGCGCGATCAGAATCGCAATGATCGCGATCACGACCAGCAATTCAATCAGCGTGAAGCCATAAAGGTGGCTGCGCCTGGACTTTCGCATCAGAAGACTCATGGTGAACTCCGTCCGAAAAGAAGAAAATAGGAGGTGAAGGTTAAGCCCTCATCGCCCACGGAGCAATCAGGATGGCCGAACGACCGTCGAAACATGGAATGATCCGTGCGAGCTTAACTCATTCGACATCGTTTATATCGGCAATCTTCTCCATTTTCCAGACGAATCGTCCGACCACATATGTCCGCAAGGACACACGCCAACTTGTAGGGATCAGGCGGCCAGCGGGAGAGATTTCCAGGTTTCGCGCCACCGGCCGTTGAGCTCCGTCGCCCGCAACGCCGTGCTCCCCCCACCAATCCCTCTCCGGCCCGGTGCAGGCCACGCCCTCTAATGTCGGACGCGCACCAGCTGCATGCAGGTTACGTCGATTATACTTGTCCCGACCTCCCAACTCTGCGACACCGTAGTTCGTCCAGCAGCCGAGATTTACGGCGGACGTACCCCGGCAACTCAATTCAGTGCCGTTCGACTGCTGCAGCATGAGCCGCTTCGTAACGGCACTGGCAGGCCAATCGCCACAACGCGGATCCAAATGCTTCCGGCGACTCGCGACCACAGATCATTCGCTCGTACCAGCGTTCGCCAGCGTCTTGCCAGTAGACGCGACCCACCTTCATCGACGACCAAATCAGTCTAGCCAGCCTTTGAGCGGCACATGTTTCTGGTGCACCTGACGTCGAACGGTGCAGGAGTGCAATTGGACCGCTACGGGCCGATGGCGACGGCGCGCTGCGTACTCGGCCACAGATCGCCTCTATCCAATCAACCCTTGCACAACCTTGCCGTGGACGTCGGTCAGTCGATAATCGCGGCCCTGAAAGCGGTACGTGAGCCGGGTATGATCGATTCCCAGCAGGTGGAGTAGTGTGGCGTTGAGGTCGTGGACGTGGACGGGCTGCTCGACGACGCGGCAGGAAAAGTCATCCGTTCGACCATAGGTCACGCCGGGCTTGATGCCTCCCCCTGCCAGCCACATGGTGAAGCAGCCGCCGTGATGGTCGCGACCGTAGTTGGTCGGCTCGAGCGCGCCCTGGCTGTAGGCGGTGCGTCCGAACTCGCCGCCCCAGATCACGAGCGTCTCATCGAGCAGCCCGCGGCGTTCGAGATCGTGCACGAGGGCGGCGGCGGGCTGGTCGACGTCGCGGCATTGCAGACGCAGGTCGCTCGGCAGATTGTAATGCTGGTCCCAGCCGCGGTGATACAACTGCACGAACCGCACTCCGCGCTCGACCAGTCTTCGGGCGAGTAGGCAGTTCGCCGCGAAGGTGCCGGGGCGCGACGACTCCGGACCGTAGAGATCGAATGTTTCGCGAGACTCCCCCGAGAGATCGGTCAGTTGAGGGACTGACGTCTGCATCCGGTACGCCAGTTCGTACTGGGCGATCCGGGTGGCGATCTCGGGGTCGTGTTCGCGGGCGAGCGCGCGGCGATTGAAGTCGGCGAGCAGATCGAGCTGGTCGCGCCGCAGAGTGGCGTTCAGTCCTGCCGGATTCGAGAGATACAGGACGGGATCGCCGGCCGAACGGAGCGCGACCCCCTGGTGATTCGAGGGCAGAAAGCCCGCTCCCCAGAGCCGGGCATAGAGGGGATCTGCCGGGCGGGCGGCGCTTCCCCGGGAGATCATGACGACGAAGGCCGGCAGGTCTGCGGTTTCTGCGCCCAGCCCATAGCTCGACCAGGCGCCGAAACTGGGGCGCCCGGGTTGCTGGTGGCCGGTTTGCAGCAGTGTCACGGCGGGGTCGTGATTGATCGCCTCCGTGTAGAGCGAGCGCACGATCGCGATCCGGTCGACAATGCCTGCCGTGTGCGGCAGGAGCTCAGAGATCCAGGCTCCGTTGTCACCCTGCCTGGTGAAATTGAACTGTGATGCGGTAATGGGGAACGACTTCTGGCCGCTGGTCATTCCGGTGAGCCGCTGACTGTTTCGAACGGACTCGGGAAGCTCTTGTCCGTGCCGCTGTCTCAGTTCCGGTTTGTGATCGAACAGGTCGAGCTGCGACGGGCCGCCGTGCATGAACAGGGAAATCACCCGCTTGGCGCGAGCGGGGAAGTGCGGCGCGGCGCCGGCGGTCGGGCTCGCGGCCCGGGCATTCTGCGACAGGAGCGTCGAAGCGGCGATCGCGCCGAGCCCCAGCCCGGACTGCGTCAGGAAGGACCGCCGCGTTACTGCTTCAGGAGTTGAGAAATCAAGAACCTTCATCGGCGGGTAATCGCCTCATCAAGGTTGAAGAGTGTGTGGACGAGGACCGCCCAGACGGCGAGTTCAACCGAGCCGTCCGCGGTGCCATCCGCTGAAACAAACTGCCGGGCGGCCAAAGGGTCCGACGCGTAGCGACGGCGGACTCGGGCCAGGAACTTCTGCAGATCGGCCAGCTCATCCGCCGTGGGTTCGCGCGAGAGGACCGTACGAGTTGCTTGACCGATCCGATGCGGATCGGTGGCCGGAGTCGACAAGAGCGTCGCGGCGATTGCACGGGCCGCTTCGAGATAGGTCTCGTCATTCAGGAGCACGAGCGCCTGCAGCGGGGTATTGGTCCGCGGTCGCTTGAGCGTGCATTTCTCGCGCGTCGGACCGTCAAACACCAGCAGGGCAGGATGGGGCGACTGACGCTTGTGGAATGTATAGAGACTGCGACGGTAGCGTCCCGCGCCCGGATCGACTTCCCAGGTGGATTCGCCGGCATAGGAGACTTCTTCCCAGAGCCCCGGCGGCTGGAAGGGCTTGACGCTCGGCCCGCCGATATCGGGAACCAGCAGCCCAGACGCGGCCAGCGCCTGGTCGCGGATCATTTCCAGCGGCATTCGAAAGCGCGGACCTCGCGCCAGCAGGCGGTTTTCGGGATCGACGACTTCCCCGTCGCGCAGCGTGAACAGCGAACGCTGGCGATAGATCTGCGACGTGACGATCAGCCGCAGCATGGCCTTGGTATCCCAGCCGGTGTCACGATACGTGGCGGCAAGGAAATCAAGCAGAGCGGGATGGGTGGGGGGCTCACCCTGCGTTCCAAAATCATTGACTGTGCGGACGAGGCCTTCGCCGAAACACTGCCGCCAGAGTCGGTTCACGGCGACACGCGCGACCAGCGGATTGTCGGTCGACATCAGCCAGCGGGCCAGCCCCAGTCGGTTTCTCGGTGCGCCCGCGGGCCAGGGGGAGAGCGCTGCGGGGGTGCCGGGATGCACATTCTCGCCAGGCTGATTGTAGACGCCGCGGAGCAGAATCTGCGTGGGACGGACCTCGGGGCGCTCGGCCATCACCAGCGCCAGCGGAATCGACTCGCGGACGCCTTGCTCGGCGGCGCGGGCGGTTCGCAAAGCATCGCGGGAGGCACGGGTTACCGCGTCGGCACGGTGATCGATGTGGTCGTCGAGCAGCCACTCGACATCCCGTCCCGACCGTTTGTCGGCCGGGCGTTCGAGGATGCCCCGAGTCCGTTCGCCGCGATACCAAACTGAGATGGCCTCATCCGCCAGCGCGCCGGGAATCCAGCGGAATTCATCCAGCCCGCCATAGAATCCCAGACCCTCGTCACCACGGGCGAGCCGGACCGGTTCTTCCGTAGCGATGGAGCCGCGCAGCGAATCCCGCCGGATCTCGGTCGCAACCACCCGGCCGTTCAAAAACAGCCGGACTCCCTCCGCCCGCTGTGAGCCATCGTACCGCACGACGACGTGGTTCCAGGCATTGGCGGGCAGCTTTTCGCGGGAAATAACATCGATCCCGTTCTCACCCCAGCGATGGACCAGATGGACGCCGATCCGCCCTTTCTGCCACAGAACTTCAATTCCGCGTCGGTCGCCGGCCGGCTCGATTTTCGAGACCGGGCACCCCAGCGATTTCTCCGACATCAGCCAGATCCCGAGCGTCCAGGGTTCGTCGACGGAAAACGGGAAATCATCGATCTCAATGTGCTGAGTCGCATCGAATTTCAGGCCTTCGGCTCGAATGCCTGCCGCAGGCTTCAGCGGGGTTCCCACCGCACGCGATCCCGCATCCGCAACGCCATTGAGCGACAAGTGAATTGCAGGCGGGATTCCATCCAGTTTCCCCGGCAACGGAGCCAGCGCGGCGAGGATTTCGCCTTCACGGGCGGCAAGGTCCGTCACCGCGGCCGCCCGTAGCGGCGTAAACGCACTGGTCGCCTGCGCGGTCGCAGCCTCCAGTTCTGTCAGCCGTCGCTGCTGGTCGGCATTCGGGACCGAGATTTTGGGCGGTGCGTCGTGGCCGACGAGCAGCCCCTGTTCGGGAACGTTGTTGAAGAAGGCGAAGAGCTGGTAGTACTCGCGCTGCGAAATCGGGTCGTACTTGTGATCGTGGCACTGGGCGCAGCCGACGGTCAGTCCGAGCCACGTCGCCGTCGTCGTCTCGACACGATCCGCGACATACTCGACGCGGTATTCCTCGTCAATCAGCCCCGTTTCGTCGTTGGTCATGTGGTTGCGGTTGAAGCCGGTCGCGATGCGCTGCGAAATCGTGGCCTCCGGCAGCAGATCCCCGGCGAGCTGTTCGACGGTGAACTGGTCGAACGGCAGATTGCGATTAAAAGCGTCGATGACCCAGTCCCGCCAGAGCCACATCTGTCGCGGCTTGTCGCCGAAGTAGCCGTCAGTGTCGGCGTAGCGGGCTGCGTCGAGCCAGTCGACCGCCATCCGCTCGCCAAAGTGGGGCGAAGCGAGCAACCGGTCGACCGTTTCTTCCCATGATGCTCGCCGCGCAATGTCGAACTCTTCGAGCGTCGGCGGCAGCCCGATCAGATTGAAGTAGACACGGCGGATCAGAGTGTCGCAGTCCGCGGCAGGAGCGATTATCGTTCCGTGTTCGGCGAGCCGCGCGGCGACGAACGCATCGACCGGATGCGTGACCCCTTCCACCTGCGGAACAGAAGGTTTAAGGATCGGTTCGAAGGCCCAGTGCCGCTGGTAGGTCGCTCCCTCGGCAATCCACCGCTTCAGGCGATCGATCTCGGCGGAAGTGGGACGCTTGTCGGTCGGGTGCGGCGGCATCTGCAAGGCTGCATCGCCGGTCGTCAGACGGGCGATCAGCGCGCTCGCCTCCGGCTGGCCGGGAATAATCGCGACCTCGCCGGACTCCGCGGGCGAAATCGCTGCGGCCCGCTCATCCAGGCGGAGGCCGGCCTGCCGCGCCTGTTCGTCAAATCCGTGGCACTTCCAGCAATGCTCGGACAGAATCGGCCGTATCTCGCGATTGAATGAGATCGGTTCCGCGGCCGAAGAATGGGCTCCGTCCGGACCGAACAGACCGGCGACCAGCAGCACTACCGCGCCCAGGCAGTATCGCAGCGCAACGGTAGGCGGTGCATCGGTCGTCACGGCGGGACTCCCAGCTCACATCACGGAGCGTTGATGAGTATACCCGGGTGACAGTCGTGATGAAACGACGCACCTCGCTGGAAACGAGGGAGCCCTGGCGACCTGAGGTCGCCAGGGCTCCCCGGAACACATTGAACGTCGCGGCCGAGGTCAGGCGTATGGCCTTCCGCTGGTCGCCTTCTGCTTTCGGCTCTGCGTCAGCCCAGGATCTTCGTCCGCAGCGACGTCAGCAGGCTGACCGCGGCGCCGATGTCCTTCTTCTGCTGAACCGGGTCGTGAGGGATTTCCCGTTCGATCGTCAGCGGGCCGGTGTAGCCAATCTCCTTCAATGTCCGGAGATACGTTTCCATGCCGACGTCCCCTTCGCCCAAGGCGACTTCCCGGCCCCAGCCCTTGCCGCGATCCCCTTCAGCCGCCCATTTGGCGTCCTTGCAGTGAATACTGCCGATGTATCTCCCCACCTTCTTGAGCGCCTCGATCGGGTCGCCGGTGCCGTAGAGGATCATGTTCGCCGGATCGAAGTTGATGAACAGGTTCGGCCGGGCCACGTCGGCGATGAACTCCAGCAGGTGGTCGGCGGTTTCCTGCCCGGTTTCCAGGTGGACTTTCTGGCCGCCGGCGGACACGTAATCGAGCAGGTCACGGGTCACCGCGAGCAGGTCCTGGTAGCTGGCGCTCGTCTTCTCCGGCACAAAGCCGATGTGGAGGCCGACGGTGTCGCAGCCCAGAAGCTTTGCAAAGTCGGCGATCTCCTTCATCTCCTGCACGCGAGCGGCGCGGGTCGCTTCCGGGACCAGCCCGACCGTTCGTGCCGTCGTCGGGATGTCCGCGTAGCTCTCGCCTTCGAAGCCGCCGAAGACACAGGTCACGGTGATGCCGGCGTCCAGGCAGCGCTGGAGAAACTTCTGAGCGGCCTCGGGCGTCCGGGACTCCTTGTGCGGGGCATGAAGTTGGACGGTGGGAATGCCCAGATCCTGAGCGACTTCCAGATGCACGCCCAACCCTGCATCTACAGAGGCAAACACACCAATCGACCACGGCTTCATGGGACGACACTCCTGACCAGACGGAACGACGGTCTCAGACCGGCACATATGCCTGAGAGTTGATCGGAGATGCTACGGAATGAGGGGGCTCGGAACCAGTCCGATGAGGCCCGAAATTCGAAACGAGGTGGTAAGCACGAAATCCGAAATTCGAAATCCGAAATAAGCACCAAATCAAAAAGGGTAAAACGACTCGCGCACCGATTCATAGGGACCGTTTGAGAATTGGTGCTTCTGCCTTCTTTAGTTTCGGATTTCGAGTTTCGGATTTCGTGCTTATTGCCTGACCAGCCGTTCCACCGGGACTCCGAACATCCGGGCCGCCTGCTGGCTCAGCGCCGTCCAGTCGAAGTGGTCCACGGCCCACTGCCGGGCGGCCAGGCCCATCGTCTGACAGCGCGTCGGGTCCGCGAGCAGTTCCGCCAGAACCTTCGCCACGGGCTCGGGCGTCTCACACGGAACGACGAACCCCGTGACGCCCGGCGAGAGCGTCTCAGCGGTGCCCCCGGAATCGCCCGCGACGACGGGCGTGCCGGACGCCTGAGCTTCCAGCAGGACCATCCCGAAGCCTTCGATGTCGGTCCCGATCTGTCGATTGGCGAGCACGAACACGTCGGCCTGCTGGTAGGCCCGGCGCAGCGTTTCGTCGGAGACCTTGCCCATGAACAGGACATGATCGGTCTGGCCTTCGCTCGCGGCCAGTTCCTGCAGGGATTTCAGGTCTTCGCCGCCGCCGATGATGGCGTAGAGGACGTCGGGGACGGTCTGCCGGATGCTCTTCAATGCGCGGATCATCGTGTCCTGCCCCTTGCGGCGCTGCAGTCGGCCCGCGGTCAGCAGGACGGGACGTTCCCCCCAGCCGAGCTGCTGGCGGACCGAGGCGTCGCGCGGGGCCGGAACGAAGTATTGGGTGTCGACGCCGGGATGCAGCAGATGCACCCGTTCTGCCGGGACGCCCCACTGCTCGGTGACGACGCGGACGCTGTTTCGGCTGTTGGCGATCACCCCGGCGGCCTTGCGCAAGACGCGCCCGGTCATCCAGCGGAGCTGGCGACTGGAGAGGGTGCCGGTCGCCCCCCCCTGCATGTTGGCATTCACGTCTTCACCATGCACGTAGACCGTGTAAGGAAGTCCGGTGAATTTCTGCAGCAGCAGCGCCAGCCAGCCGCAGGGGATGCAGCGGCCGCAGTGGAGCTGAGTGATCCCGCGTTCGCGGATGGTCCGGCGGAGAGCCCGGAAGGCCTTCCAGTACTGACGCAGCGACGACCAGTGCGTGAGCCCCCAGTCCTGCAGCGTGAGAGGCGTCCGAACGACATCCAGCGCGTGCGTGGCGTCGAACGCCGCCGCGCCGGGATCATCCCCCACCGCCAGCGTAAACAGATCCGACGGCATGCGGCTGTAAGTCTCCCAGAACCAGCGGCCGCTGCCGCCGACCTTGGGAGGGAAAATTTCGCTGACGAGGAGAGTTTTCATGGGGGGAATTGTGGCCGAAACAGGCGGGAGGATGCCAGCTTGCCGGGGAGAGTCAGGAAAACTCCTACGCAACGGCCAGTTCGGTCTTCCCCACGCCGGTCAGGCCGGCGTAGAGCACCACCGAGGCCGGTTTGCCGGGAGCGGAGAGCCCCGCCGCTGAATCCACGCACCCGGTCGATTATGAGTGCTTCGACCGGCGACGTTCATCGTCATCGACGACACCCAGCCCGACGTGGAATACACGCTGGTGGATCTGTCTGAGAGCAGCGATCCGGACACCGGAGGCACGCGAGTCAAGATGAGCTTTTGTCGCTGTCGGACAGCCTCATTGACGAAGTGGCGGACGGATCCGTAATTGTGAAAATCTGTGATTCGGCGTGACAGCGGCAGCCCGTTTGACTATTGTTATTGACCTGCGCTGAATCCTCCTGCCGAGATCCTCTTTTCCTGCCTGACAGAACGGCTTTCATGCTGACGGTCTGCCGAACGCTTTCTACTCCGCCATGATAGACGCTCGAAGCTCGCTGCCTGCAAGTCTCTGACTTGTTCGGGCTGTTTGAGCATGTCGTGAATTCGCTGATTTGAGTTTCTGTCTCGTCGCGAATTCCACTCCCGCGCCATGCGCAATGTTCGTCACTTACTGACGGCCTGCCTAGGAAAGCTTTCAATGTGTACGCCGGTCTTGCGCGACGACGGCCGGCTGATCCACCTGTGTTTTGGCATCAGCTCGGGCGCTGCTCCGAACCGGATGCGAGATTTCTGAAGGAAAAGTTGCTCGATGCTCGATTATTTGTCGTCCCGCTCGTCGGGACTCAAGGATGAATGTCTGTCCGGTCTGACCGTCGCTCTCGCGCTGGTCCCTGAAGCCGTGGCCTTTGCGCTGATTGCAGGCGTTTCTCCGCTGACGGGCTTGTATGCCGCGATTCTGATTGGATTGATCACGTCGCTGTGCGGAGGCCGTCCCGGGATGATTTCCGGTGCAACCGGAGCGATGGCGGTCGTGGTCGTGGCGCTGGTTCAGCAGCATGGCGTGGAGTACCTGTTCCCGGCGGTCGTGCTGACTGGGCTGATTCAAATAGCAGTGGGGCTGGCGCGGCTCGGAAAACTGATCCGGCTGGTGCCTCACTCGGTCATGTTGGGTTTCGTGAACGGACTGGCGATCGTCATCTTCATGGCGCAGCTTCCGAGCTTTCAGATCGCCGATCCTTCCGCCGTCACAGGCGGACATGGCCACGGCGCTGCGGCGCACTGGATGACGGGAACGCCGCTGGCGGTGATGCTCGGCCTCGTCGTCCTGACCATGACCATCATCTACGGACTGCCGCGGCTGACGCGGGCGGTCCCATCGACGTTGGCGGCCATCGTCTGTGTTTCGCTGCTGACGGCGTTTGTCCTGCCGATCTGGGGCATTCAGACGTCGACCGTGTTCGACCTTGCCGGGTCAATCAAGGGGGGCCTGCCGACTTTCGAGTTCCCCGTCGCTCCGATGACCTGGAGCACTCTGCTGACGTTCGAAACCCTGCAGATCGTCTTTCCGTACTCCGCCATTCTGGCGGGCGTGGGTTTAATCGAGTCGCTGATGACAATGACTCTGATCGACGAAATCACCGAAACCCGCGGCCGGGGCAACCGCGAGTGCATCGGACAGGGGATCGCCAACGTAGTGACGGGAATGTTCGGCGGGATGGGGGGCTGCGCGATGATCGGCCAGAGCCTGATCAACGTGAATTCGGGCGGCCGCCGTCGACTTTCGGGCGTGGTCGCCGCTCTTTGTTTGCTCATGTTTGTGATGTTTCTCTCGCCGTTGATCGAGCAGATCCCAATGGCGGCGCTGGTGGGCGTAATGTTCTGTGTTTCGATTGGAACATTTGAATGGGCGACCGTGAGGACATGGCGCAAAAATGCCCCTGAGCGACGTTCTTGTCATGGTCATCGTGACTGCCGTCACAGTCTTCGCTCACAATCTGGCGCTTGCGGTGCTGATCGGCGTGATCGTTTCGGCACTGGTCTTCGCCTGGCAGCACGCCACGCACCTGGGCGTGGAAGTGAAGCTCGAAGAAGATGGGACCAAGCGGTATCAGTTGCATGGACCGCTGTTCTTCGCCTCGGTCGCCAGCTTCCGGGATCAGTTCGACCCCGCCAACGACCCCGACGATGTGGCCATCGACTTCTACTTCACGCGGGTTTATGACCAGTCGGCCCTGGAAGCAATTCACTCTCTCGCCGAACGATATACCAGACTCGACAAACGGCTGCGGCTCGAACACTTGAGTCCGGAATGCCGGACGCTGCTGGACCGAGTCCGGGACATTATCGTCATCGACATTTCGGAAGACCCGCACTACCACGTCTCGACCGACCGTCTGGCGTAGCATCGAAGCCCGCTGTTCCCGCGCGGTCGGCAGTTCATCGCGCCCGGCGACCTGCCGGGCGCTTGACACTCCCCGCTCCCAACCGGGACAATTCCCCCATTCGAGGCGAACTGCCCGCGCAGTCGCCCTGCCGGGATTCTCATCTGAAGACTGAGGACTGTAATGCACAAACTGGTGCTGTGGAGCGTCGTGGCGTTAACTGTCGGAACCGCGGCCGCCGTGGCCGAGCTCCCCGTAAAACTGGATGAGTTCGCCCCCGTCGAGGATCTCGTCGCAGAAGCGAACGACCGGATCGCCGATCTGACCGGCGACCTGCTCAAGACGGAAGAATCGTACAAAGAGCACGGCGACAAGATCCGCCAGGCCGCCAGCATGCTCGCCGTCACGGCCCAGGCCATCGCCGAGCACCCGTCCGCTAGTGAGTTGAAAGCCGCGGCGCCGAACCTGCGCGATGCGGCGATTGTCATTGCCCGGAGCAAGACCTTTGCCGACGCCGGCAAGGGCGTCGAGCAACTCCAGGCGGCCGCGAAGGGCGAAGCCAAGGGAGCCCCCGTCGAGTTCGACTGGGCGAAGTTGACTCGCATGCATCCGTCGATGGAGGAGATGAACGCCCGCGCAACGCAGATGCGACGGCTGCTGCGTCGTCCCAAAGACCCGGCGGCCGACAGCCGCAACTGCCTGGCGATCGCGACGCTGGCCCTGGCGACGCACGCCGACACCCACGAAGTCAAGAATCCCGGCGACATCCCGAAGTGGAACGCATTTTCCAAGGAGTTGGCCGATCACATGGCCTCTGCGGCCAGAGCGGTGAAGGCCAAGGACAAGGACGCCGCCGCCAAGCACTTTGCGGCGGGCATGGAAACCTGCAACCGCTGCCACGAAGTCTTCAAGGATCAGTAGGGATATTTGTCACCTGCCGTGACCGCGAACCTCTCGGGGAGAATCCCCCATCGTGATGAATTGACTTTCGTCAGGCCCTTTCGTACCGTTCTCAACGTCGCGGCCGCATGCTGCGACGCCCTGTCTCCGTAGCTCAATTGGATAGAGCGTTGGCCTCCGAAGCCAAAGGTTAGAGGTTCGAGCCCTCTCGGGGATACTCGCTGTCTGTGCAGTCCGAAAAACAAGGGGATTCTTGACGGTCCCCCTCGGATTTGATGGGATTTCAGACCATTTCAATGCCTCGGTGCTGCGTTTTACCGCAGGTTCTCGGATCGCTTTGGCGAACTCCTCGGGGACGTCTTGCCAATAATGGTCCTCGGCTGCCTTGGTATCTCGGGATCGACCATCCAGCCGGGTGACATCCGGGCCAGCTCTGGCAGCCGTGAGCTTCGCAGATCCTGGAACGGCTCCGTCCAGACCTCCGGCCGATCTCTGAGTCGGTTCGTGGAATGTCCAGATTGCAGATTCGGTTAGTCGCCCCGACCGAACGGTTGTTCCACGTGATCGCCCCCTGCTGCATAGCGGATGATCGTGACGACCAATCTGCCGCTCGAAATCGGGACCAAGGTGCTTGGCGGCGAACGGCAGACGGCAGCGGTTTTGGATCGACTGATCCACTGTTTTCACGTCCTGGAAATTCGCGGTGAAGGTCACCGACTGCACCAGGCACGGGACCGCCCAAATCCATCAAGTTCGCCGGCAAAATCGCTGACTTTCACGAGAGAGACATCGGACCAGTCCCACCGCCGGACTTCGGCTTCCGAACACGTCATTCGAAGTACCGCCAACAGTTGCATCAGGATGCTCCACCACAGGGCGACCATTGACCTCGTTTGCAGACCGAGATTGGAGTCAGCCGCTCCGCGGCGATGCGAGTCTGATGCTCGACGTCCACCAGCGGAAAATTCCCGCGTTCGAGTTTGAGCAGGACGATGTCGGCCTGGCGACCGGATTGCAGCGTTCCGAGCCGATCCTGCAATCGCATGGCGGCGGCGGGGACGGAGGTTGTTGCGCGAATGATTTGTTCGAGGGGCATGCCGAGGTGCAGGAATTTGCTCATCGTCGTCGGGAGATCGACAACGGGGCCGCGCAGATTGAACTGGTGCAGGTCGGTGCTGATCGTGTCGGGCCAGAAGCCGAATTTCTGACAGGCGGGCTCGGCAACGCGCCACGCAAACGCTCCAACGCCGTGGCCGACATCAAACAGCACGCCGCGCGAACGGGCTTCCCACATTGCGTCGAGCGGCGCTCCGTGGCGGTCGAAGCCGTGATCCGGATGCGGGTGATAGAGGTGGGTGTAGGTGTCGCCGGGACGCAGCGCCTGCAGAACCGTCGCGGTCGGAATTTGCGAGGCGGCATGATGGATCATGCAGGGGCGGCCGGTCAGTTCGGACGCTTCGAAAACGCCGTAAAATCCGGCCAGTTCGTTCTTCTCCTCGAAATTCGCAAGCCCGGCAGTCAGGCGCACCTTCATGCCGACGATCCGTTCCGGATGCTGCTGGACGCATCTCACCGCGGACGGGACGTGTGCGTGCCGGCCGTCGTTCAGGTCGCCCATGAAGGGGGGGATGTCCGGGTGTCCCTGAATCGCGCCGATCATGGAGATATTGAGCAGTGCGAAGATGTCTTCCCGGGCGGCGGGGATGATGAAGCGAGCCATGTTGGCGTAGGTCAGCGCTCCCGCCGTGCCGGTGTCGAGCATGGCCGTGACGCCGGTCCGCAAACCGGCCTCACACGGGTCGATGGAATACAGGCCGATGCCGCTGAAGACGTGCACGTGCAGATCGATCAGCCCCGGGGCCACGATCAGCCCGTCCGCCTCAACCACCGCTTCGCCGCGAGGAGGCAGGTTGGGGCCGATTTCCTGAATGAGTCCATTGGCGATGCGGAGATCCACCCGCTGCGGAGGACTTCCGGTCCCGTCGTACACCTGGCCGTTGCGAATCAGGGAACTGCTGGAGGTCATGCTGGGGGCCGTTCGCGATGGGTCGACGCGATCTGCCGGATCGCCGAGACAATGTCCGCAGCATCCGCGGGTCGCAAACATTGGGGATAGAGGACAGCGCGATCCGGCGATTGTTCGTCTTCGGCCAGGAGGATCTTCCGTTGAAGATTGCGGAGTGCGAGCGTCAGGCTGCGGACGGTCAGTCCGTCCGGTCCCGCGCCCGATTCGATCTGCAGATTGGGATACGGCTGGCCGTTCGCGCCTCGCTGGCTGCGCGTAATGCGAAGTTCGGCGACGTCGCGCAGCCCGTCGTAGATTTCGTCAATCGCCGCCCGCCAGGCCGCCTGTTCGGCGGCGTGGTCCCGCACGAGGTAGCGTTCGAGCGCTGCCATCACGCCGACGATCGCCTCTTTGCTGACTTTCATCGATCGGCCGATGCCGTGCCTGGGGGGTCGCTCGATCCAGCCGCTGGCCACCCAGTGCTGGAGCGACCAGGTTCCCGCGCGCACGTCCATATCGACCATCTGGACCCAGGCGCTGCGGATCAGGTCCTCGCGGCCGCAGAGAATTCCCGACGCCTGCGGACCGCCGAGATGCTTGCCGCCGCTGTACGCCACGAGGTCCGCCCCGCGGCGGCTGAAGGAAGTGAGATTCTCCATGGGCGGCAGGGCGCAGGCCGCGTCGACGATCAGCGGAAGCCCGTGCCGATGCGCCAGGGCGGCCAGTTCGGCGATGTCGGGGCGTTCCTCGACCTGCAGCCAGACATAGCCGATGGCCGCCGTCTTCGGAGTGATCGCCCGTTCGATCTGTCGCAACGCATCGTCCGCTCGATAGTCGATCAGCACGAGCGTCGCGCCGGCGAGCCGCAGGGAATGGTCGTAGTCGAACGGCCCCGGCCGGGGAAAGATGATCTCGCCGCGGGGACAGCCGGAAACGTCCGGCAGTTGATCCATGATTTCCGGACGATTTCCGGCGAGGCACGCGGCCGCTGCCAGCGACAGCGCCGCACCGGCTCCGCAGGCGACAATGCCGGCTTCGGCGCCGGTGCATTGCTGGATCAGCTTGCTGGCCGCCGTCAGCAGGTCATCGATCTCGAAATAGTGGGAGCTGGCGGCGCTCATGGCCGCGATGACGTCCGGATGCGGGCAACTGCCGCTCACGCGGGTGGCATAGCCGACGCCGTTGATGATCGGTCGAAGACCGGTTCGTGCGAACCACTCAGACAGCATTGCGACAGCTCCGCGAGAAGGCCCGGGCGGGATTGACGACCATGATCTGATGAATCTGCTCGTCGGAGATTCCCCGTTCGCGGAGCATCGGCACGAACACTTCGAGCAGATAGCCGTAGCCTTTTCCGCCCGTGTATTTGAGGTGATTCAACATGCAGATGTCTTCGGAGAGCAGGACCCGGTCGACGAAGCCTTCCTTGACCAGCGCGGCGGCGTTATCGGCGCGGACGTACTCCGGCTGATAGTCGAGATAGCCGATGTTGTCGATTTCCAGGTAGACGCCCTTCGCGGCGATCGGCAGGAGATGATGCACGCCGACGCGGTCGCCGAGGTGACCGATGATGACTCGCGACAGATCCGCCCCGAATTCCTCCAGCATGGCGGTCTGTTCCATGGCCAGAGTCCCCCAGCGGGTGGTGTGTGTAGTAATGACGACATCCGTGCGGGCCTGCGCCAGGGCCGCGGCGCGGAAGACGCGTTCCTCGGCCGGCTTGACGTGATGCCGTCCCGTGCCGATTTCGCCGATGAACCCGGCGCGGATGCCGGTGTTTCCCACGCCGGTCTCGATTTCCTGGACGAGGACGTCGGCCAGTTCGCGGCTGGTTTTCTCCTGGACGATCGGCGGATAGCCGAAATCGCGATACCAGCCGCAGCCCATGAGGACGTTGATTCCCGTTCGACGCGAGAAGCGGGCAAGCCGTTCCGGATCGCGACCGATCTCGTCGAGCGTGACGTCGCAGATGGTCCGTCCGCCGCGGCTGGTGAACTCTTTGATTTCCCGGGCCATCACGTCTTCGTCGTCGATGACGAGCTGGTATCCGTAGCTGGCGTAGTGGTCCATCGCATCGAGAAACAGATGCTCGTGCGTGTAAGTCACGCCCAGTTCCTCGGGCCGAATCGCGCCGAGGACGGTAATGACTTCCCGAGACTTCCTGTCGTCGTTCATGGCCCGTGTTCCTGCCAGTGTCTCAACCGAGCCGCCAGACAGCGGCATTCGAGGCCGCACAGTATAGCCGGAACTTGAATTGTGAAGTGATTCCGCCCTGCCAGATTCACTTTCGACGCAGTCTCATTGTCGACGCAGTCGAGTCGTCGCGACCTTCCATCCCACACGACGCATAGGCTCACCGCAGAGAGGACCGGTTCTGAAGGGCCCGTACGTTTCGCGACCAGAACATCCGGCCAGTCCGATGATGCAGTGTTTGCCTCAGGACGCAGCGATCGATGAGTATTTGAATTCTGGATACTGTGGTAGACTCGGGCCGCGGGTTATCATGGGATTTCAAGGACCAGACGAGATGCTCCACCGTCGTGACGCCATGCTTCGATTGGGGTCGGCCGCAGGCGGTGCGCTCTCGCTGACGCAATTGATGGCGATGGAGCAGTCGACGGTTGCTCCGGCCAAAAAATCGGCCCGGTCCTGCATCTTCCTGTTCATGTGGGGCGGTCAGCCGCAGCAGGACATGTGGGACATCAAGCCCGAGGCGTCCGCAGGCGTCCGCAGTCCGTTCCAGCCCATCGCGACATCCGCTCCGGGGATCACGCTGAGCGATCAGATGCCGCAGATCGCCCGGCAGGCCGACAAGCTGGCGATCGTCCGTTCGCTGACTCACACCGCGACCGATCACGGCGTCTCGGTCTATCACGCGATGACCGGCCGGGCGATGATTCCGCCGCGGACGTTTCCCGCAAACGCCCGGCAGCGAACCGACTTTCCGTCGATTGGGGCGATGTTTTCGTATCTGGGTGACCAATCGCCATTGCCTGCCAGCTTCTCGATTCCGCGGCCCGTCGCTCACGACGGAGTGTACTACGCCGGGACTCATTCCGGTTTCCTGGGTTCGCTCCACGATCCCGTCGAACTGGGGCAGGTCTACAATCATGTGCAGGTCGGACCCCGTTCCGATGCTCCGACGATTCCCTTGACATTGCCTGACGACGTTTCGATGGCCCGACTGCTGGCGCGGCGCGGGTTGCGCGACCTGCTGGACTCGGCGGATCGCGCCATGCAGAAATCGGGGGAAACCCGGGCCTTCGACAGCGTCTACGAAACGGCCTACCGGCTGCTGCATTCGGCGGCAGTCAAGAACGCCTTGAACCTTGAGTTGGAGCCGGCCGCGGTTCGCGACCGCTACGGCCGTAACGAATATGGCGAGAGTTTTCTCACCGCCCGGCGACTCGTCGAGGCCGGCATCCGGCTGGTGACCGTCAACTGGATGTTCATCACGCCCGTGGCCAAAGTTTACAACGTGTGGGATGCGCATGGCGGGCTCAACGATCTGGAGCACGGGCAAACCGGATACGGCATGCTGAAAGCGGACTACTGCCTGCCGGCGTTCGACCGGGCATTCTCGGCGTTGCTGGAAGACCTCGCTCAACGCGGCCTGCTGGACGAGACGGTCGTCGCCTGCGCTGGCGAGTTCGGCCGGACTCCGAAGATCAACGGCAACAACGGACGGGACCACTGGCCGTTCTGCTACTCGGCGGTGCTCGCCGGCGGCGGCATTCGCGGGGGAACGGTATACGGCGCGAGCGACAATCAGGCGGCGTACGTCAAGGACAACGCGGCGACTCCCGGGGATTTTCTGGCCACGATCTGCCAGGCCTGCGGCCTCGATCCGGCCCGCGAGATTCACGACCTCGAAGGCCGTCCTTATACGATCTGCGACGGCGAGCCAATTTCGGCGTTGCTTTAAGATCGAGTCCGAGAGGCACAGGCAAGTCGTCGGGCCATCCGGAGAGTCCTGCCTGTATAAACAGTGTCCCACGCGACAGAGTGGCATGGACGCCGTCGGACCGGAGTTTCTTCGGAAATCCGCGCATGCAAGAACGTGGACTTCGAAGGTCCGTTTCTGGATCATCCGGCGTTTCTCAGAGCATCCTCCCGTAAACTTCTCTCCGTGGATCAAGCGGGCTTATCGTGTGTTGCCGGGCTTTGGGACGCCTGGAGCCGCGACAGCCCGCGGAGAGGATGCGGCTGGTCGAAGTTCGCGCGTTTGAGCACCGCCGGCCACCCGAATGACGCACTTGAGGAGAATCACTCGATGTCCAATGTCTTCGGTTTCGGCGCAAAAGCTGACGGAGTCGCCGACGATACGCAGGCGCTGCAGCACACCCTCGACTCAGGCGACGGGGTGTTGCGGCTCAACAAAGGGACATACCGGATCACGCAGCCACTGGTCCTCGACCTGACGAAGACCGGCTTCGGGGCGGTGCGGGGTGAAGGGGGGACGTCGCGACTCGTCATGGCCGGACCGGGGCCGGCGATCCGCGTCGTCGGCGATCATCAGGGGACTGCGTCGCCGGCCAGCGTGCAGGCCCGCACCTGGGACAAGGAGCGATTCCCCACAATCGCCGGCATCGAGATCGTCGGCGATCATCCCGAGGCCGTCGGTATCGAACTTCGTAAGACCATGAAATGCGTCGTCTCGCAGGTCCTGATCCGCCGCTGCCGCATCGCCGTGCATCTGATCGAACGCAACCGCGACTTCCTGCTCACCGACTCGCACCTCTACGACAACCACGAGTTCGGCCTGTTCTTCGACCGCTGCAACCTGCATCAGATCATCGTCCACGGTTGCCATATCAGCTGGAACAAAATGGCCGGCATCAAGTCGCTAGGTGGCGACGTACACAACCTGCAGATCGTCGGCAACGACATCGAGTACAACAACGCCACGGCCGGGGGCTCGGACGGCCCTCCCACAGATCACCTCGGCGGCTCGGAAATCTGGTTTGACGCCGTCGAGGGGATCATCAGCGAAGTGACAATCAGCGGCAACACGATTCAGGCAACCGTTCAATCCGGCGGCGCGAATATCCGCATCGCGGGAGCGGAAGTCGAACGGCCGCAGACTGCCGACGCTGCCAGGTCTGTCAAAGCCGACACTGCGCATCTCATCAACATCACGGGCAACGTCCTCGGCAGCCAGTGGCGGGCCGTCGAACTTCGCAACGCTTCGCGGATTACGATTACCGGAAATACCATTTACGACTCGGCAGATCTGTCGATCTTCGCAGCGCGCAGTTCCGGAATCGTCGTCAGCGGCAACACGTTCGGGTGGCGCGGGAACGATGCCGAGCCGGTCAAAGACGGGCTGCGCTTCGAAGACTGCGACAACGTGCTGCTGAACGGGCTGGCGACGCAGCGGTTCTGCGCGGGCTCGCCCGAGCGGGGCGCGGCCGTAAACTTCCTCCGGTGCAGCGATTGCGGAATTTCCGATTGCCAGATTCTCGATCCGTTGCATCGCGGACTCGAACTGGAGGACTGCGTCCGCTGCCGGGTCGCGAACAACACCATCGTGGACCGCCGGACCGCCAAGTCGATGAAACAGGCAATCCGGGTTCTGGGGCAGAGCCGTGACAACCTCATCACCGGCAACATCCTCGGCGGCGCCGTGGACACGCTCGTCGACGCCGGTGACGGTTCGGCCGAGGTCCGGGACAACTCCCTGCTGCGGTCGTAGCGTCGGTACGCCCCTTCACGCCGAGTCAAATGGATATGCTGCGCAACGAGATCGTACCTCGCTCATCTCAGCCGATGATGGCGTCGATCGGATTGCCGTGGTCGATGTCGAGTCGTTTTCGCCCCGGGATTTCGAGCTGGCGCGAGTCGAGGCCGAGCTGCTTCAGGATCGTGGCGTGGATGTCGGTCACGTAGTGCCGGTGTTCGACCGCATGAAAGCCGATCTCGTCGGTGCCGCCGTGGACGACGCCTCCCTGGATGCCGCCGCCAGCCAGCCAGACGCTGAAGCCGAAAATGTGATGATCGCGGCCGTCGGAACCCTGCGTCCCGGGGGTGCGACCGAACTCGGTGGCAAAGACGACCAGCGTCTCGTCCAGCAGCCCCCGCCGGCTCAAGTCCTCCAACAGGGCTCCGACGGGCTGATCGACGGCGAGGGCGTTCCGTTCGTGATTGGCCTTAAGGCCGCCGTGGGCATCCCAACTGCCCGCTCCACCGGCCCCGTGCTGAACCTGGATAAAGCGGACGCCCCGCTCCACAAGCCGGCGGGCGGCCAGCATCTGCATGCCGAACTCGCGGCAGTGCGGCTTGTCGAGTCCATAAAGGGCCTGCGTCTCCGCGGTTTCCTGCGAGAAATCGACGGCTTCGGGGACCGACCGCTGCATGCGGAAGGCTAGTTCATAGGAGGCCACGCGGGCGGCCAGGGCGGCGTCGTGCGGGGATTCCGCAGTCCGCTGGGCATTCAATTGTTTGAGCAGGTCGATCCCGACATCCCGGGCGCGGGATGAGACCGGACGACCCGGGCTGCCAAAGTCGAGCGGATTCTGCGGATCGACGCGGAGCGGGACCGCGTCGTGGGCCGGCCCGAGGTAATGACCGTCCTTCTTGTTCCAGTATTCGCGATTGCCGAACGAAATAAACTGCGGCAAGTCGTCATTCAGCGAGCCGAGCCCGTAGTGCACCCAGGCCCCCAGATTGGGAAAATCGCCATCGTTCTGATGCCGGCCGGAATGGAACTGGGTCTGCGCGCCGTGGTTGCTGTCAGTCGTCCACATCGAACGGACGATCGCCAGCCGGTCGACCTGCCGGGCGATATGCGGGAACCAGTCACTGATTTCGATCCCGCTCCGGCCGTGTCGCTGAAAACCGATCTGCAGGGGGTAGAGCGTATTTCGCTGATTGCCGTTGCCATCGGGAACGACGAGCCGTTCGATGGCGAGTTTCTTCGGGTCCTGGGCGTCGGCAAACGGCGTTTCGGCGATCGTCTTGCCGCCGTACTTCGTCAGCATCGGTTTGGGGTCGAAGCTCTCCATGTGGCTCAGGCCGCCATTCATGAAGAGCCAGATCACGCTTTTCGCTTTCGGCGCGAAGTGCGGGCGTCCGTCGGGCGGCGTCCAGGTGTTGCCGCGGGCGATGCCGTCGCGGTGGAGCATGGCGCCGACAGCCAGCGACGCGAAGCCGGAGAGAAACGCCCGCCGCGGCTGCAGCAGCGAGCCGGCCGCAATGTGCGACGGGGAACAACAATGAGGATCGGACATGGACGCCTCCACGTGTGGGAGCAGTTCGGTGTCTTCAGCGGACTGTGACGAAGTCGTTGTGATTGAGCAGCACCCAGACCAGGTTCGACCGGGCGAATCTGACGGCGGCGTCTCCCTGACCGGCGTCCGGAAGAGCTTTCCAGGTCGAGAGCGCCTGCAAACTGGCAGCGATCTCCGCGCCACTCGGCTCGGCCCCCAGCAGGACCTCGAAGGCGAGTCGAAGAAAGGCCGAGTCGTCGTCAGCGGCCTGGCCGTCGGCAGTCAGACGCTCGGTAAGACGATCGGCAATCCGGGGGGCGGCGTCGAGGACCAGATGGCTGTTGGTGAGCGCCAGAGCCTGTTGCGGCACGATGCTCTGTTCGCGGCGATAGCACTCCTTGACCAGCGCCTCGTCGAACATCGTGAGGAACAGATTCCGTTCATTATTCGAGTGGAAGAAGTAGAGGCTGCGCCGGCGGGATTCGGCCTGTTGCGCCTGCGGCACGGGCGGCCCGCCCATGGCCGGATCGAGCGTGCCGGCCAGAGCGAGAATGGCGTCGCGAACGGCCTGCGATTCCAGCCGGACGGGCGCCCACCGCCAGAGATGGACGTTGTCCGGATCCCGGACGAGGCTGACCTCGGTCCCGCCCGCTGCGGACGACATCCGGTACGTCGCCGATTCCACGATCAGCCGGTGGATGTGTTTCATGCTCCAGCCCTGCTCGACAAGTTCGGCGGCGAGCCAGTCGAGGAGCTCGGGATTCGCCGAGGGCGTCCCCTTCCTTCCCAGCTCAAAAACGGTCGGAACGAGCGGAGTTCCGAAATGCCGCGCCCAGATGTGGTTGACCGCGACGCGTGCGGTGAGCGGGTTACGGGGATCGGTGATCCAGGCGGCGAGTGCCTTGCGGCGGCCGGTACTCTGAGGCGGAAATGAGACGGTCGGATCGTCCTTGCCCGAGTTCGCGAACCTGGTGGGAGTCCACTGGGCTCCGACGAGCCGGCTGTACTGCTCGCCCGGCTCATCGATCTGCTGGACAGCCTTTTCGAGCGCCTCGCGGGCCAGAGCAACCTCTTTGGAAACCGCATCCCGCTTGTCGAAGGCCGCCCGGTGCAGTTTCAGTTCGGCGTCCGCCAGAGCGAGCCGTGCCTGGACGGCGGCGTGCTCGCGCTCGGCACGGACTGCCCTGCGGGCCAATTCCCGGTTGGCGGCAGAGGCCCTCATGGCTGCCGCCCGTTGCTCAATGCTCTGTAACTCGGCTCGGGCGGCTGTTACCCCAAGCTCGATGGAGGCCAATTCCAGCCGTGCCTCGGCGGCCGCAAAGGCGGCCCCGGACGGGGTCTGAGGCGACGGCGGGGATGAGCCTGCTTCGCGGAGGGCGGCGTCAGCCTTCAGAGGCGCCACGGTCACTTCATGCAACACGGCGAGCGCGTCGAAGGTGATGATCTGAAAGGCGCCGTCCCGGCGCGGCAGCGGCGAACGCCAGGCAATGACCGGTTCGCCATCCAGAGACGCGTTGATGAGCGTGTCGCGCACCTGGACGCGCAGCGTGTATTCCCGTTTCAGTGCGATCGGCCGCGCAGTCATTCCTTCGGCGGGATAGTGCCACTGTCCCCCGCGCTGCCAGGCGGCCTGAACCTTCGGGCCGGCGGCGTAGGCACTGACATAGACGTTCAGTTCGCTGTCTTCGGGACGGGCTGCGGCCAGCGGATCGGCCTGGCTGCTGTCGAACGTGAGCCCGACGCTGCGCCACTGGCTCCCCCCCAGAATCGAGAACCGCAGCATGACGTCAAAGTCGCGCGGCGGAGCCGCGATCAAGCGCAGAGTGGAGCGAGTCGCCCCATCCCGCTTCTGCTCCAGCCGCCCGGGCTCGTGCGACCAGTCGCCACCAAAGAGTTTCCAGCGGTTCGCGTCGAGCGTTGCGAACTTGTCAACGAAGGTCGCCTCAGGGGCCTTGGCATCGGCGATCTCCTTCGGAGCCCGCGTTGCAGCCTCCGCTTTGGCCACGACTTCGGCTTCGTTCTTCTCGGCGGCGGCGAGTTTCGCGCGGGCGGGTGCAACCCGCGCCTCGGCCTGTTCGATCGTCTTGCGGGCTGCGGCCAGGTAAACCTCGGCGACCCAGGCCCGTTGTTCCGGCTGCCAGGCTTCCGACGGGAGTTCAACGGGCAAGATCGAGAGCGGTTCGAACTCCAGGATGGCGGGCACGTCCGGAGCGATCGCCGTGGATTTGTCGGGGCTGCTTTCCTGGCCGCGGATAAAGCGATAGGTCGGCGCATCGAGGACGCCGTCGAAGGCGCGCGGGATGCCGTCTCGGGCGAGGTCGACCTCGCCGGGGAGCAGATCCATCCGCACGTGATACGGTTCGAAGAAGGCCCGCATTCGGTAGTAATCGGTCTGCGAGATCGGGTCGTACTTGTGATCGTGGCACTTCGCACAATTCATGGTCAGGCCGAGAAAGCCCTTCCCCACATGCTCGACCGTTTCATCCATCCACTGGTTGCGATTGAAGAGGAAGTAATTGCGCGCCAGATACCCGGTCGCCCGCAGCTTGTCGAGATCATTGGGAGAAAGCTCATCGGCGGCGAGCATCAGACGGACCATCTCGTCGTAGGGCAGATCCTGATTGAGCGACTCAACAATCCAGTCGCGCCAGTGCCAGATGTGCTTCTGACTGTTCCGCAACTGATCGCCCAGCCCCCACCAGTCGCTGTAGCGCCAGACGTCCATCCAGTGCCGGGCCCACCGCTCCCCATGCCGCGGATCCTCCAGCAGCCGCGAAACGGCCCGCTCGTACCATTCGGGAGTCTGGTCCTGCTGGAACGCGGCGATCTCCTCGGCCGTCGGAGGCAGGCCGATCAGATCCAGCGACAGGCGGCGGAGCAGAGTCAACCGGGAAGCTTCGGCCTGCGGCGTGAGCCCCAGGCGTTCGTGCTGATGCGCAACAAATTGGTCGATGGGATTCCTCGTCCGGTCGGTGCGACGGACCTGAGGGATCGGAGGACGGACAACCGGACGAAACGCCCAATGCTCGCGGGGATCGGCTTCGGGCTGTTCGTCCGCCGGCCCCCGAGCGCCAGCCGCAATCCAATCCTGCAGCAGTGCGATCTGCGCAGCAGTCAGCGGTTCTCCTTCGTGTTCGGGCGGCATCCGCTCGGCGACGTCGGTGCTCGAGACCCGCCTGAGGATCGGACTCTTCGCAGGCTCCGCCTTCGCGACGACGGAGCCGGAATCTCCGCCGCGGAGCATCAGTTCGACGGTATCGAGTCGGAGCCCCCCCTCCTGCTTCAACCCGCCGTGGCAGGCGTAGCAGCGTTCGGCGAGCAGCGGTTTGATCTGCTTGAGATAGTCGACGCTCGCGGCGGTCGCAGCGACTCCCACAGCCGGAGCTTCCTGGGCCAAGGCCGAACGATGTGCGGCACAGGCGACGAGGCCGGCCAGAATCGCCAGCAGGCAGTCACCGCGAAGCCGAAGGGTCCGACGCTGCATCTTTCGTCTCTCTCTGTCACACGCAAACACGACGCGACGAGCCTGACAAATGCGGGGCTCGCTTACTGCGCAGGCCGGAACTGAAGCGTGAACAGGTCGGCTTCCTGCATCACGAACCGCAGGCGAATGGGCTGGCCGGCGAGGCCGGCCAGATCGCTTCCCTTCGACCAGTCTACCTTCTGCTCGATGGCGTCGCCGACGAGATTCCGACAATCGGCCAGAGCGAACCCCGGGATCGGCTGGCCGGACGGGTCCTGGATTTCGACCCGCAGGCTCCCGCCTGCGCTGGTCGAGAAGTTGATGACCAGTTCCCCGCCCGTGAATCGCAGCGGGTGAGTGAGGAGTTCGCCGACGTCCGCCCCGGTGTGAACCGACGCGAAGCCGTCGGTTCGAAGGACGAAACGGCGGAAAGGGGTCGCGTAGATTGACATTTCGGTCGGGCCGGACGGGACGACGTTGAGCGCCGCGTAATTCGACCGATTCCCCCAGCGGGCGGGGTCGAGACCGGGTCGGATGAAGGCCTCGCGGAAGGTCCGGTCGAACGGTCCATCGCCGCGGGCGGTCATGAAGAGAATGTCGGTGCTCTCGCCGCGCCCGGGATGAAACCGCGTCGGCGTCGCGATGTAAATGTGGGGCGCCCGGAAGTACGGATGAGTCAGCGTTGTGTAGATGTGCTCGCCCTCGAAGTTCGGCTTCAGGGGCACGGGATCGGACCAGGTGAGAAAGTCGGGGGAAGTCGTCCGGCAGACCGACCGCAGCTTCTTGTCGAGAAAGTGGCGGAAGTAGCAGACGTAACAGTTTTCGCGTTCCGACCAGAACGAGACGTTCTGCGAGTCGAAGGCGTACTCTTTCGTGTAGGTGATGACCGGTTCGGGCCGCAGCTTACGCCAGTGAATGCCGTCGCCGGAGAGAAAGGCCACGAGTCCGGACTTCAGCGTGCCCGCCAGGGCTTTGAACCGTTCGTTCGGCCGGACGTTCGGGCGCCGATCGAGGAACGGGGAGAAGTTGTGGCAGAAGGGCGCTTCGTGCAGAATGACGTTGTTGGCTTTTGAGCCGTCGATCTCGTAGAGGCCGAGCTTTGGCTTCGTCCATGCGATCCCGTCATGGCTTTCGCAGTACCGAGTGACCTCGGTGACGTCGCCGTCGAACTTCGCGCCGCGGCCGTCGCGCGTGTAGAGCCGGTACAGATCGCCGTCCTTGATGACGGTGCCGTATTCCATGTTGCTGGCCGGCTCAGTCATGGGAGGAGCGAGCCGCGGCTCGTGCAGTTTCAGCGCGGCGCAGTCGAGCCGGTCGATCAGGAATCGGTCGACGAAGAGCTCGCGGCGCGTGGCGATGTCCCGGATCTCATCCGCAGCCGAGGAGATGCGACATGTCATGCCCACCAGCAGGAGCATCAGGCCGGCAATGGTTCTGAGGGTCATGGTTTCACTCACGTTTTTTCGGCGGGCTGTCAGCGGCCGAGGATGGCAGGTGGAGACTGACGGGGTGCAGTCGTCAAGTGACGCTCGGCGAAATGCACAGAAGGATATCCTTGACGGAGGCGTGACGAAATTTGGGGTTGGCAGGCCCGCGATCCCAGGGAAGGCATCCAATGTTGGGTTCAGATTACGTTTCAGATTGATACTCGGGAAGCGCGACCTCTGAGAACGGAGTTGTCGGAATTCGCTCAGGTACTGGACGAAGGGACGCTCCGGAGACTGCAGCAGACCGGTCGCATGGTACTGGAAAACGGATCGTAACGCGTGGCGTCGGGGCCAAGTACTGCAGCCGTCAGCACGCAGTCAGTTCGCAGCATCCTGGCGAGCTGCGACAGATTCCGCCGATCGATGCCCTCCGAATCCGTTTCGAGCGGCAATTGCTCTCCAGCGAAATGCGGGACGTTCGAAACGCGGTCGACACCGAATGGGCCCGTGTACTTCGAATTTACGTACCGCACAATCAGCTGCATACCAGACCATCAAACGGGCCCCGCACGGATCATAACCCGCTGACCAGCGTCAGCGAGATCGACTTCGCGAGACGTCGACGCAGGCAATCGCCGGCCCGGTCAACATCCATCCCCCTGGACGAGCGTTCGATTGCCGTCACTGGACCGGGCACGACATTGACTGCTACGCTGGCCGTCGCTTCGGCCATTTCAATCCCGGGCGAATGGATTGAAGCAACCCGGTCCGTGACAGGCTTGATACATGCAAATTCGGTCAGTCCGCGAATTCCCGGGCGTCGCATCCGCTTCTCTTGCGTCGGTCGTCGGCAGAAGCTCCTGAATGGCCTCATTCCGCCGACATTTCCCCGATTGACGCAACAGACAGCTTCGCAGCCCCCGATCTGGAATACGACACTGTGACGATATCTCTGATCCGCCAAGTGACATTTTTCGTTCTCGTCGCGCTCGTCGCAGCGCCGCTCCCGGCAGTGTCTGGTCAGGACGCGCAGACACCGGCTTCGGCGATCAAGCTCACCATCTCGGCGGACCGTGCGGACGCACTTTATCGGGCGGGGGAAACCGCGACGTTTACGATCGAGGCTGCAATGGGCGATATACCGATCGAGAACGGGGAAGTCGCCTGCACGTTTTCCAACGACGGCTGGAAACCCCGGCCGCCGCAGACGGTCAGCGTAAAGAACGGAAAGGCGATCATTGCCGGCCAGCTCGACAAGCCCGGTTTTCTGCTGTTGCGCGCTACGATGGGCAAGTCGTCCGCACTGGCGGGCGCGGGCTTTGATCCGCTGCAGATCAAGCCCAGCACGCCCGTTCCGGAGGATTTCGATGAGTTTTGGGACGCCCAGAAGTCGGCACTTTCGAACGTCGCTCTCAAGTCGACGCTGACGCCGGTGCAGGCTCCGGCCAATGGAATGGACGCCTTTGATGTTCAGATCGATTGCGTTGGCAAACCAGTGTCAGGCTATTTCGGCCGCCCGCAAAATGCGAAGCCCAGGTCGCTCCCGGCGATTCTCTTCGTGCACGGGGCGGGCGTCGGCAGCGCAAGCCTTGGCAGTACCCAGTGGGCGGTCCAGGAGGGGGGGATGCTGGCATTCGATATCAACGCGCACGGGATTCCGAATGGCAAGCCTGCAGAGTTTTACCAAGCACTCAATCAAGGCGAACTCAAGGACTATCGGAGCGCAGGCCGTCAGGATCGCGAGCAGTGTTACTTCAAAGGGATGTTTCTGCGTTTGATTCGCGCCATCGACTTCCTGACGGCTCAGCCGGAGTGGGACGGCAAGACGGTGATCGTCTATGGCAGCAGCCAGGGAGGTTTCCAGGCATTCGCGGCGGCGGGACTCGATGCACGCGTCACATTTATCTGTGCCGGAGTGCCTGCGGGATGCGATCACACGGGGAGCGTCGCCGACCGCATCAGCGGCTGGCCCAAGCTCGTTCCCAACGACGGCCAGGGCCAGCCCGATCCGTCGGCCTCACAAGCTGCACGTTACTTTGATTGCGTCAACTTCGCGTCGCGTGCGAAATGCAAGGGGGCGGCGGTGACCGTGGGTTTCATCGACACGACCTGTCCGCCCACCAGCGTCTACGCCGCCTGCAACGCCCTGACGATCCCCAAGGCGATCCACGCCGATGTTGCGGCAGGCCACACCAATACACCCGCGGCCTCAAGGTTCATGCAGGAGGCGGCTTACCGACACATACGCGAGATGAAATGACTCTCGGGAAGCCTCGCCGTGACCGATCCGACTTCCCGACCGTCTACTCCTTCACCTGCTTCACCGCACGCTCCACCGCCCCGGCAATCCGATCCTCGATATCCCCGGCCCAGCGAAACGCCGGCCGGCCGTACTCGTAGAGATTTGAGCCCCCCTCGTAGCCCCCTTCATCCCAGACCCGGCGGGACGGAATGTACGAGATCATGTCGTCGGCATATCCGCAGACCCAAGTCCCCCATCCGTACTCCGACTTGAAGCGCAGGGCATAGTCCACCACCGTTTCCGCGCCCATTCCGATCACCAGCATCTCGCGACCCAGTTGCCAGGCGTGAATCGGATACGGATACGCCGCCTCAAATGTCTCCCCCGCGTCCAGCTTCTTCAGCAGCCGGGCCGCCCAGCGGGCGCGGATGGCGTTCGTGTCGGCGCGCAGCCCTTCCAGTTCTTCCCGGCTGACCACCTTCAGATACGGCAGATCGACCAGTTCGAACGCCAGCTTCAGTCCCGGCGTGACCGGCTTGAGCGGCTGTTGCAGGGTCTCCTCCACCGCGACGGCAAGCTGGTGACCGTACTTCTCGCAGAGCTCGACTTTCCGGCGGGGGAGCGGATTCTGATCTCCGCCGCACGTATTGACGAACATCGCCGTCGCCCCGGGATGAGCTCGTTCAAGTTCCTGCTGCGCAAATCCGGGATAGTCGCCGCACCAGGTCAGAAAGCTCAGGGTCGTCGGGTGACAGGCGTAGCCGAACAGGATTGCCGCCAGCTGGCCGTCCGGACGAGTCACCGTCAGCACCGGCACACTGTGATCGACCGGCCCGGCAAGGGGTTTGCCGGCGGCAATCAGGTCGGCGACCTCCGCTTCGCGGTTGTTCCGCCGGTTCACCGCGAACGTCGCCCGACCGACGCCCTGCCGCAGCGCAGCCGGCGCCAGATCGGCGATGGCCTCACCCACCAATTCGACGCAGCGGGTCACCATCCGACCGGTGTACTCCGCAACGAGTTGTTCCTGCCCGGCTTCGACGGGGTAGTAGTCAATCAGGTCGTCCCCGAGGCGCGGACCGCAGTGATTGTGCGAGAACGTGAACATCACCTGCGCGCGATCGAGCTGGTAGCGATCTTTCAGTTGAGCAAAGACCCGATCGCTCATGCTCCGGGGGACCCCCTGAAAATCGCTCGTGATCAGGACCGCACGCTGACCGCGCTGATCCTCAAGGGCGAGGGCCTTCATCCACAGATCGTGCAGCTTTCCGTCCGACGGACGCTTCGTCCCGTACCCCGCCAGCCACACGTCGGTCTCCGGGGTGATGACAGCCCGGGCGATCCCGGCTTTCCAGCCGCGTTCCGCCGCCACGCCATCTCCGCACGGCATGATCCAGGCCGCAACGACGACTGCCGCCAGCAGCCAGCCTTGCAGTGTCCTGTCAGACAGACTCATACCAGGATCTCCAGGTCAGGGAGTGAAAATTGCGCAAGACTGCGATGACTTGCCGGAATCGGTCGATGGCCCGACTGCCGCGAAGCCATGCTGGTGCATCCATTCCAGGTATTGTCGAGCGCAGCGGTCGAGATTCTCCATCCCGCCGCCGCCCCGGACGGGGGAGCACATTTCGTAAGTCGCCAGGCCACGGAAGCCGCCGTCAATCAAACCGCGGAAGAACGCCTCGTAGTCGATGAAACCCTTCCCGAACGGGACGGCCCGCACCATCGGCGGCGATCGACGCTCGTAGTTTACCAGCTCCGGGCGATACGCGAAGCGCTCGAAGCGGACGTAGTCCGCGTTGGTGGTGATCACGGCCTGCGGGGCTGCGGCGCGGGCCGCATCGTACAGATTCTCACCCCGCAGCGCGGGCGACCACGCGTCGAATCCCAGCTTGCAGTTGGGACGATCGACGTCGGCGAGCAGCTCCAGCAGTGCTTCGGTCGCCAGCGCGATGTCGTGGTGATTCTGCACGGCGACCGTCTGCCCCAGCGGCGCCAGGCGATCGCACATCTCCTGCAGCATCCGCACGGTCACGCTCCACAGCGCCGCCGCCTGTCCATCGACGCGTTCGTAGCTGGTAAAGACACGGACGATCCGGCTGCCCAGTTGCGCTCCCAGCCGGGCCAGTTGCTCGACGTAGCCGATCTGCATTTCCAGATACGGCACTTCGGCGGCCGAGCCCCCGGCGGCGTCGACATACGCGCCGATCACCGTCGCGGACACGTCCGCCTCCTGCATTGCCTGCCGCAGCGCTTCGAGTCGTGCCTCGGTCGTATCGAGAATCGACAGGTGCGGCCGCTTGCCGGCGAGCATCACATGCCGATAACCCAGTCGCCCGGCGTGCCGGATGAATTCCGGCACGTCGAATGCATCCTGCCCCCAGAACCCGGCATAGCTGACAGAGAACAGACACGTCGGCAGTGGAGTGAGAGTCGATTCGGTCATGGTCGGCTCACGGAGTGGAAGGTGTTCCAGGAGGCCTGCAGATCCAATGGTACTCAACGGGCGGCGGCGAGGCCTGGGCCGCAACCGCCACCAACAGCCTCGATGGCCTGGCGCGTTCGGCGGCTCAATGCCTGGATGTGATCGTATCCGTTTGATGCCTCTCCGAGAGTTTCCGTGATCGGCACGCTTCAGGACACGCCCCTTTTGGAGCGCCCGGACGACGTGGGAGAAATTCGACGAGGATGGCGCCGCCGTTTATCTCAGCTCGCTCACACCCTGCTTCAATTCATAGAGATGCTGCACTTCGCGATTCGTGAGCGCCCGGTTGAAGACGGCGAGGTCGTCGAGGTGACCGACGTACGCGGCGCCCAGCACCAGCCGTACGCGTTCCGGATCCCAGCCGATTGTGAGCTCCCGGTTCTCGATCGACCCCTGCAGCCCGCCGTTCAGATAGAGCCGCCCGCGCTGCGGCTGGCTCTTGTCGTTGACGTTCTCCAGCGTGAAGACCGCGTGCGTCCATGTCTCACGCGAAAACGGCGCCCGTTCGACTTGCACCATCGGCCGTTTGCCGAACGGAATTTCGTCCCACGGGACGTTGTCCGGATTCCAGAGGTGGAACAGCGGGCGAATCGCGTAGCGGAAGTACCGCGGCGTTTCGTCCTTCGACCATTCCAGGAAGATGAAGCCTTTCTTGCCGTCGTCGCCCACGATCTGCACGGGGTCGCAGTAACCGGGCTCCAAGTCTTCGTCGGGGGTCAGGCGAAGCCAGACGGAAACGGAAGCATTCCAGTTCGCGGCGTTGTAGCCCAGCGCGCCCGAGTCCTTGAACAGAGGGCGGAAGCTGTTCTTCTTGGTGAAGTGCAGGGCGCCGCCAAAACGGCCTGCAGCGGGCTCCAGCCGGACCTCATCGGTGAGGGCGGCTGGTTCGAGATCTTGGCCCTGCACGACATAACACGTTCTGTCGCCGCGGGAGAAGTCCGCTTCCAACCCCCGGTCGAAGGACGCATGCAGGGTCAGGGAGCGCGAGAGGCTCGCTTTCGTGGCGGCGTCCTGTTCGCTGACGACCTGAGCGGCCTCCTCAGGGCCGATGTCGCGGACGAAGATGTTGCGCCAGCGGATTTCGCCGCCGTGCGTCTGCAACATGACGGGACCTTTTGCGGGCAGCGGCTGGCTGCGATCGGCGTAGTTTTCCATGACAGCGCCGTCCACGACGAGCTGATCATTCAACCAGACCCAGGTGCGGTCGCCGATCTGGCGAATGCGGAAGTGATTCCATTCGCCGAAGGGGCGGTCGGCCAGCACGAGCGGATCGCGTCCGTGGGCCCCCGGAGTGTTATTGAACAGGCCGCCCGAACCCAGATGCGGTCTGCGGGTCGGCGCTTTCGGGTCGAAGACCTGATTCCAGTCCCAGATCTGCACCTGCGGCATGCCGCGCAGATAGATGCCGCTGTCGGCCCCGGCAACGGTCTTGTAGTCGATCAGCAGCTCGACATCTCGGAGATCTTCGTCGGTGGTCGCATACGGACCATGGCCGTCGTTAACCAGTTCGCCGTTCTCGACGGTCCAGTGCTTCGGAAAGTCGGCTCGTTGCTGCGCGAGGCTCGCTTCCTTCTTTTCGCCGGACAGTTTGGCAACGCTGTGCGGGTTGAGTCCATGCCAGCCGGTGAGATCCCGTCCGTTGAAGATCGCGCGGAAGCCCGCGGGCGGGCTCGGCTCCGCTGCACTGCCAATCGCCATCATCCCGGTCACGAAGAAGGCGGCGGTGAAGAACAGGACTCGCCGATCAATGCCGCTCATTGCCTGGCTCCAATGCGTTGTCGCAATGTTCGCCGCGATTGCACTGCCGCTCGCGGCCTGACGGGCGTGAATCCTACCAAGACCGCGTCGGTTATGGCATTACAGCAACTGATTCTGCGATGCTCTGATCGCCCCCGCAAGCTCTCGAACGATCTTTCGATCAGGTCCATGTCGGATTGCAGTTCGCTTGCACTGGCTCCCGAATCTGAAGCGGTTCCGTCGTAGAAGCGGATTGGCGCGAGTCGACCGTCGACACAGTGACGTCTGCCCACAGCCACAGCAACCGGGTCAGGCTCGAACCGGTCAATTCGAGAACTCAGAGGCGGTCTCGCAGAGCTGACTGTCGCATCGCTTGCTCCCTGCCCGCCAGCACGGATTGCAATCGCCAATCTTGAGCCGTATTTGATTGCACGATTCAACTCGCTCCCGGTTGCCGTCGCTCGTGTCCTTCGATCAGGTCGAGCGATTCCTGCACAAGCGACTCAACATAACGGACGCAGCAGCTTCAGCGGAATTCTCATGTTGACGTCGTCCTGCGCACGACGCTCCTGACCTGGCACATCGTCGCGCCAGGTATTGGGTCCGACATCCCTCGATTCACAGATCGTTCTGAAGTCTCACTTGCATCCCGCGATCTCCCCGCAGTCGCTGAGCGTTCGAGTCGTCGTCAGCGGGCTTGCCAACCGCCGCGGAAATCTGCAGAGTGCCTTCGTTCGCCGCATTGTCGCGGCATCGTCGTTGCCACTGGCAGAAACGTCGATGTCTGGCCCTCCCCAGCCCAGACTCATGGCGAATCGCACGTTTCCCGGCATTTTGAAACTTTGGTCGCTCGGTCTCGTGGAAAGGTCGAATGACTCGCGTTGCTTCTCTTCTGAACGGCGGTCAGCTGAATCGCCGACTGAATACAACTGCCATCTGGTTGTGCGCGTTGCTCACCGCTGCCCATCCCCTGTCGTCTGACGGCCTCTGGTGGGAACTCAGCAAGGGCCGCGCACTCGTCAGCGGCAGTTGGAACCCAACGGCGGACCTGATTGCCGGCGCCACCGGCGCCGACGCGAGCTGGCTGAGCGGGGCGATTCCGTATCTGCTCTTTTCGCAGCTTGGTCTGTCCGGCCTGATGCTGCTCAAGTTAGCCGTCGTTTTTGCGTTGACGGGCCTGCTGCTTCATCGCGCTTCCCGACCCGATTCCATCGGATCGCCGCGGTTAATCGGCGCAACGTTGGCGGCGACCCTGCTATCGGCCCGTCAGACGTGGGAACCAGGGGCCGCCATCTTCGACACGCTCGGACTCGTGTCGGTGTACATGGCCACGGAGCAGATTGCAAACGGCAAGAGACGTAGCGAACAGCTAATTGCCGCACTTCTGCTGCTCTGCCTTTGGGCGAATCTCGGCCCTTGTTGCATCATCGGAATTCCCGTCGTGCTTTCGAATTTCTATCGACAGCCGCAGAAACTCCTCGTTGGCCTGGGGGTGTCAGTCGTGTTGCTCGGCGCCTGTTGCCTGACCCCGGCAGGGTGGCGGACTCTGTTCGACTCGCTGAGCACCACGGTTCCGCAAACGATCGAGCAGTCTGAGATCCTGAGAATGTCCGGATGGCGTCCATGGTGGGAAGATCTCGCCCGGTCCGAAACAATCGCTTTCATCGTTCTCAGCGTGGCGTATCTGCTGAACATCAGAAGGAATCCTTCAGTCCGTTGCCTGTTCGTCCTGATCGCAGCTTATGTGCTGGCCGGCGCATCGTCTGAGAATCTTCCCATCGCGGCGATCTGGATGGCACTCGTCGCGACGTCGGGCGCCATTATCCCGGCTACCTCTCCCGCAGAGACCAGACGATCTCAGTCACCCTCGCGCAAAGACGCATCCGGCGCATCGGGACCGGGCGAGACGGCGAGCTCGATCGGGCCGGTGCAACTGGCATGGCGGACAATTGCGTGCGCGGCAGTGTTGGTCTGGTCCCTCTTTAGTGCAGTTGGTCCTTGGGACGGCTGCGGTTGCAGCCTTGGCTGGGGGGTCGATCCTAGATTGCAGCCGGAAGCCTTTGCGGCATCTCTTGCTGATGTAACGATCGAGGGGAACGCGCATTGTGTGGGTTTGCGAGAGGCGGGATTGTTGAGTTGGCATGAGGCACAGCGAATGCGACCGTTCGATACGCCGTCGACCGCCCTGTTGAGCCGGCGTCTGAGGGAACATGTTCTGCTGACCAGCGATCTATCTCACCGCTGGCAGATTCCGCACCGCCGGCTGGACGGAAGCTGGGGAGGATGGTGGCAGGTTCTGCGGGAACGAGGCACAGTCGCGCTGGTAGTACCGTCGGAGAACCTGACGCTCATCGAGTCGCTCGAACCGACGGTCTGGAAACCATTGTCACTCAGTGCCGTCAGCCTCGTTTACGGGAAGGCCGGCGACCCGGATTGCACCCGTCAGATCGTTGACACTCTGTCGGTGCGACAAATTGTCGATCGCGGAGTCTGGATCTATCAGCCTTCGAGCGAAGAAAGCGCGAGCACAATCGAGTTTTTCCCAGGCTTCGGAGAATCTTGTACGGCTTACCGCAGTCTCCGCCTGGCTAGAGTCTTTCGGGCGATGCAGATGAACGTCGGATCTTTGAAAGTCCTGCGCGCGATTTCCAACGACGCAAAAACCGCCGCGCGCGACGAGTTCCATTCGAATCAACTCTCGCTGGGATACCAGGAACGGATCCGCTGCGGCAGAAGCAGCGAACTGCGACTGCGCTCAAGCCTCCGGGCTGTTCCCCAAAAACAGTTTCGCCTGGCAGTCCAGGAGATCCTGAATTGGTCCGCCGTCCCGGATCTTCCAGTCGATGATGGATTCTCCGAGGCAATTCAGTCGTATGTTGCGGGAGATTTGACGACGGCACTCTCCAGCTTGCCCGAGGACTGTCCGGAAGCACTTTATGCAAAAGCACTTCTGCTGCTGGAATCTGGTGAACCGCGGATCGCGCAAACCCGATTGCAGGAATTTCTGACAACGTTTCCAGATCACAGGCTATCCGCAATCGCCCGCGCATTTGCCGCATCTCTCGCGTACTGACCACTGCCGGCCGGTTTCGTAACGACTTTTCAAACGCCGTTTCGATCGATGAGACAAGTCACGCGAGCCGGCGATCACCGCAGTCCTTCCCTTGGGATCACCGGACCGAAATGAGTGCCCCCCCCGTTATCGGAATTGCGATAAGACGGAAGATCTTGTCAGGAAGTGCAGTCAAACTCCGTCCGCTCCGCGGCTGAATCCGACTGAAATCCACCGCAAATCCCTTCACCGCCAAGCGGCTCTCACGAACCGCATGTACACGCGCGGACGCGTATACGCGATGTGTCGCGCCGGATGGCGATCGTGGGGGTTGCTGAGGGAACTTAAGTCGGATAAAAAGTAGTGTCGTCACAATGGCAGATGCCGATGACATTTACGACTCCGAGGCGCGGCCGCTGATCGCGCCTCGGTGGAGGACTTTGATCATGGTATTCCCATATGTCTTCGTGAAGAGTCGATAGTCGTGACGTCGGCGTTCGACCTGCTCCTGAGGGTTTACGGGTGCTGCTGACTTCGGTGTGTTGGGTTCGCCAAGGCGAGAAGTGACCGCAACTCAATTGTCCGGGCAGATGACTTCTTCGACGTACTTACTACGAGGGAATTGACCGTGAGAACGATGAAACCGGCTTGTCTTGTTGTGTTTTCGCTATTTGCTCTGAGCATTCTGGGCTGTGGCAAATCAAATCCAAACGCCGGTGTCCCGCCGGAAAAGATGGCGCCAGCCCCGGAAGAACTTGGGAACGACCCAGATTACGCCAAGCAGTTCGGCGGCAAGGGCAAGAAGTAGCGTCGCGTTCTGCCCTGACGAATTGGATCCCTGACTGCTCGTCGCGCTGGACTGGCAGTTCAGGGAGGCCAGGTGCCAGTCAAAAGAGGTCGCTTGAGTGTCAGTCAAAGGAGGTCATGCTGTGAGGGAAATGACCTCCCGTTCAAGGCAAGATCGATGAGCAAAAACTGCGGGACGAACTGCTGCGGAAGGCGCTGGTCGCCGCGGTTCGGCAAGGAACTTCGATGAGGGCGGTCGCGGCTCGACACGGCGTCAGTCTGGCGACGGTGCAGCGCTGGGTGGCGCGAGCCGGCGACCAGCGGCTGGACCGCGTGGACTGGTCGGAAACGCGCGGCGGACGTCGTGCTGTTCAGGCGACGCTGCCGGACGTCGAAGAGCTGGTTCTGCAACTGCGCCGGGAACTGCGAGACCAGAGCGACCCGGGCGAGTTCGGGGCTGCGGCGATTCATCGTACCCTGCTCGAACGTCAGCAGGTGCTCGGACTCGCCACGGTACCGGCGATCCGCACCATTGGCCGCATCCTGGAACGCCGGGGAGTTCTGGACGCGGGGCGGCGTGTCCGCCGGCCTGCGCCGCCCCGCGGCTGGTATCTGGCGGAGGTCGCCGCAGGGCGGGCCGAACTGGACAGTTTCGACATCGTGGAAGGACTGGTCATCAAGGGCGGCACGGACGTGGAAGTCCTCAACGCCGTCAGCCTGCATGGCGGACTCTGCGGCAGTTGGGTGGACGACTCCTGGACCGCGAAAAAGACCGTCACAGCCCTCCTGTCGCACTGGAGCGAACACGGTTTCCCGGACTACGTTCAATTCGACAACGACACGATCTTTCAGGGGGCTCATCAGTGGCCCGACAGCTTCGGCCGCGTGACGCGGACCTGTCTGCAATTGGGGATGAAGGTGGTCTTCGCTCCGCCACGCGAAACCGGTTTTCAGGCGGCGATCGAGGCCTACAATGGCCGCTGGCAGGAGAAGGTCTGGAGCCGCTTTCAGCATCAGTCGCTCGCCGACCTGAGACGCCGTTCCGACCGCTTCGTGGCGGCCCGGCAACAGCGCTCGGCAACGCGCATCGAAGCGGCTCCAGTCCGCTGGCAGTTGCCAGACGATTGGGAGCCGGACCTGTCGCAGCCACTGTCGGGGACCGTCGTGTTCCTCCGCCGTACCAACGATCGGGGCCACGTGCATCTGCTGGGTCGCGACTACCCGGTCAGCGAGACTTGGCGACATCGCCTCGTTCGCTGCGAAGTCGACCTGACCTCCGGTCGAATCCGAATTTACCAGCTCCGACGTCGCGAACCGAGCCATCAGCCGTTGCTGACGACGATTCGCTACGAAGTGCCGCAACAACGCTTTCACGGGTGACCTCTTTTGACTGACACGCCGCCATCTCGCAACAAAACAAGTGACCTCTTTTGACTGGCACCTGGCCATTGAGGAATGAGTTTCTCGGTGTGTTCAGAAACCGTGCATCGAGAAGTGAAGCCTCCTGCAGCATGGTTTTCTGCAGGAGGCGGTTTGCTTCAACTGAGCAAGCGAAATGAACGTTCCTGGTCTCAGAAGCGTGGCTTGAAGCGGCTCTGATTCGCTAGAACTCCGCGAGCACTTCCCCGTTGCCGCGGGTGACAAGTCCAATGAACGTTGAGAAATTGATACTTTCGCTGATGAATCGAACGCTGCCGTCGCCCATCAGGAAGTGGGCGCCGCCGGTGTGGAATGAGAACGGCTGACCGGTCCCCTGCACGCCGAAGGCTCCGTTCGGATAGGTTTCCGATCCGACATTGTAGCCGTTGGTTGCATTGAACGGGGTCGTGCCGAAGAGTCCCGAGCCGTCGGCGAGCTGGCCTGTGACGAGGATGTCGCTGGCGGGTCGGCACCAGCCGCCGGATTGGACTCGGGTGGTCGGCAGCGAGCCGTTCTGCTTCGGTCCCCGGCGCCAGTGGGCAGGACGTCCGGCCGATTCCACCAGCGCAATCGTGTTCGAGAGGCCGTCAGTGCAGTCGGCGAGTTTCGCGTCGACGTTCTGTGTGAACAGCCCGGGGTAGTACTTGTTCGACGGACTGGCCGGGTCAGTGAAGAGACCGCCCAGCGTGAACCCGCTCACCAGTGGCGCCACTCCCTGGTCAACGCCCTTCGACAACGAGTAGTCGGTCACTCCAGCCGTATTTTGAGCCCAGCCGCCGGGGTTCGTCGTCGGATCCGGGTCACCGTCCAGTGCGCCGGCTTGCGGGTTGGACGGGCAGTTGAATGCGGCTAGGCTGGTGCCGACTGTCGTCCGCTGCAGCGGGGTCGGGTCGCTCCATTGGAGAGACTGATTGTAGTTGTTGTAGAGCGGTGCCTGATCCAGATAAGGGAGCAGGCGCGTCAAACCGGCAAGTCGTTTCGAACCAGTCGTGGGCGGGCGGTTACTCGTTGACAGGTGGCGAAACGTATCGTGGAAGTTGTGGACCGCCAGGCCGAGTTGCTTCAGGTTGTTTTTGCACTGGGTCCGCCGGGCGGCTTCGCGGGCCTGTTGGACCGCAGGGAGGAGCAGTGAGATCAGGATCGCAATGATGGCGATCACGACCAGCAGCTCGATGAGAGTAAATCCGGTTCGAACAGTCGAAGACGTCGGACGCGATGCGTTGAAAGTGAGCTTTTTCACAGTGTGATTCCGTGTCATGAGGTTTTTGAGAGAGGCTGTTGATTGAGGCAGAAGAAACGGCTTTGTCGGCACTGCGCGCTGGCGGCCGACGCTGCCTGGTGCGGAGCGAGTAGGGTGGGTTCAACAACAGCAGGACATCACGTCCCCCTTTCCTCAGATGGTCACGAGATCGCGGAGTGAGCTCAATTACTTCAATTCGAGGACTGGGAGTTGATTCTCCGTGGCCTCGATGCGGGTGGTCAGGGGAGTCGTATCCGGCTGACTGTATTTGACGGGGAGCTTGTTGGGGCCGCGCACCGGGCCGCCACGATCATTCACCAGGGGATGCCAGACCACTGCGACGCGGTAATTTCCGGCAGGGGCTCCATCCTCGCGGCTGAAGGTGCCCAGCCGGAATCGGCCCTCCGCATCCGTGGTGGCGGTTGGCCGGATCGACGCGGGAACGGCCGGGTCCGTCGGATACAGGACCAGTGTGGCGCCCGGAATGGCTTTGCCTGCGAGCTGTACCTGGCCGTGTGTCTGAAAAACGGTTTCCCACGGATTGCTGGAACCTCCGCATCCCGCTGCCGCGAGTGCTCCGGCGACAAGAGATATCACGGAAAGCTTGCGAGCCAGAGATCGTCGGCCAGTGGACATTGTTCGTTCCTGAATTCAAGGGTTGACGTCGAGCACGCCGGTCAGAGGCAGTCGCCCGGTACACCAGATATCGGATAATATAGCACCACCTGGATCGTGATTTTATTGGCGTGAGACGATTTGTCAAGCGAGTTCCGCGGGGTCTCGTTAATCCCACCGAAACTTGCCCAGCGTGACATCGTTCGGGCGGGTGACGTTCGCCAGGATCTCGCTGGAATTGCGAAACTACTCCATAAATCGCTGTAAATCGGAGATTCAGGCAGATCTTGTGGGCCGCAGATTCAAGCCTCTTTCTCGCATTGTCGCATCGCGATTCCGGCAAAAATCGCTGCCCACGGTTGCGTTTCTGGGGCCTCGCGGAAAAATAACCACCCATTAAGTCGTGCAATTATTGTTGTGGAGCGTCGGCAGCCGATCACTTCCTGGCGACCGATTCTGTTCCGCGGTGTGAATTCCAGGTGCAAAAATGCTGCGAGTCTTTCCTTTGCTGTCGAGTCTTTGCCTGCTGGTACTGATCGCCGGTTGTGGCGGCCAGCAGCCGAATGGTTCTGGCGCGGGCGTCCGCAAGCTCGACCTGCTCAACGTTTCTTACGATCCCACCCGCGAGCTCTGGCGGGATCTCAACGAGGCCTTAATCCCGCAGTACAAGGCGGAGACCGGGGTGGACCTGGTGATCAAGCAGTCGCACGGGGCGTCGGGGAGCCAGGCGCGGGCGATCATCGACGGCCTGGAGGCCGATGTGGCAACGCTGTCGCTCTGGCCCGATACCGACGCCCTCCGCAAGCAGGGGCTGCTCCGTGAGGGCTGGGATGAGGGGCTGCCGAACCGCTCGCTCCCCTACACCTCCACGGTGGTGTTCGTGGTCCGCAAGGGGAACCCCAAGGGGATCAAGGACTGGGGCGACCTGGTTCAACCCGGCATCGGGATCATCACCCCCAACCCCAAGACGTCCGGCAACGGCCGGTTGAGTCTGTTGGCCGCCTGGGGAAGCGTCATCCTGCGGGGCGGCTCGGAGGCGGATGCGCGGGAATTGCTCCGCAAGCTCTACCTGCAGGTCCCGGTCCTCGACACCGGCGCTCGCGGTTCCACCACGACGTTCGCACAGAAAGGAATCGGCGACGTCCATCTGGCGATGGAGAGCGAAGCCTACCTGGAAGTCCGTGAATCGAAGGGGGAAGTCGAAATCGTCTATCCCTCGATCAGCATCCTGCACGAGCCGCACATGACGGTCGTCGACAAAGTGGTCGACGAGAAGAAAACCCGCGCAGCCGCCGAGGCCTATCTGAAGTTCCTCTACACACCGGCCGGTCAGGAAATCATTGCGAAGCACTTCTTTCGCCCGACCGACCCGGAAATCCTGGCTAAACACGCCGGGCAGTTCCCGACGATCGAACTGTTTCCGCTGTCGAAGATCTCCGGAAGCTGGGACGAAGCGCAGAAGACGTTCTTCGCCGAAGGGGGAATCTTCGATCAGATCTACCACCCGGCCAGCCGCGGGGCCGACAAATAGCCCGCGGCCGTGAGCGACAACGCAGCGGCTGACGAAGGTCTGACAAGGGGTGGAGAACATGGCGGCACGGCGGATTCTGCCGGGATTTCGACTGAGTGTGAGCTGGACGGTGCTGTATCTGGCGGCGCTGGTCCTCGTACCGCTCGCAGCGTGCGTGCTGAAGGCGAGTTCGCTGACGGCGGCGGAGTTCTTCCGGGCGGTCTGGACCGACCGGGCGCAGGCGGCCTACTGGCTGACGCTCCGCACGTCGCTGGCCGCTTCGGTCATCGACTGCTGGTTGGGGCTGCTGCTGGCCTGGGTGCTGGTGCGGTACGAGTTTCCGCTAAAGTCGGTCTTCGACGCCCTGGTCGATCTCCCATTCGCCCTGCCGACGGCCGTCGCGGGGCTGGTCTACTCGAATCTGTATGTCGAAAAAGGCTGGCTGGGGCAGTTTCTGGTCCCGCTGGGGATCAAGGGGGCCTACTCCGAGCTGGCGATCGTGCTGGTACTGTCGTTCATCGGCCTGCCGTTCGTGGTGCGGACGGTGCAACCGGTCCTCGAAAGCCTGGACGCCGAGGTCGAAGACGCCGCGGCGTGCCTGGGGGCCTCGCGCTGGTTCACCTTTCGCCGGGTGATTCTGCCGCCACTCTATCCGGCTCTGCTGACGGGCTTCGCGCTGACGTTCGCGCGGGCGCTGGGGGAATACGGTTCGGTCGTCTTCGTCTCGGGCAACATGCCCTTCAAGACCGAGATCGCTCCGGTGCTGATCGTCTCCCGGCTCGAAGAGTTCGCCTACGCCGAAGCGACGGCGATCGCCGTGGTGCTGCTGGTGGCGTCGTTCGCGATGCTGGCCGTGATCAACCTGCTGGAACGGAGGGTCTCCCGTTATGGCGCTTAAACCGGGCGGGCTGGTCGCCGCGGCGGGACATGCCCCCGGCCGCCGGTCTCAGGAAGATCCGTGGTGGCTCCGCTGGACGTTGATCGCGCTGGCGATCGCTACGCTGGGGCTGCTGGTGGTGATCCCCGTGGCCAATGTGTTTTACGAGGCCTTCGCCGCCGGGGCCGGGACTTACTGGAAGAACCTGACCGCCGACAAAGACACGCGGCACGCCATCTGGCTGACGCTGCTGGTCGCTCCGGCCGCCGTGGTGATGAATGTGATCTTCGGCCTGGCGGCGGCCTGGGCGATCGCGCGGTTCCACTTCGCGGGACGGACGCTGCTGACGACGCTGATCGATTTGCCGTTCGCCATCTCGCCGATCGTGGTGGGGCTGATGTTCATGCTGCTGTTCGGCCGCCAGGGGTATCTCGGTCCGTGGCTGAAGGATCACGGCATTCAGCTCATCTTTTCGATGCCGGGGCTGATTCTCGTCACGGCGTTCGTCACGCTGCCCTTCGTGGCGCGGGAGCTGATCCCCGTCATGGAAGCCCAGGGATCCGACGAAGAGGTCGCGGCGATCAGCCTGGGGGCCAACGGCTGGCAGATGTTCTGGCGGGTGACGCTCCCCAACATCAAGTGGGGCCTGTTCTACGGCATCATTCTCTGCAACGCGCGGGCGATGGGAGAATTCGGTGCTGTGTACGTCGTTTCCGGGCACATCGCCGGTCAGACCGACACCATGCCGCTGCGGGTCGAAAAACTGTTCCAGGAATACAACAACCCGGGATCGTACGCGGTCGCATCGCTGCTGACGTTGCTGGCGCTGGCCACGCTGACATTCAAACTCGTGCTGGAACGCCTAGCCCGCCAGGATCTGGCCAGCCGGGCCGACGAGCAGGCCGCGGCCGAGGAGGGGTCCGTATGAGTATCGCCGTCCGAAATCTGAACAAGACCTATGGTTCCTTCACCGCGCTGAGCGACGTCACCCTGGACGTTCCAGGCGGCGAACTGCTGGCGCTGCTGGGGCCGTCCGGATCGGGCAAGACGACGCTGCTGCGGATCATTGCCGGCCTGGAAACCGCCGACAGCGGCACGATCGGCTACGCCGACGAAGACGTGACGCATGCGGCGGCGCGAGATCGGCAGGTGGGGTTCGTGTTCCAGCACTACGCGCTGTTCCGGCACATGTCGGTCTTCGAGAACGTGGCGTTCGGGATGCGGGTCCGCAAGAAGCCCAGGGACGCGATCGGCAAGCGGGTGCGGGAACTGCTGCACCTGGTCCGCCTCGAAGGCCTCGAACAGCGATACCCGTCGCAGCTATCGGGGGGGCAGCGGCAGCGCGTGGCCCTGGCGCGGGCGCTGGCGGTCGAACCCCGTGTTCTGCTACTCGATGAGCCGTTCGGCGCCCTCGACGCCAAGGTCCGCCAGGAGCTTCGGCAATGGCTGCGGCAGCTCCACGATGAGATTCATCTTACGACCGTCTTCGTGACCCACGACCAGGAAGAAGCGTTCGAAGTCGCCGACCGCGTGGTCGTGATGCGCGGCGGCCGGATTGAACAGGCCGGCACGCCTCAGGAAGTCTTCGACCATCCCGCCACCCCGTTCGTGATGGATTTTCTCGGGAACGTGAACGTGTTTCACGGCCGCGTCGAAAATGGCATGGCGCTGATGGGCCGGCTGCAGATCACCTGCCCGGAATACCCGCAAATGGGCAGCCGGAACGCGACGGCCTACGTCCGTCCGCACGAACTCGATCTCCACCGCCTTTCGGCCGGGACGAACTCGCTGGAGGTCAAAATTCAGCAGATCAACCCGGCCGGCTCGGTGGCGAAGCTGAGGGTCTGGTCGGAAGAATTTGGCATTGCTCTGAACGTTGATCTGAACCAGGAGCGTTACGGCGACCTGCAACCGATGATCGGCGAAACGGTTTACGTTTCACCGCGGCGGATGCGGGTTTTCATGCCGGAGGACTACGTGATCTGACCCGCTGGAAGCCTCTGTTGCTCAGCAGGTTGCGTTCGGCGTTGCAAATTCGGTACAAAAGAATCGGCAACAATCCCCAATCTGCTGGGTCGACATTCAGCGATGAAGCTTTCCCGCAAATCAGACTACGCATTGCGTGCCCTGTTCACGCTGGTGGAGCGCCGCGGTCAAGGGCCCGTCCCGATCCGCGAACTCGCGGAGCTCAACGACGTTCCTCGTCGGTTTCTCGAACAGATCATGCTCGAACTGAAGTCGATCGGCATGGTCCGCAGCATTCCCGGCCGGATCGGCGGCTTTGAACTCGGTCGCCCTCCCGAGCAGATCACGATGGGCCAGGTGGTCCGGCACTTCGACGGCCAGCTCGCACCGATCGCCTGCGTCTCCAGCACGCACTACGAGGCATGCTCGCAGGAAGGGCACTGTCGTTTCCGCCGCGTGCTGCTGGATATCCGCAACTACACCGCCCGGCGGATGGACGAGGCCACGCTGGCGATTGTGTACGCGACGGCTCCGGTGACCCGCAAAGAAGTCTTCGACGTGGCGTTCACCGGTGGGGATGGGATCTGAGACGTACGAACGTCTCGTAAGGGTTCGCCGGCCGCGAGCGGTAACTGGTCATCACCGTTGACCCAGATGCCAGACGCCCAAGAGGGTCAATCCCCGGCAGGCGTTGGCCAAACGAGCAAGGAGCTGCCTTCGGACGCGGGGCAGAGATCGGAGATGAATCAGCAGCTTCGGATCTCTTCACTTGCCTCCGACGATTCCTCGCTCACCGCTTCGGTCCGTTCCCCGACAGTTTGGACAGTGGACAGGACGCTTCGATGGAAGAGGGGAAGTTGAACTCCGGTCGGGCTTCCGGAAACAGGCGCATTCCGGCGATTTCGTCCATTTCGACCGGCGGTGTCTACGTCTTCTCAAGCCGGGAGCGAATAAAATCCTGGTCGCGGACGTTGGTGAGCAGGATGTCGTAGGTAATCTCGCCGCGCTGGTAGAGTTCCAGGAGCGAAGCGTCCATTGTCTGCATTTTTGACTTTTTGCCTGTCTGCAGTTCGTTGTAGATCAGGTGCAGATGACGTTCGCGAATGTGGTTGCGAATGGCCGGGGTGGCGACGCAGATTTCCATCGCGAGAATCTGACCGGCGGCGGTAGCCCGCGGCAGCAGTTTCTGGGCAAGGATGGCCTGCAGGCTGTTGGCGAGCTGCAGGGCGATGTTGTTCTGCTGCTCGGCGGGAAACGCGCCGAAGATCCGCTGGACGGTCTGGACGCAGTCGGGTGTATGGAGGGTCGCGATGACGAGGTGGCCCGTTTCTGCCGCCACCAGCGCCGTCTCGATCGTTTCGAGTTCGCGCATTTCGCCAATGATGATGACGTCGGGATCCTGCCGCAGGACGTGAATCAGGGCGGAGCGGAAGGAGATGACGTCGGTGCCAACTTCCTGCTGCACGATGACGCTGCGTGAATTCTGGTGGACAAACTCGACGGGGTCCTCGATCGTCACGATCTTGGTGCGCCGTTCGCGATTGATGACGTCGATCATGTAGTTGAGAGTCGTCGTTTTGCCGACGCCGGTCGGGCCCGTCACCAGAACGAGGCCAGTGGCGAGGCGGGTCAACTCTTCGACGAACGGAGGCAGGCCGAGCTGTTCGCTGGGCCGGATGGTGGTCTCACAGAGCCGAACGGCAAGTTCCGGCGAGCCGGCGTGATAGTAGATGCTGATACGGCAGCGGCCGATGTCCTCCCAGTGGCGGGAGAAACAGAGCTGAAGTTCCGCGGCGAGACGTTCCTGCTGGTGAATGGTAATCATGCCGCTTACGATGCTGCGAAGCGTCTGTTCGTCGAGCGGCTCGCCTTCGATCGGGCGAATCTCTCCGCCGATGCGGAAGATGGGGGCCACGCCTCGCACCAGATGGGCGTCGCTCGCGCCGAAGCGGCGGGCTCCCTTGAGGATCTTGTCCAAAGTCCACGCCATTCCGGACAGCTCCCGGGAGGAATTTCAGCGGCGAAACCAACTGCGGACCCAGCGCCACGACTGTCCGACCTTCGACCCCAGGCTTTCGAGTCGATCTTCGGCATCGCGATGCCCGGGGGAGAGGGACAGGACCTGTTCGAGGCTCGTTCGGGCGGCTCGGTCCTGGCCAAGTTCCTGCTGGGCTCGGGCCTGAACAAGCCAGACATAATGCTCACCGGGGGCCAGCTCGACGGCTTTACGGATTCGCTGCAGCGCTTTGGCGGGTGCGCCGTGATACAGGCAGATCAGGGCGGCTTCCAGGGGAACGAGCCAGTCGCGGTCACACTGCTCGGCCTTTTCGAAGCACGCGGTGTCTGTGGATTGACGGGCGGCGAGCATCAGTTCGCCCCGCACGAGCCAGCGGAACCAGGAGTTGCCGGTCTGCTGCAGGGCGGCGTCGCAGGCGGACATGCCTGATCGCTGGTCGCCGCGGCGGACGAGGGCCTGGGCGCGGGCCGCGATCAGGTCGCCGTTGCCGGGGAAGAGCTCGATGGCTTTGCGGCTCCAGAGTTCGGCTTCGGCGAGTTCGTCGAGCAGGACGAGCATTTGGACCTGTCCGACCCAACCGAGCACGACGGACTTGTCGATTTCGAGCGCGCGCGAGTAGTAGCGCAGAGCTTCTTCGTAATGTCCCTGTCGCCGTTCGCGGTTGGCCCGTTCGAGCCATCCGGCGGCCTCGACGGGAACCGATTGAAGGCCGGGCGCTTCTGCAAGGCGGCGGTCGTCGGAGTCGGGCGATTCAAATTCCAGATTCTTGAAGCGCGTCATCGTTCTTCCACACCGCCAATTTGTCGCCAGTTGAGCCAGGGTCGATGCCGTAGGAACACGTGCCCTTCGATCTGCGCCGTCGGAAGAAGGAATTCTGCCACATTGAGAGTCGGGATCCCCATCCGGGGTCCACCGCGAGCCTGCATGATCGCTGTTGGCAGGATCAGAACCCGGCCGGGGGGAACTCGCATTACTGCGGCGTCCTGCAGTGGCAGTGCCTGGCCAATTCCCGGGAGCTTTGCCGGGAATCCGTCGACCAGCAGCGTTCCGCCGGATACGGAAATTGACTGTCCGGACGTGGCGAGGATGCGGTCGAGCATCTGTTCCCGCAACCGGATATTGTAACCTGGGCGGACATTTAATTGTCGATCATCTGGCCGATAGAGGACCAGGTCTTCCACGGCCGGCGCCCGCTGGCTGTAGGCCTGACGCGAAAAGATCAAGGCGTCGCCGGCCAGCAGTTCCGTCGTATCCATGTTGAGAACAATGGCCCCGAGGCGCGCCGATACGAGACTCCACGCGGGCATGTACGCTGCGACCAGCACAAAGGCGAGCAGCAGAGCGGTCAGCCGGAAGCGCTGAACGTGATTGACCGTGCGGGCGAAGTCGTACAGCGACCCCTGGTGACAGGCCAAGGCCAGACCCAGAGCGATACTTCCAAGGGTCGTTCCGAACAGCAGGAGCCCCACGAACGCCATCGCAAGGAAACCGCCGAGGAACAGCAGGCCCATGCCTCGATCGCCGTTGTAGAACTGCGGGCAGCCGGGAAACAGCGCCGCCAACCACGCCAGCAATCCAGGAGACTCGACTCCCTCCCGCTGCCACCACGTATGCACGGCGTTGCGCATCCGGTCTGATCCGGATCGCATCCTGCTGCCGACACGCGATTTCTGCAGTCGGCGTCCCCAGCGCGTTGCGCGCGGCGGATGGACGTCGATCGCAGATGTCGCCAATTGCAGCGACATGTTGCATCGGCCGCAGTTCGTGGAACCGGGCAGATTGAAGAAACCGCAATTGGAGCAGGCTGCCATTGATCAGTACCGCTGCTGCCGGATGTCGATCTTCTGGCCCACAGTCTGCGCAGATTCGTGATACTCGGACGTCAACTGGCGGGATTCCTCCTCGCCGATGATCTTGACGATCTCGGCGGCGGCCTTGAGGCAGTCGGGGCCCTTGATGCCGTGCGTCGTGACTGTCACTTTGCCATCCGGTGCGATCGTGATTTCGATTTCTTCCTGAGACATGGAATGACTCTCGAGATCGGCTGAATGCGTATGGAGGCTCAGGAATTCCGGATGCGGATCCTGACGGTCCGGTCGGCCTGGACTTCCTGATCGATGACGTGCATGCGACGATCCTGAATTTCGCTCATCAGGCGGTTGTAGACGAACTGCTGAGTGACCCGATCGACGACGTCCTGGCCGATTTGCGCCAGTTGCGACTTCGTCAGGCCGTCCCCTTCGACGCAGACCTTCAAAGCTCCCCGTTCATCGCGCGAGAAGCGGATTCTGACACCGTCCCGCTGGACGGTCATTTCCTCAGACATTCCGGCGGCGGTCGCCAGGATCTCCGAGTTCTCGATGTCGAGGGTCGTCCGATTGGTCGTCTGAATGCCTGACTGGGACGCTCGGACCGCTTCCGAGGCAACGGCAAAGCCCATACTGCCTACGGCGGCAGCCACAGCCGCGGAGATTGCGGGCCAGTTGGCGATAATCAGAGGCGTGATGACAACGACCGTACTCATCGGATTCCTCCTGCCAAAGGTGAGTGCTGACGGATGCTATTCGAGTTCGATCTTGCGACGACTTTCTTCGACGATGCGCTGCAGGGATCCCGAAGCCGGGCGCGCCCGGCTGCCCGCCCAGGAACGAAGCCGGCTGATTTCCTCGCTCATGATGCGGGAGAGAGGGACCGTTTCCGCGATGTTGCGTCGGATGACATCCACCGAGACCTCCTGGTCGCAGCTCAAAGCGTCGAACAGCGAGGAAATGATCGCCTCTTCGATCTCGGCACCGCTGAATCCGTCCGACGACTGCGCCAGGAGTTGCAGATCGGTTTCGGACATCTGGCGGCCGCGGCGTCTGAGCTGGATCTGGAATATGGCCCGTCGTTCGATTTCGTTGGGCAGATCCACGAAGAAGATCTCGTCGAGCCGGCCCTTGCGCAGCAGTTCAGGGGGCAACTGACTGATATCATTGGCGGTGGCAATGACGAAGACGGGGGCCGTCTTCTCCGACAGCCAGGTCAGGAGCGTCCCGAACACGCGCGAGGCGGTACCGCCGTCGCTGCCCGATGAGCTGGTGGCGCCGGCGAGAGCCTTGTCGATTTCGTCGATCCACAGCACGACCGGGGCGATGCTTTCGGCGACTTGCAGGGCCTGGCGGATGTTCTGCTCGCTCGAACCGACGAGGCTGCTGAACATCCGGCCGACGTCGAACCGCAACAGGGGGAGTTTCCAGAGAGAAGCCGCCGCTTTGGCGCAGAGGCTCTTGCCACAACCCTGGACGCCGAGGAGGAGCACACCGCGGGGAGAGGGGAGGCCGAACTTCGCGGCCCGCTCGGTAAACGCGATGCTGCGTTTGCGAAGCCAGTCCTTGAGATTCTCCAGTCCGGCGACGTTGTCGATTTCTTCGGTGGCGGAATAGAACTCCAGCAGACCGCTTTTTTTGATGATCTGCTGCTTCTCTTCGACGACTACGCTGACGTCGTCTCCGTCGAGTCGACCATCGAGCACCAGCGTCTTGGCGAAGACATTCTCGGCCTCTTTGAGCGTCAGTCCGCGGGCGGCGTGCAGGAGACGTTCGCGGCTGTCGGCATCGAGCGAAATCTGAACTTGGGGGTTCTCGCGGACATCCTCGACAATTCGGTCCAGCAACCGGCCGAATTCGCCAGGCCCCGGCAGATCGAATTCGATGATGCTCACGTCTTTCGCCAGGTCCTGGCTGATCTGCATCTTTGGAGCCACGATGATCAACGACTTGTAAGTGTCACGCAGATGCAGCGCGACATCTCTGAGACGTCGATGCACGGTGAGATTGCAGCGTTCCTCGGACGTGAAGTGATGGAAATCTTTGAACAGAAAGATGGAAGGGTCGACCTGGTCGACGACGGCGTCGAGCGCGGCAATCGGATCGGAGGTGTTGTTGGAGCCAGCCCGGCTGCGCTGGGCTTCGGCACCGGAACGGACGAGGCCCTGTGTGATCGTCCAGACGAACAGTTTCTTGTTGCGGGTCTGAGCGATTTGTCGCAGGCAGCGTTCGACTCGCTCCTCTTCCCAACTGACCACGTAAATCAGGGGATAGCGGGCGCGAATCAGGACTTCAAGCTCTTCCCGCGGCTTAAGGTCTCGGGCGGCAGAAGGAGTTTCGCGTGGCGGACGCGGCAGGGACGGGCGTTGTGGGGTGGTCATAGCCCTATTCCCCGGTCTGCGAAAGTGTAGGTGCTGTCGCGGTGGTCGCCCCATTCGATGTCGGAATGGCGGCAATCCGCTGTTGCAGCGACAGTTCGTGAGGCGCCAGTTCCGTTAGCAGCGCGGCCACTTGATCTGACAGTCCGAATGCGTAGATTCTGCCGTCAGGGGCGATCATCAATTCCGTCACTTTGGTTTCGTCGTCGAGCGTCATGATGGGTGCCAGATGATGTTTCGTCTGCTCAACGGACAAGTTGCAGTCCGGCCGCTTCAGCCCGCCACCGGGCTGCGGCCGATTCTCCGGGACTCAAATAACGATTCAGGTCTGCAAACTGTCCAGCGCGCCAGCGCGGCAGATAACCGTCGCGTAGACTGAATCTGACTTGCGGCATACGTTCGGCCAGCCAGGCAACTATGGGTCCGTAGCAGCACTCTGCGTGACCCGGCAGCAGCAGGTGCCGGACGATCAGCGTGCCGGAGCTGGCAACTTGCTCCAGATTGCGGGTGACGATCGCCCAATAATTATCGACGCGGGCAATCCGTTTCGCGCAATCGTCGTTGCCGAACTTCAGATCGGCAACATACCAGTCGGCGATCCCGTCGAGCAGTTCGAAAGCCTCTGGAGTGCCGTGAAAGTCCGACTTCCAGACGATTGGCGGCAGCGGGCCACACTCTGCCATGGCTTCCAGGATGCGTGGCAGGTGGATAGTTGGTTCGCCGCCAACCCACTGAAGTGCTTTCGGGCTCTGCGTCCGCCCACGATCAACCGCCAAACGAAAGTACTCCGGGGTCAACAGTTCGCCCCGTTTTGGATCGAATGCATTGGCTTCGGCGACGCAAAACGCACAACGCAGATCGCATCCCGATAAATAGAAGAGGTGGCATGGCGTCAGTTCCAGTTCTTCGCCGTATTCCACGCGATGACGGAAGATGCGGGCTTCGACGCCAGCGTGGCACGGACCGCGTTCTCCGCGCGCTCGATCAGCGCCGCAGCGGTGCTCGCACAGCTGACAATGGCGATCGTGTCGCCGAGCCGCTTCCAGTCGTAACTGAGCTCGCAGCATCGAGTTCAAAAACCTTGGACGCAAGGGTCCCGGGCGTAAGTGCAGTCACGGGATGTGACCAGCGAGCGGTCGAGTAGGAGTGTTCGCGAACGGTACAGAGATAGGTCGCAAGAGTGCGCCGCAACTGGTTTACGAACGCCGCGCCTGAATTGCTGGACATTTTTTAGGTTCATCCGGAAATTGCGTGCTGAGGATGGTGAGAGAGCGGATATGCGGCTGTCATCGGGAGTTACGTCGAATCGCCCCAAACGACTTGAGTCCCCGTGTCTGCCGATCCGTTGGAGCCGCACGATCGGCAATTCCGGCTTCCGAGTGACGAACACTTCGCCACCGCCCTTTCTCCCGGACGATTGGATGCACGGAGAAGCGGACTATCCGGTCTCGGCAGACGAACTGGACCACCGCCAGGCCGGGTTTCGAGCCATGCAGGAATTCCGAGGCGCCGTACCGCTTCAGTACGGCTTCGATCTCCGCCTTGCTCCGGTCGACCGGGACCGACGTCGTCTCTGCGTACCGGGCCTTTTCACGCTTTCCGCAAGTCGTTGTTTCACGTCATCCCCAACGGTAACCATCGATTACCGTTGGGGGCGATCGCCTCCGCTCTATCTCGCCTCAGGCGGCCGCCGGGATCTCCGCGGGCGGTTCCAGCGGTTCGCCGTCGGCTGTCGACAGGTCCAGGACGAATTTCCGACCGGGCGCGAAGACTCGCTCCGCTCGCAGGTCGGTGGCGTAGATTTCCATCCGCCCGCCGATCAGCAGCGGCTCGTCGGCTGGCATCTCGCCGTCCGGAACGAGCGTCACCCGATACCCGACAGTCTGGGCCGTGCTGGTCCGCACCGCGCTGGCCGCGGCGACTTGCGTCTGTTGCTTCAGCCGAAGCCAATATGTTCCCGTATTTCTCAAGTGCCACACTTGAGGCGCTCGTCCCGGTAAAAGTGGTTCTGGCATCCCGCGTCAAAATTCATTCTCGCCGACGAGTATACCTCAACGCCGTACTGCACCGACCGCCCTACTGTAACCTGCCGACGTGACCAGGCCCTGCACCATTCGCGCCATGCATTGCAAGCTGGTCGGCAACCAGTATTCGACTCTGATCGTCTGGTTAGATGATCCGCCGAAGGTGGCACGTCTGCAGTATCGGCAGCGGACCCGGCTCACAACTCGCGCGAACATGTGGTGTTTCGGCTGCGCGTCAGCCTGCGCTCCAGGCCCACACGCTCTCCCGACAACCCTGTCTCTCATTACGACTGCTACTGGAATGACTGGCAGGCCAGCGGCTTTTCCCGCCCGGGCCGTCCTCGACAGTTGACCAACGGTGTGGGACATCACACTGGAGCATTCGGAGACGCGATTGACTACTCCCTTCTCAGAACGAAGGGGTGCCGCAGTATTGGCATGAATGGATCCACAAATCGGTGTCCGTCGCCTGACTTTTGCCGCAGCGCCAGCATGTCGTGGGGGCCGTTGTGCGTTTTTCGAATTTGGCGAACGGACTTCCGACCGCCGCAACGATAATCAGACCAAGTAAGGTCCCCAAGATCAGTCCCCCAAGACTCTTCATCGTCTAATTCTCCCGTCCCACTGAGGGCACTCATGACTTCAGCACTCGCGAGCGGATAGATCGCGGCGTGAATCCTCGCTGAACTTTGCCTGGAATCGCCGCCAGGCGCCGTGCTTGTACTTCGGTTCGACGGACTGCCGCGAACTGAGCCGTTACGCTCTTGCTTCCAGTCCGTTGCGCGCACCCCGACTGATCCGCGGACGGGTATTTTCGCTGCAATGGGTTTCGTCGGAAGGTTCCGCCGGGTACGGTCAGGGAGGAGATGCTGCGACTGCGTTGCGGCGAGCGGCGTGCGCTTCGTCGGGACTGATCAACCCGTCGCGGTCCCGATCGATCTTGTCGAACAAGGCCCGGCGGCCGAGAAACTCGTTGGGAGACAGATCGCCGTCGCTGTTGCGGTCCATCTTTGAAAACCACGAAGGAATGTCGCCAGACGCGCCGCGCGGCCTGCGGTCGGGAGCCGGCTGTGACTCTCGCGAAGGACGGACTGCGAAGGGGCCGTTCACACGCGGCGTTCCGGCGCGAAAGACGGCGTTCAACGCAATCGACAACTCGGTCAATGTGATGGAGCCGTCCCCGTTGGCGTCCCATTTCATCAGTTTCGCAGAGGCGTCTCCCAGTTCCCGGAGTGACAGCCGACCGTCAGCGGGACTGGAATCAATCAGGCGAAACAGACTGCGTCCGTCGCCGCCGATTTCCAGCACGAAACCGGTCTTCGACAGTTCGATCTCCCATTCGATATGGGCCGCGTACTCTGTTTCAAAGAGCTTGCCGTCGCCATCGCCGTCGGCTTGAGTGAAGAACGAGTCCTGAAACCCGAATCTCTGCATTTCGGCACGTTCCAGATAATCGTTCTTGTCCTGATCCAGGCTTTTGAATTGCGACAGATACGTGTTCCGCAACTGCTGTTCCTGGCTGGGGGACGGTCCGGCAGCGTCCAGGGCAAACGCCGTATCATTCAGGACGAGCAGCCAGCGGCCGCTGTCGTGCTGCCGCACGTCGACCGATTTGTCCCGGTCGGCGCGGCTGGGACGCAGCGCCGAGACGGAGAATCTTCCCGCCTCGGACGGGGCCTCGATGAAGAGTTCGACGCTGGGCGTCATGGCGGAGGACAACAGTCCGAGCTCCGTCCAGTCGAGCTTGCCGTCGTGGTTGCGGTCGGCCCGATCGAACGCGTTGGCGTCGATCGACAGTTCTGTTCGAGAGAGCCGCTCGTCCTTGCGAAACGTCCGCGTCGCCGGGTCGCGCGTCGCCTTGTCGTACGATTCCAGCAGGCGGCGCGACGCTTTCAGGCCGTGGTCGGCGTTGTCGACGATGATCAGCATGCCGAGCGCGCCGCTGAGCTGCTGCTGAGCCGCCATTGCCTGTTCCGGCAGGCCCTGCTGCAATTCATTCCCGGTAATGACGTCGTCTTCGTTGCGGTCGTGCCGTCGCAACTGAGCGGCTGCAGAGGCGATTTCTTCGCGGGATAGCCTTCCGTCCTGATCGGCGTCGAGCTTGGGAAACAGATTGACCTGCACGTCGTTCGGCTGAGTGACGACGGAGAACGGCGTCACCGTCGCGGCGAGCAGAGAGCGGCTGAACTCAGCCAACGAGACTTTGCCGTCCGCCGGATCGGAGTCCGCCCGCAAGGCTCCGGCCGATTCGGCGGTCGCACCGGGCCGCAGTGCTTTCGGCGATGGTATCTGCTTGATTTCGTCGTTTTCCAGAAATCCGTTTCCGTCCCTGTCGAGAGCCGCGAACTGGGCCTCGGCCCATTGCTGCCGCAGGCTGCGAAACCCCTTCCCATTGACCGTCAGATGCAGCCGGATCAACAGCGGCCGGCTCGTCGCACAGAAGAGAAGGTCCTGAACATGGCCTTTGTCCGGTTCGGCTGCGGGAGCCTCGGCCGAGTCCGCGCGGCTACCGACGGTCGATAGCGCCAGGGCGAGCAGCCCCAGCGCGGCCACGGTGCGGATCTGGCGGCGCTGCACCGGGAACCGAGCGTTCATCGCGGCGACCCGCGTCATACAACGATCTCCTTCAGAGGCGACGCCTTCGGATCGACGAGGCGAATCGGCCGCCCGACGTTGGACATGTTCTGCTGTTCCGGATCGAGGCCGAGCGCCAGGCAGACGGTGCCCAGCAGGTCGCTTTCCGTCACCGGGCGGTCCTGCACTCTCATGCCGTCGGCGGTCGTCTGGCCGATGACCTGGCCGCCGCGGATTCCTCCGCCGGCGAGCACCGTGGACCACGCCGCTGGAAAGTGATCGCGACCGGCGTTGGAATTGATGGCCGGAGTGCGGCCGAATTCCCCCATCCAGATGACCAGCGTGGAATCGAGCAGCCCGCGCGATTCGAGGTCCTCCATCAGTGCGGACCACGCCGTGTCGAGCACCTCGCTGAGGGCTTTGACGGCGCGGAAGTTGTTCTGGTGCGAATCCCAGCCGACGAGCTCCTGATCGACCCGCGCGTTGTTCAGCGTGACGTCGACGAACGGCACTCCCCGCTCGACAAGCCGTCGGGCCAGCAGGCAGCCTTGTCCGAACGATGTCAGACCGTACCGTTCGCGGACTGCGTCCGACTCGCCGCGAAAACCAAACGCTTCCACGGCCGGAGACTTCATCAATCGAACCGCCTGGTCGTAAGCGGCGGCATGGCTGACGATGGGAACTTCCGGCCGGTCGCCCTGGAACTCCCGCTCGATCTCTTCGAGCAACCCCAGTCGTCGGTCGCGCTGGGCTGCAGAGATGCGCGGCGGCGGCTGCAGATTCTCCACCTGCAACGTGGCGTCGAATTGCGCCAGCGACGCGCCATTGGTGATGAATCGGTTGCTCCCGACGAGCATGGGCGCATGATTTGAGCCGAGGAATCCCGGCCCGAACGCCGCCGGACTGAAATAGCGCTGCGGCTGAATACTGACGAAGTTCGGCAGCTCGGCGTCCGGCGTTCCCAGTTCCTTCGAGACGAGCGAACCGAGCGTGGGGTATTGGATCGGCCCCTGCGGCGCATAGCCGGTGTGCATCAGATGCGTCGCGCGGCCGTGATCACCTTCGCGCGTGCTCATCGAGCGGATGATCGCCATCCGCTTCGTCCACGTTGCGAGACGAGGCAAATGCTCGCTGATGCGGATCCCCGGCACGGCGGTGTCAATCTCCTGAAACTCGCCGCCGTTGGAGTGGCCGATCTTGAGATCGAACGTGTCGATCTGGCTGGGGCCGCCGCTCATCCACAGGAGAATGCAGGCCCGCTTCCGCCCAGGGTCGCCAGCCGCCGCCTGGGCCAGCAGCGGCCACCAGGCACGCGATCCAAACGTCGCAAGCAATGCTCCCAATCCCGCCAGACAATCACGCCGGGAAACGGCACGGTTGGCAATGTCCCACAAGAAAGACGGCATGACGTGCTCCTCCCAGGAAACGATCAATGGTTCAACAGAAACTCGCTGCTGTTCAGAAGAGCCCAGTAAACGTCACCCAGCGCCTGCTTCCGGTCCGTCGCCTGGCTTTCGAGGTACTTCACCAGCCTGGCGGTTTCGGCGGAACGCGGCGGCCGGGCCAGGACCGCCAGAAACAGCGTCTCCAGGCGTTGTTCGTCATTAAAGAACGGCGCTTCGATGATCGCAGAGAGCGTTCGTCCTCGCTCGGGCGCAGTCGCCTGATCGACGTAGCTCCCGTTCAACATCAGCAGGGCTTGCAGGATCGACGTCTGTACTTCCCCGGGAGCCGATGGCTGCTGCCCGAACAACTCGCGAAACTTCTGCCGCTGCCCGTCGACCTGAATCACGCCCTGCATTGACTGTTGCGATTCGCCGATGCCTGTCGCCCAGATCAAACTGTCGAACAACTGGTCGCACGTGAGGCCCTTGACGATCATTCGGGCGAAGAGCCTCGGGTCCTCCTGCGACGAATGCGTCCGGCGACTGGTCAACTGGTACGGCCGGCTCCGTACGATCGCCCGGATCAGGAATTTCTGATTGTAATTTTGTGCGATAAACTCCTGCGCCAGCTCGTCGAGCAGCTCCGGGTGGCTGGCCGGATTACGTTCGTCGAAATCGTCGACGGGATCGACGAGGCCCATCCCGAAAAAATGGCCCCACAGGCGATTCACGGTGGCTTTCGCAAAGTCGGCGTTTTCGCGCGCTGTCACCCACTGCGCCAGTGCCACGCGAGGATTCGCGTTGACCTTGAAGTCCGGCAACGTTCCGTCGAGGTAGGCGGCCGCAACTTCCTGGTCGAGTTCGGGAATCTTGATCGATCGGCCGGGGGAATCGGCGCCTCCGGTCTGCACGCCTCCGAAGAACGCCGCAAACTTCCAGAAATCGTCGCGTCGCCATCTGGCGAAGGGGTGATGGTGGCACTGGGCGCATTCCAGCCGCAGGCCGAGAAAGGCCCGCGCGGCGCCGGCCGCCAGGTTCTCCGGCTTCGACTCCTTCAGGCGGAGAAAGGCGGCGGTGTTCCCTTCACTGGGGAGTTCCAGGGCGCCGGAAATCACTTCGCGGGCAATGCGGTCGAACCCGCTGTTGCGTTCGAGGCGCCCGCGGAGCCAGGTCTCAAACTGAGCGATTTCCACGGATCGCTGATTGAACGGATCCGCGGAGTTGTTGGCCTCGGGAATGATTGCGTCGCACCAGAGCGACGTGAAATTGGAGAGATAGCCCGGCGATTCCAGGAGCCGCTCGACCAGTACCTGCCGCTTTGTTGGCGACGTGTCGTCCAGAAACTCAAGCGTTTCATTCACCGAAGGAATGCGGCCAGCGATATTCAGATACGTGCGCCGCAGAAACTCCGGATCGTCCGCCTGCGGAGCGGGTAAGGTCTGATTGCTCTGCCAGCCGGCGGCAATGCGTCCATCGATCACGGCGGCCAACCGGTCGGCGCAATCCGCGGACGCAGCACCGTCAGACTGCCCGGAGGCGCGCGTCGCTGCGGACACGAGTCCCATCAGAACCAGCACTGCGTGGAGGGTTCGCCGCCATGGAACCGGAACCATGTTTCGCTCTCCTGAATCGATCGTCACTCGGAGCGGCCATTGCTGTCCGACTGCAGCGCCGCGCGAATTTCTGACCACGTGGTGCGCGCCAAGCGGCGTTGCTCGTCCTCGGCGAAGAAGGCAAAGTCCGATTCCAGCACCCTTTCGTCGCCGTGCTTGACCCGTCCGCGGGCGTCGATCGTGACGTAACCGTCCGCATCGCCCAGTAGCGCCTGCCATTCCGTGACACCGGTTTCCACGTTCCATAAGCGAACCGTGCCGTCGTCCGCGCACGAGTAGAGCCCGCGTCCGTCGGGGGTCCACTGGACGCCGTAAACTGAGCCAAAATGCCCCTGAAACGTCGCCACAGGGGTTCCGTCCCGCTTCCAGATGCGGACGGAATTGTCGCGTCCGCCGGAGGCGAGGAGCGTCCCTTCCGGATTGAATTCCAGCGAGAGAACGTGGCCGCTATGCCCCCCGAAGACCGAGACAACCTCGCCGTCGGCGGTCCAGAAGCGGATGGTGTGGTCCTGATGTCCCGTCGCCATCAGTTCTCCGTCGCGGGTCCACGCCAGACTGTCGATGGGCGCGGAGATGGTCCGCAGGACCTTGAGGGGCTTGCCGTCGAGCGACCAGAACCGGATGCAACCGTCGAAACCCGCGGAGCAGACTTGCTGTTGATCGGGAGTAAACCGGACCTGCGTAATCCCGTGCTCCTGTTGCCCGAGGGGAATCGCTCTGGAGGTCTCCAGATCGGTCAGCACCACCACCCGTTGATCGCCGGCAGCGGCGACGTACCGGCCGTCGCGCGACCACGAGACGCTGCGCGTATCGCCGGGCAGCGGGATCGCCTGCCCCACCTTGAGCCCATTAACATCGTACCGCTGCAATTCGCGGCGATAGCGGGTGCCGGGGATGTACGATTCGCCGTCCGGGCTCCAGGCGAGAGCGTAGGTCAGGCTGTAAATGTTGGATTGCGTCTCCGGCGGTGAGCGATACACCTGCCTGCCGTCGGAGTTGAACAGATCGAAGGCGCTCGCATTGCGTCCCACCCCCAGAACCGAACCGTCCTTCTTGAGACCGATGGAAAACAATGAAACCTGGCGCAACGGAATCATCGACTGAGGAACGCCATTCGAATCGATCAGCAGGGGACCGGCGGCAATGAGATCTCCCGCGGGTCGCCAGGCGACCGGAATAATTCCGTGCATGTTGCCGAAGAACCTTAAGCCAGCCTGATGATCGCCGATGGACCATGGCACGACCGACCTCCAGCTTCCGGCAACGGCTTGCGTTCCATCCGGGCTCCATGCGACGTGCGACAGTGGAGAATTGACGAGTTTTGAATTCACGGGGTTGCCATCCGCGTCCCAGATCTTCAAATGGGCGATGTCTTCGTCCCGCTCATCACTGGCCTCGATGCCGAAGTCGCACGACAGGAGCCGCGTGCCGCTCGCGTTCCACGCCAGCGATCGGACCGGGCCGATGTGGCCTTTCACGACCGCACCGGGAACGCCCTCGTCGCTCCAGTAGCGAATGACGTGGTTCTCGCAACCGGACGCCAGCAGCGTTCCATTGGGATTCCAGGCGACGGCGTTCACGGGGGCTTCGTGGCCATCGAGCACGGCCAACGTTTTTCCCGCAGTCGACCAGATGCGCACGGTCCCGTCGAGACTTGCCGACGCCAGCCGGTTTCCGTCGGGATTCCAGGCGACATCCTGCACGGCGTCCTCGTGGTCCCGAAAGACGAACTGTTCGCGTCCATCCGCATCCCACAGCCGGACTGTGCCGTCGTACGATGCTGTCGCCAGCCGATCCCCGTCCGGACTGAAGCGGACCGACTTCACGGTATCGACGTGCCCGGCCAGAACGATTTTGAATTCGGGAACTCCGCCGTCAAAGTCGTAGAGGCGGACGATCTGCCCGTTGGCGATCGCCAGCCAGCGGCCATCGGGACTCCAGCAGACCGCTTCGGCGCTCGCCGCGGGAGATTTACTGAACATCTGCCAGCGGCGAGCGCCGGGCAACGGAGCGGGCGACGAAATCATGCCGGGGATCGGGCCGCGTACGCCGACGACTGCCGGCTGGTCCTGCTGGCCTTCCGGCATGTCCGCCACGAGCGTTTCCCGGGCGGTCTCTAACTTCTTCGGCGGCGGAGAAACGCGAGGCTCCGCAGATTCGCTGGCGGAGGAGACGTCGGAGACCGCGAGTTCGATCGCTCGAACTTCGGCAGACGTTGAGGGGGCGGCCCCCAGGAAGCCGATAGCCAGCGTCGCCGCACTTCCTGCCAGCAGGACCGTTGTTACCATGCGGCGACTGGTGCGCGTCGAGAGATGCCGGGACGTGTCCATGATCCGCGTGATGCGCTGCACGAGCATCGAGCGGAAGGAGACCATGGCGACCCCGGCCGGCGCCACGCGGACCGCGGAGAACTCCGCAACGTCGACCAGGCGGTGGGCGTACTCGGCGCGGTCGCCTCCTAGTTCCACGACAAAGTCATCGCAGACTTCTTCCGCCGCGAGCTCCATCTTCCTCGACAGAATCCACAACAGCGGCTGGAACCAGAAGAGGCCCGTCGCCAGCTTTCGCACGAGATTCCAGCGGACATCCCGCCGTCGAAGGTGGGCCAGTTCGTGAACCAGCACGTCGCGCAGGGACATTGTCAGCTCGGCTTCCGGCAGCAGCACCGCCGGATCGATCAGCCCCGTCAGACAGGGACTCGGCAGAAACGGCGTGTGCATGACCGCCGGCGGATCGACGCCAATCTGCTGCGACAGCTCGCGGCAAATTTGCAGTGTGGACGACTCGGCAGGAACAGCGAGCCGACGAATACTCCCCAATCGAAACCACGCCATCGCCAGCCGCCCCAGGAACCAGGCGGAGAGGGGCAGCCAGATCATGCAGCCAGCGGCCATCGCCCCCGAAAGGAGCCAGGGGAAGGAGGGCGTCGGGGGCGTGGGAAACGATGTAGAGATCGCGGGACTGTCTGCTTCAACCGGCGCCGCCGGCTCAGGCTCGGCCGTTCCAACCGCCTCGGCGACGAGTTGCGATGTGTCTGCCAGCTCGTTGGCGGGGTTGATGGCATCCGCCGGTCGCGGTTCGGTAAAAGTCCGAAGGCGCCGCGCCGAACGGTTGGCTTGTTTGGGAGAAACCATTGGAAGCGGAACGGAGTCCGCCGCAGAAATCGCGCTTTGTGGAAGATCGGATGCGAGAACGGGAACGCTCGGCAGTGGCACCGCAACTGACCACTGAGTCATTCCCGTGAGAGAGAGCCCGCAGGACAACAGCGGACACGTCAAGACAGCAACGAGTGTCGTGGCGTAGACCACAAACTGTGTCGCGGAACCCCGTCGGGCCAGCAGCCGCGCCGTCGCCAGGCCGACGACGATCAGCACCGTCGATTGCAGCAGCCAATTCATCCCGAAGTTCGCCAGGCGGTGCGAAAGACTCAACAGCACCCAGGGACTTTCTGACCAGGACATAGTTCGCTCCGCTTGAGGAAACGACCCGAGTCTGATGAATTCGGGTCGTCGCAGCTCGCATGACAGTCGTTCTGCCGATGCGTAACCTACTGAAACGTCGCCACTAAAGAGATTCGAGAACCCGTTCGATGAATGCCGCGGCATCTGGGGTACTGATCCGAGCAAACTGCGTGATTGGGATCGAATCTTCGAGCCCTCGGTGTCTCGCAACCTCGCTGCGGGCGGGCCGCCCCAGTCCCCCCGATCTTAGATCCCGACTGCATGAGGCGCTGTACTAGAGTTTGTTCTGCCGATTGATCAGTTTGCGAATTTCATCGAGCTCCTGGCTTGTGACGCCGGGGCAGTCGAGCAGGTGCGAGACCAGGCTGCTCACGCTGCCGCCGAAGACCCGCTGCACGAGATTCCTGGTGGCGTCCTGCTTGAAGTCGGCCTCCGGCACCAGCGGGAAGAAGACGAACGTCCTCCCCTCCGCCCGGTGGCCGACGGCCTGTTTCTCCTCCAGCACGCGGAGCATCGTCTGGACGGTGCTGTGGGCGATGGGCTCGTCGGCATTGATCGTGTCGGTGATTTCGCGGGCCGTCGCCTGCTGCCTGTCCCACAGCACCTGCAGGATCTGCAGTTGGACCCGCCCCAGTGACATCGGCTCCATGGCGCGGTTCTCCTTCCCCCCGAGGCAATCGTCGAGTTCAGTAAATTTAACGCGGTAAATGACGCGAGTCAATTCTCGATTTGTGAATTCCAGACTTGGGTCCGATTCTCGTGCCGTCTTTCGTGAACGAGGGGCCGCGAGACAGCGCCCCAGATCTGCCCCAGCTGGCAGAAACCTCCCGTAATCTCGTGCAGCTGATGTGATTCATCGATCCGGGGATGAGTATCGTTCTCAAATGAGTGCGAGAGTTATTCCCGGTTTGCAGTTTCACCTGTCAGCGGCGTCGCAACGTTCGTCATGACATCGCGTTGCGTACTCGTGAGATGGATGAAAGGTTTGTCCGCATTCGATCATGTCGAATTGGAGCGGCCGCCCACGTCTGTGGGCATGCCATACTGTACAGTCGAAGCCGTTCACGAAGCTGTTCGGGGCGTCGGCGATCTACAGCCTGGCGCCGATCGAAGAGGACGTCGCCCGCGCCCTGGCCGCTCAATACGACCAGCGGCCGGTGAGCGTCTACGAGCTGCCAGACGAAGTCCGCCAAGCGATGCACGCCGCCAGGCGAATCGCCGAGCCCGCGGGTCCGCCGGAGCGAGGCGCTGCCCCGGTGTTCGACTTCGCGGACGACGATTTCGACGACTCGCCGAGCTGAAGACTTTCGAGCGGATCCGCGCGGTGCCGATCCGCAGGTTCTGAGGTGTTTGAGGAGCTGACCATGAAGCAACAGATGCAAGTCGCCGCGGCCAACGCGGTGCGGAACAGCACGGCCCAGGTCGTCGGGTATCGCGTGACGCTCGTTCCGAGCGGCGAGACGCCGGCCGACGAGCCGCTGCTGTTCGGCGGACGGATGGAAATCTACGCCACCGACCCGCGCGCGGAGCGAGTCTTCGCGCCCGGCCGCCAGTTCGTCCTGGACCTGTCCACGGCGGACGACGAACCGCTGGTACCGCCCTCCGAGATCCCGGCGACCGCGGACGCCGCCGCGGACGGTCCGGCAGCCGAGACGACGCCTGGCGAGGCATCGCCGGTGCGCACGGATCCGCCGGCGGAAGACCTGCCGGCGGCCGCCTGAAATTGAACGAGCTGCAGCGATCGCCCCCAACGGTGATCACTGGTTACCGTTGGGGACGACGTGAAACAACGACTTACGGAAAGTGTGAAATGGCCAGGTACGCAGAGACGACGTCGGTCCCGGTCGACCGGAGCAAAGCGGAGATTGAAGCCGTGCTGAAGCGTTACGGCGCCTCGGAGTTCCTGTACGGCTCGAAGCCCGGCCTGGCGGTGGTCCAGTTCGTCTGCCGGGACCGCATGGTCCGGTTCACGCTACCGCTCCCCAGCGAAGCCGACAAGGAATTCCATCAGACGGAACGCCGCAAGACGCGGCGATCGGCGGATGCCGCCCTCAAAGCCTGGGAACAGGCCTGCCGTCAGCGCTGGCGGGCGCTGCTGCTGGCGATCAAGGCGAAGCTGGAAGCCGTCGCCGCGGGGATCGCCCAGTTCGAGGACGAGTTCCTGGCGTACGTCGTGGATCCGACGACGAACGGCACAGTCGGCGACCTGCTGCGGCCGCAGTTGGAGCAGCGGTATCTGGGGCAGTCGACGACGCTGCTCGGGCTGCCCGGGGCCCCAGTCGCGGTGATGACCAGTTACCGTTCGCGGCGACGTGAAACAACGACTTGCGGCGACGAAGGGTTGGGCGACGGCCGCTCGAGCCCCGGCAGCGGCTGATCTCGTCAGGCGTCGGACTGCTGGCCGATGATCGTCACGTCGATTTCGGCGGGCGTGGCGCAAGGAGTTGCGGGGCGCTCAGCGAGGGCCTGCCACCAGTCGGCCGCCGGCTCAGGCCCCCAGTCGCTCGCAGCTCGGCAGGCTTCGAGCGCCTTGCCGAGTTCACGGGCATCCTGAAAGCGATCCGCGGGACTCTTTGCCATGCACTTCATGATCACCCGCTCCAGGTCGGGCGGGACCGCTGGGTTGAGCTGAGACGGCGGTGCGACCTCCGTGTTCCGGTGGGCGGCGAGCAGTTCCAGCACGTTCCGGCTGTTGAATGGCGGCTGGCCCGTCAACAGGTAGTAGGCCAGGGCGCCCATCGAGTAGATGTCGGCCCGGCCGTCCACGTCCTCGTAAGCCGAGGCCTGCTCTGGCGACATGTAAAGCGGCGTTCCACTGAATGAACCATACTGCGCCCCTGGCTCCGGCTGTTCGCGGCCTTCTTTGACGAGCCCGAAATCGAGCAGCTTGGCCACGTCAAAGACGCCGCCACGCTGCGAGACGAAGATGTTGGCGGGCTTGATGTCTCGATGGATCAGACCGATCACATGGGCTTCCTGCAGTGCTCCGCAGATCTGACGCAACAGGTAGATGACTCGCGCCGGCGGCTGTGGACCATGCCGCTCGACCAGGTCTTCGAGGCTCATCCCGGGGAGCAGTTCCATCACGTAATAGAATGTTCCGTCGTCCGTCCGTCCGTAGTCGTAAATCTCGACCGTGTTCCAGTGGGTCAGCCGGGCCGTCGCTTTGACTTCCTTCTCGAACCGCGCGACAGCCGCGGCGTCGACCTCCGTCGTGGCTTTAATCAGCTTGATGGCGCAGGGGCGTTTCAGCAGCAGGTGCTCGGCTTTGAACACTTCACCCATTCCGCCCGCACCGAGTCGCTCCATCAGACGATACTGGCCAAACTGCCGGGCCTTGAAGGCTTCGCGTCGCGCCACGGTGATAACGTGAGTCGCAAACGTCGCGACCAGGGCGGCGACGATGGGAAGCGGCAGCGGTGAACTGGCTCGATCCGCCTGGAGGAGAGCCGCGACCGTTGGCGAAATCCAGCTCTGCAGCGCAAGCAACACGTACGGAATGATCGCGAGGGAGACCATCACGACCGCCCCGCGCTTCCAGGTGTTGGGCATCAGTGTCCCGTAGATGAAGATCAGCACGCACCAGCCCGTCAGCATCTGGTGTCGCATGGCGACGGCGGATACCGCGTCGTTCTGAGCTGCGAACTCGGCGATGCGCATTATCAGCATCAGAGACAGTTGAAACGTCACCGCGCCGAAGACGATCAGTTCGAGCATTCGCAACTGAGACAGGTTCAGCGGCCGGCGGGCGTGCAGCCGCACGGCGGCGCCGATGAGGACCAGCAGGACCAGCCCGCGCAACCACCAGAGTGTCGTCACGCTCTGGACGAGATTCCCGAGGAACGCTGCGCCCATGACGACCGCGATCACCAGCGCCGCGGCGGACAGCCGGCTCCGCAGCAAAGCCGCCGTTTCCTCGGAGAAATGCGGACGATCACCAGCCACGAACCCGACATGCGCGCGGGAGACGTCCAGTGAGTTCTGCCGGGGTGCGGATGCCGAAGAGTCGAAAATCACCGTTGGCTGCGCCGAATCCACAGTTCTTCCTCAGAGTGCCGGACCGTTCCCCGTCCGGCAGCAGAATACGGGAAGCGGAGCCGGCGGGGAAATGCTGCAGACCTGGATTCGGCAGTCCGCGCGAGTCCGAGCCGGCGAAACGGCCTCCCGGACGACGCCGAACGGTAATCAGCAGTTACCGTTGCGAAGCTGCCTGGTCCGCTCAGGTTCACGCGTCGGGAGATTTCCGGTAGCCTTCAACGGTGATTGCTTGTTACCGTTGGGAGAGCCGTAGAACAACGACTTGCGGCGAATCGTGGAACATCGGGTCGCCGCGGACGATCCTGAGCGTCTTTGCTGCTAACGGAGCGCCGAGTGAACTACGCGCTGTCGTTGAAACTGGAACTGCTTGAGCAGGCGGCGTGGGGATACCGATTCCGGCTGACGGCCCATAACGATTCGACAGTCAAGCTGTACCTGCCGTACCCGCGGGTCACCGCGTTGAACTTCGGCGATCAGACGACTCGGCAGGTGGCGGAGTGGTATGTCCACATTTTCGTGCACCTGGAGCGTGAGGCGACTATCCTCGGCCCTGGCGAGTCATGGTCCTTCGAGTTGCGAGTTCGTCCGTGCTCAGTCCGGCAACCTGAACAGTGGCTGCGAGAAAGTCCCGATTGGGATTATGAGCGATGCTGCGTCACTCTGGAACAGGGAGAGTATCTCTTGTGGTACCAGTGGCGCGTCGAAGAAGACTTCTTCGACTCCGATTCGCTCATGAACTTCGGGGATTTGGACGAAGCCGCCAAGCAGGAAGGAGCTGTCGTGTGGCGAGGGCAGGCGCTTTCAAACCGACTGGTCTTGTACCATGTGGATCCCCGGGTAGCGTCGCGAGAGTCCGAGACGTAGTCCATCCTGGTTGGCTCGGCAGACGGACCTCCAGACGAACGGTGATTGATAATCAGCGTTCGCGGTATTCTGCCTCTGCCGTCAGAATGAAACTGCTTCGTCACGAAATCGACGGTTGCAGGACGTTGCTTCTGACTTTGAACTGTCCGTGACAGATCACACAGGGTGAACGCTCGGTGTTTGAAATTCGAACGAATCGACCGGCTGGCGCGGTACAAGAGGCGTTTACTAAACTCGTCTCCGACGGCGATCGCGCAACTGGTCGGGTCTACTCCAGTACGTTTCGAATCCACTTGGGGCCGAAAGATCGCGGGACGCACGTGTTTCTCATTGGACGCATTGTGCCAGATGCGAACGGGGCTCGAATTCGCTTCTGGGCGGCCCCTCATTGGGCAATCATCGCGCTTTCTCCGGTGTTTTTATTATTCCTTTACTGGGTTGATCCCGATCCGCCTTTCTTCGTTTTCCTCGGAGGGGGCTTAAGTATCGCAGCATTCATTGGCCAGTTGCATCGTGGGTATAGCCTCCTCCGTGAAACTGTCGCGGGATAATCAGCAGGGCCGCTCATTGATCGTCGACCACGGTTGAACAGTTCGTCACGGACGATGGCACTGGCCGCTTTGCGCTAACCAGTCGTTACCGTTGCGCCGGACTGACCTGTACGTGAGATCGGCGCAGTGGTTCCTCGACGGACTCGCGAGCGAAGGGCCGTCGTAACTCGAACCACGCCAGGAGATTGACACTCGGCGAGTTCCGCGGAGTCTCAGCGCATGCCGTCCAGCGAAATGGCAGTTCGGCCGAACGCCTGTTGCCGGAGCCATCTTGGGCGGGTAGAGTCATGCTCGTGAAGACTGCGGCATAGCGTGGGAGCCTTGTGCGGCGTAGCGAGGCAAACCGACGTGTGCTCCGTCGCAACTCGTTTAGCAGTACGACACCTCAAGAGTCACACTCCCGTACTACACCGCCGAAGTGCAGTAAACCTCTACCGCATTTCGGCGGTCGAATCCCTGTTATTGGCGAATGAAGACCGCGTTTTCCCGACACTTAATGAAACCTGACACCTATGAAAAGAGCTTCGTTTACTAGCGGATACGTCCTTGTCGCAGTTGTCTTGGTCGCTTTAGGCTGGACCGTAGCAAACGCTCAGAAGCCAAGAGGACAGCGAGTCGAGATTGATGGGCGTTACTATTTCGAGAGAATTGATGCGACCATTTCTTGCATTTTCTCCTGTAAGCATCATTCTGCTGAAATGCAAGAGAAGTTCCAGCGTCGAGAGCTCATTGCGTGCGTATTGAATGCCTGGCGATACCAAGACGCTATCGTCTCCTCTATGAAAGGCGACTTTCAGCGGGACAGAATCACAAAAGATTCGGACGCTGCGATTATTCTTGCGAAAGAATCGCTCTCGTTACTTGGCTTCAAGAAGGCACAAAACAATACGGCCGAAGAATTCATCGAATTTGCTGTCAAGGAATCCGAGAAAAACTCAACCAAGAACTTGCCTGAAATTTCGAATCCCAAAGGTCCAGAAAGAACATCTTTGAATCAGTTTGTGACTAAAGCGTTGCAGTACGACAAGTTTAAGTCCAGATAGCGGCCTTTAGAGTGATTGCCGCTCAATAGCACAGTCTTTCGATATGCCAATAACAAAACATTGCACGCGAGTTGCGGGTCACGCGTTTCCTGATGGCAAATCACTCGGCCGCAACCGCGTGAATTTGGTCGTTCAGACGTGGAGAGATCCAGTAACGGGTGTCGCGAATTGGACTGTCAGCCCGTTTTCTCGCAACGGTAACGAATAGTTACCGTTCGCTCTCCTGGGCGTGGAACAACGACTTGCGGCGAGACGTGGAACCCGCCCGTTGGCGACGTCTCGTTTCGTTCCGGCCACTTCCGGGAAACACCTGGCCGATGTCGTCCGACGATTCTCGCCCAACGGTAACTACCTATCACCGCGCCCGCCGCCGCCGGGCGTCCCGGTTTGCCGGCTGCGGGGAGTTCCCTCCCGGGGTGTTCGTTGTTGGATCATCAGCGATGCCGGTATGGTTCAAACGAAACAACACAGGTCATCTGACCCGCCAGGCACAGCCGTAATGTGAATAGACTCCGAGAGATCTACACGACTCGGATTAACCGGCCGGGGCAGAAGCGGCTGCTGGTTCGGCATCTGGCGACCTGAACGCTTCCAAGCACTCCTCGTACTCTGGGCGCCCGAAACGGAACGGTCCCAGCCCGCTCTCCCATCGGATGCACGAGCCGACGGCGCCCTGGCGAGTGGCATTGAAGCCGATCCGGTCCCACCGGATCACGTCCGGCTCGGCGACCACCTCGGCCATGACCACCGAGCAGACGTAGTCCAGGTCGTCTGGACAGATCAGTATCGGAGCGTACCCGGTGCAGCCGACATCCGGGAGAATCCGCTGCCACGGGACCACACTGTCGTCGTCGTTGTGGAACCAGCCAAGCAGCGACGGCACCAGTCCGGCCACCTGCAACTCGGGCCGCCCAGCGTTGAGCAGCTCGTCCAGCGGCACACCGTCCACCGCGATGACAAGGTGTGGGCTGGCGACATACCGACTGGGCATCCGGATCGCCTCGATGCGATTCATACCGAGTTACACCTCCGCCGCCAAACTCGACCAACGCCGCTCGGGACGATGCTGCCTCAGCGTAACAGACCACCTGGGCACGCGATACGGGCTGTTTCCGCGCGCTGATGGACGATCAGCGCAGGCGCGATGAGCCAGGCGGCACCGACCAGTGTCACGGGACCGCCGCACTCAAATCAAGGTTGCCCAGAAATGTCCTTCAGACCTGCCTTGTGCAGGGCCGCACTGGCACGGAATCGAATACGTCCACACCTGTCGGTGACTTCACGTGGAGCATCTGGTGGGCAACAGCAGTGCTGGGATAGCCAGCGCAAATCCTCCGGTTCCAGCCAAAGGGCAATACGCCCCTTGTTCTCCTCGGCTACTGGATCGGTTGGGATAATCGGGTGACTCATAATGGCTGCTTGAAGTGGTCGAACTTAGTTTGAAGAAGCGTGCGCCCATCGCTTCTAAGCTGTAGACCTTTGGCCTAAATTGCAGCCGGCCACTCGCTGGAATTCGAAGTCTAGCGGACTGTTGCGCCGTCGTCACGGTTCTTCGGCCGTGATCGACCGGCCCTTCAGCACGCCCGACGGCGTCTCATTCCGCGCGCGGATAGTTCATCAGCGAGCGGCAGCTTGGCCGCAGTCCCAACGGTAACTTCTCGTTACCGTTGAGGGAAGAGGCTGCGACGCGAACGCGAACGACGGCCGATCGTTCCCAGGAAAAAAAACGGAAAGTCGCGGGCGATTGCTCGGCTTGAGGTTAGCCGGAATTGGCATGTTCCGGGCTGAACAACGGCATTTCCCGCCCTTGAGGCGGTCCGGGACGGGGATAGAGTTGTCCGCGTTGACGACGACAACTCACCCCCGCCAGGAGCCTTGAAATGACCGTCGAGCAGATTCAGATCCGCCAGCACCAGGCCGCCGTGAAGTTCGAACTCGCCGCCCAGATCCGGAAGTGGCTCGACGACGCGAAGAGCGAATGGAAGGGGGACGACGACTGGGACGACGTCGAAGGGGAGATCATCGAACTGGTCACCGAAGACGCCGAATAGCCGGCAGCGATCGACGGGGGCCGGAAACGGCCCCCGATCATCTCGCCCGGCCAGAGGAGCCCACAATGTCATCTTCCAATGAGAAGCTGCTGGCGATCGGAACCGTCGTGATTGCCAACGACGGGTTTTCCACCAGTCTCGGTCAGATTGCCGACGTCGAGTCGAATCGCTGGGGCACGTTCTACGTTGTCCTGCGAAACGGTCACTTTGAACACGTCGGGACCATCGGCCCGGCAGACAGGCTGGGGATCGGCTGGAAGGTTGCGACCGCGGCCGAGATTGAACGTCAGCGGCGCCTCGACACTCTGCCGTCGTCCCCGGACGACAACGACGAACGGTAACTCTCTGTTACCGTTGAGCGCAGAAACGAACGCCCGCCGGGTTTCACAGACCGGCGGGCGTTCGCGTTTCATGGGCCACTGGAGCGGTCGCCTGCGCCTGCGACATCTGAGTTCGCGACGGAATCAGTTCTCGCAACGCGTGGACTAGTTGAGCGCGAACGATTGGCTTCGTGAGCCACAGATCGACCGGCCCGTCTCCGATGGACAGGTCATGCGCTCGCTGTATGTCTGCCGTGATGATCACGATCCCTCCCTGGTAGCCCAGGCGGCGCAGCTCTGTCGCCACACAGTGGCCGTCCATGTGAGGTAAATGCAGATCGAGGACGACCGCAGAATAAGGCTGACGCTTCGAAATCGCGGTTGAGACGGCTTGAATCGCCTCCGCACCGCTGCTGGCCGCTTCGATTTGGGCGCCGGCGGTTTCCAGGCATCGGCGGATGAGCCAGCGCGCATCCCGATCGTCATCAGTCACCAGAATCCGCATGTCGGCGAGTAGCAGTTGCGGGAGCACGCCGTCAGCCACAGGGAGCGAGCGGTCGACAGTTCCGGCAGCTCTGCGAAGTTCGGACACTTCCACCTCGTAGGCCGTGCACTTTCGCATCAGTTCGAGTTGAGTATTCACCAAAGCCTGCTCGCACTCCGCCAGCCGAGCATCAACCGCCTTCCGAACCGTAATGTCGCGAATGATTCCGGTGAAAAAGTGGTCAGTCTCGGTGCGAATCTCACAGACCGACAGGTCAATCGTCACGTGTCGACCATCCTTGCGGAGCGCCTGCACTTCGCGGCCCATGCCGATGATCTGACTTTCTCCAGTCTGCAGGTATCGGTGAATGTACTGATCGTGGTGCTCGCGGTGGGGGTTGGGCATCAGGACTGACACGTTGCGGCCGATCACTTCCGCAGCGTCATAGCCAAACAGCCGTTCGGCCGCGGGATTGAAGTCGATGATGATCCCCGCGAGGTCGATTGCGACAATCGAATCGGGCGCCGCGGCGATCAGGGCGTTGTACCGGGCGTGGACCTGGTCCATTTTGACTCCAAGCGGACTGTGTTCGAGGATGTCAATCAAGAGCGTCGCCCGTCGAGATCGGGTGACTCGAATGGTCGTGCGCCGGCCGTTCCGGATGCAGTCGCATTCGACTCCGGACCTAGCCGATCAACCCATCAACGGGCCACGAAACTGGGAATGTTGCCAGAAGGGAAAAAGAGCCAGATGCCGATGGCATCCGCCGCCTTTTGGGCGTCATGCAGTTTTGGCCAAGCGGCCCATTTCCGCATGATCGCCAGATTACGCTATTGAAAGGATCGGTCCGACTCAAAGCGTCGTCGGCCGAATTGTCGCGTTCGCAATTGGGTTTTCGATCACGAACGGCACGGGTGACGAGATATCCGGATCTAACGACATCATGCTGCTAGATTTGGCGAGTCGAGAATTCCAGCGAAATCAGATCGGGACGTGCGTATCTCAGTGCCGTTTCGGGTCGATCACGGGGCCGATCGTTCAACGATGCCGACTGCTGAACGCTGACTCGGTCGGGCACGTCAGGGATGAGAGTGCGAACGCCCGCCGGGTTTCACAGACCGGCGGGCGTTCGCGTTTCATGCGTCCGCGGACCGCAGTTTCCGCAGCAGCGGCTCCAGGTGGCGCCGCGCCAGGTCGGCGAGCGTGGAGCCTGTTTGCGCCGCGTGGCGATCGAGGAGCTGCCAGTCGCGGGTTTCGAGATTCACTCCCAGGCGCTTGAAGCGAATCCCTTCGGATTGCGATCCGATCCTTGGTCGTCCTGATTTTGCCATGTTGCTCTTGCCCGTGGGAATTGTTCCTGACCGAATTGGCCGCGTGCTGAAGACGGCCCCGGAGGTCAGGGATGGCCCATCGGATCAAGGATGATCCTCGGGGCTCTTCTGGTGGTTCCCGTGAGAGGTGCGAGCGGTACCGGCGACCACGAATTATCGAGACCGGCCAGCCGCACGGGAACCCCAGAAGTTCCCGGAACTGCCTCGAACTCGGACCCACTTCGGGGAACGTCTCGAAAACCCTTTCGCGACGTCCGATCCCCGAGGAGTCCGACCGATGCAACAGCTCGCCGCCCTGTGGAGTGCGCTCCAGGGCAAGAAGACCTATCTGCTCTCCGCCCTGGCCGCCCTCTGGCCGCTGCTCGCGCCGCTCCTGGGTCAGTCCGGGACGTTTGATCTGCAGTCGGTGCTGATCGCCCTGGCGATCGCTGCCCTGCGGGCCGGTATCGCCAGTTCGAACCCGGTCGCCGCCGGTGTCCTGGCCCTGCTGCCCAAGCTGCAGCCGCTGCTGAAAGAGCTGGAAGCCCGCGGACCGGAGGCCGAAAAGTTCCTCGAACAGCTCCTGGCGGCCGCGAAAGACCTTCCGCAGCCTCCGGCGCCCGCTCCGGATGTCGTGCCGTTCGATCCGAACGCCCTGCGGCCTGGCGGGGGAACGCCCCTCCGTTCGCTGCTGCTGTTCGCGTTTCTCTGTCTGCCGATCTCCGGGCACTGCGCCAGTCCGAAGGCCATCATCAAGGGACCGCGGACCGCGGTGCCCGGAGAATTCTTGCGGTATGACTTCGGCAGCTCGACAGGAATGAAAGGTTTCCGGCTGGAGATCGATCCGAAGAACGACCGGTACGAGCAGGTCCGGCTGCTGAAGGCCGAGAAGGCGGCGGAGGTCGCCTCGTTCAAGGGAGTCTACAAGCTGACGCTGACGGTCTGGGACGAGCAGGACGACAGCGACGTCGCCGAGTGGATTGTTGCGATCGCCGATCCCGGCCCGGATCCGGCGCCAGTGCCAACGCCTCCCGATCCCGCCCCGCAGCCTGCCCCGACGCCGACTCCGGGACCGACTCCCGCACCGGTCCCGGAGCCGGTCCTGCCGGATGGGAAGTTCGGCGTCCTGAAGGCGACGCGCGACGCGGCCCGGGTGGTGCAGTCGACGGCGAAGGCCAAGGAACTGCAGTGCCTGATTGACGGCTGCGTGACGGTGAAGGCTCAGATTGCCGCGGGGACGCTGAAGTCTCCGCAGGCGATCGTCGTCGGAGTGGGTGGCGTGCTGGCCAGTTGCGTCTCGCCCGCCTGGGACGCGGCCAGAAACGCCCTGGCGGACAAGGTCGAGGAACTGTTCAAGGCGGGCCAGCTGAAGACGGTGGACGATTGCCGCGGCCTGGTGGACGAGCTGCAGAGCGGCCTTGAGGCCGCTCGTTGAGCGTTGAGCGTCGATCGTGGATGGTCAGAGCGTGGACGGAGCCCGCCGGATGAAACGGTTTCTGCTGATCCTGGCCGCCCTGCTGATTGCGGGCGGGGTGACGATCACGATTCGGATCGGGGGCCAGCCGGCTCCCGAAGCCGCTCCGTCGGTGATCGAAGGGCTGCCGATCGAGGATGCACCGCCCGACGTCGACGGCCCCGAGGGCTGGTCGGGGGTGGAGTCGCTGCAGGTCACCGCGGCCTGGGCGGCGCAGCAGCCGGCGTTTCAGCTCATTCACCCCGACAGTGGCGAACCGGTCTGGCAGGACAATGCCAACGCCCGCGTCTGTCAGTGGGAGACGCAGGCGGCATTGATCGGCGGCGAGCTCCCGCCGAATACGCCGCAGGAGATCGGCGACTGCACCAGCTGGGGGGCGAAACACGCGATCGAGCGGATGCAATCAGGCGGCGGCATTCGCGGACCTCCCGCCGAGTTCCGCGAAGTTTCGTCGATGTGGCTGTATGGCGCGGGCCGCGTCTGGGTGGCGCAGGGTCAGTTCGGCCGGGGGGATGGCTGCAGCGGGGCGGCGATCGCCCAGGCGGCGCGGGACTACGGCGTCCTGCCGCTCGATACGCCCGGCCTGCCGAGTTACAGCGGCGCCACGGCGCGGGAGTGGGGCCGCAAAGGCCCGCCCGAGCAGTTCAAGGCGATCGCGGCCCAGCATCGGGTCAAGACGGTCTCGCGGTTGCGTTCGGCCGGCGACGTGCGGGACGCCGTCTGCAATGACCATGGAGTGACGATCGCCAGCGACTGGGGAACGTCGAACAGCGTGATGCGGGTCCGGGACGGCCGGATCGTGGCCGTCCGTCGCGGAAGCTGGATGCACCAGATGTGCGTCGACGGCTACGACGGCAGCGTCCCCGGCCGGCGGTACTTCCACATCACGAACAGCTGGGGGCCGAACCTGCATCCGCAGCCGATCGACGGTTCTCCGCCGGGCGGCTTCTGGGTGGAGGAGAAGGAGATCGAATACATCGTCGCGCAGGGAGACACCTGGGCGTATTCGGACTTTGACGGGTTTCCGGCGCGGCTCGACGTGAGCCCGCTGAGGCCGGGCCGCTGAGGCTGGGCAGTTGAGAGTCGAGAGCTGAGAGTTGAGAGGAAGAAATCATGTTGAAGTCTTTGTGGGTGGGTCTGTCGCTGGTGGTTTGGCTGGTGATGTGTGTGGCGTTTGCTGCCGCGCTGGCGAGCTGGGCGACGGCTGCGGAGCCGGTGAGCGTCGCGAGCTGGCGGCCTGCGGGCGTGATCGCCGTCGGTCCAGGTCCGGACGATTTGCGGGCTCCCGTCAGTTTGCAGACCTGGCGACCGGCGGCCGCGGTGACCGGTCCGCCGGTCAGTCTGTCGAGCTGGCGACCGGCATCGCACGACGTCTCGCCGCCGCCACTGACGGTTCCGAAGCCGCCGGCCGGTCCGTTCGCCAGCTATTGCGTCGGCGGGCAGTGCTATCAGTCGCCGCAGCAGATGACGCCCAAAGCGTGGCGGCAGTGGCAGCGGCAGCAGCGCTGACCGCTGCTGGTGGTCGAGTGATTTCGGGCGAAATCAGTCTGTGAGGGAACGGGACCGTGAGCAGCAAGACTTCACCGCCGGGCGAACAGCTCGGCTTCGAACCCGAGATCGCCAGCGAGGCCGATCTGTGCAGCGCGATGGCCGAGCTGGCCTGGATCGACACCCGCCAGGCTGAGCTGGAGGCGGAGTGCGATCGTCAACTGGAGGCGATCAAGACCCGCTACCAGGGACTGATGCGGCTGGTGGTCGAAGGACGTTGGGACGTCAGCTTTGCCGATCGTCAGGCGGTGCTGTCGCAGGCGATCGAAGCCTACTGCAACGAGCATCAGGGCGAGCTGGTGAAGGGGAAGGGCCGCTCGCGGGAGTTCACGCATGGTGTTGTGTCGTGGAAGAAGACGCCCGAAGGGGTGAAGGTGGTCGAAGGTCGCAAGGCGGATGACCTGACCGAGGAGTTCATCGACCAGCATGAACTGCGGCCGCGGCTGCATGAGCTGCTGGAGTCGATCACGGTCGATGGCCAGCCGGGTGCGAAGGACCATCGCACGGCGGCGGACTTCTTCGACATCGCGCTGGAGCTGTCGCTGACGCGGGCCAAGCTGGAGTACAAGGCCGGGCGACTGACGCTGGCACAGTTGGAGCTGGTCGGTCTGACTTGGGACAAGGGGGCGGACAAGTTCACGTTCAAGCCCGCGAAGCAGGTTGTGAGAACGGAGGTGAACTTCGCGGAAGTCGCGTGAAGTCGTCGCGATCCGCCCCCTCGGGGCTGGGGTCCTACCCTCCAGGGGGGCCTCCCCCGAGGGGGGCTTCGCCATCGCATTTTTTCTGCACCAAACGACCTCAAAAACTCACTTCCTTCCTTCCGGTCTGCAATCCGAGGGCAGGGCATGACGGGTGGGTTTCACGCTCAGCAGTCTCGCGGCGCCCGCCGGAATGGTTGATCGGACGGTTAGTTACGTCGCAGCCTGGCGGCTGCCGGGCCGTTTCACGCGAAGTCCAGAGAGGCCTGATGCTCGCGCCCGCAGCGGAAATGGAGTTCGGCGCGGACTTCCGGTGTGAGGGCGCCGGCGAAGACCGCTAATGGCACACGCATGAGGCGCTGGTTCCCCCGATAAGAAACCGGTGATGCCAGACGCCGCGGCCGGGCCAGTCGCCAGCAGAACGGACCGGTCGCCCAGGGATCGGCCCCGACGTCTGCCAGCGGTTCGATCGACACCAGATCGACGACGCAGACAATCCCCGTCGGCAGTTCGTCCGGCAGTTCAATCCCGAGCTGGCGGGCGACTTCGTATCCGTCGGGATCCGTTCCCTTGCCGGCGACAATCACCAGCGGACCCCGATAGTCGGTCCACCAGCTCCGATTCTCGAACGGCTTGTACCCGTGGGCGATCAGCCAGGGCCAGGGCTGTTTCACGGTCAGTCCGCGGAATGTCGGTTCTCGTCGCGCTGGCATGGTGCAGTTCCTGGCAAGGCGTCCAAGGGATCGAACAACAACCGCTGGCCCGGCTTTTCGCCGACGCCGCGGGAGAAGAGCTGGCCCTGCGTCCGCTGAACTGGACCAGGACGCCGTCTTCGATCGCCTGGCGACGGGTGTTGACGCTGATCGGCGCGCCCCAGAAGTCGTCACCGTCATCGTCGGCGTCGCTCGCGGCCGGCGGTGCGGGCGTCGGCTGTGCGGGCGTCGGCGGCACGGCGTCCGACTTGGCGGCGAAGTCGAGACGCTGCTGGCGGGTGAGACGGCTCTGGATGAGTCGGAATTCGCGGGTCATGGTCAAGGTTCCTTAAAAGGGGACGGCGGCGGTTTCGGTTTCGCAGGCGGCGATCGACGGCATCGGCGTGTGATGCTCGCGGATCAGTTCGAACAGCTTATGCGAGACTTCGTCTTCCTCAGCGAAGCCGGGGAACTCGTAGTAAATCGATTGAGCGGTCAGGTCCCAGCCGGGGATGTTCGTCATGTCCCCCTCTTCGAAGGCCCGGCGATACTTGACCCACATCCCATGCCGCCAGAACGAACGGCTGTCGACGGAGTACGCGTGCATTTCCCAGACGCGACGGCGGATCGACCATTCCCATTCGAGTTCTTCGCGCTGTTGCTTGCGGAGTCCGCTGTAGATCGCCCGGACGTCGGCCTGGCGGAGGCCCTTGTCGCGGATCTGCTGGCGAGTTTCCGGAGGCATCGTTTGGTCTCGTGTTTGGGTCGCGTTCGTTGCTGTCAACGAGTCCAAATCTATCCCCGTCCCGCACGGCCTCACAGCGGCGGAAAGGGAGAGGAAGTCACCACGGTCACACCCGGCTGGTCAGGAAACGTGAACCGAGATCGATTCATCAAACTGCCGAGACCGCGTTCACTGTTTTGCGCCGATCGGTGTGGACCGACCACGGAACGGCAACAATGCCAGAGGCTCAGAGGATGCCTGCGGCCTGCAGCCGCCGGGTCATCGCCGCCTCGCGATCGCGCGGGGCGCAATCCTCCTCCCGGGTGGCGTCCCTCGCGGCCGTCTGGGCACGGATGAATTCTGCAAATGCCGCAGAGGTTGTGCACCACCGACTGCCAGGCAGCACCGGCTGCCAAGCAGCACCGCCTGCAGCTTGACGCCGTGACAACCTTTAACCCGCCACCGCCAGATGGTCGCCGGAGATGGGCGACGCCCCGTTCGTTGCTCGGCCAATGTGGCCACCGGGGTCAGCGTGTCGTGCTCCAAATCGATGAATGTCATGATTCCTCCATGTTGAAGTGATCTATGGACCGCGTTCTTTGCGGTCGCGATCGGACGTTGACCGGTCAGCGCGGCCCAAGTGGGGCTCTCTCCTGCGACTTCGCGCAGGACAGAGGGCTCAACGGACCGGCGGTTCGAACAACCTGGCCGCCGCATACTCCATGACGGCTCGCCAAGGGATGCGGACGGATCCGCGAAAGTCCGCGTATGGCAGGTCACCGAGACGAATCAGATCCTCAACGGCGGACGGCGTCAGCAGGAGAAACTTGCCAACGTCCTCAATCCGCCCAAAACCGTCTACGGTCAGACGGCGCTGAATCGGAAGGGACGCGTTGCTCCTTGGACGCGACGCATCATTCATGAGCGGGTCTCCGCAGAAAGGCAGGGTGCAGCGGCAACACGCGATTGCCGCCACTACCTATGTGCGAAGACGCCGTTATTTCAGGAGAAACCGCGACGTTTTTCCACACCGCGACATGACGTAACCGAGCGGCAAGAGAGGAGTTAGACCAAGCTCTCAAGAATCCATTTCATACGTTTCATCGTTCAAGGATTCGTGAAACGGAACGTCGCCAAAGAGCGGCAAGAACTTTTCCCGAAACCGGTCCCCATCCAACATTTGGCGTAGTCTTTTCTGTCCGTCCGGCGAATCGCAGAGCCGTTGGTATGCCTTGAATCCCCGCTTTGCAAAGAGGGTCTGAAACATCCGTGTAATCCCAGCTGGTGACCAGCCCTTTGGATTCATTCGAGACCGCTTGATCATGTAATGAATCTCGGTCGGCCCAAGCGGCGCCGAGCCTCCGACGGAATGCTGGCCTGCCGGTCATTCCAGTACCAGTCGTAATGAGAGTCAGGGTTGTAGGGAGAGCATGTGGGCCTGGAGCGCAGGCCGAGGCGCAGTCGATGCCGGAGCGGAAGGACCACACGCTCGCGCGAACTCCGCCGGGGTCACATAACCCAGCGAACTGTGAGGTCGCACTTCGTTGTACTGTCGCCGCCACGTGGCCCCCAGGGCCGTTGCATCGCGTAACGACTCGAACACCTCGCAGCCCAAGAACTCGTCTCTGAGCTTCGAATGAAAACTCTCCGCGTAGCCGTTCTCCCATGGTGATCCCGGCTCGATGTACAGCGGCCCCACCGCGAACCGCTCCAGCCATTCCCTCAACGCCTTTGCAATGAACTCCGGACCGTTGTCGCTCCGCATGTGCTCCGGCGTCCCATGCGCAATGAACAGTCCCCGCAGCACCTCAATGATGTCCTGGCTCGTCATCCGACGCGCCACCTTCAAGCACAGACACTCCCGCGTGTGCTCGTCGATCACACTCAGCCACTTCAGACTCGTCCCGCCGGCCGTGCGATCAAAGATGAAGTCCCACGCCCAGACCTGGTTCTTCCGGCTCACGCGCTGACGCGTGCAGCCGTTGGCGCTCGTCCCCAGTCGCCGCTTCTTTCTCGGCGTTTGCGGCACTTTCAGACCTTCCCGACGCCACAGTCGATAGACGCGGTCGAACCCCGCTTGAAACCCTTCCCGCTGCAGCAGCACCGCGATCCGACGGTCGCCGAATCGCGGATGCTCGCGCACCAGCTCGTGCATTCGCGTCACCAGCGATGCTTCGTCGCTCGCCGGCTTCCGCCGGTAACGCTGAGTGCTCCGCGGCCGATCCAGCACCACGCACGCCCGGCGTTCGCTCACCTCGAAGGAGCCTTCGAGATGTTCGACCGCCTCACGTTTGCGGGAAGGGTTCACCAGTTTCCCGACGCGATCTCCTTCAGCATCGCCTTGTCCAGCTCCGCCTCCGCCAGCAGCTTCTTCAACCGGGCGTTCTCGACCTCCAGTTCCTTCAGCCGCTTCGCCTCCTCGGACTTCATGCCCCCGTACTGGTTCTTCCACCGGTAGTACGTCTGTTCGCTCACGCCCAGGTGCTGAACCACCTCGGCCACGGACTTCCCGGCATTCAACATCGCATCACCATCCCGCAGCTTCTGCACGAACTGCTCAGGGCTGTGACGCTTGCCGCCGCGCTTCGCCATTCGAGATCCTCCATGCCGAATTCCTCGGCTCGAAGTCCCTCATTTCTTCTGGTCTATTTCCACCAAGGCAGGCCACATGTGCCGACTATCTGACTTATCCCGCAATGCAATCTGTCGAACAATTTCGTCAGCCAATCCGAGCAACTGCTCCACGGGCCTTTTCATGATCGAGTTCAGCGTAGATCTCCGTCGTGTAGGCGTGCGAATGCCCAAGAATCACGCGAGCCGTCTCGATGCCAAATTCTCGCCGCAGCCTGGTTGCAGCATTGTGTCGCAATTGAGCCGGATTCCAGCAGTACTCAGCTCGCCATGCGGCCGCCTCCTTACGCCGCACTTCGATCTCCACAACTTCCAGATCCGCTGGGATATTCCGCTGCTCCTCCGGCATGGCGAATGCGACCTCGCAGGCGCGTTGAATGGCCTGCCGATAGGAATTGACGTCGCACGCCTGACGTGCCGAACGGATCGGAGCTGCCTTGCGTTTCCTGGCCTGCTGCGACGGCGTCATCGGCGTTGCCGAGTCTGCCGCCGTGCTGCGCGTCTTTCTTCCAACGCATCCACTGGATTGAAGAGACAGGCCGACAGGTCGGACTTGAAGAACTGGCGGACAATCTCCTGAGCGACCGGCCCCATCATGACAACGCGTTCCCGACCGTGATGCTGTGTCTTGTGCGATGCTGGTCGATACTCCCAGACACACCCAGCCATGTTCAGATCGCAGCCGCGCATCTGAACGGCTTCACCGGGCCGCATGCCGGTGCAGAGTTGCAGTTGCGCCAGTGCCCAGACCTGACGACTGACATGGGGCTGGTTTGCGGCGATTGCGTGCTCCGGAACCGGCTTCACTGGTTCGGATTCCTTGGCCTTGCTCCGGCCGTAGCGGAGTCCCGGAACCGCGGCAAGCCCCATGTGGACCGTCGGCGGGACCAGTTCATTCTCTGTCGCCCATTTAAACGCCCGCTTGATCCGGGTCAGATGCTGATTCACCGACCGGCGAACCATGCCGGACGCGACGAGCAAATTCCGAACGTCGATCAGACACTTCGGACTAAAGATTCGCAGCAACGTACTCCCATGCGTCGCGACGAGATGCCGGAGAGCAATCCGGACGTTCAAAACCTCGTGAGTCGGCTTGCCGTTTTTAACGTAGTACTCGCGGGCGTGCTCCAAGTACATCAGAGACAAGTCGTCGCACGTGAGGGCACCCGTCTGGCCGGTCTCCAAATTTGCCAACCAATCGGAGACGAGAGCCTCGTACTTCTGCTTGGATTCTGGAGAGCCGTAGCGGCCGAGATAGATCAACCGGCCGTTAATCTTGGTACGGGCGTTCCCAGACTGGCGATGCAGGAGGTAGGAGGGGCGACGGGGTGCGCTCTTTAACGACATGGCTGGGCGACCTCTTTCGAGTACACGAAACTCACGGGTTTCGCGTCGCACTGCCGCCGCCGCCGTCAGACTTTGGTGTGCGATTCGGTGTGCGACCGAATCCACTTGTCTGACTTACGTCGTCGCAGGTAATCGCAACTTGCGATTCGACAACAGGTTGTAACAAAGCCACCGGTCGGATTCGAACCGACGACCTACGCTTTACGAAAGCGTCGCTCTGCCAGCTGAGCTACGGCGGCATTCGGTCATCCCCCCAATAGACAGTTGCCTGTCCTGCAGGGTTCACCTCTGGCTGGATGCGGATGATAGCAAAAAACGTCCGCTTGGCAAGGACTGGCACGCCTCGAACGTATGCCTAGTCGCGGACAGCCGCAGCCCGAAGTCCCGCTCGTGGTTGTGTCCTTCGCAGGAAGCCCTAAAATGACCGGTGTGGCGGCCCCGTCAATCTCGTCGGTTGGGCCGCTCTGACCAGTCGATCTACTTTTCCGTGGAGCTCCTCACGATGGCCTACACCCTTCCGGCCTTGCCCTATGCGTACAACGCGCTGGAGCCTTCCATCGACGCCCGAACGATGGAGATTCACCACACCAAACACCATCAGGCCTACATCAACAACGCGAACAAGGCCCTCGAAGGCCACGCTGACCTCGCGGCTAAGACTGCCGAAGAGCTGATCGGCAACCTGGCCGCCGTCCCCGAGGCCATCCGAACCGTCCTCCGGAACAACGCGGGTGGACACGCCAACCATTCGCTGTTCTGGACCGTGCTGGCCCCGAACGCCGGTGGCGCACCGACCGGCGAACTGGCCTCGGCAATTGATTCGACTTTCGGCAGCTTCGATACGTTCAAGACGCAGTTCGGCGATGCCGCGACCAAGCGGTTCGGCAGCGGTTGGGCTTGGCTTTCGGTCGACAAAGGCAAGCTGCTGATCGAAAGCACCGCCAATCAGGACAGTCCGCTGATGGAAGGCCGGACGCCGATCCTCGGCCTCGACGTCTGGGAACACGCCTATTACCTGCACTACCAGAACCGCCGCCCGGACTACATCGGAGCGTTCTGGAACGTGGTCAACTGGCCGGAAGTCGCGTGCCGCCTGGCCGCCGCCAAATAAGCCCCGCGCACAGTCGTCGCAGTGGTTCGAACGGCGCGAGGCCTCTCGCGCCGTTTTTTATTGCCCCGACGGCGTCACAACTGCCGATCTTGAGTAAGTCGCGGCGGCCACAAGTCAATCGCCGACAACAGTCTACGAAGTATCAATAGAACGGGGCATACAGGAAGCCTGCGCAAGCAGGGTTTTCCTCGGCCTCCGGATGCCGCCGATGGATCGATGCTGGCTTCCAATTCGAATTGCTGGAAACTCAATCGCCCCGCTCATGCTGGCGATTTGTGGTGGCTGCGCGATTCCCGACTACCATATGCCTCAAGGGTTTAGCTCGACCTATTTTCGGGCCCTGCAGCACCAGAATGCGGTGAAGACCGCCGTCGATTCGGTCATCATGCAACCCTCTCCGACTTCGGCCCCGGCACCGATTCCGGCGGAATCGCCCTCGGTGGAACCTGCTCCGCTCTATGTTCCGCAGAACTCCGAGCAGTCCCCGGCGGCGTGGAACCGGTTTCGCAATTCGCTGAGCGTGCCGACAGCGGCGGGAGCAGAGGCGGCGGGGCCGTAGATTCGCTAAAGCCCGCAGAAATTCGAGAATTGCAGCAGATTTCTCTTTTCCTGTCGCGCAATTTCTGGTAGGTCTGTGCCGCAAGTCTTGTCGAGGCCGGATGCTTCGTGGACTTGAGGGCCGGTTCCGCGTGACGTTTGGCGTTCTGTGGAGAGGGTCCAGCCAGGGGTGGCTGTTTCGGGAAAGGACTCCCCATGTCCAATGGATTGGTCAAGCTGATTGCATTGACCGGCGCGATCGGCGTCGGGCTGCTTGTCGTACTGCAGCTTCATAAGACTCTCTCGACCCCGAAATTCACGATCTCCGATGCGGTCGATCCCGACCCGGAATCGTCGTCCCCCAAGCTCACCAATCTGGGCGACGCTTCGCCTGCAATTGCCGCCCTCGGCGGGCTGAAAGGTTCCCCGGCGGGGGGGGCCGAGCCGTCGAAGTCCCTGCTGGATTTCGGCGACGCTCCTCCTGTCGCCCCACAAACTGCCATCCAGCGGACCGCGGCCCTGTTGCCGGAAGCCGCGGAGTCTGCGGACGAGATTCCGGCCCCAACTGCGCCTCGCCTCTCGTTTAAGGACGACACCAACCTCGAAGACCCATTTGGCAGCGATCCTGCGCCAGCTTCCGGCGTGGTTGTGGCGGATATTTCGGGACAAGCGGGGCCGGGGCCGGGGCTGCTGGCTCCCGGGGCGACGGCTCCTGCGCGGCCCGTTCCTGAGCAGAGAACGGTGGAACCATCAAGCGGATTGCGGCTGGTGAAGGGAGACGCATCGGATCTCGCTGACCCGTTCGGCGAAGACCCGCCCCCGGCACGAGCCGCACCAACAGTCGGTCCGCCCCGACAGATTCCTGGCGAGTTCGATTTTGGAGGCGAGCCCGAGGGAGCGAATGCTGGTCCCGGGCGCGTCAGTTTGTCCGAGGAGGACGACGGCGCAGAGGTGATGGAGGCCGACCCCTTCGGTTCCGGCGTGCCCGCTCCCCGGACAGCTCTGCCAGCAACGGCGAAGCCGCAACCGGCCCCGCTGAAACCTGTTCCGGTCCCGGATGATGACGTCGATCCCTTTGGGGCAGAATCTGCTCCCTCGCCGTTGCGATCCCCGGCGAGCGAGGAGCGGAAGCCGGCTCCGCCCCGGCTGCCCGCGGTCAATTCTGAGCCCGATCCCTTTGGAGTCGAGGAGCTGCCGAGATCCGGCGGGCCGGCGACACTGACGGAGCCGGCTCCCGAATTGCCCGCGGCAGAGGCCCCCGAGAAAGATCCCTGGCCGGATCCGGGCCTGCCGGAGTCGGTTCCTCCGGCCCGCAGTCTCGATTTCGGCGAGGAGCCTGAAACCGAACCTTCCAGTCTGCCGCCTTCCATTCCCGACCTTCCGGTCCTGCGTCGCGCGCCCGCCCCGAGCAGCGACCCGCTGTTTGAGGATGACGCCCCGTCGATGCAGCGCGGCGAGCGGGCTCAGCAGGAAATCGACATCCCGCGAACCCCTCCGGCCTCCCCCGGGCGAGATCTGTCGGTGGAGGAACCGGCCGACGAACGGCGGGAACCGTTGCGGCTGACTGGCGAGCGGGAGCTCTCGCCGACGTCCGAGTCCGACGGAAACAGCACCGCCCGCGAAGGGGTTCCTCGCGGCGAGCAGCAGCCGCGGCTGACGATCCGTAAAATCGCCCCTCCCCAGGCCACGCTGGGCCAACCGCTGATTTACGAAGTCCTCGTCAAGAACATCGGCGACGTCGCCGCGCATCAGGTGGTTGTTGAAGACCGGATTCCGCGCGGCTCGCGACTGACCGGGACCATTCCGCGGGCGGAGATGCTGGAGAACCGGCTGTTCTGGAAACTGGGGACCGTCGAACCGGGCAGCGAACGGAAGATCTCGATTCGAGTGATTCCGGAACAGGAGGGGCCGATCGGCAGCGTGGCCAAGGTCAATTTTGTCGCCGAGATCGCTGCGGAAATCGTCATCACCGCGCCCTCAATTGTCGTTGAAGGTGGAGTGCCCGTCGCAGGTCCGGACTGGCGAAGCGGTCGACATGAAATTCGTGATCCGCAATTCCGGGAACGGCGAAGCGAAGAACGTGGTCCTGCGCGACATCCTGCCGGCGAACCTGCAGCATCCCGCCGGGACCGATCTGGAGAACGCCATCGGCGATTTGAAGCCGGGCGAAACGCGCGAGCTGACGCTGCAGCTGACCGCCGGCGAGTCCGGGAGCGTGGAGAACCAGGCGGTTGTGACGGCGGATGGCGGCCTGAAGGTGGAAGACAATACGCATATCGAGATCGTCGGGGAGCAACTGACGCTAACCCGCAAGGGACAGACGAAGGTCTACGTCGGCCGGGCCGCGGTCTACACGAACAATATCAAGAACGATGGAAGTCAGCCGGTCCGCCAGACGATGGTAGTTGAAGACATCCCCGCCGGCTTCGACTTTGTCGAGGCGTCGGAAGGAGGGCGGTATGATTCGCAAACCCGCACCGTCACCTGGACGCTGGGGGAAATGCAGGCGGGCGAGACCCGGACGATTTCGGCGAAATATTCCGCACGCACGGCCGGTGAATTCTCCAGCCGGATTCAGCTCACCGGAGCGTCGGGAAGCATTGCCAGCATCCAAGGTCGCGTGAGCGTGGCTGGCATGCCGGCACTCTCGATCGATTCGCCGGGCGAGGGCCGCGTGGTGGCGGTTGGGGAGCGGCTGATTTCGAAGATCCTGGTGCAGAATCGCGGAACCGCTCAGGCCGAAAACGTCGAATTGATTGTGAACGTGCCGGCCGAGTTGAAGCTGGTGGACGCGAAGGGTCCCTCTCCCTTCCGGCGCGAGGGCCGGGCTGTCATCTTTGAGGCGGTCCCCGTGGTGGGGGCGCGGACGAAGGCCACGTACGAACTGACGCTGGAAGCGGTGTCTGAGGGGGACAGCCGCCTGGAGCTGGAAATCGCCGCCGATCACCTGACGAAGCCGGTCCACCGGGAAGAGGTGGTGCAGGTAGTGACGGGGGAAGCACAGCCGCTGCGGTGAGGGTTTGGCTGGCGTTCTGTCAGTCTGTTGGAGTGATTTGCCGATCGGCCCAGTCAGGAATCTCCGGGGCACCTTTTCAAGGAATTCTCGGCCAAGGGGACAGACTTCTCTGAATCCGATGCTTCCAAAGGCCGCCAAAGCTCTTTCCGAGTCCACGCAAAGCAGTTGTCTTCGAAGCTTGCTATCGGCTTCGAATGGCAGCAGTGAGCTTCGCGGACTCGACTCTCCCGGCTTTGGACCTGGGAAGATCCTGGGCCGCCCCGTGTTTTTCGCGAGTCGGCGAGCGGAAGTCTTCGGCCGATGCAGGTCATATGCCTCCGGCTGGACCGCGGCCCCGGTGGTCACGGGCCGACTTCGATCACGCTGTTTCGATTGGGGCCGACCTGGACGTCGTTGCTCAGGTCGCGGCGCCAGAGTTTGCCGTCGACGACGAATTTGTACTCGTATTGCCCGGCGCCAAGCGGGACTGTCGTCTGGAAGAATCCGCTCTCGTCCGGCCCTGTCATCTGAGTGGCGGTCGGATTCCAATCATTGAAATTGCCCGCAAGGTACACGCGGTTTGCACGCAGGCCGTTCGCCGGCCGATATTGAAACGTCACCTCGTACTTCCCGGCCTCAATTCTGGCAATGCGCGGCGGCGTGGGGGGCGGATCGCGACGAGCCGTGGTGCGATCCGCCGGGAATTGACCGGTCTTGAACAGCTCCTTCAGTTCAATTTCCCGGAGCGGGAACTGGCTGGCTGGCGGTTCGCCGATGGCGAGGTGAAGTTTGAGCAGAGCCGGTTCGAACACCATCGTCTGCAACGTGGTGTCGCCGGCGACCGCGTTCATCTTTTTGGCGATGTCCGTGAGGGATATCCGCTGAATCTGGCGGCTCGCATCGAGAAGCGTGTAGCGCGGACAGGTCGTATTCCCGGCCAGGTCGCGGGTGCGGAAATGATTCGTGCAGGCGCAGATCGACTTGATCGCAGGGCGAACGACAAGTTGTTTCGTCGTGACTTCGAAGACTGCGCCCCTGTTGCAGTCGCAGATGACGAAATTCTCCATGGTGGTTCGGGGAAGGGACCGGAGGAGCAACTCGGCTTCTTCCAGCGTCGAACATTCCTCCAGAACTCGGCGCAGGGCGAGCCCCTGCGGGACCCCTTTCAAGTTGAAGGCCTGTGAATCGTCGCCGGCCTCGGAGACCGTGTTGGCGGCGATGGCCAGCCCGGCATCGTTGATCCCGGAGGCGCAGCCGATCATGCCCGGAAAGCCGATCGACGCGAAGGCGTGTTTGCCGGTCGGGCGATAGACTGTAACCAGGGTGTAGTCATGGAGGGGAGACTGCTGCCCCAGTCGAGATTTCGCCCAAACAGCGGCCCTCCGGTCGCGCTGCGCTCGCCTTCGACGATCAACGCCGAGCAGAGCTGCCCTTTGCGAAGGTCGACGTAGGTGTTGCCGAAGATGAGCAGATCGCGCGGCCATTTTGCGGACTTCGCAGCGGCCTCCAACTCCTGGAGGTGGTCTGGAGGGAACTGCGGGAGCAATAGCGTTCCGGATCGCAGGGCTATGGCGGCCACCGACGCAAAGCCTGTCCCGCCGAGGAATTGATCCCCCAGCTTGCGGACGTCGGCGAGCTGATTGAGGGCCAGCGCGCCGATCTGATCACCGATTTCGACAGGCGATCCCTGGACCAGGAGGACGGGAATGCCGTTGACGTCGCGGAGCTCTCCGCAGCCGTGTTGCGCTGCGACGTAGCGGAAGGGCTGCTCGGCTCGGACGTCGAGTGCGAAGAAAACCGTCGTCGCGCCCAGGACTGCGGTCAGAAGTGAGTGAGGTCTCATCGGGTGATGCTCCGCAGAAGTCTTTCTCGGCGTCTGTGGACGCCCGGCTCTGAGGTTACTATGTGCGGATCAATCGCACCAATGGTTTTCCGTGCCGGGTGCGGGCTGGGGGCGTCGGCCGCAGCGGGTCCACTGGCCTAGACATCAGTGCGGCTCTTTGCCTCGCTGCCGCGCTGGGCTGCGGAACCCTTCGGGGCTCTGGGCGAGAACAAACATCTTCGACATCCACAGCGCCGGCATTTCAGCCAACAATCAGCGATCATTCGCCCGGGCGTCTCACCCCCGCCGGCTGTTCCTGCACCGGCTCCCGTGGCTGGCTGTCCGTGGCGAACAACACGGCGTGGAAGATCGTCGCGACGAGGCCGGCGATGACGAAGCGGCGGAGGCTGACTTGGGACATCTGTCGGCGGGCGGCGCCGGTTTCCGGTCCTTCCACCGTCGGAAAGCCCGGCGTCCAGTCGGTACCGTCCGGCTCGATATAGCGGATGCGGGACTTCCACAGGACCATCCCCAGGCTCCAGGCGGTCAGGAGGGCGAGCAGCAGGATCAGCAGCGAGGCGGGCTGGTCGACCTGTTCCTGCGTGATGGTTCCGTCGGCGGCGAGCTTGGACGCGGTGGCCGCCCAGGTGTTGTTCAGAAAGTGGAGCAGCACCGGCGCCCAGAGGCTGCGTGTCGTGATGTAGAGAAAGTGCAGTGCCATTCCGAGCGGGATGACCGCCAGCACATGGGCGGGATGCATGTGGACGACGCCGAACATGACCGAGCACATCAGCACGCCCGGCAGCCAGCCCCAGCGGGCTGTCAGGCCGCGACCGAGCAGGCCGCGGAAGATCAGTTCCTCGTTGATCGCCGGGCCGACGGCGAGGACCAGAATCAGCAGTTCGAGTCCTGCGCCCTGGGCGAGCTTTGCGACCATCTCCACGGAACTGAGTTCATCGAATGCCTGAAGGGCGGGGATCAGGGTTCCGAGCCAATTCCAGCCGATCTGGTTGATGCGGTAGAGCTCGCTGCAGAGGACGGAGAGCGGGAACATCGCCAGGATGACGGCCACGGTGTGCGGCACGGTGGGGCGGGATAGATTCAGAGGTTGCGACAGACGCCCGCCGAGACGGATGGTGACCAGGACGAGAGTGAGGACGGTGACGACGAGTTGCTCGCCGGCGGCCAGCATCAGCCATTGTGCGGGGGTGAGGTTGCCGAGCGTTCGGAGGGTGGCGGTGGAGCCGGTCTGGGTCACTTCGACGAAGGCGATCCAGAGGATGGCGGCGATCCCGCCGATGAGGTGAAGTCCGAAGACCAGGAACATCCAGCCGATGGCTTCGGGAAGCCCCGGGACGGGACGAGGGACGGCCGGCTCGACGAATTCTTCAATCGGCGTGGGGATAGGGGGCGTCGGGATGGCGGGGGGCTCTCCGGCGTCGGTCATCGGGTGGTCCGTGCGGTTGGGCGCCAGAGTCGCCAATTTTTTCCCAGGCCGGCGCGGCAGCCTCTGTGACGCGCCGGCTCGGCTCGGTAAGATCAAAAGTCTAGGTGTCCCGCTCCGGTCCGTCAAATCGCGGACTCAGGTTCCAGCCAGGTTCCCGACATGTCTCCAATGTCGTCCAACGGTCGCAATGCTCGACTGATGGCGGCTGTCTTTTGCCCGCAGTGCGGCATCAGCTACTCGCCGCGGAACGGCGGCACGTTGTGTCCGACGTGCAAAACGCCGGCGGATCAGGGGCATACGAGCACGTGCGTGGCCGGGGCTGCCGAGGCGGCGGTTGACGAGGAGTCGACGGCGGCTCCTAGCCGGGCCAGCGCCGCCACCGCGGTCGAATGTGACTCGCTGATCGGGACGACGCTCGGTGTCTACCGGTTGGAGGGGTTGCTCGGGGCGGGGGCGATGGGGCGGGTTTATCTGGCTCGGCACCTCGATCTGCACCGTTCGTGTGCCCTCAAGATTCTGCCTCCGCGGCTGGCCGAGACCGATCCCGGATACGTCGACCGGTTTCTGAACGAGGGGCGCGATCAGGCGTCGCTGGTGCATCCGAATGTGGTGACGGTGCACGCGATCGGCGTGGAGAAGGGGTTCTACTTTCTGGAAATGGAGTTCGTGCCCGGGCGTTCGCTGGGGAGCATGGTTGTCGAAGAGGGAGCTCAGGCCCCGGTGCGAGCGACAACCCTTTCGCTGCGCATCGCCGAGGGGTTGGGGGCGGCACACCTGGCGGGAATCGTACACCGTGACCTCAAGCCGGACAACGTTCTCCTCACGCATACGGGCATTCCGAAGCTCGGCGACTTCGGGCTTGCCAAGCGGTTTGTCGTTCAACAGGGGGCCGAACACGTTGAGTTTGCCGGGACGCCTGCCTACATGGCTCCCGAGTTGTTTCACGGCTCAGCCCCTTCGCCGGCGAGCGACGTCTATGCTTTGGGAGTGAGTTACTTTCAGCTTCTGACAGGACGACTTCCCTTCGACGCTCCGACGATTGCGCAGCTCCGCGAACTGGTGACGGACGCCCCGGTCCCGAGCGTCCGGCACCGCGGTCAGCGAATTCCGATGGAAATGGTCGAGTGCCTGCACCTGCTCATGGCAAAGGCCCCGGAGGGCCGGCCCGCGAATGCGCTGGGCGCAGCCGTCCTGCTGCAAGCTGTTCTGGGCGAAGCGGAGGATCTTGAAGTCCTCCTTGGGAAGGCGTTTCAGGAGCACCGGGAGATCACCTGGAAGCGTAACGGCGAGTGCTACCGGCTCAACGTCAACTTTACGAGCGGTCGAAAGCAGATCGCCTTCATCGAGCCAAGCGGTCACGCCACCGCGGAGCGAATGCTGATGATTTCCAGCGTCTGCTGCCCGGCAGAGCCGAGTTACTACGAAACGGCGCTGCGGTTGAACTCGGAAATCCTGCACGGAGCGCTTGCCATTCGCGAGATCGACGGACAGGCAGTTTTTGTGATGATCAATAACTATCCCTGGTCGACGGTCGATCCGGAGGAAATCCGCCGGAGCGTGCTGGAGGTGGCCCATCGGGCCGATGCAATCGAAACCCTGCTGACCGGCCAAGATCTGAACTGAACGAATGTATGGTTAAAGCGGGTCGATACGGTTCGGTCGCCCGTGCAAACCGACGCTGGAGATTTCTGCTGAGGAATTTCGACTGCGTCTGCCGAAGCGCTGCTTGACCGTGCCGTTTCGGCTCCCCTATTCTCGACACTTCCGATTCCCGCACGTGCACCGGCTGCGAAGAGTTTTCCGCCAGGGGGCGGCTCGCGAAACCGGTTCCGGACACTTTGACGGACGCTTCCGATGAAATTTGCTTCGTCTCTGCTGACTGCCGGCCTGATGTCCTTCGGATCGCTGACGGCCGACGCACAGACGCTGCGCCCTAATGAAGTCCGAGTGGAGGCGATCGCCACGGGTGAGGAACGCTCGGCTCAGGCCGACTTATGGGTGATGGACGTCTATTTCAAGCCGCTCGGGCTGATCCCAGTGCAGGTCACCGATCCGGCGACCGGGGCGAAGCGGGAGCAGTTTGTTCTGTATATCACGTATCGGGCCTTCAACCGTCCGTTGCCGCAGCGGGGGGCGGAGGAGGCTCTGGTGAATGAATTCGACCCGCCGGTCAGCTCGCCGTTGTTCGTTCCGGAATTCACTCTGGTGGCTTCGGACGGAATTGAACAGAAGGTGTACTCGGACGTGGTGATTCCTGAGGCCCTGGAAGCGATCAATCGCCGTGAAAAGGGGCAGTACAAGAGCGCGGTGTCGGTTGTCGGGCCGGTGCCGGAAATCGTCGACCGTTCCGATCGGGAAGCGGCCGAGAAGGGAATCTCGGGTGTCGCCATGTTTCAGGGTGTCGATCCCGACGCCGACTTCTACACGGTTTACCTGACCGGGTTCTCCAACGGCATTCGCCAGGTACCGGGACCGGACGGGTCGAAGGTTGTCCAGACCAAGACGATCGTTCAGAAGTACCGCCGGCCGGGCGACCGCTTCGACCGCAAGGAGGAAGAGTACCTCCTGGACGGCGACTCGAAGTGGATTTACCGCTGAAAGCGGCTGCTGGGGCACTGTGGCAACTTGCTGAGAGCCTTGAGGTTGCGTCGGGCGTAGCGGGTCGGAATTCGCGGAAAATCTCGCGTCCGGAGGACTGGACAGAGCGCTGGGCGGCCTCTAGACTATCCAGTTCGTTCGCGGGTCTGGTCCGCGCACAGGGGCGTTTTTTCACGTTTGGCTGACGACTTCGGCCGGTGATTCAAGGGATTTGGCGAAATGGCTCATAAGAAGGGACAAGGCTCCAGCCGCAACGGTCGCGATTCGAACGCCAAGCGCCTCGGCGTGAAGAAGTTCGGCGGCGAGCTGGTGATTCCCGGCAACATCATCATCCGGCAGAACGGCACGAAGTGGCATCCGGGGCGGAACGTCGGCATGGGCCGCGACTACACGCTCTTCTCGCTCGTCGAGGGGAACGTCTACTTCGACCAGGAAGGCCGCCGCGTCAACGTCAAGCTGGCCGAAGTAGCCGCTGCGAACTGAGCTATCGCGGTTTGCGATAAAACTTCACGCTCGATTCGGTGCTCCGGATCGAGCGTTTTCGTTGGGTGGTTGGCCGCCGCGCAAGTCGGGACAGCATTTCCTACGGCGGGTGGGCAGGTGCTGTCCCAAAGGAAAGCCCCTGTCTGGGTGTAATTTGCGAGTAAAAACCGGGGCATCGCGCAGACGCTTCGACCCCGGCCACCCAATGCGGTTTGGAGGGGAGCTGCATCAACGCGGCCCCTCGACGCCAGCCCCGGTTTACGGTTGCGGTTCCGGCGGCACAACGAGCTGCACGGGGACCTTCTGCTTCTTGCCTTCCCGGATGATCGTAAGCGTGACCTTTTCGCCGGGACGTTTCTCCTCGATGTAGCTGAGGAAGTCCTCGGCGGTGGCGATCTTGACCTCGTCGACTCCTACAATCAGGTCGGCGGCGGTGCGATCAACCTTTTCCACCACAAACGGGCCGCGCCGTCCGCGTGTAATCGTTGGCCCCCGGAGTCCCGCGGCCTCCGCTGGGCTGCCCGATCGCATGGCTGCGATCAGCAGGCCCTTATCGGTTTGATAGACCTTCACGATGCCGATATCGGGCCGGATAACACGGCCGTGGGTCAGGAGCTGCGGGATCACTCGTCGGACCAGGCTGACGGGAATGGCAAAGCCGACCCCGGCGCTTTGGCCGGTGGTGGTGGCGATGGCCGTGTTGATGCCGATCAGCCGACCGTGCGCGTCGAGCAAGGGGCCGCCGGAACTGCCGGGATTGATGGCTGCGTCGGTCTGGATGATCGACCGGATCGACCAGCCTTCGCGGATCTTCAGGGTCCGGTCGAGGCTGGAGATGATGCCAGTCGTCAGAGTCCGCTCCAGCCCGAAGGGATTGCCGATCGCAAAGACTCGCATACCGACTCGGAGCGACCTGGAATCTCCCAGAGTCAACGGAAACAGCTCTTCGGCGGGGGCTTCGATCTTGATGACGGCCAGGTCATTGAGCGGATCGGCGCCGACGACCGTCGCTTCGTAACTTTCGCCGTTGTAGAGCGTGACGCCAATGGCTTTGGAGTCGCGGACAACGTGGTTGTTCGTCACGATGTGTCCCTGACGGTCGATCACGGCGCCGGAACCGGCGCCTTCGACTTCCAGCTCCATCAGGAGAAAGCGTTCGCCTTTGGCGGCCTTCGACGTAATGTTGACCACGCTCCGGTTAACCGCATCGTAAACGGCCACATTCACGGTCTCGTCGGGTGTGAGTCCCTCCCGGCTGAAGACGCGAGCGACGAGCGGGTTTGCGATTTCGGCGGGACTGGCTTCCTCGCCGGAACGCCCCGTGTTTGCATCCTGTGCAACGACAACCGACGCCGGCGGCGACAGCAGACTGATCGTGAGCCAGCTCGCCAGGACGGCTGAAAATAGACTTGCCGCAAGCAGCTTCATCGGGGAACTCCTTTTCCGCCTTCCTGCCGAATTTCGAGACCGATGGTATAGGCCGTTTCCGGCATCGGCTCAAGACCGGGCCGGACTGGACGTGAGGCCCGTGTGTGGCGACCCTGCGGTCATCCTCCTTTCCGGAGCCTGGCCGCAAACTTCTGCCGCAGTTTCGTCAGCTTGGGATTGATGACCGCCTGGCAGTAGGGCTGGGAGGCATGGCCGGCAAAGTAACCCTGATGGTAGTCTTCGGCAGGCCAGAAGCGGGACAGCGGCTCCACTTGTGTGACGATCGGGCCGGGAAAGAGGTGTTCGTCGTTCAGCGAACGGATCTTGCTTTCGGCAATTTCGCGCTGCTGATCGTCGTGGGTGAAGATCACCGACCGGTATTGAGTCCCGGCGTCGGCCCCCTGCCGGTTGAGCGTGGTGGGGTCGTGGGTCGCGAAGAACACGTCCAGGAGATCTTCGTAACCGATCGTTGCGGGATCGTAAGCAACCTGTACGACTTCGGCGTGACCGGTTCTACCGGTGCAGACCTGTTCGTACGTTGGGCTTTCGACCGGACTTCCGGCGTAGCCCGAGGTCACCTTTTGAACGCCCTCCAGCTCCACGAACACCGCTTCCGTGCACCAGAAACAACCGCCACCCAGCGTCGCCAGCTTCGTTTCCGCCATTGTCGATCTCCCGTGCGTTTGCGTCGCTCTCAGCCTGCATTGCCAGTGTATTCTATCCATCCTGCAACAGTCGGCGATGACTTCCTGGCGGTCCTGGCGCGACCGTCAAGATTCACCAACTCCTCCAGACCGACGGAACGACCCGAGTCCGGACGTGGACTCCCGCGAATTGGGTTGCGATACCGATGACCGTCACTCATGCTGCAGCGGACGGTCTGTCGGTCCGGCGCGCGACGCCACCTATCGGCGTTGTTCGGATTGTCCGTCGACAGTGATGACACTCTCGGGAAAGTCGGATCCGGATGCGAATTGTACTTGCCAGTTCCGAGGCAGTTCCGTTTTCCAAGACGGGCGGCCTCGCTGATGTCGCCTCGGCTCTGCCGAAGGCGCTGGCGTTGCTCGGCCACGAAGTCGTCCTGATCTCGCCCTATTATCCGCGAATACTGGCGGCGAAGAATGGCAATACGCCTGCGATTGAGCCGACAGGCCGCGAGGTCTCGATCAGAATTGCCGGTCGGACTGTGACGGCGCGAATTCTGCAATCGAGTCTTCCCGGTTCGTCGGTGACGGTCTACCTGATTGACCAACCCGGCTATTTCGACCGGCCGGGACTGTATGTCGATGGCGGACAGGATTTCTCCGACAACTGCGAACGCTTCACCTTTTTCAGCCGCGCCGTGCTGGAAGCGGCGCGAGTCCTCAATTTGCAGGCCGACATTTTCCACGCCAACGACTGGCAGACGGGGCTCGTGCCGGCTCTGCTGAAGGCGGAGTATCAGACGCAACCCGGATTCGCCCATGCGGCCGCCGTTTTTACGATTCACAACATGGCGTTTCAGGGGCAGTACTGGCACTGGGACATGCTGCTGACTGGGCTCGACTGGAAGTATTTCAACTGGCGGCAGATGGAGTTCTTCGGCAACTTGAATCTGCTGAAGACGGGTATCGTGTTTTCGGACGTGATCACCACCGTTTCGCCGACTTATGCCCGGGAGATCCAGACTTCCGAGTTCGGTTGCGGGCTGCATGGCGTGCTGTCGTCCCGCCGTGACGATCTGGTGGGAATCCTGAATGGCTGCGATACCGAGGACTGGAATCCCGCGACGGACCCGTTGATTCCCCGGAACTACGATTCCCACACGGTCTTTGAAGGCAAGGCGGTCTGCAAAGCGCATCTGCAGCGGCAGTTCGGCCTGCCGGAGCGGGCCTCGGCTCCGCTGATCGGCTCGATCTCCCGGATTACCAGTCAGAAGGGATTCGATCTGATTGTCGCCAGCGCACCGCGACTGGCTGAGCTCGATCTGCAAATGGTCTTCCTGGGAACCGGCGACAAAGCGTACGAACAGAAACTGCAGAGTCTCGCTGCGAGCTACCCCGATAAAATTGCAGTCTGTATCGGGTACGACGAATCGCTCTCGCATCTGATCGAAGCCGGGGCCGATCTGTACCTGATGCCCAGCCAGTTCGAGCCCTGCGGTCTCAACCAGATGTACAGCCTCATTTACGGCACGCCTCCCATCGTGCGGGCTGTCGGCGGGCTGGCGGATTCCGTGGTCGATGCGAACGAGGAAAACCTGGGTCAGGGAATCGCCAACGGCTTCACGTTCTACGAATCCGACAGCGAGGTGCTGTTCCGCCAGGTCTGTCGGGCGATGGGCTTGATGCTGGATCGTCGGACCTGGGCGCAGCTCGTCCGCACGGGGATGGAACGGGACTGGTCGTGGCGCCGCAGCGCTGCGCAGTACGTTCGCACCTACGATCGGGCGCTCCAGAAGCGGGCCGGCGGAGTCGAGTAGTTCAGTAGTTCCGTCGTAGAAAAGTCCTCCTGCATGCCGGAATTTCGTCAGGATCCGCTGACCGGTCGCAGGGTCATCATGGCCCCAGACCGCTCGGAACGCCCGATTCAGGTCGGGACAGGCCAGTCGCTGGCGATCGGGGACGTCGATCCGTTCGCTGAAGGGCGGGAGACCGAAACGACACCGGAAGTCCTGGCCTATCGCGCCGCCGGCCTGGTTCCGAACGGCCCCGGATGGAGTGTTCGCGTCGTTTCCAACAAGTATCCGGCGCTGCAAAGTCGGGGCGACCTCGCGCCCCGGAACGACGGGGTATATCAGTCATGCGACGCCGTCGGCGTCCACGATGTGATTATCGAGTGCCCGCAGAGCGAGTGCAGTCTGGCGCGGCTCAGCACGAAACAGATTTGCGAAGTCCTGAGTGCCTATCGAGATCGGCTGATGGCGTTGAGGGAAGACCGCCGTCTGGAGTACGCGGTGATCTTCAAGAATCACGGCGCGGGTGCGGGAGCGTCGTTGCCCCACAGCCATTCACAGCTCATGGCGCTGACCCTGATCCCGGACGCCGTGGTCGGCATGCGAGCCCGGGCGCTGCAGCGTGCAACAGATTTCGGCTGCCCGTTGTTCGATCAAATGATTGCGCAGGAACTGGAGTCCGGGGAACGTGTGATTCTGGAGACGCCGGATTTCCTGGTCTTCTGTCCGTACGCGAGCCGGTTCGCGTACGAAACTTGGATTCTGCCGCGTCGCCCCGCATGCCACTACGCGGAGATTGAGCCCGGGCAACTTGCCGACTTGGGGATGCTCCTCCGCACGGTTCTGCGGAAGCTCGATGTCGCTCTGCAGGATCCGCCCTACAACTATATGTTGCATACGGCGCCGCTGCAGAGTGGCGATCCCGTCCGGGACCGCTGGCGGATCGAGATCTGCCCGCGTCTGACCGGCGTCGCCGGCTTCGAGTGGGCCACCGACTGCTTCGTCAACGCCGTCCTGCCCGAGTCCGCCGCCGCGATCTTGCGTGCGGCGGACGAGTCAGAACCGGAGTGAGCTTCCGGCTCTGCTGTCTGCGAACCCGGTAATCCCGCGCTCCGGTTCGTTACCGCTTTTTCGGCTTCCGGGACGTGTCCTTGCCGGCGTTCCTCACGGTTCCGCCGCCAGAGCCTTTCTCGCGATCGGCGGCGTCCTGAAGGTTGCCCCAGAGGAGCGCCAGGCCGGACTTAGGCTTGGGTTTGTCGTCGTTCTTGGTGGTTCTGTTGGAATCGCTTGCCGGGATGATCAGCTCCGCTCCACCAGCTGTCGCCGCCAGCGTCTCTTTGTGCCGGGACAGGAGCCAGCGCTCGATGATGCCCCACAGGCTCGAGGCGATGAAGTACAGACAGAGCCCCGCTGGCACCCGATAGAACATCGCTCCCATGAAGATCATCATGAAGTTCATGACCTTATACTGCATCGCCTGTTCTTCGGTCGTCGGCGGCGGCATGGTCAGCTTCTGCTGAGCCACAAACAGCACGATGGTCAGAATCGGCAGCAGGTTGAACTGCGTCCATTCGAGGAACGGGACGGTAAACGGCAACGGAAACAGATCGTCGGGCGACGCCAGGCTGTCGATCCACAGGAACGGGGCCATCCGCAGATCGAGCGAAGTATTCAAAGCCCAGTAGAGACCCACAAAGATCGGCATCTGGACGAAGACCGGCAGGCACCCCTGGGCCGGGTGATACTGGTGCTTGCGGAACAGTTCCCGCTGAGCCTGCACGAATTGCTCGGGCTGCTGGGCGTATTTCTTCTGCAGGGCCTGCAGTTCGGGCTGGAGCTTCTTCATTTTCTCCATGTTCGCCACCTGCTTTTTCGACAGGGGGAACATGGCGCCCCGGACGACCGCAGTCAGCATGATAATCGCGATGCCGTAGCCGACACCCAGGCTGTGCAGGCTCTTGAGCAGCCACAGCATGAACTCGGCGATCGTTTCGACCTGGAACAGATTCCAGAGGAACAGGAAGAAGCCCGACCCTTCGTTGTCGAAAACGATGCTCGTGGCGGACATCGCCGCGAGCAGCTCCTTCTTCTTGGGGCCGGCGAACATCTCGAAGCCGTTCGAGACGGAGCCGCCCGGCGGCAGCTTGAGCGCCGGCGATGTCAGTTCGACAGAAACGTCGCTGTAGTCTTTGTGGGTCCGGTGCTCGGTAATCACCACCGGCTGGGCAGATTCGACGGTCCGCGCCTTAAGCTGGTCGCCGAGCGGCTGGATCAACGCCGCGAAGTACTTATTGTCGACGCCGATGTACTTCAGCGGTCGCCGCCAGATTTCCGGCGTGTCCTTGTCCTGTTCGGCAACGACTTCCCGGGTACGCATATGGCGGGGATCGGCGGCGCCGTCGTCCTCCAGAAACGCCATGCGGACGTCGCGCCACTTCGTCGAATTCGTCGGATCCTCCAGCGGTATGCCGACGGGACCCTGCAGGACGTAAGTCACCGTCTGTTCTATCTGAGACAAATTCTTGACGGTGACCGTCAGCGTGAGGTCGTAGCCATCGGCCAGCGTATCACGGATGCCCGGCGTCTTGAGCTGTTCCGCGGTCAGCTCCGCCAGCTCGTATCGCTTGGTGAATTCGAGCGTGCCGTCGGGCGAGACGATGCGGAATTCGACCGCATGATCGGTTTTGCTGTCGGGAACGATTTCCCAGTTGACGGTATCCAGGAATTTCGGCTTGAGCTGTTTGTCGACGTCCGAGCTTCGCAACCCGAACGTCTTGACGGTCGCCAGCTTATCGGTCCCCAGGAGTCTCAATTTTCTGTCGCGGTGGCCGAACTCCGGATACCGCGTGTCGTTCAGCAGGATATTCGTGACGGCGGCACCTTGGGACGTCAGCTCGACGGACAGGAAGAAGGGGCTCGCAGGATCGAGTGAGCCAAGCTGAACGGTCTCCAGCGGATGCTCGGTCACTGCCATCCCCGAGGCCACAGCGGCGGGGATCGCCCCCGCCGGAACCGCCGCCGAAGGTTCAACGGCGGCGACCGCGCCGGCCGCGGCAACGTTGGCAGGAGCCATCGCGCTCGCGGGAATTCCGTCCGATCTGACATCCTCCTGCACGGCTTCATCAGCGGCTTCTGCGACTTTGTCCGCTTTCGGGGGCGGAGGGAACAGCCTCGGCATGATCACATTGGACCAGCCGATCAGAATTGCCATCGAGAGGGCGATAAAGAGAACTATCCGTCGCTGTTCCATGCTGGCCGGTCCGTCAAGACCGCTCCCGTGGCAGGCCGCTGGCCTGCAGAAATTCGATGATCGCGCCGCTCAATTCCGGCGGCTATCGCCCGTCGACCAGCCGGTCCCCGAGAAAGTTGTCGAGGTCCGGGTTGTCATAGATCTTACGGGCGGTCTTTTGAAAGTCGTAGGGAACTCGCTTGAAGTTGACCGTGTTCCCATCGAGCACCACATACGACGACCGGTTGTCGCCGTTGCGGGGCTGCCCGACCGATCCCACGTTCACCAGGGCCTTGCGTGCCCCCAGTTCGTATTTGAAGTCGATTTCTTCCGGGGCCAGGAAATTCAGATCCTCGGTAAACACCCCCGGAATGTGAGTATGTCCCTGGAAGCAGTACTTTTCGACGAGCGAGAAGATCTTTTCCATCTTCCGCTGATTGTAGATGTCTTCCGGAAACACGTATTCGTTCAGGGGATTTCGGGCTGAACCATGCACGAAAAGGAAATTCGGCTCCTTGTGCATCCGCGGCAGTTCTCCCAGAAACTCCCAGCGTTTTTCGGCCCGCGGACCGACGCCGCTTTCCAGCATCTTGCGAGTCCAGAACACAGCCCGCTCGGCGCTGGCGTTGAAGCCTTCCGGGTCGAACAACGCGGCCTGATCGTGGTTGCCGAGCAGGCACAGGTCCGTCGACATGACCAGGTCGATGCATTCGCACGGATTCGGTCCGTAGCCGATAATGTCTCCCAGACAGTAGATTTCAGAGATCCCCTGCTGTCGGATGTCGGCCAGTACGGCCTCCAGCGCCTCCAGATTGGCATGGATGTCACTGATGATTGCGCGCAAGTGATGTTCCCTCGCCAGCGGCTCTCCGCCTCCGGGCGGTTTCTGACTGCCGGATTTCCCTCGGCCGGGACCGGTCACCGACGACTGTCGGAGATCGCGAGACCCCTCCGGCGGTCTCTGCCGACTCGCGCACACTGTAAAGGAACGCAAAAGACACGGTCAAGGATGATCCCCGCCCGGTTTTTTCTCCAAACCCTTGCGGCGCACAGAAAAACGATGCTGCCGATCCGCCCGTCACGTGGCTGATGTCCCAGGTGTGCCCTGAACAGGAATCTGCCGACCGGCCGAAGCCGCGGCGGGCTGCAATTCAACTCGGAGGACGCCGTCGTGCAGGGTGGCGTGTACGCGATCCGGATCGACGGCCGTCAGCAGCGGGACTGATCGCTCGAACGGCCCGGAAACCCGTTCGTGAACAACACTTTTGAGCGTCTCCGGCAACGATTCCGGGGCCCGGGATGCGGTGATCTGCAACGTGTGACCTGTCAAAGAAAGCTTCACTCCTTCCGACCGGACGCCGGGAAGGTCGACCAGAATCACGATCTTGTCCGGACCTTCCAGAATGTCCACGGCCGGCACGCCATGCCGGCCGGTCGTCAGGCCGAAAACCTCCATCGCCCGCTCGCCGGTGGCGCGGGCAGTCTGCCACCAGCGTTCAACCTCGTCTTTAACTCGGTCGACGGGCGGCATGCCCCCCAATCCCGATCCGGGCGATGTCTCGGCCATGACAGACTCTCCAGAAATCAGGATTTGCACGCGTTACTCGATGGCGACCTGAATCCGCCGGGGCTGAGATTTCGGGGCGCGGGGCAGGAAGACTTCGAGGACGCCGTTCGTCAGTTTGGCGGTAATCCGTTCGTGATCGACTTCGTCGCTCAGAATGAACGAGCGGAGGAAGTGGCCGACGCCGTATTCCTGGTGGATGACCCGAGCCCCCGGCGGGACGGGGGACTTGACCCGGCCAAACAGCGTGAGCTTATTGTCCTGGACCTGCAGTTCCAGCGTTTCGCTGGTGACTCCCGGCAGGTCGGCCAGCAGCACCAGCCCTGCCTCGGTCTCAAAAATGTCGATCGGCGGCGTGAAAACCACATTCGAGTCGACGCCGGTCTCATCGGGGGGCGGGGGAGGTTCGGGAGAGCGGGTCAATTCCGTCGACATGCGGACGTCCTTCCGGGGACAGGCGGTTTCAGTTCCGGCGGAGGTCGGGAGGATTCTTACGTAGCTTCCGGCGGCGGTGGTGCCGGAGCATCTTCCGTGCTGCCGTCGAGCACCTGGATCTGGCGGGCCTGAGTCGCCGCCCCGCGCGGCAATCGGATTTTCAGGACACCGTTGGTGAATTCGGCTGACATCTGGTCTTCGACGATCCGGTCGGGCAACGGCAATGACCGCTGCCACGTGCCGCGTGGACGTTCCTGGCGGCGGTACTTGTCGTCAGCAACACCTTCGGGACCATTGTGGCGGCCCCTGATATTGAGCACTCCCTCGGCGACAGTGACTTCGAGGGCATCCGGTTTGGCGCCCGCGAGTTCCGCGATCAAAAGCAGTTCGTTCTCCAGCTCGTAAACGTTGATCGGAGGGTACTGCCGACCGACTCGCAGCCCCTGAAATGACAGGGTCACGCTGGTCAGCAGCCGGTCAACTTCTCGCTCCAAGTCGCGAAAAGGATCCCAAGTTTGCTGTCCCCAACGAAAAATGGCCATGGGCTATCGTCTCCGACGTTGTTCACCCGGTGCGACCGGTTGCGACACACCAACTCCACACAGGCGATGAATCCTGGAGTGCAAAGGACATACCGTCCGGACTGGTTCTCGGCAAGCGGAGTTTGCGAGCCGCAACTCGTTGTCAGATCATCGGTTTCCTGCGTGCGACGACGACCTTCGGGCAGGGCGAGCGCTAAGTCCGGGTTCTCAGTCGTCGAATCAGACCTGTCATAGTGGCAGGGGAGGCTTCCAGGGCGGAGACGCAAACGACGGGGATCGGATTTTTCTGGTTCATCGGCAAATTAATGATTGACATGTCGAAACCTTCCGATAGTATCGTGTGTGGAGACGAACATGACTGCAGCGACAGATCTCACCGGATTGACGAGCCTTGGTGCCTTGGGAGAGGCGGCTGAGTGCTTGAAGACGTTGGCGCATCCACACCGCCTGCGGATGGTGCAGATGCTGTTGCGCGGCCGCTACACGGTGGGTGAGTTGGCGGACGCGTGCGAAATTCCCAGCCATATGGCGTCGGAGCATCTGCGATTAATGCAGCGCTGCGGATTTCTGGACAGCGAACGGGAAGGCCGCTGCATGTACTACCGTATTGTGGAACCTCAATTGGCGAAGTTCCTGACGTGTATTGAAGAACGATTCGGCGCCTCAAGCCCATAAGCTTTTTTTTTGCCTTAAACAATCGGAAGATCGCGACATCTTTGGTGTTTTTGACTGTAAACGGTCGCACACTCGAAATCGGAAGGAATTGAGAAATGGCACAGACAATCACACCTCAGCAGCTGCTCGAACAGATCCGCAGCGGGAAGCCGGTCGAATTGATCGACGTACGGACGCCGGCGGAATTCCGGGAAATCCATGTCGAGTGTGCCCGCAACGAACCCTTGGAACGGCTCGACGTCGGCCGGCTCGCGGCCTCGTATCAGGCCACTTCCGAAAAGCCGCTCTATGTGATCTGTCGTTCCGGCAGCCGCGGCAAGCAGGCTTGCGACAAGCTGCTGGCAGCCGGGCATCTGTCGGTGGTCAACGTGGAAGGGGGGACTCTGGCGTGCGAAGCGGCGGGATTGCCCGTCGTTCGCGGTAAGAAGGCGATTTCCCTCGAACGTCAGGTCCGGATTGTGGCCGGGGCGATGGTCGTGATCGGGTCGGCGCTCGGTTTTTTCGTCCATCCGTATTTCATCGGCCTGTCCGCATTTGTCGGCTGCGGTCTGATCTTCGCGGGCATCACCGATACCTGCGGCATGGCGATGATTCTCGCCCGCATGCCCTGGAATCAGTGCGGCTCCGCAACAACTTGTTCGCCGTCGCCCTCCAAGCCAGTGCTCCACAAAGCCAGTTGATCCCGTAAAGAGCCTCGTTCCCCGAGGTCGGTGCGTCGGCGTATCCCTCGGCAGTTGCGACTGCTGCTGACGCCCGACCTCGCCGGGAACATCTCCCGACGTTCGAGATCCTTTTTTTCAAGGAGCCGTCGCCATGACTCACGTCATCACCACGCACACGCAAAACTTCACTCGCGACGTTCTGGAGTCCCCGGTTCCGGTCGTGGTCGACTTCTACGCCACCTGGTGTCCGCCCTGCCGGATGCTCGCTCCGGTTCTCGACGGACTCGCGGCGGAATTCGGCGAGCGCGTCCGCTTCGTGAAGGTGAATATTGACGAGGAGCCGCAACTTGCTCAGGCGGCTCAGATTTCGTCGGTTCCAACGTTGCTGGTCGTGCAGGGGGGCAAAGTGGTCGATCGCGTTTCCGGGGCTCAGCCGGCGTCGGTACTCCGCCCGCGCATCTCCCGGTTGCTGCCGGCGGGTACTCGCGTTTCCGCCTGATCGCCCCGGTCCGCCTATCGTCTCAGACTTCTTTCGGCCGCAGTCCGTCGGATGGCCGTCGCTGCGCACAACGTCCGCCCGTTGTTCAGAAAGGTCCTCTCATGTTTCTGAAACAGTATTATCTCGGCTGTCTGGCGCATGCGTCCTACATGATCGCCGACGAGGAGACGAAGATCGCCGCCGTCGTCGACCCCCAGCGCGACGTCGCACAATACATTGCCGATGCCGAGCAGAACGGCTGGTCGATCCGACACGTCTTTCTGACGCACTTCCATGCTGACTTCCTCGCCGGCCACATCGAACTGCGCGATCGTTGCGGAGCGGAGATTCATCTGGGCGCCCGGGGCGAAGCCGAGTACCCCGTCACACCGGCTCGCGACGGCGACGTGATCGAATTCGGCAAAGTCCGCCTGCAGATCCTGGAGACTCCCGGTCACACGCCGGAGGGGATCTCGATCCTCGTCTACGACCTCGCGCTCAGCGACACCCATCCGCACGCGGTGCTGACCGGCGATACGCTGTTCATCGGCGACGTAGGTCGACCGGACCTGCTGGCTTCGATCGGCGTCACCGCCGACGAGCTGGCCGACATGCTTTACGATTCGCTGCACAACAAGCTGCTGCCGCTGCCGGACGACACGCTGGTCTATCCCGCGCACGGGGCCGGCTCCATGTGCGGCAAGAATCTGAGCCAGGAAACCGTGTCGACGATGGGCGAACAGAAGAAGTTCAACTACGCCCTGCAGCCGATGACTCGCGAAGAATTCAAGACTATCGTCACCGAAGAGCAGCCCGAAGCCCCGGAATACTTCGTCTTCGACGCCATTCGCAACCGCCAGGAGCGTCCCAGCCTCGACAGCACGCTGACGCAGACACTTAAGCCGCTGACGGTGTCGAACGTTCTGCAGATGCAGCAGGACGGCGCACAGCTCCTGGATGTCCGCGATGCAATCGACTTCGAAGGCGCTCATCTGCGGGGAAGCCTCAACATCGCTCTCCGCGGCAAGTACGCGACGTGGTGCGGGACCATCCTCGGTCACGATCGCCCCATTGTCCTGATCGCCGAACCGGGGGACGAGACCGAAGCGGCCACGCGGCTGGGACGGATCGGTTTCGACAACGTCGCCGGGTATCTGGCGGGGGGCATGCAGTCGCTGGAGTCGCGACCGGATCTGTTGGAGACCATTGACCGGATTACCGCCGCCGCCCTGCAGGAGCAGCTCGACTCCGAGTCCGCCCCCTATATCGTCGACGTCCGCACCGCGAAGGAGCGCGAGGCCGGTCGGATCGCCGGCAGCCACCATCTGCCGCTGAACCATCTGCGGGAACTCCTCGACGAAATCCCGACCGACCGGACCATCGTGATTCACTGCGAGGGAGGCTACCGCTCGGCCATCGCCGCCAGCCTCCTCGCGCAGGCCGGTCGAAGGAACATTCTGGACCTCGTCGGCGGATACAAGGCCTGGACGACGGTCGGTCAGCCTGCCGCCGTCACCTGCTGTTCTCAGGGATAGGCCGTGGCGATCGGCGAGAATTGTGGAATTGTTCGAACTTGAGAAGGGAAACCGACCGTGGAGCTGCACGCATTGTTGCCCGGCGTGCTTGTCGGCTTCTCTCTCGGGTTGACCGGGGGAGGGGGGGCGATCTTCGCCGTCCCTCTCCTGGTTTATTGGCTGCACGTGACGCCGCGTGACGCCGTCGGAGTGTCGCTGGCCGCCGTCGCCGCGACGTCGCTGATCGGCTTCTTCGCCCGCTGGCGGAAGGGACTGGTCGAGATCCCCACCGGGCTGATCTTCGCCGCCGCCGGGATGCTGGGCGCCCCGCTGGGCGGCTGGCTTTCCAGCTATATTCCCGACCCGGTACTGCTGCTGTCGTTCTCGGGATTGATGGCGGTGGTGGCGTGGCGGATGTGGAACAAGTCTCCGCAGCCGACGCTGAATCTGGTCATGCCGTGCGACGACGACCACGGCCCGACCTGTCGCCGGGACCCGGAAGGCAAACTCCGCTGGACCTCCCGCTGTGCGTCACTGCTGATGGTGGTGGGGCTGGCGACCGGCGTGCTCTCCGGCATGTTCGGAGTGGGCGGCGGATTCGTGATCGTTCCGGCCCTCATCGCCTTCAGCGGTATGGGGATGCAGCGCGCCGTCGGCACATCCTTGATGGTCATCACGCTGATCGGGGTCTCGGGCGTTTCTTTCCACCTGCTCGGGGGACGGGCAATCCCCCTGCAACTCACCGGAGTGTTTGTCGCGGGGGGCATTGTCGGACTGCTGCTTGGGCAGCGGCTCGCCCAGAAACTCAGCGGCACGGCCCTGCAGCGGACTTTTGCCGTCGCAATTGTCTTTGTGGCCTTGTTCGTCATCACCAGAACTTTATGGACCTGACTGTCGAGCCTTTTTCGTGTGCCACGGGCGGCTCGTCCGCCCGTGCGATTTCAGTGCGAGGAACCACTGGCGGACGAGCCGTCGGTGGCTCACACGGACCTTGGCAGGTCGTTCGTCGAACGACGCCTTCTTTCTCCTGTTGACCCGCGAGACCAGAAACGATGAAAACTCTGATCGCCAGCCTCCTCGGCAGCCTGTTGACGCTTGCTGCGGCCTCCGCCGTGGCGACGAAGCCGGAAATGATCCATCCGCGAATCGCCGATTACGGCGGCATCGTCCAGGTCCCCGGCGCCGTTGAGCCGCCGCGGGCCGGTGCGAAAGTCGTCTTCGACATTACCTCGGAATCCCCCGTCGACAAGCCGCACAAGGGACTCGAAGTCGTGGCCCGTTATCTCAACCTGACGGCCGGGGCCGGCGTTCCCGTCGAAGGTCTGAAGCTGACGGCAGTCCTGCACGGCGGTGCGGCGAAGACGGTCCTGAATGACGCGGCGTTTCAGGCCGCGACCAAAGTCGAGCAGAACCCGAACCTCGAACTCATCCGCCGATTGCAGGCCAATGGCGTCGAGGTTCTCGTGTGCGGCCAGGCCCTGGCGCGTCAGGGATACCCCATCGACGGCGTGGTCAAGAACGTTCCGATTGCCGTTTCCGCGCTGAGTGCCAACATTAACCGCCAGCAGGACGGCCACGTGCCGATCGCGATTCACTGAAAAACGTTGAGCGTTGAGAGTCGAGCGTAGAGAAAGGCGACGAGGCCAGCAGCGTCTTCTCAACGATCGACTCTCAACGAGGCCGCTGACATCTCCATTGTGTGAAACGCCGCAATCCAGTGAGGTTCATCATGACTGCCATGACTCATCCCCGCATTGTGATCGTCGGTGGCGGCACGGCAGGTATTTCCGTCGCCGCCCGCTTGCGTCGAAAGTTGAAGCGGGCCGACATCACTGTGATCGAGCCCTCCGACAAGCACTACTACCAGCCGATCTGGACGCTGGTCGGCGCGGGCGTGTTTCCGAAGGAAGTCAGCGAACGTCCCGAGGCCTCAGTGATTCCGAAGGGAGTCCAATGGCTTCGCGACGCCGTCGCGTCGTTCGATCCGGACCGCAACGAGCTGACGACGGTCGGCGGACGACACGTCGGCTATGACTTTCTCGTCGTCGCGGCCGGCATTCAACTCAACTGGGACAAGATCCCGGGGCTCCGCGAAACGCTCGGCCGAAACGGCGTCGGCAGCAATTACAGTTTCGGCACCGTGGACGACACCTGGAAAGCGATTCGCGAGTTCCGTGGCGGAACGGCTCTGTTCACCATGCCCAACACGCCCGTCAAGTGCGGCGGCGCACCGCAGAAGATCATGTACCTGGCGGAAGACTATTTTCGCAGGACCGGCGTGCGTGATCGGGCGAAGATCATTTTCGCTTCGGGAGCCGGAAATCTGTTCGCCGTGCCGAAGTACCGGGCGACGCTGGAGAAAGTGGTCGCTCGCAAGAACATCGAGACCCGTTTCAAAATGAATCTGGTCGAAGTCCAGGGCGACGCCCACGAGGCGGTGCTGGAGTCCGCCGAGACAGGAGAGCGGCAGATCGTCCGGTTTGACATGCTGCACGCCACGCCCCCGATGAGCGCTCCGGATTTCATCCGCCAGAGCCCGCTGGCCAATCCCGACGGCTGGGTCGAGACCGATCGCTCCTCGTTGCAGCATCCTCGCTTCGCAAACATCTTCGCTCTCGGCGACGCCGCCGGACTGCCAACCTCCAAAACCGGGGCCGCAATCCGTGCGCAGGCGCCGGTCCTGGCCGAGAATCTCGCCTGTGCGGTGCAGGGGAAACCGCCGAGCGCAACGTATAAAGGCTACACCTCCTGCCCGCTGGTGACGGGCTACGGCAGCCTGGTTCTCGCCGAGTTCGACTACGAACTCAATCCGCAGGAGACGTTTCCCGTCGATCAATCCCGGGAACGTTATTCGATGTACCTCCTGAAGAAATACCTCCTCCCCGCGATGTACTGGAACGGAATGCTCAAGGGGTACTTGTAGGGTCTGGAAATGTCGAATGACGAAGGCGGAATGTCGAACGGAGAACCACGGAGTCTCCGCGGCTGGCCACACGGACCTCCGACGTCGGACAACACCTGCGATTCACCGCCGCTCGTGAGGTTGTTCCTTCCCAGGTTTCCTACTAACTTACGTCGCTGTGCGCTGCGGCCGACGGTCGCCAGCGCGACGTAAGCGAGAGACCGGGGAACCGAGGACGGATGAACTTGCAGCGGCTGGCGGCTGACGAACTGACGATCATGCTGCTGGCTCTCGGCCTGCTGATCGGGGTCGCCCGCATCCTGGGCGAACTCGCCCGGCGGTTTCATCAGCCGGCGATTCTCGGCGAGCTTCTGGCTGGCGTGCTGCTGGGGCCGACGGTCTTCGGCACGCTGCTGCCGGACTGGCAAGGCTGGCTGTTTCCGTCAACAGGACCGAACGCCGTCGTTCTGGATGCGATCGGCTCGCTGGCCATCGTGCTGTTCCTGCTGGTCGCCGGCATGGAGGTCGATCTGTCGATCGTCTGGCGGCAGGGCCGCGCGGCGCTGAAGGTCGGCGTGCTGGGGACCATCATCCCGTTTGTTTTCGGCCTCGCAGGCGCCTGGCTGGCCCCAGCCGCTCTCGGCCGGCAGGCCGACGCCGACCCGGTGATTTTCGCCCTGTTCCTGGCGACGGCGATGGCCATTTCGGCCCTTCCCGTCATCGCGAAAACGCTCATGGACCTGGATCTCTACCGCACCGACCTCGGCATGGTCGTGGTCAGCGCGGCGATCTTCAACGACCTCATCGGCTGGACGGTCTTCTCGCTGATTCTGGGGATGATGGGGACCCGCGGGGCCGGGCTGAGCATTGGCACCACGCTCGTCTGTACGCTCTGCTACGCCGGTGGAATGTTGACCGTCGGCCGCTGGCTGATGCACCGGGTTCTGCCGTTTCTGCAGGCGTATACGCACTTTCCGGGAGGAGTGCTCGGGTTTGCCGCCACCATGGCGCTGTTCGGGGCCGCCCTGACCGAGTTTATCGGCATTCACGCGATTTTCGGGTCATTCCTGGTCGGGGTGGCGCTCGGGTCGTCACCCCATCTGCAGGAACGGACCCGGATGATGATCGACGAGTTCGTGTCGTTCATTTTTGCGCCGGTGTTCTTCGCCAGCATCGGTCTGCGGGTCAACTTTGTGACGCACTTTGACACCTTGCTGGTGCTGCTGGTTCTGGGACTGGCGTGCGCGGGCAAGCTGCTGGGGGCCGTGCTCGGCGCTCGCTGGGGAGGCATGGCGCCCCGCGATCAGTGGGCGGTCGGCATCGCCATGAATGCCCGCGGTGCGATGGAAATCATTCTGGGAACGCTGGCGCTGGAGGCCGGCATCATCCGCCAGCGACTCTTCGTGGCGCTCGTTGTCATGGCCATCGTCACCAGCGCCGCCAGCGGACCGCTGATCCGACGGATCCTGAGACGGCAAGTTCACCGGCCCCTGGCGTTCCTGTCTCCCAAGCTGTTTCTGCGGAACCTGGCGGCGGAGTCCCGACGGGACGCCATCCGGGAACTGGCTGCCGCGGCGGCGGCTCAGAGCGGTCTCGACACCGATCAGATCGAAGCCGGCGCCTGGGCACGCGAGCAGATTGCGGCGACCGGAATCGGCCGCGGCGTCGCGCTGCCGCATCTCCGCAGCCCGGATGTCCAGGAGCCGGTGGTGGTGGTGGGGCTGTCGGAGGCCGGCGTCGATTTCGACGCTCCCGACGGCCAGCTCGTCCACGTCATTTTCCTGCTGGTCACTCCGGCGGGCGATCCCACCGTGCAGCTCGAGCTGTCCGCCGGCATCTCCCACCTCTTCCGCGACCCCCACAGCCTGGAACGCGTGATGCGAGCGGAAACCTACACGGAGTTTGTGGCGGCCTTGAAAGTCGGAGCCTCCAAGTAGTTGTTGCTGAGAAGTCCCGCTGCGCCGCAATCAACCGCCAAAGAAATCGGGGGCCGAGTGATTTGCCTGGTGCGCAGATGTTGCCGCTACGGGAGCGTTTTGCCAGCCCGGACTTCGATTCTTCCGAAGCAACGTCTACGATACCCTCGTTCGTCGTGACTGAGACGTCGCGGCGCAGGAGTCTTAACCGGAGGACGTTCGGATGCCGCCCGTTCTGCTGTTCCTGCTGGCGGCCATCCTGCCCGGGATCTGGGGCTGGGGAACGTACTGGCTGATGAAGCGTTTCTGGCCGCTCGACGAATCATCGACGGCGCACTCATCTCTTCCGTCCGGACGGCCGGTCGACTACCAGATCTGAAGGATCTTGCCGTGTCTCCGGAACTGCAGGAGTTCGCGCGGTTGGCGCCCCTGGGAATCCTGGTCGGCGCCTATGGCACGCTGGTCGGGGCGGGCGGCGGTTCCGTGCTAGTTCCAATTCTGCTGATCGCACTTCCCAACGAGTCGCCCGCCACGATCACCGCGATTGCGCTCGCTGTGGTCTTCTTCAATGCGTACTCCGGGACCATCGCTTACATGCGGCTGGGCCGGATCGACTATCGGGCCGGCACGCTCTTCACGCTGGCCGGGCTTCCCGGAGCCGTCCTGGGAACGCTGCTGGTCCATAATATCCCGCGGAGTCTGTTCGACCCGCTGTTCGGACTGCTGCTCGTGGGAATCGGCGGATTTCTGATCGCCAGTCCCGTGGGGTCCGCGCGCGGACCGACGGACGACGAAACAGCGGCCGTGAAGGACGGACGGATGCTCGTCGGCTCGCTGGGCAGCGCCTACATCGCGGTTTTTTCCAGCCTGCTGGGAATCGGTGGCGGGATCATCCACGTCCCGTTCCTGATCCGCGGACTGCGGATGCCGCCGCACATCGCCACGGCGACCTCGCACTTCGTGCTGACATTCATGGCGCTGACCGCGACGGCAACGCACATCGTGCTGGGAGAGTTTGAGCGCGGAGTGGCTCAGACCCTGTCGCTGTCGATCGGCGTCATGATGGGCGCCCCGCTGGGAGCGGCCCTCTCCGCCCGCCTGCAGGGCTCGCTGATCGTCCGACTGCTGGCCCTGGCACTCTGCCTCGTGGGCGTGCGACTGCTGGCGCGGACGCTGGGATGAGCTGGAAAATGAACGCCAAGTGCTGAGAGCCGAGTGCCAAGCGTCGGAACGGCAGGGTGGCCGGTGGCTGGAGCGCCTTTGCAAGGCCCCCGAGTGTTTTTCCGAGCGGCCCAACTTTATCGTCCGTCGTGCTTCGGATGATCCTTGGGAGGACTGCTGCCGGAGACGGGAGGTTTGTAGTCGCCGATGACGGTCTTCAGCGGGCAGACCGAAAAGACCGGGCATTTCTTGCAACCGATGGCGAGTGCGACGGGACAGGCTGTCATGACGTGATTCCCTTCAGAAGTGGAGAGACCGTTGTGCCGACTCCAGCATAGCAGGATTCCCTCGGCAGACTCCGGTGAACTTCTCCAGATGTTGGGCCGGCCTGAACCTGCAGCGTCTGGCAGCAGGCCAGGATATAGCAATGCGACAATTTCGTAGGACCCGCCGTTCGCTTCCGCGCGGTTTCGGGGTTCGGCCGCACCATACTCCTTTTGGCGAATCTGCAGCCCTCCTCGGCCTCCCGCAGCACTTCCCGTCGTGTTTGGGTCAGATGCAGCTTGACCCGATGGAACCGGTCGAAGACCAGCGTCGCATCCAGCAGCGCCGTGCGGATCGCCAGACCGGCGACAGGCCGGCCGCCACCGCTTCGACTGTCGCGCGTGCATGCCGCAGGCGATTTTCGCCTTTACCGTCGCCGACGATGCCGCGAACGATCTCCCAGCTGACGGCCAGATGCCGGGCGGCGGCGTAGACCGTCGTAAGCTGCACCAGTTTCAGGACGTAGCCGGCGAAGCACTTCGTGCAGGTCTTTTTCGGATCGGCCAGAGTCAGCGGACTGCTGTCGTTCGAGGCTGTTTGTCATAACCGCAGATGTCCATCAAATGTCCGCGCTTTCGCCACTCTCGGCACGCATCATCCGGATGAACCAGATTTTGCTCGAATCACTGGTTTCGACTCGCCTAACGAGGGTACGATCCCAACCGTGCACACTAGCGCACAGAAGTGAGATTCTGACTCGAAGCGAGAAATGCAATGATGTACGGCTGGCTGGGAACGATCGTACTGCTGCTGCTCCCGGGCGCGGTGCATGGCGAACCGGATCCGACCTCTGTCAAAGATGACCTTGATCGCGCCCGGGCCACCTACACGACCGAGTTCACGGAAGCGACCCAGCGGATTGAGGATGCTCTCACGAAGCGGTTGACCGCGGCTCGAAAGGCGGGAAATAAACAGTTGATCGACGCCATCGAGATTGAAGCGAAGGCATTTCACGATTTGGGCGAGATTCCGCCACCCACTCCATCTGCATTGCGACGAAAAATCACATCGCTGGACTCGGCCATGGAGAAGGCGTTTGCAATCGCGATTCGCGATTTTGTGAAGTTAGGAATGGCCGCGGAAGCGGATGCGGCCGAGAAGGAGCGGACCGAGTTTCACGACAAAATCGCATTGCGGCAGACCCGAACGACGCTGATGGGGAAATGGACGCTCAAAATGACTGGAGGGTACACAACGGATTGCACCTTCTATCCGGACGGCACCATGTTTCACTCGACGGCAAATCAGGTCTTCACGTGGGAACTTGACGCCAAGAAACGGCTGGTCCTGTTTTGTGGTCCAGATGGCGGCGGTCCTGCAAGGAATCGGGAGAAGATCATGCTGCCCCTTGACGTCCGTGGGACCAAGGGACTTGCGGTCAGTGGCGAAGCGTTTACACTCACGAAGAAGACTCGATAACTCGTCTGCGTGCTGGATGGATTCCGTCGACTCTAACTGCACTGGCGGCACGATATCGCCGGACGCCATTGCATCCCGATTTGGCGAATGTTCCCACAATGAGGCCAAGACTCTACCGGAGGCAGATCATGCGCCGAATCGGGATCGGAATTCTCCTCTTGTGCGTCAGTATTCCCTCGTTGCCGTTGGCAGGGGCGGAGGACACGGCGATCCAGGACGCCCTCAATCAAGCCAAAGAGACCTACACGACCGAAATGCTGAAACTGCACGAAGCGATTTCCGAATCGCTCGAGCGTCGAATGAACGTCGCGCGAAAAATGGGCAACAAAGCGATCGCCGATTCCGTCGCGCTGGAGCAGAAGAAGTTCAACGAGCAGGGCGAGATACCGCGATCGGCGCCCGCCAGTTTGCGACGCAGGGCGGCCGTGCTCTCGGCAGGCCTGGAGACTGCGTACGCGACGGCCATCCGCGACTTCCTCAAAGCGGGACGCGATGATGCGGCAGCGGTCGCGGAGAAAGATCTCATGGAGTTTCAAGAACTCGTGCTCGTCGGGAGAGCCCGGACGCTGCTGATAGGAACGTGGACGCTCGAACTGGGGAATTACAAATCAGATCTGACGTTTTACCCCGACGGGACATTCTTCCACTCTTACGAGAATCACACTGCCCCCTGGAAGATTGACGCAAAGAACAAATGCCTGCTGCTGTACTGCCCTGGAGGCAGCGGCACTGATAAAGCCGATAAGATCAACCTGCCGCTCGATCCCAAAATGAACAGGGGGCTAAGCTGGACCGGTCCAATGTTCACATTCACCAAGAAAGAGACCGCGGCCGCGCCAAAGGAATAGCGGGCAGTCGCGCGGCAAGGAGATGATCGCCGCCACGTGGATCACTCGCCCCGAAGCAAGCTTCGCCCGGCCGGCAGGCAGAAAGACGTCAGCGACGTTTTGGGAGCCGCATTCCTCCAATGCCGAACAACGTCGTTCAGCGGAACGCACTGTCAACTCAGCCCTCCCCCCGGTAAAATGCAGGATTCCATATCTGGTCTCCCCGGCACCGTGCGGGATGCCGCCAGCGCAAGTCCTTTACTGCCCGAGAGTTGTCTGTGACGCAATCGACCGAAAACGAGTCTGCCACAAAGGGCACTTACGCCTTCGTCAGCCTGGGCTGCCCGAAGAACCTCGTCGACAGCGAAAAAATGCTGGGGACGCTGGCGCTCGACGGGTATGCCCTCGTCTCCGAACCGTCGGGGGCCGATTTCGTCATCGTCAACACCTGCGGGTTCATCGAATCGTCGCGCGAAGAGTCCAAATCGGTCATCCGCGAAATGCTGGATCTCAAGCGGACCGGGCAGACGCGGGGCGTGATCGTCGCTGGCTGTCTGCCGGAGCGGATCGGGCCGGCTCTGTTGGACGAGATGCCGGAGATCGACCACATCGTCGGCGTCTTCGGCCGGGATGAAATCAACCGGGTGGCCGACCACCTGATTGGGGGGGCGCGCGAGCAGCGGGAGCTGTTTCGCCCGGCCCCGGTCAAGGCGATGGACGACCGGGCCCGGCTGCGGATTACGCCGAATCACTACGCCTATCTGAAGATCTCCGAGGGCTGCGACCGGACCTGCACGTTCTGCTCGATCCCCAAGATGCGCGGCAAGCACATCACCAAGCCGATCGAAATGGTCGTCGCGGAGGCGAAAGAGCTGGCGGCAGACGGCGTCAAGGAGCTGATTCTCGTCGCCCAGGACACGACCTACTACGGACTCGATCTGTACGGCAGAGTCCGGCTGATGGAGTTGCTGAAGGAACTGGAGCAGGTCGATGGAATCCAGTGGATCCGGCTGATGTACCTGTATCCGATCAACTTCACCGATGCCCTGATCGACACGATCGCCGGTTCGTCGAAGATTCTGCCGTACCTCGACATGCCGCTGCAGCACATCAACGACACGATGCTCAAGCGGATGCAGCGCCGTGTGAACGGAGCGCAGACGATCGAGCTGGTCGGCAAACTGAGGGAGCGAATCCCGAACCTGGTGATGCGAACGACCTTTGTCGTGGGCTTCCCCGGCGAGACCGACGCCCAGTTCGAGGAACTCAAGGACTTCGTCCGGGAAACTCGCTTCGAGCGCATGGGAGCCTTTCCCTACTCACTGGAACCGGGAACGCCGGCAGTGAAACTGCCCGATCATCTTCCCGAAGAGGTGAAGATCGCCCGGCGGGACGAGCTGATGGCGCTGCAACAGCAGATCGCCTTCGAGTGCCAGGAGTCGCTGGTCGGCTACGAGCTCGACGCTCTGATCGACGAGGAAGTCGGCGAGGGGGTGTGGGCCGGGCGATTCTTCTGCGATGCTCCCGAAATTGACGGCGTGGTTTACGTTTCGGGCGAGAACCTGCAGGTGGGGCAGTTCGTCCCGGTGGAGATCGTCGAGCGGCGGGATTACGATCTGGTCGGCGTCGCGATTGCCGCGGACGCCGAGGAGACCCCGGCGGCGGCCGGTCCGGCGGTCTCGCTGCCGATCGTTTCTCCCGAATGATGGACCGCCATGAGCACCGCCCCGCGTGAGCAATCTCTGAATGTGCCGAACGCGATCACGATTGCGCGGCTGGCGCTGTCGCTGGTGCTGTTCGGACTGATGTCCGCGGGGATCGCGTGGACCTGGTGCGCCGGGCTGTTCGTGTTCGCGGTGCTGACGGACATTCTGGACGGCTGGATCGCGCGCAAGTGGAAGCTGGTGACGACGCTGGGGCGGATTCTGGATCCGTTTGCGGACAAGTTCATCACCGGCGGCGCGTTCCTGTTTCTGCTGATCCACAAGGACTCGGGCGTCAACCCCTGGATGGTGCTGATCGTGATCGGGCGCGAGATGCTGGTGACCAGTCTGCGGGGCTTTCTGGAACAGCGCGGTGCGGACTTTTCGGCGTCGGCCAGCGGCAAGCTGAAGATGTTTCTGCAGTGCGCAGCGGCGACGATGGCGATGCTGTCGCTCGATCCGCTGTTTGCGGGGACCACGTTTGCGCTGATCCGGGACGTGTCGCTGTGGACGATGGTCGCGGTGACGGTCTGGAGCGGGTACGTCTATGTCGTTCGCGCGATCAAGTTGATTGCCGGTGGGGCGTAGCGGCAGCTCTGGGTCGTCGCAGACTCCGACGCCAGCCACCCGTTGAATGCTCGGACTGAGGAAGGGATGCCATGCACGACGCACCGCAGCACCAGCGATCAGAAACTGGCCCCACGGAACCAGGGAGCGAGTTGACGGGTGATGTCGGATCGTTCTGCGCCTGCCCGGTGTGCGGCGGCGGGCTGATGGAGATCCGGCACAAGCTGGTCTGCTCGCAGTGTCATGCGATCTGCGAAACGTGTTGTGAAGGCGGGCGGGGATAGGCGCCGAGCACAGACAGGAATGTCTGCGCCACCTGGTGGATCAGAATCTCTTGACCGGTAGTGACACAGCATGGAACTGCGGACGTTTGCGGAGCGGGTGCTGCTGTCGGAGTCGCTGGAGACGAAGCTCGAGCGGGTGCGAGAGCCGTTCACGGATGATGCGCCGGGACTCGCCCTGTGCGTCCTGGAACCCGGCCGGCCGGCCAATCTGAAGTTTGCTCCCCGGCGGACCGCTCCTTCGATGCCGCATCCGGAGACATTTTCCGAACCGCGACGGCGGGCCGTTGCCCATCACATTATGGCCAATCACGAGATGCAGGCGCTCGAAGTCATGGCCTGGGTGCTGCTGACGTTTCCCAAAGCGCCGATGGAGTTCCGGCTGGGGATGGCGCGGGTCATGGAGGACGAACAGCGACACACGCGGATGCACATGGAACGGAGTGCGGCGCTGGGGATCGAATTCGGCGAGTTGCCGGTGAACTGCTACATCTGGAAGAAATCGCTGCAGTTCACCAGCATCCTGGACTACCTGGCGGGGCTGCCGCTGACGTTCGAAGGGCGGAACCTGGACCACACGGTCGAGTTTGAGAGCTTTTTTCAGAAGGCGGACGACCCGAAAAGCGCCGCCATCATGCGGGCGATTCACAAAGACGAAATCGAACACGTGCGGTTTGGGATTGAGTGGCTGCGGAAACTCAAGCCACAGCACCTCAGCGACTGGGAAGCCTACCAGCAGCACCTCCACTGGCCCCTCCGGCCGGAGAAGTCAGTGGGGGACGACTTTCAGCTCGCGGCCCGGCAGGCGGCTGGGTTGAGCGAAGACTTCCTCCAGAAGCTGCAAGAGTCGGCAGAACAAGATGTTACTAACGAAGCGGACGCGTGATTTGAGGCACGAGGCTCGCGGCAAACGCCATTGACCGAAATCCCGTCCTGCCGTTACAACCCCGCTGTAAACAACGAGTTCGGGCGGAATTGCCCGGCTGAAAGTCGAAACTGGTGACAAGGATGTCGCTCATGTCTCGCCTGATTGCGCTGCTGGTTATCGTCACGTGTCTGGGATGCGGTTCGGCGAAGACTCCAGATGTGGCGTCCGCGCCGGCCGAATCGAAAACAGGCGCGCCGATTGAATCGCCGAATCTCGACGCAAAATCGGCAGCCAGCCTCCCCTGGTCGGCCGAATTGACCGAAGCAGTCCATGATCGAAATATCACGGAAGCGATCAGTCTCGTGACACGGGAGATTGAGTCAGCCCCGCAGCAGCCTGCCTGGTATCGTCTGCGCGGCGGGCTGTATCACCAGTCGGGAACGAACGACCTTGCCGCCGAAGACTTCAGCAAGGCCATTGAGCTGTCGCCCCGGGAGGCGGCGCTCTACAACAATCGCGGTTTTGTTCGGCTGTCGCTGCAGCAGTTTGCCGGAGCGAAGAAGGATCTGGACGAGGCGATCCGGCTGAATCCCGAATACGCCCAGGCGTACAACAACCGAGGGCTGCTGCTGATTGCCCAGCGAAAATACAGCGAAGCCGTCGTCCAGCTGAACCGGGCCATCGAAATCGATCCGCAGTATGTCGACGCCTATAACAATCGGGGATTCTCGCGACTGCAGTTGCGACAGATTGAGACCTCACTCGGCGATTTCAACACAGTCCTCAAGCTGCGTCCGGACTATGTCAACGGGTTCAACAACCGCGGACTGCTGAAGACCTGGGCGGGAGACTATGCGTCGGCAATTGCGGACTTCACGCACGCCATGACGCTGGATCCGCTGAACCCCAAGTACTACCAGCACCGGCGCGAGGTCTATCTCAAGCTGGGACACCTCGATCAGGCCCAGGCCGATCAGAACAAGATCGAATGGCTGCAGCGGCTGGAAGGCTGGAACGCCCGGCTGGCGCGTTCGCCCGAAGACGCCGGTCTGTACGTCGAGCGGGCGAAGCACTATCGAAAAGGGCGAGACGACGACAGCGCTACCCGCGACATCGCAAAGGCGCTTGAAAAGTCGCCGCAGTTCGTGCCGGGACTGCTACTTCGCGGCCAGATCGCTCTGGAACATAAGCAGTACGACAGCGTCATTGGCACCTGCTCAGAAATTCTGTCGCGGGATCCCGTTCCGGAAGCCTTCTCACTGCGAGGCGACGCCTTGCTGGCCCAGCGCAAGTACGATGCGGCGCTGGCGGACTTCGCCGCCTGCCGACGGATCGACCCGGCCGTCGCCGAAGCTCATCTGCTGAAGTCCCGCGAACTGCAACTGGCGGGACAGAACGAGGCCGCAGACGTCGAACTGGCACAAGCCCTGGCGCTTGATCCTTCGGTCGAAGATCGGTTGCGTTAGTCACGTAGCCCCGCCAGCTCTACGCCTTGCTCTCCCCGACCGGATGGACCAGACTGCAGCTGGTCCATGGTCCTGTGGAGAGTCGATGTGCCTGCGTGGATTGCAGCCCTGCAACAGCTTCTGGAGCAACGGGACGGTGCTCCAGCCGAACTGATCGAGACGCACATCTCGTGGGTTCTGCTGTCGGGGCCATTCGCTTACAAACTCAAGAAACCGGTGAACTTCGGTTTTCTGGATTTCTCGACGCTGGCGCTGCGCAAGAAGTACTGCGAAGAAGAGCTGCGTCTGAATGGCCGACTGGCCCCGCAGCTCTATCTGCGGACGGCGGCCATCACCGGCTCCCCGCTGGCCCCCGGGCTGGACGGCACCGGCGAACCGTGGGAATACGCCGTCGTCATGACGCGATTCGACCAGTCGCATCTGCTGGGCCGCGAACTTGCCGAGCACAGGCTCGAGATCGGGGCGATGGATCGGCTCGCCAATGCTCTGGCCGACTTTCACGCGACGGTCGCGACGGCCGCCCCGGAAACGCCGTTCGGACGGGCCTCGGAAGTCCGCATCCCGGTCGATGAGAACCTCGCATCACTCCACAGCCCGGACATTGACGGCGAAGAACGCGACCTGGTGGAGCAAGTCGCCGAGTGGTGCGAATCCGAGCACGCCAGACTCGCTGGGACTTTCGAGACCCGCCGGCTGGCAGGGCAAATCCGCGAATGCCACGGCGATCTGCATCTCGGCAACATGGTCCTGATCGACGGACAGATCGTGATCTTCGACGGCATCGAGTTCAGCGAGTCACTCCGCTGGATCGACGTCGCCAGCGAAATCGCCTTCTGCGTCATGGACCTCGAAGACCGCGGATTCCCGGAATATGCCCATCGGCTCATCAATCGCTACCTCGAACGAACCGGCGACTACGGCCTGCTCAAGGTCCTGCCGTACTACGTGGTCTATCGGGCGACCGTGCGAGCCAAGGTCGCCGAACTCCGGCGGGCTCAGGGCGACGCCGGCCCCGCCGAACAGGAGCGACTCCGGCAGGAGCGGAAGGAGTATCTACAGCTTGCGACTCGTTGGACGAAGCCCCGACTGCGCTGGCTGGCCATCACATTCGGAGTCTCCGGAAGCGGCAAGACAAGCGGTACCCAGCCTCTGGTAGATCATCACGGGGCAATCCGCATTCGCTCAGACGTCGAGCGAAAACGGCTCTTCGGGTACGAAGCCGAGTCCGCCACGCCCGACGAAGAACTGTTCCGTCTCTATTCGGCCGAAGCTTCGACGAAGACTTATGACCGACTTGGATTGCTGACGAAAGAGATCCTGGCGGCGGGCTTTCCAGTGATCATTGACGCGACGTTTCTGACGCATCAAGAACGCGAGCCGTTCTTTCGCATTGCCGCCGAGCAGGGACTCCGCCTGATCCTCATCGAGTTCACAGCCCCCGAGTCCGAGCTGGTCCGGCGAGTCACTCTTCGCCGGACCACGTCGACAGACGCCTCGGACGCAACCGGTGGCGTCGTCCGGCAGCAATTGAACGCGATGGAATCGATCACCGCAGAGGAGCGCAAAACCGTGGACGTACTGGACGGATCCGCGCCGGGCCTCGCCATGCGTTTGATGCGGTCGCTCAATTCGCTCCGACCCGTCACTTCGTAGGGAAGTGCCTCAAATACGACGATCAACTCCAATTTTGCGAGGCAAACACTTGTACTGAGGGAATCGGTCCCCTAGCCTGCAGAAAGGCAAACAACTTGTCTGGGGACAGCGGGACTGACGACGGCACGAGCGAACCGGAGAGCAACGTGATGTGGAAACAGCGTTTTAGACCGATATGCGCGGCATGTCTGGCATTTGCCATAGCGGGCCCCGCACGCGGACAGGACGATGTCGCGACGCTGGTGAAATCGATCCCGCGGGACGTCAACGCGGCCAGCGTGATTCGCGTCCGCGGACTGCTCGACAGCCCGCGCGGCGTCCGCGAGGACTGGGCCGGCAAGTCGCGGGAACAGTTTCTGGCCGGCGCCGCGGTCCTCCCACCCGCCGCCGAAATCCTGATCCGGGCCTCGCACCTGCAGCCCGGCCATCCCGACGGATCCTGGTCCGTTGCAATGCTCAAGTCGGCGGTCCCGATCAATATGCAACTTGTTGCAGAGCGGGAGAAGTCAGTCATTCAGGATCTGCACGGCTCCCCCGCCGTTCTGTCGTCGCGCAACTGCTATTTCGTCAAGCTGCAGGAAACCGTGATCGGCGTGGTCAGTCCGGCATTTCGGCAGACGACGGCCCGCTGGGTCCAGGAGCTGCAATCAGATCGCCGCCCCGAGTTCTCCCCCTATCTGCAGGAAGCCTTGAGCGACGCCAACTCGCAGATCGTTCTCGCCGCCGATCTGCAGGACCTGTTTGAACCCGACTTTCTGAAAGCCCGGGTCGAAGCGGCCTCTTCACTGAAAGGTCAGAAGGCCGTTCAGGCCAGTCTCACGCGGTCGCTGAGCGGCCTGCGCGGCGTCCGTATGACCATCCGGGTTGAGGATCTTACGATGGCGACGCTGCGACTGGACTTCGACGCGCCGCTGCCACCCGAGGCCGCCAAACTTAAAGGCGTCCTGCTAGACGTCATGGCCGACGCCGGCTCCTCGATCGACGAGTTCGAGTCCGCGGACGGCGTCGTCATCGGCGACTCGTTTCAGATAACAACCGAATTGCCGGACGAAGCACTGCGGCGGGTGGTTTCGCTGATCACAGCGCCGCACCCGGCGTCCGCGAGCGCGACCGTCGAGGTCGCCAATGATACGCAGCGGGGAGCCACGGCCGAGTCCCGACGCTATTTCCAGGCGGTCAATCGCTGCCTGGACGACCTGCAGAAGGCCTCGCGAAAGTCCGGTGATCAGGCCCGCATTGCGACCTGGTTCGAAACGTTCGGCCGCAAGATCGACCAGCTTCCGACCGCCGGCGTCGATCCAGAACTGCTGGCCTACGGCGGATCGATGAGCTCCAAGCTGCAGGCGCTGGGGGCTTCGCTCCGCGGCGTGCAGATCGAAGTCAACGCCCTGCAGCAGGCGGTAACCTACAACATGCACTTCCAGCCAGGTCATGTGTCCGCCGGCTGGTGGTCTGCCGGCTACCAGCCCAACTCCTACAACGTCACGAGCAATCTGGCGGAAGTCCGCGAGAAGCAGGCCGCCTCTGTCGCGAGCGGCGGCAAACAGCGGGCCGAAGTCTGGTCGATGATCTCCCAGGAACGGGATAAGGTCCGCCAGAGAATGATTGAAAAGTATGGAGTCGATCTGGCTGTGGGCCGGTAACGCCAAGGATCAGAGACGCAGTACGGGAAGCGCCCGATGGGCTGGCTCGACGTTTTCTTTCGGCCGCCGTCTCGCAACGGCTTCGCTCGACAGATCCTGCGCGGCCTGCGTCGAGCGGGCGACCGGCGTCGGGCCGAGTACCAGCCCGACGAGTTCCGCATTCAGTTCATTGACGAAGACGGCAAACCCGGCGGGACGTGCAATCTGCACAACGTCTATGCTGAGCACTGCGAGCTGCCGCGGAAGCTGCGCCGCAATCATCTGCAGAATGTCGTACGGGGCTCGCTCTCCTACTTGAAGGAACTGCCCGAGGACTTTGACGCCGCCCGACACGACCTGCGCCCCGTCGTCCGGCCCCGGAGTTTTTACGAGCTGACGCTGCGCGAGCTGCAGAGCCGGGCGGAGACTCCCACGACCGCCGCTTACCATCTGCTCGGCGACCATCTTGCCGCAGGACTGGTCTACGATCTGCCCGAGAGCATGCGGACGCTGTCCTGCGAAGATCTGGAGAGCTGGGGCGTCACCGAATTCGAAGCCTTTGAAGCCGCCGTCGACAACCTGCGGGAAGCCGGTATAACCGGCTACGCCAAGATTGGCCAGGGCGTTTACAGTTTGCTCGCCGGGGACTGCTACAACGCCGCTCGCCTGCTCCTGCTGGACTTCATTCGAGAGCTGGAGGTCTCCGGGAATCCCGTGGTGATCGCCTCGCACCGAGACTCGCTCCACATCACGGGCTCCGAGGACGATCTAGGCCTCGCACTGATCGCCAAGCTGGCACTCAAGGACCTCGATTCCGCCCGGCCGCTATCGGGAATCCCGCTCTGTCTGATCGGCGACGACTGGGAAACCTGGATGCCGCCGGACGATCACCCGGCAGCCGCCGATTTTGCCCTGCTGGAGATCCGTTCGCTCGCGGAGGAATACGGCTGCCAGAAGGAGATCCTGGAGCGGGACAACGAGCGACAGGGAAACGACGTCTTCGTCACATCCTACGAGGGAATTCGAAAGTCCGACTCGGGTGAGGTCTTCAGCTACTGCCTCTGGATCGAAGGGGTCGACTCCCTGCTGCCACGGACCCGGCAGGTTGTGCTGATGTCCAACGACGGCGAAACGGCATTCGGTGCCGCGGACTGGGATCGCCTGCAGCAACTGGCCGGCGACCTGCTGGAATGCGTCGAAGATGCCTACCCGCCGCGCTGGCGAACACTCGGTTTCCCCGACGCCGAAACGCGGACGGCGCTGGAGCTGCGCCCGCTGTAACCCGGATTGCGCGATGGTTCAATGCAGGCAGCCCGGCCGAATGAACCAGGCTGCCTTGAATTACAAATCCGCACGCGGCGACTATTCGACGCCGATCTGCTTGGCCAGATCGAGACCGTTGAAGGTCGACGCACTGGCGTTAGTATAGGCGCCCATCGTCGGAACGAGCAGCAGTTCGCCAATCGCCAGATCCGGCAGGTCCTGATCGCGACAGACGATGTCCGTCGAGTCACAGGTCGGACCGGCCACCACGCAGGGATAGCTCGGGCGAACCATCGCGTCTTCCGCAAGGATCGGGAAGTCGGTGTGATCGAACACCTTGCCCGAGAACGAGCCATACAGCCCGTCGTCGACGATGTATTGGGTCGAGCCATTCGGCCGGACGGACTTACCGATGACCTGCGTCACCAGCGTGGCGGTGTTCGCCGAAATCACTCGGCCCGGCTCGGCAATGATGCGAACCGGCAGGTCGCCGAAGTGCGATTCGAGCGACGCCTGGACCATGTCGCAGTAGGCTTCCAGCGTAAGCACGCACTCCCGGTATGGAGCAGGCATCCCGCCGCCGATGTCGAGGACTTCCAGTTCGATACCGCGATCGGCCGCCTCATCGAAGATGCTTCGGGCAATCCGCAGGGCCGTGTCGTAGTCGTCGGGCGACGTAGTCTGCGACCCGACATGGAACGAGATGCCGTTGACCCGCATCCCCAGCCGGCGAGCCTCTTCGAGCAGCCGGACTGCCTCAGTCGGAGCACAGCCGAACTTCGCCGACAGGTTGATCAGGCTGGACGCACTGGTCATCGCGATCCGCAACAGCAGCGTCACGTCCGGCGTATGCTCGTGCATCTTGCGCAGTTCGGTCGCATTGTCGTAGACGAACCACCGCAAACCGGCATCGTAACAGGTCGTCAGATTCGCCAGCGTCTTGCACGGATGCGTATGCAGCATCTGCTCCGGAGTGAAACCCGCCGCCAGCGCAGACTGCAGCTCGCCCACCGAGCAGACGTCGATCGAACAGCCCGCGTCGCGCAGGGTCGTCAGAATCGTCTCGTTCGGATTCGACTTGGCCGCATAAAAGAACTCGACGCCGGGCAGTCCCTGGCAGAGGAGCTCGTAGTTCTGACGGACGACAGACCGGGAGAAGCAGAGCAGCGGCGTCCCGTGCTCGGCGGCGAGTTCCTTCGCCTGTTGGAAGCTCACGACCGGGCGGGCCGAGCGGTAGATCGAAACGTCACGGTCGACAACAGATTCAAGGATGGTAGCCATGGATGGACTGACTCCGTCAGAAACCCGCGGGCGGGATTCGGTGATAGAGAAAAGACCCGGCGCGCTGCAAACACGCACAAATCTTCGTCAAGCGTGGAGAGTGATCATTTCCAGGGGATCACCGGAGACGGCCCGCCGGTTACGGGCACTGGTATCACCGCTTGAGATGAGGCGTTACCGCCGCAGGGCGGAGCCATTCATGGGCCGGGACTGCGCGGAAGCTCGCGGAAAGGGCGACATCGCGAGCGAGACCGGTGAAGGTGCTCAGCAGACTGCGGCACTCGGTGAGAAGAAGCTGAAGAGACGCGACTGGCAGACGGGAAAACGACATCAGCACCAGGCGCAACGACATCATTCGCAGCCAGAAACGCCGGGGCGAAACGAAAACGTTCACATCCCGGTCGCTCGTAGAGCAGTTCCAGCGCAGCGAATGTTGAATGTCGTCAGCCATAACGGTGCATGATTCCTCCCAGACCGCCTTACCCGCACACTTCACAAGAATTCGCGGCATTCTAGGAACGCGTCCATGGGACGCCAAGAGCCGATCCCGGGAAAATGGGCGATGCGGCAAACTCTCGGAAATCGATTCCCGGGCGACGCGGCGCCAGCCCGGAAACGAGTCTCATGCAGGATTCGCTCGTCGGACCAGCCGGCACTGCCGTTAAAATCGGCGGATTCGGCCGCGCAACTTGAGCCGGCCTGCCCCGCCGCCTAGCGGCCGAGCTGGTCGATGTACCGGCGAAACTCGGCGTCCAGCAGGCCGGACGACGTTGAGAAGACCGCGCGAAAGTCCTTCAGGCGATCCTCGCCGGAGTAGTCCGCCATCGGATCGCGGGCCGCAATTCGCCTCAGATACTCCGAATAGCGGGCGGCGCGGGTCTCTGCCAGAAAAAACGACAGCGCCCAGGCTTCGCTGTAGGCATCGAGCGTCGAAGTTCGAAACAGGTCGTCCGACTGGACCAGTTCCTCGAAAGCCTTGTCCGGCCGCTTCGAAGCGTAGACCCCCGCAAAGTGCCGCAGGCGGGGGAGATTCGCCCGATCTCGGGGCCGATCGCCCGGGTGTCGGCGGCGGAACGCTCCGTTTTCGAACACCTCGGCCAGCCCTTCGACCACCCAACGGGGACTGGGCCCGACGCGGGAATGCACCCCCAGGTTGAACGCGAGCTGATGGGTGGCCTCGTGAATGACTGTCGCATCCACGTCAGATGCGACCGGCTGTTCGTAGAGCGCCACACGGTTCGACACCGTCAGATACACACCGACGATGGGACCGGCAACGCGGGACTGCTCCTCGCGGCAGTACTTCAAAAACTCCTCCCGTGTGGCAAAGCAGATCGCAACCAGCGGAAACTCCGGCTCACCAAGTTTGAAGCCGCGCGTGCTGAAGTACAGGCGGAAGTCGCGATACAGCTCGTCAAAAATGCCAGCATAACGCTCGGCCATCCCGGCACGGCCGGCAACAACGTAGGGGCCGGACCACGCGATCCGATAGCGATCCCCCAGCTCACGGGTCAGAGCGGATTTGACCTCCGCGGCGGAAGCAGGCCGAAAGCTCGCCGACTGTTCGCGATAATCGGAAACCCAGTCGATCGGAAAGTTCTCCAACCTCCCATCGCGGGCCTGGAGCCAGACACGCGTGGAGCTATTGGCAATGACTCGACCTGTATAGTCACGGCCACGTACGGAAAGACTGAGCGCAATGTCTCCAGCCGACGCTGCCGCCAAACAGGAGCAGCCTGCGAGAATGCCCAACAGGAATCGCCAGTATCGTCCCATGCAAAAGCTTAGCTCGTCCCGCAGAGGCGGGGGGGACGCTGTAGCTGAAGATGGACCGCCCGCACCCCTGACGAGGGAACCCGCCTGTCGCGGTTTGGCGGTACGACCGATACACTCGTTCTGATGCGTCGTGAATCACGGGGGAAGGGCAGGATCGTGGGCACAACAATCCGGAACTGGATCGCGATGATTTTGGCAGGACTGACAATGTCGGCCGTCGGAGCACCGCCGCCAGACGTGCCAGAGCAGGTCCGAGCTGCGGTCGTCGCCCTTTCGTCTCCCCGCCTTGTGGAACGTCGGACCGCCGAACGGCGACTCATGGAATTGGGGCCTCCGGCACTCCAACATCTTCCCCCGCCTGATCTGGTCGAATCGGTTGCGGCCCGTGAAGCACTGCGACGGGTGCGGATCCACCTGGAAATGCAGTCCGCCACCGACTCGCTCAAGCCATCTGTCGTCACGTTGCCAGGCAACGGCAAAACGACAGACCTGGTCGAGCAAATGCAGCAACAGGCCCGCGTCAGAATTCAGATCTCTGAGCAGTTACCGGCTGCTCAAACTGAGAAAACCTTCAGCAGCAAGCCCCAGCCGTTCTGGCGTGCACTGGATTCCGTGACCGCGCTGGCCGGGGGACGCTGGGAGTTCGCGCCCGAACCGGAAGTCATCCGGATTGAACCGACCAAAGCGGGTGGTAAAGAGATCCCCATGCTGGAGAGCTGGCAAACATCGCCGGAATCCTTCATCGTGCGAGTCCTCGGCATCGAGAACAGGAAACTCGAATCCGGACGACTTCTCCGTTTTCGACTGGGACTTTCCGCCGAACCGCGACTGCGGCCCCTGCTCTTCAACTACGCAGCGAGCGACATTCTGGCGACGACTGCGGCCGGCGATCGCCTCACCAGTTGGAACCCCGCGGCCCGCTACGAGACGGCCGCCGGGATCTCGAGTCGGGAATGGCCGATCACTGCCGAGTTTCTCCTGCCCGAAAACGATCAGTCCGAGCGAGTAAGCGTGCGGGGTCAGATCCAGGCTCTTGTCGCCACCGGGCGAGAAACGATCATTCTCGACGACTGGTGGAAAGGTCGCCGCACCTGGCTCCGTCGCGGCGGAGCCACTGCCGCACTCGGTCGAGTCCGAATCACTCGCACTCCCGAGGGGACCGAAAATGCCGACATCGAAATCACGCTGACCTACGACACGGATGCCCCGCCCCTCGAATCGCACCAGCGCTGGGTGCTTCACCAGGCGGCCAGCCTTCGCACGCAGGAAGGCAAACTCATCCCGTTCGCCCGCTCAGAGGTCTCCGAAGAACAAGGGGGCGGCATGACGGTCCGCTACACGTTCGAGGGGATCCCCGACAGCCGGACGACGGCCCTGATTTACCAGCCGGCCACAGCCCTGCTGAGCGTCCCGGTCCGCTTTGCAATCAACGGAATCCGGCTGCCGTAGCAAACGCGCCCGCGCGGCGATGCGGCGCATTGCGGGCCTGTAGAAACACCAACAGCCCCGAAGAGTGAACTCTTCGGGGCTGCGGTTATGCAAAATGGCGGATGGTTCTGAGTGCTGCCGTTTGATGCGGCGAAAGTTATCTGTCAGATGGATTCTCCCATGCCCCGTGAGGGGCACAGGTCCATCCCGGCTGGTCGAGCCGAATCCTTTAGAAAGGAGGTGATCCAGCCGCAGGTTCCCCTACGGCTACCTTGTTACGACTTAGTCCCAATCACGAGTTTCGCCTTGGACGCCGTCCTCCTTGCGGTTAGACGAGCGGCTTTAGGCGCCCCCCGCTTTCGTGGCTTGACGGGCGGTGTGTACAAGGCTCAGGAACACATTCACCGCCGTATTGCTGACCGGCGATTACTAGCGATTCCGGCTTCATGCAGGCGAGTTGCAGCCTGCAATCCGAACTGGGGCACGCTTTTTGGGATTTGCTTGGCCTCGCGGCTTAGCGTCCCTCTGTACGCACCATTGTAGCACGTGTGCAGCCCTGGACATAAAGGCCATGAGGACTTGACGTCATCCCCGCCTTCCTCCGGCTTGACGCCGGCGGTCTCCTTAGAGTCCCCACCATAACGTGCTGGCAACTAAGGATAGGGGTTACGCTCGTTTAGCGACTTAACGCGACATCTCACGACACGAGCTGACGACAGCCATGCAGCACCTGTGCACGTTCCACCCGAAGGCGTGGCTCTCCTTTCAGAGAGTTAATCCGCACATGTCAAATCCAGGATAAGGTTCTTCGCGTTGCCTCGAATTAAGCCACATGCTCCACCGCTTGTGTGAGCCCCCGTCAATTTCTTTGAGTTTCAGCCTTGCGACCATACTCCCCAGGCGGAGCACTTAACGCTTTCGCTGCGAGCGGAAAGGCCGAAACCCCTCCGCTCCAGTGCTCAGTGTTTACGGCTAGGACTACCGGGGTATCTAATCCCGTTCGCTACCCTAGCTTTCGTGCCTCAGCGTCAGACAAGGCCCAGTGCACCGCTTTCGCCGCCGGCGTTCCTTCCGATATCTACACATTTCACCGCTCCACCGGAAGTTCCATGCACCCCTACCTCACTCAAGCACTGCAGTTTCAAGCGCCATTCCCCGGTTGAGCCGGGGGATTTCACACCTGACTTACAGTGCCGCCTACGCACCCTTTAAGCCCAGTGATTCCGAATAACGTTCGCACAGTTCGTATTACCGCGGCTGCTGGCACGAACTTAGCCCGTGCTTCCTCCGGAGCTCTGTCAAACACAGGGGATAGCCCCCGTGCACTTCATCCCTCCCGACAGCGGTTTACAACCCGAAGGCCTTCGTCCCGCACGCGGCGTCGCTCGGTCAGGCTTTCGCCCATTGCCGAAGATTCTCGACTGCAGCCACCCGTAGGTGTCTGGGCAGTATCTCAGTCCCAGTGGTGGGGGCCATGCTCTCACACCCCCTAGATATCGCAGCCTTGGTGAGCCGTTACCTCGCCAACAAGCTAATATCGCGTAAGCCGCTCCTCAGGTGGAATCTCACCTTTGCTGATCCGGAAATCAATCCAGACCAGATCATCGGGTATTACCCACAGTTTCCCGTGGCTATCCCCGTCCTGAGGGTACGTTACCTACGTATTCCTACCCCGTTCGCCGGTGTCCCCCTTGCGGGTTCTCCCTCGACTTGCATGCCTAATCCACGCCGCCAACGTTCATTCTGAGCCAGAATCAAACTCTTTGAGAATTGTTTCCGAAACGCCTTGGCCGAAGCCGCGGCGATCATGACAACCTGAGTTTGTCTGCCGGCCGTACGTTGGTCACAACAGAAGCTGTGATTTGGTCTTTGCAGACGGTTTGTACGGCCAGCAACCGCATAATACGACAGCTGAATACTCAGAACCGATCCACCAAATTGTCAAAGAACAAGACCAACCTCCAGCGACGCGTGCGTCGCGGCGGTCGTTTCACCGTCGTGCGGCGAGAAAGAGATAATACCCGCTCAGAACGGGGCGTCAATGAACTGGGCAGTCTTTTTTTCGATCTGGCCAGCTCAGGACAGTCGTTTCGGACGCTAGAATGCCGCCCTGAGCGACTTCCAGAACCCATAAGACACGGAATTACAAAGACTTACGAGCACGCCACGGCATGGCAGGTCATATCGCGGCGGCAGTTTCAGAATTCGGCCAAAGCTAGGTTGGAACCGCCGTTTCGGGACACATGGTTTTCAATACGACCGACAACCCCAGTCGGATTCTATCGATTGTCACGGAAAAATCGCCACATCAAGCGCTGTCCGCCGCCGCACGACAGCAGCGATCTGCTCCAACTCCTCCGCAGTCAGAGCGGTCACGCAATCCTCGGCCGGGCGACGCGCCACAGTATAGATCTGCACCAGGCGCACCATGCCGCCGGCGCACACGACATCCTCCAGACGCCCGGCGAACGCCTCAACTTCCTCCGGAGAAGGTGGCACGCCATTCAGCTTGAGAAACAGGCTCTGGATCACCAGGGGCCATTCGCAGGCGGCGCTGGTAATGTTGTCGAGGATCTGCTGAAACGGAATCACCGTCCGCTCGATCTGGCGGTAATACGCCTCGGTTCCCGCATCGAGCTTCGCCCAGATCTCCCCCTGGTTCTCGGCAAGCACGCGTAAAGCCCGCAGGCAGGCGGGACGGTGAAACATCGAGGCATTGGTTATCAGAACCAGCTTCACGTCGTCGAGGCCGCGGCGACGCTTGATCCCGGCAACTTCGGTCGCAATCAGGTCGAAATTCCGAAACGTCGTCGGCTCCCCGTCCCCGGAAAACGCAATATCGTTCAGCCGTCGCAGCTCCGCGGGCACCCGATGAAACTTCTCGTCCTCGTAGATCTCTCCCGACTCGACCAGCTCCAGCGTCGACTCCAGCTCCGCAAGGAGCTGCTCCGTGGCGACAAACTGCGCCTCCGCTTCGCTGCGGCGATCGACCTGGCAATAGACGCAGTCGAAGTTGCAGACCTTGTCCGGATTCAGATTGATCCCGACTGACAGGCCCCCGCTGCGCCGCGAAAGGACGGGGTACACAAAGCGGTTTTCGCGCCAGGTCCGGGCATGATCGGCATGCAGCGGCAGCATAAAACCTCCCCCGGTTTGAGAAGCAGGCCCGGAGAGCGAACTCTCCGGGCCTGCTGAATCGTCAAATTCCAGACGCGCCCTGGCTTAGAACTCCTTGGCGTTGATCCACTTCATCATGCGACGCAGCTCTTTGCCGACCGTCTCAACCTGATGTTCGCGCTCGCGACGACGGATGGCCTTGAAGGAAGCCTGGTTGGCCTTGTTCTCCAGGAGCCACTCCAGCGCGAACTTGCCGGTCTGGATCTCGGTCAGGATCCGCTTCATTTCCTTCTTGGTTTCGTCGGTGACGATCCGCGGGCCGCGGGTGTAGTCGCCATACTCGGCCGTGTTGGAGACGCTGTAGCGCATGTAGTTGAGACCGCCCTGGTAGAACAGGTCGACGATCAGCTTCAACTCGTGCATACACTCAAAATAGGCCATCTCTGGCTGATAGCCGGCTTCGACGAGAGTCTCGAAGGCGGCCTTGATCAGCGCGCTGACGCCGCCGCACAGGACGACCTGTTCGCCAAACAAGTCGGTCTCGGTTTCTTCGGCGAACGTCGTTTCGATCACGCCGCCGCGCGTACCGCCGACACCCTTGGCATACGCCAGCGCCAGCTTGCGGGACGTTTCAGACGCCCCCGGCGACAGTGCGATCAGACAGGGGACGCCGCCCCCCTTTTCGTATTCGCTGCGGACCAGGTGCCCCGGCCCCTTGGGAGCGACCAGTGCGGCGTCGTGACCCTCGGGCGGCACGACCTGGCTGAAGTGAATGTTGAAGCCGTGGGAGCACATCAGCAGTGCGCCGGCCTTCAGATTCGGCTTGATTTCGGTGCGGTAGATGTCGCCCTGAACTTCGTCGGGCAGCAGAATGTTGACCAGGTCGGCCTGCTTCACCGCCTCGACAACGGACATAGGTTTGAAGTCGTGGCTGACGGCCAGGTCGTAGTTCTTGCTGCCGGGCCGCTGACCGATAATGACCGTGCAGCCGCTGTCCCGCAGGTTCTGGGCCTGCGCGTGCCCCTGACTGCCGTAACCCAGAATTGCGATCGTCTTGCCCTTGAGCAGCGACAGATCTGCGTCGTCGTCGTAATACACTTTCGCGGCCATCACGGTTCTTTCGTCAACAGGAACAGTTCAGACAATTGTGTCAGAGCGACAGGATCCACGACGAACCCGCGCCAGCAGCACTCTCGCATTTTCCGCCTGGAAAACGCGGAATTCACGACGCGGCAACGGCCTCGTCATAGACGGGAGGCGGTTGCAGAGCCTGATCGACCGACAGCGAAGTATGGCGGGCCAGAGCGATCCGACCGGTGCGGACCATCTCGATAATGCCGTACGGCCGCATCATGTCGATGAAGGCGTTGATCTTCGATTCCTGACCCGAGATCTCGATCATCAGATGGGCGAGGTCCACGTCGACGATTTTGCCGCGGAAGATTTCCGTCAGCTCGTGCACCTCGGTCCGCGCCCCCTTGCCGGCGGAGACCTTGATCAGCATCAGGTCGCGTTCGACGATATCCTCGCTCTGGAAGTCCGCCACTTTGACGACGGTCACGATCTTTTCGAGCTGCTTGCGGACCTGGTCGAGCACCTTGTCATCACCGGTCACGACGAACGTGATCCGGGAGAACTGAGCGTCCTCCGTTTCGCCAACCGCGAGGCTTTCGATATTGAAGGCGCGCGAAGCCAGCATGCCGGAGATGTGCGCAAGCACACCCGGCTGATTCATGACCATCGCAGACAGAACGTGCTTCATGGCAGAAATGCTTCCCGAACGCCGGCCGAAGGGGCGACCCGACACAGAACCGGGCACTGGCAATCCACCAGCGCCGTCCCAGGATTCCGCAGGCCTTCCCAACGCTCAAACGGCGAGTCAAAGTGATGCGTGAGTCTAGTGACGGGGGCTGAGGGACACAAGCGCCCGCCCGCTGCGGACAACGACTCGCCAACCGCGGTTCGCGCCCGGCAGACGAATTGCCGAATTGCGCGAGCACACCCAAGACGTTCAGACGGAATGAGTTGCAGCGGGGGACTCCGCTGCGTCCGGCTGCGCGGCCAACGCCTGATCCAGGTTCGGAAAACGATTCCGATGCAGCCAGCGCTCCCACCAGCGGGCCGGTCGCAGACGCGGATCGTCCGGGGCGACCGTGTGGCGTTTTCCGCGACGAGTGAGCAGCAGCACTTGCCCGTCTTCCAGAACTTCACCCACCAGCCAGAACTTATCCACCTGGTAGTGGTAGGTTTCCCCGTACGGAGCCGGGTGAATATCGTGGGCGCGCGGACCCGGTTCAGTGCTGAATTTGGTCACACTGAAGACGACCGGATCACCGAGTTTGTACGAGTTTCGCATCCCTGCCCGCCCTTTCTTCGAGGTCGACTGGGAACAGGATTCGCTCACGACATCCTTAACAATACCCCACGTGGCTGTGCGAGACAAGTTGTGTTTTGCGTGAAGAACTGACGGCGGAAGAGGTTAGGCAATCGCCTGTCGTCACAGAATTCCTGGGGCGATCAGGGAACAGCCACTTGCGTCCACGCCCAGCGGAACAAATTGCGGGTCTCCGTGTAACGGGCCGCGCTGGCGGCTGACCCCAAAACGACAACGATCAGCTCCCGACCATTTCGCGCTCCGACCGAGACAAGGCAGGCTCCCGCAGCGTCGGTCGTTCCCGTCTTCACTCCCAGATAGCCGTCCGTCCCCAGGAGACGGTTTGTGTTTTCCCATTTGACGTTACGACGATATCCCCCCTTCCCTTCAACCCGGCACCCGTACTGGCGACACTGGATCATCTGGCGAAACTGGTCGTTCTTCAATGCGCAGCTCGTCAGTTTGAGCAGGTCTGCAGCCGTCGACAGATGGGCTTCGTCCGTCAAGCCATGTGTGTTGCGATAAACCGTCGAGGTCATTCCCAGCCGGCCCGCCTCGCGGTTCATCTCCGCGATGAATCGCTCCAACGGATCTTGCGGATCGATAGCCCCCTCGGCCGGTTCGAAGCGTCCGCCCAGCGCTTCTCCCAAGGCGACCGAGGCGTCATTTCCCGACGGGAGCATCAATCCGTACAGCAAATCGCGCACCGGCAGCTTCTCGCCGGTTCTCACGCGGGCCGAACTGCCATTGGTCTGGTCGGCGCGGGCCGAGAATGTCACCACCTGATCGAAGACGGCGGGATCTTCAGCCGCAGTCTTCAGCGTCAGCCACGCAGTCATAATCTTGGTCGTGCTGGCGATATGCACGCGATCAGCTTCCCGCTTGCCAAACAGAATTTTCCCAGTGTTCGCATCTCCCACACACCAGGCCTTGCAGGTCGCAAAGGGCGGCCCGACCTCCGGATCGGCCGGTTCCGTGGGAAGCTTCTCGCAGTTAATCACTTCCGGATCGGGAACCGGAGCGTCCTCCAGCAGCAACGAGCCCAATGCCGCCCACGACTCCGAACCGACGACACCCGTCTCCGGGAGGCCGGCCTGTTTCTGAAACGCCACGACGGCCTGTCGGGTCACAGCCCCGAAGTCGCCATCGACACTCAGATTCGGCGACGGCTGCAACCGGGCGTTCAGCGTCCGCTGCAGCGCTTCCACCATCTCGCCCTGTGCGCCGAGAACCAGTTCTCCCGTGAATCCCGGCTCCGGTGTGGGCGACAGCGGCTGAAATCGGAGCCAGGCCTGACGGGAAATCTCCGCCATCAGCACCACGGCAGCGTTGTCGTCAGTCCAGCGTTTGTCCTGGTTCTCGGCCGTCAGGACGCAGATCGCAATCGCCCCAGTCGGGGATTCGACAATCCCGGCAACCGTTCGCGAATTGTTGACCGACCCGGTTTTCATGGCAATCTTCGTCCCGGCCGGCAAATGCCGGGAGAGGCGGTCTTTATCGTCGCAGGCGCGGAGATGTTCGAGCATCTCCCGACTCGCCTCCGGACTGACAATCTCTCCCTTCTGTAGCCTTTCCAGCAGGCTGATCATGTCGACCGCCGTCGTGCTCCCCAGCCCGAACTGCCTACTCCGTTCCGGAGCTATGGACGTGTCTCCCCGAAAGACTTTGGCATGCAGCCGGGTCTCGGGAAAGCCCATTTCTGCCATCAGTTCCGCCGTCGCCGGCAGCCCGATTTGATCGACGACCAGATTGGTCGCCGTATTGTCCGAATACGCGATCATCAGCCGGATGGCATCCCGCACCGAGAGTTGCGCGCCCGGCGAGAAGTGCGGAGTCAGAACGCCGGAACCCGGCACCTTGTCTTCCGCCCGCAGTGTCAGCTCCTGCGCCAGATCCAGCCGGCCGGCCGCAGCGGCCTGATACGCCGCAATCATGACCGGCAGCTTGATCAGACTGGCCGTCGGCATCGGCTCGGCTGCGCGATGCTCGAAGCAGACGCCATTCCCCAGATGCCGCACCACAACAGCGACCTGGCCCGGATGGGCCTCAATCAGCGGCCGCAGACGTTCGGCCAGAGCAGGATCGTTGGCAGCAAAGACGGCAGCGGCGGAGCAGATCCAGGCCAGTACAACGGCAGCAAGCAGAGTTCCCAATTTCACAGCGGTCAACCCTCTCGAACCTCAGCGGCGCAAAGATTGCATACTTTGCGAACAGAGTGTGCGAAGCCTCGTCGGCAGCTCCGTTGAAAGCTTAACCGCCCTGAACCTGGAAGACACCGGTTTCCCGGCCATCGGGCAACTTGGCCCATGATTCATCACCCGATCCCCGAAATCACCAATCCTGCCCGAAAACTCGGCATGAATTGCCGGCTGTCTGAACATTATCGCCCGGTTTCTGTAAGCACACCAAACCGAATGCAAATCTGTCGCCGACTGGCAGATTCTCCGGCAGCATTCGAGCGATTCCCCTTCCCCTGCCGATCTTATGCACGTATCCTGATGCGTGATAGAGCGTGCTGATTTCCCGAAGGATTCGTCCATGGCCTCGACCGTCCCGCGTCACGACCACCCGCACGCATTTATGAACTTCAATGCCCGCGAGCGAGAAGGGGTGCAGGTCTTCGGCCGCCGGAGCGTTCTCAAAGCCAGTCTCGCCGGACTGGCGGGACTCAGCTTGCCGAAGTTGCTTTCCGCCCGCGAGTCAACTCCCTCGGCCTCCCGCCAGAAAAGCGTGATCCTGATCTGGATGACTGGCGGCCCCAGCCACATCGACACATGGGATCCCAAGCCGCTGGCGCCCAAAGAGATCCGCGGCCCCTTCGGAGTGATCCCGACCGCGCTGCCCGGCGTGCAGATCTGCGAGTTCCTGCCGAAACAGGCGGCGATGCTGGACCGCATGTCTCTGATCCGCTCCGTCGACTGCCGGCACTCAAATCACGAACCGAACATGGTGATGCAGACGGCCAACCTGGCCGCGGCGCCGCGCGTTAACAAAGAAGGGGACAAGTTCCCCGCGCTGGCGTCGCTCATCGCGAAACAGCGGGGCGGCCAGTCGCGCGACCTGCCGCCATACGTCGTCCTCAATATGAAGTCCCGCTCGCACATCGCCTGGGGCGGCTACCTCGGCAAGTCGTACGATCCGTTTGTCGCCAACGACGTCGGCAGTCTGTTTGCGCTCCCGTCTGGTCTGACGACCGACCGGCTGGAGACCCGGCAGTCGCTCTATTCCGATCTGGATCGGTTGCGACGGGATCTGGACCTTTCCGGCTCGATGGACGCCGTCGACCGATTCACCCGGCAGGCCACCGACATCGTCCTCGGACAGTCGGCACGGAACGCCTTCGACGTTTCGCAGGAATCCGAAGCCACCCGGCAGAAATACGGCAGCCACGAATGGTGCAAGCAGGTTCTGCTGGCCCGGCGGCTCGTCGAATCCGGCGTGAGCTTCGTCACCATCGACCTGAGCAACCACGGAGCCTCCGGCACGTGGGATACGCACGGCGACAATATTCCTCCCTATGGCGGAATCTGGAACGGCCTCCGTCCGCTGCTGCCGGTCTTCGACCACCTGATCACCACTCTGGTCGACGACCTCGGCGAACGCGGCCTCCTGGATGACGTCCTGGTCCTGGCGATGGGAGAGTTCGGCCGGACGCCGCAGATCGGAACGCAGGGAAGTTCCGACGGCCGCAACCACTGGCCCGTAGTCATGTCGATGACCATCGCCGGCGGCGGACTGAGTCACGGTCAGGTCATCGGCGCCACCGAACGGGACGGCGGCAACATCCTCGAACGCCCCGTCACTCCAGGCGACCTGGCATCGACGATCTTCCGGCACATGGGCGTGCCGCAAGATCTGAGCTACCTCGACAATCGAGGCCGACCGCGCCCGGTCATCGAAAACGGTGCGCCGATCGCCGAACTAGGATAACGACTCTTACCGGCGCTTCGCCGGACGAAGAGAAGACATTTCACCGCGGAGACGCGGACTACGCGGTGAAATCGCCCGAGAAGACCAAGGAAAGTGAGAAGTGAGTATTGAAGAGTGTGTAGTGCAAAATGAAAGAGATATCGTTGAACCGTGAATCGCTTTCTCCGTCACTTTACACTCATCACTGCTCAATACTCATTTTTCACTCTCCTGATTTCTTCTCCGCGTCCTCCGCGCCTCTGCGGTGAAAACTTCTTCGTCAAGCCTTCTGATTCTCAAGCGTCTGGTTCGTGCGATGCCCCATCGCAGCGGCCGATTTGCCGCTGAAGCGGTAGAACAGGCCCGGGTGGACGAGGTATTCGCAGAGGGTGGAGGTGATCAGTCCGCCGAGAATCACGGTCGCCACCGGGTAGAGAATCTCCTTCCCCGGCTGATGACCGCCGAAGACCAGCGGCAGCAGGCCGATCCCCGCAGTCAGCGCAGTCATCAGCACCGGCGCAAGCCGTTCCAGACTGCCGCGGACGACCATTTCCGCCGAAAAGCCCTCCCCCTCTTCTCGCATCAGATGCCGGTAGTGCGCGACGAGCAGAATGCCGTTACGGGCGGCGATCCCTCCAAGAGAAATGAATCCCACCAGGGCCGCGATGCTGAGCGACTGGTGCGTCAGCCACAAGGCAATCACTCCACCTACAAACGCCGTCGGCAAGGCGAACATGATCTGCAGCACGATCCGCGTCGACGGAAACAGCGTGTAGAGCACCAGGAACACGCCTGCCAGCGAGACCAGGCTCAGCAGCAGAATCCGGCGGGAAGCCTCCTGCTGGGCTTCGAATTGCCCGCCGTACTCCACGAAGTAACCCTCGGGAAATTCCACTTTCTCCGTGACCGCCCGGCGGATATCCGCGACGACGCTCCCCAGGTCGCGATCGGTCGCGTTCCCGCGAACCGTGATCCGCCGACGGACGTTCTCGCGGCTGATCGTATTCGGACCGCCCCCCTGCTCAATCTTCGCCACCGTCCCCAGCGGAATTCGACCTCCCGACGGCAGGTCGAGCGACAGCCGATGGATCTGATCAAAGTCGGTCCGATAGGCTTCCTCCAGTCGCACCTGCAGATCGAAAGTCCGCTGCCCTTCCAGCACGGTCGAGACCACCCGGCCATTGAGAGCGGTTTCGATAAAGTCGTTAACCTCGCCCGGCGTGAGACCGTATGCCGCCAGTTGTTCGCGATCAAGGACGATCCGCAATTGCGGGATGAGTTGTTGCGGCTCGACGACCGGCGGAGCCAGGCCGGGGATGCCAGTGATCGCCCCCTTGATGTCCTGTGCTTTCCGGCGCAGGACGTCGAGATCGTCGCCGTAGAGCTTGATCGCAATCTGTGCCGAAACTCCCGAGAGCATGTGACTGATCAGGTGGGCCAGCGGCTGCTCGGCTTCGTACTCAATGCCGGGAATCTCGGCGAGCTCACCCCGCAGAATGGCCAGCGTTTCCGTCCGCGAGACACCGCTGTCGGGGTTCAAGGTCACGATGTACTCCGTGACGTTCACCCCTTCGGCATGCTCGTCCAGTTCCGCCCGGCCGCTCCGGCGGATGAAACTCTGCACGACGCCGTGCGGCTGTTCCGGCGACGCCTGGTGCTTCAGAAACGCCCGGTCCACCATGCCGCTGACGCGGTTGGAGGTCTCCAGCGACGATCCCGGCGGCATCACGACATTGACCTGGGCCGCCCCTTCGTCGAACGACGGCAGGAAGTCCGTCCCCATGCGCAGAAACATCACGGCACCGCCGCAGATGGCCCCCAGCACGACAGTCAGGATGACCGCCAGCCCGACCGGGTGCAGACTGGTCCGAACCACGGGCGTCACGGCGATCTTCAGCAGCCGCAGCAGCGGACTGTCCTTGTCACCATGTCCGCTGCGATTCCGGCCCGTCAGCAACAGGCTGCCGAGAACCGGAGTCACGGTCAGCGAGACCAGCAGTGACGCCAGAATGGAAACGATATACGCCATGCCCAGCGGGACAAACAGCCGCCCCTCGATTCCCGACAGGGCAAATAGCGGAATGAAGACCAGAATCACCAGCATGGTGCCGAAGACAATCGAACTTCGCACTTCCAGGCTCGCCGAGTAGACGACTTCAAGCACGGGCCTGGGCGATGGCAGCCTCGCGTTCTGCCCCAGCCGGCGGAAGACGTTCTCGATATCGACGATCGCGTCGTCGACCAGTTCCCCCATCGCCACAGCGAGACCGCCCAGCGTCATCACGTTGATGCTCAGTCCGCACCAGTAGAACACGAGACCGGTCATCACGATCGAAAGCGGAATGGCTGTCAAAGTGATGAACGTCGTCCGGAAATTCAGCAGGAACAAGAACAGCACAATCAGGACCAGAATCGCACCATCGCGCAGCGCCTCGACGACATTGTCAACGCCGCGATCGATGAACGACCGCTGCTGGTAGACGTCGTCGTGAATCTCCACCCCTGGCGGGAGCGAAGCCTGCAGATCCTTGAGGGCCGCGGTGATCTGGTCTGACAAGAGTCGCGTGTCGCCCTGGGGCTGTTTGGCGATCGTCAGCACGACCGCCGGCAGCCCGTTGACCGAACTGTCGCCCCGTTTCGTCTGCGGCCCCTCCTGGACGGTCGCCACGTCCCGCAGCAGCACCGACCGGCCCGGGCGACTTTGAACCACGGTCTGTTCCAGATCGCCCGGCGATTGAATCCGGCCGAGACTGCGCACCAGAAATTCCAGCGGCCCCTGAGTCACATAGCCGCCGGTGGCGTTCTCGTTGCTTTCCCGCAGAGCCGCCTCGACCTCGCGCAGCGTCACGTCGTAGGCCAGGAGCTGATCGGGATTCACGCGAACCTGATACTGCTTCCGACCGCCCCCCATCGTGATTACCTGGGCCACGCCGGGAATGGTCAGCAGTCGGGGACGGATCACCCAGTCGGCCAGTGTCCGCAGCTCCAGCGGGCTGGTCGTTCCGTCTTTGCAGGTCAGGCCGACCATCATGATCTGCCCCATGATCGAGCTGATCGGCGCCAGCTCGGGCTTGACGCCGGTGGGCATCTGCTGGGAAACGGTCGCCAGGCGCTCGTTGACGATCTGCCGCGCGATGTAAATGTCGGTCGACCAGCCGAATTCGACGTAGATCACCGACAGGCCGATTCCCGACTGGCTGCGGACCGCTTCCACGCCAGTGGCCCCGTTGAAGGCAGTTTCCAGCGGAAATGTGACCAGCGTTTCGACTTCTTCGGGAGCCAGCCCCGGACACTCGGTCATCACCGTCACCCTCGGCCGGGTGAGATTCGGGAAGATGTCGATTGGCAACGACAGGATCGTCCGCGTCCCGAGCACCAGCGTGACCAGGGCGAGCGCGATCACCACGAGACGATGCCGAAGCGAAAAGTCGAGCAGCCAGTTCATGCGGGCCAAATCGTCAGTAGGAGAGGATTGGAAGAGAAATAAGCTTTACCGCGGAGACGCGGAGGACGCGGAGAAGAGAAGGAGAGGACTGAAGATAGCGAAAAGTGAGTATTGATGGGTGAGTAGTGCAATTTGAAGGAAGCCGATCTCGACTGTTTACAATCGATCATCTCCGGCTAAGGAATACTTTGCACTCATCACTACTCAATACTCACTTTTCACTCTCCTGAGTTCTTCTCCGCTTCCTCCGCGCCTCCGCGGTGAGTACTCTTCGTATGGTATTCCTATCGCATCAATGGTTATGCCCGGCGTGCAGATCGACGCCCGAGCCTTGCTGTTGTTTCAGAGCCAGGTGAATCTGGTATGCCTGGTTCAGAGCGACTTCGTCCCCGGGAAACAGGCTGCCGTCGTTTTTGAGGACGACGGCGCGCGGGTCGCGCTGATCGACGACGACGGGAACCCGCTCGAAGAGCTTTCCGTTGGACCGATAGGCATAGGCATCGGGTCCTTCGAACACAACTGCGTCGAGCGGCAGCACGATCCGTTCGGGCAGTTTTTCGACCGGCAGCAAGATGCGGACACGCTGACCCGGCTTGAACCGCCACGAGCGATAGACGATGCCGTCGTCCGCAGTGACATCTCGCAGCACTTCGTTCCGCAGCGGAATGTAGAACCGCAGCAACCGCGACGCGGGGTCGAGAGAATTGTCGATGTAACGCAGCTTGAGGCCCTCCCGTCGGATCCCGGCGGTCTCGTCCCCTTCAAACAGAACTGTCACCGGCCACTGTTCCTGAAGCGCCTGCGTGACGACCGGTCCATCGCGTTCGAACGCCTGGCCCTCAATCGTCAACTCCAGGTGCAGCGCCAATGCGCAAAGCTCCTCGCCCGGCTGCACCAGCTTCCCCGGAAAGACATCGATCTTCTCAACGCTGTAGACCGTTTCATCGGGGTCCATGCCCGCGGAACCGTCTGTGGTTTCCCCGCGAGCCGGCACACGCAGCGTAAACTCCTTGAGCAATGTCTTGCGGGCGATGATCTCGGCAATCTGTTCTTGCGAGACACCCCGCACCAGCAGTTCCTGTTGCTGAACGAGCTTCAGCGATTCCAGACGGGTCCGTTCGTACTCCTTTTCGATCGTCAGGCGGGCCGGGACTGAACCGCTTTCGACCAGCGGCGCCAGGCGTTTCAGCTCGGCGTTAACCAGCGCGAGATCCTGCAGCGTCTTCAGCAGCGTGGACTGGGCGTTGGTGAGGAATTCGCCGGTCGGCTGTAGATTGAGGACCGGATCGCCAGGTCGGACGCTCTGCCCCGGATGCGTGTAGACCTTTGTCACAATTCCGCTGAGCGTGGTGGTGATCCGCCTCTCGCTGTGACCGGGCTGTTCGATGATCCGCCCCGGAATGACCACCGTCCGTGTGTAATCTGTCAGCTCCACCACGCCCAGTCGGAGGCCGAGATTCTCCCTGGCCTGCTCGGACACCAGGACTTCATTGACGCCACTTTCGGAATGTGCGTCGTCTCCGTGATCGCCATGATCATGTCCGCTGTGGTCGTGACCATGGTGGTCGTCCGCGTCGACCGTTTTTGGTGCAGAGTGCGCCCGCAAGGCGGCGACCTGCTCCACGAGCGGCGCACGCCAGTACCAGCCGGCGGCCGCCAAGGCTGCCGCCGACAGGCCAATGACCAGGAGTTTTCCTCTCAAGCTCATATCAGTGATCCACACAGTCGCCCGCTTCAACACAACCCGATCAGGAGCAGCCAGGCTCCCACGCTCGATCAATCTTGCGAGATTCCGCCATCGTCGTTCGACATCGACTTCTTATGGCGCCGTCGCGTTCACCTCGCGTCGCAGCGTACCCCTTCTCTCATCGCATTCTCTGCGGCCTCAGGTCCCTCTGCGTCTCTACATGGGATCTTCCCTTCTCATCCAGGCCGCGTCAGCGCTAGTGCTTATGATCGTGGGCCAGAGCGACCTTCGCCGTATATGATTTGCCGCGGATCTTGACCGCCATCCGGGCGCCGTGGTCCTTGTGGTGCAGATTGTGGATCAGATCCGAACTCTTCACGGCGAAGCAGGACGACTGTCCCTTCGGATCGGTCTTCAGCGGAGCCGCGGGCAGTTTGAACTGAACCGGCTTCCCACCGTGTTTGAGGTTAATGATCAGCTCTTTGGCCTCGATCGGCACGGCCCCCTTCGCGGCGCTGTCGAGCAGACAGATGGCCAGCGTGCCGGCCTTTTCGTCGAGCAGGACTTCCGCGTGGAACTCCTCGTCCCCCAGTTCCAGCAGCGGCCCGCCGTGCGGACCCTTCTCCGGGTGGGCGTGGGCCGGCGCAGCGGGCGGAGCGGCCATCAACATCGCCGGGGAACCCGAGGCGAGAAAGGCAGCCGCAATCGTCAGGATCGATGTACGAAGCATGGAGAATCCTTTCATAGCGCAAGAAGACAGAAGACTGTCCGCCGCAGCCGCCACGCGCAGGGAAGCACTCAATGAGGCGACCAAGGCAGGAGGCGCGGCGCGAAACGCAAAGACGAGCACTGGCTGCAGGCTGTTCGAAACCAGCACGGGCCAAGTGCAGAACTCAGCGGCTGCTACAGCAGATACACGCCAAGCGCAGAGCGCAATCTCGCCGCCAGCAGGGCTGGCTGCAAATTCCGCTGTCCGAACAGTCCCACCTGCGGGACCGGAGACAGACGGGGACTGGTCGCCGTCGGAAGCAGGGCGAACTCAAGTTCACCCGTCGCTTCGGCCGTCCCGCCGCGAGCGTCGCGCACATAAAAAACGTGCGTCGCCAGGCAGACGTGGTGAGAGTCATCCGGATGCGCGGGCCGCCGCGGCACGTCCGGAGTCTCCTTGCGAGATTCACCGGCATGGTGGTGGTGACAGCACTTCGGGGCCTCCGCAACCGGAGCTGTCGCCGTCGACGTGTCGGCGCAGCAATTCTCGCAGCAGGCAAAGAGCTGCAGAGTCTGTGCGACCAGCGTCAGCAGGACTACGAAGCGGAACATGCGGGCACCTCGGGCAACATCACCTCAGGCATTATCGGCCGGAGTCCCCATCCGTCAACAGAGGAATCGCCGCAAACCCCGACAAAACAACCACTTGCAACTCCTGCCGATCTGCACGCCACCCGTAAACGCAACCGGGCTGCGCTGTCAACGCGTATGCGAAGGCGCCAGAGCCGGATCGTCGAGATCGAGCCGGTACAGCATCTGGTTGTACTCGTAGCGTGGCGTCGGCTGCTGATTGTTGGTGAAGCTGACCGTGTAGGTCCCCTCGAAATAGAGCTGCGGAGACTCGGCCCCCGTGAACTCCGGATGGAGCACCGGGTTGTAGAACGTGTAGTTGTCGTGGGACAGTACTTTCACCGCCGGCCCCCACGGTCCGGTCGGCTGATCGGCTTCGGCGTACCACAGCTCCCCGAATGTTGATGGTTTGCCAAACTTCTGCATGAAGACGGTCACCCATTTCTTCCGGTACCGATTCCAGGCGATCGAACCAGTGTGCGGCTTGGCCGCTGGTCCGCCCGCGTGATCCGGCACCGACTCCTGTGGTTTGAGCACCTCCCAGGTTCGGGCGTCCTGCCAGGCTTCGAAGGTCGCGGGGATCTTCAGCGTTGGGAACGGATTGCCAAACAGGATCCACTCTTGCCCCCCTGCGTCCCGCCAGGAAACGGCGTGCCCGTCAGGTCGAGGCGGAGGTTCGCCGCCATCCTTGACCTTGTCCCACAGCACGCGAAATGGCTCGAAGACCTGCTTGTCGTCGTTCCACTGCGTCAGCCCCCACTGATAAGCTTCCAGCGGCGGCTTGACCTTCAGATATGTCGCGACCAGATGCGACTCCCCGGCCTGATCCGGCAGACTCACCATCGCCGCCAGCCAGGTCGGCCCCGGTCCCGGCAGTTTCGCCACGCCCCGCGGCCGGCCCTCGTCGTCTCGGAAGTAGCCGAACTTCGGCTTGAGCGGCGGGACCAGTTCGTCGGCGGACGGGATCTCGCTGACCGCGCATGAGGCGTCAAAAATGCCGAGCGGATACCGCGGCAGGTTGGTGTCTCCCCAGATCCAGAACAGCTTGCCGCGGTGGATTGCATTCTGCGTGCTGTCGCAACCCAGGACGCCGGTCTCCGGCAGACCTGCATCACCGCATTTCTGGCTTTCGGCGAACAGCCCGCCGCCGGTCAATCGCCCGATGCGACGGGCGATGATCGTCCGTCGCACTTCAATCCGCCGCGTCGCGCCGGGCTCGATCTGAAGTCGAACGCCGCGGTAGCCGAAACCATCTGCGGGAACTTCGTAGCCGTGGCCGGAGACCGTAAACCACGATTCCCGCCCCATCAGCTCGGGCAGATCACAGGCGATGACGCCCGCGTTGTCCGTGACAAAGCGGACATCGTGGATTGTCCGCAATTCGACCAGGGGCACCGGCCAGCCCGAATCCTGCTCGACCACTTCGATCCGGCAGGGTTCTGCGGCAACGGCCGGCAGGCTGCTGTAGCTCGCCAAGGCCAGACACACGTAGACCGGAATCGATCGCATCCTGTTGTTTCCTCGCTGGACTCACGCGTCGCGGCAGCCATCACGGCTTGAGCGTCGGCCAGACCGGCCTGCCGGGCCGGTTCACATGGATGCTCCACAGGCTCCCGCCCGCCGTCACGAACAGCGTCTGCAGATCGTCGCCGCCGAACGCACAGTTGGTGGTCTCGTCGCGCAGAATCGGAATTACCGTCAGGAGTTTCCCCGCGGGCGAGAAGACGTAGACCCCGGCCGTCGGCGCATCCTGAACCTCAAACGGAGGATTCTGCCGGTTGCTTCCCGCGGCGACGAACAGGCGACCGTCGACATCGAGCTTCAGACCGTCGGGGCCGCGCGTCCTGCCCCAGTCATGGATCAACTGCCGGCTGCTGAGATCGAGCTCGCCCCGGACATCGAACGCGAATCGCCACAGCTTGCGGGCGCCTCCCACGGTGTCGTTGTTGTTATCCGCCACGTAGAGAAACTTGTCGTCCGGCGTAACGACCAGACCGTTGGGACGATCGACCTCGTGCGTGATCACCCGAGTCACTTTGCCGTCAGGGTCGATGCGATAGACCCCTTCCACCAGTTTCCCGTCGCCGTCGCGCAACTCCATGTTGGAACGGTCGCCGTACTGCGGATCGGAAAAAAACAGCCGGCCGCGAGTGTCGATCGTCAGATCGTTCGGCTGATTGAAATGCCGACCCTCAAATCGCTCGGCGAGGACCGTCAGTGAACCGTCGGCTTCGAGCCGGCTCACTTTCCGGCGGACCGGTTCGCAGATGACGAGCCGCCCGTGGCGATCGAACGTCAGGCCGTTGGAGCCGGCGTTCTCGCGGTAAATCGACTGCCTTCCGTCGCGATCCCGGCGAAAGACGTGTCCCTCGCCGCTGGTCAGCAGTCCCAGTTCCGGATGCCAGGCCGGCCCCTCACCCGCTCCGGTCTCCTGCAATAACACGGGTCTGGCTCCCGGAGCCACGACGAGATCCTCAGCCCGACTCCCGGTCGGTGCACAGAGAACCAGCAACCACATCGGCAGAACGTAGCGACCCATGACGGACTCCAGCAGGGCAGCCAGCAGTTTTTCAATGAAAACTGCCCGCGAACGATCGGGCGTTCGCGGGCAGTGACTTCGTCTGCTCCGTCAGGCGACCGGGCCTAGAGGACCTTCGTCTGCCCCGGCATCGGCAGCGGATAGCGGCCTTCGGCATCGGCTTTGACCGGCGGATCTGCGTCGAACGAGAAGACTTTTGGCATCAGGCTGATCTCGGACTTCATGGCGTCGTCCCAGTTGATCACCTGCCCCGAGTACGTCGCGTCCCGGCCCATGATTGCCGTCATCGTACTGTACGCGCCGTTGTCCCCCTCGTTGTACTCCGCGCCGCTGCGAATTGCAGCGTGCAGGTCGTCGTGCTCAACCTGGTACGGGTTGGGGTTCGGACCGCGATATCGCCACTCCTCGGCGCCGTCGATCTTGTAACCGCTGATATCGACCGTCCCCTTGCTGCCGTGCGCGTGTTCGGAGACGCTATTCCAGCAGTTCGGAATATGCCGGCACTGGCTGTACATCCGGGTGCCGTCGTCGAATTCGTACTCGACGTAGTGATGGTCGAAGATTTCGCCGTACTTCTTGTCGGTCCGGAACTGGCGACCGCCCATGCCGTTGCACTTGACGGGGTATTTCCCTTTCACCCAGCAGCCGACGTCCAGGTTGTGGATGTGCTGCTCGTTGATGTGATCGCCGGAGAGCCAGTTGTAGTAGTACCAGTTCTTGATCTGGTACTCCATCTCCGACGTTTTCTGCTCCCACGTAATCCGCGGATCCCACACGCCGCCGCCGTTCCAGTAGACGCGGAGGGCCAGAATATCGCCGATCGCGCCGTCCTTGAGCCGCTGGATGGTTTCCAGGTAGCCGACCTGGTGGTGCCGCTGCAGACCGACGCCGACTTTCAGCTTCTTCTGCTTGGCGATTTCGTTCGCCGCCAGGACCATCCGGACGCCAACCGCATCGACGGCGACGGGCTTTTCCATGAAAACGTGCTTGCCGGCGTTGACGGCGTATTCAAAGTGAATCGGCCGGAAGCCCGGAGGCGTCGCCAGGATCACCAGATCGACGTCGCTTTCGATGACCTTCTTATAGGCGTCGAATCCGCTGAACGTCATTTCCGGCGTCACAGTCACGCGACTGGCTTTATCGCCGATGGCCCCCTTGATGTTGCTGGCAGCGGCCTGCGCCGCATTTTCAAAGATGTCGCCGACGGCGGTCAGCTTCGCGTTCGGGGCCACTGACAGCGCCTGGCTGGCGGCCCCGGTTCCGCGACCGCCGGCCCCGATCAGGCCGATTTTGACCGCGTCATCGCCGCTGGCGTAAACGGAACTCTGCAAACTGAACTGAGCCAGCCCGGCGCCGACGGCGGCGACCGAGGAGGTTTTCAGGAAGTCCCGGCGAGAAGTCGAAGGGTGTGGATCCATGGAGCTCTCCGCGAATCTGGTGAAAAAACCGGTCAGAAACAGTGCTTCACAGTGAAAATCGGACGTTACTGGTTGAGATTCGCCTTCTCCCGCGCGTCGCTCGGCAGAATTGCATCGAACTGCAACGTCTTACGCTCCTCGACGGTCGGCGTCTTCAGCGGACGCACCACGCGGAAACCAACCTGCAGCGCGTCGGTCATATACCACACGCTCTTCGGAATCTGCGGATCCTGCTGCTTCCACTCGTCGGTCGAGTACGTCCGGGCAGCGCTGCGAAGCGCTGGAGGATCGTCGTCCCACGAACCGCCGCGAGCCACTCGCGGGTACTCGGTGTTGGGAATGCACAGCGGGAAAATCGCCGGCTTGTCGAGCGGGAACTTGCTGTAGAAATCGGGCTCGTACTTGTCGAGGCACCACTCGGCGACATTGCCATGAATATCGTGCAGTCCCCAGGGATTCGGCTTCTTCTGCCCGACCTTCTGGTACTTCTCGTTACTGTTGCCATAATGCCATGCGTACTCGTCGAGATCGGCGTCATCGTCGCCGAACGAGTACTTTGTCGTCGTTCCAGCCCGGCAGGCGTATTCCCATTCGGCTTCGGTCGGTAACCGATAGTAGTGCCCGGTCTTCGCCGAGAGCCATTCGCAGTACTTCTTGGCGGCATGCTGGGTCATGCAGATCGCCGGAAAACCCCGTTGTCCCATGCCGAATGTCATGTCGGTATAGGGCTTGGTCGGGCGCGTCACCGCGTCCGCCAACTTATCGAGGTCCGTCGGCTGCTTCTTCTCCAGTTCGCGTCGCTTGATGTCCAGATTGAACGACCAGATGTCGTACTCGTTCCAGGTGACCTCGTGCTTGCCCATCCAGAACGGATCGATTCTGACCGGGTGCTGAGGCCCCTCGTCCTCCTTGCGGTCCGCCTCGGTGGCGGGGCTCCCCATCAGGAATTCGCCCCCGGGAATGGGAAGCATTTCAAACTTCACATCGGTCCCGGAGACGACTTCGACGTAAGGCTTCATTTCCGCGGCTTTGACGGGCTCGGCAGCGCACATCGCCGTCGGGGCCAGGGTCGCAACACCAGCCAGGACTTGCAGGACGAACCGGGAGGAACGTAGGCTCAACATCGCGCAGAACTCTTTCTGAACGGACTGGAGACTTTCATGCCGGGCGCCCGCGTCAACTTCTCCATCATTCGAACCGCAGTCATGGTCGCATTGGCGATCAGCAGCGCCGCAACCGATCCCCGGTTGCTGGCCGACGACCTGACGCGATTTGAATACACAGAGCGGCACCTCGGTGTTGACGTCAATCTGACACTATACGCCGGGCGGGAGTCTGTCGCAAACGACGCCGCCGCGGCCGCCTGGCAACGGATCGCCGCCCTCAACCTCGTCCTGAGCGATTACGACGAAAACAGCGAAGCCATGCGGCTCTGCCGGACGGCCCAACCGGGACGGCCCGTCCCGGTCAGCCGGGACCTCTGGAACGCGCTGCAGGCCGCCCATCGGTTCTCAGAACTGACCGACGGCGCATTCGACGTTACCGCCGGCCCGCTCACCAAACTGTGGCGTCGCGCCCGTCGCAAGCAGGAGCTTCCCGATCCGAAACAAATCGCCGAGACGCGCCAAGTCGTCGGTGACAAATTCGTCATATTCCATTCCGAATCTCGTTCCGTTGAACTGGCCCGAGCGGGTATGCAGCTCGATTTCGGCGGCATCGGCAAGGGGCTCATCGCTCAGGAAGCGTTCGAAACCCTGAAAATGCACGGCTGCCCCTGTTCCCTGGTCGCCATCGCGGGCGACATCATCGCCGGCGATCCACCTCCCGGCGCGGACGGCTGGAAAGTCGGCATCGCACCGATCGACAAGCCGAACGGCCCCCCCAGTAGATACCTCTTCCTCAAGAACTGCGCCGTCTCGACCTCCGGTGACGCCTTCCAGTTCGTGGAAATCGACGGCGTCCGCTACTCGCATTTCGTCGACGTGACGACCGGCGTCGGCCTGACCCGGCGTTGCAGCGTAACCATCGTCGCCCCCGACGGCGCCACCGCAGACGGCCTGGCGACATCGGCCTGCCTGCTCGGGCCGGACCGCGGGCTGAAGCTGATTGAAGCCACTCCAGGTGCGGCCGGCCTGTATGTCGTCGGCACAGGTGCCGGCCTGGTCGCCACGCCATCCGCCAGACTCAAGGACTGGCTGGCGCCGGAGTAACCTTTCCTGGCGGAGAGAACAGCCATCTCGCAAGAATGACCGCTGTAAAATAGACGACGGCGGCGCTCCAGAGCACATCGCTCACCCAGTGCCCTCCCTGAGCAATCCGGGCCAGACCCATCAGTGCCCCGAACAGCCCGCCAGCCGCGGCGAGTCCCGCAGCCAGTCGCGGCCGCCGACTCCGGACGACAAACGCCGGCGCGATCAGATAAAAGGCCGTGGCGGCATGGCCGGACGGAAAGCTGGAGTTGCGGTGCATGCCGGAGCCGGGCGTTCCAACGGGCAGGAAATCCCGCTCGCCGCCGAACTGTCGCACCTGCGACGGACGGGGCCGCCCCCAGGTCTGCTTGAATCCGACATTCACGACCAGTCCCGGTCCGATCAGAAACAGAACCACGAGAAACATTGCCGAGTTCGGCGGCGCCACCGACCCCTGCAGTTTCCACCCCATCAGCCAGGCCAGCGCTCCGCCACCAGCCAGCAGAAACGCGGGGAAGGCGCCGAGCGTGTACAGGCCCCGAGCGAGCCACGACTGCCCCCACGGCCAGCCGCCGGCCTCGGGATCGAAGAACCAGCCGGAGATGGCCAGGTCGAGACCGGTCCAGCGAATGACGAGCGTCAACAGCAACACCCCCAGCAATGGTCGCCACACTGGCCAATTCCGCGCCGCGCAATATCGAGTGGACTCCTTGGAAAGTTCATCGCGAAGGTCGGTTGCAATCAGCCAGCGCAGCCGCGTACCTGTCCACGCCAATCGCGATACTGCCGAACTTGCGGAAACGGCCTGGGACGGCCCCAGTCGCTGCCGCAGAATCGCCCTGGAGTCAGTCCGGTGACTTTGTTGACTGGCAGTCAATCGAAACCTCACGCGATGACGAATTTGAACTCGTTGCGAGTGGTGTCGCTCAATCGCGATTCGACGTAAAGATCAAGACGCGTTATCAGGTCTCGCTTCACGGAAAATTCAGCCCTCCGCCCGACCGAACTCAGCGACGCGCAGACTCGGTCTGGCCGGTCTTCGGCCACTGGCGAAACCCCGTCCCCCGCCACACGGCGTACTCGTGAAAGCGCGCGTTGCCGAGTGGAATGCGAATCTCCGAGACGGGAGTCACTGTCGCAAAAGCGCCAGCCAGCACGCCATCCACCGGCCAGGCCCCCTCCGTAATGATAATCGCGGACGCCCCCGCGGACTCATTCGGCCCGCCCCATACGTCATGTTGCGAATCGATCCGGCCACCAGCATTCCAGCGATAGACGTGCGGTTGATCCGGCAGATAGTACGCTAGCAGGCTCACCGGCCCGCGGGACGTCGCCGCAATGACAAGCTCCGGCAGGTTCCCCGGCGCCTTCCGGCGGCCAGCATCAACAGCCTCAGCCAACGCACGCCAGCCCCGAAACCGCGTTGTCGGGTCGATTTTCGTTCCCGCGAGGCTCGTCGCCGGAAGCGAGACCGGCAAAAAGTACAACATCGCGGACAGAACGGCTCCCACGACGACGCCCGATACCCAGTATCGTCTCCAGCAGTCAGCCCGCGGACTCACGCTGACATCGCCGGCAACCCAGCCCCCCAAAAGAATGAAGCCGGCGACATAGAACGCTGCGGGCCAGTTCGGCTGCACGCGCTGCAGAAAGCTCAGCGCCGCCACAGGCATCAGGGGAACGATACTGAAGACCAGCAGAAACTTTTCGCGACGCGGAATCGGCTGCCATCGAAGCAATCCCCCCAGCATGACGATCAGCACCAGCGTCAGTGCCACTGGCGAGACGACGCCGAACTGACTGACCAGGAATTCGCTCCCCCACGCCAGATGCTGCAGCGGCGACGTCGTCGTGACGCGGAAGTGCTCCTGCGTATGCTGCCAAGTCAGCCAGTCGTGCTGCAGATTCCACCAGATCACCGGCGTCAGACTCGACAGGCTGGCGAGGCACCAAACGTGGAGCCGCGAATCTCGCCATCGACGGCGATCCTCACTGGACAACATGAGGAAGAGAGCCAGCAGCGGAAACAGTCCTACCATCGTCTGTTTGGCCAGCAGCCCGCCCGCTGTTGCGACAATCGCGGGCAGCACCCATTTCCAGTCTCCCGGTGGAGACTCCAGCAGATTCCAGAGGCTCCACAAGGCGAAACTCCAGGCGCACAGAAACGGCGCGTCAATCGTCATGAACATCGACGAAGCCGTCACTCCCGGGGATGCCGCCATTGCAAGAACGGTCATCCCGGCGGCCCGGGTCGAGTAGAGCAGTCGCGTCAGCAGGAAAACGGCAATCAGCCCGGCCGTGCTCAGTAAGACCGCCGGCAGGCGCACCGCAAACTCGTGGTTGCCAAGCAATCCCGTCGACGCCGCAACGATCCAGGCGATCAGCGGCGGCTTGCTGTAGTAACCCCAGTCGAGATGACGGGACCAGTCCCAATAGTAGGCCTCGTCGGGAATCAGTTCGCCCGGCGTCCAGGCCAAACTCGACAGTCGCCACGCCAGCAGCAGGATCCCGCCAACTAGCCAGCCACGCTCCGACTCCGGCAACGCGAAACGTAACGGAAACAGGCGGGATCTTGCGTCCGCGTTGGTCGTCGACATGCGTGTTCCGGAGGAAAGGGGCGACTTACGTCCGGATCGATCCGGAAAGCCAGGCGCTGAGCGTGCCGCCGAAAACGACCGGCGCCCAGGCCGCCAGTTCGGGCCCCACCACCTGCATGCTGCCAAGCTGCTGAAACGCGTGCATCACGCCGAACACCAGGGTGAGAGCCCCGCCGCAGAGCGCGGAGTCGACGACGATTCCTACGCTCTCCCGGCGCACCATGAGCGGGATGACGATCAGCACCGCGATGACGTTGATCGCGGGCTGCATCAGCCGCGTATGCAAATGCTGAATCATCTGCTGCACGGCGCGGGTGCTGAACGCCGGACAACGGATGCGAGTCACCAGTTCCTGCAGAGAAAGCAGCGACAGATTCGAGTTTCGCTTGTAGAGCTGATCTCCGCTGATCGCCGTAGCGACGAACGCTCGTCCCGGATCTTTCAAGGGTACCACGACCGTTTTGCCGAATTCCGTCAACGGAAACTGATCCGAACTCTGCCGCAACCCTTCGAGCAGCCAGCCGGACGGACGTCGACCCTGCGGTTTCAGGAATCGGGCAGAATGAGCGCTGACCACCGTCAATTCGGAGGCCACCAGCGGAGCCGGCAGCGTGAAGACGGCACCGGTAAGGCGCTGCTCGGCGAGTTGCAGCGAATCTCCGCCGATCGAAATCATTGAGGAATGGTCGACCACCGCTTCGACCTCATTGGTCTGCGGCCCGCCCATTCCACGGTTTTCGAACGCCTGCGCCGAGAATCGGGGAACGACGAACTCCTGATTGACGATCAGCAAAGCGCTGACCCCGATCACACCGGCGACCAGTGGCGCCAGTATACGGTACATCGAAATCCCGGCCGCAAGCAGAGGATGCAGCTCGCCGTTGCGCTGGAACAGGATCAGCACGACCATCGCCGAGGCGACCGCCATCACGGCCCCCCCCTGATCGAAGAAAAAGATGGCCCGATAGCCATAGAACTGCAGGATGGCCTGAACCACCTGGAGGTTCATCTTGCCGCCGTTCTCGTCGATGAACTCGTCGAGATTCTCGAACAGGTCGATCACGACCATCAAACCGAACGACGTGACGAAACAGACCACGAAGACGTGGAGAAAACTCCGCACGAGATAGCGGTCAAACGTCATTGTTCGGCAGTTTCCCGGTCCGTGGGTGATCAGCGCCGGCTGCGAACCGCCCAAACTGCGGCGGACGGACTCCGGAGCGGGATTACAGGAGAATCGGGCCAGTTGGTCAAGAGGTTCCGTTTCACGGAGGACTGACGATCGGCAGGTCCGGCGGAATTTCCGTCGCGTCACGCAGTTTTTTTGACTCCGCCCTGCCAGACGACGTATACTCGGTCGCGTTGAGTCGACACCTTCCGACGTTCATCCCGACCGAGGCAGTGATACAGGCTGGCAAGCCGGGATAGCGGGGATCGGTGCACAGTCTTAACGGGAAAGTGAGGGTGGAGGGTGCTGGAACGAATCGACGACGAACTCAACCGGATCGGCGCAGCAGCGGGAACTGTCTGGCAGACCCTGAGCAGCGCCGGCGCACTGACCATCCCCAAACTGATCGAGGCGAGTGGACTTTCCCGAGATCTAGTCCTCTTCGGCCTCGGCTGGCTGGCACGGGAGGGCAAACTGCAGTTCCTGCAGCGGGGCCGCACAAAACTTGTCGAGCTGACTGACGGAGAAGTGCAGCAGACCGAGGCCGCATAGGTCGAGAGTCAGTCGCTTCGAAAGTTCGCCGTCCGATGGCAACCGGATTTCAACAGGGTCGATCGCGATGAGCCAGTCTGACGTCGATTCGCTCTACGAGCAGGGCCGCGCGGCCCTGAAGTCCCGTCAGATCGACGACTCCATCGAGCTGTTCCGCCAGGCGCTGACGCTGGAGCCGCAGCATACGGAGTCCCTGGAGTCGCTGGCGTCGGCCCTGTTCGTCAAGGGCGATTTCCCCGCCGCCGCGGAGTACTTCGCCAGGCTCGCGGACCTGATCCCGACTCAGCCGCGATTCAACGTTAACCTCGGAGCCGTCCTCAACCGCATGGGCAATCACAAGCAGGCCGAAGCCGCCCTCCGGAAGGTCCTGCAGCGAGATCCTCGCAACTCCGACGCTTACTACAACCTCGGAATCACCTACCGAAAGACGAACCAGACCAACCTGGCCATTTCCGCCTACCGCGAAGCGGTCCGGCTCAATCCGCAGATGGCAGAGGCCTACTACAATCTCGGCAACATCTATGCCGATCTCAAGAATCACACGCTTGCAGCCATGAACTTCCGCAAGGCGCTGGAGAGCCGCCCCGATTTCGACAAGGCCAGCCTGGGTCTGGCGCAGGCCGAGAAAATGATGGAGTCGGCCCGCCAGGCGATCAGCCCATTCGGCCGGCTGGCGCCTCCCCCCAACGAAGTCGTCGCTCCGACGACAAGTCGCGAACTGACGGAAGACGAACGCGCGGAGGACCGTCGCAAGATCCACCGTCTCGCCGAGCAGATCGAGCAACTCGCCGAAGCCGCGATTTCCTACCTGCGCGAAACCCTGGAGCCGCGGCTGATGGAGGTTCAGAAATCCGTCGCAGGAGGCCGCGGACGAAGTCTCGCCGTCGGCCGCGCCGGAGCAGACTTCCGGGAAGCCGTCGAGGAATGGTCCAATCTCCGCCGCCAGCTGCGGCGGAAAGTCCTCGAACTGCGGGCCCATGAGGAGCTCATCGCGACACCGGACGTGGCGATTTGAACGGCTCGACCGAGATCGTGCCGGCCTGCGAAATCCGTACGTTGATCGCGCCTGATTGGCGGGTCGACAGGCAGTCGGCATCGTAGATCTCAGTGAGAACTGCGAGACTCTCTCCGTCTCCGCTGCTGGCAATGACGATTTCCGGGTGAGCCCACCGAGCAAGGTCAGGCGGATTCGACGGGCGACTCCCGTGATGCGGCGCCAGCAGCACATCGACACGACGCGGCGGCAGTCTCAGCAGCGCGGCCAGTCCGTCAGCCTCCAGATCCCCCGCCAGCAGAACCGTCCGGCCGCCATAAGTGATCGCCAGCACCAGGCTGTTCGCGTTGTCCTTCTCGGAATGAAATCCGGGGGCGGGATGGATCACTTCGATCTGCATGTCCGGATCCAGCCGGATGGCCTGTGGCGCGGAGAGCAGCAGCAGCGGCACAGATCGATCCACAGCGGAATTCAGCACATCCCGAACAATCTCCTGACGTTCGTCGACAAATGTACGATGCATGCCGATGCCGCCGACGGCCGCCAGTTCCAGCAGACGCGGAACCGCGTTGCAGTGGTCGGCGTCGGGATGCGACAGCACTAGAACATCAATGCTGGAGGCCCCATGTCGCCAGACTGCGCGCAGCGCCGTCTCCGCCACGCGGCGGTCCAGAAACATCCCCCCGGCGTCATAGACGAGCGTCCGACCGTTTGGACATGAAACCACAACGGACAATCCGTGCCCGACCGACAGGACTGTCATCCGCAGCTCGCCGGCAGCCTGCGGCCGCAACCCCCAGGCCAGTCCGCAGACGATCACGACCGCCAGAACTTTCAAGGCCCGGCGACGAGCCGATGAGCCAGGCGAACTCCAGAGCAGGACGCCGGCTGCGACGTAGAACACGATCAGCCAGCCGAAGTCTGGTCCCGGCACAAACTGGTGTCCTCCGTCCCAGCGTCCGCCCCAGCGGACGCACCGCAGAAACGCGGAGAGGACGGCGTGGAGCAGGGGCAAGATCCATGACGCCACAAGAGGAGACACCATCCCCACAAGCAGGGTGGAGTATCCCAGCCACATGACAATCAGAATCAGCGGCCCCAGCACGATATTGAGGACCAGCCCCACCGGAGTAATGAGCTGAAATCGATACGCGACCAGCGGCGCGGTCAGCAGCCATGTCGCCGTGCTCACCGCGTACGCGTCACCGACGACTCGCCAGCACCTGCGTCGCCAGGTGGGGCCGTCGAGTCCCTCCTGCTCTCTCTGCCGAACCTCCCAGGCGGTCCTCCAGCGCAGGACTTCGGAAACAATGACCACCGACAGAAACGAGAGTTGCGCCCCGGCATGAAACAGATCCGTGGGATTCATCACTAACACAACCAGCGCGGCCAGAGCGATCATTTGCCGAGGCAGAGCCGGACGCCCCGCGAAACCGGCTCCAATCGCCAGCACCGCGACCAGCGTTGCGCGCCAGACGGGGGGATCGGCGTCCGTCAGAAAGAGGTAGCCGAGCAGGCCGGTCAGGACGATCCAACGGCTCCAGAACAACGACAGTCGCAGCAACCGACAGGCTAACCAGAACCAAAGTGCCAGTAACCCGACGTTAACGCCCGAAATCGCGAGCACGTGCAGCAGCCCGCTGCGAATGAAGTCTTCGCGTGTCTGGTCGTCAATCTGCCGACGGACACCCAGAAACAGGGCTTGGGCAACTGCAGTCGTTTCAGGTGACGATTTGCGATCAAAGACCTTTGCCGCGTAAGCCCGCGCCTGCTGTCGCCAGCGTCCCCACGCCGAGTTCCAGCTCGTGTCTATCTCGATCTGCCGGACGCACTCCACCCGCTCGGCATGGACGACAGCGTGGACCCGCTGCGAGCGCAGGAACTCGCGGTAGTCGAAGTCGCCAGGATTCGCCGCCGGCCGCGGCAGCTCCAGAATGCCGAGGATTTCCAGCCGCTGGCCGACCGAGAGTTTGGAAAGTTCGAAAAGATCGTCGCGAACCGTGAGCCGGCAGCAGCCGCTGACAGATTCCCAGCGATTGCAACCGTCGTGCAAGGCCTCTGCTCGCAGCGTGGCTGTGGTCCAGACTGTTTCCTGCTTCCGGTCCCAGATCGGACCGGGACGTTTCGTCATCCAGGGGGATTCCATCAGCGTCCCCTGAAGTCTGACGACGACGCCGTCCTCGGTCGCCCATGCAGCGACATCGTTGGTGGAAACTGTTGACCACCATAAGTGGTGCCACGCTCCCCCCAGCCCGCACCAGATCGAGAGCACGGCCACGGTCATCGCAAGTCGGCGATGACAAGCCAACACCGCCCCCGCGGCAGCCACCACGGAAACCGCCAACCAGCCAGCCAGCGGCCAGTTCCAGACGCGGTCGACGACAATTCCAACCGCCACGGCCGCCAGCAGCGCGACCGCGGGAGCGCGGCGTACCGTGCCCCTTTCGTCGCCGGCAAACAGCATTTCGCTCCAGACCGCCATCGACAGACTCCCGCCCAAACATGCTCACACATGTACCGACGGAACGTCCGATCCGCAAGATACTCTATCGAGAGCGGTCGGCAGCCCCCCGGCGCATCTGCGACGCGATGTCCACCCCCACCAGTTCGCTCCACGCGGTTAGCAACCGCCGCGTCAGCGGCCCAGGCCGACCGTCCCCTGCCGCAATGGAATTCAACTTCGTCACCGGCAGCAAGCAGTGCGGCGTCGACGTCAGGAAAATCTCGGACGCCCGCTCGAAGTCGTGGAGCGTCCAGTCTCCGCGAACCACCTGGCAGCCAAGTGCAGGAGCCAGCTCCTCGACGACCTGCAGACTGATCCCCGCCAGTGACCGAGAGTGGGACGGGGTCAGCAGTCGATCTCCGTGCAGGGCGACGACGTTCCCGCTGGCCGCTTCCGTCAGGTAGCCATCCCGGTCCAGCAGCAACGACATCGCGGCAGGATCCACCAGCCGGGCTTCGCGATCGGCCAGTTGCCAGTGCAGCCGGCTCCGGAACTTGATCTGCGGATCAATCACGTCGGACGGCAGTGCTTTTGTGGCCGGCGTCACGAGATGCACGCCAGCCTCATAGCGGTCCGCCCATAACTCGAACGGCAAGGGAAACGTATGGACGCAAACTGTGCACTTTCGAGCAAGATCTCGCCCGGCAGCCCCTAGATACGTCAGGTTTCCGCCAGCGGTCACGAATGCGATCACGCCCAGGTCATGCTCTGCGGGAATCAGCATGGCGTTTCGCGCAACAACCGACCGCACGATGCCACCCAATTCGTCGCGGGAGACTTCCAGTTGGAATCCGACCGATCGAACCGAGGCAAACAGCCGGTCGAGATGCTCCTCCAGCCGGAACGGAACGTGACGGAAGGTCCGCAACATTTCTGTGACCGCCGCACCGCCGACAACTCCCATGTCCCAGACGGGAAGCGCCGCCTGCGAGAACGAGATATAGTTGCCATTCAGCCAGGCGATGGGTTCGGTCATGCGATCACAATCTCAGGCTATTTATGGCCGTGCCCCCAAAACATCTCCGCCGAATTGGATGGGCTGAGTGGCAGACCTGAAACATCTCACTCACGCATAGTCTGGAAACTCTTCGACGGCATGATCGATCACTTTCAGCAACCGACGACCGCGCCCCGAATTCGTCAACTGAAACCAGACTGAGAACTCAAACTCGACAGGAGTCTCAACCGGAGCAAGCCGCGGCCACGGGTATTCAGGATTCGGCCCGTCGTCGCCGGCCAATGCCGGGGCGAGACGTTCCAATTCGTAAGCCAATGGCGCCGTGACTTGAATCCAGCGCTCGGAATCGTCCGACCGATCGACCCCTAGCAGTTGAGCGATTCGATTTCGATCGACCATTGGACGTCCAGCCAGCGCCTGCAGGAATCTTACGAAGGAAGCATGACTCCTGCGCGGCGGATTTCCCGATCGCCAGAAATACGCTTTGCCGAGTTTTTCGGTCACCATCTGCAGATAATGCAACTGGTGACAAGCCGCTGCGCCCGACTTCCGCAGAAGCAGCAGCACACGGTGTTCGGCATGGACCTGCTCCCACCAGAGGGTCTGCACGGGAGTCATTGCGGCTGCCGCGAAAAGATGACCTTTCCGTCGAGCGACCAGCCGGGCGGGAGCGGAATCTGCCCGCTCTGGATCCGAACCCACTGACCTGGCGTCACGTCCACCACAAGGAGTCGATGGGGTTGATCGCCGTCGGAATCGACGCCAAAGTCGATGGGGTCGATTGGATCAGACTCGCGGACGGCGATCAGATCGTTGATCTCCAGCAGACGAATCTCCCGCTCAGGTGCATTCGTCGGCAAGTAGAAGACATCGATCGTCCCGGGATCGGTCCGCAAATGACTCTCGGCGTACTCCCTCGCCCAGGCATCACGACTGAATGGCTGATTCGCCGTAACCGCCATATTCCACCTCTCGCCCTCTGATGGTTGTCGATCACAAACGAGACTTCCCGGCACTTCTGTACCGGGGAGCATCGTTTTAGCACAGCCGGGAACGAGGACGAAACCCCGCAATTACGCCCCGTACTTCTCCAGTCGACCGGCATGCGCCAGTGCCAGCAGCATCAGGTGCTTCGCCTCGAACTGCCCCAGTCCTCCCCGCAGGCACTGCGATTCGCCGAACGCCGTCGAGCCGTCAAACCGGCACGTGTCCGCCGCCAGCAGCGTCGGAACCGGGTGCCAGCTATGCGACTTCATCTTGGACGGGGTGCTGTGGTCGCCGGTGACAATCACCACATCCGGCTTCAGAGCGGTGATCCGCGGAATGCAGGAGTCGAGCTCCTCCGTCCGCTGAACCTTCGCCGCAAAGTTGCCGTCCTCGCCCGTCGAATCGGTGTACTTGAAGTGAATGAAGAAGAAGTCGAAGTCGTTCCACGACTTCTCCAATCGGTCCATCTGATCCGACAGCGTCAGGCCGGCGTCAAGCACATTCATGCTCACCAGCCGGGCCAGCCCGCGATACATCGGATAAACCGCAATCGCCCCGGCCCGCAGTCCGTAGACTTCTTCGAACGTCGGAATATGCGGCAGCCGGTCGATTCCCCGCATCGTCAGAAAGTTGGCCGGAGCATCCCCCTTCAGAACTTCCCGGGCCTGTCGCAGAAACTCGTTGCAGATCTCAGCCGTCTTGCTGGAACCGGCAGAACGCGCGACCGCCGTCAGCGGCGGCACTCCGGTCGCCTGCGGATCGGTGTCTTCGACATCCCCCTCCAGCCCCTCGCCACGGAAGACGATCACCAGCCGGTACTCTTTCACCGGGCGGACCGAGACTTCGACGCCGGGAATCGTAATCTTGTCGAGCTTCTCGCAGAGCTTCGCGCCGATCTCGCTGGCGATCCGGCCCGCTCGCCGGTCGGTGATCTTGCCGTCCGCGTCGAGCGTGCAGAAGTTGCCTCGGATCGCCACGTCCTTGGGACCGAGTTCGAAATCGATCCCCAGCGCCTCCAGCACCCCGCGGCCGATCTGGTACTTCAGCGGATCGTAGCCGAACAGCCCCAGGTGCCCCGGCCCGCTCCCCGGTGCAATCCCCGGCAGGACCGGCGTGCTCAGCCCCAGCGTGCCGCGCGCCGCCAGGGCGTCCAGGTTCGGCGTCTTCGCGGTTTCCAGCTCCGTCTTCCCGCCCGGTTCGAGCGGCAGCCCCCCCAGGCCGTCGCCGACCAGCAGAACGATCTTCGAGCCGTTGTTCTTTTGCAGTTTCCGCGTCAGTTCGTGCGTGTCGTACATACCGGGCAGGTCGCTTTCCAGCAGCAGAAGGGATACCGGATCGAGCCCGGGCTGCCGCCGCCCGCTCGACCAGCCGGCCATTGTCGGGACCACCCGCCATCGCTGCAAGGCCGCCGACAACTGACATTTGCCTGAGGAAACTGGCCGCGCCATCGCGGAACGTCTGGAGATCGTCCCATCAGCCGAATACGATGCGAAGCTGGCGCAGTTCGCCACTCGTCAAATCAACGAGCCAAGACTCTTGCTGGACGACTCAATGACAGCACTCGCCCGCTTCTGCTGCCTCTATCTCGCCCTGATCGCGCCCACCGCAGCCCTGGGGCAGACTCCGCTGCAGATCGCCACATTTCAGGCCGACGTCACACCACCGATCGGCTCACCACTCTGCAACGGCGGCGTGGCCCCGGCGAAAACGATCGACGATCCCCTATCGGCTCGAGGCGTGGTGCTGTTGGGGAAGGATCGGCCAATCGTCCTCTGCGCCGTTGACTGGGTTGGAATTGCCAACGGCAGTCACGACGCCTGGCGCGAGGCCCTCGCGGATGCTGCCGGGACGACGCCCGACCGGGTCGCAGTCCATTGCCTCCATCAGCACGACGCCCCCGGCCTCGATGCAACCGCCGAAGAATTGCTGGCCGAGGTCGGTCTGGGTGGACGAAGTTTCGACGCGGTCTTCGCCCAAACCGCCATGCAACGCACGGCAGACGCCGTTCGCGAGTCACTCCCCCGCGCCCGGAACGTGACGCACGTCGGCTTCGGCCAGGCTGTCGTCGATCGCGTCGCTTCGAACCGCCGCGTTCTCGGTCCCGACGGCAAAGTCAAACACGTCCGCTATTCCGCAACCACCAATCCCGAAGCCATCGCCGCTCCGGAGGGAACGATCGATCCGCTCGTTCGCCTCGTCAGTTTCTGGGACGGCGATCAACCAATCGCGAGCCTGACGTGGTACGCCACGCACCCCCAGAGCTACTACGGCAAGGGAGGCGTCAGCGCCGACATCCCAGGCCTGGCCCGGAGTCAGCGAGAAGCGGCGGTTCCCGGCCCCGCTCACATCCATTTCAACGGAGCGTCGGGCAACGTCACCGCCGGCAAGTACAACGACGGCTCTCCGGGTCGGCGTCCGGAACTGGCTGGACGACTCGCTCAGGGAATGGAGGCCGCCTGGAAGAACCAGCAGAAGACCGCAGTGGCAGCCGCAGACGTGGAATGGCGCGTCGAACCGGTCGTGCTGCCGCCGCGGGACCGCATACGAGATGAAGCCGTCCAGCTTGCAATTCTCCAGGACGCATCCGCTTCCTCTGCGGACCGCACACGCGCCGCACGCGATCTGTCGTTCGCGCGACGGATGAAGGCAGGACACGCGATTGAGATCACCTGCCTCAAACTCGGTCCCGGACGGATTCTGCACCTCCCCGGCGAACTCTTCGTCGAATACCAGCTCGCCGCCCAGGCCGTGCGTCCCGATGAGTTCGTCGCGCTGGCCGCATACGGCGACTACGGCCCCGGCTACATCGGCACCGCGATCGCCTATACCCAGGGTGGTTACGAGACCGGAGTCGTCTCCCGCACCGCTCCCGAAGTGGAAGACGTTCTCCTCGCGGCCATGCGCAGGCTGCTGCGCTGATAGTTTCCCCGGCGCGCCTTTCACCCGTTCCAACCTGAGATTGTCGCCATGCCCTCGACTCCCATTCGCATTCTCATCAGCCGGGGACTCCTGATGACCGTCAGCCTGCTTCCGCTCCCGCTTCAGGCCGGCGGCTACGACCGCCCCGGCGACAACCCTCACCAGAGCCGTTCCGTCGTGGTGGCCCGGCACGGCATGGTCTGCACCAGTCACCCCCTCGCCGCCGACGTCGGCCTCGACGTCCTGAAGTCCGGGGGCAACGCAGCCGACGCGGCCATTGCCGTCAACGCCATGCTCGGCGTCGTCGAGCCAATGAGCTGCGGCATCGGCGGCGACCTGTTTGTCATTTACTGGGACAACAAGACGCAGAAACTCTACGGCCTCAACGCCTCGGGCCGCAGCCCGGCCCGTCTCAATCGCGAAGTGTTCCGCCAGATGGGTCTGCCCCGGATCCCCGAATCCGGCCCGCTCTCCTGGTCGGTCCCCGGTTGCGTCGACGGCTGGGAAGCCTTCCGTCAGCGCTTCGGATCTCAGCCCCTGGCCCAGTTGCTTGCACCGTCCATCAAGGCCGCTGACGAGGGCTTCCCGGTTCCGGAAGTCATCGCGGGATACTGGAAGAGCGGCGAAAAGTCGCTCGCCCCCTGGCCCGACTCTCGTCGCGCATTTCTGCCACACGGAACCGCTCCGAAGGAAGGCGACATCGCCCGGCTGCCCGAGCTGGCCGCGACCTACCGGCTGATCGCCCAACACGGTCCGGACGCCTACTACAAAGGACCGATTGCCGCCGAGATCGTCCGCTTCAGCGAGGCTCACGGCGGCTATTTCTCTCTCTCCGACTTCGCCGACCACACCAGCGAGTGGGTCGAGCCTGTCTCGACAAACTACCGCGGCTACAACGTCTGGGAACTCCCCCCCAATGGGCAGGGCATCGCGGCCCTGCAGATGCTCAACCTCCTGCAAGGCTACGACCTGAAGGCGTGGGGACCGGGCCACCCCGAGTACCTGCACCGCTTCCTGGAAGCCAAGAAACTCGCCTTCGCCGATCGCGCCCGCTTCTACGCCGACCCGGCGTTCTCCCCCGCGCCAGTCCAGGAACTGATCTCACAGGCCTATGCAGACCGCCAGCGGCCACGGATTCACCCCGAGCGGGCGGCCCTGAACGTCGCGCACGGCGATCCCAAACTGGTTCACGGCGATACGGTCTATCTCAGCGTCGTCGACAAAGATCGCAACTGCTGCTCGATGATCCAGAGCCTCTACTACGGGTTCGGTTCGCAGGTCGTCCCCGGCAACGTCGGCTTTCCCCTGCAGAATCGCGGAGCGCTCTTCTCGCTCGACGAACGCCATCCGAATCGCCTCGAACCAAAGAAACGCCCCTTTCACACCATCATCCCCGCAATGGTCACCCGCAACGACAAACCCTGGCTCTGCTTCGGCGTCATGGGAGGCGACATGCAGCCGCAGGGACACGTCCAGATCCTCGTCAACCTGATCGACTTCGGCATGAACCTCCAGGCGGCCGGCGATGCACCCCGCGTCCGGCATGCGGGCTCCGCGACGCCGACCGGCGAGCCGATGGCCGCCGACGGCGGGACGGTCTACGTGGAATCGGGAATCTCTGACGAAGCCGTTCGCGTTCTGCAGTCCCGCGGCCACCAGGTGCAGCGCGGCTCCGCAGGTTCCTACGGCGGTTATCAGGGCATTCTGATCGATTCCGCACGCGGCACGCTGCAGGGAGCCACGGAGTCGCGCAAAGATGGGGCGGCGATCGGATACTGACAGCCCGATTGCATGGCCGGCGTCCCCTGACGGGTGGCTGGCGTCGGAGTCCGCGACGACCCAGACTCTCGCAGAACGATCCAGGCCCCGCACGGACCCGGCCGGCGCCGCCGCCCCTACAGTTCCGCCACCAGCACCACTCCCACGATGATGTCGTACAACGCATGCGCGCCAACCGCGATTCCGAAGCCGCGGAGGCAGAACAGCCCCCCAAAGACCAGCCCCGCGATCGTCCGGAACGCAAAGCCGAACCACAGCTCGCGATGGCTCTGCACGCGTGCGACGGCGTCCGTCAACACCGACAGCGACTGCCCGTCCGGAACCGGACCGAGGTAGTGCGCGACGGAAAACGCGAAGCTCGTCGTCACCAGCGTCACCCCCAGCGCCCAGCTCCGCGGCAGCAGAATCGCACGACAAATGGCATACGCCAGCGGAATCAGACAGAGACGAAACAGAAACTCCTCATAGAGCCCGGCTCCCACAAACCCGATCGATCTCACCGCCACTCCCAGCAGCGGCTCGCCGACGTCCAGCACCAGGCGTTGCCCCCGTTCGAGCGACTGCCCCAGCAGGATCAGCAGGAACGCAAACAGCACGCTCTCCGACAGCATCCCTCCCAGTGCGTTCCAATGAATCCGCCAGGAATGGCCGGCGGCCATGTGCCATACCAGCAGCACGATCACAAGGGCCGCCGGCAGAATCCACCACGCAGTCCCCCCCAGAGCCCCCAGTCCGATTCTCAGCCAACTGTCGGCGCCGTTGCGAAGGGCGTCGCCCCCACCTAGCCACCAGAGCCCCCCCTCATACGCCACAAGCCACGGCAGGACGAATGCCAGGCATGTCAGCGGCCGGCGAGTCTCGTTCCAGTAGCTTCCGTCGGTACGGGAGGAAACACTTGAGGTCATCTCCCCTCCCTCCCGGAATTCACTCCGGTCTCGGCGTCACCGGTTTGCCGACTGGCCGAAGTCGCCAGACGTCGCGCGAGGCTCGGCGCCAGCGGAACATGAAACTCCTTTCCGCCTCGCTGCTTTCGCAGGAACACCGGCGGAGGCACTTCCGCGCTTCTGGCCGCAACCTCAGGCGCAGGCGCTTTCTGCGACTGCGGTTGCAGGCTGGCCTGATGAGGCCCGGGCAGCCAATGTGCGCCGTCGATTCTGGACCGCGGACTCTCTTTCACCGCCTCCTTGACGCGCAATGCCAGCCTTGGATCCAGAGCCTCCAGCAGCCGCTCGGCCGCCGAGGGATCCAGCCGCCCCCGAATCACTTCCTGCCAGAGTTCGACTCCCGTCTGCTGCAGCGCCTCGTCCCGAGACAAGTCCGCCTGCCGGAACCGCGTCGTCAGAATCTCCTGAAGTCGCGTAGCTGTCAGCACCCAGCGGCTCAGCGGACAGAGCAGATGCCCCGGCGTTCCCGCCGGATACCCCGATCCGTCCAGCCGTTCGTGATGCTGACCGATGATCAACGGCAGCCGCCGGGGAATCTCCGCTATCCCCGCCACCAGCGCGGCGGCCGCACCGGGATGGCGCATCGCCCTGCGCCGCAAGTCGTGTTCGATCATCGGATCTTCCAGTCGACGACCCGTCGGAATCAGCCGCAACCAGCCCAGATCTCTCAACAGCATTCCGCCGAGCACCAGCCGCCGCTCATCCGCTCGCAATTCTCGAGCGTCCCGCATCGCCAGCGCCGCCCACCGCGCGGACTCCAGCGCTTCCGCATAGAACCACGCCAGCGGCCACGCCGCCCGCGGCAGCACCTCCACCAGCGACACGCCCGGCAAACGTTGCCAGTCGCGCGATTCTTCCGTCCGCTGCGCCTGAGAAGCCACCCGATCCGCCAGTTCCCAGATCAGACTGGACCGCGGCGTCCGCGCACCCCGCAATTCCTCCAGAATCCGATGCAACAACTCCGCATCCGCCGTCAGACGCTCCACCAGACGCCGTTGATTCGTCACAATTCGAAGCAGGTCTTCGACTTCGAGCGTCAGTTCCTGCAGAAGTTCGAACTGAACCAGTGACGGCCCGGCCGCCCCGGCACTCCGCAGATCGTCCACTGCCAGCCGCATCAGGTGCAGCGAGTCGTCCAGCAGCAGCCGGGCGGGACGCAGCCCCGGACTTGCCAGCCGCGCATCCAGGACAAGCTTTCGCGCCGCCGTCAACAGTCGCTGCAGCTGTCCGTGCAGTGCCTCCTGGCAACCCGCATCAACGCGCTCCAGACCTCGCTCACCATTCGCCGCCGACGCCAGCCGCGAGCGCCAGGTCATCCACCGAGCATCCGTCGGACCGGGTTCGGACATTCCAGATTTCTCCGTGAAGGCCCCCGACTTCACGGACGCCCCCGGAAGAGGAATCGGCCCCCCGTTTCACGCGGTTGAACGAACCTCGCGCCGTCCCAAGTCCCGACACAACCGATAAGGTTGCGACCGTCGGCCCGCGGCAATCTGGCGAACCTGTTCCGCTCGTACCGGTCTTTCCCGACGGGTTACCCTGCACTCTTCTGCGGAAGGGATAAAACGTTCCATCCGTCCCCCCCCGCCGGCCGATTCCTCCCACGGTGTTGATCCTGCAGATTCTGCGGCCGTAGAATCTACAATCTCGGCCGCGGGAACATCCGTCACCCATTCGAGGGGCGACGAATGGTCCGGGCTGCAGGACCGCCGGGCACGCGAAGCTTCAGGGAACAACGTCGATGGCCACGGACATCCGACTTAAGGAACGTCTGCCGGAACTGACCGACCGGATCGTCGAGACCTACCAGGAGATCGAGACGATTCACCACCTCGGTCATTGTCCCCTCCCCAGCGTCGACGCCGTCGTCGAGATCGCCCAGGATCTCAAAGAGATCCTTTATCCCGGCTACCGCAAGCGACAGAACTTGCACCTGGGCAATGTGACCTATCACGTCGGCGACCTGATCGACAGCCTGCACGACCGCCTGACCCAGCAGCTCGCCAGAACCCTGCGCCACGAATACCGCCGGCGGCACGGCACGAACTGCGGTCAGGAAGCCGCCAACGACTTCGAAGCCCAGGGCCAGGAGAAGGCTATCCAGTTCCTGCAGACGCTGCCCATGGTGCGCCGGATGCTCGCACTGGACGTCCAGGCCGCGTACGACGGCGACCCCGCCGCCGGGGGCCTCGACGAAATCATCTTCTGCTATCCGGGACTCGAAGCCATCACGGTCTACCGACTGGCTCACGAACTGCACAAGCTCAAGGTCCCCCTGATTCCACGCATGCTGACCGAGTGGGCCCACAGTCGCACGGGGATCGATATCCATCCCGGCGCCAAGATCGGCCCCTCCTTCTTCATCGACCACGGGACCGGAGTCGTCATCGGCGAGACCTGCGACATCGCCCGGAACGTCAAGCTTTACCAGGGCGTGACGCTCGGCGCACTCAGTTTCGCCAAGGACGACGAAGGCAACCTGGTCCGCAACCAGAAACGCCACCCCACGCTCGAAGAAAACGTCGTGATCTACGCCAACGCGACGATTCTCGGAGGCGACACCGTCGTCGGAGCCAACTCGGTGATCGGCGCCAGCGTCTCGCTCACCAAGAGCATTCCCCCCAACACCGTCGTCACGATTGAAAAGCCATCCCTCCGGTTCCGCGAGGCTTCGTGAGCAGTTTCCAATCCAGGCTGGCGGCCTGGTGGAGCAACCACTGGTTTCTTCCCGTGCTCGTCGCGATGCTCGGCGCTGGACTCTCAATCGGCCTCGTCCTCGAAGCCCGTTGGCACCGCCCGGTCTTCGGGCTGGTCGATCCCGGCGTCACCACGGCCCTGATTCTCTTCCTGATGGCCTGGAGCCTCGACACTCGACGCCTCCGAGATTCGCTCCGCGCCCCGCTCCCGGTCATGCTCGGAACGACCATCAACATCGGCCTGATCCCCTGCCTCGCCTGGCCGGTCAGCCTGTTCCCCTGGCCCGAAGACTTCCGCCTCGGCCTGCTGATCACCGCCGCCGTCCCCTGCACGCTGGCCACCGCATCCGTCTGGACCCGCAAAGCAGGCGGCAATGACGCCGTCTCGCTGCTGGTGACCCTGGTCACAAATCTGGCCTGCGTCGTAGTGACCCCCTTCTGGCTGAGCTGGACCGTCTCCCGCGACGCGGCTCTTGATCCTCTGCCCATTGTTCGTAATCTGTCGCTGGCAGTGCTCCTGCCGACGCTGCTGGGACAACTCGCCCGCCGCCCGGCCTGGGGCCATCGACTGGCGCTCGGCTACACCCGCCAGATCAGTCTCGCCGCACAATTGCTGGTGCTGACCATGATCACGGCCGCCGCCGTCCGCGGCGGCGAAGCACTACGCGCTCAGTCGCACTGGCCGACGGTGCTGACGGGGATCTGCCTGGCGGTCGCCTGCGCAGGGCTGCATGTCGCCGGAATGGTGGCCGCGGCGGGAGCCGGAACTCTCCTCCGACTGTCTCGCGAAGATCGCATCGCGATGCTCTTTGCCGGGAGCCAGAAAACGCTCCCGGTCGCGCTCCTGCTGGCAGCCGATCCTTCACTGGTCGGCGGAGGGATCTACCCCTTCATCACCTTCCCGATGCTGACCTTCCACGCCCTGCAGCTCGTCATCGACTCCGCCGTCGTCCAGCGCATCGCCGCCCGGCCGCCTTCTACGTGACGGTGACTCCGTCACTTGGCATTCAGCCATCCTCACAGCGACGGCAGCTTGATGTCGGTCTTATCGTAACGCGGATCGCGGAAGTCTTCGACGAATTTCATGCCGAACCCGACGTTGATCTCATTTTGAGCGCGCCGAGCCCAAGGCGTATTCGGGTGATCTTTCACGATCTGAGCGAACATTGCCTTCGCCTTTTCCTGCTGCTGATTCAGCTCGTTCACGTCAATCTTCGTAATCTTTACCTGTTCGGGATCGGGCGGGAGCATGTCCTTGACCCGGTGAATTGTCCACGTGTTGTTGGGGTGACCGTTCGACATTCCCTTGGGAACCGGTTTCGCCTTCTGATGCTGATCGAGCGCCAGCAGAAACTGGAACAGGCGGACGCGATAAGCCAGACACTGCGCGTAAGTCAGGTCGAAATTGGCCCGCCACCGCTGCGATTGTTCCTTCGCCTCCAGCGGCTTGATTTTCTCCAGCACCGCCGCAGCCTGGTTCAGCAGGCCCATCGCCCGCACCGCCATCTCAAAGTTCTTTTTCCCCTCTTCCGCAAATTTCACAGGATCGGCCGGGTACCAGTGCTCGCGCATCCGCAGCTTGGCGTCCTGATGCGGATTGAGCAGCGAAATCACTTCCCACTGCGCGCTGCGGAACTTGCTCGCATCCCGCTCCTTCACATACGGCATCCGCGCCGAAAGCACCGGGAGATACTCCCGCATATCCAGCAGCTCGTACTTGCGGTCTTCCAGCTTGGTCGACGTCACCAGATTCGTGCCGTACGACGGCAGCAAGTAATACACCCCGCCCGTCTCGCGGGCAATCCGCACCTGCTCGTATGGCCCGAACCCGCTCGACATGTAGTCCCAGCGCGGACCGATTCCGTCGAACTGCAGCAGTTCCGGCATCGGCGTCTCCGGTCCCTGGTTGATCTGAAGCCAGTGCGTCAGGCCGTACTGCGGATCCACCCACTTGTATCGTGCGTAGGGATATCCAAAGCACGCGTACTGCCCCAGAAAGTAGACCGGCACATCGCCCCGCTTGCACAACCCGATCGTATCTTCGACGGCGTCGCCGTCGTCACCAGATTCGTCCGAGACGACACAGACAACCAGCTTGCGCTTCTGACTCTGGGCCATCTTCAGATACTTGCCCACCACCGCGTTGATGGTCTGGCACATGTTCTCCTTACCAGTCCGATCAATGTCGATCTTATCGATCGCCGCCCGGATTTCAGACACGTTTGCCGTCGGCTTCGCAGTCTGCTCCTTGATCCCCTGTCCGAAACTCGTGACGACCGTCAGCAGCACCTCGTCCGACAGCTTGAGCTTCTGGTCCTGCTTTGCGGCGATCCCCAGCTCTTCGTAAATCTTGCCGAATTTCTCCCGGACTTCTTTCTGAGCCGGCTTCATACTCTCCGATTCGTCGAACGCCCAGACCACCAGCACCCGCTGATCGCGCATCAGGCGAATCAGCTCCTGGGTGAACTGGCTCATGGCGGCCCCGTACCCCTCGACCACCTGGCCGATGTCCCCCGTCACTTCGCCCGCCCCCAGGTCGTTCCCCAGCGTATTCAGCCCTGGCGCGGTTATCGCCCCGACATTCACCTTGATCTCGGGTTCTTTCAAACTCTCGGCCTGCTCGATCTTCGTCTGGGCGACCGCCGGCGCCCCCGAACCTCCAATCGCCGATGTGATCGCGCCGCCGGCGATCACGTTCATCGAGTCGGCGACTTCGTTGTCCTGCTCGATCTCCTGCGAAAACTCCTCCTGCGCCCGCTCCTCGGCAAACACCGAGTCCACGACCATCTGCAACTGTTCGCCGCCAATGTCATAGACAATAAACGACAGCGACAGGAGCACGACCACGTGAATCCCGAGCGAGACTCCGAGACCGGAAACAATCGACTTGTTCAACGCCATGGAGGAGGCTCTCCGGTTCACGACAGATGCTGTCGCCAACGCTCGGGTGACCCCAAACCAGACGACAAAGACTCTTTGAATAATATGCAGCGACCAGGTCGCCGGAAACTCGCAATCGACTCGGTCTGCCCACACCCGCAGACGGCAAGCCGACAGTATCAAATGGCGCGACGCACCGGCTCATCGGGCAACTGGCGCTTCGTCTTCTTGCCAGTTTTCGGATCCACTTCATCGACAAATCTGATCCGGGCTTTATCTTTTCCGTTCCCCATGCCGCCCGCCGGCGCCACGTACGTATTCTCCTGCCAGGCCCAGCCCATCGGCTGACTCAATTCCCGTTCCGCCATCTCGCCCCACGGCGTTCCCGCGTGCTGATCGATGACCCGCTTCAGGTATTCAGTCGCTTTGTTCGAAAGCTTCTTCACCTGCGCGCCGGAACTGATTTCCTTCGACGGCACCAGCCGCCACTGGTTGCTCCCCTTCTTCTCAAACGGCTTGGGGCTCGACCGCATTTCCGCCAGCATCGTGTTGTACCCGAAGGCCCGCACCCGCAGCGCCAGCGCCCGGCCCAGCGCCAGGTCGTACCCAGCCTGCCAGCGCGGCTCGCGAATCTTCGCTCGATCCTTCTCACCCTCTTCGAGTCGCTTCACGATCTGATCCAGCCGGTAGTCCAGCTCCGCCAGAGGCTTCTGAGCTTCTTCAATGGCGGTCTTCAGGATGTTGTCGTTCTCCGCCGGAAACTCCTGCCGGGGAATGCGAATCTGAATCGCCCCCCCCTTCAGACTGCCCGCCACCTCAATCAGCGCCCGCTTCGCCCCGTTCGATGCCACGTCCTGCTCCAGCAGGCGGATCGGACGATAGTCCGGCGCGTACCCGCGCATCACCGACAGATCGACCTTCCCGATCCCCGGATCGGTGATGAAGAACAGACCGTTCGTCTCCGCACAGAGCCGCGTTAAAGCGTAGGGGCCGAATCCCGAGGCGATATTCTGCAGGTCTCCGCTCGGAACGCCCCAGAACGGCAGCTCGACCCGTTCCTGCAGGTAACTTTCGGGACCGCGCTGCATGACACCGAGGATCGTCTCGCCGCTCTCCAGCGTGAACGGAACTTCGACTTCCTGTCGACCGAACGGGGCCATCTGCCCGACGCAATAGACTTTCATGCCGTACCGCTTGCACTGCACGATCGCCTGCTCCAGGCTCTGCGGATCCGAGCCCGCTTCATCCGTGACGACGATGATCATCACATTCCGACGCATGCTGGTCGCCTGATTCTGCCACTTGTTGGCCACCGCAGTGACAGCGCTGAAAACGTTCTCCGTGCCCGAGTCTTCCGACTTCAGCCCTCGGACCGCCTTCACCACCTCGTCCGTGTCGTCGAGCAGATCGTTAGTCACGATCCGATGTTTGTCGCCAAACGCCGCGATTCCGGTCTTCAGAGCCTTGTCCGCGTTCGCGTTCAGAGTATTGAGCTGCTTGTAGATGACCTCGACCCGGTCGGCGATCGCTTCACGCTGCTTCGACAGCGACGGCGACACGTCGAACAGCCAGACCACGGTCGTCTTCTTTTCCCGCAGGCTGTTGGCGATTTCCCAAGCCAGACGATCGATTGCCCCTTCCACCCCGCCCGTGACCTCGTTCGTCCCCTTGGTATCCACGGCCGCCAGCAACTCCGACTCGGCCGGCTTGACGATATCGTCCGTTACCGGGATTTCCGCCTTGAAGTTCTCGTCCAGCTTTTCCTGGATCTGCTCCTGAGGCTCGGCCCCCACCTGCTGCGCGGCTTCCTGCGAGGCCGCCAGCGTGTTGATGGGGCTATCCTGCCCGGCCTGGTCGACGACAGTACTGTCGAACTTGTACTCCGCGGGATCGACGTCTTCGAGCACCGAAGTAATGTCGGGAATGCGCCCTGTGACCACCTCGTAATGAATCGTCCCCAGCAGCAGCAGGACGACCACATGCGCCGCCAGGCTGAGGCCCCAGACCGAAATATCTTTACCCGCCGGCAGCCAGCCACCGTCGGTTTCCATCTCGAACACTTCCGATTCCACACGGGCTCCGGTGCTCACGGCCGGCTCCTCCTGCTCGAATCATTCCGGAATGCGCGGCCGCCACGGCCCGCTTTCCTCAGTCTACTACGCCACATCCTGAGTCGCAACTTTTTGATTTCCCAACAGGTTGCGCAAATCCCCGCAATCCGCGACGACACACCGAAACCGGCAACCCGGATCAACACAACACACGACGCAGAAAAGAGTTAGAGTCGATCAAAGAGAATCTTGAGACATTCGCCGTCACCTAGTACACCTCGTAAACTTCCCGTCCGTTCGTCCTGTTCTGGAGTTCGACGTCAGCTTTCCCTCTTTCGGACGCCAATCCGATAGCCCTGACGCTCGCGTCGACCGCTGAATTTGGGGTCGCAGCGGCAGTGACGTGACCAATTCCGTAAATTACGTCGACGACACGCTCCACGGAGTTCTTAATGCGGCTCGACATCATCCAGATTCCAGGATTCGACGGGACTCCTCTCTCCGTCCGCCGAGCTCTCCCCGACCAGGAGCTCCCCAAGCGAACTCTCCTCTGGATCCACGGCCTCAGCGAGCACGGCGGCCGGTACGACCACGTCCTGGATCGCTGGACAGGTCGCGGCTGGCAGATCGTCCTCCCCGACCACCGGGGCCATGGCCTCTCGGGAGGAACACGTTCCGACGTCGCCTCGTTCGACGACTATCTCCGCGATCTGCAGATCATCTGGCGCGCCAACGGACTCCAGGATCAGCAGGCCGCCCTCTTCGGCCATAGTATGGGAGGCCTGCTGGCGATTCGCGCCGTCCAGACGGACCTGCTCCGCCCCGCGGCCGTCGCCCTGTCGTCTCCGCTGCTAGGGGTGAGGATTCCGGTCCCGCTCTGGAAAACCCTCCTCGGCCGGATTCTGGTCTGCTGCGCTCCACGAACGCGCTTCAAAACGCACATCAGCCCGCAGAACATGACTCGTGACGCGAATTTCCTGCAGCGCCGTCTGAGCGACCCCCTGATCCAGCGAACCGTCACCGCCCGCTGGTTTTTCGCCATGCAGGAGGCGCTCACAGCCGCCCATCGCGACGCCGCAAAGTTCGACCGGCCGGTGCTCGCCCTGCAGGGCGGAGAGGATCAGACCGTCGATCCGACAGCCGTCGGGCCGTGGCTCGCGAAAACATCCTCAATCGACCGGGAATTCGCGATCTGCCCGCACAACGTCCATGAATTGCTCAACGACGCCGGCTGGGAGGCCAATGCCGATCGAATCGCCGACTGGCTCGAACCTCGAACGCCGGTCATTTCAAGCCGGCTGGAATTCTGACCCATCCCCCTTCCGCCTCAGTTCGACGAGCTGAAATTGCCCGAAACGGGGCTTCTCCAGCGGCTGACGACGCTCGTCGAACAACTTCAGATCGAAACCGTGCTGCGGCGCGAGATCGCAGAAACGCTCGGCCCGCACGCGACCGCCGTCTCCGAACCAGACGATCCCGCCGGGTGCCAGCATCTTCGACAACACGTCCAGCAGCAGCTCGTGGTTCCGGTTCTCGTACAGCAGTTCGCAGCCGACGATAACCGAAAACTGCCGCGTCGGCGGAGTCCGCCAGTCAAGAACCATTCCCTCGGCCGCCAGCCCCGCCTGCCGGGCGTTGAACAGCGTCAATTCGACCGCCTGAGGATCGTAGTCGCTGAAGACCACCCGGTCTCCGCGATGCAGCGCCGCCAGCCCCACCAGTCCGACACCGGCCCCCAGCTCCAGCAATTCCATCCCCGCCGGCCACGGAGCATCCAGCACCATCCGGGCCATCGGCAGGCTCGCCGGCCAGAGGTAGGCCCAGTACGGCATATACTCGTCGGCGGCATGACGCTGGTGCACTTCCTCGTCGTCGAGAAACGCGTCGGGAACCGCCGGCAGCACCATCGCAATCTGATGCGGACCAACGTCCCAGACCCGGCGGGTCCAGCCGCCCGGCACATCGGGCAGTCCGACCGGAGTTTCCGCCAGGCGCTCCGGCAGGTCGCGATATTCCGTCGTCAGGGGCGGCATGCAGTCCCTTCCGCAGACCGTGCCTGCTCGATGAACTGCCGGACGAGTTCGAAACTCTTGACACCCGGCGACGATTCCACACCACTGGCCACGTCGACTCCCCACGGATGCACCGCGCGAACGGCCTGAGCCACGTTTGCGACGGTCAGTCCGCCCGCCAGAATCAACGGGGGCAATGCGTGCAGCGACCACTCGCTGGCCAGCAACTCCCAGGGGGCCGTGGCTCCAGTCCCGCCGTAGCTTCCTTCGACCCGGGCATCGACCAGGCAGCCATCCCAGACGCCTCCCAGTTGCCGGCAATCGACACAGTGTTCCACGAGCGGCGCTAATCCCTCGGAACCGACCCGCCAGGCCCGGATCAATTGCAGATCAGGGAGCATCTGTCGAACTTCCGCGACAACTTCCGCGGTTTCATCACCGTGCAGCTGGACGGCAGTCAAACCCGTTTCGCGGGCGATCTCTGCAACCTCCGGGGCAGGCACGTTGACGAAGACTCCAACCTTCCCAACATTCGCGGGCAGTGCGGTGACAATGCTTCGCGCCATCGGCCGGGAGACGAACCGAACTGACTTCGTATAGAAGTTCAGACCAATGGCGTCCGCGCCGGCGTCGGCGATCCTGATCGCGGTCTCAACGTCCCGGATGCCACAGACTTTGACCCACATGCTGCCCCTCCTTATCGGACCGAACCAGGAATCATGGTCGGTGGCGTCCTGCCTGGCAACGAACTACCATCCCCCGGTTCCCGGGAAATGCCCTGCTCCCTTGACAGAAATCCTCCCATGACCGAGCCCGTCCCGACGGAAACCCTTCGACCTGCCGTCTGCGTCTTCTGCGGCGCAAACGCGGGATTCTCCCCGGTCTATGCCGAGGCCGCCCGGGCCTTTTCCGCCGAGTTGCTTCGTCGAGACCTCGGTCTGGTTTACGGCGGCGGCAGCATTGGAATGATGGGGATCGTCGCCGACGCCGTCCTGGCGGGAGGCGGCGACATCACGGGGGTCATCCCCACATTCCTGGCCACACGCGAGCTGCTCCATCCCGGCATCACCGACATGCGGCTCGTCCCGACCATGCACGCCCGCAAAGCCCTGATGGCCGATCTCTGCACCGCATTCGTCGCCCTCCCGGGCGGTCTCGGCACGTTCGAGGAACTGTTCGAAGTCCTGACCTGGACGCAGCTCGGCCTCTACGCCAAACCGATCGGCCTGCTCAATATCGCAGGATACTTCGACCCGCTGGTCGACATGATCCGCCGCGCCGCGGAAACCGGTTTCTGCCGCCCCGAGCACCTGAGCCTGTTCAGCGTTTCGACCGACCCCGCCGAGCTCCTGACTCAAATGGAGTCCTGGCAGCCCCCCACCGTCAAAAAATGGCTCGCCGAAGACGAAATCTAAGGACTCCCTCCGGTCTTCTTTCTGCGAATCCCGAACCCGATACCCGTCCCCCTACAGCACCCACCCCGCCGGCACCACCCCGTCCTTTGGCAGCACGACAACTCCGTCCGCAATCACCGCGGGCGAACCGTCCGGCTGCGTCAGATTCGGCCGGGTCACGATCTTCGCGCCGGCGCCAATCCGTACGTTCTTGTCGATGATCACGCCATCGATCACGCACCCATCGGCAATCCCCACATGCGGCACACCGGCAGCGACGTCGGCCGCCAGATCTTCGTCGGTCTGGTAGTAATCCGCCCCCATAATGACAGCGTTCCGGATCACCGCATTCTTGCCGATCTTGCACCTTAAACCGATCACGCTGTTTTCGATCGTCGCCCCCTCGCCGATCGAGCAGCCGTCGGCCAGCAGGCTGTGCTTGACCGTCGCCCCGTCGCATCGGGTCGGCGGCAGGAACCGGGCGTGGGTATAGACCGGCGCGTCCTGATCCTGAAGCTGGAACGGCGCGTCCGGCTTGGTCAGGTCCAGATTGGCCTGGAAAAACGACGGAATCGTCCCGATATCCTCCCAGTACCCGTCGAACAGATGCACCTGCACATTGTGCGTCCGCATCGACATCGGGAAAACTTCCTTGCCGAAGTCGTGATAATCCGACTTGCTCAACAGGTCGACGAGAACGTCCCGGTTGAACAGATAGATCCCCATGCTCGCCAGCAGATCCCGCCCCTGGCTCGGAATCCCGCGACCGTCGATCCACGCCGGATCGGTCTTGACGATGTCCATTTCCTCGTTTGTCTTAGGTTTCTCCAGGAATCCCCGCACCTGTCCATTGTCGTCCAGACGCATGATCCCGAAGGCATGGGCGGCTTCGCGAGTGACGGGCAACGTTGCAATCGTCACGTCGGCATTGGTCCGCTTGTGCGTCGCCAGCATGTCCTCGTAATCCATGCGGTAGAGCTGGTCGCCGCTGAGGATCAGCACGTAGTCGATCCCCTTCTGCTCGATGTACCGCAGGTTCTTGCGAACCGCGTCCGCCGTCCCCTGGTACCAGGCCTCACCCTCCATCGTCTGCTGGGCGGCCAGGATCTCGACGAACCCGCCGTCGAACCGGTCGAAACGGTATGTCTGCCGGATGTGCTGGTGCAGGCTGACCGAATTGAACTGCGTCAGCAGGTAAATGCGGTTGATCCCGCTGTTGAGACAGTTCGAAATCGGGATGTCGATCAGGCGGTACTTGCCGGCCAGCGGAACGGCCGGCTTCGACCGGTACTGGGTCAGCGGAAACAGGCGGGTCCCTTTGCCACCACCCAGGATGATCGACAGCACATTTCGCATGGAACAGACCCCGACGGCAGAGAGTTCAACACCCTGATGGTTTGCGAGGAGCGATCTCGGAAAGCCTTCACTCACGAAGCTCAGGTTAGCCGCTGCCCGGCCCGAAGAAAAGCCGCCTCAGGGGGCATCGCAAACTCTGCCGAGATTTCTCCCCGCGCGCCGCCCAAACGAACAATTCAACCCGCAATCTGCCGCTCCCGACCGGACCGTATGGCCGCACTGTCCTCCCCGCGCGCCGTGAGCCCGCGCCCTTCTTTTTCGACCCGACTGCGACTCACCCCGCAATTCCACGCATCGGCGACCGTGCATCGGTTGCCGACGCGCGATATCCTCCCCGGATTCCTCCACCCGCGACGTTCATCTCGGCAAAAGGGTTTTCGCATGCGGCTCGGCGCTCTCCGCAGTCTGTCTCTGGCCAGTCTCAGTCTCTCGACCGCAGTCCTGCTGCACGCGGCAGAGACTCCCGTTCCCGCGAATTCTCAACCGGAAACAATCCCGTTTACGCCCCCCGAAGAAGCCCTCAAGCGGCTCAAGCTTCCCGAGGGATTCCAGGCCCAACTCTTCTCAGCCGAGCCTCAGATCCGCCAGCCGATCGGACTGACCACCGACGCCCGCGGTCGCGTCTGGGTCGCCGAAAACGACACCTACGCCGAAAGCGCCAAGAACTTCGACGCCGGACAGCGCGACCGCATCGTCATCCTCGAAGACTCCGACGGAGACGGCCGCGCCGACCGCCGGACGCTGTTCCAGGACCAGCTCAACAAGCTCACCAGCGTCGAAGTCGGCCTCGGGGGCGTCTGGGCCCTCTGCCCTCCGAACCTCTACTTCATTCCCGACCGCAATGGCGACGACCAGCCGGACGGGCCTCCCGAAATCGTCCTCGACGGTTTCGACGATGCAGCGGTCCGGCACAACATCGCCAACGGCCTCCGCTGGGGACCCGACGGCTGGCTCTACGGTCGCCACGGCATCCTCGCCACCTCACTGATCGGCCCTCCCGGCTCCGGCCCCGAGCAGCGGGCGAAGTTCAACTGCGCCATCTGGCGCTACCACCCGACCCGCAAGATCGCCGAACCGGTCGCTCAAGGGACCACAAACTCCTGGGGCATGGACTGGGACAGGCACGGCGAACTCTTCTTTATCAATACTGTGATCGGCCACCTCTGGCACGTCGTCCCCGGCGCGTACTATCAGCGGATGTACGGCGAGCACTTCAACCCCCATCTGTATCAGTTGCTCAGCGCCACCTCCGACCATTTCCACTGGGACACCACCAGCGAAGTCTGGCACGACATCCGCCAGAAGGGAGTCACCCCCGGCACCGATGCCGCCGGCGGAGGACACGCGCACTGCGGTCTGCTGATCTACCAGGAAAACAACTGGCCCGCGCAGTACCGCAACAAGATGTACACCATCAACTTTCACGGTCTGCGGGTGAATTGCGACCGGATCGAACGCCACGGGGCGACGTATGTCGGTCGCCACGACGCCGACATCCTCAAAACCACCGACCCCTGGTTCCGCGGCATCGACCTGGTTCCCGGCCACGACGGCGCCGTCTACATGGCCGACTGGTCCGACATCGGCGAATGCCACGACAACGACGGCGTCCACCGGACTTCCGGCCGGATCTTCCGCATCGGTTACGGCCCGCCAAAATCCCAGCCCGTCGACCTCACCCGCCAGACCGATGCTCAGCTCGTCGATCAGGTGGCGTCGAAAAGCGAATGGTTCGTCCGTCAGGCCCGCCAGCAGCTCCGCGACCGGTTTATCGCCGGCAAAGACCTGTCCGCAGCCCGTAAGTCTCTTTCGGAGACGCTCGCGTCGGCCAGCGATCCGCTCCATCAGCTCCGCGCCCTGTGGACGCTGCAGGTCACGGGCGGGGTTGACGAATCCGTCCTGCGGAAACTCCTCGGCCACTCCGACGAACACCTGCGCGTCTGGGCCATTCAGCTCCTGCTCGACGAAGGTCGTCCCCGCTCGCCAACCGTCCTGCCGGCGTTTGTGGACCTGGCGGCACGCGAACAGTCCGGACTCGTTCTGACGTACCTGGCCTCGGCGCTCCAGAAGCTCCCGCTGCAGGATCGCTGGGACCTTGCCGGCAACCTCTGCTCGAAGGACGCCTTCGCCAGCGACGCCGTTTATCCCCTGATGGTCTGGTACGGAGTCGAGCCCGCCGTCACCACCCATCCGGACCGTGCGGTCGCACTGGCGCAATCCTCGAAACTGCCGCTCATCCGCAACTTCATCGCCCGCCGGCTCGGAGCCGAGGTCGATCAGCAGGGGCCGGCTCTCGCGCAGCTCGGAACGGCGGCCTTGAAGTCTCCTGCCTCAGCGGGTGACATCCTCGACGGAATCACCGCCGGCCTCAAAGGCCGCCGCAAAGCTCCGGCCCCTCCCGGCTGGATGGAGATCTCGAAGCAGGCGTCTCAGCTTGCTTCAGCAGAGAATCAGGCGAAATTCCGCGAAATCTCCGTCGTCTTCGGCGACGGCCGCGCGCTCGATGAGCTGCGCACGCTCGCGGTCGACGGTAAAGCCGACCTCGACGCCCGTCGGCGGGCCGTCGAAGCCCTGGCCGAAGCCCGCGCGGAGAACCTGCTGCCCCTCCTTTCCGGGCTGTTTGGCGATACCGAACTGAGCGAAGCCGCCGTCCGCGGCCTCGCCGCCGTCAACGAACCGGCAGTCGCCGAAACGATCCTCAAGAACTTCGGCCGGCTCCGGCCGCCCGGTCGCGCCGCCGCGATCGACGTCCTCGCCGCGCGCCCGGCCTCCGCCGGCCTCCTCCTCTCTGCCGTTGCGGAGAAGAAGATCCCCGCCGACCTGGTGCAGCTCTACCACGTCCGCCAGATGTACTCTCTCGGCAGCGAAAACCTGCAGAAGCAGCTCGAACAGCTCTGGCCCGCCTGGCGACCGATCGCCGCGGACAAAGCCGCCCGGATCAAGGCGCTCGGCGAACAGCTCACCGCCGACCGTCTCGCCGCCGCCGATCCCGCCCGCGGCCGGGTGCTCTTCGACAATACCTGCGCCAAGTGCCACAAACTCTTCGGCGCCGGCCAGACCACCGGTCCGGAGCTGACGGGAGCTCAGCGGTCCAATCTGACGTACCTGCTGGAGAACATCGTCGATCCCTCCGCCACGCTCGCCGCCAACTACCGGGTCAGCGTTGTCACCACGCAGGACGGCCGCGTCCTGACCGGCGTGATCGGCGAACGGACCGCCCGGACCATCACGCTGCAAACGCCGACCGACAAGGTGACGCTGCAGGTCTCCGACATCGACGAGATCGTCGAAACCAAGCTGTCGCTGATGCCGGATGGCATGCTCGACCAGCTCAAACTCGACCAGATCGCGGACCTGATCCGGTACCTGCAGTCCACCCAACAGGTCGACCGACCCGCCGAGTAACCCGCTCCGCGGCAAGCTTGAGAATCTGGAACCCGAGCCAGTCAAACGTAGAATCGGGAATCTTACACGGGTACGCTGCAGGGAACCCCAGCAGCGGTCCGAGCGCCCCGTCGATGTGATCAACACCTTCTGGAGATCAGCAATGTCGAAGTCGAAAACCGTGTTTCATCGGCGCGGATTCTTGAAGACCGCCCTGTCTGCCGCCAGCGCCGCGGTCATGGCCCCGACCATCATCCCCAGTTCGGCCCTCGGCCTCGACGGTGCGGTCCCCCCCAGCGAACGGATTATCGTCGGGGGCATCGGCATCGGCAGCCGGGGCAACTACGACCTCGGCTGCTTCCTGGAGCAGAAGGATGTCGAGTTCGCCGCGGTCTGCGACATCAAGGAAGGCCGTCGGCTCGCCGTCAAGAAGCGGGTCGACGAACTTTACGGAAACCAGAGCTGCGCCATGTATCGCGACTTCCGCGAACTGCTGGACCGCAGCGATATCGACGGCGTCCTGATCGCCACCGGACCGAACTGGCACGCCACCGCGGCCATGACCGCGGCGAAGGCCGGCAAGGACATGTATTGCGAAAAACCCTGCACCAAGAACATCGCCCAGAGCCTGATCCTCCGGGATACGATGCGTCGCACCGGTCGCGTGTTCCAGGCGGGAACTCAGCGACGGAACCTGCCCCACTTCTCCTTCGCCTGCGAACTGGCCCGCACCGGCAAGCTCGGCAAGCTCAAGAAGGTCTTTGCGCACCCGCGCGGAATGACCTCCCTGATGAGCGGCTGGCAGGCTTCCGAACCGGAGCCCGAGAAGGAGATCGTCGACTGGGACATGTACCTCGGCCCCGCCGCCTGGCGCCCGTTCAACGCCAATCTGCTCGACGGATTTAATTTCGAGAAGGGGGGCGGATTCGTCGCCGGCGATGTCCGGACGAACAATATCGGCGGCGGCGTGCTGGAATGGGGGTCGCATTGCGTCGACCTCTGCCAGTGGGCGGTCGGGGACTGCCCGCCGCCGGTCGAGTACGACCCGCCCAAGGACGGCCAACTGGTCACTCGTTACGCAAACGGCGTGGAACTGATCTTCCGCGAGGAAGGCTGGATCCCGCTGGGCTCCTGCCCCGTCCGCTTCGAAGGAGAGACGGGCTGGGTCGAAGCCGGCGACAGCGGCAAGCTCGTGCTGAGCTCGCCAGAACTCCTCGCCGGTCGCACGGTCGTCGAGATCGGCGGCTACCCGGCCACCTTCCACGTCCGCGATTTCCTCGACTGCGTCAAAACCCGCGGACTGACCAAGGGAAACGCCGACGCCGCCTGCAACGCACACATCGCCTGCCACGCGGCGAACATTGCGATCCTTCTGGATCGCAAGGTGAAATACGACACGGAATCGCACGAATTCCCTGGCGACGAAGAGGCCAACCGGCTGCGATCCGAAGCCCTGCGCGAACCGTGGCGACTGTAATCGACCCAGCCTCTCACAAGGTCCGTTTCGATTCTCCACGACGTGCGACGCAGCCCGACCAATTCTGCGAACGCTGAATTCACTTCGAGTTTTCCATCAAGAGTGCATCCATGCCGACGACTCGACAATCAATCCACACGGGCAGCTTCCTGGCCGCATCCCTGGTGCTGATCCTCGCCGGGGGGCGGAGCGGCGAATGCCAGACCGCCTCCGCAGTTCGGGAACCGGAGCTGATCGCCATCCTGAGCGGCGACGCCCCGGCGGCCGAGAAAGCGATCACCTGCAAGAAACTCGCCATCTACGGTTCCAGCGCAGCGGTCCCGGAGCTGGCCAAGCTGCTGGACAACCCGCAGCTGGCCTCATGGTCCCGCATCGCCCTCGAAGCCATCCCCGGCCCGGAGGCCGATGAAGCCCTCCGGAAGGCCACCGAGTCGCTGCAGGGAAATCTACTGGTCGGGGTGATCAATTCGATCGGAGTCCGTCGCGATTCCGGGGCCGTCGAACTCCTGACTGCGAAGCTGAAGGATCAGGATTCGGGCATCGCCACAGCGGCGGCCGTGGCCCTGGGACACGTCGGCAATACTGCGGCCGACAAGGCGCTGCGGCAGGCCCTGGCCAGCGAAAACACTGAAGTCCGTTCCGGCGCGGCCGAAGGCTGCATTCTGTGCGCCGAGCGATTTCTCTCCGACGGCCAGGCTGCGGTCGCCATCGAAATCTACGACGAAGTCCGCAAGGCCGACCTCCCCCGCCAGCGGAAACTCGAAGCCACTCGCGGTGCGATCGTCGCCCGCAATCAGAACGGTATTCCGTTGCTGGTCGAGCAACTGCGTGATTCTGATCGGGGGCTGTTCCAGATCGGCCTCAGCACCATTCGCGAATTCCCGGGGAGCGACATCGACAAGGCCCTGGCCGCCGAGGTCGATCGCGCCACCCCCGAACGGGCCGCATTGATCATTGTGGCGATGGCCGACCGACCGGAAACCGTCGATCTGGCAGCCGTAGCAAAAGCGTCCGACAACGGCCCCAAACAGGTCCGCCTCGCCGCCATCGCCGCCCTCGGGCGAGTCGGAAAGCCGTCTAGCTTCGCCTCGCTGCTGAAGATGACCCTCGAAGCCGACGCCGACATTGCCCAGACCGCTCAGACCGCCATCGCCGAACTCCCCGGCAACGGCGTCGACAAGGAGATCGTTGCCCGGCTGGCGAAGTCGAACGGAAAAGAATACCGGGTCCTCATCGAACTGATCGGCCAGCGCCGGATCGACGCCGTCCCCGCCCTCGTTAAAGCGCTGGAGCAGTCGGACTCAGACATCCGGAGCGCCGCCCTCACATCGCTGGGCAATACGGTCTCACCGGCGACGTTGAACGTCCTGATCACGCAGGTCGTCGGTTCAAAGCATTCCGACGACGCTCCCGTGGCCCTGCAGGCCCTCAAGTCCGCCGCCACTCGCATGCCGGATCGCGAAGCCTGCGCCGCGGAGCTCGCACAAGCCCTGGGACGGGCCTCCGCTCCGACAAAGGACAGCCTGCTCGAAATCCTCAGCGAAATGGGCGGAGCCAAGGCTCTGCAGACCATCGGTTCCGCTGCGAAAAGCGACGATCCGCAGCTTCAGGACACCGGCAGCCGACTGCTCGGCAAATGGAGCACCGAGGACGCGGCACCGGTCCTGCTGGACCTGGCGAAGTCCGCCCCCGGCGACAAGTACCGCTCGCGAGCCGTGAAGGGCTACATCAGCCTCGCTCGCCGGTTCAAGACGATGCCGGAACCGCAGCGCCTGGAGATCTGCCAGAACGCCCTCGATGTCAGCCAGAATGCCGACGAGAGAAAGCTGGTCCTGGATGTGCTGAAGCTCTATCCCAGCCTCGATTCCCTCAAGCTGGCCGTCAAAGCCATGCAGATTGCCGATCTCAAGGAAGACGCAGCCGAGGCCGCGCGCGCCATCGCGGCGAAAGTCAAAGGGAATGCCGACGAGGTCCGCGAAGTGTTGTCGAAGGCCGGTCTGGAAAAGGCGCAGTAGGCCGTCGGATCGAGTCTGATCGCAGGCCCGATTGCAGTCCTTTGGCGGCAATTTCCGACACCGCGATTCCAACGGGAGAGTGACGTGCGACACCATCTGTGGACATCGGCGGTGCTAATCGGACTGGCAACGCTCGGCGGCTGCACTCCGCAGTCGCCGACCCCAGTCGCTCCAGCGGCGCCTCCGGCAGCGGCGGCCCCCGCGGCGAAACCGTCTCCTCACGCGGCAGCGACCCCCGACATGCCGGAGAAGCCGGCTGTAGCGGAGTTAGATTCTGCCGGCGGGGAATGGGGCGGCGTCACCGGGCGCATCGTCCTCAGCGGCGAGTCGCCGGCTCTCGACAATCTGGTCAACGCTGGCGGTGCCAACGTCAAAGACTCGGCAGTCTGCGCAGTCAAGTCAATCCCCGATGAGACGCTGGTCGTCGACCCGAAGTCGAAGGGGATCGCGAACGTCGTGGTCTATCTCAGGCGGACGCCGGAGAAAATACATCCGTCGCTGGAGAAATCGGCGGCCCCCACGGTGCTCTACGACCAGATCGGCTGCCGGTTCGTGCCGCACGTCATCGTCGCCCGGACCGACCAGACGGTGAACGTGGTCTCGGCCGACGCCGTGGCCCACAACACGCGCGGCACGCCAATCAAAAATGACGGCTTCAATTTCCTGCTGTCGCCGGTCGACCGCGTGGGCGTTAACGTCCCGTTCAAGTCGGCCGAATCGCTCCCCACGGAAATCCGCTGCGACATTCACCCCTGGATGAAGGGGTACTGGATGATCGTGGATCATCCGTACGCCACGGTGACGGCGGCGGACGGGACCTTTTCGATTCCGCTGCTGCCACCGGGCGAACACGAGTTCCGCGTCTGGCACGAAGGCGCGGGTTACCTCGACAAGTCGCTGATGGTGACGGTGACGGCCGGTCGAGAAACCGAGGTCAAAGACATCAGCGTCACGGCTCAACGGATTCTTGAAAAGTAGCCGACGACGCCCCTCATTGCCGGTCAGGGCGCGATGAACGGCACCGAGCGGTGGCGCAGGACCAGCAGGTCGTGCGAATTCAGAAGGCGGAAGACGTCGGCGGATTCGATCCGGAGCTGATCGGCGCTGCGTCCCGGAAATTCTTTGACGACCTGCGTCAGGATGGAATCGACGGTGCGGTAGCCGTCCGTCAGATCGATCAACTTGCGCGTGACGTCGTCGACGTTGATCCGAACCTGGATCTTGGTCCCCCCGGAACACTGCATGTTAAAGCACCAGTCGGGGCTGGTCGCTTCGAGCAGGCTCTTGCGGATGCCGAACAGATCGCCCGTCCGGGTCCAGGTCGGGACGACCTCGGAATCGGTCCACTGAGCAATCGTGTCCGGTTTCGGTGTGGCCCACAGGGCATGTTTGACAATCGAGCCCCAGAACAGCTCGCAGGCCCCTTCTCGCTCCCGACGCGGCAGGGCGAGCACCCGATTCATCAGCGCCGGATCGCGGAAGGCGACCGTCGGCTGATACCAGATCCGGGATTCGGACGACCATTCCGTCAATTGAAGTCCGGCGCCGTCCAGGAAGTCGTAGAGCTGCGGGACGGTGTAGGCCCGGTCCTGCGTGTGGCGGAACAGGTCCAGCACTTCGCTGTCGCTGACATTCTCAACCGGCGAGAAGAGATCGGCTCCCCGCTTGTACCAGTTGGGAGGCGGCAGCGTCGCCATCAGTTCGCGGACCTCGGTTACCTGCGTCCCCATGTCGGCGTCTTTGTCGCCGATCAGGCGGAAGAGGGATTGCATCTGATAGACGCCGGTCCGGCCGTACTGCCCGTATACCATGAGCCCCATCGCCCCGTCGTCCTTGAGAACGCTGCGCAGGGCCGCCAGGCCGTCGTCGGGGCTGGCCAGGTGGTGCAGAACTCCCGAGCAATTGATGTAGTCAAACTTGCCGAGCCCCATTTGAGGCAGGTCGAGCAGCGAGCCGTTGATCCACTTGACCCGGTTTTCCAGGCCCCGGGCGGCAAGCCGCTTGCGGGCCACAGCCTGCGAAGCGGTGCTGAGATCGATATAGACGATCTCGCTCATCGTCTTGCGGAGCTGATGGGCCAGGAAAACGACGGCGTCGCCGGTCCCGCCTCCGGCGACCAGCGCGCGAAAGCCCGCCGACATGTTCCGTTTGCCGCGAAAGCAATAATGGTTGACGCAGTTGAGGTCGTCGAGCCCGGTGAGCAGCAGCCGCTTCTTCTCGTCCTCGGGATCGCGATGCGGATACGGGAGAAACTCGTACTGCCGGCGGACGCGGGCGCTGGTCGAGGGGGCATCAGCAACGGCCATGTGGCTCGACTCCCGGAGAAGGTCGACAGTGCGTGCGGCGAGGACGACGGATACACCGTCCCCCGAGTGACAGTCGGCCCCGGCAGGCTCTTCCCATGAGGAATGGGCGGCACAGGCGTCAGGGTTTGCGCAAAGTGACGGCGAACTTTGCCCGGGGACGCCACAAAAGCCGACGGCCCCCGCAATTTGCGGGGGCCGTCGGAATCAATGTCGTATTGGCTACCGGCCGTTACTTCTTGCCTCCGGCTTTTTCGAAGTCGGCTTTGGCCTTGGCTTCGAGTTTCGCCGAAAGCTCCGGATTCGGCGTGGCGTCGGCTTCTACGAGGTGCAGGCACCAGCGGATACCGCCGGTGACGTGGTCGAGGAACGCCTTGTTCGTCCAGGTGGCTTCGTTGTGCCCCAGGTTGGTGTAGAAGACGCGCCCCTCGCCGTATTCCTTCACCCAACTGATCGGAACCATGTAAGGAGCCTTGGGTTCGCATTTTTCCATATTGAGGCTCATCAGGACCCGGACCTTGTTCGGCTGCCAGTGCTTGTACTGGTAGATCTCGTCCTTGATCTTGAGCTCTTCGCCAAACGGCTTCATCGCGGGGTGATTCGGCTCGTGAATCGAGATCGTGACTTCGTTGCCGGCGTTCCAGGGATGGCCGTTGAACGAGCCGCCGATCATGTCCCAGTAGGGCTGGTAGTCGGCGGCCGGGTCGGTATCCGAGTGGTACGTGTCGGTCGCCGAGTGGAAGCCGACGAACGAGTGGCCTTTCTGCGGGAGCCATTCCTTGAAGAAATAATCGCGGTCGGCTTCGGAAATCGGGAGAAAACCGGTCGTGTAGAAGACGACCATGTCGAACTTCTGCAGGTTGTCCTTCGTGAAGTCGACGGCGGCGTCCTGGCTGCAGATCACCTCGAATAGACCAGTCTGCTGGCCGAGCTGGGTCATGGCGACTTCGGCGACGGAGAGCTTGTCCTTCTCGGGGCGGCGGACCGAGCCGTGCGTGAAACCTTTGCTCTGGGTCAGCATGAGCACGCGGGCCTTGGGCGTGTCGGCCCCCGCGGCGACGGCGCCGACCAGCGTCAGGCCCGCCAGCAATCCCAGACCGAAGAACGTCCGCAACATGGAAGAAATCCCGAGAAGTGTTTACAAGAAGGTCGCTCCCGACGCATCGTATGATACCGATCAGTCGCAGGCGAAACACGTCTCCCCCCTGAATTGCCAGGAACGGTCATGCAGAAACGGACGAAGCGGGAAGTGCTCGGGAAAGGGAAATTTCTAAGGCTGGTCAAGGAGGGGCGGTGGGAGTTTGCGGAACGGACGAATGCCCGCGGTGCCGTGGCGATTTTCGCGGTGACCGACGATCGCCGGCTGGTCCTGACCGAGCAGTTTCGACCGGCTGTCGGCAAATCGGTGATTGACGTTCCCGCCGGTCTCTCAGGAGACGTGAAGGGACAGGAAGCTGAAGATTTCGTCATCTCCGCCCAGCGAGAGCTGATCGAGGAAACCGGTTACGAAGCGTCGAACTGGGAATGGGTGGGAGACAGCCCGTCTTCGCCGGGGCTGGCATCGGAAGTGGTTTCGTATTTTTTTGCGGCGGGTGCGACGCAGACGTCGGACGGCGGGGGCGTCGAGCACGAACAGATCCAGGTTCACGCGCCGCCGCTGAGGACAATCCCGAGGTGGCTGCAGCGGCAGGTCGCGGAAGGGAAGCTCATCGATCCCAAAGTGTATGTGGCATTATATTTTGCGACGAAACGGCGGCGGGGCTGAGATCGGCGAATTCGTGATTTGCCGCCGCGGTCCGGGCCGGTAGAATGCGGCAGGTCGATTCGACCGGAGTTCTCCGCCTGTCCCAGGGCGTCATGCATGAGCGATCGCCAGCATTTCATTGCGTTGTCGCTCCCCGTCGGGAGAATGTTTCACGCCCGGGTGCGGATCAGCCTGCACTTCCTCACGGTCTTCGTAGCGGTCTGGACCCACCACCGCTCCCCCGGTCTGGCGGCCATGTTCACCGCGGCGTTGTTCCTGACAGCGCTGCTGCACGAGCTGGCCCACCTGCTCCTGTCGCGACTCAGCAACGGCCAGCCGGACGAACTGGTGATCTGGCCGCTGGGGGGTGGAGGGAACATCGTCGGCGGCTTCGGCCAGGATGCGGCGGCGCTGACGGTGCTGGCGGGGCCGATGCTGAATCTGGGAATTTTTGCGCTGATGCTGCCGTGGTGCCTGAATCTGGCGCCGATCGGCACGCTCCTGAATCCCTTTCAACTCCCCATTGCCGTGCCGACGGAGCTGCCTCTGACGCAGCAGTGGCAGTTGATGGTGCTCAGCGCCAACTGGATCATGTTTCTGGCGAATCTGATCCCGATCTGGCCCATGGATGCCGCCCGGCTGGTGCTGATGATCTCGGGCCGGTATTCCGGGACCGAGGCGGCGATGACGATGTTGCTGCGGATGGGAATTCCGATGTCGCTGGGACTGGCGACGATCGGCGTGCTGGGGCAGTGGATCTGGCTGTGTTACCTGGGGGGCATGCTGTTGCTCTTGAACGTAGTGCTCCTGGTCCCGCCGCTCCCCGACGAAGGCTCTGAGGACGCCTTCATGGGTTACGACTTCTCGCAAGGCTACACCAGCCTGGAGCGTTCGGTTCCTGCGGAACTGCGAGAACGGAATCCGGGACTCATTGAACGCTGGCGACGCCGCCGGGCGGCCGCCCGCGCCGAGCGCAACCGGGAGCGGGAAGTTGCCGAACGTCGGCAACTGGACGAACTGCTCGCAAAGGTTCACGAGCAGGGACTTGCCGCTCTGTCGCCTGCCGAGCGCAAGCTGCTGAACCGGGTCAGCGACCAGTTGCGTCAGCGGAGCCGGCGCGTCGAAGCAGACGAGTCGTCGTCCTGAACGCCATTCAACCGCGGACGCAGTTCGGAGCGGATTGCTGCGGGCTCGACCGGATCAGACTCGAGAGGACCTGGAAGCGGCGATTCTGCAGCTCGCACCCGGGCAGCCGCCCAGCCCGCTACCGCGTGGCGATCAGTTCTTTCGCGTCCGGACTTTCCTCGTCTTCGGCCCACTGATCGACGCGCACTTCACTCGCCCGACGACCGAGCATTCGCAGAACCAGCAGTTTCGCGTCGACCGCCAGCGTGAACGCCGTCGGGATCAGGAACAGCGTAAAGACCGTGGAGACCACCAGGCCCCCCAGCACCACGCTGCCGAGCCCCCGATACAGCTCGCTGCCCGCTCCGGGAAACAGAACCAGCGGCATCAGCCCGAGGACGGTCGTTACCGTCGTCATGAACATCGGCCGGATGCGCGAACGGACCGCTTCGACAACGGCATTCCGCGGCGAAGCCCCCTGCTCGCGCATGAGCTGCAGCGCATAGTCTACGACCAGGATCGGGTTGTTGACGACGGTGCCGATGAGGATCACGAAACCCAGCATGGTCAGCACGTCCAGCAACTGCGGCGGCTGCCCCATGAACATCAGATACGCGCTCAGCGCCTGCAAGCCGGCCAGTCCGCCGACGGCGCCGAGCGGGACGCTGAGAATGATCACAAACGGGTACAGCCACGATTCGTAGAGGGCCGCCATCAGCAGATATGTGATCAGCAGCGCCAGCAGCACGTTAAACTGCACCGCCCGCCAGGTCTCGCGCAACTTGTCGGCGGTTCCCGCCAGGTTGACGCGGTAGCCTCCGCGGAGCTCGCCGGAGGCCGACAGCGGCGCAATCACTTTTTCCTGGATGAGCTGCATGGCCGATTCGAGAGGCATCCCTTCGGGGGGGGTGACTTGAATCGTGATCGCACGTTCGCGTTCGCGGTGGTTAATCTGTTCGGGGCCGCTGGACATTTCGACGTCTGCGATCGCTCCCAGCGGCACCAGTTCCCCGGTCGGGGTCGCAATCGGAAGGTTCCGGATATCCTGGGTGCGGCGCGCGAATTCATCCCGGCCGCGGATCATCAGGTCGATCTTGTCGCTCCCTTCGATGTAGTCGCTGGCGTACGCGCCATCGACCAGAGCGTCGACCGCATAGCCGAGAGCGGAGGCGGTCAGGCCCATTTCGGCGGCTTGCACGAGGCGGGGTTCGACGTGGATTTCGGGGCTGGAGAGGTCCAGGCTGGGGACGGGACGGACCTGGCTGTTTGGAATCAGTCCGGGAATCTGACCGAGAATCTGTCCGCCAAACCCGATGAGCTTGCGGAGGTCCGGACCGGTGATTTCGATGTCGATCGTCCGTCCGGCCTGAAGGCCCTGCGAAAAGAGGCTGGACTGGAACGCCACGGCAAACGTGCCTGGGAACTTGGAGCCGGCGCCGCGGACGACGTCAATCAATTCGGCGGCCCGCATCGGGTCGTATGAGCGGACTCCCAGGAAAACCTGCCGACCGCGGGCCACGAAGAACAGATCCCGGATGCGGGGCTTGCTGGCCAGTTCCTCGGGAGTCATCTCGCGCGGATCGAAGTCCCAGTGGGGCCGCAGATCCTGCTCGACCTGCTCGCCCATCCGGGTCAGTTCGTCCAGGTTGTAGCCGGGCGGCGGGAGCAGAATGCCGAAAATCAGGTTCTTGTTGCCGGTGGGAAGGTATTCCACAGCGGGCCACAGCAACCACGTCGAGACGGTGCAACCGCCGAGGAAAACGCCGACCGTCAAAAGTCGAAACAGCAGATGCGACTGAATGACTTTGTTGATGGCGCCGACGGACGAAACAAAGAGTCCTCCAATTCCTTCGATCAAGCGGGCGACCGGACTGGTCTGTCCCAGCGAAACGCCGGCATAGCGTTCTCCGGGCTGGCGACGGGGGAGGATCCGCGCTGCAGCAGTCGGGACAACGATCAGGGCGACGACCAGCGAAAGACTGACTGCCGCACTGATTGCCAGGGCGATATCGCGAAAGAGCTGTCCGGCTTCCTGCTGCACGAAGACGACGGGGAGAAAGACGGCAACGGTCGTGAGCGTAGAGGAAATAATCGCCCCCTCGACCTCGCGGGTTCCCTCGACTGTCGCCTGAAATGCGCTCCGGCCCTCATTGAACTTCGTGTAGATATTTTCCAACACAACGACCGCGTTATCGACAAGCATGCCGACGGCGAACGCCAGCCCCGCGAGGCTGATGACGTTCAATGTCCGCCCGAGGAGCGCCAGGACCAGAAACGTGGCGATGATGCTGGTGGGAATGGCGAGACCGATGACCAGCGAACCGCGGGCGTACCAGAACCCGCTGACGCCGATCAGGATCAGGCAGGCCGCAAAGTACCACGGCGAGACGTAGACCGCCGCGAGGCCCGTGGCGAGGATGAGAGGGATGAACAGCAGCGTCCGGAGGTTGAGGTGGAGAAACAGCATGAGGACGGTCATGGTGAGCGCGCCGCCCAGGAAGATATTCTCCTGGACGAGCTTGATCGACGAGTAGATGTACTCGGTCTCGTCGTAGACCTGGGTCAGCATCAGGTTGCGGTCGCGGAGGATCCCTTCGTTCAGGACATTGGCGGTCGCTTTCAGCCCTTCCATCACGTCCAGCACGTTGGCGTTGGTTTCGCGGAGGCAGTTGACGGCGATCGAGGAATCGCCGAAGCGTCGGACGAGGCCATCGGGTTTCTTGAAGTCTTTGACAACCGTGGCGACGTCGCGGATGTAGACCGGGGCTCCGTCGCGGACCGTCAGGAGCTGGGCCTCGACCTGCTCGGGAGACCGGAACTGGCCGAGCGTCCGGACAACCCAGCGGCGTTTGCTTTCCCAGAAGTCGCCGCCGGAGGTATCGCGGTTCTGGCCGATCAGGACAGCCCGGACGTCGGCGATGGTGAGCTGGCGGGCGGCCAGTTTTTCCGGATCGACGATCACCTGGAGCTCGTCTTCCAGTCCGCCGATGACGTTCGAGTTGGCGACGCCGGGGACGCGCTCGAACTGGGCTTCGATGAAATCTTCCGCGAAACGCCGGAGTTGAATCACCTGTTCGTGGCTGGGGAGGAGCTCGGCGACGACAGGCTGCTGCCGGGCGAGTTCCTTGAGGCGGAACATCAACAGGCCGCTGCTGTGTGACCCGGCGACCTTTTCCAGTTCGGCCTTGAGCTCGGGGTGCTTGCCGGCGAATTCCCGGATCTCTTCGGGAGTCGGAGCCCGTTCGGTGAGGATGAACCAGGCGATCGGCGTGTTCGAAGAGTTGGACGTGCTGATGACCGGCTGGTCCGCGTTTTCGGGATAGCTGCGGACCTGCTGCAGGCGGCTGTTGACCCGCAGGAGGGCCTCGTCCATGTTGGCCCCGACGGCGAACTCGATCGTGATCGAGCCCTTCGAGTCCATGCTTTCCGAAGAGAGCTTGGTGATCCCCTCGACGCTTTTGAGCTGCTCTTCCTGCTCGCGGATGATTTCCTGCTCGACCTCCTGCGGGCTGGCGCCGGGCCAGGTCGTCTCGACGGTAAGGGTCGGGATCTGCACCTCGGGGGTGAGCTGCATCGGCATCTGCAGCAGGCTGATCACGCCGAACAGCGCGACCAGCAGCACGCCGACCGTGACCTTCACCGGATTGCGAACGTAGGATTCGACCAGAGTCATGACTGCGAGCCTCGGACCGGGATCTCTGCGGGACTTTTCACTCTGTCTGAACGACTTCCAGCTCGCTTACGGCGCTTTGCCGTCCGAGGGCTCCGCCTCAGCGCCGGCCGCCTTGATCAGCGGCTTACGGACATCGGTCACGACGACCGGCGTCGGGAAGGGCATCAGGCGTTCGTTGCCGAGGACAACGACCTGTTCGATGCCGGCCAGATCGCCGGAGACCGCAACCCACTCCCCTTCCGACAATCCCAGTTCGACCGGGATCGGCTTGGCCAGCATGGCTGGCGGTCCATTTGCGGCCTGCTTGTCCCCGGGGGGAGCGGCTTTGGGAGATCCGCCTGGCGCCGCTCCTCCCGGGGGAGAGGGCGGAGCGGGAATAATTCCGTAAACTTTGGGCGCCCCGGTCCCCAGTACGATCGAGTCTTTGGGAACGAGAACCGCTTCCTGGCGAGAATCGGACGCGAGAGCGACGCGGGCAATCATGCCAGATTTCAGCTCCGGTCCGTCTTCTCGAATGACATTCTTCGCCCGGATCTTGACCGGGAAGGTCCGCGTGCGGGTATCGCCTTGCGGGGAGACTTCAGCGACCGTTCCCAGGTAGAAGCCGCTGCGGCTCGACTTCGACAGAGCCGTCACTTCGATGGCGACTTCCTGGCCGGGACGGATGAAGTCGATCTGCGAGTCCAGCACGTGAGCTTCGATTTCGACTTCGTCGAGGTAAACCACCTCGGCGACGACCTGCGCGCGGCTGACCCATTCGCCGACTTCGGTCCCTTCGGCGACGATATATCCGTCGAAGGGAGCGATCATGGTGTGCTTCTTGAGCTGGTCCTTCAACTGATTGACCAGATCCCGCTGGCCTTCGACGCGGGCCTGCTGCTGCAGGATTTTTTCCTCGCGCGGCCCCTTGACCAGCAGTTGATGTTCGAGATCCGCCGCCTGAAACGCCCGTTCGGCCGCAATGTAGGCCGAAAGGGACTCTTCGAGCTGCTCTTCGGTAATCACCTGCGCCTGCTGCGAGAGCCGCTTGGCGCGCTGGTACCGCCCCTTGGCGTAGTCGAAGAGGGCCTCAGCGGATTCTTTGCGGGCCAGTGACTGATTGATTTCTTCGGGGCGAGAGCCGTTCTTCAGCTCTCTGAGCTCTTCATCGCGCAACCTCAGTTCGGCTTCGGCGGCCGAGATCTGCAGCGAAATCGTCTCGGTCAGGAGCTGGCAGAGAGGCGATCCCTTCTTGACCCGATCGCCGACATTCACGGGGAACCCCACGACGCGACCATCCACCGCAGCGCCGACGGCGCTTTTCTTCATCGGATAAACGGTGCCGACGTAGCTCTGCCAGGTGGAGACTTCACGTCGCTGGACGGGCGAGACGACGACCGACGCCGGGCCGCGGCCCTGGGCCAGAAGCGACGAAGTTGCCTCGGCGAGCAACAGCAGCGCCAGCAGACCGCGAGAGACGGTGAATTGACCGGGCAAAAATTGTTTCACGGGACACCTCACGAGATTTCTCGGACGAGCTCCGGAGAATTCAGATTCTCCGAGACCTTGCTCAGCAGGCTTTTCAGCTGGTCGACTTCTTCTGCAGACAAACCCTTCACGGCCTCGGTCCGGACAGCCTGCAGGACGACGGTGATCTGCTCCCAGACCACTTCCGCTTCGGCCGTCAGCCGAATCAGTTTCCGGCGGTGGTCCTGCTGGCATTCCGTACGGGCAATCCAGCCGACTTCTTCCATCCGGTCCAGGATGCGCACCAGCGTCGGAGGTTCGACCAGCATTCGCCGAGCCAGTTCGGCCTGGGTCAGTTCGCGGTCGTGGACCAGCCAGCCGATGAGCTGCATCTGCCGGTAAGTCAGCCCCAGCGGAGCCAGGCGTTCGTTGAGGGAACGATGCAGCGTCTGGGTGGCGAGGGTCATCCAGTAGCCAATGCTGGCATGAAAATCGTACTGGACGGCCACGAGGCAACCCTCCGAGGATGATTAGCGCCACAAACCATCTACAGTTTAGGTGATTCAGGCCGACATTGGCAAGTCTGAGGATTCCGCAGTCCCTCAAGACATTGTGGGACTGATAGTTATGACGAAATACTTACGGCGTCCAAAACCACTTCGAAGGGCGGGATACTCCGCTCCGTCCGAGGGTTTCTACCTGATGACAAATTCGCCAGCAGCTCGAAGAGCGCCGAGCGGCTGATAGAATGCCCGACGTCACCTGCGAACGGATGGTTCACAGCAGAAGGAATCGAGATGAAAATCGTACTCGCAATTCTCGCCACGCTGTCTCTGACAACGACGTTGACCCGGGCCGACGAACCCGCCGTGCCGGAGAACCGGGCCGCGCTGGAAACGAAGCTGGCCGAATCGCTGACCGGCGCGGCGCTGGTGGGGACATTTTCGGTCGATGGTCGCGAGGGGGCCAAGGCGGAACGCTACGAGATCGCCTCGGCGAAAAAGCTGGAAGGGGACAACTGGGTCGTCACCGCCCGGATCAAGTACGGCGACAATGACGTCTCGGTGCCGCTCATCGTCAAGATGCTCTGGGCCGGCGATACGCCCATTCTGACACTGGACGATTTGACGATTCCGGGGCTGGGGACGTTCACATCGCGGGTCATGTTTCACGGCGACCGCTATGCCGGAACGTGGCAGCACGGCGACCACGGCGGTCACCTGTGGGGGAAGATTCAGAAGGCCGCGAAACCTGACGAAAAGAAACCCGAGCAGCAGTAGCGTCAGCTCGCAGCGAGGTCGCGAATGCGGGCGGCGACGGCGGCGGCGGGTTCCTCGCCGCTGATTTCGAACGAGCGGCACTCTTCGAGATTGCGGAACCAGGTGAGCTGCCGCTTGGCGAACTGCCGCGTGCGGGTCTGAATCGTCTCGACAATTGTTGCAAGTGGTTCGGACCGGCTGCGATCGAACCAGTCGAGCAATTCCTGGTAGCCGAGGGCTTTGCGGGCCGTCAGGCCGAGCGGCGGCTCGCGCTGTGCGAGCTGCTCCGCTTCGGCGAGCCAGCCGGCGGCGAACATGGCTTCGACACGCTGATCGATCCGTCGATAGAGCGTCTCGCGCGGCAATGAGAGCCAGTAGACGTGTCGCGGCCGCTCGCCGGAGGGACGGGGGCCCTGCTCGTGCTGCTCAGACAGCGTCCGCCCGGTGAGATGGTGGACTTCGAGCGCCCGAATGATGCGACGCAGGTCGTTCGGGTGGAGCCGGGCCGCCGAAGACGCGTCGATCTGCGCGAGTTCGGCGTGCAGAGATTCCGGCCCCCGCTGGAGGGCCTGCTCTTCCTTGCGGCGACGAAAATCGGCGTCCGCCGGCGGACCTTCGAAAACGCCGCGAAGCATCGATCGCAAATAGAGCCCGGTCCCTCCCACGAAGAGGGGCACGCGGCCGCGGCCGAGGATGTCTTCACAGCAGTCGCGGGCGGCGTGCAGGTACTCGGCGACGCTGAATTCCTGGCTGGGATCCAGAATGTCGAGCAGATGGTGCGGGATTCGGGAGCGTTCCGCCGCAGTCGGCTTCGCCGTGCCGATGTCGAGCTCGCGGTAGAGGGTCATGCTGTCGAGGGCGAGGATCTCGGCTCCGATCAGTTCGGCGAGTTCGAGCGCGACGGCGGATTTCCCGCCGGCCGTCGGACCGGCCAGAAACCAGCAATGCTGCAGCAGTTCGGCGGGAAGTCTCACGGGGCATCACCGGTCAGCGTCGAAGGGTTTCGGGCGTGGGCGTTTTCGCCCATCGGCGGGGGCGGTATTCTAGCGGATGGAGAACGATCCGGCGTGGTCCGGACAATTCTCGGAAAACGACTCGAATTCCCGCATGTCGAGGCATCCCGCGCATGGCCGTGTTTGAATCCCGGACTCCGTTGAGTTGTTCGCCGGAAGCGGCGTTTGACTTTATCTCGCGGCCGGTCAACCTGCAGAAAATCGCTCCGCCCGAGATGGGGCTGGTATTTGTGGAGGCGCCGGAAGTCGTGGTGCTGGGGAGCCGGCTGACGGTGAAAGTGCAGGCTTACGGACAGATTCAGCAGCTCGACTACGAGATCATCGAGTACGAATCGCCGGTCCGCTTTCGCGAAAAGGGAATCGGGGGGCCGATGCGGCTGTGGCTGCACGATTACATCGTCGAGCCGACAGAGTCGGGCGTGCTGCTGGTCAACAAGATCGAATTCGAGCCGCCCGGCGGGCTGGTCGGCCTGCTGATTACGAAAGATCGAATTCTGGATCATCTGGAAGACGGGTTCGAGTTCCGCCGGCAGGCACTGATAAAGGTACTGGGATGACGACTCCGGCGGCAGAATCGGCGCTCATGCGACTGGCGGCCCTGGTGGAGCATCGTCACCAGGAACGCCCGGGCGGATCTTACACCGTCGAGCTGTTCGACGGCGGCCACACGGTGATGTCGTCGAAGATTATCGAAGAGGCTTATGAGCTGGTGGAAGCCGCCGGCGGCGAGGAACCGGTCGACCGGCAGGCGATTACGCACGAGGCAGCCGACCTGGTGTATCACTTGCTCGTGTTGCTGACGTCCGTCGGGGTGTCGTGGCAGTTCGTGGAGCGGGAACTGATGGAGCGTTTCGGCACTTCGGGATTGGCGGAGAAGGCCGGCCGAGGCTGAACATTTCATGGGAGCCCTTCGAGGGTGGCTGGCGTCGGAGTCTGCGACGACCCAGTCGGGGACCGCAGTCGAAGGAGGCCGGCGGAACCGGCCCGACATTCGTCGAAAGGACAGATGCCCATGTCACTCAAGATTTCCTTCTCCACGCTGGCCTGCCCCAACTGGAACTGGCACGACGTTCTCCGTCACGGTCCGGAATATGGTTATGACGGCGTCGAAATTCGACAACTTGGTGGAAACACCGACCTGCTCGGCGTGGAAGACCTTGCCGAGGAGTGCTGGGCGCAGCGTTGTCGGGAGCTCGAATACGCCAACTTCCGCGTCGCCGGCCTGGCGTCGTCGATCAAATTCGACTCCGCCGCCCAAGAAGACGTGGAAGAACAGCTCGCCGTCGGGCGCGGCTATCTTCGCCTCGCCGAAGCCCTTGGCGCCGACTTCATACGGGTCTTCGGGGACACGCTGCCTCCCGTTACGGAGACGGATCGCCGGCGGCACATCCTGCAGCAGATCGTCGATGGTCTGAAGCGGCTCGGGGATGAAGCCGCGATCTTCGGCATTCAGATCCTGCTGGAGACTCACGGCGACTTTACCGCCAGTCCCATTGCCGCCGAGGTCATGTCGCGCGTCGACCATCCGATGGTCGGGCTGGTCTGGGATACTCACCACGCCTGGCGATTTGACGGCGAGCCGCTGGCAGAGACGTGGGAGCGAGTCCGGCCGTGGGTGCGGCACACGCACTGGAAGGACTCCGTCGCCATTGGCGAAGCCGAACTGACAGAACGACAGAAACACGCGGCGGTGGCGGCGACGCTGCTGATGAGCGGCCACAAGCACGCGGACTATGTCCTGTTCCGAGGAGGCGAGTTTCCGGCGGCGGAGTGTTTGCAGTTGTTACTTTCGGGCGGTTATGCGGGCTGGCACTCCCTGGAGTGGGAGAAAATGTGGCACCCGGAACTGCTCGGGCCGGAAATCGCTTTGCCGCTGTTTCCCGGCAAACTGCGAGAACTGTTGCAAACCGTCAACATTACCAATCGCCCCGCGGCGGGATGATCGGTGAAATCTTCGGCAGATTCGACGTACGGAACGGGGGTTGCAAGCTGTATCCGTTGTCGGCGTCAGCAGTTGCCCGTCCGGCAAGAGTCCCGCGACGGGTACGACGGGTAACGGTCTGAGAGACTCTGCGGGTTGTGATGGAAGAATGATGGCCTTCGGAAATGTTGCAGTTTGACAGCATGCAAAACGGGGTCTAGAGTCAAAGTGTCGGGGTTGGTCTGGCAGTTTGTCGCCTGATGTGGCGCTCCAGACCACGGACGAAGTTGTGGGTCACGATGTCCCGCCGGCAGGCTTCCGAGGGGGAAGGCATGCCGTTCTTTGCTGGACGTAGTTGGACATCCGCTTCGTTGAGGGAGCCCGCATGTTTGCGCTGAAATTCTCCGTTCGCGTCCTGTTGCGGGCGTCGCTGCTGTTCTGCTGCCTGACCGCGTGGTCGACCGACGGCCTCGCCGCCGGCGATCGCGCCGTCGCCAAGGCGACTGACGAACGTCAGGCCCTCAGCACCGGGGTCGAGCTCGAAAAGTCTCGAAAGTGGCTCGAAGCCGTCGAGTATTACGAGTCGAATCTCAAGGAGTGGCCGACCAGCGAGTCGCTGCAGAAGGCGCTGCGGCGGTCCAAGGGTCAGTTCTCGATCGAACGCCGCTATTCGGACCAGAGCTTTGTGGCCGAGCTGGTCGCCGTCCCGTCGAACGAGGCGATGGCGCATCTCGAGGAGCTGCTGACGTCAATCCGGCAGCGGTACGTCGATCCGATTTCATCAACGTCGCTGCTGGCGCATGGTACGGAGAGCCTGTATCTGGCTCTCAGCAACGACAAGTTCCTGCAGAAGAACCTGCCCCGGGCGACGCCCGAGCAGACTCGCCGGGTGCGGAGCGCGCTGGTCGACCAGTACTGGAACAAGCCGGTCTCCAGCCCGGACGCGGGTCGTCGGCTGGTGCTGGATGTGTGCGAGCTGAGCCGGCGCGAGCTGGGGCTCGACGCCACGCCGGTGATCATGGAATACGTGTTTGGGGCGTGCAATTCACTCGACGAATACAGCAGCTACCTGACGCCTGGCCGTCGCCGCGACCTGTTCGACAACATCGCCGGCGAATTTGTCGGCATCGGCGTGGAGATGAAGGGGGACATGGGCAAGGGGCTGCGTCTGATGAACGTGCTGCCGGAAAGCCCCGCCGAAGAAGGGGGATGCCTGACCGGCGACTTCATCACCGCGATCGACGGAGTCGATTGCCGGAACATGTCAATCGACGAAGCGGCTTCCATCATGCAGGGCCAGAGCGGCTCGCGGGTCCGGCTGCAGTTGACCTCGCCGACCGGCGACGTGCGGGACACGACGCTGGTCCGCCGGGCGGTCAAAGTGAAGAGCATTCCCGTGGCGAAAATCATCGACACGGTCAACGGCGTCGGCTACATCAAGATGACCGGTTTCCAGAAGAACACGACGGAAGAGCTCGACGCGGCTCTGTTCAAGCTGCATCGCGAAGGAATGCGGGCGCTGATCTGGGATCTGCGGGGCAACCCGGGCGGTCTCCTGGACGTCGCGGTCGAGGTGCTGGATCGGTTCATCGCCGACGGCGTGCTGGTTTCGACCAAGGGACGGACGTCGGATTCGAACTCGTCGTACTCGGCCCGCCGCGAGGGGACCTGGAACATGCCGCTGGTGGTGCTGGTCGATGGCGACAGCGCCAGTGCGAGCGAGATTGTCGCCGGGGCGATTCACGATCACCACCGGGGCGAGCTGGTCGGACGCAAGACATATGGCAAGTGGTCGGTGCAGACGATTCACATGGGTCGGGGCGAGACCGGGCTGCGGCTGACGACGGCCAAGTTCTATTCGCCCACCGGTAACACATTCGGTAAGATCGGCTTCCAGCCGGACGTGGTCGTGCCGGAGCCGCCTCCGCAGACGACGACGGCGTATCGCGGTGCGGCAGACCCGAAGTCCGACAGCGACATCGAGGCGGGACTCAACGCCCTGAAGAAGCAACTGGCCCGGCGATGAGCGAACTGCGACCGGACTGGCTGCGTGACGCGCGCGGATCGACGCCCACACAGCGCTGGTCGTATGCCGCCGACGCCCCGCTGGCCGACCTGCAGCTCGCCCGCGAGTCGGGCGAGATCCTGATTGCGGACACGTCGGGCGGCCTGTATCTGCTGGACCGGCTCGGCCGTCTCCAGTCGCTGATCCGGCTGTCGGAAACTCCTTCCCGCGTGGCTCAGAGCGACGACGGCGAAGCGGCCGTCGTCGTACTGGACGACCGGACGATTGCCTGGTTCGAAAGGCCGCTGCAGCTCGCCTGGACGCGGGAACTGCCCGATGCCATCCTGGGCGTCGCCATGGCCCCGTTCGGCACGCACGTCGCGGTCGGACTGGCCGATGGGACCAACGCCATCTATACCTCCGCCAACAAGCGGCTCTGCAAGTTCGAGTCGGTCCGGCCGCTGCGGCATCTGCGGTTTCTGGTGACGGAACCCGAGCTGGTCGCCGCCGCGGAATACGGTTACCTGGCCCGCTACGACCTGCGCGGCGAAGTGGCCTGGAGCCAGACGCTCTGGTCGACGATCGGGGATCTCGCGGTGACGGGCGACGGCAAGTTCAATTATCTCGCCGGCTATGCGCACGGGATACAAGTCTTCAACGACGGGGGAACTGCGACGGGCTCGTGGGTGCTGGAAGGGACCGCCAGCCTGGTGAGCACGACCTACCGCAAAGACGGCCTGGCTGCGGCGACGCTGGAACGTCACCTGGCCAGGCTGGGGGCAGACGGTTCGCTCCGCTGGCTGGCGACCGCCCCCGAGGACGTCCTGGCGCTGCGGATTTTCCCGCTGGGTGAAAGCCTGATTTGCGGCTTCCGCAGCGGACGCGTCGTGCGGCTGGATGAAGCGGTTTGAGTTCCGCGGAAAGAGAAGAGGAAGTTTTACCGCGGAGGCGCGGAGGACGCGGAGAAATGCAGGAGAAGAGCCCGGAAAGTGAAAAGTGAGTATTGAAGAGTGAGTAGTGCAAAATGGAAGAAAAGTCGCTGATTCGCGAATTACATTCTCCTTCACTTTACACTTATCACTACTCAATACTCACTTTTCACTCTCCGAATTTCTTCTCCGCGTCCTCCGCGCCTCCGCGGTAAAACTTCTTCCTTTCTGGAACCACATCACACCGACGCATTCAGTGCCGCCGTGACGATTTCAGCGGCCTCGGTCACGATGCGCTGCAGGTGGGCTGCGTCGCGGAAGCTTTCGGCATAGATCTTGTAGATGTTTTCCGTCCCCGAGGGCCGGGCGGCGAACCAGCCGAAGTCGGACGTGACTTTCAGTCCGCCGATGGCGGCGCCGTTGCCCGGCGCACAGGTCAGCCTGGCCGTGATGGGGTCGCCGGCCAGCGTAGCGGCGGTGACGGCGGCGGGGGAAAGCTTTTTCAGGACCGACTTCTGCTGCGGCGTCGCCGGCTGGTCGATGCGGGTGTAGCAGGGTTCGCCGAACTGATCGGCGATCTCGCGGTAGTGCTGGCCGGGGTCTTTGCCGGTAACGGCGGTGATCTCGGCGGCGAGCAGACACAGGATCGGGCCGTCCTTGTCGGTCGACCAGACCTCGCCATTGCGACGCAGGAAGCTGGCGCCGGCGCTCTCTTCACCGCCGAAGCCCAGGCTGCCGTCGTACAGGCCGTCGACGAACCATTTGAAACCGACGGGGACTTCGCACAGCGTCCGGCCGAGCGAGGCGACGACGCGGTCGATGAGGGCGCTGCTGACGAGCGTTTTGCCGACGGCCGCCGTCTGCGGCCAGTCGGGCCGATGCGTGAAGAGGTAACGGATGACGACGGCCAGGTAGTGATTCGGGTTGAGCAGTCCGGCCGAGCGGGTGACGATGCCGTGGCGGTCGGCGTCGGGGTCATTGCCGAAGGCGATGTCGAACTGGTCTTTGAGCCGGACCAGGCCGGCCATGGCGTACTCGCTGGAGCAATCCATGCGGATTTTGCCGTCGCGGTCGACGGTCATGAAGCCGAAGGTGGGGTCGATGCGGTCGTTGACGATGGTGATGTCGAGGCCGTATCGGTCGGCGATCGGCTGCCAGTAACCGACCGACGCACCGCCGAGCGGGTCAATGCCAAGCTTGAGCCCGGCCGAGCGGATGGCGTCCATATCGATCACGGAACCGAGGTCTTCGACGTAGCCGGTTACCAGATTCCGGGCGTGCGTGGTGGCGGCCTTCAATGCGGCCGAGAGGGAAACCCGCTTCACGGCGGCATTTCCGCCGCGGAGGATTTCGTTGGCGCGGTCCTGGACTTTCCGGGTGATGTCGGTGTCGGCGGGGCCGCCGTTGGTGGGGTTGTACTTGAAGCCGCCGTCTTCCGGGGGGTTGTGGGAGGGGGTGATGACGATTCCGTCCGCCAGGCCGGTCGTCCGACCGCGGTTGTGGCCGAGGATGGCGTGGGAGATGACCGGGGTCGGCGTGAAGCCGTTGTCGGCCTGGATCACCGTTTCCACGCCGTTGGCGGCGAGGACTTCCAGAGCGGTGGCCTGGGCCGGGCCGGAGAGGGCGTGCGTGTCCTTGCCGAGATAGAGCGGGCCGGTGGTCCCGGCGGCGGAGCGGTATTCGACGATGGCCTGGGTGATGGCGGCGATGTGGGATTCGGTAAAGGAGCCGTTGAGGGACGTCCCGCGGTGGCCGCTGGTGCCGAAGCTGACGAGCTGCGTCGGATCGGCGAGATCTGGCGACCGTTTGGCGTATTCGCTCAGGAGGCGGGAAACGTCGATCAGCATTTCACGGGGAGCGGGCTGGCCGGCCAGGGGACTGAGAGACATCGGAGGCTCCGCAAGAGGCTTCACTGGGGAATTGCAGCGGCTGGATGCTGAGGATAGCTGAGAAGCATGAAGACGTCATGCGTACCAGACCGATCCTTGCGTTCCAACCGGCGTGATCTCGGTTGGAATGGAACCAGAGTCACCAACAGTGCAGTCGATGAACTCGAGGCGCCGGCTCAGGGCCGTTTTCGCTTCATCCGGGTGGCATGGCGAAAAACGGCCATGCTCCGGGCATCGATTTCAAACTTCGCACCGCCGGGATATGCGGCGGTCGCCGGTTCCGGGACTGCCGTATCTAGGACGAGATGCCAGGGCTCCTTGTCCGGCTGGACGGGCAGGACGAATTCGAGGTTCTCATGGTGAGCGTTGAAGCACAGGAACAACGTGTCACCGACGATTGGTTCTCCGCGGCGATTGGTCTCGGGGATGGCGTCGCCGGCGAGGCGGACGGCGAAGGCCCGCACGTAGCCGGCGTGCCATTGTTCGTCGGTCATTTCCTCGCCAGACGGCTCGAACCAGGTGATCTCTTCGATTCCGGTCCCGCGAATGGACGTCCCCTGAAAAAACGTCCGGCGGTGCAGGACGGGCTGTTCGTGCTGCAGGCGGATGAGCCGTTTCGTAAAGGCGATCAGCTCTTTCTGTTCGGCCGTCAGTTTCCAGTTGAGCCAGCTGATTTCATTGTCCTGGCAATAGGCGTTGTTCGATCCCTTTTGCGAGTGGCCGGACTCGTCGCCGGCCAGCAGCATGGGAACTCCCTGCGAGAGGAACAGCGTCGCCAGGAAATTGCGGGTCTGTTTCAGGCGCAGCCGCTGAACGACGGGGTCGTCGGTGGGACCTTCGGCTCCGCAATTCCAGCTCAGGTTGTCGTTGTGGCCGTCGCGGTTCTCTTCGCCGTTGGCTTCGTTGTGTTTCTCGTTGTAGGAGACGACGTCGCGGAGAGTGAAGCCGTCGTGGCAGGTGATGAAGTTGATGCTCGCATAGGGCCGCCGGCCGCTGTGCGAGTAGAGATCGGCGCTGCCGCACAGGCGGGTGGCGAATTCCGAGACCGTGCCGCCGTCCCCTTTCCAGAACTTCCGCACGCAGTCGCGATATTCTCCGTTCCATTCGGTCCAGCCGACCGGAAAGTTTCCGACCTGATATCCGCCCTCGCCCAGGTCCCACGGTTCGGCGATCAGCTTGACCTGCGACAGGACGGGGTCCTGGTGGATGATGTCGAAGAAGGCGCCCAGCTTGTCGACTTCGTGGAGTTCGCGAGCCAGGGTGCTGGCGAGATCGAAACGGAAGCCGTCCACGTGCATTTCCAGCACCCAGTAGCGGAGGCTGTCCATGATGAGCTGCAGCACGCGGGGGTGGCGCATGTTGAGCGAATTGCCGCAGCCGGTGTAATCCATGTAGAAGCGAGGATCGTCGGGCACGAGCCGGTAGTAGGCCGCATTGTCCACGCCGCGGAGCGACAGGGTCGGTCCCAGGTGGTTGCCTTCGGCGGTGTGGTTGTAGACGACGTCGAGGATGACTTCGATGCTGGCGGCGTGGAGCGCGCGGACCATCGACTTGAACTCACGGACGGCGCCGGCGCTGCGTCGCGAGGCGTAGCGGATGTCCGGCGCAAAAAACGCCAGAGAGTTGTAGCCCCAGTAGTTGACCAGCCCCCGCTCGACGAGATGCCGGTCGTCCACGTGATGGTGCACCGGCAGCAGTTCGACGGCGGTGACGCCGAGATCGCGGAGATAGCGGATGACCGGCTCGGTGGCGAGGCCGGCATAGGTGCCGCGGAGCTTCTCAGGCACGTCCGGATGCTGGATCGTGAAGCCTTTGACGTGGAGTTCGTAGAGGACTGTGTGGTGCCAGGGCGTTTTGGGGGGGCGATCGTCGCCCCAGGTAAAAGCGGGATCCACGACCGTCCCCAGGGGGGCAAAGGGAGCGCTATCCCGCTCGTCATAGGAGAGGTCCTGGGCGGGGTCGCCAATGCGATAGGCGAACATGGCGTCCGACCAGTTCGCTGTTCGGACAATCGTTTTGGCGTACGGATCAACGAGAACCTTGTGAGGATTGAACCGATGCCCCTCCTGTGGAGCGTAGGGACCGTGAATGCGGAAGCCGTAGAGCTGATCGGGCTGGACGTCCGGGACGTAGCCGTGCCAGACCATGTCGGTCTGTTCGGGGAGCGTGAGACGGACCGACTCTCGCTTCGCGCGCACGGAGTCGAACAGACAGAGTTCGACTTTCGTCGCGTTCTCGGAAAACAGGGCGAAGTTCGTTCCGGCGCCGTCCCAGGTCGCTCCCAGCGGATACGGCTGCCCCGGCCAGATCAGGGTCATTTCGTCGCTTCCCTCCAATCGACATGGACTCTTCGATCGGTGTTGCACGCTCGCTGGCGACAAGCGACAATCCGACGGTTTGAGGGTCAGGCGCGTTCTGCCAAGATGCTGCGACTTCGCCCAAATCGCGGTCATCCAGCGCGGGCGTCGTCAGGATCATCGCTGCGGAACGTCCGGGGCGACTGTATCCAAACGGAGTTGGAGTCGCCAATCGTTCGCCGCCGATTCGGCGGTCGGCGCCGCATTTTGAAATCGAGAAGAGCCCGACGGAATTCCGATGCAGACACCGGCAGAGCTGAAGCAGACGTTGGGAATCGATCGGCTGGTGCTGCAGGTCCACGACGCCAGTTTTCCTTCGGATCCGGAGGAAGAACAGGGACGTGGTTCCCCGTATTCGCGCGGAGCGGAACGATTCTTTGTCTGGGCGGCCGAGCTGGGGTTCAATGCGATTCAATTCGGACCGCGAGGCGTCACCAGTCGCGGGAATGCGTCCCCCTATGATGCGACACTGTTTTCGCGGAATCCGCTGGACCTGCCGCTGCGGCGTCTTGTCGAACAGGGGCGATTGAGCCGGGCGACGTGGGAATCGATTTGCCGCTCGCTCCCGTCGGGTCGGGATGAAGCAGTCTCATACGTCCAGGTTTTCGACGCCTGCCGACGTGCTCAGCAGGAGGTTCTGGCCAGGGCGGACGCATCGGACCGCACGGCGGCGCGCGCGTTTCTGGCGACGCACAAGGCATGGCTGATTCCGGATGCGTTGTATGGACCGCTCTGTCGGGAACATGGGAGCGAGTCGTGGGGGGAATGGGACCATACAACTCAGGGGGCACTGGACCAGCGGTTGTATCATCCGCCCGCCGGAAAGGAGCAGGCCGCGGCTGCGCGTCTTGCGGGATTGCAGGAACAGTACGCCGGTGAGATTGAAGACTACGCATTGATCCAGTGGCTGCTGTCGGAGGAACACCAGGCGTTGCGGAAACGCCTGAGCAGTCTAGGGCTGGGCCTGTATGGGGATCTGCAGGTGGGGCTGTCGCACCAGGACACGTGGGCCTGGCAGCGGCTGTTTCTGCACGGCTATCGGATCGGAGCGCCTCCCAGCCGGACGAATCCGCTGGGGCAACCGTGGGGTTATCCGGCGTTCGACCCGGCGCAGATCGGCACGTTGCTGGAACCGGGGCCGGCGCTGTCGTTCGTGCGGGAGCGGATCCGGCGGGTATTTGCCGAATGCGACGGCCTGCGGGTGGACCATCCGCACGGCTGGATCGATCCGTGGGTTTATCGATCCGATATCGCCGATCCGTTCGAGGCCGTGCAGAGCGGCGCCCGGCTCTATTCGTCGCCCGACGACCCGCGGCACGCGCAACTGGCGGCATTTGCCATCGCCCGATCGGAGCAGATCGACCGCTCGCAGCCGCTGTACGCGGACGGCTATGTGACCGACCTGGATGACGATCAGGTTCGGCGATACTCGATTCTGATTGATGAGATCGTCGCGCAGCAGACGTCCGGCGGTCGGCCGATGCAGGCCATTGCGTGCGAAGTTCTCAGCACGCTTCCCAATCCGGTGGGCCGCGTCATGGACCGGCACCGGCTGGGGCGATTCCGGGTGACGCAGAAAATCAACTTGACCGATCCGACGGACGTTTACCGGATCGAGAACGCCCGGCCGCACGACTGGATCATGCTCGGAACGCATGATACGCCACCGATCTGGAAGCTGGCCGAAGGCTGGTGTCGCGGACCGGAAGGAGCGGCCTGGGGGCGATATCTGGCAGAGCGGCTGGTCGTCCCTTCGCGGCGGGACGAGTTTGCGGCTGAGGTCGCCGGCGACCCCGGCCGGCTGATCAACGCGTGTTTCACGGCGATGCTTGCCGGCCAGGCGCGTAACGTCGTCGTGTTTTTCCCCGATCTGTTCGGGATGACGACGCGCTACAACGAGCCGGGGGTCGTCAGCGACGCCAACTGGTCGCTGCGCGTGCCGTCGGACTTTGAGAAGCTGTACGAGGAACGGCTCAAGCGCGGAGCGGCATTGAATCTGGCGGACTGCCTGGAGCGGGCGGCCCGCGCGGTCTGACTGGTCTGCAATGCAGCCGCCGACGGAACCGAGCGCTCGCGGTACGTTCTGCGGTTTCCCGAAAACTTCCGCCAATGCCGCCCAAAGACCGTTCACGTCCAATGATTTGACTTAAAACGATTTCATCTGCATGGTATTATTCGCCGTTGACGCTGATCAGCGCCGACGTCTCTCCAGGGGAGGACGAGGCACCGGAGAAGACTGCGGCTGGCGTTCCAGCAGTCTCGGCAAGTCCCCGGGGTCGTCAAGGTCCGCGATGAACTGGACGTCGGCTGAAGCGACGAAGATTGACGACTGGGCCGAGCCGACCGGGAATCTGAAATGCAGGCGTCTACGGAAAAGTGCGAGCGGCGGATTCTGGCGGCGTTGCGGCGGATTGTGCACGCGATCGATCTGCACTCGCGGAAGCTGCTGTCGCAGTGCGAGGTGACGGCGCCGCAGCTTGTCTGCCTGCACATGCTGGCGGCGGAGGGGCGGCTGACGTCGCGGGAGCTCGCGGGAAAAGTTCACGTGAATCCCAGCACGCTGGTGGGCATTCTGGATCGACTCGAGGCCAAGGAACTGGTGAGCCGCCAGCGCGATTCGGACGATCGCCGGGCGGTATTTGTGGAGCTGACGCCGCAGGGGGTCGCGTTCGTCGCCAAGGCGCCTTCGCCGCTGCAATCGGCGCTGGCCGACCGGCTGAGACAGTTAAGCCAGCAGCACCAGAGTCAACTGGCGGAGTCGCTGGAAGAAATCGTCGAGCTGATGCAGGCCGAGACCCTTGAAGAAGTGCCCGTGCTGGCGTCTTCGCGGCTTGCGAAAACGAACAAGACTGAGATCCCGCGTCTCAAGTGAACGATGACTTGTCGACCGCATTCTCCGATTGGCTCAGACCGCCTATGCGCTGCAGTTGATCGCGATCCAGAACGACCGGCCGTACACAGGAGTCCTTTATGAATCGCGATCTCGGCAGCCCCGAAGCCAGTCGCAGCCGGGTCCTGATCGAAGGGGTCTCGCCCCAGGTGGACCAGGGGCGATTTCCGGCGAAGCGGATCGTGGGGGACGCCGTCCAGGCCCGGGCGAGAGTCTTTGCCGACGGTCACGACGTCATCAGCGGTCGGCTGTTGTTTCGCCACGAATCGGAGCAGAGCTGGCGCGAAGTGACGCTGACGGCTTTGCCGAATGACTGGTGGCAGGGGGCGTTTCCGGTCGAGACGCTGGGACGCTATCGCTTTACGGTCGAGGCCTGGATCGATCGCTTTGCGACCTGGCAGCGCGACTTGCGCAAGCGAGTTGCGGCCGGGCAGGACGTCGCCGTCGAACTGCTGGTCGGAGCGCAGATCGTCCGAGAGCACTTGCCCGTTGTTCCGAGGAGCGAACGCCAGGAGCTGGAGTCGTTTGCCGCGCAGATGTCGGCTGGAATCGATCCGCAGGCCGAAACCAGCGCTGCGCTGTCGCCGTTGCTCGCCGAACTGATGAGCCGGAACTCCGATCGGCGGCACGCGACTCGGTACGAGCATGAGCTGCCGCTGCTGGTGGACCGGGAGCTGGCCCGCTTCAGCACGTGGTACGAGCTGTTTCCCCGCTCCTGCTCGCCGGTGCCGGGTCAGCATGGCACGCTGGCCGATTGCGAAGCGCTCCTGCCATCGATCGCCGAGATGGGATTCGACGTGCTCTACTTACCGCCGATTCATCCGATCGGGCGGAGCTACCGCAAAGGGAAGAACAACGCCGTCACGGCAAACCCCGACGATGTCGGGAGCCCGTGGGCGATCGGCGCGGCGGAGGGGGGCCACAAGGCGATCCATCCCGATCTGGGAACGATGGACGACTTCCGGCGGCTGGTGTCGAGCGCCCGTGGCCAGGGACTCGAAATTGCGCTCGACATCGCCTACCAGTGCGCCCCGGACCATCCCTACGTGGCCGCGCATCCGAACTGGTTTCGCCGGCGGCCGGATGGTTCGATTCGGTACGCCGAGAACCCGCCCAAAAAGTACCAGGACATCTATCCGTTCGACTTCGAATCGGACGACTGGCGGAACCTGTGGGACGAACTCAAGAGCGTGCTGATGTTCTGGGCGGACGAGGGAGTCCGGATTTTTCGAGTCGATAATCCGCACACGAAGTCGTTCGCGTTCTGGGAATGGGTGATCGCTGAGGTGAAGGCCGTGTATCCCGAGACGATCTTCCTCGCCGAGGCGTTCACGCGACCGGCCGTGATGTATCGCCTGGCCAAGCTCGGTTTCACGCAGTCCTACACGTACTTCACCTGGCGGAATACGAAGCGGGAGATCACAGCGTACTTCACGGAGCTGACGCAGTCGCCGGTCCGGGAGGTGTTCCGGCCGAACCTGTGGCCGAATACGCCGGACATTCTGAACGAGGCGTTGCAGTTTGGCGGGCGTCCCGTGTTCATGACGCGTTACGTGCTGGCGGCCACGCTGGGGGCTTCGTGCGGAATTTATGGACCGCCGTTTGAACTTTGCGTCGGCGAGCCGCGAGAGCCCGGCAGCGAAGAGTATCGCGACTCGGAGAAGTATCAGATTCAATTCTGGGACCGGGAGGCCAGGCACGGTCTGCGGCCGTTCATCGCCCGGGTGAACCGGATTCGGCGGGAGAATCCCGCCCTTCACAGCGATTGGAGCCTGCGATTTCATCCGGTCGATAACGAACAGCTCATCTGCTACAGCAAGCAGACTGCCGACGGCTCGAGCGTCGTGATCGTGGTCGCCAACCTCGATCCGCACCATACGCAGGCGGGCTGGATCGAACTGCCGCTCGACGAGTTCGACATCGACGAAGATCGGCCGTACCAGGCGCACGATCTGCTGGGGGACGGCCGGTATCTGTGGCAGGGGCCGCGGAATTTCGTGGAGCTGGATCCTCAGGTGTCCCCCGCGCACATCATTCATCTGCGCAAACGCGTACGGACCGAGTCTCAGTTCGAATACTTCCTCTAAATGCATGACGTTCTGCCGATCGGCGGGACGCGAGGAGATGAGCAATTGGCGAAGGATCCCAGTCTGCAGTGGTACAAAGACGCGGTCGTTTACCAGGTGCACGTGCGCGCGTTCTGCGATTCGACGTCGGATGGTGCGGGCGATTTTCGCGGCCTGATGAGCAAGCTGGATTACATTCAGGATCTCGGCGCGACGGCGATCTGGCTGCTGCCGTTTTTTCCATCGCCGTTGCGGGATGACGGCTACGACATCGCGGACTATACGAGCATCAATCCCAGCTACGGGACGCTGCAGGACTTCAAGGCGTTCCTGCGGGCGGCGCACGACCGCGGGCTGAAGGTGATCATCGAGCTGGTGCTCAATCACACGTCGGACCAGCACCCCTGGTTCCAGCGCGCCCGGCGGAGCAAGCCCGGCAGCCGTCATCGCGACTTCTACGTCTGGAGCGATACGCCGGAGAAGTACAAAGACGCCCGGATCATCTTCAAGGACTTCGAGCACTCGAACTGGAGCTGGGATCCTGTCGCCGGCGCGTACTATTGGCACCGCTTCTACAACCATCAGCCGGATTTGAACTTCGAGAACCCGGATGTGATGCGGGCCGTGTACCAGGTGCTCAATCACTGGCTGTCGATGGGGGTCGACGGCCTGCGGCTGGATGCGGTGCCGTATCTGTTCGAGCGCGACGGAACGAATTGCGAGAACCTGCCCGAGACGCACGCGATTCTGAAGGAGATCCGGGCGTACGTCGACGAACACTATCCCGACCGGATGCTGCTGGCGGAGGCCAATCAGTGGCCGGAAGATGCCGTGGCGTACTTTGGCGAAGGGGACGAATGCCACGCGGCGTTTCACTTCCCGGTGATGCCGCGGATGTTCATGGCGGTCCAGATGGAAGACCGCTTTCCCATCATCGACATCATGCTGCAGACGCCGGCGATTCCCGACGTCTGCCAGTGGTTCATGTTCCTGCGGAACCACGACGAGCTGACGCTGGAGATGGTCACCGACGAAGAGCGGGACTACATGTACAGCGTCTACGCCCACAATCCTCAGGCGAGGATCAACATGGGGATTCGTCGTCGGCTGGCCCCGCTGCTGGGCGGCAACCGGCGGCAGATCGAGCTGCTCAATTCGATTTTGATGTCGCTGCCGGGAACCCCGGTCATCTACTACGGCGACGAAATCGGGATGGGGGACAACATCTACCTGGGCGATCGCAACGGCGTTCGGACGCCGATGCAGTGGAGCCCCGATCGGAATGCGGGGTTCTCGGACGGCAATCCGCAGCAGATGTTTCTGCCCGTGATCATCGATCACGAGTACCACTACGAAGCGGTCAATGTCGAGACGCAACAACGGAATCCATTTTCGCTCTTCTGGTGGACCAAGCGTCTCATCGCAATGCGGCAGCAGTCCGCGGTCTTCGCCCGGGGATCGTTAGAGTTTCTCCTGCCGGAGAACAATCGCGTCCTGGCATACGTCCGGACGCTCGATCATCAGACGATTCTGGTCGTCGCGAACCTGTCACGATTCGCGCAGTTCGTGGAGCTGGATCTGTCCGGTTTTCGCGGCTGCACTCCGACCGAGCTGTTCGGCCAGACGCCGTTTCCCCGGATCGGCGAGCTGCCGTATCTGCTGACACTCGGCCCTCACAGCTTCTACTGGTTCTCGATTCAGCAGTGCCGCGAGCCGTCGCTGGCCGACACGGAACCGGCCACCGACCTGGCGCACGGCGCGGAAGAGCTGCCGGTCCTGCGGGCGAAAGACAAGTGGCAGCATGTCTTTGACGGCAAGGGGCGAGATTCGCTGGCGAAACTGCTGCCAGACTGGCTGGTGAAACGACGCTGGTTCTCGGGGAAGGCGAAAGCGATTCGCGGCGCCGCCATCGGCGACATTGTGCCGCTGGACGGCGATGCGATGCCGGCGCAAGTCAATTTGCTGTTCGTGCAGATTGACTACGTGAACGATACGCCGGAAACGTATCTGCTGCCGGTCGGCTTCGCGACCGGGCTGCAGGCGACGCAGCTGAAGGGAGACAATTCGCCGGCGATGCTGGCGACTCTGGAGGTCAGCGTCGGAAATCAGTCGACGACGGGCGTGCTGTACGATGCCTTCGGTGACGAAGGGCTCGGCCAATTGATACTCGACCTGATCGGCGGCCGCCGGAAAGCCCAGGGGCGTGTCGGCAAACTGGCCGGTCATCCGCTGCGAGCCTACCGGGAGCTGCGGGGGCCAGTTGACGAGCATCTGGCGGTGCGGTCGCTCAAGTCGGAGCAGAGCAACAGCACGATCATCTATGGCGATCGGCTGTTGCTGAAGATGTTCCGCCGGCTGGACGTCGGCATGAATCCGGATCTGGAGATTGGGCGATTTCTGACGGAATCGGGTTCGTTCTCCCATTCGCCGCAATTCGCCGGCTCCGTCGAGTACCACGACGCGACTGATCAGCCCTCGACGGTCGGCATTCTGCAGGCGTTTGTACAGAATGAGGGGGACGCCTGGAGCTACACGCTGGAGAACGTCAACCGATTCTTCGACCGTGTGCTGACGACTCGCCGGACCGAGAAGCCGACGGCGGCAGAAATGCCGCCGAAGGGAGTGCTGACGACACCCAGCGAGGCGGTCGCGCCACTGGCGCGGGAACTGTGCGATTCGTACCTGGAGTCGGCGGCGCTGCTCGGTCAGCGGACGGCGGAACTTCACCTGGCGCTTGCGTCGGCGCCGGAGAATCCCGACTTTGCACCGGAGTCATTTTCGGAGCTGTATCAGCGATCGGTCTACCAGGGGATGCGCGGGCAGGCGCGAAAAGCGCTGCGGACGCTCCGCAGCAAGGTCAAGGAACTGCCCGAAGAAATTCAGGACGACGCCCGGGCGCTGCTGGCCGCCGAGCAGGATCTGGTCGATCGCCTGCGGAATATTGTCGGCCGCAAGCTCAGCGGGTCGCGGATCCGCTGCCACGGCGACTACCACCTGGGGCAGGTGCTGTTTACCGGCAAGGACTTCGTCATCATCGATTTCGAAGGGGAGCCGTCGCGTCGCCTGAGCGAACGTCGGATCAAGCGGTCGCCACTGCGCGACGTGGCGGGCATGATCCGTTCGTTCGATTACGCCAGTCAGTCGGTTCTGCTCAACCAGATCGCCGGCATCATTCAGAAGGAGGAGATGCCGGTCTTCCAGGAATGGGCCGGATTCTGGTCGAAGTGGGCGAGTTCGCAGTTCCTGACGGCGTACCTGAAGACAACTGGCACGGCGGACTTCGCGACGCAGCGGGCCGAGGAGATCCAGGCGCTGCTCGACGTCTTCCTGCTGGAGAAGGCGGTCTACGAGTTGGCCTACGAATTGAATAACCGACCCACGTGGGTGCAGGTTCCCCTCGGAGGAATCCTGCGCATTCTCAAATCCGAAGTCTGACGACGCATCACGGGCCGGATGGGGGCGCACGTTTCGTCCCCAGCCAGTCCCGGCCTTCTGCATTCGCGTCACCGCGGTACACCATGGCAGTTCGCCCTCCTTTGCGGATTCCGAGGCATGCATATGACGACATCTCTGTTGAGCGGCGACGATCTGTTTCTCTTTAATGAGGGCAACCATCTGCGGCTCTATGAAAAACTCGGCGCCCATCTCGTGGACTCCGCCGGTGCGCGCGGCGTGCAGTTCGCCGTCTGGGCGCCGAACGCCCGCGACGTCTCCGTGATCGGCGACTTCAACGGCTGGGACCGGGCGACGCACCGACTGACGCCGCACGACAGTTCCGGCATCTGGGAAGGCTTTGTCCCCGGAGTGACGAGCGGGACTCGCTACAAGTACAGCATCGTGTCGCAGGGGAGCGGCGAAACGCTGGAGAAGGCCGATCCGTTTGGTTTTGCCACCGAGACGCCTCCCGCGACCGCGTCGGTGGTGCTGGATCTGGCGTATCAGTGGAACGATCAGGCGTGGATGGCAAAGCGGCAGAAACACAACGCCATGAACGCACCAATCTCGATCTACGAAGTCCACCTGGGCTCGTGGATGCTGGCTCCGCATGGCGACGAGAACGTCTGTTCGTACCGTGTGGCGGCGGAGCGGCTTGTCGAACACGTGAAGTCCACGGGATTTACCCACGTGGAACTGCTCCCGATCATGGAACATCCGTTCTACGGATCGTGGGGCTATCAGACGAGTGCCTACTTCGCGCCGACCCGCCGTTACGGGCCGCCTCAGGACTTCATGTTTCTGGTCGACCATCTGCACCAGCACGACATTGGCGTGATACTGGACTGGGTTCCGTCGCACTTTGTGACCGACGCCCACGGGCTGGGGCGTTTCGACGGGACGCATCTGTTCGAGCACGCCGACCCGAAACAGGGGTTCCATCCGGACTGGAAGTCGTACATCTTCAACTACGGCCGCAACGAGGTGCGCAGCTTCCTGTTGAGCAACGCGTTGTTCTGGCTGGAGAAGTATCACGTCGACGGCCTGCGGGTGGACGCGGTGGCCTCGATGCTCTACCTCGATTACTCCCGCAAAGAGGGGGAATGGGTTCCCAACCAGTACGGGGGACGGGAAAACCTGGAGGCGGTGGCGTTCCTCAAACAGCTCAACGAGCAGGTTTACAAATACTATCCCGACGTGGTGACGGCGGCCGAGGAATCGACGTCATGGCCCAAAGTCTCGCGCCCGCTGTACGATGGCGGCCTGGGCTTCGGTTACAAGTGGGATATGGGCTGGATGCACGATACGCTGGCGTATCTGTCGGAAGATTCGATTCATCGCAAATTCCACCACGATCAGATCACGTTTCGCTCGGTGTATGCCTTCTCGGAGAACTTCATTCTCCCGCTCTCGCATGACGAAGTCGTCCACGGCAAAGGTTCGCTGCTGGCGAAGATGCCGGGTGACGACTGGCAGAAGTTCGCCAACTTGCGATTGCTGCTGGGATATCAGTTCTCGCAGCCCGGGAAGAAACTCCTCTTCATGGGAGGGGAGTTCGGGCAGCGTCGCGAGTGGAACCACGACGACGTGCTCGACTGGAAGCTGCTGGAACTGCCCGAGCACGCCGGCATTCGCCAGTGGGTGAAAGAGTTGAATCAGCTGTATCGGAGCGAGCCGGCGCTGACGGAGCTGGATACGAGTCCCGACGGCTACCGCTGGATCGACGGGAGCGACTCGGAAAACAGCGTGCTGTCCTTCCTGAGATGCGGCGCGGATCCGGGCTCCGAAGTCCTCGTGGTCTGCAATTTCACGCCGGTGCCGCGTTACAACTACCGGGTCGGCGTGCCGCAGGGGGGCTTCTGGCAGGAACTGCTCAACAGCGATTTTCCGTTCTACGGCGGTTCGGGGGTCGGGAACAGCGGCGGTCTGGAGGCGACTCCCGTCCCCAAACACGGCCAGATGTGGTCGTTGAATCTCACGCTCCCGCCACTGTCCATTCTGTTCCTGAAGCGGAAGCCGCGCCGGGCCGTTTCGGCAAAGTGACGACGGACGGACTCTCCGAAACAACGACCTGCGAATCACATCCGGCAGCGAATCGCCAGGACGGGCGAAACCCGCCAATCGGGAAACCGGTCGTTCTCATGCTGTGAAGCGCGCTCTACAATAGCCCTGCGTCCGGATCAGCCGGCTCGACTCAGCGTAGTGCACCGGAGCCGGGCCAGCACGTTGCCGGTCGCGGGCACTTTGGAGAGCGCGGATGAAGGTTTTGATTGCGGACGACGATCTCGTCTCCCGGCGTCTGCTGCAGAGTTATCTGAAGAAATGGGGGTACGAGGTCACGGTCGCGATGAACGGCGCCGAGGCGTGGCAACTCTTCGAGCAGAATGAGTTTCAGATCGTCATCAGCGACTGGATGATGCCGGAGCTGGACGGGACGGAACTGATCCGACGGATTCGTGCCTCCACGAAACCCGGCTACGTTTACACGATTCTGCTGACCGCGCGGTCGCAGAAGAACGATTTGGTTGAGGGGATGGAAGCGGGAGCTGACGACTTTGTCAGCAAGCCGTTCGATGGAGACGAACTGCACGTTCGCGTCCGGGCCGGCGAGCGGATCGTAAAACTCGAACAGGCGCTGGCGGCGCAGAATCAGACACTGCGCGATGCTCAAGCCGCTCTGAAACAGGATGAGTGAGGCGCTCCTGCCCGCGACCACTTCTGGAACTGGAGTACGCCGTGGCCACACTGACTCTCGAACCGCAATCCCGTCCTCGGGAGACGCGTGACAAGGCGCTGCGGATCAATCTCGATGCGCGGTGGTACGGGACGTTCGCCGAAATCGGCGCCGGCCAGGAGGTTGTCCGCTGGTTTTTCCGGGTCGGCGGAGCGGCCGGCACGATCGCTAAGAGCATCTCCGCCTACGACATGACCGTCAGCGACGCGTACTATGGGAAATGCGAGCGTTACGTCTGCCGGCAGCGGCTGGAAAGCATGCTCGACTGCGAGTACGACCAGACTCTCGCTCAATTGCACGAGGCCCGCGGCGACAAGACGTCGTTCTTCGCCTTTGCGGATACCGTTTCGGCGCGGAACTACCAGGGAACTAACGAGTGCCACGGCTGGATGGGGGTCCGTTTCCAGGCGTATCCGCGGGACCAGTTCAGCCAGATGATTCTCCACGTTCGCATGCTCGACGCCGACAACGCGCTGCAGCAGGAGGCGCTCGGCGTCGTCGGCGTCAATCTGCTGTATGGCGCATTTTACCTGGCCGACGAGCCGGACCAGCTGCTGGAATCGCTGCTCGATCATCTGAGCATCCAGCGGCTCGAAATCGACATGATCGAGTTTTCGGGGATCGCCTTCCGTCACGTCGACAATCGCGTGATGAGCCTGAAGCTCGTCCAGCTCGGACTGAGCAATGCGGCCATGTTCGCCGCCGACGGCACGATGCTGCAGCCTTCCGAAGTCCTCTACAAAAGATCGATCCTCGTCGAACGCGGCAGTTTTCGTCCGGTTACGCACGTGAATGTCGACATGCTCCGGTGCGCCTACGAAGTATTCTCGCAAGAACCAGGCGTGACTTCCGAGGAGGTCATCCAGTTCACCGAGATCACGATGAACAATCTGCTCGCGGGAGGAGGCGAAGTGGACTACGCCGACTTTCTGGCCCGCGTCGACCTGCTGGCGGCCGTCGGAATGACCGTGCTGATTTCGAATTACTTCGAGTATTACCGGCTGGCGGCGTATCTGTCGCGTTACACGAAGAAGCGCATCGGGCTTACGATGGGGGCCGCCAGTCTGCGCGAGCTGTTCGACGAGAAGTGGTACGCGCAGCTCGGAGGGGGGATTCTGGAATCGTTCGGGCGGCTGTTCAAGAACGACCTGAAGTTGTACATCTACCCGCTGCTCGACCCGGCGACCGGGGAACTGACGGCGGTGCAGAATCTGGAAGTGGCCCCAAATCTGCGAAAGCTCTACGAGTACCTGGTCGAGCGCGGCTGCATCGAGCAGCTCAGCAACTTCCAGGACAAGTACCTGGCGATCTTCTCGCGCGATGTGCTGCAGAAGATCGGCGGCGGCGATCCCGCCTGGGAAGAGATGGTGCCGACCGAGGTCGCCGAGGTCATCAAGGAGCATGGTCATTTCGGCGTTCGACGCGGCCACTGACGCGAGCAGCGTTCAGAGCGCCGCCCGCAGCGACCGACGAACTCCGATCGGAAGGCTTATTGGACGACGCGAGCGACTCGACGATGTCGACCGCGAATCCGAAACACTCGTAGCATTGAAGTCGTCGACAAGAAACGTTGCGTTTTGCGTTTGAAAGTCTCTGGTACGATAGAGTCGCAGGCTTTTTTCATCGGAGGTGATTCGCCACGCTCCGCCGGACGAAAACTTCGACGCGGCGGCGGATCGGCTCGACTGCCGGGAGGAGTGAGTCATGGCGCGCCACAAGCACATCGTCGCCTGGGTCGTAAGCGGCCTGCTCCTGTCGATGGTCGTCCCGGTTCTGGGCGCCGCGCTGTCGGCCTGGCTGATTCCCAGTTTTCGACTCTCTCATGTGGCGCTGCATTCGCTGGTCGAGGGTTGCGGCGGCCTGATCGCGCTGGCGATCGCCGGCATTCTCCTTGCGGAGCTGGAGCACAAGCCTGAAGCGAACCATTACCCCAGGTTGGCCGCGGGCTTCTTGTGCATGGGCGTGCTCGACCTGTTTCACGCGGGGACGGTTCCGGGCAACCCTTTTATCTGGTTCCACAGCACGGCGACATTCGCCGGAGGACTGCTGTTCAGCCTGGTATGGCTGCCCCGATCCGGCAGACGGACAGGATCCATCTCCCGGATGCCGCTGATCGCCGCAGTGGCGTCAGTTGCGTTCGGCGTTGTCTCCATCAGTGCGCCCGAGATGTTGCCGTCCATGCGAACCGGTGCCGGAGCCTTTTCGAATATCGCACTGGCGTTGAACTTGGTCGGCGGAGTCGGCTTTCTAACGGCCAGCATCTTCCTTGCACGGCGTTACTTGAAAGAACGCGACCTGGAGAACTGGCTGTTCGCCGTGCAGTCGACGTTGTTCGGGATGGCCGGAGTGCTGTTCTCCACGTCGGTCGTGTGGAACGGCGGCTGGTGGTGGTGGCATTTTCTGCGGCTGGGGGCCTATATCGCCGCGTTCTGGTATGGAGTCCGGGCCTTCCGCGGTGCAGAAGGGGAACTCCGCGAGATCAACATCCGGCTTGCCGAGTCCAAGGCTTCACTCGATCGAACCGTCGCAGAAAAGACGGCACAGCTCCGCGCGTCGGAAGAGCGTTTTGACCTGGCCGTGCGCGGATCGACCGACGGCCTGTGGGACTGGAATATTCTCACCGGCGAAGTCTACTACTCGCCGCGGATGAAGGAGCTGATCGGCCATGCGGAGGACGACTTTCCCGATGTCTTCGCGTCCTTCGAATCGATCCTCCATCCGGACGACCACGACTGGGTGATGCGCGAGGTCGACGCTCATCTGAAATGTCGCAAGCCGTACGACGTGCAATACCGGTTGCGATCCAGTTCGGGCCAGTACCGCTGGTTTCGCGCGCGCGGCCAGGCGATCTGGAACGCCTCCGGTCAGCCGACGCGAGCGGCCGGATCGATCACCGACGTGACGGAGGAGCACCTGCTGCGCGAGCGTTTTCGAAGAGCCGTCGAGGCTTCTCCCGCGGCTTTGATGATGGTCCACGAGGATGGCCGCATTCTGATGGCCAACTCGCGCAGCCAGACGCTCTTCGGCTACGCGGCGGCAGAGCTGATCGGGCAGCCGATCGAGATGCTCATTCCCGAGCGGTTTCGGCCCGGACATCCCGAGCACCGCAGGCGATTCTTTCAAGCGCCCGTTCAGCGCGCCATGGGGCCTCATCTCGAATTGTACGGGGTCCGAAAGGACGGCTCAGAGTTTCCCGTTAAAGTCGGCCTCAGTCCGGTCGAAGCCGATGATGGACGGGCCGTCATGTGCGGCGTCCTGGATATCACGGACCAGATCATGTCGCTGGAAGCCATGCGACAGGCCAAGGAATCCGCAGAGTCGGCCAGTCGCGCGAAGAGCTCGTTCATGGCCAATATGAGCCACGAGATCCGGACCCCCATGAACGGCATCATCGGCATGGCCCAGTTGCTGTCGCAGACGGAGCTGCGTTCGCATCAGCGCGATTATCTGGCGACGATCACCGAGTCAGCCCACGTTCTGCTGCGGCTGCTCAACGACATCCTCGATTTTTCCAAGATCGAAGCGGGCCGGCTGGAGCTGGAATGCGTCGAGTTCCGGATCTCCGAATGCGTCGCTCGCGCCTCGCAGATGCTCATGCTCCGAGCCGCGGAAAAGGGTCTGGAGCTCGCGTGCCGCGTGGCCCCGGAAGTCCCAGATCACTTGCGCGGCGATCCCGGCCGGATCCAGCAGGTGCTGGTCAACCTCCTCGGCAACGCAGTCAAATTTACCGACGCGGGCGAGGTTTTCATGAATTTCGAAGCCGAGGCGATCACTTCCGAGACCGTCCGGCTGCATGTCACCGTCAGCGACACTGGAATCGGGATCCCGCTCGAAAAGCAGAGTCAGATGTTCCGTCCGTTCGTGCAGGCCGAATCATCGACCACGCGGCGTTTCGGCGGCACGGGTCTCGGCCTTGCCATCTCGCGGCAGCTGGTCGAGATGATGCACGGTCGCATGTGGCTCGAAAGCGAAGTCGACCGCGGTACGACAATGCACTTCACCGCCGAGTTCGGCATCGCCGCCGATCAGCATCTGCCCCGGCCCGCCGAGCTCGATTCGCTGCAGAACATCCCCGTGCTGGTCATCGACGACAACTCGACGAATCTACGCATTCTGAGCGAAATGCTGCAGCACTGGCGGATGCAGCCGGTGCTGGCGGATTCCGCCAAGACGGCCAGGCAGGCGTTGAGGCTGGCAGAGGAGTCGCCGCATCCCGTCCAGCTGATCCTGCTCGACCACCATATGCCCGACGAGGACGGGTTCGCGTTCGCGAAGAGCGTTCAGAGCCTCCTGGAGAGCCGGAAGTGCCCGATGATCATGATCTCTTCGGGAGTCGCGCCGGTCGAAGGGGATGTCTTTCAGAAGTACGGCATCTGCCGTTTCATGACTAAGCCGGTCATCGCGTCGGAATTGCTCAATGAAATCCTGCGTCAGTTCGGACGGGGAGAGGCTGCGTCGACTCAAAAGCCCGCGTCGCGGGACGGAAACTCCGCCGCAGTTCAACCACGGCGGGTGCTGCTGGTCGAGGACAACGAAATCAATCGTCGCGTGGCGATGGGTTTGCTGCATTCCCGCGGCCATCAGGTGGACTTCGCAGAGAACGGCGCCGAAGCGGTCACGACTCTCGCCGAGCAGGAATTCGATGTCGTACTGATGGACATGCAGATGCCGGTCATGGACGGTTACGAGGCAACCGCCGCCATTCGCGAGCGGGAGGAACATTCGGGGGGGCACATTCCGATCGTGGCGATGACCGCCGAGGCGCTGAAGGGGGACCGCGAGCGCTGTCTTGCCGCCGGCATGGATGACTACGTCGCGAAGCCAATCGTCCCCACCGAAATGTATCGCGCCGTCGAGCGTTTTCCTGCACTCTGCCTGCCGACACTCGTACCGCCGCCCGCTGCGTCCCCGATACCGATCGTTTCCGCGGCGAATCCGAGCCGTTCGCCGGTCCTGCAATTCTCGCCGCCGGCTGACGGCGGCAGTTCGCCGCCCGCGGTCGACTGGGACGTCGCCCGGGCACATCTCGGCAGCGACCCTCAAGTGCTGCAGGAATTCGCAGGGCTGTTGAAATCGCAGTCGCCGACCCTGCTCGCCGAGATCCGCCGTGCGATCGAGTCCGGCGACTTCAAGCTGCTGAGGCGATCGGCGCATACTCTGAAGGGCTCGGCGACATACTTTGGAGCCGAGCCGCTCGTCGAGGCGGCTCTGGCGCTCGAAGCCCAGGGCCGCAACGAAACACTGGATGGCGCGACGGAGAAGCTGGCGACCTTGGAGACGGAACTTGGCCGCGTCTTGGCGGCACTCGACGCCTGGCCGGTGGAGACGGGGGTTTGACGGGATGGAATGGCGGTTGAGCGATCGTGTCTGCGACACGTCGCGCCCACGGATGCGCGGCGATTCTTTCCTCGGCGCCGGTGAGCTTTTCCTCGCCACCGGGTGGCAATGGTTGCAGTCCGGCACAATCTGCGGCACGTCTGCTCGGGCACACAATCTGCTGCTCCGGTGAGGACAGGCCCCGTTTATCTCGTAAGGACTCGCGCAATGTTCCGATTGTTTCTTGGCGGATTGTGTCTTCTCGGAATGCACGTTCCTGTTCTAATGGCCGCCGACGAGCCACTCGGCCCGGATCCGAAGAGGCTGGCCGACGTCCGGCGGAAGGCCATCGCGTATCTGCGAACTGCTCAACGGGACGACGGCGGATGGACGGCCCCCAACGCCACAGGAATCACGGCGCTGGTTGCGCGGGCGCTGCTCGACTCGGGAGTGCCGCCCACCGATCCGGCGCTGGCGAAAGCGCTCGACCTGCTGGCCGGGCTGTTGCAGCCGGATGGGCGGATTTCCGCGTCGGACAGCCGGATTCCCGGCTACGAGACGGCGATTGCGCTGACCACGCTGCAGGCGGCGAACGCTTCGGGCAAGTTCGACAAGGCGATCGCCGCCGGCGAGAAATTCCTGCGGAGCCTGCAGTTCGACGAGTCCAAGAAGACCGAACCGGGCGATGCCAGTTATGGAGGCATTGGTTACGGGCCGAGCGGCGGCCGGCCGGATCTTTCGAACACAGTCTTCTTTCTGGAGGCGCTGCAGGCGACAGGGGCGAAATCGGATGACCCGGCGGTCAAGAAGGCACTGATTTTCCTGTCCCGCTGCCAGAACCTCGAAAGCGAGTTCAATCCCGGCAAGAACACGGTGAACGACGGAGGCTTCTTCTACACGCCGGCGGCGAGCGGCAACTCGCCGTCGGGCAGTACTCCCGAAGGCGGGCTGCGGTCGTATGGCAGCATGACGTATGCGGGACTCAAGAGCATGGTTTACGCCGGCTTGACGCCTGACGACCAGAGGGTCTCGGCAGCGCTGGCCTGGATCCGCAAGCACTACACGGTTGCCGAGAACCCCGGCATGGGGCAGAACGGACTGTTCTACTACTATTTCCTGTTTGCGAAGTCGCTCGGCACGTTGAAACTCGATCAGGTCGAGGACGCAGATCAGGCGAAACACGACTGGCGAAAAGAGCTGGCCGAGCACCTGTTTGCTCAGCAACAGGAGAACGGGAGCTGGGTGAACGCGAATTCGAGCCGCTGGATGGAGGGGGACCCGAATCTGGTCACCGCCTATGCGCTGACCGCGTTGAAGTCCTGCGAGCCGCCAACGAAAGAATAGGACTGTTCGCTGCAGAATGCGGAGCGGCGACAGGCTCGTCGGCCGGCACAGCCGGCCCTACAACGTCGGGAAGGTCACCTTCGTTGCCGGCTTCGGCGGCGACACAGGCCCCGTGGGCGGCTTCGGCGGAGGAGGAGGCGGGATCACGATCTGGCGGGCCTGCAGGCCCAGTTCGCGGTTCAGTTCCCACTCGGCAAGCAGGTCCCATTGCGTTCCCGGGTTGTTCTTGCGGCAGCGTTCGAGCAGCTCCCTGGCGTGAATGGCCCGGCTTTCGCTGAGCCGGCCCCCCTTATACTTGTTCGACGTTTCGAACCGGACGTGATTCGTCTCGGGACCGAGGCCCCCTTCGGACAGGATCGCCGCACAAGTGAGCTGGTATTCGATGTGCCGCACGCTGTTGGCCAGCAGCCGGCCGTAGTTGAGGTCGTACCAGGCCTTCCAGCGGAGTGACTTTTCCTCCTCATAGGCCGGCTCCAGATCGGTCGCTTCGAAACCGGCGATCGCCTTTTCGATGATGGCCTGCTCGGCCTGCGATCCGGCGATAGCCTTCTGCAGATTGTCGCGGAACGCAGTCCGGAAGTTGGCCGGATTCCGGAAGTCGATAAATGGCGCGAACGGGTAATAGATCTGGCGGGAGAACAGGAACGTCATCGGCGGCGGTTCGAGCTGCGGCGCCTGCCAGATCAGGAGCGACGCATCGCTGACCGCTTTTCGCAGCGGCAGGCTCTGCACCTCGCTCAGATATTCCCGCGCTGCGGAGTAGTCGGGCGTGTAGGGGCGAAGCTGCTCCAGCGTGGCGACGGTCCGGTCGCCAGGACGGTTGAGAATTGTAAAGGTTCCACCGGTCATCAGGGCCAGCCGGGTCAGCGCGTAGGGACCGAAGCCCGAGAGGATTCCTTCCCGCATCGGGCCGCCGTACCAGGGGAGATCCTGAGCAACCAGGTTGCCGTTCATCTTCGCATGCGGAATTCCGGAGTCGTGCCAGTAGGGGAGGAGCAGACGTTCCGGCAGAGACGTCTCCGGCCCGCGTTTGACTGGCAGACGGAATGTCAGGCCGGTGACGCCGTCCCGCCAGAGGTGGGTTCCCCGTTCGCTGCCGAACACGGCATTCGGTCCGACGACATGAACAACCGCGTCGCGCTGCCGACACATGCGGAGCGTGTCTTCCAGCAGCATCGTGTCATCGCCCGATTCGTCGGTCCAGACGACGATGATCAACGTCCCCTGCCAGCGCGAGTATTGCGCAAGGCAGAATTGAATGGCGTTAAAGACGTTTTCCTGTCCGGTCGTGTCGTCCTGCAACGCGGCTACGGCGCTAGTCACTTTGCCAAAATCTCGCGTCGTCTTCACCAGTTCCAGCGGCGCCGCACCGAAACGGACGACCGAACTGAGCAGCGGAAACGACTCGCTCTTATCGCGCAGCGCCATTTCCTTATAGAACGGATAGAGCCGGGCGGCGACTTCCTGCCGGTCGACGTTCATGCTGATCGAAGCGTCCATCAGCCAGACGACTTGAACCGGTCCGGCAGTCAGCTCTTTGCGGATGCCGTCCAGAATCCCTTCCGTGGCATGGCCGGCCCCCATTCCCTGAACCAGGCCTCCCTTGCCGGGATCGGACCGCCGGGACGGCTTGACGGGCGAGAGCAGCGAGGACTGCGGCAGCGCGGGAGGAGGCGCCAGCACCTGCGAGGCCTGGCTCGTGGGAAGCACCGGATTGTCGACAGTCACGTCCTGCAGGGTTGACGGCGTGAATTCGGTCGAGACCCTCGTATGCACGATCCTGGAATCGACCGGCGCGGCGACGATCTGCGTCGCTCCGTCGTCCCCCAGAGAGGCCTCGGCCCCCTCTTCGCGCTGCCAGGTTGTTTCCACGAAGATCAGATCCAGGTCCGGCGTCAGCAGCGGATGAAAGACAAACAGCCCCAGCACCAGCAGCACGACCGCATGCAGACCGAGCGAAATGCCGCTGGCGGCGAGCTGATCGCGCCAGCGAAAGCCGCCGCTGCTCAAGGCGTCGGCATCCGCCACCGGCAGTTCCGGCAGTTTGGCGTCCGAATCATCCTCGAAGAACTCGTCCTCAAGAGAATGGATGGCGGCCGGCGCGTCGTCGGCCGCCGCGAACTCAATATCTCCGTCCTGTTGTGCGGGGGCACTGTCGCCGAGCCGTTGGCCGCAGGCGGGACAAGGCACACCGGCGGCGCCTGCCGCCAGCATCCGCCCGAGGCCGATGGACAGCTCGCTTCCGCAGGCGCACTTCAGAACGGGCATGGCCGGACCCAGCGTCGTGAATTTCAAAACGGCCGACGCGACGGAGAGATGACTGTGGATGTCCCCCCAGTGTCTCACTCCGATTCGCGGTCGTCCAGATCTCTCAACGATAAACGGAAGTCTTTCTCTACAGAATCTTTGCCGCAACTGGACCTCGAACCTGGTTCCCGGTCCGGCTACGATGCCACGTACGGGGATTTATCAGGTTCACGGTTCAGGACGTTCAGATGCGATGGATTCTGCAGGCCGTGCTCGTCTGCTCCCCGATTGTCCCAATTTCCGCGGCCGAGCCGGCAATTCAGTTCGACCGCCAGGACGGCGAGCTGACGATCCGGCTGGGAGCCGCTGAAGTCGCCCGGTATGTCTTTCGCGACGAACTCGTTCCGAGACCGTACTTTGCGGACGTGAAGACTTCCTCGGGAATCCAGGTCACACGCCGGCATCCTCCGCAGAAAGATCAGGACGCCACCGATCACGTCGGACTGCACACCGGAATCTGGCTGTCGTTCGGCGACTTGAGCGGTTTCGACTACTGGCGGCTGAAGGCTCGGACCGAACACGTCCGGTTCAGCGAGAAACCGACCGGCGGACCGGGTCGCGGGACGTTTGCCGTCGTTAACCGGTATCTCACGGCCGACGGCCGGGGCAGGGTCGCCGAAGAGACCTGTCAGTATGTGATCCGCACAATTCCTGACGGCTACCTGCTGGAGATAACCAGCGAGTTTCGACCGGGGGACTCCGACCTGGTCTTCGGCGATCAGGAGGAGATGGGACTCGGTATTCGGGTTGCGACGCCGCTCAATGTGGATCGCAAGCTGGGAGGGCGAATCCTGGACAGCGCCGGGCGTCGCAATGGGGCGGAAGTCTGGGGCAAGACCGCCGACTGGTGCGACTACGCGGGGCCGCTGGAAGGAGCGACCGGAGTCCGCTGGGTCGGAATGACCGTGCTGGCTGGTCCGGACAACTTTCGTCCCTGCTGGAGCCACGCCCGCGACTATGGATTCCTCGCCATGAACCCGTTTGGTCGCCAGGCCTTTACGAAGCAGGAGCTCAGCCGGATCGTCGTCGCCAGGGGCGAAACGCTGAAGCTGCGCTATGGCGTCGCAGTCCACGAATCGCAGACCGAAGGCGACTATCAGCCGGGCGCCATCTATCGGGACTTCGCCGGTCAGACGGCGGCCTCACCCAAGTAAACTGACACAACACCTCCGGGACGAACACCATGCAGCGCCGTACGTTTCTGCAGACGCTCGCCGCAACTCTGGCCAGTCCACTGATGATCTCAGCCGCACAGAGCCGTCCTCCGCGGATTCTGCTGCGGTCGTCGTGGCAGACGGTCAATATCGGCGATATCGGCCACACGCCCGGCGTGCTGGCGCTGCTGGAGCGGTCCCTGCCGGAGGCAGAGGTGACACTGTGGCCCAGCGATGTCGGCAATGGTGTGCAAGACCTGCTGCTGGGGCGCTTCCCAAAGTTGACGATTGCAGTGGGGTCCAAAGCCATCGACGCCGCGATCGCAGAAAGCGACTTCCTGCTGCACGGTTCGGGAGCGTCGCTGGTGGCGACGAAAGATGTCAAACGGTGGGCGGAAACGACCGACAAACCGTACGGAGTGTTCGGGATTACTATACCGAGCATGGATGAGACCGTACGCCGATTGTTGAGCGGCGCGAAGTTCGTTTATTTCCGGGATTCGGTGTCCCTGCAACTGGCGAAGGACGGCGGGTGTACGTGCCCGGTGATGGAGTTCGGGCCGGACGGCGCCTTCGCGGTCGATCTGCGAAACGACGCGGCTGCGGAGAAATTCCTGGCGGCGCACGGGCTGGAGGCCGGGAAGTTCCTCTGCTGCATTCCGCGGCTGCGCTTCACGCCGTACTGGAAGATCAAGGATCGACCATTCGACGCGGCAAAACATGCCCGGAACGAGGAAATGAAGGAGCACGACCATGCGCCGCTGCGGGAGGCGATCATCGCCGTCACGCGGCAGACGGGCTTCAAAGTCCTGCTCTGTCCCGAGGACCAGTCCCAGATGACCGTGGGGAAGGAGCTGCTGTTCGATCCGCTGCCGGACGATGTCAAAGCCAAGGTCGTCTGGCGCGAGAACTACTGGCTGACGGATGAAGCCGTCAGCACCTATGTTCGTTCGGCGGGGCTGTTCGGGCTCGAGATGCACTCGCCGATCATGTGCATCGGCAACGGCGTGCCTGCGCTCGTCGGTCGGTTCGCCGAGCAGACAAGCAAGGGCTTCATGTGGCGCGACATCGGCCTGGGGGACTGGCTGTTCGACATGGATCAGCCGGCGGACGTCGCCCGCATCGTCCCGGCGGTCCTGTCGCTCGCCCAGGACCCGGCGGCCGCGAAAGCCAAGGCGGCTGAAGCGCGTAAGCGAGTTCGCGCCAGGCAGGAGGCAATGGTCGAGGAACTCTCCCGACAGGTTGCGATGGCTCGATCGTGAGGATTGTTCACCCCATCAGCTCGGGAATCGGCTCGCCGAGGTGGCCAAAAAAAACCGGACGATTCGCGGCGGTGTAGAGGGGCTGATCGCGGTTGATGCCCAGTTTTTCGTAGATCGTGGCGGCGTAGTCCTCGGGGGTCTGCCCGTGAGAGATGACGTAGCCGCCGTCTTTGTCGCTTAAGCCGATCACCTGGCCCCCCGGTACGCCGGCGCCGGCCATCGCGATCGAATAGGCGTGAGTCCAGTGGTCGCGGCCCTGGAACTTGTTGAGCCGGGGCGTCCGACCGAATTCGGAGACGAAGCAGACCAGCGTTTCGTCGAGCATCCCCCGATCGTCGAGATCGCTCACCAGCGCGGCGAACGCCTGGTCGGTGCTTCCCATCATCACCCAGTGCCCGATGCCGTAGCGACCTTCGCCGCCAGCCTTATCGCGCACCGTGCCGCACGAGGCGGGGGTGTAAATCAGATCGTGATGGTCCCAGTTGAGGTTGAAACCGCCGGGAGTTTCGGGAGTCAGCGGCCAGCGGACGTCGACGGTGACAAACCGCACGTCCGCTTCGAGCAGTTTGCGACCGAGCAAATAACAGGCTCCGCGATGTCCGGCGCCGTACTTCTGGCGGATCGACTCGGGCTCATTCTGGATGTTGAACGCTTCCGTCACCTTGCGGCTGGTGAGCGTGTCGAAGGCCTGCTCGTAGAAGCGGTCCATGCCGTCGAGCGAGCTCTGCCGTCCGGTGGTCCGGAGGAATGTGCCGTCGAGCGAGGCCAGGAGACGCTGGCGTTCGCTCAGTCGTCGGTCGATGTTCTCCGGACGGGCCAGCAGGTCGGCGACCTGCCATTTCGGATCAGACAGGTCACGGCCACCCGTCTTGAAGACTTTGTTTGCCGCTGGCAGAAAGCCGGTTCGAGTTTCTGCTGCCTGCTCGTGATTGCCAGGAACCATGATGTAGGGAGGCAAGACCGGATTGAGGGGACCGAGAATCTTGCTGACGATGGAGCCCATGTCGGGCATCTCGGTCGGGCCGCTCGGATGGGCGCCCGACAGCGCGTACTGCGTGCCGTTCGGATGAGCGTCGGCCCCCGCCTTCGCGTGGTACATCGAGCGGACGACGGCGATCTTGCGGGCGATCTTCGCCGTGTGCGGCAGCAGCGACGTGAACTGGATCCCCGGGACGCTGGTGGCGATCGGGCGATGGGGGCTGCGGTGGTCGACGGCGGCTTCGGGCTTGGGATCCCAGGTATCGATGTGGGACAGCCCGCCCTGTTCGAGAATGACGATCACCCGCTTCGCAGCGGCCCCGCCGGTCGTCGCGGCGCCGCGAGCCTGTAGCGCCAGCAGTTCGGGCAACGAGAGCCCCAGGACGCCGGCCGTGCCGGTCTGCAGCAGTCGACGGCGATTCAGCAGGGGCGAAGACCAGGCAGATTCCGGCATGGAGCGCTTTCGTCCTGTTCGGAGGCGGGAGACGGCCGGTCGACCATCCGGGCGGCGAGAACAGATCAACGAAAGCTTATCTCATCGCGATACGACGTGCCAGATCGTTGTTTCAATTGGAGGCCGGCGATCCCGGCCGGCAGAGCCGGCCCTACTTCACTTCCTTGATCCGGATCCTGCGATACTCCATCTGGCCGGCGTCCCCTTCGAGGCCGATCGGACCGGTGGCAGGGAGTTTGAAGGCTTCTTCGAGGACTTCCCCGTTGCAGGTGCAGCGGGCGACGTTGTCTTTCACCACGATTTCGAGTTCATTCCAATCCTGCGGGCGGTACTTCGTCAGCATCTTGTAAGGTCCGGCGAGAGGATAATCCCGGCACTGGAGCTGCGGCTGGCGGATGAAGACTCCGCTGTCGGCGTTGGGCGTGGCGCGGAACTCCAGCTTCAGGACGAAGTCCTTCGGAAACTCCTGCGTAGTCCACATCTGCTGGACGCGGCGGCCTTCGGGGGGCGTGCTGACGATGATCCGGCCGTGTTTGGCGATGTAGCGACCGTCGGTGCTGGTCTTCTGGCCGTCAAAGCTGGCGGTTTTTTCGAGGGATTTCTGAATGCGGAAGCCCCAGCCCGTGAGATCCTTGCCGTTGAACAGGCTCACGAAGCCCGGCTCCGGCTGGAAGTCGTCGTCGGTCGTTTCGAGAAAGTCGAGCGTCGCCAGGATCGGTCGCAAAGCCGCGGCCCACTTGTCGTAGCCGACCTTGTTCGGGTGCAGCAGGTCGGGGAACTCTTCGGCTCTGGCATCCCCCTGCTCGTTGGCAAACAGCTTCCAGGTGTCGATCAGGGTGACCTGCGGGTCTCCCTTCACCGCGACGGCGTACAAATCATTGATCTTCTTGATCTTGTCGGCCGGCCGCTTCTTGGTTTCCGAGCTGGGGAAGACCTGGCAGAGGATTACGGGGACCTTGGGATTGTGCTTTTTGATGTCCGCCAGCATGAGCTTCAGATTGCCGGCAATCGTTTCGGGTTCGGCCCCTTCTTCGAGGTCGTTGGTCCCCATCAGAAGCACGATCCCCGTCGGGTTGAGAGCGAGGACGTCATCCTTCAGGCGGATCAGCATGCCGCGCGTCGTATCGCCGCCGATGCCGCGGTTGGCGACCTTCACGCCGGGGAACGCGCCCCCGATGTTGTCTCCCCAGCCCTGGGTGATCGAGTCCCCCAGGAAAACGAGAGCCTTCTGGTCCTGCTCGACCTGTTTCGCCCAGGCTGAGCGGCGCTGCGTCCAGAGATTGCGGAACCAGTCATACCGCCGGATCGGCCCGGCCCCGGGCAGACCATCGTCGGTGGCGGGGAGTTCGATGACCGGCGGAGCGGCCTTGTCCTCAGCGTGCAGCGGAAGGGCACAGGCTCCGCATAGGAGGAACAGAGCGGACAGTTTGAGAAATGTGCTGGGGGGCAGGTGTTTCATGGTGACATGGTTGCCGAACGGCGGGCGGGATGCAACCGGGAGAGTCATCAGCGCCCCGCGAGAGAACGCAGGCTGTCTGTGTTTTCTGTCTCATCGTTGCCACTGCCCTGCGAAGCCGGAATAATCATCTGCCGTACAGATCAACTGAGCGCGTCGCCCACGACGCGAATGGCGTCGAGGGACGATGGAGGCGTCATGGCGAAAAAGAAAACCTCGGCGGGGCCGCCCTCGGTGGACGCTCAAGAACACGCTCTCGCGACGCTGCGGCAGGCGGACGAGCCGCTGGACGCCAAAGCTCTTGCGAAGTTGCTGCAGGAACCGCATCACATTTCGGCCGTGGACCTCGCGCCGGTTCTTGAGGCGTTTGTCGTCAGCGGCAGGCTGATTTCGTATCCCCGCAAGACGGCGAAGGGACAGCCCCGTTACTGGGACCGGGACGCCGGCGCAATCGCACGGCAGGCGGCGCTGTCGCTGCTGCGGACCGCAGACGAACCGCTGACGGCCAAGGAGATCGCCGGGAAGCTGACGACGCCCATGAAGTTCTCGGAGAAGGATCTGGCCCCGATCCTGGAGGAATGCACGGCCGCCGGACTGATCCACTCGATTCCGCCGAAGACTGCGAAGAGCAAGGCGCGATTCTGGGGTCAGGACCTTCTGGAGTACGGTCGCCGGCGGGTCCTGGAGACGCTGAAACTCAAAGGCCCGCTGGCCCCGGCCAAGTTGCAGACGAGCCTCAAAGATCTCGACAAGGGGCAGCTCGACCGCGTCCTGCGCAGCCTCGAAGAGGGAGGAGCCGTCTTTCGACATCCGCCGCGAAAGACGGGCCCGGACCTGATCGGCAACCGTCCTCCGGCGCCGGAAGACTATCTGAAGGATGTCCGGACTCAGTTGACGAAAGTCGTCAAAACGCTGCGGGGCGCCAATGTGCCGTTCGATGCGTTGCGGAGGGCCGTGGTGCAGCTTGCGGAAGCAGCGGGGATCCCGTTTGGCGGCGCACCGACGAGCCCTGCTCCAGCGAAGCCGGCCAACGTCGACCTGGTCGCACTGATGCTGCGACTGGAACCGGGAGCCGGGCGCGGAGCGCTGGTCGGCGCCCGCGACCTGCGTCGGGCAGCCGAGATGCCGAAGACTCAGTTCGACGAGCTGGTGCTGCAACTGGCCCGCGACGGGCGGCTATCGCTCCATCGGCACGACTACCCGGCCAGCCTGTCTGCCGCGGAAAGAGATGAACTGGTGGCCGACGCACACGGTCAGTTCTATGTGGGGATTGCGCTGCGGCAGTCGCCGGGCCAGGTTTGAGTTCGCCGAGACAGGAGCCGCGCGTGAATCCGTTCCGTGACACCATTGTGGCGAGTCCGTGGGAAGCGACGGGCGTCGACGTCCCCGCCATTCATGAAAACGTCCTCCACGAGTGCCTGCGCGGCATCGAACACGTGCGGTCGCAGGGTCGGTCGGCGGGCTTGCTGATCCACGGCGAAGCCGGCAGCGGCAAAACGCATCTCCTGAAGCGGCTTCGCGCCCAACTGGCGCCTCAGCAGCCGACGGCGACCGATCGCCGCGAGTGCCTGTATGTCTGGGTGCGACTGCAGACCAGCCCGCGGATGATCTGGCGGACACTCCGGCGGACGCTCGTCGACGACTGGTTCCGTCCCGTCGACAACGGAAAGTCCCAGTTCGACCGAATTCTGTTCCATCGCCTGGCGGAAATTCGCGTGGCGGAAGGGGATCTGGAGCCCTGGTACGAATACATGCGGGAGGAACACCCGGACGGACTCGCCGAACTGATGGACCGTATTGCCGATAATCTGCATCTCGATCGCAACACCGCGGTCGCGTTCATGCACATCGCCTTCGGCCGGCATCGACGGGATCTGCGGGCCTGGCTGGCGGGCGATTCGCTGCCGCAGGCAGCCCTCGAACGGATGGACCTGGCGCAGGACGAAGGGACCGATGTCGAACGGGAAGACCTGGCCCGGCAGGTCGTACTCATGTTGTGTGCTCTCGCCGGAAACGACCTGCCGATCGTTCTGAGCTTCGACCAGGTCGAGGCGCTACAGATGAGACCCGGCGACCGGGACGCGCTGTTTCAATTCGGCCAGCTCACCAGCACGCTGCACGACAGTACGACCAATGTCCTGCTCGTTTCCGCAGTGCAATCGGCCTTCGCGACGGAACTGAAGGACCACGCCCGCTCGGCAGACTACGATCGCATGACGTCCCTGGGAGCGTTTTCCCTCGATCCCCTCGATCGCCGGCAGGCCGAACAGCTCATCGCGGCCCGGCTGGATTCGGCAGACGTCCGCGACCTGCCACTTTCTCGCCCGGCATCCTGGCCACTATCGCCAGAAGCATTCGACGCCCTGTTCGCCAGCGGGGGAGTATCGCCGCGCAAATTGCTCAGTCGCTGCGCCGAGGCCTTTGAGACCTGGCAGTCGCCGGGAACCTCAACTGTTCCTCCGCCGCCACCCCCTGAGCGTTTCCTGCAGGAACGGTGGGAATCGCTCGTCGAAGAGAAGCAGGCGGCGAACGGGCCGGAGTCGACCGAAGAAATCCTGCGACACGGCGTCCCGCTGCTCGTGTCGCTCGTCGCGCCGGACCAAAGGCTGGTTCAAGACGAACACCTGCCGGATGTCTCGCTGATCTTCGAGGGACCGGCCGGCAGAACGGGGCTCAGCGCCTGCACGCAGTCGAACATGACCAGCCTGGCGACCCGCCTGAAACGGCTGAAGATGCAGTTCGCTTCGGAACGGCTGCAGCGGCTCGTCATCGTGCGGGACAGTCGAGTTCCTCTGACGAAGACTGCCAGAGCCGCCCGGCAGAACCTGGAAGAACTCGAAGCGCAGCAGGCCGTCATCCTGCATCCGGCGGTTGAGGTGCTCGCCGCCATCGATGCACTGCGAGCGCTGCTGTCGGATGCGAAGTCCGGCGATCTGGATTGTCAGGGGCAACCCCTTCCGCCGCGCACCGTCGAGGAATGGTTCCGGACCCATCTGGCTAGCGAACTGGAAGCATTCGTCGGCGACGTGCTCGGGCAATCCGACGGTACAGCGGCGAAGGAGTCTGTGGATGTCCAATCCCTGGAAACATTGATCGCTTTCCTCGGCGAGAATCCGGTCGCACCGCTGGTCGAGGTCGCCGAGTCGCTGCAGCAGACAGTGGAGTCGCTGATCGAGGCCGCCCGGCGGCATCCCGATCAATTCGGATTGCTGGGACAGCCGCCATCCGTGCTGTTTCGGATCGAAGAAGGTTCGGAACGGTAGCACAGAATCCCGGCGGACCGCCGGAATGAACGCGCACTCCGGAGGGATTGCGCAAAGATGGCAGGGAGCCCCGATCGCGAAGAGTGACCGTAGTGGAGATCTCCCCCATGCCCCGTTCGATCAATGTCAGCCAGATCCGCCAGGCGATTTACGAGGCTTCCGGCGTCCGGGGCTACGGGGCTCCATCGACAGCGGTGCTCGGCCAGTGGTTTCATGAGGGTCTGGGTAGGCTGGTCGGCGATGCCGCGACACCGGGAATTCTCGCGACGCTCGCCGATGTCGACGCCGACCTCGATGTCTGGAAACAAACGCTAGCCGCCGAGTCCTACGCGCGCCTGGTCGGCCCGCGGCTGACCCGCGAACAGGCGGCGTTGCGAGACGCCGCCCCGCAGGTCCTCGCGTTCTGGCAGGCGTCGCGCGCCGCCTCGGACTGGCTCGCCGAGCTGTGCTGGGCGGTCCGTTCCAGGCGGCCGTCGCAGCGGGCGGCGAGCGTGCCTCCCTGGCAGACGCTGGGAGACTGGATGACGACCGAGGAGCCGCTCGCCTGCGAATTGCAGGAGCCGGACTGGTCGGATAGCGTCCGGCTGGTCGGAGTCGCCGACGCGGTCGTCAGGCTGGCCGACACGGGTCTCTGGTGCGCCGTCGAACTCAAACTCGGACAGACGTCCCCCGAAGCCGACCTCGGGCAGGCATGTCTATATCACCTGCTGCTCACCAAAATGCAGGAAACCACCGGCATGGTTGCCGACGCCGGCACGCTGGCGCTGATCAGCTTCGGCCCCGAACGACAGGAGCGAGTCTTCTCCGCCCACGAACTGGCGACCGCCCGACAGCGACTGGTCGACCTGATCGGCAAGCTGGCCGGCGTCGATCAGGCACAGACGGCGCCCCATGCCGGCTTGTCCCGGCCGACCAGTTTTCCGCCGGTCACTCGACAGCGTCCCGCGGAACTTACGCCGAGTGCCGAGCATCTGGAGCTCGGACGGGGACTGGTCCGCACGTTTGCGGAGTACGGCGTCTCAGTCTCGCTCGATCAGCCAGTCATTGTCGGTCCGACGTTTATTCGTTTTCCGATCACGCTCGGTCGCGGGACGAAGGTCAATGCCGTAATGCGGTCTGCCGCGGAGCTCCAGATGCGGCTGCAGCTCAAGGAGGAACCATTCATCAGCCGCGACAATGGCCAACTCGTCGTCGACGTGCAGCGTCCGGACCCGCAAACCGTTTACTTCGCAGAAATCCGCGACGAGCTGCCCCGCCCCGATCCGCGGCTGGGAGGCTCGCACATTCCGGTCGGCGTCAACCTGTTCCGACAGCTCGTCTGCGTGGATCTCAATCGGACCGATCACGCCCATCTGCTCGTCGCGGGGACCACCGGCAGCGGCAAGAGCGAGTGGCTGCGGCTGGCGCTGGCGGGGCTGCTGGTCACCAACACGCCGGAGACGCTGCGACTGCTGGTGATCGACCCCAAACGCAATGCGTTCCATGCGCTGCGGGAATCTCCCTATCTGTGGCGTCCGCTGGTGTTTCCCGATGAGCAATCCGCCGGGGAAGTTCTGGCGGACCTCGCCGAGGAAATGGATCGACGCTATCGAATCGCCGACGGCGCTGACTCGTTTGCGCAACTGGCGAGCCGGTCTGCCGAACCACTGCCGCGGATCGTCTGCGTCTGCGACGAATACCGGGACCTCATCAGCCGGAGCAAGCCGGAGCGGAAGCTGATCGAAGAGCAGATCTGCCGGCTCGGAGCCAAAGCCCGGGCCGCCGGCATTCATCTGATCCTGGCGACTCAGGAGCCGAGCCGGGACACAATCAAAGGTCCGCTCGACGCCAACATGCCGGCCCGCGTGGGACTGAAAATGGGAAAGGCAGTCGAATCGCGGATGCTGCTCAACGACGGCGGCGCCGAAAAACTCCTCGGACACGGAGATCTGCTCTTCAAGGACGTCGGAAAGCCTGTGCGCCTGCAGGCCCCGCTGTTGACCGAGGCCGAACGCGTCGAGATCTTCGAGCATCGCTGAAATGGTCGTCCGGCCAGACCGTTTCTTCCAGGCAGTTTCTGGCGTATGGTGGGGCAGCGTTTCGTAGCCATCTCCAGGAGTCCCGCCGCCATGCCCCGTCCCCGACCCGCTCTCGCACCTGCCCTGGAACTTCCCGCCTGGTCCCGCCGATCTGTGCTGCAGTGGAGCGTCGGAGCGACGCTCGGCGTGCCGTGGAGTCAACGACTGCTGGCGCAGCAGACTCCGGCCGACAAACTGGCGTCCCTGAACCGGTTTCCGCGGATGGTTCAGGAGTATTTCGTCGAGCAGGTGCGAGCGGCGGAACAACTGGGACTGAAGCGGAAGGCCGCCCTCAAATCGCAAGCCGACGCCGAAGCTTATGTCCGTGAAGTTCGGCAACTCATTCAAATGTCCTTCGGACCGTTTCCCGAGAAGACGCCGCTCAAGCCGCGGATTACCGGCGTTCTGGAGCGGGACGGATACCGCATCGAGAAGGTCATCTTCGAAAGCCGGCCCGATTTCCCGGTCACGGCCAATCTGTATGTGCCGAAGGGACGGAAGTTCCCGCTGCCCGGCGTCGTCGGTTCCTGCGGACATTCGTTGAACGGCAAAGCCGAAAAAGCCTATCAATCGTTCAGCCAGGGGCTGGTCCGGCAGGGCTACGTGGTGCTGATCTTCGATCCCATCGGTCAGGGGGAACGCCTGCAGTACGAGCACTCGCACGATGGCGACGTCCCCGTCCGGCCGGGCGTGGGCGAACACATTCACGCCGGCAATCAGCAGTTCCTGGTCGACGAGTTCTTCGGAAGCTGGCGGGCGTGGGACGGCATCCGGGCATTGGACTACCTGCTGACCCGCGACGAGGTCGATCCGCAGCACGTGGGAATCACCGGGAATTCCGGCGGCGGGACGATGACCACCTGGCTGGCGGGGGTCGACCAGCGCTGGACGATGGCCGCCCCGAGCTGCTTCGTCACGACGTTCCGGCGGAACATGGAGAACGAACTGCCGGCCGACACCGAGCAATGCCCGCCGCGGTGCCTGGCATACGGGCTCGATCACGACGATTTCCTGGCCGCGCTCGCTCCAAAGCCAGTCATCGTCCTGGCCCAGGAACAGGACTTCTTCGACGCCCGCGGCTCCGAAGAAGCATACGGGCGACTGAAACGTCTCTATACGCTGCTGGGCAAGCCCGACAACGTGCAGCTCTTCGTCGGACCGCGGCCGCACGGGTATGCAATCGAGAATCGCGAGGCGATGTACGGGTTCTTCAACCGCGCGACGGGGATCGCCGAGGGGGGAACCGAGCCCGAACTGAAGCTGGAAAGGGACGAAGATCTCCAGTGTACGCCGACCGGGAAAGTCGCGGACTTGAAGCCTCACAGGACCGTTTTCTCGTTCACGCAAGAAAAAGCCCGCGACCTGGCGGCCAGACGAGTCTCACTGGAATCCGGCGATCTGAAGGCGGCGATCCGGGACGTCCTCAAGCTGCCGGCGCAGCATGATCCGCTCGATTACCGGATCCTGCGAACGATCGGCGGACGACAGTACCCCCGGAAGTTCTTTACGACGTACGCCGTGGAGACCGAACCGGGAATCCACGCAATCGTCTACCGGCTGACCGATGAGTCTCACATTTCCCGGCCGACGCGGGGCGTCGACCATTGCGTGCTGTATCTGGGCCACCAGTCGAGCGACGCGGACCTGCGCAACGAACCGCTGGTCAAGGAACTGCTGGCCGCGGAACCGGGCGTGCCCTTCTACACATGCGACGTGCGGGGCCTTGGCGAATCGACCCCGGACACTTGCGGGGCAAATTCGTTCCTCTCGCAGTATGGCAGCGACTATTTCTATTCTGCGCACGGCATCATGCTCGACCGTCCTTACCTGGGCCAGCGGACGCACGACGTCTTGAGCGTCCTCAACTGGCTGGTTCAGCAGGGGCATACCCGGATCCACCTGGCGGCCCGCGGCTGGTCCGCAGTTCCCGCAACGTTTGCGGCGGTAGTTGATGACGCCGTTACGCAGGTCACCTTGAAGAACGCGCTGACGTCCTACCAGCAGCTCGCCGAAACCGAGTTCTACCGCTGGCCGCTGGCCACGCTGGCCCCGGGAGTCCTGGCGAAATTCGACCTGCCGGACTGCTACCTCGCCCTGCAGGCGAAGCGGCTTCGACAAATCGACCCGTGGGGGCCGCTGATGGAACCCGATGGGAACGTGTAGAGCATGTCCGATTGGGGCGAACGCGTGCCGCCCGCTGCATCGCAATCACCGTGCCTGCTCGCCCGACGTCGGCGAGCAGGCAATGTCCGGCGACAGCGATACGCTATTCCACAGCGGCCGTCCCGGTGAAGTACTCCGGCGCGTACTTCCATTTGATGTTGCAGCCGATGCTGGGACGCTGCGTCTCCAGCGGCGCCTTCCCGGCCAGGAGCGCAGTGACGGCCGCCCGCAGATCAGCGCCAGTGATGGGCTTGCCGTTGCCCGGGCGGCTGTCGTCGAACTGGCCGCGGTAAACCAGCGCCTGTTCGGCGTTGAACAGATAGAAGTCCGGCGTGCACGCGGCCTTGTAGGCCTTCGCCACGGACTGCAATTCATCGTAAAGATACGGGAACGTATAGCCCGCGATCTGAACTTCTTCGGCCATCTTCGCCGGGCTGTCATCGGGATAGGCCACCGCGTCGTTGGAACTGATCGCGACGACCTTGAGGCCCCTGGACTGCGCCTCCCGTCCGAATTCCGCCAGCGCTGCGCGGAGGTGTTTCACAAACGGGCAGTGATTGCAGATAAACATGACCACGAGGCCTTTGCCCCCGGACACGTCCTGCAGCGAAACCGTCTTACCATCGACATTCGGGAGTGAGAATTCCGGCGCCTTAATCCCCAGCGGGAGCATTGTGGAAGCAGTCTTGACCATTGGCGAATTCCTTCAGTTCCTTCGAGGCCTCTGCCGGCAGCGTGCCGTTGCCTCCAGACTGAAGAATTCCTGCGAAGAGTCAACCGTCGCTCGAGTTTTTCGCAGATCGAAGCTTCGCGATCCGCGGCCTTAACCGGCCGCGGGCGGGCGACACCGGGCCAGGAGCTGCGGCACGACCGCGGAAGGAACGAAGTCCTCCAGTTTGGACGCCGCCGACTGCCGGCCCATCAGTGCAATTTGTCGGATCAGGCTGCTGGAAATGTGCGTGAGGCGTTCGCTGGCCATCAGGAAAATGGTGTCGATTTCTGGATCGAGTGCACGATTCGCGAGAGTCATCGTGAACTCGGTCTCAATGTCCGACAGCGTGCGGACCCCACGCACGAGCACCCGCGCGCCGCAGCCGCGAATGAAGTCGACCGCCAGACCTTCAAAGCAGCGGACATCGACGTTCGTCAGGGGAGCGAGGACTTCGCGCGCCATCACCAGTCGTTCTTCCGGCGCGAAGAGGGGGTGCTTTTCCGGGTTGATGCCGATGCCGACCGTAACGCGATCGAACAGCGCCGCCGCACGCTGTGCGATGTCCTGATGGCCCAGCGTGAACGGATCGAAGCTGCCCGCGTAGACCGCGTGACGGGAACTGAGTGGGCCGGTCATGGCAGGAGTCTCAACGAGAGAGTATCGCGATCCGGACGTAGCAATGCACGTCGCCAGACTGCAGCCTACCACACTCGGACGACGTCGAGTATCGCGACGCGACCTGCACGATCGATTAGAACCGCACGATGAAGTCCACGGTCAGCCGGTCCTGCAGGATATCGCGTTTATGGGAGTACGGTATCTCGTACGCGACGCCCAGTTCCATGTTGGTCCGGGGTTTAAACTTGATGCCGAAGGCCCCCGTCACGATGTCGTTGCCCGCCACGCCGGGTGCGCCGAAGTTGAACAGGTCCAGCCCGCCGACGGCGACTGGAAACTCGTCGGCCGAGGTCAGATAGTGATACCAGTTGGCTTCGGTGAAGAGATACAGATTCGAGTCGCCCAGCTTGTGGTCGACGTGATTCGACCAGTACCAGAGGCGATTTTCTGCCGACGAGTTAGATGGGAGGCGAAAGCCGCTGGCGGACAGCCAGTGCCAGTTGGGGAGAAACTCCTTGCCGCCGGTCATGAAGAGATGGAACTCGCCGTCACCGTTTCCCTGCAGTGACCGCGTGCTGCCGACGGGAAGTTCAAACGTGAGCCCCGCACTGATCATCGCCTGCGAACACGCATTCTTGTAGACGTTGTATTTGAGGCCCGCGGCGACGTCGGCAAAGCCGTCGTCGAGCAGCGGGCTCTGCGAGCCGATGTAGCCGTCCTTCGTCGCAATGATCGAGAGGTTCTCGGTCAGCGCCGCCCGGAATTGCGTGGCGATCACCTGCACGTTATCGCCGCCAAGACTCGACGGGAGATGATGGTTGAGGAAGATGAAGCGGGCTTCAGTGAGAGTTCGCGGATCTTCGAAGAAGACCGGATTCGTCATCGGGCTGACGAAGTTGCTGAACTGCGTGTCGCTCGGAGCAATGAGGCCGAACAGCCGGCCGTTCTCTGCGGCGGGGCTTGGAATATCCCACTGCGTGGGATTCAGAAAGTCCTGCCCGAAGGCCGAGGCCGCCCCGAGCAGCATCAGTAGAAACACGCCCCCTGTCCTGGCCGTCCTGGTCATTCCTCGTCCCCCCTGTGTGGCGTGCCCTGTACCGGCAGCCGTCGTCACTGCCGGCAATCCCGTTACGTCCCGATTCCTCCATCGGAACGCTACGACCGATGCCCCGTGCAGAATCCGAAGAGGCGTTACAAGCCGACCTGGAACACACATTCTCCATCCGGGGTCAACTCGCCGCTCAAGTCCTGCGAAACGTTCGCCGAGACGCAGAACAGCGACGAGGAGAAGCTGTAACGATTGCGGAGACCGTGATGGCTCACAGCCGCGCCGGCCCCGCGCGATGTTGCCTTCGCCATTGGGCAAACAAAAAGGCCCGGCGGGTGACTCCGCCGGGCCTTCTGCGATTTGAAGCGATTGATCAGGCGGCGACAACCTTCGGGCCGGACTTCGCGGCGCCCTGCTCCCGACTCACAAGCCAGTACAGCACCGGATTGGCGATGAACACCGTACTGTACGATCCGGCGAGAACGCCGACAATCATCGCAAACGCGAATCCGTGGATCCCGGAGCCGCCGGCGACGTACAGGATCAGCACGACCATCAGCACTGTCAGCGAGGTGAGGATCGTCCGCGACAGCGTCTGGTTGACGCTGAGATTGATCATGTCGTAAGTGATATTGGGATTCTTGCCCTTGATCTCGCGAATGCGGTCGAAGATCACGATCGTGTCGTTCAGCGAGAAACCGACGATCGTCAGCAGCGACGCGATCAGCTGCATGTTGACCTTGAAGTCCTCCAGACCCAGCAGAGGTCCGAGCGGAGTCCGGCTCAGGTACGCGGCGACGGCGACAGCACCAATCGTTACCAGCACGTCGTGAGCCAGGGCCGCGACCGCAGCGATGCCGAAGTAAACCTTCTCGAACCGGAACCAGATGTAGACGACGATCGCGAACAGGCTCAGGATCACCGCCAGGATCGCGTCGCGCCGCGTCTCGGTCGAGACGCTGGTGTCGAACGAATTGACTTCGTCAAACACCGGCGAGGTCGCCATCTTCTCCTTGAGGCTCGTCAACGCCAGCTTGAGATCGTCTCCGGAAACATCGGCTGTCGCGCGGAGACGCATCTCGGTGAACGTCGGAGGCCCCATCGCCGGCGCCTCCTCATCCACAGCCGCGGCCCCGTCGGCAAGTTTCGTACCGGTCAGCTCAATCAGAGACTGAGGACTGTCGTACTTCGGAGCATCGCCCGCCTTCTTCAACTGCGCCAGTTGCTCGGCGACATACTCCTGCAACGTCGCTTCGCGGATCCCGCCGCTGAACGTCAGCACCGCCTCGTGTCCCCCGATGAATCGCTCGGCAAGCGCACGCTGCGCTGAGTCTGTCGGAACCTCGACCGCGGCAATGTCGCTGAAGTCCAGCGTAATCTTCCGGAGCGCAAACTCCGGCAGAGCGAACGCCTCGTTGATCTTCTTACGAACCTCGTCCTGATCCTGCAGCGTGCAACGCATCCGGTACCGGCGACCGCCGGCTCCCTGCTCCTCGTTCGCCAGCGTCAGTTGCTCGAGGCTGACGAGAATCGGATCGAAGGCGGCGTCCAGCTTGGCGCGGACCTGACTGGTCTGCTGCGGCTGATCGAACTCGAAAGTGACCATCGTGCCGCCGCTGAAATCGATGTCCATGTTTGAGGAGCCGCGATAGCCCAGCGTTGCCAGACCGATCAGAATCACCGCCGTTGAACCGGCAAATGCGATTCCGCGACTCTTGAGAAAGTCGAAACTCGTCGTCCCGATCATCTGCATCATCTTGAGAGACGTGACCCAGCGCTTGCGCTCGACGATCTCAAACACCAGATGGCAGAACACCAGGACCGAGAAGAGGCTCATCACCAGGCCGATGAACAGCGATACGGCGAAGCCGCGAATCTGATCGCTGCCGATCAGGTACAGGATCACCGCAGTAATCAGCGTGGTTACGTTGCTGTCGACGATCGTCGAGAAGGCTTTGTCGAAACCGTTCTGAATCGCCATCCGCAGGCTGGCGCCGCGGGCCAGTTCTTCCCGCATCCGTTCGTAAATCAGCACGTTCGAATCGACCGCCATGCCGATCGTCAATACCAGTCCGGCGAGGCCGGGCAGCGTGAACGTCGCCTCGATGAACGCCATCGCCCCCACCACCAGAATCAGGTTCAGCAGCAGCGACAGATTGGCGATCACGCCGGCCTTCTGGTAGTAGACCAGCATGAAGCCGCAGACGGCCAGCGCCGAAATGATGATGGCGGTGATCCCCTTGGTCTGCACGTCCACCCCCAGCAGCGGACTGATCGTGAATTCGCTGACAGGAGTCTGCTTCAGCGGCACTTCCAGTGCACCGGCGTTGAGCACGTTGACCAGCTCGTCGATCTCTTTGCGGTCGAAGTTGCCCGAGATCTGACCGCTGCCGCCCGTGATCGGCTCGTTGATGCTCGGGGCCGACTGAATCTTGTCGTCCAGCAGAATTGCGAGCTGCCGCTGAAATCCTTCACGATCCGGCGCATATTGGGTGGTCAGGTCGCCGAACAGGCGTCCCCCCAGACTGTTGAACTGGAATCGGACCGCCAGGCGGCCGTCCTTATCCATGTCGGGAGCAGCCTGCGTCAGATACCGCCCCGTCACGGCTCGTTTGGCCGGATCGAGGATCACGAGCATCTGCTCAACTTTCTCAAGCTTGACCGTCGCTGGATTGACTCGCTCAACTTCGCGGGTGGCGGTCAGGCTGCCTCCTGCCTTGGCTCCCGGACCGAGTGCCTTCCACGCCGCGACCACGGCTCCTTCGCGGCGGATCTCGTCCTGGTCCGGCGGCAGGGCCCGGCCTTCGTCAATGATCTGCTTCTCGTCCTTTTCGTTGGCGAGCCGGGCGAACTCCAGGCTTCCCAGCCGGGTCATCGCCTTTTTCTTCTGCTCCACCAGATCGCGGTCGGCGCCGGGAATGATCACTTCGATGCGATCGTTGCCGACCCGGCGGACGGTCACTTCTTCCGCGCCGCCCGGATTAATTCGCTTGATGACCGCCTGAACCATCTTGTCCAGCGTGGCCTTGTCGACGGTCTTGTCCGACTTTTTCGCAGCCTCCTGGTCGACCGCGTAAACGAGGTTCGTCCCGCCCGCCAGGTCGATCCCCAGGTGAATCGCGTGCGACCAGCTGCGGCCGATCATGCTGTTAAAGACAAACGGCGCCAACGACAGAAAAATCGAAAACAGCACCAGGCCCATGCGGAAGCCGAGTTCCTTCAACCGCAACGCCTGGGCAATCACGTTGCCCAGAACGAAGGGGACGAAGAATACGACCAGGGCGATCAGTCCGACCACCCAGACCGGGGCTCCCTGCGGCTTGACGGCCTCAACCGCCTGTGCCGTTTCGACCACTTGCGCCAACAGCAGACCCGTCCCGATTGCGTCCATTCGGCTCGACCCTGAAAAACTCTGTACACTCTGGTGAATTCAACGACGTCTGCGCCTGCGAAGACGCAAACCCCGACAAAGAACGGTCGGGGCTCAGCCGGGCTTGCCTTCGTCCGCTTTATCGGCGGAGAGCACCTCGGCAATAGCGCTGCGGCGGAAGCGGATCTTGAGATTGTCCTCGACCTTCAGGACAACCTCATTCTTTTCGGGCAGCACATTGGCCACCGTTCCAATAATTCCGCCAATTGTGACCACGCGGTCATCCTTTTTCAGACCACCCAGCACCAGATCGCGTTTCTTCTGGTCGCGACGCTGCGGGGCGATCATCAGCACATAAAACAGAATAACGATGGCCACCATCGGGGCGAACATCGTCCACATGGGCGGGTCAACTGGTTTGGCGCCCTCGGCCGCCTGAGCGAGCAGCCAGCTGCTGAGCATCCCGTAGTTCATCAGATTCCATCATCCAAGCCCGACCGGATCCGCCGTCCGGCCAGGAAGACCGATCAGCAGTTATGTCAGGCAGTCCCCACCTGAAAACATTCCCCGAGCGGGAGTTGCGAAGTCTACCGCCGCCCGAAAGGAAGGCCGCATATTAGACAGATTCGTTCCAGCGGGCAAGCAGACCCTCCCGGAAGGCACGGGCCCGCCCTTCCCGGATCGCCTGCCGCAGATTTCGCATCAACTGCTGGTAGTACGCGATGTTGTGCCACGACAGGAGAATCGGCCCCAGCATTTCCTCGGCAATGAACAAATGTCTCAAGTACGCCCGACTGTACTGACGACAGACTGGGCACTCGCACTCGGGATCCAGCGGACCGGAATCCGTCCGGTGTTTCTGGTTCCGAAGCTTGACTTGCCCCCGGCTCGTAAACGCCGATGCATTTCGGCCGTTGCGGGTCGGGATGACGCAGTCGAACAGATCCACACCGCGCAGGACACCCTCAACCAGGTCGATTGGTTTGCCCACCCCCATCAAATACCGGGGTTTGTCGGTCGGCAGCAAAGGAGTCGTCGCGTCGAGAGTGCGATACATATCCTCGGGAGCCTCCCCGACGCTCAACCCGCCGATCGCATAGCCGGGGAAATCCAGCTTCAGGAGTCCTTCTGCGGAGCGCGCCCGCATCTCGGGATCGGTCGCCCCTTGTACAATGCCGAACAACGCCTGATCGGAGCGCTGTTGCGCTTCGCGGCAGCGGGCCGCCCAGGCCGTCGTCCGGTCGACGGCCTGTCGCAATCGTTCCGGAGGGGCGTCGTGCGGCGGACATTCGTCAAGGCACATGATCACGTCGGCCCCGAGCTGCTCCTGAATCCGGACCGCCTGCTCCGGAGTGAGCTCCAGCAGGCTGCCATCGATATGGGATTTGAAGACCACGTGGTGGTCGTCGATTTTTCGCAGTGCCGTCAGGCTGAAGACCTGAAACCCGCCGCTGTCGGTGAGAATTGGACCGTCCCAGTTCATGAACTTGTGCAGTCCGCCAAGTTCCTCGACGACATCGGCCCCGGGGCGCAATGCCAGATGGTAGGTATTGGCCAGAACCATCTGCGCCCCGGTCAGGCGGACCATCTCGGTCGTGAGCCCCTTGACCGTCGCCAGCGTGCCGACCGGCATGAACGCCGGAGTGTCGACCACGCCGTGCGGCGTGTGAAAGCGGCCAGTCCGTGCCCCGGTCTGCGGGTCGACGGCGATCAGTTCGAAGCGAAACCGGGACAAACAAGAGCTCCCTGAAACTGGCGAAACCCACGGACAGACGATTGACGCACCGCTCGGCGGCCCACCGCCTACGAAGAACCCAGCAGCGGCACGCGTGCAAGGGGAGCGGTGAAGACGACTAAAGAGCGCCGCTGGCCGCGTCGTTGATCATTCCAACGTAGAACATCGCCAGTCGGAAGATGAAGTAGATGATGATGGCTGCCACGAAGGCCCAGATCAACCCACCCAGCGCCATCGTCAACCCGTGCAGACTGCGGCGGGCCTGATCTTCAAGCACGGGACTGAGCCGCTGCAGCGTCTCGGGAACGGTGCCGGAACTCTCGCCCACGCGAACCATCTCGATGATGTCCTTGGGAAACAGATTGCTGTCGGCAAAGGAATCCGCGAGGTCCTCTCCTTCCCGGACCATCGCCACCATGCGGGGCGTCGCCGCAATGAAAGCGCCGTTGGCGGTCGCCTTCAGACTCGCCTCTATGCTGTCGAGCACGTTCATGCCCGCCTGTTGAGTCAGCGCAAAGGCCCAGGAAAACCGGGCAGCCGCGAAAGACCGGGCGCATTGGCCGGCGACTGGAATCCGCAGAATGAAGCCGTGAATCGCCGCCAGAGAGCCCAGGCTGCGGCTGAGCATCTGGTAGGCGATGTATCCGCCGACCGCGAGCGCCACCCAGCCGCCGATCCACAGCAGAGCTCCCCCAGTCCCTTTGAGACCGAAGAAGATATTGAGGCTCATGCCCCGGCCCATGTCGTCCAGCCAGCCCATCAGGACCATCAGGCCGGCGATGATCATGATGGCCGCGAGCAATTGAAACATCGGCCAGGCGATCGCTCCCAGAAACGCCCGACGGAGGCGAATCAGGTTGTCGTAGTGATCGGCCAGACCCAGCAGGACTTCGGGCAGACTCCCCGTCTGTTCGGCGACGTCGACCATGTCGACCATCAATTGAGGAAACCGGTTCTGCTGATCCCGCATCGCGGAACTGATGTCCGACCCCTTCCGCAATTCCTTGACAATTCCCTCGGAGGCCGACCGGAGTTTCACGTCGCGGGACTTGCCCCCGGACACCTGAAACGCCTTGATGAGGGGCACGCCCGACTGCAGCATCGTGCCCAGCGACCGGCACACCTGCGCCAGCGAACTCCACGACAACTGCGGGTTGAGGAACACAGGATTCTCCACGAAGGCCACGCCATTCGACCGTTCGGCCGACTGGACAGGTCACGAGCATCTCAATACTGAGAATGGCGGCTGTCGCGTCCAGTTGCCAGCCCGAATCGCCCCGATGCAATTCTTGAGATTTGGAAACGTGCCCAAAATCACGGTCTCGCAGGATTTTCATTTTTGTCGCAGGTGCTTACTCTGAGTCGCCAAGCGGGTGTTGATTTTTGAGACGACCGCGTGACGGCCCCCTTCTCTACGCAGTCAAGAATGGCATCTCCTTGGCATCATTGAATGACAGCTGGGCCTACCGCATTCGACTGCCCCTCACCGTGTTGTGCGTGCTGGTCGGGCTGGCGCTCGTAGTCCTTTCTCGCCCTTCCATCTCCGAAGAGGCGACCGCCGACTTCTGGCTCGACTTGGCCGGCTTCGTGACGCTGGCCCTGGGAGTCCTGATTCGCCTGTGGGCCACCCGTTCCATCGCCGGTCGCAAGGGCCGCGAAGTCGTCTGCGAGGGCGCGTATTCGCTCTGCCGGAATCCGCTCTACTGGGGCACGCTTCTGATTGCCGTCGCGGCGGTTCTGTTTCTCAAGAGCTGGACGTTTGCCGTCATCTGTCTCGGGCCGGTTGCGCTCTATCCGCTGGCCGTCGTCCCCGCCGAGGAACGCTATCTTCGGGAAAAGCTCGGCGAGCCCTACATCGACTACTGCCAACGCGTCCCCCGCTGGTGGCCGAAGATCCGCAACTACCGACCGACGCCGGCCATCGCCGGCTCCGCCAGTTCCGCCCGCGCCGAACTCGTCCGGTCGGCATGGTGGTTGCTGCTGATCCCGATTGCCACGTCCGGGCTCTGCTGGCTTCGCTCTCTGCCGACCACACCGAAAATCTGGCCGCTCCCCTGAGTTCGGGCCCGCCGATGGCGAGCCGGGACCGTCTGAACTACCATAGTCCCAGACTTGGTTCCCGACTTCCCCGGAGGCGCCCCGGCGATGCCACGCATGTTCGCGACTTTTGTCGCCGCTCTGTTCGTGACGACGTCCACTGGTCTCACGGCCGCAGACTTTCCCCGCTTCCGCGAAGTCGTCATCGACCCGGACATCGGCAAAGTCTGCTATGCGGTGCTGCCGGCCGATGTGAACGGCGACGGCAAGCCGGATATCGTCGCGGTCAGTGAGAACCGCGTGCAGTGGTACGAAAACCCGTCGTGGGCGAAGCACGTCATCCTCGAAAACCAGGTCGAACTCGACCACGTCTGCCTCGCCCCGCACGATATCGACGGAGACGGCCAGCTTGACTTCGCACTCGGCGCCGGCTGGACGAAGCTCGGCACCCTCTACTGGATTTCGCGACGCGCCAACCCCGATGAAAAATGGCAGGTCCATCCCATCGGCAAAGAAACCTGGCTGCACCGGATGAGCTTCGCCGACGTCCTCGGGACCGGGCGTCCACAGCTCGTGATCTCGCCCCTCAACAAGACCGTCGGCGACGGCGTCCGACTGACCGCGTTCGAGATCCCGGCCCAACCGGCGACCAGCCGCTGGCAGCCCACGATCCTCGATCACTCCCTCGACCGGATACATAATCATTCTCACATCGACTGGGACGGCGACGGACGCCTCGACACGCTGACCGCGTCGCAGGAAGGTGTTTCCCTGATTCGTAGAACTGCGGACGGATTCTCCCGCACGCCGATTGGAACGGGCGCCGCAGGCGAGAAGCCCGACCAGCGCGGGGCCGGAGAGCTGAAAGTCGGCAAGCTGCGTAACGGCCAGCGGTTCATCGCCACGGTCGAACCGATGCATGGGACGTCCGTCGCCGTCTACACCCCCGGGACCGATCCCGCCGGCCTCTGGAATCGGATGGTTATCGAAGACGGCCTGAAACAGGGACACGCAGTCTGGACCGCCAACCTCGACGCCGACCCGGAAGACGAAGTCATCGTCGGCCATCGCGAGGCCAGCGCCGGACCGCAGCCGGGTCCGGGGCTGTATGTCTACGACTGTGATGACCAGGCGACCGGACGCTGGAAGAAGCATATCGTCGACCATCTGGGAGTCGCCGTGGAGGATGCCTTCGGGGCGGATCTGAACGGAGACAGCCGGATCGATCTGGTGGCAGGCGGCCGCGCAACGCATAACGTCAAGCTGTATCTGAACGAGGGGCCGCCCCGCTGAGTCCGCCCGCCTGGTCGTCCGTGGTTCGCAGAAACTTTCTTTTCCCAGTGAGACACGCGACATGCAACGTGCCCACTTCTTGGCAAAACTCATCCCGCCCATCGGTGCGGCTGGCGCAGGCCGGGCTCCAGAATCCAATGACCGGAATCGCCGCGGTTCCGTTTCGTGGCCCGTCGTGGCCATGATCGGCTCTCTCGCGATCCTCGGCCTGCTCCTGTTCAGTCTGCGCGAGCGACCGGCTCAACTCAGCGTCAGCGTCAGCGGAGCATCCCCCGCCGTCCAGCCGCTGGTCGTCTACTGCGCCGCCAGCAATCGTGCCGTGATGGAGGCGATTCGACACGATTATGAAAATGAGTTCGGTCGTCCGGTGCAGATTCAGTACGGGGCGTCTCAATCGCTGCTCGCGTCGCTGGAGGTCTCCAAAACGGGAGACCTGTACCTCCCCGCGGACGACAGTTTCCTGTCGATCGCCCGCTCACGGGATCTCATCGACGACGAGCTCCAGCTCGCGGATATGCGGGCCGTCGTGGCGGTCCCCCAGGGAAATCCCTTGGGAATCAAGACGCTGGCCGACCTTCTCCGCGACAATGTCCGCCTGGCTCAGGGAAGCTTCGAAGGCACCGCGATCGGTAAGTTGACCCGTCTGACGTTGACCGAGACCGGCCAGTGGGACGCGCTGCAGCAGCACACCACCGTCTTCAAGACCACGGTCAACGAAGTCGCCAACGACGTCAAAATCGGAGCGGTCGACGCGGGAATCGTCTACGGCCCAGTCCTGCACGACTACGCGACGCTGGAAGGAGTCTCCATCCCCGAACTTTCGACCATCAACTCTCGAGTCGCCATAGCGCTGTTGAAATCGAGCACAGCCCCCCGCCAGGCGCTGCACTTTGCCCGCTACTTGAGCGCCAGCGACAAGGGGCTGGTCCGCTATCGCGAGTTCGGCTTCCAGCCGGTCGAAAGCGACCCCTGGAGCGAACAGCCGAAATTGACCCTCTACGCGGGTTCCATGCTCCGGCCGGCCATCGAGGAAACGATCAAGGCCTTCGAAGAACGGGAAGGCGTCCGGGTGACGCGGGTCTACAACGGCTGCGGAATTCTCGTGGCGCAGATGAAGGCCGGCCAGGTGCCGGACGCCTACTTCGCCTGCGACTCCGAATTCATGAACCAGGTGCAGGATCTGTTCCCGGAGTCTCAGTCGGTCTCGCAAAACGAGCTCGTGATTCTGGTGAAGAAGGGAAATCCGTTCGGCATCAAATCGCTGAAGGACCTCGCACAGGCCAAGTTGCGCGTCGGCATCGGCCACGAAAAACAGTGTGCGATGGGCTGGATTACGCAAAAGACCTTTGCGGAAAGTGGCCTGCAGACGGAACTGATGAAGAACGTCGTCGTCCAGACGCCGACCGGCGACATGCTCGTCAACCAGATGCGCAGCGGCTCGCTCGATGCGGCGGTCGCCTACCTCAGCAATGCAGCCGGTTCGTCCGAGTTTCTCGACGCGATCCGCATTCAGGGACTCCCCTGCTCGGTGGCGACCCAGCCCTACGGCATCGCCCGGGACTCGGGACACCGGCAATTGAGCGAGCGTCTCTTCCGAGCCATTCGGACTAACTCATCAAAGGAGAAGTTTACCAGCGAGGGCTTCCGCTGGCTCGACGAACGGCAGCCGGCCAATGACTGAGCTGCAGACCGCCGCCTCGCATCCCGCGCCATCGGCTCCTGCAAACGGGCTGGCGGCGCCGGCTCGTCACCGGGCCGGCTCCGATCTGCCGTTCCTGACGCTCATGGGGGGACTGGGAGGAAGTTACATCCTCCTGATTCTCGCCATGCTGGCGGCAGACATCGCCTTTACCTCCCCCGCTCACTTCGTGGCGGCGTTGAGCAAGCCTGAGATTCAGTTCGCCGTCCGGCTCACGCTGATCACCTGCACGATTTCCGCGCTGCTGTCGGTCTGGGTGGCGACGCCGCTGGGTTATCTCCTGTCGCGGTTCCGCTTCCGCGGGCGCTGGCTGATTGTGACGGCGATTGACGTCCCCGTAGTGCTGCCGCCGCTGGTCATCGGCTTGAGCCTGCTGATCCTGTTCCACCTTCCCCTCCGGGGCGGCACGCTGGAAGACTGGTTTCAGCGAGAACTGGGCTTCGGAGTGACGTTTGCCACACCCGCCGTCGTTCTGGCTCAATTCGCGGTGGCGTGCGCCTTCGCCGTCCAGACCATGCGCATCACCTTCGACCAGATCGATCCGCGCGCCGAACAGGTCGCCCTGACGCTGGGCTGCCGCCGGAGTCAGGCCTTCCTGCAAGTCGTCCTGCCGCAGGCCTGGCGCGGGCTGATCGCCGCCTTCACGATCGCCTGGGCCCGATCGCTGGGTGAGTTCGGCCCGATCCTGGTCTTCGCCGGCGCCACTCGAATGCGGACCGAGGTCCTCTCGACCACCGTCTTCCTGGAATTGAGCGTCGGCCAGCTCGAAGCCTCCGTCGCCGTTTCGCTCCTGATGGTCCTGGCGGCCATGGCCGTCCTGGGTCTCGTCCGGCTGCTGGGAACGGAGGTCAATCGATGATCGACCTCCGCGACGTCACGATCCGCTCCGGTCCGTTCGTCCTGAGCCAGCTCAACCTTACGGTCCCGCAGGGAGGCTATGCGATCCTGATGGGACGCACAGGTGAGGGCAAAACGACCATCCTGGAGGCCATCTGCGGGCTGCGCACGGTCGCCGCCGGTCGAGTAATCGTCGGCGGCGTCGACGTCACCCGCTGGAAGCCCGCCGATCGGGGCATCGGCTACGTCCCGCAGGACCTCGCCCTGTTTCCCACCATGACCGTCCGCGGGCATCTGGAGTTCGCACTGCGAATCCGTCGCGCCGACCGGGCCACGCTTCGGGATCGCGTCGCCGAACTGTCTCACGTGCTCGGCATCGACAAGCTGCTGGACCGGCACATCCGTCATCTCAGTGGCGGCGAGGCGCAGCGCGTCGCGCTCGGCCGGGCGCTGGCCTTCGAACCGCAGATTCTGCTGCTGGACGAGCCTCTCGCGGCACTCGACGAAACGACCCGGGAACGCCTCTGCGAACTCCTCCGATCGATCCAGCGGGACCGCGGCCTGACAACGCTGCACATCACCCACAACCGGGCCGAGGCCCGGGCTCTCGCCGATTCCCTGTTTGTGATCGAGTCGCGCCAGGTCGCCGAACGTCCCATCGAACAGCTCGAAGCGCTCGCCGCGCAGTGCGCGCCGCCGGACTTTCAGAAGGCCGCAATGACACACCGGAGCGAGATGCGATGAAACTCCTGATCCAGTACACCGGACAACTCCGGACCGCCGTCGGGCGGTCCGACGACCGCGTCGAGCTTCCCGAGGGATCCACCGTTGCAGCGCTCCTGGCCCAACTGGGCGAGTCCGTCGGAGAATCCGCCAGGCCGCATCTGCTGACCCAGGCCGGAACCATGCAACCCAGCCTCCTGGTTGCCGTCAACGAAACCGCGTGCCCGGCGCGACAGGCCGCCTCGACCGTCCTGCAGGACGGCGACTCTGTGGTGCTCTTGCCGCCGATTGCCGGAGGTTAGACTGAACTCGATGAACTCGCTTCCCGATCTGACCGACGACGAACTGGATCGCTACGCGTGGCAGTTGACTCACCGCGACTTCGGCCTCGCCGGCCAGCTCCGGCTCAAAGGAGCCAGCGTCCTGATCTCGCGCACAGGGGGCGTCGGCGGCTCTGTCGCCCTGCAACTGGCGGCCGCGGGCGTCGGTCGCCTGATCCTGGCCCATGCTGGAAACCTGAGGCTCAACGACCTCAATCGGCAGCTCCTGATGACGACGGCAGGCGTCGGACGTCCGCGCGTCGAATCCGCCGAGCGCCGGCTGAAAGAACTGAATCCGAACATCGCCATCGAAACCGTCGATGAGAACATCGTCGAGAGCAACGCCGCCGAGATCGTCGAACGCTGCGATGTCGTCGTCAGCGCCGCCCCCCTCTTCTCCGAACGCCTGCTGATGAACCGCGAAGCCGTCCGTCAGCACAAGCCGCTGATCGACTGCGCCATGTACGAACTCGAAGGCCGTTTGACGACCGTCATTCCCGGCCGGACGGCGTGCCTGAACTGCCTCTATCCGGAACCCCCTCCCAATTGGAAGCGGCAATTCCCGGTCTTCAGCGCAGTTTCGTGTACCGTCGGCTCGCTGGCGGCAATGGAAGTGATTAAGGTGATTGCGGGCCTCGGAGAGCCCCTCGCCGGACGTCTGCTGCTGTTCGACCTCCGTGACATGGCCTTCCGCACCCTTCCGGTCGCCCGCCGCGAAGACTGCGCAACCTGCGGCGTCAACCAAAACTTAACATCTGCGCCATAACGTGTTTGAGTCAGTTTCTGCGGGATGTCCGGGATTCAAGGCGTCATCGCCACAGACGGAGAACTCGTCCATGCGTTCCAGCACTCGACTCCTCGCACTCGCGCTGTTGTCGTTCAGCACGGCATTTCCAGCCGGTCTTTCCGCGGCCGACTGGCCCACGGAAGGTGGCAACAACCAGAGAACCTTCTCGACCGACGAGCAATTGCCCCTGCCGCTGGCGTTGCAGTGGACCTATCAGGCCCCCGCCGCGCCGAAGCTCGCCTGGTCGAGTGCCGAAGGCCGCACGATCGAAGGCAAGCTGCTGGCTCATCGCATCCGCTTCGATGACGCCTTCCGCACCGTCGTCGTCGATGGCCGCGTCTACTTCGGCTCCACGGTCGATCACCAGCTCCACTGCCGCGACCTCGCCACAGGAAAACTCCTCTGGACCTGCTTCACCGGAGGCCCGATTCGACTGGCGCCGACAGTTCAGGACGGTCGCGTTTACTTCGGCTCCGACGACGGATTCGCCTACTGCGCCGACGCGCTCACCGGTCGCATCCTCTGGCAGCGGCAGGTCGCCCCCCTCGACGAGTGGCTGCTGGCCCGCGGCGAGCTGATTTCCAAGTGGCCGGTTCGCACCGGACTCATGGTCCACCAGGGCGTCGCCTACATGGGGGCCGGGATCTTCCCGCACGAGGACATCTATCTGTACGGCGTCGACGCCCTGACCGGCCGACAGGTCTGGCAGCAGGAAAACCTCAGCGCGCAGGACGCCGGCCGGAACGATCTTTCGCCCCAGGGCTACCTGCTCGCGAAAGACGATCTGCTGGTGGTCCCGTCGGGCGGCTCGCTCCCCGCCGTTTTTGATCTCAAGGCCAACAAGCTGCTCCACAAGCGGACGCATAGCTGGCGCGGCGCGGCAGGCGGCGTCGTCGGCGGAACGCGCGCCATTCTGGCGGATGGCCAGCTCTACTCAGGCGGCGAGCACCACCTGCTCGCGATGGACGAGTTGACCGGCGACGTCGGCTTCGGCTGGTTCGAAGGACAGCAGATGGCCATCCAGGGCGACGCAGCCTACATCGTGACCGGCACGCGTCTGGCCCGGCTGAATCGCCTGGAATATGCCGTCGCCAGCCGCAAGCGCCACGCTCTGGAGGAGAAGCTCTCCAACCAGGCCAAGTCGCTCCGTAACCTGAAGGGCGACGAGGCCGATCAATTGCGGGAGCAGATCCGCGCAGGCGCTGCGGAAATGAAGCAGCTCGAAGCCGTCGGAATCGTCTGGTCGACCGAAACCGGCGACGACAAGTCGCTCCTGGCCGCCGGCAACGTCGTTATCGTGGGAGGCCCCGGCCGCGTCACCGCGTACGATTCAAAAGACGGACGGCAGGTCTGGACTCACCAGCTGGAAGGTGACGCGCGCGGCCTTGCCGTCGCGGAAGGACGGCTGCTCGTCAGCACGGACGCCGGCGCAATCCTTTCCTTTGGCGGTTCCGCGGCTCCGTCGCCGCAGATCGTGACTGACCTGCAGCCCGCAACCTTTCCGGACGATGACCAGAGCCCGCAGTACCGTGCGGCAGCAGCGGAGATCCTGAAACGATCCGGCGTCACCGCGGGCTACGGTCTGGTCGTGGGCGGCGAGGAAGGCCGGCTGGCCCTGGAACTCACCCGCCAAAGCGAACTGAAGATCTACTGTGTCGAGCCTTCCGCGGAGAAAGTCGCCCGCGCCCGTCAGCGACTGGCCGCCGCGGGACTCTACGGTCACCGCGTCGTCGTGCATCAGCGAGATCTCGGCCCGCTCCCGTATTCGAACTACTTCGCCGACCTGATCGTCTCGGACACCGTCGTCAAAGACGGAACCTGGAAGGTCTCGCTGGAACAGTTCGAGCGGCACCTCAAGCCTATGGGAGGCGTGCTGTGCCTGGGCCGTCCAGCCTCCACTGGCGAAATCGCTCCGGCCGAACTGCGCGACTGGTCCCTCAGCTCCTCGCTGGGAAATCAGGTCGAATCGAACATCACCGACAACTGGCTGATCATGACGCGCGGCGCTCTGCCGGGAGCCGGGAACTGGTCGCATCAGTACGGAAATCCCGGCAACACCGCGGTCAGCAGTGACCGCCGCATCCAGGGAGACCTCGGCGTCCTGTGGTACGGCGACCCGGGTCCCGGTGAGATGGTCAACCGCCACGAGGGAGCCGTGGGACCGCTGGCCGTAAACGGCCGGCTGTTCGTCCAGGGCGAGAACACCATCCTGGCCTACGACTCCTACAACGGGCGTCACCTCTGGACGCACGAGAACCCCAAAGCCGTCCGGACCGGCGTCTTCCAGAACCAGAACCCCGGCAACCTGGCGGCGGGCGAAGACAGCCTGTTCCATTTCATCGGCGACAAATGCCTCCAGGTCGACATGGCGACCGGTAAAGTGATCGCCACGCACGAACTCCCGCCCGGAAAAGCCGACGGCCGCTACGAGTGGGGCTACGTCGCCGTCAACAACGGCCTGCTCCTCGGCACCGCAACGATCCGCCAGGAACTGGCCGCCGCCCTCCGCCGCCGCGGCAAGACCACCGAAGACGCCACCGACGGCCTCTTCGCCATCGACATCGCCACCGGCAAACACCTCTGGGCCTACGCCGGGAAAAGCATCTCGCATCACACGATCGCCATCGGCCCCGATCGGATCTTTTTCATCGACAGCTCGATCACCAGCGAGCAGCGGGAAAACCTGCTGCGGCAGGACAAATCCGCTCTCGCGGAACTGTCCGGCGAAGAACAGTTACTCGCGGAGAAACGGCTGAAGGAAGCCGACGTCCGCCTGACCGTCGCACTCGATCTCAAGACCGGCAAGAAGCTCTGGGAGCAGGCCGTCGACGTCACCGACTGCAGCGACATCGGCATCGGCGGCGGCAAGCTCACCATGATGTACGACAACGACACCCTCGTCCTGTGCGGCGCCAACGCCAACGGCCACTACTGGAAGCAGTTCGTCGCCGGCGAATTCCAGCGGCGGCGCCTCGTCGCCCTCTCGGCGTACGACGGCTTCAAGCTCTGGGCCAAAGACGCCAACTACCGCAACCGTCCGATCATCGTCGGCAAGAAGATCCTCGCCGAACCCTGGATGTACGACCTCACCTCCGGCGAACAGATCACGCGCCAGCACCCGATCACCGGCGAGGAGTCCCCCTGGAGCATCATGCGAACGGGGCACCACTGCGGAATGCTCACCGGCTGCGACTCCGGCATGATCATGTTCCGCTCCGGTTTCACCGGGTACATCGATCTGAACGAGGACGCCGGAATCCGCCACTTCGCCGGACATCGCCTCGGCTGCTGGATCAACGCCATCGCGGCCAACGGACTCGTCATGATCCCCGAAGCGAGCGCGGGCTGCGTCTGCCAGTTCTCCATCGCCTCGACCATCGTGATGGAACCCCGCGAAACCCGACGGCCGTGGACGATCTACAGCGCCGTCGGAGCCCAGACACCGGTGCAGCACCTCGCAGTGAACCTCGGCGCGCCCGGAGACCGCAAAGACTCGCTCGGCACGATCTGGTTCTCCTGGCCGCGACGCGACGCCTACCAGCAGACGTCCCTCGACGTTCGCCTCGACCTGCGTCCGCAGTTTGAGCCCGGCGGCGACTTCAACAACATCGAGGAGAATCGCGTTGCTCCATCCGCCTCCGACACCCCCTGGCTCTATACGTCGTGGGCCGATGGCCTGAAGCAACTGACGCTGCCCCTCCTGGGTGAAGACGACAAGCCCGCCAGCTACACCATCCGGCTGCACTTCGCCGAGGCCCGCGCTGGCGCCAAAGAACCGACGGTCGTGGACGTGCAGTTCAACGGCAAGGCAGTCGCCGAAGGGCTGTCTCTGACGCCCGCCCCTGACGAGGATTCCCCGGTCAAGCCGGTCGTTCGCGAGATCCGCAACGTCCCCATCGAACGCGAGCTCCTGATCGAATTGCAAGCCAAGAACGGAACGCCGGTCCTCAACGCTGTCGAGGCCATTCGGCAACCCACCACAAAGTAAGGGGGCCGGTCAACCTAAGCAATCCAGGTCCCAATTGTCGGGCGAGCGCTCACCCGCGGCAACAAGATCAAACTGACTCTTCCCGCCTTAGCCCCGAAGGGGCGACGGGCTGTAGCCACGGGTGAAGCGCAGCGCAACCCGTGGGAAGAACGGCCCATCAACCCGTCCCGGAGGGACGGAGGACGGCATGCGGCGACGCGGCTGAACGCACCCAGTCAGCGACCCTACGATCGCCGCCACCGAACCAGCACGGACACAACCAGACCAAGCAGAGCAACGCCCGCCAGAATCGTCAGTATCGAACCAGATTCGGCAGGCGGACTGGACTCGGCCTGCGACTCTGACTCAGGGGCCGTAGCGACCGCCTCCGTCACGGCCTCCGACGGCTCCGCCTTCGATCCACTCGGAATCGCCACCAGTTCCGGCTCTGCCGTCAGCGACTCTCCCGATGCAAACGCGGGCGATTTCGCCCACGACAGAAGCTCGTTCCAGTCGGCGGTGATCAGCAGGTCGAAGCCGGGATTCAACTCCTTGACCTGGCACGAACAGGCCCCGGACAGAAACTTCGCCGAACCGCGGATGTTGTCGGCCGAGATCCCCCCGCCGACCAGCGGCAGCATCGCCCGGCTGCGGCCGAACAGCGGAAAGACCAGCGGTTCATTCAGCCCGGCCAGATCTTCTTCGCAGCCCACCAGCATCGCCACAAGCGCCCGCTCCGCCGGATCGTCCCGACGAACTCTCAACAGCGAGAACTCCACGCGCAGCGGAGGTCCGTCCTGAATCGCATCCTCCGGCGAATCGGTCAGCTCCGGCAGCTTCAGCGTCGTCTGGAGCCCCATCAACTCCTTTTCGAGCGTCACCGCGGCCGCGTCGTCCTGCCCGGCGTCGCCGCTGTCGACCATCAGCCAGACCGCAGTCTGCCCGGAAGTCAGTCGCTTCAGAACTTCCCGCCTCAACGGAGAGTCGAGCAGCGCCGTCAGTTCCGACTCGCCGAGCGGGCCGGACCAGACCGGTTTGTCGACCCGCAGATGCGCCGGGTACTGAATCACCAACTGCGGCAGCGGCGAGTCATCCGCAACCGGCAACAGCTCCCGATCAGCAGCGTCCGGAGAGCCGTCGAGATCCACCGTCCGGAGCGTCAGATTGAACTTGGATTCTCCGGCCCCGGCCTGCAGCTTCTCCAGTTGTTCCTGGTCGGCAGCGGGCAGCGGCCCCCGATGGAACAGAACTCCTCGATAGGGATCCGGACGCCAGTGCTCCAGGGCATAGCGAAAGACCGGAACGTTGCAGGCCTCGGCGGACGACCCCGCAGGACCAGCAACCAGAGCAAACACCAGCAGGACCGTCAGCAGCATGCGGACCGGGCGGAGAGACAAATTCGTCATCGGTAGTTCAGACCTTCCAGGCAGGTTCCCCGAATCGGCAGTCGCCGGTTCGGGAAATGGGGCAGCCCTGCAGTTTACTCGGCCAGGCGCTGGAGTTCGATCCCCGAGAGGATCGCCCGACCCTTTCGCGGTACGAACGAAATCTCGATCGAATCCTCCAGCAGCACCCGCTCGATCGTATGAACGGCGGCCATGCCGGACTCGCCGCCAAGCGTGACGTTCTCTATCGCCATTTGCCCCTGCACTGCCACATCGAAGACTCGCACGACATCGGCCGAATCCCGTGGAATCCCGAAGTGCAGTCGCACTCGATACGGCTGGGGCGGAGTCGAAGTCTCGGCAGCCGGAGCGATCGCGCCGGCGGAACCGCCCGATTTCGGATCGACAACGGGCAGCACCTTCAGGCTCAGACGCATACTCGTCAGCCCCTCGACACCCGAAGACGCCACCCACGGCAGCGCCGCGTCGCGCCTCGATGTCGGATGGTCCTGAAAATACTCCGGCTCGCCGGTCAACGTCAGGTCGAGATTCGGCCCATCCCCGGCCACGACGGGATACTCCAGCCACATCAGCCCGTGCGGATCGCGGCGATCTCCGGGAGCACCGAGATTGACCCCCAGTTGCCGCACGCGTCCCGCCGAGACATCGGACTTTCCGCTGCTGCTGATCGTCCAGGCGTCCATCTCGGGCATATGCACCAGCGCCAGCGAAGTCTGATTCTGGTAAGCGCAACTGCAAGTCCGGGTGTAGTCCGGCGCATTCAGCACGCCGTCCGCGACGACCAGATTCGACGTACAGCCCGACTTGAAACCGCCGAAATTGCCGGTCCCCCCTTCGTTCAGCAGATCGTAGAAACCCGCCGCCCCCGATCGAAACGTCAGCAGGTTCTCGCTGGCGATGATGCTGTTGCAGCCATAGGCTCGCGTGATCTTCCACGGCTGCAGCTCGCCGGTCAGCGCATTCTCGATCAGCTTCGGCGAACCGTCGGCCAGGTGGAAGGCCCCCGCAGATTCGGCATACGAATTGGCATTGGTGATGATCAGGTCGTTGTGCAGCACGCACGGCCCCGAGTACTTCAGCTCCTCCTTCTTCCAGACCTGAGCCCCCGTCTTGCCGCGGTAGACCGCCATCCCCTGCCCCACCTCGGACGACAGCCGATCGCTCGCCGCTGCCCCCGCCTGCAGCAGCAGATCGTGCGACTCCGAATACCCCAGCCACGTTCCGAACACCTGACCGGGCAGCTCCCACGCCTGCTCGCCGGTCTTGGAATCGAACGCCAGTACGCGATAGGTTTCCGGATTCGACTTCCCCCGCCGGCGCAGAAAGTCTTCCACCGGCTGAGGATTCCGGTCCAAGGCATAGACCAGCCCGTTCCCGGCGACGATCCCGTTGTGCCAGAAACTGTGCCGGGCGTCGACTTTCCAGAGCTGTTCGCCAGTGTGTCGGTCGAAACCGACGAGCGCCAGGCTCGCCGCGCGGTCGAGGCTCTTGGCCCCGAAAGCCGCACGCTTGGGACTCAACCCGGCGTCGACTTCCGACTCCAGATCGTGCCGGCTGCGATACTGCGCGAAGCCCACCCCTCCAATCAGCACGTCCCCGTAGACCCCGATATAACCCCACTCGTTCGGTTGGGCCGGATCCTCCTGCGGCAATGCAATGTCGGTCAGCGTCCGGCCCGTGGGGGCGTCGAGCGCATGGCAGACGGCTCCTTCAATCAGATAGACGTAGTCGGAGGTCGCCACATAGTTCGTACCACGCGCATTCGCTCCAGGAATATGCACCTGATTGTACGCGGGGTCGAGCGGCGTCTCTTTGTAAGTCGCGTCGAAATAGACGTCGAACGTTCCCAGATCCGCGAAGTCCCGCTTCCAGAGCACGCGCCCGGTGTAAACGTCACGCGCCGTCAGAGAATTCATCCCCTGGATGAACAGCCGCCCGCCGACGACCTGCTCGGGCGGACCGTGGCCGTGCCGCGGCAGGATGTCGTCGTGGCTCACGCCGCCGAACCACAACACCCCCAGCGGCAACTTCACCCGCTCGTCGTTCGACTTGATCGTATTGGCGATATCCCCGTGCTGGTGCGTCCAGACCCCAGCCCCCGGCAGCGCACCCACCCGGCGAACGACAACTCCAAAATCCGTCGTCTCCACCTCCGCCTGTTCCAGTTTTCGGTCGACGATCTCTCCGCGAACCCGCTCAATCTCATCCGGGGCCGTCAGCAGGTACAGCACTCCCCCATACGGTCGCACGGAGTCGTACAATCGGGCCAGCAGACTCCCCTCGCTCAGCACGACGGATGTCTGCTCGACGCCGACAAACAGCATGTTCGCCAGATACGGCGGCGGCAGAAACTCCGACCGCGGCGTCTGGCGCACAGTCACGCGACCATACAGGCCCGCCCCATTCAGCTGACGCTGCAGCCGGCTGACGCGATCCCGATCCTCGTCAACAATCGTCAACTCCACAAAGGGTGACGCCGCAGCCATCGCCGTCACGAGGGATTCATTCGTGGCCCCCAGCCACACCGAGTACCCCTCCGCGGCTCCAGCCTGCAGCAGCCGAGCGGCATTCCGGGCGGCCGCGGCCTCCGGTTCAAGTGGCGCGACCGATTCCGTCAGCAGGCGTTCGGATGCTGGCTCCACGGCTCCATACGCCAGAACGCGCCCCTCCAGCGTGACCGCCAGCAGCTTGCCGTTCGCAGCCACCAGCCGCTCGACCGTCCCCGGCACCGACCAGATACGCTGTACGACCGCTGGCTGGCCGTCGGACGGCAGGCGAATCGCCGTCAGTAGACTCTGCCCCTGAGTGCCCGCGTCGGTCGTTGGCTTCCCCGCCGCATAAAGCGTATCCCCGGCCAGAATCAAGTCGCCCCGACCATCCACCGGTAGTTCCCAAAGCACCTCTTTGCTGCGGCTGTCAAAACCGCGGATCACCGGCCGATCCTGATCAGTCTGCGACGCATAAATCCGATCGCCGGCCAGCACCGGTTCATCGGGGAGAAACGCCGTCTTGACGCCCGTCTTCAGCGAAAACTCCCGCGTCCCCTTCCCGCGGGTATGCACAAACCACGATTCCTCATTCGCGGCGACAAACGAACCGCCCGTTCCCTTCCCTCCCGCATTCAGTTCGAAATACAGCAGCTTCCCGGCGTGGCGGTCGAAGGCCGCCGGGACCGATCGCCCGCCCGGCACCAGCAGCACATCGCCCGTCGCGACCAGCGCCCCCTGCGGCGCCACGCCGGCGAACGAAGGCGCACTGTGCGGCTGCTTGATATACTGCGAGCCGGTCTCGTCGTTGACCCAGACGACCGATCCCGTTTCGGCATCCAGCGCAAAGACGAAGGTCCCCATGAACGGCCAGATGCTGGCGGCGACATACACCTTTCCATCGCGAATCACGGGGCCGCCGCGCATCGGCCACGCCGAGACCAGCCGCTGGTTCCCCAGCATCTGCCGCGAACTCGGACCGCCCCGGAAACTCCACATCAGCGTTCCATCCGCCGCATTGAGGCAGTACAGCTGCCCGTCGTCGCTCGCGAAGAAGACGCGGTCTTTCCAGGCAACCGGGGGAAGTCGGACCGGACCGGCCGCATAGCACGACCACAGCTCCGTCCCCGTCTCCAGGTCATACGCCGCCAGCTTGTCACGGTCGTTGAAGCCCAGAAACAGCCGGCCATCCTTTACGACCGGCTCGAAAACCCGGTCGTAGGTCATCAGATCCAGATTGAGCGCGTCGTCCCACGCCTGCTTGCGCGGCGAAAACTCCCGCGACCACTGGAGCGTCAGTTCCTCCGGAAGTTGCTCCGCAGACACGGCGCTCCGGGCAGCGTCGCACCGCCACATCGGCCAGTCCGCAGCAACGCCCGGCGTTCCCGCAGCCAGCGCGCACAAGCACAAACTCGCGTAGCGAATCGTCCGAAGAATCATTGCCGATCCTGTCGTTGCGGAATGATCGCGCCCGAAACCGCGGCAGCCGGGGCGTTCCCACGACAATATCCGGACCGCGGAACCGTCGCTACGCTTGTACTCCTGCCCGAGCGACAGGCGTCAGTGAATTCGCCGTGAAGATTTCGACGGCGCCGACGAAGACTCTCGCAACCGCGATTCCCTCGATCGGCGTAAGCCGCGAATACTCAGAACACGCATCCCGCTACTTGACCGGCTCGCTCGCCGGCGTCAGGACGCTCTCCAGGGCGGCGCGAAGCTGTTCGTCAAAGCGTGCACCACCGCCGACGAACAGCCGGACCACTTTCCCGTCGCGATCGATGATCACCGTCTGCGGAATCGCAGTCGCTCCATACCGCTCGGCGACGCGACCGTCCCGGTCGAAGGCCACCGCGACGTCCAGCTTCAGTCGCTCCAGCACCGGCTTCACCCGCTCGGCGGTTTCCTCCAGGTTAATCGCCACCAGCTCCACATCGCGATTGGCGAATTCGCGGACCACGCTGTCCACCTGCGGCATCGCCTGCAGACACGGCCCGCACCACGACGCCCAGAAATCCAATACGACGATCTTGTTCCGCCGGCTTTCCAGCCGGAACTTCGACCCGTCGAGCATGTCGAGCTCGATGTCGGGGGCCTGCTTGCCGACCAGCGCCGATTCCAACCCCTCGCTGTCGCTGCCGCCCCCTTCCGGCGCTTCCAGGGGATCCTGAGCTGCAGTCAGCCGCCATTGCTGGAACGCCAGCCCTACCGCCGCCTGCTCGATTGCCGGACCGACCAGCAACTCGTCAATCGTCTTCAGATCGACCCGGCAACTTACCAGCAGCTCGCTGATGCCGGAGAGCATCGGCCCCTCGATCTGCTCGGCGACAAACGTGAGACGATTCCCGTCGCCCGGGATCGCCTGGACCCGCGTGACAGAGTCCGGGGTGTCGGCGACCGCCGATTTCTCCGTCGATGCGATCTCGTCGGAATGCAGCCAGATGATCCGGGCGATCCGATCCCGCGGTACCGTCCGTTCTTCCAGACGCACCTCCACGGCGATCTCTTTCTCATTCATCGACAGCAGTCGTCCCCGCAGATAGTCGCCATCGAGCGAACGCAACAGCTGAGTCGGAGCATTATCGCGCTGCATCCGCGGCAGCATGAGCAGCCGCTCCATCTTCAGCCTGGCAATCGTGACCGGCGTCGCACCGGGCTGCAGTTCCAGCGCCTTGATCTGATCGTGCCGGGCAAACGTGGCCTCGGACAGATCGGTCTGGAACGTCACCCCTTCTTCGCTGATCGCCGTCACCGTGCAGGGGAGCGTATCGCCGGTTCTCAGATGCAGAATCGACTCCGACGGCGGCAGATTCCGGGCGACCGGCGCCGCCGGCCGCACGCTCGGAGGATTGACCGCTCCCCCAAAAAAGATCCCCAGCAGACCGGCCGGTCGCGCCTGTTGAACCCGCTCCACCGTTTGCCACGCGGCCGGCGCAGGCGTCTGAACGACCGGCTTCCGGTCCCGATAAATCACTCGGGCGGCCGCCCCCCGTTCCAGCGGACTGGGCACGCCGCTATGCACCGCCTGCCAGACCAGACAGCTCGACTCGCCGTCCTTCCCGTCGATCAGATGGCCGTGCAACATGGTCCCGTCCAGCTCGATTCGGCCGGCCCGCTGCGCATCTGTCAGCGGCTCTCCGGCGGGATTCCGCTCGCTCTTCGGACGCAGCGGATGACTGACCAGGGAATGCAGGTCTGCGACCGCCGACGGGAGCGGATCGCGAATTCCCGGGCAGAGCAGCCACACGCGTTTCTGCTCGACCTTCTGCAAATCCCCGCTGATCCGCACGCCCGACAGATGCACCGCCCGAAATGACCGCGGCGCCACCTCGGCCGACTGAGAGAAGAACAGATCCTGCAGCAGATCTTCGGAAATGGTCTCGGCCTTCTCGCCGGTCTCGATCACGATCTCGCGCCGGGACGCGTCGTAGGACTGAATCTGCCCATAGCTGATAGCGCCGTCGGTCCGGTGGATCCGCGATTTGTCCGCCTCGACGGCACGGGGCACCTCGCAGTTCCATCGCCCGACGAACAGCCGTTCCAGCCGCAGGTCGCCACCCCGGCAGAGCAGCTGCATGCTGCCTGACGCATCCGGCTTTGCCGGCGGAATCGACAGGTCGGCCAGCTGTTGACCGCTGGAGGAATAGACCAGCAGGCGCCCTTGAGCCTGATCGAGAAACGCCTGCAGGTGCAGGCGTCCCTTCCCGGCCTGCAGCTCCTGCAGCGCAGCCAGATCCGCTTCCTGCGCGGTTTCCCGCAGCGCCACAAGCTGATCCTCCCAGACCTCGATCCGATACCCGCTGACCGCCTCTTTCGCCCCGACCCCGAGCCCCAGCGCGAAATCCGGTTTGCCGGTCCACGAAAGCTCGAACTCGATCCGGGCCTGCGCGGGAATCCCCAGATTCCGACGGATCGACGCCCCGGCCTGATCGGCCACCAGATGCCCGGCGTCTTCCCGCCACGGACGCCCCGGATCATCCACCTGCCAGCCCTCCAGACCGTTCGGTCCGAAGAACACCACATCCGTTCCGCCGTTCCAGCGCGACATCCGCCGCAAGATCGAGCGATCGACGTGCAGCCGCCCCAGGCCGCTCACCTCCAGCTCGGCCGCGTCGCCCTCCAATCCCACGAGCGAACCAAACAGCACGTCCCCGCCGGCCAGCTCGAAGCGATACGCCCCAACCGGCTGCGGCAGCTTCTCCGGGACAGGAAACTGCACCGAACGGACCCCGTCGCTCCAGAACTGAAACGGCCGCACAAAGCCCGGCGACTGCCAGATCAGGCTGTCGCCGGCGGATGAATCCACTAGATGCCCCCTGGCGAAGTCCCCATCCGCCAGATGAATGACCGCCGGTCGATCCCGAACAGGCGGCTCTTCGGCGGCCAGCGGGCCGGCGGAACCGAAGCTCGCCATCAGACCGGCCAGCCAGCCTGCGACGCGGAGCATTCGAGCGTAGGGATCGTGCACCACGACTGGACTCCGTCAAAACTCACCCCGGGCCGCGTCAACGTCCCGCATGCATCCAGAAACATTCAGCGTTCGTAAATCGGCAGAAAGCGATAGTTCAGCGCCAGCGCCAGCAGCGACATCGACGTTCCGACCGTCGGACCGTGCTGCCCCGGAAAACTGCCGTCGGCCAATTGCGTCTGCTTGAGCTGCCGCACCAGCAGCTTGTTCCACTTCTCCCAGGCCTCGACATCCCCCTGAAACAGCGCCTGTGACTGGTAGTACCGCGTGTATTCCAGGTAGTGCTGCTGCCCCGAGTTCTCCAGCCGTTGCGTCAGGTAGCCGATCGTCGACTTGAACTGCGGCAGATCCTTCCGCCGGGCGATCGCATAGACCAGCGTCCCGATCGAGATCCGGGCGATCGACTCGTCGAAGCCGCCGATCCCCCCGGCATACGCCACCTGCCCCGAGCTGGACGTCATCTTCGTAAAATAGTTGATCGCCCGGTCGATCGCTTCATCGGGAACCTCAATCCCGGCATTGCGGGCCGCCAGCAGCCCGACCAGCACCGCACCGCTGACCGACGTATCCGCGTCGCTCCCGTCCGGCGAATAGCGCCACCCCCCGTAGGAGTTCTTCTTCTGCGACGTGATCGCCCCCCGGACCGCCAGCTCCAGCGCCTGGCCGATCGACCGGCGGCCCGGCTCCGCTCCCTCCCACAGATGACGGTCGTCGACCGTGCCATACGCCTCGGCGAGCCCCAGCATCGCAAAGCCGTGGTGATACATGCTCCCGCCGAAGTAACCCGTCGACGCATTCTGCTGCGAAATGATGCTCCGCAGCGCGCGGCGGACGTTGTTGCTGTAGAGGCCGAAGTTCGGGTCTTCGCCCGAAGCCAGAAAGACCATCAGCGCCATACCGGTTATGCCCGGACCGTTGTCTCCTCCCGAGCTCCAGTTCCCCGCCTCGCTCTGCGAATTGGCAAGATACTGCAGCCCCCGATCGTAGATCTCGCGCACGTCGCGCGGTACGACTTCCCCCACGCGAATCGACGGCGGCTGTGCAACCGCGGACGATGCCGTGACCACGAGACACAGACCGGCAATGACCGCGACACCAACGCTCTTGCCGGTATTAAACTTAAGCTCGATCATTGGAAATCCTTCACTCCCCGTCCCGGCATCCGCCCGTCGATCAGCCCCCGGGCCTCAAGCCCCGCCCGAGACTCCTGAATTACATTCAGCACCGCTTGCACCCGCGGCCGCTGAGCTTCGTCGAACAGCGGCCTCAATTGCTCCGCGGAAAACTCCGTCAAACGGGACTTCATCAGCACGTCATCATCTTCGCCGGCATTGATCGGCGGCGTCTCCGCCGGCAACACGGCGACCGGCGATTCACTCTGCTCCGGCCGCAATGACGCAATGCTCTCCAGCGGGACAGCCGCCCGTTCGGCGACGGACCGCAGTAGCTGCTGCCGGCACGCAGTAGCGCGACTTGCAGTAGCGACTTTCAATGTCCTGCGGACAACCTTGGCAAAGAACGAGCTTTCATCGAACCAACGGCTGTCGCCCGCTGCGCGTTGCTCCAACGCCTCACGATGGACATCGCGCAGCTTCCGGTGGTCGCCGCACGTCGCATGGAACTTCTGGCGCAGAATCTCGGCCTCGGCAAAGTATCGCTGCAGATCGGCCTGACCGGCGAGCATCAGCTTCTTCCGTTCGGCTTCCGAGAGCGAGTATTTCAAGTCCAGCACCTTAACGGCGACATCGAGATTTCTGGCAAGCCCCCGCCGATGCCGGTTGCGGTTGCCCCCGAAGGCCCAGAGCTCGAACAAATCATCGTCCAGTCGAGGCGCCGGTTGGACGGCCTCGACGACAGCCCCTTCCTCGTCAGCCCGGTCGTCCTCGGCGGATCCGCCAGCCTGGATGACCAGGAGCATCCCCGCCGACAGCAGAGGCATTCCGGCGGTTGACCACATCGATTTCATTGCCGGTTCCTTCCTCGCCTGCTGGTCTCAGTTCGCCGGCCGATTGGCGGCCCGGGCGGCGTCCGCCGGAGCGAAGTCCTTTCGCGCGGAACCGGGCCGGGCGGCCTTGATCTGCTCCTTGCTGAATACGCCGTTCTGAACCAGGAACTGCTCCAGTCCGCGGGCCTGCCCGAACTGGGCCTGCAGCAGCTTCCACTGACGCTCGTCGAGCAGCGGCTTGATCTCGTCTTCCGGCAGTTGCGACAACCGCAGCAGCACCACGTAATGGTCGTACTGCCCGAAGACCTTCGGCGGCTCGGTCCGGTCGACGAGCAGCTCGACCAGTCGCTCGCGCTGTGCGTGACGGAACGGAACGGCGTTCTCGATCGTGAGCAGCGACAGGTCGATCGTCGATCGATAGCGAAAGCGATTTCGCTCGTCTTCGATCATCTGGCGCTTTGCAATCTGCTCCGGAGTCAGAATTTTCTGCAGCGTCTTGCCGAACAACGACGATTCCCCGAACAACCCGGACGCCTGCTTCATCTGCAGCGGCTGAATCTCCTGCCAGATCGCATTGAACGCGTTCTGATCCTGCCGCACCGCGAGAAACTTCTTGCGGACCACTTCCACTTCTTCAAAAAACCGCTTCTCGTCGCCGCCGGCCGCCAGCAGCAGTTTCAGCTTCTGCGGCGGCGTCAGCCCGCAGTGCCGCGTCAGCTCATCGAGCTGCAGCTTGACTTGAGAATGCAGCCGCTCTTTCGCCCCCGAGATGTTCCGGTTCCCCTGAAACACCCACTGGTCGAAGTTTTCCGGAGCCATATTGAACTGCCCCTGTGCCGCTGCGGCCGCCGCCTCCGCGCGCGGCGCTTCCACCCGATCATCGGGGGCCGCCCCGAGAACGCCACACGCCAGCACCGCGCTCAGCGCGACGCCCTTGCACCAGCTCATTCGCAGATTTCGCCGCATCGCACCGTTCCTGACCGACATCAACCGCATCCGGGTCCGCTCGCTCTCCCCGTCAGCTACGGTCGACCGAACCCATCCGCAGCCCCCTGAACGTTCAAGGGCTCGCCCCACCATCCATCCTCTTCAACCGCCACGCCGTTGTTGATCGAAGAGCCGCGCAGCGAAATCTTCTGCAAGCCCCGCCACACGGCGACCTGCTCCGGGTTCAGCGGCCGAACCACGTACTGATCGGGAATCGACGGAAAGTACCGATCGCCGTAGACCTGCAGCATCAGCCAGTTTTCCCACTCGTCCTGCCAGTTCTCGGTCAGCGACTTTTCAGTCTCGTCGCGCTGCTCCGCCGTCAGAAACAACGTGCTGTCCAGACGCGACACCACATACCGAATCGCAGCCCGCTGGCGAAATTCAGCCCGTTTGTTCGCTTCCTCCCGAAATTCGCTGCGCTGATCCTCGCTGAGGGTCGCCAGCACCGCCTTTTCAACAGCCTTGCGAATGATCACCCGCGGCTCCGTCGATGCTGTCGAGCCGCCGAGCAGGCGGACCTGAGGCTGCCGCTGATTCGCCATGGCGCGGGCGGCGTCCTTCAACGCCGCCTCGCCTGCCGCCCGAATGGGGGGACGTTGCTCCGGCGGCAAATCGCACAACTGCCGGACGAACGCCAGCTCGGCCAGCAGAATCGGTCGCAGTTGCGCAATGTACTGTTGCGCGACGGCGTCGTTCGCCGCGACCGCCACCGCTGCCGGAGCCGGTCGAGCCCGATTCAGATTCCCCACCAGCACTCGGAGAATCGGCGCCGCAAACGGCTCGACGTCCACGCCAACAGGCTCAGACCGCGGCCTCTCAGCCACTTTCTTTTCGACAGGCTTCTCAACCTTCGCTGCCGCCGGGGCCGCAGCAGGCTTCTCGCCAGCCGCGGCAGCCTTCAACTTCTGAACCGGTGCAGCCCGTGCCGGTGCCGGCTCGTCCGCCTGAATCGCCGCACAGGAAAGGCCGATGGCGCACAGAGCGGCAGCAAGCGAGCAGGCACTTCGTAAAATCATCACAAACTCCGAGACCAGTCGCGCCGGATGAACTCGCTCGGCGCTGACAGCATGACCGATTTACTGAGCCGTCCGGTCGCGTTCGAGCCGATTGAAGTATTCGTCGAGCCCGGCCCGGAACTCTTCCGGCAGAGAACTCCCCGATTCCCCCGTCACCTGCGACACGTCCCGCTCTTCGCGGACTTCCTTTTCGTTCATCCCCGAACCGACCAGCGCCAAAGCAGAGTCGTCGGTCGATCCGCCGCCGCCGCCACCGGGAGATGAACCGCCCCCTCCGCCACCCTTGGGATTGATCTTCTTCGACTGCAGCAGCAGTTCGATCGCCTCAGTCTCCGCGGCGATCGCCTGCGAACCCGTGTCGGGCCGCGCAAGAATCCCGGTCGCCTCGTCCATCACCTGCTCGACCTGACCCAGCAGCGCCAGTTCCTTCCCGAACTCGGCGTCGCCATCCGGCAGCTCGCGAATCCGGACAATCAGCTTCGCCACCCGTTCGGTCAGTCCGTTCTGCGTCTCCGACAACTTGCCCGCCCGCTGACCGAATTCGTCGGCGGCCAGCGCACCCCGCGCCTGCTCGGCGATGCGAGTTTCCTCGCGCAGGTTCACTTCTGCTTCCAGAATCTGCATCGCTTCCAGCACCACCGAAGGGGGCAGGCTGCTCTTCGACTTCCCCCCCGGACACTTGCCGCAGCACGCCGGGTCCACCAGGTTGTCCGCCCAGCGATCCATCGTGTCGGACCAGAACTCCGCCTGGGCGATCGAAATCCCCGTCTCGACCCGCAGATCATCGCCGAGCTGCCGCAGGCTGCCGACCGCGTCTTCCTCCCGCATCTCGTCGAGCACCGTCTTGAACCGCTGGAAACGCCGGCGATCGAAGTAGGCCTGGATATCGTCCATGATGATCGACACCGTCTGACTGCTCTTGGCTTCCTGTTTCGAAAGCTCGACCAGTGTCTCCTTCGCCGGACCGGTCGCCCGGCCGCGATCCCCGAAGGTCAGGCTGATCTGATCGTTGATCTTGTTCGCGACCACCGACTGCCGACGAGACTCCGCCTTCAGCCGCTTCACCAGCGTGCTCCCCTCCAGGTTGGCCAGCAGCTTATTCAACTCCTCGGCAATCTTGTCGAACTCGGCCAGCAGATCCTGCTGCGCCTTGATCGCCTCATCCAGCTTCTCCGCCGCCGGCGCCGGCGGCTTCGGCTTCGAACCGCCCCCCGCCACCGTCGTCACCGGCAACGTCAGCCGCGGATTCGACTTGCTCGGACTCGGCTCTTCGGGCTTGTCCCCCTTGTCGGCCGGCCGCTGAGACGACTCGGCGTCGACCACCGTCGGAACCGGCGGCTTCGGCGGAGACTCCGCCGACTTTCCCGCTCCCGGCGGCGACGACTGAACCTGCCCGGCCATCGGACCGGTCTTGGACGGTGTGCTGTTCGCCACTGACGGCGCCTGCGACGACTGCTTCAGCAGATCGGCCACGTTTGGCATGCGATTGGCCGAGATATCCTTCAAGATCTGAAGCATCTCCGCCCACTGCTCCAAATGGCCGACGCCGAACTCCGGATTCCGCATCGCCTGCCGGATCAGTTCCTCGCCCCCCGTCACCAGCCCAGTCAGCCGTCGACCGTTGCCCCGCTCCGCCGCCGACTGCGCCTCAATCCGCTGGCGGTTCTCCGGCTGATCCAGCTCCTCGTCCGACAACAGCCGAAGCTGCTGGTTCGTGTGATGCAATTGCATCTCGCGATCCCGCACTTCCAGCGACTGGCGATGCCACTTGCTGAGCTGCTCCGTCAGCCAGATCGAGTGCTGTTCCGCGCTCAGCACATACAGCGTGTAGGTCGGCGAATACGTGCGGGATCGCCCCGGGAAGTAGTCTTCAACGTAAATCCGCAAGTTCAGCGGCTGCGGCTCGATGTCGAGCGTCTGCGCACAGAACGCACCGGCCAGTTCGAGCTGCTCCTTGTCGAACGCCCCCGCGGCGAGCACCCGTTCCCCGTGAGCGGGCTGCGACGCGGCCGACTTGTCCAGCCCCTGCCACTCCATCCCGACAACCTTGATCCCGAAGTCGTCCTGGGCGCGCACCGTGAAGTTCAACGTCTCGGAATCCAGAACCACGCGCTGCCGCGGCAGGTCTTCGCACGAAAGCGCGGGCGACTCATCTTCGCGAGCCGTGATCGACACCGTAAACGGTTCCTTCCCCTGCAGCCCGAACTCGTCCCGCCACTCGAACTCCAGCTTGCGGGACGCATCCGCAAAGACCGGCGAACTGGTAACAGTCTCGCCGGTCGTCACAGCCGCCTGCCCGTCGATCGACGCCGACGACAGATTGCGATTCGCCGTCACGCTGAAGGTCGCCACGCTGCCGTTCACGAGCGTCAGGCTCCCGCCGCGGGCATCCTTGCGCAGCGGTTCCAGTCGCTGCAGGTATTCCGGCAGCCGCACATCGGCCACGACCGCCGAAAGCTCGGGACGCAGCATCGGTTCAATCCGCACCCGCTGCCGGGCGTCACCGATCTGCAATTGGAACCAGCCCGAATCGATCTGCCCGGGCAGGGCGAATTCGTAGCGGCCGTCGCGCAGTTCGGCCGTGACCGGCGCTTGAACCCCAAGCTGGGCCGTCCCGACCGTCGGCCGCCAGCGGGTTCCTTCCAGCAGCTTGACGGAAACCGCCACCGGCTCGCCGTGCGGAACCACCACTCGCTCGGGCAGCGGCTCGATGGCCGTAAACGTATACCGGGGAATTGGCTGCCACGGAGCCAGAAATCGCGACCACGCATTCGCCGCGGCCGTCGGAAAGAGGGCAAACAGCGTCAGCGCCACGGCCACCGGCACGGCCGCCATCCCGGCCCACAGACGGTGTCGCGGATGGGGCACCGCGTCGCGAAAGTCCCGTCGACCCGCCTCGTGAGCCACCTGCTCGATCGCCGCTTCGCACAACGCGCGCGAGCGAGCCTGCTCCGATTCGCTGCGGACCAGCTCGATGACGCCGAGCATCTGGTCCCCCAGGCTCGGATGCCGCCGGCTCAGCAGTCGGGCCAGTTGTTCCAGACGCCGCTGCCGCCAGATCCAGCGATGCAGGAACACCGGCACGCAGGCGCAGACAATCACCGCCACCGCAAAGATCCCGGTCCGCACGCTCCCCGGCGTGTCGAGCACGCGGTCGAGCCCGAACACCACCAGATACGACAGCACCACGCCGAACAATGCCCCGCAGAGCGCTTCGATGGATTTGATCGTCCAGACGCGACGGCGGAACTCGTGCAGTTGAGCCTGCAGAGACTCCGGCAACACCAACCCGGCACTCGATCGTGAGACGCTCATTTTCGCTCGCTCCTCGAACACGAATGACCGCATTTCCCGAGACGCTTCCGACGCTCGCTCAAATCAATCCGACCATCTTCCGGCCGATCCAGAAGACGCACAACATGCCAATCAGCACTGACGCCACCACCGGATGACACCAAAGCTGCACCCGCCGCACGGAAGGGGGCGGCTCCGGCAACGCCGCCAGCGACTGCACCACATGCTCCAGCCGGTCCAGACCGACCATCTCGCCGCGGCTGACCCTCGCGATTTCTTCCAGGACTTCCGGCCGCGCCGCCCGCCCGATTCGTTCAACCGCCCCTCCCTGAACAAAGAACGACGCCTCCAGGCTGGCCCCCGTCTCCTTGCAGGTCAGAGTTACATCGTGGCGACCGGGCTCTTCGGCGGTGAACCGGGCTGCAAATGCCCCCCACTCGTCTCCCGACGAATTGAAACGAACTGTCTCCGCCTTGCCGGAAGGAGCGACAATCCGCGCGGCCACCTCGCCGCGCGGCAACGGCTCGCCGCTCCGTTCCATCACGTTGGCGCTCAGAGCAATCGTCTGCCGGACCTGCGGCTGCTCGGGCGAATAGTACATTCGCATCGTCTCACCTTTGGCCATGTTCCGCTGATAGGCCATCCAGCGTACCACTTGTCCCCAGAAACGATAGTGGTATTTGTCCTCGACCCCTTTTCTCCAGCGCCAGGCCCCGTCGGTCCCCATGAACAGCACCTTCCCCGCTCCGTACGTCCGGGTCGCCAGCAGCGGCAGCCGGCCGAACTCGTTCGAGACGTCCTTATGGACGCACAGCACATCGCAACCCGCTTTGGCCCGGACCACCGGCGCATACCACTGAAACCCCGGCAGATCCTCCCAGACTTCGATGTTGTCCTCCTGAGTATCCGCCAGCCGGGTCAGCAGACTCCGACGCCCCAGCTCGGTCAGCTCAAAATGGCTCGCCGTCCGCGAACCCCAGCCCCCCGGCTGCACCGGGTCGAGCACGACCGGACACAGATCGTCCAGCTCCGTCTCCAGCAGCGAAAGCTGACGCCCCTGCCAGCCGGGCATGAACACCAGCCCGCTCGCCTGATGCTCGACCAGTCCCTTCAGCAGCCGGCAGTTCTCCGCCGTCAGTTGACCGTCCTCCAGCCCGACGTCGCCGAGAAAGACGACATCGAACTTCGACAGCTCGTCCAGCCCCTGCGGAAACTGCTTGATGTAGTCCTTGCTGCCCCCCCCCGACTTCGCCAGCCCCGGGTGAAACAGCAGACACGACACCTCCACGCCCGGATCGCGCGACAGCGCATTCCGCAGATAGCGGTATTCCCAACGCGGCACCGACTCGACCACCAGCACCCGCAGCTTCTCTTCGCGAATCACAATCGGCGCGGTCAGCGTATTGTTATCCTCCAGCAACTCCTCACTCTGCCGCGGCACGTCCAGCGTCAGCGTGTAGTCCCCGGGAACCTTCGGCTTCCAGAGGACCGCGTCCGTCGTCCGCCCCATCGCCGCCACGCGGACTTCCTTCGTGATCTCTTCACCGTCCGAAGTCTTCAGCGTAACCGTCGTGAGAGACTCGCGCGGCAACGTACTCTCGATCGTGAACGGAATCCGGACCGACTTGCCCGTAATCCCGAACGTCGGCGAATCGAGGCTCAGCAACTCGAGATCCGGCAGCCGCGACGAACTCCCCACCGGCACGGCAAACACGGGGATTTTCTTCAACCGCAGCGCCGCGGCCGCCAGCACCGGCGGCTCCCCCGTGTTCCAGTCCCCGTCCGATGCCAGCACAATGCCGCGCAGGTTCTTGAAACGCTGCGTCGCCGTCGCCAGCGGCTCGTGCAGATTCGTCCCCTGCTCGGCACTCGCCGGATCTTTCGGATCGACGCTGGAAAAGGGCTGGATCACCACCGTCAGGTGTTCCTGCAGCTCGCCCCAGAACGCGCTGTCGGTCAACCGGGCGAGCGCTTCGCGACGCGTCAGAAACGTCGTCGACGCCGATTCGCTGCTGTTGACGTCCCGCGTCTCCATGCTGGGCGAATCATCCCACAGGACCGCAATCGACGGCTTCTCCTCCGGGCGATACTCCTCGATCCACTCCGGCTGATTGAACAGCACAACCACCAGGCAGACCATCGCCAGCCGCAGCAGCTCCAGCAGACCGTAATCCTTCCGATACCCGCTCCGCCGCCACGCGGCGAAACAGAGCCCCGCCGCCGCGACGATCACAAGGACCGACACGACGATCGACCAGGGAGCCCAGACAAACGTCAGCGAGCGAACCGTGCTCATGCCGCAGCTCCTGCCGTTCGACCGATCCGGGGCAGACACAACACCGCTTCCAACAGCAACGCAATCAGCATCGAAAGCAGAAAGATCCGCCAGATCTCCTGAATCAACGAATTCGCGTCGCCCGCCTGACCATCCACACGCGCAAACTCCAGACCGCGGAACAACGTCCCCACCCGTGCATCGGCCAGCACTCGCCCGTCATCCTCCGCCGCCGGTCGATTGACGGCCAGCAGGCGGTCCCCGGAACTGTAAGCCCCCCGCTGAAACGCCGCCTCGGTCGACAGGCTGTCCTCGTTCGTGGACAACCGGTTCCAGTCGGACGTCCCCTTTTCAATCGACGCCCCGGCGTCGATCTGCCGCGCCTTGCCGATTACCGCCGCACCCGCAGCCAGCGCCCGCTGCACGCAGGCGTAAAGCACCACCCCCTCCGTCGCCAGCGACGAATCCCGGGCCGACGGCGTCGTCGCCCAGAAGTAAACCGCCCCCCGTCGCGTCGGCGCGCGGGCCAGCAGCGGAGCCCCCCCCTGGAGCGTCGCCAGCGGCGTACATTCGCCGGTCAGACCGCAATACTGACGAATTTCCAGCTGCCCCACCGGCAACGCAGCCCCGCTGAGGGTCCGCGCCAGCACGTCGGCGTCGCTCCGCCAGTTCTCCACCGGGACCGGCTCGCGCCCCGTCGTCCAGGTCCGCCACCGCATGCCGAACAGCTCGTCGCTGCCCGGGTTCAGCGTCGGTAGGAAAATCACCTGACCGCCCCGGTCCACAAACGCCCGGACCAGCTCGGCCGCATCCCCCGTCGGCAATGGCGCCTGCCACAGCAGCAGCGAGATCTGATCCCACGCCACCGTCGAAAGCTGGTCCTCCGCCACCACTTCCGCCGTGCACTCCAGTCCACGATCCGGCGCAATACTCGCCGCCAGTTCCAGCGGATGCACCGCCTGCGGATCGTCGGCGACCACAACGGTCCGCCGCGGAGGCGGATTGTCGAAGACAAAGTAGAAGTCGTCGTCGGCCGGATTCGCATCCGCCGGAATCGAAACCCGCCCCCAGCCCCGCTCCCGCGTCCGGTCCAGCGGAATCCGATGGTCTTTGAACTCGATCATCGACCCCGTCAACTCGAAGTTGGCCACCGAGCGGGCTCCTTCGATCTCGAACTGCACCGGCACTGTCGTCTTCTCGTCGTCAGCGCCTCCCTGTCGCGTCAGACGGAGCGAGACGAGGAGGTCGGCCCCCTCCAGCGTCGTCTCCCGCCGGACCTCGGTCACACGGATCGACACGTTCGTCGGCACCGTCTGCGGATACGCCAGCAGGTGAAACCGCACCCCCTGCGGAAACTCCAGAAACGCATCTCGCAACGTCGACCACCGCCCGCTCTCCGGCGTCCAGTCGTTGTCCCGCAGATCCGAACAGATCCAGACCTCCGTCCGCCCGGCCCGATTGGCCGCAATGTAGTCGTAAGCCGACTGCAGCATCAGCGGCAGATCCGCCGGAGCACTCGCCGGCCCCGCTTCCGGCAGATCCAGCAGCGCCGCCGGCGTTTCGAGTTCGCGTGGCTCGCGCGTCGTACTCTCGATCAGCACCCATCGCCCCGAACCCAGGGTCTCCAGCGTCTGCACGAGTTGCTTCCGCCCGGTCTCCAGCTTCGAATCCCCGGTCCCGGCGCTCCGCTCCTGCATGCTGGGAGAACGATCCAGCAGAATGATCGTCGTGTCCGCTTTCCCACCCGCCGCCAGTCCCAGCCAGCCGCTCGCCAGCGGTCGACTCGCCGCAAACAGCAGCCCGGCGATCGCCAGCATCCGGAACAGCATGATCAGCCATTGCCGCAGCCGCGAATACCCCCGCGCCATCCGGTGGGCCGCCAGCAGAAACATCATCGCCGCCCATTGGATCGTCTGGAACCGGCGCTGATTGATCAGATGGATGATCAGCGGCAGCGCCACCAGCGGCAGGCCGAACAGCAGCCACGGTTGCAGAAAGTTCATCGCAACCCCTTCGCCTGAGCGCGTCCCACCAGAAATCGAGCCAGCACCTGCTCGAAGTTCTCGTCGATGCTCACCCGCTGATAGTCCACCGCCGACTCCAGCATCACCTGCCGCAGATCCACCAGGTACTGCTGCAGCGCCCGATCGTACCGGTCGGCAATGTCGTTCGGCTCAGCGAAAATCGCGGCGCCTCCCTCCATATCCAGAAACCGCATCGGACGCCGGAAATTGAACGCCAGCTCCTGCGGATCGAGCAGGTGAAACACCGCCACATCGTGATGCCGGAACCGCAGATGCTGAAACGAACTCCTCAGGATCGACGGCTCGATGAACAGATCCGACAGTATCACGATCAGCGCCCGCTGACGCACCGTCTCCGCCAGTTCGTGCAGCACCGTCGCCAGTTGCGTCTCTCCCTTCGGCTGCGCCCGCTCCAGAATGTCCAACGCCAGCCGCAGGTGGGCCGCGTTCCGCTTTGGCGGCAGATTCTGCACCACGCCGCCGGCCACGCACGCCACTCCAACCGCATCCCCCTGCTGACTCGCCAGGTACGCCAGCGTCCCCGCCACCCGCCGGGCATACTCAATCTTCGTCACGCCGGCCGAACCGAACCCCATCGAGCCGCTGGTATCGAGCACCAGGCAGCAGCGCAGATTCGTATCGGCCTCGAATTCCTTCACATAGAAACGGTCCGACCGCCCGTAAGCCCGCCAGTCCAGCCGCCGCAGATCGTCCCCCGGCACGTACTTCCGATACTCGGCAAACTCGACGCTCGCCCCCCGATGCGGACTCGCATGCCGCCCCGAAACATTCCCCTGCATCGGCCGCCGCGCAAACAACGGCATCGCCGCCAGCCGCGACAAAACGCCAATATCAAGAAAACTACGCGGCCTGGACTCGGCAGACATGGAAGCCTCGCTGCTCGAAGTGATGAAGACCGTTCCGGAAAGTGAAAAGTGAGTATTGAGTAGTGATGAGTGTAAAGTGAAGACTCGGCTACCCGGATCGTGATTCCCCTGTCGAGTGCCCCCTGCGATTCGATTTCGCCGTGATGATTGACTGACCGATGATTCCCATCAGCTCGTTGCATTCCGCAACAAGCGGCAACAGTCGCGCACTCGGCAAGAGCTCGCACTTGATCGCAAGTTTCAGCCAGATGCGGGATTCCCGCAGTTCCTTCAACGCAATTCCCAGCTTGTGGACGAAGTCGTTGCGACTTTCGGCGGCACATGCTTCGGCATAGTTTGGAGCAGCCGCTGTACCGCAACGCACAATCTGCCCGGCAACGTGCCGACCCATCCGAGTGTCTGGTAGCGACTCAACAACTCGACCACAACGAGCCGCAGATTCCAGCAGTCGTTCCTCTAACGCTTCATTTTCGTGCCTTGAGGTCCCCACAACATCTTCTCACTTTGCACTCATCACTACTCAATACTCACTTTTCACTCTCCGGAGATCTCGTACCGTCAGGCCAGCCCATTGCCCCTCACCGCTCCTCAATCGTCTCCCCCACCAGCCGCTTCACAATCCCCTTCGCATCCAGCCCTTCCGCCTGCGCCGCAAACGTCGTAATCACCCGATGCGTCAGCACCGGCAGTGCGACTTCGTGGACGTCTTCCAGCCGCACCATGTAACTGCCGTGCAGAGCCGCGCGGGACTTCGCCCCCAGAATCAGAAACTGCACCGCCCGCGGACCGGCTCCCCAGGCCACCAGCGGCTTCATCCACGCCGGCGCCGTCGGATCCTGCGGCCGCGTCTTCCGCACCAGCCGCGCCGCATACTGATAAATGTGATCCGGAACCGGAATCCGCCGCACGAGATGCTGATGCTCGATCATCTCCGCCGCGGTCAGCAGATGCGCAAGCTGAGGCAGCGCGTCCCCCGTCGTCGTCCGCGCAATCTGCACTTCTTCCGCTTCCGACGGGTAGTCCAGCTCGATCAGAAACATGAACCGGTCGAGCTGCGCCTCCGGAAGTGGATACGTCCCTTCCTGCTCGACCGGATTCTGCGTGGCCAGCACAAAGAACGGAGACTCCAGCGCAAAGCTCTTGCCGACGACCGTTACCTTCTGCTCCTGCATCGCTTCGAGCATCGCGGCCTGCGTCTTCGGCGGAGCCCGGTTGATCTCGTCCGCCAGCACGATGTTCGCAAACACCGGACCGGTCACGAATTGAAACTCGCGCCGTCCGTCCGACCCGTCCTGCAGAATGTCGGTGCCGGTAATATCCATCGGCATCAGGTCGGGCGTGAACTGAATCCGGCTGAACTTCAAAGACATCGTCTCGGCCAGCTTGCTCACCAGCAGCGTCTTCGCCAGCCCCGGCACGCCCATCAGCAGCGAGTGACCGCGGGCGAACAGGCAGATCGCCAGCCGCTCGATCACGTCGTGCTGCCCAATGATGACCCGACCGAGCTCCTTCTTCAGCCGCGTAAACAGATCCCGCAGTCGATCGATCGCCTGAACGTCGTCGTCGCCGAGTTCGCTCGCCGGACCCGCAGTTTGCACCATCGATCAGTTCTCCTGAGAGATCGGTCGCTGCCGTTGCGGAACCGCAGAACAGCGGCGACACCTGGAATGGAACCCGGAAATGTTTGGTACACTGACCCCACTCGTCATATCATGTCGCCGGCCGATTGCAAACCCGGCTGGAGACATTCTGTCAACAATTCAGATCAGTCGCCAATACAATGTTTGCGCGGCCTGCGACTTTGATGTCGCGTCTCGGAATTCCGTCGCGATTCGGATGCCTCTTTCACGCAGTTTCCGCAGCTCGTCGTCCAGCGACAACACGGAGTCAGCATGCCTCGATCTCTCTGCTCGCCTGCAATTCTGACGTGGCTCCTCCTCACGTCATCGGCCCCGCCGCCGCTCTCTGCCGCTGACGAAGCCGCCGCAGCCGCAGCCGTCGATCGCGCCGCCCCCGCGTTCGCAAATGCCGATCTGGACCGCAACGGGCTACTGTCGCTGGAAGAATTCCAGAAAGACCGCGGCCCCGCGGACCTCGCCCGACGTGACTTCCTCCTCTTCGACCGCAACGTCGATAAGAGCTTGACTCGGGACGAGTTCTGCACGATCCCCACCGTCCTCCCCCCGATCAGCGAGGCCCCCTTCCCGATCCCATGCTGGCGCTCGTCGATACGATCGCCGCAAAGCTCGACATCGCCTTCGGAAACTGGCACGAAGAACCCGACCGCGAAATCGACGCCGAAGACTTTATCCACAACTTCGCGGGAGCATTCCGGTCTTATGGCGAACAGTTCCACCTCGCCGACGCCGACGCAGACAAAAACGGAAGCGTCCGTCGCGGCGAAGCCCGCCGGTTTCTGGAAATCCTGCTCGGCGTCCGACGCGCCGACGGCAAACTCCTCCGCTATCCCGACGGCCGCGTCGTCAACTACATGCTGTACCAGCACGTCGATCAGAACGGAGACGATCTGCTCGACCGTACCGAGTTTGTCGAACGATCCTACGGCGGCCCCGGCGCCGCCGAGGAATTCGACAAAGTCGACGCCGACCACAATCGGCAGATCACCTTCGACGAGTGGTGCGCCATGTCCGGCCGCGCAATGACCGATCCGGTCCTCGAATTCCGTGATCTCGACAAAAACCTGAACGCGAAAGTCGATCGCGACGAGCTGCTCGCCGGTACGCCCGACTGGAAGCAGAAGCTCGCCGAACGCGCGATTCCCGCGTTCGATATCGACCGGGACGGCGACCTCTCGCTCCCCGAATACCGCATGTCGCTGCAGGCCAATATGGTCCTGCAGTGGCAGACGCCGCCCGCCGATGCCAACGACAGCAGCACTCTCTCCTTCGGGGAATTCAAGTTCGCCCCGCCGCAGTTCCCGCTGCTGCGGATCGTCTATTTCCATCGTCTCGACACGAACTCGGACAGCCAGTTGCAGCCCGCAGAATTCTACTTTCCCACGAAGACTCCCGATGAGTTCTTTGTTCTCAACGAGGATGGTACGGGCTGGCAGAGCCTGTTCCGGTTCGAAGGTCACTCCGCCTGCGGTTCCCCCTCCGTCTCACCCGACGGCAAATGGCTCGCCTTCGACGCCTGGCCCCTCAATCAGCAGGGAGGATCTGCCATCTACGTCAAGAACCTCGGAGGAGGCGGACCGCGCCAGATCAGCTCCGGCATGATGCCCAACTGGTCGCCGGACAGCCGAAAAGTCGCCTGTTCGCGAAGCTCCCCGGTCTACGGCGCCTGGATGATGGACGTCGACGGCGACGACCACGAACACCTCAGCCCGGGCTGGGGAGCCCAGATCTCACCCGACGGAAAGTCCGTCGTCCTGACCGACGGAGCCGCACTCAAAGTCTACGACCTCGAATCGAAGCAATCCCGCACCATCCTGGAAGCCGGCGCGCATCCCTATCGTCAGATCTACTGGAATTCCGGCTGGTCCCCCGACAGCCAACGCATCTGCTTCAAAGGACTAACCAACGACGGCCTCCAGGAAGTCGCCGTCGTGAGCCTCCAAGAGGGTCGGCCGCACCTGCAAATTCACCACTCCGGGAAACTCACCGTCAATGCCGACTTCGCCTGGCATCCCGCCGGCCACCGCGTCGTCTTTGCGATGGTCTGCCCCGAGCGCAGTCACGTCCAGCTCTACGAATTCGATCCCGACAAAGACGTCGCCCCGACGCTGGTCAAAGGCCAGGATACCACGCGAAACAACAACGACATCTGCTGGACCCCAGACGGCAAACGCCTGATCGTCGTCAGCGGTGACTTCTGAGGGCAACGCCGCACGTCGATTCCTCCCGCGCCGGGATCGGAAACCGCTCATAAAGAGATCGAAACGGAGTCAGCATGCCTCGCACTCTGAACTGGTCTGTCTCCCTCGCGTGGACGCTTCTGATCCTCGGCGCCGCCGCACCAGCCCCCGCCGCGGATGACGCAAAGTCCGCCGCCGAACGCGCCGCCCCCGCCTTCGAAAAGGCCGACCTGGACCGCAACGGGCGGTTGTCCCTGGAGGAGTTCCTCAAAGTCCGCGGCCCCGCGGAACTCGCCTCGCGCGACTTCCGCCTGTTCGACCGCGACGCCGACAATAGCCTGAATCTGGACGAGCTCTGCACCATCCCCACCATCCTTCCCCCGGAACAGCGCGGTCCGCTGCCGGATCCCATGCAGACGCTGGCCGACACGATCACCACCAGACTCGGGATCGCACTCGGACTCGGCAACTGGGACGACAATTCAGAACGCGAAGTCGATGCCGAAAACTTCCTCCTGGCGTTTACCGATTCCTTCCGCGCCTACGGGATTCGTTTCAACGTCGTCGAGGCCGATGCCGACGGCAACGGAAAAGTCCGACAGGGCGAGGCCCGGAGATTCATAGAGATTCTGCTCGGCATCCGCCGCCCCGACGGCACGCTCCTCCGGCTTGCGAACGGACAAATCGTCAATTACCGGACCTTCGTGTACGCCGACGAGGACCGGGACGACCGGCTCGATCGGAACGAGTTCGTCGAACGGACATATGGCGGCCCCGATGTCGGCGGCGAATTCGAAAAGGTCGATACCGACCGCAACGGAAGTGTCTCCTTCGATGAGTGGCAGCAGATGCGAGGCCGAGCCCTCCTCGATCCGGTCCTCGAATTCCGCCAGCTCGACAAGAACCTCGACGCGAAGGTCGACCCCGCGGAGCTCGTCGCCGGGACGCCCGACTGGAAAAAAGCCCTCCCGAAACACGTCTTTCCCGCCTTCGACATCGATCGGGACGGAACATTATCGCTCGCCGAATATCGGATGACCCCGCAGGCCAACCTGATCCTGAACTGGCACTCACCGCCGAATGACAAAGACGAGGATGGTTCCCTGTCGTTCCCGGAATTCCAGTTCGGGCCCGACCCGTTCCCCCTGCTGCGGATCATCTACTTTCATCGCCTCGACACCGACTCGAACGGCGGACTGCAGACGGCAGAATTCACCTTCAAAACGCGGATGCCGACCGAGTTCTTTTCCCTCAGCGAAGACGGCGCGGAATGGAAGAGTCTTTTCGCATTCGATCAGTTCAAGTCCTGCGGCTCTCCCGCCGTCTCCCCGGACGGCAAACAGCTCGCCTTCGACGCCTGGGCAGTCAGCCTGCAGAGCGACTCGGCGATCTACATCGTCGACCTCGCCGGGGGTACGCCCCGCAAGATCTGCTCGGGCATGATGCCCACCTGGCTGCCGGACGGCCGAAAACTCGTCGGTTCCCGCAATTCGCCGATCTATGGTGTCTGGCTGATCGATATCGAGGGCGACGAGTACGAACACCTCGGCCCCGGCTGGGGAGCGCAGATCTCGCCCGATGGCAGGACCGTCGCCTACACCGAAGGCGCGACTCTGAAGGTCTACGACCTCGCCTCGAAGGAGTCGCGCACCGTCCTCGCAGCGGACAAACACCCCTGGCGTCAGATCTTCTGGAACTCAGGCTGGTCCCCCGACAGCCGGCGCCTCTGCTTCAAGGGCCTGACCGCCGACGAGAAACAGGAAATCGCCACCGTCAACATGACCGGCGACGAACCAGGCTTGAAAGTCCACTTCTCGGGCAAAGACTCGATCAACGCCGACTTCGCCTGGCATCCGAACGGTCATCGCATCGTCTTCCCCATGACGTCCGCCGAACGGGGCGGCCTGCAACTCTACGAGTTCGCCCCCGACAAGGACGCCGCACCCACTCTCGTCAAAGGCCAGGACGCCAGTCTCCACAACAGCGGCGTCTGCTGGACCCCCGACGGCCAGCGGTTGATCGTCGTCGGCCGCGCGAAGTAGCCGCCCCCCTCCCGCCAGGGACAGCGCATCCCAGGATCGATTACACTCCTGTCGATCCGACGCATTCCTCGTTTCCGGACCTCACCATGGACCTGCAACTCCAAGGCCACGTCGCCCTCGTCACCGGCGGCGCCAGCGGCATCGGCCTCGCCACCGCCCGCCAGTTCGCCGCCGAAGGCTGCCACGTCGCCCTCTTCGATCTGACGCCCGCCGTCTCCACGGTTGCCGCCGATCTCCCGCGCCCCCCAGGCGTCCAGACGCTCGCGATCCAGGGTGACGTCGCCGTCCCCCAGGACCTCCTCAACGCCGTCGACACCGTCCGTGAAACCTTCGGACGCCTCGATCACCTGGCGCATGCGGCGGCCATCGGCTCGGGGAAATTCGGCTTCCCCTACACCAATCTGACCCCAGAAGACTGGCCCCGCGTCCTCCAGGTCAACGTCATGGGCATGGTCCACGCCGCCCACGCCGTCGGCCCCGCCCTCCGCGAAGCCGGCTCCGGCACAATGGTCTTCGTCTCCTCCGTCGCCGGACAGATCGGCTCCCAGACCGATCCCCCCTACAGCGCCTCAAAAGCCGCGAACATCAACTTCGCCCAGTGCCTGGCCAAAGACCTCGCCCCCCACGGCGTACGCGTCAACACCATCTGCCCCGGCATGGTCAAGACACCCCTCAACCGCTCGGTCTGGCAGGCCTGGCACGACCAGCAGCCCCCCGACAAACGCCGCACCTACGAAGAATGGGCCGGCGACAAGGTCCGCACCGTCGTCCCCTCGGGCCGGTGGCAGGAGCCCGCCGACATCGCCGACATGATCGTCTTCCTCTCGTCCGCCAGAGCCCAGCACGTCATCGGCCAGACCATCAATGTCGACGGCGGCTTCGTCATGCACTGGTAACCACGTCTGCGGAAGCGAAGGAAGGTTTACTGCGGAGACGCGGAGAAGGCCGAAGTCAGCGAAGAGTGGGTCGCACAAAATGTGAGTCAGGGACTTCGACGACGCCGGAACGAATTCTTCGGCACTCGAAACACTCTGGCCCCATCACACCTCAATGATCACCTCTTGCTATCCTGCATTCTTCTCCGCGACCTCCGCGCCTCCGCGGTGAATCCTCTTCCACTTCAATTTCTCCATCCACGAAGCCGCAGAAAAAAATCCGCGAACCTGGAAATTCTTTGCGGATTGCTCTTGCACGTCCGCCGTACCAGTGCCAGCGTGTCCTCTTGTCGGGTGAGTGACGAGATGCATGCACGCCGGCGGGCAACCGCAGGCGCTCGAGCCGATCTCCCCCGACGCGCAGGCCGGGTCAGGGCCTGCACCGGGCTTTCCGCAAGGGAAGTTCTCGGGGCGCACCTCGTGTGCGCGGACACTTGGCGTCAAGTCCTCCCGACGTGTGACCACACGGGATCGACCTGATCGAAGCCAGCCGAAAGGTGGAGCGGGGAACGGCCAGCACCGAACCCCGCTCCGCCCAGGCCGGCAATTCATCTTCAGCGCGCAGCGAACTCATCGAGTCCCGCTCAGCACCCCCGCGCGCCCGTCTTCCCATTTTGCAATTTGCATTTTTCATTTTGCAATTTGCAACGCATTCCCCAACGCATCACGCCGTTCCACTCCTCTCTTGCACTTGGCCCTGAGCTCTCAGCACTAGCATCCTCATTTCGACATTCCGCCTTCGACATTCGACATTTCCTCCTTGACCTCCATACCTGACTCGCCTAGGCTTATACCCAGCCCAGTCAAGTATCGGAGACCGACATGGATACGAAGCTCATCACCGGCACCGTCGAGATGCTCATGCTCGAGGTCGTCTCCCGCGAGCCGACCTACGGCTACGAGATCCTGCAGAAGGTCCTCGCCGATTCGAACGGCCGCTTCGACCTCAAGGAAGGGAGCCTCTACCCGGCTCTCCACCGCCTCGAACGCCAGAAACTCCTCGAGGCCTCCTGGGGCGAGCATCAGGGCCGCCGCCGGAAGTACTATCGCCTCACTCCCGCCGGCCGCAAAAACCTCGCCGCCCGCCGGGCCGAATGGCAGGAGTTTTCGGCAGGCGTCAACGGCGTCCTCGGCCTGCAGCCCCGCGTCGCCTTCGGCGCCTGAACCGCCCGCCTGCACCGGGAGACGCCCAATGGACCACCTCGACGACGAATCACTGCTCGCGCGGTTGCCCCGTCGCAGCGACGACGAACCGCCGAACCTCCGACAGGACCTCCTCGACGAAGTCCGCGACTACCTGCAGTCGGCGTGGGAAGTGGAGCAGCGAAACACCCCCGACCCGCGGCAGGCCTGGCATCTCGTCCTCCAGCGCTTCGGCGACCCCGCGAAACTCGTCCGCAAACTCTGGTTCGACGCCCTCAAGGAACAGATCATGTCCCGAAGAATGATCCTCGCCGCATTCGGCCTCGCAGCCGTGATGTTCACGGTCTTCAGCGGACTGGTCTGGCAGACCTCCACAGCTCTGCAGGCGTCTGCGAAGAGTGCGCGCGAGGCCAATCTGCTGCTGGCCGAGAAACTCCAGACCCTCGGTGATGAACTCAAAGCCCTCAAGTCGGCCCCCGATCTCACCTGGCGCCGTGTCCGGCTGCGATTGAAGGCCGAAGATGGGTCGGCGGTGCGCGGAACGGTCAAGATCTTTGGTATGCCGTTCGGCACTCGCGGAGCGGAACCACTGGATTCGCTCAAGTTCCCGATCGAACCGAATGGCCTGGTCGACTCGGGACTCCTTCACGTCGGCAGTTACGACATCGAAGTTCTCTTGGAGAACGGATTCCGCAGTTTAATGCCCCACGCTGTTCTCCAGCCCGGCCGCGACTTTGAACAAACCGTCGTCTGTCCGGTCGTTCGCGAACCGCAGGAAGCCCGGGTTCAACTGAAGTACGAACTGCCAGCGCTGGCAAAGGCGTCGGGCGAATTGTGGCTGGCGCTCAGGCTCGAAGAAGTCGGTCGCGAAATTGACGGCAGGCTGTGGCAAGTTCCGGCACAGCAGCGCTGGGGACGGTCGTTACTGGTCAATCCTGCCGGCAAAACGTGGGCCGTCGATCCCTACGGCCAGGCGGACGGCGAGGAGTATTCGGCGGAATGGCGGATCGTGCAGAAGGCCATCGGCTCGCCGGTCGTGATTGAAAACCTTGACCGGCAGGAATGGAACGGCGTCGTTCCTGCGGGATTGACGTGCAAAGTCATTTCCACGGAACTGCTGATTCTGGACGCGCACGAGACCGGATCATCGACGTGGCAATTCAAACTCTGCGCATCGGAAGAAGCGGGGATCGTGTTTGCCGACGCTCCGGATTCGCAGGCACGTCGAACCGTCGAACTGCAGTCAACGTCCGCCGATCAGGATCCGTACCGCTGGTACGTGCCGGTCGATGCGGAAGCCGTCGATGGACATCTCCGGAGCCTGGAATGCCTGACGACTGAGGAGATCGAGGCGATTCGACGGGACCAGCAGACGCCGCAGCCAGCCGGCTTCATGGGTGGAGGGGGCGGAGGCGGGTTTTTCTGAGCGAAGTCCCGACAGCCCGTCCAACAACTTCAGGCCCTCCCCATGCACGACCTCGACGACGAATCACTGCTCGCAAGGCTGCCCCGTCGCGGCGACGACGAACCGCCCACCCTCCGCAAGGATCTCCTCGACGAAGTCCGCGACTACCTGCAATCCGCCTGGGAAGAGCAACAACGGCAGACGCCCGATCCTCACGAGGCCTGGCAACTCGTCCTCCAGCGCTTCGGAGACCCCGCAAAACTCGTCCGCAAACTCTGGTTCGACGCCCTCAAGGAGCAGATCATGTCCCGACGCCTGATCCTCGCCGCATTCGGCCTCGCCGCCGTGATGTTCGTCGCCTTCGCGGCGATCAACCTCCGCATGCTCTCGGCCCTCGAAACCACGCTCGCCGGGGCGCAGCAGACGAACGCCCTGCTGGTGGAGAAACTCGAATCCTTACAATTGGGTTCGCAGCAGTCCAATGCGCTGCTGGTCAGCAAGTTGGAGTTAGTGCAGTCTCAGTCCGACGAAGCAAACACCCTGCTGACAGAGAATCTGAAGACTCTACAATCAGCTTCCAAGTTGACCGGGGGGGCTGCCCTGACTTGGCGCCATCTTCGGTTGAAACTGAGTGCCGAAGACCAATCGCCTGTCATCGGGACGGCAACACTCTCAGGCAATCCCCTTGGCGAAAGTTCCTCCGGAGGCATGCTGCAATTCCGCGACGCCTTCTCCAGGGATCTGGATGCCGAAGGACGAGTTGACTTCGGGCTGATTCACGTCGGAACGTATTCCGTCAATATCCAATTGAAGAACGGCTACTCGACGCTCATTCCTCAAGTGACCCTCATGCCAGGCGAGGACCGTGATCTGTCGATCACTTGCCCGGTCATGCCGGAACGAATGCAGAAGGTGACGCTGAAGTTTGTTCCGCCCACATTAAAGGAATCCAAGCTGTTCCCCACCACATGGAAGATTCCCGATCCGGAGTCACTCTGGCTGCTCTGTCGCATCAATGATTCCGGCCGTCGGATTGGCGACCACTTCTGGAGTCGGCCGTTTGACGAAGTCAAGTATCACTCGACGTTGCTGGTCAACAGTCGTGGAGAAGCTTTTGAAGTCGATTGGCGTGTCGGTTCCACGCCGCCAACCGAAGTCGCCCAACTTGGACCCATACAGATTATCAAAGATGTGCACGGGCGTCCCTGGAACGGAGTCCTCCCGGCCCGAGACTATCGACGAATCAATACCGAACTGGTCCAACTATATGACCGGTTCAAATTGGAGTATCAATTCGGCGACGAGCTGTCGGCAGACCACACACCGTTCAGAAATGTCCCGCGGGACTCGGTCGATTTACCCGCACTGGAACCGGTAGACGTGGCCACTTTTGACCTCTCCGACACGACGGACGCCGATGACGGGCCGGTGATTTGGACCCTCCCCATCAACGACAGCGTCTTACCCTCAAATCCGGGGACGGGCGGGGGACACTTCTGATTCGACGCCGCAACGCTTCCGGGGCCGGGCTTGCCTCGCCCTGCTTCACGTGGCACTGCGGGCGTAGAATCCCGGCCGCGCGTTACTTTTCTCTTTCACTCGGCACTCAGCTCTCAGCACTAAGCCCTCGTCCACCCTACCCCAGAATCTCCCCGATCACGTGCCCGTGCACGTTCGTCAGCCGCCGCTGAATCCCGTTGTGATAGTACGTCAGCCGCTCGTGGTCGATCCCCAGCAGGTGCAGCATCGTCGCATGGAAATCGTGCCAGTGCACGACCTTGTCGACCGACTTCCACCCCACGTCGTCCGTCGCCCCGTAAGCGACGCCGGGCTTGAGGCCACCTCCCGCCGCCCAGACCGAGAATCCGTACATATTATGATCGCGGCCCGCCCCGACCGTGTTCGCCGCCGACTGCGTAAACGGCGTCCGGCCGAACTCCGTCGTGAACAGCACCAGCGTGTCGTCGAGCATCCCCCGCTGCCGCAGATCGCGCAAGAGCGCCGCCACTGGTTGATCGATCCGCAGCGCTTCCTGGCCGTGGTTCTCCCGCACGTTTTCGTGGCCGTCCCAGTTGATCCGCGGCGAGCCGAACGAGCCCCCCGAAAAGAGCTGCACGAACCGCACTCCCTGCTCCAGCAGCCGACGCGCCAGCAGGCAGCTTCGCCCGAAGTCTGCTGTCTCTTCGCGCTGCAGACCGTAGGCTGCCTGCGTCGCCTCAGTCTCCTCCGCCAGGTCGGAGACTTCCGGAATCGAAAGCTGCATCCGGGCCGCCAGCTCGTAACTGTGCAGCCGGGCTTCCAGGTCCGCCTCGGGATGCTGCTCCAGATGCCGGCGGTTCAGCAGATCCACAAACTCCCGCGTCGCCGTCTCCTGGCTCGGCGAAAACTCGCCCGACGGAAACAGGTCCGTGATTGCCGTCCCCTTCGTGCGGAAGGCCACCCCCTGATGCTTCGGCGGCAGAAAGCCATTGGTCCAGTTGATCGTCCCGCCTGCGGGGAATCCGCGCGGATCGGGGAGCACCACGAACGCCGGCAGGTTCTCCGTCTCGCAGCCCAGGCCGTACGAGATCCACGAGCCGGCCACCGGAAACCCGTTCAGCCGGAATCCGGTATTCGCCTGAAACGTGGCCGGCGTGTGATTCGCCGAGTCGGCGAACATCGAGCGAATGACGGTCAGTTCATCGGCGACGCCGGCGATGTGCGGAAACAGTTCCGAAACCCACAAACCGCTTTCGCCCCGCTGACGGAATTCCCAGTCGGCCTTCCGCAGCAGGCCGATCTGGCCGAAAAACGTCTCCGGCTTCTCGGACGACGGCAACTCCTTGCCGTGGTACTTCTCCAGGGCTGGCTTATAGTCGAACGAGTCGAGATGGCTCAGCCCGCCACACAGGTAGATGTGAATCACCCGCCGGCAGCGCGGCGCCAGGTGCGGCGGCGGATCGGCCGCTTCCCCATCGGTCCCAGCCACGGCCCGCTGTTCGTCGGCGAGCAGCCCCGCCAGCGCCGTCGCGGCAAGACCCCGCGATGACCAGGAAAGGAGGCTGCGTCGGGAAAGAGCTGCGTCCTCAGTCCGCATAGAGAAACTCCGAACTGTTGAAGACGGCGCGGCAGAATGCGGCCAGTCCCTGCTGTTCTACGAAACCGAGAGCGGCGGCGGCTTCGTCGTCTGCAGGGCTCCGTCCATAGGCCGCGTGATACGCCGCAACGATCTGTCCCGGCGCGTCTGGCTCCGCCTGCTGCAGATGCGCTGCCCAGCGTTCCGCCGTTCTCCGGACAAAGCTGTTGTTGAGCAGCGAAAGGGCCTGCAGCGGCGTCGTGGTCACCGACCGTCGCGGCGTGAGCGTTGAGGGATCGGGGCAGTCGAACGTATCGAGCAGCGGGTTGCGACCGCCGCGAGCCCACATCCGGTAGACCGAACGCCGGCGTGCATTGGCCGTGTCGACGTCGATCGGATCGTAGAACTGCGTCCCCTTGAAGAAGTACGAATTCACATCCAGAAACGGCGGACCTCCGAGGGAATCATTCAGCTCGCCAGCGAGGACCAGCATCGCGTCCCGCACCGCTTCCGCTTCCAGCCGTCGGGGAGACATCCGCCAGACCCAGCGGTTGCCGGCATCGACCGCTATCGCCTCCGCCCGCGGGCGCGACTCCTGACGATAAGCGTCCGAGAGCACCAACCGCCGGTGCAGAGCCTTGATATCCCAGCCCGAATCGACCAGTTCCGCGGCGAGCCAGTCGAGCAGTTCCGGATGCGTCGGCCGCGAACCGCTGAAGCCGAAGTCGTTGGGCGTATCGACCAGCCCCGCCCCGAAATGATACTGCCACAGCCGGTTCACAAAGACCCGCGCCGTGAGCGGATTGCGGGGATCGCTGATCCAGCGGGCCAGCTCCTGCCGTCGGCGGTACTCCAGCGCATCGGGCCGCAGTCCGAAGCTCGGATCGACGTTGCGCAGCGCCTGCAGCCCCGCCGGGACGACCTCCGGACCCGGCAGCGAAACATCGCCCCGCCGCAGCACGTGCATCACGCCCGGCTGCGCCGTCTGCAGCGTATACATCTTGATCATGCCGGATTTCGCCAGCGCCGCATTCTGCTCGCGCAGCGTCCGCAAGCGAGTTTGATTCTCCCGTCGCGCATGCTGCTCTTTCTCGCTCAGCAGCGGCAGCAGTTCGGCCTCGGTGACGGTCTTTCCGCCGGCATTGGCCAAGTCGACGACTTCCTCGGGACTGAGCGCCCGGTTATAGATCCGCGCCAGCGCGACCGTCCCTTCCAGCAGACGATTCCCCGCCGGACCGCCATGCCGCAGGCCGATTAAAGCCTGCCAGCCGCCGGCTTCGAAGCGTTGCGGGCCATTGCTGCGATACGGATTGCCGTAGCGGATGCCGTCGCGATAGCAGGTAATTGTTCCGTCGGCCGCATAGACCAGCGCGACATGAATCAACTTCTCGCGGGCCTGGCCGTCGCGGACGCCGCCGAACGACTGTGTCCGGACAAAGCCGTTGCTGCCGGCCATCCAGCGTCCGGACTCCTGCTCGCCGAAGACGATCGCGTCGAAGACATTCCCGTCGAGCGTCTGCACGCTCAGCACCCCTCCGCCGCGCTGGTCGACGTTCGCCAGCCGCACGCGGGCTTCGAGAGTTTTCTCGACCAGGGGCGTCCCCAGCGCCGGCGTCGACACGTAGTCCTCGCCGCCGTGCAGCGCGACCCCTTCGGGAGTCAGTTCCGCCTTGCCATGCAGCCGGGCCGGCGGCCCTCCCTGCTGTTCGCTGAGCCCCGCCGTGAAATCCCAGCTCGCCACCGGGGACGGAATGACCGCCGCCTCGCGACCGGGATGGCGTTCCTGCCAGAGCCGGCGCAATTCGTCCGTCTGCGTCTTCAGCCCCGCAGAGAGCCATGCGATATCCTGCTGCCACGCTTCGAGCTGCTTCCGGACACCGGGCGGCTGGATGTCCTTCTCGCCGTGATTGACTCCCGCCAGCGCCGCGGCGAGCTGGTAGTACTCCTGCTGCGAGATCGGATCGAACTTGTGATCGTGGCAGCGGGCGCAGTTCACCGTCAGCCCGAGAAACGTCTGACCGACCGTACCGACCAGGTCCTCCAGTTCGTCCTGCCGCATCTGCTGCCGCATCCGATCGACGACAGGCAGCACGGTGTCGTGCGGCCCGGCGACGAGAAATCCGACGGCCCGCCACGAGTCGGGATTCTCGGAGTCCGCGACATCCGCCGCGAGCTGCCGCCGGATGAACTCGTCGTACGGCAGATTGGCGTTGAACGATTCGATCAGCCAGTCGCGGTAGTGCCAGGCATCCGGCCGGGGGAGATCCCGTTCGAAGCCGTTGCTCTCGCCATACCGGACGACATCCAGCCAGTGCCGCGCCCAGCGGTCCCCGTAGGCCGGCGACGCGAGCAGGCGATCCACCAGCCGGTCGTACGCGTCAGGGGCCGGATCATCGACAAATGCTCGAAGCTCGTCGGGCGACGGCGGCAGGCCGAGCAGATCGAACGACAGCCGACGGATCAGCGTCGCACGGTCCGCCGGTCGCGATGGAGTCAGCTTGTGCTCGGCGAGTTTCGCTCCAATGAACCGGTCGATCGGTTCCGCGGAGACGCCGTCGATGGTCGGTATGGCCGGTCGCTGCACCGGCTGCAGCGACCACCAGTCGTAACCGGCCCGGTTCTCGCCGGAGTAGGCCAGCGGATCGAGCTTCTCGACCGACCAGGCCGCCCCGGCTTCGATCCAGCGTTTGAGCAATTCTTTTTCGGCGACCGGCAGCGGCGATTTGGGAGGCATGTCTCCAGCGTGAACCCGCTCCCAGAGAGCGCTCTTCGCGAGCGAACCGGGCTCGAGGGCCGGTCCGCTTTCGCCCCCCTTCCGGGCGGCCGCCAGCGTCGACAGATCGAGCTCCCCTTGCGGTTCATCGCCGGCGTGGCAGGTCAGGCAGCGCGTCGCCAGGAGCGGAGCGACCTCGGTCGCAAAGTCCGGCGGTTCCGCGGCGTGGGCTGGTCCTCCGCAGGCCGACCAGCCCACGAGGAAGCCCGTCAGCAGACAACTCGTCAGTCGCGTCAGAGGGAGTGCATTCATACATTGCAGGTTACTTATGCAACCCGCCAGCCGCAAGACGACCCTCGCAGCACCTGCGGGGCGAGAGAGGTTGTGCCGCGGTCCGACACTTCCGTTTTCTGTTCCGCCGCCCCGATCCGGGGCGGTTGTATGCGGAGGTCGCGTTGTCCCACGGGTTGCACTCCATCCGCCTTGCGGCGGACTCCGTTTCACCCGTGGCTACAGCCCTGCGCCCCTGCGGGGCTCAAGAGGTGGGATTACAATCTCGACGTCGAATGCGCGGGCTCTTCGACCAGAAATTGTCGACCGCATCCCGCAGTCAGTTCCGCTTCTCCTCACTAGCCACCAGCCACTCATCACTAGCCACTTCTTCCCGCTACCACCGCGTCGCACCGGCGCGTTCCAGCGTGAAGACAATGCTGCCGTTGCGGAAGACAGTCACTGTCCCGGTCGACTGACTGACGGTGATCGCCATGGCCTGCGTGTGGTGGGTGATCGCCCCCGCCGTCTGATGACGGGCGCCCAGTCCCGCCGGCAGTCCGCCGGGCGCGGATTTGGGCATCAGATACGTGCCGGCGGACAGGACGGTTCCGTCTCCCTGAATGATGAAGGCGCCGTCAATCAGGGCGAACTCTTTGATCGTTTCCGCCAGGCTCGGATCGAGCACGTTGCGGAGCTGCCGGGAATAGCCGTGGAACGGGTTCAGGACAAGCTGCTGGGCGTGCCGCAGCACCTGCCGGGAGTCCCCGATCACAAACATCGCGCCGACCGGATGAGCTTCCCGGCCTTCCGACGCCAGCTCCACGGCCAGCGACAGGATTCGCAAGATCACCGCCGGGCGAACGATATTGTTTCCGCGACGATTCTTCTCCGACAGCATCGCCCGGAAGTGCGTTTCGGGCTTGGTGATCGTGATGCTGTCGAGCTTGCGACCATCCGGACCGGTCACGCAGACGACGCTGAGCTTATCCGTCAGCAGCCCCGCAGAGGCCGCGAGCAGCAGTCCCAGGTTCGCGCGATCCATCCGGGAAAGCGAGGCGTGAGGAACCTCGAAGGCGTACGTGTCTTCGCGGGTGATCTCGAAGTCGTCGCTGTGTTCGGTGGTGATCAGCAGGACCCGGCCTTTCCAGTTGCCGAGCGTGTCCCACGGGACGTTTTCGAGCTTGTCGAGCGCGAGCAGCAGTGCCTGCGCCCCGACCTGCTCGACGAGCTGGAACCCCTGCTTGATCATCGTCTGCGTCAGCCGGGGGACGCTCGACTGCCGGGCCGGCCGATGATCGGGGGTCAGGCCGGCCTTGTTCAGCAGCAGGGCGTCGATCGCCTTGGCGTCTTTGGCCTCGATGATCTGCTGGCGGAATTCCTGGGCTTTCAGCAGTTCGGCAAGCGCCGCCAGCACTTCGACGTGCGTCTGCAGCAGCTTTCGCCCCAGCACCAGCAGGACGATCAGCCGGACGCTCTGGCCGCTGGGAACGCCGTAGTCGATTCCCTGACGACTGCGGCCGAGGACCACGCGGAAATCGCCGTCCCAGTCGATGAAGGCGTGGGGCAGCGCAAAGTCGTTTGCGACAAGGGTTTGCGCGACTGTCTCGCGTTCCTCGATCGCTTCCAGAACTTTCTCGGGGGCGATCCCTTCGTCTTCCCAGTTGGCGGCCTGAACGAGCGTACGAATGGCCGTCGGCCGGGTCTTGGCCGGAAGCTCGACAATCCGGATCGCGCTGACGAGGTCGCCCAGGTCCAAAGGACATCCTTGGCAAAATGGCCACCGCGCGGCCGGTTTTCCAGAGGTTTCACGGAGGACCAGAAGTTATAGGTTTCCCGCGCCGGGAACGCAACGTGCCTTTATCAAAGGTTTTCGAGAAATCTTGCACATCCCGGCCGACCGCCCCGGCCGGACCGTTTCCCAGAGCGAATCACAGGTGCGGGCGTTCAGTTTTCCGGTTCCGCAGCCTGGGTCCTACCCTACTGGCCGGGGGCCGGTCCGCCGAGCCGATCGAGAACATTGGCCGTGATCCGTTCGACGGCGGGATCCTTGCCGCGCAAACCGTGCGCCCAGTCTGTGGTCCCCGTCGTGACGACGGTGCCGCCGCGCGTGTACGTCCCGAGGATCGCCGCTCCCTGGCGGTCCTTGGGAAACCGGTCGTACCACAGGGCGTCATCGGGATGCCAGCGGGCCGGGCAGCTTCCGAGAATCACGAACCCCTCGGGAGTCCCGTCGCGATGAGTCGGGACCGGCAGGCCGTCCTTGAGCGTAAACTCGCAGCCGTCGCATTCGTAACCGACGATGGAGTCTTTACCGCCGAATTCGTCCCCGGCCTTCAGGTTCGTTCCTGCAAAGAGCCAGTGCTCGGGGTGATGGACCTGGAAGGCGGCCTTGCCGTCCATGTATTGACCGTGACTGCGGTGGTAGCCGCCGAACAGGAAACCGACTCCCGTGAGCTGGTTCTCCGGGCGGTTCACCAGGTGATGGCTCCACGCGGTCGAGAGGAGTCGCTGATCTCCCGTGGCGAACACGGGATCCATGACCCAGCGCTGCTTCCAGGAGACCAGGGCCGTCCCGTTGTCTTCCGGCCGGACCTGCCAGCAGCAGGTGTTGCCGCTGAAGAACGCCACATTGCCGCCGGCTTGAATGAACGCTTCCAGCCGGTCGCGCATGCCGCTCGACCAGTATTCGTCGTGGCCGACGCTCAGCACCAGCTTATAGTCCTTGAGCAGTTCGGGATGGAATTCCAGATCCTCGTTGGCGCAGTAGTCGAGCACGTACCCCCGGCTCTCCGCCCACGCCGCAAAGGGCTGCTCCCAGTTGCCGAACTGACTGGCTGGAGGGCGCAGAAACGAGACTCGATGCCCCTGCACGTTAGCCCGTCCGTGGAAGCCGTAGAGCGAGAACCCGCCCCAGTTGTTGTAGGCGTTGTAGGTATTGGTCGCGAGCTGCAACAGGATCCTCGTGTGTTGCGCCGGGACCTTCGGGCGGATGATGAAAAAGCAACTGCTCTCGACCGTCCGGCGGTTGCGCTGGACGAACTTGCCGCCCCCGTCGGCGGCTTTCAGCGTCACCTGGTAATAGCCCGAGCGCCACGTGTCCGGAACGGGAAACGAGACCAGCGCCGGCCAGTTGCAGCCGTGCGACGAGGCGTTCTCGGGGATGGGCGATTCCTGGCCGGGGATGTCCGCCTGCGTATGAACGACTTCGGCCTTCGCCCCGAGACGCGTCACTTCAACGGCAAATTTCGCGGCCGAGGTCGACACGTGCAGGCTGACGGTTTCGCCGGGCGCGTAGCTCACAGCGCCGGCGTAGCCTTCGAGGAACAGCGGACGCGGATCGGAGACGTCGGCGGCCGGCAGCAACGTAGTGACGGACAGCAAGCAGGTGAAGATCAACGGGCGAAGCATGCGGCGTGGTCCTTGCGGAGAATGTCGAATGTCGACGGCGGAATGTCGAAAGGAAAGAGCTCTTATGGTCGATGACTCTGGGTGGCACGTCCCAGAGGCTTTGCGATGGGCGTGGCCTTCGGCGATCTCAAAGAACACGCCCTTCGAAGACTCAGGGACGTGCCACCCGGTTGACTCAGCGACTGGTCTCAATGGGCTTGGGCGACGGCGTGGTGCGGGTCTTCAGGGCCACGAGGTAGTCCAGCAGATCGGCGGCCTCCTGGGCTGTCAGGTCGCGGAGCATTCCTTCCGGCATCAGCGATTTCGGGCTCTGCTGGAGGACTTCCACCTCGTTGCGCGGGATGGAGATGTCTTTCCCCTGGGCGTCCCGCAGGACAACTTCTTTGGCGTCCTGGCGGACCAGCAGTCCCGTGATGACCTTGCCGTCGTCGGTCTGCACGACGTAGGTCACGTACTTGCGGTCGATGACTTTTGAGGGATCGAGCAGGTTTTCCAGGATCTCCACCCGCGTCCGCTTCTCGGACGACTCCCGCAATTCGGGACCGGTCGAACCACCCTGTTCGCCGACTTTGTGACAGTTGCGACACTGCATGCCGGCGGTGAGCCAGAACAGTTTCTCGCCCCGTTCGACATCCCCCGTCCGCTGCAGAATCGTTTCGGGGCGGATGACGCTCCCCAGCGTGATCCGCCGGCGTTCGGGGGGCTGGTAGCCGGAGAACAAGTCCTGAATCACAGGCGACGAATGCTTCACCGCCGCCGCCAGCAGCGTGTCCCGTTCCGCCGGGGGCAACTCGGAACGGCCCAGCTTGCGGGCGGTCATCAAAGCCGTTTCCAGCGAAGCCAGCGGGTCCGCTGGTGGCTCGGTTTTCGTGTCCGCTGTGCCGAGCCCCGCAATCCACTTCTCGATGTGCGACAGCGCCTGCTCATCAACATATTCACTCGCCAGGTGCGGCATTCGACCGCGGCCGAACTTGGCCATCCGGAGATACAGCAGGCTCTTCGCCGGATCGCCCGGTACGATGATCCGGGCATCGGGAATGTCGAAATTCCCCTGCCGCGGCAGCTCGTCGAGGGCGTGCATTTCATCGTCTTTGAACTTCAGCAGCAGCTCAAAGCTCCCCGCTCCGCCGCCGTTGAAGCGGTGGCAATGGCTGCAGTTCACGTGCAGATAACTGCGGGCCTGCTCCGCGTTGGTCGCGTGCGGATCGTCCTTCCCGGCCAGCTTCGGCACTTTCGCGAGCGCCGCCTCATCGAGTGCCGCCAGAGGTTTTTTGTTGCCGTCGATCCGCGAGTAGACGCCGTGATCTTCGAGCCATGCGAGCTGATTGACCGGTTGGCCGTCGCGTTCGACGGTCCGATTGAGTTGAGCCGGGTTGAACGCCAGCGCCTGCTGCGCCCAGGGGGTGTGGCACGACAGGCACTGCCGCCGGCCGGTGAAGCTCCACTGATGAATCCGCTTCCCGCCCGCCCAGCGCTCGTCCTGCACGACCAGCGATTTCTCCTGGCCCTCGGCCGGGACCAGCTCGGCGTCCGTCTGATCGTCGTTCCAGGCGTACGAATACCCGCGCCAGTCCCGCCCGTCGTAATGCAGGAGCTGCGTTTCAATCTTGCGGGCTGACGCTGGTTTCCCGGCTTCCATTTCCAACGTCAGCGTCTTCGTCAGCACGGTCCCGGCGGGGAACTCCTGCTGCCGCGTGAACATGCTGTTCGGGATGGGGACGTCGGCCGGATGCCAGACGATCGGGTCGGTCCCCGGCATCGCCAGCCAGCGCCGGGCGGCGGCGTAATCCGACCACTGCGGCTGGTTGACCTCGAACGCCAGAACACCTTTCGCCGGTTGCTGCTGCTTCACGTCGGTGAAGAGTCCGGTTTTGCTCAATTTGCGGGGAAAGTTTGAGGGCTTTCCCGCGTTCTCATTCCGCACCAGCGTGTGAATCACTCCCTGGCCGTAGTCGGTCAGCACGAGCTCCCCGGCGGGATCTTCGCCGAAGGCCACGATCTGCAGCCCCGTGTCGGCCAGATCCTTCAGGACGCCCAGTCCCTGCGAATCCCGGCGGACGGTCCAGAGGAGCTTCGACTCCCAGTCGCCGAAAATGTACTCGCCGCGCAGTTCCGGGAACTTGCTGCCGCGATAGACATAGCCGCCGGTCACGCTGGCGGCTATGGCGTGCGGCAGTTCAATCAGCGGCGGAATCACCGGCGAGGGGCCGATCTTCGCATCCGGCAGGATCGGTTGCCGGCCTTCGAAGGCGCTCCAGCCGTAATTGCCTCCCTTGCCGACCCAATGGACCATCTCCCACTGGTCCCAGCCGACATCGGCGACCCACAATTCGCCCGTCTTGCGGTCGAAGGTCATCTTCCACGGATTGCGGAAGCCGAACGCCCAGATCTCGGGCCGGACGTTTTCCCGAGCGACGAACGGGTTGTCAGCCGGCACCGCATACTGCTTGTCTCCAGACGTTTTGTGGACGTCGATCCGCAGAATCGAGGAGAGCAGATCTGAGCAGTCCTGCCCGGTCCGCAACTGGTCGGGCGGGTTCGGTCCGGCTCCGTCCCCGGTCGTGATATAGAGGCACTTGTCGGGGCCGAATTCCAGGCAGCCGCCGTTATGGCCGCCCGCGAGGAAGGAGATGATCACGGTCTCGCTGCCGGCGTCAATCTGCGGGGGATCGAGCTGCGTCATGCGGAAGCGGGAAACGCGCGACCCTTCGGGCAGAACCTCGTCCCCTTGACCCTTGAGGACGTAGCACAGATAGACATACCGGTTCTCGGCGAACGCGGGATCGAAGGCCAGCCCGTAGAAGGCGTCGACGGTCTGGCCTTCGGGAGGTTTCAGCGCCGTCTTGAGATCGATCACCAGTTCTTTGGTGGCGACGTCGTCCTTCAGCGCGAACGACCAGAGCTTGCCGGCCTGCTCGCCGACGACCATACGGTCGATGCCCGGCGGGTAGGCGATCAGGACCGGATGGTCGAAACTGATGTTGGGGTAGACCCGTTCGGTCTTGAACGGCAGCGGCGGCTCGGGCGTTCCGACGACGCGGGAGGTCGTCCATGCGGTCCGCTCGCCGGCGCTCGCCGCGCAGGCCATCCCCACAATCGCCAGACAGACGCAAACACGGATTCCAGTCAGCACGGCGGCACTCTCCCGCAGAACAACGGCAGATGGATCGAACGACGCGGCCGATTGTAGCGGGGGATTCGCGCAGAGGCACGAAGGAAGTTGAGGAAGGGGGCCGATCTCCAGTTGAGGAGGAGGAAGAGGATTTCACCGCGGAGACGCGGAGGACGCGGAGAAGAGAAAGGCCGAGAGGAGTAGCAACCACGAATGGCACGAATTGACGCGAATGAAGACCGTGAGTTGGAACCACGGAGGACACTGAGGAAATGCGAGGGAGGGGGACTTGATCTGTCAGCGGTGACGCTGGTGTGCCAGAATTCTGGCTGCAGTCTCCTGAATGGAAGTTCGAATGCCGCCGATGCTGCGTGAGCCCTGGTTTCTCCGTGGTCGCAAGAGCGTACTGCTGCGTGCCGTGCTGATGTCGACTGTGCTCGCCGCTTTGGCGTGCTTCGCAGGCTTCACGCTTTGTCTTTCGGTCTATGCGATATTTGGCACGCAGATCCTTTCCCGATTCACGGAGGAACAGTTCTTCCTTACGAAAGCTGGGATCACAGGGCTGACGATCGCGACATTGGCCGGCATTCCCTGTTCCTACTGGTACGGTCATTCCCAGACTCGAGTCGGGGTGAACTGGCTGTTGGTAGGCCTCGCTTCCAGCCAGAGTATTCATCTCGATTCCATCGTGAATGACTGGATGAGGAGTGCCGGTTGCTTCAACTTGTGGAGCGTTTCACCGCACGACGTCGCATTGTTTCTGTGCTTGTGGATCGTTTGGAGTTTTTGCTTTCTGAGGCGGTCCCGGACGTATGTACTGAGCGTGGTCCTCTCGGCGCTCGTTCTGCCAGTCGTCTCACTGGTCATGCCGGAGTTTGAGGAGTCATTCACGACCACTCCGTGGGATCTGTTGAGTTACTCGACCAATGGAATCCTGCCGCAACTTGATCTTCGAAGGATTCCAACCATTAAAGCAACGGGAACGTTGCTGACAATTTTCATCGTCCCCTGGGGCATCCCCTTCTGGTTCCCGCCGGCGGCTCAGCCGGCCGAGACTGCCGGTTGATGCTGTTCAATACGGTCCACCTCGGTCATCGTTTGGTCAGGCTCGGTTCCGGCGGTTGAAAACTCTCCCTGCTTTCGTCATCACTTGTGCAGGAGATGCTCCCTGCCGCCATGACGTCCGCTACGCCACCAGCACTGTCGCCGCTCGAGCAGTCCGTGCAGTTTGTGCGGGGTGTCGGGCCCGCGCGCGCCGAGCTGCTGGCGAAGCTGGAGATCTTCACCGTCGAAGACCTGCTGCTCCATCTGCCGCGGGATGTCCTCGACCTGACGCACGTCAAACCGATTTTCGAACTGGTCGAAGGGGAGCTGCAGACCGTTCGCGGCGTCGTGGTCGATCGTGATTCCCGCCTCACGTCGACCGGCAAGACGATGACCGCCATCCTGCTGCAGTGCGATGGCGGTTACGCCCGCGGCGTCTGGTTCAACCAGCCCTGGATGCTGCAGAAGTTCCAGGACGGCCAGCGCGTCCTCTTCTCCGCGGCCCCGAAGTTTCGTCAGAAACGCTGGGAGTTTTCGCATCCCCGAGTTCAGTTTCTCGAAGAAGACGACACCGCCGCCGATGGCGGCCTGATTCCCCGCTATCGCCTGACCGAAGGGCTGAAGCTCCACGAGCTCCGGCGGATGATTCAGCACGCGGTCGAAGACGCCGTCGAGCTGCTCCCCGATCCGTGGCCGGAAGCCCTCCGTGAAGAATTGCAGTTGCCGCGGATGGCCGACGCCGTCCGGCACCTTCATCAGCCAGCCACGATGGACGAATACCGCGCGGGGCTCCGCCGGGTGCTCTACGAGGATCTGCTGGAGTTTCAACTTGGCATCGCCCTCCGCCGGCGCTACTGGCGTCGTGAGAACAAAGCCGTTCCATTGCCGGTGACGTCGAAGATCGATGCCCGCATCCGTCGGCTGTTTCCGTTTCAACTGACCGCCGGCCAGGATCAGGCGATCCGGGACATCGCCGCCGATCTGGGGCGCGAGCAGGCAATGCACCGGCTGCTGCAGGCGGATGTCGGCGCGGGAAAGACTGCGGTTGCGGTCTACGCGATGCTGGCGGCCGTCGCCGCCGGTCAGCAGGCGGTGGTGATGGCCCCGACGGAAGTCCTCGCACAGCAGCACTGGCAGACGATCGAACGGCTGCTGGCGCAGAGCCGGGTCGAACGCCGGCTGTTGACGGGGCAGCTCACCGCCGCCGAACGGCGCGAGACGCTGGCCGGGATCCGCAGCGGTGCGGTGCAGCTCGTGGTCGGGACGCAGGCGATCATTCAGAAGGACGTGGAGTTTGCGAAGCTCGGGCTGGTCGTCATCGACGAGCAGCACAAGTTCGGCGTGATGCAGCGGGCGAAGTTCGCCTCGGGCGAGACCACGCCGCACGTGCTGGTGATGACCGCCACGCCGATTCCGCGGAGCCTGTGCCTGACGCAGTTCGGCGACCTCGATCTGACCTCGATCCACGAACTTCCGCCCGGGCGGCAGAAGGTTGTGACCAGCCGGATTTCGGGATCGGGGGCGGAGCGCAAAGTCTGGGAGTTTCTGCGGGGGAAACTGGCCGAGGGCCGGCAGCTCTATGTTGTCTGCCCGCGGGTCGAAGCCGAGCTGGACAACGAAACGCCGGCTCTTTCTGCAGCGGCCGAGCAGGTTTTCCGCAATCTGTCGGCGGGCGAGCTGAAGGATTTCCGGGTCGGGCTGCTGCACGGTCAGATCGGGCGGGATCAGCGGGCCGATGTGATGGAGCGGTTCCGGGCCGCCGAGCTGGATGCGCTCGTGGCGACGACGGTGATTGAAGTCGGCGTCGACGTCCCGAACGCTACGTTGATGGTCATTCTGCAGGCGGAGCGGTTCGGGCTGTCGCAGTTGCATCAGCTCCGGGGGCGGATCGGCCGGGGCCGGTTCCAGGGGTACTGTTTCCTGTTTTCGAGCGTCGATCAGCCCGACGCGGTCAAACGCCTGGCCACGCTGGAAGCCTCTGCGGACGGTTTTCAGATTGCGCAGACCGACCTGGAGCTGCGCGGCGGCGGCGACGTGCTGGGGACGCGTCAGCACGGAGCGTTGCCGCTCAAAGTCGCGGACCTGGTCCGCGACTTTGAGCTGCTGGAGGAGGCCCGGACGAAGGCGTTTGAGCTGGTTGACAGCGGGCGGCTGGATCGGGTCGAGTTCGGTCCGCTCAAGCAGCGGGTGCTGGAGCGGTTCCGGCAATTGATGGATCTGCCGGTGACGGGGTAGGATCTGGTGGAGCTACGATAGTTTATGCCATGAATCGCTCGGTCAAGCAGCTCTGTGCCATCATCAGTGATTCTCGCGAACCCGGCGAAACACTCCCGCTGGAATCAGTGCGTTTCCGAGACAGAAGCGACCGACGGCGGACGGTTCCCGGCCTCGTAAAACCCACGCTCGAGGGACTTTCCACTACAGAGCCGGTCCAGTTCTGCAGCGACTGTCAGGTATTCGACCAGCGGTTGCGAGTAACCCTTGCCGCGAATCACGCGGTCTGCCGGACGAGTTGCCATGAGTGCGGGATCGCTACGAACCTCGGGGGGAGGAGCAACGACAATCGCCAGTCGGCCGCGATAGTTGTCGACAATTGAACGCCATTGCTTCTTGTCCGAGAATATCGCATCGCCGTAAGACGCTTCGTCCTTTGGTCGCATCTTGGTGTAGTCGGCTACGAAGACGACTTTTCGGACATTGGAATCAAATGCCTTCATTAATAACGAATGTCGAGTGAAACCGGATACAGGACATGGAGCATACGGACCGGAGTCTGAAAGGAGACCATTCACGGAAGACAGCACAACCGTTGCCCCCGGCTGTTCGACGATCGCCTGGTCGAATCCCTGGCGCGCGGCTTCGCCGACAAACCCTCGACTCGCCGCTCCTCCCTTGTCCGGGTCGAGGTCCATCTGCCCGCCAACGACATTTACCGACGTCACTCGCCGGCGCAGCCTCGGATTCTCGTGCAGCTCTCTCACGAGGGCGCCATTTGAAGTGATGATGCACAGGTTAGACCAATGCCGCAGCGCCCCCAGTCCGCACCAGAATGTGCTGGTCCCCTCGGGAATGACAACGTGGTCTGCCGCATGAATAAACGTGCGTGCAACGTATTCCGCGCACGATCGCTTTTCGGCCTCGCAATTATACAACCTCTCGCCAAATGATCGCTGACGTGGACTCAGGCAGAAATCCGAGATCGGCTCGACTTCGTCCACATGCCATTGCTGCCACATTGCGACCAGGTCTTCAAAGTCCTTAGCTCCGCTTCGGTTCAACGCTTCGGACAATATGCCTGCGTTATTCCGCAAGACATCACCCAGCGGGTACGGCCTGAGCCGTCCACGTTCACTTGACTCCAGCACCTCGCGCAGCGACGGTTCCAGATACCCGTCCGGTGACTTTCGGCCCTCGGCCGCCCGCAATGATGCCGACGTGAGAGCGGCAAATTCCGGAATCTTCAGCCAATGCTGGCGGACAAGAAAGGTGCCGAAGTCCATCGCGTCGTCTCCGTCTGAGATGTAAACATGATGACTTTTCGAAACGACTGTTGCCTTGAGGCTACATGTCTGTGACAAATTGTCAATATGTTTCTGACGCTACGCAACCTGAATCTCAAGCGCCTGACGTCCACGTATTGCCCCGGAGACGTGATCAGCCCACCAGCGACCGCAACCCTTCCAGCCCGGTCGGCGGCGTGGCGTGCCACGGCAGCAGCACTGTCCGAGACGACAGGCTGCCGGTGACCTCGTCGATGTAGGTTCGCTCGTGCTGCCGGCGGCTCTGCAGCACGGGATCGGTCACGCTGAGCGGCGTCAGGGTCTGGTTGATGACCCAGGCCCACGGTTCGATCTGCGCCCGGCGGAGATCCTGCTGCAACTGGGCGGCTTCGTGAACCGGGGTCGCTTCGGGGAGCGTCACGAGCAGAACCTTTGTGAACTCCGGATCGCGCAGGCGCGGGAGCAATTGCGCCACGGCGTCCGGCATCTGGCTCGACTGACGCGTGACTTCGCGATGATACGCCAGGGCCGCATCGAGCAGCAGAATCGTGTGGCCTGTGGGGGCTGTATCCAGGACGACAAAATGGTCGCGACCTTCGTCGACGGCCTCGGCGAACGCGCGAAAGACGGCGATTTCTTCGGTGCAGGGGGATCGCAAATCTTCCTGCAGCAGCGCCCGCCCGCTGTCGTCCAGCCCGGCGCCGGCCGTGGCCAGGACCTCGGCGGAATAGCGGGCCGTTTCCGTTTGCGGATCGATCCGACTGACGGTCAGCGTCGGCAATTCTTCGCCCGCCATCGCGCCCGACAGATGTGCTGCGGGATCGGTCGTCGAAAGATGCACGCGAAGTCCGCGCTCGGCAAGGGCCACTGCGATTGCCGCCGCTACGGTCGTTTTGCCGACCCCTCCTTTGCCCATTGCCAGAATGACGCCGTGACCGGCGGCGGTCAGGTCTTCCAGCAGCGACCCGAGTCCGACCGGGACGTCGGGCGCCTCTTCCGCCACTCCGGGCGGCGGGGTCGGCAGATCGGTGAGATTGCCCAGATTGCGGAGCGATTCAATGCCCACGAATCCCGCGGACGTGAGGGGAATCTGTGTCGCAGGGAGGTCGCGAAGGGCCTCCGGCAGGTCGACGAGGGCCTGCTCGCCGCGGGCCTGCAGCGCTGCGGCCAGTGGATCGGCAATGTCGGTGGCCTGGAAGACGCCGTTGACGACGAGGTGCTGATTCCGGACGCCGAGCCCGGCGAGTTCGCCGCTCGTGCGGGCGGCTTCGCGGAGCGCGGCAGCTTCCGGACGCGTGACCAGGATCAGCGTGGTCACTTCGGCATTGGCCAGCGCCTCGACGGTCGACTGATACAGTTTCTGTTGCGCCTGCAGGCCGGCGAGCGGCCCCAGGCAGGAGGTTCCCGTCGTGTTGGTCTCCATGAAGCCCGACCAGGCGGAGGGCAGGGTCAGCAGCCGCAATGTATGACCGGTCGGGGCGGTGTCGAAGATCACGTGGTCGAATTCCGACGTGGCGGAGGCGTCTCCCAGCAGCCGGGAGAATTCGTCAAAGGCCGCGATCTCCAGCGTGCAGGAGCCGGAGAACTGTTCTTCCATGCTGGCGACGGCCGCGGCGGGCAGCAGCCCGCGATACGGGCCGACCATCCGCTCGCGGTACTCGGCGGCCGACGCGGCCGGATCGAGGTTCATCGCCGACAGGCCGGGGACTGTAGGAATCGGCGAAGGCCGATAGCCGAGCTGGACCCCGAGGACTTCGTCGAGATTCGACGCGGGATCGGTGGAGACCAGCAGGACTCGCTGGCCGGCATCGGCGAGGCGGACGGCGGTCGCGCAGGCCAGCGACGTCTTGCCGACGCCCCCCTTGCCGGTGAAGAACAAGTTTCGCGTGGCGTGCTTGACGAATTCCATGGTGACCTCTTGCCGTGATCGAAGGGTATTCTGCCGCCATCAGCAGCAGGCGGACCCGCCACAACAGCCGCCCGACGCATTGACGACGGGCAGGGAGGCTGCGGCGGTCTCTGCTTGACCGGTCCACAGCGTGAGCATTTCGCGGGAGGGATAGCCTTTGCGGCTGACGATGGCGCCGTCGACGACGACGAGCGGCAGGCAGTCGGTTCCCTGGGTGGCCAGCAGTTGATGGACGTCGGGGTTGGCGATGAATGCATCGGGCTGCTGGGCGAGGTTGAATCGCTCGATCTGATGCCCTTGAGACTTCAGCCAGTCGAGGTCTGCTGCAAAGCGTGGCAGGACGGGGTCGACCTGCGGTCCGCAGACGCCGGTCGAGCAGCACATGGGCTTGTCGTAAATCTGGACGTGTTTCATGGTCACTTCTTTTTCTCCGTCGGAATCGGCAATCCGCGTTCGGGGATTGCTCCGGAACAGCAGGGCTTAGAGGCCGGCAATGAGGGCTTTCAATTCATGAAGCTGATCGCGGTTGATGCAGTAACAGACCTTCGGGCCGTCGACTTCGCCCTGGACGAGCCCGGACTCCTTCAGGATTTTGAGATGCTGCGACACGGTCGACTGCGCCAGCGGGAGCTCGCCGACGATTTCGCCGCAGACGCAGGTGTTGCGACTGAGGAGCAGCCGCAAGATGCGGACCCGCGCGGGGTGTGCGAGCGCCCATGCCAGAGCTGCGAGGCGTTCCGCGGAAGCGTCGGTCGGCAGCGTGGCAGGCTGGTCGTCGCAGCAGCGATTTGTCGAATGTGCGGGAGGCATGTGAACTCCAAAATCGTTGATCGACGATAAACGATACAGTCGCTCTGACAGATGGTCAACGCAAAAACCTGGCGATGGATTCCGATTTGCGAATGAACCGTGTACATCGCCATCTGGCTCACCGCGAAATCCAGTCGGCGAGCTCAGGATTGGCGTTGATGGTTTGGGGTCTGGATCGAGTTCGTCGCGGTCCGTGTGTCCGCCGGCGGCTTCAGATGACCACGCTCGATTACGACAACGCGACGATTGGCGAAATTCCGAGAGAACTGGCCGAACTGCAGTTGCTGAAACTGGCCATGCCTCCGAGACGCGAAGTCGCACAAACTGGCTTTCTGGATCGTCAACGAAGTGGTCTTCGTCACGACGCAGGAGGCGGCCGATCTCTCGCTGACGCCGCGCGTCTACCACGTCGGCAAGCGGTTGAATCCGATGGTCACGATGACGGGCCTGATGCAGCAACTGCAGGGCAACTCGGAACTTGGCCCCTGGGTGGAGGTCGACGGAGAGGGCGGGGCCATGTTCCCGCTTGGGCCGTTGTTGATCATCCGGCAGTCTGCCGCGAAGCACGACGTGTTGGCCGAACTCTTGAAGTGACGAATCGCGACGGCACGAGGTCAATCCGGTTTCGCTGAACTACCCAGCTTCTGCCCGCGAACTACGCAACAACGAATGGGAATTGGGCGATGTTTGCGAATCCTGAGAAGTATGCGGGAGTTTCACGAAACCTGTCTTGCGAGACATGGAATCGTCGCTAGGATCGTGCACGTGTCGACAGCGTCGTGTGGGATCCGCGAGGCTGATCGGTTTTTGTCAGGCAAGACTCAAGAGCATCGGGGCGGAACGCCGGCGATGTAGAAAGTGTAGCGGGCCATCGGTTTCTATGGCATTTCCTTGACATAATGGAGTGATTAGGATGCAGAAGTTTTTGATGGCTTTGACAACGGCTGCTCTCGTGAGTTGCGTAAACTCGGCGGATGCCAGCATGATCGTCGGTTCTCAATGGTTCTCGGTGACCGAAGTAGCCGGACTGGATCAGAACGGTCTTTCCACGACATCTCTGGTGGACATGACGACTTTTACGTCGTTGACTCTCACGACCCTCAACACGGGCGATATCGGGCAGTTCAACTCGATTCCGATTGGGACCGCCATTACGGTTCCCGCGTTCGACCTCGCCCACCTGACAGATTTCCTGTTTGGAACGGCCAGCGTGGGAACATTCGACGCAAATTCCGCAAGCACCAGTCTGGCCACGAGCAGCCAGACGTCGAGTGCGAGCCGGACGTTTTTCTTTCTGGGCGACTTTGCACCGGGATCAGTGTTCGCTGGTGCATTCCAAACCGGTGCCGCAAGTTTCTCACTGACGCTGATGCAGACCGGTGGTTCGACGGCACCCATCGGCGGGTTGGCGACACTTACGTCTCCTCCTGATCCAACAGTCGTAGATGCGGTCACCCCCGAACCCGCGTCCATCGCGATGTTCGGCACGATGCTGGTTCCGCTGGCCTTCGGTGCGTTCCGCCGTCGGCAGAAGGCTGCCCAGGCCGCGCTGTAATCTCGGGTTTCTTTGCGGAGGGGCTGGCCCGCTCATTCCTCGATGTAGCCTGATGATTCGAAAAGCCGCGCGACGGGAGGCAGCGATCGCTCCCGCCGCGTGGCTTCTTCGTATTCTTTCCGAACACTGACTGCAGCGCCCAATTTGCGCGCCGCGGTTCTCACTCTTGCGCGGATGGACTATCCTGCCGGCTTCGAAATTTCAACGAACGCCCCGCAGGGATCGACCGACAATGAGCGACACCGAAGAGCTGGTGCCGGACGATGTCATTCCGCACCGGCATCTGCCCCCGTTGCGCTATCGCGAGCTTCCCGAGCCCCTGCCGTGGCGGCGGATGGTCGGGCCCAGCATCATCCTGGCGGGGCTGGCTCTTGGATCGGGCGAGTACATTCTCTGGCCCAATATCGTCTATCACTCGGGCTTCGTCTTCTTCTGGGCCTGCCTGCTGGGCGTTGTTACGCAGTTCTTCGTGAATATGGAGATCGAGCGCTGGACGCTGGTCACCGGCGAGAGCGCCATCACGGGCTTCAGCCGTCTGAGCCGGCAGTGGGCGTGGATCTTTCTGATTCTCAACATCGTTCCCTGGGCGTTTCCGGGCTGGTCCACCGCCGCTTCGGAACTGCTGCTCGGACTCTTTCTCGGTCCGGAAGGGGGGACCGAGCCGCTGATTGCCGGGACGTCGCTGTCGCCTGCGGGGTTGCTGAGCATCGGCAGCCTGGTCGCTTGCGGGGCGATCCTGACCGCCGGTCCGATCGTCTACAACACTGTCGAGCGCCTGCAGATGTGGCTGGTCGGACTGATCCTGATCTTGACCACGATCATCGGCTGCGCCGTCATCCGCCCCGACGCCTGGGTGGCGCTCGGTCGGGGGGTGGCCAGCGTCGGCTCGTTTCCGGATCTACAGGCGACCGGGCTGACCTCGATGCAGTTGCTTGGAGCGCTGGCCTTCGCCGGGGCCGGGGGAACGCTGAATCTCGGGCAGAGCGGCTATATCAAGGACAAGGGGTACGGCATGGGCAAGTACCTCGGCCGGATCGTCAGCCCACTCACGGGACAGGAAGAGGCGGCGGCGGAGACCGGCTTCCACTTTCACCATACGCCGGAGAACATGCAGCGCTGGCGCGGCTGGTGGCGGGCGGCAAACATCGAACACGGCGTCAGCTTTCTCGGGACGTGCATCGTCTGCCTGTCGCTGCTGGCGCTGATCGCCTACTCGCTGCTGTACGACGAGCAGGGGGTGCTCCGTTCCCGTGCGACCGATCTGGGGAGCGGCATGAAATTCGTCTGGGGCCAGGCGGAGCTGCTTGGCCAGCGGCCGCTGGGCGTCTTCCTCCGCTACGCGTATCTGATCGCCGGCGTCGCCATCCTGCTGACGACTGAGCTCGGCGTCCTCGACGGCACGGCACGGATTTCCGCGGATATCGTCAAGGTCAACTACCTGCTCAAGCACCCCGGCTGGACGGTCAGCCGGCTCTACAGCCTGTTCCTGTGGGGCGAGATCCTGCTCGGTTCGCTGATTCTGCTGTTCGTGACCCGCGAACCGCTGCTGCAGGTCCAGCTTGCCGCCGCGATGAACGGGGCGGTGATGTTCCTGTATTCGCTGCTGTTGCTCTATTTGAATACGAAGATCCTTTCGCGGAGCCTGTCGATCGGGCCGGTCCGTTTCCTGGTGCTGGTGTGGTCATGCGCCTTTTTCGGCTACTTCACGCTGCAGGCGGCCCCGCCGTTCTTGAAGACGATCTGGGGGCTGGTGGGAACATAGAACCCGGTTCGCGAATGCCGTTGAGTTGAAGGGTATCTCTCGAAATACAGCTCGACTGGCTGGATGACGGGGCGCTGCAACTGCTGGTGCCCGCCCACTTGCTGTCGGAGTGGCACGGCGTGGAGTCGGCCGACTACGGCAGAGCGTGCGCGGCGTCGGTTCAATGGATCAGTCGGCTCCCGGTCGGCAACGGCTTTGGCCTGCTCCTCGGCGGCGATCCGGCGTCGGTCCTCGTTGCGATGGGGGAGGATTCTGTCGTGTCCCTGGTCCGCTGGGTATTCGCGGACGATGAACGGGAACTCGTGGACTTCGCCCTGCGGGGAGAGTGTGTGCTCCGGACCGAACCCGATCTGATATTCGAGAATCGCCTCGCCCACTGGCGAATGTTCAATGCGGCTGCCGATCCATTCGTTCACGAGGCGGAGATCAAGGAGCTTGAACTGCCAGTCGGCCAGCTCCGCGTGACGACGGCGTACCTGGAATTCGATTGCAACGCAGCGATCGTTCATCGCTTTGAGAGAGAACGCTGACGGATCTCACGTCTCGGGGCATCGCGAAGACGCTCCGACCCCGGCCACCCGGTTCGGGAAACGCGGCCCCGGCGGAATTCTCACCTTCGGAACGTGGCACAACCGAGATATGATTGTGCAGGGTGGAAAACGTCTGCCCGAGATTGACAGTTGTGCCGACTGCGAAAACTGGTGGAACTGACGATGACGATTCTCTCGCGCTGGTGTTTGCCGTTGGTCGTGGTGTGGGTGGCGTCGATCCAGGCTTCCGGCGTGGCGCTGGCCGCCGACGTCTCCAAGCAGGAAGTCGACCGGGCGATCCAGCGGGCGGTGCAGTTTCTTGCCAATCAGCAGACGCTCGATGGCGACTGGGGCGGAAACAACCACGGGGTCGGCATCACGTCGCTCACGCTGCTGGCGCTGCTCAACGCCGACGTGCCGGCCAACCACCCGGTTGTCCGAAAGGGGCTTCAAGCCCTCAGACGCGTCCCCGTGGACAGCGAGCCGACGCAGACCTACGAAATCTCGCTGATGATCATGGCGCTGGTCGCCGCGAAGGATCCGAGCGAGCTTCCCCGCATCGCCAGGCTGGCGCAGCGCTTGGAAGACGGCCAGATCAGAGCTGGCAATGTCGGAGGCTGGGGCTATGGGTCGCTGGGTGGGGGCGATCCCAGCAATACCCAGTTCGCGATTCTGGGACTCCGTGAAGCCGCTGAAGCCGGCATTCCGATCGATCGCGAAACGTGGGTTCGCGCGATGGGCTACTGGTCCGCCCGGCAGAATCCCGACGGCGGCTGGGCCTACGGCGATCGGCAGTCGAGCAGCGGCAGCATGACCGTCGCCGGCCTCTCGTCGATCACCATTATCGGCCAGATGCTGCAGGACGACGAAGGGGTGGGCCCCGACGGCCTCCCGCCGTGTTGCCAGGTCCGCGAGCCCGATAAGGCGACCGACCGGGCGGTCCGCTGGATGGCCAATCACTTCTCCGTCACGCAGAATCCCGGTAACGGAAGCTGGCTCCTTTACTACCTCTACGGCATGGAGCGGGCCGGTCGACTGACCGGCCGCCGCTTCTTCGGCGATCAGGACTGGTATCGCCAGGGGGCCAGAGTTCTCACCGGCACGCAGACTAACGATGGCGCATGGCCGGGAGAGAATGGCCCGGTGGTTTCGACCAGCTTCGCGCTGCTGTTTCTGTCCAAGGGGCTCGCGCCGGTTCTGGTCAACAAGCTGAAGCACGGGCCGCGGGATGTCATCAAGCAGAAGGAAATCGCCGGCGACGACTGGAACCGCCATCCCCGCGATGTCCGGAACCTCGTCGAGCTGATCAGCGGCCTCGAACGCTGGCCCCAGCTCCTGACCGCCCAGGAAGTCGACATCGCCCGAGCGGTCGACGGAGGGGGCGTGAACGACCTGCTGCAGGCGCCGGTCCTGTTTCTCAGCGGCGAACAGCCGCTTTCGTTCACCGAAGCGGAAGAGGCGCTGCTGCAGGAGTACCTGCTCAACGGCGGCTTTCTGTTCGTCTCGCCCACCTGCGGCAGCGCGGGCTTTGAAAAGAGCTTTCGCGAGTTGCTCCCGCGCATCCTGCCGCCGGGCGAGTCCGAGCTGAAGCCCTTGCCGCACGACCACCCGGTCTATCGATCCGAATACCCGTTGCAGCCGGAAGGAGTCGAGCTGCTGGGTGTCGACTTCGGCTGCCGGACCTCGGTAATCTTCTGTCCCGAGGATCTCGGCTGTCTGTGGGAATACTGGGCTCGTCACGATCCGCCGAAGCGCAACCCGCGCCTGAAGGCGCGGATCATCCGGTCGACGCAGATCGGGATCAACGTGATTGCGTACGCGACGGGGCGCGAGCCTCCCGCCAAACTCGACGCGCCACAGATCGCCAGCAACAAAGACCTGAATCGGGTCGAACGGAGCCTGCTGGAGATTGCCAAGATCCGCCACAGCGGCGGCTGGGACACCGCACCGCAGGCCCTGAAAAACCTGCTGACCGCCCTGAACGAGACCGCCGGCGGCATTGCCTCCAGCCGACCGAAGAATCTGGTTCTCACCGACGAGAACCTGTTTCAGTACCCGCTGGTCTACATGCACGGCCGCAGCCGCTTCGACCTCAGCGGACCGGAGCGCGAACAGCTCAAGCTCTACCTGTCGCGCGGGGGCGTTCTGTTTGCCGACGCCTGCTGCGGCGCCAAGCCTTTCGACAAGAGTTTCCGCGAGCTGATGGAGCAACTCTATCCGGACCGCCGGCTCGACCGCATTCCCGTTTCGCACGAGCTGTTCTCGGACAGCATCGGCCACGACCTGAAGCGCGTCCGTCGGCGCGGGGCGGAGCCGGGCGAGACGAACGGCCCGCTGCTGAGCGAAGTCCGCGAAGGGGAGCCCTTCCTGGAAGGGATCGAAGTCGACGGTCGTTACGTGGTGATCTACAGCAAATACGACATCAGTTGCGCGCTGGAACGCCAGTCGGGGGCGAGCTGTCCGGGTTACATCCCGGAAGACGCCGTCCGGATCGCGACGAACATCGTCCTCTATTCGCTGCTGCAGGACGTGCGGTTCGGCGCGGACGAGGCAAAGAAGTAGCTTGGGGCGGAGTCAGGAAGGCACGGCTGGGGTTCGTTGTTCGACCGCTTGAGCTTGCGTCGATGCGTGGGGACCGAAGGGAGTCCTCAAGGGCAATGGACTCCGGGGCATCGCGAAGACGCTTCTGCCCCGGCCACCCGGTTTGTACCGAGGTCAAACGGTCCTATGCCGCCCGGCGCTTCTGCTGCTGATGCGCCGCCGATTCATCCGGCGCCTTTTCGACCGCCGACCAACGTGGCACCGTGAAGAGATAACAGCAGCGGTGGCAGCGGACGGTCGCCGCTACGAAAGAGAGCAGGTTCGTATTGGCACTGCGGCTCAGGTAGACGTCGTGCGTCTTGCAACGCGGACACTGCATGATTTTGCCTTCGGAGTTGTCTCGAATTCGCCTTATCTGGATTGCCCGCGCGAGAGTTTTAGCGGGGAACGGGAGACTGGGGAAGAGCGGATTCCAGATCGTCGGACCGCCGCAAATTGTCGCGGAGGCACAGAATTGGCTGTGACGTAGCGCAGAGTCCTTGATACGCTGCTCGCCGAGCCGTTTCCCGCAGGTGATCGAGAACGCGACTCCGTCAGTTTCACAGGGGAATTCCCGATGAGCGATTCCGCGAACGCCAGACGGTCGTTTTCCGAGGCGATTTCGCGTCGGAAACTGCTACATGCGGCGGGGATCAGCGCGCTGCCGCTGGGATTGCCCGGGATGGTTGCGGCCGGCGTCAATCCGCAGAGCGGACTGGGTCGCGGCGCCGTCGAGAAGTCCTGCATCTTCATCCTGCTCTGCGGCGGGCCGAGCCAGCTCGATACCTGGGATCTGAAACCGGGCGCGCCGGATACGATTCGCGGTCCCTATCAGCCGATTTCTACGAACGTCCCCGGCATGCAGATCAGCGAGCTGCATCCGAAGATGTCCCAGCTCACGCAGCATTTTTCGCTGATCCGCTCGATGACGCACGTCGGAAACATCAGCAATCATTTCGATGCGATGCACCACTGCCTCAGCGGTCAGGCGGCCGCGCCGAGCGACGCCCCCTACATTGGTTCGATTCTTTCGAAAGTTCGGCCGAACGAGCGGACCATCGCCCCGTACGTCTGGCTCATCAAGTGCGTCGGCGATCCCGTGTTCTGCGCGCCCAATATCGGCAACGGCGGGCATCGCGGGGCGGCGAACTCGCCGCTGTTCGTCGGCTCCGCGGCCAATCATCCCGCGATGCCGACTTTTCAGGCCCCCGACGAACTGCAGGCCGCCGTCGCCGCCGGGCGGATGACCGACCGCCGCCGCCTGCTCGACATTCTCAGTCCCACGGTCGGTCTGGGCGACGCCGCGCCGGCCACGAAGGATTGGCAGGACATCCACAGCCGCGCGTTCGAGCTGACCAGCAGTGCTGAAGGGCGACTTCCCTTCGAACTGGACCGCGAAGCCCCCGAAGTCCGCGATCGCTACGGCCGGCATCCGCTGGGGCAGAATCTGCTGCTGGCCCGCCGGCTCGTCGAGTCGGGGGTCGGGTTCGTGACGGTCAATGGCTGGACCGGGCCTGCGCCGGAAGGGGGCGGCGGCGCTCCCAGTTCGAGCTGGGACATGCACGGCGGCGAAATGGGAATGGGAAGCGCTTTCGGCAACGGGTCGTACGGCATGGGCTGGTGCCTGCCGAAGCTCGACGAAGCCCTCTCGGCTCTGATCACCGATCTCAACGATCGCCGCATGCTCGAGAATACGCTGGTGGTCGTGATGGGCGAATTCGGCCGGACCCCGACCATCAATGCCCGCGGGACGAACCCCGGTCGGCAGCACTGGCCGTCGTGTTTTTCCGCCATTCTGGCGGGGGGCGGCATCCGCGGGGGCGCGGTTTATGGTGAGACCGACAGCCACGCGGCCTACGTCAAAGACCGCCCGGTTCGCCCGGAGGATCTGGGCGCGACGATTTTCCATTCGCTTGGCGTGCCGCTCGACACGCGGCTGGGCCGGGACGGCTTCACCCGTCCGCTGTCGACGGGCGAGCCGCTGCGGGAGCTGTTCGGCTGACGCGAGGCGAGGTCGCGCGACGTTGCGGCGCTTCCAAACGTCTTCGCATGGCGGCGGCGCACCGGCCTGGTTCGCTCGAACGCAATCAGTTGGACGCTGTCGCCGCGTCGGGTTGCTTCAACCGGACCAGCAGCCATTGTTCTGTGCGATCCTTGCCGTAATGAATCAGAGCCGGTGCTTCGTCCTTCGTCAGGTTGTAGAGGCCCGTTTCGATGACCTTCGTCGAGTCATCCCCCATCGTAAAGGCGACCTGCTGCGACTTTTTATCCACCGATCCGTGGATGACCTGCGACTGTCCGGTGGCGTTGTCGGTGTAATTCCCGCGCAGCACGCCCTGCGGATTGACCGCGAGCTGAATCGTAATGTCGGACTTGGACTGAACCGGCTTTGTCAGGGAGAAGACGCCGAGCGGCATCCATTGCCCGTCGGCCGGCGCCTGGGCCTGTGTGCCCGTCGCCGCCAGGCTCGCAGCCTGATCGTAGTACTGCTCCGAAGTGCCGACGTTCTGGCCGTTCACGTAAACGCTGTTGTCCTGATACGTGACGTTGTTGCCATAGTCGTAGTAGATCGGCGCCGCCGGGTAGTATCCCATCCAGTCTCCCACCGAGCTCCAGGTGGCCGCCTGCCAGATGGCGCTGGCGCCCCAGCCGGCAGCGAACCAGGCGCCGGGATGATTGGTGTACCAGCCGGTCCCGTAAACGCCCCAGTGATTGAAATCGCCGCGGACGGCGGTGGCGCAGGTATAGCGTCCCGACGACGAGACGCGGACATAGCCGGCGGCATTCGGCCCGACGGCCACGCCACGGGCGGCTGCTCCGCCATTCGGACCGCGGACCGCGCCCCCGGCGGCGAAGCCACCGTTTGGCCCGACGGCGGCCCCTTGAAAACCTGCGGCGCCGCCAGCCCCTTCAAAGCCACGACCGGCGACCGCTCCGCCGTTGGGACCGACCGCAGCTCCGCGACCGACCGTATTTCCCTGCGGCCCGGTGACCGCTCCGCCGGCAGCGACTCCGCCGCGCGGGCCGACTGCAGCGCCCTGGAACCCTGACGCGCCATCGGCCCCTTCGAAGCCCCGGCCTGCCACTGCTCCGCCGTTGGGCCCCTCCGCGGCTCCGCGGCCAACAGTGTTTCCCTGCGGCCCCGTCACTGTGGTCCCTGTCGCCGTTCCGCCGCGCGGGCCTTCGTAGGAACCGTGGTTCACATCAAAATTGTTTCCGCTGAACTGCTGGCTGCCTCCCAGATTGTGGAGGCCTTCATCGGACGGCAGTCCGAGAAAGCTGTTGAGCTGGCTGCGATCGGGGGACGAAAAGCGATTTCCGAATCCGCCTGCGGCGCCCTGTCCGAAGCCCGAGCGATTGGCTCCGTCGCCGCCCAGCCCGGGCAAGCTGCGCGAGCCCTGGTCGCCGAATCCGCCCGCGCCGGAGCGATTGAAAACGCCACTCTGGGCGCTGCCTCGACCGAATTCACCGCCTGCACCACCACCGAAGCCGCCGGCCCCACCGCGGTCGAAACCACCAGCGCCGGCACCCGCTGCGCCGAATCCGCCTGCGCCCGCTCGATCAAAGCCACCGGCTCCTCCGCCGCCGCCACCGCCGAAGGCACCACCACCGAAGGCGCCACCACCGCGATTGAAACCGCCCGCGCCGGCTCCGCCGAAACCGCCCGCGCCTCCGCCAAATCCACCGCCTCCTCGGCTGAAGCCACCGCCGCCTGCGCCGCCGAAACCACCACCTCCGCCGCCGAATCCTCCTCCACCTCGGCTGAACCCGCCGCCGCCGCCACCAAATCCGCCGCCGCCACCGCCGCGGAACCCGCCTCCACCGAAGCCTCTGCCCCAACAGAGGGTCGGGCCGAGGATGGCGATCAGACTCAGGCTCAGCGTGGCGACAAGAAGTTTTCGGTGCATGCTGGATTCTCCGCGGCGCGGGTCGCGATTTTTGGATTGGAACTGACTGGCGTCGAATGACTACTTCGCGGGCTGCCGCTTGAGGACGATTTCTTCGGTATCCGGCAAGGGCTGACCGCCGGCCGATCGACCGACCGACTTCCAGACGTAGGCGTTGTCATCCAGCCGCTGCAACTGCACGACGGCCTCGGTGGGGGTGCCGTCGCCAGTCATGCCGCGGACTTCGGCCGACCAGCCGTCAGGCAGGGGGGACCAGACGCCGATCGCGTGCCCGCCATCCGAACTGAAGTTCCACGATTGAACGTGGCTGGCCTGCGGATTCCAGCCGATCAGCTGCAGGCCGGAGAGCATCGTTCCGTCGGCATGCGTGACGGTGTATTTCCTTTCGACAAAACTCTTGTTGGCGATCCAGCGGCAGCTCGACGCGAATTTCTGACCGTGTTCTTCGGCGGTCCAGTCTCCGATCAGCCATTCCAAGTCGGCGACGTTGCGGTAGGTCGAGGGAGTTTCGATCCGGCTGTCGCGGACTGTCGACATCAGCCATTTGCCGTCGACTTTGACGTGGACGGCGGTGTATTTGCCGGTCGCGGGGGCCCCCTGGGCGGCGGTCTCCAGGATGGTCCGTCCGTCTTCGATGGCGGCGGTGTCGCTGAGCAGCCGGAGGGAATCGATCACGATCCGCAGCCGGGCGCCGGGGTTTTCGGCAAAGAACTTGGCGTAGTTCTGTTCGATTTCGGATCGACCGGTCGATGTCCTGCCGGATTCGTCGTTGTAGTCGCCGTCTTCGGTCCAGAGGGCCGCGACAGCCTTCGCGTCGGCGGCGTTAAACGCTGCGGTAAACGCCTGAGATCCTGCGCGAATTGCGGCGAGCTCTGCGGCGGAGTTCGGATCCTGCGCGGATCCTTGCGAGACCCAGATTCCGCCTCCCAGCAGCACGGCGCAGAAGACCGCGTACTTGACCTGTTGCACAGCTCACTCCCGCTTGGAAATGCGCGGCCGTGCGCGGAACCGGGGTGGTTTCCTTCCACCCGATTTTCAGTGCTGGTCGATGGTACCGGGTTGTGCAATCCGTCCAAGAACCGAATCGCCGTCACGCTGGTAATCTGTGAAGGTCGCGGAGAATGGATCGCCTGTAACGGATCTATCAGGTGTACTCTGCTTGTGGCGGTCCTGCAATCTCAAGAGATTCAGAACGAGTGAATTCGCGAGCTTCAATGCGGGAGTGCGTCCGTCGACGGATGACTTGAAGTCCCCATTCTGGTTGTTGACGCAATTGCCGGAGGCCGGTCAGTCGATCGCGGCCCGCTGGCTGCGGGCTCGTTGATCGGCCCGCAGCCATCCACTGATTCGAAAAATCCGCTACCGCAATCTTGCAGCCGTGCGATCGCGGCGCGAAATTGCCGAGTGGAGTGACTACTTCACGCGCTGCACGCCGGGCGGTTTCCAGGATCCTTTGCCGGCGGGAAGAATGGACGGGGCTTCCGTCTTCGGCCAGTAGAGGCGCATGACGAGATAGATGGTGTCGTTCGGCGCGGGGAGCCAGTTGGCTTCCCGTTCCGGGCCAGGGCTCTCCTTCTGGATGTAGAGGGTCAGCGAGCCGTCCTCGTTCTTCTTCATGTCCGGCAGCATCGGCGAATTGATCAGGTAGCGGTTGATCGGGTTCTTGATGAGCAACTGGCTCTTGCCGTCGTACATGGTCACCGACCAGAAGGCGTTGACCGGCGGAAGGTCGCCCGCAGGGAACGTGATCGTGTAATCGTGTTTGCTGCCGTCGAGCGTCTCGCCGTCTGCGTCGACGCGAGTCATCGGATACGTGGCCTCGATCGAGTCGTTGCCGTAGATCCCGGCTTTGGCCGCCGCGGCGCGGAGCAGCCAGTCCCCCTTGTAGAACTCCCGGTCGCCGAACGGCGAGGAGATCTTCCAGCCGTTGATGTCCTTCAACGCGGAGGCGAGGTACTTGTCGAGCTTCTCCTCGCCCTCTTTCATGGCGAGCAGGATCTCCGCTTTGTGCTCCAGCGTCAGATCTTTAAAGTCGAAGGTCTTGCCCGGACCGACGCCGATGCTTGCCAGCCTGGCGCGGATTTCCCTGTCCTCCGGCGACTCGGGGATGAACTTCAAGGCGAAATCGAGGTAGTCGTAGAAGTTGTCTTTGATTCCCTTCGAGCTTGCCGGCAGAAAGTCGATTTCCGGCGCGGCGGGCGGGGCCGGTTGATTCAGAAAGGCGGAGAGGGGCTGCGACTTGTAGCCCACCTGCACCTCCACGACGTTGGGCATGTCGTCGGCCTGGAAGAGCTGGGTGCGGAAGATGACCAGCGAGAAGGGGGTCGTGGAGTGGAAGACCTGTTTGACCCCGTCGGGCGTGACGCCCTTCCAGTCTGGGCCGGCGACGAGGTAGTCCCCTGGTTCGATCCCCGTGGCGCGGCTGCCGATGTAGCCGTAGTTGTAGAGATTGCCGTCTATCAATTGCACGGAATAGTAGCGCTCTTTCGGGACGGCCGGAACGGAGATCACCATCGGTTCGGCGCGCAGGTCGAGCCAGAGCATCGAATAGGGGGTGTCGCTGTTGGGCGTCACGACGGCCGTATCTTCGTAGGTGAAGACGCGGGCGTCGTTTTTGATCTGGTTGAACGGTCCTTTGTACTGTCCGGAGTCTTTATCGACGCAGAATTCGTACATGATCGCGTAGTTCATGACGAGGGGCAGGCCGTAGATGAAGCCTGCTTCGGCGATGGCTTTCGTCTCGGCGAGGCCGGGGGCTGCGACGCCTGTCGCTTTTTCCGCCTTGGCGGCCGTCGAAATCGGGTCGTCTTTCCGGCCGCAGCCGGTGAGCGACGTGAGGATGACCGCGCCGGCCAGCGCGCTGGACCGATGAGGCTTCGGATCGTCGATTTCATGGACGTCTCTCGTTTCGAAGAGCCTGGAGCTGTTTGCTGCGTTGCCTCGCGAGAATCCCGCCTGGCCTGATCCAATATGTGGCACAGCCGCTCTGCAGAGAGGAGCGGGAGTTCGTTTCGACGCATTCTCGCGAACCACGCTCACTATATCCCGGAGGGGGAAGTCCCGCGACGATTGACGCGCGGCCGATGCGTGAATATTAACACCGTCGGAAATCTCCAGATCGATTCTGGCGATTGAACCGCGTCGTCGCCCGTGCCGCATTTATTCCGGAGCCAGACAATGCCTCCAGTTGTTCGCTCGCATGCAGAAGGTCGAACGATCGCCGTGGTCGGCGACGTCTATCGCTTCCTGGCGACCGGCGCCGAGACGGCCGGCAAGTATGCACAATTCGAGGCCATCGTTCCCCCCGGCGGCGGCCCGCCGCCCCACGTCCACAGCCGGGAGGAGGAAGGTTTCTACGTGCTGGAAGGGGAGATCACGTTTCAGATCGGGGATCAACGGATGGTGGCGACGGCGGGGACGTTCGCCAACCTGCCGATCGGCACGCCGCACTCCTTCCGGAACGAAAGCGACCGACCGGCGAAGATGCTGATTACGATCGCGCCGGCGGGACTGGAAGAGATGTTCTTCGAGTTCGGCCTGCTGGTTCCGCAGGGGACGACGACGGCCGCTCCGCCGACGGAGGAGGAGATTGCGAAGCTGCTGGAGCTGGCGCCGGGGTATGGGATCGAGGTGCTGGAACGGGGGAAGTGAGCGGCGGCTGTGGACTCCTCGGGCAACGCCGCGACGGCATCGGCGTCGAATTTGTGCTGGATGAATCTCAAGCCGGCGGTCTGGACCGTGTCGCGCGCCGATCGTCTCGAAAGACTTCGAGCCTGTCACGTTCGGCGCTACGCTTCGTACTGGAGATCAGGTTCAGCACCGCGGTCTTTGACTGACGTTGACTACGCCCACACTGCAAGCTGAGCTTCGGGAATCTCGCACCGAGTCACATGCAGGCCAATCGAATCCAGTTGCCGCCGGGCCGAGCGGATCGCGTCCTCCATCGTCGCTGCGCTACGATGGAATGTCGCGTACAACTCCCCATTGCAGACGCCGGGGTGGGAATCGTCGGCGCCGGCGTCATACAGCGCGTTGGACCAGTCGAGCAAGTCGCGAGGATCGTCAGCCAACCACAACGTGAACTCGAACGTCGGCGATGCCATCTCGGCCTCCCTCATTCCTCTGTTTCCGAATCGTCGTCCGCGATATGGGTGCAGCGATCCACAAAATGTCGAATTTCACGGGCGTGACCTTCAGGATCGCGTGGAGTTGACCAAACGCTTTTGCGGCAGGCGCCGCGAATTCCCGCTCCACACATGATAATGCAAAACGCATGGCCGCCCCCTTTCCTGACTTTCCATCCATGCTCTTCAGCATACTGGATGGCCGCCTGGATGTGCTTGTTGGGATGACGCACGAGAGTGTTCCGGAACCCTGATGAATGGCATCATGACCACATGAGAAAGTGTTCGCATGGTACGTTCATCATTGCGGGGCAACAAGCCTCTCGGGTACACGTTTCCGGGCTGCAATACCCGTCATTCCCATTGACTGGATTTCGCATCCCCTTTATCGGTCAATCTCTCCCATCATCACGTCCAGGGAGCCCAGAATCGCCGGGATGTCGGCGATCAGGACGCCGCGGCAGAGGGGCTCGATGACCGACAGGTTGCAGAAGCTGCTGCTCTTCGCCCGGCAGCGGACTGGGTTCGGGTCGCCGTCGGCGACGAGGTAGATCCCGAGCTGGCCGCGCGGGCATTCCGTCTCCAGGTAGCACTCGTCGACCGGCAGCTTCGCCCCCAGCTTGAACGGAACGCGGTGCGTCCCCTCGGCGTGGGGATAGCGGTCGAGCGCCTGGCGGACCAGCTTGATCGACTGCACGACTTCCAGCATCCGGACGTAGAACCGGCACCAGTTATCGCCGACGACCGCTTCCGGCGGAGCTTCCGTAAATGGGGGCACAGGAACCGACCAGTCGTAGCCGGCGTACATCCGGGTGTAGATCGGTTCGCCGTCCCGGCGGAGGTCGAAGTCGACTCCGCTGCCGCGCAGGACCGGGCCGGTGCAGTTGTGGCTGATGGCCATTTCGCGATCGAGAATCCCCAGTCCCGCGGTCCGCTGAATGAAAATGTGGTTCCGCGTCAGGAGCGTGTGATACTCCTGAATCCGCGGCTCGAACCACTCCAGGAAGAGCCGGACGGCGTCGGTCCACAGCATCTGCTCCGTCGGGTCGCGTTCGGTCATCGCCGCCAGGCCGGGCGGAATGGTGATTTCCTGCGGCAGGTCGTGCGTTGCGCCGCCGATGGTCAGGTAGCTGTAGGTCAGTCGGGCGCCGCAGGCTTCTTCGAACAGGTCGAGAATCATCTCCCGTTCGCGGAAGGCGTAGAGGAACGGGCTGAAGGTTCCCAGGTCGAGGCCGTAGGCGCCCATGCCGACGAGGTGGCTGGCGATCCGGCCGAGCTCGGCGATGATCACCCGCAGCGTCATCGCTTTCTCGGGGACTTCCATGCCGATCAGTTTTTCGACGGCGAGTGAGAACCCGAGGTTCATGTTCATGCCGGCGAGATAGTCCATGCGGTCCGAATACGGGATCCACTGGACCGGGGCGAGGTTCTCGCCGATCTTTTCCGCGCAGCGATGGAGATAGCCGATGTGCGGCGTGACCTCGTGAACGACTTCGCCGTCGGTGCGGAGCTGCAGCCGGAGCACGCCGTGGGTGCTGGGATGCTGCGGCCCCATGTTGACGAGCATCTCATCGGTGCGGACGTCGAATTCGACGATCCGGGGATCTTCCGCGACGAGACTCATACTGGGCGGTCCTCTCAATCGAAATGCGGAAGAGGTTCACCGCGGAGACACGGAGGACGCGGAGAAGATTTTGAGGAAAGTGAAAAGTGAGTATTGAGTAGTGATGAGTGCAAAGTGCGACGGACATGGGGGCTGCCAAACCGCGTCGCAACTTCGTTGTGCACTTTTCATTTCTCACGACTCACTTCGTCTCGTCCTCCCTCCGCGTTCTCCGCGTCTCCGCGGTGAAAACTCTTCGTATTTTCGGATCCTGCCTACCTGGCTCGGATCCCGTGGTATTCGAGCGGGAAATCGTAGTCTTTGCGGAGCGGGTGGCCTTCCCAGTCCTCGGCGCAGAGGATTCGCCGGAGGCGGGGGTGGCCGGTGAACTGGATGCCGACCAGGTCGTAGGCTTCGCGTTCGTGCCAGTCGGCGATGGCCCAGACGCCGGTGACGCTGGGGATTTCCGGGAGTTGTCCTGCGACGTCGTTCTTCCAGCGGGGAAGCTTGACCTTCACGACCAGCCGGTGGCGGAGAGGCAGGCTGAAGAGGTGATAGACGACTTCGATCCGGGGATCGGCGAGCTGCTTTTTCTTGCGGTCGGTTTCGAGCCAGTCGACGCCGCAGAGATTGCTGAGCGTGTCGAACTGCAAATCGGCGTCATCGCGGAGAAACCGGCAGACTTCGGTGATCGCGGCGGGGGCGACTTCAATCCACGGATCGCGCGATTCCGACTGCCAGTTCAGAATCTGTCCGTCGGTGAAGCGGCTGAGCAGCCGTTGATGAATCGCCGCGATGTCCATGATCAATCCTCCCCCCTCCCAATTTCGTTCTCAGGCTCTGCCCGGGAACGTCCGGTCCCGACGCGCTACGTCGCCTGTGGCTGATGGTCGTCCTACCGGTGCAGGGCCGTCGGACGAACGGACGGACGCGAACCTCCCGCCGCGACCTGCCGGCTGAGCGCCCGGACCCAGTCGAGGTCCCCTCGCTTCCAGACATAGGCGAACCCGACGAGGAGCACCGCAAAGAAGACCAGCAGGTCCGCGAACGCCATCCAGCCGAACCGGAGCGCAACTTCCGCGGGGAGCGCCGCCGCAGCGTCGAGCTGACCGGCGGGGAGGCTCAGCAGTCGCTCCGTGGCGGCGATCCGCTGCCCCTCGGACAGGGTCGTGTCCGTGAGCTGCATCGTGTTGCCGAAGACCGCCACCCACGGGAAGAAGAAGACGACTTCCACGTCGAAGACGATGAACAGCAGGGCGACGACGTAGAACCTCAGGTCGAACTGAATGTAGCTGCTGCCGATCGCCGGTTCGCCGCATTCGTAGATCGAAGTTTTCTCGGCGGTGGGGAGCTTTGGCCTGAGGAGTGCGCCGATCAGCAGCGGCACCAGCAGCAGGGCCAGCCCGGTCAGCGCGAAAATCAAAAAGTGGCCGGGAATCTGGGTCATGGAGCACAGACTGAGCGTCGAAGGGACGGCGGGACCAGAGCCCCGCCAAGCGTGTTTGGTCGATTAGTTGGTCGAACTGACGGGAGGAACGTCGAGGTCGGGCAGGCGCTCGCGCCCCTGGAAGCCGCTGTCGACGGTGTGCCAGAATTCGACGGCTGCTTCGCCGAGCTTCCAGCAGAGAAACGCTTCGCGGCCGTTGATGGTGGTCGGAAAGTCGACGAGTCCCTGATCGTAGTCTTTGAACTCGACGCCGAGCTGCTCCAGTTCGCCGACGAAGCCTTTCAGGCGTTCCATGTCCTTTTCGAGGTCGGCCTGAATCTGTTCGACCTCCTCGGTGTACATGTCGGTGGCCTCTTTGTTTCGTCGTTTGTGGTTCCGACGGAGATCCTGCAGCCGAAGTTCGCGATCGCGGACGTCCTTATAGAGTTCGACGATATCCGCGACGATGGCCCTGACGAGGGGCAAGGTCCGGTTGGCTGACGCCACGGTAAATTGTTTGGCCTGCAGGGCTCGGGCACTCATCCACTGCTCCGTATACGTCAGGGAAAGACGATTCAGGACACGATTGATTATACGGCTTCAGACCGGCTGGAGTCTTCGACATTTGCTTCAAAGGGAGAGGCTTCGCCTTTGATCCAGACCGGCTGATCGAGGACTTTTGATTCTGAGACAATGGTCGGGTTCAGCGTGGCCTGGCCCCAGGCCACTTCCAGCGGGAGTTTCGCAAAGTCGACCAGGCAACCGTCGCGGCTGTAGCAGCTCAGGTCGTGATTGGACCCCATAAAGATGCAATCGACCGGGCAGGGGTCCACGCACAAGGCGCAAAACATGCACTTTGAGTAGTCGATGGTGAACCCGTCGACACGAAACCCTTTGCCGACAGGGCTTTTCTGCTTTTCGATGTAGATGCAGTCGACCGGACAGGCGGCGGCACACTTGTCGCAGCCGATACATGTTGTCAGGTCGAATCGGTGGAAACCCCGATAGCGAGCCTTCACCGGGACAGGGACTTCCGGGTACTCGTAGACCTGCGTGAAGGTCTTGCGGCGGTAGGTTTCGAGGAAGATCCGGAACGTGACCGCCAGACCGCTGTAAAGCGTGCTGATGGCGTTCCAGACGTTGCGAAACCACTCCCTCACCGGGCACCTCGACTGGCAACCGTCGCAACGGTTGCAGGGTTTGCGAGGCTTGCGAAAACCTGGCAGATTTTGCTCAAGTTTGACGCAACCTCTGATTGGATTATAGGAAGCGACCAGTGATCCGCAAGGCAGGTCAGCCTGCGGAAATCCGCAGCACATCCCGTGCTTCGGACAGCTCAGGAGCCGCCCAGGTTCCCGGCTTCCGCCAGTTTCTGACTGGTCTCCGCCAGTCGGTCCAGAACCGCGGCAGCGCGGCCTGAGTCGATGGCTTCGGCGGACAGGGCGACTCCGGCGCGAATGTCGGATCCGCGGCCCGCGATCCACAGGGCTGCGCCGGCATTGGCGAGCACCATATTCCGTGCGGCGCCCGGCTTCCCGGCCAGCAGGTCGCGGATGACCTTGGCGCTGGCGGCTGGCGAAGAAACCTGAATCTCTGCGACCGAACAGGGGGGGAGTCCGAGTTCGTCGGGTGTCCAGGTCAGCTCGGCCGGCCGCCGGCCGCGTTCGACCAGAAACGCCCGGGTTGCGCCCCAGAGGCTGATTTCATCGAGCTGGTTGTTGCCGCAGACGACGAGTGCCCGGCGAGCTCCCAGACGTGAAAGTGCCTCGGCGAGCTGGGCGGCGCGCTCGTCGGAGCCGGTCCCCACCAGCTGGAAATCCGCTCCGGCGGGATTCGTCAGGGGCCCCAGGAAATTGAAGATCGTCCGAAAGCCCAGTTGTTTGCGGACCGGGGCGGCGTGCTTCATCGCGCCGTGCAGCAGCGGGGCAAAGCAGAAGCCGATGCCGATGTCGTCCACGCACTGCGCGACTTGTTCCGGCGACAGCGTGAGATTGACCCCGAGCGATTCCAGGACGTCCGCCGAACCGGAGAGGCTGGAGACGCTGCGATTGCCGTGCTTGGCGACGGGGACTCCCGCGGCGGCCGCGACAATCGCGGCGGCGGTGCTGATGTTGAACGTCTGCAGCTCGTCGCCCCCGGTCCCGCAGGTATCCAATCGGCCCTCGGCCTGGCAGGGAATACGTGTTGAGCGGTCGCGCATGGCCCGAGCGGCGCCGACGAGTTCGTCGACGGTCTCGCCGCGACAGCGGAGGGCGGTGAGAAAGGCGGCGATTTCGACGTCGTTGGACTGTCCATCCATCAGGCAGCCGATGGCGGCCTGCATGGCGTCTTCGGCCACGGGATGGCTGGCGAGAAGCTGCAGCAGCACGGATCGCAGCGGAGTCATGCGTGGCTCACTCAGGGGAATGCAAAGTCTGAGAAGAAATCAACGTGAAATGGAGACAATCGTTGGGGTGGTCGGGAATGCGAAGTATACTGGTTCTCGACAGATCGCCAACCGCACGGGCCGGCGCTGGCGATCGCTCCTGCCCCCCAGACAAGGCGGTCGACGCGTGGTTCAGAAGCTGATGATCGACGCAGATCCGGGAATCGGGGACGCTCTGGCAGTGCTCCTTGCGCTCCTGGATCCGGAGCTGGACGTGGTTGCGCTGACTGCGGTTCGCGGTTGTGTGACTGGATTGCAGGCCGGACGCAATCTTCAGACCCTGCTGGAGACGCTCGATCCCCCCAAGTGGCCGCGGCTCGGAGTCGCAGAACCGATCGGCGAGCCCGAAGAAGAGCCTTGGGCAGAATCGAATGCGGCCCGGCCGTTCTGCGACGTTCACGGTCGCCACGGGCTTGGTGACTGGCCGGAGTGCGCGGCCGACCTGCACCATCCCCGCGAAGCAGCCAAGGTTCTCTGCGATTTTGCGAGGATGTATCCCGGGGAGGTGCAGCTGCTGTGCCTGGGACCGCTGACCAATGTCGCACTGGCGATCAAGCGGGATCCTGAGTTTCTCGGCAAACTGGGGGGGCTCGTCTGTCTGACCGGGACTTACGAAGCCCCGGGGGACGTCACGCCGGCGGCTTCGATCAATTGTTTCCTCGATCCCGAATCCGCCAAGACAGTTCTGACGGCGCCGATACGCAAGACGGTCGTTCCGCTGGACGCGACCCGGTCCATCCATCTGGGGTTCGGCGGGCTCGACCGGCTTGAATTCTCACCGACGACGCCGACCGGGCGGATGCTGCAGTCGCTGCTGCCGTATACGCTCAGGGCGCACCATCAGTTGCTGGGACTTGAGGCGGCCCCGCTGCAGGAGCTGGCGGCGTTGTCGATCGTGGCCCGACCCGAACTTTTCGAGCGGAGTGCGGCTCATGTCGACGTGGAGCTGGAGGGCCGACTCACCCGCGGAATGACGGTCTTCGATCGGCGCGGACTGCAACCCCAGCCCAACGTCGATGTGGTCCGGCGGATCGACAGCGAGGGAGTCTGGAACTACCTGGCAGCCATGCTGCGCGAGCATTGCTGAGCGTCAGCCCGGGATCACCGCGATCTTGCCGCGCAAGGTTCCCGCCTTATGCAGGGAGTTGTCTTCCTGCAGGCGATGCGCGGCCGCCGCTTCCGACAGCGGGAACGTGGCTCCGATTTGCGGTTTCCACTGGGCTCGCAGGTACAGGGCATTCAGAGCTTCTGCCGACGTCCGCTGTTCTTCCGGCGATGCGTTGAACATGGCGAAGCCGATCACCCGCAGGTCTTTCACGTAGAACGGGCCGACCGGGAATTCGGGGCGGGCGGCACGTCCGGCCATCAGGATGATCCGCCCGCGGGGGGCCATCAGCGACACTGTCCGGTCAAAGGTCGGCTCGCGTTGCGTTTCGAACCACATCTGCAGACCGCCGTGCGGCATGGCAAATGCGCGAATCTGATCGTCAATATTGGGATCGTTGTAGTTGATCGCCAGGTTCGCCCCGAGGTCGCGGCAGGACTGCAGGCCGGCGTCGGTTCCTGCGGTGGCGATGACCGTTGCTCCGGCCGCATGGGCAAGCTGGATCACCGCCGAACCGACGCCGCCCGAGCCGCCATTGACGAAGACTACTTCGCCCGGTTTGAGATCGCCGTGCAGAAACAGACCCAGGTGAGCTGTCAGTCCGACCAGGGCGCCGGCGGCAGCGTCCGCGTCGGTTTCGCCTTCGGGCGTGTCGTACAGCCATTTTTCATCGACGGCGGCGTATTCCGAAAACGTTCCCTGGCGCCCGAAGAGCCCCTGATTGCTGCCCCAGACCCGGTCCCCGACGCGGAATCGCGTGACCGCTGCGCCGCACTGTTCGACCACGCCCGCAATGTCGCACCCGAGAACATAGGGAAAATGCGTGATCATGCTCACGATCCCCTGGCGAATGTAGGTATCAATCGGATTGACCGCGGCCGCCCCGACCTTGATCAGCACCTGGGTCGGCCCCGGTTCGGGCTGCGGGAGATCGCCGTATTCGATCACGTCCGGAGTGCCGGTCTTGCGGACGAAGGCTGCTTTCATGCGTCGATCTCCAGGTCCGGGATTGCCGGCAAACAGTTACTCGGGGCGTCCCGGCCGATCGGCATTGCCAAGATCGGGCGGTACGCTCAGCAGCCCCAGCCGCTGCAACATCCGTTCCGTCAGTTCGGTGTACCAGAAGCGGATGTGGCCGGCGGTGGCGATGACCAGCATCGCGAGACCGCTGATGAACGCGCCACAATATACGGTTCGAGGTCGATAACACCAAACCACTTCGTGCTCGCCGAGGGGAATCTTCACGCGGCGTTCAAGTCCCTTCAGCTCGGCTTCTGCAGGCTGACCGTCGAGCAGAACTTCCCAACCCGGATAACCCAGATCTTCCCACACCAGCGTCCGGAGTCCGTCGGTTCTGGCTTTCAGCCGGATCCGTTCGGCGGTGTTCTCGGTCAATTCGACGCCTTCGGCCTGGTCGGAGGCGGCCCAGTGAAAGCGGCCCGGAGCGTCGACCAGTTCGTAGAGCCATAGCGGTTCCCGAAAACGGGCCCAGGCCGGGTTCAGCAGCGAGTCCATCCCGGTCCAGACCAGCGCGAGTCCGGACGACTTCTCGGCGTAGGGTTCGAAGGACAGTACGTGCGTGACGCCGTTCTGTCGCAACCATTGCTGCCGGTCCGCACTCAGACGGCGGCCGCCAAACGGAGTTGGCCCCTGATCCCCGAAGGCGTCATCAGGCATTGTGTCCTTCGGATCGAAATACTCGCGCGGTCCGAGGCCGAGGTAGACTGGCGTCTGCGAGACGCCGAGCAGAGTGACCAGATTCGGACCAGGCGCCCAGACGCGGACCGGCCGGGGACTCGCCAGCAGCAGTTCGCGAACGGGACTGGTCGCACGATGCTCGATCGGCGGAACGGGAACCGTCACGCAATAGGTCACGACGCCGCTGATCGACCAGAACTCCCACGTCGTAATGCCGAGCACGACGGCCCCCCCCATTCCGCGCCAGATCGGCGTCCAGCGGCGGGAAACGGCGTCCCAGCTCATACCGGCCAGCAACCCCAGCGCCAGAGTCGTAATCACCCCGTACCGCGCGGGGCCGCGGAAATAGCCAAATCCCGGAACCGCCTGCAGCCACGGCATCAGCCAGCCGCTGGTCAGCACGAGAGACACCAGCACTACCAGCCACCAGAACCGGGAACCCCGCGCCACAAGCTCCCGGCGAAGCCGTGGTCGAACCAGCCCCAGCACCGCCAGCCAGAACGGGAGCAGTCCCGCGTAAAGGTGAGCTTCGATTTTGTTGGTCTGCGACGCCACCGCCCCCCAGCGCAGCTCCCGCAGCGACTGATCGAGATCGACTTCCGGGCTGTACCACCACGGCCCCAGCAGTTGTGACCAGTAGAGCGGCGGGATCGAGTTCTCCGCGGGATCGAAGTGCTGCCCGGCGACCGTCCGCTGACTCCGCCCCTGCAGCTCCCACCCCGGCAGCAACTGAACCGCCGCCAGCGACAGGCCAAGGCCAATCGCCGTAACCCAGGCGGCCAGTTTCCAGCCGCGGCGCATCGGCGAATCCGGAACACCAGTCACAGAAACGCCCACCCAGACCGGACGGCAGATTCGCAGCGGCACGTAGACCGCCACCAGCAGCAGAGTCATAAAGGCGAACTGGTAATGCCCTGCCAGCAACTGCAGACCCAGCGCCCCGCTCAGTCCGAAAAAGTATCTCCACCGCCCGGTCTGCAGACCCGCCTCGCAGCACCAGAGGGCGACCGGCAGCCAGGCGCCGCCAATGATGGCCCACTCGAGACAGATCCGCGGCGGAAACCAGCCATACGTGTAGACGAGCGCCGCCAGCAGGCTCGCGCCATACCGCAATCCCCGCCGGCGCGCGAATGCCCAGACCGCCACAAACGCAAGAACGTAGTGGCCGATCTGGTTGACGTTATAGGCCGTGTTCACATCGCGGAAGGCGGCATAGAGAGCGAGGTGCGGTGGATAGAGCAACCCCGTCTGGCTCTCGCCCAGAACCGGATAGCCTTGCCCCACCAGATTGTTCCAGAGCGGAATTCTTCCGGCATGAAGTTCATCGGCGAGAAACTGCTTCTGCGGCAGGTAGTACGAATACAGGTCGCCGCCGACAAGTCCGCCTCCCAGCCAGAGCGAACCCCAGAACAACACCGTTAAACCGACCGCGCAGGCGCTGACGCCAAGGAACGCGGCAATTTGAGCCGTGGAGATCTCAGAGGGTGCAGGCTGCGGGAGCGGACGGAGCACGCGGACCTCGAAATGGAATGCTCGGAATGGCAGGTGCGCTGCGAGAAGTCAGCGCAGTGACGGCGGCAGGACGGCGATGGCGCGGCGATTCAGCGAATGCGACTGGGGACTTTCTGTCCCTTGGGAATCAGCGTCGTGTACTTCCGATCCTTCATCCGCTGCTGAAAGTCGGCCCGCGCCGCCGCCAGCAATTCGGGATCTTCCAGCAGATCCAGCCCCGTGGCGGCCAGCACGCGAGCGGCGTACTGAATTCCTTTGTCACCCGCGCTGCTGCCGATAGCGGCGACGTTCTGCCAGCAGTGCCCCGGACTGCCCGTGGCAAAGCAGGCCGCCCGCAATCCGCCGGTCGGGATGAACCAGCTGATATCTCCCACGTCCGTCGAACCTTTGCCCAGTTCCGTTCCAGGATTCAGCGGATGCACGCGGTCGTCGAAGCCGACGCTGAAACCTGCCGTGCTCTGATCCAGCGTTTCCTGTATCCGACGGGCAAACTCCTGTTCCGCCGCCGTGAACTGCGGCCTCGCGATCCGTTCGAGGTTCTTCTGAATGGCCTCGGAAAGGGGCGTGTTGGCGATCAGTTCGTGACAGTCGGTGTCGATGGCGATGTGGACTTTCGTGCGACTCATCATCGCAGCGCCCCGGGCGACCTCGGTCACCCACTCGTAATACTTCTCGACGTCCCGATGATCGTCCGCTCGCACGTAGTACCAGACCGTGGCATGAGGAGGAACGACGTTGGGAGCTCCTCCCCCGTCCGTAATCACGTAGTGAATCCGGGCGTCGCTCTTGACGTGCTCCCGCATGAAGTTCACTCCGACATTCATCAGTTCGACGCCGTCGAGCGCGCTGCGTCCCTGATCCGGATTCCCCGAGGCGTGGGCCGCCACGCCCGTGAACGTGAACTTCGCCGAGATCAGCGCCTTGGTGCTGCCGTACCAGACTTCGTTCTTCGCAGCGGGATGCCAGTGGAGGCAGGCGTCGAGATCCTCGAAGGCGCCGTCGAGCAGCATGTAGACTTTGCCGATGGTCGTTTCCTCGGCGGGCGTGCCGAACAGCCGCAGCGTCCCCTTGATGCCGTGCTTCTGCATGGCCGCCTTCATGCCCAGTGCGGCTCCCAGCGGCTCCGGTGCCCAGGCCGCTGTGTCCGCAGCCGTGGCCCGGTCGGCCTTCTTCGACAGGATCCTGAGCGGGCAGGACCTTCTGCGAAAGATCCGGCAGCGCATCGTATTCCGCCAGAACTCCAATGACCGGCTTGCCGAAGCCGTAGCTGGCGACAAAGGCGGTCGGCATCCCGGCGACTCCGACGCGAACGTCGAACCCGGCTTCGCGCAGTTTTTCGACGAGCAAGGCCGAGGACTTTTTTTCCTCCAGGCCCACTTCGGCAAATTCCCAGATGGCCTTATTCACCAGCCGCAGTTCATCGGTCCGCCGCTCGATCTCATCCAGCGCAGTCTGCTGCGTCGCACGCAGTGGGACGGGATCTGCGGCAAACAGCCCGGACATGCTGCCGAGAATGAACAGTCCAGGCAAAAGTCGACAACGGACACTGCGCAGCACGTCGATTCTCCCGTCGCGGATCACTGGGCGACGCGGCCTCCAACCACGGAAACAGCGCCTGCCAAGGAAACTATCTTGGCGGACGGCGTTACGGGAGGGCAACCCGTTCCGCGGAAATCCTCAATTCCCGCAGGAAGCTGGGCAATCCGGCTTACCAGCCGATCAGACCGGAGCGGCTTCGCCGGCTCGGCTCGCCTCCAGCGGCGCAAAGGGAGCAGCTCCGGTTGCGGCGACGTACATGCGGATCAGATGCGGGACGCTGTCTGCTTCCATCTTTTTCATGATCTTGGCGCGGTGAGCCTCGACCGTTTTGAAGCTGACTCCGAGCTGTTGACCGACTTCTTTGCTGGAAAGTCCCGTCGTGACCAGTTCCAGCACCTCCACTTCACGAGCGGTGAGCTTCTGGTACCGCTCGCGGACCACCCGGCCGGCGTCTTCGACGCGGCGGCGGTCTTCGTCTTCTTTCAAGGCGGCCTGGATCTGCTCCAGCAGAATCTGGTTGCTCGAGTTCTTTTCAAAGAAATAGACGGCGCCCCGCTTCATCGCCCGCACCGCCATCGGGACATCCCCATAGGCCGTCATGATGATGACGGGCTGATGGAATCCCCGGACCGCAAGCTGCTCCTGGAGCTCCAGCCCGCTCATGCCGGGCATGCGGACGTCCAGCACGAAACAGCCGGGATGTTCGGGGCTGCACTTGCGCAGCAGATCCTGGGCGTCGCTGAACGTTTCTGCCTTCAATCCCACCGATTCGACCAGCCAGCGCAGCGAGTCGCGCACCGACGTGTCGTCATCGACGACGAAGACCGTCGCCGGCCGGATTTCGTGTTCCGTGTCCATCAGTTGTGCTCCTCGTTGTGCACCGGAAGAGAGAATGTAAATGTCACGCCTGGCTCGGCGCCATTGGATTGCACGGTGAGTTCGCCGCCCTGACTGTGGATGATCGTTCGACTGATCGACAGGCCGATCCCCATCCCGCCGGTCTTTGTCGACACAAACGCCTCGAAGATCCGTTCGCCAAGCTCCTCGGGAATCCCGCGTCCTGCGTCGCTGACGGAACACCAGACCCGGTCGCGATCGCCGCCGGCCGACACGCGCACGACGCGCAAGTCGGCCGGCGTCTCGTCCATGGCTTCGATGCCATTCAGGATCAGATTGACGATGACCTGAACGATCTGAATCGGGTCGACCCGGACGGGGGGCAACGACGCTTCGATCGTCGTCCGGCAGCGAATCGCGCGGTGACTGGACTGCGGCTGAATCAGCCGAATCGCATCCTGGATCAGCAGAGTCAGATCGCAGACTTTCGACTCGAAGTCGCGACGCTCGACGAAGCCGCGCAGACGGCGGATGATCTCTCCGCCTCGGACTGCCGCAGCCCGGATTTCTTCGAGCCGGCCCACCAGCTGGTCCCGGGGAAGATTCTCGCCCGAAAGACGATTGATGCATCCGGCCGCGTAGTTGGCAATCGCCAGGAGCGGCTGATTCAGCTCGTGGGCCAATGCCGCGGTCATTTCTCCCGCGGCGCTGACGCGGGCCGCATGGGCGACCTGCGAGCGGACCTGCGACAGTTCCGCCTCCGCCTGTTTTTCGGCCGTGACGTCCCGCGACGAGACGAGCGCGCTGTCGACCCGGTCGCCGTCGAGGACCGGCGAATACATCGTCGAGAACCAGCCCGTGACTCCGTGGTTTCCGTTGACCGGCAGCGTCGTGTGATGGGCGGTTCCGCGGGCGAAGACATCGGCAAGAATCGCTCGGACTTCGTCGGCGACTTCGGGATTCACGAAGTCGAACATCGACAGTCCGACGACGGAATCGGTGGTGGTGGACGGCGAGAGCCGGTTGGCGAACGCGATGGTCCCTTCGCGATCCACCTGCAGGATGAAATCGGGAGCATGCATCACCAGGGAACGCCAGCGGGCCTCAGATTCTTCCAAAGCGCGCAGCGTCTCCTGACGCTGAACCGCTTCGATGCGCAACGCGGCGTTGGCTTCGACGAGTTCCTGGGTCCGCTCCGCAATTTTCTGTTCGAGGCTTTCGTTGGCTTCCCGCAACTGCTGTTCGGCAATCATCCGCCGGGTAATGTCGGTGGCGGTTCCCACCCAGACAGACTCACCTTCCGCCCGTCCGCCCTGCGGTTCCGCCTCGGCATAGACCCAGAGGACTTCTCCATCGGGCCGGACGAAGCGGAATTCGTCCCGGAATGGTTCGAGAGTGCGAAGCGCGTCCTGCCAGAGATTCTGGACACGGTCGCGGTCGAGCGTTGAGACGCGATCCAGCCACCGGTCCCCTTTGAGCGAATCGGCCTCGACGCCGGCCAGCGCACAAAGTCGACCGTTCACGTAGTTCCAGCCACGTTTGGCGGTCGCATTGAAAATGCCCACCGGCGAGGAGCGGGTCAATGTGCGATAAAGCCGACGACTGCGTCGGAGGCGGCGTTTCAGCCGGAACTCCGCCGTGGCGTCATACATCAGTGCAACAATGCACTCCCGCTGCTGCTGTGGCACCATTCGGCCCCAGTAGCGGATAATCCGCTGGCGTCCGCTTCCGGTCGTAATTCGATGCAGCCGCGAGTAAGTCTCGCCGTTGTCGAGCAGCGTCCGGTTCCAGTAGATCCGTCGTTCGGAGTTGGGCCAGAGTCCGAGTTCAACCGTGGTGCGTCCGATCACGTTTTCGCGAGGGAGTTCGAAGATTCGCAGGCACTCGGGATTGGCGTCGATCACGCTCCCGTCGCTTTCCTCCACGAGGAGGATGCCGACCGCTCCGGTCAGGAATACGGTCCGGAACAGCTCCTGGGAACGGCTTCGTTCCTGCTCGGCGCGGACGCGTTCGGTTACGTCCGTTGAGACCCCCAGCACGCCGGTAATCATTCCCGCGGGATCGCGGCCGGGGAACTCCCAAGTTTCGTAGAAGTTTTCCCCGATCTGGGTCGTCGTATGCTGGGTTTCTCCGGCCAGGGCGGCGCGAATCCGGCCGTGAATATCGGGTCGGTCCGGAAACATTTCAAAGATCGACGTGCCGACCCCTTGACCGGGTTTCAGTCCGAGGCCGTCCAGCGCCCCGACCCTCGGCGAATGTAAAGATGCCTTCCGCGTCGACGGACCACAGAATAATCGGCGCGCCGCGAGCCACGGCCTGCAGCAGTCCCGCGGTTCCGGCTTCGAGAGATTCGTGAAAAGTCGAGGAGTCGCTCAACGAAGTTGGCTCCGGGTATTTCCCTACGATCAGGGAAAGCAAGACAACAAGTCTGAGCCGGTAAATGGCTGATTGGCCGGGAAATGGGCCACGTAGATCAAATATCTGGATGTGGATGCGTCGAGAGTAAGCCGATTCTCCCGCAGTTGTCAATCATGTGTGTACGTATAAACCCCGCCACCGCTGTTTCCATAATCTTGCCCGCCTTTTCCAGGCCGCTGTTTCAGACCGTTGACGCACCATCCCAAAGCCGCGATTCTGCCGGCTGGGTTCGAATTCACTCGCACCTCAGATATTGCCACCACTTGAGACGATTCATGCACGTTTACGGAGTCATCCCGGCCCGATTGCAGTCGACGCGTCTGCCGCGCAAGCTGCTGCTGACGGAGTCCGGTAAGCCGCTGCTGCAATATGTCTGGGAAGCGGCTCGACGCTCGACGGAATTAACAGAAGTGCTGATCGCGACCGATAGCGAGGAAATCGCCGCCGTCGCCCGCGGTTTCGGAGCCCGCTGCGAGCTGACGGGCGAGCATCCGAGCGGGACAGACCGGATCTGCGAAGTCATTTCCCGCTGCGGTCAGGACGCCGAGCTGATTGTGAACGTCCAGGGGGACGAGCCGGAGCTCGATCCGTCCAACATTGATGCGCTCGTGCGGGCGTTGCGAGACTGCCCGGAGGCTCAGATGGCGACGCTGGGGACCCCGATTCAGTCGCTCGAACAGGTTCACGCTCCGTCATGCGTCAAAGTCGTCCGGGGGGCGGACGGTCGGGCGCTCTACTTCAGCCGCTCGCCGATCCCTTATGTGCGGGATCGTGACGAGTCGGAAGTTCTGGCGGCGGAGTCTCCCTGGCTGCTGCACGTCGGAATTTATGCCTATCGTCCGGAATTTCTGAAGAGCTGGCCGACGCTGTCCCCCTCGCGGCTGGAGCAGTGGGAAAAGCTGGAGCAGTTGCGGGCTCTGGAGGCGGGAGTCCGGATTCAGGTGGCGGTTGTCGAGCACCGGTCGGTTGGCATCGATACGCCAGACGATTATGCTCGCTTCGTCGCACGCACCCGTTCCGCCTGAGTCTGCGCGGAGGGTGCGTTTGCGAACGGCAGGCGTGGCCGGATGTTCTGCCGGCCGCCGGACGACGTTCGACGGACGGGCAGCGGGGGACTGGTTCGAGCATGACGAAGCATATTTTCGTGACGGGCGGGGTGGTGAGCTCTCTGGGCAAGGGTCTCACGTCGGCCTCGATCGGCGCGATTCTGGAACGCCGCGGCCTGCGGGTTCGGATGCAGAAGCTCGACCCGTACATCAACGTCGACCCCGGGACGATGAGTCCCTACCAGCACGGCGAAGTCTACGTGCTCGACGACGGCGCCGAGACGGACCTCGACCTCGGCCACTACGAACGATTTACCAACAGCCCGCTGTCGCGCGATTCCAATTACACCTCGGGTCGGATCTACCTGAAAGTCATCGAGAAAGAGCGGCAGGGGAAATATCTGGGGGGGACCGTACAGGTCGTGCCTCACATCACCGACGAGATCAAGGCTTCAGTGCGGAAGCTCGCCGGCCCCGACGTCGACGTGGTGATTACCGAACTTGGCGGGACGGTCGGAGACATCGAGGGCCTGCCGTTCCTGGAAGCGATCCGCCAGATCCCGCTCGACATCGGTCGGGAGAATTGCCTGTTCGTCCACCTGACGCTGGTACCCTACCTCAAAGCGGCCCGCGAGCTGAAGACGAAGCCGACACAGCACAGCGTGCAGCAGCTCCGCGAGATCGGCATTCAGCCCGACGTGCTGATTGTCCGGACGGAACGTCCGCTCGGCCGCGAGAACGCCGAGAAGATCGCGCTGTTCTGTAACGTCGAAAAGAAGGCGGTCATCGAAGAGATGGACAAGGAATTCTCGATCTATGAGGTTCCGGTCGGGCTCGTCGAACATGGCCTGGATCAGATTATCGTCGACCGACTCGGATTGCAGACGCGGCCGGGGAACATGGACGACTGGGAAGACCTGGTGCATCGGATCAAGAATCCGCAGCACGAAGTCACCGTCGCCGTGGTCGGCAAGTACATCGAGCACCGGGACGCGTACAAGTCGATCTACGAAGCGATCGATCATGCGGGCATTGCGCACTCGACGCGCGTCGTCGTGAAGCGGATTGAAGCGGAAGATCTGGAGCGGCAGGATCCTGCGACGGCGCTGGCGGGAGTCGACGGCATTCTCGTGCCGGGCGGCTTCGGCATGCGGGGCGTCGAAGGGAAGATCCGTGCCTGCCAGTTTGCCCGGACCCAGAAGATTCCGTACTTCGGGATCTGTCTGGGGATGCAGATCGCCGTCATTGAAGTCGCCCGCAACCTGCTCGGGCTGCCGGACGCCAACAGCACGGAGTTTGCCGCCGATACCGGCAACCCGGTGATCTGCCTGCTCGAAGAGCAGAAGTCGGTGACCACCAAGGGGGGCACGATGCGGCTGGGAGCCCAGCCCTGCGTTCTCGCCGAGGGGTCGCTGGCGGCCCGGTGTTATGGCGTGCCCGAAGTCTCAGAGCGGCACCGGCATCGCTACGAATTCAACCCGGACTACCGCGACCAGTTCACGAACGCGGGATTGTCGCAGAGCGGCAAGAGCCCGGACGGGAAGCTTGTGGAAGTCGTCGAGATCCCGGCTCACCCGTGGTTCGTCGCCGTGCAGTTCCATCCCGAATTCAAATCGAAGCCGATGCAGGCCCACCCGCTGTTCCACGGCTTCATCGGTGCGGCACTGGCCCGGCATCAGGAGCGGGCTTCGAACGCGACGTGAGGAAAGGCTCCGGAAGAGAAGAGTTCACCACGGAGACGCGGAGGTCGCGGAGAAGAAATCAGGAGAGTGAAAAGTGAGTATTGAGTAGTGATGAGTGTAAAGTGACGGAGAACGTGATCCACAGCCGGGTGGCGACTCTTTCATTTTGCACGACTCACTCATCACTTTTCACTTTCCGGATCTTCTCAATCTTTGCCTTCTCCGCGACCTCCGCGCCTCCGCGGTAAGATTTTTTCTTGATTCGAAGTGCGAGCCAGCTTCACCGGCGGCTATTTGCCGATGCAGAATTTGCTGAAGATGCGGCCCAATAGATCGTCGGAGTAGACGACGCCGAGGATCTGGCTGAGGCCGTCGAGGGCGTCGCGGAGTTCGACCGCGAGGAGTTCGTCGCCGGCCGTCGGCTGGCTCGCGACATCCTCGGCACGCGCGAGGGCGGCGGCGGTGGCGGAGAGCGTTTCGCGGCAGCGGGCGGCGGTCATCCCGAGCCACTGCGGGCCGCGGGCGGCTGAGGAAGTGAGTTTCTGCGTCAGTCGCGCCGCAAGCTCGGACAGGCCTCTTGCGTTGTGAATGCTGACCGCCAGCGCCTCGGGAACTGCAGACGGCGTTTCCGTCAGGTCGGCCTTGGTGAGCAGGCGAATCGCCGGGACCGACCCGTCCGCCAGAGCCAGCCAGAGCTGTTCCTCGGCGTCGCGTTCGTCTTCGCTCAGATCGGCGGCCGTGCACCAGAGGAGCAGGTCCGCCCGGCTGGTCTGGTCGGCCCGCTGCCATTGCGCCGCTGCGGCGATCCCTTCGAGCGTCGCCTCCCAGCCGGCGGTATCGATCAGGTCGAAGTCGAGCCCCTGCCATGACACCGGGCGGATGAGGAAGTCGCGCGTCGTCCCCTCCACCGCCGAGACGATGGCGGCGTCCGTTCCGCAGAGGTGATTGAAGAGCGTGCTCTTGCCGGCGTTGGGGAGTCCGGCGAGGACGATGCGGGGCCGCCAGCGCGACTGCAGCCGGTCGGCCGCCTGCTCGCACAGCGACTCGACAACATGGCGGGCGACCGCCACGCGGGCGGTCAGTTCGGCCCGGCTGACGAATTCGATGTCCTCTTCGATGAAATCCAGGCCGGCTTCCAGATCGGCGAGCAGCTCGATGAGATCGTGCCGGAGTTTTCCGAGCTGGCCCGAGAGACCTCCGCCGAGCTGGGAAAGGGCGGTCTGGAGCTCGCGGTGATCGTGGGCGTCGATGACCCCCAGGACCGCTTCGGCCTGCAGGAGATCCATGCGTCCCGCCAGGAACGCGCGGAGCGTGAATTCGCCCGGGCGGGCGCCGCGGACGCCGGTCGATCTCTGCAGCAGATCCCCGAGAACCGCTTCGAGGAGGGGCGTCGATCCCGGCAGATGCAGCTCCGCCAGCGGCTCGCCGGTATAGCTCCGCTTCGTCGGCCACCAGTAAACGCGTCCGGGGATCGGCGTTCGAATCGACGGCGTGTGAATCTCGATCGGCGCGCTCTCCGCCCGCCGGATGCCGGCGAGCGGAGACTTGGCAAAATCGGGAATGAGCCTCTGCAGCGCGGCAGCGGTTCCGGTTCCGCTGATCCGGAGAATACCGCGGGCCGCGCCTCCCGGAGCGGAAGCGAGCGCGGCGATCGTATCATCGAGGTGCAGGTCCATCGGATGTAGCGTCGGGAATCGCGTCGCAGCCGTCAAGGACTGCGCGTGCCGGGTTGAAGACGAAGATCTCTCGCAGAGACGCAGAGAGGGCTGAGTTCGCAGAGAAGACGGAAGGCCGAAGATTTCACCCAAAGGCGCAGAACGGAACGCAAAGACGCCAAGAAGAGAATTGTCGAATGCTGAAGGCGGAATGTCGAACGGAGTTGAGAGACGAGAGTCCATCGTCGGAGAAGAAGCGAGCAGAGAAGCCTTCTTCTCCGACGATGAGCGATCAGCTTTTTCCTCTGACTATTCGCTCGTAATGTGAAGGGGAACAAAATCGGCTTGTGGAACCGGCCCTACCCGACCAGTTCCGGCGGGGCTTTGGCTTTGCCTTCGACGCCGATCAGGCGCTGGTCGAGGCCCTGCCAGGGGTAGGCGAGCTTCCAGGGGTCGAGGCCGAGCTGGCCGAGGATGACCGCCTGCAGGTCGCGGACGGTCATCGGATTCTCGGTGATGTAGTAGCCGATGTCGTCGGTCTGGCCGTAGGTCTGGCCGCCGCGGACTCCTCCCCCCGCCATCAGCATCGTGAAGGCATACGGGTGATGGTCCCGGCCGACGAACGGCTGTTTGGGGGAGTTCTGCGCCATCGGCGTCCGGCCGAATTCGCCTCCCCACACGATGAGAGTTTCATCGAGCAGGCCGCGCTGTTTGAGATCCTTGATCAATCCCGTCAGAGCGCGGTCGATCTGCTGGATCTTGATCGGCAGCGTGTTGGTGATGTCTTCGCCGGGGCTGACGCCATGGTGGTCCCAGCCCCAGTCGTAGAGCTGCACGAAGCGGACGCCCGCCTCGACGAGTCGACGAGCCAGCAGGCAATTGTTCGCGAAGGCGGCGTCGCCCCCCTTGTAGGCGACGCGCGGGTCGGCCGCGGCATCCGACTCCGGAACGAAGCCCGGCACGGCACCATACAAATCGAGAATATGCTCCGGTTCGCGCGAGATATCCATCACCTCCGGGACCGCCATCTGCATCCGGAACGCCAGCTCGTACTGCGCGATGCGGGTGACGGTTTCGGCGTCGCCGAACGCCTCCGCCTGAAACTGATTCAATTGGGCCAGGGCGTCGAGCGTTTCCCGTCGGCCGTTCCGGTCGAGGCCTGCCGGGTTCGAAAGAAACAGCACGGGATCGCCCGGCGAGCGGCACTGGACTCCCTGGTAAACCGATGGGAGAAAGCCGCTCCCCCAGACGCTCTTGCCGGCGTCGGGAGTCTTGCCGCCGCTGGTCAGGACCACGAAGCCGGGGAGATTCTCGTTCTCGGAACCGAGTCCGTACGTCGACCAGGCGCCCATCGAGGCGCCTCCCAGCAGCGACGTTCCCGTGTGGAGCAGGAGCTGAGCCGGAGCGTGATTGAACTGCTCGGTATTGAGTGACTTCACCACGGCGACATCGTCGATGACTTCCGGCAGATGCTTCCACAACTCGCTCAGCTCGATCCCCGCCTCGCCGTGCTTCTGGAAGGAGAACGGCGAAGCCAGCATGTTCGGCACGCCGCGGATGAAGGCGAAACGTTTCCCTTCCAGGTATTCCTTGGGACACGGCTGGCCGTCGTACTTCTTCAGGGCGGGCTTGTGGTCGAACAGATCGAGCTGGCTCGGGCTGCCGGCCATGTGCAGGTAAATCACATGCTTGGCCCGGGCCGGCAGCGGCGGCTGTCGCGGCCGCAGCGGATTCGCATCGTCCGCCACAACCGCCGGCCCCTCGCCGGCCAGCAGCGACCCCAGGGCCATCGCGCCGAGACCGACGCCGCAGTTCTGGAAAAAATGCCGGCGGGTGGCGGCACGAGCGATTTCGTGAGACAGCGGCAGCATGGCGGCAGTGATCCGAAATGGATTGAGGTTGCTTGAGGACTCAGTCGCATGCGGGTGACCGGGGCAGGAGCGTCTTCGGGATGCCCCGGATTCTTCGAAGACCGGGGCTTCCCGTCGGTCCGGCCCCGAGACCACCCGAATTCAAACGTGAAACGCCATTCCTTGCGAGAGGTACCGAACTAACTCCGCGTCAGAAACTCGTCCAGATTCAGAATCACGTTGCAGACCGCCGTCAGAGCGGCCAGCTCGGCGACGTCCGCTCCCTCCGGCGCCGCGCCCAGCGGATCCGTGGCGAACTTGCCCGCCTCATCCGGAGCCGCTCGATAGTGCTGCAGCCGTTTCTGGTACAGCTCCGCCAGAACCCGTATTTCACGGGGCTGAGCCGGACGGAGCAGCGTCCGCTCCAGGGCGTACGCGACGCGAGCTTCGAGAGCCCCTCCCCCCTCGGCGATCATCCGGCGCGCCAGGTGCTGGGCGGCTTCGATGTAGACCTGATCGTTGAGCGTCACCAGCGCCTGCAGCGGCGTATTCGTGCTGATCCGCCGCACCGTGCAGAGCTCGCGGCTAGGGGCGTCGAAGGTCGTCATCGCGGGATAGGGAGACGTCCGCTTGATGAAGGTGTAAAGGCCCCGGCGGTGTCGGTCTTCCCCCGGGCTGGTTTCCCACTTGTCGGTGCTGTAGGTCGATTTCCAGATGCCCTCGGGCTGGTAAGGCATGACCGAGGGGCCGAGGCGTCTGGAGCTCAGCAGGCCCGTTGCCGCCAGAGTCGTATCGCGGATTATTTCGGCTTCCAGCCGGAATCGCGGGCCGCGGGCCAGCAGGCGGTTGAAGCGGTCCCGCTTGCGCAGCTCCGCGGAGACTGTCGACGACTGCTGATACGTTCGCGACATCACAATTGTCTTGCAGAGCCTCTTGAACGACCAGCCGCGGTCCATGAAATCGACCGCCAGCCAGTCGAGCAGTTCTGGATGCGAGGGAGGGAGGCCCTGTGAACCGAAGTCTTCCTGAGTCTCCACCAGACCGGTCCCGAAAAGCTGCGCCCAGACGCGGTTCACTGCAACGCGGGCTGTCAACGGGTTCTGCCGGTCCGTGAGCCATTGCGCCAGACCGAGCCGATTGAGCGGCGCTTCCGCGGGCCAGGGATGAAATGCGCCAGGAACGGCGGCCTGGACGACGTCGCCGGGGTCGAGGAAATTGCCGCGGTTGTGGAGGTGCGTCGTGCGGCGTCGATCTTCCGGCAGTTCTTTCATGACCGGCGTCTGCGGGACTGGAATCGCTTCCAGTTGTTGTTTGGCATCGGCAATCTGCTTCCGCTGGTCGGCGGTGATTGGCGAAATCCCCGCATAGTAGCTGAGCAGCTCGCGGACCTGCCCCGCCGAACGCTCGCCGGCGGGGAGGCGGACGATCGCGCGAATCGTTTCCGGGACATCGTCGTTCAGCCCCGGAGCGGGGTCTGACGTCGTCCCGAGTCGGAAGCGGCCGATGCTGAAACCGGGATAGCTGAATTCGAACTGGTGCTCGAGCCGGATGACGAGTCGGCTGCCGGCCGGGACGGGGACTCTCGACTCCAGTCGAAAGACCGCTCGATGCGCCTGCGTCTGCTGTGGCGAGACTGCCCAACCGTGCTTCTTCGGATCGGGATTCTTGAGGACGTGGTCTACGGGATAATTCTGCTGCGCAAAGTCCGCCTCGGCGCCGGCGAATTTTAACTCCAAGGCTGTCCCGTCCGCGTGATGGAGCGTCGCCGACAGACCGGACAGCACGAAGTTGCCGTCGTTTCGGGAGCGGCCGACGCCGCCCCGCGGCAGCGCAGGATGAGGCAGAACTTCGAGACGGAGGGCCGTCAGTTCCTGCGGCGGCGGCTCCGCGGTGAGCGTATACGATTCCGTGGCGGGTCCCTCGCCCGCCGCCAGCAGCGAGCCATCGTCCTGCCGGACCAGCTTGACGCCGCTGGCCGCCTGCGTCTCGATGAAGTCGAGGGTCAACCAGCCCGCGCGCCGCCGGACTTCCTCTTCCCAGGCCGCTGCGGCGGCTTTCAGTTCCTCCGTCGGAGACTGAAATTGCCGCGTCAGCTCGGCAATCCGGACTTTCAATTCGGACTGTTTCTGCTGCTGCTCGGCCGTCGGCGTCGGCAGGAGGGGACGGTCGTCGTATTCATCGTTGTCTTCCGTCTGATTGAGAAAAGCGTAGGCCTGGTAATACTCTCGCTGGGCGATGGGGTCGTACTTGTGGCTGTGACACTTGGCGCAGCCCATCGTCAGCCCCATCCAGACCTGGAAGGTGGTATCCAGCCGGTCCTTCACCGCGGCGACACGGAACTCTTCGTTGTCGGTTCCCCCCTCGTCGTTGCAGAGCGTGTTGCGATGCAACGCCGTCGCCAGCTGCTGCTCCACCGTCGCGTCGGGGAGCAAGTCGCCGGCGATCTGCTCGCGGGTGAACTGGTCGTAAGGCATGTCGGCATTGAAGGCTTCGATGACCCAGTCCCGGTAGCGCCAGATCGTCCGCGTGCGGTCCTTTTCGTAGCCCTTGGTATCGGCGTAGCGGGCCAGATCCAGCCAGACGCGCGCCCAGCGCTCGCCGTAGGCCGGGGACTCCAGCAATTCGTCAACCAGCCGCTCGTAGGCGTCCGGGGACTCGTCGGAAACAAACGCCCGGACCCGTTCGAGCGACGGCGGCAGCCCCGTCAGGTCGAGCGCCACCCGGCGGGCGAGCAGATGTCGTTCAGCGGCGGGCGAAGGCGAAAGACCTTCGGCTTCCAGACGGGCCAGGACGAAGCGGTCGATTTCTCCGGCGGGCCACTCCGCCTGGCGGACGACGGGAGGGACGGCTTTGACCGGAGCGACGAACGACCAGTGCTCCTGCCACTTCGCGCCTTCAGCCACCCAGCGCTGCAGAATCTGCTGCTGCTCGGGAGTCAGCGATTTATCGGCCGATGCCGGCGGCATGCGGACGTCATCGGCGGTGCTGAGAATCCGGCGGACCAGTTCGCTGGATTCGGGATGTCCGGGAGCGACGATCGTCCGTTCGTCAATGCGTGCCAGAAGGCCGTCACGCCGGTCCAGCCGTAGATTCGCCTCGCGAGCGTGCTCGTCGGGACCGTGGCAGGCGAAGCAGTAGCGGGCGAGGATCGGTTTGACGTCGCGCAGGTAGTCGACGGTGTTCGCCGGTTCCGCAGCGAACGCGGGCGGCAGTCCGGAGACGACGATGAACAGGAGCGGAAGTCGACGACAGAGCGGGGCCGGAACTTTCATGAACGCCGTCGACTCCGAACAGAAAAGTGCTGACAGACCTCCCGGACGGCGATTAGTCTACCCGGAGAGCGCTCGGAGACGGTATCCTGTTTTTCGGGAGAGATTCCCGAAACTTCCGCATCGACGGAGATGGGACTTCGTGCCTGCTGACGCCAAACGACGGGTCGCTGTGCTGATCGAATCGTCGCGGGCCTACGGTCGCGCGCTGATCGAGGGGATCGGACGCTACGCGCGGCAGCAGGCGCAGTGGACGATTGACTTCGAGCCGCGGGGGCTGGAGGAGGGGCCGCCCCGCTGGCTGAGGAAATGGCGCGGCGACGGGATTCTCGTCCGGGTCGATCATCCCGCGATGGCGAAGGCGGTCATGGCGCTCGGGGTGCCGGTCATCGACCTGCGCGGCAACCTGTCGGTGGACGGCCTGCCGCTGATCATTGTCGACAACACGGCCATCGGGCGGCTGGCGTACGAGCACCTCGCCGATCAGGGGCTGAAGGAGTTTGCGTTCTGCGGCGTACCGTCGGCACTTAAGCTGTTCAGCGCCGAACGGGGCGAAGCGTTCCTGGCCGTCGCGGAGTCGCACGGTCGTCCGTGCCGGATCTTTGAGCCGCGGCCGCGCACGATCGATCGAGAGCAGGACCATGCTCAACTGGCCGCGTGGCTGGCGGAGCTTCCCAAGCCGGTCGGCATTCTGGCGTGTTTCGACGACCGGGCTTTCGAACTGCTGGAGCTCTGCCGGAAGCTGCAGCTCCGCGTCCCCGAAGACGTGGCGGTGGTCGGCGTCGACAACGATCCGGTCCTGTGCCAGATGGCCGATCCGCCGTTGAGCAGCATCGACCCGGACGGAAATCGCGTCGGGTACGAAGCGGCGTTGCGACTGGATCGCTGGATGCAGGGGGATCCTCCACCGCAGGAGCGCCTGGTCATTCCACCGCGGGGACTGGTTGCGCGGCGGTCGTCGGATGCGCTGGCGATCGACGAGCCCGACATCGCCGAAGCGATTCGCTATGTCCGAACCCATGCCTGCGAGGGGATGCTGGTCGAGGAGATTCTGCAGCACCTGCCGATCTCCCGCAGCATGCTGGAGCGGTCCTTCAAGAAGTATCTGGGGCGGACGCCGAAGGCGGAGATTCTGCGGCTGCAGATTCTGCGTGCGCGGGAGCTGCTGGCCGACCGGTCGCTGTCGTTGCGGGACATCGCCCGGCTGACCGGTTTTCGGTCGGAGAAGTATTTCAACGATGCCTTTCACCGCCAGACCGGCGAACGACCCGGGGCGTTCCGGCGCGGCCTTCGCTGACGCAGGCGTGTAACAACGCTTCCGCGGTCGACCTTTTTTTGACTGGCACCTGGCCCCTGACCACGCTCCGGCAGTTCGAATTGAAAATCGGCCGGGCGCGCCCGACCCTACCGCACCGCCTGTTTCGCGAGCTCCACCGCCTCAGCACACAGGCTCCGGGCCAGCGTCCCGTCGGGGGCTTCGGCAATGATGCGGATGATCGGCTCGGTGTTGCTCGCGCGGACCTGCACCCACCGATCGGGCCAGTCGAGCCGCAGGCCGTCACCATCGGATACCGTCGCGTCAGCATACGCCTGTTTGAGGGCTGCGCAGGCCGCTGTGACACGTTCGCGGGGGCAGTGGAGCTTATCCTTGATGATCGTGTACTGCGGAAGTTCGTCGACCCAGTCGGAGAGGGATGTCCGCCGGCCGGCGAGTCCGTCGAGGACGTAGGCCATCGAGACGAAGCTGTCGCGGACGAAGCCGACCTGCGGCTCGATGACGCCGCCGTTCCCTTCTCCGCCGATGACGGCGGCGACCTCGCGCATTGTGCTGACGACGTTGGCTTCGCCGACGTGGGAGCGGTGAAATGCGCAGCCGTATTTGGCGGCAAGATCCGCGGTCACGCGGCTCGTGGAACCGTTGACGACGACGGGGCCGGGCGTGCGGGCGAGGATCAGATCGACGCAGAGCGCCAGCGTCAGCTCCTCGCCGATGTATCGACCGGTATTGTCGACGATCGCCAGCCGGTCGGCGTCCGGGTCCTGGGCGAAGCCGACGTCGGCGCCGTTGTGGCGGACGGCGTCCATCAGCGTGGAGAGATTTTCCGCCAGAGGCTCGGCGGGATGGGCGAAATGACCGTCGGGGCTCCCCCCCATCACGACGACGTCGCAGCCGAGCGTTTCCAGCAGCCGCGGACCGAAGACGGCGCCCGAGCCGTGATTGCAGTCCAGGACGACTTTGAACCGCCGCTGGCGGATGCGTTCGCCGTCCACGAGCCGCAGCACCTTGTCGAGATGGACCGCCGAGGGGTGCGGGAGCAGCTCGACCGAGCCGAGGCCGTCCCACGGGCGGTAGGCGGGGGGCTGCTCGAGTTGAGCCAGGAGCCGCTGCCCCAACGCCTGGTCGAAGACGCCGCCGAGGGGGGAGAAGGGCTTGAGGCCGTTCCATTCGATGGGATTGTGGCTGGCGGTGAGCTGCAGTCCGCCGGCGGCGCCGAGGTGCTGGACCATCACGCCGCACGTCGGCGTGCTGGCGATGCCCAGGTCGAGCACGCGACAGCCCGTTCCCAGCAGGCCGGCGAGAACGGCATGCCGCAGCATTTCACCAGTGCCACGGCCGTCACGGGACAGAATCACCGTCCCTCCCTGGGACATCGTTCCCAGCGACGCGGCGAAGTGCGTGACGTATTGAGGATCGAGCCCGTCGCCGACGATGCCTCGCAGACCCGAGATGCTGAGAATGCGTTCTGACATGATCTGCCCTGTCTGATGGACGGCGTTCAACGCCAGGAGTTTACCACGAATGACGCGAATGGACTCGAATGAAGTCGGAGTGAGGGAACCACGGAGGACACGGAAATCCCGGAAGAAAGCATAGAAACGAGGTACGACGACCAGTGGTTCGCGACTTCTGACTTCTCGCCCGTCTTTCGCGGTGAAACAGGGCCGGAGTGAAGACCATCATTGGAGTCCGCGAAGGGTGGCCGGCGGCTGGAGCGTCTTCGCGAAGCCCCGGTCTTCCTGCTCAGCCCAATCCCGAGCTGACACTCCGGACAAGGCGAGCGACTGGGTCATGTCTCCGCAGTTTCCCGTCCCAGTCGCCAGTCTTCGGCGGCGCGGTGGCAGGCGATCAGACGCAAGCGAACGACGGTCAGCAGTCCCTCTTCGTCCCGACCGTAACTTGCGATCGTTTCGGCGGAGATCGGTTCTCCGTAGACAACGCGGACCCGCCTCGGCCAGAGCATGCAACTGCCGCGGGGCATCGCTTCAAAAGCGCCGGAGATTCCGATCGGATACACGGGCTGTTTCGAGCGCCGCATCAACGCCAGAAAGCCCGGCTTCAACTCGCCGACAGTTCCGTCGGTCGTACGGGTTCCCTCTGGAAAAATGCCGACCAGGAACCCGTACTTCAGCCGGCGGATGGCCTCCCGGATACTGGCCGTGCTGGCGGCCTCGCGGTTGATCGGCATCGCGTACATGTTGTTGAGCACCCAGCCCAGCACCGGGACGCGGAACAGATTGTCGCGAGCCAGGAAACTGATCGGCCGAGTGAGCGGCAGCCCGACCAGCACGGGATCGAGAAAACTCTGGTGGTTGACGACCATCAGACCGCCGCCGGACGGGGGAATATTTTCCATCCCGCGTGCGCGATACCCCAGCCAGAAGCACAACACGTTCTGCAGAATGACCTGCAGCGTCCGCCAGAGGAGATTCCGCTCCAGCGGGTCGGGCAGGTCATCCGGTTCGTCGGAGTCGTCGCGGGTCATGTCGCCTCCGGCGTCCGGCGGATGACGCGATGAAAGTGGAGCTCGACCTCGCGGTCGATCACCCGGCGGACCCCTTCGACCAGGCAAGTCGGCTCGTTGTCGGTCTCGCCCCGGCGCTTGATGACTTCCAGCGGAGTTCCCGGCAGCACCGTGAACGTGCTCTGGTGGATAATCTGATTGCCGGCGTCCAGCTCCGGAATAATAAAGTGGGCCGTCGCGCCGTAGGTCAGCATCCGATGCTCGAAGGCGTCTTCGTACGGTCGGAAACCGGGGAACGGAGGAAGCAGGCCGTGATGCAGATTGATGATCCGGCCGGCGAACCGCCAGCAGGTGCCGGCGGGAAGGACGCGCATGTAGCGGGCGAGGATGATGTAATCGACTTCGTACTCGTCGAAGAGCTGGATCATCAGTTCGTTGTCGGGTTCGCCGCGTTCGTCGCCGACGTTGTGCCAGGGGACGCCGAACTGTTCCGCGACGCCCCGGCAGGAGTTGCGATTGCCGATCATCACGGCGGGGGTCGCCCGCATACGGCCGTCGCGGATCGACCGCAGCAGCGCCAACGACGTTTCCGGTCGATACGTCGTGCAGATCGCCAGGCGCGGCGGCGTGGTCCGTTCGTCGCGGGACCAAGTGCGGATCGAAAGGTTTTTCTCCAAACCGATGGCGAGCATGGCGTCGCGCAGCGTATCGACGGAGGAAACTTCCTCGGGCCAGTCGATCCGCAGGAACATGGAAAACAGCTTCGAATCGTGATCGAACATCTGGATTTCGAAGATGTTCGCCCCGGCGGTTGCCACGTAGTGGACGATCGGATCGGCCAGTCCTCGATTGTCGGGACCGACGGCGGTGATGACGACCTGCATGGTCGGACGGCTTTCGGAGAAGTCAGGACGGTTCGTGGGCGACGCGAGGGCATTGTCGACAGTCGGCCGGTTGGCTGCAACGCTGGCGGAAAGTCCGTGAAAATCCCGCAATCGGGGCGCCGACGGCGTGAGCCGGCAGCCACGCGGCTCCGTTTCCGTGGTAAAAGAGATGTCGAAAAAGATTCCTTCAGGAAAGATGCACCATGGACGAGATGGAAGGTTCACCGCGAACGTGGCCTCCCCTGGGTCTGCCGACCGGGAGCGTGCGGGCGCTGCTGACGCTGGGAATTGTGGGAGTCATCGTTTCGAACCAGGTTCGCGGACGGGAAATCGACTTTCTGTGGATGCAGGTGCTGCTGGTTGCGCTGGCGCAGTATTTTGCCGCCCGGAGAATTGTGGCGCTGCCGGCCCCCGTGATCGAGCGGCTGGAAAACGAGGGGGTGCTGGGGCGGGAGCGACATCCGCTGTTTCTGCCACGATATTCGATCCGCTTGATTCTGATCGCCTCGTTCGTCGGACTGGGAGTCTACCTTTACCGCGAGCACCGGCTGTTTGACCGGGACGTCGTCAAGGTGCTGGGGGTGGTCTTCGCCTACCTGACCGGATCGTTCCTGCGGGGCATCCTGGGCTGGATTAATCGACGACGGTCGGGACGGCCGAGTTCGTTCTGGGGCGACGCCACGGCGGTGGTGGTGCTGGTGGCACTGGTCGTCGTCGCGCTGCCGGAGCTGGTGAATACACCTTGGAAAACACAGCACGAGGTGCTGGAAATCGGGCTGGGGATCGTGCTGTTCTACTTCGGATTCCGCTAAACTGCGGGAGAAACTCTGCAGCCGTTGTCCTTGTAAAGCAGTTCTCCCCGCGATGACCGAGCCCACTTCCGACAGACCGCCCCGACGTCCACGCTACAGCGGTTCGCATCCGCGGCAGTTCCGCGAGAAGTACAAGGAACTGCAACCGGAGCGGTACGCGGACGATGTGGCCCGCGTGCTGGCGGGGGGAAAGACGCCGGCCGGGACGCACCGGCCGATCATGGTTCGCGAGATTCTGGACACTCTGAAGCCTCAGCCGGGCGAAACGGCCGTCGACTGCACACTGGGCTATGGCGGACACGGACAGGAACTGCTGAAAGCCATCCAGCCGGGCGGGCGGCTGCTGGGGATCGACGCCGATCCCGTGGAGTTGCCGAAGACCGAAGCCCGGCTGCGCGAATTGGGATATCCGGCGGAATCATTTCAGGTCCGCCGGATGAATTACGCTGGAGCGGCGGCCTGGATTGCCGAAGTCGCCCCGGACGGCGCGGATGTGCTGCTGGCGGATCTGGGACTGTCATCGATGCAAATCGACGATCCGGACCGCGGGTTCACGTTCAAGGCAGACGGACCGCTCGATATGCGGATGAATCCTGCGCGAGGGAAGTCGGCCGCGGACCTGCTGGCTCAACTGGATGCGGACGAACTGTCGCAACTGCTGACCGAAAACGCCGACCAGTTTGGAGCGCGGGAGTTAGCCGCGGCCCTCATCGTACGGCAGCAGAACCGGCCGCTGACGACGACCACGGAGTTCGCCGACGCCATCCGGCAGGCGATCTCGGGCTGGCGGCTGGCGGCGGACGACGTGGAAACGACGGTCCGCCGGGTGTTTCAGGCGGTGCGGATCGCGGTGAATGATGAGCTGGGCTCGCTCGACGCGTTTCTGCGGACGTTGCCCTATTGTCTGCGGCCCGGCGGGCGCGTCGCAATCCTGACGTTTCACTCGGGGGAAGACCGGCGGGTCAAGCAGGCGTTTAAAACGGGACTGCAAAACGGCGTGTTTTCGTCGATCGCCGGCGATGTGGTCCGCGCCAGCGTCGAGGAGCAGCGAGCGAATCCGCGGTCGTCGTCGGCCAAGCTGCGGTGGGCCATTCGAGCTGGCAATTGATCCTCTCGCAGGGGACGCTCCTGCGTGCCGCATCGGCCATGAAAGCACATTCCGGCAGGCGGGAGCCCTACGGCGCATTACGCAATCAGCTCATTGATCGGCTGGCCGCCAAACTGCGAGAGCTGCTTGAATCGGCCGCCGTGAAAGTAGGTCAGCTTGTTGTCGTCGAGGCCCAGCAGCTTCAGCAGCGTCACGTGGAGGTCGCGAACGTGGTGAACGCACGAGACCGCTTCGGCCCCCAGTTCATCCGTGGCGCCAACTGTATGACCGGCCGCGACTCCGCCGCCGGCCATCCAGATCGTCATGGCCTTGGGGTTGTGGTCGCGACCGTAGGCCGTCCCCATACGGACACCGTTGTCGGGCGAACGGCCGAACTCGCCGCACCAGACGACGAGCGTGTGCTCCAGTAATCCCCGCTGCTTGAGGTCGGTCAGCAGGGCGGCGATCGGGCGGTCGACGATGCGGACCAGGTGGCCGTGCGCCCGCTCGACATAGTCGTGCGAATCCCAGCTCCCGGCGTAGAGCTGCACGAAGCGGACGCCCCGTTCCACCAGCCGGCGGGCGAGGAGACATTTGCGTCCGAAGGCATCGGTCGGGTCGGCGTCGATGCCGTACATGGCCTGGGTTCCTCGCGTTTCCTGCGACAGGTCGAGCAGGTCCGGAGCCTGGACCTGCATTCGGAACGCCAGCTCATAACTCTGCATCCGAGCCGCCAGTGCCTGCTGACCGGGATGGTCCTCCAGATGTTTGCCGTTAAGTTTGGCGAGCAGGTCGAGGTTCCGCCGCTGGTGTTCAGCAGTGATGCCAGCGGGGGGAGACAGGTTCAGGATCGGCGCGCCGTGGGCCCGCAAAGGCGTTCCCTGATAATGGGCCGGCAGGTATCCGGCTCCCCAGTTCGCGGCCCCTCCCTGCGGGTACGACACTTCCGGCAGGACGACAAAGCCGGGGAGATTGCGATTGGCGGAGCCGAGCCCATACGTCGCCCACGCGCCGATCGCCGGGTCCCCGCCGAAGCGGTTGCCGGAGTTCATCTGGTACATCGCGGCGGGGTGATTGACCGAGTCGACCTGGCAGCCCCGGTAGAAGCACAGGTCATCCGCCCGGGCGGCGAGGTGTTCCCAGATTTCCGCCATGTCGGCCCCGCTCTCGCCGACCTTGTGGAAGCGGAAGGGACTCTGCACGTAGTAGCGTTTTCCGCTCTCCATCGCGGACTTGGCCTCTCCCGCTCGGACGAACTCCTTGAGATGCAACCGGGCTAGCGTGGGTTTGGGGTCAAAGGTGTCAATGTGCGACGGCCCCCCTTCCATCATCAGGAAGATGCAGTTCGTCGCCGTCCCGCGCAGATGGCCCGCGTGGGGGGCGAGCGGCGAACGCGTTTTCTCGGTCTCGTCGGCCAGCAGCGATGTCCACGCGACGCTGCCGAGACCGGCGCCGAGGCCAAACAGACTCTGCCGGCGGGAAAGCAATGACGTCGAAGAATAAGGAATCGGCGGCATGGGCTTCTCGGTTCTCAGTCGATCCAGACGAATTCATTCGAGTTCAGCAGCACCAGGCAGACTTCCGCCAGTCCGCGGAGGTCCGCCGAGACGTCGGCGGCCTGCAGATCCGGCTCGAAGTCGGCCACGGCGTCGAGCACCTCAGTGAACGTAAATGGTTCGCCGGTGTTCTCTTCGACCGCTTCGCGGACGATCTCGCGAGGAACGGTGGTCCGGGGCAGATTCAGCCCTGCATGGCGACGCGCCATCTCCTGCCAGTGAGCCAGGCACCAGTCGCGCTCGTATGGTCGCGGCAGTCGCTGCAGCGTGAGCTGGAAGGCGCGATCGATGGTTGCGTCGCGGTTTGCAGATTCCCGGTCGAGTCGGGCGGCCAGCGCCACCGCGCGGTCGAGAGTTGCCTGGCTGTTGAACAGGGCGAAGACTTGAGATGCGACCGTCGAGACTTCGCGAGCTTCGCAGGAGTTCTCGCCCGTCGGCTGGTTGAACAGTTCAAAGAACGGATCGGGCAGGCCGCGAAGTCGCAGGGCATACAGCGAGCGACGATGTCGCTCGCCCGGCAAGGGAGACGGCTGCCACGCGGGGGCGAAGGTTCCCATGACCTGGCGGGGTTGCAGGGCGGCGTCCGGGTTCATCTCGGGTCGAACGGGGATTCCTCCCAGTTCCGGATTGAGTTCCCCGGTCGCGGCCAGAATGGAGTCCCGCACCTCTTCTGCCGCCAGACGGCGGGGGCGGAAAACGGCATAGGATGCTCCGTCGGGATCGCGTTCTTGCAGCACCTCGATATTTGGTATGACGCTGCTGCGACGGTAAGCCGCTGAGGTCAGGATCAGTCGGTGTAAGGCCTTGACGGACCAGTCGCGGCGGACGAATTCACTTGCCAGCCAGTCGAGCAGTTCCGGATGTGTGGGGCGTTTGCCGGTCGCTCCAAAGTTATTCGGATTGCCGGCCAGGCCACGGCCGAAATGCTGCTGCCACAGACGATTGACCATGACCCGCGCCGTCAATGGATTCTCGGGAGACGCAATCCAGTCCGCGAGAGCCCGGCGGCGACCGGCGACAGGAACATCTCCGGCGGTCTTCGAAAAGAGCGCCGCGTCGATCGTCCCATCGGGCCAACCGCTCGCCAGCCCCATCGCGGCACTGAGGACACCCGGCGTGACGGCCGGGCCCGGCGAAAACGGATCGCCGCCGACGAGAATCGCGGATGCTTCGATTTCGCTCTTCGTCGTCGATCCACGCGGCATCCGTTGCGGCGCATTGACTGACTTCAGTTCCGGAGTCGGGCCGCTGTAGACCGACCAGGCGACCGGCTCGTAACGGTCCAACTCCCACCTCAGGCGTTCCAGCCCCTTGCGCGCGATCCGTTCGAGACCGAGGTTGGCGGGCGAGAGCCCGACATGCCGAGGAGGAAGGCGGTCTTCGGGCAGCCCGCGTTTCAGGCCTTCGGCGCGAGAAACGTATTCCAGGTTGCGCTCCGCGCACCAGGCCCGCCCGGCCGCTTCTTCGCGTTCGGCCAGTCCGCGGAGATCCGCTTCGTAACGTTGTCTCCGGAGTTCGAGATACCGTCGCTCGTCAAAGCCGGACGTGTTTTCCTGGGGAAGGAATTCGGCCGGGCGCTCGACCAGCTGAGTCGTCGCAAATACCGCCTGCAGACTGTAGTAGTCGCGGGTGGGAACGGGATCGAACTTGTGGTCATGGCAGCGGGCGCACTGCAGCGGATGCGCCAGAAACACCTGGCCGATGCTGTCGGTGACATCGTCCAGAAAACGCTGGCGGGCGATCCGGGCCACCTCCATGCCGGTCAGTTCCCAGGGACCCATCCGCAGAAAACCGGTCGCCACCAGCAGTTCCGGACTGTCTGGATCGATCTCGTCGCCGGCGATCTGCTCGCAGACGAACTGGTCGTAGGGCTTGTCCTGCTGAAAGGCCCGTATGACGTAGTCGCGGTACCGCCAGGTGGGGCCGCGTTCGTAGTCGTTGGCAAAGCCCGAGGAATCGGCATAGCGGGTGATATCCAGCCAGTGCCGGGCGGACTGTTCGCCGTAGTGGGGCGAAGCCAGCAGCCGGTCGATCACCCGGCCCCAGGCTGTGCCGTCATCCGCAGGGTCGGCGAGAAACGCCTCCAGTTCCTCCGGCGTCGGCGGCAAGCCGAGCAGATCGAAGGTGACCCGGCGCAGCAGCGTCCGGCGGTCCGCCTGCGGAGCAAACTCCACGCCGACGTTCTTGAGTTTCGCATTCAGAAACGCGTCGATCGGATGCTCGGCGCCGGGCGGAACCGGGACAGGCGGAACCGGGCGATAGGCCCAGAGCTGCTCCTCCGGATACGGGCGGTCGTTCCAGTCTTCGGAGAGACCGCCGCTGGTGGCGACGCGGATGCCTGCCGATTCCGGGCCGGCAAGGGCAAGAAGTTCGCGAACACGTTCGGCGTCGGGCCAGGCGGCTCCCTTTTCGAGCCAGGTCCGCAGCAGCTTCAGCTGGGCCTCAGTGAGTTTGTCGTTTTCTTTTGGGGGCATCGCCGACCAGTCGTCGTGCGTGCGGAGGGCGGCCAGATAAAGCGGGCTCTCCAGTGGTTTTCCCGGCACGACGGACGGGCTCCCGCTCTCGCCTCCGCGGAGCGTCGCAGCCCGAGACCGCAGATCGAGGTCGCCGCGCAGGTCTTTGGCATCATCACCGTGGCACGCCAGGCACTTCTGCTTGAGGAGCGGGACTACGCGTGTGGCGAACAGGATATCGGCGGCTTCGTCGGCCACAACCGGCGCAGCCGACGCAGCCGACGCAGCGATCTGCAGTGCTATCAGGATGAGACGAGTTCGGGGAACCACGGCGGCGGGCCCATACGTAGAGAGTCACGGAAGTTGCCCCCAGAATAACGCGACTCCGCTCGTTCCAGCCAGATGCCAGCCGGATTTCGCTCTTTCCAAGTTCCGTCCGGGCAACCTGTAGGGTGAGTCAAGTCTTCGAGGCTCACCATAAGTTGTTATCGCAGAGGTGAGCCTCGCGGACTCGACTCACCCTACTTTGAAATGGGGAAGAGCCAGCCGGATTTCGCCGGACCAGTCCATTGAACGAATTCTCGGATTGCCTGAGAAACAGCCGCATCATTACGCTGTGTTCACATCCCGACGACCTCGTTGTGCCCCGAAGTTCAAGTCGGCGACGGCGTGGCCGTCATGAGATTCCGCCGAAAGGACACCCGATGCAAAGTTCCGCCGCGACCGTTGCCGAGTATCTGGCGGAGCTCCCCGCCGACCGCCGCGCCGCCCTGGACACCGTGCGAGAGGTGATTTTGACCAACCTCGACAGCGGTTACGAAGAAGGAATGCAGTACGGGATGATCGGCTACTATGTCCCGCATCGGCTTTACGCGGCGGGTTACCACTGCGATCCGAAGCAGCCGTTGGGTTTTGTCTGTCTGGCGTCGCAGAAGAACTACATGTCGCTTTACCTGTCGTGCGTTTATGACAGCGACGACGACTGCTGCGGAAACCGCGAGAACTGGTTCACGGAGGCTTGGGCCAGAACTGGCAAGAAGCTGGACATGGGGAAAAGTTGCATTCGGTTCCGCAAGGTCGAGGACCTGGCGCTGGACGTGATTGGCGAAGTCATCCGCCGCTTCCCGGTGGACAAATACATCGACTATTACGAATCGGCCATGAAGGCGAATGGCTTGCGAAAGTCGGACCGATCGAAGGCCGGGAAGGCGCCGAAGTCGTCCCCTGGACGTTCCGGCAAGTCGTCATAACACGATGGAAATCCGCGAAACGAGAATGCGGGAATCCGCACTGCGGACGCTGCATGACCCGAACATCAGGAGGGTTTGCCCGCCACGTGGCCGGATTGCATCACTGCAATGACTTTTCTGCCGGCGACAGACCGTTTCCGGAGTCGAATGAATAGGAAACAGTCAAGCGCTCTGACTGCCCGAACTCAATCGCCAATCGAGGGCGTCGATGCGCAGACCGGTGTTTCTTCGAGCAGCCCTTGCACAGAGGGCCAGATCGGTGCTTTGCCTCTCCGCTGCCGTCTGGGGTGGCTGCGTCTCGGCCGGGTGGTACCTGCTGGAAACAAAGGCTTCAATTCCGGCAGAATCGCGAGACTTCGTGGACCAGTGGCCGGCGGATTCTAAGCTTTCCCGCTCCCTGGAACGCCCGACCCTGCTGGTGTTCATCCACCCACAGTGTCCGTGCAGTCGCGCTACGCTGTCGGAACTCGCCCGGCTGATGGTCCGGATCGCCGATCGGGCCACCGTGTCGGCCGTATTTCTGGCGCCGCTGGAACTGGGCAAAGAGTGGCACCAGACGGATCTGTGGCGCACGGCTCAGGCAATCCCGGGCGTCCGGGTCATTGCGGACGAGGAGGGGCGGGAAGCCCGGAGATTCCGGGCCGATGTCTCCGGACGTACATTGCTCTACGGTCCGAGTGGGGCATTGTTGTTTGACGGCGGGATCACTCAGTCGCGGGGACATGCCGGGGATAACTCCGGACGCAGCGCCATCGAGAATCTGGTCCTGCATGGGACGGCGGATCTCTCACACGGCCGGGCCTTTGGCTGCCGCCTGTTCGCCGAGAACCCGGTCAACTCCGCAGGAGGCCGACCATGCGCCGCACCGTAGAGGAAACTCTGACTTCCGATTCCGCGTTGAGCCGGAGGGCTCACGAACTTTTGAATCAGGAACTGGACCGGGTCTGGCGGCGTACAGATCGTGCGTTTGTGATTCTGATGGGGCTGCAATGGGTCTTCGGCATTCTCATGGCGCTGACGCTCTCGCCGCAGACCTGGGAAGGAACCCTGAGCCGAACGCACATCAATGTTTATGCCGCCATTTTCCTTGGGGGGACACTTGCGCTGTTCCCTGCCTATCTGGGATGGTTTCACCCAGGGAAGTCGATCACGCGGAATGTCATGGCCGTTGCGCAGATGCTGTGGTCGGCCCTGCTGATTCACCTGACGGGGGGGCGGATCGAGACGCACTTCCACGTATTCGGGTCGATCGCGTTTCTCTCGCTGTACCGCGACTGGAAGGTTCTGCTCCCCGCCGTCGCAGTGACGGCGCTGGATCACGGACTCCGTGGCTGGTTCTATCCGGAATCGGTGTATGGAGTGGCTTCGAGTCAGCTTCTGCGGACATTTGAGCACGCGGGATGGGTCGTGTTCGAAGTCATCTTCCTGGCGATCGCGTGTCAGCAGTCGCGACGGGAAATGCTGATTCAGGCCGCACAGCATGCCAGACTGGAGTCGGCGCACCAGTTGACGGAACTCGAAGTCGCTCGCCGGACCGAACAACTGCAGGTCAGCCAGGAAGAATCGCTGTCGCTGGCCAATGCCGCCCAGGCCGCCAACCGGGCCAAGAGCGACTTTCTGGCCAACATGAGTCACGAAATCCGGACGCCGATGACGGCAATTCTGGGATTTGCCGATCTGCTGCTGGAGGAGGGCGATTTGAACCAGGCGCCGCCGTCGAGGATCGAAGCCATTAACACGATCCGTCGGAACGGATTGCAGCTGATCAATATCATCAACGAGATCCTGGATCTGTCACGGATTGAAGCTGGCCGGCTGGACATCGAGAAAACGAGATTCTCGCCGGCAAGAATCGTTGCAGAAGTTCAGTCGCTGATGAAGATCAAGGCCGCCGAAAAGAAACTGTCCATCACGGTCGAGTTTGGCGATCACCTTCCTGAAACGATCGAGTCCGATCCCCATCGACTCAAGCAATTGCTGGTCAATCTCGTGGGAAACGCCGTCAAATTCACGGATTCGGGGCAAATCCGGGTCGCCGTCCGGCGCATCCCCGACATCCGGGATCAACTTGAGTTCGAAATTTCCGATACCGGGATCGGCATGACCGAGGAGCAGCAGCATCGCCTGTTCGAACCCTTCACCCAGGCAGACAGTTCCATGAGTCGCCGGTTTGGGGGAACAGGGCTCGGGCTGGCGATCAGCCGGCGTCTGGCGCGCCTGCTCGGAGGCGACGTCTGGATCGACAAGTCATCTCCCGGCGCGGGTTCGACATTTTTACTCCGACTTGATGCCGGCCCCCTCCGCGAAATCCCCGCAGATCCCTGTCAGGTTTGCGAAGTCACCGGGACATCGACAGTCCATCAGGCGGCGATTCCCGGATCCGGCTCATTGGCTGGCCGGAGGATTCTGCTGGCTGAGGATGTGCCGGCCAATCAGCGATTGGTCGAGTACATGGTCAAGAAGGCCGGCGCTGTCATCGAATGCGTCGACAATGGACAGCAGGCCGTCGAACGCGTGCTGCTCGCCGAGGCCGCCAACGAACCGTTTGATGTCGTCCTGATGGATATGCAGATGCCTGTCATGGATGGGTACGCCGCGACGACTCAGCTGCGAGAACAGGGTTTCCAGTTTCCCGTGATCGCATTGACCGCTCATACGATGAGCGGCGATCGCGAGAAGTGTCTGGCGGCAGGATGCACCGAGTTCGCCACAAAACCCATCGATCGGAAGGCACTGATCGGGATCATCCAGAACTGCCTTAAAGTCGTTCCCGTCGTGTCGGCATCTCCGTAGTCGCCGACGGTTTGCGCCACGACACCGCCGGCCGACAGTTCCGCCGCAGACTTCAATCGCGCGCCGCCCGCGTTTCAATTCGCCGACAACCTCGCTGCACACGCCGTGCCCCGGCAGCGGTCGACGCTGGAGGTTGCCGTCCGCTATGATCGGACGAGACACTCTCCACCTCGATTCCGAGCTGCCTGGAAACTCATGAGCACTCCGTCCGGCCTCCGTCTGGCGATGGTTTCGCGCGACGACAGTCCGCGCGTTGACGAGGCCCGCCGGGAACTCCTGGAGTTCCTGCTTCGCGAATACGGGCTGAACGTTCCCAGCTACGCGACTCCCGACGACTTCAATCCCTCACCCGACGAGCCGCTCGATCTGGTCGTTGTCCTGGGAGGCGACGGCACGATCCTGCGCACCTGTCGCCAGCTCGGTCAACACCAGCGTCCCATGCTGGGGGTCAATCTCGGGCGGCTCGGGTTTCTGGCCGATCTGTCGCCCAACGAGTTCTGCGAGCGATTCCCCCGATTTGTCTCCCGAGAATACCAGGTCGTGCATCACCTGATGTACTCCTGCCGCTGGCAAAGTCGCAGCGGGCAGGAAGAGACCTGGCTCGGACTGAACGAGGTCGCCGTTCAGGCCGGCGCCGCGCTCTGTCTGCTGCGGATCCAGCTCGAAATCGATGGGGAGCGGGTCAACCAGTACAGTTGCGACGGGCTGATCGTCAGCACACCGGTCGGTTCGACGGCCCACAGTCTGGCGGCTGGGGGACCGATCCTGCGACAGGATCTGTCCGCCTTCGTGATCACTCCCATCTGCCCGCATACGCTGACCAACCGGCCGGTCGTCGACCGCGCCGACAGCGTCTATCGATTGACCGTGCCTGATGCTCCCGCCGGAACGATGCTGGTGGTTGACGGACAGATCAAGCACCCACTGGAGCCGGGCGACGTGGTCGAGATCCGCCGGGCGCCGGTCACGTTCCAACTGGCCCGCCTGACCGACCACAGCTACTACACGACGCTCCGGCGAAAACTCGGCTGGAGCGGGCAGCCCCTTTACGGCGGGCAGGGGGCCGAATAAAGTCACTTCGTGCAATCGCCGGGACGCCCGGCATTCCTTTCCGTGAAAAATGCCGCTGAGAAAGAGGTCTGGTCCATGTCTGCGACGAACGATTCCCCCTTCGCGTCCACGGGCCTGTCCCGTCGCGGTTTTCTGCAGGCGGCGGCCATCGGAGCCGCTGCGGCGGCTCTCCCCGGTTCGGTCCGTGCAGCCCGCCTGGCGGACCCGTACGCTGGCTTCAAGATGGGGCTGCAGAGCTATTCGCTCCGCGGTTTCGACGCGAAGACGGCGCTGGAACATACGAAGACCCTGGGTCTCAAGTACTGGGAGGCGTTTCCGGGCCACCTGCCGGAATCCGTCGTTCCCAAGACGGTTGCCGAGCACAAAGCGCTGGTGGCAGACGCCGGCGTGACGGTCATGTCCTACGGCGTTCTCGGTTTCGACGAGAACGAAACGAAGGCCCGCGAACACTTCGAATTCGCGAAGCTGATGGGACTGACCGCGCTCAGCGCCGATCCCAAACCGTCCAAGGAAACCTTCGATCTGCTCGACAAGCTGGTCGACGAATACGGCGTCGCGATCGCGATTCACAACCACGGTCCCGGTCATCGTTACGACAAGATCGCCGACGTCGAAAAGGTCGTCAAAGATCGCCATCCGAAGATCGGCGCCTGCGTCGACACCGGACACTACCTCCGCAGCGACGAAAGCCCAGTCGCCGCAATCGAACGACTCGGCAAGCGGGTCTTCGGCGTGCACCTGAAAGACGTCAAGACACTGGTCAACGGGGATAAGCGGGAAAAACAGTTCAAGATCATCGGCGAAGGGGACCTTGATGTTCTCGGCTGTCTCAAGGCCCTGAAGAAACTCGATTACCAGTACTGCCTGGCCATCGAATACGAAGAGAATCCGCAAAATCCGATCTCCGACCTGGAAGCCTGCCTGCGTCACGTGCGAGAACAGGCCGCCAAGCTCGGCTAAGCCGTCTCGATCGCAGCGATTTCATTCCAGAGGGGGGCCTGATCCGGCCCCCCTTTCTCAAACACCATCTTCTGAGGTACGCCTCCGTGAGCCATCGCAGCAACCGCCGGACTTTTCTCAAAACGACCGCCGCACTTGCCGGCGCCGTGATGCCCTACTGGTCCACGTCGCCCAGCAGCCGCGCGCTCGGGTTTCAGAGCGTCAACGACCGACCGGTTCTCGGCTGCATCGGCACCGGAGATCGCTGGCAGGGAGTCGGTCCCGCGGCGCTCAACTTCGCCGACTGCGTGGCGGTCTGCGACGTCGACCGGTCCCACATGGAGCAGGGACGCGACAAAGTGAAGGGGATCCAGGAGAAAAAGGGATCGTCCGGCGACGTCGAGATGTACGAGGACTATCGCAAGATTCTCGACCGGAAGGACATCGACGTGGTGACGATCGTCACCCCGGATCACTGGCACAGCAAGATCGCGATCGACGCGATGCGGGCGGGCAAAGACGTCTACTGCGAAAAACCGCTGACCCTGACGATTCACGAAGGAAAGCAGATCATCAAGGTTCTGGAGGAGACCGGTCGCGTCTTCCAGGTCGGCACGCAGCAGCGGACTGAAATGGGCGAGCGGTTTCTCAAGGCCGTCGCCATGGTCAAGTCCGGCCGGATCGGCAAGGTCACCAAGGTCGTCTGCAATATCGGCGGCTCGACCGACAGCGGCCCCATTGAGGAGGCCCCCGTTCCTGAAGGCCTGAACTGGGAAATGTGGCAGGGCCAGGCTCCGCTCAATCCCTACCGCTCCAGCACCACGGCCAGCAGCTCGAACAAGAAGTACCCGGCATCGCGCTGCCACTACGAGTTCCGCTGGTGGTACGAGTACTCCGGCGGCAAGATGACCGACTGGGGCGCCCATCACGTCGACATCGCCTCCTGGGCGATCGGCATCGACGAAACGGGGCCGCTGTCTGTCCAGGGGACGGCGAAGCACCCCTGCGAGTTCAAGGACGGCATGCCGGTCCAGAGCGATCGCTACAACGCCGCGGTCGAGTTTGACGTGACTGTGATGTGTCCCGGCGACGTCGAAATGCACATTGTCAGCAGCTCGCCGGACGGCAACGGCATTCTGTTCGAAGGAACCGAGGGCCGGTTCCACGTCAGCCGCGGGGCGATGAAGGGGGCGCCGGCTCAGGAGCTGGAGACCAACCCGATTCCGGAAGAATACATCGTCAATCAGCTTCTGCGGGGTAAGAAGCCCGGCAGCCACATGGGGAACTTCTTCGAGTGTGTCAAAGACCGCTCGAAGCCGGCATCTGATGTCTGGAGCCATCACCGCGCCATGACGACCTGCCACCTGGCGAATATCGCGATCCGGACCGACAAGCTGCTGGAATGGGATTCCGTGGCCCAGTTGATCACCAACGACAAGGCGGCCAACCAGTGGCTCTCCCGCGAACAGCGGAAGGGCTACGAAATTGACGTCCAGGTCTGATCCCGACCGCGATGATCTGCATGACTTCGAGCCCGGGTTGCACATGGCAGCTCGGGCTCTTTGTTTTGCACTCCGATTCGCGGACGATTCGTCGTATCTTCGGGGGGCCGGCGGCTGGAGCGTCTTCGCGAAGCTCAGGTCCGAGCGAGGCTGTTTGTGCCAGCCGTCGTCGCGCCGTCCAACTCTGGGTCGTCGAAGACTCCGACGCCAGCCACCCCGCGGACATCAATTTCTATTCCGGCGGCAGCGAGACGTTCGGCCAACGGTCTACGGCCTGAAAGGCCAGCCAGGCGTCCCGACTGGCGGCGACATCGTGAACCCGCAGTATCTGAGCGCCGCGCACCGCCGCCGCCAGCGAGATGCCGATCGTCCCGTACAGACGCTCGTCGACCGCGCGGCCCAGAACCCGTTTGACGAACCGCTTCCGGGAATGGCCGATCAGGACCGGCCGACCGAGCTCCCGCAGACGGGGAATTCCGGCCAGCAGCTCCAGATTGTGCTCGGCCGTCTTGCCGAAGCCGATCCCCGGGTCCACCACAATCGACTCAGCCGGCAGACCGGCGGCAGTGAGCGTCTCGAGGCGTTCGGCGAAATACCGGTAGACGTCCTCGACGACGTTTTCGTACTTCGGGTTGTCCTGCATGGTTCTCGGCGTCCCCTGAATGTGCATGCAGACCACGCCGGCGCCGAATTCCCGGCAGACATTCACAATTTCCCGATCGAACTGAAGTCCGGAAATGTCATTCACAATCCTGGCGCCGGCCTGGAGCGCCTGGCGGGCAACTTCGGCTTTGCACGTATCGACACTGATGGGAACCGCGGTGGCGCCCGACAGGCGGGAAATGACCGGAATCACCCGTTCGAGTTCCTGCGCGACGGGGACAGTCTCGGAACCAGGGCGAGTCGATTCTCCGCCGATGTCCAGCAGTGCGGCCCCTTCGGCAACCAGCACGTGCGCGTGCTCGACAGCCGCGTCGACCTGCAGGAACCGCCCGCCGTCTGAAAAGCTATCGGGAGTGATGTTCACGATCCCCATGAACAGCGGGTGATCACTCAGCCGAATCTGTGAGCCGCGGATGGTCCAAGTCGACATGCAGCTCCTCCAGGATGGGCTGTTTCGTCTTCGGCGAGCCGGGAGATTCGTGCCACGAGCCCATTGTGGGCCAAAAACGCGTGGGACAACAGGCCTTGAGAAGCCTTGGAGAAGGTGGGGGGGGGGCGATTCTCGCATTTCTCGCATCATATACCACCCAGAGTCCTCATTCGGTTTTTTTTAACCGTTTTGGTTTGACAGGTATATCCTCTCTGGTATTCTGCTTCTGCACAATCGGAAGAACCGAAAGGGTCTTCCCAGAGTTGCTGGCATGATGCGCCATCCGCGGGGATCAAACACCGCCACCCGCGGGACAGGTGCTAAGAAATGGGGGGAGCCCGTGCGTCAACGGCTCCAGATGTTGACATCAGTGGTTCGGTGTTCGAGGAGATCAGGATGAATCGTCTGTTCGGTCTGGCTGCCGCTTGTGCGGTTGCGTTGGTTCTGTCTGCTGCCGCTCCGGCTCAGGCTGGCCTGTTCTTTGGTCATGGTTGTGGCTGTGCGGCGCCGGCTCCGAGCTGCTGCGCTCCCACGACCTCCTGCTGTGAGAAGCGGGTTCGTTGCAAGAAGGTTCGTTGCAAGAAGGTCCGTCGCGATCGTTGCTGCAACGCGGCTCCGAGCTGCTGTGCTCCGGCCGCCGCCAGCTGCTGCGCTCCGGCTGCCGCTCCGACCTGCTGCGCTCCGGTTGCCTGCGCTCCGGTTGCCGCCCCGACCTGCTGTGCTCCGGCCGCTTGTGCTCCGGTTGCCTGCACGCCGCCGGCCGCTCCGAGCTGCTGCGCTCCGGCTGGTGTTGCCGCTCCGGCCCCGGCTGCCGAAGCCGCTCCGGCTCCGGCTCCTCCGGCTGAAGCCGCTCCGGCTCCGGCCAAGTAGTTTCTGCTGACCGACTGAACTGGGGCTCTGCTCCACGGAAGTCTGTTGAATGAGCAATCACAAGCCCGGTTGGCCGAAAGGCCGACCGGGCTTGTGGCATTTCCGGGGGGCTGCGAGTTGCAGGCTGTCGCAGCAATCGCGGCTTGGCGGCTCTCTGCGGTCGGTCCGCCGACGGACCTGGCTTCAGAATGGAGAGCCATCGATCCCTTGGCCCGTCGCCAACGTTGCCAGACAGCGCTCCACGACCGACTGGCAGCCACACCGTCTGGGCGGAAAGCCGCCGGCGCCGCCGGGAAACCGGCTTCTGGCCCATCTCTGAACATGACGCAGGAGAAACGGCATCGAGCACCGGGATTCCAGCGCGGAAAGCGGACGTCTGTTCGAGACGCCTCAAACGCCGACGGCCGGAGGAAAACTGGGTTTCCTCCGGCCGTCGGTTGAGTCGTGGTCTGGATCGCTGTCTCGGCGTTAGAACCGAAGTTCGCCGCCGATCGAGATTCCTTGCATGACCGCGTCCGTCGAGCGGACGTCCTGCCGGAAGATCCCCGCCTGCGGCGTCACCGAGGTGTCGTAAATGATGTTGTCGTAGGGGCGCGTGATCATCCCGGCCCACATCAGATTGTACGAGACGAGAATGCTGAAGTTCTCGTGCAGCTTCAGGCGACTGTAGACCTGGAGGTCGGCCATCGGACCGAAGGTCGTCTTCGTCTGTTTGATGAAGAGCGGATCCTCGGTCGGCGAAAGAATCTGCGACGTGTTCAGCGTGGCCTTGTAGGAGTTCAGGCCGAGCATCACGCGGGGAGTCGCCCCGATATCGAACCACTTGCTCCGCATTTCGGCCCGGAAGCCGAACTGAGGGCCGTACATGTAGTTGTCGGTCCCCGCGTTGATCTGGCGTTCCAGAATCTCGGTGCTGCCGGCAACCTGATCGATATACGTGTAATCGCCGCGCTGTTTGAGGGTCTCTTTGAAGTTGAAGTAGCGGATGCCGACGAGCGGCCGGATGTCAAAGTTGTCGTTGGGATTGGTGTCGTTCCAGAGCCAGTTGAGCTCCGAGCCCCAGACGCCAGTTTTCAGCTGAGCGCGGTAGGAAATATCGTAGATCAGAGGAAATCCGGTGGAAGCCCCTTCCTGCAGAACGGGCTGATAGATGACAGGCTCGAAGAAGGAATTGGGATCGTTGATAAACGTGTTGCCATCGAAGGCCGCAGAGCTGGTCTGAAGCGCCCAGGCGGAAGCTTCGAGACTTCCGTCGCGAAGTTCGAATCCGAACGTTCCGCGGATGCCGTTGTTTTCGTTGATCTGAATTGCGTTCAAAATCGGCAGGAGACCGCTGAAAACATTCCCGGTCGCTGAATCGCTGACAAGCTGTGGCTGCGTCGGATCAATCAGGCTGGAGTCGGGGCCGGCCAGGGCGTTCGGTTCCGCCAGAGTAACGTCTCCCGGATTCGTAATATCGAACAGCAGGTACTCCGCGCGGAAGTACGAGTGTCGGAACGCATTGACCAGAAAGCGTTCCATCGGCGACTCGTCATAGAGCCAGCCGGCGTCCCCCGGAATCTCCTCATAGTAATTCTGGGCGCCGGGGCCCGGCCCCATCGGCGGGGACCCGTAGCCAGGGTGACCGCCTCCAATCGCCTGAGGTACGGCCGACTGGAAATACCCGGGTGGAGCCCCTTCTTGAGCATGGCTCAACGAGGGGACCAGGAGGGTCAGCAGCGTCATCCAACCAAGTGTGCACCGCCCGGACATGTTCAGCTTCCTGGTCGTGTCGCGTCGGAAAATCGAGACAACTTAAAACCCGTCGAGCCGGATCGGACACATCGGTCCGCGCCGACTCTACTGGTTGTAGCAGTGGTATCGGTTGACGGCGTCGACCGGCTTGGCTGAATCCCCGGCAAAATGTCAAAATGTGAGGAAGGAATCGGAAATGCCGATTCTGCCGGTCGCAAGCCGACCGTACCGCCCCCGTGCAGCGGCAGAAACTGCCGAAACGGGCTGATTTGAATGCCGGCAATCAGTCCCGGCGGACGGCGATCGCGGTCGCCGTCGCATACGCGCGACAATGCGAGATCGCCAGCATGACTTCGTCGATTCCGAGACGCTCGGCGTGATCCCGCAAACCGCCGATCACCCGCAGGCTTGGGCGACTCGGCAGCTCCAGTTTCACTTCCAGATCCTGCCATGAGATGCCACGTACGAAACCGGCTCCCAGGGCACGCATTCCCGCTTGCTTGGCAGCCCAGTGTCCGGCGAAGTGCTGCAAGTATTCCCGCCGCTCCCGGCAGTAGCGAATCTCATCCGCGGTGAAGACTCGCCGCAGAAAGTGCTCGTCATGGCGTTCGATCATCCGCCCGATGCGCAAAATCTCGACGATGTCAGTCCCGATTCCGACGATCATGATTCGCCAGTCCCGCCGTCGCCTGTTGCGGTGTGAAACGAGTTGCGGCGGTTCCACAGCACCGCCGCCAGCACGGCGGCCAGGCATTCCGAACCCCAGAGCACTTCAGGCCAGGGTGTCCGGGCGCCGCCGGCCCGCGCCGACAGCCAGCTCCGGAACGTTCGGGATGATGCAGGGGAACTCAGTTCGTCCAGCAGCTTCCCGCGGGCCTCAGTATCGAAATGCTCGGCCTCGGATGGCATTTGTTCGATCATTTGTCGTGCCAGGGCCGCGCCGGGCTGCGGCTTTCCGGCTCCGGCCTTCCGCCAGTTGCGAGCCGATTCGGACGCGCCGATCATAACGCTGGCGGCGACAAGTGCCGCCAGCCAGAGCGGAGTCCAGCGAGGTGCGGGAGCATCGGAAACCTGTCGCCGCCAGACTTGGAAAATCCCCGCCAGAAGCAGCCCGTGCACGATCGGAAAGAGATAGAACAGCCTCAACCGAGGAGGCACGTGCCCGGAGGCAAGTCCCAGCAGAACTGCCGCAAGGCCCCCTCCAATCAGCCAGAGAACAGTCGAAGTGCCGGTCGCCCCGGATGCCCCTGCCGGCTGGGCGGGTGATTCAAGAGCGTCCGTCGACATGGCAAATCCCCGCCAGCAGGGTCAAGTTGCGACCGGCTGTCCTCAGTTCGCAGTCAATCGTTTCCCCAGGCCGCATGCATCCCGGACCCGCTGCAGCACTTCCTGACCCTTCCTGCGCGCCTGCTCAGCCCCGGTTAGCAGGATCTCCTGCAATCCCTCGGGATCCGCGGCCAAGTGCTCGCGGCGTTCCCGGGCCTCACCGAAATAGGCCATCGCCGCATCGTACAGCGTCTGTTTGGCATCGCCATACCCCATTCCGCCAGCCCGATACCGCTCGGCCAGCGCATTCTGTTGCGGCTCATCCGAAAACAGCTTGTACAGCGTGAAGACCGGGCAGGTGTCCGGGTTCTTGGGAGCTTCCAGCGGCGTCGAATCCGTCTTGATCGACATGATCTTCTTCCGCAGAGCCTTGGCCGGCTCAAAGATCTCAATGGTATTGCCGTAACTTTTGGACATCTTCTCGCCATCGGTTCCCGGAACCTTGGCGGCGGACTCCAGCACGCGGGCCTCCGGGAGATGCAAAATCTCTCCGCCATATGCGTGGTTGAACCGCAGGGCGATATCGCGGGTCACCTCGACGTGCTGCACCTGGTCGACGCCGACCGGAACGACGTCGCTGTCGTACAGCAAAATGTCGGCGGCCATCAGCACGGGATACGTAAAAAGTCCGGCATCCGCCGGCAACCCCTTGGCCACCTTGTCCTTATAGGCGTGGCATTTTTCGAGCAGGCTGTGGGGCGTCACCGTCATCAGCAGCCAGGTCAACTCGGTAATCTCGGGGACGTCCGACTGACGGAACAGCGTGGCCTGCTTTGGATCGAGCCCCAGCGCAAGCAGATCGAGCGCCGCGTCCTGGATATTCTGCTCCAGCACTTTGCGGTCGCGAACGGTCGTCAATGCATGCAGGTCGGCAATGAAGTAGAACGCCTGCTCGTTGGTCTGCAGGGCGACGTACTGGCGAATGGCGCCGAAGTAGTTCCCCCAGTGAAAACGGCCGGTCGGCTGGATTCCGGAAAGGACACGCATGACGACTCCGCAGAAATTCGGGACTGACGCAGGCAGCGCAATGAAGCGGCCGCGATGAAGTAACTTAAAGCCAACACACCGTTAGCGGCTGCCGACGGGAATCGCGACCGGAGTTGAACAACCGGCCGCCACAACGACGGGACGCGGGTACTGCAGCGTTCCGACCAGTTCGCCGACGGTCTCCAGTCCCTGACTCTCCAACGCCGTGGAAAGTTCATCAACGAGGCGGTTGGCCAAGCCGGGATCGTAAAAATTGGCAGTGCCAACCTGCACGGCTGTCGCACCGCAGACGAGGAATTCCAGGACATCGTCGATGGTCTGAATGCCGCCAATCCCGATGAGCGGGGTCTTCACCGCCTGCGACACCTGCCAGACGATCCGGAGCGCCAGCGGCTTGATCGCCGGACCGCTCAGACCGCCGATCCCATTGCCCAGAATTGGCTTGCGGCGTTTCCAGTCCACCGCCATCCCCTGAAACGTGTTGATCAGAGCGAGCGCATCCGCCCCGGCTTCGCTGGCGGCGATCGCGATCTCCGGCACGCTGGTCACATTGGGAGTGAGCTTGGCGATGATCGGGAGTCGACTGTGGCCGCGCACCTCACGAACGACCTCCGCGGTCAGTTTCGGATTGGTGCCGTAGTCGACGCCGCCGCTGACGTTCGGACAGGAGATGTTGAGTTCGAGGGCGGCAATGCCGTCAAAGGAGTCCAGACGCTGGGCCATCGCGACGAACTCCGCGGTGCTTTTGCCCGCGATATTCACGATCAGCGCCGTTCCCAGTTGCCGCAAAGCGTCCAGGTGCTTGGAGATAAACGTTTCCAGGCCGTCGTTGTCCAAGCCGATGGAATTGAGCAGTCCCGCGGTCGTCTCAACCGTCCGCGGGGGAGGGTTTCCTCCGCGCGGGAGCGGGGTCACCGTCTTGGGGATGATGCCGCCCAGACGGGAATAGTCGACGTACGCCTGCATTTCGCGGGCGTACCCGAACGTCCCTGAGGCCACGAGAATAGGATTCGCCAGTTGCAGGCGACTCAGCGAAACATCGAGACGCGGCACGGTCCACTGGCTCCGGGGAATTGGGGTCCGGAGCAGGAATCCTGTCGCGTCTCTACGACGTGACGCTGGCGCCGAGCCACCCCTGCGCATCGTAGCCGTTCGTTCCAGCAGGAACAACGAACGACTACCCGACACCGGCTATCCGTGCGATAAACCGGGGCCGCGCCCGATGATCGGGCTAGATGACGCCGCCGTGAGTTCGATAGGGCGTGTTGAAATCGGGGTTGTCGAGGAACCAGATCCGTTCCCAGATCTCAGTCACGTGACGGTAGTTTTCCGACACGTTAATGAGCTGCCTGGCCCGCCGGTCCGGAGAGGACGAGTAGATCGGCAGCACGCAGCCGATCTGAACCAGACTGGCGGCCAACAACAGAAGTCCGATGCTGAGTCGATTCCGCATAATTCCCTCCGTGGTCACACCCCTGCGGGTATGTCGCGGTCCCTCGCGATCAACTGTCCCGGCGGTCCTCTTCATCAGAAGAGGACTTCCGTCCGTTTCCGAGAGCTGGCAACCTTCTGTCACAAAGGGTTGCCGGCCTTCGATTTCTCAATCGAGTTCGGCTGACGGAGCTGGCGAAGGGGGGGGGACGGACTCAACCGTCTTCCCTAAGTCATTGGTGCGCCGGTCACCTGTGTCTCCACAGGCGGCAGCACGCCATTCGCAGTCCCGTCAGTCGATCCGTGTATTTCTGTCGGCGCAGGCGTTGGAGGTGGAAGCGCCGGTTCCGGGATGGCCTGCTCCTGCAGGTGCTGTCCCAAAGCGGCTCGGGCCGCAGCTTCTTCGAGCTGGCGGACCTTTTCCTCCATCTCTTTCCCAGGCTTGAACGTCACCACAAACTTCTCGGGCACAAAGACTTTGTCGCCCGTACGGGGATTCCGCGCCTTGCGGGCGGCCCGCTTTTTCACTTCAAAGACCCCGAAGTTGCGGAGCTCGATGCGACCGTCCTCTACCAGCGTTTTCACGATGGCATCGAAGGTCTTCTGCACGATCTCCTTGGTCTTGAGCTGTGTCAGACCAATCTCTTCGGAAATCTCTTTGACGATCTCTTTCTTGGTCACGACTGGGTCTCCCGAGCTTTGCCGGTGGGTGGCACCGAACGCCCTTTCCAACCTGACGAGGAGACTCAAGTGTATTCCCAAGTAGAACTTACCGTCAAGCCGTTTTCCTCAACTCTGTTTTCATCAATCCACAGTCGCGGCTCTCTTGAGCCGGTTCTGCCGCGTTTCACTCTATTTCCACCGAGAAACGCCAACAACCGATGCCGGCAGGCGGTCTCGCGATTCAAAGTCTTAACCGGGCGATAGTTGCGGCAGTGACCGCAAGAATCATTGCCTCAAATGGACATCTCACGCCGGGCGCGGAGCCCGCTCGTACTCCCACTATCGGCGCGGCGCGCGTGGTTTCTTCACTACAGTCGGAAAAAAACGCAAGATTTGCGCAATCGCCCGGACCGGTTCATGGAATGCGACGGCCGTGCGCGAAAGTCGGAGGCGGGGAGCAGGAACTCGTTCTAAGTCGTTGAGATGGAAATGTGTTGCGGCGAAGAAAGATGCGGCCGAGCTCGCAGTCAGACATCGACTTCAGCAGCGCGTCGTCGAACTTCGTCCAGAGGAACGAAATTCCCCTTCCCGGCGCCGGGACAGCGGGATTGGACGAGAGCCCAGGTCTCGGGGCTCTCCAGATTACAGTCCCAGAAGGGCCAGGTCCGGCACTGGGTGGGGCGGACGGGATAGATCGTGCAACCGCGAGTCGCCCCGTCGAAGAATGTGCAGTCCCCGTTGGCATACTCCCGTAGCGACCAACGTCCGCCCACGATCCGGGTGTGGAAGAGCTGCATCTCGCCCAGGCTGCAGCCCCGATACTCCGCGATGCGCCGGATCTCTTCCTCGGAAACCCAGACGACGCCCGGCTCGCCCGTGCAGCAGTTGCCGCACTGGGTGCACGTGAAACTGAGGCCGGGAGCATACCACGGCAGGTTGTCGGACGAGGAATCAGTCATCAGGGTCCCACAGGCGGAAGCGGTCGGCCGGAAATGCAATTCGACCGGCTGAGCGATATCATCGGGTCAGCCCGGTCTGTTTTCCAACCCGCCTCTCCATTTCCGAAGAACGGCCCCCGGATGTCCTCGGTCACCTATAAGTCCGCCGGCGTGGATCTTGAGCTGTACGAAGAAGCCATGCAGCGACTTCCGGCGCTGATGCAGCGGACACTGACCTCCCGCGTGCTCCCCCTTTCCGACGCCTTCGCCGGGCTGTTCCGGCTGAACCATTCCAACCGCCCGGGTCGACAGACGTACGACGATCCCGTGCTGGTGACCGGTACGGACGGTGTCGGGACGAAACTGAAGGTCGCCCAGCGGGTCGGTCAGTTTAACACGGTCGGCATCGACCTGGTCGGCATGTCGGTGAACGACTGCCTGTGCCTTGGCGCGGAGCCCTTGCTCTTCCTCGACTACCTGGCGCTCGGCAAAGACAACCCCGACCTGATCGCCCAGCTTGTCGAAGGAGTCAGTGCCGGCTGCGTTGAAGCTGGAGCCGCCCTCCTCGGCGGCGAGACGGCGATTATGCCCGACATCTACCACGACGGCGATTTCGATATGGCCGGTTTCTGCGTCGGCGTTGTCGAGCGGGCCCGCATCGTCGACGGCAAGGCGGTGCGACCGAAAGACGTCGTGCTGGGACTCCCGTCCAGCGGGTTTCACTCCAACGGGTACAGTCTGGTCCGGAAGGTGGTCTTCGAACTGGCCGGCCTGACCGTCGACTCCGTCGTCCCCGAGCTCGGCCGGACGGTCGGCAAAATGCTGATCGAACCGACCCGCATCTACGTGAAGCATATCCTTCCGGTGCTGGCCCGTTACCGGGTGCGAACCGCGGTTTCCGGGCTGGCGCACATTACGGGCGGCGGCCTGCGGGACAACATCGAACGGTTCCTGCCGGACAACTGTCACGTGAAGATCGACCGGCGGCGCTGGCCGATCCCCCCTTGTTTCTCCTGGCTGCAGGGGCTGGGCAATATCGACCGTGAAGAGATGTACAAAGTTTTCAACATGGGGATCGGCTTCTGCCTGATTGTCCGCCCGCAATACGTCGACAGCGTCCGCAAGCAGCTCGCCGCGACGGGAATCGAATCCTGGTCGATTGGCGAAGTGGAAGCGGGCCCCAGGGGTGTCGAGTACGTGGCCTGATCCGGGAACAAAGTCACCGCCCTATGAGCGAACTCCGCCAGTATGCCCGGGTGTTCGGGACGTTTTTCAGCAACGCGCTCGTGCGCGAGATGACGTTCCGCAGCAACTTCCTGATCACGCTGGTGACCCGCGGATTCTGGTTCGCCGTCCAGGTGCTGCTGTTCGATCTGATCTACCGGCGGGTCGAACTCATCAACGACTGGAGCCGGGACGAATATTTCACGTTCATGGCGACCGGGATGCTGGTCAACGCGATCGTGGAGGCGTTCTTCATGCCGAACTGCGCCCAATTCAGCGAACTGATCCGGACCGGCAATCTGGACTTCGTGCTCCTCAAGCCGATCGATACTCAGTTCCTCGTGTCGTTCGAAAAAATGGACCTGGCGATGGTGACCCAGGTCCTGCTGTCGGGGTCGCTGCTCGGATACTCCCTGACGCAGCTCGGCCGGCCGCTGGGGGTGCTGCAGGTCGGAATGTTCCTGCTGCTGGTCGCGGCGGCCGTGACATTCTTCTACAGCCTGATGATTGCGCTGGCGAGTTCGAGCATTTTCCTCGGTCGCAACCAGAGCCTGCTCGACTTCTGGTTCTACGTGACGGTTTTCGCCAGATACCCGGGGAGCATCTACAGCGGTTCGCCGTCGGGCGAATTGATCCGATTCGCGTTCTCGTACGTGCTGCCGATTCTGCTGGTCGTCACCGTCCCCGCGCGAGTCATCGGCGGCATGGTGCTCGATCCGTCCTGGCTGGCGGGATTCACGCTCCTGACGGCGTTCGGCACGCTCCTCGCCTCCCGGCTGGTCTTTCGCTGGTCCCTCCGGTACTACCGCAGCGCCAGCAGTTAGCCGTGTGCGGCGTGGAAAAGCCGCTCAAGGGTGTAGAATTTGCCCAGCGGCCGGCTCCGGGGGGTCGAAAAGCACGAAATCCGAAACAAATTCCAAATCCAAAACTCGAAACGCCATCAGCGGAAGGCCGAGTGTCGCAAGTCGTTTCGTGCTTCTGATTTGGTTCTTGTTTCGGATTTCGAGCTTCGAATTTCGGATTTCTCACCGCAGGCTGTCCCCATCCCGGACGTGCTTCAACAAGGTTCACTGGATCGCACCATGCTCGCGGCGCCCATTCCCGCTCACGAAACCGAACGCTTGGCCGAACTGCGGGCGTTGAAGATCCTCGATTCGCCGCGGGAAGACCGGTTCGACATCCTGGTGCGACTCGCTCGTCACATGTTTCGCGTGCCGATCGCCTACATCGCGCTCGTCGACGCCGAGCGGCAGTGGTTCAAGGCCCAGGAAGGGCTGGATGTCGACGAGACGCCCCGATCGATCTCGTTCTGCGGCCATGCCATCAACCAGGACGGCCCGCTGGTCGTGCGGGACGCCCTGCTGGATTCCCGCTTTGCCGACAATCCGCTGGTGACCGGCGGACCCCGCGTTCGGTTCTATGCCGGGCACCCGCTCTCCGGACCGACCGGATATAAGGTCGGCACCCTTTGCCTCGTCGATCACGAGGCGCGCGAGTTCGACGACCATCATCAAGTGGGACTGACCTATCTGGCGGGGCTGGTCGAACAGCAACTTCACATGGTGGATCTGATCGGAACGCAACGGGAACTGCTGGAAACGAAAACGGCGCTCGTCGCCGCTCAGGACCGGCTGAACCGGGAGCTGCAGGAAGCCCGCGAGTACATCTGCTCCCAGCTTCCGGCTCGCACCAGCGATGGACCGGTGCGGATCGACTGGACGTTCGCCAGCTCATCGGAACTGGGGGGCGATCTGTTCGGCGACTTCTGGCTCGACGAGGACCGGCTGGCGATCTATCTGATCGATGTCTGCGGCCACGGCGTGGGAGCGGCGCTTCATTCGAGTTCCGTCCAGTCTGCGATCCGGCGGCGGACGCTCCCCGGTTGCGACTTCACCGATCCGGGCTGCGTGCTGGCTGCGCTCGACCGGGCGTTCCCGATGGATGAGCATCACGGCAAGTTCTTCACAATCTGGTACGGCGTCTACGAGGTTTCGACACGGACGCTCAAGTACGCCGCGGCGGGTCATCCACCGGCGTATCTGTATTCCATGACCGTCGGCGAACCGGCCGAACTCGGGACCCCCGACCTGATGGTGGGAGTGATTCAGGACCGCGAGGCTGCGCACCAGACGATTACGGTTCCAGCGGGGGCTCGGCTCTACGTCTTCAGCGACGGCGTCTTCGAAATCTTCAAGTCGGACGGCTCGATGGTCAAACTCGAAGGCCTGCGGGATCTGCTGCGGTCGATGCAGTCGCTCCCGACCGGTCGCACGGCGGCCATTTGCGAGGAGTTGCAGCGGATGCAGGGACAGCCGACATTCGTCGACGATTTTTCGCTGGTCGAACTGGAGTTCGTCTGAGCCGGGAAGCGGTCGAGGTCGTTACACTTGCCGCCTGTCAATCGCGCCCGACCTGCGGAAATGCTCCAGGAATCCGAACTTGCTATCCCGACTGAGCGACTGGTGGCGTCGAAAACCGCTGTCGGAGGAGGAGCTGGTCCGTCATGAGGCGGCGCTGCTGGCCCGCACTCCGATTCCGGTGATCTGGATGTTTGGGAAAACCGGAAGCGGCAAGTCGTCAATCATTCGCGAAATCACCGGGACGACCACGGCGGAAGTCGGCAGCGGCTTCCGGCCCTGCACTCAGACGTCGGAGGAATATGACTTTCCGGACGCCGAGCAGCCGATCGTCAAGTTTCTCGACACGCGCGGGCTCGGGGAAGCGGCCTACGATCCCGCCGTGGATATTGCAGCGTTCGAGTCCCGTGCACATGTGGTGCTGGTGACGGTCCGCGTCGTCGACCATGCCCTGACGGAAATGCTCGCACCTCTCCGGAAGATTCGCGCGGCACAGCCGTCCCGGCCCGTGATTCTCGCGCTCACCTGCCTGCACGAAGCCTATCCCGGCGAGCAGCATCCGCAGCCCGATCCATTTGCGTCGGGAGAACTGATCCCGAACGGCCTGCCGGACGACCTGCGGAGGTGCCTGGAGTTGCAGCGGGAGCGCTTCGCGGGACTGGCGGATCGGATCGTGCCGATCGATCTGACGACCGCCGACTCTGGATATTCGCCGGTCGATCTGGGAGCCGACCGGCTGAATACGGCCCTGATGGAAGCGCTGCCGGCGGCGTATCGACAGACGCTGCTGCAGCTCACCGAAGAACTCGCGCCGCTGCGAAACGCATTGGACAAGAAGGCGCTGCCGATCATCCTGTCCTACAGCGGACTCTGCGCGACGGCGTCCGCGGCTCCCCTGCCGTGGGTCGATATCCCGGTGGTGATGGGCCTGCAGTCGCACATGGTTTACCGGCTGGCGGAGTTGTACGGCCAGAAAATGGAAGCGGAGTGGCTGCTGAAAATGGCCGGGGCGGTCGGCGGCCGGCTGCTGGCGCGGTTCGCGGTTCGGGCCCCTTTGAAGTTCATTCCGTTCCTGGGCTCGACGGTCAACGCGGCGCTGTCGTTCGCCTACACATTCTCGCTGGGCAAAGCCTGCTGCTGGTACTTCGGCCGCATCAGGCAGGGGGTCGTGCCGACGCAGGAAGAACTGGACAAGGTCTGGTCGGAGCAGCTTCAGCGGGCGCTGGAACATTGGAAGGGGCGGCAGGGGGCCGGCCGTGGACAGTTTCAGGGGGCTGCCAATCCGGCTCCAGATTCTGGAACAGCCAGTCCGTGAAGAGCGTGACCCGACGGCACTCCTGGCAGCGATCCCCCCACTGACAGCGTTCCTTCTCGTTCAGCGAGTTGCACGCTCCGCAGCGATAGTAAAAGGCATCCACATAACGAAGAGGGGACATCCAGCAGCTCGAATAGACGATGGCCCCGGCGATAAGAAACGCGAGCCCAGTCGTCAGCAATTGAGCATCGCGCGACACGGTTTGATCTCAATTTTGTGGAAGTGACGAGCAATCCGGCGACCCGATTGTTCGGACCGGCGGCACATTGGCAGCGGTACAGACTGTTCGATTTACGCAGCATCGATGATTCGCCGATCAACGTTTCGGACGGTGGCGATCAGGGCCAGCATCGCAGACGCCGCGGAGACGTTTGCGGAATCCGACCGCTCCGGAGGCTCTTAGCCCGCATTATTCATCAATCAGTTCGTCGTTTCGACGTCGGCTCCCTCGGAGAGCAAGTGGCCGTTGAACGGTGATTTGCGCCGGGCGGCGCGCAGAACTCCCCCCTCCCCAGGGGCGTGGAATGGTGATGTCGGGTCCGTGGCAGCGCGACGGGGGAGGCCGTCAGGAGGTGCTCGGCCAAGCCAGCAGCGCCTGCGAGATCCGGCGGTATTCGTCCGCATACGGCCAGATCGCGCCCGTCCGGCGGGCGATCGCAGACCAGCTTGAAGGCGGGGTCGCTGCGCAGCGTGTCGTGGTCGTTCTGGTCCTCGTAGTCGGCCAGGATGCCGTAGATCCGCTCCCGGACCAGCGACCGATTCGAATGCCGGACATCCCCGGTTCGGGCGTCGGTCAGCGCGTCGGCGAAGGGCTGCGTCAGGGCGATCGCCTCATCGAACTGGCGGATCGGCAAGAGTCCGGCGTCGCCGGTGAGCTGCGCCCGGGAGACCTCGATTTTGATCGGTTTTCGGTGGAGGAAATCGAGGACAAACGGCAGCACACTCAGTAAACTCGTCCCCGGCCTCCTTGTGGCGTTGAAGTGCTGATGAGACAACACCTTCTACGCCGCGAGAGGCCTTTGCATTGGAACGGGGTGAATAATCCGGGTTTGGGGTGTCGACGGAATCGAGACGAGGCCACGGCAGGCCGGCCATGAAGGGCACGTGAAGCCGGGCTCATAGGGGTTCGCGACCAGGGGGAGCGGTCAACGAACGAATCAGCCAGCAGCTGGCTGGACCGCGGCGGTGGCTGCTGGGTCGGTGGCGAGTTTGACTTGAGCGCCCGCCAAATTCCATTTCGTTTTGACCATCGCGATGGCGACGACGGCGGGGGGCTGGGCGTCATAGACGGGGGCCGCTGACGTGATCAGGCCGGCGGGCTGGCCGGAATCGGGGTCTGTGATCGCCGTGCCGGGCGCCGGTACGGCGTTCCCTTCCCAGCGCAGTCGGCGCAATTCTTTGTTCGTGTGTCCCAGGGCATCCAGCCGGGCGACTGGTTCCTGGCCCAGATAGCAGCCCTTCTTGAACGAGATGCTCCGTTCGGTCCGGGCGGCCTCCTGCGAGAGGTTTTCGGCGGTCAGATCCTGGCCGTACCGGGGAAATCCGGCTTCGATCCGCAGCGATTCGAGAACTTCCGCGGAGCCCGCGATCACGCCGCGTTCGACGAGGGCGGTTTGCAGCCGCTTGATCGCCTCTTGCGGGCCACTTACCAGCCAGCCGGCGGAGCCGAGCCAGTCAATCCGGCGCAGGCGCATTGGCTGACCGCCCCACTCGATCGACTGCTGACTCAGGAGAAGTGCGTCATCTCCGGCAAATCCAGGGAACAGAGCAGACAGATGGCCGGGAACCTGCGGACCGGCCAGCCATAGTTCGCCCAGTTCTGCCGAGCGGCCGTGCAGTTCCACGTCTTCGCGGATCAGGTACTTGTCGAAATGCGCCAGCAGGGCCGCTTCGACGCCTGGCACAGTCTCGATCCAGAGGCCGTCTTCAACCGCGAAGACCGCGATATATCCCAGCACCCGGCCCATCGCGTTGCAGACGAAGGCCTCGCAACCCTGCCCGACCGGCAGGGCCTTGATGTCCTGCGTGCAGAAATTGTGCAGGAACTTGACCCGATCCACGCCACGCAGTTCGATCTGCGTCCGATCGGAGACATCGAACACAATCGCCCCGGTGCGGGCTGCGACCGCCTGCTCCGCCAACGTCTGCATCAACTGCCGCCTCGTCTCGACGCTCAATCCCCAACGCTCAACGGCATTATTGCAGGCCGAGCTGTTCTCGCAACCAGGCCGGGCGGTCGGTAGTGATCCCTTCGACGCCGGCGGCGATCATCTGCTTGGCAACTTTGGGATCGTTGACGGTCCAGACCAGTAATTTGAGCCCGGCGTTTTTAATGGTTTTGCCGAAGGCAGGCGTAATGGCATCGCAGGCGGACAGATCGACGCCGTCGGCATGGAGCTCTTTGGCCTTATCGACAAGTTGCTCGGCAGTGTGGGACCAGGCGCCGGTTTTCTTGTCCTGCTTTAGACCCACGAGCCAGTAGACCTGCAGATCGGGGCGAGCTTTCTTCATCGCGGCGACGACGTCCGCGTTGAAGCAGATGACGGCCGTTTCCGCGGGTTGACGACCGGCGGCCTGAAGCTCCTCGACCAGTGTCGGGACGATTTCAGGGCCGCACTTGATCTCGATCAGCAGACGCTTGCCGGCCGGGATGGTCGGCAGTATTTCGCTGAGGACCGGCATCCGCTCGCCGGCGAACTTCTCGTTTTTCCATTGACCGACGTCGAGCTGGCGAAGCTCGGCGAGGGTCTGGTCGACGACGAGCTTATCGACGCCGGCGCACTTCTTCGTGTCCTTGTCGTGGGAGAGGACGATGTGACCGTCCTTGGACAGCCAGACGTCGATTTCGACGGAATCGGCGTTCTGTGCCCAACCCAGTCGGACCGAAGCCAGCGTGTTTTCGGGGGCGTCGTACGAGGCGCCGCGATGTCCTGTGATTTCCACTTCGACCTGCTCCGCGGCGTTCGTGAAGGAACCGGTTGTCAGCATCAGCGTGGCCAGAAAGATCTGCAATCGCATGGATTTCGTCTCGTCGTTTCGTGGACGTCATGAAGGAGATGGCCGGCGGAGCCGGCCCTACGGGATCAGCCGGCCGAACAGAGAACCTGCAGCATGCCGCGACAGAAATCCGGGAGATCGTCGGGTTTCCGGCTGCTGACGAAGTGACGGTCGACGACGACGCTGGCATCCTCGAAAATGGCGCCGGCGTTGACCAGGTCGTCTTTGATGCCCGGCGAGCCGGTCACTTTGACGCCGCGGTAAACGTTGGCAGAAATCGGCATCCAGCCACCGTGGCAGATCGCGGCGACCAGTTTGCCGGCGTCGGCGAACTCCCTGATCAGGGACAGCACCTTCGGGTCGCGGCGGAGTTTGTCGGGCATCCAGCCGCCCGGGCAGAGGACGCCGTGGAAATCGGCGGACTCCATGTCGGCGATGGCGGCGTCGGCGACGCAGGGATAGCCGTGCTTGCCGGTATAGTTCTGTCCGGCCTTGAGGCCGGCGACGACGACGTGCCCGCCCGCTTCGATCATGCGGAGTTTCGGATACCACAATTCCAGATCTTCGTAGTCGTCGCCTACGAAGATCAGAATCCGGCAGCCTTCCGGCAAAGTGGTGATTGTCATGGCGTCAGCTCCCGAACGGACAGTTTGGATTTACGCGGGGTCCGTTTCTGACCACAATACAAAGAGACGATGAAGGCTGCGAGAAGACCACCTAGCCGGCAGCCGGGTTTCCAGGGATCAAGACGGATGTCGACGCAGCGGGAATATCGGGCGCTCGTGGCCGACGACGACGAGTCGTTCCGGGCGGTCCTGTGCGAACTGCTGGCGCCGTTTTTCGACTTGGTGGAAGCGAAAAACGGCGCCGAAGCGGTCGAAATTGCGCTTGCCGAACCAGTGCATATCGCTGTTTTCGACTGGCAGATGCCGAGCCTGAATGGTCTGGAGGCGGTCCAGGAATTGCGGGAGCGTCGGCTGGAGTTTCCCTGTCTGCTGGTGACGGCGAGCGAGCCGGATGAACTCGAACTGGCTGCCGCTGCCGCGGCGATTTTCAGTGTCCTCCGCAAACCGGTCCGTCGGCAGATGCTGCTGAGCCGCCTCGCAGACGCAGTTCGCAGCAGCTACGCGGACGAATCGCTCTCCGCCCGGCTTTCGGCGGGCTGACGGGACCTCCGGAGTTCGCGACGAGGACAAGATCCGGAGAGTGAAAAGTGAGTATTGAGTAGTGATCAGTGCAAAGTGACAAAAGCTGGCGAGTCTCCCCATCGCTGCTTTTTGCGTTTTTCAGGACTCACTTTTCACTCTCTTTGCTCTTCTCCCGCGTATTCTCTGCGGTGAATCCTCTTCTTCCGGCTATTTCAGGACGCGGTCGAAGAGCCGATATGCTTCCTCGCGCATTTCGAGAGGGAAGTCGTGCGGGCAGTCGGGGTGCTCGACCTTGAGATTGTCGGCAGCTCCGTAGAGGTTGAAGATCGGGCGGGCGGCGTCGGCGATGCGATCGACGCTGGCGTGCTGGAAATTGCTGTCGTGGAGCGGCGCGAAGATCAGGATGTGCCTCGGGGCGAGGGCGCCGATCAGTTCGTGGAAGTCGAACGGGATGTCCTGCAGGCGGCCTCGGAAGGCGGTCAGGCGGGGCATGTAACGGGTCTGACACCACCCCTGCTCGGGATGCCAGACGCGATCGACGCCGTTGTAGTAGTCGAGGTACGAATCCAGGCCGCAGCTCGTCACGACGGCCTTGATGCGATCGTCGAAGACCGCCGTGTAGACGGAATTGTGTCCTCCGAGGGAATGGCCGATCGCGCCGAGAGCATCTCGTTTGACATAGGGGAGCGACTGCAAAAGGTCGAGGCCGCGGATGTTGTCCCAGACCGCCTTGAGCGTGCCGCTGTCCCAACCGAGCGATCTGAGATCGGGTTGATACTTCGCGAGCAGCGGGTAGCTGGGGGCGAGAACGACGTAGCCTCGCTCGGCCAGCTCGCGCGCGAACTGTCGATTCGTGGTGTTGTTGATTCCGACGACCGTCCCGTGTCCGACGACGTTATTGGTGCCGTGCAAGGCAAGGATCCCTGGGGCGGGCGGGACTTTGCCGTCGCGGACGGCTTTGGGGATCAGCAGATAAGCGGGGACGCGACCGCCGGGCTCGGACTGATAGGTGATGAGCTGGCGGATGTAGCTGCCCCCGTCGAACTCTTCTTCGACTTTGACTTCGAGCGGCGAACGCTTTTCTTCGCCGGGCAACTTGCCCATGACCGCCTGCATGCCTGCGAGGATTTCTGTTCGGCGCTTCTGCCAGTCGTCGACAATCTTAACCGGAACCTGCTGGTTGTCCGGGCCGCGGTAGACGAGCAGGTTGTCGCGCGGCAGCCGGGGGGTGGGGAGCTGGATGGCCTGGATCGCTGCTGCTGCGTCGAGTTCGGCGAGCTTGAGGCGAATGCTGACGACATAGGGATCGGCGTTCGGTTCCCAGTGCCCGTAGGTGGTGGTGACGATGGTCCCGTCGGGGAGAACTTCGACGCCGGGGTAGGCGCAGTCGGCCCCCTTGTGGTTGTCCAGCAGGCGGACGCGGTACTGGCCCTCGGCGCCCGAGACGAGGTCGTCGAACCTGCCGACCCAGGCGACCCAGTCTCCTTTGGTTTTCGATTCGAGCGTAGTATCACGGAAGCTGATGAAGAGGCGGCCGTCGGGGGCGTACTTGCCGGTATGGCGATCGCCAGTGAGTGAGCCGGGGACTTCGCGCGGAGTGGTCCAGGTGGCCCCTTCGTCATCAGAAAAAATGATGTGAGAATTCTTGCGACGCGAGTTTTCGCGCAGCAGCACGGCGAGCTGCTTGCCGTCGGGCGAGCAGATGCAGCCGGGCTCGCAGAGTTGGACGTCGCTCGACTGATGGACGGCCTCGGGCTCGGACCACGTCAGACCGCCATCGTCGGAGAAAGTCTTGTAGAGCGTGAAGACCGGCGGCTTCTGCGGGTTGGCGGGTTTGCTGAAGAAGCGGCCGTCGTCGTGGAACATGGCGAGATAGCGGCCGGGAGTTTTGAGGGCTTCGACAAAGCCCATCACGACGATGCCGCCCCAGTCGCCGGCCTGTTTGAGTTCGGACCAGTTCTCGCCGTCGTCTTCGCTGACAGCCAGGCGGGCGGGAGAGAGTCCCGACCAGACGATGAGCCGTTTCTTGCCGGCGGCATCGACGACGCGATGGATTGTGGGAGTTTCAAGGCTGGTGGACCAGTTGGAGGGCGTGGGGAGTCGATCGCTCCAGGTGAGGCCGCCGTCGGGGCTCCGTTTGTACTGGATGGGGCCGCGTCCGTGTCCCTTGGGATAGACGCAGAGGATGGTTTTGCCGTCTTCGAGGAGGGCGGTGGTGGGGTGTCCGAGGTACTGGCCCGGTTCGCGGTCGACGACGATCTGGCGGAAGCTCTGAGGTGCGAGGTCGATCAGGGGGATTGAGTAGCCGCGCGGCGGGGGATCGGCGGCGAAGGCTGAAGTTGAGGAGAGCAGCAGAGCGATCAGAGTCCAACAGCGACCGGGCATGGAGCCTCTCCCGCGAAAAGGAACAGAAACTGGCTGGCAGGAGGTGTTACACTACCAGCGATTTCGGTGGAGTGCGAGACGCCCGGTGAGGAACTTTCCGATGAGATCCCTGCGCTGGTTTGTGTGGCTGCTGGCGACGTGCTGCGGCACGTCGGTTTTCGGGTTGGAGCCGCTGCCGTGGATTCGCGTGGCAGAGGACGGGAGGGCTTTCGTCGAAGTCGAAACTGGCAGGCCGTTTGTGCCTTGGGGCGTGAACTATGACCACGACGAGTCCGGTCGGCTGCTGGAAGACTACTGGGACACGGAGTGGGTCGCGGTCGAGGGGGACTTCGCCGAGATCCGCGAGCTTGGCGCGAACGCGGTTCGGATTCACCTGCAGTTCGGCAAGTTCATGGAGGCCATCGACAAGCCGAATGAAGCGGCACTGCAGCAGCTTGATCGGCTGGTGAAGCTGGCCGAGGCGAACCGGCTGTATCTGGATCTCACCGGGCTGGCCTGTTATCACAAGCAGGATGTACCGGCGTGGTATGACGAGCTCGACGAGGCTCAGCGCTGGGCGGCGCAGGCGAACTTCTGGAGGGCGGTGGCCGGGCGGGTGAAAGAAAGTCCGGCAATCTTCTGCCTGGACCTGATGAACGAGCCGGTCGTCCCTGGCGGCAAGCGGGCTGACAAGGACTGGCTGGGGCCGGCCTTTGCGGGTAAGCACTTCGTGCAAGTGATCACGTTGGACCAGGCGGGGCGACCGCGGCCGGAGATTGCAAAGTTGTGGATCGACCATCTGGTCGCCGCGATTCGCGAGGTCAACGAGCGGCACCTGATCACGGTGGGGCTGGTGGACTGGAGCCTCGACCGGCCGGGGCTGACGTCGGGGTTTGTGCCTGAGAAAGTGACCGGGAAGCTCGATTTCCTGTGCGTTCATCTCTATGCCGAGAAGGGCAGAGTGGATGAGGCTCTCAAGACGCTGGAGGGCTTTCAGATCGGCAAGCCGGTGGTGATCGAGGAGATGTTTCCGCTGAAATGTTCGCCGCGGGAGCTCGATGAGTTTGTCGAGCAGTCCCGGCCGCTGGCGGCGGGGTGGTTCAGCTTCTACTGGGGGAAGGAACCGGCGCGGCTGAAAGGATCGGACCAGTTTGTCGACGCTTTGCTATTGCAGTGGCTGGACGTGTTTCAGCAGCGTGGGGCGAAGCTTCGCGGGACGCCGTGATTGCGCGAAGCTGGCCAGCGGAGCCGGCCCTACGGTTTTCGCGGCGCGATGCGGCAGTCGGGGGTGACGCGGTCGCTGGGGTGCAGGACGAGCTGGTCGCCAGGTTCGAGGCCTTCGAGAATCTGCGTTTCTGCGTCGTTGGAGATGCCGACTTTGACGGGCTGCAGGCGGGCGTGGCTGTCTTGAGCGCGGTAGACGGTCCACTGTTCGCCTGTCCGGAAAACGGTGCCGGCGGGAACCTTGATCACGTCGGATTCTTCATGGGTGACGATCGAGGCTTCGACGCGGAAACCATCGCCGAGCGAGCCGCGTTCGCCGGCGGGGGTGACGATGTCGGCGATGATCCAGACCCGCTGTTCTTCGATGCCGAGGGCCGAGATCTTCGTGAAGGCGGAAGGTTCGACGATCCGGACGCGGGCTTCGAGCGGATGATCGCCTCCCCAGTGATTGAGCAGGACGCGGGCGCCGGGCTTGATCTTCACGGCATCAACGGACAGGACGTCGACTTCAACCTCCAGGTCGGCGGGATCGCCCAGCTCGATGAGCCGGGCGCCGGCCTCGACGACCTTCGAACTCTCTTCGAAGACGCGGAACACGCTCCCTGTGATCGGGGCGCGGATCTCCTGGCGATACAAAACGGCCGGTGCGCCGTCGCGCGGTGTGAAGCGGGTGAGCGCCGCCTGGGCCTGAGCCAGTTCGAATTCGGCGATCTTCAGACCGAACTGAGCCGCCCGTTCGTCATGTGTGGCGAGCTGGTACTTGAGCCGCAGTTCGTCGAGCTCTTCGCGAGTGATTGCCGCGCGCGTGGCGAGCTGTTCGCCCCGGGTGTAGGTCGACCGCGCCACTTCGGCGGCATCTTGCGCCCGGTCGATCGTCGTCGCGGCCTGATCCCGGTGAGCCTCGGCCGCCTTCAACCGGGCTTCTGTTTCAGCCCGGGCGCGATCGTCGAGCAAAGTGGCATCGCTGGCTTCGATGGTCGCGACGATGGTCTCGTCGGCGACGACGGGATCGCCGCTCTTCAGCGTCACTCGCTGCAGCCTTCCCGCCAGGGGGGAAGCGACGACGTACCGTTCGCGGACGCGAGTCCTGCCGTCTTCGTCAACCGTCACGATCAACGGGCCGCGGGTCACTTCGACCAGATCGACTTCCACCGGCAGCGGGCGCAGCAGCCAGGCCAGACCGGCGAGAACCGCCAGCACGCCGACGATTCCGAGAATCCGGCTCCGCAAAGACCTCGACATGCCGTCTTACTCCCGACTCTTGAGGACCGACACCATGTCGAGCTGGTCGACCCGGCGGACCACTACCAGACTGGAAACGAAGGCGGCAATCAAGGTCACCGTCGCCGCAAAGCCGTAGGTCGACTCGTTGATGATCAGCGGAATCCGGAAAAGCTGCGTGTCGTACGACGAATTGATGACGAACGCCGCCAGCCCGTAGCCCAGCAACAGTCCCAGCGGGATCGCAACCGCGATCTGAAGTCCGAGTTCGATCAGCAGGACGGAACTGACTTCCCGGCGGGTGAACCCCAGGACCCGCAACGTCGCCAGATCGCGGCTCCGCTCCGCCAGCGCGATTCGGGCGCTGTTGTAGACGACGCCGAATGCGATAATGCACGCAAACGCCACGTTGAAGGCCCGCATGGTCAGCAGGTTTGCGGCAATCGTCTCCCGCAGCGAACGGAGGGCCGCGTCCTTGAGCGTCGCTCCGATCAGCCGGGGCGTCTCTTTGAGCTTCTGATACAAAGCGGTCGTCTGGGCCGGGTCGGCAGAGACGAAGGCCCCGCTGACAGCGTCTCCCTCCTGCATAAGTTGCTGGACAACGTCGATTGGAGCGTAGGCGGATTCTCCCTGAAAGTCGGAGACCAGCGTGGCGACCCGCATCAGGACATGTGGCCGGCGGCCTTCGAGCACTTCGACCTGGACGAAGTCTCCGGCCTGCAGCCCCAGCTTGCGGCCGAGGCTGATCGACAGGACCAGCCCGTCCAGCGGTAGCGGGATGGTGTGCCGCTGTACGTCGACGATGCGGAACAACTCCGCGTCGCGCGTGAGGCCCATCAGGCCGACGCGGCGGGACTGGCCGCCGGAACGAAGGCGAATCGCAACCGAACGAAAGGGTTCGACCCGGCGGACCCCCGGAAGGTGGGCGATCTCGGCGGTCACGCGGCCATTGGTCGGTTCCGTCAGGACCAGCGTCAGATCCTGCCGCTGGGCGATCTGAAACTCGGTTTCAATGACGTGATCGAGGGCGTCGGCCATGAAGCTGCCGAGAATCAGAATCGCGACGGCGAGCGACAGTCCCAGGCAGGTCAACGCTGCACGGAGCGGTCGACGCGTGAGCTGTCGCTGAACCATGCGCGTCACCGTCGACAGGCGGCGAGCCAGTCCGGACCGTTCGAACCAGCCGGCGCGATACATCGGGGGCGGCTCGGGACGCATGGCTTCGGCGGGAGGCAGGCGGACTGCACGGATCACGGCCCCCAGCGTCGCCAGGCAGGCTGCTCCCAGGCTGACGAGAATTGCGCCGACGACGACCCGTCCGTCGAGTACGAAGTAAAAGACCGGAAAGTGAAAGAACCGCGTATACATGCTGGCGACGCCGCGCCCCAGCCAGATGCCGACGCCGATCCCCAGGACGGTTCCGACGAGCGTGACGAACAGGACGAGCTGCAGGTAATGCAGGCCGATCTCCGAACGACGGTATCCGAACGCCTTGAGCATGGCGATCTGCTCGCGCTGCGTGCCGACGACGCGCGAGACGACGACCTGCAGCAGAAAGCCGGCAACCAGCAGAAAGATCGTCGGCACGACCCGGGCCATGCCGCGCAGTTCGTTCATTTCGTTGGAGATGAACCGGTGCGAGACCTGGTCCTCGCGACCGTAGGCGCCGACGCCGCCGTAGGGATCTGTCAGCAAATCCACACGCCGGAGGACTTCCTCTTCGACGCCGCCGGGCCGCAACGACAGGACGGCGTCGTTAAAGGCCCCCTCCATGTCGAAGACGTTTTCGAGGGTCGAACGGCACATCCAGAAGATGCCGAACCGGCGGTCGTCGGGGAGAATATCTCCTTCGCGGATCTGGTAGATGAATTCGGGCGAGAGGGCCACGCCGACGATCTTCAGATCCTGTCGTCGGCCGTTGAGGATCGCCCGCACCTTGTCGCCGGGGTGGAGCTGGTGCGCCTTCGCGAACCCGTCGCTGACCAGGGCCTCCCCCTCGACGCGCGGCTGCGGCCAGCGACCGCTCTGCAGATAGAGCCCGTTGAGCACCGGCTGGCCGTGGTCCGGCAGCGAGACCAGTCGCCCGGTGGCGGGTTCGGGCAGATCGGGGACGTCGAGCGTGACGAACTGCACGATGCGGGTCTGGGCGTGGCGTACGCCGGGGATCTCGGCAAGCCGCTGCGCCAGCGACTCCGGCGCTCTCTTGACCCGCACGAAGACGTCGGAGAATCGATAGCGTTCGTAATACGCCGCGCGGGTCGATTCTAGCGTCGAGAGCGTGCTGAGGGACATGACGAACGTCGCGACGCCGCAGGCGACGACGAGCGAAATGGCAACGGCGGGGCCGCGGAGCTGCCAGAGGTCGCGGAGGAGTTTGCGATGCAGGGCGGTCATCGGGTCACCACACGAGTTCGCCGGCCCGCTTTCGGGACGTGTTGCGGTGCTCGGAGACGATTCGGCCATCCATCATGGAGATCACGCGATCGGCCATGTCGGCGATGACGGCGTTGTGAGTGATCACTGCGGTCGTGGTGTGCATTTCGCGATTCACCCGGTCGATCGCCTCCAGGACCGCGGCCCCGGTTTTGACGTCGAGCGCCCCGGTCGGCTCGTCGCAGAGGAGGACGTCGGGACGTTTGGCGATGGCCCGCGCGATGGCGACGCGCTGTTGCTCGCCCCCCGAAAGCTGGGCGGGGAAGTGATCGAGACGGGCGGAGAGCCCGACGAGCGAGAGGGCTTCGGCGGACTCCAGCGGCGTGGCGGCGAGATCGGTTACCAGGTCGACGTTTTCGCGGGCCGTCAGGCTGGGCATGAGGTTGTAGAACTGAAAGACGAAGCCGACATGATCGCGGCGGTACTGCGTCAGACCGGCTTCATCGGCCGCCACCAGATTGTGATCGCGGAAGCGGACTTCCCCCGAGGTGGGAACGTCGAGCCCGCCGAGGATGTTGAGCAGCGTCGATTTGCCGCTGCCCGACGGTCCCAGAAAAACGACGAATTCGCCCGGATAGAGGTCGAGATCAACGCCTCGGAGTGCGACGACCTCGACCTCGCCGACGCGGTAGACCTTGGTGAGGCCCCGCGCGCGAAAGACCGGCGGCAGATCGTAAGGAGAATGATTCTGGACGACCATGTCAGTCGTGGAGGTGTCTGACATGGAGAGATCCTTCTCGGATGATGATGAGCGGCCTCGATCCATCATCAAGAAAAGGCCACTGGCGGGCAAGCCGCCAGTGGCACACGGATACATGACTTCGGGCGAGCCTCTTCAGCCCCGCAAGGGGCGGATCAATGTCGCCAAGTGCGTATGCTCTGGGCGGCGAGCCCGCGCCGCCGACCCACATTGGAGATACCACCGTCGTTACGGCTTCAGTTCTGCGGCCATTTCCACGAGCTGGTCCAGCAGTTTTTCGGAGGCGGTAACTTCCAGGCGGTTGGTGCCCATCCAGGTTTCGTAGCCTCCGAGCTTGTGCTGGCGGGGGGGGGGCAGGTAGCCGTAGTAGCCGTGATTGAGCGAGACCATGAACGCGGGCTGGATGGGGCAGCGGTCTTTGAACTCCAGGCCGATCTCGCAGAAAATCTCGCAGGGCATGCTGCCGACACAGACGACACCCAGATTGAGAATCTGGATGGGAATCGCGGCCGTCTCCGGGTTCTCGGCCATCCGCAGCGTCCGCTCGGCGTAAATCAGCGGCAGATTGGCTTTGCCGGGCGTGGGGATGACCGTGATTTTGTCGGGAGCGGGTTCGTACACAGCCATCAGTTTCTTTGCAGCGGCGAGCTCGGTCTCGGTAGGACGCCGCATGCCGATTTCCGGCTCGCGATAGCGGGCGCCGAGCGTCACGTCACTCTTCCAGGTCAGGCTAGACATCGCCGTGGCGACTTTGGCGGCGACGTCCTGTCCGACGGCGTTGATGCGGGTGTAGGGAGGCGTCCGGGGACGGGGTTCGCGGAAGTTGATGTTATTGATATCTCCACTGGTCCCATTGGCCAGCAGGGCGACAAACGGCGGATCCTGCGGGACCGGTTCGAGAGCCCGGGCCAGTTCCTTGCAGAAGACGGCGAAGTAGTCGGCGGAGATATGCCCCGGGCCGACGTCGCCGACGTAGTGCAGCGAATACGCGGCGAAGACCGACAGCGGCCGGCCGTTCGGTTCGCGGACGGCGACGAAGGAGACCGTGGGATCGGTGGGCCCGGCCGGTTCGATGAGGTTCGGACTGCCGCCGGGTGGGTTCATCTTCACGATGTCTGTCCCGCCGAACGGATTGGGAGGGACGGTGCCCGTCTTCATGTACCAGCGGCGGTTGAAGACGTGTTCGGGAATCTCGACTGTCCCGAAGGCAATTTCGGCCGGCTGCAGATTGTTGTGGGCCCGCTGGACGCCGTCGGCGATGCGTCGGGCGACGAACTGCTGGTACTCGTCGAGGGGTTGCTCGTGCTGAAAGCGATTGCTCCCAAGAGCGCTGATTGCGGAGTGCGTATGCGTGCCGGAGATCATGACGTTGTCGCGGGGGATGCCGAGCCGTTCGGCGATGAGCTTGCGGGCCTCGTCGCTGACGCCGCGATGCAGGCCGAGCAGGTCGCAGACGACAATCGCGACCTGCGTGGAGCCGTCGTCGAGGACGAGGCAGCGGGCGTGGAGCTCGTCATGGACGTGCTTTGAAGGAATCGGCAGAAAACCGCCGATGATCCCGCCGCCCAGCTCGGGAGTGATATTGCTGGTGGCCGCCCCGGCTTTGAGGGGGCCGGCGTGGGCGGTGGGCGGTGCGATCCACGTCAGGCAGGCGAGGAGCACGAGCGCGAAGCGGGGTACGTGCATTGGCGGAGTTCCTGTTTGGCTGGGCGTTTTTTCGCAGAGCCCTCACCCCGGCCCTCTCCCACCGAAGACGGAGGGAGAGGGGGCAGGAGGTGCGCGGCATGCGATCTTTCAAATTCGCCGCGATCTCATTCCCGAAACCGCAGCGAATACAAATCCGCGTCTTTCATCGCAAAACGCAGGCGGATCGGCTTACGGGCCAGTGCGGAAAGGTCGTCGCCGTTCTTCCAGCGGACGACCCGTTCGATCTCGTCGCCGATGGTTTCGACGGCCTCTTCGCCGGTGAACCCGGGGATCGGCTTCTTGTCGGCGTCGAGGACTTCGACGAAGATTCCACCTGAAGCTCCGGTCGAGAAGTTGATGGTCAGTTGCCGGCCGGTGAAGGTGAAGGGCTTCGTGACGAGTTCTGTTCCCTGGAAGGGCGCGTGGACCGAGGCGAAGCCGTCGGTCCGGAGCGAGTAGCGGACGAGGTGGGCGCTGGGCTGGGCGTAGTGGGCCTGCTTGTAGAGAGACATCTCGGCGGGGCCGGTGGGAACGACGCCCAAGGCCGAGATACCGGCCCGCGAGGCCCAGTTGCCGAGATCGACGCCGGGGCGGATGAAGCCGTCGAGGAACGTGCGGTCGTAACGCGTGCCGCCGCGGCTGGTGAGGAGGACCGTCTCGGCGCAGTCGCTGCCGTAGCCCTTGTTGACGTTGAGTTTGGCGGCCTGCTCGTCGGTGAGGACCTTGCGGCCGGGCATGAAACGCATCGGCAGCGCGACGTAAATGTGCGGAGCGCGGAAGTAGGGCTGGGTCTGGTTGGTGTAGAGGTGCTCGGGGGCGGTCTCGCCGAACGTCATCCGCTCGGGCTCGGTCCAGTTGAGGAAGTCGGTCGACGTCGACCGTGCGACGGTGCGGTACCCTTTGGGTTGCCAGACCTTGTCGTCGGCGGTCCCCTCGGTGAAAACCCGGAAGTAGAGCAGGTAGCACTGCTCGGAGTCGGACCAGAAGGCGACGTTCTGCGAATCGAAGGCCCCCTTGCGAAAGACCGGTTCGTCCTGGAGCTTCCGCCAGTGGATTCCGTCGCCGCTGGCCCAGGCGATGAGCCCGGTCTTCGCGGTCCCGCCGACGGCTTTGAGCCGTTGATCAGCGGGGACGCCGGGCCGGGTGTCGAGGAACGGGCTGAAGTTGTGCGAGACGCCCGGCTCGGAGAAGAGGATGTTGTTCTCTTTCGAGCCCTGGAATTCGAAGAGGCCCAGGTTCGGTTTGGTCCAGGCGACGCCGTCCTGGCTCTCGGCGTAACAGGTGACTTCTTTGTCGCTCGTCTGCGGCCAGCCGCGATAGTACATGCGGTACGTGTCGCCATCCTTGAGGACCGTCGGATAGCCGACGAACGGTCCTTCCCAGGGGGCGTCGAACTGCAGGGCCACGCCCGCCTGGACGGGAGTCTGCAGGCGGAGCTCGCCGCCGGTGAGTTTGTCGATCAGCAGCGAATCGACGAACAGTTCGCGGCGGTTGCTGAGTTCGACGGGCCGGTCGGCGGCGAGAGCGGGACTGAGTGTGACCAGCATGGCGAGCAGTGCCACGCGGGGAGTCGAGCGAATGGGCGCGCACACGGCGGGGGCTCCTCAAACGTCTTTCGGGAGGCCAGATTCACGGTTACGATTCAGAGACCATCTCAGTGTGACACATCAGCGTTCGCGAATCTATTCCACGGAATCCGAAGAAGAACTTCCGGTCGGCACGCGACGATTCTCTCCCATCGCACAGACCTCTGAACTGAAGGAGCCAAACCCATGACTGCCGGACGAATCCTGATGGCTGCTCTGGTCGTCCTGGCTGTCGCAAGTCAGGGCGTGGCGGCGGACGCGCGGATCCGGATCGTGTTGTTTACGCCGCGGGATGTGGAGCCGCCGGCGGGCGTCGCGGAGCGGATGCGGGAGATCGTGGATTGCGGCCAGGCGTTCTACGGCCACTGGCTGCAGCACTGGGGCTACGAACCGGAGAACGTGCTGCCGGTCGATCGTGATGACAACGGTCTGCCGGTCGTCTACTTCGTGAAGGGGACGGAGACCGCTGCCAGCGGCAAGTACGACGAGGTCGGGTATCAGGGAGCCATCCGCGAGCAGGCGATCTCGGAGTACAAGCTTCCCCGCGACGGGAGCACGTGGTGGATTTTCGTGTCCGGAACGAAGCTCAGGGCCAGCCGGGGGTGGGGCGGGTTTGAGGACCGGAACGGAAACGGCCTCACGCTGCTGGTGTGGAATGATGTGCCGGGGGAGCTGACGAACGAAACGCCATTGGCGGGCGGGGTGGCGGACCGGCTGAATCTGAAGGGGTATCTGCACGAGCTGGGCCACACGATGAGTCTGCCGCACATTGGTCCGAGCGATCGGCTGAAGCTGGGGATGTCGCTGATGGGGCCGAACGCGCGGACGTATCGGAAGGCGAAGTCGAGTCGCGAGGAGCGGGTCTACCTGACGCCGGCCGTGGCGGCGCTGATCTGGAAGCAGCCGCAGATGACCGGACGATTCGAAGCGAAACCGCAACTCCCGCGGATCGAGGTCAAGGACTTTCAGGCGACGTACAATGCGCGGCAGCAGCGGATTGAGCTGAAAGGGCGGCTGCTGTCGGACATCCCGGCGCACAGCATTGTGGCGATCGATCTTCCGGAGAAGGGTCCTGGCGACTACTGGAAGAAGGGGACTGCGAGTCGGCTGGAGAAGGATGGCGCGTTCTCACTGGTTGTCGACGCACTTGTGCCGTCGGACGGTGTCCTGAAGGTCGTGTTCTGCTTCGAGAACGGCGTGTTTACCGGGACCGGAAACGGGATCGGGTTCATGCACGCGGCGGAGATTCCGTATCGAGTGGCGGGGAATGGGTATCAGATCGGGAAGTGATGCATGTGACTATCTCTCGTTCCCAGGTGGAGCCTGGGAGCGAAGAGCTCACTCCTTCGCATCCCGCAACGTATACCCGCCGTCGACGACCAGCGTCGTTCCGGTGATGTAGTCCGCGTCGTCTGACGCGAGGAACACCGCCGCCCGGCCGATGTCTTCCGGTTGACCCATCCGGCCCCAGGGGAGTTGCGAGCCGGCTTCGGCGATGGCGGCGTCGCCAAAGGCCTCGTGTTCGCCGGGGGTGTCGATCCAGCCCGGTTCGATCACGTTGACGTTGATCCGGTGGGGCATCAGCTCGGTGGCAATCGTGAATGCCATGTGATTGAGGCCCGCCTTGCCGGCGTTGTAGGCGATGCTGCGCGCGTAGGGCCGTCGGGAGTGGACGCTGGAGATGAAGACGATCTTGCCCCGGCCGCCGCGAGCGACCATGTGCCGCGCGACGGCCTGGCTCATCGAGAACCCGCCGACCAGCGTCCCCTGCAGGACTTTCTGGAACGTTTCGATGGGATAGTCGAGAAAGTCGCCCCGACGGGAGTAGGCCGGGTTGCTGAGCAGGATGTCGATCCGGCCGAGCTCGGCAATCGCCCGCTGGACGATGTCGGCGCAGGAGGCGTGGTCGAACGCGTCGCCGTCGACGAGCACTGCCCGGCGGCCGAGACTGCGGATTTCGGCGGCGAGCGATTCGAGAGCCGGGGTGACTTCGCGGTCATTGAGCGCGACGTCGGCCCCGGCGCGGGCAAGTTCGAGGGCGCAGCCGCGGCCGATGCCTCGGCCTGATCCGGAGACGAGGGCGGCTTTGTTGAGGAGTTTCATCAGATGGTCTCGAAGAGTTGTTGGCGTATCCAATTAAATCGGGTGGCTGGGGTCGAGTCTTCGAGCCCCCATACGACCCGGTAACGTCCAAGTCTGCCGCGCGATCGCTGGGGGCGGCTCAAAGCAGCCGACCCCAGCCACCCGATTTCGCTTCACTGTGATTGTGACTTGGTGCGTGCTTCGGATTTGGAAATTCGCCGCTTACCAAGCCGTCCATCCGCCGTCGATAATGAGGTTCTGGCCGGTCATGAAGCTGCTGGCCTGACTCGCGAGGAACACGATGGCTCCCTTCAGTTCGTGGGCCTGGCCCATCCGTTTGAGCGGGAGCTTCTGTGCGAGGCGGGCGACCATGTCGGCGGGGGCTTTTTCGCTCGGAAAGGGGCCTGGGCTGAGGCAGTTGACGCGGATGCCGTCGGCGGCCCAGTAGGCCGACAGATGGCGGGTCATCTGGATAATGCCCCCTTTGAGGGCGTGATAGGCCACGGGGCTGGCGGGGCAGACTCCCTCGTAGGCATCCGGGTACGACGCGACGACGCCGTACATGGAGCCGAGCATCACGATGCTGCCGAGACTTTGCCGAGACACGACGTGATCGCGAAATAATCGCGACAACAGAAAGTAGCCGGTGGCATTGGAGAGCTGTTTGTTAAAGTCTTCCGCGGTCACGCTGGTCCAGTCATGCCCGTCGGCGGCGTGGCCGTTGTTGACGAGGATATCGACCTTTCCAGCCTGCTCGATGATCTGACCGAACCGTTCCGGCAGGGCGTCAGTGTCGAGATGGTCGAGGGCTGCACCAAAATGCGCGGCGCCTGTCAGGCTCGGAAGTCTGGCGGCGATCGCGGCAGCCTTCTCCGCGTCGCGACTGGTGGCGATGACTGACGCGCCTGCTTCCGCCAGGGCTCGGGCCATCGCGCTGCCGAGATGTCCCCCCGCCCCGGTGATCAGGGCGACCTGGCCGGTGAGATCGAACAGTTCGGAGACGGTCGGTTCGGCGGAGGGCATGGGAAGCGTTCCAGAGTTCAAGGCTCGATCGTTTGCCAGCGTTGTTCTCGGAGGCTGGTCAGAGCGGCGAGGTTGACGCGCAGCGTCTGCAGCCCTTCGCTCAGCGGACAGAGCACCGGTCGCCGGCCTTCGATCGCGTCCAGGAACATTTCTGCCTGCGCTACGAAGACCGTGTCGCGTTCGAGGGGGGCGATGGTTTCGTCGTGCCATTCGCCCGAGGCTTCAGTCATCCAGCGCCAGCGGTGCCGATGGAATTCGCAGCGCAGCGTCCCCCGATCGCAGACGACGGTGAACGTCGACTCATTCGGGGCCTGGTGCTGGTTGAGACTGTAACTGGCCATCACGCTGCCGTGACGGGCGAGGATGTGGGCGGTGTCTTCGACGTCGACCCCTTCGAGCACCTGATGGGCGGCGTCGGCGACGAGCCGGTCGATCGGCCCGACGAGCCACTCACCGGCGTTGAGCACGTGCGTCAGAGCGTCCTGAATCGCTCCGCCTCCGTGCGCGTGGCTGCTGTAGTAGATCGTGCGATAGGCAGGCCGATAGAGCGGGAAGTGCTGTCCCGAGACGGCGACCAGTTCGACCGGTTCGCCGAAGCGGCCGCTCTGCAGGGCGTCGCGCATGGCGGTCAGGAGCGGGTGGCAGCGATAGACGTAGGCGACGCCGGAGACGAGCCCCGGTCGATCCGCCGCGGCCAGCAGATCGGCGGCGCCGTCGGTCGTCGTACTGAGGGGTTTCTCGATCAGCGTATGCACGCTGGCGTTGAGCAGCGTGGTGGACTGTCCGACGTGGAGCGGGGCTGGCGTCGCCACGACGGCGAGCGTCGGCCGCCAGCCCAGTCCAGCTTCCAGGCTGTCGAGGGCCCCGGCGACGGGGTAGCGGTCGCGGATGGTCTCGCGGAGGGCGGGGTTCACTTCGACGAAGGCGGCTTCGACGCGTCCCGTCGACAGAAAGCACCTCAGGTGCCGTTCGCCGATCGAGCCGACGCCGATGACCAGCAGCTTGTGTGGAGCGCTCACGGTCACATTCTCCGGTCGGGGACGCTCAACCGAGCCGGTTCTCGAAGGTGAAGCCGAGCGGCGCGAACGACGCCTGGATGGCTTCGAGTCCCTGCTTGACCATGATGATGTCCGCTCCGTGCGCGATGAACGTCGCGCCGAGCGCCATCAGCTCCTTCGTCCGTTCCACCGAGCCGCTGGGCATGCCCCATGCCTTGCCCGCCTTCTTCGCCGCGGCTGCGACCTTGCGGATGGCGTCGTCGACGAGCGGGTGATTGAACTGGCCGGGGATGCCGCTGAGGACGGTGAAGTCGGCCGGCCCGAGGAACAGGACGTCGACCCCTTCGACGGCGGCGATGGCGGCGACGTGCTCGAGGGCCTTGGGGTCTTCGATCTGGATGACGACGAACGTCTGTTCGTTGGCGGTCTTGATGTAGTCCGTGAACGACATCGTGCAGTAGGGCATATCTGCGTTGCCGCCGTCGAAGCCCCTTTCGCCGAGCGGGGCGAACTTCGACCAGCGGACGACTTCGCGGGCCTCGGCGGCGTTGTCGCAGCGGGGATACATGATGCCGTTGGCGCCGGATTCGAGCATCCGGCCGAGCCGCATGAATTCGCCCTTGGCGGGTCGGGCCATGATGTCGATCGACCCGACGCGGGCGGCGCGCATCAGCCGGGCGGCGGTCTCGACGCTGAGCATGTGGTGTTCGAGATCCATCCACAGCCCGTCGAAGCCCATCAGGCCGGCGAGTTCGTAGACGGAGGGGTCGGTGAAGTGCAGGGTGGTGACGAGGACCGGCTGGCCCTTCTGGAGCTTGGCCTTGATCTTGCTGGAGCGCATGAGGATTCCCGATGAGACCGTAGTGTGAAACGATCAACGACTCGGGAACAGGTTAGCGACTTGCGGCAGTCGTCGCGAGGATGCCGGTGCGGCGAGGCGGTCGCACGCAGCAGAAAAGTCTTCGCGGCATGGGCTGCGCCCGCCCATTCCGATCCAGACACCAGAAGAAGACAAGGTGGGCGGAGCCCACCCTACAGGCCGTACGAGAGGAGCCAGAGGACGGCGAAGATGGCCGCCATGCAGCCCATGATCTGCAGGAACAGCGACAGCGACCGGCGGAGGATGCGGTCGGGCAGCTCGTAGCGGCTGGCGCTGTAGACCAGGCTGACGATGGCAGCCAGCGGCAGCAGGTACCAGGTGACGTTCATGGTGGCCAGCAGGAAATTCATGGCGGGGCCGTTGCGGGTGGAGGGCGACAACTCTCAAGGAGGGCAGGTGGAACGTCGTCAGCCGGAGCGGGACGCCGGGGAACTGGGCGTGGCGACGGTGGAGGAGACGGCAGGAGCCGGAGTCGCGGCAACCTGAGCGTCAGCAGCGACAGTTGCTGTCGAATTGGCGGCCGGTTGTTCGGCAGGAGCGGGGGGCGGTTCATCGCCAAAGCCGTAAGCCGGTCCTTGAACACAGTCCCAGATGGCCAGCAGATTGAGCAAGCCGGCGACCCAGGTGAAGACCTGCGCCAGCTCGAAGGCCCGGCCCAGACGGCGGGTGACTTCGTCGAGCGCCCGCGGCTCGGGGGGAGCGGCGTAGGCGTTCCAGAACGATCTAGGGATCGTCCCCTTAACAACCTGCGTCAGATTCGGATGGCTAGCTCCGTCGCGGATGACGCCGACTTCCAGCGGACGTCCGAAGCCTGCCCCGATCGGCGGACCGAGCTGGAATTCGCCGCCGATCGGCAATTCGACAGGCTTGCCGTCGAGCGTTCCGGTCAGCGTGCCGCGGGTGTCGGCGATGCCGCCGGCGTCGATGGACTTCAGAGAAATCTGTCCCTTCAGGACGCCGCGGGCCTCTTCGCTGCCGGGGCCATAGGCTTCCAGGTGGCCGGTGAACGGCGCGTCCAGCGGGGCGGTCAACTGATAGGACGAGCGATTATCGTGCTTGGCCCGTCGAGACTGCAGCAGTGCGGGCAGCGAAGGGAGTCCGACCGCGAGCTGGGCTGCAAACCCCGCGGAGATGGGAAATCGCTGCCCCTTGGGAGTGGCGTGATACACGACGTACCACTCGCCCATCCGCTCGCCTCCGACGAACAGTCCCATGATGCAGACAAAGTACAGGACGGCCTTGAAGGTCCGTCCCTGGTACAGATGTCCGGCGCCGGGGATCAGCCAGGCCAGCACGCCCGCCACGATGGGATTGCGCTGCTCCCAGAGCCGCGGATGAGACGGCGATGATTCGGACGACATTCCGGCGGGCCTTCCAGCGATTCCTTGCACGACACCAGCGGGACAACGTCCCCGCCCTCCCGCCGGATCACAACGCGGCAGTCGAGGACCGAAGCGAAGTGTAGCAGAGGAGTCCCTGCGGCGACCAGAGAGGCTGGGAAACCGACGGAGACCGCAGTCGACACAGCCAGTTTGTCTGCAGCGATCTGGCTGCCGTTCCGCACGGACCGGGTATCGGTACTTTTCCCAGAGGCCGGGAAGTTCCTGCGGCGATCGCGGACCACCGGTCGCGCTCAGGAGTAGGCGAGGAGCTCGGCTTCGCAGGCTTCGACAGAGTCCTCGAGGTACAGGGTCTCTTCCCAGTAGGGCGGGACGGCTTCGGGAGCGCTGATTCCAAGACGGACGTGTGTGGGCTGGACCTCCAGCACCGTGACCACCATGTCGCCAATTACCAGGCTCTCGTCAACACCGCGGGAAATGACCTGCATCGGGAGTCCTCGTCTAACGGCCCGCAAGGCAAGAAGGGATGCGCTTCGGGGAAGCAGCATGGGTCGACATTCTGCCGCTGGTCTTCACAAAGAGCAAGTCGGATTTTGCCTCTCGCAATCATGTTTGCGCGAAGCGCGCGCAGACCGGAGATTGGACTTGATTCTTGCCGCGGAAGACTGCTCAACTTGCCGGACCAATCGATCCACTCCACGGGTTCCCGCGAGGAACGTGCTGAGATACGCAGAAGAGTCCCGGGCCACTTGGTGACTCGATGCAATCGACCGGGCGCAACACCACCGCACATCGAACAAGCGAACGTTTTTCCCGCGTGAATCCACGCTTTTCCACGGACAACAGACTGACATGAAACTCGTAATGTCGCCCGCAACAGACGCTGAGAGGCTGGCGCAGATCGTCGCGGCGGCGAAGCCGATGGCCGTTGTCAACGCGACCGATACGACGAGTGCTCTGCGCGAGATCGTCGACGCCGATGCGTTCTTCGGCAAGCTGACTCCCGAGCTGCTTCGCGCTGCTAAGCACTTGCGCTGGGTGCAGTCTCCCACGGCGAGCCTTGAGCATTATCTGTTTCCGGAGCTCGTCGAACATCCGTGCGTGCTGAGCAACATGCGCGGGCTGTTTTCCGACGTGATCGCCGACCACGTGATGGGCCTCGTTCTCTGCTTTGCGCGAAACCTGCAGGTCTACCTGCGGCAGCAGACTTGGGCGCCGGTCGGCGATCAGAATGCCGTCACCGACTTTGTCGGTGCTCCGGGGACAGTCTCTCCGGTCGACGCTGCGCATCAGCATCTGAGCGATCTCACGCTCGGTGTCATTGGCGTGGGCGCGATCGGCGCGGAGATCCTGAAAAGGGCGTCATGCTTCGGCATGTCGCTGCGGGGCGTCGATCCGCAGCGACGTCTGGTCGACGGCGTGCTGGACGAGGTCTGGCCGGTCGAGCGATTGCCCGAACTGCTCGCGCAGAGCGACTACGTGGTGATCGCGGCGCCGCATACGCCCGAGACGTACAAGCTGTTCCGCCGGACGCTGTTTCAGCAGATGCGGCGGAGCGCGGTCCTGGTAAATATCGGGCGGGGCGCGATCGTCGACCTCGCCGACCTGACCGAGGCGTTACGGGCCGGCGAGATCGCGGGCGCGGCGCTCGACGTCTGCGAAGTCGAACCGCTGCCGTCCGAGCATCCGCTGTGGCGAATGCCGAACGTGATCATCACGCCGCACGTGGCGGCCGCGTCGCCGCGGATTGCGGAGCGGCATCTGGAGACGCTGCTGGAGAACATCCGACGGTTCGTGCGGGGGGAACCGCCGGCGACGCTGGTGGATAAGCGGAAGTGGTATTGAAGATGGCGGCGGTCCCGCACGGCCTGGTCAGCGCCAAGGAAGTCTCCCGATGACCGACGAAGAACGCCGTGTCGCCAATCTGATTCACGAGGCCTTTCGGGGCGTCACGCTGGGTGACGGCATCGGTTTGCTGGAGGCGCAGGCGCTCGACGACTATGCAGGGCCAGAGAGGCAGGCGGAATGCCGTGTCGACGACGAGAAGGTAGACTGGTCTGCGATCCCTGCTGACAAACTGAATAGTTGTTACAGCAGTCTCTGCTTCTTCGACGCGGAAGGGATGAGGTTCCATCTCCCGGCGTTTCTCATCGCAGATCTGGAAGGGACGTTCCTGCATGGCGTCATCTTCCACCTCTGCTACACTGAGAACGATAATCTGTCGCTATTCAATCTCCTGTCGGGCGACCAGCGTGCCGCAGTGCAAGCCTTCCTGCAGCTCTATCTACAGAGAGATCCGGACGAAATCGACAATTCATGCGTTCAGCAGGCCCTGGAGACCTACTGGGCTCCGTCCGCCGACACCTGAGTCGATCAAGCCCGCACGACGGCGGACGCTATCCCAGCGGCCGCCCACTCACCTCTGCGATCCGCTCCGCGCCTCTGCGTGAAATCTTTCCGTCCCGCAGACCTACTGCCCCGACAACGACTGCGCCACGTCGGTCCGATAGGCCGCCATGCCCGGCAGGAAGCCGACGAACGAGCCGACTCCGAGCAGCACCGGGAACAGGACCAGCTCCCACGGATCGAACGACAGCGGGTCCATGATGATCCCGGATTGCGCCTCGACCACCGGAGCCGCGACGAAGACCAGGCCGTGCCCCAGGATGAGCCCGAACAGGCCGCCGCCGACGCAGAGCAGGATCGATTCCAGCAGGATGATGCCGAAGACCGTCGTCCGGCGGGCGCCGAGGGCCCGCATGATCGCGATTTCCTTTTGCCGGGCGGACATCGAGTTGTAGATGCTCACGAAGATGCCGATCCCGGAGACGACCACGATCAGTCCGGTCAGCACGATCAGGAGAGTTCGGACGCCCCCCAGCACGTCGTTGAAGAGCTGCTGCATCGGCATGATCGGGTTGACCCCCATCGCCTGGTAGCCCTTCTTCAGTTCCCCGGCGAGCAGGTTGGCGGCAATCTGCGTCTTGCACTGCACCAGGACCGCAGTCACCTCTTTCTGCACGTCGGGAATGGCGTGCTGGTGGTCGTGGCCCGCGTGGTCATGACCTTCGTGATCGTGTCCGCCGAGACGCTTGGCCTGGGCAGCGAGTTCTTCAGGAGAGAGGGGGGGCAGGCCGAAAAACTTCCGTTCGCGTTCGATCCCTTCCGTGATCGGTTTATCGTGTCCCTCGATCATGTAAAAGCCATCGAGGTTGACGTAAACCGTCTTATCGTGCGGCGTACCGGTCGGCGCCAGAATCCCCTTCACCTCGAACTCTTCATCGTGCACGTGACCCGTATCCGCGCCGCCATGCACCAGCTTGAACTTCGTCCCCAGCGTCCACCCGTTCTCCCGCGCGACGCGCTGGCCGATGACCGCGTCGAACGGCTTCCGCACGAAGTCGCCGTTGACCAGGAAGGGCCGTCGGGGGGCGTAGTCGAGTTCAAAGAATTGAGGGGTTGTTCCGACGATCGGAAAACTCCCCTGCTCGGTCACATCGCCGAACGCAATCGGTATCGCCACGCTCACTTCCGGCCGCTTCTGCAGATCCTTGTAGAACTTGTACGGCAGGTTCTCGATCGGCGGACTGACGTGATAGACTGTGCTAAGCACGAGCTGCAGCGGGCTTCCCTTGGGGCCGACGATCAGGTCGTAGTTGATCGAGCGCTGGCTGAAGGTGCTCTCGACGACGCCGAAGATGACGAGCACCGAGACCATGAGCATGACGCCCAGGGCGATGCTGAAAGCGGTGAGCGTCGAAGACAGCGACCGCTGGCGGACGCTCTTCCAGGCGATGGTCAGCAGGTTCATGCTCAGGTCCCGGGCCGGTTGAAATCGGACAGCTTTTCGACGCGTTCGAACTGCCCGGCCACTTCGGGGGCGTGCGTCACCATCAGCAGGGCGACTTCGTGCTCGCGGCACGTGTCGCGGATCAGATCCAGCACCGACTGCTGGTGGGCGGGATCGACGTTGGCGGTCGGCTCGTCCGCCAGCAAAATCTGCGGCGTATTCACGAGCGCCCGCGCCACCGACACACGCTGCTGTTCGCCGACGGAGAGCTGGCCGGGCTTGTGGTGCAGGCGATGCGCCAGCCCTACGCGATCGAGCAGTTCCGACGCCTTGGCACGATTCACGTGCCGGCCGCCGAAGCTCATCCCCAGCAGCACGTTTTCGAGAGCGGTGAAGGCGGGCAGCAGATTGAATGTCTGAAAGACGTAGCCGATCCGTTCGGCCCGGAAGCGGTCCCGGGCGGACTCGTGCAGCTTCGTGATATCGACGCCGCCGATTTTGACTTCGCCCGCATCCGGCATGGTGATGCCCGCGATCACGTTCAAGAGCGTGGTTTTACCGCCGCCGCTCTGTCCCACCAGGACCACCTGTTCGCCGACAGCGAGCTGGAACTCGGCGATATTGAGAATGGTAATGACGCCGCCGCCGGGCTCGCGGTATGTCTTGCGAATATTGCGGAGCTGCAGACTCATGCAGGGGTCCTGCCTCGTGGCTTCGAGCCGGAACAATCGTGGTCCGGGATCTTCGTCGATGCGTCCCGGTCCCGCAAGCAACTCCCGCGGGGCTCACGCAATCTACGCGATGAAAGGCAGATCCGCTGGAGACTGACCGCAATTTCGCAATAGAATTGCAGAAAGTCAATCCTCGCCGAACTCGTCGGCCCAGCCTTCCGCCCCGATCAACGGCACAAACCGGACGCCTGTGAGCTGCCGCGAGTGGATCGTCTCCCCCTCCCGGCAGTACTGCATCAGCACCTGCTGCGACGGTGGACCGACCGGAATCACCAGCCGCCCGCCGTCCGCAAGCTGCTTCAAGAGCGCCTCGGGGACGCGCGGGCCGGCGGCGGCGACCAGAATCCCGTCAAACGGCGCCCGGTCGGGCCAGCCCAGCGAGCCGTCCCCCTCATGCACCTCGACGTTGGTCAGCCCCAGCCCCTGCAGCTTCTCCTTCGCCCCCATCACGAGCTCCGGAATGCGTTCGACGCCGACGACGTGGCGGCACAGTCCCGCCAGCACGGCCGCCTGATAGCCGCTGCCGGTGCCGACGTCCAGGACAGTCTCATCCCCCGTCAGCTCCAGCGCCTCCGTCATCAGCGCGACCACATACGGCTGGCTGATCGTCTGTCCCGAGCCGATCGGCAACGCCGTGTTGCGCCAGGCGGCGGCGACGTACTCCGGCGGGACAAACTGATCGCGCGGCACGGTCTGCAGGGCCTGCAGCACGCTGTCGGACCGAATCCCTTCGGTCCGCAGCTCCTTGATCAACGATCGAATCGCAGCGGCGCGTTCGTCCGAGCCGTGATTCGGCGAATCGTGCGACATCGCCGGCTTCCCTTTCGCGCCGGGATCAGACCTCGGCCTGCGGAGACTCGCAGACCGCTCCGGCAAACGCGGTCCCGATGACATGCGCCTCCCCCGCGTTCGCCGGCTCGAAGCCCGGTTCCGCGGCGGTGTGCTCGATGATCTTCATTCTCCTCCAGCGTCCCTGACGGAAACGGGCGAGCATGATAAACCCGAGTACAATCACGTACGCCGAACAGAACGCCCAGCTCAGAATCAGATCGGGACGATACCACTTCCAGACGAGCCACGTCGGCAGGACCATCAGAAACCAGGCGCAGCCTCCCGTAGCGAGCATCGAGAACCGCGTATCGCCGGCCGAGCGGATCGCGGAGCCGAAAATGATCGCCATCGCGTCGAAGAACGAATACAGCGTGACGAACCGCAGCAGCACGATCACCGTATTCCGAATCCCGTCGAAACTCTCGTGGTTGGCGCTGGCGGCATACGGCCACAGCAGCAGATTGGGAAGGACTATATAGATCACTCCGAAGACGACCATATACGCCCCCCCCAGCGAGAACGCCCGCCAGGTGCTGGCTTCGGCGAGGTCCGGTCGGCCTTCGCCGATCCGCTGACCGACCAGCGTCGACACGGCGATCCCGATTCCGATCACCGGAATGAACGCCAGCGTATTGAGATTGAACGCGATGTTCGTGGCCGCCAGTTCGGCCTCCCCGATCAGCCCGATAATCAGCATGAAGACCGTAAAGCCGGCGACATCGACAAACATCTGCAGACCGCTCGGGAGTCCGAACTTCAGCAGCCGCGCCAGCAGGTCGAAATCCAGGCTCAGATTCCGCAACACGTGATACTGCCTCTCGATCGACGGCCGGAGCATCAGCCCCGCATAAACTACACAGGCCAGGCAGTTTGCCAGATTGGTGGCGATCGCCGCCCCGGTGATCCCCCAGGCGGGGAGCCCCCAGTTTCCGAAAATCAGCGCATAGTCCAGCAGGACATTGGCCGCGACGGACGCGATGTTGACAGCCAGCACGACGCGCGTCTGCCCGCGACCGCTGAAGAAGCTCGACAGCGTCGCCGACAGCAGCGCCGGAATCGCTCCGAGGCTCAGCCAGTAGAAGTATTCCGCCTCCAGTGCGGCGATCCGGGCCTCATGCCCGATCAGCGCGAAAATCGCCTGCGAGAACGGAGCGAACCCCATCAGCAGCAGGCCCGCGAAAATCGCAAACCAGACGCCCTGCGCCACCGACGCGATCACCCGGTCCCGCTGTCCAGCTCCTTCGTACTGGGCCACGAACGCGTTGATGTACGAGGCGGTCCCGAACGGCAGGCTCAAACATGACCAGAACAGGATGCCCGCCGGCAGGGACGCGGCGAGCGCGGCCGACGACAGTCCCGTCAGGAAGATCCGGTCCACAATGTGCATCAGCGACTGCGTCCCTGCGCTGAGCATCAGCGGCACGGCGATCGCCAGCAGCTCCGCATATCCGCCCGGCGTTGCAGTCTGTCGAATTGGAGCAGCCGATCCGGCGGTCACAGTCGCCATCCTTTGTTCGTCGTCAACCGCCTGAAACCCAGTCCGGGACCGTCTTGAAGATCCCGAAGTCCCGCACCATCCAGGGCCTGAGGCCTTCCGCGGGAGTCCGATTCCGGCGGAAGATGATTGAGGGTACGGGGTGCCAATTGCGTTTGACAAGCCAGAGGCCGTGAAGGTTCGGCGAACGTGTTTCAATTCCTAAGATTTCTCGCAGAGGCGCAGAGGCCGGAGGAGGACGCAGAGAAGAAGCAGAACAAGTCATGATCAATTCATGCGGAGCCCCCCGATACTCGCCGAGCCCACTGTTAAGTTCTGGCTTGCCTGCCATTTCCCTTCTGCTCCATGACTTTCGTAGTTGCCTGGATGGGGATTCTCCTCTCTGCTCTTCTCTTCTCTGCGAACTCCTCTTATCTCTCTGCGAGAGATCTTCTCTTCCAGTCCGCCGCCGCTGCGTCGCCTCGCAAAGCCGGATCGACTATTATCGCCGGCAGGTCGGCCCGGAGCCGACGACAAGTCCGCCCGCATCCCGAGGTTCTGTCGCATGCCCCTGTCTCACGTGAAGAGCGAAGCCCATTTTGCCCGGGCTCAGAAAGTCATTCCCGGCGGTGTGAACAGCCCGGCCCGCGCCTTTGGCGGCGTCGGCGGGACGCCGGTGATCATCGACCGGGCGGACGGGCCGTATCTCTACGACATTGATGGCAATCGTTATGTCGACTACATCGGCTCCTGGGGGCCGCATATCCTCGGCCACCGTCATCCGCAGATCATGGACGCGATTCAGGCGTCCCTGCAGAAAGGGACCAGCTACGGCGCACCCTGCGAAAGCGAAACTGTTCTGGCCGAACTGGTGATCGCCGCCGTCCCTTCGATCGAAAAAGTCCGGATGGTCAATTCCGGCACCGAAGCCACGATGAGCGCCATTCGCGTCGCCCGCGGATTCACCGGACGCGACGTGATTATCAAGTTCGCCGGCTGCTACCACGGCCACGTCGACAGCCTCCTCGTGCAGGCCGGCAGCGGGGCCCTGACGCACGGCGTCCCCTCCAGCCCCGGCGTCCCCGCGGGCTGCACGGCGGATACCCTGTCCCTCCCCTATAACGACTGCCAGCAACTCGAAGACACCTTCGGCCGTCGCGGCGGCGAGATCGCCGCGGTGATCCTGGAACCGGTCGTTGGCAATATGGGCGTCGTGATTCCCACGCCGGAGTTCCTGGCGACGCTGCAGCAGGTCTGCCAGCAGCACGGCACGGTGCTGATCTTCGACGAAGTCATGACCGGTTTTCGCATCTCCTACGGCGGCGCACAGGGACGCTTCGGCATCAAGCCCGACATGACCACGCTGGGAAAAATCCTCGGCGGCGGCATGCCGGTCGGCGCGTACGGCGGTCGGGCAGACATCATGAATTCGGTCTCGCCAGTCGGCCCCGTTTACCAGGCGGGAACGCTTTCCGGCAACCCGGTGGCGATGGCCGCGGGCGTTGCGATGCTCACCGCGCTGAAAGAACTCAATCCCTACCCGGCCCTTGAGGCGTTTGCGCAAAAACTGTGCGCCGGCCTCTCGACGCTTGCGAACAGACACGGCCTGCCGCACACGATTCCGCAAATCGGCAGCATGTTTACGCTGTTCTTCAATCCCGAAGTCGTCACCAGCTACGACGTGGCGAAGCACAGCGATACCAAACGCTTCGCCGGATACTTTCACGCCATGCTCGAAGGGGGCGTCTACCTCGCCTGCAGCCAGTTCGAGGCCAATTTCGTTTCGGCGGCCCTGACAGAGGAGCATCTGCAGGCGACGCTGCAGGCCGCCGATCATGCCCTGGGAATGATTGCCCGGTCGTAATTGCGTGTCTTCCCCCTTTGAGATGCCCGTCCGGTATGACTCGACGTCGGTCGACACCCACAGTCCCTCGCCCCGCTGCGCCGAAGCGCACAGGCTCGCGGTTTCTCCGGACGCTCGGCTGGCTCGATTTCTGGCTGATGTGCGCCGTCTGGGCGATTCTCTGGGCCATCGGCGAAACTTGGTGGTTCGGAGCCGCTCTGACTTATGCTCCGCTGTCGCTTCTCTGCGTCCCGCCGGCAGTCCTGGGACTGCTGTCGCTTCCGTGGGATCGCAAAGCCGTCATACTCCACCTGATCGCGATGGGGGTCGTCGCCGGTCCGATCATGGGCTTCGTCGTTCCCGTCCATCGGCTGTTGGAACGCAGTCCGCAATCCGGTCCGCCGCTGCGGGTCGTCACCTGCAACGTGCAGGGCTTCGGCGACGGCTTCGACGCGCGGCTCAAGGAGATCCTGGACCTCAAGCCGGATCTGCTGGTCCTGCAGGAAGCGCCGCGACCCTTCCCGGCTCTGGAAGAGGCGCTGCCCGGCTGGCAGTTCGTCGCTGCGGGAAATCTGAGAGTCGGCTGCCGGTTTCCGGTCAAGCTCGTCGCCGACATCCACCTCGACGAATTCGACCGGCGGGCCGCGCTGGTGGCCGAGGTCGCAACGCCCGCCGGACCGGTGCATGTGGTCGACGTCCATCAGATGACGCCGCGACCCGGCCTGGCGAATCCGACTCGCGAAAGCATTCAGTCGGGCGATTGGGGCCGGCAGGTCAGCGAATGGGAGTACAAACGTCGTCGCGAAATGCGATCGCTCCGCCGGTCTGTTGACGCCGCCGTGGAAGGCCGTCCGCGAATCATCGCGGGCGATTTCAACGCTCCATCGACCAGCCCGATCTTCCGCCGGTACTGGGGCGATCTGCAGAACGCCTTTACGCTCGCCGGCTGGGGCTGGGGCTACACGGCGCCTTGCGTCGAAGGGGCGCGCTGGCCCGACCATACCCCGTGGATCCGCATCGACCATATTCTCTGTTCGAGCGACTGGCGCGTCGTCGACTGTCGGATCGGCCGGAGCCGCGGCGCCGACCACCGGTTGGTGGTGGCGGACGTGGTCCTTAAGCGCCCATCGCAGAATGCAGACCCGAACGCTGCGGAGCCCGACGAGGAGGCCTCGCGCTCCGCCGATCAACCGTAGGCTGCGACGCTGGAATCGCATGCCGACGGTTCGAAACGGAAGTCCGCGCGAGGTTCGGTCACGAGCCGATGACTTCCAGCTCCACCGGCACATTGCCGCGCGTCGCATGCGAATACGGGCAGATCTGCTCGTGAGCGGCGCGAACGAGGTCCTCCAACTCCGCCTGTGGAAAACCGGCATCTTCGACCGTCAGTTTCACGGACAGCCCGAAGCCGCCGCCGTCGCGCGGGCCAATCGTCACGGCGCACGTCACGCGCGCCGTGGTCGCATCCTTCTTTTTTTGTTTCGCCAGGAAATCGAGCGAGCCGCCGAAGCAGGCCGCGTACCCGGCGGCAAACAAGTGCTCCGGGGTGCTCGTGCCGGGCGTTCCCGGGCCACCCATCGCCTTGGGAACCGAGAGATCGGCTTTCACCGTGCCGTCGCTGGCCTCGGTATGTCCGTTGCGTCCGCCGATAGCAGTCGCGGTCGCGGTAAAGAGGGGCTTGATCGAATCCATGGCAACTCTCGCGATTCATGAGCGGCGCGTCTTGCTGGAAGCGAACGCCTGCTTCCCACCTCTGCCGTCGGCAAGCCACGCCGTTTCGTTTGGTTTACCGGGATTCAAGGGCAAAGTACAGCTCTTGATGACTTGTCCCATCGAGAGTCGTCGACATTGAAATGCACCTTAGCCTCACCGCTGCCGAGGAATCCAGACGTCGCTCGAACGATCGTTGATCGGCCGGCCCAATCTTGAGCCCGCCGGCCGGCAGATGATCGCCATCCGAAACGGCTGCTACTGAATGGTGAGTTGCAGAGAGTCAAGGTCATCGTGCAAGACAAGCCGTCCTGTCTTGTGGCTGCAACAAAATCTGAAATGTCGTCATCTCACAACGATCGATATTCCAGGTCATGCGGAACCCCGGAAATGGCCTCGTCGAGTATCGCTGTCGCGACTCATCGGGCGCAGGAAGTCAGCCGCTTGTCGCGCGGTGCACTGCTCGATATCAGGGCCTTTCAACGACCTGATGAAGAATTGGCAAATCGTCGTCGCGGTGGCGTTTCAGCGGTTGAGCATCCCTTTCCGGAACGTTAGACTCGCCCCGTTCCACTGGCCGGCCGTTCTCGCAGTCACAGCGACCAGAAAAGGACCTCTTACATGCGCCGAGGATTCACACTCATCGAGCTGCTGGTCGTGATTGCGATCATCGCCATCCTGATCGCTCTGCTCTTGCCCGCGGTTCAGCAGGCCCGCGAAGCCGCCCGGCGGACCCAGTGCAAGAATCATCTGAAGCAGATCGGACTGGCGCTCCACAACTACCACGATCGGCACACGACGTTTCCGATCGGAGTCACCGACTACAACGGCCAGGTGAGCTGGCACGTCTACATTCTGCCCGACATGGATCAGGCGCCACTGTACCAGCAGCTCCAGTTCGTCAGTTCCGTCTACGGCCTGGCGCCCAACGGCAAATTCTGCACGGTCCGCATTCCAACCTTTCTCTGTCCGAGCGGCAGCGTCACCCTCAGCCCCCGCGAACGCTGGCCCGATCCGCGCGATGGAAACACCGTGGATCCCGTCCGTCCCACGGAAACCACGCACTACTACGGCGTTCTGGGACCCCTGGGGCCAAATCCCTATGCAGGTCCGAATAACTTCCCCGGCGGCGCTTCAGGCGGTGGGGCCACAGGCGGTGGGTCCACCAGTCCCAATGGCGATCGCGATGGAACCGACGACCCCAAAGACAATGGCGTCCCGACGTTTGATCCGGGCGGCCCCGGAAACGACGGCACCTACCCGGAAGCCGCTCGCTGCAAGGGAGGGCCGAATACGCACGGCGGTTTCGGAACGACCGGAATCCTGACCCTGGACAAAGCCCGACGCATCGGCGAAGTGACCGACGGCATGTCGCAGACTCTCCTGGTCGGAGAGCTCTCGTGGAATAAGGCGAATGTCTACCGATGCTGGTTTCGCGGAGTCAATGGCTGCGGAACGGGCGGTTCGAAGAACATCAAGTATCACATGCACCTGCGGAAGTTCACGTCGTGGTACGCCAACGACGTCAGCTTCGGCAGCGAGCACACCGGCGGATGCCACTTCGTCTTCGGCGACGGCGCCGTCCGCTTCCTGTCCGAGAACATGGATCTGGCCGTCCTGAAGTCCCTCGGCAGCGCCAATCTGGGCGAAATCGCGACCGTGGAATAGCGGACGGTGGATCGCTTATCGCGGTTCGCTTATCGCCAAGAGAAGCGGGCCAGATGTCTCGTCCTCTCTGGCTCTGGACTCTCGTCTCTAGACTCTCGACTTCCTTCGACATTTCTTCGCCGAGCGATCAATGCTGAAACAGAAACTCGCGGTGATTCAGCAGCGTCCACAGCACATCTTCGACCGCGGTGCACCGTTCGGTCCCCGCCGCACCGATCGGGCCGGCCAGTAGACTGACCTCCGCCTCGCTCGGCGGCCGGCCGAACGTCGACAGGAACAGCTCCGTGAGAATCGCCTCGGCGGACTGGTCGCTGGCCGCGAGCTTCGCCGCCCGCCCATTCGGGCTGCGAACCTTGTCATTGACCAGCGCCCCGCCCACAAGCTGCAGCGCCTGCGACAGGTTCGTCTGCGGGTCCCGTTCGCACTCGCAGGCCAGCGCCCGGGCCGGGCGGCCGAACGCTTCGAGGAACGGATGCTTATATTCGCCGTCCGGCAACGCCACGGCCCGTAGTCCGGGCGGCATCTCGGGAAAATTCTCCGGCACGCCGGTCGCATCCGAAATCGCGTCCAGCAACTGCTCCGCCTGCAGTAATCGCACGGGATAATGCGACGCATACCGGTCGTCGCCGACGTTGGTCGCGGTCGTCGCCGAGCTGAGCTGATAGACCGTCGACGTCAGGATCAATCGCAGAATGGCCTTCCGGTCGAAGTTCGTGCGAAGAAACTCCGCGGTCAGCTCGTCCAGCACTTCGGGGTGGGACGGCGGATTCGACAGCCGGACGTCATCCACCGGGTCGGCGAGCCCGCGACCGAAGACGTGGAACCAGAGGCGATTGACGCTGTTGCGGGCGAACCACGGATTCTCCTTAGCGGTTAGCCACAGCGCCAGCGACTGTCGCCGGTCGGGAGTCACGTTCTGGGCGGGCTCCGACTGCCCCAGAAACTTCGGGGCCGCGGGCTTCCCCGTTCGCGGGTCGACGACCGCCGCGTCCGCGAGCGCAAAGACCGTGTTCTCTTTGTCGTAGGCGTGATTGTTGTAGGGACCATCCTTGAAGCGGACGCCGCCGAAGAATGCGGCCAGCCCGTAGAAATCGTTCTGCGTCCAGTGCTCGCCCGGATGATTGTGGCAGCGGGCGCACTGAATCCGCACGCCCAGAAACAACTGCGAAATCTCTTCCGTCGCCTGCAGCGGGTCGACCTGGGCTCCAATCCCACCCACGCGCAGCCGACGCCAGAAACTCGCCGGCGGATACTCGTAGTTCGCGCCGCTGGCCGTCAACAGCGTCCGGACGAACTCGTCTTCCGGCATGTTCTCCGCCATTGCCGAGCGAATCCACGCGTGATACTTCAGCGCGCCCCACTTCCCCGTAAAGCGGTTATTGCCGCCAAGCCGGTCGGTCCACTTCATTGCCCACCAGTCCGCGTACTCCGGGCTGTCGAGGAGCTGATCGACCAGCCGGCTCCGGCGGTCGGAATCCGCGCTTGCCAGAAACTTCCGGACCTCGTCGGGTGTCGGCAGCCGGCCGATCACGTCGAGATGCACCCGGCGGACGAATTCGGCGTCGCTGCAGACGGGCGACGGCTCGATCTGCAGCCGCTTGAGCCGGGCGAAGATCTGCCGGTCGATCAAGTTCTGCTCGGGCAAGTCGGGCCAGCGAAATTCGGGACGGGATTCCTGAAACAGCAGCTTGGACGAGGCGAACCGGCTGGCATACTCGGCGACGACGGTCACCTCTCCCGGCTGCTCGCGCGTCACAACTCCGCTCGGCGCCACCACCGCCGGCGAGTGCTCCCCGACCGAAAACCGGGTCAGGCCGGTGACGTCCGTTGTGCTGCCGTCGCTGAACGTCGCGGTGACGGAAAGCGCCTGGTCGGTTCGCGGCGCCGCGATCTCCGCGACGCCCGGGCTGATCTCCAGCCCGACCAGCGACGGACGGTCCGCGGAATCGTCGGGGCAGCCCGCTGCGATCCACGCCAGCAGGATCCGGTACTCCGGACTGTCGACATGCAGTCGCCGGCCCCCCTCGTGAGGAATCGCGGCGACGGCCTTGAGCAGCAACAGACTTTGGGCCGGCTCTGTCAGACTGATCCGGCGGCCGGCGTTTTCGCGGGTCAACGTCTGCAGGTCGAGCGCCGCATCGAAGCCCCGCAGACTGAGCCGGAACCCGTTCTTGCCGGTCGGAGTGCCGTGACAGGTCCCCGAGTTACAACCGAGCCGGGTCAGCACCGGCTCAACGTCGTAGCGCAGACCGGGCGGAGCACTGTCCGCGCCCAGCAGCGAGAACAGAACCAGTGGGGCAGCAATCGTCAGCATCGTTCGACTCCGGCACGGGTGGCCGGGGCTGGAGCGTCTTCGCAAAGCCCCGGAACACAACTCCGGAGCTTCCCTTCGGTCCAGCCCGGGCCACCCGGATGTCGGTGGGGAGGGCAGAGTCTCGGCGGGCACAATCATTGGCGGTGCCGGGTGGCGAAAAGCTGGAGTAGCACTCTGCACCCGGTCGACGTATCATACACATCCACCCGTATTGATGCGACAGCATGTGACTGAGTTTGCACGATTCCAACGGATGACGAGGACGGGAATGTCGCGATCGAACACCTCCGGCTGCCCGGGGTTCGAGTCCCTCAAAGGGACGCGCCGAACGCTGCTGCGCGTCGGAGCCCTCGGCGGGCTCCTGTCCCAATCGCAGTTGCTGCAGGCGGAATCCGCAGCCCCGTCGCGCGCGCGAACGGCGAAGAGCGTGATCCTGCTGTTCCAGTTCGGCGGAGCCAGCCACCTGGACACGTTCGATCCCAAACCCGATGCTCCTGCCGAGATCCGCGGCGAATTCGACTCCGTGGCGAGCGTCGTTCCCGGCCGACGGATCTGCGAGCACCTGCCGCAGCTCGCGAAGCTGGCCGACAAGTATTCGCTCGTCCGCAGCGTCCACCACAAAAGCTCGTCGCACAACCCGGGGGCGTACGTCTCGTTGACCGGCCGCGAGTCGCCGATTGACATCGTGACTCTGAACGCCTCCGCGAATGATTTCCCGCATCCCGGTTCGATCGTCGACTACTTCCAGCCCGCGCCGACGGGAACGCCGACATCGGTTTCGCTGCCGTCGATGATCGCCGACGGACCGTTCCGCACGCCGGGCGAGTTCGCCGGCTTCCTGGGCAAGAAGCACGACCCGCTCTGGATTCTCAAGGATCCCAGCCACGCCAACTTCAACGTCAACGAGCTAAAGCTGCCCGAAGGTCTCGACCTGAGCCGGCTCAACCAGCGCCGCGAAACGCTCGCCGCCCTCGGCAAGTTGAGCCAGCTCGCCGACAGCGCCGCGGAAATCCGCGGGCTGAGCGACTACCAGCAGCGGGCCATCGACCTGGTGACTTCGACCGCCACGCAACAGGCCTTCAATCTCCACGAGGAGCCCGACGACGTCCGCAATCGTTATGGACGGCATCGTTACGGCCAGAGCGTGCTGCTCGCCCGCCGGCTGGTCGAAGCCGGCGTGCGGTTCGTCACGGTCTACTATTCCGCCGGGATCGGCGGCTGGGATACGCACAAGGACAACTTCAAGACCCTCAAAGGGAGCCGGCTGCCGGAGACCGACAGCGCCCTGTCCGCGTTGCTGACTGACCTGGAATCGCGCGGCCTCCTCGACAGCACGCTGGTCTACTGGACCGGGGACTTCGGCCGCACCCCGAAGATCAACGGCGACGCCGGTCGCGATCACTGGCCCCCCTGCGGAACGGTCCTGATGGCTGGCGGCGGCATCCAGGGAGGCCAAGAGTACGGAGCCTCGGACCGGTCGGGCGCCTATCCGCACTCCGACCCCGCCACCCCTGGCGACATCACGGCGACGATCTTCCATGCCCTGGGGCTCGACCCGGAAACGATCATCCACGACCAGCTCCAGCGCCCAATGCCCATCGCCGACGGCCGCCCGCTGCTGCCGCTGCTGCCGCTGCTGTCGTAAGAGAAGCAGATTCACCGCGGAGGCTCGGAGATTGGACGAGAAGATTCCGGAAAGCGAAAAGTGAGAATTGAGTAGTGATGAGTGCAAAGTGCATCCGGAGCGGAACAACTCGCTTCGACGCGTTCGAAATCCTCTGACTACATTTTGCACGACTCACTCAACTACACTCACTTTGCCCTTTCTGCTCCTGCCCGCTCTTCTCCGAGTCTCCGCGGTAAATCGTCTTCTCCGTTTTCGGCTACAAAACCGGCCCGTACGTCCACGGGCAGAACTCTTCGTCGCCGATTCCCTGGGCTTCGCTCTTCGTGTGCTTGCCGCTGGCGACCGCGACGACTTCTTCGAAGATTTCCCGACCGACCTCTTCCACGGACACGCCGTCCAGAATCGTCCCCGCGTTGATGTCCATGTCATCCACCAGCCGCTCATACATCGGCGAATTGCTGGCGATCTTGATCGAAGGCACCGGCTTGCAGCCGAAGCAGCTCCCGCGACCGGTCGTGAAGCAGACCACGTTCGCCCCGCCAGCCACCATGCCCGTCACCGAAGCCGGATCGTAACCCGGCGTATCCATGACCACGAACCCGCGTTCCTTGACCGCCTCGGCATACTTGTAAACCGCCCGCAGGGCCGTGGTGCCTCCCTTGGCGATCGCTCCGAGCGACTTCTCGTAGATCGTCGTCAGGCCGCCCTTTTTGTTTCCGACCGACGGGTTGTTGTCGATGGTCCCGCCGAACTTCGCAACGTACTCCTCCCACCAGCGGATTCGCTCCAGCAGCGATTCTGCTACCTGAGGTGTAATCGCCCGGCGGGTCAGCAGATGCTCCCCGCCGTAGATTTCCGGAACTTCCGAGAGAATCGCCGTGGCGCCGTGCGCAACGAGCAGATCGCTGCAGTACCCGAGCGCCGGATTGGCGGTGACGCCACTGTTCCCGTCGCTGCCGCCGCACTCCAGTCCCAGCTTGATCTCACTCACGGGAACCGGCACGCGCTGAACGCGATTCACCTCGGGGAGCAACTCGCGGATCATCGCGATTCCCCGTTCGACGGTCTTCGCCGTCCCGCCGACGTCCTGGATATTCATCACCAGCGGACCGGCCCCTTTAGAGACCTGCGTCCCGCGCCCGAGCTGCACCAGGTCGCCGTGCTCGACGAGAAACGAGGTCTGGGCCGTTTCGCAGCCGAGACCGATAACGATATAAGCCGCAATATTCGGATGCCGGGCGAATCCCGACAGCGTCCGCGAGAGCTGCTCGTGGTCTTCGCCGCCGTACTGAAACGCGCAGCCCCCCTTGTGAGCCAGGGCAACGACGCCGTCGACGTTCGGATAGTCCGCCAGCAGCGCCGTATCGAATTTCTGCGCCACGTACTTCGACGCCGTCGCCGAACAGTTCACCGTGCTGACAATGCCGATATAGTTCCGCGTCGCCGACCGACCGTCGGGCCGCCGGTACCCGAGAAACGTCCGCCCCTCGATCCGCGCCGGCTCCGGCGGAATCTCCGAGCAGAAATCGTAGCTCAGCGTCAAAGCCCCCAGCCGGACGTTGTGCACGTGGACCCATTCGCCCGGTTCGATCGCCCGCATCGCGAAACCGATCGCCTGGCCGAATTTCCGGACGGGATCGCCTTCGGCGATCGGCCGCGTCGCCACCTTGTGTCCCAGTCCGATCGCTTCCCGCGTCACGACGTGACGGTCCGGGTCCACTTGAAACTCGACGCCCGCCGGCTGGGGTTTGGCGGCCACGGCAATGTTGTCGTCAGCGTGCAGACGCAGAAACGGGCGGACGGTCATGGAGGATTCTCAAACAACAATGGTGACGAAAGGCACTCTGCGCGAGCGTAGCCGATTCCCGTTTCGGGGGCAATTCGTGCCCCACGGCTGCGGGGGCCTCGCGGCATCGTGAGAACGCCGCCGATGGACGGATTGGATGCAGTTGGCGGATCGACCGGGTAGAATCTCACGAGCGTTCTGAGCCCCCGCACCGCCCGCTGAGAGAATCTCGCCGATGACCTGGAAAGTTCTGCTCCCCGTCGGTGAAGCCACCGAAGTGATGGACACCCTTTACCCGATCTTCCGCCTGCCGGAAGACGGTTTCGAAGTGGTCGTCGCCGGTCCCGAAGCCCGGCTCTACCACGGCGTGATGCACGAGATTCCACCGAACGAAAATATCCCGTGGGACATCACCCGGGAGCAGCCGGCGTATCACGTCCGGGCAACGGTCGCCTTCCGGGATGTCCGCCCGGAGGAATACGCCGGCCTCTTCCTGTCCGGCGGCCGGGCGCCCGAATACCTGCGTTACGACAAGGACCTGCTGGACATCACCCGGCACTTCTTCGAGGCCGGCAAACCGGTCGCCAGCGTCTGCCATGGCGTGGAAATCGCCGCCGCCGCGGGCTGCATCAATAATCGGACCATGACGACCGTCGCCAAATGCGCCTTGGATGTAACCCAGTTCGGCGGAAAATACGTCGATCAGTCGGTCGTCACCGACGGAAATCTGGTCAGCGCCCGAACGTGGCACGACAACACCCCGTTCCTGAAAGAATTCGTCCAGCTGCTGAAGGCCTCGGTCGACGGCAGGTAATTCCCGCCATCCCGCAGAACTCGTTGGCAGGACGACACTTGAGTTGTCCAAGAACGTCTTTCGCCAATCCCGGACGGATTTCCGCTGGTGCCGTGTGGAAGGGAGTCGTGAACCTTGACTCCCGCATCAGCGTCAGTACAATTCGCGAACCGCTTTCGGCCCCTATAGCTCAATTGGTAGAGCAGCAGACTCTTAATCTGTTTGTTGTAGGTTCGAGTCCTACTGGGGGCACTTTCGTGTGCTTCGCGGCCACTTAGCCGCGTGGCGCCTGAATTCCGGCTTTTGAGGGGCCACGAGTCTTCCAGAGGCTGAGTTGACTGAGTCGGGGGGACGTCGGCAGGATTGCCGCGCCCCGCAAAGACTCGGCGCGCTACCGTCACCGGACGTCCTTCGGTGACGACGGCTTACGAATGCCAGCTCCACCTTCTGAGGCAGTTTGGCCGCAGACACGGTCAAATTTTCATTGTGGCCGGCAACGAGTGCCGGGCCTGCGACTCGGCCTCGCTCGGACACAGCCAAATCCGTCGCTCCAAATGGAGCCACGAGCGTTACGCTGCTCAGCTCGGACCGCTTCCAGGCATTCCCTCTACACTCCCGGCACGCGCAATGGCCACCACGCTGCCGATGTACGGCTCCGGAAGCCCGTGCTGTCTCGCCCCGGTGACGATGCGGTCCAGGTATTCCTCGCTGGGCCGGCCGAAGCGGGCCGGCTGTGCCGGACTGACAACGTAGGCGACCGCCTCCAGAACATCGCCCTGCTGGTCACTGACTGAAACGATCAGACGCTCATAGCCGCTCTCGTACTCATCCAGACTGCTGAGATGCGCCGGACTGCAGCGATAGACCACGCCGTGCACTTCGTCGTCTGAACCGCGGATATTGGCGAACGCGGGGCCGTGTTCCTCTAGCGGCTGAAAGACCAGTCGATAGCCGGCCAGTCGCGCGATCCGGGGGGGATGCTCGGCGTGGCCGATGGCGCCGGTCCGCTCGATCATCTGGTCGCCGAGCAGATTGCTCCCGTAGGCAAAGTACCAGACCTCCATCAACGCACTCCCTGGCTGAATCGCGATCCGAATAAGTCGCACGCCGTTCCGGACGAACTACCTCGCTGCCGCTGAACCAGCCGGGACTTCGTCAGCCCGGACCTTGAACGACTGTAGTTGATTGACGCCGAACGTCGTGGTCATCGCCACATCGGCGGCGTCCCGGCCGCGAGCCATGAGGACGCGGCCGATGCGGGGAACGTTGTTACGGGCGTCGAACGTGTACCACTGTCCGCCCAGAAAGACTTCGAACCACGCGCTGAAATCCATCGGACTTCCCGCCGGAGGAACGCCGATGTCTCCCAGATAACCCGTGCAGTAGCGGGCGGGCATGTTGAGACAACGGCACAGGGTAATTGCCAGGTGCATGAAATCGCGACAGACGCCGGTCCGCTCGTGAAATGCTCCCAGGGCCGTCCGATACGACCGCGCCTGCTGGTAGTCGAAGCGAATGTGCCGATGGACGAAATCGCAAACCGCCTGGACTCGCGGCCATCCCGCCGGGACCTGCGAAAACTGGGACCACGCGAACTGATTCAATTCGCTGTCCACCTCGCAGTAGCGGCTCCCGAGCAGAAATTGCAGGACTTCCTGCGGCAAGTCCTGCACGTTCACCTGCGGAGCATTAGGGACCTGCAGATCCGGCAACCCGCAATCCTCGACGACGGCGCTGTTGCGAAACGTGACGCACCCGGCCGGAACGACCGCGCGGTGGCAGCGATTGCCGTACTGGTCGAAATACTGAGACAGCGGAACCAGCGGATCGACCTGCAGGTGTTCGTATTGCCGGATCGTCGGCGTGCGCACGGGATGCAGGCTGAGCATCAGGATCAGGGCCGTGGGCTCTGGAAACGTGAATTCGAGTTCGCAGCCGACGCGAATGAGCATAGAGTCTCGCTGAGTGGTGAAATGATCGTTAGACGTCGGAACATTGTACCACAGATCGTGTTCGGTCTGGCGAATTCGCCGCCGTTCGCGGGAATTCACCCAGGTCCGCCGTACGGACTGGCTTTCACTTCGACAGCCGGCGACCCTCGCAGCATGCCCCCGCGGGAACGCGGCGGGGAGGGCACGTTAGAGTCTGCGGGCGGACCTGTTCGTCACGGATTCCGACCCGAACGTTACAAGCCGCCGGGGATTTCCGGTATTGTGAGTGGAGCGCCCAGCCCGACATTACCTGATCTTCCGACTACTCCAGAGGGACATCACCGATGCCAGCATCTCACCAGACATCACGTCGCCAGTTTCTTCAGGGAATCGCCGCTGCGGGAGCCGCAGGCATTCTGCTTCCGTCGTCCAGCCGGGCCTTCGGCTATCAGTCGTCCAGCGAGCGCCCGGTCTTTGCCACGATCGGCCTGCGCAATCAGGGCTGGGCGATCACCAGCAAATCGTTCAAGTTTGCGGACTTCGCAGCACTGGCGGATGTCGACGCGAACGTCCTGGGCGTCAACGTCGAGAAAGTCGAAAAGGCCCAGGGCAAAAAGCCCGATGCTTACAAGGACTACCGGGAAGTTCTCGACCGGAAAGACATCGACGCGGTCATGATCGCCACGCCGGACCACTGGCACACGAAGATTGCGGTCGAGGCGATGTACGCCGGCAAGGACGTCTACTGCGAGAAGCCGCTGACGTTGACGATCGACGAAGGCAAGCTGATCGAAAAGGTCGTGAAAGAGACCGGTCGGGTGTTTCAGGTGGGGACGATGCAGCGGACCGAGATCGAGCAGCGGTTCCTGCTGGCGATCGCGCTGATCCGGGATGGCCGCATCGGAACCGTCCAGAAAGTGACGTGCGGCATCAACGGCATGGAGCCCTCACCGGTGATTCCCGAAGTGGCCGTCCCGGAAGGACTGGACTGGGACTTCTGGCTGGGGCCGGCCCCCGCCGTCCCGTATCGGGCGCTGCCGGAACTGCGAGAAGGTTACGGCGGCGGCGTGCCGCTCTACAGCAACTGCCACTACTCCTTCCGAAACTGGCACGAATACTCCGGCGGCAAGCTGACCGACTGGGGCGCCCATCACGTGGACATTGCCTGCTGGGCGCTCGGCGCGAGTGACACGGGGCCGAGCAGAATCACGCCAGTCGATTACACGTTGCCGGTCGAGTACAAGGACGGGAATCCGGTGGTCCACGATCAGTACAACGCGGCGACGAAGTTCAACATCCGCGTCGACATGCCGAACGCTGTCGAGATGCTCATCACCAGCGAAGGGGACAACGGCATTCTCTTCGAGGGGACGGAAGGCCGGTTCTTCGTCAACCGCGGCAAGATCGCCGGGAAGCCGGTCGAGGATCTGAAAGAGAAACCTCTGCCGGACGGGGCGATCGAAGCGGTCTACGGCGGCAAGGTGAGCGAGAACCATACCGCCAACTTCATCGAAGGGATCAAGGCCCGAAAGCAGCCGATCTCCGACGTGTGGTCGCATAACCGCATGCTCGAAATCTGCCACCTGTCGAACATCGCCATGCGCCTGGGCCGGGAGCTGAAGTGGGATCCGGTCAAGCGGGAGATCATCGGCGACGCGCAGGCGAACTCGTTCCTGTCTCGCGAGAGCCGCAAAGAATTCGAGATCAGAATGTAGGGCCGGCTGCGGCCTGAAGCGGGGGGCGGGGTGACGTGCCGACATGACTCCGCCGGCCACCGCCCCGGAAGAGCCCCTCTTCGAACCAATGCGTGCCTGCTTTGAGGTCGCCGATCTGACGCAATCTGCTTCCGCGTCGTGACTTCCCGTTTTCCGCGTACCCAGCGGTGGGGGGCGAACGGCAGGGACGATCTACGAACTGGAGATCGCGCAGTTAACCCGCATTTCTCGCCGCGTCCGGGTTATCGGGTGTTGCAAGCGCTCAATCGGTCCAAATCGATAGGGTTGCGAGCGGTAGCTTTCCAATGCCCCCACCATCGTACCGCTGCGATTCACACGCGAATGATTGACCGGAGACAATCGATCAGTTGCTCTCGACCGATCGGTTTGTAGAGCCACAGGTCAACCGGGAGCTCGCGAGCCGACCGTTCTCTGGCTCCGAACACGTCAGCAGTGAGGACTGCAAGCGGTCCGGCGTAACCCATTTTCCGAACTTCGGCGACGGCAGGCGTGCCATCCCTCCCGGGCATATTGAGTTCTACCACGATGGCAGAATACGACGCCCCTTCCGCGATTCTGCGGGCGAGGGCGTCGATCACTTCTTGACCGCTGGCGACAGTGTCGACCAGCGCGCCAGCTCGTTTCAGAATTGTCTGAAACAGCAGGCGGAAATCAGCATTGTCATCGGCAAACAGTATGCTGATCCCCGCAAGCACGGGCCGGGGCAACACGGGACTCTCCTCTGCGATCCACTGAAGGTCTGAACCACAGACGCTAAGGGGATCATTTCGCTTTCTTTGGATAGGTGATCGTCGTTGTGCCAATTACACCATTGAACTTGAAGGGCGCCAGGTCGTAGTAGTCCAGCGACACGGGGGAGCCCAGGTCACTGCCGAGGTCGAGGCAGTCGTTGGTTCCGAAGTGGGTTGCAGCAGTCACGGGCACGTTGCCTTCGGCCGCGATCTTGCCGTTGATCTTCAGCGTGACGTCCATCGGACCGCCAACTCTGGAGCTCAGTTTTGACACGACTTCGAGCTGGACTTTGCCGATGGGAAGTTTGTCCCTGGCTCTGATCTTGATTCGTTCGACTTCGAAAATGTTGTATTCGTAGCAAAGTACGCCATCCTTGACGTAACACGTGAGTCCTCCCGAAAAGCCGGCCAGTGAGTAGAGCACGCCGTTGGCGTTCGCGGGAATGTCCAGTTCCATGCTGACGGTGTTGTCAAATTTTCCCAGCTTGGGTGCTGCTGGTTCCGGCATCCGGGTCATTGCGCCGGTAAAAGTCCATTCCGCGTATGGAGTGGTCGGCGCGTCTTCCGGGTGGAACAGTCCCGTGGACCACATCCCGCCGCCGATCGGTAGATTCTTGTTCCTGGCGGATTCGAGCAGAAAGAGATCCTTCATGGCTGCGAGCTTTTCCGGCATTTTCTCCGCGAGGTCATCGGCCTGGCTCCAGTCCTGATCCAGGTTGTAGAGCTCCCACTTGTCCTTCTCGGGCGACCATTCACGAATGCCTTTCGGCAACCCGGTGATCCACGGCTCGCGCGGCCCGAACGCGCACGCATACCAGCCGTCGTGATAGATGCCCCGACTGGCCATGATGTCGAAGAACTGCGTCGTTCGACGGCCCCTGGCCTGCGAATCCTTAAGCGAGTAGGCCAGGCTGACGCCGTCGAACGTGTCCTGGAGCACGCCGTTGACCAGGCGCGGCGGGGTGATTCCCGTCAGTTCGTAAATTGTCGGAACGACGTCGATCACGTGATGGAACTGGGGCCGAGGTGTGGCGTCGGCCTTGAGGCCCCTGGGCCACGACACGGCGAGCGGCTGGCGGGTGCCGCCGAAGTGGGCGCCGACGAGTTTCGTTGACCGGTACGGCGTGCTGCCTGCCCACGCCCAGCCCGCGTGATACATGTTGTCAGTTTTCGGCGAGCCGAGCGCGTCGAGGCCGCCCAGTTCGTCCAGCGCCTTGATGTGCTGCGAGATCTTTGTCGGAATCCCGTTCTGCGCGAGCTGTTCGCTGATGGTCCCGTTCTGGCCCTCGGCCGAAGAGCCGTTGTCGCCCCAGATGTAGAAGACGAGCGTGTTGTCAAGCTTTCCCTGCCGTTCGATCTCGTCGAGCACGCGTCCCGCATTGAAATCCGCGTGTTCGGCAAACCCGGCGAACACTTCCATCAGCCGACGCTGGAACGGCTTTTCGTCCTCGGGAATTGAATCCCAGGCGGCCATCGAAGCGGGACGCGGCGTGAGTTTCGCATCGTCGGGAATCCAGCCGGACTGCTTCTGCCGCGCGAACGCGCGCTCGCGGTACTGATCCCATCCGTCGTCGAACTTGCCCTTGTACTTGTCGGCCCATTCTTTCATGACCTGATGCGGGCCGTGAGCCGCGCCCGGGGCCCAGTACATCAGAAAGGGCTTGTCAGGCGCGTAGGCCTGCTGCTCGCGAAGCCACCTGACGGCATCCTCGGCGATGTCTTCGGTGAGATGATATCCCTTGCGTTCGATCTCGTGCGGGTTCACCTGTGTCGTGTTGCGGACCATTGCCGGCTCGTACTGCGAAGCCTCGCCGGCAAGAAAGCCGTAGAAGTACTCGAAGCCATAGCCGGTCGGCCAATAATCGAACGGGCCCTTGCTCGTGATGTGTTCCTCGGGCGTGTTGTGCCACTTTCCCCAGGCTCCGGTGTTGTAGCCGTAGCATTTGAGGACTTCGGCCACGGTAGCTGACGACTTCGGGATCGTGCCGCTGAAACCGTCGAAATCGTTGGCCAGTGCGGTGATCTGACCGTTGCCAACGCGGGTATGATTGCGCCCGGTGAGCAGAGCGGCTCGCGTGGGAGAGCACATTGCCGTGGAGTGAAAGCGGTTGTAAGAGACGCCCGACTTCGCCACGCGGCTCAACGTGGGCGTGTTGATTTCACCGCCGTACGTCGACGGCGTGCCAGGCCCCACGTCATCCATCAGGATGATGAGAATGTTCGGCGCATCGTCGGACAGTCGTTTCGGGTCCACTCGCTTCTTGTAGACAGAGTCCTGCAACGTCAACCCTGCGGTCGAGGCGGACGGAGTCGGAGGGAAGGGAAGAATCGAGCCGTCGACAGCCGGTGGAGGCCCGTTACCTGCCTCCGACTCCGCTTTCCCGTCTTCTGCATACGTCGCATGGAACTGGCCGGACGTGGTCAACCAGCCGAACCACCCGCCGACCGCGAGTGTCGCGACGATTAGAAGCTTGAACCGTTTCATAGATGCGATTCCCGGTGGAAATGGATCAGGACATACCTGCGAACCGCAGGAAAGAGAACCGCTCACGATATGTGATGGGCTACTTGCTGCCTGGCGAGGCTTTCTGGAGCTGTTCCAGCGCCTGATCGATCGTGAAGCTCGCCGGCTTCTGACGCGGCGGGAACTCTTTGAATGACATGAGCGTCTTGCCGACGATGTTCTGCACGGGAACCGCGATAAACGCGCGACGGTACCACCAGTCGTTGTAACTCATGCCCTCTTGACCACGTTCAAAAGGATCGACGGCCAGATCGAAGAAGATCGGAGCGCGCAACGTCGTAAACGGCCGCCGCCACACATCGATGCCGGTTGCCTCCTGGATCATGAAGTGGACCTTGAGGTTCTGGTATCGAACGGCGAGCAAGTCGCCATCGTCAGAAAAGTAGAAGAACTCCTTCCGGGCCGTCTCGCCATTCCCGCTCAGGTAGTCGGACTGATTGTAGCCGTCGAGGTGAACTTTGTAGGTCATCTCTCCAGCCTTATGGCCATTGAGCAACTTTTCCTTGATGCCTGCGTCCCCGGCCGCTGCGAGCAGCGTTGGCATCCAGTCCTCGCCAGCAAACAGTTCCGCGAAATTGGTGCCTGGTTTTACGACTCCGGGCCAGCGAATCAGAGTTGGCACGCGCCACCCCCCGTCCCAGTTGGTGTTTTTTTCGCCGCGGAACGGCGTGACGCCAGAGTCCGGAAACAGGCAGACCATCGGGCCGTTGTCGGTCGTGTAGATGACGATGGTGTCGTCGGTCAGCCCGAGTTTGTCCACGGTGTCCAGCAATTGTCCGACAATCTCGTCGTGCTCGACCATCCCATCGGCGTACAACCCGTGTCCGGTTTTGCCAAGGTTGTCGTCCTTGACGTGGGTAAAGTTGTGCATCCGGGTCGTGTTGAACCAGCAGAAAAATGGTTTGTCCGCTTGCCTGGCACATCCAAGGAAGTCCTTCGTTGCGGCCAGGATCTCTTCGTCGATGGTCTCCATGCGTTTCTTCGTGAGAGGCCCGGTGTCCTCGATTCTTCCGCCAGCTATGGACTTGAGGACCCCGCGCGGACCGAACTTCTTTTTGAATTCGGGATTCCTGGGATAGTCCGAATTCTCGGGTTCTTCCTCGGCGTTCAAGTGGTACAGGTTTCCGAAGAATTCGTCGAACCCGTGGCTGGTGGGCAGGAATTCGTCCTTGTCGCCAAGGTGATTCTTACCGAACTGCCCGGTCCTGTATCCCAGAGGCTTGAGCAGCTCAGCAATCGTCGGGTCTTCCTTGCGGAGTCCCAGATCGGCTCCCGGCAGTCCGACCTTGGACAGGCCGGTCCGAAACGGAAGCTGGCCGGTGATGAAGGCCGACCGACCGGCGGTACAGCTCTGCTGAGCATAGTAGTTCATAAACTTGCCGCCTTCTTTCGCCAGGCGATCGATGTGCGGCGTGTTGTAACCCAGCATTCCCTGGTGGTAGCAGGACAGGTTCCAGATGCCGATGTCGTCGCCCATAATGACCAGAATGTTCGGCTGCTTGCCGGACTTCGGCTGGGTCGACGTGCCGATCGAGGCGGTGGACTGAGAGACCGCGGCGATTCGCTGAACGTTCAAGTCACAGCTCTCGCGTTCCTCCGACGTGGACACTTCCACCGCCGCGATGGACCGCTCAGAAGCGGCCTCAGCCATCGGGAAAGTCGGCCGCCCTGATGCGGCCATCCAGCCTGCGACGGCTCCGATTGCGAGCACCGCCAGCGTATAAACTCGAATCTTCATTGTGGATTGAACCTGCGAGCAAAGGAATGAAGAGAAGCATACCCGGCGAAGCGTTGCCTGATCTGCAGTGAACAGGAACCAGCGCCGATCTGAATTGCGCATCGAGCAGGGCTACTCGACGGCCTTCTCGGACGGCTCGAAGAGCTGGCGATGAACGACACCCGCGACGGCGGCCCCCAGGATCGGTGCGACCCAGAACAGCCAGAGCTGGGCGAGTGCCCAGCCACCGACGAAGACGGCCGGACCCGTGGAGCGCGCCGGATTCACTGACAGGTTCGTCACCGGGATGCCGATCAGGTGGATCAGCGTCAGCCCCAGTCCGATGGCGAGCGGAGCAAATCCCTGAGGGGCGCGACGATCCGTGGCCCCTAGAATGATCATCAGAAACATGAAGGTCAGGACGAACTCGGCGACGAAGCCGGCCAGCAGCGAATACCCGCCTGGCGAGTGCTCTCCGTAACCGTTCGAGGCGAATCCGTCGGCCAGACTGAATCCCGCCTTGCCGGAGGCAATGACGTACAGGACGCCTGCGCCGGCTAAACCGCCGGCGACCTGCGCAATCACGTAGGGGCCAAGCTCAGAGGGCTTGAAACGGTTGCCGGTCGCCAGCCCCACTGACACCGCCGGATTCAGGTGGCAGCCCGAGATATGGCCGATGGCGTAGGCCATCGTGAGCACGGTCAGCCCGAAGGCGAAGGACACGCCGAGCAGGCCGATGCCGACTTCGGGAAAGGCTGCGGCGAGGACGGCGCTTCCGCAGCCGCCGAAGACCAGCCAGAACGTGCCGAGGAATTCCGCCGCACATCGCTTGGAAATGTCCATGCTGACTCTTTGCTTTCGTGTTTGAATCGCCAACGGGCTGAACAAGGAAACCGGTCATTCTCGCGCCGCAGGGATACCAGCGGCTCCGAGGTGATTCAGTCGTCGTGATGTCCGGCAGCCTTTCGCCGTCGATCTCGCGGTTGACTGACTTCCAGGGGAAGGTGTCGTCTTTCAAAACGGTCAGGGCATGAATTGCCGACTCGGTCCCTTCGTCGGGGAGGGTGCGTAGGGCGGCAGGTGGCAGCGCGCTGGAACCGGCAGGCTGCGCCTGAGATCTGCCGGCGGCTTATCCAGCCGCGCCTCAAACGATCAGCACGCCAGGCCCATGAACCAGAGTTTTCGCATTGTCTGTTGTTCCTTACGAATACACATCTGCCGCAACGTGGCAGAAACTCACAGAAGAAACTGTCACTTCAGCTCGACAACCACCTTCTCGATCTGCCCCTCGAAGCGGAACGGAGCGCGGTCGAAGTAGTCGAGCGACACCGGCGAGCCGAGGTCGATGCCGACGTCAAGGGTCTCGCTGGCGGTGAACGCCCCCGGGACCGTTCGTTTGACCGTGGTCCTGACGACTTCCTGGCCATCGACCTTCAGTACGACCTCAGCCGGCGCGCCGGGCCGGGCGATCGCTTCCTCGACTTCGATCCTGTACTTCCCGGCTGCGAGCTTCTGGTCGGCCCTTGCCGTGGTCCGCTCGATGATCAGCATGTTGTATTCGTAGACGAGCTGACCCCGATCCAGGTAAACAGTCATGCCGCCACTGGCGCCGCCGAGAGCATAGAGCACGCCTGAGGCTGATTCGCCGACTTCGACATCAATGGTGACGCGATTGCTGCGCTTGCCCACCGCGGGAGCAGCGAACTCTGGCATGCGGATCGTCGTCGCGTCGAACCGCCACGATCGATATGGGCTGGAAATCACGTCTTCCGGATGGAACCGGGTCCACAGTCCACCGCCGATCGGGAAGGCCTTGCTGGCCTTCGCCTCGGCCAGAAACAGCTCCTTCAGCTTCGCGAGTCGTTCCGGGTCCTCGTGCGACAGATCCCTGGACTGGGAGAAATCGTTCGTCAGATTGTAGAGCTGCCAGACGTCCTGATTGGCGTCCCAGCCTTTGAGCCGGGCGGCCGTGCTCGGGGTGTCCCACGGCACGAACGGGCCGAACGTGCCGGCGTACCAGCCGTCGTGGTAGACCCCTCGGCTGGCGTTGTTCTCAAAGTACTGCGTGACCTTCTCGCCAGGAGCCGTCGCATTTGTGAACGTGTAAGCCATGCTGACGCCGTCAATCGGGTCCTGCGGGAAGCCGTTGACTTCCCGCGGCTGATTGATGCCGATGACTTCGTACAACGTCGGGACGACGTCGTTGACATGGTGGAACTGCGAGCGCGGAGACTTGTCGGCCCGGATCCCCTTTGGCCAGGAAATGACCAGCGGATTGCGCGTGCCGCCAAAATGAGCAGCCACCAGCTTGGTCGAGCGGAACGGCGTGCTGCCAGCCCAGGCCCAGCCGGCGTGGTACATGTTGTCGGTCTTCGGAGAACCGAGAGCCGGCAGCCCGCCGAGCGACTCCAGCGCAGTAAGCTGCTGCTCGATCGTATTCGCGACGTTGTTCTGAGCCAGCAGTTCGCTGACGGTCCCCTGCTGCCCCTCGGCGCTGGAGCCGTTATCGCCCCAGATGTAGAGAATGATCGTGTTTTCGCGCAGGCCGAGCAGTTCAAGGCCGTCGACCAGTCGACCGACCTGGGCGTCGGTGTGCTCGACGAAGCCGGCGTAGACTTCCATGAGCCGTCGCTGGAATGCCCGCTGGTCGTCCGGGATGCTGTCCCACGCAGCCATCGTGGGATCGCGCGGCGTCAATTGCGTATCCGCCGGGATGACGCCGAGCTGCTTCTGGCGGGCGAAGACACGCTCACGGTACCTGTCCCAGCCGTCGTCGAACTTCCCTTTGTACTTGTCGGCCCATTCCGGAAAGACGTGATGCGGACCGTGGACGGCGCCGGGGGCCCAGTACATCAGGAACGGCTTGTCGGGCGCGAAGGCCTGATGCCGTTTGAGCCAGGCGAGACCCTTGTCGACCATGTCTTCGGTGAGGTGGTACGTCTCGCTTCGCGGAGGTTCGACGGGGGTGAGATTCTCGTACAGTCGGGGTTCCCACTGCGACGTTTCGCCGGCGAGAAAGCCGTAGAAATAATCGAAGCCATGCCCGGTCGGCCAGCGGTCAAACGGCCCCATCGCGGTGGTCTGGTTGGCCGGAGTATTGTGCCATTTGCCGAACGCGGCGGACTTGTAGCCGTAATGATGCAGCGTCTCCGCAATGGTTGCCGAAGTCTTCGGAATGATCCCGGTGTAGCCGTCGAAGTCGCTCGCACGTTCGGCGATCGTGCCGTTGCCGACCCGGTGATGATTGCGGCCGGTCAGCAGCGCCGCCCGCGTCGGCGAACAGATTGAGGTTGTGTGAAATGCGTTGTAGCTGATCCCGGAATCGCGCAGCCGCGACAACGTCGGCGTATGCACCTCGCCGCCGAAGGTCTCCGGAATCCCGAAGCCCACGTCGTCAATCAGGACGATCAGGACGTTGGGGGCGTCCGGATTAAGGCGCTGCGGCTCGTGCCGCCATTTCATCGTGGATTGTTGGACGGTCGGCCCCGCAATGCTGGCCGTGGGAGTCGGCGAAAAAGGCAGGATTGCGCCGTCGGCCTGCGCCGTTACCGCCTTCTCGTCCCCAAAGACAACGGACTCGTTCCCGCCTGGAGATAACCAGGTCAGACACGCGACAGTCGCGGCGATGGCCGCCGATCGACCCCAAGTGCACTTCATTTCTTCTGCTCCGATTCCTCGCGGTGAGGCGACGAGTACGCCGTGCGTCCGTAATGCCCGCTGTTGATGTGAATGGCAGGACGTCAGACGCGGTCCTTCGAGTGCCGATCGGGCGTCGAAGCATTTTGCAGAGGCATCGATAACGATGTGAACACAACGCGCTGGATCCAGGCGACGACCGTGCTCCGCGAATCCGATCGCACCTCAAGCATTCCGATCAGGGACACGATTTGCGGATCGCCAATAGGTAGAAGTACGGGACGAACGCCTTCGGGATGCTGACGCGTTGGCGGATCAGTATCATCGCGCTGTTGGAATGACTTCCAGACAATATCCGCATTCCGAAAGTAACTTGCCGTGTCGGTCGGCTATCAATCGCTCTCTGTTGATGCGTTCGATCTCGGGATTCTGACCGAGGCGATCGCGGACAGTTCGTTCGACCAGCGGCTGCTCCGGGGCGGACGCTTCTGCGCGGCCTTAGAACGCCTGATTTTGCCGCAGAGCCGACTGGATCGTGGACAGTATTCTCTTCCCTGTTTTGGTCGCGGCGCAATTCCTGACGGCTGGATCAATGTCGGGTTGACGGATCGGATTGACGAACCGGCATGGGTTAACGGATTGCACCTTCATGCCAACGACTTCCAGATCTACGCGGAGAACACCCCGGTTGACTACCGCTGTGCGCCCGGCGCGGCGTGGTTCGCCTTTCAGGTTCGCCGTGAGGACCTGCAGAGGGCCTCACTCGCTGTCAACGGGGCCGAGATCGCACTTCCGACCCGAGGGTTCTGGAATGTCCGTCTGCCTGCGCCGTTGGCCCTACTACTGCTTACGTTATTCCGATCGAGTCTTGCCGTCGGAAGTCAGTTACCGAAGACGCCGGACCACATCGCCGAGGTGATCGAGCAGAATCTCACCGCAGGAGTGGTGCGAACGTTGTTCGATGCCACCCTTGTTCAGGACGGTCGAACAGACCGGGCGCTGCGCCGTAAACGGAGCGTCCTCACGACTGTCGAGGATTTCCTGAAGGATCACCTGTCGGGCGAATTCCTGCTGCGTGAGCTGGTCACTGCCACGGGGATGAGCGAGCGGTCCCTGGAATACATCGTGAAAGATGCGTACGGAGTCAGTCCGCGGGAGCTGATGCAGATCACTCGCCTTCACAGAATTCGCCATGACCTGATTGCCGGCGCCCCCGAGACCACATCCGTACGGATGGTCGCGGACCAGTGGGGAATCAGGCATGGCGGGCGGTTTGCGGCCACGTACAGAAGACTTTTTGGTGAGCCTCCCCACGAGACCCTTGCCAGGAGAAATCAGGATTGGGGCCGTTGAGGTAAACGGCAGATGCGCGACCCGAAGGTCGGTCAGCAAAACGGCACACTTGAACTCGGACCGGAGATCGTGATCAGGATTGCTGGTTAGGGATTTCGCGACTGGCGAAACGGCGGGGGAATGGCCCCTCTTCGAAACAACGTCTCTCCCGTCCTCGCGAGCCTGATTTGCCGCAAGCTGCTGCTGAGACGTGAACATCCGGATTGAACGACTTTTCGGCCCCTCTCGATCCTTGGTCAATCGCCCACCCGCCCCCGTGACGCACAGGCGGCCGCATTTCCCGCGGAATGACGCATGTGACGCAAATGACGGAATCCCTCCGAATCAGCCCGGAACTAGCTGGATGTCGGTCCGCACTCGAGGTAACTCATGTCACGTCGCCACGACGCTCCAAACCCCGAAGGGACGAACGATTGACGCCCAGCAGACTACTGAGAAACACGCCCGCACGCTGCAGAACGTCCTGACCTGCCTGCAGACGGCCGCGACCGAATGGCCGCAGCGCCCCGATGTGAGCTGGGGCCACGCCGAACAGATGCACGACGCCCTGCAATCGGCAGTGTACGCCGCGGCCGCCCTGGGGGTGGTCAGCGAAGACGAAGCCCGGGAACTCGGATTCCCGGTGTAACCCCCTCCCCGTGCAAAACCCTTTTCCGAACCATTCTCTGTTTTTCCGCTGCCACAAGTTGTTGAAGCGCAGCGACTTGGCGATTCCCGTTTGATTCGGGGGGGAGCGAGAATCAGCGCTCTACGGAAAGATTGAGGCCGGTGAGGCCGCCTCCAAGGAGAGCGCGATGCGGCAAAGAGAGCGCGTCATCCATGCGGGCACCGCGTGTCAGCCCGGTACGACCGGCATGACCGGGGGCGTTCTGAGAGCGAACCGGCGCCGAGGGCGAATCCCGGCTTTACCACGGCCCGCTCCGGGGTGCAAAAAGGAAGCCATCTCCCGTGCTGGCAACGCTTTCCGGATTGTACCGTTGTGAAGAACCTCTACCAACGTTTGCTGCTGTTGATCGCCGGCGCAACCCAGCTGGAGCTGGCCCGGCACGTCCGCTACCTGAAGATCGAGAACGAAATCCTCCGCAGCAAACTCCCCAAGCGGGTGCCGGTGACGCCGAAGGAGCAGAACCGGCTGGTGAAGTTCGGGGCGAAGCTCGGAAAGGCGCTGAGCGAGCTGGTCACGATTGTGCATCCCGACACCCTGCGCCGGTGGATTCGGGACGCGCAGCAGAAGGCCAAGAAGAAGCCCGTGAAGAAGGGCCGCCCGCGGACGCAGGAGCAGATCCGTGAGCTGATCCTCAAGCTGGCCCGTGAGAACGACTGGGGCTACACCCGCATCCTGGGCGAACTTCGCAAGCTCGGGATCAAGGCGGTGTCGCGGAACACGGTCAAGAACATCCTGAAGGAGAACGGACTCGATCCGGGGCCGAAGCGCGGGGCGGGCACGTGGGACGAGTTCCTGACGATTCATGCGGCCACGCTGTGGCAATGCGACTTCTACGCCAAGCCGGTGCTGACGCTCAAAGGGTTCCGCGATCTGTATCTGCTGATTTTCCTGCATGTGGAGACCAGGCGGGTGTTCATCACGTCCGCCACGTATCACCCGAACGAAGCGTGGGTCAAGCAGCAGGCCGAAGCGTTTCTCCAGCATGCGGAAGAGACCGGGCTGGGGACTGCGATGGTGATGCACGACCGGGACACGAAGTTCACGGCGTCGTTCGATGACGCTTTGAAGGCCGGCGACGTGAAGGTGCAGAAGGCGGCCCACCGCTCGCCGAACACCTGCGCGTTCGTGGAGCGGTTCATCCAGACGCTGCAGCAGGAGTGCCTCGATTACTTCGTGGTGTTCGGCGAACAGCACATGAACCACCTGGTTTCGGAAATGGTCGCCCACTACCACGAGGAGCGGCCGCACCAAGCCAAGGAGAATGACACGCTGATTCGGACCTCATTGGAACCGCCGAAGAAGAAGCCGAAGGGTCGGAAGGCGTCAGCACCGCCACCGGACGTCGTCCCGATCGGAGACATCAAGTGCCGGCAGCGCTTGGGCGGGCTGCTGAAGCACTACATTCGGAAGGCGGCCTGACGCAGTTCATTCCGACGCAAAAACGAATTTGGGCGTTTGCGCACCCGTCACCCCTCTCGTCGTCGCACCCCGCCGCAGACCCGTGAAACAGAGATTCCCGAATTCGCTTTGGCTTGAACGAACCCGAAATCCAAGCGCCAGTAACCGCTCCGATCGTCCGATCTCATTTTTGCACAGGGCGTCTCCAAGCCTGACACAACTCGATTATCGGTCGAGCATGCGTCGAAATCCCCCTTGGTCGTCTCACCATCGCGATATGCGAATGCTTGATTGATAAATGTCAGACGTTTTTGGTTGGACGTGAGCGTGGCTGACACAGCCAGCGCACACTGAAATATGTTTTTTCAGAGGTTTACATAGCATAGCTGATGAAGAAATGGCCATTTCGCCGGCTGTTGGTCATCAGAAAAGGCAGTAGTACCCAGGATACGAATGGTGACATCCCTCAACGCATTGCCACTCATGGGACGGCGCATGCCGTGGCGATGACTTGACCGTTGACGAGGTAGTTCAGCAAGACAAGATATCCCGGCCCCTCCAGTGCCGTGGGCAATCGGGGCACGTCTACCGTTTCGTGGTCCGTCGATTGATAGCGGAATAGTAAGGAGCCAACAGGACGAGTGGTGTCGGGGTCGAGGACGATGGTTGGGCTTCCGCCGGCGGCGGAAGCAGCGTCGCCGAAGAGGAGCGTGCGCTGCATCCGTTCGATACGCCCGCCGACGGTGGTGCTGTCGAACAACGCCACGGCTGCCATTTTCGGAGCGACCGACGAGTAGGGGGTCGGCTTGAGTGCCTTACGCCCCAGCGGTTCGAACAGCGTCGGTTCCAAAAAGTAGGTCTTTCCGTCGACCGTCAATTCGCCGTACCAAGCGATTCGCCAGTTGAGGGCGCGATCCCACTGCACGCCAGTGTCCGTCGTTCCATGGGGATTCCATGTCCATTTCGTGTAGCCGTTTTCGGGTGTAGTATCCGCCGTGAACAACGTGCTTAGGTCGTGGTGCGCAAACGTACCGGGCTTCAGCCGATCGTCCAACAACAGCGATGGCGTAAATATCACGTCCATATGCCCCTGCGTGTTGTCGGTTTTCTTATAGAAAACCGTTTGTGTGATAGGATCGAGGAGGGTTGTCCCGATTTTGCTGATGAGAAATGTCTCGGGGGGGCGATTCGGCGTGAACTTCGGGTCGTACATTTGAATCGCCCCGGTGCCGCCGGTGTCGCCGATAATCATCCGGAGCTGCCCCCCTAGCTGCACGAAATTCAGCAGATTGTCGGACGGTAGCCCGTCGAGCGTGCGAAGGATGCGTCCCTGTTCGGCGTCCCACAAGCAAATACTCGTGTTATCCAAAACCGCCGCGATGATGTGTCGCGAGGCCGTCGCCCCAAACGCGAGCCGCGCGGCCGGCGGCAAACCCGGCTGGTACTCGAGAAGGATGGGAGCCGTTTTCGGATCGGCAATATTCAGACACTGCACACCGCTCGGCAAAGACACGAACAGCATGGCGCGGTCGCTGAACGCACCGACCGTTAGCGCGGCAAGGCCGGGTGTCGCATACGGGCCGAAGGCAACGGCGGTTTTCGTTTCGACATCGTAGGACCAAACCCCCACTTGGCCAGCCCACAAACCTCCTTTCGCGTCGAGTCCAATGGCGATTCGCAACGTGTCGACTCCCGCCGCGCTAACCGCGATGGTGTGCATTTGTGTCGTCGGGTCGGCCGGCGTGGGAAGCGCGATTGGCGTAAGCTCGACCAACGCCGTACCCAGCGGTGCAGACTCGTCACGGGTCCAGATGTGAATCTGCGTTGGCGTGAGCGCGAGGTACGCCTGAACGACGACCGCTACACCGGCACGAACGACATTCAGCCGCTCGAAGGCGAACGCGATGGCGTCCGTAATCGTGGGCGAGACTTCAATCGACGGCGCGCCCACCGCGCTGTGCAGCCCGATGCCGGGACCGGTTCCCTTGTCGTTGCTGAGGACGTACGTGTTGTCGCCGACTCGCGCCAACACGCCAATGCTTCCAGGAATTTCAAGCGGGTTGACGTGGGCGACGATATCCCGGGCGGGTTCCCACAGTTGCAGCGTGTTGTCCTTCACACTGGCCAAAATTCGAAAGCCGTCCGACGCGGCGTTTGCCGAGAGGTTACCAAGGCCGGAAGTAAAGGAGGGGACCTTTGTGGGATCGAATGCTTGATCCTTGTTGTTCAGTGCGCGCTGGTCCCAGGCCGACTGCCGCGCGTCGTAAATCGGGAATTCCGGCTGACGTTCGTCGATATTGAGCAACTCGTCGTTAATGCGGACGAAGCACTGCGCGAGCTTGTCGTCCTTGAAGCGGACGACGACGTTCTCGGGAGTGGGAAGTTTATCGGGTGCCGTGCCCCCGTCGATGTTGGGCTGTTCGATTTTCACCGAATTGGCAAGCGTCCGTACTGGGAGCGAACCGAGCGTCTCGCGCCACTTAAAAGACCAGCGCTTCGAGTATTGCGCGTCGAGCCCGTCGGCCTTGTCGTCAATCACCAGGGGGTCCACGATTTCAATGTCGGCACCCTTCGGAGGGGTTAACTGCATTGGTTCGCGAAGCGCGAACTCGGCCGCCGGCGACATCGCGACGCCGATTTCTGATTCGGCCATCGATTGCAGCGAATGGTGTTGGACGGCACCGGGTTTGTCCTCGGCGACGCGGAATTCCAGGGCCTGCGGTACGAAGCAATTATCCGCTTGGGCCCCTTCAAAGATGGTCTCGGAAGCGGGGATGTATGTGGGCGAAGGGGAGCGGTGGAAAGCGGTCCGGTCGGAAATGAACAAACCGCTGCGGGCGGTCATCGCGGCGCGGGCCGGTTCGGCGGGTGCGCAGGCGTCGACGTACTTATAACGCCGAAAAACGCGGTCGGCGTCATCCAGTTCGACATCGGGGACAAACGGTTGAAGGCGGAATTGCGACTTGTCCGCTAACAACTCCCAATCGAGCAGCCGCGCTTTGTAGAGGGAGTCTTCGGCGCGGAAATCGCGAGGGGCCAGCGTCACCACGGTGGCGTTGTCGATGGTGGACGAAGGCCAGTCGACGCGCGCCGGACGGTCGACGATGCGGACGAGCGCCGCGTCGCCGTCGCATTGAATGCGGTGGACCGCCACGCCGGGGGCGTCGAGCGGCACGAGCAGGTCGGTCGCCACGTCGTCGGTCAGCAGCAAGCGTGGGGGGGGAGCCACGACGGCGGTCGGGTCAGGTGTCTTTAGTTGAGCGCCGACGACGCTGGTGCTGTTCTGCAGCGACGAAACGGCGCGGGAAAGGTCGGTCCCCCAAATACCCACGAACAGGAGGTTTTCGGTCCGCAGCATGATGGTTCGAAGGAAATGGTTCGAGCCGTCGTTGCTGTCAGGGTCGTCGGTGCTTCCGGGGCGCACGGCCAGTGTCTGCTCCCAGACGTTGTATGTGGACGCGTCGGTGTCAAGAATCACGGGGGATGCAAGCCACTGTGTGGTAGCGTCGGCGGGGTTGGGGGCAATCAGAAAATCGGTCGGTTGCCACGTCACGGCGGGTTCGCCGGGGAGGGGCTCGCCCGCGAGGATCGCGCCGGGGAGCTGGCGATGGCGAATACGCGGGCCCAGCACTTGGCGGTGGACGTTTTGCGGGAAGTCGGCGGGTTGCACGGGGATGGGCTGGATGATGCCGTCGTCGAAGCAGGTATCGAACGGCAGTTCCTCGACAGCGACCCGTTGCCAGACCAAGCCCGCTGCGGCAATCGTCAGCCGGGCGAAGCCCGAACGATAGGTCTCGCGCGGGTCGACGGTCGTCAGGTTCAGGCTTGCGAGCGTGCTGTCTTCCCGTGCCGCGGCGACGTCCGCGGTGGTGGCGTCGGGCGGTGCGGTAATCTTAACCGGTGCCAGTCGGTACACCCCTTCGACGGGCATCACGCGGAGAATACTGTTGTCCCATTTAATATCGAGACGTACCGGCCCCTGAATTTCAACGCCCTGGCGCGAGTCGACCATTTGCGCGATGATGCCGGCGATAGGCATGTCGTGGGTGGCATTGAAGACGCCGCCGCCGACCCCTTCCAGTCGTTGCTCGCCGATATGGAACGACAGCGTATCGCCGTTGGGAAACACGCGGACGACGCTGCCGCTGACGACCCGCGCCGCGTTGCCTTTGAGTGGCGCGATTTCCAGCACAACGAGATCGGCGGTCGCGTCCAGAGTTACCGTTCCCGCCACGTCGCCAATTTTGACTGCCGCTGCTGGCAAATGCTTCCGCTGTTCCTTCAGGCGAACGCCGTCGACGGTTCCATCCGGCAGTCGGCGCAGGGCGAGCGTGAACTGCCCCCACGGTCCCGCCAGCGGTTGGCCGAGGAAGCCGTAGACACCACGAAAGGTGGTCTCCGCGCGCAGCGGTTGGGGGACGACATCGCGGGCGACGAGCACCGCCTCGTCGTTCGCCGCGACGTAGGCCTCGACGGCGAGACCACCGGGGAGCGTGAACACCGCTTCGAGGTAGGTGGTGAGTTTTGGTTTTGGCTTCTGGGCCTTCGCATCGTAATTGCTGAGCCGCACGAAACGACTCAGCGGCCAAGCCTTGGTGTTGATGCCGTCCGCCAGGACCAGATGTGGCCCCTGGTCCGGCGACCAGACGACCGGGCGCAGCGGTGCGGTGAGGCCGGTGACGTTCCAGCGCGCCGCCGGAACGCCCCCTTGGGGGTAGAGCGTCCAGACTTCCACCTTCCCCCCACGAACGATGGCGACGTGCGGTTCGTCGAACGCGGAGAACGAGGTAAACGATTGCACGTTGTCGGCATCGAACGCCGTCCAGGCGGTAGGCGCATGCGTAAAGTCGAAATCGAACGGCTCGAAATGGCGATTGGTTCCCCCCCCGGAATCCACGGCCAACAGCGCGAGCCAGTGGCCGTCGTACGACGTGAGCGCCGCATCCGTAATTGTCGCCGAGCCGGTGAGCTTCACGAGCGATGCGGCGGGAGCGGTGGTGGGGTCTATCTCGCTATTCCAGGCGAGCGCGCCGTTGGCACCGGCGAGGAGCGCGACCGTCTGCCTGACTTCCAATGTGAGCAGCGGCTCGGTATGCGTGTACTCATACGCTTTCACGCGATTGACGTCGAAAGCAACGAGGTTATCGGCACCCAGCAGGAGCAAGTTCATTCCCTTCGCGACATCCACGAAACGGGCCTTGCGCGGGCCGCTGGGGCCGGTGATGGCGCAGCGTTTTTGCCCTGTCCGTAAATCGACTATCTCGACCTCGTTCGAGCCCGTGCGACAAACGGCCGCGTGCGGCGCGAGCACAACGCCCGCCGTTGCCTGAGCACCCGCGACCAGGTGGCTGAAAACCGGTGCAGCCGTGTCGATGTTCCAAACTTCCAGCGCCAGAATAGCGTGAGGCGGAATTGAATCGCCAGGGTCGGCGGCTGGTCCGATGGTCACTTGAAACTTGCCGGCACAGAACGTCGCGGAAACGGCCAGCCGGGTAGTTGTTTTGGGTTGGTCGAGTTCGAAAGGGGCGGTCCAGGGGAGCCACGCGCCAGCTGACTTGGCCTGGGTCCAGACGCGGGTCTTCTTGTTCGTCACCGCGACAACCACCACCCGTTGGTCGGTGGTTTCGCCAAAGGCCACGATGCCATTATCACCGGTTGCGTCGCCAATCGAAGGATCGGATGTTGCCGCCCCCTTAGCACGGAAATTCAACGCGTGGCCAACACAATAGAACACGCCTTCGGAATCGGAAGACCTGCCGACGACGGCCGACGATACGCCATCTAGCCCGAAACCCTCAGTCGCCGTCGGTGCGTTAACGTCGTCAACGCCCCAAGAACGGAATTTCAAGCCGTCGCAAGCAACAACGTTCAAAGCCGTGGGGCTTACATAATGCAAGGAAACCTGGCGGACGCTTTGGACGAATTGCTTCTTTCGTTCGTCGTCCGACCGGCTTCCGGAACCCCCTGTAAGCGTAAGAAAGGAATCGAGCCGCTCGTCCTCCGGGCCAATGGTGGCTTTCAGCAAGACGACTTCGCGCGAAAGGGCGTCGGCAGCGGCCACGAAGGTCGTTGTGCCTGTCGCGTCGGTTGTCGCGCCGAGTGCGCTCACGGCCCCGGTGAGTTCGTCGTGCGTGGCGATTTGCTTTCCGTTGTTAAGGTTCCAGGCGCTGATGCGGCCATCGAACTCGCCGAGGAAAATATGGGGCTGGGCCGATTCGCTCGCCAGCGCCGCCGCCGTGAAACTCGATTCGCTGGCAATCACGTTCGGCAGCCCGTCCAGCTTTAGTCCGGAGGAGGGGTGAGGCCGCCCTGGAATTAGCGAGACTTTTAACTCGGGGTCAAAGAATTCGCAGTCGGGGCCGTTCAACGTCACGACAACTGGCGCGCGAAAATAGCCAACGTCAATATCAAGAGGCGAAGCCACCGGCGAGTATTGAGAGACGCGGGCACCGGTCACCAGGTCGTACGCCGCGACGGCCCCATCCAGGACGACGGCCAGCATATCGCCGGCACCAATGGCCAACGCCTTCACCGCCGTCGCTTCGGCAAATTCGCGCGCCGTGCGGTCGAGCGCCAGCGGCAGGGTCGTGGCGCTTTCGGGATTATTGCGGAGCAGCTCGTAGCTGAAGTCGGTCTTGGTGCTGTAGCCGGCCAGGGTGAACGGTTTCAGCAGTTTTGTCTCGCCGCCGAGCAATTCCGCGCGGCTGGTGTCGGCGTCGACATCCAGGATGACTCGCGGACGTTCTTCCGTGGGAGTGACGGGCAGTTTTCCCAACCGCACCTTGGCCGAGATTCGCACGAGTCGTCCCGAAAGCGCACCGGAACCGGAAACGGGGGCCGTCAAATCCCACGCGATGGGGATGGCGATGGGGGTGGCGCTGGCGCTGAGGCTGGCGACGTTCCCCAGCGAGAAGTCAGCGCCGCTGGGGGGCGCGGTCACTTGATTGAGGACCACCGTCACCACCGCGCCCGAGCTGACTGCCACTTCCTTGGCACGGTCGATTGCATCGCGGTCGGCATCGGGGGGCAACAGCAACGGGTTGAGCAGCGCTGCATGGAATTGCATTTCTATCGGCTTCGAAAAGTCAGGCGTTCCGGTGGATTCGTCGAACTTAATCCAATCGAGCTTGTGGTGGCGGACCAAACTGCCTGCGGCACGCGGCACGCGATTCAAACCACGGTCGCCGGGCAGTGTGTTGTGCACTTCGCGGGCAAAGAACGTGTACCAACCGAAATCGCCGCGCGAAACGGGGAACAACAAATCAGGCCGGTTCGCCTGCTTGGCGAATTCAGTAATGTCCTGTTCGGGTTTCCATTCACCGGCGGTATTGCGGCGCAGCTTCAGGGCGTGGCAAGTGAAGTTGATGTCGGTCCGGTCGATGCCGATTTCGCCCCCCTCCGCGCGGAACGGAGCGTTTGGCGCGACCGACAAGCAGACGATGGTTCCTGCGTCGCCGTACTTGGCCTTGCTGTCGCCGCGCGGCGAGTCGGTCGTCAGCGGGTAATTGAGGAACTCGGCCGTTACCCCCGCGCGTGGCGACGCAATTCGACCCGTGGGCCGGACGGCACCAAGGTTGTCGTAGAACAGACGGTTCGTGGCGACCTCGTCGCGCAAAACGCCGGTTTCCACATCCCACACTTTCGCTGCGCCGTCGCCGCCGCACGAGACGAGCGTGTTGCGACTTTCGGCCCCGCGCCCGTAGCCGATTTGTTGATTTGTGGCGACGCATTGCAGCCGCGCGATTGTCCCCACCTGTGCCCGGAAGCTCTGCACCGTGAAAGTGGTGAAGCGCGGCCCCGGGGTCGCGTCTTTTGGATCGACGCTTAGGAATTCCACGCTCCCCTTCCCATCCGCGAAGCCCACCAACAACTCGGGTCGGGCCAAAGCCCCCGTGCGCGGCGCGAGCGTCGTCTTCACGGCCGCGAATCCTGGGGCAAGGGTTTCGAGGTTTACGAGCGCAGCGGCGTTGCGTTTCCAAACGATAGGCGCAAGGCCCGTCGAATCGACCGTCACCACAAACAGCTCGTCCTTCCAGGCCAGGGCAATTTCCTTGGCGGGTTGGGCGCTCGGAAAATTAAGTGCGTCGAAGTGCCAGGTCCCGCTGGTCGGCGCGCCGTTGAGCACCGTCGAGGTGGCGGTCGGATGCGACACGGCGACCCACAAACGACTGTTCGCTGTCAACAGTTCGACGCGCGAGTCCGCGGCAACCGGCACGGTGGGCAGCGACGCATTGATGCGGCGCGGATTGTCGGCGGCATCGGCGGCCGCGGGATTCCACTCCCAAATTTTCAGCGTGGACGAGACATCGTGAATCATCGCCACGATAAGCCGGTCGTTGAACACGGCGAACGCCGCGGCCACGGCGTTCTCCGCGGTCATCGCGGGAGCGTGCAAAGTGAACTTCGTCCCATCGAACAGCCAGGCGTTCACCTGGCCGCCGCCGGAAACGGCCGCGACGATTCGCAGCGTTCCCACCAACCCCGTGAACAGACCGACGATTTTTCCACCGGTCGCAAACTCGGCGAGACCGGCACCCGCCCGCACGTCGCGAACGTTCACCCGGCCCACCGCCTCGGCCACGGCTAACCACAGGTCCGAAAGTGTCGTCGTGGTGAATTCCCCCAAAGTAGCGGCCGTTGTCACCACATCATCGAACAACAACGGAATCGAGCCGTTGCGGGCGCGCTGCCAGCGGTCCTGCCGGTCCCCGGTCGCGCGGAGGTTGAACTGGGGACTTTGGTCCGCGTTGGTTCCTTCCCAACGAAGGTCGAGCGTCAGCCAATCGAGCTTCGCCTGTGCCGCGTGACCGGCATCACGGTAGAGCACTTTCAGTTCTTGGGCGACCGGTTGCAGGTGCACCACCGGCCAACGTTTTTCAATCGAGTCCCCCGCGCTGGGGAGCGACATCCAGACGCGCGGGCGCTGCGCGTCGGCGATGCCGGCACCCGGTGCCCAGTTGATGATTTCCGCGGCGGTGGCTGGCGTGGAAGGGAGATTGGGGACGGCCACCGTGTACGGGTCGCGAACCGCTTCCACGAAGTCGCTTAACGTCGCGGCGATGGCGTTCGGCGCGCCGTTGGGAGAACGGTCCTGCGAGGCCGAAGCGAACTCCCCCGGTTCTAATGCCAACGGGCGATAGTGCAAACTGCGCTTGTCGGTGGCGGAGTCCAAGCTGTCTTCGCAATTTACCCACGGAACGAGCGAGAACGGTGAGAACTGCCCAAGGCGCGCCGGGACCGGGGTATCGAGCGCGAGCAGCTTCATCGGCCCGGTGGACGCCTGAAAGCGAAACTTTCCTACGTTCCAGGGGGTGAGCCCGTGCGTGGGGTCACGGTCGATGATGGTGCGGCCCGTTTCGGAATCGCGCGTTTGTCGCAGATTGCCCGCTCCTTCCGAGATGGGATCAATCAGCGCCGCACGGGCGTAAGGGTGCCACGAAAGGACCGCGCCGCGCTGCGCGTTCAGCGTCACCGTCGGCGGAGCTGTCGCCGTGGCAGGCGGGGTCAGATTCCACGTCAGTTTGGGGGAGACCCCGTCATCCGCAATTCCTTCCACGAACACCAGCGATGTCGGCGAAAGCGCGCTTTCGCCGCTGGGCTTGAGCAAGGTCTTGGGTGCCGGCGCGTCCCAGGGGGCGGCGAGCGTTCCGTTGAACGTTGAAAGCGGCGGCGAATAGGCGGTCACCGCCGGTTGGAACGCGCTTAACGTCACGGTGGTAACGGTCCCCACGTGGGAAACGGCGAGCTGAAGCGTTTTGGCCGGCGTCGTGATTGGCCCCGTCAGCAACTTTGTCGTTATCGTCGCCACGGCGGGCTCGAGTTCGAGACTCCAACCGTCGCAAAACAAATCGCTGTGGATGGGGACCGGGCCGGATAGCGAATCGGCGATTTTCACCGGGGCGATTTCCGTAGCGGCGTCGGGAAGTTGGTAGCGAATCCAGCCGGGCAGGTCCACACCGATGCGCGTCGGTGCCGGCGTCAACAAACCGTACTGCAACAGGTACTCGCCGGCCAGTGCTTTCGGTTGGCTCCCCACGCACGTCAACATCGGATTAACCGTTGTGGCGCCGAGCTTCACCGAGGCCGTGTCCGAGGCGGTGGACCACGTCAACACAACGGCATCGGGCGCATCGGCTGGCGGGGGGTCCTTGGTGATTCGCAGTAGCGTGAGGTAGTCGCCGTCGTGCAACGTGTGAGTATCGCCATCCTTTTGGAGCGTTTGGGGGGACCAGACCGCAGCTCGGTCGTTGACCGTATCCGTGATGACGACGTCGAACATCGGCCGCGAATATTCAATCGCTGTACCGTTCGACGGGGTGCGAGTGGTTGTGTACAGGATTTCACCCGCTGTCGGCCTGAGCGTCGGACGATCTTGGACGGCGAACTTATCTTTAAATGCCGCGACCGTTTCTAACGGGCCCTCGATGGCCTGGCGGCGCAACGTCAATATCTGGTCGGCGGTGAGAATTTTTGACGGATCGAGAACTGGTTTCGCGGGATAGCATGATTCAAGCTGCCAGACGCGATGGTCCGGGTCTTCGCGCACTAGAACAAGGCGACGACGTTCCACACCCCCCGGTATAACCACTTCGATAGCAAGGGACTGGGCACCGAAAACGATTGCGGCAATGTCGACGTTGTCCTCCGGCCAGACTGTCTCCCGCCACGTCGGATAGTCTTGGGTGACGAAAAAGAAGAAAGCCGAGTTGAAAAAACCAGTTCGAGACCAGAGCCGCACGGACCCCGTGTTCAGCTTCAACTGCCGATTAGCGCCCGTGCCAACAATCTTACCGGTGCCGTGAATCGAGATATCAAAATTGTCGTTTTGCTGTTCCGCGATTCTGGGGAAGAATTGCAGGCCCAACGCACCGAATACTTTGAGAAAGATTCCGTCGTCGAGGCCCGGGTGGTTATTCTGAAACTCGAAAATCTGTTTGACCGACGCGGCAATCGTGATTATTTGTTCCGTACCGCTGGCCGCATTAAGCTTGTCGATTGTCGCCGGCTGGCCATCGATCTTAAGTGCCTCAAGATCGACGGTGCAGCGCAATCTCAAGTCGGAGTCGAGCGCGACGGACGGTCGCCCCTGAACAATGGTCATAAACATCTGTTGCACTGCCATCGTACGGCTCCTTACGCAACGGGTAGCACAGGCGACAGTTTCCCTGCCCGCGTTACGTAAAAACGGAATTTATTAAGGTTTAGTTCGGGAAAGGCACTATCGCCTGGTTTATGCGTGAATTTAAGGACGACGCGGTACGTCGGGGCCAGGTCGTCCCCCCCCAGCTCATGCTCGGAATGCCCGCAGAGGATGGGGGGGTATTGGTCTGCGTCAGCGACCTCCACGTGGGAAACTTTGCGGAACAACGGCCGGAGCGGCTGGCCAACCGCTGGCTCCAGGTACTCGTCATTCCAGGGGAGTAGCAACTCGCAGAGGTGGACGTAGACGGGCGGGCTCGACGGATCGGTCGCAATGTAAACGAACTTATAGGCGCAGCTCGGCTCGGGGAGCCGATCGAGCGGAAAGCTAAGTGGCGCAGTCGTCCCACCATGGCCATCGTCGAGCGCGGCTTTCAGAGGAGGCATCGGCGGGCTGGTCCCCCATTCGCGTGGTGTCAGCAGGTCCCCCGTGCGGCTGAGGAAGACCGTCGCCTCGTAGACGGCGGTTCCGTCCCCCAAGTCCGCCAGTCGCTTGACCGTCGGTATTCGCGCGGCAATCAGGCTCGGCACGCGGCGGGCCGTGCCCAGCGGTACGCTCGCGAGCACGAAACCAAAGTCCCCTACGAAAGCGCCCGTGCCGGTCACTTGCAGCTTATAGTCCCCCGCGTTCACCAACGCCACTTCCCCCGAGTCTTCCGGTTTGAGGAACTTACCGAAGCCCCCATCCGCTTCACGACCATCGTCGAGGTGCACAACTTTCCCCGCTGCGTCGACCAGCTTCCAATGGAGCTGGGTGTCCGTGCCAAGCGTCCCGCGCGGATGAATTCGCTGCGGAACGTCGATATGGAACCCATAGTTGATCTGCTGCCCGGCCGTCGTGATTTTGCCGGCCACGGTATCACCGAGTTGAATCACCTGGTCCCCCGGCGGCAGTGCCAAGAGGATGTCGGCATCGTAGTGGCTGCGGGCGGTGAGCCAGTAATCAAAGATGTACGACATGTCGGTCAACGTAATCAGGCGCTCGTTACGGAACAGCCGAATGTCCGCGAACGGGGCGCTCGGAGTGGAAGTCAACACGGCCGGCGGGTCTTCGACAGTCCCCGTGTCGACGAATTGTGCAGCCGCGAGCAACTTTGCCCACGAGCGTTCCGGCTTCTCGTGATCGCGCAGCCGGCACTGGAAGACGACGCTGTAGCCCTTGTAACCCGTACGAACCGCCGAGATGACGTTCATCAACGAGCGGGCACCGGCGGCGGGCTGAATCAGGCTGAACTGCACGCGGTCCGGGTGCGGATGAATCGAGACTGGCAGCGCTTCGGGCATATCGGGTTGGTCGGCGCGGGTAATCAAGCGGCGAATCTCTACCCCTTCCGTCAACCCGGCGGCGCTTGCCAGGTCGGTCGGCCAGGCGGTGGGCCGGTTCATGCGCCGAGCCCAGCGAATCAGCGGCTCGTAGCGCGACACACGCCGGCCCAGCGCGTAGATATGGTGTTTGTTCTGGTCGGGGGCGCGCCAGTCGATTCGGGAACGACGGCCGACGTGCGGCAACGAAGTCCAGCGGCGGTCCTGAGACACCAGGCGGAGCAGACCGACTTTTTGAAGTTGGTCGAGCGGGAGGAGGGCAATCCCTTCCGAAACGTAAGCTGCCGCATCCCCCAGACAAGTGAGAATGTTCACCGCCGCATCGCCCGCACCGGTATCGATGTTCCTGAATTGGAACCAATTGTCGGTGAGCTCGGTCATATTATGTTCACGTTGTGATTTTTGACCGGTAGTATCGGTCGCGAACGGAACCAGCCGCGACACAATCAACTGGTAAAACCGTTCGGGCACAACGCAGAGCTTCACGAACGAATAGCCCACGTAGTCTCTCGTGTTGTCGGGAAAGTCGCCGCGGTATTCGGAATCGGGCTCGCGCCCGGCGAGCACGAAAACGCGATGGTCGTCGAGGATGGGGCCGCCGTTCAACGTTTCCGGGAATAATGAAGGAAGCTTCGCGTCCGCGATTCGCTCCAGTAAATCCACCTGCGGCAGGGCGTTGGTCAGTGAATCGAGCACGGCGATGTCGAGGGCGAAACCGAGTCGCTCCAGCACGTTCCCGTAATGGAGGATGAGGTTGGCGGGGGACGTAGCGCGTCCTTCGTCGGGAATCATGTCCGAAAGTTTTACCGCAACGGCCGTCCGTTCTCCGGCATTGTTGGTCCCCAGCGCGACTTGGTGATGCGGCCGCCGCACGAGCTTTTCGCCGTGAGGTGCCAGCCGGTCGGCGAGCACGTTGAGGGCTTTCGTCAGCCCCCCCGCCCGTTGCAAACAAGCGATGGTTTTCGGCAGTCTCACCGGGTCGCCGAGAATCCTTTGCGGCAAAGCGCACCCGCTGAACTTGTCGATGGCATCGCGCAGTACCATTCCTGCCGGGACCTTGCGCGGATCGGCGGCAACGTCGCTGGGGAACCAAGCCAGCAAGCGTTTACAACGGTCGAGCGGGCCTTGCAGGTCCACCGTCGCCGAGGAAACTTGCCCCCGCAATTCCTCAAACCGGTCGCCTGACGGCAACCACGATTTGGTCGACGTGCCGGCGTCCGGCAGTTGGTTATCGTCGGACGAGAAAATCTCGTTCGCGCACGCCTGCCGCCGCCGGATAACTCCGACCATTTGCCGCGCGAGGTCGGCGTCGACCAGGACTCGACGAATCGCCAGCTGTTGGTCGTCCGTGTCGGCGGGCATCTTGTCGACATCGGGGACGGTTGTTTCCAATTCAGTGAACAGCGAATTGAGGGTGTTGTCGGTCGTTTGTAAAACGTCCGGCGTGAGCTTGTCGAGCGTAGCGACCGGGGTCGCGAGTCCCAGTAGGAACCAACGCGAAAGGCTGCGCGCTTGATTGCGGATTGCCCCGATAGTGGCGTCGTTGATATCGAGCGGCGTCTTCTGAAAATCGAACGAGGCCGTGAACCAGTTTTTCAGCGCTGCCCAGGAAACGCTCCAGTCGGGGAAGGGGTCTGTGCCCGCAGGGTCGAGATGCCCGAGCAGCGTTTGGGCCCGGGCATCCAGGTTCGCGACCAGAGGGTCCTGCGGATTCGAGTAAAGATATTGCCGGGCGACCTTCAACGCCAGGTCGGCGGCCGTATCGTCGGCGACCAAAACGGTAGCCCGAGTGCCCAGCTTCCGGCGGCTCGCTTCCAGCGGCGTCGGCACCCAGCGTGATGGATTGCGGAAATCGAGCTGGGACGTGCGGAAGACGCTGTCTTTCAGAATCTCGCACAGTATCGTTTCGCTGAGGCCCGAATCGTCCACGTCACGGACCAACAACTCGACGCCGCCGACGGCCGTCCCGGCAGCCTGCCATTCCAGCCCGGCCCGATTGCGGATGGCCGTCAGGTCGTCTTTCACCTCGGCCCCGCGCCGCGTGATTTCGACGGCAATCCTATTGAGCGTTTTCGTGGGGTCTGTCGCGTCGAGCGCCGTCGTGATGGCTGGCTGCGGAATCCATTCGAAGTGCGATACCGAGCGATACGACGACGCGGGCGTAGTCGCCGTCGGCAGCTCGCGGGTCAGCGAGTGGTCGAGCGCCCGCAGCAGGCCGACGGCAATCGGCGGAGCGTCGGGACGTTGCACCAGCGGGCGGACGTAAAAGCGATACGCCATGCCGAAATCACGCGGTAGCATGCCGAAATCAGGCGGTAGGTTGTTGTCTATAATCTTGAACCAACCGGGGCGGTCGGTGATGGCCATTGCCGAGACCTTGAGCAAAATCTTGCCGAGCGGCGAGCGGCCGCGGTCGGCTTGCGAAGTTTCGTCCAGGGTGTCGAGCATCACGGCCGGGGCGGCCGCACCGACGTCCGCCGCATCGTCGCTTCCGCCGAAGAAACCGGATTCGGAAATCGGGGCACTCTCGACGTAAAGTTCAAAATCTTCCGGCGCCAGCGGTCTTGCCGTACCATCCTTCTGGAGGATGGTGGCAGGCTTCGAGCGCGAGACCGAGCGGCCGCCGGACGTGTCGCCGGTCTTATCGTCGGACGTGTCGTCAACAATCGTCAGCAACGTGAAGTTGCCAAATTCGTCCGCGGCGTGGGGCCCATTGGGAACGAGCGAATCGAACGTCATCGCCATCGTGAGCTGTTTCGGGAACAGGTCGAGCGGCGGCACGTAAGGGACCAGCGGAAGGAATTTTTGGAAATCCTTCTGAGCATGGGCGAAATCGACGACGCCGTCCGACCCGACTTGGACCGGGCGAAGGTAATACTGAACACCGTTGCGCCCCGTCAGCGCGCTGTCCAGCTCGCGCGATTCCACGGGGAAGTCGTCCGTTAACACGTAACCGCCGACGACCAGCGCATTGCGCCCCGCATCATCGACGGGGTTCAGCGTGGGTCGCAGGAAATTGGCCAGCAGTTGGGCCTTGTCTTCCCACGGCATCTGCCGCCAAACCTGAAAATGCGAAAAGGTTTCAAAGCCCCCCGTCGTGAAGAATTGGTCGTTGAAGCTGACCGGCAGCTTGACGACGACTCGCCCCAATTCCCCTTTCGCGACTTGATCTCCCGCCTTATCGACGACGAACTCTTGCCGAATCGGTGCTGGCGCGAACAGCGCCTGCTTGGCTTGGAGTTGGGCGAGCGAGGTCGGATCGGCGACATCCATCTCTTGGGCCGTGGTCGGGTTGGGGTCGCGATACAGCTTGAAAGCAACGTTGCTGATGTCCTGGCCAACGGGCCAATCGAAGATATAACCGACGCGAAACAAGTCCTTTGGCTCGACCGTTGAGTTGGGGTCAAGCTTTGTTCGATAACTTCTCGCCAACCACAGCGACGAACTTTCGATGTTGGCAGGGTCGTCCGGCGCTTCTTGCAGTTCCTGCAGCCAGAACTGAAGCAGCGCGGCGCGATTCTTCAGCGCGAGCGCCGCGGACGTGACGTCCCCCGCGTCGTGTTGACGGTAGCGCGTGGCGCGATTACGCCAAAAGAGGTATTCCACCAATTCGGAGTAGTCGGCGTCGACGCTCGCCGGCAGGCGGTCGCCGGTAAGAATCTCCTGGACGGGTCGCATCCGGATGGGCAAGGCCGTATCGGGAAGCAGCGCCTGGTCTTCATTGGTCCAGTAAGCACGCGACGTGGACCGCAACCGCGGGTCTTGATGCACCTCGTACGTTCGCAGCGACGGCATCTGCAAGGCATCGGCCGTCTCGAGCATGTGCCCTTCGATTTCCTCGCGGTGCGTCTGGACATCGCTCGGCAGGTCGCCGTCGAGGATGTTCTTATCCCAAGGCATGCGCACTCGCAGAAGCAGATTGCCGGTCGTTTTGTCGAATAGCTCGAAGGAAGTAACGTGGTCCTTGAACAGGACCCTCGGGTCCGTCGGACTTTTATCCTGGGAAGGGGTCACCCAAGGGTTGTCGTCGCGCGGTATCAGCACGCACCACTTGCCGCTGCGGTACAGCAGCCACTGCTCGTTCTGCACGCTTTCGGCCAGCGCGAATCCTTCCATCGCGTTGTGAGCCGTCAGAGATTTTTGGCCGCCACCGAGCAATTGCTGGCGATAAGCTTCGATCCGCTGCTCGAACGCCGCCACCTGGTTGCGGGCGTCGGAGATCACGCCGTCGTTGAACCGGAAGGAAGGGGAGATGTTCAGACGATAGCCGCAAATGGGCACCGATACGTGCAGCCGCCCGTCGAAGCCGATCTGCCCAGAGGTATTGAAGCCAACATTCCCGGCGAGCCCCAGTTCGAATTTCGCCGAGGCGAGCGTGAACGTCCTCGACCAGCTCTTCGTCCACTTCTTGCGGCCAAAGCGGACCGTTATCGAGAACTCGATTTTCGTCCATAGTCGGGCCTTCGCGGCGACCGATAAATCGATCCCGCCGTAGGCAATCAAGCCTCGTTGCGAGATAAGCCCCCCATAATCGATGCTCACAGCCAGCACTGCGTTTCCATTGAGGCCGCCGCAGCTTTCGGAAGCGTTTGCGTCGAAGGTCCCGGTAAGCGAGTAATTGGCCCGCAGCAGCACGGTCCCTTGAAAGATGGCAAAACGCATCGAACCACGGAACAACATCGTCGCGCCGAAGAACTCGTCTTGGTACGACAAATCTTGCAGATAGAAATCAACTAGCGCCGGCGACAACAAGAACGAGAACCGCAGATGGCCATTCTTGAGAATGCGGGCGAGTTGATCGTTCCCTTCGACGGCGGCATTTTGTCGCGATTCCACGGCCGCCGTGATGAGCTGCTGTTTCGGTGATACGACCACCGCGCCGACGAGCGCGGGACGAGCGAAGTTGTCAGGCTTCAGCACGTAGCCAACGCTGCTGTAAAGCCAGAGTTTGCCAGCGGCCATCACATTCAGGTCGCTGTCGATGCACAGTAGTAGGGAAGCCACGTACGGGTTAATTTCATCGTCGGCCCCGGCGTTCGCCGAAAGCAATACCGTCCCCACGATCGCGACATAACAGCCATTGCGCTCGACGTTTTCCCAATTATCAAGGCTCAGCGTATCGATCTGCGCCAGCAGTTCCTCGGCGTTGGGATTGTCGTCGATCCCGACAAGGCGGCGATTGATGCCCGCTCCCACGCCGAACCGACGCGCGGTCACGCCGGCGAACAGGGTCATCTGGTAATCGGCTTCGCCATAGATGCTGATGAGGGGCGCCTTCTGGCCGTTCAACTTGGTGAGGCTGCCGATGGTGACGCCGCACGTCGCTTGGGGCAGGCCGGTCATCTCCATCGTGCCGCCAATGCCGAACAAACGCACGCGGTCGTCGTCTTGCCATTCAATCAGACCGCGAATGCGCGTGGCTTCGCCAATGCGGGCATCGACTTCCAGTTTGTGGGGCAATCGCATTTTCAGCTTGCGCCCCCCCGTGAATTCCAGGCTGATTGCGCCGGTTTTAATGTCGATGTCGAATTGCCCGGCCTGTTTGAAACGAAACTCGGCGCTCTCGCACGAAAGGATAAAACTCCCCCCCCACGCGAAACTCAGATGCCGAAACGTGACGCCGAATAAGCCGTCCAGGCAACTGAATTCGACCGGCTTGGCAATCGGCACTTCAATCGTCCCCACGCCGCTATGGAGGTTCATCAAATCGAGTTGTTTGAACTTGATGGCGTCTTCGTTGCGGAGGTCGTCGAGCCCGCCGGCGTCCGACGTCTTGGGAGCCAGCGCAAGGCTGCCGTCGGTCGGCAGGAAAAGGTTCCATTTGCCGGAATCCATGTCCCAAACGAGCTGCCAATTGTTGACGCCGTCCTTATCAATCGTAAGTTGCAGATAGCCGGCCGATAGTTGGGCGATTGGTTTTCCGCTCGGCCGGTGAAGCGAAACCGTGGCGTAGACCTCCGGCGGCTTTCCCCGGTTTTTCTGGCGCAGCCCCAGCTCGACTTGCGCGGTGAGGTCGTCGGTCCCTGGCACGTCCATCTCGGCCGAAATCACGGCCCGGCGGATGGCGTTATCCAGCAGGACAATTTCGCTCTTCACACCCCCCCGTTCGGAGAGCGGCTTGATTTTGATGGGGGGCACCAGTTCGTTGCCCGGGAATATCACGGGGGACTGCGAAGTATCAATCTTGGCCGAAACGCTCAAACCGCCATCGCCAATTCGCAGCAGCATCCCTTCGGGCCAGGGAAACTTATCGCGGTCCTCCTTGAGTTGTGGCGGCGCGAGCTGAAACACAAAGCGGTTGTCGAGTCCGCCGGCCGATAGATTGCCGGGGAACACCAACAGCGCCGGCGGACCGTTGTCCGACGGCGTTTGCAGCAAGAACTCGCGGCGATCGAGATTCAAACCGCCGTGGTCGGCCTTGTCGGATCCCACCTGATTGGGGAGCATCAGCGCGAAGATTCGCAGGTCGATTATTTGGTAATCGTCGCCGTGCGGCGAAGAGGGCAAGCGGAATCGCAAGTCGTTCGCGGGTTGTGTTTTTGTGCTGCTCAAGGAGAGGCGGAACGTTTCCAAGTCGAGGACAATATCAATCGACAGCAGCAAGGGCTCGCTGCCAATCTCGACGTGCAGCCCCAGCGTGAGGGCGAGGGAGTGGTGAGTCGGGTCGAGTTTGAGCGGCACGATATCGTTGAAGGCACTGGGCAGAAGAGTGACTTTGAGTGCACTCGCGCCCCCCCCCATCAGGTCGCCAAGCAAGTCTTTCAGCGGGAAGTCCCACCCCGTGAGGGCGCAGGCCGAAGCTTCCGGTCGCGGGAGAATCGGCCACGCACCGGCGGCGGCTGCGTCAAGCCATTCGTGAGCAATCGACCAGGACGTCCGCGTTTCGTTCCACTCCACGACCGGCAGGTCATACGTCCAATCCCCTGGAATGGGGACGCGCAAGGTGTAACTCAACGTTGGCGACGCGCCGGTCGCCTTCTTCAGCATGGGGAGCAGAAACGCCAGGCCGCCACCGCCATCGGCCATGATGAGCGAAAACTCAACCCGCACACGCAGCTCGACCCCCTCGCCCAGGGCGTCCGGCAAGAGACGCACGCCGAGCCGGTCTTTATCGAAACGGAAACAGACTCCGTTCGTCTCCAGCACGCATTGGGCCAGTCCGCCGAGCCCCGCCGGGAGCGCCAAGGTGACAGTCGGGTCGTGTTCGTAGGCGATTTGCTGGTGATTTGCAGTGTCCAGATAAGGGACAATCGCCCCTCCGTCGAGCAGCAAGCGGGTGTCCAGATAGCCGTCGACAGTGACGTTGTTGTTGGCCGAGTCGATGATGATCAGCGTGGCGCCAGGGTCGGTCACTCCCACCCCGATAGGACTATTCGGATTACTGTCGAGATTCAATTTGAAATGAACGTCCGGAATGCCGTCCCCCGCGCGCTCTGGCAGGGCACGTACCGGTAGGAGGAAATCGACTTGGGGATCGTCGGTCGTGTTATCGGCGTCGGCGAACTGGAGACTCCTCTTGTCGGGCCCGCTGTCGTGGCGGGACAGCGGCAGCCGATGGAACAAGCCAGTCGCGTTGCCGTTGAAGTCGCCGGGCACCGCGTCGGCCGTCCGCACCAGAATCGTGCTGGGGCGATCGACGTTGTTGGGGGACGACGGAAGTTTTAGCGTGAGGTTGTTTCCGTAACGCCGCGAGTCGGCGTCGCCGGTATCGACGGTCCAGGGCTGGGCAACAAACGGCCCGCCGGGTCCGCAAAAGAAAAAACGCCACGTACCATCAAGCCCAAAGCCCCCCGGCAGGGTTGTGGTGTCGTCCTTCACGAACCCCGCCCGAACCAGTATCGCCCCGGCCATCTCGTTCTGTTCGGAAACGAGCAACGCCAGCCGACCGACATCGGAACCGCTTTCATTCGCCATCCGCACGAACGCAAACACCTTGGCCGGCGACGCGGTCGCGGGGAGTGGCCGAGGGTTCAATTGGAAATAGGGCATGAATCCACCTAGCTAGTGAGTGTCTTCTTCGATGTCCGGGTCTGTCTTCTCGATTACGCGCTTGATGTGCCGCTCGGTCAGAAAAAGCGGTTGAACGTGTTGATCGTAGACACGGTCGATAACGCGAATGTCAGGTACGCCTAGGGAGGAGATTTCCATCATCGTTGGACTGGGAACTTGTCCTGGCGGAATAGCGATCGTTCGCTTCGCGGCGCGAACATCGTTGCCGCTCGAGTCGGCCGTGAATCGAGCCGTTAACGAATATTTCCACTTCTTGCCTTGGTAGGCCGAGAACTGATTAATGGCACTCGCCAGATTTGGCAGTTCGCCCGCATACAGGTATTCGTCCTGTAAGCCCAGATGGTGGCCAAACTCGTGCGCGACGGTCTTTAAACCAGTATCAAGCGGCCAATAGAAGTAGCTCGCTCGGCCGCCGAAAAAGGAAACCACATCATTAACAATCTCCGGGGGAATATAGACCACGAAATGCGGAAGCACGTCGGAGTAATCTATTTCAAAGCTCATTTCCGGCTCGGTGCCGTTCGGGTGAATCCCCTTGTTGTTCCAAATCGTTTCGATGGATTCTTTCCACTTGTCCGCTTTCGGTTTCCATACCGTGTCGTCAATGAAAAACGGGTCCACATTCACCCGCACGCTGATGAACTCCCCCGTCCGCACGTACCTTCCGAAGCGTCGGTTCAGCGAGATACCGTCAGCAAGTTCGTCCGCATTGGGGGCTTTGTCCCGGTTGAACTCGCCGTCGAACGGCCCCCTCGCCGGCGCGTCCGTTTGGATATTGACGTCGGGGTCGAGGTCCACCGTCACCGAGCTATCCGGGAATGGTTCGTAGCCCTTGGCAAAGGGGGCAGGCCCGACGTAAGGAAAACAATGCAGTGTTAAATCATCGTCGACGATCAGGTTCGTACCGAATGGGTACACGACGGCCTTGGTCCGGAGCAACTTCCACCAATCATGGGTTTCAAAAATTCGCCCCCCATCGACCGCCCGAACGGCAACGCAGTCGAACGAGGAATCCGTCATCTTTCCCGCACCCAAGACCGCATGCTTGTCTTCGCCGGTGAGGATGATTGTCCCGAACACTTCCACATCGTAACCCGACTGATTGATTACCACTGCCATGGTCGTTCCTCATGCTGGACTATACGCTAGTTGTTAACGCCACCTACTTCGGCTTGGCTTTTTGCAACGTACAAACGGCGACCACACTTTTTTTTACCGTATCGGTAAACATCTTCCCCCCCAACTTTATGGGGTCTTCCGGATCTTGCGGGCCGAAGGTGTCGATCGTCCATCCTGGCAAGCTTGCCGCCGCTTCGAGCCCCTTGCAAATCTCCTTTTTTTTCCTGATCTTCCGCAGGTCCCAGGCAAGCTTTACGAAGTCCACGCCGTTAATAATGTTCTTCAAAGTCGTCCTATCCGAGTCTTCGATGGGGTGCGTCGTTAACTCGACAGCTTTCATCAGCCATGTTTTGCCGAATTCCCACGCATACGAACCCCCTAGTCCCAAGAGGTACACCTCGGGTGCGGCGGCCTCAACGATGTAGAGCAATACACCAAGCTTGACATCGGCCGCTAATCCAATCCATTTCTCCGGCGCGACAAAGTCCTTCCGCGCCGCGTCGAAGGCCTGTTTGAGCAGCGCGCCGTCATTGGCAGTGACCTGCTCATAGAAGAGTTGGAAAAGGTTGAGATCGGATGGAGACAACGCGACCGGAATCGTAGCCCCCCCGTTGTCGGCGGAAGACATCAAGAGATTAACCTGCACGTTTCCGCCTGCCTTGGTCATCACGATTGTGCCATGGGAAGCCAACGGACCGGCGACAATCCGCACCCATGGCAAATCGGAACCGACGGCGGAAGAGGCCGGTCCCAAATCTACGATCTCGCGAGGCTCCGCGGTGAAACTAGTCGCCTTCAACTCGCTTTCGATACTAACGGTTACATCCGCGACAACGCGGGCTGTAATGGACTCGTTCTCCGCGAAGATTTGCTTCGTGAGCTCCAGCTGAGGTGCCTGGACCGAAAAACGCAGATGTGCCAATAACGCCGTATTCTGCGCGCCCGTCCCCCGATACACGGTGGTCGGGCCGAACAACCCCCACAGCCGCCGGCGCGATGCAAAGTCCGATGCCAACCCCTCAGATCGGAGATAGTCCACCAGCGAATGAGGATCAGCAGGCATGGGTAAAACTCCTGTGAGAACTGCTTGGATCACAACCTTCTCGAAAGCCCAAGTTTGGCTTCAAGATGGGAGAGGAGCTACGGGTGCGGGGCAGGAAACATCTCCGCCATCATGATTCCGAAGTGGATCGTGGCCACGCATAGGGTAAGAATGCCAGCCGTTCTTTTCTTTCCATTGTCTAGTCCTTCGCATACGTGAGTCGTCTCGCCACATTGGGAGAATTAGATGTAACGCTGCAAAAATGAGATTGTTTTGGGAGTTGCGGCGGCTTGAGCATTCCATCCTGGACCGGGCGGAAAAAGGGTCTCTTGGCCAGGATGGCCATTGCTCGGATAATGATTGAATTCGTGAACGACTGACGCAGATGTGAGCCAGCCATCGAGAATCGGACCGTTAGATTGATAGTCCACAATTCTGTCAGCTTCTCCGTGATGGATCTGAACTGCTGGGAGTGTCGCCGCGTCGGCCTTAGTGACAGACGATCCGGGCCAACTGAGAAATCCAAAATAATCAACAACCACCTTTACGGATTGATGCAATGCGGCTCTAAGAACCAAATGCCCTCCCAGTGAGAACCCAACAAATCCGGTCAGTCCTGCCGCTACACCGGGAATTGTTTGTGTGTACTTAACGCAATCTTGAAGAACTGCAACCCATCGATCAAATCGCTGCGTCAGCCCTTGAGAGTCGTAGACAGTATCGAACCCTGGAGTCGTTCCAGTTGAAGACATGTAATCAGGAAGTACCGCGACAATCCCGTTGCGAGATAACTCTACGCAAAAAGCACTGATCAACTTGTCAAAAGGACTCTGCATCGCCACGGTCCCATATGCAACCACGACGGCTGGCCAATTTGTCCCCGAGGATGGCGCGAAGAGTTCGGCGGAGATTTGTTGGCTGGCAGAAGCAAAATTGATTTGTGTCATGGGATGACTTTTGAATACATGCTAGTGGCCTGAAACCGTCTCTGTAGCACACAAATAACTTTCAGTTCCTGAGCCAAACGACACATCAGAGCAAGCTTTGTACTTCGCAGTGCTTAGCTTTCAGGACATTGGTGCACACTTAAGCCATGTCCATTAGTCTTACCCATTCAAGTTATCGGAATGTCGACAACGCACGTGATACTTGTTCGCGGACAAACAGCCGAGCGACCTGCTCCGTCAACGCGTGTTTGTCGACTACTTGCTTGAATTGGCCGTTCTCGCTGAGTGGGACAAAACGCATCGGCCAATCAAGAACGCGTTGCATTCTTAAGGCTGCGTATTAGTCACGATCCAAATCAATCGCCTGGCGGATCAAGTAAGGATGTAACCAGCGTTCGAGATTCGGCTCGGTTACAAAAACCGGTTGATGATACTCGGCTTGTCCTGAATTTACGGTGTTTTCCCAAATTCTCGCTCGCCGATCGACTTCAGCGACGAGATCGTATTCACGGTTAGAACGATTTACTTCGCTTTCGAAGTCCTTGATGCTGCCGTGAAGGAGACCGAGTTTCTCTTTGACAATACAGGGATGGATCGTGCCCACAAAGGTCGCCGATGACTGATTCGGGCGGCTAGCTTCAAATACGACAATCTCGATGGACGTGAGGTCGGCAACCATCGAACATAGGAAGTAGAGACGCGTCATCCACCAATCGGAGCCTGATCCAATATCAATGCGAAATGCCTGCATCTTGTCCGGTGATGTCAACATGCTCTTGATTTCTAGCAGGCTGCTATCGCTTACTGGACCACCTCGCTGTAAGGCAGCTCCAGACACAGGTGTGATTACCAGGTACTCCTTGTCCATTTGGCGTGACATTTCGACGCGATAGACCGCCGCGCTTACCAAACTGGCGAGTTCTTCTGCTGACCGAAAATGATTGACAAGGTATCGCTGGCTCAGCTCCTGGCGAAATGCCTTTACGCGACTGCCAGATTCATTTTCTCCGGTGATCGCATCAAAGCTTTGAGATGGCCACTCGGCATCGGCATCCAAGACGAAAGCTAAGATTGGCTTGCCGAGTTCAGACGCTTTGCGGCATTCGCATTCCGTTACTGACGTCTTGCCGATCGTGCATCCAATCGGAAGCGAAAAGGTTGGAGCAACTTCCGTAGGAACATATCCATAGCGCCAACCGACGATGCAGAGGTAGGCATCACAAGCTGCTACGTCGTCCAAGCATCGGTTGAGACGCCGAACGCCTTCGGCGACATAATCTTCCATGCCGACGGGCTGGTGTCCCATGCGACGCAGGATGTTGAGCACCGCAAGACGATGCTTCTGCAAATCCCTGTATGTAGCCGAGACGTAGATTTTCACGTGGTCCCCAATCGTAACGCATAAAGCTCATCTTGTCGTTGGGCCGTAAACCAGTTGGCTACTACGTTTGATATCTAACGCCATGCTCACCATTTTCAGGCCTGAAATGACTGAGAAGTCATTTGTTCAGGGCCGCATTCATCAACAAGTTCTCGCACTGCCCCATCATCATAAAACAGTGAATACTGGTAACACCCCCCCCCTTCGCTTGCCTGACTGCTCTTGGCCAATTGCTTAGAATCGAGACAACTCAGTACAGCCTCAATTTCTTGTGGGTCATTGTAACTCTTGAGTTGCCGCCTCCAATGCTCTGGAGGACAACCGATGTTGATCCGAAATACATCAATTCGGATGACATTTGCCATGCACCACATCCAGTCGATTCAGGAATCGGCCTTGGCCGATTGCAGTTGTACAAATCAACTATGATCACATGGTCGGCGCCAAGTCGGTAATATTGAACATCTGAAAGCCCAGATCATTTGCGTGGCCACCGTAGGCCATCCAAAACGTTCCATCACCATTCAACCCCGTATTCGCCCCCCAGCTGTTTTTCAGAAGCCATGCCTGCTTAGAATCGCTCCAGCCTATCAACAATACAGCATGTCCGCCGAGTTTGTTGCCGGAAGCTTGCTTGTAGACGCCGCCGGAAGCGCCGCTGCTCCAATAATTGTAGAAGTCACTCCACACGTCGTAACGAAAGTATGAAGGGCCATGGGTTGTTAATGATGTTTTCATTGCATCTACCGTACGATCAACGGTGTAATATCCGCTAGCGAGATAATTCACGGACGTTCCGTGAATGTCGGCACACGTTTTTGAGCGCTCGACCGGGCAGCTTGTTCCTCCCTCACCGTACTGAGCTGACGACTCAAGAACTGGCTTGTTCGAATAATAAAAAAGCAAAGATGATCCACTGCCGCCGCAACACCCTGACATAGTTGTATTGCAGGAGATTTGCTGTTGCTCTGAGAGGTCATATTGCGGTCCACCATTCTTCAATATCCGGGATTCAATTGTCCCAACCGCTGCGTGAGCCCAGCATGACCCGCATTGGCCTTGGTTCTTTGCCGGCGTAACCCAACCACGTGTTCGGGCATCGAACTCTGGGATTGGGGCAAGGTCCCACACTCCGCGATTTGACATGCGAAGAGCGTCGTTCGTTTTCAAGTGACGCTTGTAGTGAGGCTCGTCAACTGGTCGATCACCCAAACCAAACAGTTTGGGGTCCAAGTGGTCGAGCAATTCATTGAGTGGCATAATTTACCTTCGTACTGTAAGTGTTATGTATTGAAGTGTAGCCGAAAACTTTCACAGAAGGTTTACCTTGTGCCCCTGTCATAACTCCAATAGATGATGTGCTTTCGATTAAAGAATGTGCGTGTTCGCGGGAATGCACTGGAAGTATCGACAAAAATCTGTGTAAGGGCCACGATCACACGTCTCAGGGCTTGAGATCAGTTGACCAGAATTGTCAGTGTTTTTGGCGGGTGTCTGACCTGGTTTGTGGGACCACATTGCATTATTATCCAAACGATACCAATGGTAATCTTGCCCTGGCCATATTACTAACGCGATAAACTGCCCCTGAGCTGGGGTGCTAGCCGCGGAGGCGACGGGGATCTGTCCGTCACGTTGCGCAGCTGCACCAACGTCCGAGCAAGTGAGAGCTGAAAACATCTGGCCAGATCCACGTCCCGGTTGCGCAAATGAATTGGTAATCTTGTCGTTTGCGTAGTTATAGCAATTGTTCTTCTGGCGAATGTTGGGGTCATTATTCCATTTGCCGGGATCAAACGGAGGCGGCCCTGAGGCTGCGTCTGCCGAGGGCGCGATTGCCTTATTGAAACGATCGTGGCCCTTAATTTGCGAGTCAATATAGGTCATAGTGTTTTGGTCAACGGTCGAACCGGCCGTAGACAAGAGCCATGCCTCCAAGTCGGGTGTGTCCGTAATTCTGTTCGCGTCGAACCGGTCGAGATCCACAATCCCTGCATGAAGGTATATCTTCGGGTCCAGATCTTTTTCGCGTACCGTATCAATCGAAAACCCGCGATAGCCAAGGCCACCAATAATTCCTGGTGGCTTAAGAAGAGTAGTCTTATTAATGCGCTTAATTTTGTCAGCAAGTTCTGCGGCTTGCTGGCTACTGAGTTCCCATGCGGGGTCGGGACGCCCTGAGTACACATGTACCGTTACGGTTACTGACATTTGTGTTTCCTACGGGTTGAAAAGTGGCTCACCCGACTAACGCGTACCTCATGCGATGCAGCGCATAGAGTTTGTGCTGGAAGAACTCGAAGTCCCGATAGCCAAAAGCCTGACGCTGCAAGAGCCGGATCTTGTTGTTCACGGCCTCCAGCGGGCCCGTCGAGATCGGATAGTCGTACCAGGCCAAGAGGCTGCTCCGGCGACTGGCCAGCGTCTTCGCGAACTTCTGCAGCAGCCGGATGCCGGACGTGTTCGCCGCCTCCAGCCACTGGTCCGGCCAGCGCCCGGCGGCCTTCTTGTCCGCCTGCTCCCAGAGCTCGTTGAGATCGTCTTTGAGGTAATAGGCGACGGCCAGCGAGCGGTTGAGCTGCAGCGCCTGCAGCAGCCGGCCGGGCTCGTCGCGCTCTTCGTCGAGGTTGTTCATCGACTTCAGCAGCAGCCAGCGCGTCCCCTTGAGCACGTCCTTTTCGAGCTGCGTCGTCGCCTCCCGGTACAGCTCCCGCCGCAGTTCGGTCAGCATCTCGTTGTAGAGCTTGATCACGTGAAACCGGTCGTTGACCAGCGCGGCGTGAGGCAGGTGCTTCCGCACGGCCAGGGCGTAGGCCGGGGACATGTCGGCCGCCACGGCTTCGATCACGGCCCGCGAATGACGCAGCCGCTTCCAGAACGGATCGAGCGCTTCGGCCCCTTTTCCCCGGCCGACAAACACGATGGCACCGCTCTCCAGATCGAGCACCACCGTCAGGAACTTCACGCTTTTGCCGAGGTAGATCTCGTCGATGGCGATCTGCGTCAGGTGTTTCAGCTTCGGCTTGCCGTACGTTTTCTGCAGGTGCCGGGCTTCGATGTCGCGGACGGTGTCCCACGACACCTGAAGATGGTCGGCGGCGTGCTGCGTGGTCGTGATCCGCGCCAGCTCCAGGGCGTACCGTTCGAATGCCCGCGTGTGCCGGCGTTTCTCGTCGGCGAAGGAAATCCGCACCTGCCGGGTCAGCTCGCACCGGTCGCACCGCACGCGAGGAATCGCTGCGTCGAACCAGACCGGCTGAGATCCGACGGACAGCCCCCGGAACAGTCGGGGGTTGGTTCCTTTGCGGATCACGTCCTTCGTGCCGCAGCGGGGACAGCGCAGAACCCGCGGCTTGGCCCGCAGCGAGAATGACAGGCAGCGCCGGTCGAACTTCTCCTGCCGTACGATTTCGTAGCCGCGAATCCCGAACCCGTGATACAACATCCAATCGGACATGCCGGCCTCCTGGTCTGAAGTCTTTTTCGCAACTCCAAACCAGAACGGCATGTCCGTCTTCTTTCAACTCAGGGACGCATTTGCCGGATGAGCCTGAAAAGTTGACTGGGGAATCCGGCACGACGCGAAAATCTGATTCGGTGACGACAATTATGCAACAGTGGACGGCAAGTGTGCAACAGTGGACGGCAAGTTTTCAACCGTGGACAGTGATGTTGCAACCGTGGACGGTGATTGTGCAGCCAGCAATTCCCGGACGGCCATTTATCCTTGGAAGTCAGGGGCCGTTGGTGATGGTGCTTCGTAAACGCGGGGTACAATTCCGAGCGAGGAGAAATTGCCTGTTTCCGCTGTTTGGACACTGCGGGGTGGAGCATGGATTCGCGAGTGCCGCGGGCGCGTCAGGCGTTGTCGGCGGACGCGCTCTTTGCCCTGATCCGCCAGAAATTCGATAGGGTGAAGGATCTGCGGCCCGGTTTGGTCGCGATCCCGCTCGGCGATGCTCTCATGGCGGCCTTCGCCATGTTTTGGCTGAAGTTTTCCTCGTTGCGGGCGTTTGACCAGAGCCGCGATGATCCCAGCATTCGGCGGGTCTACCGTGTGGGCCGCGTTCCCAGCGATACGGGCCTGCGGGAGATCCTGGTTGGCGTCGATCCGGCGGAGAGACCCACTCAACGATATCGAGATATTGAGACTCTGCAGTCGATTGCAGCCTTCGATTTGTGCGCGACGCACGTCAGATCCAAACAGGCCTTTGAAATGGTGCAACGAATTCTACCTCTGTATCAGAGTGCAAAGCGTGATAGCTTTGGATTTGATCGATACGTTGAGATTGGATCGAGATCCAGAACTTGTCGAGCAGGCCGCCGAGGATCCGAATCTGGTCCGGCTTGTGAGCGGCCCGAGTGGTGGTTCGGCCGTCGGATAAGAGGAACTGGCAGACGTCCGCCCCCTCGGGGACGGCCGCCAGTCCTTGTTCCACGCGACGCAGGTTGTCTTCCAGCCGGGCCAGCGATGCGTTGGCCGACTTGAGGTTGTCCGACTTCAGCGAGCGGCTGAATTTCTCGCCGGCGTAGCGGAAAATGATGCGGTAAGAATTGCTTCGGAACTCGATGGAAGCCATGTCGTGATTCTCCTGTGGTGAGCAGAAAGAACCAGCGACGCAAATCCAGCATGAAGCGAATCCTGTCCCCACGGGACCGATTTTCACCGGGAAACGAAAAAGGACATCGTCTGAAGTCGATGTCCTTTCACGGGTTGCGTTCACAGTCGGAAGGCTCCCCGAGCCGGTCGCCATTCACATCGCGGATTCGTCGAGCTAGGTTCCTTTGCCGTAAGCAGGTTACGTCGAGCACCGATCTATACGTTGTACGCTTGGAATGCCCCACCGGCACCGCGAGCCACCCGACTGGAACCCAACAAGCCCGGCACCGATCCCCTGCGGCTCGCCCGCTATTACCAATCCCTTCTCGACACCGGAAAGTTCGAGAACCGCGCCGCACTCGCCCGCTTTCTGGGTGTCAGTCGGGCACGTGTAACCCAAGTCTTGAACCGCCTCAAAACAGCCGACCAATCCCCCGCTCCGGACTCGACTGACCACGTCGGACAACGCCCGGCTGAGGCCGGATAAATACATCAAATCGAGCCCGATTTCTCACTCGAAAAAATGCTGAGCGGATTTTCCGTTCGTCCCGTTCGTTGAACGGTCGGCCGATCTCCAAAGATGATTTGCCAGTTTGAAACTGTCTTCAGAATCCAGTTCAAAGTTGTGGCAAGTCGAAGTCAAATGACCACTCCCCTCCCTCACTGATCACAACCCAATGTCGGTGGGGTTTGCGGAATGGTTTCATGAGACGTTTCGGCACCCTTCCGACACCCTTTCACGGCTGCCAAGTCTGGCACCATTGGTAACGGCTCCCAGAGCAATTTTTGAAGTTTCATGGAACGCATTCGGTACCTTCCGAAACGCTTCCATGAAAGACGTTTGGAACCCTACCGAAAACGCTCCGGAATGGTGCCGACGGAATGCTTCCGAGACGGTGCCGAAACGACACCGCCGACGAGGTTCCGGTAGGTTGTCGACACCCCTTCAGCGGACACACTCGGAAACCGCTTTGGAAGCCACCAAATCCCCTCTCGGAACCCTTGCGAAACACCGTCGGCGCGACTTCATGGTTTGGGACTGGCACCTTTCCAGATCCCCTTCCCAAAACCATTCCAGGGAGGGTACCGTTACCCGGCATCGTCCGAGAGGGGATTGCCCAGCTCTCGATTTTGGAGACGGCCCTCTGGCCGGTCCAAGGCGGAAAGCGAGCGTCGTTCACGTACGACTCGCATTACAAGTTCACGGTAGAAAAACAACAACGCGACGCTCAGGTGAGCGTCTACGCTCCGCTCGGATTGGAGTCGATCGACGAGTACATTCTTTGGGGACTGCTCGGTCTGAGCCTGTCTCACAAACACCCCGACCCGACGTTGCTGGCGACGCCGTACTGGATCATCAAAAAACTCGGCATGTCGGTCGGCGGTTCCCAGTACGCTCAACTGCGGGCGTCGCTGGAACGACTGGCTCTCGTCGCGTACCAGAACACCGCGTTCTATAATCCGGTATTGCAGGAACATGAACGCGTCACGTTTCACTTCTTCAGTTGCTTCCTGCCGACCCGTGATCGGGGAGCGAGCGTCGACACCGAACGCTCGTGGCGGATCGAGTGGTCGCCGACCTTCTTCAAGATGTGTCAGGCGACAGGCGGCACCTTGCTGTTCGACCTCGATCTCTATCGGGAACTCACGCCGGCGGCACGGCGGTTGTTCCTGAAACTGAAGGATCGGTTCTGGCGAACGAAGCGGGTGTTCATGAACGTCGATGACCTGACGATTCACGGACTCGGGATGTCCGCCGATCGTCCGCTCAAAAAGCGAAAATATGATCTCACCCTCCCCGGAAGGGACCCTCTTCGAACCAATGCGCGCCTTTTTCGGGGTCGCCGATTTGACGCAACCTGCTGATGGCCCATGACTTCGCGTTTTCCGAGTACCTACCGGTGGGGGTGGCGACGGTAGGGACCTTCTACGAACTTGTGATCGCGCAGTTAACAGCTTGGCAAGTCTCACATCTCCAAAGCTGTTAACCAGCCGGTCGTCTTTCCGAACGCAATCGAATTGCACCAAGCGGGTTAACAGCCGCGCGCGAATGCGCGACTTCGAGCTTGGCTGCGGTGGGGGCCTGGAGAAGGTGTGCCGGTCGCACAGAGGGCGGCAGACGGGCTTGGCAAAGCCGAGCCGAGTCCCAGTCGGGGCGGTCGGAATCGGTGGCGGATCCGGGTAATCTTCCGGCCTTCCAGCGGGGTAAGAATACTCTGATTCCTGCTGATTCTCACAAATTCCACCGCCAGGTCACGGTAGCACAATGGGTCGCCTGCTGCATCCGGTTTTCGCCCTCCTGGCGTCCGCCACCCGCCAGGAGCTGGCCCGTCAGGTCGCCTACCTCAAGGAGGAGAACCGGATCCTCCGTGCCCGCCTGCCGGAACGTCTTGTCGCCACGCCCCAGGAACGACGGCGCCTGCTTCGGTTCGGTCGCAAGCTGGGGCAGCAGCTGAAGGACCTGATCTCGATCGTCAGCTACCAGTCGTTCCAACGCTGGGTCCGGGAGGCCGAGACGGCCCACACGGCAAGGCAGTCCGCCCCGCAGCGGAAACCTGGCCGGCCACGGACGCCGGACGACGTTCGGGAACTGGTCCTCAGACTGGCCCGGGAAAATGCCTGGGGCTACACCCGGATCCTCGGCGAGCTTCGCAAGCTGGGGATTAAGAGTATCTCGCGGCAGACGGTGAAGGTGATCCTGAAGGAGCACGACCTCGATCCGGGGCCCCAACGGGGCAAAGGGACCTGGGACGAATTCCTGAAGATTCATGCCGATACGCTTTGGCAGTGCGACTTCGTCTCGAAACCGATGTGGACCACGCGAGGGCTGGTCGACCTCTACTTCCTGGTGTACCTGCACCTGGGAACGCGGCGGTGCTGGATCTCGCCGTGTACGCTCAGCCCCGATTCTGGCTGGGTGAGCCAGCATGCGCGGAACTTCCTGATGGATGCCGAAGACCTCGATCTGGTCCCCAAAATCGTGATGCGGGACAATGACACGAAGTTCACGGCGCAGTTCGACGCGGTCTTCAAGTCCGCCGACGTCGAGGTGAAGCGGAACACGCCGCTGTCCCCGAACCTGCGGGCCCACGTGGAGCGGTTTATCCAGTCGCTGAAGGTCGAGTGCCTCGACAAGTTTGTAATCGTGGCCGAGCGGCACCTGAACTACGTGTGCCGGGAATGGCGCCTGCATTACAATCGGGAACGACCGCACTCTGCGAGGGATCATCTGCCGCCGGACTTCGAACCGCCAACGGAGCGGACAGCCGAGATTCGGCCGACGGATGTCGTGTGCACGACGCGACTTGGTGGGCTGCTGCGGTGTTACGAGCGGCGAGTTGCATAGGTGGTGGCGAATCGGAACCAGTTCGCGGCGCACCGGCAGTCACTCCGGACCGGCCGGACCGCGCTGCGCACCGCCGACCACGAATCGACCGAGTCGTAGCATCCGAGCCGAACAACGGCGGATTGACTCGGCGTCAGCCACCTGATCCACAGCTCATCCGCCGACTTCAAACGCCGCCGTTTCGCGCTGGAATCGCGGAATCGAAGCGAATCAGAATAATCTTACTGGGCGGGTCGGATTGTCGTAACTGGTCAGCAAGACTTTCATCCCCCGGACTTCGTAAGTCGTGGCGATCCAGCGGACCGCTCCGTCGACGACGGAACCGAGGGTGGTGATCCGATCCTGCGTCTGCCGGCCGAGCTTGTCGTAGTCGTAGGCGTGGACCGTGCCGGCCTGGTCGGTGGCCAGAATCACCTGTTGCTGGCGGTTGCCCGGCAGGACGATTGAGGTCTTCCGCTCCATTCCGGAGCGGCCCCATTGAAGCGCTCCTCAACGGTGATGACCAGTTACCGTTACGGCGGCCGTGGAACAACGACTTGCGGCGAGGCGTGGAACGCAACGGCCAGGCCACGCGGAGTTTGCACGGCGGCGCGGCTGGCGGACCGCTTGACGTGGGTGGCCACCAGAATTGGATGGCCAATGCGCTCAGAATCGCGAATCACTGACCGACCTCGATGACGCTATTTCGATCGGGACCGACCTGTGCGTCGTTGTTCAGGTCGCGCCGCCAGCGCTTCCCATCGACGACGAACTTGTATTCATAACGCCCTTCGGGAAGTGGAATTGTCGTCTGGAAAGACCCGTCTTTATCTGGCCCCGACATCGTGCGGGCCATCGGCTTCCAGTCGTTGAATGTCCCCGCGAGGTACACGGCCTTCGCACCGTGATTGTTCACTGGGCGGTAGCGGAACGTGACGTCGTAGTTTCCCGCCTCGTTTTTGGTGACGTGCGGCGGCGCGGCCTGCGGTTTGCCACGAGCCAGCCCACGATCGGCCGGATACTGCCCGGTTGTGAACAGCACTGTCAGGTCGATCTCCTGCAGCGGGAACTGGCTGGCCGGCGGCTCTCCGAGCGCGAGATGAAGCTTGAGAATGGCTGGCTCGAAGATCATCGTTTGCAGGGTCGTATCGCCGGCGACTGCGTCCATCTTTTCTGCAACGTCTGTCAGTTCGAGCCGCGTCGTTCTGCGGCTCGTTTCCAGGATGGTGTAGCGTGGACATGTCGTGTTCTCGGCCAACTCCCTGGTGCGAAAATGGTTGGTGCAGGCGCAAACGGCGTCGGTCGAGCCGCGAACGACGATTTGCTTTGTCGTAACTTCGAAGACAGCGCCACGGCGCCGGTCGCAAATCACAAAGTTCTCCATCGTCGTTCGCGGAAGCGACCGAAGCAGCACCTCAGCTTCGTCAACCGTAGAGCACTCCTCCAGGACCCGGCGCAGGGCAAGGCCCTGCGGGACGCCCTTCAAGTCAAAAGTCGCCGAACCGTCGCGAGACTCTGACACCGTGTTGGCAGCCACGGCCAGTCCGGCGTCGTTCATGCCGGAAGCGCAGCCGATCATGCCGGGAAAGCCGATTGACACGAAAGCATGTTTCCCAGTCGGGCGATAGACAGTCACGAGAGTATATTCATGGAGGGGGATACTGCCGCCCCAGTCGAGATTTCGTCCGAACAACGGACCGCCGGTCGCGCTTCGCTCTCCTTCGACAATCAAGGCCGAACAGAGCTGCCCTTTTCGAATGTCGACGTACGTGTTGCCGAAAATGAGCAGATCGCGCGGCCAGCCTGCGGACTTTGCGGCGCTGTCCAGCTCCGTCAGATGGTCGGGAGGAAACTGCGGAAGCAACAGTGATCCGGACTTCAGAACGATTGCAGCAATCGATCCAAACCCGGTCTCGCCAATGAACTGATCGCCCAGCCTCTTGACGTCAGTGAGCTGCTTAAGAGCCAGCGTTCCGATCTGCTCTCCAATCTCGGTCGGCGTCCCCTGGACCAGCAGAACGGGAATGTCGTTCACGTAACGCAGCTCGCCCCGGCCGTGCCTGGCTTCGGTGTAGCGGAAAGGCTTTTCTGCCCGCGCATTCGTTCCAGCGAGAACCGCCGTCGCGACCAGGTAGGCGATCGGAGATAGTCGACATTTCATTGGAGATTCCCCAGAAGGCGCCTGTTTCGACTTTCGCGGAAGTCAGCAGTCGAGATTACTCCGATCGGCCCAGTAGCATCAACGTAATTCGCTCCTCCCCGGAAGGGATCCTCTTCGTAACAATGCTCGCCTGCTTTTGGGGTCGCCAATTTGACGCACTTCACCGCCCTCTGGACTTCCGCCGTCTAGCAGCGTGTTGAGCAAAGCGTTCTTTGTCGTCACCCGGCCAGGCAGGCGGCCGCTGGTCCACGGCGGACGAATTCGTCGGGTTGTTCCGCTCGGTCGGTCTGGCTCCGCAGGAGCCGATAGAGCGCGGACCAAACCGCCCCAAACACCGCCCAGGCCGCCGCGGCCTGCCCCTGCAGTCTCCGCGGCTTGCCAACTCCCAGCAGCTTCCACATGACTCGCCCCAGATTGTGCGCCGCCGTCGCCAGCAGGTAGCGCTTCGTCACCTCCGTCAGGCCTGCGAGCCAGCTCCGACGCATGCCGCCGGTCTTCGCCGGGAGCGATCACCCCTTCTTCCCGCATCAGCCGGGCGCTGCACGCGCCGGTCGACAACCTGACCTCCAACGGGGCGTACATGCTGATGACGGCGCTGGCCTGGAACCTCAAGGCGTGGCTGGCGCTGTGGCTGCCCGTCGAGCGGGGCCGCTGGGCGGAGCAGCACCAGACGCAGCGGCGGACGCTGTTGAATTGCGAGTTCCGCACGTTCGTGAACCGGCTGGTGCGAATCCCCGGCCAGGTGCTGCAGACGGGCCGGCAACGCGTGCTGCGACTGCTGGCCTGGAACGACTGGCAGGGCCTGTTCTTCCGCCTGGCCGACGCGCTGACGCCGGCTCGTCACAGAACGCTTCCGCAGCGCTGCTGAACGCAAAACGCGGCGGAGTCGAACGGCCGACAGCCCGCGGCGCCCCGCACAGAGCAGCCCGCTCTGCCGGATCGTCCGCCGTCACGCCCAACCCCGGAAGGAGACCCGCGACATGCCCAACGCACAACTCGACGCCACGCCGATCCGCCCCCGGCGGCCCGTTCCCGGTCCGCGCCGCGCCGACCAGTCCAAAGCCACCCGGCGTATGCTTGTTTGAGGACTAGCGTATCGCCGAGGTCAAAGTAGATCACTTGAATGGGGGAGCTCATTACGTTCTCCGGAAGGCGTGCAATGTGTGACAACAATCATTGGATGCCGACATCATTGAACGCCGTTTCGATGGCGGTGATCCGTGCAGCCAATTGCGCGGCAGGAAGTGTCCGGAAGAACGTTCTGGCGCTCTGGAGTACGGCGTTACGGCTGTCAATGAACTGCGAGGTCATTCGGAGGTGCTGGGTCAACGCCAGATAAAAGATGATCGCGACTTCGCGCGGCGCGAAAACGAATGCCCCACCGGACTTCTTCGAGTCAAGAACGTTGAACGCTGCCTTGTTATGGATTCCGCTATTCGTGTGGACACCGCCGTGATCCCGTGACGTAACCACAAAATCGCTCATTTTGTCGGGTTGACCGAATGCAGGCGGGTCGCGAAAGTCGCGAAATGGCTTTCCGTTCGGTTGTAGCCCGGCCCCAATCAGATAATTCCATTTACTTTGATCAGGTTCAGAGAAGTTCTTCACAATGATGCCAAAAATGTCCGAGTATGACTCGTTCATCGCACCCGATTGGAGTCGATATTCCAAGCGGGCTGTCCGATCCGTGACGCCATGTGTCATCTCATGCGCGACAACGTCAAGGTCGGCAGCTAGGGAAAGGACACTTCCATCAGATTTGAATCGGAGACCGTAAACCATCTGGGTCCCGTCCCAAAAGGCGTTGATCCATTCTTTCCCAAGGCCGCCGACGCTTTCGCTGACCTGAATGCAATTGATCGACGAGACCATGACTCCGCCGATACCATCAATATTATTTCGCATCAGCGTCGTCCGCATAAACTTCGACACATCGCACGCGTTGGCATGCGCACTTACAGCTGATGGCGAAAAGGCCGGTGGATTCTTGATCGGTGTCCCAGGCAACTTGTCGGCTTGCGTTTCCGGGTCTTTTCCCTTGAAGTCAAACGTTTGGACATTCAGAGAAGTGTCGCTCAAAACCTTGGCGCTACCCGTTTGTTCGACCTGGAAGGAGCGGGTCACCCCCAGGCAATCAACGCCTGTCGCCGAGATCGTTGGTGTCCGTGGCAAAACTGCGATAACCTTGCCTTTGAGCGCGTCTACGACGTAGTCGGCCCTGACCGGGACACGGCCTTTGGCACTACCGCGACTGACGGGGACGTCTTCACAAATGAACGCCAGATGCCACTTCGCCTTGGCGACGTCGAAGAAATAATAGAGTCGCGGTACGGCGTTCGCCATGTCCGCCTTGTACTCTGGATGCTTTGAAACAGCCTGGACTGCTTCAGCAGCAGAAATCTTGGCGATGGGACTGACACCTTTCGGCGATCCGATCGCTGAATTGATGCCTAAAAGCTCATTCTTTTCATCCAGCTCAACGGTTACGAGCGAACCATAAACCGGAATCTTGTTAATAGTCTGCCTGAACCGCACCGCAGTCGTTCCGGTCAACTGTAGCGATTCCGTGCCAACGCTCTTGAACTCACTTTCAACTTTATCAACAACTGGCGCCGTGAAACTCGGAGCGGAATCGCTGCCGAGCGCTTGCTCCAGGTACGCCTTCGCAATGGATTCGGGGTCTTGCGACTCGACCGACGGCGTAAAGGCGATGGAAGGAAAACTTGCCTGCTCTTGCTTCAAATGTGCCATCAGGGATTTCGAATCGGGGTTGTTCTTATGAATGCAGAATCCCTGAAGGCCATTTCCCTGACGGCGATTGCTGTTGGTTGACTTCTTTGCCATGATGTTTTGCTCCTAAAAGTAGAACGAGTTTGTGGTGTTGTTGCGCCATTAGCCCACTGCAGACTGGACAACGAGACCCTAACAAAACCAGTTTGGCACGCCATTTGCGCCAGCCTCCTTCGTGGATCGGAGTTCCCGAAAACACGGAGGTGAAAGATGTCGCACGCGTCGTTGCCGGATGAACTGTGGTTGGAAATCGAGCCGTTGCTGCCTCCGGACGAGGCACCCGGCAAGCTGGGAGGACGTCCGCGGGTGTTGAACAAAGTCGCCATGCGGGGGATTTTCTTCGTGCTGTGCTCCGGCATCCGTTGGGAAGATCTTCCCCAAGAACTCGGCTGCAGCGGAATGACCTGCTGGCGTCGACTTCGCGACTGGCAACTGCTGTCGATCTGGGACCAGTTGCACCGGCTGCTGCTGGCCTCGTTGCGGAAGGCGGGGAAACTCGACCTGTCTCTGGCCATCGTCGACAGCAGCCTGTCGCGAGCGGTCGGCGGCGGCGACGAAACCGGCCCGAACCCCACAGACCGCCAAAAACCGGGCACAAAACAGCATCTGCTGGTCGATCGCAACGGCGTCCCGCTGGAGATCCGTGTCACCGGTGCGAACCGGCACGATGTCCTGGAGATTATTCCGCTGGTGGTCAATATGACGTCGATCGGCGGCAAGCCCGGACATCCTGTCGAGAAGCCGAAGGCGGTCCAGGCCGACCGGGCGTACCACGATGCCGCGGTTGATGCGCTGCTGACGTGGCTGGGCTCCGGCCGCTCATCGCCAAACGGAACACGCCGCACGGCAGCGGACTGGGCAAGACCCGCTGGGTGGTCGAGCGGACCTTCGCCTGGCTGCGGGGCTTCCGCCGGCTGCGCGTGCGTTTCGATCGTCGAGATTACATTTACCATGCCTGGAACTCGCTCGCGGCGTCAGTCATCTGCTGGCGGATGCTTGTCGAGTGATCTGATGCAATTCTCAAAACGGCGGTTGTGTTAGGGGTTCTTAGCCATGCATCCCACCCTGCGATGGTGGCCCTCACGCGGCCGCAACAACACAGGGTCCAGGACTGTCCGGAAATCTGAAGTCACTGATGAGTAATGGTTTCTGATCGCCGATCTATTCGTTGAAATTCCGATGTCTTCCGCGGGTGCCCGCACGCGATTCCCTCCCAAGCCCTGCCTGAGAGAAATCCCGCAGGTCCTACGAGCCAGCACCGACTTGTCGAAGTTACCCATCCGGAATCCCGCTCCTGCAACCCACTGGCGGCGGCTCCAGCAACGGAACGAGGTCGGCATGCTGCAGCCAGCCTGCCAACGACTTCTGCGGCGACTCAGCGACCTCAGACGGTTACGCCTGGACGAATCGATTGCCGACGGCACGTTCGCCACGGCAGAGGAAGAAACGCGGACCCCCGCCGGGCCAAGAAGGGCATGGGGGCATGGGTCATCCTGCCGGTCAATCGAGAGGGCCTGCCGTTCGCGCTCGATGTTACTAGTTCCAAGCGTAGCGCAGTCATCCTGATTGAACGGCTTCTGCACCCGCGAGTTCTCAATCATACTGCGGCACGTCGCCCGTACGAGGCGGCGGCGGGCAACGAGATTTGGCACAAATGTCCATAACAGCACGCAATGAAACTGGCCCGCAAACACTTCCCGCATGCTTGGAGAGTGCCTGCGCAGAGAGGACTCAAAAACCGTCGAGTACACCGCGGTTCTCGCTGGGACCGCAATTCGCCCTGTCCGCGCAGGCTCGATAGTGTCGAATCTTGGAATGTGAGTGAGAATTGAGATGTCCTCAGCGGGAATGAAGCTGCTGAACCTCAACGCGAACTGTGTAACTGCGAACAGAGGAATGGGATATCACGCCAGGTGCACGCACGCAAGCACCTAGACGAAAGATTTCATGAAAGGCTGTACCGGGCGCACTGAGGGAGTATCGAATGTGCCCGCACTTGGTACCCCCGCTCCAGCACTTCGACCTGCTGGTCGTACAGCCCGAGAAACGCGTCAATCGCCTCCCGCGGCAGATGCCCCCGCTGATCGTTCTCCCCACGGATCGCCGCAGGTGATCGTGGACGCCGGATGCGTCAGCGCCCGCTCTGGCACAAGATGGCGGTCCGTCGGGAAAACTTCTGAATACCGCCGAAATCGCTGGCGGAACTGGCTGGATGTCGTCCCGCAGTCGAGGTAACTGACCTGTCCTGTTGGCGGTCGTCGCGGCGACGCCGGATTGGGGCGAAGGTCGCCCCGACGGACGCTTCCGCGCGATTCCCCACAGGAGACGGACCATGTCGACGAAGAAGACCACGACCAAGCAGGCGCCCAAGGCCTCGAAGCCTCAAACAAAGGCCACGAAGAAGGCCCCGGTGAAGAAGGCGGAACCGCAGGCCGTCGAGGCGAAGGCCGCGGAACCTAAGGCCAAGCAGGCCCCGCCCAAGGCCGACGGAAAACTCAGCGCCCTCGACGCAGCGGCCAAGGTGCTCACGGAATCCGGCGAGCCGATGGCCGCCAAGGCGATGATCGACGCGATGGCCACCAAGGGATACTGGACCAGCCCCGGCGGCAAAACGCCGCAGGCCACGCTCTACGCTGCGATCCTGCGGGAGATCCAGAAGAAGGGGGCCGAGGCCCGGTTCCAGAAAATGGATCGTGGGCTGTTCGCGATCGCGGGTACTGCGGCGCCGGCTGCGAAGCCCGGCAATAAGGCGTCCGAGACGAAGTCTGCCGGCGAGTCGGCAACTGCGGCCACGAACGCCGATTCCGATCAGAGCAAGAATTGAGGCGCCGCGATGACGCTCACCCACGAACGTCTGGCCGATGCGATTCGCGAGGTGACCGCCGCCATCCAGCAGGCGATCGCCAACGGGCACCGCTCGCGGGCCATCGATGCCGACGACCTGATCGAGGTGCTGCTCGCCATCGCCGATCGCCTTGACCCGCCGCTGACCAATCGGGTCGATCCCGCCGAGGCCTGTCCGACCTGTGGCGAACGAACTGCCGACCGGCTGGTCTGGCAGGAGGATGACGAAACGGTGCGCTGCGCCGGGTGCGGCACGATGTTCCGCCCCGGCGCATAACCGGTCCATGATCCCGGGTTTCCCCGGTGACGCCCCACGTACGCCACGTGCGGGCGTTTTCTCGTTGGCTGCGGGTTTGTTCAAGATCCCGCCTCCGTCGCGACGTGGGCCAACGTGCGTGGAACCAGGGCGTCCAGGGCCGCGTAGCGAACCGGCTTCCCGAGTTCGCCGGCGATCCGGATCTCGGCCGCCACGCCGACGGATTCCCCCCACCCGTCCAGCATCAGCACAACCACCTCGTCGCAGCGCCGCAGGTACGCGCAATCGAACGGCTCCCAATACGACCAGTCGGTCGGTAACCCGTGGTGGACGAGGGGATGGCCCAGTACGATCGGGGAGAACACTGGGCAACCGGAGGCCAGGAGCTGCCGCGTCCGAGTTCCGACGTCAGAGACGGAGCGTCCCCGGGATAAAATTCGAGAAGTTCGCCTGGGTCGTCGCTCGATCCAGGGCCATGATCATCGCCACGATCCCGTCGATCCGCTCGATGCTCTTCTTCTTTGATGGTTTCCAGTTGTCCGCGGCATCCGTTTCCAAGCTCACGTTCCCGGCCATCCAGCGCAGAACCGGGTGGCCACCATGGGCCAATCGCTGCGACAGGACCAGTTCCTCGAGCTTCTTGGTCGGAGCACTCATGCTGGCGTAGCCCTGGCCGAAAGCGACCATCTCAAACCCGTCGCCGCTGAGTTGGGTGGCCAGCTGCGTGGCATTCCAGCGGTCCAGCGCGATCTCCTGGATCCGGTAGCGTTCGCCGAGCTCCCGGATCCGTGCGCGGATCACTTCGTAATCGACGACATCGCCAGGAGTGGCTTCCAGGCAGCCCTGCCGGATCCACTGCAGGTACGGCACATGATCCCGCCGCTCCCGTTGCCGGGCCCCCTCCTCCGGCACCCAGAAGAACGGGAGCACGTCATAGACCTCGTCCCTTTCGTCCCCAAACACCAGCACCAGGGCCGAGAGATCAGTCGTACTCGACAGGTCCAGTCCCGCGAAGCAGGAACGTCCCTCCAGCTCTGACGGGGCCCGGCTGCAGGCGTCCCAACGCTCGAGGCTCAGCCAGCGGACATCCTGTTCCGTCCATTGATTGAGGCGGTACCGCCGGAACGAGTTTTCCTTGGCGGGAGACTGCTGGGCTTCCTGGCAGTCTTCGGCGAATTGCTCGGCGCTGAGCGTGATCCCGAAACTCGGATTGGCTTTCTGCCAGACTTCGGGAGCGGTCCAGTCATCGTCCGGCTCGGCCGCACAGATGAAGCTGAAAAACGCCCGATCCTGGATCGTGCCGTCCTGGACCTTCGCGGCGTAATCGTGCTGTTCCCAGCAGATCGAATGGCGGTCGTAGCCGGCGGTGGTGATCGCCAGGTGCAGCGGCTGCCGCCGCGAGGCGCCCGCATACCGCAGCGTGTCCCACAGATCGCGATTCCGCTGAGCATGCAGCTCGTCGATCAGGATGGCATGGGCATTCAGGCCTTCTTTGGCGGGAACATCGGCCGACAGGGCCTTGTAGTACGACCGGCTGGGGTGATCGACGATCCGCTTGGTCGAGCGGACGACCTGCAGCCGGGACTCCAGGTGGGGCGAGGCCTCCACCATGTTGGCCGCCTCGGTGAAGACGATCGACGCCTGGTCCCGGTCGACCGCCGCGGAGTAGATTTCGGCGCCCGGTTCGCCGTCTGCCAGCAGCAGGTAGAGGCTGAGTCCCGAGAACAGGCAGCTTTTACCATTCTTTTTGGGGACTTCGATGTAGCCGCGGCGGAACCGCCGCGTGCCGTCCGGGCGCTGCCAGCCGAACAGCGGCGCCACGATCTCCCGCCACTGCCAGTCGAGCAGCTCGAACGGCTGTCCCGCCCATTCCCCCTTCGAGTGGCAAAGGAATCGCCGAAAGAACGTCCGGACGCGCTCCGCGGCGGCCAATTGGAAGATAAAACCCTCGGAAACCGCCCAGGCGTCGGCCTCTGTCCGAATCCATTCGGACCAGTCCTCCGGCGGAGGCCCGGCACCGTTCGACCGTCGACGTGTCATCAGCCGACCTCCAGAAACATTTCCAGTTCGTCGCGGGCGTCGGACCGCTCGGCCACGTGGATTCGGCTGCGACTGGAGGGAGTCAGTCCGAATTCGACCATCAGTTTTCGCATCGCCTCCAGCGCCTGATCGGCAACGGTCAGATACGGACTTTTCATCGGGAAGCCCTTCTCTGGCGACCTCACGATCGAACCGAATTTCTGGACTTGCGCTTCGGCCTGCACCCACCGCGAATAGACGGTGCAGTAGGCGGCCAGGGCGGCGCGATCGGCGCGGGTCAGCAGTCCCATTTCCTGGAGCACGGCCGCCGTGCGGAACCACTCGGCCCGAGCTTCGTCGTCCAGGTGATCGGGGCATTCGGGAATTCCCGCCGACGGAACGGGCTCGCGGTCGTTGAGCCGCCGCTTGCCGGGATTCCCTTCGAGTTGTCGCGTCAGTGTCGGCTTGGGTTTGCGACCGCGCATCGTGGCGGAACTCCTGAAATTCACGGAAACCTGGCAATCACGGTCGACCAACCCCCACCGCCCCAATTTCGCGGCGGCATATGCGTGGGGGCGGACGTGGTATGGCCGGACAGGCTGTAGAAAATGCCCCTCCCCCCCCCGGGAGTCTCCTTACTCGCCCAGGCCGGCCCGCGGTGGGTCACGCAGTCCTTGTGCCAGCTGGCGTTCATTCCGTTGTTGTTCGGTCAGTTTTGCGGCGGTACTGCTGCCGTACTGCCGGCAGTCGATCGTCGTCTTGCGGCGATGGCAGTCGTCGCAGATGACCTGCGTGTTCGCGAGCTCCAGCCGCCAGTCGGGCCGGACGTGGACCGGCAGGATATGGTCCACCGTACGAGCCGGCTGGTCGTAACCGCGGCCCAGGCAGGGCTGACACAGATCGGCGTCCAGCTGGCGACGGAGGGCCGCGACCTTGATCCAGTCCTGATCGTAGCCCCGTTCCGCCGGTGTGCCGCGGCGTGCGTCCTGCTGCTGAGAAGCGCACCCTCGGTGCTCCGTGCAGAACCGCTGCCCGCGGACCAGCTCGGGGCAACCGGGAAAGCGACAGCGAGTTTTCATTTGGAAGGGCATGGCACTGTCCTCAGGACGTTCTGCGATCCGCAGCCGGCCGCGCCGTCATCGAACACTGCCAGATACGCGATGGGCATGCCGAGGTCCGCGGCGATTTTCAGCTCGGCCGCGATACCGACGGACTCCCGCCAGCCCTCCAGCGTCAGGACGACGACCTCGTCGCAGCGCCGCAGGTGCTCGCGATCGAACGGTTCCCAGAACGACCAGTCCGTTGGCAACCCGTGGTTGGCCAGCGGATGGCCGAAGACGATCGGGGAGAACACAGCCAGTCGCGCGGCAATCAGGCGACTGGTCGCCCGACAGGCGGCCTGGAACCGCCGTTCGCGGACGATGGCATGCGGATGACTGTAGGGGGACGCGAGGTAGATCATGTTGCGGTCTCCTGCGCTGGAATTCGTTCCGCCTTCTTCCCCGAGAAGTTTTCCCAGCGAGACACTGCGACATCGACGAAGACGGGGCTGAGTTCGATCGCGAAACAACGTCGTTGCAGTTGTTCCGCAGCGATCAGTTGGCTTCCACTGCCGCTGAACGGCTCAAAGCAGACATCGCCAATCCGCGTGTGCTTCCGAATCGGGCGGGCGAAGATCTCAACCGGCTTCTGAGTCGGGTGCTCGTTCCCGACGATTCGTGACTTCCCTTCCCAGTCAATTTCCCAGACGGAGTTGTAGGACTGGTTACCGTCATGGTCAGGCTGACTGCCTTTCAACCAACCCATCATGCAGGGTTCATGACGGAAGTGCCAAAACACGCGGCCGAAGACCGCATTGGGTTTCACCCAGACAATCTGCTGGTGATCGAGGATCGACAGGTCTTCCCAGACTCTGGCAATGAGGGCCTGACGCTTGTGAGCGTGCCAGCAGTAGATCGCCGAATGGGGGGCGAGCACGGAGAGCACATTGGTGAACACCGCGCGAAAGAAGCGATCCGCATCGGTAATGTCGATTTCGCGATAGGAGGCGGTCCAGTCCTTGCCGCTGTCGTTGGGACGCTCTCCGGTGTAGTCGACAAGGTACGGAGGGTCGGTTGCGACGAGCTTTGCTTTCTCATCACCCATCAATCGCTGGACACACGACGGATCGGTCGAATCCCCGCACAGCAGTCGATGTTCACCGAGCATCCACAGGTCGCCGGGTTGCGTAATCGGCTCAGCGGGTGGTTCAGGCACGTCATCTCGTGCACACAATCCGTCCTTCGCTTCGGTCCCAAGGATCTTCGCCAGTTCGTCTCGGTCGAATCCCAGCAACTCGAGATCGAAGTCTGCTTGCTGTAATTGCCCCAATTCGATGGGCAGCAGTTCCATGTTCCATTCGGCCAGTTCGGCCAGCTTGTTGTCGGCGAGACGATAGGCGCGGACCTGGTCCGGCGTAAGGTCCCGGGTGACATGCACCGGCGCCTCAGTCATTCCCAGACGCTGCGCCGCCTTGAGTCGCGTGTGGCCCACGACGACCACGCCGTCACCGTCGACCACGATCGGCTGACGGAACCCGAATTCCTGAATCGATGCTACCACCGCAGCGACGGCGGCGTCGTTGAGACGCGGGTTTTGCTGGTACGGTCGAATCGAGTCCAGCGAACGTAGTTCAACAAGCATCACAGGCGCCTTAGCGAAAAGGGTTGCAGGAGAACAGCAGGCAGACGATCACGGCGAACCACAGCAGGTTCCAGAAGAACCGTTCAAAAGCACCGGCCGCCGGGACCACCCGCTCATCCCAGACCTCGTTCTGACGGTTTTCACGCTCGACCTTGCGGACTTCTAATTCGGACATGGAATGACTCCGGAAAACGGATCGGACAGTCAAAACAAACTCTGCTGCAACGCGCGAGTGTTCCCGCGTGCCTCTTCCGTCATTTCCGGCCGGGAAGGAACCATCGTGCGGAACGTTTGCGGAACCTTCGCGGTACGTTTTGCGGAACGTTGGGCGTGGCGTAACCCGCTGCATCGACTGGGGTTGCCGCGAAGTGCGGAACGTTGCGGTACGTTTGCAGGTAGCCGCTGCAACATGCGTGTGCGTGCGGGCGCGTGTGTGCGCGTATGTGTGTTGCGTTGCTCGTAAGGTTCCGCACGTTCCGCAGTCTCGCCCCATCCCTGTTTCCTCTCACGACTTAAGGTGCGGAACGTTGGGTCTTTTCCACGTTCCGCAAACGTTCCGCAAAGCCTCAAACGTTCCGCACATTTCCGGTGATGCCGACCCGATAGACCTTGCCGTTGCGATCCTCGGAACGAACGAAGGTGGCCGTGCGACCGTCTGCCAGGTCGAACCGTTCCGCGACGTAGCGCCCGGCGATGACGCCCAAACGGGTGGCCTTCGAGCGCGGCGAGCCGTCACCAAGTTCTTCCAGCAGCAGCCCATACCTGCCGCAATGTTCGACCAACTCGCCCGCCGTCCAGGTTCCTTGTGCATGGTCGGCCAACGTGGCGATCAGATCGCGGAACTCACGCCGCGTATCGTCAAGCTGCGTGGCCGCGTCTTCGGCGTTGGCCAAGAAATCGGGCTCACCGCAGGCGGCGAGGATGCCCCCGATGAACGTGCCCCAGCCACGTTTATTGAACCGCGAATGAACGTTGGCCTGCGGCATCCCGGAGGCCTTCCACCGTTCGACCATCCCAATCAGCTCGCCCAGCAGTTCGAGTCGATGCTCCTGGGCATAGCCTTCGGGATCGGTGATCGAGAACGTTCGTCGTTCGGGATTGCCTTCGTGGTAGAGATTGACCACCACGCTGCGGGTGACCAAATCGCGGCTCACGTCGGGCGAGTTGGCGGTCAGACAGAAGATGTGCGAATTCTCGGCCCGAATGTCCTGCGAGAAACCTAGCAGGCGATAGGAGAGGATCGGGTCGGTGATCGACCGTTCCAGGCAAGCCGATTCGATGCGCGGGTTCCGGCTGCGCCCTTTGGCGTTATCGATGATGATCGTCGTCGCCCCGCGACGGACGATGGAGCCCAACCGCTTCTCGAACTCCTCGTCGTTGGGGTTGTAGCTGGCCGTCTCCACCGGCCTGCCGTCCCGCAGCACGGCGATGATTTGGGCCAAGATCGACTTGCCCAACTCGGGCTGGTTGCCGTTGAACAACACCGCCGGCTTCGAGCCGATGAACCGCGGGATCAACAGCGTCGTCAGCAGCATCCCCAGATAATTCGTGCGGTCGCCGGGTGATTTGAAGCAAAAATCCCGCAGCAGCGCATCAAGGTGCTCGGTCCCCTCGCGCGGTCCGACCTCAGGGCCGGCGTAGTAGATTCCCGAGCCCGGATCGTAGCCTGGCGCGACTAGCCGCCAATCGTCGCTGAAGACCGGATTGCGGGTGAACAATTTGATGGGCGGCAGGCGCGGGCGCTCGCCCGGATGGTTTAGCCAGGTGTTACCGTAGCCTGCAGGCAGCGGCTTGTACTCGCCCCCTTCGTCATCCACGAAGTAGAACTCGACATAGTGATTCAGCAGGCCAGCCAACTCGGCCGCCGAGAGCACCGGCATGATGCACTCATCACGCACGACCACCAGCTGCTCGACGCGGCTGAAGCACCCGCCCACCTCGAGCAACCGATCCGTGATCCGCCGCATCGTGGCGCCCACCGGAGTGACGGCCGAATCGATGTGGATCGTCGGCTGCCTCGGTTCTTCGGGTGGATTGACATCATTGTGCTCATCGCCGTCGGGTGGTTCCTGGCCGGCAACGATCGGAGCCGCTTCCGGCTTCTGCCGGTGGACCCGTTTTTCCAACTTTTCCAAGATCGCCGCACGGGCCTCGTATTCCGCGTTCTCCCAGGTGACGTCGAAATACCGTCTCCCTTGCTCGGCGAACTTCCCGACCGCCTCCACCTGTCGCCACACCTCTTCTTTCTCGACGCCGTTCCGCACGGCATAGCAGCACACGGCGAAGTCGGCTTCTGAACGTCGGCCCGCTTCGGCAATCGCACTGGCTGCAATGAACTCGGCCAGTTTGTCGGCCTTCGAGGTCGACGCTTTCCGGGGCCGGGGCAGCGGCATGGCGGCGATCTTCGTCGCCCGCTCCGTCTCCGGGGCGGGAGTGGCCAGCGACTGAAAGATCGCCAGAGGATAGCGGAGTGTGGCATCGCAGGTGACGAGCGCCGTCGGCGCAGGCTCGCGGCCGCTGCGCTGGTCTTTGCGATTGAGAGTGCCCGGCAGGCGCAAGAGCCGCGACAGATCCGTGGTGTGGTCGCCGCCGCAGGCCTGGGCCACCCCTGCCAGGATGTCTTGCAGACGCTGAGCCGCAGGGCTGAGCCGGGACGTGTGGCGACGGGCGTCGAGATCGACCCGTTCTCCGTCCTGCACCAGATACTTACGCGGCTTCTTGCGACCGCCCGGGCCTTCGATCCATTCGGTCATTACAGCCGGCGGGGCGCCCGCATCGTCGATCAGATACGGTTGGTCGAGCAGCCAGTACAAATGCACGCCATTGCCGGAGTGCACGGTGATGGACGGCTCCGGCAATGTGGATTGAGTAAGCCGCTCGCGGGCCTGTTCGACGGTGACATGATCGATATCGGTCCAGAGCGCGCGAACGGTGCGAATTTGCCAGGCGAGATCGAATTGACCTTGCCCCCCAAGCCGCGGACAGACACCGAAGAACAGATTGGTCCGTTCCTGGACGGAAAGCTTCAGCAGCTTCTGCAGCGTGAGTTCCAGAACTGGCGTGACCGCCCTGCAATAACACGTGTTTCGATAATCGACACGGCTCTGTTTGCGGCCCGCCTCCGTCCAGGTCTCAATGGGACGGAATAGAACGTAGTCCTGCTCATCAAACAGCGCAGTCAAGAACCGGACGGCGATGGACGCCTGCAGCTCGGATTCAGCCGGCGGTGTGTCCACAGCCTCCGTCATCACGAGGCACCGATCGCCGCTAGACTCGGCGGTTCCCCAATGAGACGATCGACAGTGAATTCATCTGGACCGAACTCCCGGACCAGCGCGCCGGCGAAGAGCTTGTTGAGTTCCACACCGATCGTGGACGACGCATCGATCACGCACCGGTACTGGTCGCGATCCATGAAGTAGCGCGCTTCGAGCCGCGCCGCCGGTTCACCGTGGAGATGTTCGATCGACTCAATCGCCTGGATGAGAAGGGTCTCGACGAGATCGAGTTCGAGGGTTAAGTTCAGCTGATAACGGTAGAGAGATCGTGGCATGGCGAACTCCGGCAGAATAGATCCGCGATATGGGTCACTTACGGGTTGGTTTGGAAAACTGTCGCGCGAAACTCCCTTCCATCACGCGTCGAGATAGTCCTGGAGCGAGCTGTCTGACCAGCGTTCACGCAGCCGGGCGATCCGGCGATAAATCGTTCCGCGGTGAGTTCCGTGCTGGTCCGCGATTTCCCGCGGCGTCCACTCCCGCAACTGGCGGGCGAGCTGCTCCAGGTCGGGCGGCAGTTGGCCCAGGGCCGCTTCCAGGTCCACGACGAGATCCCGCTGCTCCAGCTGGGCGTCTGGCTGACCACAGTCCTCAGCGGAACATGCGGGATTCCGATGATCGGGGTGCCGTAGCGGATTGCGCTTGTCCGCCGTCCGACGACGGAGCGAGTCGGCGATCGCAGACTCCGCCACGCGGGCAACGAACGTGGTCAGCGACGCGCGAAGCGGATCAAACCGGGGAAGCTCCCGTAGCACCGCGACGAAGGCGTCCTGAACGAGATCCTCGTCGAGTCCTCGGTCAGGCCATCGCGGTGGGGCAATCCGCCGAACCTTGGCCTGAATCTGCCGGACCAGTTGGGCGAGCTGATCCTTGGGAAGAGAAGCGGACATCCAGCGCTCCAGAATGAAAAAGTTGGGGCCTTTTTCATTCCCGGCGCATATTCAAATCCGACCTAAACACCGGGCGCATACTCAACAATGAAAAGAAGTTAGAGGGCGCATACTGTTGCCGCATTTTTCCGGTGAGCGGTGATGACGGCGGTGCTATTCGTCGTCCGCTTTCTTCCGCTGCCTAGGGGTGCGGCCATCCCGTCGGGCTCCTTTATCGAGTTCGGCAGGGTCGACAGGCGTGATCTTCCGCACCGCGAGAGGCGCCAGCTCAGGACAGTGATTGCCCGCATCGAGCCAATCCTTCACCCACTTGAGGTGGCGGGAGACCTGACCTTGGGACATGGGCCTTCCAGTCGCTTTTCTGAAGAGTTCAGCGATTCGCGCCTGCCCCTGGCCGGTGCTGATCGACAATCGATAAATGCGAAATGAGTCGTCCGACGGTCGTTTGACGGGAATCGGGATTTGCTCAGGAGCCTCAGCCGGTCTGTTTCGGGCGGTCTGGAGCTCACGACGTAGCGCCAAGATCTGCGCTTTGATAAACGGAAGTTCGCCGAGCAGAAACGTGTTGGCCTCACGCCGTTCATCCGGGGTCGCCCCGAGCGAGTGCCGTGTGGATTGACGGATTGCCGCCGCCAGCAGCGCCTCACTGATCCGTTCGTGAAGCCGCCGGATCACAGCTCGTGCCGCGCTGGACTCTGCCGGCCACGGCAACTCCGTGAGGCCGACCACCGTCGGCGGGATCTCGGCGTCGGATCCCCACCATTTCCCGGGTTCGACTGTGAACTCCGCATGCAGGGCGGCTGCGAATCGGGTGGTGGTGTTGCCGGGGAAAGTACGTTTCTCCAGTTCGCCGGACTGCGCCGACTGACAGAACGCGATTCCCGCGGTAACGACCAGCTCGGCCAGTTCGAGCACATCTGCCGTGTGAGCGGGAGTCCTCCTGGAATTAAGGAGAAAGGCCTTATCTTTCCAGAATGATAATGGGCGGGGTGCCAGCGCCTGTTCCACGGAGTGTCGGACGGCATCCAGGTGAGCCGGCACATCATGGTTGCCCCGCAGCAACATTCTCACCGCTTGCTCAGCGGTGATCTCGGTGGCTGAGCTGGTCTGGCCGGACGACCAGACAGTCACGCGGTGGAGGCCCTGCCAGACGCGTCGCTGCCGGGCGGCCTGCAACCTCACGAAAACAAAACGTCCGTCCCCCATCTCGTAGAGCACATACCATTCAGACCCGGACCCGGATTCTGAATCATAGTGTTCCGCCCACCGATTGACGGCGACGTCCAGCAACCGCACACGGTCCGGCCCCCACTGGATGGGCTCACGTTCAATATCAAAGAGCAGCGGCAACCTTGGCATCCTGCTCCTCCACGGCGTTAAGACACATCCGCGCGACCGTCAACTGGCTCGCTTCGTATGTTAACCGCAGTGCGTCACAAATCACGCCCCCATTCCTAAAAGCTGCCGGGGCGGCAGCACCCCGGTATCAGGTTGCCTGCGAAGGAATGCCACACATGTCGAGCTTCAGTCGATGTATTGATGCGCTCTCGCCTGAAGAGCGACGCGCGGAAGTCGCCCAATTGCTGGCCTTGGGCCTCGTTCGCTGGAAGACCGAACAGCGTCGCCTCGGACGATTGGCAATTCCCGAGAACTTCGCCGCGACATCCCTTGAGGTTCCTCCCCAGACCGGGCTGAGTGACCACGACGGTTAACGGTTCCGAGAGTCCCAACCACAAGGAGCACGAAACAATGAACATCGCCAGAGAAGTCACCCTGATGGAGGGGATGACGGTCGACCAGTTGCGGACGAAGTACGCCGAGGTCTTCGGCGAACCGTGCCGTTCGCGGCACAAGCAGTGGCTGCTCAAGCGGATCGCGTGGCGGATGCAGGCCAATGAAGAAGGGGATCTATCCGAACGCGCCCGGCGGCGGGCGACGGAACTGGCCAACGACGCGGACCTGCGGATGACGCCGCCCCGCGAACCCAAGGCCACGGCGGGCGCGGAGGAACGGACGAAGACGGTTTCGACCAACGTGCGGGCTGCCTCGGTCCCTTTGCCTGGAACTGTGCTGACACGGGAATACAAGGGGCAGACGGTGCGGGTGACGGTGCTGGCGGACGGATTCGAATGTCACGGCCAGCGATACAAGTCGCTCACCGCCGTCGCCAAGGCGGTCACGGGCAAGCATTGGAATGGTTACCACTTCTTCGGTCTGCGGACGAGCGGAGGTGACCGATGAGTCGCAAGAAGGAGAATCCGACTGCCGCCCCGGCGGTTCGCTGCGCCGTCTACACGAGAAAGTCCACCGAGGAGGGCCTCGAGCAGGAGTACAACTCTCTTGATGCCCAGCGCGACGCCGGCGAGGCGTACATCAAGAGCCAACAGCACGAGGGCTGGGTCTGTCTGCCGAACCGTTACGACGACGGCGGCTATACCGGGGCCAACTTGGATCGGCCAGCGATGAGACGACTGTTGGCTGACATTGAGGCTGGAAAAGTCGACCTTGTAACGGTTTACAAAGTTGACCGATTATCCCGGAGCCTGCTCGATTTCTCCCGGATCATGGAGACCTTCGACCGCCACAAGGTGTCGTTCGTCAGCGTGACCCAGGCGTTCAACACGGCCAGTTCGATGGGTCGACTGGTGCTCAACGTGCTCCTGTCGTTCGCCCAGTTCGAGCGCGAAATGATCAGCGAACGGACCCGCGACAAGATCGCCGCCGCCCGTCGCAAAGGGAAATGGTCCGGGGGGATGCCGATCCTCGGATACACCGTCGTCGACACGAAGCTCGTAATTGACGAAGACGAGGCATGCCGCGTTCGCGAGATCTTCGACATGTACGTCGAACACCAGTCGATACTGGCGGTCGCGAAGAAACTGAACGCCCGCGGGGGCCGAACGAAACGCTGGACGACACGGAAGGGAACCGCCCGGGGCGGCCGCCCGTTCGACAAGAACTCGCTGTACCAGATGCTGACCAACGTCGCCTATGTCGGCAAGGTGCGTTACAAGGAAGAGGTCCACCACGGCGAGCACCAGCCGATCGTCGACGCGGCGGTTTTCGCCCAGGTCCAGATGCTGATGAAGCAGAATGGGCGCAGCGGCGGGCGAGCCACGCGGAACAAGCACGGCGCGCTGCTGCGGGGGCTGTTGCGATGCTCTACCTGCGACTGCGGGATGAACCACACGTACAGCGCTAAGGGGAACCGGCAGTACCGGTATTATGTCTGTCATCGGGCCCAGCAGCGCGGCTGGCAGGAGTGCCCTTCCCCGTCGATTCCCGCCGGCGAGATCGAACGGTTCGTCGTCGACCAGATCAAGGGGATTGGTCGCGACCCGTTGGTGATCCGGGAGACCTTGGCCCAAGCCCGCCGCCAAGCCGAGGACCAGATCGAACGCCTCAGGGCGGAACGTGGGGGCCTCGTGGCCCGTCTCCGTAGCGACCACGCCGAGTTAGGGCGCCTGGCCGCCGAGTCGCAACCGGGCGACCCACGGTTGGCCGACGCCAACGAGCGTATCCGTGAGGCCGAGCGCCGCATCACGGAGATCGACGACGAATTGGCGACGCTCGACGGGGAACTGGTGGACGAAACCGAAGCCACCGCCGCGTTGGCGGACTTCAACGCCCTGTGGGATTGCCTGGCCCCGCGGGAGCAAGCCCGTGTGATCGAACTGCTGGTCGAACGGGTCGCCTACGATGGCCGCGCCGGCAAGATCGCGATCACCTTCCGACCGACGGGAATCAGGACGCTCGCCAGCGAACTGGCGGAACGAAAGGATGAAGCAGCATGATCACCATCGAACGCAAGGTGCATTTCGGGCAGGGGCGCCGCACGCGGAAGGAGTTGCGAGAGGGCGAAGCAACGAGCCCGGCCTACGCTGGGCGCATCCCCCGCGTTTCGCGTCTGATGGCGTTGGCCATCCGATTCGACCAGCTGATTCGCGACGGGATCGTGGCGGATCAGGCAGAATTGGCCCGACTGGGGCACGTCACGCGAGCCCGGCTCACCCAGATCATGAACCTGATGAACCTCGCGCCAGACATCCAAGAGGCAGTTCTGTTTCTGCCGGCCTCGGAGCGGGAGCGGGAACCGATTACGGAGCGGGATTTGAGGCCGATCGCGGCACTGGAGGATTGGCAGAAGCAGCGGAAGCTGTGGCGAATCCAATTGAGGACGTGATGGCAATCTCCCAGCCGACGAGGATGAGCGTCCGACAAATCGTTTTGACAATCCAGTTCGAATGTAACGAACTGTCGGGCTGACAACGCTGTAGCTTGGACTCGCCACCTGGACCTGTGTTTGACAGCAACTGGTGACAACTGTCAAATGGCGTCTGGGGCCAGACGTAACCCACTGAGTCTTGGCAGTCCTGGCAAGAAGAATATGAAAACCATCGCCGACAGCGTGCTGACGATCGACGAACTGGCCGCCTACCTCAAGGTGGCCAAGTCGACGCTTTACAAGCTCTGCCAGGAAGGCAAAGTGCCGGGTCAGAAGGTCGGACGTCACTGGCGGTTCCGGAAGGAGACGATCGACCGTTGGCTGGATGAGCAGTAGGGGGTAGCGAACTGAGCGATGAACTCAGCGAAGCGGACACCCGCGCCAAGCTCATCGACCCCACCATCCATGCTCGTGGCTGGACCGAGGAGTTCATCAAACGCGAGGAATTGGCCGGTCACCCCGGCACGAACGCGGAAGCACTGGAGCATCAGGTTCTGGAGTTCGCGGCCGGACAGCGATTTTAAGAACCCCTTGCAAATAGACGGACCTTCCGTTCACCGGTACGATTGCGCCCCTCTCTTTACCCGGCTCGCGGTGATTTGGTGGGCACGCAAAATGGACTGGAAGAAGCATACTTATCGCGTTGGCAGCCATGAATTGTCTCGGGACGATTTACCGCCACCGGATGAAATGGACCTGTTTATAAAGGACGCCAGAAAACACATTGAACCGTGGCTGGCAGCGGTTTTTCAGGCAGAACATTTGAATTTGCTGATCGGCAGCGGCTTTACCACTGCGGTCTCGTATCTTGCGGGTGCCACTGCGACCGGAATGGCAAAGGTCGCATTTAAAACGAAGCACGACGCAAAGATTGATGATCACGCGAAAATGACCGCTGAGGGAATGCATCGAGGCGATGCGAATATTGAGGACCAGTTCCGCAGCGCAGTAGCTCTGCTGGAGGGGTTGGAGGTCATCGATGACCCTGAGTGGGCGAATCTCAAAGCAGCAATGGACAGGGAGCTTTTGGCGTTCTTGGAATCGCTGCTTGCCACGGAGAGTGGCATTTCGGCCGCTCCGGACGCCGACAAAAGGCATCAAGCTGAGAACATCCTTCAATCGTTTCTGCTTAGCTTCGCCAGTCGAGCTGCTTCACGCGAACGACTTCACATTTTCACCACGAACTACGACAGGCTGATCGAGTACGGCTGTGACCTCGCTGGACTGCGGCTAATTGACCGTTTCGTCGGCACTCTCAATCCGATCTTCCGCGCCTCTCGCGTCGAGGTCGATGTGCATTACAACCCGCCCGGAATTCGCGGAGAGCCGCGGTTCATGGAGGGAGTGATTCGAGTCACGAAGCTCCACGGGTCACTCGATTGGGCTTTCGATGCGGTGTCTCGCCGAATTCACCGAAAGGGGATTCCATTCGGCGCGCCCAAGGATCACACGGACGTCCCTCAGAAGCCGATTGACACGGTGATGATCTACCCGAACCCTGCGAAAGACGTCGAGACGACGAATTACCCATATGCGGAACTGTTCCGGGACTTTGCAGCTGCAATCTGCCGCCCGAATGCGGTTGTCGTGACCTACGGGTACGGTTTCGGGGACGACCACATCAACCGCGTGCTGCTGGACATGCTGGCGATCCCGTCCACGCATCTGGTGGTAATTGCGTACAGCGCTGACGCCAGATTGAAGCACTTCTGCGACCAGACCCGAACGGCTCAAGTGTCGCTCCTCATCGGAGGCCACTTTGCCAATCTCAAGGAGCTCGTCGAGAACTACCTGCCCAAACCCGCCCTCGACTACATCACTGCCCGGATGACGGAACTGCTAAAACACCGGCCCGGTGATCCGCCTGACCCGCCAACTCCGCCGGTTGTTGTCCCGCCCGTAGCACCTCCGATGGGAGGTGTGTGATGGCAACGTCTCCCATTGAACACCTGTCGGGCCTCGTGATCGGCGTGGTGGAGTCGGTCGCACCGGATCAGGTCCGGGTGATGCTCGAACTTGATACTCCGCACACGACGGCACTCAACACCGGGTCGCCAGTCGCCTTCCCGCGATTGAACGGGTACGTCCTCATTCCGCACGAAGCGGGTGCGACGGTTGCGTATATCTCGTGGATGGGCATCGAGCGGTCGCCGTTTCCAAAGCGATCCGGTCTCAAGGACTTTGGGCTCATCGACCTGCCGTTTCCGCTACGGAAGATGGCGGTTTCGCCGGTAGCCACATTGACGTGCAAACGAGACACTTCGTCCCGCACGCAGTACGAGCTGGCGCGGGGAGTCGTCGCCTTTCCGTCGGTTGGCGATCAGGTGCTGATTCCCACTGCTGAGCAGATTGAGGCAATCGTCGGTGCGAAGGATTCTGACCGGCGAGTGAGGATCGGTGTCTCCCCCCTGGGGACGAATGCGAAGATCATGGTCGACCCGAACAAGCTGTTTGGTCGGCATCTCGCTGTTCTGGGGAATACCGGGAGCGGGAAGTCATGCACGGTCGCCGGGTTGATTCGGTGGTCAATCGATGCGGCAAATGCAGAAATCGCAAAAGCCGGTAAGACTGACGCACCAAACGCGCGGTTCATCATCCTTGACCCAAATGGTGAGTACACCGCTGCTTTCAGGGATCAACCAGACAAAGTCCGAATCTTCAAGGTGGCGCCAACCGGTGTGGAACGGCCACTTGACGTACCCGCGTGGGCGATGAACGGTCATGAATGGACGGCAATTTCGAATGCACAGCCCGGAGCTCAGCGTCCACTGCTCATGCAGGGTCTGCGTGACTTGAAGCACGGTGATCCTGCCGCAGCACCGGGGACCAATTATATCCGCAGTTATGTATATTCATATGCAGTGCAGATGTCTGCGATGCTTCAGGCCGGGCCTAACGCATTTGCCGGCGATTGGAAGGTGCGGACTGACTGCGGAAATCGACTCGACCGCATGTCGGACGATATCCTTAGCTGGTGCGCCCTGTTTGATGGCGATCAGAAGGTCGTGTTTGAGACTGCTCGCAAGAAGATTGCCGATGTAGTCCAAGACCGAAGGAACGGAAAGTATTTTCTGGATTTCGGAGTGGCGCAAATCGAGAGCATCGTGCAATGCCTTAACGACTGCGTTGCTACATTCCCGGAAGCACCGCCACCCACGCAACAGAGCGAGGATGTGCCGTGCCCGTTCGATGTGAGCTTCCTGGCAAATCACCTTGAAAGGATCGCTGTCGAGCAAGGGGCGGGTATCGCAGCGTTTGTCTCGACTCTCGGGCTGCGGATTCGTTCGATGCTTTCGGATGCGAATCTGAATGCGGTCATTAACCGCGACCCCCCAGTTGCATTCGAGTCATGGCTCTCGGATTACGTCGGCGCGGATCAGGCTTCGAATGGCCACCTCGCAATTATTGACCTGTCCCTCGTTCCGAGTGAGGTGATTCACATCGTAGTGGCGGTGCTTGGCCGTCTGGTGTTTGAATCGCTCCAGAGGTATCGCCGGGCTAATGTCGAAGGGATGACACTACCAACTGTGCTGGTGCTTGAAGAGGCTCACACTTTTGTCCGTCGCGGGAACGAAAACGCTGACGGGGCTCAATCGGCCACAGCGCTGTGCAGAGAGACATTTGAAAGGATCGCCCGTGAGGGCCGAAAGTTCGGCCTTGGTCTGGTCATTTCATCGCAACGACCTTCAGAGCTCTCGCCAACTGTTCTCGCGCAATGCAACACATTCATCCTGCATCGTATCGTAAACGACTCAGACCAAGTGCTCGTTGGAAAGCTCGTGCCGGATAACGTAGCCGGACTGTTGGCTGAGCTGCCAAGCCTTCCTTCCCGACAAGCGGTTCTGCTGGGTTGGGCGACGCCCATTCCGGTACTGGTTGAGATTGATGAGTTGCCGCACCTTCACCGCCCGCATTCTGCCGACCCCGATTTCTGGGATGTCTGGACGAAGAACAAAAGCCGCGACGTTGATTGGTCCGCGATAGCCCAAGAGTGGGGTTGGAGGCCGCCAGCATCCCCTGTGACTGCTCCAGCTCCGGCTCCAGCCGGTCCACCCATTCCCCCCAGCGCCTTAGTAGAGCCACATCGGGTTGATTGAGATTGGCTCCACTCCCTCTGCCACAAGCAACCGGTTCACCGCTCGCATCATCCGCGTCAGGCTCACCGGAACGCCATCGAGAAAGTAGCCGCTGGGCTTCTCCATCAGTCGCCCCTGCAGCCAGCGCCGGGCGACTTACAGCGGGATCTCCCTGTGCTTCGACAGCGATGATGACGATGGCCAGTGCTTGAAATGAGATGCGGGTTGATTACTGCCCCGAATCCAACCAGGTCGTTAACCCAGAAGGGGCCGTTGAACCGAGAGCGAGAGAGTTCTGGCGAGGGGGAAAGCCAGGCGCGGGGCCGACGCCGTTCGCGGGGGCCCGGTAGAGAACTCTCGCGGCGGGGCGAGTCACCGCAAGTCGTTGCGGCGAAGGCGGAAAACGACGAACGCCGAGAGCGGAAACTCTCGGCGTCGTGCGTAAACCCTTGGGTCGGCGGGAGTTCCGCAAACCGAAAAAGCTCCCCGATTAGGATTCGAACCTAAAACCTAGCGGTTAACAGCCGCTCGCTCTACCGTTGAGCTATCGGGGAAGGACTCGGGCGTGCCGAGAACGAGGACAAGAAATAGTGGATTCCGGTTCGCGTTGCAAGCCAACGTCAGTCGCAAAAATCGCGGCGTGCGGTTCGACCGTCTGGCTGGGGCGCTTCGATCCGCGGCCCGACGGAACTCTCTGGCTGCGTTGACGTTGGATTCCGACTCCGCTTCCCCGGAAATTCGCTGGCCGGCGGGGAATGGGAGTCGACGGTTGCGTCCCGGCGGGAGACTCGGAACACTCGCGGGGGCAACCGTTGATCTGACGGCGTTCGCCGGGTGAGTTTTCGTTCTCGTTGGGGAGTTCTCGGATGGCGTTTTTCGGCGTTTCCTTCCGCCTGACGGCGGTGCTGGCCGTGCTGACGACCGCCGTATCGGCGTTGGCGGCGGAGCCGACTCCGCGGGAACTGGTAACCGGTTCGCGGCGAATTCTGTTCCTGGGGGACAGTATCACGGCCGCGGGGCAGTATGTGGCGTTTTTCGATGCATGGCTGGCGACGCAGAGGCTGTCGGCGCCGCCGGTTGTGATCAATTGCGGCCTGCCGAGCGAGACGGTTTCCGGACTCAGCGAGGAGGGGCATGCCGGGGGGAAATTTCCGCGGCCGGATCTGGCGGAGCGGCTGACGCGGGTGCTGGAGATTGCGAAGCCGGATCTGGTCTTTGCGTGTTACGGGATCAATTGCGGGATCTACGAGCCGTTCGATGACGGACGTTTCAAGCGTTATCAGCAGGGTTATCGCGACCTCAAGGCGGCCGTCGAGAAGCGAGGGGCGAAGCTTGTGGTGATGACGCCGCCGTTCTATGACGACCTGCGTTCGCCGAAGGGGTTTTCGTACAACGCCGTGCTGGACCGTTACACGGACTGGCTGCTGGGTCAGCGCAAGGAAGGCTGGACGGTCATCGACTTGCACGGACCGATGACGGCGGAAGTGGGCCGTCGCCGGGCGGAGCAGGCGGACTTTACGTTTCAGCCGGACGGCGTGCATCCGAACGAGGCGGGGCACTGGTTTGTCGCCAGCCGGCTGATTGGCTGGTGCGGCGACGAAGCGTCCGCTGGGGTCGGTTCGCCGCAGGGGATGCTCAAGGAGCGCGGGTCGCCCGAGTCGCTGCTGCCGCTGGTGCGGCAACGGATGAGCGTGTTGCGGGATGCGTATGTGGGGGCCGCGGGACACAAGCGGCCGGGGGTGGCCAAGGGTCTGCCGATTCCGGAAGCGGAAGCGCAGGCTGCGGAGCTGTCGGCGAAGATCGGGGCGGAGGTTTCGAAGCCCCGTTGAGAACGCGGGTTGCGGTTCCCGGGAATTCGGTCCCGTTTGCCTTCCGAAACTTTCATCTGCCGGACTGGCCCTGCCATTGCGGAGGTCCGTCGCCGCAACATATAAGCATATACTGCTGCCTTCTGAAGCGACGACACCCGGGATGGATCGCCTGTCATGCGTCAACCACTGAGCGCCCTCGGCTGCAGTCTCCGTATTTATGGCGACAGCTTGAGAGCTGTCGATCTTACAATTCAAGCGTGCCTGAATTGGTTTGCGTCGGTTGGAATCCCGTCAGCGGCCGTCGCGGCCACAATCCAGTCGGGCCAGCATCCGGCAGCTCAGTTCCAGTTGCTCCCGGAATATGCGGAGGCATGGTTGCCGAACAGCGATACGTTGGAACTGGCGCGGAGGCTGGGCCTGGCGAGTCGACACAATCCGGCGGATCTGGAGCAGGAGATTCTGGTTGCCATGCTCGGCAGCCCGATGCCGTTCGAGTTTCCCAGCGGCGAGGAATTCGAGTCGGCGGTCCGGATTCGCAAGAGTATTGCTGAGGCGGCTCGCAAGACCCGGCTGGAGTTCCGCACTCATGAAGCGGAACGCCCGGAAGACTATTGGCGCTACGACGATGACCGAGGGTTCATTTTACGCCCCGGACGATGCCTGGTGGACGCGCTGGTTCAGGCGACTCAGCCCGAGGCGTCCGGGCGGCTGTATTCGTTTTCCTGCTGGCGAGCCACCGAGTACGTGGCCCTGCTGGGCATTGCCCGGGAAGTCATCGACCGCAATCCCGCTCTCTACGAGCGACTGAGCCGCCAGGCGGAAACTCGGGCCCTGAAGGCGGCGGCCTTCGAGCGGGCCTGCCTCCGCAAACACGGTTCCATCACGCAGCCGCTACCGCCGCGATACTTCGTTCCCGGCGATCGGACCTGGTTCCGCAATCCGGACCGGATCTCGGCAGACATCACCGGCTACGAGGGGAGTTTTACGTTCTACCTGGGGGCCGGCGAGTTCGCCGACTTCTGGCGTCCGGGTTTGACTTACACGCTGGCCACCAAGTGCCTGACGATCTACCACTGGCGAAACGGCGTCGTTCACGATGCGGACGGCGATCCACAGATCGATGAGGCGATTGTCGAACGGCGCGTGCAGGAGTCACTCGACGATCCGCAAGACACACGGCGGATTCTGGAGGAGATGGTTCGCGTGCAGGATCCGCCGGATGTCTTTGACGGCGGCTGCATCGAGCCCCATCGAGAGACACCGAGGATGGTCTGCCCCGGAACGGAGGACCTCGGACTGCCCGATGTCGACGCAGCGTCCAAACCAGTCCGCCGAACCGACGCGCGTCTGCAGCCGCATGCCTGAGTGTTCCGATCGAGGAAGCTCATTGGGACTCTGTAGGCCGTGGAATTTTGTGCTGCGAACGTACCATGTCGCAGACGCTACTCATCGACGGCGATCAGCGAGGCCAGGACCTTGCGCGTGCCGGTATAGGTGCGTCGGCCGTGCATGGCGACGTAGTTGTCGACCAGGGCGACGTCCCCTTTCTGCCAGGGAATGTTGAAGCTCAGTTCTTCGCCCAGCCTCGATGCAATGTTGACGGCGTCGCGATCGAGGGGCGTGCCGTCGCCGAAGGTGATGGACTTCGACGGATCGTTGCGGTCGTCCTTCCAGCCCTGGAAGGCGGCGATGAGCTGGTTAAAGAAGACTTGCCGGCCGTCGGGGAGCTGGCGGACGGCGGGGAGGACGGGCGTGGTGGCGCGCAGGCAGCCGTCCGGGAGCCATTCCCACGCGTAGCCGAGCGTCGTCATGCGGGCTTCGGCGGCTTCGCGGGTGTCGGCCTGGAACGTGCTCTGCCAGCTCCGTCCCATGCCCGAGGCGGCGTCATTCGCGGCGGGCATGACGTTGGTGTAGCGGAGGCCGCGGGCTTCGCAGTCGGCGGCGAACTGCGGGCATTCGGCTTTCAATTTTGCGTAAAGGATGTCGGAGCGGCAGATCGGGGTGGCGCCGCCAGTCTCGGCGGGCTGCTCGCAGAAGAAGAACAGCCGGCCGGGGTAGATGGGCGTCTGGGCCATCTCGTGATGCAGGAAGATCGTGACGTTCGGCGGCGCTTCGTTGGCGGTGAAGACGCGCGGAGTTTTGACGACGCGGACCGCGTTCGACAGGGACTGTTCGTAGGGAAAGTTCTTGAGCCCGAAGGCGGCGATGAAGCGGTCCAGGTCTTCGGGGGTGGCGACCGGGAAGCCACGAAACAGGATTGCCCCGTGAGCGGAGGCCTGCTGGCAGAGATCGGTTGCGCGGGAGGCGAGCCAGGTGCAGGTGGCGTCGAGCGTGGCCGAACCGGGTTCGCAGGCGAGAACGAGCGGGAAAACGTGGCCGTCGGCGGGCTGCTGTCCGGGGACAGAAATCAGCGAGACCTGGGGGGCGTCCGTCATGGCAAAATCCTTGGAGCGGCGGGAAGTCGTGCTCATTCGTAAATCGGGAAGAACGTGTTGAAGGCCTGCTCGCAGAAGACGCCGGGGTCGTTGAATCGCCGGTGGCGGTCGAGGGCGCTGATGTCCCGATGTTCTTCCGGGGAGAGCGCGAAGTCAAACAGATTCAGGTTCTCGGCGAGTCGTTCGATGCGGGAGGTCATCGGAACGATGGCGGTGCCCCGTTCGATGCCCCAGCGGAGCACGATCTGAGCCGGAGTTCGGCTGTGATGATTGGCGGCGGCGGTGACGACCGGCTGATGGAGCAGAGACTCGCCCGGCTCCGCCATCCCGAGCGCCAGATAGGAGAGCGCCCCCAGGGGCGAAAAGCCCGTGACGGCGATTCCTGCTTCGCGGCAGAAGCGGAGCAACTTCTCCTGCGTCAGGAACGGGTGAAGCTCGATCTGCAGGACGGACGGCGGGATGCGGCACTCGGCGAGAAGTTCGCGGAGGAGCGTGCAGTTGCAGTTACAGACGCCGATGTTGCGGACCAGGCCGGCGTCGACGAGGTCTTCCATCGCGGCCCAGGTTTCGCGGAAGGGAACCCGGACGGGATGCATTTTCGGCTCGGCCGCCACGGGATCGAAGAGCCAGCCCGGCGGGTAGCGACGCTCGAACGGAACGTACTCCAGGGCGATCGGGAAGTGGACCAGGTAAAGATCCAGCGATTCGAGTCCCAGATCGCTCAGCGTCCGCTCCAGCGCAGGGCGGACGTGTTCGCGACGGTGGTAGGTGTTCCAGAGCTTGGACGTGACCCAGAGGTCTTCGCGGCGGCAGAGCCCGCCTTCCAGCGCCTGGCGAACGCCGCGACCGACGGCGGCTTCGTTGCCGTAGTCGCAGGCGGAATCGAGGTGGCGATAGCCGGTGCGGATGGCCTCGCGGACGAGGTCCGGGACTTTGTCCTCGGGCATTTTCCAGAGGCCGAGCCCCACGAACGGGAGGCGGTCGCCGGTGTTGAGAACGAGCTCGCGATCCATGACGATCAGTCCTATTTCAGAAAGTGCGGTCAGGAGAGTCCCGCGAGATAGCAGAGGCCGAGAATGCCGAGGACTACGTAGACACTGTTGCGCAGCAGTTGTTGCGAGACTCGCGTCAGGAGTCGATGTCCCAGGAGAAGGCCGACGAGCATCGGAGCGACCGACCAGACGAACATTGTACGGACGTCGGCGTCGATCTGAGATGTTCCGGCGAGGAACGACAGGCGAATCAGGCCGGTCGTCAGGAAGATGACGCTGAGAGTGGCGACGATCCGCTCCTTGGACCAGTCGCGGGCGTAGATATACGCCACGAGGGGCGGTCCGCCGATGTTGAAGGCGCCGCCGAGGTTGCCTCCGGCAAAGCCGATCCAGAAGGCGGAGCCGTCGGGGTAGTGCAGGCCGCGATGGCGGACGAGGTAGAAATCGAACAGGACCATGGCCAGCAGGGCCGCCCCGAGCCAGCGTTTGACGGCGTCAGACGGCAGCGAGGTGAGGAACCAGAAACCCAGCGGGACGCCGGCCCAGGCGCCGAGCATCAGGCTGAAGGCGCCGCGCCACTGGAAGTGGCGAAACGTGACGGCGACGTTGAGCACGCAGACGGCGACATTCAGCACGGTGACCGCCGCCTGGGTCTGTTGAACCGGGATGACCAGCGGCAGAAGTCCCATGACGGTGAGGCCGAAGCCGAACCCGCTGACGCCCTGCAGGAAGCCGGCGAGGGTCAGGATCAGGACGACGTAAAGGAGTTCGGTCGAGGACACGCGGGCGGGGCCCTGCAGGCAGGATCAGGAACGACGGGCCGCTCATTCGGGGAGCGGGCGGCCCTTGGTTTCGGGGAGGAACAGCAGCACAACCAGTCCCAGCAGGAACAGGCAGCCGAGGATCGACACGGCCAGTTGCAATGACATGCCGGGGAGGGCTTTCAGTTCGCCGGAGAGGACCAGCATCGACGCGGCGACGAGGCGGCCGCCGTTGAAGCAGACGCCGGCTCCGGTGGCCCGGAGATGATCGGGGAACAGCTCGGGGAAGTAGATCGCGTAGCCGGCGTGAATGCTCAAGGTGCAGAAGCCGAAGATCGGCAGAATCATGAGTTGCTGCGCATAGGTCTGCGGGACGTAGCAGGTGATCGGGACGATGAGAAACGCAGCGATGTGCATCAGGGCGAAGGCGCCGCGACGCCCCAGCCGTTCGGCCAGGGGGCCGAAGGCGAGGAGTCCCAGACCGCCGCCGAGCGCCTGGACGATTCCATAGGCGAATTTGGCGGACTGTTGGGCTTCTTCCTTCGACTTACCCAGGCGGATCAGCAGGTCAGCAGTGAGATCCTGGCCGGCGACGATGACGCCCCAGAAGGTGCCGAGACCGACGGCGGCCAGCAGCAGGCCCAGGATGGCGGAGTTTCTCCAGCGAGGCGTACCGAACAGTTCACGGAAGCTGCCGCGGGGACGCTGCTCGACGCCGGTCCGCTGCCAGCGTTCGGGTTCGCGGACGCTGGTGCGGACCCAAAGCACGAGCAATGCCGGGATGACGCCGATCACGTAGGCGTAGCGCCACTGCGCGCCGACGAGAATTCCGGCCAGGGCGGCCAGCCAGGTTCCCAGGACGCTGGTCGAGTGAAAGATGCCGGAGGCATGGGCGCGGGCGCGCGGGGGGAAGACTTCCGCGACCAGGGCGGCCGCGACGGCCCATTCGCCGCCGACACCAAGGGCTACGAAGAAGCGGAGGAAGGCGACGTGCCACAGGTCGGTGGCGAAGAAGGTGAGGCCGGAGAAGATCGAGTAGAAGAGGATCGTCAGGGACATGATCGGCTTGCGGCCGAAGCGGTCGGCGAGCGAACCGAAGACGACGCCGCCCAGCGTGCCGCCGAGCAGGAAGATCGCGAGAAACCGGTCGCCCCAGAGTCGGACGGCCTGCGACTGGTCTCCCGCGCCGAGCAGGTCAACGAGGAGCTGGCTGCGGGTGATGTTGAAGAGCTGGCCCTCGAAGGCATCAAAGGCCCAGCCTGCGGAGGCGATGGCGAGGACCAGCCACTGGTAGCCCGTGACTTCCGCATACCAGGGGCCGTTTGACTCGCTCGGTGCTTCCACGCGTCAATTCCCGCCGAGGGCCACAGGCTGGCCGGTTTTGAGAGATTCTTCCGCTTTCAAGCACATGGCGACGGACCAGAGTCCATCGGATCCCGAGCAGGGGGGCGGAGAACCGTCACGAACTGACTTCACCACCGCTGCAAGCTGGTCGACGAGCTCGTAGACTTCGCCCGAGGGCTTTTCGATGGCGATCTGCTCGATGGTCTCTCCGGTCTGCACCTTCAGGGAAAACGTCGGTTCGAAGGTGCGGTCCATGGCCCCGCTCCAGGAGGCCCACAGAGCGCCGTGCGTGCCGGTGATTTTGGCCGTCTGGTGATGTTCCCAGGCGGCGAGCGTCTGGGAGATCACGGCGTAGCGCCCGCCGGGGAAGTTCACGATGGCCGAGAAGTTGTCGTGCAGTTCCGGGTGGTCGGGCTGCTTGTTGTTGGCCCGGGCATAGACCGACTCCGGATCGCCGGCGCTTGCGAAATACCAGCGGGCGAGGTCGAAGAAGTGGATCGGCTCTTCGAGAATCCAGCTTCCGACGCGGTTGATGTCATACCGCCAGCCGCCGGACCCGAGCCGGTAGGGCCTGCGCCAGAGTTCGATGAGGGCGTAGAGGGGGTCGCCGATCCGGCCTTCATCGATGAGCTGACGGACGCGGCCCCAGAGGGAGGACAGACGCAGTTCGTGGCCGACGGCCAGGACCAGCTTTTTCCGAGCCGCCAGGTCGATCAGTTCCCGGCTGTGCGCGATGCTGAGCGTCATCGGCTTTTCGAGCAGCAGACTGCGGCCGGACTCCAGGACGGCTTTCGCGACGGGATAGTGGAGATCCGAGGGAAGGACCACATCTACCAGGTCGACCTGAGCCTGCTGCAGCAGGTCTTCGGGCGAACGATAGATGGTCGCTGCAGGGTGATCGGCGTGGGCGGCGGCAGCGTTCTCGTCCGAGCGGGCGGCGATGGCGACCAGCCGGGCGCCGGGGACTGCAGCAATCGCGCGGGCGTGATGCCGCCCCCAGGCGCCGTAACCGATCAGGCCGACTCGAACATCCGTCATGCGCAGGGGACTCCATTGTTGAGGCGGGTACTGAGGACGATTCTTCAGCGAGCGCCGACTTTTGCTTCCGGACCGTTGGAGATCCGGTAGAGGTGCGTCGCCGAGCGGAGGACCAGGTCGTTGCCAATCAGAGCCGGCGAGGCCATCAACTGGCCTTCCAGCGTATTGACGCTCTCCGAGACGAACTCGCGGCCCGTCTTGAAGACCGTCGTGGTTCCTTCGCGGCTGCTGATGTAGATCCGGCCGTTGGCAAAAAGGGGCGAAGCGGAATAGTTACCGCCGATCCGCTCCTGCCAGACTTCTTTGCCGGTGGCGGCTTCCACGCAAGTGGCGATGCCGGCGTCGGAAACAATGTAGACCAGGTCGTCGACGACGATCGGCGAGGGCATCGCCGGGACCTGTCGCTTCATCCGCCAGAGGACGTGCGATTCGGTGACGTCCCCCTGGCCGTCGGCGCGAATGGCGACCAGTTCGGGCTTCATGTAGCCGGTACAGATGAAGACGATTCCGTTGCTGAAGACGGGGCGCGAGACGTTGGAGAAGCCGGAGCCGTGCCGGACTTTCCAGATCTCGGCTCCGGTGGCGGGATCGTAGGCGACGACCCACTGGGCGCCGAGCCCCACAAGCTGGTCGCGGTCCCCGACGCGGATCAGCAGAGGCGTGCAAAATGCCTTGTGAAGATCGCCTTTGTCCCCTTCCATCGGCGGGCGTTTCGTCCGCCAGACTTCTTCGCCAGTTCGGATATCCAGAGCGACGACCGACTGGGACTCGGTGCCGTCGCACTGCACGATCAGCAGATCGCCCCAGACGACCGGCGACCCGCCGGGTCCGACGCTGTGTTCTTCCGGCAGCCGGGTCTTCCAGAGGACCTTGCCGGTCTCGACGTCGATGGCGGCGGTGCCCATCGTGCCGAAGTGGCAGAAGAGCCGACCGCGGTCGAGAATGGGCGTGGGCGAGGCGTAGCTGTTGAGGCTGTGGATGGCTGCGGGGTTATTGACCGAAAAGAGTTCCTGATCGTGAAGCAGCTTGCCGGACGTTGCGTCGATTTCCTGCCAGTGGAGCGATACAGAACCGACTACATCCATCTGGTTGGCGAGCGGATTGCCCGCCAGCTTTTCCTTCCGGGCTGCTTCTTTCTGCTCTTCCGTCAGCGGATGTTCGATGGCGGCGGTGACCCAGATCCGCTGGCCGTCGGTCACCGGAGATGACCAGCCCCGTCCGGGGAGCGCGGACTTCCAGGCAATGTTTTGGGCGTCGCCCCAGGCGACGGGAGGCTGGCGCCGGTCGGCCCGGCCGTCGCCGTTGGGCCCCCGGAACTGCGACCAGTCCTCGGCGTGGACGGCCGAGAGCACGAACAGCGAAGCCAGAACCGTCAGACTGCGAACCATCGGACACTCCGCTCAGACTATTACAGTGACCATCGGGCCGACCAGACCGCCCGAGGAGGCTCCGGTTTACTGCTTTTCGGGGCTCTTCGCCAGCGAAACGCAGACGAGCTCTTTGTCGTTCCGGGCGAAGACGCAGCGGTCGGCGAAGGCGGGGTGGCTCCAGACGACGTTTCGGCCGAAGCATTCCGCGGTCGGTTCCAGGATGTGCGCCCGGCTGATCTCGTCGTAGCCGGACTTCGAGAGTCGGGCCATGATCAGGTCGCCGGTTTCGCTGAAGATCAGGTGCCGGTCGCCATTCTTGACGAGAAACGCGGTTCCGTGCCCGCCGCGACGTTCGCCGGTCGTGGGGGCAAAGGATTCCCAGAGTCGTTCGCCGGTCTTCAGATCGACGCCCCGCAGTCCGCCGCTGCGGCAGTCCGCGCCGTAGATGACACCGTCTTCGATCAGGGGGGTGCTGTTGGCGCAGTAGACGGCGGTCTTGGCGACTCCCCGCCAGACGACGTCGGCGCCGGGGGCGTCGGTGTTGAGTTCGAGCATGGCGGCGGCGTCGCCGATGCCGCTGGCGTACAGAAAGTTGCCGGACTTCTGCGGGGCCATAATGGACATGCCATACTGCGGTTCCAGCGGGACCGACCAGTACGACTCGCCTGTTTCGGGATTGAGGCTGTTGATCGACTGCGGATGCCAGATCAGCAGTTGGCGTTTGCCGGCGGCTTCAATGATGATCGGCGGCGCATAGCCGGGCTCCGGAGCGGAGAGGGCTTTCCACAGTTCTTTGCCGGTGTCTTTGTGGAGCGCGACGGCCACGCTTCCTTCGCCGCCGACCAGGAGAATCAGCTTGTCGCCGTCGACCAGCGGATGCGAGGCAAAGCCCCAGATGGGGGCTTCGGTCTTGTAGGCGGCGGCGAGCTCCTGCGACCAGACGATTTCGCCCGACCCGGCGTCGAGGCAGGTCAACCGCCCTTCGGCGCCGAGGGTATAGACTTTGCCGCCATGCACGGTCGGCGTGGCGCGCGGACCGGCGGGATAGGAGATTTTGTAGGGACAGTCATACTCGTGCTTCCAGAGTTCCTTGCCGGTCGCCGCGTCGAAGCAGAGGACTCGCTCCTTGCCCTTCAGTTCCGCCCGCTGACCGGGGTTATTGAAGGCCTCGCCCGACTCCCGCTGGTAGTCGGTCAGGTAGACTTTTCCCGCGGCGACGGCGGGGCCGGAATAGCCCCCTGCGACCGGGACGCGCCACTTCACGACCGGGCCATCGGCGGGGAATTCTTCGATCAGACCGGATTCGTTCCAGACGCCGTTCCGCTGCGGCCCCATCCATTGGGGCCAGTCTTCGGCGTACGCGGGGGAGATCAGGAGTGCAGCGCAAGTTGCCGCAATCAGGCGGCCGGAGTGCTTCAGCATGAGGGGGCTCCACGGGACCGAAACGGTGAGAGTCTGAGATTGAGGCGGGCCATTCTAGACGAAGCGTTCGGGTCTCCCCAGCGCCGGGGGCGGAGATTCCCGGCGGCCAGCCCGGCGGTTGTGGCGGACGGCCGCGATTCTAGAATGGGAGCAAAATCGTTCCCGGAAAGGGGCTGTGTTGACGATGCGACTGGCGGAACTGATGGGCGAATTTGAGGGACTGGACCCGACCGAGCGACTGGAGCTCCTCGTGGAGCTGGGGGACGAATTGCCCCCGGTCAGCGAAAGTCGAGGCCAGGCCCCCTTTCCGGACGAATGCCGGGTGCAAGAATGTCAGACAGCGGTCCATTTGTGGGTTGACGTGCAGGACGGAAAGGTCGCACTGGAAGCTGATGTTCCTCGCAAATCCCCCACCGTGCGCGGCCTCGTAACATTGCTCGTTCTCGGCCTGCAGGGAGCCTCGCCCGCCGAAGTGCTGGCGGTTCCGGAAGATCTGATCGGGCAGCTCGGGCTGGCGGATGCTCTGGGGATGACGCGCCGGCAGGGGGTGCAGGGGATGATTCGGCGGATCAAACAGGCTGTGCGGGCTGAGTTGCCTGCAGACAAACCCGTTCCTTAACTCGCGGACAGCCGCAGATTTTCGCCGGAAGCGCTCTCGCGTTTGCGAGTTTTCCGAGTATCCTAAAGGTCTGCAGAATGTGAAGAGGATGGAAACGCGACCGGTCGTAAGTTTCTAACGTCAAAACTGACAACAAGTTAGCGACTGTTGCGGTATCTGTGCTCGATCCCGCCCCACCCGGCCTGCCTGACAAGAATCTAACCGTTGAATTTTCCGCCCGGATCGACCGATTCCCGCAGCCGTTGCTGACGGGACGCTGGCGGTCTCCCCGCGGCTGCAAAGGAAGAGAAAAAAATGACGACCCAGACGGCCCCTGTGGAATCGATTCGGCTGCTCCCCTCGACCGACCTGCCGAACTACACCTACGTTCCCGGGACGGAGACGCCGCATCCCTATCGCGATCCCCGCGGACATAGCTACCAGCGAAAGCATCCGGCTCCGAAGCCGCTGACGCCGGGGACCTGGGCGGAAAACCGCAGCTATCTGCTGGCGCTCGACTATTTCAACCACGGCTACTACTGGGAATCGCACGAGGAATGGGAGCGCCTCTGGCGTTCTTCCGGCGCCGATTCGCCGGTCGGTCGTTTCCTGAAAGGGCTGGTCAAGCTGTCTGCGGCCGGCGTGAAAGTTCGCGAGCTGAGCATTCACGGCGTGCGTCGGCATGCCGCCTCGGCGGGCGAAGTCTTTGCGGACGTCGCGGCTGAAGTGGGCGACGAGCACTTCTGCGGCCTGCAGTTCACGAAGCTGCAGTTTGCGTCGGACCGGGCGGCCCAGCTCACCTACAAAGAAAAGTGGACTCCAGGCACGCCATCCCGCGTCTTCCCGTTCGTCATTCTGCCCGAACCGCTGCCGCTGTCCTGAGACCGCTTTCAGACCGGTCAGCCACGAGAATTCGCCGCCCGCGCTTCCGATCACCGGAGCGCGGGCGGTGGTCTTCACAGCCCGCCTTGTCGAACTGCCGGTAGAACCGGCACAGTCGGCGCGATTCGAAGGCATTGACGACATGCCGGGCGATCGGTCGCCCGCGGGCGATCGCCAGTATTCAGAAATCTCTGAAGGCGTTTTGCTGGAAGATGTTGTGGCATTGTTGTCGACTCAGGAAGCAGCGTTCGCGCGCCTTCGCTCACGTCGAGAGGCGTTAGAACCCGAATAACAGGAAGGAACGATCCGAGTGGAATCCGAGTTTTGGCCTGGGAGGCCGGCTCGGGCGGGACACTTCGCCGGATCGCTCCTGAAAGTCTCCCTGACGCCGGAACGGAATCCGACGAAGTCCCTCGGTCCGTCCGGTGCGATGGGTGGTCACGCACTTTGATGGACGAAGGGCCAGGGCATGTCCCAGCGGATCCGGTTGATCCTTACGCTTCACAATCACCAGCCGATCGGCAATTTCGACGGCGTGTTCGAAGAGGCGTATCGGGACTCCTACGCGCCGTTCCTGGAGCTGCTCGAGGAGTTCCCGGAGATTCCGGTGGTCCTGCACAATTCCGGCTGCCTGCTGGAGTGGCTGGTGGAGGAGCACCCGGAGTACATCGATCGACTGCGGGCGCTGGTGCAGCGCGGGCAGGTGGAATTGCTGGGCGGCCCGTTCTACGAGCCGATTCTCGCCGGTATTCCCCGCCGGGACCGGGTCGGGCAGATTTCTCTCTACCGGCGATTTCTGGAGAAGACGTTCGGCACGAAGATCCGCGGCATGTGGATGCCCGAACGGGTCTGGGAACAGGGATTCACGGCGGACATCGCCGCAGCGGGGATCGAGTACACGCTGCTCGACGACATGCACTTCCGGAACGCGGGACTTTCCGACGAGCAGCTCAACGGCTACTACCTGACCGAGGACGACGGTCAGCTCCTGAAGGTCTTTGCCGGCAGCGAGCGGCTGCGGTATCTGATTCCGTACGCCGATCCCGAGAAAGTCATCGCGCACGTGGGGGAGGTGGCGGAAAAGTCGCCGAATGCCGTGCTGGTCTTCGGGGACGACGGGGAGAAGTTCGGCGTCTGGCCGGGTTCGAAGGAGCTGGTTTACGGCAAAGGCTGGCTGCGGCGGTTCTTCCAGATGCTGCGCGAGAATCAGCACTGGCTGAAGATCACGACGCTGGCGGAGACGGTTGACCACGTTTCGCCGGAGGGGCGGATCTACCTGCCGGACTCCAGTTACCGCGAGATGACCGAATGGGCTCTGCCGAGCGAACGGCAGACTCAGTACAAAGACCTCGTGTCGCGTCAGGCCGATCAGGCGGACTGGCCGCAGCTCAAGCCGTTCGTGCGGGCCGGCTTCTGGCGGAACTTCCTGGTGAAGTATCCCGAAGCCAACGAAATGTACTGCCGCATGCTGCAGGTCAGCCAGAGGCTGCAGCAGTTGTCGGCGACGGATGCCGCCGTCAAGCAGGCGGATAAATTGAGCGAGGCGCGCAAGGAGTTGTACCGGGCGCAGTGCAATTGCCCGTACTGGCACGGCGCGTTCGGCGGACTGTACCTGCCGCACCTGCGGAACGCGATTTATTCCAAGCTGATTGCCGCCGACACGCTCCTCGAAGCGGTAGCCGGGCGGAGCGGGAGCTGGGTCGCTGCGGAGGCCGAGGACTTTAACAACGACGCCCGCAAAGAAGTGCTCCTGGCGAGCGACCGGCTGGTGGCGTACCTGGCGCCGAGCAAGGGGGGGCATCTCTACGAGTTCGACGTCCGGAGCATCGGCGTGAACCTGCTGGCGACGCTGAACCGTCGCCCCGAGCCCTATCACGACAAGATTCGCCAGCACGCCGGAAAGGCCGAGACGACCGGCGTCGGCGGGGGCGTCGATCCCAACGGAGGAGTGCGCTTCAAGCAGCCCGATCTCGATCAGAAGCTGATCTACGACGCCTGGCCGCGGAAGAGCCTCGTCGATCACTTTCTGCAGCCGGCGCTGCCGGCAGCCGAGTTCCGGGCAGGTCGTGGACGAATCGGCGACTTCACGGAAGGGGTCTATCAGACCGTCCTGAAACGGGCCGCCGACCGCGTCGATGCCAGGCTGTGGCGCGATGGCCGCCTGGGTCCCTACTCGGTCCGCGTGAACAAGACTGTTTCGCTCGATCGAGCCGTCTCGACCACGCTGCAGATTCGTTACGAACTGGAACGGCTGCCGGCGGGGCTGCCGATTCACTTTGGCGTGGAGTTCAACTTCGCCGCCATGCCGTCCGGCGCAGCCGACCGGTATTTCTACGACGAGCGAGGTCGACACCTGGGGGAACTCGGCCAGCAGCTCGATCTGCCGGCGGCATCGCGGCTCGGGCTGGTCGACGAGTGGCTGGGGATCGATCTGGACCTCGATCTGTCCGAACCAGCGGGAATCTGGACGATGCCGATCCAGACCGTCAGCCAGTCGGAAAGCGGCTTTGAACTCGTCCATCAGAGCTGTTCGGTGACTCCGCACTGGCAGTTTATCGCCCCCGAGAACGGTCAATGGAGCGTCACGATTCAGCTTTCCTGCGATACATCCGCGGCGCTTGCCCGTCGACTGGCGGATGCGGCGCCCGCCGGGATGTCGCGACTGGTGAGAGCGAGCGTATAATCCGGACTTTGAATTCAAAGTTCGGCCTGCGCTGACGCTGCATCAGGAGACCGCTTGTGACGCCGGATCAGAATTGGGACTGCCTCTGTGCGGGCATCGTCGTTGCGGACTTTTTCTGCGCCCCGATTCCGCAGTTCCCGCCGCCGGGCGGCCTGATTCTGACCGACAGTCTGCACCTGACGATCGGCGGCTGTGCGGCGAACGTCGCGGTCGACCTGGCCAGGCTCGGCCGGCGGGTCACGATGTCGGCCTCGGTGGGGGACGACCTCTTCGGTCGTGCGGTCTGCGACATGCTGGCCCGGGATGGGGTCGACATTTCGAGCGTCCAGTCGGTGGCGGGCGTTCCGACGAGCGGGACGTTCGTCATCAACGTTCGCGGCGATGACCGGCGTTTCATTCATTGTGTCGGTTCCAACGGCGTCTACGACGGCAGCCAGATCACCCGGGAACGACTTGGCCGCTGCCGGTCGCTGTATGTGGGCGGATATGGACTGCTGGAATCGCTGACGCCAGAGGCGGTGATGCGGCTCTTTCGCACTGCCCGGGAACTGGGAGTTCCCACGCTGCTGGACGTGGTACTGCCTGCGGGACAGGACTTCGCCGGCGCGATCGCCCCGGTGCTCCCTTTCACCGATGTTTTTCTCCCGAACACCGACGAAGCCGCGGTCTTGCTCGGCGAGGCCGATCCTGCCCGACAGGCGCGAGAGTTTCTGCGACTCGGCGCCCGGACGGTGATTGTGACCTGCGGGGCGGACGGGGCCGTCATCGGGAACGGGGACGGCCTGTGGAAGTGCAGCGTTTATCCGGTGGAAGCGGTCGACGCGACCGGAACGGGGGACGCCTTCGTCGCCGGCTTTATCCACAGCCTGCTCGAGCAGCGATCGCTCGGCGAATGCATACGCGCCGGGGCGGCGATGGGAGCGAGCTGCGTGCGGACGATGGGCGCTACGACGGGCGTCTTTTCGGCGAATGAGCTGGCGGAGTTTCTGGCGACGCATCCGCTGCCGCTGACCGAAATCTGAACGATCGTCGGCGCATCAACGACAACAGGCCGGGACGAATCCCGGCCTGTTCCGCAAGCATCTGCTTGTTGGCTGTCATTCGCGGCGGGCGCGCCCGCCGCGAACTACTTGCTCTTCTTGGCGGCAGGCTTGGCAGCCGGCTTGGCGGCAGCAGGCTTCGCCTTGGGGGACTTGGCCGGCTTGGCGGCAGCCTTGGCCGCGGGCTTCGCGGCAGGCTTCTTGGCGGGGGCTTCGGTCTTCGGGGTCTTGGCAGCGGCCATGGTCATGGCTCCTGAACGAATCATTCGGGCACCTGTTATCCACACCACTGTCTCTTCTCGGCACCCAACGCAGAGAGACAGCTCAGATTGGCGACACTCCGCGGGGAGTGATCTATCCTCCGTGAAACTTACTGCCACTGACATGGAAAGGATCGTAGGGGCTTCCGAAAAGTCGGTCAAGCGGAAAATCAAGCTGTCAAAGAATTTGTCGGATTTCGTTCGACCCGAACCTCGATTCGCGTGCGGACAATTCGCAGCCGTAAGTGGTCGCGACACCCCCCCCACTGACGTCATGTCTGCATTTCGGCGAGAGTGACGACTGGAGCGATTGTGCCCGAGACGTTGAAGAGATCGGCAAGTCAATTCACGAAGTTTCGGGAAAAACGACGGATTGTTCAGTTGACGCGAAAGAAGCTGTTTTCGCGGGTGGGAGCCCTTGGGCGAACCCGCAAGCATCGGCGATCGCTATTGTGACCACAGCATTTCGAGCGGGCGTTCGGGATCGGATCACACGTCGCACATGGGTGTCGCGGTTCGTATCCTTGACGTAGCGGGAGAGGGGCGGGACCATCTGTCGGAATGCGCCCGCCGGGAGAGGTTTCCCGTGGTTCCGGGCCGACATTCGCCCGCGATTTCGCATCGGCGGCGCGGGAATCCCGGGACGGGGCGCCCTGACTGCACCCCACAAAGGTTGAGAGAGATGAGTGCGTATCGACTGTCCGCTGCGGTCCAGACCCTGAAGCCCTCCGCGACGCTGGCCGCCGCCGCGAAGGCCAAGGAGCTGAAATCCAAAGGCGTGACCGTCTACGACTTCACGCTGGGCGAGCCCGACTTCATCACTCCGGCCCATATCCGCCAGGCGGCGGTCGCGGCGATGGAAGCCGGGCACACCCATTACACGCCGTCGGGGGGCGTTCCCGAGTTGAAGAAGGCGGTCTGCGGCCTCTACAAGAGCGACTACAGGCTCGACTTCACGCCGGCGCAGGTGCTGATTTCGAACGGCGCCAAGCACTCGATTCACAACGTCATCGCGTCACTGTGCGGTCCGGGCGACGAAGTCATCATTCCGGCCCCGTACTGGGTCAGCTACAGCGCCCTGGTCGAACTGACCGGGGCGACTGCGGTCATCGTCGAGACCACGGAGGCCAGCGGGTTTGTGATGAGCCCCGAGCAGTTCCGGGCCGCGATCACGCCGAAAACCCGGCTCCTGATGCTCAATAACCCGTCCAACCCGACCGGCGCCGCCTACACTGCGGCCCAGCTCGAAGCGCTCGCGCGGGTCGCCGTCGAGAAGAACGTGCTCGTGCTGTCGGACGAGATCTATGAGAAGCTGATTTATGCGGGGGCTGAATTCCGCTCGTTCGCCAGCTTCGGTCCGGACGTCGCCGCGCTGACAATCATTGTCAGCGGCGTCAGCAAAGCCTACGCAATGACCGGCTGGCGGATCGGCTGGACCATCGGTCCTGTGGAGATCATCAAGGCGATGGACAACCTGCAGAGCCAGGAGACTTCCAATCCCTGCAGCATCAGCCAGTACGCCTCGGTCGCGGCCCTCGAAGGTCCGCAGGCGAGCGTCGAGGAGATGCGGCAGGAGTTCGAACGCCGGCGAAACTATGTGATGGGCCGGATGCGCCCCTGGCGCGAGCGGTTCGGCGTGACGTTCGCGGAGCCGGGGGGCGCCTTCTATGCGTTCTTTAACGTCGCCAGCGTCTTCGGCAAGCCGCTGCAGGGGGGCAAGGTCGTCACGAACGCCACCGACTTCTGCACGGCCCTGCTGGAGGAAGCCCACGTGGCGCTGGTGACAGGGGACGCGTTCGGCGCCCCCGGCTACGTCCGCCTGTCGTTCGCCACGAGCATGGACGTGCTGAAAGCCGGGCTGGACGGCATTGAAGCGTTCCTCGCCGGCTGAACCGAAAGTGCATGCCAGGTCATACAAGAGCCCCTCGCAGACGTCGTCTGCGAGGGGCTCTTGACATATTCGGAGAGATGCAGCCGGGACCTACTGGACCTGCATCAGCTCCACGGTAAAGTGCAGCGTCGCACCGCCAGGGATCTTAGGCGGACGGCCGCCTGCCCCATAACCCAGATCCGACGGGATTTCGAGTTCGATCATTCCGCCTTCGCCGATGAGCTGCAGTCCTTCAGTCCATCCGCCAACAACCTGAGAAAGTGGGAATGTGGCGGGCTCGCCGCGGTCGTAAGAACTGTCGAAGATTGTGCCATCATCCAGCCAGCCCTTGTAGTGCGCCACGACGTCATTTTCAGCGGTCGGCTTTCGGCCGTCGGACTTCCGAAGGATCCGATACTTCAGTCCGCTGTCGGTGGTCGTGAACTCCTCTGGAACGTCCACATCGACCAAGGTCGGGGCCGACTTGGGCGCGGCCTGTCCCGGGGCCGTCGGCACCGGCGGGTTGGCGCCGTTCTGCGCCTGAGGTTCCGAACAGCCGGCAGCCAGCAACAGCCCCACGAGACTCCAGCGACGCCATATCACCATCATTCCTCCTGAAACCAGATCCAGAGTCAGGTCGTGCATCACGGGCACGAAACAATAAGTCACCGACGGCCGACAACGCGCGTCGCCCTTGCCCGCACGGTCCCCGAACTTTACCGTGAGCGGGGCTTCTTGCGAAAGGAACTGGCCGATGCTTCGTCCCCTGCTCTGGAAATCTCCGCTCCTCGCGTCGGCCGCCCTGGCCCTGCTGATCGGCGGCTGCCTGCCGACGCCCGCCGAACCTCCCGCGAACAAAACTGAGGCCACGGCCCCGGCCGAGACCGCTCAGGAAACGACGCCACTGCCGGCCGACCCCGCTGATGGCGAACCCTACGACCTCGAAGAGGGCTTTACCCTGCTGACGCGGGACGACTTTGAGGCATTTGGGGCGGAACCCGACACCTGGTCGGCGACGCCCGAAGGGATCCGCTCCGCCGGCAAGCCGCGCGGCTATCTGTACACGAAGCACCCCTACGGCAACTTCACCCTCCGGCTGCAGTACCGCTTCGATCGGCCGAAGAAGCTTCCGGACGAGTCCAAGTTCAAGGGGAATACCGGCTTCCTGATGTACATCACCGGCGAGCACAAGCTGTGGCCGCTCAGCATGGAAGTTCAGGGGAAGCACGTGCAGATGGCGGCCATCAAGGAGAACGGCGGCGCTGAACCCGCCGTCGTCCAGGATGACGAAGCGGCCCGCCAGTCGGCCCGGCGGACGGTCGGCCACTGGAATACGCTGGAAATCGTCTCCAAAGACGGCGCCTTGGCGGTTTCGCTGAATGGAACCCCGATCAGCAAGTCCGAGCCGAACTTCCTCAGCGAAGGGCTGATCGGAATTCAGGCTGAGGACCACCCGTTCGAAGTCCGCCGGATGCGGATCCGTCCGGAGTAGACGTACCACGCATCACCAACGCGACGAGCCCGCTCCGGAAGGGGGCGGGCTCGCAATTGATCGTCGGCGGGAGATTCTCAGCGGTTCAGGGCGACCGGGGTCACGCTGTCCGGCACATTGGCCGCGATCCGGACCGAGCGGACAAACTTGTGGCAGCTCATGCAGGACATGGTCACGCGCAGGTAGGCCAGCGAGGCTCCGTCCTGATTGCTGTCCTTCGCCATTTTCCCCATCTGCTCGCACGCCTCGCGAAATTCTGCACTGTGCTGAGCGTAGACCGGCCCCTGAATCACGACCCAGTCCGACGCCTGGCTCATTTCCACCAGCTTGGCCGCCGACTTCTCGACCAGTTCCAGATCTTCCGTGCAGAGGCCGTCGAGGACGTCGTGGGAATGCTTGAGCTTCTCGCGCATGAACTGCCGCAGTTTGGCATCGGCGGCGCCGGGGGCGCGGTCCGACTTCGGCTTGCTCTTCGGCTCATCGGCGACTCCTGACGCGGTGACTGCGACGGCGATCGCAAGCACGGCGGCGCCGCTGAGAATCCAGGCCAGACTGTGACGCATCGTGGTATTCCTGAAAGTGAAGTCCATCGCGCCCCGGGAAATCCTCGCCCGAGGGCTCAAGCCGAATTGACTTATCGCGACTTTCGGACAAACTACCCTGCCCGCGCGGGTTTTGCCAAGACGTGTTCCGGAGCAGCCCGCCGTTCCCAAGGATCAGCAGATGTCGACAGGTCTCCGGATTGTGATTGTCGGCGGCGTCGCAGGAGGCGCTTCGGCGGCGACTCGGGCCCGTCGGATGAACGAAGACGCGGAAATCACGCTGGTGGAAAAGGACGAGCACATCTCCTTCGCGAACTGCGGTCTGCCCTACTATCTGGGGGGCGAGATCGCTCCACGGGATAAGCTGCTGGTCGCCACGCCGGAGCTGCTGCAGAAACGGTTCCGGATCCGAGTCCTCACGAGGACGGAAGTCGTCGGCATCGATCGGGAAGCCCGCGCCGTGGCGATCCACGATCACCGTACGGAGGAGCGGGGGATTCTGCCTTACGACCGGCTGATTCTTGCGCCGGGCGCCGTCCCGATTCGCCCTCCGCTCCCCGGAATCGACGCCCCCAACGTGCTGGCGCTGCGGAATCTGGCGGACACCGATCGAATTCACGCCGAGATCCACGCCACTGCGGGACGACGAGTCGCGGTCGTCGGGGCGGGCTACATCGGCCTCGAAATGGCCGAGCAGTTGACGGGCCAGGGCATCGGCGTCGACCTCATCGAGTTGCAGCCGCAGGTGCTGCCGCCGGTCGATCCCGAGATGGCCGAGCCGCTGGCGCAGGCGCTGCGCGACAAGGGCGTCCGCCTGCATCTGGGAACCGGCCTGGAAAGGGTCGAAGTCGACGCCGCCGGCCGTGCCATCGCGGTAATGTTGTCCAACGGCGAGCGCGTACCGACCGATCTGGTGATCCTGGGGATGGGCGTCCGGCCGCTGGTCGATCTGGCCCGGCAGGCCGAATTGCAACTCGGACCGCAGGGCGGCATCGCCGTCAATCGCTCTCTGCAGACCAGCGATCCCCTGATCTATGCCGTCGGCGACGCCGTCGAGTACCCGCAGGGACCGACGGGCGGCCCGCAGCGGATGGCGCTGGCCGGCCCCGCCAACCGGGCCGGGCGACTGGCCGGCGAACATGCCGCGACGGGGAACGCCGCGCCGATGGGCGCAGTCAGCGGCACCGCCATCGTCCGCGTCTTCGACTGGACGGCGGCCGGAACGGGTCTGAGCGTGCGTGCTGCGCACAAGCTGGGACTGTCCGCTCGCAGCGTCACGATCGTCGCCAACCACCACGCCGGCTACTTTCCGGGGGCTCATCCGCTGACCATCAAGCTGGCGTACGAAGAGCCTACGGGGCGGATCCTCGGCGGTCAGGTGGTCGGCCGAGAGGGGGTCGACAAGCGGATCGACGTCATCGCGACCGTCATCGCTTTTCGCGGAACGGTGCGGAATCTCGCCGATCTCGACCTGTCCTATGCCCCGCCGTTCGGTTCGGCCAAAGACCCGTTGCATCTCGCCGCGTTCGCGGCCGTCAATCACCTGGACGGGCTCGAAGATTTCGTCGACGCCGACGCCGATCTCGCGCGGTATCAGGTGGTCGACGTCCGTTCGGCGGCGGAAGTCGCCGCCCGGCCGCTCGCCGGAGCGCCGCAGGCGATCAACATCCCGCTGGATGAGCTGCGGGACCGGCTCGGGGAACTCAACGCGGCGGAGCCCACCGTCGTGTCCTGCGCCGTCGGACAGCGGGGACATGCGGCGAGCCGCATTCTCCGGCAGAAAGGCTTCCGGCAGGTCTTCAACCTGAGCGGCGGCGCGACGCTCCGCCAGCGGGCGATGCAGGCCGCCGGCAAGCTGCCGGGCCGGTAACGACAAACGGCTACGGGGTCGCGAACTTGCCGGCGAGCGCGTCCTGCTCGATCTGCAGAACTTTTTCGAGCCGGCGGACGTGACGTTCTTCGCCCGTGAACTGCGCCCCGAGGAAGGCCTGGACGAGTTCGACGGCGACGGCTTCGCCGACGATCCGGGCGCCGATGCAGAGGACGTTCATGTCGTCGTGCTCGACCCCCTGGTGGGCGGAGTAGCAGTCGTGGCAGATGCCGGCACGGATGCCGGGGATCTTGTTGGCGGCGACGCTGATGCCGACGCCGCTGCCGCAGATCAAAATGCCGCGGTCGGCACGGCCGGCGATAATGACCTCGCCAACCTTGCGTGCGAAGTCGGGGTAGTCGACGGCGCAGTCGGAGTCGGTCCCGCAGTCGACGACGGTATGGCCCGCCGCGGCGATGATGGAGACGACTCTGGCCTTGAGCGGGAAGCCGCCGTGATCACAGCCGAGGGCGATGTGCATGGGTGCTGAACCGATTGCGGGTTGAGGATCTGACACTATGATTTGCTTCTCGCCAGCTCGCCGAGAATCCCGTCCAACACGTCATTGGCGCCGGTCGCGCTAGCGCGCGCCTGACGATACAATTCGGCTAGTTTCCGGGCGTCAAACTTCACGGAGTCCATCCCCGAGAGGTTTGGCTGCGAACTGAGGCGTTCCACAACCTGCCCATTGGGAGTAATCACGATCAACTCGAACCACTCCATCGGAGATCCGGCGTCATCGAATTCCTGGCAGCGCGAAACTTCCACTGATCCGTGCTCGAGGATCGTGACAAAAGCGTCGCGCCGCGGTGTTTCAGACCAGACGATGTCGCGCTGGGGCGTTCCTCGAACCAGACGTTCCACCAGCGTCTCAAACTTAGAAGCGTCAACGCTTGCTGAAAGTTCCGTCATTGATCGTCCTCCAATTCCAACACAACGGTACGACGCGCAGCATCGAGCTCGTTCTGCAGTTCGCGAAGAGAAAGTCGCGTCTCAGTTGTCACTCGAATCGGCTGAGCCAACCAAGAGATTATACGACTGAGGTAGTTTGGCCTGGAGAACTTCAGAGAATCCTGCGACCGAATTCCGACAAGCAGTTTCCGCAATCTGTCGCAGTCCAGGGCTTTGAGGCTCGCACCAGCACGCGATGTGAGCAATCCATCGATCACCAAATCCGCCAACCCCAATTCCGTGGCCACCCAACGTGCCCGCTGCTTCGGGCGAAATCTCGCAACGGCATCCCGGGCCGTCGAGGCCATTCGCAACGCCCAGATGCTCAACCACAGCGAGGGCACGGCCAGCAGCAGCCCGAGGACACTGGCGACGTTTCCCCAGTTATCATTCAGCCAGTCCAGCACTCTTAAGGCCCCTCAAGACAGGCGCAGGCACCTTCTCGAAGTATAGCAGTGCCATGAACATTATGGCAGGTCTGTCGATCCCATCAAGTACCGGTCGCATTCGCGGGCAACGCCCCGGCCTTCGTTGATCGCCCAGACGACCAGGCTCTGGCCGCGGCGGCAGTCGCCGGCGGCGAAGACGCCCGGGACGTTGGTGACGTACTTGTCGAACACGGCTTCATAGTTCGATCGGCCGTCGAGCTTGACCCCGAGCTGCTCCGCCACGGGCGACTCCGGACCGCGAAAGCCGAGGGCGAAGAAGCAGAGCTGGGCGGGCCATTCCTGTTCGGTACCGGGGATGACGCTGAACGGGGCTCCGCCCTGCACCGGCTTCGACCAGTCGACGCGAACGGTTTTGAGCGCCCGGAGATTCCCCTGGTCATCGCCCAGGAACTCGACGGTCTGGATCGCATATTCGCGCGGATCGCCGGCAAGCTGCTTGCCTGGCAGGCGGGCATAGTCGTATGTCGCCGCGGCTTCCTGGTGTCCGTAGTCCTGCTTGAAGACTTTGGGCCACTGGGGCCAGGGGTTATTCGTCGCCCGCTGGTCGGGCGGCTGGGGGACGACTTCGAAGTTCACCAGGCTGCGGCAGCCGTGACGCAATGAGGTCCCCAGGCAGTCGGTGCCGGTATCGCCGCCGCCGATGACGACGACGTCCTTGTCCTTGGCGCTGATGTAGTGCCCGTTCTTGAGGTGAGAGTCGAGCAGGCTTTTTGTGTTGGCGTGGAGGAATTCCATCGCCATGTGAATTCCCTTCAGGTCGCGGCCGGGGGTCTTCGCGAAGAAGTCGTTCGGCTTTGTCGCGCCCGTGCAGAGGACGACCGCGTCGAAGTCCTGCTGGAGCTGGGCGGCCGAAATGTCCTTTCCGATCTCCTTGCCGGTCACGAACGTGACCCCCTCGGCCTCAAGCAGGTCGGCCCGTCGCTGAATGACCTCCTTGTCGAGCTTCATGTTGGGGATGCCGTACATCAGCAGTCCGCCGACGCGGTCGGCCCGCTCGAAGACGGTCACGCTGTGGCCGACGCTATTGAGTTGCGCGGCGGCGGCCAGTCCTGCAGGACCGGAACCGATGACGGCGACTTTCTTGCCCGTCCGGACGGGAGGCGGCGCTGGCGTGACCCAGCCTTCTTCGAAGCCCTTGTCGATGATCGAACACTCGATGTTCTTGATCGTCACGGGGGGCTCGTGAATTCCGAGCACGCAGGAGCCTTCGCACGGAGCGGGACAGACCCGGCCGGTGAACTCCGGGAAGTTGTTGGTCTTGTGGAGCCGGTCGAGGGCCTCGCGCCAGTGACCGCGATAGACCAGGTCGTTCCACTCGGGGATCAGGTTGTTGACCGGGCAGCCCGCGGCCATGCCGTTGAGCAGCGTGCCGGTGTGGCAGAACGGCACGCCGCAGTCCATGCAGCGGGCTCCCTGCTTGCGCAGGTCGGCCTCGTCCATGTGCTCGTGGAACTCGTTCCAGTCGAGGACGCGCAGTTTCGGCAGACGCTCGGTCGGCACCTGACGCTTGAATTCTTTAAAACCGGTTGGCTTGCCCATCGTCTGTATCAATCACAAAAGTCGAAGAATTTAACCACGGAGAACACGGAGGTCACGGAGGTCACGGAAGGAAGACAAAGGCGCTCAATTGACCAATCGCTGAAACTCAAGAGTGGGATGACTTCCGAAATTCACCAGTAAACCCAGTCGAAAACCAGTACTGCGTAGATAGTTCAAAACTTGTGCTCGATGATTGTCGTGCAATTCGATGGCGGCTTTGATTTCGACGATGATTGCACCAAAACAAACAAAGTCGGGACGATACGTCACTCGCAGGGGACGATCCCGATAACTCAATGTCAAATCGGGTTGCGGAACGAAATCGACTCCACGAAGGCCAAATTCAATCTCCAGACACTCCTGGTAGACCGGTTCTAGAAAGCCAGATCCCTGACGACGATGCACTTCGATACACGCACCGATAATCAGGCTGCTCTGTTGTTCGAACACGAGGGCCATGGATCCCTCCGACCGATTCTCTTTGTTCCGTGCCTTCCGTGACCTCCGTGGTTGAACTCATTCCCACTCAATTCTGTCCGGCGGCGCCGGCCAGGGCCGGGGCCTTGGCGGCCTGTTCCTGTTTCTGCTCCTTCAGCGCCCGCTTGTAGTCGACCGGCATTACCTTCTTGAACTTGCCGAGCGCCGCGTCCCAGTCGTCCAGAATCGCCGCCGCGACGGTCGAGCCCGTGTATTTCTGGTGCTTGGCGATCAGTTCCCGGAGTTCGGCGACGTCCTGCGGTTCTTCCACCTTGTCCAGCTCGACCATCTCCAGATTGCAGTTTTCCAGCAGGTGATCGTGGGGGTCGTAGACATAGGCGATTCCGCCCGACATGCCCGCCGCCAGGTTGCGGCCGGTCGGTCCGAGAATGACGGCGCGTCCCCCGGTCATGTATTCGAGGCCGTGGTCGCCGACGCCTTCCACCACGGTGGCGGCGCCGCTGTTCCGGACGCAGAACCGTTCGGCCGCCATGCCGCGGAAGAACGCTTCCCCCGAAGTTGCGCCATACAGCACGACATTGCCGACGATGATATTTTCTTCGGGAACGAAGCTGACGTTCTTCGGCGGGTAGACGATCACGCGCCCGCCACACAGTCCCTTGCCCACAAAGTCGTTGCAGTCCCCTTCGACTTCGAGCGTGATTCCGCGGGTGACCCAGGCGCCCAGGCTCTGACCGGCGGAGCCCTTGCAGCGGATGTGAATCGTGTCTTCGGGCAGGCCGTTGACGCCCCACTTCTTCGAGACTTCGTGACTGAGCAGCGTCCCGAGGGCGCGGTCGATGTTCTGCACTTCGATATCCAGCGCGACCGGCTTACCGTCCTGAATGGCCGGCTGGGCCTCCTTGATCAGGTCGTTGTCGAGCTGGTACTCGATTCCGTGCTGCTGCGCGATCGTACAATGCGTCTCGACCCCCGGATGCGGCTTGCGAGCCGGGGCGATCACTTTCGACAGGTTGATGTTGCGGATCTTCCAGTGGGTGATCGTCCGGTCGACTTCGAGCAGATCGCTCCGGCCGACCATTTCGTCCATCGTGCGGAAACCGAGCTGCGCCATGATCTCGCGGACTTCTTCCGCCATCAGGAAGAAGTAGTTGATCACGTGCTCGGGCTGGCCGTCGAACTTGGCCCGCAGTTCCGGATCCTGCGTGGCGATTCCGACCGGGCAGGTGTTGAGGTGGCACTTGCGCATCATGATGCAGCCGAGCGTGATCAGCGGGGCGGTCGAAAAGCCGAACTCCTCGGCCCCCAGCAGGCAGCCGATGGCCACGTCCCGACCGGTCTTGAGCTGACCGTCAGTCTGCAGCCGCACGCGGCTGCGAAGGTCGTTCATCACCAGCGTCTGGTGCGTCTCGGCGATCCCGAGTTCCCAGGGCAGGCCGGCATGCTTGATGCTGGTCAGCGGCGAAGCTCCGGTGCCGCCCGAATCGCCGGCGATCAGAATGTTGTCGGCATGCCCCTTGGCGACGCCGGCCGCAATCGTGCCGACGCCCACTTCGGAGACCAGCTTCACACTGATCCGAGCCTTCGGGTTCGAATTCTTCAGGTCGAAAATGAGCTGCGCCAGATCTTCGATCGAATAGATGTCGTGGTGCGGCGGAGGACTGATCAGTCCCACGCCGGGCGTCGAGTGCCGCGTCGCCGCGATCACCTTGTCGACCTTGTGACCGGGCAGCTCGCCCCCTTCACCCGGTTTGGCCCCCTGGGAGATCTTGATCTGGAGCTCGTCGGCGTTGGTCAGGTACCAGGCGGTGACGCCGAACCGGCCTGAGGCGACCTGCTTGATGGCCGACCGCTTCAGGTCGCCGTTCGGCATTGGCTCAAACCGCTTGTAGTCCTCGCCCCCTTCGCCGGTGTTGCTCTTGCCGCCCAGGCGATTCATGGCGATCGCCAGCGTTTCGTGGGCCTCGGCGGAGATCGAGCCGTAGCTCATGGCGCCGGTGCAGAATCGCTTGACGATCTCGGACGCCGGCTCGACTTCTTCCAGCGGAATCGGCTTGCCCGTTTTGAACGTCAACAATCCCCGCAGATGGCATTCTCGGGCCGTCTTCTCGTTGATCAGCTTTGCGAATTCGCGATAGGCGTCCTTGTCCCCGTGACGGGCGGCCTTCTGAATGTGGGCGATGGAGAGCGGATTCCAGGCGTGCTTTTCGCCGGTGGCCCGCCAGGCAAAGAGCCCCGTATTCGGCAGGATGCGCAGCCGCTGTTCTTCGCGCGACGGATAGCCCAGCTCGTGCCGGCGGAGGGCCTCTTCGGCCAGGATCTCGAAACTGACTCCCTGAATCCGGCTGGCGGTATCGCGGAAGCAGGCGTCGGTGACTTCTTCGTCGAGGCCCAGAGCTTCGAAGATCTGCGCCCCCTTGTAGGACTGCAGCGTCGAAATGCCCATCTTGGCCATGACCTTCAGGATGCCCTGCTTGGTGGCCTTGCGGTAGGCGGCGGTAATCTGCTCGTGGGTCCATTCCCCTTCCAGCTCGCCGTCGTCGTGGAGCTGCCAGAGAGCTTCGAACGCCATGTATGGATTGACGGCGTCGGCGCCGTAACCGGCCAGCAGGCAGAAGTGGTGCACTTCGCGCGCCTCGCCAGTCTCGACCACCAGGCCGATTCGCGTTCGTTCTTCGTGGCGGACCAGGTGATGGTGCACGGCCCCGACCGCCAGCAGCGCGCTGATCGGCGCCCGCTCGGCGTTCGTAGCCCTGTCGGACAGAATCACCAGGCTGTAGCCCTCGGCGATCGCCTGCCGGGCTTCGCCCCGGATCCGTTCGAGCGCCACCCGCATCCCTTCGACACCCTCGGCCTTGAGCCAGGTGATGTCGATCGTCTTCGACTTCCAGCCCCGATAGTCGAGGTGCGCCAGCGAGGCCAGCTCATCGTTGGTGAGGATCGGGTGCGGCACGGCGAGCCGGTGGCACTGGGCCTCGGTGGTCTCCAGCAAATTGCCTTCCGGACCGATGTAGCATTCCAGCGACATGACCACTTCTTCCCGCGTCGAGTCGATCGACGGGTTGGTCACCTGGGCGAAGAGCTGTTTGAAATAGTCGTACAGCAGCCGCGGCTGGTCGCTCATGCAGGCCAGCGCCGCGTCGTCTCCCATCGAGCCGAGCGGATCCTTCTTCGTCTTGATCATCGGCACCAGCATGAACTGCAGCGTTTCGGTGGTGTATCCGAACGCCTGCATGTGGTGCAGCAGGTTCTCGCCGCTCATCCGCGGCGATGACGCGACGGCGGGCAGCTCGCTGAGCTGCAGCCGCTGCTGTTCCAGCCATTGCTTGTAGGGCCGGCGGTTGGCGATGTCGTGCTTCAGCTCTTCGTCGGGGATCAGCCGGCCCTGATGGAAGTCGACCAGGAACATCTTGCCGGGCTGCAGCCGGCCCTTGAACTTCACGTTCGCCGGGTCGATGTCGAGGACGCCGACTTCGCTCGCCATGACGACTCGGTCGTCGTGAGTGACGTAGTAGCGACTCGGACGCAGGCCGTTCCTGTCGAGCACGGCGCCGACGTAGTGTCCGTCGGTAAACGAAACCGACGCGGGGCCGTCCCAGGGTTCCTGCAGGGCGGAGTGGTACTCGTAGAAGGCCCGCTTATCTTCCGGCATGCTTTCGTGGTTCTGCCACGCTTCCGGAATCATCATCATCACGGCTTCGGGCAGGCTCCGCCCGGCCATCAGGAGCAGTTCGAGGGCGTTGTCGAAGTTGCCCGAGTCGGAGCAGTGGGGCTCGACGATCGGGAACAGTTTGCCGAGGTCGTCGCCGAACAGCTCGCTCTTCATCACGCCTTGCCGGGCGTACATCCAGTTGCCGTTGCCCCGGACGGTGTTAATTTCGCCGTTGTGAGCGATGTACCGCTGCGGATGGGCCCGGTCCCAGCTCGGGAAGGTGTTCGTCGAGAATCGCGAGTGGACCATCGACAGGTGAGTCGTGTAGTCCGGTTCGTTCAGATCGCAGAAGAACGGCTGGACCTGCTCGGGTGTCAGCATCCCCTTGTAGATCAGGATGCGCGAAGAGAGCGAACAGACGTAGAACTTCAGCGCCTGCGGCAACTGACCTTCACGGATCTCGTGGCTGGCCCGCTTACGAATGACGAACAACTGGCGGTCGAAGGCTTCGTGCTCGATGCCGGCGCTGGCGCCGACGAACAGCTGAGCGAAGGCAGGCATGGCGGCGCGCGCCGACGGACCGATATCCGCGGTGTCCGGATCGACGGGGACTTCGCGCCAGCCGAGGATCTTTTGCCCCTGCTCTTCGACGATCCGGTTGACGGTCTCCTTGCAGAGGCTCCGCTGCTCGGGATCGGTCGGCAGGAACACCAGGCCCACGCCGTATTGACCGGCGACCGGCAGTTCGATTCCCAGTTCCTGGCGAACCGATTTCTGCAGGAATTCGTGTGGGATGGCGGTCAGCACGCCGGCGCCGTCGCCGGTGTTTGGTTCGCAGCCGCAGGCGCCGCGGTGAGCCATGTGGCGGAGGATTCGCAGCGAATCGTCGAGAATCTGCCGGGAGCGCTGCCCCTTGATGTGGGCCACAAAACCGACGCCGCAGCTGTCGTGCTCGTTATCGGGCGAATACAGGCCGTAGGCCTTCGGCAGGCCGTCGGCTTGGAACAGTTCGGGATCGCGAATCAGGGGGAGTGGATCGTTCATCGCAAAGTTCCACAGTCATCAGGAAAACCCGTCGCGGGGGCGGACGGGAGCCGGCACGCAGGGCCGGAATTTCAATCGGGAAAATTCAGACAAGATCGGGCGGCGGCTGACGGACGCGGACTCAGTGCCCGTGGTTCGCCGCGACAGGCGGAGGGACAGCGGACGCCTCGGCGGGCGCCCGCCCGCGTTTACCGCCCGCATCGGCCTGCGGATCGGACAGATAGAACGATTCCGGCGGCTGGTGGAGCAGGTCGAGAAACCGGCTCACGGCCGCCGTCAGCGGTTTGTTCTTTTTGTAGACGATCCCCAGCGGGCGCACCCAGTGGACATCTTCGAGCGGGATCGCCTTCAGGGAGCCGATTTCGACTTCGCGGCGGACCGTCGGCACCGGCAGCAAGGCCACACCGGACCCGACTTCGACAGCCCGCTTGATATTCTCGATGTTGTCAAATTCGTGAACGACATCGACGTTGACCTTGGCCTGCCTCAGCCGCCGGTCGAGCTCCGCCCGGACCTGCAGCTCGGGGGTGTACGACACCATCGGTTCGCCGTCGATTTCCCGAATGAAGATGCTGGTCCGGGAGGCCAGGCGGTGATTGGGGGGAACGACCAGGACGATCGGCTGTTCCTGCCACGGAACGCAGTGCAGTTCGCTGCGCTTCGGGGGAAACGACATCAGCCCCAGATCGGCCGAGTCGTCGAGAATCCGCTCCAGCACCGCTTCCGGGTGCAGATACCGCAGCTCCAGCACGGCGTCGGGATAAAGCAGCTCGAACTGCTTGACGTAGCAGTCCATCTGCAGGAGGCCCACAGAGTAGATGGCCGCCACCCGCACCGGCCCGACAACTTTGTCCCGTAATTGCAGAACACGGTCTTCCAGGCGGCGGAAGGACTCCAGTAGTTCCCGGGAACCGTCGCAGAAAATCCGCCCGGCTGGCGTCAGTTCGAGGGGACGCTTGGAACGGTTGATCAGTTCGAGACCGAGGTGATCTTCCAGGGCTTTGACTGTTTCGCTCGCCACCGGCTGAGACACGGAATGGACCTTCGCAGCCTTGGAGAAACTCCGCAGCTGGGCGACTTCACAGAAGATTTCGAGGTCTCGAAGGTGCATCACGGAAGCATCTGGGTATCAGAACGGCAAATACTGATCCGTGTAGACTATCGCCACAACGGATGGCGAATCTTAGGGCTGGCAGATACTCCGGGTCAAGCAATTTCTGGATTTCAAATATGTCGAGTTCGCCAGCGAGTGGCCCCGCATCGCTTTCGAGCCGCAGTTTTCGCCGGAGCGGGTGAAGGGGGGGATCCGGTCCACAAGCGGGGAAAACTTGTCGACTTCCCTGAGCCGGCCGTTTCTGCCGCAGACGAAGAACGGTAACCTGATGGGGCGTGGATTCGACTTCAAACTTCCGGGAAGCCTCTGTAATGCTCGCGACGAACTGCTGGAAATCGTGTGTGTGGTGCCTGACCCTGTGCGTTGCCGTTGGCTGTGGCGGCACCCAGGAGGAGAAAAAGGTCGCCGAAGCGGGCGCGGCCCCCGCTATCGAGCCCGCGGCAAAATCCGCTCCGACCGCCGACGACCCGGCGGCCGCCGTGATGGCTGCGCTGGAGGGGGTCAAGTCTGGCCGACTGCAGCAGAGCTACGACTTCTTCCCGCCGTCCTACCAGAAGGACGTCGATTCGCTGGTGAATCAGTTTGCCGGCAAGATGGATCCGGAAATCTGGCAGCAGTCGTTCGCCGTCCTGAACAAGGCCGTCGAGGTGCTGAAGACCAAGAAAGATTTGATTCTGGAGGGGCCGCTCTTTGCAGGTCCCAATGCCGGCCCCCAGGGGGCCATCGCCCGCCAGAACTGGGACGGCGCCGTCACCTTCCTGGAGACCCTGGTCAGCAGCGATCTGGCCGATCTGGAGAAACTGAAGGCCCTCGAAAGCCGGATGTTCCTGGAGCAAACGGGCAACAAGTTGCTGACTCAAGCGCTCTCGCTGGGAGCCGCCGCTGGTCAGAATCCGCTGGAGACACTCAAAGACGTGACCGTGACCGTCGTCAGCCGCGACGGCGACAAGGCGGTCGTGAAGATGGTCAGCCCGCAGGCCCCGGAACCTCAGGAGGTCGAGTTCGTCAAAGTGGAAGGCAAGTGGCTGCCACAAACGCTGGTGGATGGCTGGAAAGATCAGATCGATCAGGCGCGAGCCCAGATCGACCAGATCAAGCCCGAGGATCTCGCCGCCGCCAAACCGCAGACTCTCGGCCAGCTCAAGTCGGTCGACGCCACGCTCGACAAACTGCTGGCCGCCAAGACGGCGGATGAGATTACGGCCGCCGCAACGCCTCTGGTTTTTCAGGCCATGATGATGGGCCAGATGTTTAGCCCGCCAGCGGCGTCTTCGTCTCCACAGCCGGTTACGATCCGCGTGGTGGGCGAGTTGTCCGATTCGCAGGCGAGCGAATTGGCCGAGAAGCTGCGAGGGCTGGCTGACGATGCGCTCAACGCGGAGACGACCGTTCTGCCGCCAGAAAATGGCCACACCATGATCGAACTGTCGGGTGTGAAGAGCGTGTCGGCCTTTGCAGACAAGCTGGAATTCGCCAGCGTGAAGGCTGTGGATAAGACCGGGCGCGTGATTGAGATCGAACTGAAGTAGCGGACGGGTCGACGCGGCATGGAAACCCCGGGGAGACTGCATGAGCAGTCTCCCCGCTTCGTTTTCACGTTCCCAGGCTCCGCCTGAGAAGCAGGAAAAAAACTAACAGTTCGGCAGAATCACAGTTGCCGGCCCGCACGAAACACCGTACTATCTAGATAGTACAGCAGTTCGATGCGGAGTCCCGCCATGTTCTTCTACATCGACGCCTCAAACGGCGTCCCGATCTTCGAGCAGATTTCCCGTCAGGTGAAGTATGCCGTCGCCCGCGGCGCCCTCCGGCCGCAGGAAATGGTTCCTTCAGTCCGCGAACTCGCCCAGCGGCTGGCGGTGAATCCCAACACGGTCGCCCGCGCCTATCGCGACCTCCAGGCCGACGACGTCCTGGAACCCCTGCGCGGCGAAGGGCTCCAGGTGACCCGCAAGGCGGCCGAGCGCTGTCGCCGGGACCGGCAGTCGCTGCTGCGGCAGCGGCTCCACTCGTTTGTCGTGGAGGCCCGGCAAAGCGGCCTGCCCGACGATGAGATCCTCACGCTCTTCCAGGATGAACTCTCCCGTCAGCCACTCGCGGAGTCCCTGCCATGACGCCCGTCTTTGAACTCGATAACGTGACGAAACGCTTCGGCCGGTTCACCGCCCTGGACGGCGTTTCGTTCCATGGCGATCCCGGCCGGGTCATCGCGCTGCTGGGGGACAACGGCGCCGGCAAGACGACGTCGCTCAAGATCCTGCTCGGGTTGCTGAATCCCGATCAGGGCCAGGCCCGCGTCTTTGGCCTCGACAGCCGGAAGCAGGGCTGGGAGATCCGCCGGCGCGTCGGTTACATGGCCGACAAGCCCGCCCTGTACGACTGGATGACCGTTGCCGAAATCGGCTGGTTCGCCGCCGGGTTCTATCCGCTCGGTTTCCAGGATCGCTACCGGCAACTGATTCAGAAGTTCGAACTGCCGACCGACCGCAAGTTGAGCAAACTGTCGAAAGGGATGCTGGCCAAGGTCGCCCTCTCCTTATCGCTGGCCCACGAGCCGCAACTGCTCGTGCTGGACGAACCGACCTCCGGTCTCGACCCGGTCGTCCGGCGCGAGTTCCTGGAGAGCATGGTCGACGTCGCCGCCACCGGCCGGACCGTGCTGCTCAGCAGTCACCAGATCGGCGAAGTCGAACGGGTCGCCGACGATGTGATCATCCTCCGCGGCGGGCGCGTGGTGCTCAATGAATCGCTGGAATCGATTAAGAATTCGATCCGCGAAGTGATCCTGACCCGCGTGGAAGCTTCTCCGGTCCCGCCGGGCGGAGTTGAACTGGGTCAGATCCTTTCCAGCCGGCAGCACGACCGCCAATGGCGGCTCCTGGTCAAAGGGGCCGACGAAGACGCGCTGCAGCTCTGGACTGCGACCGGCGAGTTTCTCGATGTCGATTTCCGCACGCCGTCTCTGGAAGAGATCTGCGTCGGCTATCTGACGTCCCACGCCTCGTCCGGCCACGAGAGCAACGCTCCAGTGACTGCACCGGAAGGAGGCTCGCGATGAACGCCACCCTCGTCTGGCAGCGGATTCTGTGGAAAGAAACTCGCCACCTCGGCCTGCTGGCGGTTGCGATCGTCGCGATCTGCACGGGGATGTCGGTCCTCGCCGGCGCAGCGGCCGCCAATGGCGGAACGACGACGCAGCTCCTTTGGGGGCTGGCGATGTTCGTCCCGGGCTGCTACGGCTTCGGGGCGACCGCCATGCTGCTCTCGGGCGAAAAGGAAATGGGAACCTGGGACTGGCTCCGCAACAGCGGCGTACCGCAGTCGCAAACTTTGCTGGCCAAGGCCGCTTTCGTCGTCAGTTCCGCGTACGCCGTTCAGATTGTGCTCTTTGCATTCGCTCTGATCAGCGAGTCGCTGCATCCCTCACCTTCTACGTGGACGACCGGCGATGACTACCGGATTCCCTTTGGTCTGCTGGTGACTCTGGAGTTCGCCGCGGTCGGCTGGCTGGCGTGCGTTCTGGTGAGCCGGATCATCCCGGCCACGGTCCTGTGGCTGGGGCTGCTCATGGTGGGCGCCTTGATGCTCTCGGTCCTGGCAACTCCTGACGGTTCGATTCAGGGGCCTCAACGAATCGTCGTCTCGCTCCTGTTGACCTGTCTGCTGGCGCTGGATGTCCTGGTCTCGGTCTTCTGGTGGCGCTGCGAACATCCCCTGCTGGAACTGCCGGGACGGGTTTATGCAGCGTGGCGTCGATTTGCAGTTCGAGTGCTGCCGAGCACGGCCCGATTCGAAGTCCCGTGGTCGGACTGGTGGCAGAAGCTATTCGGTCGGCGTGTGGCGGTCCTGGCCCGACCCGAACGATCCGTGTTCGCCGATCAAAGGGCGGGACAGCGACTGAGCTGGAAAACCCGGCGGCAGATGTTGCGAATCGGTGCGATCGCCGTCGGGGCAATGCTGCTGCCCCTGTTTTCCGCATGGTTCTTTGCAGGCCGGGCGCCGGAGAATGTCCTGTTCGGCGCCTGTTCGAGCCCTTTCATCTTCGGTCTGCTGGTCTTTCGCGATGAACAGTTGCAGGCTCGGTTCCGGTTCTACGTGGACCGCGGACTCTCGCCGCGGTTGCTCTGGTGGACGGCCCAACGTTACTGGTTGCCGATCATCCTGCTGACCAGTGCACTCATCCCCTTCGTCTTTGTGAGGAGCTACCCACCGAACATTCCCGTGGACTTCCGATGGCACGCGTATTTTTCACTCGTCGGCATGCTGTGCGTGTCCTACGCCGTCGGCCAATGGGCTTCACAGACATTCCGCACGACGTTCTTCGCCCTCATTGGGGGCGTGCTGCTGCTGATCCCCTGCCTGGCCTGGTGCGGTCTCGGTCTTTACTTTTCGGTTCCGGTCTGGCTGCAGGCGATTCCGCTGACGCTCTGGCTGCTGGTCGTCACCTGGTGGCGAATGCCGGCGTGGTTTCTGGAAGAATCCGGCTGGGCCGCCCGCGGCCGATTCGGTCTGGCGATGATCGTTCCGCCCGTGGTGCTGGTTTTCGTCACGTGCTGTTACCGGGCCGTCGAGTTTGTCACTCCCGGCTACCTGAATCACTCGCCGCAAGTCCTGCTTGCAGCGCCAGATTTCGCGGCGCCGCTGGATGCGTTTTCGAAGCGGTTTGACGAATTGATTGCCGACGCCGACGCCGTTTATCGCAATACCGGCGCCTCGACGATCGAGCAGCAGGACGAACTGGCCGTGCGGCACCAGAACCTGACCGACCGTTTTTACCGGGATCTGCTGCCTGGGATCCTCGGCCAAGAAACATCCCGGCCGATCTCGCGGATCGTTCTGCGGCGACTTCCCAGCTCACTCCTGCAACTGCTGCAATACGACATCGACCGCCGGATGCGCAGCGGCGAACAGCCTCACGTTGTATTGCGGGAACGGGTCGAGCTCCTGGAAGCGATCCGCCGAATGTCGTTGCTGACCTGGGGTTCCGCCAATCCTCAGCTCTTTCGTTTGCAATTTGCCTGGCTTCTGCGCGGTCTGCCGGAGAATCTCGATTCTCCGCAGATTTCCGAGGAGCAGGGGCGGGTCGCGCTCGACGCCGCGGCCCGCTCGCTCGCGGAGTATCCCGAGCCCTCGGACGGCGACGCCGACTATTTCCGCCAGCGCTGGGAATTATTTCACCAAGATCCGGAGCAATCGACCGGTCCGGTCATGGACTGGGTTGCCCGCGTTGCGCGGCGACTCCCTTCCGAACGAATGCGGGCGGAGTGTTTTCTCTACTGGGAGTACATGGGCAGTAGACTGTACGGTTCCCGAGCCGACGTGCTGCTGGGCAACTTCCACGCCGCGGCCAAACGCTTTGATTCCGTCTCCTATGACGAACTGCTGGAATACGAGTCGCAGGAGCAGTACCGGCGAATATCGGTTCCGGCGCTCTGGAACGTCAATCCGCCGTCGACTCATTCGTCGTATGTGTCCGTCGAATTCCTCGACGACTCCCGCGGCTGGCTCCTCTCTGCAGCCTCGGTCCTGTTCCGCAAGGATCACGGTCGACTGCCGCTCGACCTTGCGGAACTGACCCGTTTCTGGAAACCCGACGCGCGTCTCGAACTCGAACCGGGCCTCGAACAGCCGTTTGCATACTTTCGGCAAGGACTGGCGCTGGGCCAGCCGGCCTGGACCGCCAATCTCGACAAAGTTCAGAAGCCCTGGGCGCAGCAACCGCTGTGGTACATCGAGACTCGCGATTCGCGGAGGCACGCGGACGACGCGGCCCGTCATCCCGAGTGGTACAGGAATTCCAGTCGCATCTACGGTCAGTTCTTTCCGATCCCCCCGCGGATCGAACCGGATGAACCGCCGGCGAACGCGGAGCAGGTCGAAAACCCGCCGGCCCCGGGAATGGGATTTCCTGCTGGAATGGTTTTACCGGTGCAGCCGGAGGAAGTTCCGTGATGCTCGGCGCCTTAAGATCCGCGGGCGCGGTGGGATTCCGCAAACGTCTCCGCGGCGTCTGAGAAGTTGGCCTCGTTCGCCACCGTCCGAAGCGATGATCGGCGAATCTCAATGCTGCGCAGATCGAACGGTCTTTACCGTTGCCAATGTGTCGCCGGTCCGAACAATCGGGTCGCCGGATTGCTCGTCACTTCCACAAAATGGAGATCAAACCGTGTCGCGTGATGCTCAATTGCTGACGACTGGGCTCGCGTTTCTTATCGCCGGGGCCATCGTTTATTCGACGTGCTGGATGTCCCCTCTTCATTATGTGGATGCCTTTTACTATCGCTGCGGAGCGTGCAGCTCGTTGAACGAGAAGGAACGCTGCCAGTGGGTGTATCGCTGCCAGGAGTGCCGTCGGGTCACGCTCTTCACGGACTGGCTGTTCCAGAATCTGGAGCCCGATTGTCAGCCCCTCGAAACTGTCCACGGCCGGCCCCCTGCCGCCCCTTCCACTGTTCCATCGCCCGCTGAAGCTGCTCCGACCAGACCTTGTCCAGTTCTTCCTGCGTCGGCACGACCCCCTGCTTGACCCGGCCGAAGTACCAGCAGCAGGCTTTGCCCAGCGAGAACGTGTGGGCGAACGACAACGCCGCGTTGACCGTCGAGCCCAGGAACGGAATGAGCTTCAAAGGGGCCCGAACCGCGAACCGCGCCAGCAGCCGACAGGATGGAACTGCCCGGCATCACTCGCTGGTGGAGATGTTCCACCAGCCGGCCCTCTCCTTCATGCAGCATGATGCCGGCGTCGTCTCATGCAGCCTGTTTCGAGCCGAGCCGAGCCATCGCCTCGGTGGCTTTCCGCGGAACGTGATCTCCGGCGAAGATGCGGCCCTGTTCCTGCGTCTCAGTTGCCTCGGCCGCTGGCTGCATGTCCCCGGAGCGCCGGCCACGTTCGATCGCAGTAAGCTCCGGCTGCCGGGTGAAGAGACGTCGCTCAGCGTGAAACAATGCGACAGTCATCGCCGCTGGCCCCGGGTCCATGAGGACTTACTAAACGACGCCGGCTGGTACCGCATCCCCCGCCGCCCGGCCGAGTGCATTCTCGCGCAGAACTGGTACCGCGCCGGTCGCGAACTGATGCGTTACGGACAGACCGCCGAAGCCGGCGAATGCTACCGCCGCTCGCTCCACTGGATTGCCTGGAACGTAAAGAACGTGGTTCCGCGATGCCGGGTTACTGGCGCGACGCCCCGTCGATCGCGTCGCGGCGGCTGTCCATTGAAATCAGCTGTCTTCCCGATAGCGATCACAGTCCACCGACCGAGACTTCCCTTGCTCGTCGTCGTCGGTTCTCAGCGTTCCGAAACCGGTTGCAGCCCCGGCACGTCGATGTCGCCGGAATACCAGCATTCACGGCGTCGAGAGACCGCGGAAGCGGCACACAGACCACATACCCGCGGCGTTCGGGTCAGTCATCAACCAGCTTTCGGCGAACGACGGCGATTCGTCAAAGCAACCTCAAACATCGCACCAGCCAAGAAAAAACCCGTCGCCACAACTCAAGGCTGTGGAACGGGTTTCATCAATGAGCGTGCTGGGACTCGAACCCAGGACCTACGGATTAAAAGTCCGTTGCTCTACCGGCTGAGCTACACGCTCCCTCTCTCAGGGACCGCAGACGATACCCGGAGGTTCGCCGCGCTGCAACGTTCCCCGGACTTCAAAACTCACTTCTCATCCCGATCGGCCGCCGCTCCTGCCGATTGCTCCTGCAGCCTGGAAACGCGATCCGCTGTCCAGCGTTCCTGCCGCAGTATCTGACCAGTCCCCGGATCGGCCACCGTGAATTCGAGCTGGGCCGTCCCGAACGGCAGCTCCGGAGCCAGCCACAGGTCGCTCCGATAACGCAGCGGCGGGGCCCCCTCGCTGGCTGAGAACTCCAGTTGAGCGGCCGCCCGCTGGCACCGGAATGCGTCCCGGCGGACTTCCGTATGGACATAGCGAAATGTGCCGCCGTGGTACTGCTTCAGCAGCGGCAGGCCGCGGACCAGCGCCATGTCGGCCATCTGCTCAGCAAGTTCGACGTTGTCGTCCAGCCACGCCAGAAACTTCCCGGGCGTTTCGCCCGCTTCGAAGCGGGCCCGGTCAATCGCGAATCGCTGGACCCGGTCCGGTTGCCCGGGCGCTGTGAAACGCGATTCGATTTCCGTGCAGAGCCTGCCGAGGACTTCGCGATGGCCCAAGGCGGAGAGTCGCCATCTTCTGACTTCCCCCAGCGCGCCCGGAGACGTGAATTCCACAAACTGCACGCCGTCCGCGGCGTCCGGAACCCGATCGAACCAGGTCCACAGCGTGCGGGGCAGGGGAGGGGGCGGTTCCGAGTAGTCGATCCAGCCCAGCCGCTCGATCTGGCGGAAGAGCCACGGCTGCTGCCACGGCTGGCCCAGCGGTTCCCAGGCCGAAAAGACCGACACCGCCATCAGCGGCAGCGCGAGCCAGCGGCCGCCGGGCAATCGCCACAGCGCGTCAAATCCCGCCGGCAGCGCCAGCAGCCAGAACGGGACCAGCCAGAGCATCCACCGCAGCGCGCAGCTCACGCCGCCGTAGTTGTAGTTCTCCGTCCGCGTCAGATAAAAGCCCAGGACGATCGCAGTGAGCCCGGCCCCGCACAGAATCAGCATCCGCATCAGACCGCCGCCCAGTGCGCGCGGACGCGACCAGCTCACAACCGCCAGCAGCCAGATCGGAGTCAGCGACCAAATTCCGTGATGTCCGACGAGACAGTGCATCAGATAAACCGGCGGCGAATCGAGGTTGCGATCGACCCCCTGCGGATGCATCCAATAGCTGGGCTCGCCGTCGATGACGAAGAGATACTGTTCCGAACCATACCCGGCATACGCCGGCTTCCAGTGGCCGGTCGCCAGCCAGTTCGTCCCCAGAAACGCCGCACACATCACCGCGGCCCCAGGCACAAAACCCGCCAGCGCGGCCGTCGGCCAGCGCCAGAGGCACAGTCCCAGCAGCAAGGCCGCCAGTGCGGCCGCCGGCAGTTCATTGCAGACCGTCCACCCCGCCGCCAGCCCGCACACCAGCAGCCACAGCACTCGTCGGAGTCCCGTGACTTCGCTGGCTATTGTCAGCGACCAGAGAGCCACCACGACGCTCGCCGCGGCCACCGTATGGTTGTTGAGCGTCGACAGAAACGGCGTCAGCAGCGTCCCGAAGCAGGCCATCCCGAACGTCGCCACGCGGGCCACTGAACTGGCCGCAGTCCGTTCCAGCAGCTCGGCGAGACAGAACAGACTCACACAAAACGGCAACCAGTTGAGCACGATGAGCGTCGCCGCCGCGACCGGCTGAGTCGAGGTCGTCAGATTCCAGCCGGTGGTCCGCTCGACGCACCACGTCACCCCCGCCGCGACGGTCGCTAGCAATGGAGGCTTGGTCGAATAGAAGTGTCCGTCGACGTGGATCAGATCAATCGTATTCCAGCCCGGCCGCTGCCGGATTTCGTCGATGCGATACGTCCCCTGCTCGAGCAGCGCCGCAATCGTGCACCAGCGAGAACGATCGTTGGCGCTCTGCAGCGGTTGCGATCGAACAATCACCGCCAGATGGACGCAGGCCGCAATGAGTCCGATCCACAGATAGACTGACCGCCGCCAGACCAGATCGGCGTCGCGGGTTCCAGGCTCAGCGGGCGGCGATGAATTCATTCGGGCGTCAAGTCCAGCATCAGAAAGTCAGCTCATCAGGTCGCGCAGCTGGAAATGGTGCGGCCCCAGCTTGCCGCCATAATTGCCGGCGGTGATCAGCGTCAGATCGGGACACGCCGCCGCCGCATGCAGGCCGGCCCGCATGGAAGCCGCGACAGACTCTGCCGTCAATCCGTCGATGACGATCTCGTACATTGCCCCGGTCCCGGCAGGCAGCGACGTCGGCGTCACCGACGTCAGCGTGGGGCAGTACGCATCGTTCGTGCTGGCCTTCAGGGCTTTGTACCGCGAGCCCACTTTGCTGCCGCTCCGGACGATCCCGCCGGGAAACGGAAGAATGACATCGGCAACGCTGCGAGCGGCCGCAGCCGCCAACTTGGCGGCCTGCAGCGCGGCGGCCTGCGTTCGACCGGCGATCAGCAGGTTCCCCCCGGCAACTCCTTTGACGGTCCCGAAGCGATCCTCGCACACGAACTCTCCGTCCATCACGGGAATCCGCCAGAACCGCCGGCCGCCGATCACTTTCGACGCCTGAAACCCGTCCCCGAAAAAGCGGATCTGCCCGCCGACCGAAACCTGCTTGTCGGCGGGAGCCTCCAGCAGCCCCGCGTAACAGGCGGTCGTCGGGCATGTCAGCAGGCACTGCCCGACACGATTGACCAGCGCCGCCGCCAGCCGGTCTCGACTGAAGGCGAATGCCAGAATGCTCACTCCGGGCCGACCGTCCCAGGTCTCTTCACCCCTCAGCCGCCGCTCAACAGCGGTCTCCAGATCGCAGGCAATTACGCTCGTGGCGTAGCCGCAAAAGACGTTCGCCGCCGTCTCGACCCACTCTTCATCAATCGCCGTCACGATCAGCCGCGCAGCAGTCATCGGAAACGCCTCGGCGAACGTATCGTCCACAGGGGTTCCGGACAGAGTCAGCGCGGGGGGGAACGAGGAAGGAGTCGTCACCGGGGCCTCAAGCGGTCAGAGTGCCCCGGTATGATACCCGGCGACGGACGCGGACCGCGAGCGCAACCGGGCAACTACCGGTGCGCAGCGCTCTTCATCAGGGCGTAGCCCAGCAGGGCCACTCCGGCCAGAATTGCGGCGTACCCGTCCGGCCCCAGACTGTGCCAGTAGCCCAGCGCAAACCGGTGATAGAAATGAACGTGGTCGTAGACGAAATCTAACAACATCAGGAATCTCCGCCGCTCCTCGGCCCACTTGAGAACCCTACGTCACTATTCGCGGTGAAGTTCGCGATTTCTGCGGGGTGTGTCTTCCATTTGGCCCGGAATCGCGCCGGAGTTTACCGATTACGCGGATTCTGATGCCGCCTGACGCCTGCCTCAGTCGCCCGGAAACTGTCAAACTTTGGCGTTTATTCAGGTCGTAGCGATTTTCCGCCGCAATACCGGACGGAGACTGTCGGACGCGGGGGCCGCACCGCGAACTCGCCTGCCATTTGACCGATAAATCCTGATGAGCTTCGGAAAATGCTGCCTGGGGCGGGTGGCGATGTCCGGAACTCAGACCGCGTTCGAGGGTGGGCTCGCGCGGCACGCAACCAGGCGGCAGGGAAGCCGGGCCATGCGCTTCAATCGTCGTCATTGGATCGTCCTGCTGGGATTCGTCGGAGTTTCCGGCCTCTGCGGCTGCCGGATTCCGTCCTATAAGGCGGCCGTCTGGGGAGAACGGCCCGATCGCTACGAAAGGCTGGAAGTCGTCTACCGGGCGCATGCGTCCGATCGGCTGGCGCTGCTCCCCCCCTCGGAAATCCGCCAGGTGTCGGCGACAGGCGCAGAAACCTCCGCCCGCGACTGGTATCGCCCGGTCCTGACCGTCACCGCTCCCCATCCCGACGGCCGCGAAGATCGGGCGCTCGCCGTCCTCTGCCTCGAACCGGTCGCCGACTGCCCCGACTGCGTCCGCACTCCCGTCGCCGAACGGCTTCGCGAGCGACGGCATCTCGCCCGCCTCCGGCAGCAATTGTTTCGCGAGCGGGTCGGCATCGAGCACGAACCGGCCTCCCGCGAAATCGCCCGGATGGACATCTCTCAGCACGAAGTCGAAGAACTGGTAGGCCGCCTCCGCGAAGAAGGCTACTTCCAGCCGCGCCCCGACAAATCCGGATCGGCCGAACTGGAAGTCCGCCTGAATCAGCAGTGGCTCGCTCGCGACTGGCCCTACGAAAGCTCGCTCGACGGCCTGGTGCAGCAATTGCTCGACAATCGCACTCCGGCCCTTCCGGACGTGAAATAGCCGCGCATCGCAATCTACTTGCGATCCTTGTACCGCTGACTCGCGCGCTCCATCAGCGAACGCTCCTGACGCGTCAGGCTCTCAGTCCCTTGCTCGTGAATCTTCGCCAGAATCCGGTCCACTTCGGCGTCCAGATTCTCCGGTTCGGGTTCCGGGTGATAGACCTTCAGGCTCTCCCGTCGTGACGGGCGGAGCAGCTGCGAAGTCCAGCGTCGCGTCCGTCCGCTCGTCCACCAGCCCGTCAGGTTCCAGCCGTGATTGTAGTACAGGAACCCGAACAGCAGGCCGCCAAGGTGCGCTATGTGAGCGATCCCGTCGCGGGCAAAGCTCCCCCGCATCTCCGTCAGCACCGGCAGCAGATCCATCAGGACGTACAGCGCCACCAGCACGCGGATTTCGAGCTGGATCAGCCCGAAGAGAAACACCTTTTGCCGAGGATAGTGGCACGCGTACAACATCACGGTGGCCATCACCGCCCCGGAGGCCCCCAGCATCGGAGCAAAGTCGCGATTGAACAGACCCCACGCCGCATACAGCGAACCGGCGACGATCGCCGACACCAGATAGAAGACCGTAAACTCCACGCGCCCGTACAGCCGCTCCATCTCCCGCCCGAAGGAGTAGAGAAACAGCATATTGAAAATGATGTGAAACACCGAGTCGCGGCTGTGCAGGAACGCGTACGTCAGCAGGCGCCACACCTGCCCCTGCAGCACGTAGGGCGGATACATCACGCCCCACTCTTCGAGCGGCGACAGCGACCCGCGTCCCGGAAGCAGCCACTGCCCGAGAAACGCCGCCACCGTAATGATGATCAGCGCCCGCGTCGCAGGCGCTTCGACCATCCAGCCGGGAGGCTGCTGGCCATAGCCTTCACGCACGTATTCGCGGTTCTGAATCCCCATCGACTCTCCGCAGCCCGCCGGCTGCACCTTACTTGCCTTCCGCAAGACGTCTGCCGGCCCTGTCGTCCAACGACGCTCATCGAGACCCGCTGCGGTTTCCGCCATGGAGAATCATGGTCAGCAACACGGGCGGGGACAAGAGTGTACACCCTGACCGCGCGCAGATTCCCGTCCAGGGCAGTCGGAATCGAACGGCACCTGCGCCACGGTCGGTTCTGTCCGGGGAATCTACTGCCGCCCCGCAACGCTCGGCGCGGGCTGCGGCAGCTTGCCCAACGACTGCACGTTGTCCGACTTCAGCCGATCCACATCCTGCTGCAGAGCCAGCAGGTCGCGACGCAGCCGGTCGACTTCAATCAGCAGGCCGTTCCGCAGCTCTTCCGATTCTTCCACCGCAGCCACCAGACCCGCCCGGTATTCGGTTGCAAGTTGTTCGTCCTGCGGCAGCTGATCGCCCCCGACCAGCTCGGCGATCCGCTGAGCGTGCTGCTCTTTCGCTTCGGCGATCAGCTTGTCCTGGATCTGCAGCGTCTGCCGCCGGGCCGCCAGCAACTCATCGGCGCGGATCAGCGCCATTTCCATGTCGTCGAAGATCTTGGTCGTCGTCGCCGGAATCGTGGTCCGCCACCGCCAGTTGGCCGCTTTCCACGTGGCGATTTCCTCAGGACGCACGCGAAAGTTCGGACGCATCAACGACTGTGCGTCGAGCGCCGTTTCCACGCTGAAATCGCCCCGATAAATCGAGGTTCCGTCCGGAGCCAGCTCGAAACCGTACAGCCACTGCCCCTCCTTCAGCCCGACGTTTTTGCCAATGTTGATCTGCAGCTTGCCACCGGCCGGATCGGCGATCTGCGTCGGCACCATGTCCGAGAACGGCCCCCAGAACGTCGTCACCCGGTGCAATTCTTCCTGCTGCCGTTCGAGTTCCGCCTTCGCGTCCCGCACCTTGGGAGCCAGATCCTCGTACTGCTTCGTCGCCTTGGCGAGTTTCGCCGTCCAGCTGTTCCGGACCTGAATCAGTTTGGCCGTGCAATACGTGGCGCCCAGACCGGCGAATACCACCAGCCACGCCAGAACTTTGCCCCAGATATTCATGAATCATTCCTGCGCGAGCCCGGACCTTGCCTGCTCGCTGTTATCGTCCCGCTCCGCGAAACTCCGCCAGCACGGTTCCGCCCACCGGCGCACCCGTCACATCGCGCAGCCCCGTCTCGCAAAAGGGACGTCAGCCCGTCAAACTCGGCCTATTCCCTCGACTTACGATGATAAGACTCCCGGAAAACGACGGTCAAGCACAAAGCGCCGGTCCGGAAAACCCGGCGAATCTTGCCGAGGCACCGCGCCGATTGCACCGGCTGTCCAGGAATTCCTCCAGCGACCCGTTCCCGACGGTCCCTCCACAGCCACAGCATACCCTCCCCCCGCCCGAATCGGTACACTCTCCCCGAACCTGTTTCGCCACCCATCCCTCGATCCTGCAGGAGGTTCGGCATGGCCCGCCGCAAGCTGCACCGCGACAATCTCAAACCGGGCGAGGTCCTCTGCGCGTACTGCACCGCCCGCTGCTGCCGTTACTTCGCCCTGCCCATCGAAACTCCCACCACCTGGGAGGATTTCGATCACATGCGCTGGTACATCATGCACGGCCGGACCGCGATTTTTGTCGACGAGGGCTCCTGGTTCCTGCTCGTCTACGGCGACTGCGAACACCTTTTGCCCAACAATTTCTGCGGTTTTTACGAGAACCGCCCGCAGATCTGCCGGACCTACTCGACCGAAAACTGCGAATTCGAAAACGAAGGCTGCTACGACAAGTACTTCGAAACCTCCCAGCAGATCTGGGAATACGCCGAGGCGGTCCTGCCGCTCAAAGCCCGCCCGAAACCCAAGGCCGGCCAGCCGCCGCTCCCCCAGTTGCCCGTGATCAGCGTCTAGCAATCACAGCGTGGCTCTGGTTCAGCGTTTCGTCCGACGTCCCTCCGTGCGACCAGAAAGTCCTCCGTCCGTGGCCGATAAACTCATCACTCCCCAGCTCCTCAAGGGTTTCCGCGACTATCTCCCCTCGGCCATGCTCAACCGCGAGCGGCTGATCGAGATCGCCCGCCGGGTCTATCGCAGCTACGGCTTCAGCCCGATCGACACCCCCGCCCTCGAATACGCCGAGATCCTCCTCGGCAAAGGGGGCGAAGAGTCCGACAAGCAGCTCTTCCGCTTCCTCGACGCCGGCGAACGGGACGTCGCCCTCCGGTTCGACCTGACCGTCCCCTTCGCCCGCTTCACGGCCCAGCACCTCGCCGAACTGGGGTCCCCTTTCAAGCGGTATCACATCGCCCCCGTCTGGCGCGGCGAAAAGCCCCAGAAAGGCCGCTACCGCGAGTTCCTGCAGTGCGACTTCGACACGATCGGCACCGAGTCCAACGCGGCCGATATCGAAACGCTCCTCGTCATTCACGACCTGATGGTCGCGCTCGGCTTCGAACGCTTTCAGATCCGGGTCAATAATCGCCTTGTGCTCAGCGGCGTCCTCGCGCAACTCGGCGTCGCCGAGCTGTCCGTCGGCATCCTGCGCGCCCTCGACAAGCTCGCGAAGATCGGGGCCGATGCCGTCGTCGAAGAGATGGTTCAGAAGGTCGGCGTCACCGAAACCCAGGCCCGCCAGGTCCTGCAGGCCACCCGGCCCGACATTACCCTCGCAGAACTCGAACAGCTCCTGTCCGGCAACGAAGCCGGTCTGCTCGGCGTCACCCGGCTCAAGGAGCTGTTCGCCGTCGCTGCACAGTCGGGGATTCCCGCCGAGCGCATTCAGCTCGACGTCTCCATCGCCCGCGGTCTCGACTACTACACGGGAACCATCTACGAAACTTTCCTGAGCGATCTGCCGGGGATCGGCAGCGTCTGTTCGGGCGGTCGGTACGACAACCTCGCCGGCCTGTTTACGAAGGAACGCCTGCCCGGCGTCGGCGCGAGCCTTGGCCTCGATCGCCTCCTGGCCGCCATGGAAGAGCTGAAACTTCTCGCTCCGGCCTCCACGCCCGCCCCCGTCCTGGTGACCCAGTTTGATGCAGGCCGAATCGGCGACTACATCCGGATCGGCCGCATGCTCCGTGCAGCGGGCATCAATACCGAAGTCTTTCCAGACTCCAAGGCGCTTGGCAAGCAGCTCAAGTACGCCAACGCCAAAGGCTTCGCCATCGCCCTGATCGCCGGCAGCAACGAATTCGAGCAGGGCGTCTGGCAGGTCAAAGACCTCCGGTCCGGCCAAGCCACCCAGACGCCGGAAGCCGAGTTGGTTGGCGTCGTCCAGGGGCTGCTGGCGCAGTAGCGGGCTGGCCTGTCGCGGCATGACCTCGACTCCTCCCCCGGAATTGTATTGCAGGCAGCAAGACACGGAAGCCCGTTCTGAGAAGACTTGTCGATTCCGAGACTAGTTTCTCGCAGAGCGCCGGGCCGACTGCCGCTGGCTTGAGCAAAGACCCGCCACCGGCAACGTCTTCATCCACTCCGTGTCTTCAGTGTTCTCCGTGGTTCCAATCTTCTCCCCGATTCGCGTCCATTCGTGAAATTCGTGGTGGACTCTTTTCTGGCTTCCCTCATCACCGCGAATCATTCCGCCGCCAGCGCCGCCACGATCGCCGCCTGTCCCGCCCCCCAGACCGCCAGCCCCAGCCAGCGCACTGCGATCGACGTCCAGCCGACCCCGCCAGCGCGAACCGCCGTCATGCGTAGCGCCACTTCCTGGCGACAGAGCAGATACCCCGGAACTGCGAGCAGGAAACCAATCGCGATCAGTGCGGGATACGGCCATCCCAGCGACAGCAGCACGCCGGTGTCCGTCAGCGACTCGCCTCCGCCCGTCGCCAGATACGCTCCATTCGCCAGCAGGCAGAATCCGGTCAGCAGACGCAGGTCGCCGGACATCTTTGGAACGGTGGCCCGGACGATTCCCCACGCTCCCAGCGGGACCACGCAGCCTGACAGAAAGCCGCCCCAGACCACCCAGTGCGGCCGCGGATTCGGCTGCACCAGCGTATGGCCCAGCACACCCGGTCGCAGATCGGCGGAGACGATTTCCCCGCCGGTCAGCAGGGCGGCGACTCCGTGTCCGACTTCGTGCGTCAGGAGCATCAGCACCCACAGCCAGCCGATGTCCACAATCAGCAGGGCCATCCAGCGCCGGTACGGAAACGGTCGCGATCCTGCCGTCGATGGCGTCGAGTCCAGCGGGAAAGCCATTGAGACGTTCCTGGGAACCGAGTGGGGACCTCGCGCGAATACAGGGAAAACCGGATGCGAACCGAGATCTCCGGATGTATCCGCAGTCGGATTCTGCTAAACTACTTCCGTTGAATTGCACTGTCGAACCCGACCAAGGAACATCTCATCGCTAAAAACCGCAACACTTTCGCCAAACGTCAGCGAGAACAGGACAAACGGCAGCGTGCGGACGACAAGCGTCTGAAACGTGATCGTAAATTGGGTATGCCCGAGACCATCGACCAGAGTTCGATGTTTCCTACTCTGGACGGGCCGCCTCCACAGATTCTCCCGAAATCCACGGATTCCTCGGAATCTGGGCTTCCCGGTTGATGCCAGTCCTGCTAGTCTGCTCAGCGTTGGCTCAAAACCCCAGAAAGTCTGCTGTCTCGTTCTCCGACGATCGCTCTGAGTTGAGTTCTGAAATCGACTCCTCAGATCGTCTCCGTCATGACGATCTTAGCCGATTCTTTGCGGGAGTCGTGTTGCTTCCGAAGCTCTGAAGTCCGGCTATTTCGTTCCGCTGATCGGCGAATTTCTCCGAACTCCCGGCCTTCCGTCTTTCCCCGGTAATTGTTTGTTCGCCGCAACGGATGCGGTACTGGCTGGCGCTCTTGCGGATTCGAAATGCGATGATTGAACGGTGCCTGGCGTGGCTCGCTGTAGCTGCCGCCCGCGGCCTGTTCACCACCGTCCGACGTCAGCTCCACTACGCCGATCCGGCGCGAAGTCCATATCTCCCTCCGACAGAAACTACCTGTATCTACAGTGTCTGGCACGATTCGCTGCTGATGCCCCTCTTTCTGGGACGGCAACCCGCCACCAAAGCTCTGGTCGGACGGCATCAGGACGGCACGTTTCTTGCGAACTCGCTCGCCGCTCTGGGAATCTCCAGCGTGCGCGGTTCGAGTTCCAAGGGGGGTGCCGAGGCGGTTCGCCGGCTGCTCAACGAGACGCAGGGGAGCCATATCGTCCTGACGCCGGACGGGCCTCGCGGTCCGCGCCGCACCATGAAATCCGGGGTCGCCTATCTGGCCTCTCGCACTGGAAAACCAGTGATCCCCACTGCCTTTGCCTGCCGCAGCTCCTGGTCCTGGGGTGCCGGCTGGACCGATCTGGTCGTGCCGAAACCAGGAACGATGATTGTCGCCATGGCAGGGGAAGAGATCATTATTCCTCCCGACGCCACCCGCGACGAACTGGAGCAATGCACTCTCCGGATCCAGACCGAAATGGATCGCCTCAATACACTGGCCGCCGAGCTGGTCGCTGCGAACGTCGCAGCCCGCACACCGGCGGAAACTCCGAAGGATACTGTTTCGAGTGACGCAAATCTTTGTAGGCAATCTTGCCTACACCACCACTGAGCGCGAGTTGCGCTCGGCGTTTGAACACTACGGACGTGTTTCGTCCGTCCGACTGGTTTTAGATCGACAGACAGGAAACGCCCGCGGGTTTGCCTTTATCGGCATGCCACGCTGGGATGACGCCGACGAAGCCATTACCCGGCTCAACGGCGCCAGCCTCGCAGGGCGGCAACTGGTTGTGAATGAAGCCCAGTCGGAATCGAATCGACCAGCCCGGCAGGTGACCGCAGACAGCTTTTTGCAACGTCTGTAAGTCGACCCGCCACACGAGAATTGTTTTCTGGAAGCACGCTGCATCGGTGTCATCGATGCAGCAGATCGGAGGGCCGCCGCACGCGTAGCGACGGCCAGGATTTGAGTCTCGTCTCGCAACGACCGGTCCTTTTCGGATGTCGGGTTCGGCAGGACGTCTCGGAAGAGGACTGAGGAAGATGGCTACGAAACTGTATGTGGGCAATCTGACGTACGACACGACGAACAGCACGCTGGAAGAAATGTTCTCCAGCTTCGGCGAGGTTCGTTCGGCGCAGGTTGTCATGGATCGCGACACCGGTCGCTCCAAGGGCTTTGGCTTCGTCGAATTCGGCGACGCCCAGGCTGCCAGCGCCGCCATCGCTGCGATGAACGGCAAAGACGTCGGCGGTCGCTCGCTGACCGTCAACGAAGCCCGTCCTCGCGAAGAGCGTAGCGGCGGCGGCGGCGGTTATGGTGGCGGTGGCGGCGGCCGTTCCGGCGGCGGCGGCGGATACGGTGGCGGTGGCGGCGGCCGTCGCTACTAAGCGACCCGCGGCAATCAGCCGTTGAGAATTTCTAACAGCAGCCGGAACGTTCGCGTCCCGGCTGCTGTTTTTTCATCCCGGCCTCAGCCGGAACGCTGAATCAGCTCGTAGTCCTCATTGATCCACCGGATCAGCCACCTGTCGCCGTCATCCAGCTTGATCAGAACTCCGCCGGTATCGCTGCAATCATAGTCGGCAGCTTCGGACGTACCCGCTGCAAAGATGGACTCGATCCGTGCTCGTCGTGTGCGGGCGACCCGAATCAGGTCGCCGACGCGAACCGACTGGCCATCCTGGTACCGGTAGTCTGCCATCGTGAATGCTCTAAGAAGAGCGTCGGACGTCACGCGGCTGCGATGCCACGAAACAGCGGCGCGGCCGCCCACGCCTCGAACCACGTCCCGACATCCCGCATCGTTTTCGCGGTAACGTCCTCGTTCTCAAAAACGCACGCAAGCCCCGCTCCGACCGTCTCACCCGCCTTCAGGCATTCCAGCAGGGCGAACGCAAGCGGCTCCACAGCGAATCGTCGCACGACATAGTCCCGCCGGGTTACCACCAGGTACGTCGGCTCCGCCGTCGGCATCTCCCAGGCTTCACCGCGCCGCACCGCCGTAATCACGGCGTGTACCGGGAACGGCAGCCGGACCAGCCGCACGCACGCGTGGAAGTCCAGCCGGGACTCGCCAAACTGTTCGGAAGCGATCTGCCCAGGATCGAACGCCGGAAACTCTTCCGGCCCCGGCCCGTCGAAGACTTCGCTGTAGATCCGCTCGACCCGCGCGGTCTCGATCATCGCGTCCGCGAAGTCCGGATCGGCCGCGTCCGCATCCCGCGGCGGTCGAACCGACCGCAGAAAGACCGGAAACCCGGCCCCCAGATTTCCCAGGGTGTAACTTCGCGAAGGATGTGTCTCCAGATACCCCCGCGCCAGCCCTGCAAAGGATTCTTCGCCAGCCAGAGCCACTGTCGCCGGGAACTCCGCCCGCAGACACTCCAGCAGCCGCGCCACATAAGCCGACTGATAGATCCCCAGCCGCTGCCGGCTCGAAAGCTGACTCGAAGCCGTCAGCACGTCGTCAACAGCCGCCTCCCCGCCTGCCGCGCGCGGATGACGAATCAGCTCCTGCATCCACCGCTGCAATTCCTCCACGCGACCGGCCACCATCTCACTCGGCCTCCATCGCCACCAGCACCACAGGCTGCGGCGGCGTTGCTCGTTCCGTATCCACAGTCGCGCAACCGACTTCTCGCCCCTCTTCCTCTGCGATACCCGATACCCGATACCCAATACCCGCCCCCCTCGCCTTCAACACCTCCGCATGCACCTCGGGAAACGAGGGAATCTTCGCGTCCCACTCCAGCAGCGTCGAGACGCCTCCTGTCAGCCGATCGGCTTCGCGGTACAACTCCCACACGGCCGAGACCACCCGTCCGTCGTGGGTATCGATCACGTGCGTGGCGCAGTCGGTATGCCCCGCCACATGCATCTGGACCACGGCGTTCGCCGGGACGTTCCGCAGATACTCCCGGGGATCAAACTCGTGGTTTCGCGATGACACGTAGACGTTATTGACGTCCAGCAGCAGCCCGCACCCCGTTTCTGCGACGAGGGCCGACAGAAACGCCGGTTCGCTGAGTGTCGACTCCCGGAACTCCACATAAGTGCTCGGATTCTCCAGCACCAGCGGTCGTTCGAGGAAGTCCTGCACCACGCGCACGCGTTCTGCGACGTGCCACAACGACTCCTCGGTCAGCGGCAGCGGCAGCAGATCGTGCGTGTTGATCCCCGCGACGCCGGTCCAGCACAGGTGGTCCGAGACCCAGACCGCCCGAATCTCGGTCGCCAGACGCTTGAGTTTCGCCAGGTACTCGAAATCCAGCGGATCGCTGCTGCCGATCGACAGCGAGACGCCGTGCATGACCACCGGATAACGTTCCGCAACCTGGTCGAGCACCCACCGTGGCCGACCGCGCGAGTCGAGGAAATTCTCGCTGATCACCTCGAACCAGTCGACCGCCGGCCAGTGCTGCAGCAGGTACGGAAAATGGACCGTCCGCAGCCCGACCCCCAGCCCCAGATTCGGCAGGCCGAGTCGCGGCGGCATGGGGTGGGCTCCTCGAATGATCGCGACACGCCGCAGTCAGAGCGCGGAGCGAGGTGCGAAAACCAACTGTCTCAGGAGGCCTTCGCCGGAGCGGTTCCGAACGTCTTTCCCTGCTTCTTCATCGCCGTCTCAAACGCCTTGCGGGCCGTCTCCCAGGCGTTATCCATCAGCGGAATGTGACAGCTCCCCTGCCCTTTGCAGGCATTCATGCCGGGATCCTGGCCGCAGCCCCCCTGGCCTTTACACTCGTTCTGAGTCGCACAGGCATGGTCCGCGACGCTCGCGCAGGTCCCCAGTCCCGCACACGTGTTGTCTTTGCTGCGGCCCAGTTCCTTGCAGGTATTCAGCCCGCGGCACGTGTGCGGCTCGTCGAGAATCAGGGCTTCGGCCTCCGCCGACAGCACCATTTCCGCTGCTGCGGCGGCCGGAGCAACAGCAACCGGCGCAGCAGCCGGGGGCGGTTTGGTCTCGCTGCAGCCGACGGCACCCGTCATCAATCCGCTGAATGCCGCCAGAGTCAGACGGTGAAAGTCCCTGCGATCCAGATCGGAGTGGGCCATGACAATCAGCTCCATTGCGGGTGAACAGGCAAAGTCCGTTCCCCGAATCTTATCGTCCCTCGTCCCGGCGTCCCAGTCTGTGCACTTCCAGCGGCGCGCAGCGGCTAGCGGCGCCCATTGCCATCTCCCGTATCGACCGCAGGCATGATCGGTCAGTTTGAACATGAAACGACCTCGCGCCGCACGGTCTGCACGGCGCGAAGTCGCTTACAACGGCATCGGGAAAGATGCTTAGAATTCGCCGACCGGATATCCGTCGTTGATGGTTCCCAGATTGCGGTAAATCACGGCATCCAGGTTCTCGGACAGGAATTTCACGGCGCCGTCCCCCATCAGGAAGTGCGCGCCGCCGGTGTGCATGCTGCCGAAGCCGGTCGTCTGGCCCCGGACGCTGCCCGACTTGTTGTTGCCGTTAATCTGATACGACAACAGCGAACTGGTCGAACTCGTACCAATCTTCGTCGTCAGGGAATTCGGCGTGAGCGTCAGCCCGGCCGTGTCTCCGAGCACCAGCGCCAGGCCGTCCGCCGTGGCGCGATTGCCCGCCCCGGCCCAGACCGCATGGCCCACCGGTTGTCCAATGGAGGCCTGCCCGCCGGCCGCCAGCGAATAACGTTCGCCCACGAGCAGTCCGTTCGACGAACCGTCCGTCATGGACTGGAGGCCGATCTTGGAGTTCTCGCCGAACACGCCCCGGTAATTCGCCGTCGTGACGGCCACGCCATCCACGATTCCGGTCGGCGCGTTGCTGTTGGCGGTGTTGATCCACCAGCCGACATTCCCGACATAGTTCGACCGGCCGAACAGATTCGTGTACGTCGTCGCCGTGCCGCCGACGGTCGGCAGAACGTCCACGAAGTTGACGCTCTGCTGCCCCGAGTCGCTCGGGCAGCGCATGGCGACGATGCTGTTATTCGTCACCACCGGGTTGTAGGTCGTGCTGACGAGAGCCGAGACCATGCCGGTCGAGAAGAAGTTGGAGAAGTTGTTGTACAGCGGGGCCTGATCGAACTGCGGCAGCAGCATCGTCGTCCAGCTCCAGCCCTGCCAGTTGGCGGATGCATTGTTGGAATTGGCGATGTAGCCGGGGGGGAAGGTGTTGAAGAGGTCGTGGTAGTTGTGGAGGGCGAGACCGATCTGCTTGAGGTTGTTTTTGCACTGGGTGCGGCGGGCCGCTTCGCGCGCCTGCTGCACGGCTGGCAGCAGCAGAGCGATCAGAATGGCGATGATCGCGATGACCACCAGCAATTCGATCAGCGTAAAGGCGCGACGGGGCGGGATGGGGCGGGATGGCATCAGACGCGGACTCCTTCAAGGACCCGGGGAAACCGCAGAGTCAGACGTTCTGTCTCTGTCGACGGCTCCCCATTGAGCGCGTGGCCTACACAGGAAGTAACACGTCGAAACGCGACGTCATCCACGAAGATTCTTCACAATTCGCTCACAATCTGGGAAATTACCGATGTTCGGATGACAAAGTAGAAAGGAACGGGCGGTTGCCCATAAAGCTGGCGGTTTCAGCAGTCATTCTCGTCAGGAAACCGATGTTTGGCATGACGGTTTTTTATGCAGCCCTGCGCAGCGATTGCCCATTTTGGGCCGGCAATTCACTACGGTTTTTACAGGAGATCGCATGCGGCCGATGCGTTACATAGCATTCAGAAACACTGCGATTGTGGTTTCGGGCCAGGTGGAACGGGGCTGCGTGCTGCGGCCTCGCAGGCAGGGCTGAATTCGTATTTGCACGTATGGTCAGAAGTTCGCGATTTATCTGATCATAAGCTCAGGATTCGGCTGTCGCGACGTCCGCAACCCGCTGGGGTTCCCCGGGCGACCGGCGACTCAGACTGACCGAACTTCCGATCAAGCAGGCGAGCGTTGCCAACGTGTCGACGCCCGCTGCCTGGGTCCAGTCGGCGATGGCATGTCCCACGATATCTTTGCCGCCGCAGAGGGCCATCGCGGCCAGCAGTCCGAGGACCGCCGAAAGCACGATGGTCCGCCGCACGTAGAGCCACTGGATCGCGCAGTACGTCATCGGGACGCACAGTCCGCACAGGTGCTGCGTGCTGGTCATGGGCGACAGGAGCAGCATCCCGCAGATGACGACGCCGGTCTCCCCCAGACTTCGCAGCGCTAAGTCGGCGGTCGTTTCGCCCCTTGATAACCCCGGTCGGGTGCACCATGCAATCGCGAGCAGAACGGCAAGTTCGCAGGACTGCGTGAGCCGCTCGATCCACTGCGGTGACAGAGCGATCAGCGCGACATTGTATTGCTCCGGAGCCGTCTCGATCGGCGTGAAGAGTCGGTACAGCGTTCCGGGCAGGCTCTGATTCAGAGGATTCCAGCTCGACCAGGCGCCGTCGGCAGACGCTGCCGCACCGACCCCCACCTTGGAAACGAAGCGCTCGAACCAGGTGACGCTCCACAGGCTGCCGTCGGGATTCGCGACAAACAGGTCCGGCAGCAATGTGGCTGCGATGAGCGTGAGTGCGAATGCCGCGGTCGCCAGCCAGCGCCGCTGCCAGATCAATACAGGCAGAAACAGGAGCGGCGTGGCCTTCATCGCGGTCGCCAGGCCCGCGAAGGCCCCGGCCGCCGGTCCCTTCGACCGGGAGAGTCCATACCCGGCCGCCACGACACAGAAGAGCACGATGTAATCGGTCGACTGGTAGTTGAGTGCGGTGATGAGGTAGCGACCCGACAGCAGCCCGATGGCTGTCGCCGGAATCCACGGACGTGCCCGCCCGGCATGGACGCCGGCTCGCAGCACGGGCCAGACCATCAGCGTCATCATCCACAGGCTGCCGGCCAGGAGTGAGAAGTTGGCGATCCACCACGGAGTTTTGCGGAGCAGCGGTGGCAGAACTGTCAGCGGGACGAAGGGCAGCACCGAAAACGGCGGATAAGTGAAGGCGGGGGGATCGTCCGGGCGGTAGAACTGCTCGCCGCCGAGGTAGCGCTCGGCGGCCGTCGTGTAGACGGGAAGTTCGCCAGCCTGCCGGAACAATGTCAGCACGATCGCAGCGGTCGCAAACCCGACCGCCAGCAGGACCATCCATCGCCAGGTCAGCACCGGCCGCTCGACCAGTTCCATCGTTTCCGCTCCGCTCTCTCGTCCCGCCAATGCGACGGGCGGGAATCGTAGCCGATCCCCGCCCGTCTGAACACTGCGATTGAAACGATCAGGCCTCGGCCATCAACCCAACAGCCAGCGGGTGGCCGCGGTCTGCTCGTCGGCTCCGGAATAGGATGTGACCGCGCCGGCGGCGCCGGAGGCCGCGTAGGATTCTTTGGCCGGGCCCGGCAGCGCCGCGCCTTCTCCCGAGACCCACAGCGGATGCGGGGCGACCAGCGAGAGGAGCCCCGGCACGTCGCCGTACTTGACGGCCCCCGGTACGAGCATGGGATCGCGGATGTCGGTGATCGAGGCGAACCGGTATCCGGCGGTTCCGATGGCGACCCGTCGGACGGCATCGCCGGCCTGAGCTGCGGCGGCGGCGGCCCAGAGTCCAGCCTCGCCGAAGCCGACCAGATCGATCGACCGGACCGGGTCCAGGTCGCGGAAGCGCGAGATCGCGGTCAGGACGTCGTGCACCCGTTGTGAGAACAACGGATGGTTATAGCCCAGCGTGTAGCCGGCGAACTCGCGGGGATTCTCGACCGAGCGGGCCTTGGCGAGGGAAGTCCCGTCCGTCTGGAATTCCCCGGTGTAGAGGACATCGATCCCCAGCACGCCCCGGTTGGCATCCAGCAGAGCCTGAACCGCTGCCGCCGGTTTCCCGTCGGCGCCATAGAGCCCGGATTTTCCTTTGGCAGAGAGCCAGATCACGACTTCGCCGGCGAAGTTTTCCGGGGCGATGAACACGCCCGGAATCTCTTCGCCCTGCTTCGACAGACTGATCGTTCCCAGAATCTCGTGGTAGCCGTCGTGCTCGATTCGCGAACGTTCGTCCGAAGTGGTCTGCCCACGGGCCGGCAGCGCCCGGCCAATCAGCACATCCCAGGCCCCGCCAATCACGCGGCGATACTCTTTGAGCGAAGCAGCGTCCTTCGGCGACAGTGCCTGGAGCTGCTGCTGAGCGTCGGCGTCGAACCAGCGGACGATTTTCAGTTCGGCGTCATCGCCTGCCGGCGGCATCGGGTGTTCCGCCGACCAGACGGTTGCTTCAGCCTGCGTCAGCGGCTGATAGGAACGTTCTTCCGTCGGCTGCTGCACGCCCAGGTGCAGATACCGGTCGAAGAACGCATACATCATCTGCCGACTGGGCTTATTGTAGTTGTGCTCGAACGGGAAGTACTTGCCGACGACGTTGCCGGGTACGCCCAGCCGGGCGAAGTGTTCCTTGAGCTGCGGCAGCCCCTTCGTCTCCAGCTCGACGGTCCAGTCGTTGGCGGCGGTCATTCCGAGCGGTCTCGGCGCGATCAGCGCGGCGAACTCGATGTTGCCCGTGTTGACCCGCAGCAGCGAGGAGTTCTCGCAGGTACAGCCCCCCTGCATGGCGGTTGAGACCATCACGGCAGGGAACAGTGCCGCGGGCCGCGGGTCGACGCAGCCCAACAGGAACGTCTGCGTCCCGCCGCCGCTGGCGCCGGTGACGCCGATCCGCTGCGGATCGACGTCCGGCAGCGTTGTGATCCAGTCGAGCGCCCGGATGCTGTTCCAAGTCTGCAGTCCACAGGGACTGAGGAGCCGCAGTTCTGACTGGGCGCTGAAGAGACCCCAGCGGTCCTGAGAGCTGAGGTCTGGCCGCTGCTTCGCGAAGCCATGAATTAATGAAGGCGGCAGGATCTGGTTGTCCGCGTTGCCGAGCATGTCGTACAGAAAGACGACGCAGCCCATGCGGGCAAGCTGAACGCAGCGGGCTTGCAGGGGATACCGCCCGCCGACCGGGTCGGTCTCCGCCTTCAGCGAGATCTCCTTCTTGACCTTCTCTTCGCCGTGGTCATAGAAGCGGCCGTTCGCCCAGTGGCCGTGCGGGCAGAGGACGGCCGGTCGCTTCACGGCGGGGCCGGAGGTCTTAGGGCGATAGAGGCTGCCCGTCACATACAGCCCCGGCGAGCTTTCGAAGAAGACGCGTTCGACGGTGTAATCATCCCGCTCGACTTTGCCATCAATCGTGGCCTGGATCGGCAATTTCGTCGGCATGGGCCACAGTCCGAGGGCCACCAGAATCTGCCGGCGGACCGCTTCCGATCGTTCCTGCCAGCCCTCCCACGTAACACTCGGCTCGAACGGGAAGTACCCGTTGAGATCCTTGAGCTTCCCGAGCCGTCGATCGTTCGGCAGCTGGCCGGTCGACAGGGCCTTCGGGGCGGCAGCCTGTGCTCGACGAGGAGCCGGGGCGATCAAACCGGCCGCAGCGGTGGCCGCGGCGATGGTTTTCACAGCCGAACGACGCGACACGGGAGTCTCGAACGACATGCTGCGGTTCCTGTTGCGGGGAGATAGGATTGGAAAGCCGTCGAATTTGAGGCATGATACCCATCAAAACAGTCGGATGCGAGTGCGCGGCGGCTGCCACGACTGGCTCTTCGCTTCCAAGGATTGAATGGTCTGATGACGATCGCGTATCGCTTCTTTGCACCCGGCCAGATCGTGTTCGGCTGGGGGGCTCGCGAACAACTTGTCGCCCTGATTCCGCCGACCGCGAAGCGGGTCTGGCTCGTCACCGGCAGCCGCACTCAGGAACGGACCGGAGTGATCGCCCGACTGATGGAGCAGATCGCCGCCTCGGGACGGGCGGTCGAGCACTATCGCAGTCCGAGTCGCGAACCGGAAGTTGTCGACGTCGATCAGCTGGTCGCCGCGTGGCGGTCGAAGAATGTCGAACCGACCGACGCGGTAATCGCGATCGGCGGAGGTTCGACAATCGATCTCGCGAAGGCGGCCGCAGCGCTGGCGACCAACAGTACGGGCGAGTCGGTGGTCGAGTATCTCGAAGGGGTTGGCGCCGACCGAAAGATCGTCAACCCGCCGCTGCCATTCATCGCCGTTCCAACGACCGCCGGGACGGGGAGCGAAGCGACCAAGAATGCCGTTATCTCCAGCTATGAACCGGCCTTCAAGAAGAGCCTCCGATCGGAACTGATGCTGGCTGCGGCCGTGGTCGTCGATCCCGAATTGACCGTGACTGTTCCGCCGGAGATTACCGCCCACACGGGGATGGATGCGATCACGCAACTCATCGAGAGTTACATCAGTCGACGGTCGAGCCTGATTCCGAAGGCGCTCTGCGAGCAGGGGCTGCAACTGGCGATGCCGGCGCTGCCGCGGGCCGTGCAGAATGGAGCGGACCGCGTCGCGCGGGAAGCGATGTCGCACGCGGCTCTCCTCTCTGGCATGGCCCTGGCGAATTCCGGACTGGGACTGGCGCACGGCATCGCTGCGGGGCTGGGTGTGCTGTGTCGGATTCCGCACGGGCTGGCCTGTGCAGTGATGCTGCCGGCCGCGCTCTACTACAACCTGCCGGTCAGTGCCCCGGAGCTGGCTCGGCTGGGCACGCTGAGTCTCGGTCGTCCGTTCGGGTCCGAGCGCGAGGCGGCTGAAACGTTCGTCGCCGCAGTCACGGACCTGTGCCGGAGCGTGGGGATTCCTCCTCGGCTGCGCGAGGTCGGCGTGCCGCGGCCACTGCTGGACGATCTCGTCCCGGCATCGCAGGGAAACAGCCTGAGCGGCAACCCGCGGGATATCTCGCCGGCGCAACTGCGCGAGTTGCTGGAGGCGTGGTGGTAGGGGGGAGAGGGGAGAGCGAGAAGGGAATGGCGAATCGCCGGACGTGAGGGTTTATCGCGGATCGCTTGTCGCCAGAGAAACCGAGCGGCCGGGCGCGCCCGGCCCTACGGTGCGAAGTTGGCCTTGTCCGCCGACGACTGAGTCGCAATCAGACCTCCGGAGGTCTGCAGTCCCTCGTTCTCGACCGCCTGCTGAAGCAACTCGTTCAACAAACTCCACGCGTTCTAAGAGCGTGCACAGTTAACTCTTACGGGCTGGCAGGAGTCCTCAGGAATCTACGAACCCGATTCGCGTGCGTACCACTTCTTCGCGGCACGCAGGAGCCGGCCTGACTGGGACGCCGACTCCGTCAGACGTCCAGATCTTTCACGTCCAGCGCGTGTTTCTCGATGAACTCCCGCCTGGGTTCCACTTGGTCGCCCATCAGGACGCGGAACATTTCGTCCGCTGCAGAAGCGTCTTCCATCGTCACCTGCAGCAGCGTCCGCTGCTGGGGGTGCATGCTGGTGTCCCACAACTCCTCGGCATCCATTTCGCCGAGGCCTTTGAAGCGGGTAACTTTCATGCCCCGTTCGCCAAGCGCGCGGAGCTGAATCAGCAGCTCGCGGAGGCTGGTCAGCTTGACCGCGTGGTCCTCCTGCACGATGCGGAACGGATAGACGGTTTCGCCGTCTTTCGCGCCCGGCGGATACAGATCGGCCAGGCCGATGCCGTACCCCTTCAGATCGCGCAGGACGTCGTTAATCGAGCGGATTTCGTAGACATCCACGACCTGCAGCAGGCTTTCGGCGGGTGTGGCGGCCTCGGCCCCCTCGGCGGGGGGCTGCGCGGCCGCGTTGGCGGCCGCGACGTCGAGTTCATGTCCGCGGCGAGTTTCTTCGGCCTGGATGAACTGCTCGACTTCGCTCTTGGTGAAGAACCAGTGCTCGGCCCGGCCCAGGAAGACGCGGTACTGCGGAAGCTGGCTGCTCCCCTCGGGAATCCGGGCGGACATGTGGCGGAGGGTAATGCCGCGTCGTTCGAGGACTTCCATCGGCTCTTCCAGACGCGTCATCAGCTTGACGATGGTCCGAAGCACGTCGCCGGTGAACTCGTCGCCATCCTGGCAGACGACCGTGCTGCCGTTGAGCCCCAGCTCGATCAGCTCGGCCATCATGCTTTCGTGCGTCTGGACGTAGCGGGTCTTGCTCCGCTGGACCACTTTGTAGAGGGGGGGCTGGGCGATGTAGACGCAGCCGTGCTCGACCAGGGCCCGCATGTGGCGGAAGAGGAATGTCAGCAGCAGGGTGCGGATGTGGCTGCCGTCGATGTCGGCGTCGGTCATCAGAATGATCTTGCCGTACCGCCGCTTGGTAATGTCTTCGAGTTCGGCCATCGGGGGGATGCCGATGGCTTTGAAGATGTTGGAGATTTCGGCGTTGTCGAGAATCTTGACGAGCTGGGCCTTCTCGACGTTCAGAATCTTGCCGCGGAGGGGCAGAATCGCCTGCGTGTTGGAGTCGCGGCCGCTGTCGGCCGAGCCGCCGGCCGAATCGCCTTCCACCAGGAAGACCTCGGTGATGTCGAGTTCGCGGCTGCGGCAGTCGCGGAGCTTTTCGGGGAGTCCGCCGGAGGTCAGCGCTCCCTTGCGGCGGACCATTTCGCGGGACTTGCGGGCGGCTTCGCGGGCCTCGGCGGCCATCGCGCCCTTCTGGCAGATCTTCTTGGCGATGGCGGGCTTCTCTTCGAAGAACTTGTTCAGCGCTTCGCCCGCGACGCTGTTGACGATCCCTTCGACTTCGCTGTTGCCCAGCTTGAACTTGGTCTGGCCTTCGAACTGCGGGTCGGGAACGCGGACAGTGATCACCGCGACGAGCCCTTCGCGGAAGTCGTCGCCCCCCGGGGCGATGTTCTCGTCGAAGATCTTCTCCCGCTTGCCGTAGGCGTTGACGGTCCGCGTCAGGGCTGCCCGGAAGCCCGACAGGTGCGTGCCGCCGCCGGCGTTGTTGACGTTATTGGCGAACGAGCGGACGTTCTCCGAAAAGCCGTCGTTGTGCTGCACGGCGATATCGACGAACACGCCTTCCAGCTCGCCCGTGATGCGGATGATCGGTTCGTAGAGCGACGACTCGGTCCGGTTGAGGTACTTGACGAATTCGACGATCCCCTCGGGATAGTAATAATCGTCTTTCTGGCCGGTCCGTTCGTCTTCGATGGCGATGCGGACTCCTGCGCTCAGGAAGGCCAGTTCCTGGGCGCGTTTGGCCAGCGTCTCGTAGACGTACTTTGTGTCGGAGAAGATGTCCGGATCGGCCTTGAAGGTGATCTTGGTGCCGGTGGTGTCACTCTTGCCAAGCTTTTTCAGGTCCGACACGACCTTGCCGCGCACGAAGTCCATGCTCCAGACGTGGCCTTCGCGGCGGACTTCGGCTTCGAGCCATTCGGCGAGGGCGTTGACCGCCTTGATGCCGACGCCGTGCAGTCCGCCGGTGCCGAGCTTGTAGCCCCCCTCGCGATCGAATTTTCCGCCGGCGTGGATGTTGGTGAAGACCACTTCCAGCGCCGACTTGTTTCCCTTGTCGGGCATGACGCCGACGGGAATGCCGCGACCGTCGTCCTGGACGGTGACGCTGCCGTCGGCGTGGATTTTGACCGAGATCTGTTTGGCGTAGCCGGCGACGCATTCGTCGATCGAGTTGTCGATCAGCTCGTAGACGAGGTGGTGCAGCCCGAGCGTCCCGGTATCGCCGATGTACATCGCGGGACGATGGCGGATGCCGTCGATTCCTTCGAGGACGCGGAGATCCTTTTCGCTGTAGTCGCTGCCGGGGACAACGGGTTCGCCGCCGGGAGTTTCGGTCGTCTCGGACAAAATCGAGGCTCCTGTCACAAAGGTCCGCGGAGGGTTCTCGCGGAGATTCAATCAGGCGGTCGCGTCGCAGTTTCCCTGGATCAGCGACCAGCCAACTGGAATTTCAAACTGCGAATCTGCAGCCGCGGATACTGGGCCTGGAGCTTTCCGGCCAGATCAGCGGCATGAAAGGAGGCGAGTTGGCTGAGGAGGGCGGCGCTGCCGACCGATACGTGCAGCACGCCTTTCTGAATCTTGAGAGGTTTCGCCATCGATGCCCACTCCGGTTCCGCCACGGCTTCCCAGGCTCGCTGCAGGTCGTCGTGACCCTGCTTGCGGGCAAAGCCGCGGAGGGCGATCAGCTCCGCCAGCGCCGTCGCCAGCGGCTGCGGATCCCGCGAACCGCCGCCCGACTCCAAACCGGCTCTGGCCATGATGCTGCGACTCCTTCTGCCTACCGAACGGCGTCCTGCCGCCTGACGGGAAATGTCTCCAGGCGGGGTCAGTCCCGCGACAGCGGCATGATGACGTACGAGTAGCCGTCGTCGGTCGCGAGGACCGCCGCGCTCTCGTGATCGATGAGCTGAAACTTGACCGACGTTCCGCCGTCGAGGACGCGGAGGAAGTCGGAGATATATCGGGGATCGAACGTGATCGTCAGGTCGGCGTCGTCGTACGAAATCGGCAGTTCGATTTTGGACTGACCGACGTCAGCCGCCTGGCTGCTGAGCCGGAGTACGCCCTTGGAGAACGTGAAATCGACGCCCCGACTCTCTTCGTTGGTCACGATCTGCGACTGACGGACCGCGGAGTAGAACGGCGAGGCGACCAGTTCGACGGTGGAGTTGAATGTGGTCGGCAGCACCTTGCGATAGTCCGGGAAACGTCCCTGGACGAGCTGGCTGGCGATGACCGTCCCGCCGCAACGGAATACGATGTCGTTCGAGTGTACGGCGATCTGCACGTCCTGTTCGGCATCGCCCAGGCAGCGTTCGACGAGCGTCATCGCCTTGGAGGGAACCACCGGAGCGGTCGTGGCAATCTGTGGCGTACCGGTCACGGAACAGACACCGTGCATCAGGGCCAGCCGGCGACTGTCGGTGGCCGCGAGTGTAATGCGTTCCGGGGACAGCTCCATCAGCACGCCGCCGAGAGCGTAGCGGGTGCTTTCGACGTCGGTCGCAAAGATGGTCCGACGGATCATCTGCCGCAGGATGGCGGCCGGGACGACGAAGTAATCTTCGTCTTCGAACCCGGCGACGGGCGGAAAATCGGCGGGATCCTCCGCCGACAGGCGGAACTCGCTATAGCCGCAGCGGATCCAGACGGCGTCGCCGGTGATTTCGAGTTTGACAGTGTCGTCGCTCAGTTCGCGGAGGATCGACAGGACACGGGCGGTCGGCAGGAGGGTTTCCCCCTGCGACTCTGTTTCGACGCCGGCGACTTCGACGCGCATGCTGATTTCGGAGTCGGTGCCGACGAGCATCGCCTGGCCGCGTCCGACCTGCAGCTTGACGTTTTTGAGGATATCTTTTGTGGTCCGGCTGGGGACCACGCCGCTGACTGCCTGAAACGCCGACGTCAACGACCCACGCTGGCATTGTAACTGCATGGCTGGCCGGTACTTTCGCTTCCAGAAAGGACTCCGCGCGACGGTCTCAGACCCCCCTGAATCCGTCGGGCTCGCAGAAGGCGACAGTATAGCGGATTTCGAGCGCCGCGGTCACTCTACGACCACTCTTTTCCGCACAGTTTGCCGCGTGTGGAAACTGCTCAGAAATCGAAACGCCGAGCCAGCTTCGGACGAGACGCGGCTCCCGGTCGCAGACTATCCTGTTCAGGTACTGCTGGGAGTTCGCCAGTTGCGGGAGTCCCGCAGCAGCAGATCGTCAGCGGCGCGCGGCCCCCACGTCCCGGCGCGGTAGGGTTCGGGGACCACCTGATGACGCTCCCAGTACTCCATGACCGGAGTGACGAACTGCCAGGCGGCTTCCAGTTCGTCGGTCCGAAGGAACAGCGTCGAATCGCCGCGCAACACGTCGAGCAGAAGGCGTTCGTAGGCTTCCGGCAGGGCCTGCTTGAAGGTTGCGTCGTAGTTGAAGTCCATCGTCACGGGATGGATCTGGTAGTTCATTCCGGGACGCTTCGTCGAAAACGACAGCTTGATCGACTCGCTGGGCTGAATGCGGAACACGAGTCGATTCGGGCGGGCGCCGACGAGATCGCAGATATCGCCCGCGCATTCGACCGTGCTGAAGAGATTCAGCGGCGGCAGCTTGAACTGAATGGCGATCTCGGAAACGCGGGCGGGCTGGCGTTTGCCGGTGCGGAGGTAGAACGGGACGCCGGCCCAGCGCCAGTTGTCGATCTGGACCTTCATCGCCACGTACGTCTCGGTCCGGCTGTCGGGGGGAATGCGTTCTTCGGACAGATAGCTGGCGGCGGGATGGCCGTCGACGACGCCGGCGGAATACTGGCCGGGGACCGTCCAGGAGGCGATGTCGCCGCGGTTGCCGGGCGCCAGGGCCTTGAGGACCTTGAGCTTCTCGTCGTGCAGATCCCGTGCTCCAAACAGAGCTGGAGGTTCCATGGCCACCAGGCAGAGCAGCTGCAGTACGTGATTCTGCAGCACGTCGCGCAGGGCGCCCGAGCGATCGTAGTACCCGCCCCGGCCGCGCTCCATTCCCTGCGACTCGGCGACGGTGATCTGCACGTGATCGATGTGGTTGCGGTTGAAGAGGGGTTCGAAAATCGAGTTTCCGAACCGGAACAGCAGAATATTCTGGACGGTTTCTTTGCCAAGGTAATGGTCGATGCGGTAGATCTGATCTTCGCGGAGGTATCGGCGGAGCTGGGTGCTCATCTCCTGCGCGGAGGCCAGGTCGTGGCCGAAGGGTTTCTCGAAGACCACCCGCAGCCAGTTATCCGATTCGCGGCCCGGAACCAGACCCGCTTCGCTCAGCCCCTCGACAGCCGAAAGGAACAGGTCCGGCGCAGTCGCCAGATACACGACCCGCTTCCCCTGCGTCCCGGAGGCCTCCTCGATGGGGGCCAGGCCATTGACCAGCGGCGAATAGTCGGACGGATTGGCGATATCGAGCTGCAGATAGTGCAGCCGGCGGGCGAACTGAGCCCAGCGTTCGGGGGAAATCTGCCCGGCGCGGACGTGGCCGTTGACGTCTTCGTAGATTTCGGCCCGAAACTCTTCGTCAGTCTTGGGCCGACGGGCGACGCCGACAATGGGGGACGTGTCTGAGAGATACCCCTCATGCCAGAGGTCAAACAGAGCCGGCATGAGCTTGCGGGCAGTCAGGTCGCCCGAGGCCCCGAAGATCATGATTGTGGCGTCGCCGGCAGGAATGTTGCCTGTTGCCGCCTGCATGTTCGCCTGGGGTGCGGTCACAATGCTGGGTCGATCGGAGTTCATGACTGTTTCCTTCCGTGTCGGACCGCGGCGCTTCAAGCGACCGCCGGCGGCGAGTCACCGTTTCGCAGTGAGCAGTCCCAATAGGCTTTCCGGGTTCAGTTCCCGCAGACTTTTGACGGCCAGAGTCGCACCGACGGCGTCCTCCGGTACGTGTCCCGTGCTGATGACTCCCACGCAGGCCATGCCCGCGCGACGGGCGGCTTCAATCCCGGGAGGGGAGTCTTCAATGACGATACAGCGGCCGGGTGAGAGCGCCATCCGGTCGGCGGCTTTGAGAAAGACTTCGGGATCGGGTTTGCCGCGGGAGACGTCGTGTCCGGTCACCCACGCCGTGAGCTGCGCCCGGACGGCCAGTCGTTCGATGGCGAGTTCGACGTTTTCGCGCGGTCCGGACGAACCGATGGCAATCCGGCCGCCGGCGGCGGCGAGACTGCAGATCAGGTCCGCGGCTCCGTCCATCGCGGGAAACTCGCGTTCCACGAGCTCGCGATACAGGACTTCCTTGCGGTGGACGAGCTGATCGACGTGATCGAGGGGCCAGTCGGTCCGGCCCCACTCTTCGTGAATGATTTCGCGACCCGTTCGACCGAAGGTGCGGTGAAAGGCGTCCGCGGTATAGACGACGCCAACGTCGTTGGCCAGCGACTGCCAGCTCTCGAAATGGGCCTGGAAGGAATCGACGAGCACGCCATCCATATCGAAGATGACGCCCCACGGCTCCGCCATGTTGATCCTGCTTTCGTCGCGATGTCAGCCGGCCTGTCCGCAGATCCAGCTCCGCGAAATTGTGAAGGCCTGGAACTGGTCAGAATAGTAGCGGATTCCGTGCCGATGGGCGAGAGGTTCGGCCGTCGGCCGTCTCGAAACGAAACGGCAGGGCGAAAACACCGAACGGCTCTCGCAAGAGCTTGTCACAAAAGCACTTGCGAGAGCCGTTCGACGGGAGCGGAGAGGGCGGGATTCGAACCCGCGGTCAGGTTTCCCCGACGCCGCATTAGCAATGCGGTGCTTTCGGCCACTCAGCCACCTCTCCCCGGCCCGCAGGCCAGCCGTCACTATATCGGCTGACCGCGCGAAAGCAAGCAAACCCGGTCATGCCGCGGCGGTCCCGCCGAGCCAATCGTTGCAACCGGATTTGACCAGCATTCCAGAGGGGACACGACCCGGCCCCGGACGGTTCACTCGGGGCCCGGAGCGTCCCCTTCCTGATCCACGATGCCGAGCTGCTCCATCCGGCGATAAAGTCGAGGCCGATTGATGCCCAGCAGTTCGGCTGCTCGCGACTTATTTTGTTTCGCAGCCACCAGCGCCGCTTCGATCTGCTCGCGTTCGACCCGTTCCAGGAGAGCGTCGAGCGGGACCGGCTGGACGCGCGGAGCTGCGACGAGCTTCTGCGATTCGGTTCCGGTCCGGAAGCGGAACGGTAGTTCCTCGGGCCGGATCAGCGCCCCGGCGGCAGCGGCATGGGCTTCCTCAACAACCGCCCTCAGCTCGCGGACGTTGCCGGGCCAGCCGTAGCGCTGCAGCTCGCGCCAGGCATCGTCGGAAAAACCGGTGACCTGGCGGGCGCCGTCGCGATTGTGTTCTTCAAGCAGAAACTGGGCCAGGAGCGGAACGTCGTCCTGTCGCTGGCGGAGCGGCGGGAGAGCGATCACCAGGCTGGTCAATGCGTAGTACAGATCCGACCGAAACTGGCCCCGTTCGACCAGTCGCTCCAGAGAACCGGTTGTCGAAGCGACGATCCTCAAGTCCGGCGCGGCAGACAGCGTTTCCGCAAGGTACTGCTGCGTCTCAGCGGCGAGGTGCGCGATCTCGCGGAAGAAGATCGTGCCGGGTTGAAGTGTTTCGACCGCGGGCTGCTTCGTGGATGGCTGGGCGACCTGCTTGACGAGCCGGCGCAGATCGTGGGGCTGCAACAGACCGCTGTCGAGCGGAGCAAACGAGCGGCGTCCAAGTCGGGATCCGTAATGGATCACGCGGGCCAGATGTTCGCGCCCGGTGCCGGACTCACCGGTGATCAATACGGGCGTCTCGACGGCACGGGCCACCTGCAACTGCAGCAGAACCCGCTGCATGGCGGGTGACTGAGTGATGAGTGAATCTTCCGCGAAGCGGCGGCGGAGTTCGTGGCGGACCGAGGCCAGTTCGGCATGCAGGCGCTGGGAAAGGGTGACCTGCTGCGGTTGCCCGGGAGACGGGACCGGCTGAATCACTCCCAGCACCGTCCACGCCGGGGAATCGCCCCAGGGAAAGGGGTAGAAGTGAATCATTCGCGCTGCGGAAGCGCGAGTCTTGTGCGGCATGTAGACCGGCGCCCGGGCGGCCTGACCGGCCCAGACTTCGGCGGGCGGCGCCAAAGCCGCCAGAACAGCATCCAGCGAGTGGGGCGCCCCCTCGCTGGCGTAGTCGCACGCCAGTCCCTGGACGTCGTCGGCCAGCCAGCCGGTCAGTTCTTCGCAGCCCTTGTTGAAAAAGACCACTGCCCGACGGTCGTCGAGAATGAACGCCGGCGCGGTGCTGTCGAGCAGTCGCTGCAGCGGTTTTTGCGATCGACGGCCGCGCGGCGCCATGGGGTATCAGATCCGGGAAGTCGGCCGGGACTCGCGAAGGGAGTCTCAGCGAGGGGATTTCTTCGAGGGGGTTTCCGACAGCCGTTCGTAGAACTGACGAACCAGCCCTTCGTACTTTGGCAGCATCCGTTCGCTGTAGGTATTGAGCAATTGTTCGCGAAGATGCTCGGGCAGGTGCCCCCAGACGTCGGTCTGGAGTTTCTTCCGTTTCAATTCGGCGGTTTCGCGGCGTTGTCGTTCGCGTTCGCGCTCCTCCGAGTCTTCGGCCTGATCGCTGTCCTGCGGCTGGCCCCCCTGGGGGCGTTGTTCTTTCCCCAGGGAAGGCTCGGGCTGCCTTTTCGATTGCTCCGGCTGCGATGAAGACGATTGATTTCGGGGCGAATTCTGAGAATCGGGGGGCGGATTCTGTTGTGAGTCGGGTGGCGGCGGGCTGCCCCCCTGACTGGGTGGCGGGGGTTGTTCGAGTTGCCTGATGATCTCGTCGAGGAGGGCCACTGCCTGCTGCTGCTCGTCTCGCGTTTCCTGACCGGTTTGCCCCCTCTGAAGATGATCGCTGGCCGAACGCATCCGTTCCGCAGCCCGTTCCAGCAGCTTGTCCGGCGGGTTCTCCGGACGTTCTGCGGTCGTTCCCTGCAGCCGCGACTTCAAGCGAGCATCGGTTTCCGTCAGCGCCGCGACATGATTGACCGGCTGCTGAGCGTCGGCGGGCTCGTCGGCCGCGAGCGGTCTCATACTGCTGACGATCAACAGGATCAAAATGCAGATCGGCCAGAACCGGTTCATTGGACACCCTTTCCGTCGTCGGGTTCCGTCGGCTGATCGCTCCGTGCCGGAGCGGCCTGCATCAGGTGCGTCAGGAGATTGACCATCAGGTCGGCCAGTTCGGCCTGCTCGCCGGCAAGGTCGTCTCGTTCGGCAACCAGGTCAGGCGGCAGGGCGCCGTCCGGTCCCCGCCGCCGATCGAGGCTGGCCGTTCGTTCGAGGCATGTTTCCTGAAGCGTCCGCAGCAGTTTCAGCTGCGCCAACTGAGGAAGACTTTCGCCGGGAGGTCCGGCCTGCTGCGGCGTATCGTCGCCAGGTCCGGATTCGCCGCCTGCGGCGGGCTCTTCATCGCCTGCCTGTTTCTGACTGTCCGCCAGGACCGTCAGCAGTTGCTGAATACGAACCAGGGCCTGCTGCTGCCGCGACTGAGTCCGTTCACCGACATCCCGTTCGGCCAGTCGCTCGGCCGCATGTTGCTGGAGCTTTGCGGCCGCCCGGAGGGTCAAGGCGAAGACTTCGGCTGCCGAGAGCTGTTCGGTCAGTTTCCCGGTCTCAGCCTGCAGCCGGGACTGGTTGTCGGTCAGATCTTTGAGAGACCGGAGCTGCCCCCGCGTCCAGTTGCCGCGACTCGAGTGCTCCGACGCCAGCCGGACGGTCTCGTCAAATGCGGACTGCTGCCGCTTCTGCAGCGACTCCAGCTCGGAAGCGATGGTTTCCAGCTGCTCGCGGGCGAGTTGCTCGGCAAGCTGGCGACGGTCTTCGGCGACTTCGCGGCGAGTCTGTTCGATAAGATCAAGCGAACGCTCGACGGACTCCATCGCCTCCTGAGTCTGAAGCGACTCCAGACTCTCGGCGGCTTGTTCCACCTGTCGCCGCAGCCGCTCGGCGGTTTCCTCGGGACGCTTGAGCTGCAGGCGTTCGAGCTGGCGTTCCATCCGTTCCGCCTGCCGGGCGATCTCGCGGACTTCCTCGCGGAGCTGATCCAGTTTTTCGGGAGGAGTCTTGTCTTCGATGGACTGCCGCAGCCCCTGCTGCAATTCGGTCAGGCGCTGCTGCATCTGCTCAAGGTCATTCGCCGCTTTCTCCGTCTTCTTGACCATCAATTCGATGTCGTCGGGAGGTTGATCATTCAAAAGTTTTTCCAGGTTCTGCAGGTCGCTGAGCGTCTGCTGCTGTCGCTCGCCGGCGCGGCCGAGCTGGTTCTGGGATAGCGCTGCGGCGGCCTCGCGCATGCGGCCGGCTGTCGCCTGGTCCTGCAGGCCCTGTTCCAGATTCTCGAATGTCTCGGCGGTCTCGGGCTCGCTGGAGACCAGTTTCCTGGAGAGCTGCTCCAGGCGTCGCTGGAACTGATCGAGCCGATCCGCGGCACGGCGCTGACGATCAGTGAGATCTTTCAGATCAGCCTGATCCTGCTGCGAAAGATCAGTCATCGGCCGGGCGAGGGTTCGTTCGGCCAGTTCGGCGGTCAGTCGCTTCAGGCTCTGCTGATCGGTATTGATCGCGGACAGTTCGGCGTCAACGTCGCGTCGATCTCTCCACTCGCTGAGCTGGCTCTCCAGAGACTGGAGCGATTCCAGCGTATCCTGCTGTTCGCGACGAGCCCGATCGAGGGAGGTTGACAGTTCGCGTTTCTGGTCGGCAGACAGCGATTCTGTCGAAGCGGCTTTCCGACTCTGAGCGAGATCCTGCTCAATTCCGGGGAGCTGCTCGCGGCCGAGCTGATCAAGTCGCAGCTCCAGTTCCTGCAGCCGCCGTCCCGTTTCCGGATCGTCGATCCGATTGGCATTCAGTTCGTCCTGGAGCCGAGCGGCTCGGGCCTGCACTCCATCTCCGGGCTGGCCGAGTTTTGTGGAGACCTGTCGCTGGTCAAGTTCCACACGCTGGAGCAGGTCGCGATCCTGTGGCTCCAGTTTGCCCTCGGTATCGAGCTGTTGCTGGACGTCTCCCAGTTGCGTTTCCGCCCGCTGCTGAACCTGGATGGCTCCCCGCAACTGGTCCAGCAGATCCGAAAGCCGGCCGACGATCTCCTGCTGCTTCTGCTCCGTCGAAACGACCGTCAACTGGCGCGGTACGCTCCGGCCGATGTGCGGTTCTCCCAGATCGCAACGGTCGGTCGCGATGGCCCGGAACTGCAGGCGGCTGCCGGGTTGAAGCTGCAGTTCCGCTAGCTTCCACAGGAACTCCGGACGCACCTGATCCTGACCAGCTGCATCGGGGACCAATGGAATTTCGATCGGCTCGTCAGCGCCCTCGAGCTGGTAACTCAAGGCCACACGTGCCAGGCCGAGATCGTCCTTGGCCAGAATCTGCAGCGGCAATTCGGCGTCGATGGTCGCCTGCACGTCCCCCGGAGGATCTTCGATAACCACTTCCGGGACCAGGTCCGCAATGCCCCGGGCCTCGTAGCGAAGGCCATCCCGGTTGGCGAAGCCCTGGCGATCCTGCAACGCAAACCAGTAGTGATTGAGGCCGGGCTCGCGCAGCACGAACTCGGCAGCGAATTCCCGGCCGTCCGCCGACAGCACCAGCGTTTCCGGCGGCGAATCGTTCCAGTGCAGCGCTGCAGACTGCAGCGGCTTATTCACACGAACGACGGCTCGAACCTGCGAACCGACCAGTCCCTCGACATTGCCGACGTCGAGCGGGAGCTGCTCTGGATCGCGCCCGCTGTAGTCCGGCGGATCAACCGCGACCTGCAGCGACTCCACCACGGGCGGAGGAACCACTTCCACGCCGTAAAACGGCATCGTGTCGTCGTCGCCTCCCGTGGCCCGAAATTCCACTCCAGCGGAAGGGACGGTGAGCGTGATCGCCGCCACCGCAACCGACTGATCCTCGGCGTTTCGCAACGAGATCTTGCGCAGCGGCTCCCGGCGAACGTCTTCGCGATGCGGCTCCCGGATTTCCAGCCAGATTCGATCCGGCAGGCGACCGTTGAGATCCTGCACGTAGAGTTCGACGGGTTCCCCCTGGGCAACCCGGAGCGGATCGAGCGGATCGTGCTCGACCAGGTCAAGCGACGGCCGAACCAGGACCAGTTGGTGCGTTCTGGGCCAGGGGTGAGCGGCGAACGGCAGCAAAAGGCGGGTCATGGCGGTCTCGGCCGCCTGGGGATTGAGGACGACGACCATCAGCGTCAGGGCACAGACCACGACACCGACCAGCGTCATCCGGCGGACTTCCCGGGTTTCCACGACCTGCGAGAGTTCGATCTCCGGCAGCCGGCTCAGGGCGTCGGCGACTACAGCCTGCTGCAGTCCTGGAGCGCCGGCCGCGCTCGAAAAACCGCTTTGAACAAATTCCACCGCACTGACCAGCCGGCCGCGCAAGACGGGATAGCGCTGTTCGAGACGGGCGGCCAGAATCGCGCCGGAGAGCGATTCCCGGAGCGGAGCGATCAGGAATCGCCACAGAATCCAGCTGCAGCCGGCGGCAATGGATCCGCCGACAAGGACCCGCAGGCCGGGGTCGTCAAAGTGAATCAGCCAGTCGAGAAAGCCCGCCAGACACAGGCTGCCGAACAGCACCGAGACGATGCGGGCCAGTCCGCCGATCCAGATCAGCAGCCGGACCCGGGCGCGAAAGTGCGAAAGTTCTTCGAGGATCGCTGTGGGATCGGGGGACGTCATGGAACGGACCGGCGTTCAAGACTCTGTCGGAGGACCTGACACATCATACCAGCCGCCAGCGTTTGCGCAGCAGCCATTCTGCCGCCAGCAGGGCGACAAACAGCAGCAGAACTTCCGGGCGATTCCAGAGCGGAATGGGATCCTGCGTGGCCAGCGTGACTGCGGCCCCCACGGGAAGATCGTCCGGAAGCCGGCCGGCTTCATCCAGCGAATAGTATCGCCCCTGAGACGTCCGGGCGGCGAGCTGCAGATCGGCACGGTCGAGGCTGCGACGCTGGAGCTCCAGCAGAGGGGCTTCGACGCGGAAGTCGGCGGCGGGCGGCGCTGCCGAAAATGACGGCCGCGCCACCCAGGCGTGGTAGGCCCCTTCGGGAAGCTGCGAGACCTGCCCTTCAAACAGTGACGGGGCCTGCGGAACGCGGGTCAGCTTGACCGAACGCTGGCCTTCTCCCTGCCGTTCGAGCAGGACCGTGACGCCGTCGGCCTCGGCCGGGGCCTGCAGGTCGTCGAGGAACCGGACCCGTAGCTGCACCGGTTCGCCCTGCTGATAGACGAGCCGGTCGATGCTCAGTTCGGCAGCCCGATCACGACCGATCAGCCGGCCCCGGCTGAGGAAGCGGATGGCCTGCACCCAGTAGCGGCCGAAGTAGAGATCGCCCGTGCGAAATCGCCAGCGCCAGGTTTCGTCGGTGGCGTGGAAGAGAACTTTTCCGGCGCCAATCCGCTGCAGCAGAATGGTCGGCAGATGGATCTCGGACTTCCGGGCCAACGGATGCTCGGCGAAGACGGTGACGCCCGGCTTGATCGCTGCAATTTCGATCTGCCAGTAGAGCGGCGGCAGGCTGTTCCAGACGGCGAGGCTCGCCGGCTCATTCTCCGCAAAACGGAACAGGCTGTTGCCCCGCTGTCCCTCCAGTGTCAGAGCCGGCTGAAAGCCATTGCGAGTCAGTTCCGGTGACGGCGCGGACACGTCGGCCAGATCGAAGGGAAACAGACTTTCCAGCGGGGTGCCGCCGAACTGCCGCGGATTGTGACGGGGGCCGGCGATCAGAATCAGCCCTCCCCCTTTCTCACGCACGAAATCGCGCAGACTTTCCTGCAGCGTGGGGCTGAGCTGACCGGGGTCGAGATCGCCGAGAATGATCACGTCGTATTGCAGTAACTCTTCGCTCTGAACCGGCAGGTGCGGCAGCGCCACGCGATCTTCCTGCGGATATTCGAGGTCCGCGTCCTGGAGCACAACGGAGAGCTGAATCGACTTGTCCCGCTCCAGCAGATGCTTCAAGGCACGGTATTCGTAACGGGGGAGACCATCGGCGAGCAGGACGCGGATCTTTTCTTCCCGAACGCTGACGTGCCGGACTTCGGCATTGTTGCGATCGTTGGTTTCGCCGGGAGCCAGCACAACTTCGAGGACCAGGTCTTCTTCCCCCGCCTCCGTCGGAACGTAGCTGATCTCCAGTTTGAGCGGCTGACCATCGGCGCCGGCCCGGAGAGTCGTCTTCTGGATAATCTCGTCCGAACCTTCCCGACGCAGCCGGACTTCGAGGTCCCGTCCGGCGAAGCCGAACGATTTCAGTTTGGCTGAGATCGGCAGCGGATCGCCGACGAAGGCGACTTCGTCGACGAGGGTGTCGTAGAGCTGGAGATCGCGAACGGGCTCTTCGCTGCCGACGCCGATCAGATAGAGCGGCACCCCCTTCCGTCGGGCCGTGTCGGCAATCTGAGACAGCCGGTCGGCATCACCGGCGCTGGAAATGCCGTCGGTCAGGACGACCAGGGCAGCGGGAGGCATGCCGCGCAATTCGGAGAGGACTTTGCGGACGGCAGGTGCAGGCCGTGTCTGGTCGCCCGTGGGACGCAGCGCCTGCAGGTCCTGCAGGAACTGGGCTTCGTTTTCCCGTTTGACTGTGGCGCCACCCAGCAGCGGGACGGCCGTTTCGGAAAACTGCCAGGCGTGAAGCTGATGCGAGGCCTGCAGCCGACGGAGCCAGTCGGCGTTCTCGCGAGTCAAAAGGTCGATCGCTCGACTCAGCCGGTGCGGTGCACCGTCGACCAGTCCTGCGGGATCGCCGGCTTTCGGCACGGCGCCAGTGATTTCGGTGCCCGGCTGATCCTGCAGCGACATGCTGGCGGAGGTGTCGATCAGCAGCGCGATGCCGGGGAGTCCGGTGCGGTGAACCGAGACGCTCAATTCAGTGAGCAGCAGAACCGCGAACGCGATAACCACCAGGCGGAGTCCGGTCAGGCAGAGTCGTCGGCCGCGGGACAGAGTGGCCGCGTCGCGCCGGTAAGACCAGATCACCAGGGCCGCACAGGCAACCGCGACCAGCACGACCCACCAGTCGGGCCAACTCGCCGGCCAGGGACGACGCCAGAGCCAGACCCAGTCCGTTCCTTCACCGGGAGCAGCAGGCGGAATGCGGAGGTACCACTCGAGAAACGATTTCAAGTCGCGGTTCCGACAGGGACCGGGATGGTGACACCGCCCGCGACCGAATGACCGGCCGGGACGGCTCTTCGATTATAGGGCGGGAAGCGGTTCCTGTCGTCTGCACACCTTGTGCCGCCACGGCTGGCCCGTAACACTGACGCGAGACTGCCAATTTTCATGCCCCTTTTGAAGCTCACGAAGGACGCTCACAATGCTCGATCTTCGCTGCTGGCGCCTGGCGTCGCTCTGGCTGATTCCCGCCGGATTCGCCGTCGGTCAGGATCCGACGATCTTCTCCGATCCCCTTCCTGGAACCGCGAAGCTCGAACTGACGCGACCTCTGGACGAGGTGATGGTCGACGGGATCGACAAGTACGCCCTGCGCGCCATTGAGCAGGCGGCCCAGGGCCGGGCGGCGAAGTGGCAGACCGACACCGGCAGCCCGGAAGCCTACAACAAGAGTCTGACTCCCTACCGCGAACGGCTGAAGACCATTCTGGGAGCGGTCGATCCGCTGCTCACGCGGGGCGGCATTGAAGACCTTTCCACGACGCGACTGTCGGGAGCGCCGGCTCCGGGGACCCAGATTCCCGAGGGGGACCACGCCGCCTTCTATTCCATTCACCCGATCCGGTGGCAGGTGCTGGAAGGGGTAACGGGCGAAGGGCTGATGTTGTGGCCTGAGGCGGTCGAGCCGGTCGGGCTCGTCGTCTGCCTGCCGGATGCGCACTGGACCCCCGAGGAATTCTGCGGCGCCGATCCCGACAAGCGAGAATCGACGATTCTGCCGCGGTGGCTGGCCGATCAGGGGCTGGTGGTGATTGTTCCGGCGCTGATCAGCCGGGAAGACACTTTCTCCGGCAATCCCGAAATCGCGATGACCAATCAGACGCATCGGGAGTGGGTCTATCGGTCGGCGTTCGAAATGGGCCGACATGTGATCGGCTACGAAGTCCAGAAGGTCCTGGCGGCCGTCGACGATCTGGTTCGGTTCAACGAAGAGCTGCGAATCGATCTGCCGATCGGAGTCGCCGGGGTGGGGGACGGAGCGTTGCTGGCGCTGCATGCCGCAGCGCTCGATCCTCGAATCCAGGCGGCGCTGGTTTGCGGTTACTTTCAGCCGCGGGAAGGGGTCTGGCAGGAGCCGATCGATCGGAATGTATGGCGGTTGCTCAACGAATTCGGCGACGCCGAGCTGGCGGGAATGGTCGCACCTCGCTCGCTGACGATCGAGGCCTGCGCCGTACCGGAAGTCGATGGTCCGCTGCCAGTGGGGCAGGGGCGTCGAGGAGGAGCGGCTCCTGGGACGATCAAAACAGCGGACCCCGCGCAGGTCCAGAAGGAGTTCGCCCGGGCCGAACCGGTCTTTCAGAAGCTCAAGGCCGAGGAAAAGCTGAAGCTGGTGGTCAGCGGTCCGGATGGACGCGGACCGGCCGGCAGCCCGGCGGCTCTCAAGGCGTTTCTGTCGGGACTCGAGTTGCAGGCGCACGACGAAGACATGGGAGAACGCCTGAAGCTGGATCAGATGCCGAATACCATCGCCCGGCAACAGCGGCAGGTGCAGGAACTGATCGACTTCACCCAGAATCTGCTGGCCCGCTCGGCCCGGTATCGCGACAAAGTCTGGGCGGGCGCCGACAGGTCGTCAGTCGAGAAATGGGTCGAGTCCGCAAAGAAGTACCGGGCCATGGTCTGGGACGAGTTGATCGGCCGGCTCCCCAAACCGACGTTGCCGGCCAATCCGCGTACGAGAAAACTCCTCGACGATCCGGCGTATGTCGGCTACGAGGTGGTGCTGGACGTCTACGAGGACGTGATCGCCGGGGGAATTCTGCTGTTGCCGAAGGATCTGAAACCGGGCGAAAAGCGGCCGGTGGTCGTCTGTCAGCACGGCCTAGAGGGGGTGCCGATGGACACGATCGGCGGACCGGAGACGCCCGGATATCCCCCTTACAAGGCCTTCAGCGCCGAGCTTGCGAAGCGAGGGTTCATCGTCTACGTCCCCCAGAATCCGTATCGGGGTCACGACCGGTTCCGGACGCTGCAGCGGAAGTCCAACCTGCTGGGGCGATCGCTGTTCAGCTACATCCTGCCGCAGCACCAGGTGACGCTCGACTGGCTCGCGACGCTGCCGAACGTCGATCCGGAGCGGATCGCGTTCTACGGGCTGTCGTACGGCGGGAAGACGGCGGTCCGCGTGCCGCCGCTGCTGGAGAAGTACTGCCTCTCGATCTGCTCCGCGGACTACGACGAGTGGGTGCTGAAGAATACTTCGACTCACGACCGCTACAGCTACGTTTTCACGCCCGAGTACGAGATCTTCGAGTGGAACATGGGGCACGTCGCGAACTATGCCGAGCTGTCGACGCTGATGACTCCCCGGCCGTTCATGGTCGAACGGGGTCACGACGACGGCGTCGCCCCGGACGAATGGGTGGCGTGGGAATACGCCAAGGTCCGCCGGCATTACGCCAAGCTGGGACTGGCGGACAAGACGGAGATCGAGTTCTTCAATGGCCCGCACACGATCAACGGACAGGGGACGTTTGCGTTCCTGCACCGGCATCTGAAGTGGGCGAAGAAGAGCGAGTAGTAGAGCGGAAGGCTTGGGGAGCGGACAGCCAGAAACAAGCAGAGCCCCGGTTCCTTGCGGAACCGGGGCTCTATCGTCGAATCACTGAATTTCCGCGAGGCTTACAGGCCCGGGGCGACGTGGAGCAGGGCCCCTGCCGGCTTCGGGGTTTCGCCTTCCTTCGGTTCCGGCTGCTTTTCGCCGGTGCCGAAGACGGTGATGAACAAACCCCCTTCTTTGTCGAACGCGAGAGCCGTCGGGCGATCCAGACTGAGGATCTTCTTCGGCTTGCACTCTTCGCCCTCAATCACCATCTCGAACAGGCCTCCTTGAGTGGTGTCGGCCCAGGCGAAATCGACCGCGTATAGCTTGCCGCTGGGGCTGTAGGCCAGACCGACGATGTCGTGCAGGCCGGTCTTGTAGCTCTTCACGAGCTTGCCTTCCTTGTCGTAGAAGGTCAGCAGGGAGTCGCCGGGCACGTTGACCTCGCCTCCCTGGCCGATGACCAGTTCGCTGCCATCCGGCTTCGTGGTGATCCCTTCCGGCGCGTCGACCTGCGTCGCTTCCTTGGTGGCGATCGTCGGGGTCAGCGGACCCGGCTTGCCGTCGACCAGCGCCGACTTGGCGACCCAGCCCTTAGTGTCGTCGCCATTGCTGGTCACGAAAATCGCGTCGTTGAAGATCGCCGCGGCATAGAAGTTTCCTTCGCCCTTGGGGCTCAGGTCGCCGGGCGCGATCGGGCCGAGCGTGAATTCCGCGTCGGCTTCCTTGCGGGGAGCGGCGGGAGCCTTGTCCTCGACCTTGTAGATCCGGACCAGCTCTTCGCCGTCCTTGCGGCTGCCGTCGCAGACGATAATCCGATCGTTGCCCCACATCGTGACGCCCAGCGGCCCGACGTTGTACATCGGCCCCTTGCCGTAGATGTCGGTCGGGAAGCCTTCGACTTCCAGCCAGATCTTCCGGCCGGTCTTGACCGGCGGAAAGCGGAAGACGCCCTGGTGCGACGTGATGAAGACATGGCCGGTGCTGGCCTGGACGGCGACGCCCGAAGGATTGTCGAGGTGGATCACTTCGACGGAGGGCTTGATCTCGCCAGCCGTAGCGGCGGCGGCCGGGGCGTCAGGCTTCTTCTCTTCCGGCTTGGCGGGCTCGGCCGGCTTCTCCTCCGGCTTCTTCTCCTCCGGCTTCTTCTCTTCGGGCTTCTTCTCTTCGGGTTTCTTTTCTTCGGCCTTGGCTTCGGGTTTGGGCTCTTCCTTCTTCTCTTCAGCCGGCTTCTCCTCGGCCTTCTTCTCTTCGGCCTTCGGAGCGTCCTGGGCTCCGACCCAGACCGATCCCGTGCCCAACAGCGAGGCTGCTGTCAGCGTGCTCCAGATCCAGCGCTTCGTCAGCATGTTCGGTGCATCCTCTTGAGACTGCCGCCCCTCCGGACTCGTCGCACAGCGTCCGTCCCACGGACGAACCGACTGCCTGCGAACCGAGCCGAAGGGCAACCCATGGTGAAGTCGCCGGCGCCGTGCCGGCGTCAATTGACCGGAGCCGATGGTAACCAACCCGTTGCCGGCGTGCAATTTGGGATGCAGGATCGCAGAGTATTCATCGACGTCCGCCGAAATCTCCCGATCAAATGCCAAAGCCTGCCGCCTGGAGCCCCAGTCCCTCGTCAGTTCCACATCAGTCTGAAATCCGTTACGGCCGACGGACTCCACCGAAACGATGAACGCACGGCAGTTCCACCGCTTAGGTCGCGCTCCGGCCATCTGATTTCCACACAGGCGTCGACGCTGACGATGCCGAACCTTGGATCGAGACTGACGTCGGACCGACGACGGACCTTGCACGCGTCCGCTTGCCGCTCTTCCGGAAACCTGCTACAGGTCAATGCGCCGAGTTCAGCCCCTTGAAATCCTCCTGATGGCGACACCCCGCGCCTCGCCGTCCGCTGCCCGCGGGACCGCCGGGCCCTTTTTCGCCAGGAATCTTTGCATGTTGACCGAACGCGCGAGCGGAGTGCTGCTGCACCCGACATCGCTCCCCACGCGGTTTGGAGTGGGGGATCTGGGGCCTGCGGCGGTGGAATGGATCGACTGGCTGGCGGCGGCCGGCCAGTCCTACTGGCAGGTACTGCCGCTGGTGCCGACTGCGGCGGGGGAGTCCCCATATCAGTCCCCGTCGTCCTTTGCCGGGAATCCGCTGCTGCTCAGTCCGGAACGACTGTTTGAAGACGGGCTGCTGTCCCGCGACCAGCTCGAGCAGGTCGCGGTTCAGGGGGTTGAGGCCGCTCCCCGCATCGATTTTCTCGCGGTCCGGGAGCGGAAGCATTTTATTCTCGAAGCGGCCGCCGAAGCCTTCTGGATGCTCGCTCCCGATCACGAATTGCGCCAGAGTTGCGACGCGTTTTCCGCCGATCAAGCAAACTGGCTGGAGCCGCACTGCGAGTTCCTGGCGCTGCGCGAAGCCAACGGCAGCCGGGCCTGGACCGAGTGGACCGAACTGGTGACGTCAGCGAAGGGGCCGGCCCCCGAGGCGGCCGCTGCCCTCCGGAACCGGATGCAGTTTCACCGGTTCTGCCAGTTTGCATTCTGGCGGCAATGGGCGGCGCTGCGGCAACAAGCCCGCGACCGCGGGCTGCGGATCATCGGCGACATTCCCATCTACGTGTCACACGACAGCGCCGACGTCTGGGCCAATCGCGAGCTGTTTCAGCTCGATAGTTCCGGAAATTTGACGCGAGTGGCCGGCGTGCCACCCGATTACTTTTCCAAGACCGGCCAGCTCTGGAGCAATCCGCTGTATGACTGGGAAGGGGCGTCCACGGAGTGTTTTCGCTGGTGGATTCAGCGCATCCGGGCGTCGCTGGCGCTGGTGGATCTCGTCCGACTGGACCACTTCCGCGGCTTCGAAGCCTACTGGTCCGTCCAGGCCGACGAAACGACAGCCATCAACGGTGAGTGGATTCCCGGGCCGGCCGCCGATCTGTTCGCCGCGATTGCGCTCGCCGTGGCGCCGCACGACGAATCCGGCCAGCCCGACATGCGGTGCGTGCCGCTCATCGCGGAAGACCTGGGGATGATTACCGAGCCCGTTCATGCCCTGCGGAAACAGTTCCTGCTTCCCGGCATGAACGTGCTGCAGTTCCAGTTGCCCGGTTCCGATGAGGAACCGTACGCTCCCGAGAAGCACGAGTTGAATTCCGTGGTCTACACGGGAACGCACGACAACGACACGTCCCTCGGCTGGTTCCGTTCGGATGTCCTGCCGTTTCCGGAGCGACTCGAACGGCTGAAGACCTGGATCCCCTGCGACGAGGCGGATTTCGCCTGGGAGTTCATCGAACTCGCGTGGAGCTCTCCGGCAGCGCTCGCCGTGGCGCCACTTCAGGATGTCCTCAATCTGGGGCCGGAGTCCCGGATGAATACGCCCGGAACGAGCGGCGACGAATCCGACAACTGGTGCTGGAAGTTCCAGCCGGGAGCGCTGACCGCGGAGCTTGCCGCAAGGCTGCGGGATGTGACGACCCGAAAGCAGCGGTTGGGCTGAGGTCCCACTAGGCCGGTCGAGCGGCTCCACCGGCGCCAGCCGGTCGCGTTACCGGATAGAGGCAGCAGTCGACCGGGCAGACGTCGTGATTGGGGCCGTACTGCCCGATCGCCCGTTTCTCGGTCCGCAGGCCGAGGCGTTCTTCGATCAGCTCGCGGACCATCGCAACGACCCGCGGATGGGTGCCGACGGTCCCTGCCCGAACGAGGTTCATCCCTAGATCCTGCGCCAGGTGCAAGGCCTCGTAGTCGAGGTCGAACAGGACTTCCATGTGGTCGGAGAGGAATCCGATCGGGGACAAGACAATTTCCTGGACGCCTTCCGTCTTAAGTTGTTTGACGACTTCCAGGATGTCCGGCTCCAGCCAGGGATCCTGCGGGCGGCCACTCCGGCTCTGGTAAACGAGCTGAGTCAGCTCGGCGGGCCAGCCGAGTTCTTCCGCCACGAGTCGGCAGGTCTCTTCCAGTTGCCGGACGTACTGGCAATTGTCGGACATCGACAGCGGAATGCTGTGGGCGGTGAAGATCAGCCTGGCCTGCCCGCGCCGGTCTGCCGGAATCTGTTCGCCCGCAGCCTGGATTCGCTCGACGTTGGCGGCGATGAATTCGGGATGGTTGTAGAACATCCGCAGCTTATCGACTTGCGGCGCCTCGGGTCCGACTTCCGCACAGGCGGCGAGGACGTTTTCGCGATACTGGCGGCAGCCCGAATAAGAACTGTAAGCCGACGTCATGAAGGCCAGCGCCCGCTTCACGCCGGCAGAGGTCATGTCGCGGATGGTGTCGGTCAACATCGGCCGCCAGTTGCGGTTGCCCCAGTAGATCGGAAGGTTGATCCCGGCACGGTCGAGCTCGCCCCGCAGGGCGTCGATCAATTCACGGACCTGGGCGTTGATCGGGCTGACGCCGTCGAAGTGGTAGTAATGCTCGGCGACTTCCAGCATCCGCTCGCGGGGGACGGGTTTTCCGCGGAGGACGTTTTCCAGGAAAGGAATCACCTCTTCGCGGCTCTCCGGGCCGCCGAAAGAGACCACCAGGATTGCGTCATACGGCAGGGTCACGGAAGCGGCTCCTCGGCGCGGCAGGTTCTCGATCTGGCTGAACCTCTGATTGTTGCCGAATGTGGCGATGCGGCAACTGTAGACCGGGACAAAGTTTGGACAGATTCCGACGGACAGCGGACCGACCGGTCGCGCCTCGACCACGGGTGTTCCATCCAATAGAATTGATGGGTCTGCCGCCGAGTCCCTCCGTGGAGTCCCGCCGCCGTGATGCCGCCGCTGTTTCGTCGACTTGTTTTCGCCCTCAGTCTCGGTTGTTGCGGTGTCGTCATGGCCGACGATGCCAAACCCGCCGCAGAAACGCTCGATCCCGACCACGCGGCGAAGATGGAAGCGGGACTCAAGGTCTTTGAGGGCTCAGTTCGCACGCTGCTTGTGACTCGATGTCTGGACTGCCACGGCGGCAAGCACGAGGAATCGGCCCTCGACCTCGCCACGCGTGAGGGCCTGCTGAAGGGGGGCGAACGAGGACCTGCTGCCGTGCCGGGACGGGGCGATGGCAGCCTGCTCTACAAGCTGGCGGCGAAGCTGCAGGAACCGCACATGCCGGAAGACGGCAAGGCTCTTTCGAAGCGGGAGCTCGCCGCCCTGCAGAAATGGATCGATCTGGGGGCGCCGTACGACAAGCCTCTCGTCGAGGGGAAACTCGCGACGGATGACTGGCGAACGCGGACGGTGGCTCCCGAACTGCGGGACTTCTGGTCGTTCCGACCGCTTCAGACAATTACACCGCCCGCAGTTCGCGATCATTCATGGGGCCGTTCGCCAGTCGATCGGTTCATCCTTGCGGCTCAGGAGCCGGTGGGGCTGACGCCGAATGGGGCAGCCTCCCGCGCGGAACTGGTCCGCCGACTGTATTTCGACCTCCTCGGACTGCCGCCGACTCCGGAGCAGGTCGCGTCGTTCGTGGATGATCCGGCTCCGGATGCCTACGAGCGGCTCGTCGATCGTCTGCTCGCGGATCCTCACTACGGCGAACGCTGGGGCCGGCGGTGGCTCGATCTCGCCCGTTTCGGCGAGAGCCACGGCTTCGAGCACGACTACGACCGGCCGACGGCGTTTCATTACCGCGACTTCGTGATCGAAGCGTTCAATTCCGGGATGCCGTTCGATCGGTTCGTCCGCTGGCAGATCGCCGGGGACGAATTCGCCCCGCAGGACCGGCTGGCGCAGATGGCGACGGGCTTTCTGGCGGCCGGCGTCCACAGCACGCAGATCACCAAGAACGAAGTGGAAAAGCATCGCTACGACGAGATGGACGACATGCTGTCGACCATCGGGACGTCGCTGCTGGGGCTGACCGTCGGCTGCGCCCGCTGCCACGATCACAAGTTCGATCCGATCCCGCAGGCGGACTATTACCGGCTGCTGTCGGCGTTTACGACGACAATCCGCAGCGAGGTCGACCTGGACTTCGATCCGGAATGGTACGGCAAGGCGAAGACGGAGTACGATCGGTCACATGCACCGTTGATGGCGGCCGTCGAGGCGTACGAACGGGACCTGTTGCCCGGCAAGTACGCGGAGTGGAAGGCCGCCGGCAGCAACCTGTCGCAACTGGCGGCGGGCTGGTGGGCGCCGAAGATCGAGACGCTGGAATCCGCGGGCAAAGCGAAGTTCGAGCCGCAACCGGATGGCTCTTACCTGCTGACCGGAGCGAATCCGGACCACGACATCTGGACGGTCCGCTTCACGACACATCGGCCACAACTGCAGGCGATCCGGATCGAGGCCCTGGCGCACTCGTCGCTGAAACGGGGTGGACCAGGGCGGGCCGACAACGGCAACTTCGCGCTGACCCATCTGCAGGTCACCATCCGCCCGGCGGGCAAGGTGGATGCGGCTCCGCAGCCGGTCAAGCTGACTGTTGCCCGGGCGACGTTCGAGCAGAACGGCCTGCCAGTGGCGGCGGCGATCGACGACAACGCGGGCTCCGCCTGGGCCGTCGACCCCGAATTCGGGAAGGATCACGCCGGGGTGTTCGTCGCGGCGGAGCCGTTCGGGTTTGAAGGCGGGACCGACGTCACGCTGACACTGACATTCAAGAACAACGTCCACCACGCCATCGGACACCCGCGGTTCTCGTTTTCCGAGCAGGCCGACCTGCCGGCGACCACGGGACCGGCCTTCGGCGATCGGCTCTACGATCTGCTGGCAAAGCCGATGGACTCGCTGACCGACGCCGAACGGGCCGAGGTCCTGGCCTGGTTCCGTCCGCTCGATCCGGGCTGGAAGCAGCTCGACAACGCCCGCGCCGCCCATGCGGCGACGGAACCCAAACCGCGACTGCAGAAAGTGCTGATTGCTACGGAAGGGCTCCCCGCCGTCAAACTGCATACGCAGGCCGAAAAGGAATTCCTCTCCACGACTCATTTCCTCAAACGGGGCGATCCAAACAACAGGGACGGCGAAGCCCAGCTCAGCTTTCTGCAGGTCCTCATGCCCGGCCCTGCTGCTGCCGATCACTGGCGCGAAGCCCCTCCCGAAGGCTGGCGGACGAGCTATCAGCGGCGGGCCCTGGCGAACTGGCTGCTCGATCCGCAGGACGGAGCCGGCAATCTGCTGGCCCGCGTGATCGTCAACCGGCTCTGGCAGCATCACCTGGGACGCGGCATCGTCGCGACTCCCAGCGACTTCGGCACGCGCGGCGAACCCCCGACGCACCCCGAACTCCTCGACTGGCTCGCGGGCGAACTCCTCCGGCACAATTGGGATCTGCGGCCGATTCATCGGGAAATTCTCACGAGCGCCGTCTATCGTCAGACCGGCGTGACCGATGATGCACGACTCGCGAAGGATCGTGAAAACCGCTGGCTGTGGCATCGCCCCCGGCACCGGCTGGAAGCGGAGGTGATCCGCGATGCCACGCTCGCCATCAGCGGCCAGCTCGATGACCGGCTGTACGGACCGGGGACGCTCGACGAAGCGCATCGCCGGCGCAGCATCTATTTCATGATCAAGCGGAGTCACCTGATTCCAATGATGACCGTGTTCGATGCCCCCGACGGTACGAGCAGCATCGCCGACCGCCCGCAGACAACCATCGCCCCGCAGGCCCTGTTGCTGATGAATAATGCCCAGGTCCGCCAGGCCGCTCGAGCGCTGGCTGATCGCGTCGCATCCGAATCCGACACGGATTCCGCGAGTCTCGTCCGGCAAGCATTTCGAGTCGCAGTGCAGCGGGAACCGTCGGCTGGCGAGTCTGCCGACCTTTCGGCGTTCCTTAACCAGCAGTCGGTGTCTCATGGCAAGGGGGATCGGGCGGCCGGATTGGACGCGGCCGTGGCAGATCTGTGCCAGGTGCTGTTCTGCCTGAACGAGTTTGTCTATGTCGATTGATGTTCCGCCGGGAACTGTCCCGTCGAATCAGAAAGCCGAACTATGCCTCACTTTTTCGCCAACCCGCTGCCCCCCTCCCGTCGCGAGTTTCTCCGCCGATCCGGCCAGGGGTTCGGCCTGCTGGGGCTGTCCGCGCTCCTGCAGCAGGAGGGAATGACGGTCCGGGCGGCGACGCCCGAGTCGCTCGATCCCCTCGCGCCGCGGGCCGGGCACTTTTCGACGCCGGCCAAATCGGTAATCTGGCTCTTCATGAACGGCGGACCCAGCCAGGTCGACACCTGGGACTACAAGCCGGAACTGGAAATGCAGGACGGCAAAGAGCTCGAAGGTTTCGACCCGAATACCGGCTTCTTCAACGGGGCGGTCGGGCCGCTGATGAAGTCGCCGTACAAGTTCGCACGGCATGGCGAGAGCGGGGCCTGGGTTTCGGAGATCTTTCCGAACATGGCCCGCCACGTCGACAAGATGGCGTTTCTCTACTCCTGCTGGACCGATTCGAACAACCACTCCCCTGCCCTGTTCAAGATCAACACCGGCATGGCCAGACAGGGCTTCCCCTGCGTCGGTTCGTGGCTCACCTATGGGCTGGGAAGCGAAAGCCGCAATTTGCCGGCGTTCGTCGCGATGTACGACACGCTCGGACGTGGCGTCCCGAAGGGCCACGCCCAGAACTGGGGCTCCGGGTTTCTGCCGAGCGTCTACCAGGGGACGGCTCTCAAGCCGCAGGGAGATCCGATCGACAACCTCCGCCGCCCCGAGGATCTGACCGGCGACCAGCAGAGGTCGCAGCTCGATCTGCTGGCGTCGCTGAACCGGAAGCACCTGGACCGTCATGGCCGCGAGAGCGAACTGGCGGCCCGCATCGAGAGCTTCGAACTGGCCTACCGCATGCAGATGGCCGCCCCCGAGGTCCTCGACCTGACGCAGGAAACGGACGCCACCCAGAAGCTCTACGGCCTCGACAACCCCAAATGCGCGCACTTCGCCAAGCAGTGCCTGCTGGCCCGCCGGCTCGTCGAGAACGGCGTACGCTGCGTGCAGATCTACAGCGGCGGCATGGAGAACGAAAGGAGCTGGGACGGCCACCAGAACATCGCCGCCAATCACTCGGGCTTCGCGGCCGAAACCGATCAGCCGGTCGCCGCACTCCTGTCCGATCTGGCCAGCCGGGGACTGCTCGACTCGACGCTGGTGATCTGGGGAGGCGAATTCGGCCGGCTGCCGCTGGTCCAGAAGGGGGGAACCGGCCGCGACCACAACCCGCACGCCTTCACCACCTGGATGGCAGGCGGAGGGGTCAAAGGGGGCACCCTGTACGGCGAAACCGACGAGATCGGCCACAAGGCGGTCATCGACCGCGTCTCCGTCAACGACCTCCACGCGACAATCCTGCACGTCATGGGGCTGAACCACGAACAGCTCACTTACCGCTATAACGGCCGGGACTTCCGCTTGACGGACGTGTCGGGCCGGGTGGTGCGAGAGATCCTGAAGGGGTAGCGACATAGGGAGTGGGGAATAGCGAGTCGCCAGAGATGCGGGCGGATCGTCGGAAGTGTCAGCAGCAATTGCGTTTGCGACTCCCCCCTCTGGCTTTCCGCTCTCAGCTTTCTGCTTTCCGCCTCCCTTGAACTTCGCTTCAGAAACCGCCATACTTCGTCCGACTAGCCGTGGAGCGAGCTGGGGAGTGGTGTCGGCGGACGGACCGCAGGCCTCTCCAGCGGGACCTGCGGCTGCCTCCTGCGTTTCCTGACCGGGTTGCCTGGCCTGGGAAACGGGGCTGTCCGATGCGGACAGTTCGCCCCCGAGGTGGAGAAAAATGGGTACGTACACCAAGACCGAGATCAAAAAGCTTCGCAAGAAGCGCGCCCGCCTGAAGAAGAAGCTGCGTTGCCGCTTCTGCCCCAACGGCTGCGACAAGTCCCCCCGTCCCGTCTTCGTGGACTACAAGGACTTGAAGACTCTCCGCACGATGATCGACCGCGAAGGGAACATGCTTTCCCGCCGGAAGACCGGAAGCTGCGCCAAGTACCAGCGTGCCGTCCGCGAGGCGATCCTGCGGGCCCGCTTCGTCGGTCTGCTGCCATACGTCGCCGAGGATTAAGCGGACGCGGCTTTCGCCGCCCGCCGATGACAAACGAGCCCCGCGGAACTTTCAGCAGTTCCGCGGGGCTTTGTCGTTTTCTGACAGGTGTGAAGCACGAAATCCGAAATTCGAAACAAATTCGAAACGGTCAAAACTCAAAACGAGCCCGGCAGGCCCCGCTTCAAACTTTCTTCCCTTTTGCCTCGGATTTCATATCATTGAACCGGTGACTTTTCTTCTGAACCGGCGGCCAGTTTCCTCCGTTGGCACACCCACCGTCTCGCTGTCCCGGCAAGTCGCCCTCGGAGTCACCCCGTGCCAATCTCTCTGCGCGAACCCTTCTTCCTGCGCGGCCGGCGCAGCGTTGTCCAGCGGGCCGTCGTCATGTCGCTCGTGCTCGGCTGCCTGGCGATGTTGGCTTCGTGGCTGATCTATGGAACGGTCATCTTGATGGCAATAGCTAACTTGCCGCTCTGGATCAGCACAATTCTGGGATCAACCGTCATGATCGCTTCCATTCTGCTGCTCTACGGTCCGTTGAGTTACTGGAATCGGCGACCGTGGTGGTTCATCGCGTTTGTCGTCCCCACCTCAGTGACAGCGGCATCGCTGACCGCGGCCGCAATCCTCAACATGACGATCAGCCCGCATGAACCGGGTTGGCTCGGCTTGACTGTAGCTATGACCCTTTTCACGGGCGGAATTGGATGTGTCTTACTCCGCCGAAGCCGAGTTCACCTGATCGCGCTCATGTCTTCTCTATTGATCGCTCCGGTGGCGGCATTCCAATTGAATTTGCTCGAGAACTACGACAGCAGTTCTGCTCCGGCCGGAATGTTGCCCGTAATCCAGCCCATCATCCTCGTCTCCGCGTACGTAACAATCCTCTGTGGCCTGAGCGTGCCGTGGGGCATCCCCTTCTGGTGGCCGCCTGTCGCGGAGCAAATACACCCGATCCTCAGAACGACTTCCACCGCCGCCGAGGCCGTCTGAGCGGATCCCGCAAAAAAACGGCCCCGCAGCTCCAAGAATGGACCGCGGGGCTGTTCTGCTTCTGAAGCACCAAATTCGAATCTCGAAATCCGAAACAAATTCGAAACGGTCAAAATTCAAAATGTGGGCGGCAGAAACTCGTTTTGTCCGTTTCGACCTTTCTCCCTTTGTTTCGGATTTCGTGCTTCGGATTTCGAATTTCCCGCGCTATGCGGGCGTGTGCCGGAACTTGCGCGGCCGCCCGAACGGCAGCCACTCGATCACGTACAGATCGCCGTGCGAATCGACCGTCAGGGCGTGGGGCGTGGCGAACCGGTCCGGGTGCTCCTGGATCTTCGCCTTGTCGATTCCGGCTCCGTCGCCGAGCTGCGCGACGAAGTGGTCCTGGGCGTCGAGAATGCTGACCCGCGAGCCCAGTTCGGGGACGTAGATCAAGCCGTCGTGCTGGTAGAAGCAGCACGGCAGCCGCAGACCTTCGATCGTCCGTTTGTACTCCAGGTCGAGCGAGTAGACCTCGATCCGGCCGTTGGCCCGGTCTGCGATCAGGACTTCCGGCTCGCCTTTGATCGTGCTGATCCAGACGCCGTGGCAGGTGTTGAACTTCCCGTGCTCCTTGCCCCGTCCCCCCATCGTGCGGATCAGCTTGAAGTTCTTGTCGAACCGGTGGACGAGCTGGCTGCCGTAGCCGTCGACGACATAGATATCGCCATTCGGAGCCACGGCGACGTCGGTCGGATTGGTGAAGTTGAATTTCTGGGACGTGTCCGACTCGCTGGCGACATTCCCGAGCGTATAGAGCACCTTCCCCCTGAGATCGGTCTTGTAGACGCGGGCGCCGATCTTCGGGCCGTCCTTGCCGCCGGCGACGTTTTCGGTCCAGTAAAGGAACTCCCCTTCCGGTTCCTTGCTCCAGTAGAGGCCGTGCGCGGTAGCGACGACCTGCTGGGGATCGTCGAAGCCGACTCCCGTGGCGAACTCTTTACTCCAGGTTTCGAGCAGTTTGCCGTCCCGGTCGAAGATCGCCACGCAGGGGCTCGCGGAACGGGAGGTGACGTAGATCCGGTCCTGGGAATCGACGACCAGGGCGCAGCCAAGGCCGTACTTCATCCCTTCCGACAGCGTGCCCCAGGCAGGATCGAGGGTGTAGCGGTGCTTCCCTTCGCCGATGACGACAGGCTTGGCGTCGCCCTCGGCCCCCGTCAGCGAGCTCGTTGAAGAGACTCCGCCGAAGGCCGCCGCACCGACGGCCGCAGCCTTCAGGAAATCGCGGCGGGTCTGGCGGACTGGGAAGAGGTACTGGTCGGACATGGGGGCGGACTCCCGGGAGCAGAATGGATGCAAGAGATTTTGCTCCATCCTGCCGGCGTGTGAGCCGAAATGCCAGAGGTTGTTCGACAATCACTCTTGTGACCGTGTGCTCTCTCCGAAGCCGACGACGAGTGTATCGTTGTTGGCTTCGCCAGCGACGACCGCGTGACCGGCGATTACCGCCAATGGCAAATATTGACAGGAATCAATGGTCGTGATACGGTGGTGTACATCGACTATCTTCGAGCGGGAGGGCCGGCTGTTGAGCTCCACACTGAATTTGTCGCTGACCGACGAACTGCGAGCGTTCATCGACCAGCAATCCGGGGACGGCACTCTGTACGCAACGCCGAGTGAGTTCGTCCGCGACGTGCTCCGCGACAAGAAAGAGCGTCTCGAAGCAGCCGAGATTCGCGATGCGATTCTTGAGGGATACCAGGACGCGATTGCCGGTCGGACCGTTCCCTATCGGGGAAATCTTCGCCAGCTCCTGAAGAAGAAAGCCGCCGATTGAATCCGGGTATGAAGACCGTCGTGAGAGCCGCCGTCGAACTGACGGAGCGGGCGCTGGCCGACCTCCGCAAAATCGAGCGATATTCGGTCGAGAAATGGGGGCGGACGACGGCAAATCAGTACCTCGACGAGATTGCGGCGGCCTTCGACCGCTTCATCGAGAACCCGGAGATCCTGTCGCTCGAACCGGATTTCGCTCCCGGCCTCTATTTCTACCGCGTCAGGAAGCACGTCCTGGTTTGCGACTACCATGAGCGGAAAGTCGTGGTCCTGACCGTTCTCCACACCAGCATGGACCTCCCCGCACGGCTGGCGGAACTTGAGCCTCGCCTGATTGTTGAGACACAGATCCTTCGCAGCAAGTTGAATCGCTGACTGGAATCACCGGACTTTGAATTGCAGCGTTGCTTCGAGTCACGACTGGATCGCTGCGGATCTTGCGAGAAGTCGTCGATCGGTCCGTACCTCGATCACGAGATCAACTGGCCGTCGGACGAATTCACAGTAACTCATTGTCGCTACAATGATCGAAGCCGCTGATTCGATAGAGCACGCGCTCTCGAAACCAGAACTTGTCTTCCAGGAGTTTCGACGGGGGAATCTCTTCCAGTTGCTCGGTCTGCTCCTGTACGTCGTCAGACCAGCAGCCGTAGAGTTCGACAACTTTCGTTTCGTGATCGAGCAGTTGAGTCACGAGTTCGAACAGTTCCCGATGGTTGCTCGTATGGTCGTCTGGCGGTTCACGGTCGCCCGAATCAAACAGGAACTGTTCCGGCCACTCGCCGTCCTGAAACGAAACGCTGCGAAATCCGCACCCGCAGCCCAGACTTGATCCGACATAAACGACTTCTGGCTGTGTGAAGTGGGATTTGACGGTCTCGGTTTCTGGAGTGAGACTTTCGACGTACACTCGGCGATCCTGCGTCTTCCATTGACTCAGCGGAGGCCTGCACTCAGCGCCGAGATAAAGCTCGAAGCACATGTGAGGCTAACTCCGCGCGAGAGCCAATGTGACAGACGATCAATCGTAGAACGGCGTCGCCCTTTTCGGACACGCTCCTCGTCCTCCGGTTCACGGAATTTCAGCCCGTCCCCAACCCCCGGTCGTAGGCATCGAGATCGCGCAGGTAGACCGCCAGCGTCGACTGCAGCGTTTCCCGGCCGATTGTCCAGCGCGGGTTTTCGTCCGTGTAGCGGTGGCAGTGGTCGACCAGCAGGCGGTGCAGGAACTTGAACAGGTGCCGCGGCACCCGCAGCCGGCCGAGCGTGCCGATCAGTTCGACTTCGCTCACGCTCTCTTCGAACCAGCCCTTGAGGGACTCCGCCGAGCTTCGTTCGCGAGAACTGGCCCGAATCCGGTCGTTGGCCAGGTCGTAGAGCGATTCGCCGGTCCATTCGAGCGAGCGGATCAGGTTCTGCTTGTCGAGCCGGGAGCGCTCGTAGAACTCCTTGTCCTCCCGGTCGAGGTACAAGCTGACTTCGGACGGGAGCAGCAGCTTAAAACCCAGACCGGCGTGCTTGAGGAACTTGTTGTCGAACATCGGCCAGAGGAGCTCCCGCATCCGCTCGGGATTGCCGTTGACCAGATGCGGTTCGTCGACGCGGTCGACGACGATCGTGATCGTCGGGAAGCCCAGCGTTCGGAGGATGCTCTGCAGCTTGCCGAGCAGTTCATAGCGGTCGTCGCTCCGGTCCCGGCTGGGGAACGGCTGGCTGATCAGGTCGCGGCCGTCGAACGACGACAGCATGCCTCGCAGGGCATTGAGCGGCCGGTCGAGGACGCGGACCTGCCGCGAAACCCACCAGGCCTTCCACGTCAGATGCAATTGCTTCCAGAGCCACGGTCCCCAGGCGACCAGCAGGATCAGCCAGGGCCAGAGCCGGCCGAACTGATTCAGGCCGCCGTATTGGGCCAGCATTCCGAACAGGATCGGCGTGACGACACCGCCGACGGCCAGTTCCCACCAGCTCCGCAGGTTGGCGTACCGCAGTTTCCGGCGCAGGCGGTCCCACCGCTGCTGCGGGGCCAATCCCAGGCTGCGGTCGTAGAAGGCCGTCAGTAACAGAAAATCCCGCTTCTGCGAGTGCGTGAGCGCGGCCAGCTTCTCGGCCTGGATTTCAAACGGTCCGACATCGGTCGTCTGTTCGTCGAGCAGATCGTCGCCCAGGCGCGTGATCGCCAGCGACAGAATGGCGTCCATATGGTCCCACAGCCGCCAGCGGGCGAGCGTGCGGTGCGGGCTGCGGTTGATGACCGACATCCGCTGGTGGAAACAGTCGAGAAACGGATTAAAGTCGTCGTACTCGACCACGTAGACGCGCTGATCGGCGTGGTCCCGGTTGTGATTCGCAATGCGATCGATCATCTGCAGGCGGAGGGCGGTCTTGCCGCTTCCTTTTTCGCCGAAGACGACCGAGGTGGCTGGGTCGCCGGGCTCTCCGCAGATTTTATCCCACGCCGGGTGAAACGTTTCACGGGCGCAGAACTGCTTGAAGAGGGGATCGGTCTGGGCGTCTTCCTGGTTGAACGGGTTCTGACTGAGCCCGTGGTGGTCCAGAAACTGAGTCACCTTCATCGTGAACAAGTCCCTTTGTGGACGGAGCGCCTCCGTGACGAGGGCAGGCCGGACAACTGCGATGGCCTCGACTCACTCTAGGCCGGAACCTCGGGTGCGTCCACCAACCGCGTAACGCATCAAAACCTGCGACTATCACGATGGAAGTCGCACCTCCATTCCAGTCCGGCAGTTCTTGCGATGAGCTGGCCTTCCGAGTGAAGAATCTGGGAAAATTGTACCGATGGTAACGATTGTACGGTCTGCCAGTCAGGTCGTGCGGAGGTGTTCGCTCCGCCACGGTTTCGCTCACCGTGAACCAAAAACGACGGTAACTTCATGCGATATCAATGGTTACAATCGCGGGTGTCTCGACTGCGGGAGTGCCTGTTGGCACTCGCCACGGCTGCAGCCTGCGTCACTGCGACCAGCACGTCCGCCCAGCCCCCCGTACCAGCCTTGCCTGTGGAATCGCTGGAAACGCTTGTCCCTCCGGAGCCAGCCCCCGCCGATCCGTGGGCGGAGATCAACGACCTCCGACAGCGGCTGGATCAGTTAGAGTCTTCGAGCGCCAGGCAAAAGGCGTCGGATGCGGCGAAGAAGGCCGCCGACGCGAAAAAGCCGACCGTGAAATGGTCGGGGCAACTTCAGGCGGACCAGCTCTGGTTCAACCAGGATGCCGCCAATCAGGCGCAGTTCGGCGACATTGAGAACGGTGCGGTGATTCGCCGGGCGCGCATGGCGATGCTCGGGGACTATGGCCCGGTGGACTATCGCATCGAGTTCGACTTTGCGCTTGCCGGCCGCCCGACGTTTCTCGACGTCTGGGCCGGCTACCGCGACCTGCCCGTCCTGGGCCGGGTCCGCGTGGGCCACTTTTTCGAGCCGTTCAGCCTGGAGCGTCTGACCGCGAACCGCTTCCAGACCTATATGGATCGCTCGCAGGTTGACCAGGCGTTCGTACCCTCGCGAAATCTGGGGGTCGCGGCCGACAATACGATCGGAGACGACGAATCGGGAACCTGGGCGCTCGGCCTCTACCGGACGAACAGCAACATTTTCGGCGATGACCTGGGCGACCGGTTTGAGAGCTCCGTGACAGGTCGTGTCACGATGTTGCCCTGGTACGAGAACGATGGCCTGGACCTGCTGCATCTGGGTTTCGCCAGCAGCTACCGCTACACCGACAACGGCGTGGCCCGTTTTGCAGCCGGTCCTGAAGTGCGGCTCGGTGCCGCGGTTCCCGGCGTTCCAAACTTCATCGACACTGGTCAGATCGCGGCAAGGACCTACCAGTTGCTCGGCTGGGAAGTCGCCTGGGTACGAGGTCCGTTTTCGCTTCAGAGCGAGTTCGTCCTTACGCCGGTCGAGTCCGACCTCTATGGCAGCCTCTTCTTCACCGGCTGGTACGTCGACGCCAGCTACTTTCTGACCGGCGAACACCGGCCTTATCGCCGCGAGTCGGGAGTCTTTGACCGCGTGCAACCGTGCCGTGATTTTCTGCGGCTGGGAAGCGACGGCTCGCTGGAAACCGGCCCCGGCGCCTGGCAGGTGGCCGCCAGACTCTCCGACGTCAACCTGAACTCCGGCGCAATCCAGGGAGGCGAACAGCTCTCGCTGACGCTGGCCCTGAACTGGCACCTCAACCAGTACACTCGGGTCTCATTCGACTACGTGCGCTCGTGGGTCGACAATGGCGGCGACAGCACGTGCGACAGTTTTGGGACTCGCTTCGGGTTCGAGTTCTGAATCACTGCAACTCGCACGGCGTTAACACGCCTTGTTCAGGTCCGCGCAGATTGGATTGACGGAACAAAAGTTGTCATCATGCGACCGCCGCGGCGAGCGGCGCGAGGTTTGCCGGGAAATCTGACGTCGCCGACGGGCCGGGGAGCGTCCGGGACGGGTCGGCGGCAATCCCTGGAGGATCACAGTGGCCGACGTATTCCGCTTGCCCGAATCCTGGCTGGTCTTTGCAGACGCAGCCGGTCCGGTGCTCAATATCCCGCCATCTCTGCGCTGGTTGCTGGCGACGGTTCTCGGGGGCTATCTGCTGCTGATGCTGGGAATCAGCATCTATGCCAAGGGCAAGGTGGAAACGGAAGAAGACTTTCTGGTCGCCGGTCGGCGGCTGGGAGTCTTTCTGGCCTGGGGTTCGCTGATCGCCACCTGGTTCGGCGCCGCGACGATGAGCGGTTCCGCCGGAGCGGCCCGCGAGGAAGGGCTGCGAGGGGTGATCCTCGATCCATTTGCCTGCTCGGCGACGCTCGTGCTGGCAGGCCTGTTTTTCGCCGGTCCGCTGTGGCGAATGAAGCTGCTCACGGTCGGGGACTTTTATCGTCAGACCTACGGGCAGGCGACGGAAGTCCTGTGCTCGATCCTGATCATCCCGGCCTACTTCGGCTGGGTCGCCGCCCAGTTCAAAGCGCTCGGCATCGTGCAGGAGGTCTACTTCGGGATTCCGCTGGAGTGGGGGATCGTCGTCGGCTTCCTGATCACGCTCGTCTACACCTCGGTGGGGGGGATGTGGTCGGTGACGCTGACTGACACGCTGCAGATCGTCATCGCATTTGCGGGACTGATCTGCCTGGGCTATGTCACGTTTTCGGCCTTCGGCGAGGGTTCGGCGGTCGGGGGCGTCAACAAAATGGTGACCGAACTGCCCCCCGACTTTCTGACGCTGCTGCCGGCCATGTCCGTCGGCGGCGTCCTGGTCTGGTCGGGGACGTTCTGTTCCGGGTTCTTCGGTTGCATACCCGGTCAGGATCTGCTGCAGCGAGTTTTCTCGGCCAACAGCGCCCGGACGGCCAGCCTGGCGTGCCTGATCTCCGGCGTGACATACCTGATGTTCGGGCTGATTCCCGTCAGCATGGGGCTGCTCTCCTCGCTCACTGATCCCATTCTGCCGACGGAAGGACGCGATCAGGTGCTGCAGTACATGGCCAGCAAGTATCTCTCGCCGGTCATGGCCGTCATTTTCGTGGTCTCTTTCGTTTCGATCGTCATGTCCACCGCCTGCAGCGCCGTGCTCGCGCCGGCGACAGTCCTGGGCCACAACGTCCTCAGCCGGTTCGCCGCATTTCGCGGTCACGGCCTCCTGATCGAACGCTCGTGCGTGCTGATGGTCTCGCTGGGGGGGCTGGTGCTTGCGTTCTACGGCAAGTCGATCATGGACCTGCTCGACCTGAATCTGTCGCTGCTGCTTTCGGCCCTGTTTGTCCCGCTGGTGATGGGACTGTATGGCCGTCCGCGGTCGCACTGGTCCGGCATCCTGCCGATGGTCTGCGGGTTGTCGGCGTTTCTGGGCCGCTATTTCTGGGAGGCTGTCGTCTGGCCGATCCCGGCGGAGATCGCTGCCAAGGGAACGGAATATTATGACTGGCTCCCCGAAGCCGTCCGTGCCGCATCGGGCAGCGTCCTGCTGAAACATGTCGCCTGGGTAGGAGCCGTGATCCCCGCCGATCTTTACGGGCTCGGCTGCAGTTTCCTGGGCTACTTCATCGGCCAGTTCATCGGCCGGGCCAACCCGCCGCTCAACGACACGATCCGGCAGCGAGCCTTCGACGGCCGCCACGATGTCGGCGCAAGCGCCACAACATAGAGTCAATACCCGGGAGGCTATGACGCAGCCTTGAGGGCCTCCGGATCGGTTGCAAAGTTGATCGATTCAAATCCCGCCGCTTTGCAGGCGTCGTAGACGCGGATCACGTCTCCCATCGGAACGTCCGGGCCGATGTCGAGATTCACCGGCAGCTCCTTTGCTGTTTCCGCCAGCGCGCGGAGGACTTCCAGCAACGGACCGAATTCCGGATAGTCCGATCCTTCCAGCACGCTGACGGTGGCGTCGCCCCGTCGCTCCAGTTTCAGCCAGACTTCGCCCAGCGGTTTCTCCGCGGGCGGGCTGACGGCGGCTTCGACGGCCCCGGGAGCCAGATCTGTCGGCAGCAGCAGATCCCGCACGGTCCCCGTACTGGCGCAGATGAAGAAAATCAGCAATTGAAACACGATGTCGATCATCGGCGTCATCGTGATATTGGCGTCGAAGCCGCCCCGGTCGCGGGAAGTGGGAATCCGCATGGTATCAGTTCCCTCCCGCCGTCGTGACGACTGCATAGCGGACCCGCGTCACCCCCTGCCGGGCCGCCGCCAGCAGCAGTGGCTCGACAAACCGGTAGGGGGTAGCCTTATCGGCCCGGATCCGCAGCTCGGACTGTTCGGGGCCGTGCTCGGTCATCATTAGCGAGATCTCGCGATTCACGTCGGACAGCGAAATCTCCACCCCTGCCAGCGACAGCGTTCCATCCGGGAGCACGGTGACGATCAGCCGGCTCGCGACATCGTCTTCCTTCTCCGCAAGCGTGGCCCCCGGAAGATCCACCGCGACGGCCGGTTCGTTGGTGATGTAGTACGTGGCCACCAGAAAGAAGATGTTGAGGAGGAACACGACGTCGATCAGCGGGGTGATGTTGAACGTCAGCCCGCGTCCGACAGGGCGGCTGGGAACTCTCATCCCTGCGGCCCTCGACGGGGGGGCTGACCGGCCGGAGGCGCTGCCGGGCGGATGGTGTTCACCGCCTGAGCCCGACGAGCCTTCCGCCGGGCGGCGAGGCCGCGCTTGTAGTCGGCGAAGACGTGTTCGGCGAGGAGCGACGTCTGCGCCACCAGTTCGTCGATCCGATTGCGGAAATAGGCATAAGCCGCTGTGGCGGGGATAGCGACGATGAGTCCGAACAGCGTAGTGACGAGAGCCTTGTAGACCCCGGGCGCCAGTTCCGAGACCTGGGGATTGGCCTTCTTCTCGAATTCCATGAACGCGAGAATCATGCCCCAGACCGTCCCCATGAGCCCGAGCATCGGGGCGATCGTTCCGATGATCGACAGGTACTCGACCTTCCGCTGCAGCCGGGACGACTGCTGCACGGCGGCGTCCTCCATCGCCTTTTCCGCGGCGGCATAACCGATGCCGATTTCCGCCAGTCCCGCCGCCAGCAGATAGCCCAGAAAACTGGGGCGAGACCGGCAGAGATCTTCCGCTTGCTTGAACTGTCCCGCCATGATCAGCCGATGGGACTCTTCGGCCAGGCCGCGAGGCATCAACGTGCCGCGACGGATGCTGAGCATGTGCTCGAACATGAGGGCGACCATGGCCAGGCTGAGGCCGGCGATGATGTAGCCAATCGTGCCGCCATCGATGAAGAATTGCTGAATGCTGAGCTGCGAGAGCGGATCGGGGGCCGGGGCCGGATCCTCGCCGCGGGCCAGGCTGGCCCAGGTCAGCACCAGCAGGGCCGAGAGGATCAGGTACGCAGGGATTTGCCGGGCGGTCATCCATTCTCTCCGGAGTCGCCGCGGGCGACTTCCCCCGGCCTTGTCCAGTTTGTAGCGGATTCCGTGAAACGCGAGAACGGGAATCTCCCGGCCGGTTTTCGGGGTTTCCGCAGTCTTCGCCTGCAGGTGTACCGGGAGTGGGCGTGCGTTACAGTACGGTTTCCGGAGGTTCTCCGCGAAGCGGCCTGATTTCCGCTGTCATTTCCGAGAAGTGTTTCATTCTCGTTCCGGATCGAACTGCATGGCCCCCAAGTCCCGTCGCAGCAGTCTGCCCAGGCAACCCGCCTCCGCAGTCGCGACTGAGATTGCCGTTCCCGCCCCGGAACTCGACCGTGGAGCGGAACGGGCGGTCTTCGGACTGCTGCTGGCGTGGGTCTTCGTCCTCTGCGTCTTTCCGCTGGGCGATACGGACTTCTGGTGGCATCTGAAAACGGGCGAGCTGATCTGGTCCCGCGGCCAGGTTCCCCAGACCGACTGGTATCTGTTTACCGACTACGACAAGCCCTGGATCGACCTGCACTGGGGCTTTCAGGTTCTGATCGCCGGCCTCTATGCGCTGGGCGGGCCGGACGCCATTGTGTTGACCAAGGCCCTGTGTCTCACCGCCGCCGTCGCCATCGCCTGGCGGGCGGCCGGCAACCGCCTGCCGGCCGCGCTCAAAGCCGCGTTCTGGTTGCTGCCGATCATTTCCGTCTCCGGTCGCGGCTACGCGAGACCGGAGATCTTAACGCAACTCTTCCTCGCGATCTGGCTCTGGATCGTCAGCCGGGTCGAGAGCCGGCCGCGACTGATGTGGTGGCTGCCGGTCCTGCAGCTCGTCTGGATCAACTGCCACGCGCTGTTTATCCTGGGGCTGGTGGTCGGCGGCTGTTACCTCGTCGACTATCTGCTGCGGTCGTGGATGGGAGGACGGTTTGGCCTGGCCGAAGCGCCTGCCGCCCCTCAAGTGCGTCCATTGCTGTGGTGCATTGTGGCGGGTGTGCTCGTGTCGTTCCTCAATCCGTACTTCGAAGAGGGAGCGATCTTCCCGCTGGTCCTCTACCGCAAATTCTCCGTCGAACAGGCGTTTTATGCCGTCCGCATCGGGGAGTTTCAGCGGCCGTTTGAGTTCGTGCGTCAGCACGGGTTAACCAACCTCTACGCCATCGCGCAACTGGCAATCTTCATCCTGGGCGCCGTCAGTTTCCTGTATCTCCTGATCTGGCGACGACGCTGGAGCCCGTATCGTCTGCTGATTTTCGCCGGGTTTGCGAACCTGGCGTGGGAAGCGACGCGCAACGCGAATATTTTCGCATTGGTGGGAGGCGTCGTCCTGTGCGCCAACGTTCAGGAGGGCTGGATGGCGTTGTCGCCCTCCCGCCGGACTCAGCGATTTGGTGCTGCCGTCATGACTGCGATTCTCGGACTGGGCATTCTGCTGGTTGTCACCGGGGTTTGGGGCCGGACGGTGGGCGAAGGCCGCGTCTTCGGCCTGGGAGAACGCCCCAACTGGTATGCTCACGCCGCGGCGAAATTCGCCGGCAATCCGGAGTTTCCTCCGCGAGCCTTCGTCGCCCACATGGGGCAGGCATCGGTCTACACCTATCACAATGGTCCGGACCGCAAGGTGTTCATGGACCCCCGGCTGGAAGTCAATTCGCAGAATACGTTTCGACGCTTCGAGGACATCCTGGCCCGCATGTCCGTCGGTGACCGCGGCTGGGAAGTCGGTCTGCGGGACGAGAAGGGCCGGCTGCCCGTCGTCATTCTCGACAGCCGCTATTCTCGCGCCGCAATCAATGGCCTGCTCAATACGCCCTCGTGGCGAATGGTTTTCGCCGATCCTGCCGCTGCCGTGTTTATCGAAACCACGCTGGCCGATCGTCTCGGCCTGCCGCTGGCCGACCCGACCCCGCTGATGAATCCGGATGGAATCCCCGGTTCGCCCCAGTAGCCTGACCGCCCCTCGGCTCGTGCGACTTTCGCTTCCTGCAATCATCGATTATCTTTGATGCGTTCTCCTGCCCTTCCATTCCTCGGGAGCCACGCATGCCGACTCGCCGCCAGTTCCTCGAAACCAGCCTGACCGCCGCCACCGCCGGTTTACTCCTTCCGGATTTCAGCTTCGGTGCGGAAGCGCCGTCTCTCAAGCTGGCGACGTTCAAGTTTGATGTCAGTCCGCCGATGGGGCATCCCCTCTGCGGCGGCTGGATCAAGCCGGTCGATGGCATGGACGATCCGGAAGAAGCCATCGGCGTCGTGATCACCGGGGCGGGAGCGCCGATCGTGATCTGCGCGGTCGACTGGACCGGCATCCTCAACGAAGCCCATCTGCAGTGGCGGGCCCGGCTGGCGCAGGCCGCGGGGACGACGCCGGACCGCGTGGCCGTGCAGTGCGTCCATCAGCACAACGCCCCGTTCGTCTGCCTGGAGACGGAACGGATCCTCATGGCCGAGGGGGATCTGCCGCACAACGTCTTCGTCGACTTCTTCGAGCAATCCCTCGACCGCGGGGCCGCAGCGGTGTCTGCGGCTTTGAAGAATCTGCGTCCGGTCAGCCATATTGCCACCGGCCAGGCCAAAGTGGAAAAGGTCGCCGGAAATCGCCGGTTCGTGGGTCCGGACGGAAAAATCGTCGACTGGCGCGGCAGTTCGAGCAAGAACCCCAAACACTGGGAGCTCCCCGAGGGGCTGATCGATCCCTGGCTCAAGACGGTCGCCTTCTACGACGGCCCGACCAAGCTCGCGGCGTTCCACTACTACGCCTGCCATCCGATGAGCTACTACGGCGACGGCAAAGTCTGCAGCGAATTCGTCGGCCTCGCCCGCAAGCGTCGCCAGGCGGCCGAGCCGGGTTGCGCACACATCTACTTCACCGGTTGTTCGGGCAACATCGCCGCGGGCAAGTACAACAACGGCTCGCCGGAGGCCCGCGTGGAGATGACCGACCGCATGTACGCGGCGATGGTCGCCAGTGAAAAATCGCTGCAGCCTCAGAAGATCGCCCAGGCCGCCTGGCAGACCCGCGACATCCTGCTGCAACCGCGAGCGACATTCAACGAGACGGACTTGATGACGCAAGTCCGGAAAAAGGACAATGCGGTCGCCAACCGGATTCGCCCGGCAATGATGCTGAGCTGGCTCCGGCGTTGTGAACGGAAAGAGCCGATCGTCCTCAGCGCTCTGCACGTCAACCAGACGACGCTGCTGCATCTCCCCGCCGAGAGTTTTATCGAGTACCAGCTCGGCGCTCAGGCCACCGCCCCGGATCGCTTCGTCGCCACCGCCGCGTATGGCGACGGCGGTCCCTGGTACATTCCGGTCGCCGAAGCCTACCCGCAGGGAGGCTACGAAGTCAGCGTCGCCTTCACCGAACCGTCCTCCGAAGAAATCCTCCGCGGCGGCAGCAAAGCCCTCGTGACCGGCTGAAGCAACGGATCGAACAACGATCTCACGCAGGGACGCAGAGTTGGCAGAGGCACAGAGGATTTCAAAGGCCGAAGATCTCACGCCAAGGCGCAACGAAGTACGCGAAGACGCCAAGACGAGAAAGGTTGCATTTCGCAGGGAATGCGGCTCGCATCGACCGTTGGCAGCGCAACTGACAACTGACAGACCCCATGCCGGTGAAGGGGCGCACCGCCTCGACTTCGATGATCCGTCGCAGTTCGCGAACCTGTTCCTTGCCGGGCGCGTCTTCCGCCTGTTGACGTTGGCCGCGCCCGGATGTCAGGATCTGTCGCGACGCGATTCCGACCGGGCGTTTGTTAACTGTCTCGGGGGACATGGTACCGATGTCAGTTCAGATCCGGCGGCTGTCAAAGACCGATGACCTCGCGAGTATCGCGGCCCTGGTTCGCGCTGCCTATGCACCGCACGCGGCGAACGGGCTTCGCTATTGGGGGACTCATCAGACCGCTGAGGACACGGCGCAGCGTTTCGCAACCGGAACCGGCTTCGTCATGCTGGAAGACGCGAGGTTTGTCGGCACGATCATCGTCCGGCCGCCGAACCCGGAGTCGCCAGTTCCGCTCTACCGAAACCCGTTTGTCTGGACCTTCGCGCAGTTTTGCGTCTCGCCTGAGTGCAAAGGGAAAGGGTACGGCAAACGACTGCATGCGCATGCCCTTTCGACAGCAGCCAGCGAAGGCGCCACGGTGATTGCCCTCGATACCGCCGCGCCGGCTAAGGCGCTCATCTCCATGTACGAATCGTGGGGCTACCGGATCGTCGACCGCTGCGACTGGCGTCCGCAGACAAACTACGAAAGCGTCGTCATGTCGCTGGACCTGGAGAACGCACCGGCGAACATGGGAAAACGCGAGTGATTGAACTTCGACGGCGTAAACTCAGGAATTCTGGACGTGCGGAGTCGGCAGCTTGAGCCGTCGTTATTGATACCCGAAGTTGACCGGTTGAAAGGTGACCGCTGAGGTCATTCGTCAGCGTCAAGCCGTTTGCGCAGAGCTTGCGCCGCCCGATCTCTGCAGATCGTCGTGTGTCTGCTGGGCCCACCATCAGCGCGGACTCCGACTTTCACCACTGACGACGGACCACTGACAAAAAACTACTTCCCAAAGCAGTACAAGAACTCCTGCCGCTTGTCTCCCGTCCGCTGGGCGACTCGCAGGAAGATCTGGCCGCCGCAGATCGCCGGGCTGGGGAAAGCGTCGTTGCCGACCTGGTTTTCTTCGACCAGGTCGAACTTCGCCGGATTCGGCTTGAAGACGTACAGCGTGCCGCGCTCGTTGGCCTGGTAGATGTTACCCCCCGCCAGCACCGGCGAGGCGCTGACCGGGCCGGTCAGCCGGTGCTTCCACATTTCTTTTCCGTCGCTGCCGCGCCAGCAGAACATTACTCCGCCGTCGGTCAACGCGTAGAGATATCCGTCAAACGCCAGCATCGACTGCTCGTAGCACTTCTGGTTGTTCCTCCAGAGGACCTTGCTGCCGTCCGCTTTGACGGCTAGGGTTTCCGCCTTCGGGTATCCGCCGCTCGCAAAGACGATGTCGCCGTCCCAGACCATCGTGCCGCACGTCGCATGCGTCGTCCCCGGAACCTTCCAGAGGGGCTTGCCGTCGGCAGGATTGAAGGCCGACACCAGTTCGTGGCCGCTGATCAGGAGCTGTTCTTTCCCGCCGGCGGACGTCACCACGGGTGTTGAGAACGAAATACTGTTCCGCCGGGGGGTCTCCCAGACCTGTTTGCCCGTCGCCCGATCGAGCGCTATCAGAAAGCTCGGCCCGTCGTATTCTGCGGCGATGATGACGGTGTCCTTGTAGATCAGCGGCGACGGTGCATAGCCGTATTCGAACATCGTCGGCCGGAACCGGCAGACGTCTTCTTTCCAGACGATCGTCCCATCCAGATCCAGCGCCGCCGCCAGCACGGCGTCATGCGCGTAGAAGCTGGCATACAGCCGGTCGCCGTCGCAGGCGAGAGTCGCCGAGGCTTCGGTGTTCTTAGCGTGATTCTTCGCGGGGAATTTCCCTTGATTGACGTCGGTCGTCCAGAGCGACTTCCCCGTGGCGCGGTCGAAGGCCAGCACCGAGTGGATCTGCGATTTTTCGTCGGCGGTCGTCAGGAACACCCGGTCTCCGACGACGATCGGCGACGAATGCCCCCGTCCCGGCACCGGCACCTTCCAGACCACATTGTCGGCGTCGCTCAACTTCGTCGGCACCGGCGTCTGGCTGGCGATCCCGTTCCGCGACGGCCCGCGCCACCACGGCCAGTCGGTCGCGGCGTTCAACTTCGGGAAGTCGTCCAGTTCCGTGGACGCGTCCTGAGCGGCGACAGGCGAGGTTGCGCCTGCCAAAGCGAACACCGCACACAGCCACCAGCGGGGAAGAGCGAATCGCATCACGGCCAGACCTTCGAAACGAGGAACGAACGGATTTCCTTGAGCCGCCGGATTCTACGCGATTTGCGCAAAGAAAGCCGTGAGGGATTTCACACTTCCGCGGGGCGGTTTGCCCCGGTGCACCCGGCTGACAAGACTCCCCGCCAACCGCTAAATTGAGCGAACAATCCGGAATCGCCATCTGTCGCCGCGAGAAAATCCCCCATGTCCGCTCCGCCGCTCGTTCGCTCTGTCCCGCTCGCGCTTGGCCTGGGTGTCGTCGTCGGAGGAATCCTCGGGGGTGTCGCCGGCTTTCCATGGGGCTGGCTCTGGGGGCTGGCAGGCATCGCGGGGGGCGTCGTTTTCGGCGCAATTTCCAGCCTCGACCTGCTGATTGCCGGGCCGGGACGTTCGATCGGTTCCCATTCGCCCGGCGCCGGGCCGTTCCGTTCGATGGCCAGCTTCGGACTGGCGACGCTGGGCTCTCTGACCGCTAGCGCCTTCTTCATCGGCCACCTGGCCTGCGACTGCACCCGCCGGCCGAATGGCGAAGTCGACTGCGTCCGGACGTCGTACGCATGGTTTGATCGGCAGGTCTTCGCCCAGCACACGTATCCTGACGTCCGCGAAGTTCTCCAGGTTCGTGATTCGATGGTGAAGATCACGACGGGCCAGGAAATCGATTCGGGATTCCTGGAAGGCTTCGATCCGACAGCCGCCGACCGGATTGACGCCTTTCTCTCGTCCGATGAGTCCGCGCTGCACCTGGAATCGTACGACCTGTGGTATCCACCCTGGATCTTTGCCGCGATCTCGTGCGCGACCGCGTGGCTGACGATCCGCTGCTTCCGCTGGGGCCGCATCGAGCTGCTGAAGCAGCTCAACGATCCTGAACGAGTCTCGGCGACCGGGTGGTGAGCCAATCTCTTGTCCGAGACTGCGTTGATCGCTCCGCGAATCCGCTGCAATTGGGGGAAAACCCCTACATGATTCCTGTCGCCAGCTCGGTTCTGGTCGAGTAATCTAGACATTGCGTCTTGCCGCGAATCGCGAGGCAATCGACTCGGTTCAGGGCGTTCACGATGTCTCATACCCACTGTTGCCAGAGCGTGCAGCGCGCGATCGAGAATCGACATTCGCCGCTCGAATGGAGTGTCGACCTCGAAACGTGCACCTTGAGCTATCACGACTCGGGCGGCTATTCGATTCTTCGCTACTGTCCGTATTGCGGACACGCGTTCCCCATTGTGGCGACCATCGCCAAAACAATGGCAGAAACCCAGGAAGAGACCAACCGCGTCCTCCAGGATTTGAAGGACGCACTGACGCTGGCCGATCTCACGGCCCAGCTGGGGCCGCCCGTACTCTCGCTGACGCTCCATTCTGAGACTGACGAGCCCGTCGAATCCGACCCGGCAATTCGACGGCATCGGTACTCCGCATGCAACGGAAGGATCGAGGTTCGTGTCCGCGAATTTCGCTCAGGACGAATCAAGTTTGTAGTTGGCCCGTCACTTCCTCGCCACGCAACCGACCACGATGGCGGTCACGAGTGAATCGGCAATGTCACCTTATTCGGTCACAGGCAGCCGCGGCCCGTCCAGCCGTCGCGTGTATCGCTCGCGCAGCTCGAAGAACCGCCCGTCCGCCCCCTGCTGGGCGGCCATCGTCGCTGCTCCGACCCGGATCGCCTGCCGCAGGCTGTCCTCCACCCCCAGCCCCAGGGATTTGATGGACTTGAGAGCCGTCTGCAATTGCGGATCGGCCTCGATCTGCGCTTCCTGCTCCGGCCGGGCCTGTCTCCCATCGGCGTGCTCCACGGCTGCCCACACGGGCTGCCAGTCGTCGGGACTCAGCCGGGCCACGAAGCAAGTTTCAACCATTACCTGGCTCGTCTCGGCGTTGAGCTGCAGCCGAGTCAGACGAAAGCCGCGAGATCCCGCTGTTTCCGCCTCGGCGATTGCCGGCTTGAGCAGTTCGCGATCGTCGACCGGCTTCCCGGTGGGTCTCGCGTTCCCGAGGAGATCGTCCAGGACCGAGCCCACCTGTTCCTGCAACAGCCTGGGCAGCACAGCCGCCAGATCGACGGGTTGATCGGCCCCCGTCCGCACGATCGTCGAACCCATCCCCTGAAAGTCCAGCGGCCGGCCGAGTGCATATTCGACGATCGCCAGCCGGGCTTCCCATTCCCGCTCGCTTTGCGGCTGAGCGGGGAGACGGTCGGAAAGATCCGGCAACGGACCCTCCAGCGGCACCCCCTCCTTCACCAGGATCTGCTTCAGCGAGTTTGCATCGCGGGTCTCGACATCGGGGATTTCCTCCTGCCACGCCAGCAGTGCCAGCTTTCGTCGTTCGGGATTTGCCAACGTCACTCGACCGACCGACGCCGCCGGCAGATCGAGAACCAGAAACAACGTCTCCAACGGATCGTCCTTCCCCAGCAACTCTTCCAGTCGTTCGAGTTCCGACCGGTAGAAAAACGCCAGCCGAGGCTGCTCCGGCGGCAATTCCAGCAGCAATTTCAGCCGGTCGCGCGTCTGCGTCCAGGCCTCGCGCTGCGAAAGTGCATCGGCCGCAGCCGCCTGTTCGTAATAGGCCGGATTGGCCTGCTTCAGCCATGACCGAGAGACCGCGACGGAGACATCCGCTTTCGGCGATCGATACAGGACCGCGCCCCGCAACGAACGTCCGGTCTTGAGCGAAACGACATCGACTGCCAGTTGATCGCGCGGCGCGGACTTCGACTGCGCCAGCACGGGCGTCACGAACAGACAAGTCGTCAACACCACTCCGAGGAGTCGTCCGGAAGTCATGAGATCGCCTCGACAGAGTGCGGTGCGCGATGCGTCATCAATTATCACGCGGCGCCGCGGGCTCGTCGAGGCGGAACCCGATTCGATCAGGGGCGCGGCTGCGGCAGAACGACGCCGGGCCGGTACGGCACACGTGATTCGCCTGCGGCGACACCCGCTGCGTCGACAATTTCTACCGGGTCGCCAGTTCCAAACTCGTCATCGGCCAGCGCCGCCGCGAACGCGTCGCCAAAGGCTGCCGCAATCCGCTGCTGAGTCTGATGAATCTCGTCAGGTGACAAGTCCGAGAATCGGTCGCAGGCCGCCAGTTTCATGATCCACCGCCTTCCTCCCTGAGAGCGACAGTCACGACCGGAATCCTGCACGCCAGAGCCGCGGCCGTGCAGGATTCGGCGATCAGTCGCCAATCATCCACGATAGCCTGCCGGAAGTTTCTGTCCAACGTTTTTTGAACGGTTACGCATTCGTGGCGCCCTCAACGCAGCCTCTCTCACGGCCGCGACTTGCTCATCCACACTTCCGCCGATAGCTTCACCAGACATCTTCACAATCGATGGATCGCATCTTCAGGAAACGAGCAGCATGAGAGATTTCTTTCTTGGGGCGTGCGTCGGGGCATACGTCTTGAGCCAGTCGGCAATCGCGATCGCAGGCCTGCCGCGCAGCACCCCCGAGGCCCGGGGTGTCTCATCGGCGGCAATTCAGGAGTTCATCGACGCCGCCGATCAACAACTCGACTCCCTCCACAGTTTCATGCTGGTCAGGCACGGTCACGTCGTCGCCGAGGGCTGGTGGTCGCCCTATCATCCCGAAGCGAACCATTCGCTGTATTCGCTCAGCAAGAGTTTCACGTCGACTGCCGTGGGACTCGCTATCGCCGAAGGAAAGCTCAGCCTGGATGACGAGGTTCTCAAGGCCTTTCCCGACGAGGCGCCCGCCGACCCGAGCAACAATCTCAAGGCAATGCGACTCCGCGACCTGCTCAGAATGAGCACTGGCCAGCAGACCGAGCCCCCGCGGCCGCTCGATCAATCCTGGACGAAGACGTTCCTGGCGCATCCGACCCCGTTCAAGCCGGGCACGCACTTCATGTACAACACGTCGGCGACGTACATGGCCTCGGCTATGTTACAGAAGGCGACTGGTGAAACAGTCGTCGAATATCTGCGACCTCGATTGTTCGAACCGCTTGGAATCCGAAATCCCGCCTGGGAACTGAGTCCGCAGGGAATTTCGACGGGGGGCTACGGACTGAGCATCCGGACGGAGGATATCGCCAGTTTCGGCCAGTTGTATCTGCAGAAAGGCTGCTGGCAGGGGAAACAGCTTGTCCCGGAAGCTTGGATTGAGGCCGCCACTCAACTGCAGACTTCCAACGGCAGCAATCCCCACAGCGACTGGGATCAGGGCTACGGCTACCAATTCTGGCGCTGCCGCCACGGCGGCTATCGGGGCGACGGGGCCTTCGGGCAATACTGTATCGTCCTTCCCGACCAGGACGCTGTGATTGCGATCACCAGCGGCGTGAAGGATATGCAGGCGGTGCTGAATCTCGTCTGGGACAAACTCCTGCCTGCGTTTCGCCCGGAGTCGCTTGCCGAGAATCCCGAAGTCCGCGCCCGACTCGAACAGCGGCTGAAATCCCTGACGCTGCCGACGCCGCTGGGATCCGGCGCTCCGGCCGAGGTTTTCGGCAAGACATTTGCGTTTCCGTCAAACGACCGCCAGCTCGAATCGATCTCGCTGCAGCGCTCCGAAGGCGACCAGGTGCTGGTCACGTTCGTAATGCGGATCGACGGTGTCGAACGGCGCCTCGTGCTGGGTCGCGACCGCTGGCAGAACGGCAAGGGGACCTGGAACCGATTGCCCGAACAACCGGTCTCGGCCTGCGGCGCCTGGACTGCGGACAATCAGCTCACCGCCAAGCTCTGTTTCCACGAAACGCCGTTCGTGGTGACGCTTCGTCTGACGTTCTCCGGCGACGAAGTCCAGCTTGCGTCTGAGACGAACGTCGGCTTCGGGACGACGACCGCGGCGGTCCTGACCGGCAAGGTGGAGTGATGGCGTTCCGCCATTGGCAAACGTGGCTCTGCGACCGGTGGTTCGGCGATCTTCTGTGGCTGCACGTCCTTGAAAGAGTCTCGATGAAGCTGGCCGCAGTGCTTCTGGCATCGCTCCTGCTTAGGCCGTCAGCCAGCGTTCTGGCCGATGTGGCGATTCCCGCCGTGAGTTTGCAGCCCAGCGTGGTTCCGTCTCCGGTCCGGAGTCTCTCGGCGGGAACGGTTGAAATTCGCGGCACTGTCGCAGGTCCCGGCGAGCGGCCGGTCCGGGTGCGGGTCACCACCTCATTCGGCGACAGCTTTGACATTTCCGTTTCGGCGCAGAGCGGACGATTTTCGTGTCAGTTTCCTCAGGACTTTCCGGATGCGCGGCCGCTTGCGCCAATGCTGCTTTACGTCGACGCGACCGACGCCGCCGATTTCGAAGCCGACCGCATTCTGGAACATCAGGCGGAAGTTCTGCTGATCGTATCCGGCAACACGCGCGCGGAGATCCCTGATCTGCCGCTGGCATTCACCGACGACTTTGTCGATGCCGCCGGTCGCAAGGACGCCGAGTCGGCCCAATGGCCTGTTTACCGGCCCCTTGCGAATCTCTATCTGCGGAGCCGGGGCCCGCGACTGGCCGGATTTGGTCGAGTCGATTTCGATCTTGCCCGGCCGGTCGACTGGGACTGGTTCGAGAACACCGGGACTCTCTACGACTTCGCGCATCGCGATCGGGACTGGTCGCAGCCGCTGGGGCATCGGGTTGCCGCCGGCTTCTGGCAGGCGGTCTGGAACACGTGGTTCAACGCCAGCAACGACCACCCCTGGGATGGCAACCCCGCGAACCGGGATCCCCGGAACTTCCGTCCTTACACGTTCGCCAACGATCTTGCGGACGTTCTTGTACTCTACCAGATGCGACGCGGTCTGCCGCGCGCCGTCGCCGATCGCCGCGACGATCTGAGCCGTGAGGCGCTGGCCAATCTGCTCGCTCTCCAGCACCGCAGTTCGAAGAACTTCGCGCTGCGCGAGAATTCGGGCAGACAGGAACGCTACACCGCCGGCGCATTTCACTACGGCATGTTTACGACGGGCGAATGGCTGACCGAAGGGACCGGCTGGTTTGCAAATCCGGAGTTTGGCGATCACCGTCAGGGGGGCGTCTTCAACGGCCGGGCCGTGTGGGGGCTAGGCGAATCGCTCAAAGCCGAACCGGACGGGAAGCTCGCACCGCAGACGCGCCAGGCCATTGCCCTGGCTCTGAAGTTCTGCCTGTACGATGCAGTCCAGCGGGGCTACGCACGGGAGGTCAAACCGGGGCTCGTTTTCTGGCGCGACGCCGGCGAGCACGGCTACCTGCTGCTCGGCATGCTGGCCGCGTGTGAAGTCGCACCCGATCTGCCGGTGTCGCTCGCTGGCGCGAAGTCGCCCAGATCCCTTCGCGACGTCTGCGGCGACGCGCTGGACGCCTGCGTCGCCGCCGTCCAGCCGTCTGGCGTCTGGACTCCGTATCCGGATCAGGACGCGATGGCGATCGCCGCACTTGCCACCGGAGCCCGCGTCCTCGGGCAACATCCGCATCGCGCGACGTGGCTCAAAGTTGCCAGATTCGCCGCCGAAGACTGGATGGCCGCCAAGGCCGATTCCGCAGAACGCGCCCTGCCGACACCCCACTTCGGCTTTCGCAAGGGACGGGGGATGACGCACTTCATGGGGGACGACCATCGCGTGCGTTTCACGTTCTACGTTGACGGCCACTGGCTGCATGCGCTGGCCAAACTGCACAAGGCAACCGGCGATGCCCGTTACCGCGACCGCTGCCACGAGCTGTTGAGTTATCTGTGCGGCGCCAATCCCTTCCACGCACGGCTCTTCAACGAGCTGGGCGCCGTCTACAACTTCGTGACGGACAACGACGGCAACGGCATCGAAGACCGTCTGCAGCACGACCTGTATCCGGAGTCGACGGCGTTCGTGCAGATCGGCCTCCTGCACCTGCTTTCGCCGTGAGCGCAAAGCGCGTTTGCGATGTGGCGGCGTCCCGTCAGGCGAACGACACCGGCTGTCCCGTCGACTCAAGGACCGACATCCAGAGATCCCCGTTCGGATCTACGGTATTCCGCTCCCGGATCGCCAGCGGAATCGGCACGTGAACGAATCGGCCGTGCCAGCGCCCCACGACCATTTCGGTCCGGCCGCTCATCGCCGCATGCACGGCGTTATGCGCCAGTCGCAGACAATAGACGCTGTCGAACGGATTCGCGGGAACGCTGCGGATCAGGTAGCTGGGATCGATGTATTTCAGGTTCAGGTCGATCCCCGTTGCGGCGAAATGCTCGCAGATCTTCTGCTTGAGCAGCAGCCCGATGTCTCCCAGTCGTGCATTCCCGGACGCATCGGTCGTTTTCGGGCACTCCTCCAGCAGCGACTGTCCGGCTCCTTCCGCCACGACGACCACGGCATGGCCCCGTCGCTTGAGCCGGTCTTCGATCGCGGCCAGCAGACCCTGCGGCCCATCGAGCCGAAAGGATACCTCGGGGATCAGCACGAAATTCGCATCGCTCTTGGCCAGCGACGCGTAGCACGCAATAAACCCCGAATGCCGTCCCATGACCTTGACCAGGCCGACGCCGTTCGGCGACGAATCCGCTTCCGCATGGGCGGCCCGGATGGCCTCGGTCGCCATCGAAAAGGCTGTCTGAAATCCGAAACTCTGGTCGATGTACATGATGTCGTTGTCGATCGTCTTCGGAATACCGACGACGGCGATCTTCAAGCCACGGGAGGCGATTTCCTGGCTGATCGACAGGGCGCCGCGCAGCGTTCCGTCGCCGCCGATCACGAACAACTGGCTGATTCCCAGTTGTTCGAGGCAGTCGACGATTTCGACGGAATCCTGCTGACCGCGGGAGGTTCCGAGCAGGGTCCCGCCGTCTTCGTGAATATGGCTCACCAGGTCGGGAGTCAGCTCCATCACCGGGTGACCGTGGCGGGCGATGAATCCCTGGTACCCGTTGCGGAAACCGAAGATCCGTTTGACGCCGTAGCGGAAGCTCAGCTCCAGAACCAGCGCCCGGATCACGTCGTTGAAGCCCGGGCAGAGACCGCCGCAAGTGACGATCCCCGCCCGCGTCTTCGAGGGGTCGAAGTAGATCTTCTTGCGCGGCCCGGCCGGTTCGAATCCCGGCAGTTCGCTGGCGGGCACACCTCGGGTAATGGCGGCCGAGGCAATGTCGTCGAACAGGACGCGGTCGGATTCGTCGACGTTGTGGATCGACTGCTTCCGCGCGGCGAGCAACGGGGCCATCGGGGACTCGACCCGACAGGGGCCGAGCGTTTTGACGAGAAAATCACAGGCTTCGACCATGTTGAATGCTCTCAAGGGCGCGCTGGGCGTCCTGAGAGTTCCGCAAACTGCATGCCGAGCGATGTCTGAGGCCGAGGCGCAGGCTCGGGGCGATGTCCGCCGCCATTTTTGCGGGCGATGTGCGCGGGGTTTGAGCAGTCGGTGGCGAGGCTGCGACGTTGTGGAATCTGTTCCCTGGTCCGCTGCCGGCGATCGGCAGCGAACTGACGGGACGTCGCTTGTCGTGAGGGCCAGCGAATGGCAGACAGCACGTCGCACTGGACGTGCAACTGGCGTTCGAGGCGGTCGCGCTGCAATAATCGCGGCCGATCGATCACTCCTGACTTTTCTGGGAACCACCGATGCGCACTTGGAATTCTCGTTTCGTTTTCGGCGCCGCCGTGCTTGTGTTGCTGGCGGCTGTCGTCCCCGCGATGGCGGAAGATGCAGCGTGGATTCCGCTGTTCGACGGCAAGTCGCTCGACGGTTGGGAGAAAGTCGGCCAGGAGGCGAGCCTGTGGGAGGTTCGGGATGGCGCACTCTGCGGTTCGGGACCGGCGTCGATGCTCGTCTGCACGAAGGGGCCGTACAAGAATTTCCGTTACCGGGCCGAGATCAAGATCAACGACGGCGGCAATTCGGGACTCTACTTCCGGACGACGGCAAAACCGGCCTTCACGGATGGCTACGAAGCGCAGATCGACAGCACGCACCGGGATCCGATCCGGACGGGGTCGATCTACGGGATGTGCCACGTCTACAAGGAACTGGTGAAGCCGGACACCTGGTTCACGTACGAACTGGAAGTCCGCGACGACGTCTGGCGCGGGCGTAAGATGACGCGGATCAAGGTGATTGTCGACGGCAACGAGCTGTACGAGTACCTCGACTTCGCGTTGACGTTCAAGCAGGGGCACTTCGCCTTCCAGCAGCACGATCCCGGCAGCCGGGTCAACATCCGCAAAGTCGAAGTCCAGCCGCTGGCCGACTGAGACCGCAGGAACATCGGGACTCGGAAAGGGAATTGCCTTCAGGGATCGAGCCGTTGCCGGTGACGCGCGGCTTCGATCTCCTTCCCAGTCTCCGTGTAGTGCCGGATCAGAAAGCGTCGGACGTTGTCCAGTCCGGGATTGATGGCGACGGCCATTTCCAGAGCGGGAATGCCGTCCCCCCCGGTGTGGTTCCGGCAGTCCGCCAGCATCAGCCAGTCCCGCGGGTGACGGCGGAGCTGCGTCAGTTCCTCCGCAAATGGCAGGGCGGCTCGGTCGTCGCGACGCTGCATGGCCGCTTCGGCCAGCAGAAACAGCACATTGCAGCGATCTTTGCCGGAAAGTTCCGGATCGCTCAACGCCGCGCGCGCAAACGGCTCGACCGGGGCCGACTGTAATTCGAACGCCAGTCGGGCGAGAGCCGTCTCCACGGCGGAATCGGCCGGACCATTGGCGCGGACCGTTCGCAGAATGCGCCATGCCCGCTCGCGGAAGGCGTTGGCGACGTCGGGAGCTTCCTGGCGCGAACCCGCTTCCACGTACGCCAGGCCCAGTGACCGCTGCTGGTCCGCCTCGGAAATTCCTGTCGTTTCGTGGAAAGGACGCAGCTCGGCAAGACCCTGCGGAACCTGCCGGGGATCGGTCGGTCGATGGTCCTCAGCGCGATGAATGCCGATTCGATGGTGCGTGAACGCGAGGTGGGGAACCTCGGTGGCGGCCTTCGGCATATGGCACTGGACGCAGTCGTTCGACGGGCTGGCGGCTTCCCTCTCTTTGAGATCGACATGGCAGTCGCCGGCGTCGTGGCATTTGGCGCAATGCTGATTCTGAATCTGGGTCGCAGTGGAGGGATCCGGCTCAACGTGCGGATCATGACAGGTCTGACACGACAGCTCCGGCGACTCCTGGTAGCAACGACTCAGGTGCAGTTGCTCGACGTGACCGACGACCGTCAGCGAGAGGTCCGGCGTCTGCAGGACGTAGTCTTCGCGGAAGGCCTGCAGCGGCAGTCCTGGACGGAAGTCGGACAGCGTCTTGCCGCGTGCAGAGACCGCAGCCTGGCTGCGCAGATGACATTGCTGGCAGATCGCCTCCGAGAGGTCTCGCGACAGATGCGCCGGATTGACGATGGTCGGGTCCATCGTCAATTCGGCGTCGGCCAGATTTCCGGTCGCAGATTCGCGATGGCGGGCCACGTGGAGCTCTCCGGGGCCGTGGCAGCGTTCGCAGCCGATGGTGCCTTCCAGGATCTGCATCCGGTGCAGGCTGCGGTCGACCGCGACAGCTCGGCCGGCGTGGCAGTCCAGGCAGCCTTCGCCGATCTCCCGTTGAAACCCGAAATGTTCAGGCAGATCGTAGCCGGGGGACATGCCCCAGGATTTCGTCGACGCATACCACGTGATCGGCGACTCCACGAGGAATCCGTCCACTTCGGCGGCATACGTCAGCGCATGCCGGCCGGAACCGACAGCCCAGGTCACGGGAAACTCCGCCAGGACGATTTCCTCTGAACTATCGGTCAACTTCAGTTCGCGATGCCACAGCTTTCCATCGCGTCGCAGCACCTGGTAACGCCTCCCGGAGGCGGCATGATCGAAGACGGCGTCGGGGGGAGCACTGTCCGGATCGACTGGACTCATAGACCGCCCCATGCCAGTGGCATGATAAGAATCCGCATGTCCCTCGTGGCACGCCCGGCAGGCATCGCTGCCAAGATAGGCGACGCCGGGCCGAACGTTTTCGAACGGACTTTCGAACGCAGCGAGAAGATCCCGGCTCGCGATGGAGGGCGTCGGCGGCGGAGGGGGAGCCGTACGAGAGCAACCGAGAATCAGCAGGCTCAGGCTGGAGAGCAGCACTCCAAGGGAATAACTCGGGTTGACTGCCACCATCCGCGTCGCCGCCCGATCCTGCATCGTCTGCCTCTGGTCAAGTCTGGGGCCAGGGAATTTCCCTCGAATGCCATTGCGGCGTCCGGTCTGGCGAATTCCCGCAGGCTTACAATACCGTTTTCCCGACTGACAGACATTCCTCGGCCGGTCGATCTACGTCCCGCCCGATGACGAGCCAACAAAACGAAAGCCCAGACATTTCTGCCTGGGCGTCGTGAAAAACAGTTCATCGACAACTTACTGCGACCGATGGGCCAGTCGGTTCCGACGTTCCATGATCCGGCCCAGAACCTGCGATGCGCGATGCACCGCCGATGACAGGGCGGCCATCACATTGTCGCCCCGTTCGTCGATCACCACGCTCCGGCTGACCGGACCGCTCAAAAGGAGCCGGACCCGTTTGTCGACGCCGCCGCGCGGTCCATTCAGGTCTTCGATCGTCACTTCCACCCGTTCCAGCCGGTCTCCGAACCGGTCCAGGGCAAAATCCAGTTTGCGCTGCATGGCGGCCCGCATCGAATCCGTCAGCACCACGCCTCGCGACAGTACATTCAGAAGCATTTTCGGTCCCTTTCCAACGGTGTCGAATTGCAGACTCCACAGGGTCTGCATGAAGGCTAACGCCGGGCCGGTCGCGGTGGATCACAATCTTGCGGAAACGTGAAGTCCTTGCAGCAAAAGACGTTGCAGCACAATCGGCCGCGTTCCTGTTCGGGCGAGCACGCCTTCGCCGGGCGGATGTACAATGTCTCGGTTGTCCGCAGCCAACACGGTCTGCTCAAAATTCAAAACAGGGTCTGGTGCGTCATCGACAGAGGATCTGACGGGCACGTTTGAGTTCGTTGAGAGGTTCTCCTTTACGCATCGCTCCCCATCGGCTGGCCTGCCAGACCTCGCCGCTCTCCACATCCATCGCCGTCAGCCAGCCATAGCTGTGGCAGGCGGTGTCGATACAAAGCACATGTCCGAGATCCAGGATCTCGCCATCCCGCTGTTCGGTGTGACCGACGACTGCGGTCTTTCCGGAACCGTGCGGCTCAGGATACGGCTCCTCGAACAATGACCACCGCAGCACGTGCCCCGGCTGGTCCTCGAGTGCCACGTCGGCCAGGTAGTTGGCATGGAGAAAAATGTGAGTCTGCGTCTCGTAGTACGGGCGGCACCTCCGGATGAACTCCAGATGATCGTCAGGAATGACGTCAATGTCGCCGCAGAAACGGTACGAATTCAACGTGGACATGCCGCCGCACATCAACCACGATTGCTTCAGTCGCTCGCTGGTCAGAGCGGCGAGCAGCATCTCCTCGTGATTCCCCAGAATCGCGACGAAACGGCACTTCTGCTCCAGGACCATCAATTGCCGCACGACGTCGGCAGTCTCGCGGCCGGTATCGATGAAATCGCCCAGCGAGATGATCAGATCGTCGGACGTCGGGCAGATCTCGCTCAACAGCGCCTCGATCGCATGGGCGCACCCGTGAATGTCGCCAATGACGATGGTCCGGCCGTCGACGTGTTCAGTCTCTGCGAATTCGCTCGTCATTGGACTCCAGCAATCTCAGCGGATCAGAGTGGACTGCTTGTGATGGGGAGAGTCTGAACGACGCGTTCAGCGTTTGAATTGCCGGGAAACGCTCGGAGCGACACGACGGACATGGCTGCGTCAAACGGCATCGACCATCCCGGAAACAGCGAGCCGAAAACAGCCCGCGACGTGTCTGTGGCCGCAATGGAACGAGTTGACTGAGCTTCTGGAACGGGCGATTGGCCTGCGGGACGGGAGAGAACGCGAACCTTTCAAGGCTCGCATTGCCAGCCAGGCAAGTCAAGGAGAATCAGAGTTTCCAAGGCCTTTGGCGGTTGCCGGCCTTGCGCAATCGGACGTTTCGGATTCGCCTGCCGATAGAATGCGGTGTGAGGCGTCGACTCAGAATACGGATCGCCGAGTTCCAGGTTTCGCGGTGCTCGCGCTTCCAGCAGACTCATCCGGCCGTATTACGGCCTTTCCAGTCAAACGCCAGGTCGAGCGCGGGGGCGGAGTGCGTCAGACCGCCGATGCTGATCCGTTCGACTCCCGTCCGAGCGACCTCGGCGACGGTCTCCAGCGTGATTCCCCCCGAGGCCTCCAGGAGCACGCCGGGCGCCTGCGCGTCACGCAGTTCGACCGCGGAACGGAGTTGAGCCGGGCTCATGTTGTCGAGCAGCACGATTTCCGGCCGACCGCGGAGCGCGTCGACGAGCTGGTCCAGCGTGTCGACTTCGACTTCGATGCCAATCCCGGTCGGCGACCGCTGCCGTGCCGTTCCAACCGCCTCGGCAATGCTGTGGCCCTCGGTCCAGGCGGCGAGGTGGTTGTCCTTGATCAGCACGCCGTCGTACAGCCCCATCCGGTGATTTGTGCCGCCGCCGCAACGGACGGCGTACTTCTGCAATGCCCGCCAGCCGGGAAGCGTTTTGCGCGTGTCGAGGATCTGCGCTCGCGTTCCGGCTGCGGCCTCGACGAACTGCCTCGTCAGCGAGGCGATCCCGCTCAGGTGCGTCAGAAAGTTGAGCATCGTCCGCTCGCCGGTCAGCAGTGACGCCAGGCGACCGGTGACGGTTGCCACAACAGATCCTGGTTCCAGGACATCCCCGTCTTGTCGTTCTGCCGCCCAGTCGACATCGGGGTCGAGCGTCGCGAACACCATCCGGCCGAGCGGTTCGCCGGCAAGGACGCCGCGCCGTCGGGCCACGACCTGCACTGCGGCTCGTTCGTCGGGTCGGATCAGAGCGCTGCAGGTCAGGTCCGTTCCGCCATTGAGGTCCTCAACCAGCGTCAGATCGATCAGAACCTGTGCGGCTGCAGCTTCCGCCTCTCCCCATCTCTGCGTCACGTCGTCAATCTCCCGGCTGTCATCCGCAAGAAAACACCGTCCTGAGGCGGATTTGTGACCTATTCTATCCTTGGAAAAGCCTGACGTCGCGGCACGGGCCCGTTGTCGTACCCCTGCCGAGCCCGGAAAAATCACCATGAACTGCCCGAATTGCGGTGCTCCGCTGGAGTGGTCGGCCGAACGCTCGGGCTATTTGTGTGCGCATTGTCGCACGTCGGCCCCGACGGCCGAGTTCGATCCGATCGAAATTTCCGCGGAGTCGGGGGACTGGAACTGTCCCCGCTGTCGCGAGCGACTGCTTGCGGGTTCCGTCGGTGGCGTCGACATTGAAGTCTGCGGCCATTGTTCCGGACTATTAATTGATCAGGAAGACTTCTTCCCGGTCCTGCAGCAGTTGCGGCGGCAGGCGGCGGACGCGAACGAACCGCCGACTCCGTTCGATCCCTCCGAACTGCACCGCGTCTGCCAGTGTCCCGGCTGCAGCCGCACGATGGAGACGCACCCCTATGGCGGCGGCGGGAATGCGGTCATCGACACCTGCACGGAGTGCGGCTGGATCTGGCTCGATGGCGGCGAACTGCGCCGGCTCGGAAACTTTCGCCCGCGGTCGTCGATGCGCTATTGATGACTGACTCGGGACGTCTTGTCCTCTCTGGCGAACCCGCAGTGGCTCGGCTATGTTCAGGGACAGCGAACTCGGACTCGGCCAGTCGGCCGGTGACATCACGGAGGAGCCACCATGCGCATCGGCGTTCCGAAAGAAATCAAGCCCGACGAATACCGCGTCGCCCTGTTGCCGATCGGCGCTGAGGAACTGACGCGCGCCGGTCATACCGTGCTGGTCGAAGCCGGCGCAGGTCTCGGAAGCGGCCTTCCAGACGACGCCTACGCGGAGGCCGGGGCCACGATCGTTCCGGCGGCGGAAGAGATCTGGTCGGCAGCCGATCTCGTCATCAAAGTCAAAGAGCCGCAGCCGGCCGAATGGCCGCTGATGCGATCCGGCCAGATCGTCTTTACCTATTTCCACTTCGCCGCCAGCGAGGAACTGACCCGCAACGTACTGGCGACGGGAATCTCCGCCGTGGCGTACGAGACGCTGCGCGGCGCCAAGGGAGACCTGCCGTGCCTGACGCCGATGAGCGAGATCGCCGGGCGGATGAGCATTCAGGAAGGGGCGAAGTATCTGGAACGGCCGCAACTCGGCCGCGGCATTCTGCTGGCCGGGGTTCCGGGGGTGGCGCCGGCGCATATCACGGTCCTCGGCGGCGGCGTCGTGGGGAAGAATGCGGCCCGGATCGCTGCCGGTTTCCAGGCGGACGTCGTGATACTCGACGTCAACGTCGACCGTCTGCGCTACCTCGAAGACATCATGCCGCCGAATGTGAATACGATCTTCAGCGACCGGCACAATATCCGCGAGCAGCTTCGCCTCGCGGATCTGGTGATCGGTGCGGTGCTGGTCGAAGGTGCGCGAGCGCCGCGTCTCGTGTCGCGCGACGACTTGAAGCTGATGAAGCCAGGCGCCGTGATCATCGACGTGGCGGTCGATCAAGGCGGCTGCATCGAAACGACCCGGCCGACGACGCACTCGTCTCCCACCTACGTGATCGACGGCATCGTCCACTACTGCGTCACGAACATGCCCGGAGCCGTCGGTCGGACGAGCACCTACGCCTTGTGCAACGTCACGCTCCCCTACGCATTGCGGCTCGCCAGCCAGGGCCTGTCAGCGACCTGCGCCGCCGACCCCGGCTTCGCCCATGCCGTCAATATGCACGGGGGGCGGGTGACGAATCGCGCCGTGGCGGAGACGTTCAAGTTGCCGCTGACCGAACTTCGGGAAGCGTTGAGCGTTGAGCGTTGAGAAGGTCCCGGCTCGTCGCACAACGCTCGCGAACAGGGCCGCGGCAGGAGCGTCTTCGCGATGCCCCGGTCTTACTTCTCCTGTATTGCGCCACGCGGTGCTCAGACCTCGTCGATATTACGAACTTCGTTTTCGGGCAGTCCAGCGTCGATCTCGTCCGATTCCGAGTCGTCCGGCAAGTCGCCAACGAGCTCCTCGGCCGGAATTTCGTCGCCGTGATCAGTATCGAGTCCCAGATCCGCGGCCGTCTCGGCTTGCGGACCGGTCGTGGTCCGGCTCTCACGCTTCGAGAACGGAATCAGCTTATCCAGAATGCCGTTGACGAACGCCCCCGATTGCGGGCCGCCAAAGCTCTTGGCCAGCTCCAGCGCCTCATCAATGACGACGCGCGGAGGCGTCTCAGTATGCAGCAGCTCAAAGCCCCCCAGCCGCAGCACGTTCCGGTCCGTCGGCGCCATCCGGCTCAGCGACCAGTTCGAGGCCGCTTCTTCGATCCGCTTGTCGAGAGCCAGCCGGAATTCCATGACGCCCGTAAACAGGCTCCAGGCAAACCGGCTCAGATGCTCGTCGCGGAGATCGTCCTGGATCATCTGACGGATCGTGTCGATGCCGACCTCGGGATTGAGATCCTTCTGGTACAGCATCTGGAGAACGATTTCGCGGGCCTTGTGGCGGCGGGACGACATAGACGGCAACACATTCTCAAGGAACAAACGCCGGGACACCCTTCCCGGACGAAACCATTCTAGCATCGAACCGCAGAAGGCGACTGCGAAACAGATGCTTCATTTTTCATCGGCGGTTCAGCGCAGCGACAACAGTCCGCCGCCGGACATCCGATTCAGATTCCCGCCGCCGCCAGTGCCCGCAGCACATTGACGGTTTCGATCGCCGCCAGCGTCGCTTCGACACCTTTATTGCCGGCTTTGCCCCCGGCCCGATCGAGCGCCTGATCCATGGACTGACAGGTCAGCACGCCGAAGGCCACGGGAACGCCCGTTTCCAACGCAATCTGCTGCAGCCCGGCGGCCACCTGGTGGTTGATGTACTCGTGGTGCGACGTCTCACCCTGGATGACCGCACCGAGACAGATCACCGCCGTGAATTTTCCCGACTGCGCCAGCCGCTGCGCGATAATCGGCAATTCGAACGAGCCGGGCGCCCGCACGATCGTAATCCGATCGTCCGCCAGGCCGTGCCGCCGGGCCGTATCGACCGCCCCCGCGAGCAGACGTTCGGTGACCAGTTCGTTGAACCGCGAGACCACAATGGCGAACTGATCGTCGCCGGTCAGCAGGTTGCCTTCAAATGTCTGCACTGTCCACTCCGAAGTCGATTCAGGCGATGAATTCATCGTGATGTTGTTGGAAATGCTTGCGGGTGGCCGGGGCGAAGTCTTCGCCGCCCCGGTCTTACGCACTGGCTCGACCGCACCGGGTTGTCGAAGACTCCGACGCCGGCCACCCCGCCAGCTCACGCGTCAGGCAACGGGGTTCTTGTCCGCATCAGCCGAGATTCATGCTCATCAGGAACTCGTCGTTGGTCTTGGTCCGCCGCATCCGGTTCGTCAGCAATTCCATTGCCTCGACCGGATTCATGTCGTTCAGCACCCGGCGGAGGACCCAGACCTTGCGCAACTCGTCTTCGGACATCAGCAGCTCTTCGCGGCGGGTGCCCGACCGGTTGACGTCGATCGCCGGCCAGATCCGCTTTTCGACCATCCGGCGGTCGAGATGCAGCTCCGTATTGCCGGTCCCTTTGAACTCTTCAAAGATCACGTCGTCCATCTTGCTGCCGGTGTCGACCAGGGCTGTCGCCACGATCGTCAGGCTCCCCCCCTCTTCCACGTTCCGGGCGGCCCCGAAAAATCGCTTCGGGTGCTGCAACGCGTTGGCGTCGACGCCCCCGGTCAGAATCTTGCCCGAGTGAGGAACCTCGGCATTCCAGGCCCGCGCCAGACGCGTGATCGAATCGAGGAAGATCACCACGTGCTGGCCGTATTCGACCATCCGCTTCGCCTTCTCGATCACCATCTCCGAGACCTGAATGTGGCGGCTCGGTGGCTCATCGAACGTGCTGGAGATCACCTCGCACATCCGACCCTTCACCTGCCGCTCCATGTCCGTCACCTCTTCCGGACGCTCGTCGATCAGCAGCACGATCACATACACGTCGGGCTCGTTAGCCAGCACGGCCTTCGCCAATCGCTGCAGCAGAATCGTCTTGCCGGCCTTGGGGGGCGAGACGATCAGACCTCGCTGGCCCATGCCGATCGGCGCAATCATGTCGACGACCCGCGTGCTCAGATCGGCCCCGTCCGTCGACAACCGTAGCCGGCGTTCCGGATGCAGCGGCGTCAGATCGTCGAACGAGACCTTTTCGGTCAGCAGGTTCGGATCCTGACCGCTGATCGCCTCCACGCGCAGCAGAGCGAAGTAACGTTCGTTTTCCTTCGGCGGGCGGATCTGCCCCGCAACGGTCGCTCCAGTCCGCAGGCCGAAACGCCGGATCTGGCTGGGGGAAACGTAGATGTCGTCAGGGCAGGGAAGATAGTGATAGTCGGGGCTCCGGAGGAAACCGAAGCCGTCCGGCAGGATCTCCAGCGTCCCTTCGCCGAACATCAGCCCGTTCATCTTGGTCCGCTCTTTCAGGATCTTGAAAATCAGATCCTGCTTCTTCAGACCGGTATAGTCGGTGACCCCTTCCTTGCGGGCCAGAACGATAAGGTCCTTCATCGTCAGCCGCTGCAGTTCCGCGATATGAATGTCCGTGTCGCCGCGCTTGATCTCCTCGTAGCGCTCGTCCGCCGGAAAGTTCACCGCGTCTTCATCCTCCTCCTCGTCGGGATCGGGCAGTTCCGACGTGTCGATCGCCGGGGGGGGAGGCGGATCGAGCAGCTCATCGGCATCCCAGCCGCCGGGAGCGGCGGGTTGAGATCCCACGGACGACTGCGATCCCATCGGAGACGACGGATTCAGGCGGGAGGTGATGGAAGGGCGAGGTTTCATGATGGCAGGAACTCTCGGAGTCAGGCGGAGATGCAGAGCTGGCGGGGCTGTGGGGAACCGTTCCTTGGCACGGCAACCGCCGGGATGTCGGCAGAGCAGAAATTGATTGGAGCAACAGGCAGGGTTTCGACAGTAACAGATTCTCGCTATCGCGTCGTGTCTGTCGGGCGGCGTTGCCGTTCCGTCAGACTCAAAGTCTCGTCCGCCTGCAGGATGCCCCGTCCCGGTTTGAAAGCCAGGCACCGGCGGACCACTCCCGCAAGCTGTTCTCCGGCGACGGCCAATTCGCCGGAATTATCAATAATCACATCCGTCAGCCGGCGCTTCTCAGCCAGCGGCCACTGGCTTCGTTCGCGCCGATCCAGTTCGTCCTCCGACCAACCGCGATGCTCCAGCACGCGGGCGAGCCGGACGGATCGAGGACAGTCAATCAATACCACCCAGCGGCAAAGGTCTCGCCAGCCAGCTTCCAGCAGAATCGCGGCATCCAGCAGAACCACCCCGTTGCCGGACTGACCCCCGGTCGTGTAAACACCGGTCTGAATCCGTCGCCGGATTTCCGGATGCACAATCCGTTCCAGTTGCCGACGGGCAGCCAGGAACTCAGGAGCATCGCCGAAGACCTTCCGGGCCAGTGCCTTGCGGTCAATCTCCCCCTCGGCGCCGAAAATTTCCTCACCAAATCGCTGACGTAACTGCTGCTTGATCTCGGTCGACAACAAAACCTCGTGGCCGATGGCGTCTGCATCCAGCACCGCCACGGGGTATCGCTCGGCGACCCACCGCACGACGGAACTTTTGCCGCTGCCGATACCACCGACTACGCCGATGACGACTCCGTCCGGACAAGTCACAATCGACGAGGATTGCGGAACTCCACTCACCAGAAACCACCAGGCTGTACGGCATTGCCGAGCTGCGAAAAAATGAACTGCGGGAATTCAAGATTCGGGAGGGGTGTCCGGGGGAGCTTTCTCCGACATGGCTGTCGGTTGCTGGCGTCCGGACGCATGGAGGATTCTGGATGGGTGAAATCAGGTGTGCAGAACTATGTTTTGCGTCCCGCCCCCAATTGTCAACACCAAACGACAACGTGTCTCGTTTTTCAGCGAAGTGGGGCCTCCGAACGGATGGTTTCGCAGCACTTCCCCGACTTTCAATTGACGCCATGCCTCCTCCGGGCCACAGTGGACAGCCTCAGGAATTCGCCTCAGGAGTCTGCAGGATGCTTGGACATATGTCACTCCGTGGATTTGTTCGCGCCGGGCTCGTCTTCGTCTGGCTGGCCGCGTCGGCCGTCGCGGGAGAGTTTCCACCCGAGCTGACTCACTGGCAGCCCCGTCGCGGGAATCCAGTCTTCACCGCCGCCGGTCCCGGACACTGGGACGTCAAAATCCGCGAACGCGGCTGGATCCTCCGCGATGGTGATCGCTGGCAGCTCTGGTACACCGGCTACGACGGCACCCGCGAAGGAGTTAAGTCACTTGGATACGCGACTTCGAGCGACGGACTTCATTGGACCAGGGCGGGAGACGCTCCCGTTTACCGGGGAGCCTGGGTCGAAGACATCTGCGTGCTCCGGGTCGACGGCGTTTACCACATGTTCGCCGAGGGTTTTCAAGATCAGGCCCAGCGGCTGACTTCGACCGACGGCGTCCAATGGACCCGCGTGGGAGCTCTCGACGTCCGACTGGCGAATGGCTCTCCCATTACGGAGGGCCCCTACGGGACGCCCACCGTCTGGCATGAAGATGGCGTCTGGAATCTGTTCTACGAACGCCGCGATGCCGGAATCTGGCTGGCCCGCTCGCGCGATCTGAAAGTCTGGACCAACCTCCAGGACGAACCGGTCATGAGCCCCGGCCCGGACGAATTCGACCAAGACCTGATCGCGATGAATCAGGTTCTCAAATACAACGGCCGGTATTATGCCGTAATTCACGGAGCCAAAAGGCCCGCCCAACCCGGTCAGCCGAGCCTGTGGGCGACGGGCCTGGCGGGCTCCGACGACCTCGTCCACTGGGAAAAATACTCCGGCAATCCGCTCCGTCCGATCGCCGAGAACAAATCCAGCGGCCTGCTGATCCCCGTCGGTGACGGCTTCCGGCTCTATACGATGCACAACGAGGTCGACGCCTACGATCCGGCGCCGGCGTCGAAGTCACCGCCGAACTGAATCTCCGGTGATTGTTGTTGGCTGGCCGAGGTGGGAGCGTCCTCCCGAAGCCCCGGATTCTGCTCACTGCGACTCACAGTTCAAGGTCCCCGCCCATGTCGCCGCAGATCCCGACCACGCCCAATTCCGTCGCCCGGCAGACGCTTCCACCGGACGAACCCCGTCCTGCCGCGAACGGTTCCGCGACGCTGCTGCTGGAGCTGGCAGTCCACGATCCGGAAACAGTCGCCGAACTGGAAGCCTTCGCCGCAGGGCGAGATCGCGAGGATTTCGCCCTCAAAGCGCTCCGGATCGGCGTCCTGGCCCTGCGACAGGCCCGCGGACAGCTCGACGGCGAAACCGTCCGCCGTGAAGGGGATCGACTGCTCGGCTTGCTGCAGGCCCGACTGGAAGACCACACGAAGGGTGTCCACGACAAGGTGTCCCATACCCTCAAAGACTACTTCGACCCGCAGAGCGGCCGGTTCCAGGAACGGGTTGAGCGGCTCGTCCGCAAGGACGGCGAACTGGAAATGGTGCTTCGCAAACAGCTTGGGCAGGAAGACTCGGAGCTGAGCCGGACCCTGTCGCGGCACTTCGGCGACGACAGCGAGCTGCTGAAATGGCTCAATCCCGATCAGTCCCAGGGGCTGCTCGGCGCACTTCGCGGCGTCCTCGACGAACAGCTTCTCAGCCAGCGCGACCACGTGCTGAAGCAGTTTTCCCTCGACAACAAAGAGGGGGCCCTTTTCCGGTTCATCGCGGAGTTGACCGAACGCCAGGGAAATCTGACGGAGGATCTGCAGACCCGAATTGACGAAGTCGTCAAACAGTTCTCGCTCGACGAGGAAAACTCGGCCCTCAGCCGGCTGGTCGCCAACGTCGAACGGGCTCAGCGGACGATTACCAATGAATTCTCGCTGGACCAGGAGACCTCGGCGCTGTCCCGTCTGAAGAAGATGCTGGAGAGCACGAACGCCACCATCGAGAGCCACCTGTCGCTCGACGAAGAAACGTCCGCACTCGCCCGCCTCAAACGGGAACTGCTGGCCCTGTTGGAAGGGCAGCGGAAGACCAACCAGGTCTTCCAGGAAGAAATCAAACTCTCCCTTCAGGAAATGATCGTCCGCAAGAAAGAAGCGGGCAAATCCACCCGCCACGGGCTGGAATTCGAAGAAGAAGTCATCCAGCTCCTCGTGCAGGAATCGCAGAAGACGGGAGATCTCGCCGAGTCCACCGGCAGCACGACCGGACGGATCAAGAACTGCAAAGTCGGCGACGCCGTCATCACTCTCGGCCCGGACACGGTCGCTCCGGGGGGCCGGATCGTGATGGAAGCCAAGGAGAAAGCCGGCTATCAGCTCACCGACGCCGTCCAGGAACTGGCGACGGCGCGCGACAACCGCGACGCCCAAGTCGGGTTGTTCGTATTCTCCCGCCGAACGGCTCCGGTCGGGCTGGAGCCTCTCTTCCGCCGCGGCCTGGACGTCTTCGTCGTCTGGGATCTCGACGACGAAGCCAGCGACCTCTATCTGCGGACCGGCCTGACGCTGGCCCGCGCCCTGGTTGTCCAGCAGCAGAAGCAGAATGCCGCTCAGACAGCCGACGTCGCCGCCATGGAAGTCGCCATCCTGGACATCGAGAAGCAGGTCAACTCTCTCGATGACCTGATGACCTGGGCGCAGACGATCGAGAGCAACAGCGGCAAGATTCTGAAGAAACTGGCAACCGTCCGGAAGGCCGTCGAGAGTCAGGTCGCCACGCTCAAGGAGAAAACGGCTGAGCTGAAGGGAGCGTAACTCCCTCCGTTGCAACGACTCCCGGCGAATCTATCTCCCGTCGGACGGCCTCCCGGCGACCGCCGGGTCGCAGTTGCGGGATTGCGGTAAATCCAGCTAAACTGCCGCCGCCTGAATCCTTTGCAGATTTTCGGGGGTTTGCCCCGACGGCCCGCGGCTGGCGACCGCCCGGCCGGACCTACGAGGAACGGAAATGCCTCCCCAGACCATTTACAGCTTCGACGTGCTCAATTTCGACAAGCCGCTCTATCCCATCGAGGAGATCCGCAAGGTCAATCCTCAACGGTTCGAGATGGAGCAGCTTACCGCCATCCTGTACGTCGATCGCGAAAACCACGGCATCGTCGGCTACAAAGACGTCACCGACAAAGAGTTCTGGATTCGCGGCCATATGCCCGACTTCCCGCTCATGCCGGGTGTCGTGCTCTGCGAATGCGCCGCCCAGCTCGCCGGCTTCTACGCCCGCAAGTTCGACCTGCTCGAAGGCGATTTTCTCGGCTTCGGCGGCATGGACGACGTCCGGTTCCGTAACCCGGTCTTTCCGGGCGACCGCCTGGTCATCATGGCCCAGCTCACCCGCCTGCGTGCCGGTCGCCGGGCCGAATTCAACTTTCAGGGCTTCGTCGGCGAAAAAATGGTCTTCAGCGGTTGCATGATCGGCGTCCCGATCCATCGGGAACGCGCCCGCGAAGAGGGAATCGACTGACGGTTGGTGATTCGTTGTTTGCGATTCGTTCTCTGTCGTTTGTGGAATGCCCGAGACGCTGACTGATCTCCATTGAGTCTTCGTGGCCGCGCCTCTCCACCGAAGAACGAAATGCCAATAACAAAGATCCAATTTCCAAGAACTCCATCCATGCCCACGGACCACGGACGACTGACGACTGACAAACTCCGCGACCTCTATCCGTTCTTCCGGACCGTGGACGATGTCACGGCGACCGTCGACTGGGTCGAGTTCTTCGGCAACGACAATCCCGTCGAACTCGACATCGGCTGCGGGCGGGGACTGTTCCTGTTCAACACCAGCGTCGCCCATCCCGAGACCAACTATCTCGGCCTGGAAGTCGATTTCACCGAAGGCCGCCGGACGGCGCGGCGGCTGCTGAAACGGCACCTGCCCAACTCCCGCGTCATCGGCGGCGACGCCCGCGATTTTCTGCGGATGCGAGTCGCGCCCCATTCGGTCGATGCGGCCCACGTCTACTTTCCCGATCCGTGGTGGAAGAAGAAGCACCGGCGCCGCAGGCTGTTCAACGAGGAGTTCGCCGACCTGCTGGCCGTCGTCGTCAAGCCGGACGGCTTCGTCCATTCCTGGACCGACGTCGGCGAATACTTCGAAGTCATCGCGGGCCTGATGAACCATCATCCCCAGTTCGTCGCGCTCGAACCTCCCGACTGGCACGAGCCCGAGCACGACATGGACTATCTGACCAGCTTCCACCGCCGGCGGCTGCTGGACGGTGCGACGATCTACCGCGGGCTGTGGCAGCGGAAGCCGCTGACGGATCTCTGAATCGCGGCCGGCGCACCGCGGTATTTTCCCGACCGAATGAGGAACGACCGATGGGCGTGCAGAGCGTGACTCCGGTCCTCAACGTCTCCAGCATTGGCGAAAGCTTCGCTTGGTTTGAAACGCTCGGTTGGAACCGCGGCTTCAGTTGGAATCAGGGAGGCATGATCGGCAGCGGCGCGCACGCCCTCGCCGCCAACGAAAACGGCCCGGCCAGCTTCGGCAGCGTCTGCTCATATCACGCCACGATCTTTCTCTGCCACGGCGGCCAGGGGTCGCGGGGAACGATCCTCCCCCGCTTTCCCGGCGACGACATGACTGACGGCGTCTGGATGAGCTGGTGGATGGAATCCCCGGCGGATCTCGACGCCCTGCATCAGACCGCCGTCGAGCACGGGGTGACCGTGAGCTGTCCCCCCGCAGACAAACCGTGGGGCGTCCGAGAATTTCATCTTCGCCATCCCGACGGGCACATGTTCCGCGTCAGCGCCGGACTCGGTGGAGAAGCGTAAACCGCCGAGCCCGATTCGTGTGGTACGCTTGTGGAGCCGCTCGCGGCGAGTGATCGAGCCTTCCCGACAAAGGAACCACTCATGACCACCGACTACGACCGGATTTCGCAGGAATACAAACAGGCCAAGCTGGCGCCGTGGCGAATTCACGTCGAGCAGTTCACGCTGTTCCAACTGATCGGCGACGTCACAGGCAAGTCGGTCCTTGATCTCGCCTGCGGCGAAGGCTTTCTCTCGCGGGAACTGAAGGCCCGCGACGCGCGCCGGGTGGTTGGCGTCGACATTTCACAGGCGATGATCGAACTGGCGCGAAGTCAGGAACAGTCCGCGGGCCAGGGGATCGAGTACCTCGTGTCGGATGTCAAAGAGCTGGCGCTCGACGAACAGTTCGACCTGGTCGTCGCGGGCTGGCTCCTCAACTATGCGCGGACGCCGGACGAGTTGCAGGTCATGTGCCAGTCCATTGCGCGTCACCTCAAACCGGGCGGGCGGTTCTGCACGATCAACAACGACTTCGAGAACCCGCCGAGCGACGTCGAGAAAACGCGTCCACACGGCTTCGTCCGCACGGCCCCGGATCCGATCGCCGAAGGGGACACGATCACCTGGACCATCTTCCTTCCCGACCGGTCCTTCACGATCGATAACTACTACTTGAGCCGCCCCACTCACGAGAAGGCATTCAGTGCAGCCGGACTGAAGGACCTGAAATTCCATCCGCCCCGGCTCGGCCCGTCGGCAGGCGAAGCAGGCGACGAGACGTTCTGGGCCGCCTTCCTGGACCACGCCCCGGCCGCGTTTCTCGAAGCCTCTCGCTGAGCGCTTTCCGTTGAAGATCCAGCCGTCGGGCCTCAGGCGATTCGCCGGGATGCATTCTCGTTGGAAGAATCCGCCCGCCGATACAGCAGCGGCCACATCAGCAACCCCGGCAGGATCGACATGCCGATGATGACGGCGTTGGCCAGCGCAGTGTGGCCGATGTACCAGTCCATGGCCTGCTTGAGCGGGTGAGTCTCGAAAAAGGCCTTCGCCACGGCATCATTCGCGTGCAGGGCGCTCACGCCGCCGCCGACGGCAATCTCGGTGGCGAGAGCGGCTCCGCCAAAGGCGGCGTGGTGCGCTATCGCCGCTCCTCCCACGGCCACGTCCCAGGCCACCGCCCCGCCGCCAATGGCCAGCCAGCCGATCGCCCCTCCGCCGATCGCCAGTCCGCCCAGCCCGAGCCCGCCGACGGCGAGCCCCCCGAGAGCCAGGCCACCGATGGCGACACCGCCGAACGCGATCCCGCCGGCCGCCAGCAATCCCGTCGCGCGACCGCCGATGGCGACCGCGCCGACGGCCGTACCTCCGACCGCCAGCAGGACTCCGCGAGCTTCGTCACCGATCGCAACCCAGCCGACAGCTCGGCGCGGCGTCGGAACGCTCATCTGCAATCCGGTCGCAGGGTCGCTGACGTTGAATTCGATGAGCGGCAACCCAAGGAACGTCCATTGGCTCCGAAAGACCCGTCCCCGCCAGCAGCTCGCCATCGCCATTACCGCCTGCCGGGTCGGCGTGGAGTCTGACTCCGGTTCGTCGTTCGCGACGGACTCCGTCCGGAGCTGTCGGACCAGCGCCGACATGCGGATCGCTGCGCTGATGATCCAGACGACATACCAGGCCGTGATCCCCACATTGGCCGCGATCAGCATCATCCAGAGCCACGGAGGCCCCGTACGCACGAAGACCCAGCCCAGATTGAATGCAAGCAGTGCGAGCACGTATCCCGCGGCGGCCCACAGACTCCGGCGTCCGAATCGCTGCAGGACCTCCCGCTCGCGACGCGTCGGAGCCATTTGAGCCGGCAGCCACGTTCCCAGCCAGGCGCCGAACAGACCGCCAGCGCCTCCCAGCAACGGCCCGGCGATCGCCCCAAGACTTCCGGCTCCCGCTGCCTTGGCGGCCAGTCCGCCGACTGCAGGAACGCCCCCGGCCCACGCGGCCTGACTGGTGGACAGCCCCGTCATCACCGCAACCGTCAACGTGACACCCGGGCGGGTCCGTCGCAACGTCCCTTCGACAAGGTGGGCAACCTGGTCCCGCAGCATGGTCCGGCCGCGCGACAGCCGCTGTTTGACGGCGTCCGGACTCAGGTCGAGCGCCGTGGCGACTTCGGCGATCGACTGGTTCTCGCGGTAGAACAGTACCAGCGGTTCGCGATAAGACTCGGGGATCGCTGCCAGACTCCGCCAGACGAGGGTCTCCTCTTCCTGAGTTGCGGCCTGATCATCCGGCGACGATTCCCGGGAGATTTCGTCGAACATGCCGTCGGTTCGCGCCGGTTTTTTCCGCCGCGCCTTCCGTGCCAGATTTCGCGAGATCCCACACAGCCACGCGCGGAGTCGGCTTGGGTCGGCCAGCGTCTCTCGCTGCTGCCAGGCCGCCCAGAACGCCTCCTGCGCGACGTCTTCGCTGAGGGAGCGATCGCCGCAGACGCTGTAAGCGACCGCGCACACCGCAGACTGATGCCGCCGAACGACGACCTCAAAGGCTTTCGCATCCTCCCGGCAGACGTCGCGCCACAGTTCCGCATCGTCCGGCAGGCGTGCGACGGTTTCGGTTTCGGTTTCGGCCATCGCGATCGTTCCCGAACGAGGTTCTCCAGAGCGGCCGCGCTGCGGCCGCTCGACTCTCTTCAGCAACGAGTGACCTTGTCCGCCCTCAAGGTGACACGAAATTCCCCAGTCTCGCGCGGAAACTCCGGACTCGAACCGAATTCCCACCTGCCGCTACGCCGAACCCACAATTCCCCGCAGATCGATCAGGTGCATCTGCCGACCTTCCCCCGTGAACGGGGAATCAACCACGGCAAACTTGCCGTCCGGACTGAACCGCGGGTGCGTGTCGCACCGCCATTCGCCGGTGTACTGCGGCGGCGATTCAAAGTGACCCAGCGGAATCTTCCGGCTGGTGGCGACCTCAAACAGATAGGGATGCTGCAGACGCCGCTTGTCGGGGTACGTGTCGTTCAGAATCCAGCGATCCCCCGGCAGATACGTGCAGTGCCCGTCCTGCGCAATCACGCCCGCTCCGATCTGCTCCGCCTGATCGGTCTTGTCGCGGAACAGGAAGAAGCCCGGCTGATCGCGATACCGGCTCCACGCCAGAATGTGCTCCGGATCGCGCCAGATGAAGTGCGACGTCCACCCGGACGAATCGACGATGTGGAGGTCGGTGCCGTCGGCCTTTGCCGTAATCATCCGCGTCCGCCGCCGGCTATCCGGCCCCGGTGTCTGCCAGCGATGCAGGAACACGAACCGCGAGCCGTCGGTGTTGTAGAGCAGGTGGTTGAACCAGTGCTTGGACGCCCGCATCTCGGCCGTGACGTCGCCAAACTTCGCGATCTGCGCGAACGAGAAGAGCAGTTCCTTCTTCCCGGACGCAAGGTCGATGTGCCAGAGGCCGGTCTGCTCCGGCGCCAGGCTGTCGCGATGGGGATCGGCAATCCCGCAGTAGCCGTAACCGGGACGCGTGTCGTTCAACCGTCGAAAATCCGGGGCAACGGCCGACTTCCCATCCGGGCTGAGGGCGTAGATCGCAGAGGGAATCGTCCGCCGGTCCCCCGTCGTCACATCGAGAATGTGCGAGCAGAAATTGCCATTGTCGCCGCGGTCGTTCCACAGCACCTGCGTCCGCGAACCCGGCACCCACTGCAGCATGCAGCCCTGCTGCCAGTTCCAGGCGAACGACAACCCCAGCTCTTTCCAGCGGTCGCCGTCCTGCAGATCGACCATCCCCACCGCAATCCCATCGTCGGGCCGCGGCGAGCGATGCTCGAACGTGACCTCGTTGCCGAGCACGTACCGCCCCGTCGGGTCGAACTGCAGCTTGTCGTAATACGCAAACCAGTGATGCTTCGGCCCGTGCGTGAGAGTCCGCACTGGCGGGAGCTTTTCAGTCTCATCAGCCCGGACCGGAGCCCCTTTGGCAGCCGCCAGGGCCACGGCCATTGTCGTTCCCAGAAACTCGCGTCGGTCGCAATTCACGATGGTCGCTCCTCGGTGTAAATCCTGCAAAAGTCCGCTCAGTCCGGCACGCTCAGCGACCGGCCGTTATCCCGGGCGCCGAGCTGCAGCAGGAACGGGACTGCGGTCCGGCTCCATGCGTCGGCATCGGGGAAGCTGCTGGCGCCCGAACCAAAGCAGCTCTGCAGCATCTCGGTGTTAATGATGCCGGGATTCAGCGGCACCGCCGCCATCCCCCAGGGAAGCTCCTGAGCCAGAGCCAGCGTGAGCCCTTCGATGGCGAACTTGCTCGCGCAATAGGGAGCCACATCGGGAGCGGTGCTCCGTCCCCAGCCGGAACTGAAATTCACGATCACCCCTCGGCCGCGTTCGATCATTGCCGGAACGAAATGCCGGATAACATTCGCCACGCCGCCAATATTGACTGCCAGCAGCCGGGACATTTCGGCATGGTCAATTTCCCAGAGCGGGGCATTCGCATTGATGATCGCCGCGTTATTGAGCAGCAGATCGGGGACCAGTCCACGTTCCAGCAGGCTCCGCGCCCACCGGGAGACCGCCGCATCGTCCGCCACGTCGACCACGGTGAAGTGATGCGGAGCACCAAGTTCGCGCTGGACTGCGGCGATCCGGTCATCGCTGGTGCCGCAACCGACGACCATCTGACCGGCTTCGACGAGCCGGTCCACCATCGCCCGCCCCAGTCCTCGCGTCACTCCGGTGACGAGAACAATCCGTGTTTCTGCCATACTCGCATCTCGGAAGACGTTTTTTGTCGCGGAGCGGCCCCCACAGTGTGCTCCATAACACCACATGAGGTAGACTGATTCAACGCCCGGCATGCGGAGAACGGCAGACCGAGAAGTACGAGCGGTCTTCGATCGCGACTCACGGCGCCTCAACAGTCCTGACATTCGACATTCCGCCTTCGACATTCGTCATTTCTTCCGTTAAGCTCCGCGCCACCGCGGTAAACCTGACTTCCGATTTCTTCACGACCGAGGATCCAACGAATGCCCGCCGCCGCTCGCTGCCTGATCGCCCTGCTCCTGCTGACCGCTCCCTGTCTTGCCGCCGACGAACCGGTCGATGACGGCAAGTTGCGAATCATCATCTTCGGCGCGCACCCCGACGACGCCGAATTCAAAGCGGGAGGTTCAGCAATCCTCTGGGCGCAGGCCGGGCATCATGTGAAGCTGGTGTCGGTCACGAACGGCGACATCGGCCACTGGCAGATGGCCGGCGGCCCCCTTGCACAGCGCCGCAAGGCCGAAGTGGAAGCGGCCGACAAACTCCTCGGGGCCGAATCCGAGGTCCTCGATATCCACGACGGCGAGCTGGAACCCAACCTCGAAAACCGCCGGAAGATCACCCGCGTCATCCGCAACTGGCGAGCCGACATCGTCATCGCCCACCGTCCCTGGGACTATCACCCCGACCACCGCTACGTTGGCGTGCTGGTTCAGGACGCCGCCTTCATGGTGACCGTTCCCTTCATCTGCCCGGACACGCCCGTGCTGAAGAAGAACCCGGTTTTTCTTTACTCCAGCGACGGCTTCAAGAAGCCGTATCCCTTCAAGGCGGACATCGCGGTGTCGCTCGATTCGGTCTTCGACAAGAAGCTCGAAGCCGTTCACGAACTCGAATCGCAGGTCTACGAAGGAGGCGCCAGTGGCAGCGAAGAGTATGTCGCCAAGGTCCCCCCGGCCGCCGATCCCGTCGCCCGCAAGGCCTGGCTTCGCCAGCGCTGGGAAGGCCGCCAGGGAGGCGAAGCCAACCGGTTCCGCGACACGCTCATCAAGTGGTTCGGCGAAGAACAGGGCAAGGCCGTCAAGTACGCCGAAGCCTTCGAAATCTGCGAATACGGCCGCCAGCCCAACGACGCCGAAATCCGCCAGCTCTTCCCGTTCCTGGGCAAGTAGGGCACGCTCCCGCGTGCCGGAATGTGGCCGGACAACTCGATCCCAGGCTCCACCTGGGAACGCACTCTTCCGACGCTCAGCGTCGTCTTCGCATTGCTGTGTGACTGCCGCACCGGCAATGATCTTCGCGCGACGTGGGCACTCAACTCAACACGCAGACGCGTGCCCTGCAAGATCTCAACGCGCCTGCAACCGGAGCCCCTCCAGCCGCCGCCCCATCTCCGCCACGCGTTCCGGATGTTGAGCAGCGACGTTCGTCGTCTCCCCCGGATCGCTCGCCAGATCGTAAAGCTGCGGCTGCGGAGCATTCCCAAGCTCGGTATTCGTGTTGGCGCTCACGCGCGCCCCTTTGCCCGCCGGAATGAACTTCCACGTTCCGACTCGCAACGACAGCGAACCGGCGTGCTCGACCAGATGGTCGCGACCCGCCGGTGATTCTCCCAGCAGCGCCGGCAGCACGTTCACGCTGTCCGGCCCGGTTTCCACGTTCCAGCTCTGCCCCGTCAGCGCCGCCAGCGACGCCGGGAAATCGACCTGGCAGACGAGGGCCTCCGAGACCCGCGGCTGGACCTTGCCCGGCCAGCGGACCAGCAGCGGCACCCGCGTCCCCCCTTCGAAAGCGCTGTACTTCCCCCCTCGCCACGGACCCGCCGGCCTGTGACCGGCCAGCTTCTGCACGGCGCCGTCCTTATACCCGTCGTCCACCACCGGTCCGTTGTCACTGCTGAAGATCACCAGCGTGTTCTCGGCGAGTTTCAGCCGGTCGAGAGCCGCCAGAATCTCCCCCACGCACCAGTCGGCCTGCACAATGCAGTCGCCGCGCGGCCCCATGTCGGTCTTCCCGACGAACCGCGGATGCGGCACGCGGGGCACATGAATGTCGTGCAACGAGAAGAACAGAAAGAACGGCTGATCCTGAGGCTGTTCGACAAATTGCACCGCTTTTGCGGTGATCGCGTCCGCCATCTCCTCGTCGACCCAGCGGGCCGCCTTGCCCCCGGTCATGTAGCCGATCCGGCTGATGCCGTTCACGATCGTCATGTCGTGGCCGTGGCTCGGATGAACCTTGAGCAGCTCGGGATGGGCCTTGCCGGTAGGCTCGTCGCCCAGCGGCTTGCCGAACGCCACCTGAATCGGATCGGCCGGATCGAGTCCGACAACCCGCCGCTGTTCCACATAAACACACGGCACCCGATCGCCGGTCGCCGGAATCAGAAAGCATTTATCGAAACCGACTTCGAGCGGGCCGGGCCGAATCTCCCCGTTCCAGTCGAGATTGCCGGATCCCAGCCCGAGATGCCACTTGCCGACAACCCCAGTCCGATAGCCAGCCTGCTGCAGGACCGAAGGCAGCGTCGTCCTCCCCGGCTCAATGATCAACCGGGCGTCGCCGGGAAGAACTCCGGTCCCCTTCTTCCGCCAGGCGTACTCGCCGGTGAGCATCGCATAGCGGGACGGCGTGCACGTCGCCGACGGAGAATGCCCGTCGGTAAAACGCAGCCCCTCCCGCGCCATCCGGTCGATGTGCGGCGTCTTGACCCGCGTGGCCCCCTGGCAGCCGATGTCGCCATACCCGAGATCGTCGGCATAGATCAGCACGATATTGGGCCGCGACGCCCGCCCGACGGCAGAGGCCGGCAACACCAGTCCGACAGTCACCACGACCGCAACTCCACACAGCCTCAGCCCGCGGCAAACACACATGCCTCAATCTCCCGGCAACGTCGCAGATCTCAACCGTCGAACTCTCAGAGTCGCGACCGATTGTTCTGCTACCGAACCCCGGCGTCAAATCGGAACCGCCCAGTCTTCGTCATTGGTGACTGGTTCATGGCCCGTTGTAAGGTCAGCCGATTTCGCGCATTGCTCAATGACACAATCGTCTCTCGATCCCCTCCGAGAAGTCCTTCCCGTTGCGTCGTTGCGTCTTCTTTGTGACGTTGCGTGAAATCTTTCCTCTTCCCTCATTCATCTTCTCCGCAGTCTCGGCCCTCACTGCGTCTCCGCGAGAGATCTTCCCTACCCGCCGGCAGGTTGGAGATCATCCGCGCCGCGCGGTACAGTCCCATCGACGACGACACATGCGAACGAAGTCGGAAGGGTGAACGATGCCGCGCTGCTGGTGGGTCCTGGCGAGCCTGACGTGCCTACTCCTGTTGCCTGCAGTCTCCATCCGGGCCGAAGACGACGATGACGACGACTCCCGGCCGGGGCTGATCGCCGAGCTTTCTGTTGGTTCGAAAACGATCCGGCGGATCGATTCGGACCTCGCGTTCGCGTGGAGCGCGGACGCGCCAGATGCGAGACTTCCCGCCGGGCCGTTCCGTGCGAATTGGGCTGGTCAGATTCTGGTTCGCAGCGAAGGCGAGCTGCAGTTCCATGCCTGGCTGCAGGGGAAACTGACCCTCCGCGTCCGGGGCGAAGTGGTCCTGCAGGCGGAATCCGCAACGCCGCAATGGGTCTCCGGCCCGAAGCTGCCGTTTCGCTTTGGCGAATGGCCCATCGTCGCGGACTATGAACGGACCGGCAATCAAGGGACGCTGCAGGTCGCCTGGTCCTCGAATGACTTTCCCCTCGAACCCCTGCCGACGCATGCCCTCTACCACACCGCTCCCGACGCCGTCCAGAAGGCCGTCGCGCGCGGGCGGGACCAGTTCGACGGCTTCCGCTGCCAGGCCTGTCATGATGGCGGCGCCGATGTTCCGGTCTTGCCCGCACCGAAGCTCGACGGACTCCGGAACGGGACGAATCCCGCCTGGCTGATCGAACACCTGACGCGGAAGGAAATGCCGACGCAGGGGAGCCGGATGCCGGCCTTCGGTCTGTCCGAAGCGGAAGCTCAGGACATACTGGCAGCCCTTGCGGCGCAGAGCCGGAACGTGGAACTGTCGAAGGCCAGCGAGAAGAAAGCCGACGACAAACAGCGTGCCGCCGGGAAGGCGCTAATCCTCTCCACGGGCTGCCTGGCCTGCCACACGTGGAACAAAGTTGGACAGGACTCTCCGTGGGGCGGCCCGGCCCTCGACGAGATCGCACACCGCCGCACGCGCGCCTGGCTCCTGACCTGGCTTCAGGATCCCGCCAAGTTGAACGCGGCCCATCGCATGCCGGTCTTCACTCTGAGTGACGCCGAGCGGCAGCAGATCGCCGCAGCGCTGATCCCGGAACCGCAGAAAACTTCCGCATGGAAGGACATCGTCCCCGACGGGAAAGACGCCATCCAGCACGGACGTGAGTTGCTGGCGTCGCGACGCTGCGCAAGTTGCCATCAGATCGAGAACATCACCGCGACGGCGGCCCCGAGCCTGCGCCGCCAGGACGTGAACTGGGATGCGGCATGTTCGTCCGCGGGACCAGCCAGGCCGGGCCAGCCGAAGTTCGCCGGCGTCGATCAGGCGGCGGTCCGGGCCTATGTCGCCTCGTGGACGACGGAATCGTCCCAAACCGGTCCGTTTCTCCGGGGCGAACGTCTGCTGACGACCAAAGGCTGTCTCCTCTGCCACGACCGTAACGGCCAGAAGGGACTCTCGGCAATCGCCGCCGACATCGCTCGCACCGAGGAATCGCTCGACGGCCACGCCCAGTTGCTCGTGCCGCCCTCACTGACGGCCCTGGGCGATCGCATGCAGGACGCTGCGCTGGTGCAGAGCGTCAAAGGCGAGCAGAAGCGGCGGATGGACTGGCTCAAAGTCCGCATGCCGAAGTTTCAGCACTCCGCCGCTGACCTCGCCGCCCTGTCGACTTATCTGATCGGCCACGACCGCATTCCCACCCCCATGCCAGCCAGTCCGAAATATCCCGTTGCGGAGACCGGAAAACGCAACGCCGAACAACTGCTCGCCGGCCGCGAACTGCTGGGCGGCAAGGGCTTCAGTTGCATCGCCTGCCATCGGCTCAAAGACTACGAGCCCAAAAACGTCGCCCGCGGAACGCGCGGCTCCAACCTCTTCGAAATCGGCCAGCGGATGCGACCGGAATTCTTCTTCCGCTGGACCCGGTCGCCGCTGCGCGTGACTCCGGGCGTCGAGATGCCCTCCTATCAACGTCCCCACGCCACGCTCCTGGCGGGTGACATCGAAGCCCAGCTCGCCGCGATCTGGGAGGCCTGCAACGATCCCGGCCTGTCGATTCCCAGCAATCCCGCCGTCCTGGAACAGTTCTGGACCGTCGCGAAGGGCGAGTCGCCCCGGATCGTCCGCGACGTGATGACCATCAACAATGGAGCGCAAAAGACTTCCATTCCCCGCGCCTTCGCCGCGGGCTTCGACAACGGCCATGCGATCCTGCTCGACCTCGACCGGCTCGCGCTCCGGGGCTGGACGGTCGGGGACTTCGCCCGCCAGCGGACCGAAGGCAAAAGCTGGTTCTGGGACCTCGCCGGAGCCCCGGTCGCCGAAGGCTGGACCGGCGGCAGCGATTTTGTCCTGCTCCGCGAAACCACCGGCGAAGTCCTCGGCCCGGCGAACGGGGAACCTGCCAGCATCCGGCTGCTGGACTACCGCGTCAACCACGGCTCAAAATCGGTCGAACTGCGTTATCGCATGAAGCTGACTGCGGACGCTGGAGAAATGACGATCGCCGAGAGCTGGCGGGCTCTGCCATTCCTGGCCGCAGACGGCGGAGGAGGCTGGGCGCGCCGCATCGCCCTCGAAGACGCCCCCGCCGGTTTGCGACTCGCCTTCCGGGAACCCGCCGCCACCGCGGCTCTCGGAGCGATCTCCATTCACGCCGCAGCCCCGGCCCAGTGGGAAGTCCTGAAAGGAACCGAACTGTCGGGCTCGCTGATCGCCACCAGGGTCCCGCTCGAAGTCCACTACCGCAGCACGCTGGCGGCGCAGTCGGCGCCGTACACGCCGCTCCCAGAGCTGATTCCGGAACCGCAACCGGTGACCGACGTGCCGGGATATCGCGGCATCCGGCTGCCTCTCCCGCGCTCCATCATGCCGACGGCCTTCGCCTGGACCTCCAAAGGCCAGCTCGCCTTCACCTCACTCAAAGGGCACGTCTACCTCGCCGAAGACACCGACGGCGACGGCCTCGAAGATAAGCTGATTCTCGTCGAAGAAGGACTCGCCGCCCCCTACGGCATCATCGCCGACGGGCCGGATCTCATCGTCGCCCACAAACCGGAGCTCCTTCGACTGCGCGATACCGACGGCGACGGCCGGGCCGACCTCCGCGAAGTCGTCGCCACCGGCTGGGGCTACACCGACAACTATCACGACTGGACCTGCGGCATCGTCCGCGACGACCAGGGAGACCTGCTCGTCGCCCTCGGCAGCGACTACACGCAAAAGGGTCGCCCCGCCGCCCGCGCGCAGTTCCGCGGCAATGTTCTGCGGATTTCCCCGTCGGGGCAGATGACCCCCGTCGCCACCGGCCTCCGCTACGCCACCGGCCTCGCTCTCACGCTCGACGGCGAACTCCTCGCCACCGACCAGCAGGGAGAGCAGAACGTCTTCAACGAACTCAACGCCGTCCGCTTGGGCCGACGCTACGGCGTGCCGGCGCTCCACGATCCCGACAAGAGCGCCCCCTCCGAGCCGCCCGCCGTCTGGATTCCGCACGACTGGACGCGCAGCGTCAACGGTATCGCCACGATTCCCGCAGCGGCCCCCCGCTATGCCGGCGATATCCTCGGCTGCGAGTACAACAACCGGCTCCTGATCCGGTTGACCACGCAACTCGTCGACGGCGAACGCCAGGGCGCCGTCTTCCCCTTCAGCCGGCCCGGCCCGGAGACGTCGAGCGGCACTCTGTCGGGACCCCTCTCGATCGCCTTCGGACCGCAGGGCGAGTTCTGCGTCGGCGAAATCCGCGACAGCGGCTGGCTGGGAGGCCTCAACGTCGGCTCCATCGTCCGCTTCCTCCCCGCGGACGATCTCCCCAACGGGCTCAAAGACATTCTGACGACCCCCGACGGCCTGGAACTGGTCTTCAATCAACCCGTCGACCGCAAGCTCGCCGGCGACGTCGCCGCGTACCAGGTGGCCGGCTACACCCGCCTCTGGGGCGGATCGTACGCCACGCCAGACAGCGGCCGGCACACGGCAGCAGTCCAGTCCGCCACGGTCAACGCGGCCGGCGATCGGGTCCGGCTCGTGCTCCCCGATCTGAAAATCGGGCATCTGTACGACGTCTCGGTCGGCGAATCCCAGCGAACCCTCTGGCCCGCACTGGGTCACGTCACAATCCACCGCAAACCAACCCGTTGAGATCTCGGAAGAAGAGCTTTACCGCGGAGAAGAGATTCGGAGAGTGAACAGTGAGTATTGAGTAGTGATGAGTGAAGGAGAACGCAATTCGCGAATCAGCGACATTTTTTCCATTTTGCACGACTCACTCTTCAATACTCACTTTTCACTTTCCGGTCTCTTCGCCCGCATTTCTCCGCGGTCAACCCACGTCCCTTCACGCAATCAGCTCCTGCACCACCCGGCACGGCTCCACGCCCGTCAGTTTCTGGTCCAGCCCCTGGTAGCGGTACGTGAACCGCTCGTGATCGAAGCCCAGCAAGTGCAGCACGGTGGCGTGGAAATCGTGAATATGCACCGGGTCTTTCACGATGTTGTAGCTGAAATCGTCCGTCTCGCCGTAGATCGTCCCTCCCTTCACGCCCCCGCCAGCCATCCACATCGTGAAGCACCGCGGGTGGTGATCCCGACCGTAATTCTCGCGCGACACGCCCCCCTGCGAATAAATCGTCCGGCCGAACTCCCCCCCCCAGATGATCAGCGTGTCATCCAGCATCCCCCGCTGCTTCAGGTCGGTGATCAGCCCGTAACAGGCCTGATCGACGTCGGCGGTCTGGTCCTTCATCCGGCCGACCAGGTTGCCGTGATGGTCCCAGTTGTTGTGATACACCTGCACAAACCGCACGCCTCGCTCCACCATCCGGCGAGCCAGCAATGCCGTGTTCGCGAACGTCCCTGGTTTCTTCGCGTCTTCGCCATAGAGATTGAACGTCGTCTCGGTCTCCTGGCTCATGTCGGTCAGCTCGGGCACGCTCGACTGCATCCGGTACGCCAGCTCATACTGCTGAATCCGCGTCAGCGTCTCGGGGTCCCCCAGCCGCTGATACTCCAGCTCGTTGAGTGACTTGAGGCCGTCCAGCGTCCGCCGCCGGACGTCCGATGACACCCCGGCGGGATTGTTGATATAGAGAATCGGATCCCCCGCCGACCGGAACGACACCCCGGCGTGCTCGCCCGACAGATATCCCGACGACCAAAGCCGGGCCGAAATCGCCTGCACCTGCTCCTGATTTCGGGGCTTGGCTACCAGCACGACGAACGTCGGCAGATCCTCATTCAGCGACCCCAGCCCATACGACGTCCATGAGCCCAGGCAGGGCCGGCCGGTGATCTGGTTGCCGGTCTGCATATAGCTGATCGCCGGCTCGTGATTAATCGCCTCGGTGTGCATGCTCCGGATGAACGCCATGTCGTCGACCACCTTCGACGTCCACGGCAACATCTCCGTGACCCACATCCCGCACTCGCCCTGTTGTGCGAACTTGTATTTCGATGGTGCGATCGGAAACCGCGTCTGGCCCGACGTCATCGTCGTCAGCCGCTGGCCCATCCGGACTGAGTCCGGCAGGTCCTTGTCGAACCACTCCTGCATCACCGGCTTATAGTCGTACAGATCCATCTGCGACGGCCCACCCACCATGTGCAGATAGATCACATGCTTCGCGCGAGCCGGAATATGCGTTCTCGGCGGCTGAACGGCGCCGGCTTCACCCCGAGCAGCCTGCCCCATCAGCGTAGCCAGCGCCGCGCCTCCCAGCAGGTGGCCTCCCTGCTGACAGAACAACCGCCGGGACATCTGCGTGCGAAGATCCTGAATTCCAGAGTCCATAACTCGACTACTCCTGCAGACCGGTTACTGAGCACAAGGCCGACGGCGCACGATGACTTGCACCAACTCTTCAATGAGACGCCGTCTTGAACTTCACTTTCGTTTCAACGCACGTTCAATCGTATCGCCGCCGACGGGCACTTGGATGCTTTCCATAAGCTCCTCATACTGATCCAGCTTGTAGGCGAATTGAATTCTCGCTCCGGGCCGTGCCCAGAGTTTGGCTCGGTCTGTTTCTCCGATCATCAGCTCGGGCATGGAGAACACCCAGACCGACGCCCCTGGAGGTTTCGACACAAATCGGACTGGCACGCACTCGCGAGAGGCACGCACGATCTGGTTCCCGGTCAATGGCCGGTCGGGAGGAACCGGTTCCTTCCGATCGCCAGCACGCAGATCCAGCCAGGCACACATCAACAGTTCCGTCTGCCCGTTCAAATCCTCGTCAAGTCGCCTTTCCTTCAGCCAGCTTGTAAAACGGTTGTCGTCCTCTCGTGAGACGTACTCCAACTTGTTGCTGCCGTCACCGAGAATCGCGCTGATCACTTTCAAGTCATTCTCAAGAACCTCGGACTTGACTTCCAGTCGGTCCGCCCAGTTCGTGGCGCGGCGATTCCAGGCCGCCATCACCTCGCGAACCTGTCTCGGATCGGCCGACCAGGCAATCGACGGAAGAACCATCGCAAAGGCGACGACTGCGGCAGTTCTGCTCATAATCGCTCCTCCTTCAATTGATGCAGACTGACGTAGAGCAGACTGACGGCGAGGCCCAGTGAAATCGTTCCATATTGTTCGGCCGCATACACGGTCAAGAATTGCTGGCCGCCGATATCCGGCATCGAGAGATCATTCTCCGTCGCATGCTTCGCTCCGATACGGACCATGGATTGAACCAGATCGGTATCGACCCAGTACGCAACCAGGTTGCCCGCCAGCAGGACATTCGACAGGGCAAACGACACGAATTCCGGCCAATCCTCCCGAGGATGCTCGAAAATCCGGATCGTTCGCTGCTCCTTGCTGAAGATGATCAGCGCCCACAGCAGGCCTCCGAGCAGAAGATTGTATCCGACCAGCGACTCCGAACTCGCGACGTGCAGATCCAGAAAACGCTGTGCAAGATCGTGAAACGGAAGGTCCTTGATGACGGCGTCCGGGTCGACAAGTGCGGAATACGAGGTGTACGCAGGCCAATAGACTCGAACGGCTGTCGCAAGCACGATTGCGGCAATGACGATCACGACTCCGATCCTCGTCCACTGTCGGATGCGAGACATGGTGTTCCTCGCTAAAGCGAATCATGCGCGGGCGTCTAGTGACACCTCCTTGTTCCATGAACAATGATGCGAACACTCGATCATTGCAAGAATAATCTGACTACTTGTTAAGCACTTCATCCAGGTTGAACAATTCGTTCGTCAACATCGTCCACCCCGCCAGCACGCCGGGATCGAGCGTCTCGTCCGCCTTCGCATCCCCGACCGCCAGCAACTGCTTCGCCTCCTCGGGATGCGCCGCGTAATACGCCAGCAGATCCCCCAGCGACTGCCGCACCACCGGCCGCTCATCCACCCGCAGCGGACGAGCCAACAGCCGCTCCACCAGCGCATCCAGCTTCGCATCCTCCGTGACGCCCCCCTCTTTGAGCGTCTTCTGAGCGAGAATCCGGGCCGCCTCCACGAACTGCGGATCGTTCAGCGTCACCAGCGCCTGCAGCGGCGTATTCGTCCGCTCCCGCCGCACCGTGCAGACTTCTCGCGCAGTCGCATTGAAAATGTCCATCGACGCGGGCGGCGCCGCACGCTTCACGAACGTATACAGGCTCCGGCGGTAAAGCCCCTCACCCGTATCCCGCCGGTAATCCCGCGTGTTGCTCCCCAGCATCGCTACCGCTTCCCACACGCCATCCGGCTGATACGGCCGCACGCTCGGCCCCCCCAGCTTCTGCACCAGCAGCCCGCTCGCCGCCAGGGCATAATCGCGGACCATCTCCGCATCCATCCGGAACCGCGGCCCCCGGCTCAGCAGTCGGTTCGAGGGATCCTGCTGCAACTTGTCGGGCGTGACTGCGGCAGATTGCCGATACGTCGCCGAGGTCACCATCAGCCGGAACAACTGCTTGACGTCCCAGCCTTTCTCGCGGAATTCAGTCGCCAGCCAGTCCAGCAGTTCCGGATCCGACGGCAGCTCGCCCGCCACTCCGAAGTCCCCCGTCGTCCGCACCAGCCCGGTTCCAAATACCTCCTGCCAGAACCGGTTGACCGTCACCCGCGACGTCAGCGGATGCTCCGGCAGCAGCAGCCATTTCGCAAACCCCAGCCGGTTCCGCGGCAGATCCGCCGGGAACGCCGGCAGCATCTTCGGCGTCCCGGGAGAGACTTCGTCCCGCCGCTTGTCGTACTCGCCGCGGAACAGCACATACGCCTTCGCCGGCTCGTTCTTTTCCTGCATCACGTGCGTAATCGTGCCGCGAGCCTTGATATCCGCCTGCTCCCGTTCCAGCGTCCGCAGACGCGCCGTCGCCGCCTGGAACGGTCCGTCCTTCGCGGCCAGCCACCAGTCATACAGCTCGTTCTTCTCGGCATCGCTCCGCTGATCGGCAACCTTTGCAACCAGCGCCGCCAGCCGGCTGGACTTCGCCAGCGCACTGACTTCCGCGGCCGGCAACGCGCGACCATAAATCCGCACGTCGTTCAGCGTCGCCCCGGTCAGCGGACTGCCCGTATCGCGCTGCGCCACCTTCAACGACACGGTTGTCCGCGTCGTGTTCTGCAGCTTGTCGGCCTGCACATTCGTCGGCTCTTCGACGCCGTTGATATAGACCTTGATCCCCGCCGCCTTCTGCGACCCGTCGTACGTCACGAACACGTGGGTCCATTCGTTCGCCGTGACCTGCTTCTTCGACACCACCTTCAGCGCATCGTCCTGCCAGCGATGGATCAGGTGCATCCCGACCCGCCGCCCCTCGACCCACAAATCCCAGCCGCGATAATCGTGCTGGTCGTCCATCCGGGCAACGATCGCCCCCGCCCCGTCATTCGCAGGCAGCTTGACCCACGCCCCGACCGCGAATGGTTGATTGAGATCAAAGTCCCCGGCCTCAGCAATCTCCGCCACGCCGCCGTTCGTCAGGGACAGCGCCTGGGCCGACGTCTGACCCGGCTGCCACTCCACAGCTTTCGTCAGCTTCGCCGAGCCGGCCGTTCCGTTAAGCGTGTACTTCAACGTCTCGCCGGGGCCATCGTCCGCGGGAATCTGCAGTTGCAGCCCTTCCGTCGGCAGCGAGCCGGCAAATTCCTCCGGTTTCGCAGCCGCCAGCCACGCCTCGAACTCGCCCCGCGCCCCCTGCTTTCGCTGGTCGACGGCCTGCCGCGCCGCCGTCAGTTCGCCCTCCAGCTGTCCCCAGCGGATACGATCTTCCGGCTTCGGCACGACGACGATCGGCGGCGTGTCCTTCACATTGCCGTCCATCGCCGCCTGCGTCGTATTGTTGAAGAACGCCGCCATCTCGTAAAACTCGCGCTGCGTCAGCGGATCGAATTTGTGATCGTGACACGTCGAGCAGTTCGCCGAGAGTCCCAGCCAGACTGCCGCCGTCGTCTCCGTCCGGTCCCGCGTGTAGCTCACCAGATACTCTTCGGGAATCGTCCCCCCTTCGCTGGTCGTAATGTTGCACCGGTTGAAGCCCGTCGCGATCTGCTGGTCGAGCGTGCGATTCGGCAGCAGATCCCCCGCGAGCTGCTCGATCGTGAACTGGTCGTACGGCATGTTCCCGTTGAACGCGCCGATCACCCAGTCCCGGTAAGCCCACATCTCGCGATAATTGTCGAAGTGAATGCCGTGCGAATCGCCGTAGCGGGCGTAGTCCATCCAATACCGCCCCCGGTGCTCGCCCCATTGCTCGCTCTCCAGCAGACGATCGACCAGCCGTTCGTACGCATCAGGTCGCGCATCGGCGACGAATTCCTCCACCAGCTTCGGCGCCGGCGGCAGTCCCGTCAGATCCAGGCTCACCCGACGGGCCAGCGTCCGCCGATCCGCCTCGGGAGCCGGGCTCAGCCCAACCTGTTCCAGCTTCGCCAGCACGAACCGGTCGATCGGATTGCGCACCCAGGCTTCATTCTTCACGGCCGGCAGCGCCGGAGGGACCGGCGCAATCAGCGACCAGTGCGGCTCGTACTCGGCCCCTTCCGTAATCCACCGCTTCAGCGTTTCCTTATCCGCCGCCGACAGAACTTTCTTCGTCGCCGGCGGCGGCATCACCTGGTCGGGATCGTTCGAGACGATCCGGCTCAGCAGCTCGCTTTCCGCGGGCTTCCCCGGCACGAACGCCGACATCGTTATCGCCGCATCCCGCTGGTCGAGTCGCAGATCGGCCTTCCGCGCCGCGGAATCCGGACCGTGACACGCGAAACAGTACTCCGCCAGAATCGGCCGGACGTCCCGGTTGTATTTCAACGAGGCCTCCGCGGCGTACAGCTCGCCCGCCAGCAGGCTCAAACACGTCAGACCGCAGACTCGAATCCAGACCGTCATGGCAGCGAACTCCCGGTGCGCCGGCGGGCCGTCGTCGGCCTTGCCGGGGAAACATCACGGGCAGCCGGCAGTTCCGGCAAAGCCCGACTCCAGTATTTCATTCCCGATCGAATATGTTCGGACATCGCCCGCGCCGCGGCCTGGCTCTCGCCCGCCAGCAGCGCCTCGACGATCGCCAGGTGCTCCCGGGCTTCGACGCTCACCCGACGATAATCGTCCCGGGCCGAGACATGCCGATACGAAAGGTCTCGAAACGCCCGGAACAGCATCGCCAGCCGGGCCAGCTCCTGAGCCAGAAACAGATTACCGCACGACAACCGGATCACGTCGTGCAGCCGGGTGTCCAGATCCCGCCCGCGCGCCATCAGCCGCGCCGCCCCCCGAGCCGGGGCATCCAGCAGCTTGCGAAACCCGGCCGCCAGCTCGGACAGTTCCTTCAGGTCAATCCGCCCGCAGGCGCTGCGAACGGCCTCGCATTCGAGCGCCCGGCGGACCTGGCAGACGTCGCGCACATCGCGCGGACTGACCGAACGGACCGTCGCACCCCGATTCGGAACCACGTCGACCAGTCCCATCGCCGAGACCTGGATCAGCGCCTCGCGGATCGGAGTATGACTCACCCCGTAACGCTCGGCCAGTTCCTGCGTCACCAGGTGCTGCCCCGCCTGCAGCCGGCCGTCGAAAATGTCGGCCAGCAGCGCCTCCGCAATGGCCTCGCGGCGGCGACCATGATCGGCGGCAGCAGTCGGCGTCGCAGCAGCATGCACGCTGAATTCTCCGGCAGGAATCTCCGATCCGTATTCTGACCCATCCACCCCGCCCGATGCAACCCTTTCTATAGACGCCGAGCATTATTCTATAGAATTCAGTCCGGCGCTCTCAAATTCCAATGGTGATCCAGGAGGGCGTCGGTGCGCCCACACGTGCCCGCACTTCACTCTGCGAAGCCCGAAACCCGAAGCCCGAAGCCCGCCCCCTTTTGCATTGCCCCTCCCATTCGGTTACGTTGATAGGCTCGGGAGGTCCACGTCCTGTTTCCCGCGGACCTCAGTTCGGGAACTCATCCCAGTCCTTTCAGTTCACCCGGAGTCCACAACGTGAGTGAATCCCAACCCGCCGGCCTGTCACGCCGCGATCTTCTCAAGAATACCGGCCGCGCCGCCGCCGCCACGGCCTTCGTCGGGTCGGCCATGTCGCACGTCTACGCCGGTTCGGACGATACCATCCAGATCGCACTCGTCGGCTGCGGCGGCCGAGGCACCGGCGCCCTCGGCAACGCCCTCTCGCGGGAGAAAGGGCCCGTCAAGCTCGTCGCCATGGCCGACGTCTTCGAAGACAAGCTGAAAAATAGCTACGAAAGCATCAACACTCAGTACGAGAAAAAGATCGACGTCCCCGCCGATCGAAAGTTCATCGGCTTTGACGGCTACAAGCAGGCCATGGACGCCCTCAAGCCCGGCGATATCGTCGTCCTGACGACTCCCGTCGCCTTCCGCTGGGTCCACTTCACCTACGCCATCCAGAAGGGCCTCAACGTCTTCATGGAGAAGCCGATCACCGTCGACGGCCCCAGCACACGCAAGATGCTGGCCCTCGGCGAAGAGTCGGTCAAGAAGAACCTCAAGGTCGGCGTCGGCCTCATGTGCCGCCACTGCCACGCCCGCGGCGAACTGTTTAACCGGATCCAGGACGGCGAAATCGGCGAGCTGGAAATGCTCCGCGCCTATCGCATGGCCGGCCCGACCGGTTCCGCGTTTGTGAACAAGAAGCCGGAAGGCATTTCCGAGCTGATGTACCAGATCCGCAACTTCCACGGCTTCCTGTGGGCCAGCGGCGGCGGTTTCAGCGATTTCCTCATTCACAACATCGACGAGTGCTGCTGGATGAAAGACGCCTGGCCCGTCGAAGCCAAAGCCTCGGGCGGACGTCACTACCGCGGCGATTACGTCGATCAGAACTTCGACAACTATGAAGTCGAATACACCTTCGACGACGGCGCCAAGCTGTTCCTCAATGGCCGGACCATGCCCGGCTGCTACAACGAGTTCGCCAGCTACGCCCACGGCAGCAAGGGCTCTGCCATCATCTCCACCTCCGGCCACGCTCCCTCGCGGGCCCGGATGTACAATTCGCAGCGGATTGGCAACAAAGACGATCTGATCTGGGCCGCCAAGCAGCCCGAACCGAACCCGTACGACGTCGAATGGGACGACCTGCTCGACGCCATCCGGAACGACAAGCCGTACAACGAGGTCAAGCGCGGCGCCGAAGCCAGCCTCGTCACCGCCATGGGCCGCATGGCCGCTCACACCGGCCGCATCGTCACCTTCGACGAAATGCTCAACAGCGAAAACGACTTCGCTCCGAACGTCGACCAGCTGACCCTCGACGGCCCCTCCCCTCTCATGGCGGACGCCGAAGGAAAGTACCCCGTCCCGATGCCGGGCATCAAAACCGACACCGAGTACTAACCGACTCGTCGGTCAGAGTGTTTGAGAGTCCGAAAAGCAGCCCGGTTGCCTCATGGCAACCGGGCTGCTTTGTTTTGCAATCGAACCGCAAACAGCGAGTCTCGAACAAAGGGCCGCATTCCCTTCCGACTCTCAACTCTCAACTCTCCGCTCTCAACTCCCCGGCTATTCCTTCACGCGCTTCCACACATGCACCCAGTTCCCGCTGTCGGGAGCCGTCGAAAACTTCGTCGGCCGGGCTTTCCCGGCCGGGGCGAAAGAAACGCGGAACTCATCCCCTTTCAGCTCGTAAATTCCCAGGCAGGTCTTCCCCTTGTTGGCCCCGCTGGCGTCCTTGATGTCGATCGTCTTGATCTTGGCCGTCGGGTCCAGAGTCTGCATTCCGGTGATGGCTTCCCCGCCGTCGAGCGTGAAGTGGTACTCGTCCCCCTTGATGACCAGCTTCGCGTTCTTCATTTCCTTCTCTGTGAGCGCCTTGCCCTGAGCCTCTCCGGAGCTGAGCTTCCAGGTCCCCTGCACCGAGTCTTCCCCCCGCGCGACGTCGACACATGCCACCAGACTCATCGCCAGGCCGATCGCGATTCCGATTCTCATGAAAGATTCCCTCAGCAAACGACACCGTCTCTCAACGGGTCCCGTAATTCCAGAACGGCGTCCCGGGTGACACACCAGGGACCGTGCAGAACGGCCGAGCAACGCAGACCGTTCCGCGCCATCAAACGTAGCTCCGTTTCGAGCACCAGGCGGCTCTCTCCATAGTGTTTCGACATGACGACTCCCCCAGTCGACACCTCGTCAACCAGCGAATAGGGAATGGCGAGTCGCGAATATCCAGAGAAAAAGGGCTTATCGCTGATCGCGAATCGCTGACCGCCAGAGCAACGAACTGCACCTCATTCTCCGGCTCGCGACTCCTTTCGACATTCCGCCTCTGAACGTACGACGGACGTCCTCGTCCGTCGGCCGCTTCACCTGCGAAAACAACGGACGAGGACGTCCTTCGTACGGGGCCGTTCCGCCCTCCCCCCTTCTCTGCGAACTCCTCCGGTCTCTGCGTCTCTGCGAGAAATCTTCCGCATTTTTCGGATTTCCCCGGAATCTGCTCTTGCGTGACAGACGAACCAGTGTCAGCGTGTCCTCTTGTCGGGTGCGAGGCGAGCTGGATCCACGGCGCGGACGGCCGCGTTGCTCAAGCGCACAATCCCGGCTGCGGGCCTGATCAGGGCCCAGGGGGGATTTCTCGAAAGGGAAGTCCCGGGGCGCACTTTGTGCGCGCATTCCTCGGCGTCGAGTCTTCCCGTTGCGTCCCCGCGCAAGGTCAGACCTGATCCAGTGCCAGCCGAAAGACGGGGCGGGAGCGGTTGATTCAGGACCGTTCCCGCTCTGTCCTGGCCGGCCAACCTGAGCCACTTCGAAAAGCGAACTCCCCGAGTCCCGCACAGCACCCCCGTGCGCGCAATAATCCCGTCACTTTGCATTTTTCACTTTGCACTGCCTTTCGCCGCCCCGTTCGATCGAACCACTAAGGCTCGCGGAATCGCGGCCAACGTGTCACGAGATCGGCAGGCGGGAGCCCAATCTCGTTCGGCAAGGTGCTTGCATGGGCGATGGCGGCTGGGTAGGTCGGCGAGGAGTTCCTCGTCGTCGGCCCGGCCGGTCATGGAGAGACATGACCATTCACGGCTCATCCGACTCATGCGTGCCGACTCCTGTGCAGTCCGGGCAGCCTGAGCCTGAAGAACTCCGTGTCGCGGTCGCCGAACGCCTGCCGCTGCAGGAGTTTGATCTTGTTGCACATCTCTTCCAGCGGACCCGTGCCGATCGGGTGGTCATACCAGGACAGGATTCCCTGCCGGTGTTTGCGCAGCGTTGCAGCGAACTTCATGAGCTGCCGGATGCCGGGCAACGTCGTTGAACCTCATGAGCGGCGCCAATACGAGGACGTAGCGGGCGAAGCACTTCGTAAAGATTTACTTCGGCTCGACGAGGTCCAGCGGAACCTGGCGTTCGAGGCGGCGCATCCGTCCGAGGGAAATCGCGTCCTGCTCCCGCGAGGACCGCGACGCGCGGTCGCCGGAAATCCCGAAATTGCGGTACAGCGGATCGGCGGAGATGCGGACTCCTGTCGTATGAGGCTGTTTGGCGTAACCCCCAATGACCGCCGCATGTCCGCGCTTTCGCCACCCTCGGCACGGGTTTGCCGGATGAACCGGAAGACTTCAGCGCGTCATTCTTGTCGATCCCGATGATCTGTCGCACGATTTCGAAGAAGTTGCAGTCCAGAACGCTGGCGATTACGTCCGGGTGTTCGATGACGAAGCGGCCGCAATCGCGCAGCTCAAAGAGGAGCCGTCTCGCTGTCCCGTCGCGAGCGGTCAGCGCAAGTGCCCCGAGGGTTCGGTCGGCGTCTGCACTCCTTGCGACCCTCTCTCCATCACCGCCTGACCGCCGATCTTCGTTTCCGCTGGAATCTCGGACCGGACGCGCCATAGACTGAATCTGGCCTTGGCGTTCCCGCTGAGGCCGCGACGATCGTTGCCTCCGATTTCAGGCGGCGTGCATCCCGGAGACCGGGGATTCGATGGCGAGTTGGCTCAACAAGGCTTCCGGGCTGTTTCAGCGTTCGACCGGCGTGAGCGGTTCGGAACAGGAGCCGTACCAGTTCGTCTGCGAATGCGGGAAGCGAGTCGCCGGATTGCGCGAGTCGCGATTTCAGCAGTTTCCCTGCGAATCCTGCAACCGCGTGGTTTTCGTCCTGCCGGTGAACGTCTACCCGCGGCCGGCCCCGACCCGAAAACCCGTCGAGCGGACTCCGTCCGAGGAGCGAGAGCCTGAACCGGCCCCATTGCCGCTCGCCGATACCGACGCGAACGACTTTGCAGAAACACCGCCTCCTCCCACCCGACGGAAGAAGTCTGCCCCGGATCTGTCTGGCGGAGTTCGTCCGCGTCGAAAGAAGGAGGAACCTCAGCCGGAGAAGCCGCCAAAGGCCAGTCTGGAGTTGCCGCGCCGTCGTCGGCTGACGCCGTTCCGGATGACTGTCGCCAGCATCGGACTGCTGGTGCTGGCGACCGGCATCGGGCTGGCCTGGCGCTGGCGCGTCGAACAGGCCCGCATCACATTACCAGTCGCCCTGCAGGAGGGTCTTGATGCCTTTCGCGGAAGAAACTTCGTGAAGGCGGCCCACGAACTGCGTCGGGCGAACGCAGCCGTGGAGATTCTCGGACAACACGACGCGGACGCCAATGCAATCCGCCGCCGTTGGCGGGAAGCCCGGGCGGCGAACGCCCTGCCCTACTTCATGCTGACGGAGTGGCTGCAGGAATGCCTGGCGATCCCCGCGGACGGGAAGGAGGATACTGCCGTTCTGGCTGCAGAGCGGATCAAGGGGGCCTGGCTGGTTCTCGACGTGCCGGTGATTTACGACGCCGAGACGCAGGAACCCGTCGCCGATGTGCTTCTCCCCGTCGGCGAAGCTCTGATCGACGTGGATCTGCCATTGCCGGAGACGTTCCGGCGCGGGGCGACTGACGAACGGCCGACGCGGGTCATCGTCGGGGCGCAGGTCGCCAAGTTTCAGCCGCAGACCTCAGGCAAACCCGCCGGCCGCCTGGAAATCGTCCCCGATTCCGTCTTTCTCTGGACCGACTACGAGACCTACCGGGCCGTGGTGTTCGAGATCGCCGCCGAGGAAGAACCGGCGCTTCGTGAGCTGTTTGCGACGCAAACTCGCTGGGAGGAGGCCGGAAAATGAACGCACCGAGATGGGGGCTCAGCCTGCTGCTGATGTTATTGAGCGTCAGCCCGGCTGCGGCGGATTCGCCGTGGTCGACCGAGGAGTTTCTGGCACGTCGGAAGGAGTGGGAGAAGTTCCTCGACACGTCGATCAAGGTCGAAGGGAGGGTGCTGGCCTTCAACCGGCAACAACTCCGGCTGCAGCGGTGTGACGTCATCTTTCACCTGGGAGAGAACCACTCGGGACGGGTGACGTCGTCGCGGCGCGTCGAGATGCGCGGACGACTGCGGAAAGTCGACGACAAGATCGGGTTCTACGTCGACGACCTGCAGGGCATCCCCTCCGATCGCGACGAGTTTCAGAGCCGCGACTCGCGGATCAACCCGGCAAAGGCTGACGACTACTATGAATTGGCCGACTGGGCGGCGGGGCGTGCCTCGTTCTACGAGGACCGCGAACTGACGAAACAGGCGATGGCCATCTATCGCAAGGGAGTCGAAGCGGAAGCACACTCGCTTCCCGCCGATGATGCCGCAGGCCGGTATGAGCTGGCGACCAAAGCCCGGGACTACGGAATCGCAGAACTGGGAGACCGGCTGACGTTCGAAGGGGGACTGATCGAGAGCCGGGCCGCGCTCGGGCACGTGCCGCTTGATCCTCAGGGATTGTCGACCGTCGCGGTCGACCTGACCAGGCGGCTGCCTGGGGCCAAAGTGCCGCTTGCCGCCGTTCCCGCTGACCTTGCCGAGCGGTTTGCGACAGATCCGCTGGAAGCCTGGAGGCGTTCCACACCCGCCGAGCAGCCGATGCTGCAGCGATTGCTCTGGGTCCGCGTACAGACGGCCCGGATCACGCTGGATGCCGAAGAGGACGGCCGGAACGGTCGCGACATTTCCGAGCAACTTAAGCGGATGGTCCCAGAGGAGGCGACCCTGGCCGCCAAATTCGAAGACAAGTATCTCACGTATCGAGTTGAACGAGCCTCGGGGCTGACGCGTCCGGAGCTGGTCGGCCTCGCCGAGGAACTGACGGGGCGGAAGAAGCCGGAAGAAGCTCGACAGGCGATCCAGACCTGGCTCAAAACCCGCGAACCGCGGTGGCGGGAAGAGGGGGCTCGCGGGCTGGTCACGCTGGCGGATGAACGGCTCGCCCTGCTCAAAGACGAACCCGGAGCGGTCGCGTTGCTAATCGAGGCGGTCGAGCGGAATCCGGAAGCGACTGAGGCCGCAACCCGTTTACAGTCATTAGGATATGCATATCTGGCCGGCCGCTGGCAACGCGCTTCGACGCTGCCTGATCGGCGAATGCCCCCCGAGACGCCCGCCGCCGGTCTGGACTCGCTGCAGGTCGGGCTCAGCGCGGAGCACCTGCGGCAGCTGCTGGGAGAGCCGACTTCGCGCAGCCGCATCGTGACCGGACAAGGCGTGACGGAGTCGTGGGCGTATGGACTGCGCGGCGCCTCGCGACTGCTCGTCGTGCTGCAGCGCAAGTTCGACGAACGGGAGCTGAAAGTCAGCGGGTACTCCACCACCGACTCCTCCCGCCCCGGTCAGCCGGGATCCTGGTAGCCACCCTCAACGTGAACTCTCGTGCCGGTTCCCGCCGTTAAGTTCGAAACTTGCGGAAAAAGCGTCATATCCTGCCAAATCGAATGAACTGGAATCTGCGGCCGTGTCGATGAGGAAGGATGAGCCCTCAGGATGGGGCAAGTTCGACATCATCGTCATGTTCGTGCAGGTTGTCCGGATGCCCCGCCACCCTGCGACCGAAGGAATTCGGAAGGAGCCGAAAATGCCTCGCGGGACCTGGATTCTCGCCGTGACTGGCGCCCTGGCCATGCAGGTCGGCGTCGTCTCTGCTGCCGACCCGGCCGCCAGTTCCGAAGGTGTGCCGACGCGGTACAGCCGTCGGCCAGCTTCGGCTCCCAAGGCGGAGGTGCAGGCGAAGAACTACTTCGACGACCTGTTCGCCGAACCGGATCTGAGCAAACTGGCGACGGGGACAGCTCGTCCCGCATCGACGGCCAGCAATCGAATTCCGGTGGGCAAGAAGCCCATCGAGACTCCGGTGCGCCAGGCTGCCGCCGACGAGAAAGACAAGGCTCCGGTGACGAACGCGGATTTCGAGAAAGATCCGTTCCGTTCTGAGGGGAATTACATTCAACACGTCCGGGCGGAAGGTCGCGGCGCCGAGACGTCGGTCAACGTCCGTACGTCTGGCGGGACGGTAGACACCGGTCCCCAGACGCCGCAGGTGACGGTCGAGTGGATCAAGAAATCCGATATCAACGTCGGACAGGAATGCACCGTACAGCTGGTCGTCAGAAACAGCGGCGCGATTCCGGCCAGCCAGGTCGAAGTCGACGCGCTGTTCCCCCCGACGATCCGGCTGACGGCCGTCGAACCGAAACCGGCTTCCGCGACTCACCGGCTCACCTGGAGCTTCCCGCTCCTTTCGCCCGGTTCGGAGAAGGTCATCGAAATCAAGATGATTCCCGGACGACGCGGCGACCTGGGAACAACCGCACAGGTCCGGTTTACCGGAACGGCCGCGGCCGTGTTTCGCGTCGAAGAGCCGATGCTGAAGGTCGCCCTGAAGGGGCCGGCCGAAGTCATGATTGGCGATCCCGTCTCGCAGCTCGTGATGGTCTCGAATCCCGGCACAGGCGTGGCCCAGGACGTGAAGATTCTGGCGCAGCTCGACGAAGGTCTCGAGTATCCTCGCAGCGAGAAGCTCGAAATGGCGGTCGGCTCGCTCGCACCCGGCGAAACCCGCACCGTGCGTCTGCCGCTCACCGCGGTCAAAGGCGGCAAGTTCAGCGTCAAAGTGTCGGCATCGTCGGCAGGCGACCTGACGGCAGATGCCGAGACCTCGGTCAGCGTCATCGCCCCCAGCCTGGCGGTTGCGGTCGACGGGCCGGGACTGCGTTACAAGGGCCGCAGTGCGAAGTACTCGCTGACGGTCAAGAACGACGGAACGGTGCCGAATAACAATGTGCGGGTGACGCAGTCGGTCGCCTCGGGCTTCCGCTTCATCTCGGCCGATCGCGGCGGCAAGTACGATGCGGCTCAGAAGAACATCCAGTGGTTCGTGGGCCGGCTGGAGCCGGGTCAGTCCGCGGAAGTGAGCTGCGAACTGATGGCGGCCGACCTGGGAGCCTACACCCAGTCCGTCAACGTCACTTCGGATTCCGGAGTCCAGGTCGCGGCCAAGATGGAGACCGAAATCGACGGAGCTTCGGCCCTGACGATGGAAATCGTCGAACTCGACGATCCGGTGGAAGTCGGAACGGAAACGGCCTACGAAGTCCGCGTCAAGAACGACGGTTCCAAGGCCGCCACAAACGTCGCCCTGGCGTGTGAACTGCCTCCCGCAGTCGAATTGATCAACGCCAAGGGAGCCACTGAGGGGGCTGTCGAGGGCCGGCTGCTGGTCTTCAAAGCGCTCGGCGAACTCAACGCCGGCACGCAGGCCATCTACAGGATCCATGTGAAGGCATCGGCCGAAGGCAACCACAAGCTGCGAGCCAGGCTGACGAGCAACTCGATCCAGGAACCGCTGATCCGCGAAGAACAGACCAAGTTCTACTCGGACGCCAACCGGTAGGGAACGAATCTCCCGACGGACTGAGTTTTCGACCGCCGCCGACTGAGGGGAGCTTCCCGCAGTCGGCGGCGGTCTTTCTTTTGGCTCGCGGGCGGGTGGAGAGGCGTCGGAATTCTGATAGACTGACGGAGTCGCCGCGCTCGCCGCGACTCTTGAAACCCGTTGCAGACCGAATCTGGCAAGAATCCCCATGGCAGAAATTGACGATCGCAAGAGCAGGATTGCCCAGGAGTGCTACAAAAAGGGCACCGAGGCCCTCTCGAAGGAGAGCTGGGAATTCGCAGCCCAGATGTTCGGGCAGGCGGTCATGTTACGCCCCGATAACGTGGTGTATCGCCAGACGCTGCGTGGAGCCCAGGAGCGGAAGTACAACAATAACAAAAAGGGAGCCGGGGCGACCTCGTTCCTTTCGATGAGCAGCGCCAAGAGCAAGGTCAAGAAGGCCCGGTCGCAGCAGAACTGGGACGACCTCGACAAGGCCGCCGAAGACGGGCTGGCGATCAACCCGTGGGACGCGCAGCTCAATGCCGACGTCGGCGAAGCCGCCCGCCAGCGGGGCTACGAGGAAGTCGCCACATACGGCTACCAGAAGGCGGCGGAGAACGCGCCGGAAAACAAGGACTACCTGAGGTCCTGGGCCGAGATGCTGGAGACGCGCCACCTCTATGACGACGCAATCAAGATCGTCGAGCGGCTGTTCCGGCTGGATTCGCAGAGCGGCGAATGGCGCAGCTGGATCGGCAAGTTGCACACGAACAAAACGATCCACAAGGGCCGGTTCGAAGAAGCCGAGAGCACGCGCGACGTTAAACAGGAGCCAATTGTCGGCTACGAAGAAAGCGTCACGGGAGGCGGCGCCGCCAAAGAAGTGATTGGCCCGGGCGACTCCGAAGAAGCCGACTATCAGCGGGCCATCCGCAAGGATCCCAAGAACAAGGACAACTACATCCGCCTGGCGGACCTCTATCGGCGGGAGAGCCGGCTGGAAGAGGCCCTCGAACAGATGAAACTGGCGGCCGATATCAGCGGCGGCGATCCCAACATCCTGGAGCGGGCCGAAGACATCGAGCTCGAAATGGCCCAGCGCGACCTGGAACGAACGCGCCAGGGGGTCGCCAAAGGGGGCGAGGCGGCGAAGGCCCAGTATCTGCAGCTGAAAAAAGACCTGCTGGAGCGTTCGATCCGGATCTTCCAGAAGCGGATCGAACGGTACCCCGCGGACATGCGGCTGAAGTTCGAGCAGGCGGAACGGCTGATGGCGGCCAAGCAATACCCGCTGGCCACAAAGCTGCTGCAGCAGGCGTCGGGCGATCCCCGGATCGAGGGGGCCGTCAAGATGAACCTGGGCAAGTGCTTCCTCGCCCAGGGGCAGAACGGGCTGGCCCTCAAGCAGCTCGAACAGGCGGTCGCGACCCTGAATCGCGTCGAACAGGCGGACGCATTCAAGGACTGTTATTACCTGATCGCACGATTGCGAGAGGCGGCCGAGGACAAAGACGGCGCCATCGACGCCTATACCGAGGTGATCAGCATCGACTACGACTACAAGGACGCCCGCGAGCGAATGGAAAAGCTGCAGGGTCGAACCGAGGGGAGCGAGCTGTCGGACCTGGTTTAGCTGGTCCTGTAACTGCTGACGCCGGAAGGGCTAACGTCGTTCTGCACAGGCCTGTCGGTCGACGTAAATCGAGACCGATTCTGACTGGCAGTTCGGTGGCGGCGGGGGTATACTTCCCCGCTTCGGAGAAACTGTTTCGCCCGCCCCGCTGGGGCGAGAGCTTACCTAAGTTGTTGTCCCGCTTGAAGTTGGTCTGGTAGACATGCCGAACACAGACAGTGCAAAACGCTCGCAACGGAAGAAGGAAGTCCGTCGTCTCCGGAATCGCGCCGAGCGTTCCGCGTTGCGGACGATCGTCAAGAAGGTTCGCGTCGCCGTCGGTGCGGGCGATGCCGTCCAGTCGAAGGACGCTCTTCAGGCGGCCATCAAGCGGATTGATCGTGCCGCCGACAAGGGGCTGATCCACAAGAACAAGGCGGCCCGCGACAAGTCCCGCCTGACGAAGGCCTGCAACAAGCTGGCCGCCGCCGGAGCTGCGGCTCCGTCCGAGAATTAGTTTCGCTGTGCAGCCTGCTTCGGTCCAGCCGTAAGATTTTGCGCTGTCGAAGGTCGACAAGACATGCTGAGAGCCGGCAGAGGAATTCTGTCGGCTCTCAGTCATTGGTGCTGGATCGCTTGCGAGTCGCCTGAGCGGACCGTCATAGTGGCGTCCACTTCGATCGTCGAGAGAGGGCTGCCCGGGCGCGACCTCGCGAGCGTTTTCAACCTTCGGCGCGGTGCAATCCTGCCTCTGCGCCTCCCCCTGCGTGAGAGGTGCTGAGGCTCATGGAGTTTCCGGACATCGCCGCAGCGTTCGAACGTTGCCTCACAGAAATCGGCAAGGTGCTGGTGGGGCAGCAGGAGCTGGTTGAGGGGACGCTGGTCGCGCTGTTCAGCGAGGGGAACGTGCTAATCGAAGGCGTCCCCGGTCTGGGCAAGACGCTGCTGGTGACGACGCTCAGTCGAGTGCTCTCCTGCAGGTTCAAGCGAATTCAATTCACGCCGGACCTGATGCCGTCGGACATTACCGGGCACTCGGTCTACGACATGAACGAGCGAAAGTTCACGTTCTGTCCCGGGCCGCTGTTTACCAATCTGCTGCTCGCCGACGAAGTCAACCGCGCTCCCGCAAAAACGCAGTCCGCTCTGCTGGAAGCGATGCAGGAGCGGCAGGTGACCGTCGACGGGGAAACCTTCCGGCTGACGCGGCCGTTCATCACGATCGCCACGCAGAACCCGCTGGAACAGGAAGGAACCTATCCCCTACCCGAGGCCCAGCTCGATCGGTTCATGTTCAAGCTGATCGTGGATTACCCGGCGCCGACGGAGGAACTGGAGATTCTCCGGCAGTATGCTGCCGGCAAGGACAACCGCCAGCTCGACCAGTTCGACCTGCAGTCCGTCCTGACCGGCGAGCAGGTGGTCCAGATTCAGCAGAAGATCCGCGAAGTCATTGCGGAAGAATCGATCCTGAAATACATCACCGACATCGTAATTCAGACGCGGAACTGGCATTCGGTGGAGGTCGGGGCCAGTCCGCGGGCCAGCGTGAATCTGCTGCTCGGAGCGCGTGCGCTGGCCGCGTGCTACGGTCGCAATTTCGTGGTTCCCGACGACGTGAAGCAGCTTGCGCCGTGGGTCCTGCGACATCGTTTACGGCTGAAGCCCGAAGCGGAGATCGAGGGGACTGCGGTCGACGAAGTCATTCGCGAGGTGCTCGACAGCGTCGAGGCTCCGCAGCCATGACGCCCCGCCTGCGGCTGCTGGGCCTCGCGGCCCTCTGCGGAGTGCCGCTCCTGGGGAGCGTCTGGTTGCCGGCGCTGGGACTGCTGGGCGTGGTCCTGACGGTCGGACTCGCGGTCGCGGCCCTGCTGGACCTGCTGCTGACCCCTCCGCTGGCGCAGGTTGAAGTTGCTCGCGAGGTTCGGGACGTCCTCAGCGTCGGCGCCCGCAATCCAGTCACAGTCTGGTTGCGGAGCCGCGCCAAACGGCCGCTGACGATTGTGCTTCACGACGAACCGCCGCAACCGTGCGCGTTGTTCGAGCTGCCGTTTGCCGTCGAACTGCCGGCGGGAGTCAGGGCTTCGCGGACTTACTGGATTGAACCCTTTCACCGGGGCGACAACGCCTTCGGCCCGCTGCACCTGCGAACCGTCAGCCGCTGGGGACTATGGCTGCTGTCCGACGTGCGCGAGATTCCCCAAGCCGTGCGGATCTACCCGGATATTCAGGCGGTGCGGCAGGTTGAACTGCTGGCCCGGCAGAACCGGCTGGCGGAGGCCGGCGTCCGGCTGTCTCGTCTCCGCGGCCGTGGCTCGGAGTTTGACCGGCTGCGGGAATATCGCCGCGAGGACGAATATCGGGGCATCGACTGGAAAGCCACCGCGCGGCATCAAAGTCTGATCAGCCGGGAGTACGTCGTCGAGCGCAATCAGAATCTGCTGCTCGTGCTGGATTCCGGTCGATCCATGTGCAATGCCCAGGGCGGCGTCACCCATTTCGACCGGGCGCTGAACGCCGCGATTCTGCTGTCGTACGTGGCGCTGCGGCAAGGCGACACTGTCGGGGTTCTGGCCGGGGCGAATCAGATTCAGCGCTGGGTCCGACCGCTACGCGGGATCGGGGCCATCGAGTCACTGATCCGGCAGGTCTACGACCTGCAGGCGACCTATGAGGCGACGGATTACGAACTGCTGACGGAAGAGCTGCGACGGCGGTATCGCAAGCGGTCGCTGGTGATCGTCCTGACGCACGCCCTCGATGAACTGCACTTCGAGACAATTGCCGGGCAACTGCGTCGCTTGCGATCGCCGCACCTGGTGCTGGGGGCGTTTTTAGAGAACGTGCCGCTGCGGGAACGGGCGGAGATGGTCCCGGAGACTGATCTCGAAGCGTTTCAGGTCGCGGCCGCAACGGAGATGATTGCCGCCCAGCAGGCCCAGATTGCCCGGCTGCAGCAGAGCGGGCTGCTGGTCGTCAACACGCAGCCGGAGCAACTTTCATCGCGGCTGATCAGCCGGTATCTGGACATCAAGGCGCGGCATCAGCTTTGAGGAATGCCAGAAACTCGATGCACGAGAACCGAAATCGTTGGGAGATGCCCGCGATCAGCAACGTCCCGCATCCGCGATCCTCGGACGGCCTGAAATTCCCGGGGCTGCTTCGGATTTCGAGTTTCGGATTTCGGATTTTCGAACAGGCTCTTCGCCTGCTCGCCTAGCCCTGATCCATCATTTCGTCGGCGATGTAGTACTCGTAGAACATCCGGCCGATCTCGTCGCTGAGGCGACTCAGGTACTCGACCTTGAAGCTATTGTAGGACTGCTCGGCGGCGGCCTTGGGACGCAGCTTCGGGAACTTGGAGATCGATTCCAGCGAGAAGATCTTCTCACCGGCGCCGGTGTCTTCATCCATCTTGATCACACTGACAATCGCCTCTGCGGCGCCGCGATAGAGCGTGGTGCTCCCTTCTTCGAACAGTGTGAACTTGTTGAGATCGATGTAGACGACGTGGGTGCATTTGAAGGCGGCGCCGATTTCTTCCGGGTAGTCCCAGTCGCGATTCTCGTCGAGCCACTGCTTGACGCGGTCGGGGGCAATCACCTTGATCTTGTGCTGGTGGAGCCGGAACGCCACGTGCTTAGCGAGCTCGCGGTCGACGTCCTCGAAGCTGTAGCGGACTTCATCCGGTGCGAAGCAGACGACCGCGACAGTGACCCCCTTGTCGGTCAGCGACTCCTTTGTTTCCTTCTCGAACGCCGGCTCGATCGTCGGCGGACCGCCGAGCAGCAGCCCCGCAAACAGCAGGTAACTGCAGCCGCAGTTCGCCAGGCAGGCGCCGGCGGCGAATACGAGCACCCAGAGGCCACTGGCCCCGACGGCGGTCTGCTTGGCGGTCTGCATGTCGAATGGTCCTCTCGTCGAACGTTCGCGCGGAATTGATACGGAGGATGGCGTGGCCGCTCAGAATTCGCCGCCCGGACGGTGATCGTAGAATTTCTCGGCAAGGTGGTCGCAGACTCGACCGACGTACTCTTTCCGGAACAGGACGCCGGATCGGCCGGTTTCAGAAAGGGGCTGCAGCCGCGGGTAAGTCGAGCTGAACTCGGATTCGTAAACGTTCGATGTGAATTTAAAGCCGTTTTCGCCGGAAGGATCGACGCGATAGACCCTGACGAACCCGGTGCATCGCCCGCGGAGAAGCTTCGGGCTGTTGTCTTCCAGGAACGAGAACTGTTTGACGTCGATCCAGGCGATGAAGTGGGCGTCGAAGTCTTCCGCAAGCTCGGACGGATCGCGAAAGCCGCCGTGATCGTCCAGCCAGGTGGCGACGAGGTCGGGGTCAATGACTTTGACGCCGTTCAGCTTCATCCGGCGGGTGATGCCGTCGATCAGGTCGAGCTTGAGAGTCGACAAATCGTCGTCGACCGCGGCGGGCGTCGAGCAGATGACCAAGACCGTATGATCGCCCTTGGTCAGGTCGATCTTGGTCATATTTCGAAACTCGGCCGGCACTTTCGGGTCGCCGAGGATCATCCGGTTGAACATGACCCCGAACGAGCAGCCGGGAAGCAGGATCAGGCTCGAAAGCGCGGCCGACGACGCGGCCACGAATCGGCGGCGTCCCATCCGGGGTGACAGGTCTTCGGGCGGCATCCGGTGCACTCCTTTGCGGCGCGGCGGATGCCGGACTGCAGCGCAAGGCTACAACCGCATCCACCAGACGATCAGCGACGCGATTCCAAAGAGGCCGAGAAAGATTGCAGTGACCGGCAGCGGATCGGTGACCCACAGCAACCGGCTGAACCACGCACTTCCCAGCGACCAGGGAATGATTCCGGCACAGGCCGTCGCCAGCAGCAATCCGGCAGGATTGGCGCGAGCGGCGGCAGCCCAGTCCCCCCGCACGAAATTCGCAAAACAGGTGGTCATCCCGCAGCCGGGACAGCGGACGCCGAACAGAACCTGCGCCGAGCAGCCCGGGAGGCCGAACTGGCGATGAGTGCCGTATCCGCGAGGATCCGGCTTCAGCCAGGCAGCCGCCGCAAAACCGCCCGCCAGGAACAGGGCCAGGCCGACCAGACTGGCGCGACCCGTCCTGCCGATCGGCAGGCCGACCAACATTTCACGAAGTGTCATGGGAGAAACAGGGATGCGGGGTTGATAGTCCGGCAGGCGGTTCCTCACAAGACGGAACGCCCGCAGCGTCTCACAGTGAGGGTGCAGTTTTCCGGCAGAAACCGCAAGTGCGGCAGATTTCGCCGAAACGAACCGCGGCCCGGTCGAAAGGAGTCTCGACCGGGCCGCAGATCCGCAGAATGCATCGAGCCGGCCTGTCGGCCGGCCGAGCGCCGCTCACTTCTTCGCCTTCTGGAACTTGTAGATCCCGTTCCCCTTCGGGCTGACGATGGTGAAGTAGACTTCGCCCGCCTCGTCCTCGCCGAAGCTGATGACCGGCAGCTTATCCGTGACGGGAATCGTCCGGTTGGCGACGACTTTCTTCGCGGCCTTGTCGTACTTGAGCGCCCAGATCAGTCCCGTGACGTAGTCGGCGTACAGGTAGTGGCCGGTCAGTTCGGGAACAGCCTTGCCGCGGTAAACGTGGCCGCCGGTGATCGATTTGCCGATGTCGTGGTGGTATTCCCAGATCGGGTCGATCAGGGTCGGATGCTCCCCTTCTCCGTTGGGAGCGAACGGGTGGAGCCCCTCGCGGAGGTTCCAGCCGTAGTTCCCGGCCTTCGTGACAATGTTGATCTCTTCCCAGAGATTCTGGCCGACGTCGGCGACCCAGAAGTCGCCGGTCTGCCGGTCAAACGACATCCGCCAGACATTGCGGAGCCCGTAGGCCCAGATCTCTGGCAGGGCGATCAACTGCTTGTTGGCGACGCGGCCGATGAACGGATTGTCGGCCGGTATGGCGTAGTTCTTGTTGCCATCGGTCTTGTCGATGTCGATCCGCAGGATCGAACCGAGCCAGGTCTGCAGGTTCTGCGCGTTGTTCAACGGATCGTTGCCAGCGCCGCCATCGCCCAGGCCAATGTAGAGGTAGCCGTCCGGCCCGAAGCAGATCGTCCCGCCGTTGTGATTCCAGAACGGCTGGGGAATCCGCATGATTTCGACTTCGGACTTCGGATCGGCCTGAGTCCGGTCGGCATTCGCCGTGAACCGTGAGATCACCGAGGTATGCGGCGGAGCTTCCTTCGCCGTGTAGTACACGAAGAAGTAGCCGTTCTCCTTGAACTTGGGATGGAAGGCCATCCCCAGAAAGCCTTCTTCGTTCTCGTTGTCCTTGTAGGAGACCTTGGACGAGAGATCCATGAAGATCCGGGTGGATTTCGCAGAGGGGGAGTTATCGAAGACGTGGATCGTCCCCTGTTCGGTCGGGACGAACAGCCGGTTCGAACCGTCCCCGGCGTTCGTCAGCAGGATCGGGCGGATCGGGGCGATCTTGCCGTTCTGCTCGAATTCCCAGCCGGTGAACTCCAGGCTGGGAAACGCAGGAACGACTTCCAGCGGCAGGGCCGAAGTGTCGGGATCAGCAGCCCGGCTCGCGGTCGCGAGACACAGGATGGCGGCGGTCAGCACGAAACGTTGCATCACGGAGAAATTCCTGAAGAGAGTGGCTGGTGATGAGTGGTTGGTGGCTAGTGAGGAGAGACATCAGGACAATTCGGTACGGACGGTTTCCAGCAGTTTTTTCGTGAGCTGGATGCCTTCCGCTTCGGGAAGACGGCTTCCTTCGTACTCGATGCCGACGTAACCGCGGTAACCGAAGGAGAGGACGATCTCCATCATCTTGCGGTAGTCGGTGCTCGTTTCATTCCCCTGGTCGTCGAAGTCGTGCGACTTGGCGCTGACACCCTTCGCGAACGGCATCAGATCGGCGACCCCCTGGTATCGGTCGTACTGGATCTTGGGTCCCGCAACGCGGAAGTTGCCGAAGTCGGGCAGCGTTCCGCAATTGGGGTTGTCGACCGTGCGCATCACCGAGGCGAGCCACGAACCGTTGGACGAAAGGCCGCCGTGGTTCTCGACGATCACGCCGATCCCGTGGGTCGCGCCGAACTCGGCCAGCTTGCGCAGTCCGTCGGCCGCCCGCTGAATCTGCTCGTAGTAGGAGCCGCTGCTGGCCGCGTTGACGCGGATCGAGTGGCAACCGAGGTACTTGGCCCATTCGACCCAGCGGTAGTGGTTCTCCACGGCCTGCTGCCGCTTCTTCTCGTCGGCGTCGCCGAGCTGCCCTTCTCCGTCGCACATGATCAGGAGGCTCTTGACGCCGGCGTCATCGGCTCGCTTCTTCAATTCCTTCAGCGTCGCGTCGTCGTGTTTCTTGTCCTTGTAGAACTGGTTGACGTACTCGACGGCGTCGATGCCGAACTGCTCCTTCGTGATCTTCGCGAAGTCCATCGGGTCGGCCTTCTTGTCGAAGAAGGCCCGGTGGAGCGACCATTGAGCGAGCGAAATCTGGTAGAGCGGCGGCTTCTGCTGGGCGAACAGGCGCCCGGCGGGAACAACGGCAGCGGCGGCAGCCAGTGCGGCCGTCTGGAGGAAACGACGACGATCGAGACCGGACATTCAGAAATCCTCTCAGGTGATCGTTGAAGAGACGGGAAAAGCGTGGCCGGCATTGTAGCCGCGGGCGCAGCCCAAAGGGAGTTCCTGCCCGCGGAAGCCGGAATTGGAATCCCCCCGGATCACGGAGTCCGATCGCCGAGCGATTCGGGAATTCGCTGGACGCGTCCTTCGCGGTCGACGCAGGCCAGGATGCTCGTGGCGGACGCGATCAGGGTGTCGCCGCGGAACATGCGGTACGAGTGCTCGATCTTGGCGGCGGAAACCTTCTCAACGCGAGTGACCACGCGAAGGAGGTCGTCGTAGCGGGCCGGAGAGTGGTAGTTGCAGACGAGCTTCACTACGACCAGAAACAGCCCGGACTCCTCGATCTCGCGGTAGTTGCCCCCTTGAGCCCGCAGGAGTTCGGTCCGTCCCATTTCGTAGAAGTTGACGTGGTTGCCGTGGTGCAGAAAGCCCATCGCGTCGGTTTCGCAGTAGCGGACGCGGATCTCGATCTCGTGCTCGGTCAACATGCCCGACGACTCCTCGGGGGGCGAAATGACAGACTTGCGCAGACTTGGCGAAACGGTTCAGGTCCGCACGCCCAGGGCATTGCGGTCGAAAATCCTTCCGTTCGGCGAGTCGCCGACGGTGCCGGCCGCATCGTCAACGGCAAGCTGATAGAGCCGGCGGCCGCACGCGGTGGGATAGTGGCCGTCGATGCAGGCCTGGCAGAGAGATTCCCCCGCCATGCCGATGCTGCGGGGAATGGAATCGCGGCGCAGATAGCGGAGCGAGTCCGCACCAAGGGCGCGGGCCATCTGAGCTTCGGACTCCAGCGTCAGCTCGCCGTTTTCCAGGAATTTCGGAGCGAACAACTCTTCGACCGTCGACATGTCGATGCCGTAGAAGCAGGGCGAAATGATGGGCGGGCAGGCCACGCGGACGTGGATCTCCTTCGCCCGGCCGCGTTCGCGGACCTGCGAAACCAGGCTCTTGAGCGTGGTCGAACGGACGATGCTGTCCTCCACCAGGATTACGCGTTTCCCCTCCATCACCTCCGGCAGGGGCGTGAACTTCATCCGCACTTTGTCGGCCCGGTTGGCCCCTTCGATAAACGTCCGTCCGAGATACCGGTTGCGGATCAGACCTTCGACGGACGGAATTCCCAGTGCAAAGGCCATCGCGTCCGCTGCCGCTTTGGCCGTGTCGGGAACCGGGACGACCACCGTGTCCGACTTGTCGATCGTGATCAGTTCCTGCGCCGCGAGTTCTTCGCCCAGCCGTTTGCGGGTCATGTAGACGCTACGGTCGTCGAGGGAACTGGCGACGTTGGCGAAGTAAATCCATTCGAAGAAACAGTGAGCGTGCCGCGGCGACTCCGCAAACTGCCGGATCTGCAACTCGCCATTCTCGATCAGAATCGCGTGACCGGGCGGCAGGCTGTGGATGTCCGAGTCGCGGAAACCGATGTTGGCCAGGGCGACGCTCTCGCTCGCCGCGACAAACAACGAGCCGTCGGTTGCGAAACAGAGCGGTCGAATGCCGAGCGGATCGCGGGCGACCAGCATCCGCCCCAGGGCGTCCAGAAAGACAACGTTGTAGGCGCCGTCCAGTCGATCGCTGAGCCCGGCGAGCAGTTCCAGCAGCGTCGGCGTGCGGTTTCCCGAAAGCTGCTGGCAGATCAGGTGCATCAGGATTTCGGTGTCGGTCTCGCGGGCCAGATGGAAATTGTTCTTGGAAAGAATCTCCTCCCGCAATTCCATGTAATTGGCGAGCTGCCCGTTGAACGCGAAGCCGAACCACTTGGACTTTTCGATGTGATGCCGCTCGAACGGTTGAGCGTAACTGCGGTCGTCCTTGCCGCACGTTGCATAGCGGACGTGACCGATCGCCGCATGTCCGGAATAGTCGGACATCAGCTTTTCGTACTCGGCCTGCCGGTTGAGGTGAAACACCTCGGTCACCGAACCGACATCCTTGTGGGTGTCGATCAGCTGATTGCGGTCGGGATTGTAGGAGGTCATCCCCGCGGCGAGCTGCCCCCGGTTCTGAATCTCCAGCAGCAGTCTGGGAATCAGTCGCGACGCCTGGTCCGGCCCCTTGTTCGCCGGCAGTAACCGGCTGGGCGGTTTGCCCGGCAAGTGGTAGACCGCGGCAACTCCGCACTCGTGAAACAGGTCAGCCATTCGGGCATCCGCCAAAGAGTGTCTGGGCGCGGACTCAGCTCGCGGAAAGTCCCAGCGTGTGAAGACATCATAACGGGCTGCCGATCCCTCACCAACCATCGGCCGCGGCGATTGCGGATTCCCGTGAACGCGGGCGCCAGATCCTGACCGCGCAATCAGGTCGATCTCAGCGGCACGGACTGGTTCGCAGGCTGCGTTTCTGGTAGCACTGCCGCTGGTGAACACTCTTCCGGGGAATGTGTCCCGGTCGAGTGGTGGCGAGTTTCATTTCCGGAACGGATGAGCCCATGTCGGGTGTCCTTGAGAGTCTGTGGACATTTCTGGCTGCCGGCGGCGACCTGCTGGCGGCTTTCGTGCTCCTGGTCACGCCATGGCTCCCCCTCGGGGCGTGGGCCGCCTTCTGGCTGTTTGCCGTCGACTGGATGCGTCTGCGCCGGATCCTCGTTCCGCAGAGCGGCATGGTCGGCCTGCTGCTGATCGCGGTATTCGCCGCCTGGATTTCCACGCTGATTGCCCCGGACACGACAAAGTCGCTGCTGTTGCCCGTCGTGGAGCGGATTGCCGTCCTGACGATTTGGATCGTCGTGATGATGACCTGCGGCGCCATGCAGCTCCTGGGCTGCACTGGAGTCTGGGTGCCGAGGCTGACCGAGCCGACGCTTGCCGCGGCGGATCGGGTCCGCGTGCTGAACTTCGAGCGCGACGATGACGAACAGGACACTTAGTCGCGCCGTCAGCGTGCCGACGGGAAAGCCTCCTCCAGCAGTCGCTGCGACGCGTTGCCGCGGGCGGTCAGAACCACTCGTCGTTCGTGCTCGCCCGTGACTTCGATTTCAATATCGAGCCGGTCGCGCGGAAGATCGTCCGTCACGCGGTCGGCCCATTCGACGATCGCGACGCCGTCGCGGGCAAACAGCTCGTCGAGACCGAGGTCCGCAAACTCATCGGGGTGCCGCAGGCGGTAGGCGTCGCAGTGCCGGACGGGCAGCCGGCCGGCATACTCCTGGATCAGCGTGAAGGTCGGGCTGGTGACTTCCTCCACGGGAATCCCCAGGCCGCGAGCCAGCCCTTGAGTCAATCGAGTTTTGCCGGCGCCCAGTTCCCCGGAGAGCGCAAGAACTTGTCCTGCCGAGAGATGCGCCGCGAGAACTTCGCCCAGCTGGCGTATCGCGTCTTCGCTGGCAACAGTCACGTTGATGGAAGAGGGGGCGGTCATGGCGGACGGGATTCCTCGGGGAAATTTCGTCGGAGTCTGTTGGTCAGACAGAGGTTAGCACGTTCGGAAGCGGGAAACGAACGGGCGGATTCGGCCGGTCTTTGTGACTGACGTCCATGACGACCACAAGCTGATGTGGTCCAGAGAGAACTCCCTCGCAAAATGAGGGAATTGCTGGACAACGCGTGAAACGATCCCTACAGTCCGCATACCTTACCACTTCGACCGGCTGCTGAGCAGACTGGCGAAAGGGATTGAAAGGAAACGTGGGGCCGCTGGTGTGGGCGGTCCCGCCGCCTGTATGGATGCGGGTGAGGAGTTCGACATGGATGTCGTCCCGCGGGGCTTCTGCTGTGCCCCGTGTGATGATCTTGAGCTGACTTCAGGACGATGTCAGCGAGCCGGGAATCTTTGCCAGGGGGGCTGTTCGTGCCTGGCGCCATTCCAGGAATCCGGTCGGTGATGTTCGAGTTTGCACACGGAAGTGCCACAGTCTTCAGGAAGGGATTTCGATGCAGAACAAGCCGCTGATTGGTATGAACGGGGATTTTCGGGCTGCCCGCCGTGACGCGACGGCGCTGAGCTGGTTCAACTCGGGGTACTTTGATTCGGTGACGGCCGCCGGCGGCCTCCCCGTCCTGCTTCCTCCTTACGCCAGCGACGCCGACCTGAAGCAGCTCCTCAGCGAGTTGGACGGTCTGGTTCTCGCCGGCTGCACGCAGGATCTCGACCCGGTCCGACTCGGTCTGGAGCCGCACCCGCAGACGCGGCCGATGCCCGCCCGGCGGGAAGATTTCGACCGACGCCTGTGCAAGCTGGCCGTCGAGATGCGGCTGCCGATCATTGCCATCGGCGCCGGCATGCAGACGCTGAATGTGATCTGCGGCGGTTCGCTGTTCCAGCACATTCCCGAGGAAGTCCAGAAGGCATTGCACCACCGCGACCCGGTTGACAAGCCAAACCGCCACATCATCGAAATCGTGGAAGGAACCCGCTGCTGGGACATCTACGGTCCCGGCGAAATCCGGGTCAACAGCGACCACCACATGGCGATCAACCAGCTGGCTTCCTGCTTCCGCATGTCGGCGGCCTCCCCGGACGGCGTCGTCGAATGCTACGAATCGGCGAGCGACGACTGGTTCTGTCTGGGCGTGCAATGGCACCCGGAAGACGACACGGCCAGCGCCCTCGATATGCAGATTTTCACGGAATTTGTCGCCGCCTGCCGCGGGGCTGAGCCTGCCATTCTGCAGATGCCGCAGCGCGTCGCCGCCTGAGACCTGTCGACAGTCTGCTGTCGGACGAGAAGCCCACGTCGTTGGCCCGCGTGGGCTTCTTCGTTTGAGTCGCACTGCACAATGCGATACCGTTCGAAACTGGTGCAGTCCTCACGCGTCTAAAACAGGTGCCGCATGTCAGGTTCTCGCGTACCGTCGAATCCGGGGCAGTATCCAAGTACCCGACTTCGGCGACTCCGGCAGTCGGACTGGTCGCGACGGCTGGTCCGCGAGCATCAGTTGTCGGTCAACGATCTGATCTGGCCGGTTTTCGTCCAGGAAGGCCAGGGCGTCCGGACTTCAATCGGCTCGATGCCCGGCGTCGAACGGCTGTCGGTCGATTTGTTTGCGGCCGCCGTGGCGGAGGCCGCCGAACTCGGCATTCCTGCAGTCGCGATTTTCCCGGTCACCGATCCGGCCCGAAAATCCGAGGATGGCCATGAGGCTCTGAACCCGGACAACCTGATGTGCCGGGCCGTGCGAGCGGTTCGTGAGACGAAGGTTGAAATCGGGGTTATCTGCGACGTCGCGCTCGATCCCTACACAACGCACGGCCAGGACGGTCTGGTGCGGGATGGTCAGGTCATCAATGACGAGACCGTGGCGGTCCTGCAACAACAGGCGATCGTCCAGGCGCAGGCGGGGTGCGACGTCATCGCCCCGTCGGACATGATGGACGGTCGGATCGGAGCCATCCGTCAGGCCCTCGACAGTGCAGGTTTCGCGCACGTGCAGATTCTCTCGTATGCCGCCAAATACGCCTCGGCCTACTACGGGCCGTTCCGCGACGCTGTCGGCTCGGCCGCGAATCTGGGGACCGGCGACAAGCGGACCTATCAGATGGACCCGGCGAACGGAGACGAGTCGCTGCGGGAAGTGGCGCTCGACATCGCCGAGGGGGCGGACATGGTGATGATCAAGCCGGGCCTGCCGTATCTCGACATCGTCTACCGGATCAAGGAAGCCTTCGGCCTGCCGACGTTCGCGTACCAGGTCAGCGGCGAGTACGCGATGATCGCCGCCGCCGCGCAGAACGGCTGGATCGACCGGAAGAAAGTCATGCTGGAAAGCCTGCTGGCGTTCAAGCGGGCGGGGGCGGACGGCGTGCTGACGTACTTTGCGGTCGAGATGGCGAAGCTGCTGAAGGCGGGGGACTGAATTCGTTCCCGCGCGGAAAGATCTGGCCTTGCCGCCACATGGCGTTTAGAATTAAGCCATGTGGCACAAAGTCGAACCGGGAGGATGGCGATGAGCGGCACGAGCAAAACCCGGCCGTCACCAGGCCGGACAAGACGACTGGCGTCGCTTCCTGAGTTCCTGCGAGCTGACGCCGCGCGACAAGTTTCGCAGATTCAGGCCGGTTTTCCGGTCGACTGGTTTGATCAGTTTCTGGCGGAATCGGGACTGGCGGCCAGCCAGGTGCTGGCCGTCCTGATGCTCCCCCAGCGCACCCTGGTCAGGCGCAGGTCCGCCGGCCTGCTCGCCCTGCAGGAGTCGGATCGTCTCGCCCGACTGGCCCGGCTCTTCGAACAGGCCGTAGTCCTCTTCGAAGGAGACCGCGAAGCAGCCGCCCGGTGGTTCTCGCAGCCGGTCCGCGCGCTGGGCTTCGTGAGCCCGCTGGAGATGGCCCGCACCGAGGCAGGAAGCCACGAGGTGGGGTTGGTCATCGGACGGCTGGAGCACGGAGTTTATACGTGACGACGATTCGTGGCTGGCGAATCGTTAAGGATCGATACCGTCAGACCGCGTTCAGCGGCGACGGCGCCGAATTGTACGGCGGACGCTGGAACACTCCCGGAAAGCCGGTCATTTATGCCTCCGACAGCGTTGCGCTCGCGATGCTGGAAATCCTTGCTCACATCGGACCGTCAGATTTGCGGGCCACGTACCGGCTTTGCCGGGTTGAGGTTTCCAGGGATCTGATCGAAGTCTGCGAACCCGCCGACGTGGCTGCAACCTGGCGGACGCCGGGGCGAGTCTCGGAATTGCAGAAGTTCGGTGATCGCTGGGTGCAGGCGCAGCGGAGCGCGGCCTTGAAGGTCCGCAGCGCGATCGTCCCGCAGGAATGGAATCTTCTGCTGAATCCCCGACACCCTGATTTTTCCCGGGTTGCGTGCGAACTGGACGACGAATTCCAGATCGATCCACGCATTCTGAAATCATGACCGAGTCGCAGGGCAGGCTCCCGTCTGCCGAAGTGCGCCACCAATGCGCAAGAGCGGCCGGCACAGCCGGCCCTACTTCTTCGGCCGAAACGCCACGATCTTCGACTCATCGGTCGTGAGATAGGCCGCCTCGATCAGGTCGAGGCAGTATGGAATCGCCGGGAAGACCGCGTCGAGGCATTCGCGGATGGCCTTCGGCTGGCCCGGCAGGTTCACGATCAGCGTCCGGCCGCGAATGACTGCCGTCTGCCGCGACAGAATTGCCGTCGGCACTTTCTGCAGCGAGACTTGCCGCATCAGTTCGCCGAAGCCGGGCATCAACTTTTCCGCGACCGCTTCGGTGGCTTCGGGCGTCACATCGCGTCGTGCCGGTCCGGTGCCGCCGGTCGTGATCACCAGGCTGCAACCCGCGTGGTCGCAAAGTTCAATGAGCGTGGTTTCAATCGTCGCCTGTTCGTCCGGAATGACGCGTGAGACCGCCTCCCAGGGGCTGGTCAGGACTTCCGTCAAATACGCGTGGATCGACGGGCCGCCCCGGTCTTCGTACTCGCCCCGGCTGGCGCGGTCGGAAACAGTCACAATGCCAATGCGCGCGGGAGTCTGTGCGGTCATGACTTTCGATTTCTCTGGGTGGATTCGCCAGGATTACTGACCCGTCCGGCGTTCAAACAGCACCGGGGCTGTGAACGGAGCAAACGCGATCTGATCCCGGACGGCGTGATAATGTTCGAGAGCCCACGTGACCGACGGAAAAGCGAGTTCGTCCCAGGGGATTTCGTCCCAGTCGAAAAGCCGGGTTTCCAGACTCTCCAGACCCGGGGCAAAGTCGGGCAAAGTCAATTCGCCCCGGTAAATGAGCTGCACCTGGCTGATGACCGGAATCGAGTAGACCGCCAGCAGGGCATCCAGGTGGACGCGGGCGGTCGCTTCTTCCCAGACTTCCCGGGCAGCGCCGGCCTCAGCCGATTCCCCCTCTTCCATGAAGCCCGCGGGCATCGTCCAGAAACCGGCCCGCGGTTCGATGGCTCGCCTGCACAGGAGAAACTTCCCGCCGCTCGTCACCACCGCCCCGACGATGACCTTTGGATTGACGTAATGAATCCAACCGCAGTCCCCGCAGACCAGCCGCTCGCGCTCGTCGCCGGGGGGGACGCAGTTCTGAAAGCAGGGAGGCGGAAGGGGTTCGCTCATGACAGCCTGTGAAGACGGGCCGCTCTACGGCAGTTCGCGCAAAACCTCGGAAACGGGACGGCGATTCTGCTGGGGAACAACGGCCGGGTAACCGTACCAGAGAAGCCCCACCGTTCGCTCCTGTGCCGGATCGATCCCCAGGAGCGGAAGGTATTCCGGATGCCGCGTGACTGGCCCCGTAGACCACTTCGTGCCGACCCCCTCGTCCCAGAGAGCGAGACTCAGGTTTTGCATCGCGCAGCAGACCGCGGCATAGTCCTCTTCCTGCAGGAACGCGTCGTCGCTCTTGAGGCACGTGACCGCCAGCCAGCCCGGCACGGCGCTCCACTGCCGACGTTTAGTCTCTGCCGCGTCCGGGCCGCTGGCGGCCCTCACGATCGATGCATTCAGCTCGACGATCCTGGCCGACGTCTCCGGGCCAAGCAGGCAGAACCGCCACGGTTCGGTCCTCTTATGATTCGGCGCCCAGCAGGCCAATTCGATCGCGCGCAGGACAATGTCGCGAGCCGGCGCATCGGGACGAAAACTGCCGACCGTGCGGCGGCTGCGGATCGCTTCGACGAGATTCATGGACGGGGCAGGCCTTCGTAAACGGAGGGAAGCTGGTCGCCGCCCCTGAGGTAACAGTCGATTCGCAAACGGGCAAAACGCTACTGCGCCGGTACGACCTTGATCTCGTAGAGCTTCGGCCAGTTCTTCCCGGTGATGAAGAGCCGTTCCTGCTCGGGATCCCACGCGATCCCGTTCAGAACTTCTTCACGCCCGCGACGGCTCGCCGGATAGACCTGACTGCAGTCGATCCAGCCCAGCAGGCGCCCGTCTTTGGGTGAGATCCGGGCGATCCGGTCGGAATACCAGACGTTGGCGTAGATCTCGCCGTTGACGAATTCGAGCTCATTGAGCTTGTCGACCGTCCCCCCCGGCCCGCGCACGATCACGCGCCTCGCGACCGCGAACGTTCCGGGGTCCAGAAATCGCAACGTGCTGGAGCCATCGCTCATGATGAGTTGCTCCCCGTCGGTGGCCAGGCCCCAGCCTTCCCCGGCGTAGCGGAAGGAACCGACGATCTGAAATGTCTGGCGATCGTAGATCAGCCCGAAGTGATTTTCCCACGTAAGCTGATAGATCCGACCGTCCAGTTCCGCAATTCCTTCGCCAAAGATTTTCGGATCGGTCGGAACCGCCAGCTCGACTCGTCCGGACTGCAGATCAACCCGGCGGAGCGACGACTTGCCGTACTGACCGGTCCCTTCGTAGAGAGCGCCGTCGGACCAGATCAGCCCCTGCGTGAAGGCGGCCGGGTCGTGAGGAAACGCCTGTACGACCTCGACACTCTGCACGTCCCCCGCTCGTTTGCGGAACGGCGACAGCGGCCCCGCGGCTGTCAAACCGGCGGCAGCCACCATGACCAGCACGACGCTGACCCAGATCCACGTCGAGCGCGACGCGCCGGAACGAGTAAACGGATCAGTCTGACTCATGGGAACTCTCCCGGCGGGACAAACGGCTCCACGTTCTAGGAATCGACCGCGGCCAGGGCCTCGTCGCGACTGTTGTAGATCGCCCACAGGGTATCGAGCGCCGTAATCCGGAGCAGTTCGCGGGCCATCTTGCTCGCGCCGCAGATCACCAGCTCGCCTCCCCGGTTTTTGACCGCCGTGTGGCAACGGAGCAGCAGCGCCAGGAAAACCGATCCGAAGTAATTCACTTCGCTCAGATCGACGACGACCATCGGCGACTGCTGTTCCTTGATCGGAGCCATGACGATATCCGCCGCCTGCTCGATCAGATCCCAGTTCATCGATTCGACATTCGGCGCCGGGGTGATCACCACCGTGTTGCCGTGCCACTCCAGACGAAAGTCGTTATTCGCAGTAGTCATGAAGTCGTCTCATCCTTGTCAGTTAACCCGGCGGCGCTGGCCCTCCTGGCGGGACGCGACGCGGAACGATCCGCCGCCAGACAGCAATTTATCGCAACGCCGACGTTTTCGCACCACCACGACGCTGTTCCCGCCATTCCGCCCACGCCCGCAACTGCTCCTCGGCCATTGCCGACGCGGTCCGGGGATCTACCGAGTCGACCGGGCGAATCGCCGGCGGACGGTCGTCCGGCGGCGCCAGTGCCGCCAGCGCCGCCAGCATTTCGCGACGAACTTGAGGACTCGACTCGGTCCAGGCGAGTTGAATCAGCGGATCGAGAAACTGCGGACGCCCGGTACGGACCATGGCCTGGACCGCCGCCTGCCGACGTTCCGTTTCCGGAGCGTGACAGCGACGGACCAGCTCCTGGCAACCGGCGTTATCACCGAGCTGGCACAGGCTGACAATCACCGCTTCCTGCATTTCGGCGTCCGGCGTCGTGAGAAGGCTTCGCAGACCGGGCGTCGCCGGAGCATCCCCCGCTACGGGCAGACCATCCAGCAACATGGGATTCTGGCAAAGTCCCGCCAGGCGCACGGCCTGCAGGCGGATCTCCGCCTGCGGATCGCTGAGGAGCGGCAGCAGCCAGAGTCCATACGTCGGCTGCGGTCGCCGGCTGATGTATTGCAGTCCGAGCTGACGGATGTCGGGCCAGGCATGATGCATCGCCAGCAGCGCGATCTGGGCGGCCGGCTCTCGCGAATCGGGCAGGATTCCCTGCACAGCCGCCTGCCAGACATATCGATCCTGTTCGTCGAGCAGGCATTCCTTCAAACGCGCCAGGACGGCTTCGGAGAGACTTCCCCGTTCGCCGGCAAGCTGAAGCTTGCGCATCGCCGCCCGGCGCGTTCCGACATCCGCAGACCGGAGATCGTGGAGCGCGCCATAGGACGGATCGAGCCGCGGCAGGATTTCGGTTACGAGTGTTTCGGCTGTCCGTCCCGACCTCCCCGCGAGCGCCTGCTCGAACACCGGCACGCACGCTGGGTCGCAGCGGGACAGCCGATCGACCAGATCGGGAGAAGCATCCTCTGGCGTCGCCAGGCCCAGGTATTCTTCAACAAGTCCCTGAATCTCCCCCGTTGTCTCGGGGCGGTCGGGGCCGACGCTGGATTGTGACAGGCCGGGGAGCGCCGTCCAGAATTCCGTGGAGAGGCCGCGGGCCCGGATCAGTTCCGCCAGCGCCTGCTCCCGTTCCTGCTGCGTGCCGTCGATGGGGAAAACCGGCTCGAATCCCAGTCGGGTCCGGAGGAGCGGAACCGCGTCGCGGCGAATCGTCAGCAGGCTGGCCCGGAGGGCGTGCAGCAGCAGGGGTGTCGCCAGCGTATCGGGCAATCTGGCAATGCTGCCGAGCGCCGCCGACTGGACCTCGGGATGGCGGTCTTCCAGTGCGTCGCGGAGCGCCGTCACTGCCGGAAGCTGGGGATAACGGTGCAATTCACGAACGCAAGCCGCGCGAACGCGCGGAGCCGAGTCTCGCAAATATGGCTCCAGATCGCGGAACTCCCAGGTCGCCAGCGCCGGCATGGTCCTGGCGCGCAGCGCTTCGTTCTCTTTCTTGGCGGTCCGGTGCAGTTCCTGGCGGGCGGCTTCCGTCCGCACCAGTCCCAGGCTGGCGATCGCAGTTTCACGAACGGCATCGTCGGTGTCGAGCCGCTGCGAGGCCAGTATGGCGACGGCGTCGGACTGGTTCGCGACCGCCAGCCAGCGACCGAAGATCTGTCGCACTCGCGGATCCGGATCGAAACGAGTCAGCCAGAGCTGGGCCGGCCAGTCTGGCTTCAGTCCCGAGTGCCGAACGGCGTGAATCAGACAGGCTTCCAGAGCCGACTGCCGCAGCCCTTCGCCAAACCCGCCCGCTTCCACTTCCAGGGCCTCGGGAAGCCCCGGAATCTGCGCCGGCGAGATTCGCAACGCCACCCCGCGCCAGAGCCCCCCTCGAGCATCGTCCGAAAGGTCCGGACGCTTCAAAGCGCGACCTGCCGGAGCCAGGGCGGCTTCGGGATCTCCCGACCGCGTCGCCAGCCAACTGCTCCATGCCTCCGCCAGCGCCGCTTGCCGCGGAAGCATCTTGAGAAACTCCGGGTTGGGCTGGCTTGCGGTCGGCGGGGTCAGCACCAGCAGTTCCCGTACGTCGCTCCGGTCCGTCGCCTGGGCGGGAAAACTCCTCCAGAGGAGAATTGAGGCATTGATGCCGGCCGCCGTCGATTCTTTGGCCAGATGCTGCAGGGCAGGAATCACCAGACTGGAAGCCGACTCTTCCGTTGTCGGCGGATTGCCGCCCCGGAACAGCCAGTCCCATTCCGTGGGAACCTGCATCGGAGCAGACGGCCGCTGCTGCTCGATTAACGTTGCAGGAGCAGCTTGAACAACGGGCGCCGCAGGAACAAATCGCCAGCGAAAACCCGGGGCAAACGCGGGACCGAAGCGGCTGGGATCGCTCGTCGCATCGAGTAATGACCAGGCGGGATCGAGCGACCAGTTGCCGTCGGACAGCAACGGTCGCAAGCGAGCGACCAGCTCCGAGGCGGCGTCTTCGGCCTTGACGTCTGCACTCGCCGTCGGCTTCGACACCGCCACGGTTGTGGCTTCCGGTTCGGTTGAAGCATGACCGACGCCCCACTGCGTTGGCAAACCGATCGACTGGCAGCCAGCCATCGCAAATATCGCCAGGATCCAGACGGACCGCCAGCGTTCCGACGGGCTCGGAAAATTCCACTCGGGAGATGGCGGAGAATGCAGCATGACAGCAACGAAGATCGCGTGAGACAGCATTGCGCAAAGCGTGCGGAGAGTATCTGTCGGGGTGTTTTCCGGGAAGACGAACCTCGCCGCCGGCCGAGAACTCACGTTGACGCCTGTCCGGGGCCTGCGTAGAAAGCCTGTAGGAAACTGTTCCGGGGCGCGATCGCCGCAGGAGTCATTCGCATGTCAACCAGGACCGCAGCGCCGGCCAGTCTCCGGGACTGGGTTCCGCGCTGGACAAAGTTCCCGAGCTGGGTGTTGTCCGTCGGAGTCCATGCGCTGCTGCTGCTGGCTCTGGCCCTGTGGCTGCAGTCCCAGGAGCGCCCGCCCGTTGGATTCAGCGACGAACCGGCCCGCGAGATCGGGATCGTTGTCAAACAGCGGGGCGAGTTTGTCGAAGCCCCGCAGCAGGAGCCGCGGGAAATTACGACCGGCGACCCGTCCGAGACCCGACCGCAGCCAAAGCCCGACCAGCCGGTCAAGGTAGCGTCCGAACTCCCCAATCTTCCCAACGTCCCCACGGAGACCCTCCCCAGCTCGACACCAAGCCCCCTTGTCGGGGCCGGAGTTGCATCGCCATTGGCGCCGGTCAGCGACGCGCGCGATGTCGTCAAATCGGGGGGAGTGCGCACTCCTGGCGAGATGATCGCCTCCGGAACCCCCGGGGCGGCGTTCATGGGAGTCGAAGACAAGGGAACCCGGATCGTGTTCGTGATCGACTGTTCGGGAAGCATGAGCGAGCACGGTGCGATGCGGGTCGCGAAGTCGGCGCTCGTCTCGAGCCTGCAGGCGCTCGATTCGGCGCAGCAGTTTCAAGTCGTCTTTTTCAACGAGCAGGCGGTTCCGCTGCGACTCAAGGGCGAAAGCAAGCCGATTCTCTACTTCGCAACAAACATCCTCAGGACCCAGGCCCTGCAGAGTATCAGCGCACAGCAACCGAACCTGGGGACGGACCGGGATCTGGCCATCACGACGGGCCTCAAGTTGAATCCGGACGTGCTGTTTGTGCTGACCGATGCCGGCGAGCCGCTGATGTCCGCCAAGGACCTGAAGAAGATTGCCGACATCAATCGTGGCAAGGCGCGCATTCACACGATTGAATTCGGGGAAGGCAAGCATCTCGACGGGCCGGAAAACTTCCTGCAGAAGCTGGCCCGACAGAATGGCGGGACGTGGCGTTACCACGACGTGACCCGTTTCGACGACGCCCGTTAGGCCGGATCAGTCGCGAGCCGGCGCGAAATCTGCGTGGTGCTCGGCGGACATCGCAAATCGATTCCCGGGGAAGTCGAAACGCCGTTCGACGCAATCTCGCAGAGCGGGTTGCTGGCGATAGTGATCCACGGCTCGCAAAACATCCTGGCGACGCAGTCCGCCGATCAACCGGTCGCCGTCGACGACTGCCGCCAGCGAGTGTCTCCCGTCGCGAAACCGTGCGGCTGCGACGTGCAGGTCATCCGTTGGCGCCAGCATCCAGATGCAGCGGGAAATCAGGCAATCCAGAGGAGTGTCCGCGGACTCGCCGATCAGCTCGGCCTTCAGAATCTCGTAGTCCGTGATCACGCCGGCCAGACGGCCTGTGGAATCGACGACGAAGGCGTGCGGGGCCGCATGCTCGACCAGAAAGGCCCTTGCGGCGGCAATCGTGACGGACGCCTGAAGCGTCGGGAAACGGGGATTCATCCAGTCGGCGACCGTTCCCAGCATGGTGGAGTCTCCGCGGCGAAAGTTCTGCCGTTGCCTGCGACGACTTCTCCAGGAACGGAAATCGTCGTCTGCTGAACCCTACGTTGCGTTTGGGCAACGTGCTGCCGGAAGACCACATTTTTCAGGCGTACCGAGGAGCCTGCGCGTCAGTCGTGCCGCCACTTCTGCAGAATTTCCGCCGCAACCTGCTGGCGGACTTCGGCTCGCGATGTGATGCGGTAGTGCGCGTCGCGGTGACGGACGACCTGAGTCCCCCAGCTCTCCGCGAGCTGCGCAATCGATTCGGTCGGCACAAACCGATCGTACTCCGCCAGATGCAGCGTGATCGCGGAGCCAGGGAGCTGCGGCGTCCAGAGCGGAAGCCGGACGGCGCGGGACGCCGTTTCCCAGCGGTCAATCAGGTGCGGACTGGCATTCAGCCCCCGCTGCACCGCGTGAACGAAGGGACTTCGCGACTCCAGCAGGGCTGCAATGTCGACCGGCGGCGCCAGCGCGATGGCGAATTCCAGCTCCGACGCCAGGAGCGACGCCATCAGAGTCAGCCAGCCGCCATAGCTGCAGCCGACGAGTCCGACGCGTTTGCCTTCGGCCTGGAGGCTGCGGATCACCTGCCACAGATCCAGCACGCTCTGCCGCGCCACGCTGAGCTGATGGTCGAGGTCGCCATGGACAATCAACTGCCCCGAGCGAAAGCCGGCCGGGACGCGTCGGAAGTTGTAGGCGGAGTCCATCATGACGACGCCGATGCCCGCCGGGGTGAGCTGCTGCGACAGACGCGTAAACCAGCGGCAGCCGACCTGCACGATCCCGTCGCAGCCGACGACCACCAGGCCGCGGTCCTCGCCAGCGGGTCGCCAGCGGCGGCACCAGACGACGTTGTTTTCAGGATGCGGCGACTCGATCAGGCTGGCGAATCGCAGATCCTCGGCAGCGCCCCAGGGACGTTCGATAAACGCGGCATGATGAGCGGTGAGATCGAGCGCTTCGGGAACTGGCGCAAAGACGCGAGCCAGATCTCCGCTGAACAGATCGGGAAAGGTACGAGCCGTGTCCCCGATTGCCGCTGGATGATTGCGGTACCAGAAGAAATGTCGCAGCAGAATCTGTCCCATGACCCGGTCGACGGTTTCGGGCCAGACCCGGCGGCAGCGTTCGGCGACTTCCGCCGCGAAACTCACCGCAGCTCGATCAACGACTGCGTCTTGACGATGGCGCAGTCGTCCGGGAACGTATGGAACGCATGCACGATCAGGCTGGAGTCGCAGATGTCCGCGCGCACCACGCTCAGGGCGCTCGGGGAAAACCGGCTGGCGCTCGGGTAAATCTGAGCCAGATCCGCCTTCAGCGAGTCTTCAAGCAGTTCCTCGTGCATCCGCTGAAAGACATCGACATCCAGCTTCTCAAGCTGGCAGCCCACGCTGTACTTCACGCCGGCGCACGGGAACGACTGCGTCCGACAGCCGCGGAGGCGGTGCTCCATCACCCGTTTCTGCTGCGGCAGCGACTGCTGGCGCTCGCTGATCGCTTCCGTCAGGATCTGCCGGCCGCGGCGAAAAGTCAGCAGGTGGCCGGCGGGGCAGAGCTGAATCTCCAGCACGCCTTCTTCGTGAGTCAGACGCGCCAGGCCATGGCACTCGAACAGCTCCGGATGAAGCGGACGATCGAAGACCCGCAGCATGAGGTCTGCGACTTCCGGCCGGGCGAAACTCACGAGCATCGGCGTTTCCTTCGGCACTGTGACCAGCGACTGACGGCGTCGATTATAGAGTCAGGCAATCGCGGCAAACAATGGCAGAAAACGTCGTGAAAACCGCCACCGCGGCTTCCCGAAAACAACCCTCGTTGTGCTTGACAACCGCGCTGGTCGACCACGATCGATGACGTCCGCTGCGGCACGATTTCTGTCGCGAGGAAAGACGTTACCGCACGTCGACCCGGCCTCTACTTCAGCGCGATGACGTGATTGCTGAGTCGCTCGTAGCCGTTCGCCGTGATCAGATAGTTGTGCTCGTTCCGGACGCCGCCAATGCCGGGGACATACAGACCCGGTTCGAGAGTCACCACGTCGCCGGCGACGAGCACATCTTCGCTCTCAGGGACCAGAATCGGCGCTTCGGGATGCGCCAGGCCGATGCCGTGACCTGCGTGGTGCTTGAATCGCTCGGCCAGTCCCGCCTCGCGAATCGGGCGCTCCGTGGCGTCGAACACATCCGCGGCCCGCGCTCCGGCCCGCAGAGTCTCTTCCCCCGACTTCATCGCCGCCATGACGGTGTCGTATAAGTGCTGCTGCTCGGCAGTCGGTTCTGCAACGGCGATCGTGTTGGTGAAGTCGCTGCGATAGCCTTCGAGAACCACGGAGTAGTCCAGGATAAACAGATCCCCGGCCTGCAGCTTGTAATCCGTCGGCAGCCCCCCCACCTTGGGCTGAGTCGGAGTCGCGGCTCGGAAGTCTCCGTAGATGAGCCCGGCGCGTCCGGCAGCGCGCAGGGATGCTTCCTGCACCGCGAGGAACACCTCCAGCTCGGAAACTCCCGGACGAACGATTTCGCGAGCGCGGGCCTGGCCGGCTTCGCCCGCCCGCATGCATTCCTTCAGCAGCGCAATTTCGTCGGCTTCCTTCGTCCGCCGAAGTCGCCGAATTACCGTGCCGAGATCGACCGGAAGCTGCTTCGTCGAGTCGCCGGCCTCCCGCCGGACCGAGTGTCGCTCGTGATCGAGTCCCAGCAGCTCGAAAGCGCCGACCGGCAGCCATTCGGCCTCGACGGCGCCGGCCCGTCCGTAGAGCTTCTCCGCAAATTGCTCGGCGGCGTGCAGCAGCGCGTGGTCGCGATTGATGACCGAATGCTGGTGGTCGTACCAGCGGACCATGACTTCGTCGTCGACGACCGGTTCGCCGGCGCGCGAGCGAAGGGTGAAGTTGTCGCCCAGCAGCGTCGCCTTCCCCGACCGTTCCAGCACCAGCCAGGCCCGTTCGCCCGCCGAAAAGCTCAGCGGGTTGACCCAGAAGTTCGAGAAGTAGTAGACGTGCCGCGGATCGGCGACGAGCACCCACTCCATCGTTTCCGGCAGGGCCTGCCACAGGCGTTGACGGCGCGCAAGACAACCAGCTTGAGTCAGCATCGAACGAGCTCCTTGCCGGTCGCTGCCAGACCGGTCAGTCTGCCACCGGCGGCTCGTCCGCCAGCGTGTTGAACTACGAATGGTACGATTCCGACCGTGTCTCCCGCTCGACACCATCGCATCGGGATAAGCCGGTGGCTGTCAGAGCCCGGGATTCCCCCCCGGGAACGACGACTAGTGATGGCCCTGGGCGGCAAGCCAGCGTTCGGCGTCGAGAGCCGCCATGCAGCCGGTGCCGGCCGAGGTGATCGCCTGCCGGTAGTAACTGTCGGCCACGTCGCCCGCGGCAAAAACCCCCTCGACGCTGGTGTTCGTCCGGAACGGCTCCGTGTAAACGACATAACCCTTGTCGTCAGTATGGACCTGCCCCTTCAGGAAGGCGGTGTTGGGAGTGTGCCCGATGGCGCAGAACATGCCACCCGCCTCCAGAACCTCCGTCTCCCCGGACTTCACGTTGCTGATCCGGACGCCGGTCACCCCGGCCTTCTCGTCCCCCAGCACTTCCTCGACTTTCGAGAACCACTTGACGTTGATCTTCGGATTCTCCAGCACTCGCGTCGCCATGATCTTGCTGGCGCGGAATTCGTCGCGGCGGTGAATGAGGTAGACCGTCGAAGCAAACTTCGTGAGGTACGAAGCCTCCTCCATCGCGCTGTCGCCGCCACCCACCACAACCAGCGGCTTATTGCGGAATCGCGGCAGAGCTCCATCGCAGACGGCGCACGCGGAAACCCCCTGGTTCTTGTACTTGTCCTCGGATTCGAGTCCCAGATAATTGGCCCGGGCGCCGGTGGCGACGATGATCGAATGGGCCTCGACCGTCGTTCCGGACAGCGTCGTCAGCACGAACGGACGCTTCGACAGATCGACGTTGACGATATCGTCGGTCTCGACCCGCGTACCAAAATTGAGAGCCTGCTGCTTCATCAGCTCCATCAGCTCCGGCCCGCTGACGCCGTGTCCGCCATGCGGCGCCATCGTTTTGCGGCGTTCCGGGGCGATGGCCGTATCGAGGAACTGCGACAAGTTGCCCGCCGGAAATCCCGCGAAGTTCTCGACTTCCGTCGTCAGATTGAGCTGCCCCAGCGGCAGCGTTCCGTTCTGATAGTTTTCCTGGGTCATCGCTCCTTCGAACAGGAGCGGCGTGAGGTTCGCGCGGGCTGCATAGATGGCCGCCGACCAGCCGGCCGGCCCGGATCCGATAATCACCACTCGCTCAGTCACGCTGACGCTCCGATCCACGGCAGGAAGTCTCTACAAGCCAACTCTGATGCCAGATGCATCATCTCCGCTGAAGGTTCATGGGAACGATAGCAGCGCCGACCAGCGACCGGCAACCGAGTCAGGCGACGCCTGTTTCCGGCTCAATCGGCAACGGCCGGCTGGCATCAATGACCAGAGCGCACACGCCCGACAGGACGAATGAGCCGATGCAGAGCCCGAACAACGCATTCCAGGCTGAAGGACCTTTCACGCTCGTCAGCACCAGTCCGTAAAGCAACGGCGCCATCGCAGCCCCCAGATTTCCCCACATATTTCCCCACCCCAGAACCGCCCCCGTGTACTTGCCGCCGACATCCTGGCAATACGCCCAAGTCGGGGCGACCCCCAGGTCCGTCGATACCGCCACCAGCGAAAACCCGGCAACGCAGGCCCAGGGGAGCCATTTCGGACCGGTCTCCGGAGAAACCAGCGCAACCAGCACCATCGGAATCGTATAGCCCAGAGCCGCGGTCCCCCGCGTGATCAGCAACGGCACCCGGCGGCCCCATTTGAGGCCGAATCGTCGTGTCGCCGCATCGGTCCACCAGCCGCCGATCAGCATGCCAAGAATGCCAACTCCCACGGGCGTCATGGTCATCCAGCCCTGCTGAACCAGCGACACCCGGTGCACCTCCGCCAGATAGGCAGGGAGGGAAAACACCAGAAAAAACCAGCCGACATTGGTCAGGAACTGAGAACCGCACGAGCCCCAGAGGCTCAAATTCTGCACGATGACTTTCCAGGGAAACGGCGGCTGGGTGGCCGCTGCGGTTGATGCTGTCGACAGCGATTCCGGACGAATCAGATGCCGCTCGGCCGCATTGCAGCGCGGATGAAGTTCCGGGCGATCCCGAACTGCCAGCCAGAACCAGCCGGCGACGGCCAGGCTGATTCCCCCGTAGAGCAACATCACCGGCCGCCAGCCGAAGCGGTAGACTTGAGAGGCGACTCCCGGATAGGCCGCCTCAAAGGCCAGCCGATTCAGCCGGACGGTTTCCTCCGGCGACAGTCCCGTGCTCGAAGTTCCGAGCCGAGTCGCCAACGATCGGGCCTCGCCCTGCAGGCGGACCTGCTGGAATAAGGTGTCATCGAAAAAAGCGGGGTCCGAGAGAAGCTGCCGAAGCGTTTGCTGAAGCTCGGGGCTTGTCGAATCCGGGGATTCCAGCGTCGCGGAGACGCGAATCTGCTTCCGCGCCGAGTCATCCAGCAGCGACCAGAGACGCTGCGAAATTGCAGACTGCGGCGTCTTTGAAGAGGACTTGCCGTCGGCGGGCTCAACGTCCGAAAGGACGACGCGGCACCACTCAACCACCTTGCCGGGCCGCAGGAGCGAACCTTCCGAGTACGAACTGATTGCCAGCGGGAGGATGGCGACGATCAGCGCCGCCGTCAGAACTGGCGCGATCGCCCCCCCCAGCCGTCCTCCGAATGCGACAAACGAGCTGGCCCGCGCCCGGCTGGAAATCGGAGTCCAGCGACTGACGATTACGGCGGCCGTCGGATACGCACCCGCTTGTGCCAGCCCCATCCCCAGCCGCAGAACGACGAGTGAAATGAAGCCCGCCGAAAGACCCAGAAACGCGGTGAACAACGACCAGGCCACGATGTAGATCGTCAGCATCAGCCGGGGACCGTAACGGTCGCTGAACCAGCCGGCAGGAACCTGCCCGAGCGCGTACGACCAGAAAAAGGCGCTCAGGAACCACTGGAGCTGACCCGTCGAGAGCTGCAGGTCTTCCGCGATATACGGCTGGGCGATCCCCACGCAGACGCGGTCGAGATAAAGGACGATGGACATGGCGCAGGCGGCGGCGACAACACCGAAGCGGACACGCGTCGGCCGACCGGATTCAGCACCATCCATTCCGCGGCTCCCGACGGTTCAAGATTGCCCGACAAGACAATCGCATCGGAACCGTTCGATGCACGGTAGAAGTGCGGGGAAAACGCGTCAAGCTGGGCTGATACAAAAGAAGAAGGCGTCCTGAACCGGGATCAGTTCAGGACGCCTTCGAGTTTTTCCGGTGTTGCAAGTGCGGGCCAACGCCTGCCCCACCGGACGGAAGAATAACTATTGCACGCAGCGTGCCAGTCGACTCGCCGCCTCGAATATTCTATCGAGAATATTCGCAAGACATTTCTCAGAAACAGCTTACAGCCACAGATGACGAATTGTCATGGCAGGGGACTTCCAGTACCAGGCGACGCGTTTCCTGCCAGGCGCCGCATTTTGCTGCGTCGCTTTTTGCGCCGACTGATGCAGAATTGATCTCCCTGCCACCGAACGTCGCACTTTGCACAGAGTTCCGGGATTCGCTTCCGGACGGAAGGTGGGAGTGTCGGTCTCGCCGGGGTACACTCAAAATCCGGCGGGCATGAGTCCCTCCGTCAGTTCGCGAAATCTCTGGCGACGTGGCTGTCGCAATACGGAAATATGATGTCTGAAGTGCGCAGTCGATCTCCGATGACAGTACCGCGGTTTGTGGCGGCGAAGGCCCAAGGCAAGAAGCTGGCCGTCCTGACGGCCTACGAAACGGCGTGGGCAGAGATGTTCGACGCCGCCGGTGTCGACGCCATTCTGGTCGGAGACACGCTCGGCATGGTCGTCCAGGGAAAATCGACCACACTGCCAGTGACGCTCGACGAGATGATCTACCATGGCGAGATCGTGGTCCGCGCCGCAAAACACGCGATGGTGATCGTCGACCTGCCGTTCATGTCGTATCAGGTCAGTCCGCAGCAGGCGGTCGCGAGCGCCGGTCGCGTCCTGAAGGAGACCGGCGCTGCCGCGGTGAAGCTGGAGGGGGGCGTCGCGCAGGCGGAGACCATCCGGGCGCTCGCTGCCGCGGATATCCCCGTGATGGGGCATATCGGCATGCGGCCGCAGTCGGTGCGGCGGCTGGGATCAATGTCCCGCGTCCAGCGGGACGAAGATGCCCTGCTCGCGGATGCCAAGGCCGCCGAAGAGGCCGGAGCCTTTTCAATTGTGCTGGAACTGATTCCGCGAGGAATTGCCGCACGCGTGACCCGCGAGCTGAGCATCCCGACGATCGGCATCGGGGCCGGCCCCGATTGCGACGGACAGGTGCTCGTCAGCTACGACATGCTCGGAGTGACGAGCGGCTTCCGGCCGAAGTTCCTGAAGCAATACGCCGATCTGCGCACCGTCGCGGCCTCGGCCGTCGAAGCCTATGTCGCGGAAGTGAAGTCGGGAGCGTTCCCGGGGGCCGAACACTCCCACGACTGACTCGACGCCCCGGTCCGGCGAGCAGGGGTCACATCTTTCGCAACTGACGCCCGGAGCTGGCGGACCAGATCCGGAACGTGCCATCCAGACTCCCCGACAGGATCTGGTCGCCGTCGGGGAGAAACTGCAGAGCGCTCACCATGTCGTAATGTCCCGGTATCTTCCGCAGGCGTCGCCCATCGACCGCCGAGATGACGACCACGGATCGATCGAATCCCGAGACCGCCAGCCGTTCCCCGTCCGGCGAAAACGTCACTGCGCTCACCTGAATCGAATCCTGCCGGGACCTCCACAGGAACGCCCCGTCTTCGGCGTTCAGCGCGATGATGTCGCCTCCTTGCTGCCCCACGACCACGCAAGCGCCGTCCGGCGACCACGCCAAGGCGGTCGCACCGTACTGGTCACAATTTCGCGCCCAGACCGTCCTGCCATCCGACTGCAGCAGCGACACGAGTCCGTTGCCGGAGCCAGCGACCAGTCGGTCCCCGTCCGGGGACCACTCGACCTGCAGGGGGACCGCCTCCAGCATCAAGGAGCGTCGGCGCGGCGGCGACTCCGTCAGATCCCAGATCAGAATTCTGCCAGACGCATCGATCGCGGCCGCTCGCGATCCGTTCCAAGTCAACGACACGTTCTCGATCGTATCGATCTCGGGTTCGTCAACGAGAACGACGCCGTCACGAGTCACCGTGAGAAAACTCGGTGCGGTGCTCCAGGCATGAACCCGTCCATCACGGCTGTGTGCGGCGTCCGGAACATATCGGCCGGCGGTCGGAATCCAATCCAGCACCTGGCCGGTGGCCAGCGAGATCTTATCGATGCCTGAGTCTCCGCGGCGGATCCAGGCAGCATTCTCGTCGGGCACCAGATCGATCCGGTAAATCGGCAGATCCGGACGTGCCTTCGCCTCCGCCCCGGCCTGCATCGCCGTCGTCAATTGCCAGTCGTCGACTTCGACGGACCCGCCGAGGATCACCAGGACGGCCGCGATGCCCCCGCAGAGTAGCAGGATCTCCCTCAGACATCGGACTCCGGAAAGGACTGCCCGACACGCTTCGCAGGCTCCGGTTATTGCGCGCTTGAAGATCGGCATGCGGATCCTCCTTCAAAACTTCAGGCGGCGAAACGGCGCTCAATGGCGCGTCTTCGCTGCCGGCAGCCTCTCTGAAAAAGCGTGACTGACCGATGGTCATCGGCGGCGATGAAAGGGCATGCGCGGTGCGGCGCGAACAGAGCGTCGCCCGGATCGCGAAAGCGATTCGAGACGCCGCACGCAACAAGCAACCTGTCGGCAAGCGAGACTGGCGGGAAAGAACCGACGGGGTTTCAGTCCGATTCGCGATGCCGACCCACACAATGTAGTCGGAATGTCTGCAGAGTCAAGATGCAAGTTCACATTTTCCGCGAATCCGCGTTTCGCACGTCATCGGCGCCAATGGGCACACGGTCCGACGACGACCGTGCGGACGATCTCGGCAACATCGCTCGGGCCCAGAAGTCACAGCCGCAGGTGGCCTGCATCAAGGAAGCATTCCACACAGCGGGTGCAAGCCGCCGGAGACGGAGACCGGCATCGTGAACCAGAAATCGACGGGCATGAAATTGCGCCAGGCCGTACCGATTCGGAACGGCCTGGCGTATCGGGAATCCGCTTCAGAAGCCAGCCTCGGCGACTACATCTTCTGGAGTTGTCGACCGGCGCTGGCGGACCAGAGTCGGAGCGTGCCGTCCAGACTTCCGGACAGAATGCGGTCGCCGTCGGGAAGAAACCGCAAAGCGCGAACCATGTCGTAGTGCCCCGGCATCGTCTGGAGGCGCCGTCCGTCGTTCGCGGAGACGACGTCCACCGTGCGGTCGAATCCCGAGGCCGCCAGCCGCTGCCCGTCGGGAGCAAATGTCACCGCAGAGACCTGAATGGAATCCTGCCAGGAGCGCCACAGAAGTTCTCCGTCGCGGGCGTTGAGGACAACGATGTCTCCACCATGCTGTCCGATCGCGACACGAGTTCCGTCCGGCGACCAGGCAATCGCGGTAGACCGGTTGTCGTCAGGCTTCTTTGACCAGAGGACCTTGCCGTCGGCAGAAAGCACTTTCACAACTCCGTTCCCGCATCCGACAAGCAGGCGCTCTCCATCGGGCGACCAGTCCACCAGCACCGGTGACGTCTCCACGCGAATCGTCGACCGGACTGGCGGAGATTCCGTCAGGTTCCAGATCAGAATCCGCCGTCGATCATCGGCGGCGGCAACTCTCGAACCGTCAGGATTGACCGCCAGCTCTACAACCGCTCCAGTCACCGCAGGATCAGGCTCGTCAACCAACGTGATCCCGTCACGCACAATCGTCAGTCCCCCGGGATTCGTACCGCACGCATGGACGCGACCGTCGCCGCTGTGGGAGGTGGCAGCCACGCTGCCGGCGAACGTCGGAACCCGATCCAGCACCTGGCCTGTGACGATCGAAATCTGGTCGATGCCGGTGTCCCCCCGCTTGATCCAGGCGGCATCCCGGTTCGACAGCAACTCAATCTGGTAAATCGGCTGATCCGGCTGCGCCTTTGAGGCCGCACAGGCCCGCATGGCCGTTGTCATCTGGTTGTCGTCAGAGTCGGCGGCTCCGTTGATCAGCCCCATAACCACCGCGATGCCGCCGCACAGCAGACACAGTTCTCGCAGGCACTCAATTCCAAGAAAGCCAGACCGTGCGACGCTTCCAGCATCCTTCGCGGTTCGCTTGAACAACAGCATTGCAACCTTCCTTTGCACAGCATGATTGCGGCTTCGTTGTGGTCCGAATCCGCGGCGTCAGCAGAACGTCGCGAGCATCCGCAGCGACGTACTGCCAGCGCATACCGAGTCAGGAGGACGTTCCTCCGGACCGGTCCGTTTTCACTCAGTTCTTGTCAGCGGGAAATTCGAGGTTGCTCTCGGCAGCAAAACAGGCGGGCTGGACAGGGATGCCAATCTCTGGCTCACGACCGTGCGAAGACAAAGATGAAGACCATTCCTGACCCGGGCGGCAATTTCGAGCGACAGTCATCGGCAATGACAATTCACATCAAATTCAGAATTCACTGGCCGATCAGTCCACTGCGCTCGAAACGGTTCGTAGCAGGTTGTCGGAACGATAAGCATTCAGCATGCCGAACGTCAGTTTTCTGTTTTTAGTTCGATGCAACATTCCTAAAAACAACGACTTGCGGAGGTTGAAACCGATGTTTCGGCGTTGCGCCCAGGTACTCGCGGCCCAGGTCGCGCACTCAAACTTGCCTCCGACCCGAGCAGGATCGCCTGACTCCGACTCACCCCCCCCGCGGCTGTCGAAGATGTAGCACGCGAGAATGAAGATTCCCGAACGGGACCGATGAGTTTTCCGCGGAGCGCACCGCCGAAGACGTCATGCGGCGGCACTTCGCACTTGCGCAAACGAAAACAGCTCCGCCGGTTTGAAATCCGTGGAGCTGCCAGACATCGGTTCTGTCGCCGGGCAACTAGAAATCCGGTTGTTGCGGGACGGCTTCCGGGCGGCGGACGCGCTGGGCTGGATTGCGACGGAGCTCCGCTCGGCGATCAACGCCGAAGCCGATCGCCCGGCCGAGCCACCCCAGCGTCCCTTCCTCGAACTCGACCGTCAATCGGATTCCGGCGTCGGTCGGCAGCATATCGGCCCGGATTGCGTCACCTCCGGAGGCGAAGGCGGCCTCTAGAACTTCACGACTGTTCGGCCCTGAAGAATCCTCGTTCGCCAGAGGAATCCATCGCGACATGTGAGTGACGAATTGCAGAGGCGCACGGCTGCGGCGGTCAAGTTGCGGATCGACCGGCTGTGCCGCCAGATCAACGCAATTCCTCAAGGCCGGCAATGCGGCGTCACCGCCGAACGCCAACCAGATGGCTTGCGATGAAACAAAGAAATAAGCGTGCGGTTCCGGCCCCCAGAGCCGCGCGAAATTCGGATCGCTCAGCGGCACCTGCAGGCGATGAACTGGAAGGTCGCCGATTGAGTCTGCAGCAATCTCCAGCCGCTGCAGATTCGCATTGTCGGCGCCGGCCTCTTTCGCCCGTTCCATGAAGGCCTGAACCTGCTCCGGAAACTTGCTGCCGCCCGGCAGGCGGAAGGCCGCGACAGCGGCATACTTCTCCGGCTCCTCGCCCGTCATTTGAAAAATGGCGTCGAAGTGACCGTGCTCGACGGCGGCCCGGAAGGTCTTGAACAGCGGTTCTGAGACTTCCAGCAGACTTTCGAGGTCGTTCGACGCGGCGCGGGCCGCGAAATCCTGTTCGGCGGCATCGAAAAACTCCTGAAGCATTTTCCGCTGGCGCTGATCGAACATCGACGAGCCGGCGATGGTCAGCGTCGACGGATTTTCGAGCAGATTCGCGAAAACGCTCCGCTTGCCGCTGATGTCCTGGAAATACTTGGCCAGCTTGCTGTCCGGAGCGCCGGCAATGTCGAACTCCAATGTGGCCTTGGAAGTGGTCGGGGCGATGCGTGCACCGATCGTCCCCTCCTCCCCCTGCTGCACAATCCGGTCGACCGAATCCAGAAACGACTGGCCGTTCATTCGACGCAGACGATAGGCGGCATCCGGTTCGTCGTCCTTCTGCTGCATCTCGGCCTGAATCTGGGCCTTGAAGTACTCGCGGAAGATGGTCTTCAGCGCCGGCGGAACATTCCGGATCATGATCGAAAAGGCCACGTCATAACGGTCGGTCAGCTTGGCTGCGAGCTTTTCCGGATCGGGAAGATCCCGCTCGATGTCCTCCGGATCGCTCGTGGGATCCAGGACGAACAGGTAGTTCCCCTCGACGCGGATCACGGTCGGTCGCGGTCCGAAACCGTAGTCGATCTCGTAGCGGTCTGAGCGACCGTCAACCGGCCGAACTTGCCCTGTTGCCCCGCCAACCGTCGCCAGCGTATCGAGCGCCTTCGTCTTATCTTCAACAGGCAAGTACGCAATGGTGGTCATTCCGGGAGCAAGTCCCGGTTTGATGAAGAACATCAGACCCATCGGACGCGTCCGATCAAAGCCGTTGACGTCTCGAAGTGTTCCGGTGATCCATTTCTGGACCTGTTCCTCCAGTTCCGCGCGGGCTCCCTGCCGGAGAACAATTCCGGCGGACTCCTTAAGACGGTCGAAACTCGCCGCATTCACCATCATCAGCGGCAGCTTCATCTCCAGCGACTTCCCAAGCGCCGATTCCTGGGCCTGGAGCCACCCGCCGCCCGCCAGAATCGCGAACGTCAACAGGCACGCCAGCGAACCAAACCGCCTCATAAGACTTGTCCCGAAAACGACTTGAAGAAAATCCATGCGTGACTCCTGGCAATTCTTCGAATGAGAGACGAATGGCAGAGGAACGCACGTTCTACCCTGTCGGATCGCAGCAAGTTTCGCAAGCAGCGCCCCTTTCCGGCGCCATGAAGCGACGATCACGTCAGGAGACTCCCGTACCGGTCTGTCTGTGAATTTGGGGGACATGCGTTTGGGATTTCGATTGAAGTGAGTTTTCCGGATCTGCCGATAAGCCGGATTAGAGATTGTGTGCGGGCCGGTGTGCGCTCGTGAATCTCCCGCTGGCCTCTAGCCTCGGAATCAGCATGGAAGTCTTTCGCCGCATACGGACTGCAGAACTTTCAGCGAGTCGTAAGAGGCTGCGGGGTTTCTGGTTGCAGTCGGTCCAATACGGCCGTCGCTGGGTGGTCGGCATGCTTTGCGCCAGTCAGTTGTCGCTGATTCCGGCAGGAAGCCTGCTGGCGGCCGATCCGGTCCCCACTGCGGTCCCGGAAGAAGCCCGGCAATCGCTGGTCAAGCTGAATCACGTAGCCGCCTCGTGGCAAAAGGTGTTGCAGGAACTGGCCCAGCAGTCAGGCTCCAAGCTGATTGCGGAAAAGGTGCCGAGCGGCAATTTCACCCGCCTGGACCGACGGGAATACACCCGCAACGAAGCTGTCCGAATCATCAACAGCGAAATCGAACCAAAGGGATTCCGCCTGCTGGAGAAGGGAGAGTACCTTTTCCTGATCGATATTCCCTCAACCCGGCCGCGCTATCAGCCGGCGGTCATCGGCCCGGCGCATGCCCCGCCGCCGTTTGCACCGGCGGCCCCCACCCAGGCCCTGGAATCCCCCTCTCCCTATCAACGCAAGTTTGAACCGCTCCGCCGACAGCCCGCGCCCGCCACCGAGATCGAATCCACGACGGCATCGCCGCGCCAGCGCGTCCGGACCGTCCAGCACGAGGAATACGCCGAACCGGTCCGGTCGAACCGACCGCGTGTGACGGCCGCGATGCTTGAAGAAGAGCCGGCCAAGTCCTCGCAGACGCTGGCCTATCGCGTCCGTCGTCAGACTCCCACCGAACTGGCCCGGACCGTCTACAAAGCGTTCAAGTCACGGGCCAAACTGGACAACAGCGGCATTGATGGACTGCCGGCCTTCCACGTCTTTTCCGTCGCCAGCGATGACGCCGCCGGCATGGAGCGGCGGATTCAGTTTTCGATCAGCATTGACGAAGAGAACGGCGAGCTCCTGATCGATGCCGCCGATGAAGATGTGCGGGCGGTCGTCAAGCTGCTGAAGCTGATCGACGGCGGCATGGACGGCAATCCGACGCGGCTGGTCGCCAGCTCCAAGTACGTCTGCCAGATCGCCGCGCAACTTCCCGACGAATTGAATGAACTGCGACGGGCGCGGCGCGAAGCCCCGGCTCGGGCGACTCTCGCGCAACTCGACGACGACGAAAGCATCGATCGTGCATTCGCCGCCCAGGATCAGGAACGCGAGGAGCCCGCGCCGGAAGCGACCGAGCCAAAAGCCGACGACGCCCCCCGCCCTGCTGTGCCAAAGACCGGCAACCCGAAGCTGGACGAGAAGATTCAGAAGGAAGTCCTCGGCAACTTGAAAGGCGAGGTTAATATCGAAGCGGTGCCGGACCTGGGCGTGCTGATTCTGCGCGGCGGCGAAAAGGACGTCGAGCAGGTGATGCAGGTCATTCGCGAGCTGGAAAAGCTCAGCGAAGGGGCGGCTCCCGAGGTCCACCTGATGTATCTGCGGAACGTCGATTCCGACTCCCTGGCGACCCTGCTGACGACTGTCTACGAGCAGCTCGCCAAGTTCCCCGGTCTGGCGACTCAACCCCGCCAGGCGGTGGCGGTCATACCGGTCTCCAAGCCCAACGCGGTGCTCATCGTGGCCCCCGCGGCGGACTTGCCCTCGATCCTCGATCTCGCCGAGGAGCTGGATCAGCCCGTCGATCCGGCGACGGAGTTTCAGGTCTTCTGGTTGAAGTCGGCCGTGGCCACCAAGGTGTCGGAGCTGATCAAAGAGTTTTACAACGAACGCAAGGGACTGGACGCCAAACCCCTGGTCGTCGCCGATCCCCGTTCGAATTCCATTGTCGTCCGCGCCCGTCCCCGGGATCTGGATGAGATTACCGCTCTGGTCGAGAAACTCGACAAAGGCGAATCGGGGGCCGTGAGCCAGATTCAGATTTTCCCGCTGCAAAATGCCGTGGCCACCGAACTTGCTCAGGTGCTCAACGCCGCAATTCAAAGCGTCCTCGCTCCGCCGCAGTCGAACGCCGGCGGACAGGCCGGGGGGGCTCTCCAGGGAGTCTCCGCCGGCCAGGTCAGCGACGAATTCCGGGACGCCCGGTCCGCGGTCCTGCAGTTTCTGGCGACCGACGGCACCAGCGAGCGAAAACTTCGCTCGGGAATTCTGGCGGACATTCGCATCACTCCCGACGCCCGCATGAACAGCTTGCTCGTTTCGGCGCCGGAACAGAGTCTGGGACTGATCGGCGAACTGATCCGGGCCATGGATCGGCCGACGTCCGCTGTGGCGGAGATCAAGGTTTTCACGCTGGCGAACGCCGACGCCCAACTGATGGTCACCCAGCTCCAGGCACTCTTTCCGACGCAGGGCCAGAGCAATCAGGGGGGGCAGCGCGCCGGCAACCAGCTCGGCGTCCTGATCGCGGGCGCCGACGACGCCAACAGCGGGCTCATTCCGCTCAAGTTCTCCGTCGACACCCGCACCAACAGCGTGATCGCCGTCGGCGGAGCCGAGGCTCTGCAGGTGGTGGAAGCCATCCTGCTGCGGCTCGATGAAAGCGACTTGCGGTCGCGGAAAAACGCGGTCTACCGGCTGAAGAACAGCCCGGCCGCGAACATCGCCACCTCATTGCAGAACTTTCTCACCTCGCAGCAGCAGCTCGGACAGAACGATCCGAATCTGATCAGCAACGTCGAACAGCTCGAACGCGAAGTGATCGTCGTCCCCGAGACCGTCAACAACAGCCTGCTCATCAGTGCGACTCCCCGCTATTTCGACAGCGTGATGATGATCGTGGAGAAGCTCGACGCCGCCCCGCAGCAGGTCGTGATTCAGGCCCTGCTGGTGGAAGTCGAACTCGACAACAACGATGAATTCGGCGTGGAACTGGGCTTCCAGGACCCGATCCTGTTCGGCCGCAGCACAATCACCAACGCATTGTTTCAGAACGTGACGAATCAGACCAATAGCGGCACAGTGACGACTCAGAAACTGATTTCCCAGGAAGCCTCTCCTGGCTTCAACTTTGCCAATCCCGTGCTGGGACTGGGAACGAACAATTCGGCCAATCAGAAGACCGTGGGATCGCAGGCCCTCAGCAGCTTCTCGCTCGGTCGGACCAACGGGGATCTCGGTTACGGCGGCCTGGTGCTGTCCGCCGGCTCCGATGCGGTCAGCGTCCTGCTGCGTGCCCTGTCGGCAACGCGCCGGGTCCAGGTCTTGAGCCGCCCCCAGATCCGGACGTTGGACAACCAGCAGGCTCAGATCATTCAGGGTCAGGTCGTTCCGATCGTCAACGGCGTCACGATCTCGGCACAAGGTCTGGCCAATCCTCAGATTACGCAGCAGGAAGCCGGCATCATTCTGAACGTCACGCCGCGGATCAATCCGGATGGTCAGATTGTGATGTATGTGAATGCGGAAAAGAGCGCGTTTCTCTCCGAAGGCGTGCCGATTTTCACCGATGCGACCAACGGCAACGTGATCGAGTCGCCGATTCGCGACATTCGGTCGGCAGTAACGACTGTCAGCGTCCCCTCCGGGCAGACCGTGGTCATCGGCGGCATGATTACCTCGTCAAACGAAACCACCGAGCGAAAGGTCCCCTGGCTGGGAGATATCCCGGTCATCGGTTACGCCTTCCGTTACGACTCGCGAGCGACCAAGCGGACCGAGCTCCTGATCTTCCTGACGCCGCGGCTGGTTCGCGATGACATCGAAGCCGAAGTCATCAAGGACGTCGAAATGGCCCGAATGCACTTTATCGAGTCGGAGCTCGAAGAAGTCCACGGCCCGCTGCGATCGGTGCCGGGGGCCGAGGGAATTCCTCTGGAAATGATGTCCCCGCCAACATCGGGACCGGAGTCGTACGAGATTCCTGCGACGCCGCCGGCACCCGGCGCGGTTCCTGGATGGGAACCCGCCATCAAGGGTACGCCAATGTCGCTGCCGGGGCCCGCCGAACTGCCCCCTGCTCCGGGACCTGAGGCGGCCCGTCGCGAGCCCATCCGTGATTCCGCGATTCAGACCGTCTCTGCTCAGGAACAATTCTGGGAGCAGGAACGGCTCAACGCCCGGAGCTCCACCGGCAATTCCCAGAGCCGCGGAACGACTGCCACACCAACGCCAGCCCGATCTCGAATTCCGTGGCTCGCGGCGCCAAAGAAGTCAAAGTGACGGACGAGCTGTCTGGGGGGGAGGGCCGCCGACAGGTCGCCCGCACGAATCACGGGTTTCGGTTCGCGGAAATCGCGCTGACTCGAAAGTGAATGAATGATGACGACTCCCCGAGCCTGCCTTACCCCCATCCTGCTCCTGCCATTGCTGCTGGCGGCGTCGGGTTGCGCCACGATCGGACTTCCCTGGTCGAAGGACCGGATCGTCCGTGCAACGGCCAATAACCCGGCGGTTCAGGTTCTCTGTCTTTGGCAGCCCTCAACTGGCCGCGATCCCGACGGCCTGCCATGTCGCGGCTTTGCCGGCCAGATTATCTTCCTGTCAGGCGTCAACACAACTCCCCTCGCGGTCGATGGCGACGTACGGATCTACGTCTTTGACGATCAGGGAACACTGGAAGAACGCTCGGTTCCCCGGCTCTGGGATTTCGACAGCGGCGCCTGGAACATGCATTTGACCAATTCGTCGCTGGGCGCCGCCTACAGCGTCTTCATTCCCTACACTCGCCCGGGATCGCAGCAAACGTCCTGCACGTTGCGACTGAGGCTGACTCCGAAACAGGGTCAGCCGATCTTTTCCGAGACCGCTTCGGTCATTCTGCCCGGTCGAAAAGTGGTGGATAGCATCGAACAGTCGACCGATATCACTGCCGCCAAGTCGGGATCGAGCGTCTGGATGTCGGACAGCTCCGGCATTGTGGCGAACTCGCCCGACTCGTTGAAGATGTTGCGGAAGACGACGATTCCGATGAACTCCAAACTGAAAATTCGCGACGAACAGAACGGAGAGATTCTGGAAACCGCCTTCAGCGGCCAGCCGACGGAGCCTGCGTCCGCAGATCCGGTTGCCGCCCGCCTGGACCGGCTGGAACAATTGCTCGAAAAGTCCCTGACTCTTCAGCAGGCAGCGCCTGTTGAACAGTCGGGCATTGTGCAGGCGGCGTATGAGTCGACGTCATCGGAAGTCGACTCATTGCCACCCGGGACGTCCACGCGAGGAATCGCGGGGCGTCCCTCCTTCCGGGGCGATCGGAACTCCGGTGGTCCGTCCGGGGATGGTGTCTCCGGACCGTCAGTCTCGCGACTGCGGTCTGAGACCCATCCCCTGGCGACGGCCCCGGATGAGGATCGCCCCGCTCCCCCGCGACGATTGCGGGTGACGAGCGATGGCGGCGAATCGGCCAGCCGACATCCCCTGGCCGACGAGTAACGCGGCACAGCAAACAGTCACTCCGCGTCCGCAACGCGACTTTCAAGTTCCGCCACTTCGATCAGCGGGCACGATGAATCGCTGGTCATCGCTTCAAGGGCAGTCGGATCTTTGAACGCCGAGCCTGTGACCAGGCAGACCACGTGCGCCTGCGGATCAAGCAGCCCCTGGCTGGCGGCCTGCAGGCAGCCGGCGACCGCAGTCGCGCCGGCCGGTTCCGCAAAAATTCCCTCTTCGCGTGCCAGTCGCTTCTGGGTCTCCCAGACCAGTTCGTCCGAAACCAGATGCCCCGTCCCGCCGTGGACGCGGAGAGCCGCGATCACTTCGTTCCCGTCAATCACGTTGGGAACCTGGAGTCCGCTGATGCGGGACGTGCAGCGCGTCGCCTCTGCAAAGTCTTTTCCCTCGCGGAGCGGCCCGGCGATCGTGTTATTCCCCGCCGGCTGGACGCACTCGACGTGCGGCATCCGGTCCAGGCGTCCGGTCTCCAGCAGGTGAGCGAAGCCGCGCGAGACGGCCAGCGTCAGCCCGCCGCCTCCGGCCATGCAGAACACGTGATCCCACGGAGCGGGCGCCTGCTCGTCGAGCTCGTAGGCGAGCGTGTAAACGCCAGTCATTCCGACAGGGGAGTAGTGGAAGGCGCTGATTTGCATTTCCGCTTCGGGACGCGAGCTCAGGGCCTTCAAGCAACGAAACACGCGATCGGAGACGTCGCTGTCGACGCCGAACCCCCGGACTTTGTACAGAGTGGCGCCGTAGGCCAGCATCTGCTGGAGCTTCCCTTCCGGAGCCGCTTCGACGATGGCGATTTCGCACTTCAGACCGGCCAGTGCGCAGTAGGCCGCCAGCGAAGCCCCGGTATTCCCGCTCGACGTCGCGATGCACGTCGTCTTGCCGCGGGCCACCATGTCGGCAATCGCCATCACCGCAAAGCGGTCTTTGTACGAACCCGACGGATTGGTGAACTCCAGCTTGAAGTAGAGATTCGGCAGGCCGACGGACGGCCCCAGTCGACGCGACCGGACGAGAGGCGTATCCCCCTCTCCCAATGTCAGACGAGCCTCAGCAGGAATCGGATCCAGATCGTCAGCCCAGCGCCAGAAACTCATTGGCCATCCTTCAATGGGAATTGTGCAGTTCACGCGACGCGAGAATGTCGAACTCTGTCTGCGATCAAGCATTCTGTCAGTGGTGCGTGGTCAGTTGCCGGTGGTCATTGGCAGGGTTCCGCGAATGCAACTCTCACGGTCAAATGCACCTCCTGCACTTCAATTCTCGATCCTGTCCGCTCCCAGTCTTCTCCGCGTCCTCCGTGCCTCCGCGGTGAAATGCTCTCTTCGTTCTTTGACAGTCGGTCACGGCGTCCAGGCGGTTTCCGGCTCGAACGGGTACATCGGGCGGCGGCGATGATGATAGGGGAGCCCGGTGACGTCCGCCATTGTGACCCCCGGCGTGTTGACCCGGATCATCGACGGGCAGACCGGCTGATACGCCGCCAATGGCGCGTTCACCCCTTTTGCGACAATCGCCCGGAATGCGGCCGGATCGAGTCCGAAGGCCGTCAGTTGGCGGAGGCTGAACGGCGGCGTGCGCAACGAAGTCAGCATGACGATCAGGCCGCTGTCGGTCTGTACGATCGCGGTCCGGCCCATGTCAAAGTGCGTCAGACCACCGTGTCGGGCCTCCGGTTCATCGAACTGGCCGTCGACGAGTTGCAGAACCGTGACGTCCGTCGTCCAGGGCGGACCATGCAGCGGATCGACGCGCCCTCCCATCGCCAGCGAGAACTCGCTCCCGACGCCGAGCACCTCGCACGTGCTGACCGCGTCCGGATCGTTGATGCAGACGAACGAGGGCGCCAGCCCCTGACGTTCCAGTTCGATGGCCAGCAGGGTCCCGTCGGCCGGGGAGCCGCCTCCCACATTGTCCCCCATGTCCAGCAGACAGACCGGCGATGGGAGTCCGGCGGCCTGGCCGACTGCGTCAGGAACGGAAATGAATCGCCCCTGCAAGTCGCTCCGCAGGTCCCACATCTGGCTCGCCAGGTCGTTGGCCAGCGCCTGCGCCTGAGCGACGTCCCGATCGACCACAACCAGACTGGCGGAGCCCATTTCCGCCACGTCCGCATAGGGAAAGCCCAGCAGAAGGCTGGTCGAAAGGACACTCCGCTGACCACGCACCGCTTCGAACTCCTGAGCCAGTTCGCGGCAAGGGGATTCCGAAGTGCACTGGCGTTCGATATTGATGAGCATCGGCGGGAACGCGGCCGCCTGCACGGGCTGGATTTCGCCGGCCAGAGTCCGGGCCATCAGCACGGCCGCTTCGACGCCCCGTTGGAACTGGTCGATATGGGGATTGGTCCGATAGGCGATGAGCGCGTCGGTTGCAGCGACCATTGCCGGCGAAAGATTGGCATGCGGGTCCATCGTTCCGATCACCGGAACTTGCGGCCCGACCTTGTGCCGCACGGCGGTGAGCCAGTCACCGTCGACGTCGGGGACATCTTCGCTGACCGTGGCGCCGTGCGGAGCAACCAGGACGCCGTCCAGCCGCCCGGCCGATTCGAGCTCTTGCAGCAGCTCCTGCAACAGCAGAGCGTAGGTCGCTCGCGTGACCGTGCCGAAGGGGACCGCGCGGGCAGCGAAGATGGGGACGGCTTCGATTCCCCGGCGTTCCAGCTCTGCGAAGAAACCGCTGACCTCGTGGTGTCCACCGACAAAGTGCTGGCGTACGTCCCTGCCGCGAACGAGTAACTCCTGCTGGAAATGCTCAAGCGTGGTCTTGCCCGGGAGGAATGTGTTCGATTCCTGCAGCAGGGCCACGATGCCGACTCGGAACATACGGCGGACTCCCCGGATGGTCGAAATCTGCGGTTGGTGGAAAATCAACGAGCTTTGATGTTAGATCATCAACTGACTTCGCAACACTCCGACTCGGGAAAACTCGAATGGCGACCGCCCCGGACCTGATCTCCCTCCCGATGATGCGGGAGTCTCTGTATGCGGCAGTTGTGTCCGATGCACTGGATTCTCTCGGTTTTCCGCACCAGTCGCCGCGTCTTCTTCTCAAACCCTACACGACCAGCCAGATTCTCGTCGGTCGCTGCAAAACCACCCTCTGGGCCGACATGGCCCACGAAGATCCCCGCCCCTACGACCTCGAGCTGCGGGCGGTCGACTCCTGCAAACCCGACGACGTCCTGATCGCCGCTGCCGGCGGCTCGATGCGATCGGGGATCTGGGGAGAGTTGCTGTCGACGGCCGCCGGCAACAGCGGCTGCGGCGGCGCCATCATCGACGGCGCCATTCGCGACGTCGCAAAAATTCGAGAGATGGGATTCCCGGTCTTTGCCCGCGGAACCTGCGTCTACGACAGTCAGAATCGCCAGCGGGTCATCGACGTCGACGTCCCCGTCGAAATCGACGGCGTCCGGTTCAGCCCCGGCGATCTGGTCTTCGCCGACGAAGACGGCGTCGTCGTCGTGCCGCAAGCCGTGGAAGTGGAAGCCATCCGGCGGGCCTGGAACAAAGTCCATGCCGAGAACGTCACGCGCGACGCCATTCGCGGCGGAATGAAGGCCCTGGCCGCCTACGAACGCTTCGGCGTCCTGTAAGCATCAATCATCGCCGGACAACAGGCGACAACCACGAATCGCACGAATGGACGCGAATCAAGGCCAGGAACGTACTATGACCGTCCCGGCGACAGCTCCTGAGCCCCGGCAGGGGCGAATCAAAACAGCCCAGCGGCGTAAGCCCTGGGCGATCTCTCTCTCCGTACTGCTGGTCTTCTGCGGGCTGAACCTCCACGCACAGGACCCTTGGCCCGACCTGCCGCAGAAAAACGCGGCAGTCGAGATTCCCGCCCAGGAATGGCCCCTGAGACCGGGGCCGCGAAGCGTTCGAATCCTCATTCACTACCCCGGCGGGACGCTTGCAGGAGTCAATCCCGATACCGGCCTGATGCTGACCCTCCACAACTGGGGAGGCACGGACTGCGTCGGCACCGCCGCACCGCAGATCCTCGCCGACCGGCTGAACGTCGTCGCCATCTGCGTGAACTACCTCCAGAGCGGCAAGGCCGACGCCATCGAAGCGGCCGAACCCTACGATTACGGCTATCTGCAGGCCCTTGACGCCCTGCGGGCTCTCTGGTTCGTCCGGCACGGGCTGCAGACCCAGAGCATGGCGTTCGACGACGGACGGATCTACTCGACCGGCGGTTCCGGCGGCGGAAACGTCACGCTGATGGCGAACAAGCTCGCCCCGCGAACATTCACCGCCATCATCGACATGTGCGGCATGAAAAAACTCAGCGACGACATCGCCTTCAACCTGCCAGGCGGCAGCACGCTCAATGCCCGCTATAGCAACGATCCCGCCGCGCCGAACTCCCTGTCGCCGGATGAACAGGCCCTCCGTTTTGTCGGCAATCCCGCTCACCTGGATACCATGCGTCAACTCGGGACCTCAACGAAGATCTTCTGCGTCCACGGTGTGCAGGACGCGACGTGCCCGTTTGCCGACGCCGAAGAACTGGTCGCCAATCTGCAGGCCGCCCGGCTGGATGTCCGGGCGAAATTCGTCGGGCCAGATGACCTCGACGGCAAAGTCTTCACCAGCGCCGGGCACCCGCTCGGAAACCGGACCGAGGTCGTGCTGCAGGTCGCCGGGGATGTCCTGCGGACCGACGGCAAAGGTTTCCTCCGGCGCACGACTCCCCTCGATTTCGAGCGGAAAGACGAAGCCGTCCGCTATCGAACGCCAAACGGGGAGTTCGTGATCTCGTACGCGTCCGGGTATCCCGTCGGTCGATTCGAACCTCGAAAGGGAACGCCGTGACGCGAGGTGTCTGGGGTTGGCTGCAACATGCCTTCGCCACGGGACCTCAGGGCCCGTGCGAGCCGACCCCGGTCCAGCTCGAACTGATCGACAAAGTCTGTCGCTGGGCGATTGCCCGGGGCATGGAACTGCCGCTGCAGGTGGCGCTGCAATCCTCGGCTCCGCTCAGCTCGCTGGCGGGTCAGTCGATCCCGGTCCTGCAGCCGTGGCTGGGGCTGATGCTCACCGAGACGCAGATTCGCGAAATCGGGCGGTTTCTGGAACATCGCGGGGCAATCGAGTACCTTTCCCGGCGGCTGGAGATTCTGAGTCGTACCGAAAGCCGTTCTCCGCAGACTGATGCGGGAGCCGCGAATCCGAGGACGTCGGACATCGAGCAGTTTCAGGGTGGTTGACGGAGCCTGACGGGAGCGCCTTATGGCCGAGGGAAACGGACTGCACTCCGCAGCGGTCAAGCCGCCGATCGAACCCGATTCCCTGCAGGTGATCCTCGCCACCGATTGCGGCAGTACGACGACCAAGGCCATTCTGATCGAGAAAGTCGACGGCGTTTACCGTCAGACGTACCGCGGTGAAGCCCCCACCACCGTCGAAGAGCCCATCGCCGACGTGACGATGGGCGTCATCAACGCCGCCACCGAAGTCGGGGAACTCGCCGGCCGGCGGCTGGTCGACGAAAAGGGCCTGCTCATCCGTCCGTCGCGGGGCAACGACGGCTGCGACATCTATATCAGCACCTCCAGCGCCGGGGGCGGACTGCAGATGCTGGTGGCGGGCGTCGTCCGCCAGATGACCGCCGCCAGCGCTGAGCGGGCGGCCCTCGGGGCCGGGGCCATCGTCATGGAAACGCTGGCTTCGAACGACAAACGCCGGCCGTTCGAGCAGATCCAGCGCATCCGCGAACTGCGGCCCGACATGATCCTGCTCGCCGGCGGGACCGATGGCGGCACCCGGCGGCACGTCGTGCAACTGGCCGAGCTCATTGCACCGGCCAAGCCGCAGCCGCGATTCGGCGGGCAGTTCAAGATGCCGGTGATCTACGCCGGGAATCGTGAAGCGGCCGTCGACGTCCGCCGCGTGCTGGGCGAAGTCGCCGAATTGTCGGTCGTCGACAACGTACGACCGGTTCTGGAGCGGGAGAATCTGGCCCCGGCTCGGGACCGGATTCACGATCTGTTCCTTGAGCACGTGATGGCCCATGCACCGGGATACGACAAGCTGATGGCCTGGGCGGATACGCCGATCATGCCGACCCCCGGCGCCGTCGGAGACATCCTGCGGACGATCGCCGAACGGCAGGGGATCAACGCGGTCGGCGTCGATATCGGCGGAGCCACCACCGACGTCTTCAGCGTCTTCCACGGCGTCTTCAATCGCACCGTGAGCGCCAACTTGGGGATGAGCTATTCCATCTCCAACGTCTGCGCGGAAGCGGGGCTGGAGTCGATCCTGCGCTGGGTGCCGTACGACACCAACGAGCGCGAGCTGCGAAACCGCGTCAAGAACAAGATGATCCGCCCGACGACGATCCCGCAGACGCTCGAAGCCCTGATGTTCGAGCAGGCCGTCGCGCGGGAAGCCCTGCGGTTGTCCTACATCCAGCATCGAAGTTTCGCGGTCGACCTCCGCGGCGTCCAGCAGCAGCGCTCGGTCGGCGACATGTTCGCGCAGGAGACAGGGGACCGCTCGATCGTCGACAACATGGCCCTCGACCTCCTGGTGGCCTCGGGCGGCGTGCTGTCGCATGCGCCCCGGATGGAGCAGACCGCGGCGATGCTGATCGACGCCTTCGAACCGGAGGGAATCACCCGGCTGGCCAAGGACAGCATCTTCATGATGCCTCACCTGGGGGTGCTGGCGCAGGTCCATCCGCAGGCGGCGATGGACGTCTTCGAACGCGATTGCCTGGTCTACCTGGGAACCTGCATTGCTCCGGCGGGTCTGGCCCACGACGGCGAGGTCTGCCTGCGCTACCGGATTCAGGGGGGCGGACTCGACGAACGGGGCGAACTCGCCTTCGGCGACTGGAAACGGTTGCCGCTGCAGGCCGACCGGACCGCTGTGGTCACGCTGGAGCCGGCCCGACGCTTCAACGTCGGCGCGGGACCAGGGGTCGCCCTGGAACGCGAAGTTCGTGGCGGCGAGGTGGGGATCGTGCTCGACGGACGGGGCCGGCCGCTCCGATTACCGACCGATCCCGTCGAGTCCCGGCGGAAAGTCCGCCGGTGGAACAGCGCCATCGGCATGTATCCGGAGGAGTAACGGCATGGCTCAGGCTTACACTCCGGGATTGATGGTGTCGCGCGGCGGCGTGTGGCGTCGCCGCCGGCTGCTGCCGATCGCCGGCGAAGTGCTGGTGCGCGTCGGCGATCGCGTCGAAGCGCAGGATGTCGTCGCTCGGACGCTGATGCCCGGCGACGCCGCCCCGGTCAACCTGGCGCGCCTGCTCGGCGTCTCCCCCGGCGAATTGCCGCACTGCCTGAAGTTCCGGGAAGGCGAGCAGGTCAAAAAAGGTGACCTGCTCGCAGAGTCCCCCGGCATCTTCGGTTTGTTCCGGACTCAGACCCCGGCTCCGGCGACCGGGACGCTCGAATCGATTTCCAAAGTCACCGGTCAAGTCCTGCTTCGCGGTGCGCCGCTCGCCGTGGAGGTTCTGGCCTATCTGCGCGGGACGGTGGTCGAGGTGCTGCCGCACGAAGGGGTCGTGATCGAGGCTCCCGCGGCATTTATTCAGGGCATCTTCGGCATCGGCGGCGAGGCCTACGGGGAGCTCGTCACGGTCTCGGCCAGCCCGGACGACGATTTGACCGACGAACAGATCCGCCCCGAACACGCCGGCAAGGTCCTCGTCGCCGGTCGAAGGATGACCGGCGACGCCATCCGCAGGGCGATCGAACTGCGGGTCTCCGCCGTAATCGCCGGCGGCATGGACGACCAGGATTTGCGAGAAATCCTGGGCTACGACCTGGGAGTCGCGGTCACCGGTACGGAAAAACTGGGAACTTCGCTGATCATCACCGAGGGCTTTGGCGAGATCGCGATGGCTCGACGGACCTTTGAGCTGCTCTGCAGTCACGCCGGCGACAACGTCGCGGTCAACGGCGCCACGCAGATCCGCGCGGGTGTCATGCGGCCGGAAATCCTAATTCCGCTGGATGATGCGACGGGGCGACTGACGGCGGAGTCCGTCGGCGCAGGCCTGCTGGAAGTTGGCGTGCCAGTCCGGATCATTCGCGAGCCGGGCTTCGGAGAGCTGGGAACCGTCGCCGGGTTGCCGAACGAGCCCCGCTGGCTGGAGTCCGGTTCGAAAGCCCGCGTCGTGGAAGTCCAGCTCCAGGCCGGGTCGAAAGTGGTGGTGCCGCGGGCCAATGTCGAATTGATTGAAGGGTAGGCTATGACCATAGCGGGGAAGGGAATCGGTCTGGCGATCGGGCTGCTGGCCTGTGCGTGGAACGTTCCCGCCGCGGCGCAGGAGGGGCTGTCGCCGCCGAGCGCAGTGGTCGTCGCCGACGCCCCGAATGATGCCGGCAATGGACTGCGGATCACCTGGCAGCTTTCGCCCGACGATGTGGCCGACGCCGATCCCCGGCGGGTCCTCAAGTACGAAGTCATCCGCCGCTGGACCGAACCGGCGGCGGACGGGACCGAAGGAAAACTCCAGGAGCGCCGCTCGCTGACGGCTTTCGGCGAAACGGTTTATCTCGATCCCGATTGCGCGACGAAGCAGGACTATCAGTACGCCGTCCGGGCGATTGGCCCAGACAACAGCGCCTCAATCGAAGTCCTCGGCAGCGGCGCGACGCGTCCCGTCGTGAACTGGTTCGACTTCGGCCGAACCGGCTTCCTCGGGATCCTGCTCCTCATCTGCGGAGCGGTCGTCGTCTGCACGGAACTGGCCCGGCGGGGCAAGCCGATCTATGTCCGGCCGATCGCCGGACTGCAGGCTCTGGAAGAAGCCGTCGGTCGCTCGACGGAAATGGGCCGGCCGGTGCTGTTCGTGCCCGGCATCGTCGACATCAACGAGATCGAAACCGTAGCTGGACTGACCGTCCTGTCGACCGTCGCCCGGACCGCCGCCGAATATGACACGCAGCTGGAAGTCCCGACGTCACGAACCCTGGTGATGACGGCGGCCCGCGAGATCGCCGAGGCTGCCGCGATGGCGGCCGGACGTCCCGAGGCCTACGCCGAGGATCACATTTACTACGTCACCGACGAGCAGTTCGGCTATGTGGCCTACGTCTGCGGGTGGATGCAGCGGGAGAAGCCGGCGGCCTGTTTCTATCTGGGAAAATTCTTCGCGGAGTCCCTGCTGCTGGCGGAGACCGGGAATTCCATCGGGGCGATCCAGGTCGCCGGGACGGCCGAGGCTTCGCAGATGCCCTTCTTCGTGGCGGCCTGCGACTACACGCTGATCGGCGAAGAACTGTTTGCCGCCTCCGCCTACCTCTCCGGGGAACCCCACCAGTTGGGGATTCTCCGCGGTCAGGACATGGGCAAGATTCTCGCGGCGGCGTTGCTGCTGGTCGGCAGCGGACTGGTGACGGCGCAGTCGGTGGTGGGAGGCGACGGACTGACGGCGGCGGTGGAATTCCTCAAACGCGGCATACTCGGATAGTCGGAACAGGTCATGAAACGTTTCGTACCGATGCTTCTGGCGGCCATTGTGGGCTGGGTGATGGTGGTGGCGTTTTTCGCGCCGCCGCTTCGCTCCTGGCAGCAGACCGCCGAGGAGTGGTTTCAGGTCATCGCGGCCATCTCGCTACTGTATGGCTGCTCGAACCTCGTGCTGCATCACCTGAAAAAAGTCTCCGACCAGGAATCCGGCTGGGGCTATTCGGTCGTCACCATCGCCGCCTTTTTGATTACCGCGGCCGTCGGCATGCTCAAGCTGGGAGTTTCGCCGGCCGAGAACGCGGCCCGCCACCCGTGGTCCGGGGCCTATATGGAGGAGGGGAGCGTCTTCTGGTGGATTTACGAATACGCGATGAGCCCTCTGGTCTCCACCATGTTCGCCCTCCTGGCCTTCTACGTCGCCTCCGCCGCCTTCCGCGCCTTTCGCGCCAAGAACACCGAAGCCATCGTCCTCCTCGTCACCGCCGTCATCGTCCTCCTCGGGCGGACCTACGACGGCACCGTGCTGACCTCGTTTCTCCCCGACTGGCTCTCCGGGCTGACGATCCCCGGCATGACGATGTCGATCATGTCGGTGTTCAACACCGCGGGACAGCGGGCGATCATGATCGGCATCGCGCTGGGCGTGGCGGCGACTTCGCTCCGGATTCTGCTGCTGCAGGACCGTTCCTACCTCGGCTCGGGGGACTGAGATGCACTTCAGGCGGACTCAGACTTCCCGCGGGAGGGACACATGAACGGACAACGGGTGCTGGAGTGGCTCAATGCACTTGATCGCCGGTGGATCTTCGTCGCGATCTTCGTGGCGGTGTCGATCCCCGTCTTGACTCAGGCGACCTTCCCCGAAAAACCGACGCTGTTGACGCAGCGGATGTTCGACCGGATCGATGCGCTCGAACCCGGCTCGCGAATCCTGCTGGCCTTCGACTATGACCCTAATTCGGCGGCCGAACTCGATCCCATGGCAACCGCCGTCCTGCGGCACGCCTGTTTGAAGCGACTCAAAATCTATGCCGTCACCCTGTGGCCGACCGGCGCGCCCCTGATGGACCAAAAGCTCCAGCAGGTCGTCGAGCAGGAGTTCAAGGACCAGAAGTATGAATACGGCAAGGACTACGTGAATCTGGGCTACGCGCCCGGCGAAGCGATCGCCGCCAAGCTGTTGGCCGCAGACATTTCCGCCGCCCGCGACTCCGACGTGCGCGGCAATCCCCTGGGGACGCTGCCGATCATGGAAGGGGTCAAAGGGGCGAAGGATATGTCGATGATCGTCTCCCTGTCCGCGGGATTCCCGGGACTCAAGGAGTGGATCCAGTACGCCGGTACGCCCTACCGGATCCCGATCGCCGGCGGCTGCACGGGCGTCGCGGCCCCCCAGCTCTATCCGTACTTTCCGAATCAGATGTTCGGCCTGATGGCGGCGATCAAGGGAGCCGCTGAATACGAAGCCGCCGTGCTCGCGGCGTATCCGCAGACCAAAGATCTCCCCGTGCGGGGGATTCGCCGCATGGGGCCGCAGCTCTTCGGTCACCGAGTGGTGATCGGGCTGATCGTTCTGGGGAATGTGCTCCACTTCTGGAATCGTCGGAGGACCGGCCGATGAATCAGAAAGTCTGGGTCTGGACGTTGATGGTGGTCCTGGGAGGCGGTTTTCTCGCCGGCCGGGCGATCGTGGCACAGGTGAGAAATCAGACGTGGGGGCAGGTCTATGTCGAGAAGACTGTGCTGGCGGTGGAACCGAAGGCGGACGACCCTGATCGTTCGCCTGTCGAGATCGTCCAATATCGAAATGCCGACCCTGCCGCGGAAGGAGCCGTCTTCAGTCCCATCCGAACGGTCGGCCTCTGGATCGCGGCGTTCTTCACTCTCTGCATCTTCTCGTACTTGTATCGCGATAATCCGTTCTACAAATTTGCCGAATCGATCGTGGTCGGCGTTTCGGCGGGGTACTGGGCCGTCTCGCAGTTCTGGGACGTCATTGTCGGCAAGCTGCTGGTGAAGGTGGCGCCGGACGTCGCCCGGGCCTGGGCAGCCCCGGGCATCCCCGCCGATCAGCCGGCCGACTATACCTACCTGGTGCCGATGCTGCTCGGACTGCTGCTGTTCAGCCGGCTGATTCCCGGCATGGCCTGGCTCTCGCGCTGGCCGCTGGCGTTCATTGTGGGAATTACCGCTGGCCTGCGGCTGGTGCTGTTTCTCGACTCCGACTTCGTCAGCCAGATTCGCGCCACGCTGGAACCGCTGGCCGTTTTTCTGCAGGTCGAAGGGGTCCGGGCGTTTCAGTTCTGGGATTCGATCCGGAACGTCGTCCTGCTGGTCAGCGTGCTGGCCTGCCTGGCCTACTTCTACTTCTCCGCCGAGCACAAAGGGGTGCTGGGCGTCGCCTCGCGGTACGGCGTGTGGGTGCTGATGATCACGTTCGGGGCGTCGTTCGCCAACACGGTCATGGGACGCATTACGCTGCTCACTTTGCGGCTGGAATTCCTCTACCGCGACTGGCTGGGATTGATTCCCAGAGAATGACGCCGCGACATCCGAGTATTGGGGACAGTCACAGATGACGAAACTCGCCGGCCAGGTGGTGGTGATCACCGGGGCCAATCAGGGGATCGGCAAGGCGCTGGCGACCTTGTTCGCGGCCGAAGGAGCCCGGCTGGCGCTCTGCGCCCGCAATCCCGACAAGCTCGCGGTCGTGGCCGCAGAGCTCCGTGCGACGGGGGCCGAGGTCCTCGCGCGGCCGACCGATGTCTCCGTTGAAGACGACGTGGAAGCGTTCTTCGCCGAGGTCGACGCACAGTTCGGCCAGATCGACATCCTGGTCAACAACGCCGGGGCCTTCGACGGCGGTCCGCTCGACGAAGTCACGCTGGAGGCCTGGAATCGCGTCGTCGGCTCCTGCCTGACCGGGACGTTTCTCTGCAGCCGGGCCGCGTTTCGCCGGATGAGGCTCCGCCGGAAAGGTCGGATTCTGAATATCGGATCGATCTCCGCCCAGCGGCCGCGCGAAGGGAGCGCCCCCTACTCCGCCGCCAAGTTCGGCGTCTGGGGGCTGACGCAGGCGATCGCGCTGGATGCCCGCCCGTTCGGCGTTGTCTGCAGTTGCCTCCACCCGGGCAACGTGATGGTCGAACGCCGGCAGGAGTCAGGCAAAGAGTCGGACGACGAGCCGATGATGTCTGCCGAGACGATCGCCCGGGCGGCTCTGGCGATGGTGACCTTGCCGGATGACGTCAATTTTCTGGAAGCCATTGTCCTGCCGCGTGATCAGGCGTATCTGGGTCGCGGTTGAGGTTCGCCCGTCACGTCCCGTCACGGCCTCATCCTCGCGAAAATCGTTGGACGTCGGCGACTGGCGAATCCGAATGCCGCCGAACACGAATTGACACCCACCGATTGCCGTCTAAACTGGCAAAGATCGAACGACGGGAATCAGATTCCCCATAATCAAAGTTCCAAGAACCAAATCTCCAAAGGCCGCAGGCCGTACCAAGAACCATGCCCCTGCGGTACTTCAAGCGGTTCCGGATGGAGATTGACCTGCGACAGGTCGATCTGGCGGAGCCCGTATTGCCGGCCGGTTTTGCGTGGGTCCCCTGGAATAGCAGCACCGCCGAGCGCCATGCCGGCGTGAAATGTCACGCCTTTGAGCACGAGGTCGATTCGGAAGTCTTTCCCTGCCTCGGGGACTTCGTCGGCTGCCTGCGGCTGGTGCGGGAGATCGCCCTGCAGCCGACTTTTCTGCCATCTGCCACGTGGTTGATCGTCACCGAGGACTCGGCCGGGCTGCCGGTCGACTGCGGCACGATCCAGGGCCTGGCGGTCTCGGAACAGTCCGGCGCCGTGCAGAACGTCGGCGTCCTTCCAGAATTCCGCGGCCAGGGATTAGGACGTTCGCTGGTCCAGCGGGCCCTGCTCGGTTTTCAGGAACACGGCCTGAAGCGGGTGTCGCTGGAAGTGACCGCGGCGAACGACCCGGCCGTCGAGCTGTATCGCGAGGTCGGCTTTCGCGTGACCCGGACGATGTATCGCGCCATCGTCTGCGACCCGGCCCTCGTCTGAGAGTGCTCCGGGGGAGCGGATAGCGAGCAGGGAATAGCGAGTAGCCAGAAAAAGGCGATCTCTGAGCAACTTCCTCTGGCTATTCGCTCAACCCGACATTCAAGCTGTGGCGCGGCGCCAAAAAAATGCCCCGGGACGATGGAAACCGTCCCGGGGCATCGGCCCGTCGTGGTGCAGGGGCAAGGCCCGTTACGGGATCAATTGGCGTTCGAAGGAGACGCCGTATTTCTTCATCTTCTTGTAGAGCGTGGTGCGATTGATGCCCAGGAAGTCGGCCGTCTCCTGACGGTTCCAGCCGTGGGCTTCCAGGGCGTCCAGAATCAGTTGCTTCTCCGGGGACGCGAGGGCGGCCTTCAGCGACGACGCTCCGCTCCCCAGGCGACCGGCGAAGTCCGGGTGAAATTCATCGGTCCGCAGGGCATCCGGGAGATCCTGAACCTGAATCACCGTGTTCTTGGTCAGCACGACCGCCCGCTCGACGACATTGACCAGTTCCCGCACATTGCCGGGCCAGCGATACCGCTGCATGACATGGATGGCTTCTTCGCTGAAGCCGTTGATCTTCTTGCCGGTCTGTTCGAGGAATTCCTTGAGATAGTGCTCGGCGAGCAGCGGGATATCCCCCAGTCGTTCGCGGAGCGACGGCTGGGTGATCGTCACCACGTTGATCCGGTAGAACAGGTCCTGTCGGAACCGGCCCTTGCGGACTTCCTCTTCGAGATCCGCGTTCGTGGCCAGGATCATCCGGACGTCGATTTTATGGGTCTTGTTGCCGCCGACCGGTTCGAACTCGCGGTCCTGGAGGACGCGCAGCAGTTTGACTTGGAGGCTGGGGGAGGCCGTGCCAATTTCGTCGAGGAAGATCGTCCCCCCCTGGGCCTGCAGGAACTTGCCGACCCGGTCGCTGTTGGCGCTGGTGAAGGCGCCGGCGACGTGGCCGAACAGTTCGCTTTCGAGGAGCGAGTCGGGGAGTGCGCCGCAGGCGACTTCGATGAACGGCTTTTCCCGGCGGTTGCTGAGCTGGTGGATCGCGCGGGCCGTCATCGTCTTGCCGGTGCCGCTTTCGCCCAGCACCAGCACCGTCGTCCGCGTGTCGGCGACGCTTTCGATCAGGTCGAACATCTTGAGCATGCGGTAGTCATGCCCGATGATGTTCCCGAGACCGAACCGCTGGTTGAGCTGCGCTTTGAGCTGTTTGTTTTCCGCGACGATCTGTCGCTGACCGAGCGCCCGCTGGATGGAGAAGTTGAGTTCGTCCTCGACGAGAGGCTTGGTCAGGTAATCGAAGGCGCCCAGCCGGATGGCTTCGACGGCGCTTTCGATCGTGCCGAAGCCGGTCAGCAGGATGATTGCGGTGTCCGGAACGGCCTGGACGCCCCACTCCAGCAGGGCAAAGCCATCCTGATCGGGAAGATTGACGTCGCAGATGACGGCGTCGAACGGATATTCCTTCATGCGGGCCATCGCATCCCGGACCGTCGATGCGGTCTCAGTGCGATGTCCCAGACTTCGGAGGTAGTCGGCCATTGCCTCCAGCAACGGACGGTCGTCATCGACGACGAGAAGCGAGCCCTGATTCATGTCTCGTAGACTCTCTTGCCAGATCCACATCCAGCGCCTTACTGAGGATGGCACGGCTTCCTCCGCGTCGCGTCCGGACGGTCTGTCCACGGGATGCGGCAGGAAACGCGATAGCCAGTCGGTCTGCATTCCGATTCGAGGCAGCTCAGATGCTCCGCATCCGGTCAACTGTCGCAGAATCGATGGCGTTCCGACGCCGGGAGCGAGGCATTTTCGAGGGTAAGGAACCCTAGGTCACAAGATGCGGGCGGTCAACAAGATTCCGGGAGTGAATGCAACACTGTTGTCAGAACGCATCGTTCCGCGGAAAATATCGGCGACGTGGTGGACAGACAACGAACTTTCAGCCTGGAAGAAATGCGCCGATGACAAGTCCCGCCGACGGCATTCCCGCGGAGTTGATCGGTCGGAATGTGGTGCTCGATCTGTCCAGCCCCTACGTCTGCGTCGGCGTGCTGGAAGGGGCCGACCACCGTTATCTGGTTCTCGTCGAAGCCGATCTGCACGATCTTCGCGATTCAAAAACCACCCGGGAGCACTACCTTGTGCAATGCCAGCGCGTCGGCGTTCGCGTGAACCGGCAGCGGGTCTATGTCCGGCGCGAGGAAGTCGTCAGCCTGTCGGCGCTCGATGCCGTCGTGGATTAGCTCGTGGTTTTTCCGGGGCAGACAGAGCGTCTCGACGAATCGCTGTTTGTCCCGGAATTCGAAGGCTGGCATTCCACAGGAGGGGGCCATACTATACGGAGAACTCGCTTCCGAACGGGGGAAGGTGGCTCCGCAGACTTCGCGAACCGGCGAGATGTCCTGCGACGATCTGACTTTGCGGCCATTTTTTTCCGGAGATCCGGGGCTTGCTGACGTAGATCTTGCCAGAAAAGGTGGTTTCAAGAGGAGGGCGCTCGAAACACAGCTCCTCTGAAACCGGCTCACGCCTGACTCGGGAATCCTCCCATGCTGCTGATTGTTGTTCGGATCCTGTACGCATTTATCTGCGCCGGCGCTGCGGCCGCCATGGTGCAGCCTCAGAGCAATCCCCCGACGATCGTGGCCGAGTACCCGTTTCCCGCGTTCATCGTGATGATGCTGATCACGCAGTCGGCGACGCTGATTGACGTCCTCTTCCCCCGAAAGCGGCTGGACCTGATCTCGGCGATCTATTTCGGACTGCTGATCGGCGTGCTGCTGGCGTACCTGCTGACGCTTGCTTTGCGACCGATTATCGCGGACGACTTCGAGCCGCTGATCGTCGGCACCACCCTGATTATTCTGCCCTACATCTGTATTGCGCTGCTGCTGCAGACGAAGGACGACTTCCGCTTTGTGATTCCGTACGTCGAGTTCGCCCGGGAAATCAAGGGGGGACGGCCGCTGGTCGTCGATTCCAGCTCCCTGATCGACGGCCGGATCGCGGACATCATGGATACGCACATTCTGGAAACGCAGCTGATCGTGCCCGATTTCGTGCTGAAAGAAGTCCAGGATATCGCCGACAGCAGCGACAAGCTGCGGCGGACCCGCGGTCGGCGGGGGCTGGATGTGCTGACGAAGCTGCAGCAGAATCCGAAGGTTGACGTGCGGATGCACGAAGCCAAGGACCAGGACATTTCGGCAGGCTTGACTGTCGATCAGCGGATCGTGGCCCTGGCGAAGGTGCTGGGCGGCCGGGTTGTGACCAACGATTTCAACCTCAACAAGGTGGCCAGCGTCCAGGGGGTCGAGGTGATCAACCTGAACGACGTGGCCAACGCTCTGCGTCCCCGATACATCCCGGGTGAACAGCTCCGCATTCGTGTCATGCGGGAAGGGGAATCGATCGGCCAGGGCGTCGGGTATCTCGACGACGGGACGATGGTCGTCTGCGAACAGGCGGGGGCGCTGCTCGGGAAGGAAATCGACGTCACCGTCACCAGCGTGCTCCAGAACAGCGCGGGCCGGATGATCTTCGGTCGCATGGCCAGCCAGAGTGTCCCGGTCCGGCAGTAACCCTGCGTTCAGGATCTGTCGGGTAAAATGGGAGCCAGTGCGGCAGCGATTGCCGCTTGGCGGACGTGGCAGCGGCTGTCAAAGTCGTCACAATTGGAAATTCGCCAGAATCGTCGTAAGTTCCATTTTCCCGAACTCCTCGATTTTGCTATCGTCGTAGAATGGGACGAATGAATGTGACAATCATTCGTTTCGCCTCCGCCCGCTCCGACTCGATCTGCGACGCATGGGAGCGTCGTTCGACCGAGCCGGCTGAACTGGCCCGCCTGACGCAGAAAACAAACTCATGAGTCCGTCCGAAGTCCTCGTACCTCCGCGGGCCGGCGTTCGGTCTGTACCACGCGAAGAATCCGGGCCTGAGCAACGCAACGGGGTTGGAGCTGTCGACAGCTCCAACCTCTCTTACGTTGAGGGCCTTTATCAGGAGTACCTGAAAGCTCCCGACACCGTTTCTGTCGAATGGCGGGATTACTTCCGTCACGTCGTCGAAGCCAGCAAGCACTCGGAAGGTGCTGCGGATCAGTTCTTCCGGCCGCCGCAGATTCGCGACGGTTTGGTCACCCCCGCTCAGCTCGATGCGGCGATCCTGCAGGAACGCGTCGAGGAGCTGATTCGGAACTACCGGGCCACCGGCCACTTCGCCGCGAAGCTCGATCCGCTGGGTCAGCCGCGCGATCCGGTTCCGGAACTGGAACCCAGTTTCGTCGGATTCTCCGAGTCCGACATGGATCGGACGTTTTCCACGCTGAATCTCGGCGGCCCCAATCTGCGGACGCTGCGTGAGATTCTGCAGTGGCTCCGCAACACGTACTGCCGGTCCATCGGTGCGCAGTTCATGCACATCGACGACACCCGGGTCCGCGAGTGGCTTCAGAACCGGATGGAGGCGACGGAGAATCGTTGCCAGCTCACGCGCGACGAGCAGCTCCGGATTTTGAAGCGGCTCAGCGATGCGGTGGTCTTTGAAGAATTCATTCTGAAGAAGTTCCTCGGCGCCAAGAGCTTCTCGCTCGAAGGTGCCGAGACACTCGTTCCGCTGCTCGAACTGGCCATCTATAAGGCGGCCGAACAGGGGATTGAGGAGATCGTGGTGGCCATGGCGCATCGCGGGCGTTTAAACGTCCTGGCGAGCATCATGGGCAAGAGCCCGCGGGCGATTTTCCGCGAGTTCGCCGACCTCGACCCCGACCTCAACGTCGGCCGCGGCGACGTCAAGTACCACCTCGGCTACAGCAACGACTGGCACTCGGGCGACGGCCGCAAGGTCCACCTGTCGCTCTGTTTCAACCCCAGCCACCTGGAATTCGTCAACACCGTCGGGATGGGACGCGTTCGCGCCAAGCAGGATCGCCGCGGCGACAAGGATCGCTCGAAGGTACTGCTGGTCCTGATCCACGGCGACGCGGCGTTCCCCGGGGAAGGGATCGTCCAGGAAACGCTCAACCTAAACCAGCTCGACGCCACGCGCATCGGCGGGACGATGCACGTGATCGTCAATAACCAGGTCGGCTTTACAACGTCGCCCCGGCAGGCACGCTCGACGCCCTACGCCAGCGACGTCGCCAAGATGCTGCAGATCCCCATCTTCCACGTCAACGGCGAAGATCCCGAGGCCGTGGCCCAGGTCGTCCGTCTCTCGATGGATTTCCGCCACGACTTCCACCGCGACGTCGTCATCGACATGTACTGCTACCGCCGCCGCGGGCACAACGAACAGGACGAGCCCGCGTTCACGCAGCCACAGATGTACTCGAAGATCTCGGCCCGGCCGCCAGTCGGGCAGAGTTACCTCGAGCATCTGCTGAAGATGGGCGAGGTGACCCGCGAAGAAGCCGAGCGGATGAATTCGCTGCATCGGCAGCAGCTCGAATCCGAGCTGGAGGTCGCGAAAAGCGCGCAATACGTTCACAAGTGGGACATGCTGCACGGAGTCTGGCAGGGCTACCACGGCGGGAACGAACGGGAGGTCCCGGATGTCGACACCGGCGTCCCGGTCGAACGGAGCGCCGAGATCCTTGAAATGCTCACGCGCCTGCCGGCCGGCTTCAAGCCGAACTTGAAGCTCCACAACGGCGGCGACTCCAAGAAGCCTGACGGCATCCTTCAGAAGCGGATGGCGATGGCTCAGGGGCGCGAACCGCTCGACTGGTCGGCCGGCGAAACGCTGGCATACGCCACGCTGTCGCTGCAGGGGCATCGCGTCCGCCTCCACGGTCAGGACGTCGAACGTGGAACGTTCAGCCACCGGCACGCCGTCCTGCACGACATGGAGACCGGCGATACCTATATGCCGCTGGCCCACCTGGCGGCCGACCAGGGGCCGATCGAGATCCATAACAGCTGCCTGTCGGAAGCCGGCGTGCTGGGTTTCGAGTATGGCTACAGCCTCGACTGGCCCGAAGGTCTGATCGTCTGGGAAGCTCAGTTCGGCGACTTTGTCAATGTGGCGCAGGTCATCATCGACCAGTTCATCGTCAGCGCCGAAGACAAATGGAATCGGCTCAGCGGTCTCGTCATGCTCCTGCCGCACGGTTTCGAAGGCCAGGGCCCCGAGCACTCCAGCGCCCGGCTCGAACGCTTCATGACGCTGGCCGCGGAAGACAATATTCAGATCTGCTATCCGACGACGCCGGCGCAGATCTTCCACCTGCTCCGACGTCAGGTGCTGAAGAACTGGCGCAAGCCGCTCGTCGTGATGACTCCGAAGTCGCTGCTGCGGTCCAAGGCGGCGACCTCGTCCCTGGAAGATCTCAGCCGCGGCACGTTCCAGCGGGTCATCTGCGATCAGCTCCACGACCGGTCCGGCAGCGAAGTCCGTCAGATCCTCCTCTGCTCGGGGAAGATCTACTACGAGCTCGCCGATCGTCGCGAACAGTTGCAGCGGAACGACGTCGCCATCCTGCGGGTCGAGCAGCTCTATCCCGTCCCGGAACGGGAGCTGGAGCTGCTGCTGTCGCAGTATCCGACCGGCACGCCGGTCAACTGGGTTCAGGAAGAACCGGAAAACATGGGCGCCTGGCGAACGCTCCGGTGTCACTGGGGCGATCAGATGTATGGTCGGCATCCGCTGTCCGGCGTCTGCCGCCCGGCTTCGGCCAGTCCCGCAACCGGCTCGAAGAAGAGCCACGACAACGAACAGGCCGAGGTGATTGCCCGCGCGTTCGGCGAAGTCCGCTGAGACTGGCCGATTCCCAGGATCTCATCCGTGGTTGTGGCCCCCCGGCGTGTGGACGCCGCTTCGATGCTGCAGCCTCGTCGCAGTCAGAACAGAAGGCAGGGAGTTCATGTCCGTTGAAGTCAAGGTGCCGCCCGTCGGTGATTCGATCTCCGAAGTGACTATCGGCGAATGGCGCAAGAAAGTCGGCGAAGCGGTCGTGCTCGACGAAAACGTCGTCGAAATCGAAAGCGAGAAAGCCACGTTCGACGTCCCGGCTCCCTCCAAAGGGGTCATCACGCAGATCCTCAAGCAGCCGGGCGACGTTGCGGCCGTGGGCGAGACGATCGCCCTGATCGACGAGTCCGCGGTGCCGGCGCCAACGAACGGAACCCCGGCGGCGGCTCCCGCCGCGCCGGCCCCTTCCGCTGCAGCGCCGGCCCAGACGCGCGTCATGCCGGCCGCGGCCCGCGCTCTGCACGAAGCTGGTCTGCAGGCGAGCCAAGTCGAGGCGACCGGGCCTGGCGGGCGACTGCTTAAGGAAGACGTCCAGCGCCAGGCAGCGCCGAAACCGGCCGCAGCTCCCGCGCCCGCCCCGGCCGTCGAATCCCGTCCGGCGCCGACCACGGTTCTGGCGAAGTCCGTTGGCGAGCGGTCCGAACGCCGGCAGCTCATGAGCCCCATCCGCAAGCGGATCGCTCAGCGGCTCGTCGAAGCGCAGCACAACGCGGCGCTGCTGACGACCTTTAACGAGGTCGACATGTCCGCGGTCATGTCGCTGCGGAAGCAGTACCAGGATCAGTTCACTGAAAAGTATGGCATCAAGCTCGGCTTCATGTCGTTCTTCGTCAAAGCCGCGATTGAGGCGCTGCAGGCGTACCCCGCCATCAATGCCGAGATCCAGGGGAACGAGATCGTCTACCACGACTACTGCGACGTCGGTATCGCCATCGGCGGCGGAAAGGGGCTGGTCGTGCCGGTCCTCCGGAACGCCGAGCGAATGACCTTTGCCGACATCGAACTGGCCATCAGCGACTTCGGCAAACGAGCGCAGGTGGGCAAGTTGTCGCCGGCGGAGCTGACGGGCGGCACCTTCACGATCAGCAACGGCGGCGTCTACGGTTCGATGCTGTCGACTCCGATCGTCAATCCGCCGCAGAGCGGCGTTCTCGGCATGCACGCCATCCAGGAACGCCCGGTGGTCAAGGACGGCCAGATCGTCGCCCGGCCGATGATGTTCCTCGCTTTGACCTACGACCATCGCATCGTCGACGGTCGCGAAGGCGTCACGTTCCTGAAGCGGATCAAGGACTGCATCGAGAATCCCGTCCGCCTGCTGCTGGAAGTCTGATACCACGCGGACTGGAACCGCCGCCCGCGAGAATGCTCGACACGGCCCGCAGTTTGACCGCTGCGGGCTGTGTCTTTTGTTGGGCCGCTTCCGACCCACAAAAGAAATCCCTCCGGCAGCCTGGGCCGCCGGAGGGATCGTTGTTTTCAAAAATCGCTGCGACCGAAACTATGCCGCGTCGTAGCCAGGTTCTTCGGTCTGCAGGTACTGGCTGATCCGGTTGCGGGAAGCGAACAGCAGAGCCGCGTCGTCTTCCGGATAGAGCTGATACCGCATCTGGTAGGCGTCTTCCGTGGTGTCGTTATAGTGGCTGCGCAGAACGCCGCAGGCGTGCAGACCGCGCGAGCGGAAGAAGATCTGGGCGGCGAGATTCGTTTCGCGGACTTCCAGGGCGATTTCCCGGCGGCGCTGCTGAGACAGCTTGTTGATCAGCTTGTCCATCATCTGGCTGCCGACGCCGAGCTGGCGCGACCAGGGGGCGACTGCAAAGTTGAGCACGTGCAACTGCGACTTGAGCAGTTCGTAGATCATGAAGCCGACGATGCGTTCCTGTCGCTCGGCGACCATGCCGATGCAGTTCCGCTGCCGCAGGCAGGTCAGGAAGTCCTCCTCGGTCCAGGAGAACTCGAAACTCTGACGTTCGATATCCAGCACCTCGGCCATGTCACGCCGGATCATCCAGCGGATCTGGACGTCGCACTGCTGATGCTGTGTATGTCCCAAGCTCATCGCGGCCTCCTTGCCCTGCTTGAGCAGACCGGCGATTCCCGAGAACGAGGTCTCGCCGGAGTGTCGAATCGGCCGCCGTCGTGGCTGACGCCCATTCCAACCTGATCCTCGCAACCCGGTCACGAGGGAGAGGAACGATACCCCGGCGTGTCATTCCTGCCAAGACAAGTTTGCCGGGTTTTTTGACCCGGCCATGCGGTTTTCCACTGCGTTTCGGCAGATTATGCCACTTCGAACAGCAGCTTGAGCACCGGAGCGGTCGCCGCACGCTCGAAAGCCTCCAGACCTCGCTCCAGGGGATAGCGTCCGTCGATCAGCGGCGCGACCTGAATCTCCCGTTGCGCCAGTGCCTCAAGCGCCGCCGGGAACGGGCCGCAGCGCGAACCGACGATGGTGATTTCGTCGATCACAGCGGGGGCCAGATTCAAAGTCTGCGAGCCGGCCACAGTCGTCTTCAGCACTACGGTTCCCCGCGGTCGCACCAGCCGCAGCGCCGTTTGCAGTCCCGTGCCCGAGCCGGTGCAGTCCACCACCAGATCGGCCCGCTCCAGTCCCGCAGCATGGTCCAGCAGAACGGTTCGCAGCCCCAGGTCCGCCAGTCGCTTCAACTTCGGCGGGTGCTTGCCGACCACCGTTAGATCCGGACAGATCCGCGCCAGCACCTGGGCGCAGAGATTCCCCAGCCGCCCGTCCCCCAGCACTGCCACACGCTGATCGGAGGAAAGCGAGATCTGCGCCGGAATCTGAAACGCCGCGGCCAGCGGTTCCACGAAGACGGCCTCGTCATCGCTCAGAGCGTCGTCGACCGGATGCAGGTTGATTTCCGGAACCGCGACGAAGTCGGCGAATGCGCCGTCATGGCCCAGAATCCCCAGCACGGTTCGCTGTGGACAGTGCGTTCGCAGGCCGGCCAGGCACAGCTCACACCGGTCGCAGGCGCAATTGATCTCTCCGACCACCCGCCGACCGGCCCAGCGCCCCGACTGGGCGACCCCCACGAATTCGTGCCCCAGAATGCCGCGATACCCCATGTAGCCCCGCACCAGTTGCAGGTCGGTCTCGCAGAGTCCCGCCCGCGTGACCCGCACCAGCACTTCCCCCGGCAACGGCACAGGAACGGGCAGATCGGAGCGAAACTGCAGCCCGGTCTCCGTGAGCACGAGCCCGCGCATTGTCCCGACGGCAGCCGTCATTTCACCTCCGCGACGACGGGGCTGGTGAGCGTCCCGATCCGTTCGATCGTCGCTTCGAGCAGGTCGCCGGGCTTCAAATACTTGTTCTTGGAGCTGCCGACTCCTGCCGGCGTGCCGGTGGAAATGATGTCCCCCGGCTCCAGCGTGACGAATCGAGAGATGAACTCGATCACCGCCGCCACGGGGAAGACCATTTCGGCGGTCGACGCATCCTGTTCGACCTGCCCGTTGAGCTTCAATTGCATCTTGAGCGTCTGCGGATCCGGGCAGGCATCGCTGCTGAGGACGCACGGTCCCAGCGGGCAGGACGTGTCGTGCCACTTGCCGTGCTGCCAGTCGAAGAAGGCATCCCGCTCGCGCTTGGCCCGACCGGGATTCGGCCGGTACTGGCGGTCGGAGATGTCATTCACCACCGTGTAACCGGCGACGTAATTGAGGGCCTCCGCTTCACTGACGCCCCGGCACCGCCGGCCGATGACCACTCCCAGCTCCAGCTCCCAGTCCAGAAAGTCCGGCGAGCAGGCCGGTATGACGACCGGTCCGCCGGGATGCTGCAGCGTCGTGCTCGGCGGCTTCATGAAGACATAGGGAAACGTCCGCTCCCGCTCCTCGGCCTTCCCGCCTCGTTCTTCGATGTGCTTCGCGTAGTTTCCCGCCAGCAGCAGCAGTTTGGGGGGCTGCGGGATCGGGACGAGGAGCTGGACCGTCGCCGTTGGCAGAGCGAGTTCGCGCCCCGCGTCGCCATCCCGTTCGAGGGCCGCGAAGATCTCCTGCGTCACCATGCAGGACTCGCCTCCCGGCAGGCAGGCCAGCAGGGAATCGTCGTCCCGTGCGGTCATTCCGAATCGCGCCGCCGCGGCCCTGAGCGGCACCAGGCGGTCGTCGTGGAAGAACCCGACCTGGGGGCGAGCGTTGCCCGTCTGATATCGACACAACCTCATCGCAAGACACTCCACAGTGACGGGACCGCCAATCCTTCAGCCGCCAGTCTGACAGTTGATTCCGGGCAAGTAAAGCATTTCGGCCATGCTGGTTACGGCGTCGCGGAACCGTCGCCGGCGATCTGGTACGAAGATTGCATTTCTTTGCCTCGCAACGTCGGACTGCCGATCTGGCGGTGTCAGACTGCAAGCCGGTCTCGCCGGAAAACGAGTGATCCTTCGGCAGCCGTCAGACGTTTTGTCAGAACGGAGGTTCCGCAGCCATGTTTTATTTCGATCCCCTGTACTTTCTGATTCTCGGCCCTGCAATTCTGCTGGCGATGTGGGCGCAGATGCGCGTGCACTCGGCCTACGCACAGGGCATGCAGGAGCCGTCCCGCTACACGGGCGCCGAAATCGCGCGGATGATTCTCGACAGAGACGGACTCTATGATCTGCCGATCGAAGAGACTCCGGGCCATCTGAGCGACCATTACGATCCGCAGGCGCGCGTGATCCGGCTCAGTTCCGGCGTCTACCACTCCCGCTCTCTGGCGGCCGTGGGGATCGCGGCCCACGAAGTCGGACATGCTTTGCAGCACGCCCATCACTATGGCCCGCTCGCGCTGCGCAGCATCGCTGCGCCGGCGGCGATGTGGGGGCCCGGCGCCGGAATGGTGCTGCTGGTGATTGGTTTTATCATGCGGGCGCCAGCCCTGCTTTGGCTGGGAATCCTGGGGTTCTCGGCGGTGGCGGTCTTCCAGCTCGTCAATCTGCCGGTCGAATTCGACGCTAGTAACCGGGCGAAGCGCCTGCTGACGGACATGGGCGTCGTCGACGACCACGGCTCGCGCGTCGTCCGATCCGTGCTCAACGCGGCTGCCTGGACCTATGTCGCCGCCACGCTGCAGTCGATTCTGCAGGTCCTTTACTACGTCGTCCACATCATGGGAGCGCAGTCTCGTCGCGACGATTGATCGCTTGCTTCAAGCACCACGAGCGGCGATTGGCAGACCGCGTGCGACGCAGGTTGGTCAACTGGTCAACCTGCGTCGCCCAGCAATGGGGACTTCGCGACCGGAACCCCTGGCGATTCCCAGCGGACGACCGAGGACCCCGCGCTAACTCGCTTCACCCACCAGCGCCATGAAGTGAATGAAGTCCGGATCCTGGCGAATGGGGTCGAAGTCGGACTCGTCCGCAATCAGCTTCTTGAGCGACGGCTCCATCCGCAGCGCGCGACCCAGCCACGACAGCGCCTGCCCCTTGTCGCCGCTCAACGCGTAGTAGCAGGCCAGATTGTAAAGTACGACGGGCTCTTCCGAATGGTGTCGGTAGGCCTGCTGCATCGCGGCGATCGCCTGGGGCAGCCGCTCGGTCCGCTTATAGCACCACGCCAGCGACATCAGCACGTCGAGGTCGGTCGGATCGCCGTTGAGCGCCAGCTCCAGATCGACCACCGCCAAGGCATGGTCCTGCAGCGCCCGCCGGGCCTCGCCCCGCACCTTGTGGAACTGGAACGCGCTCCCGGGCCAGTCCGAGACCGTCCCCAGCTCCCGCAGGGCGTGCGACGGCATGTCGAGTAACAGGTATCCCTCGGCAGCCCGCAGCGCTCGCTCGCGACGAATCTTGCTGACAGGTGGCATGCTCATCCCCTCCCGAAGCGTCACTTTGGGTTGTAACATGTCGAGATTGGATGTGTCCACGCAGCGGGACTGCGGCAGACTTTCGGGTAACAGCGAAGCCCGTCGACTGCGGTTTTCGGAATGTCCGGATCGGAGTGACCCATGCGACTGACCACCCCAAGCCGCAGGTCTGTCGGCCTCGCCCTGGCGCTGACGGTTCCGTTCGCCGCGTCAGCTCGAGGGGACGATCTGCCGCCGCCGGCGAAACGCAAGATCGAATTCCCCAAAGACATCCAGCCGCTGTTTGCGAAACACTGCGTCGACTGCCACGGCGAGCAGAAAAAGGAGAGCGGCCTACGCCTCGATAACCGGGACGAAGCCCTCAACGGCGGCGACAGCGGCCCCCCCTGGATCGAAGGCAAGAGCGCCGACAGCCTGCTGATCAAGTACGTCGGCGGCCTCGATCCGGATGTCGTGATGCCCCCGAAAGGGGACCGATTGACCCGATCACAGATCGGCCTGCTCCGCGCCTGGATCGACCAGGGAGCGGACTGGCCGAAGCCGAAGAAGTAATACCGGCCGTCTGCTTTCCGAAGCGGGTCGGCATCGTCAGCGTCTCCCAAGCACAGACATTCCTGTCGGTGCTTGGGACCGTTCGGAGCAATCACGCTTCATTCGCTCGTATCGTCCAACCGGCAGCCAGATAACGCGAACAGAATCCCTCGCGTCGTGCCACTCGGCGGATGTCGTTTCGACATTCCGCCTTCGACATTTGACACTTCTTCCCCGCAGCTCAATTCGACGACATCGGATGCACGAAGATGTCGAGGTACAGCACGAAGACCATCAGGCCCAGCAGCATGATCATGCCGGCATAGGTTGCTCCGATCAGCACCTTCTCGCTCGGCCGGCGGCGGAAGACGGCCTCCCACAGCAGGAAGACCATGTGGCCGCCGTCCAGCACGGGAATCGGCAGGAAGTTCAGCACGGCCAGGTTGACGCTCAGGAAGCCGAGGAACATCAGCAGCGGCGCAATTCCCTGTTCGGCGATCTGGTAGGCGGCCGCCGCAATGCCGATCGGACCGTGCAGCTCCTTCGGAGACAGCCGCCCGGTAAAGAGATTCTGCAGCGTCAGGTAGATGTTGAGCATCGACTTCCGCGTATGGTGAACCCCCAGCTGCAAGGCGTCGAGGGGGCCATTGGCCTTCTCTTCCCGCTGCAGGGGCTGCATCGCCAGTCCGATCGGCGGGAACCGCCAGGACTTATCTTCGACGGGAGTCAGCGTGACTTCGCGCGGATTGGTCTCGTCTTTCTCTCGCAACGTGAGCTTGACTTGCTGGAGCGGGCGGAACTGCATCAGCCAGAAGGCGTAGCCGATCCGGTTCGCGGCGTCAGCGACTTTTGGATCTTCCAGGACAATTGTCTTGGGGTCTTCGGCCTCCTTGGACTCTGCGGTCGCCGGCTCCGTGGAGAGAAACTCAAACTTGGTGATGCGCGTGCCGGGCTTGATGCCGGCCTGCTCGGCCGGGCTGTCAGGTTCCACGGAGACGACTACCGGAATCAGATGAAAGGCCATTCCGAGCGCCGGAATCGCGATCGGAGATCCCGGTCCGTAGGGGGGCTCGGTCCAGGCCGGCTTGTCCTGGGGCTTGACCGTCAGCGTCTGCGGCTTCAGGGGACCGTCCGGCGTCTGGCGGTTGACCACCACCTCGATCGACCGGTCAGACCAGTCGGCGAACTCATTGGGCAGCTTGAGCGGATCGATGTCGTTCCCGATGTCCCGGCCATCGACTTTGACCAGCTTGTCGCCCACTTTCAGACCGGCCTGATCGGCGGGGGAACCGGTGCGGATGGCGACGATCGGTCCGCAGTCGAATCTCAGGCCCAGCCGACGGAAGTAGTTGGTGCCAATCTTGATCGCGACATCTTCGGTCTCCTTGCTGCCCTCCTTCACGGGGCGTTTTACGAGAATCTCGGAGTTCTCGCTCGTCCGCCGCGCCAGCGCCTCCTGAAACTGCGCAAAACTCTCGACGGGATTCCCGTCGACCGCGGCCAGCCGGTCGCCCGACTGAAACGGCGGTTCTGCCCGGGCCGCGGCCGTTCCCGGCTGCGCGACGGGAGCCTTCGGATCGAGGAATTTCGGGACCACCAGATCCATGGTCGGATCGACGCCGATCTGCGGGCGACGCCCCGACGTATCGGGGTGGACGACGATATCGAACGGCGTCTTCCCGTCGCGACGCAATCCCTGCAGTTTGACATCTCCCGAGGACAGAGCCGTCCCCAGCGCGATGTCGCTGAACGACGTCACGCGCTCGCCGTTGAACCGCTGAATGATATCGCCCCGGTCCAGCCCGGCCTGCCAGGCGGGCATGCCGACCCGGACATCGCCGAGGATCGGCGGGGAGGATTGGACTCCCAGCCAGTATGCGGCGCCGAAGAATAGAATCGCCGTCAGGACGTTCATCGTGACGCCGGCCGAAATAATCGCCATCCGCTGCCAGACGTTCTTGGCGATGTAGGACCGCGGATCCTGGGCCAGTTCTTCGCTGGTGAGCTGGGACGGGTCGGAGTCGTCCTGGCCCAGCATTTTGACGTAGCCGCCAAAGGGAATCAGCGACAGTGCGTACTCGGTCTCGCCCCACTTCCAGCTCAGCAGCACCGGCCCGAAGCCGATGCTGAAGCGTTCGACATTGACGTTGCACCACTTGGCGACCGCGAAGTGCCCCAGTTCATGGAAGAAGATCACCATCCCCAGGCCGATCGCGACCCACAGGATGTTGAGAGCGTTCCCCATCAGGGATTCCAGTGACATGGCTGCCAGCAGCAGGGGACTCAAACTTTCCACTGCATCATCTCCTGTCGAGCCCACGCATCCTGCCGCAGCAGATCGGTCAGCGTGGGTTGTGGTTCAAAAGTGTGTGCGTTCAAAATCTGGCGGCACGCCGCCGGAATGTCCAGAAAACTCAGGCTCCCCGCAAGGAACCGTTCGACGGCCACTTCGTTGGCCGCATTCAGCACCGCCCCGCAGGTGCCCCCCCGGCCCGCCACTTCGAAACCCAGTTCCAGTGCGGGAAACGCGTCGGTATCCGGCGGACAGAATTCCAGTTTTGCGGCTTCCTGCCAGTTCATTCGCGGGGAAGTCCCCTCCCACCGTTCCGGCCAGGTGAGCGCGTATTGAATCGGCAGCTTCATGTCCGGCGGCGAAAGCTGACAGACGACCGACCCGTCAACGTATTCTACCAGAGAATGGATCACCGACTGCGGATGGACGACTACCGCCAGTTGTTCCCGCGTCAGCCCGAACAGCCAGCGAGCCTCGATCAGTTCGAGCGCTTTGTTCATCAGCGTGGCGGAGTCGATCGTAATCTTCCGGCCCATCGTCCACGTGGGATGGGCCAGAGCTTGTGCAATCGTGACGTTTTCGAGTTGTTCCCGCGTCCGCCCGCGAAACGGTCCGCCGCTGGCGGTCAGAATCACCCGCTGGACGTCTTCGCGTCGGCCGGCCAGCAGCGCCTGATACACGGCGCTGTGCTCGCTATCGACCGGAATCAGCGTCGCTCCGGTCCGGGACGCCAGATTCATGACCAACGGACCGGCGACGACCAGTGTTTCCTTGTTGGCGATCGCCACCCGTTTGCCGGCTTCAGTCGCCGCCCAGGCGCTCCGCAATCCTGCCGCGCCGACGATGCCGCAGACGACGGAATCGACATCGGGATGGCTGGCGACGAATTCCAGCCCGTCCGCTCCAAAGAGCAACTCCGTTTCGCGGGGAAACGCGGTCCTGTCAACCGCACCAGCCAGTTCCAGGTTCGAGACGATGCACCACCGCGGCCGAAACTGCTGAGCCTGAGCCGCCAGATCCTGCCAGCGACCGTTGGCGGAGAGCGCCACGGCCTGCAGTCGATCCGCATGGTGCGCGATCACATCCAGGCAACTCGTGCCGATGGATCCTGTCGCTCCAAGTACCGCGATCCGATTCATGCGCGTCCGGGCCGGTGGAAGACAGCGCCTCTCAGTCCCTGGAAGCGCTGCAAGTCTCAATCTCGGAAAATTTTAGGGAATCTGACCGCGGTCAACAAGGGAGGTTCAGCCGATCGCCCCGAGAACCACAGGGGCGGCCAGCGGTCCCGTCGCCGCGCCTTCTTGAGCAATGCAGAAAATTAAGGACCAGCCAACGCAAGCGAACCGGCCCGGAAGTCATCTTCCGGGCCGGTTCGCGAAGGCAAAGTCAACTTCTGGACGCCTGGAGCCGGCGGTCCCGCATCGGTTCCCAGCCCCGCCCCGGAATCTCAAGATTTTACCGATCCATCAGGTCCGTCAAGTCGCAGCGGATCTCGTTGGCCAGCAACGCATAAGGCGCGCGATGGGCGATTCTGTCGCGGAGCCGCTGAAGTTTTTCGTACAGGCTCGACCGCTCCTGGCTGAACCGTTCGGTTTCGTCTTCCCACGGACTCCTCAAAAGTACCGAGGCGACGGTTGTGTGAGATGGCCGCGGTCGGGACGCCAGGATCATGTCGAGCGTCGCCAGCAGCCAGCGATTGGTTTCCGGTCCAATCGGCTCTTCGAGCAGCAACCTCAGGTCGCCCAGTAACAGATACTCGAAAACGGCTCGACTGGCGAGTGCAGTTTCGGGAGCACGGGCGGCGGGTGTGGCGGCGACCGACATCGGCTGATCCTTTCCTGGCAGGGAAAACACCCGGAAGCGACGCGGAATCTCAACCGCGGGGCGAAGGTATTCTCAGCCAAAGCAAGGATCATGCCGGAGGAGAAACCGCAGGCAAAATTGACAACGAATCAGGCGATTCGCGGCCTCAACTGCGGTTTTGCGATTGCGTGACTAGGGTTTCCCGAAGTTTTTGAAAGTCTTTCCCGCAATCCTCTGGCCAGTTTCCCGTCAGCCGCTGCGCGAGACGCAGGCACTACGAGCAGGCAACTGAGCCCGCGCCTGGCGGGCCGACAGACTGGTCATTGTCGCTGGTTGGCCGGATTCGCAGAATTTCAGGATTTCCAGCAGCTAGAACTGCGGAAGGATCCGGCGTTCGCCAGCGCCGCGACTACATGACCTCTTCGGCTTCGACGAGGACAGGTTCGGGCATCGTAACGACGTCGTGAATGTCGAGGGGGTCTTTCCGCAAGCCGTACCAGCCCTCATCCGTCTTCTCGAAGAACTGCCGGAACCAGAGCATCCGCTGCACGTTCGGCTGAGGCGGTGTCAGTCCGAACCAGACATCCCGCTTCTCCTGCCAGTCGAAGAGCATGCCGAAAAAGCCGCTGGGGATGTATTTGACATACCGCATGTCGATGACAATCGCCCGGGCTTTGTCCTGCTCGATGAGCCGGGCCAGTCCCTCGCGAAGGAGAGCCAGGTCGGCGCCGTCCCAGATGTCCATATCGCCAATGTGCAGCAGGAGAACATCGCCCTGGCGTTCGATCTTCATCCGCTTGAAGTAGCTCAGTGCTGGCATGCCTTCGTGGCCTTAATTCGAGAACCGGATGCGTCCTGAAGAATCGAGTGTCGTCCTGACGGAAAGCCCTCGAACGCAAAGCCCGGGCCAAAGCGAAGAAGTCGCGACGACAAGAATCGCAACCTGCTTCGTCAAAACACCTTGCAACACGAACATGCCATCGCCTGACGCGAATTCCTTCGTTGCAGTTTTGCATCATTCACGCGGCAAGACGTGGTGAACCCGCACCGTGATGCGGTTCGAAATCGTCGGATTCCCAGCCTGCGGAGCGACCAGGGCGGAAGGCCGCCGCAGATCTCATCTCCTCGTGCGTGGTTGCCCCGCCAGACTCGCGCGGTACGATGGGGCCGCTTTCTCCCCCGACAACCCTTCCCCGATCAGGACGGTTGCTGATGACCTCTCCCGCCATAACTGACCCGGCTCAGCGCAAGCAGCAGATTCGCGAAGCCGCCCACGCGGCCCGCAACGCCCTCGAAAATAAAGACGAGCTGTCGAAGCAGATCGTCGAAAAGTTCATGGAGCTGCCCGAGTATCAGTCCGCGAAGACGGTCGTCTTCTATCTGGATGTCCGGAGCGAAGTTCGGACCCGCCACAGCCTGCAGGATGCACTGGTCAGCGGTAAGAAAATCGTGGTCCCCTACTGCATCGAGGGGAACGAACTCGAACTGTTCCACCTCGAATCGCTCGATGAGCTCTTCACCGGCATGTACCGGATCCTGGAGCCGAAGGTCGAGCTGCGCGACGTGCCCGCCAAGCGTGTCGACGTCAAAGACGTCGACCTGATCATGGTCCCTGGGGTCGCCTTCGATCAGCGCGGCGGTCGAACCGGCCACGGCAAGGGCTACTACGATCGGATGCTCGAAGACGCCAGACCGGACACGCCACTCGTCGCCCTGAGCTTCGATTGCCAGATGTTCGACGAGATTCCCATGCAGGAACACGACGTTTTCATGGACAAGGTCGTGACGGAGTCCGCCATCTATTCCGGGCGGGGACGCGGCAAGTAGCCCCCAGGACGCGGATTGGATTCTCCCCTCACTGTCAGGAAGAGCCGGCTGTGACTGAACATCGTGCCGAGATTGAGGATACGTACGCCGAGGCGTTTCGCAGCATTTACGCCGAAATCCTCGTGACGGCCCGCGATCAGAAGTGGCTCGCTCATGCCTGCCACGCGGCCACCGGGCACGCCAGCAGCAGCATCCTCTGCGACTGCGAAGCTGCCGTCGATCGGTTCGTGGGGCCGGGGGGCGACGAGTCTTTCGCCACGCCCGACGGCCGGCCGGGAGCCGTCCTCCAGTTCCACGTCCCCCGCTTCCGCAAGGACCGGGTTGAAGCCCTCGAACGGGCACTCCTGGCGCGCATCAGTCAGAACATTCTGACCTGTCCGACGACGGCCTGCTTCAATCTGCTCGACACCGACCCGTACTACAAACTCGGTCGCAAGATCGCTTTCTTCGGCGACGGATACCAGTCCCGCACCGAACGGTTCGGTCGCAAACTCTGGGCGCTCCCCATCATGGGGGGCGAATTCGTCCTCGACCGCCGCTTTGGCTTCAAAGACGGCATCATGGGGGGGAATCTCTGGTTCTTCGGCGAATCCGTCGACGCCGCTCTGGAGGCGACCGAACGGGGCGTGGCCGCCGTCAATCAGGTCCCCGGCACAATCATGCCGTTTCCGGGAGGAATCGCCGCCAGCGGCTCCAAGGCGGGAAGCGCCTACAAATTTCTGTTCGCCAGCACCAACCACCCCTTCTGCCCCACCCTGAGGGAGAAGCTCGGAGCAGACTCCCAGATTCCCCCCGGCGTACAGTCGATCATGGAAATCATCATCAACGGGCACGACCTGGAAACCGTCTCGCGCGCCACGCAGGCCGCGATCGCCGCGGCAGTGACGACACCGGGCCTGGTGAAGATCTCCGCCGGCAACTACGGCGGCCGGCTGGGCAAGGCCTGGGTCTGGCTGAAACCCGAGCTGCATCCGCCGTCGGCATAGAGTGAATTTCAGCCCTGCGTCCGCAGTTGGAGAGCGGGCTGGCTCAAATTTCCAGTCCACACCTCTGGAGCGCCTCAGCCCCTGAGTGTGCGACTCGGCCTATTTGACCGCCATATCGCCGGTTGCCCCGCCGTCCACAAGCATCGGTTCACTCGCCTTAGGATCAGGCGTCGAGGCGAGTTCCACGTCGCGCGGCGGTTCTGCGGTGGTCCGGCAGAACGCCGCCAGATCGGAAGTCGCCCCCGGGTTCAAGGTTTCCACGAGCTCAGCGCGACCGTCCATCTTGGGGAGATACAGCTTGACGCAGGAATCCCCCACGATTCGCACGGACCTTCCGGAAACAACCAGCGCGGTCCCCTCATCGATCCCGATCCCCACATGCCCGGGCCGCGCCAGGAGTGCGTTCCGCAGCCGGGGCTCCCGGTTTCGCTTGACGAAGTGCTGATCGACCACGCAGCCCGGCAAAAAACCGAAGCCTGTGTCGAGCACGGGCTGAGTCCGCTGTTGATCGCGCGTACCACTGATCATTGTCCGGGACATGATCGCAGCACCGGCCGACGTCCCGCCAATGACGCCGCCTCGATCGAGCAATTCCTTCAGCCGCTGTTCCACCAGCGTGCCGAGGTAGGCCGACGTCAGATGACTCTGATCCCCGCCGATGAACCAGACGGCGGTGGCTTCCAGCAGGGCCTGAGAGAAATCGGGGCGGTCGGCCGTTTCTCGCGAACGCGTATGCAGGACGGAAAAGGACGCGGGTCGCCGCTGCCGCCAGACATCCATATGCGAATCGAGATCGGGCGAGTCAGCGACCACGCTGGCGGTCGGAATCACCACCATTCGAGCCCGCGAGCTGCCACCGAGCTCCATGAACTCCTCAAAGATCCGTTCGGGCAGCTTCCCACCACCACAGATCACCAGCGAACCGCGGATTCCGGAGAACTGGCTCGTCAGCTCATCTGCCACTGCCCGGGAATTCAGCCCTGACAGAAGCATGCTGAGCAGTGGAACGAGGCAATATGTAGAAATCTCCCCGAGGCGGGGCAGCCGATTGCAGGCCCGAGTAATTTGCATCAGAGATCAGACTCCTCCTGACCGGTTGACGCGCACGCGTGCACAAAATCCATTCATGCACGCATCAAAATAGGTCGGTCTGTTGAAGGACGCAAGATCAATGCCCAATGAACGCCGAATTGAAACTTCGGGGGTTTCTCACACTCCAGTCGCCGCCAACCCCGTCATCCGCCGCAGAATCCAGGGATCCGGCTCGACATCTGGCAGTTTGAGAGGTTTTCGCAGGATTTTCTGAAAACGCGGATTCTGACGGAGAATTCTCTGAATTCCGGCGTCTCCGTCCGTCGATTCAGAAAGGGATGTCAAGGGCTGTGGTTCCGGATCAGGGCCTGTGAGTGTTCCGGAAGCCGGTCCAGCGAGGAGATCGACAATGTGCCGTGTATGGGTGATGTGTCTGGGACTGGCGGGAAGCTGGCTGGCGGGAATCTCGCCCGTTGCCGCGCAGGTCATGGGACACCACGCAGACTGCTGCGGTCACTGCCGGCGACCGCGCCTCAAGTGCTGCTGCCCTCCCGTTCAACCCGTCTGCGTTCAGCCGGTCGTGCAGACCCAGCTCTGCCCGCAGCCGGTCGTCAGTTATCGCGATGTCACTGAGACTCACGTCCGTCAGGAGCAGTACGTCGAACAGGTTCCCGTCACGACCTGCCGCAACGTGACCGTCGATGAGGGGGGCTACCAGATGGTCTGGGTGCCGAAGCCTGTCACAAAACAGGTTGCTCAGACCGTGATGTCCCAGCAGGTGAAGTCCCGCAGCGTTCCCTACCAGGTGACTCGCCGGGTTCCGACGGTCTCGACCGCGATGGTTCCCGTGCAATCGACTTCCTGGGTCACACAGCCGGCGGCCCCCTGCCTCCCCGGGACAGCGGTCTCCGCGTATCCGCAGTTCGGAGCCATTTCGTCGAACTATGCCGGTCCGATCACGACCACGGCCCTCCCGATGATGCCCGCGATGACGGTCCCGATGCCCCATTCGGCGTCGCTGTCGACCGATTTCGCCTCCCCGGCAGAAACGTCAGGCGGACAGTGGCAGACGATTTCGCCCCGTCGCCCCAGCGAACAGCCCTACGAACCGAGTTCGGGCAGACCTGTCCCTCGCCCGGATGACGCCGCGTCAGTTCCTCGAAAAACGTCGATGTTCGTCCCCGCCCCTTCTGCGGCGATGGTCTGGAACTCTCGACACAGCAGTCCCATCCGTTGACTCGCCTCTCCCTTCAAGCGAGCCATCAGCAGGCAGCCTCCGGCCATCACCGGAGGTTGCTTGCATTTGGCGATCTGCCATTCCGCCGCTCACTCCTCAAGTGGAGGCGCCGGCAGCATGTGTTCCAGGACCAGATACCCCGTCCGGACCAGTCCCAGGCGTTCGTACGACTGAAGTGCGGTCTCATTCTGCTGCTCGGCGTAGAGTCGCAGTCCGACGACCTCCGGATCTGATGCCGCGGCCGCACGCACATGCTCCCACAACGTGCGGAACACCCCCATGCGGCGATGGCTTTCGGCCACATAGACGCTCTGAATCCACCAGAAATCCCCGTTCCGCCAGTCGCTCCACTCGTGGGTGCACATGAGCTGCCCCACCGGACTTCCGTGGCATTCTGCAACAAAGTATCGCCCGCGCTGAGGATTCGTCAGCACGGCGCGAACTCCGGCCTCGACCTTTGACCGCTCCAGTTCGCGCGACTCCGTCTCAAAGGCCAGCCGACGATTGAAGTCCGCAATGCATGGCCAGTCCTCGAATTGCGCATCGCGGATGCGGATCGGTGCAGCGTCTTGCATGACAACTCTCTGGCGGCAGTGCTGCGGTCTGTCGTTGCAGACCGTGAAAAACTTGAACGCCCGATCGAGACTTTCCGGCGCTATTGAAACCTTCGGAGGGAACGTATCGGCTGCGCCTGCTCGGAAACAGATCACTCTGCCTGATTGTGAATTGTTCCGCAGACTTCGCAATCCTCAGAAACTCCTGCTGTCAAACTGGCGATACAGGGTGGTGTGCGAATTGTGGGCGGCGGAAGTCGGCGCAACCGGCTTCGCGGGAACTCCGGGTTGTATCGCTTCGAGGGACCGGGTTTGTCCTGAGAGCGGCTTTGTTACGGGAGATTTTGACGTGTACACGACAGAAGGCAGCAAACTCAAGGCGATCGAAATTCAGATCGCCGAGCAGCAGAAATTAGCCTGGGCCATGCTGGTGGCCGGTCTGGCGATCGGATTCGTGGGACTTCACTTCATGGTGGCCCGGCCGCTGGGCCTCGAACTGCAGAAGATGAAAAAGGATCTGGCGACGGTCGAGTCGCGGATGCAATTGCTCGTCGGAACGGGCGACGAGGTCTGGGAAGCCAACACTCTGCTGTCGAGCCTGCGGTCGCAGAAGAGCCAGCTCGTCGACGCCCGGACTGCCCTGCAGTCGGTGCGGGCTCTGCGAACCGGCGTTCTGGAAGAAACTGCTCGGCTGGAGGAATCGGGCGACGCCATCGCCGGGATCGAGCGGCTCCAGAGCCGCCTGATCGACCAGGGAGCGGTGAATGCCGCCGCCGAGAAGTCCCTGACAGAACTGCAGACGATCGGCCGGCGGCTCGCCGACCAGCAGCCGACTCACGGACCGGCGATCTCGGCTCTGAACCAGCTCGTCGAAATCAAGGAGCTGGCCAGGGCGCAGACCTCCGATGTCGAGCAGTCGCAGGCGACGTTGCAGCAGCTCGTCGCGATGGGACAGGACCTGCGCAGCCAGATCGACGGGCTCGATCAGACCTGGCTGGGACTGAAGGGGCTCGTTGCCCTGAAGTCGACCCTCCTCGAAGGGGCCGAACAACTTGAAGTGGCCCAGTCGGTGGGCGAGCAACTGATCGGTCTCGAACAGCGCCTGGCCGACGGCGTCGGCTCCACCGAAGCCGCCCAGCAGCGGGCCGGCGAGCTGATTGCTCTGCAGGACACGCTCAATGACGAGTCCCTGCAGATCGCGCAGGCCAAGACCAGCGTGGATCAGCTCCTCGACATGCAGGCGAAGCTGAGCGGGCAGTCGGAACGGATCGTCGCCGCGATCGAATCGCTGGAAGTCCTGGTCGGCTTCCAGGACGAGTTTGCCACGCAGATCCAGGTCCTCGGCGAGATCCGCCGCAGCCTGGTCGAGTTCAGCATGCTCGAAACCACGGTTTCGAAAGCGATGAGGATGCTGCAGCCGCTGGTCGAACTGGGCAACCTGCACCGTCTCGACGACCAGGACCTCCGCAACGCGGCCCGTCTGATTCTGGAAGAACGGAGCTTCCGCCTGGGGAGCCGGACTGCCAGCGACCTGCCGGCCTCCGCTCCAGTGAAGACCGAAGACGGTGCTGAGAAGTCCGTGCCGCTGCCGATCGACGCCGAGTAGGCCGAATTTGGGCTCCGGTCCAGCAGATGCCATGCAAGCCATCGGGGGCGTCGATCGCAAGATCGACGCCCTTGGTGCATTTCCGGGGATCTCTTATCTCCGGCCATCGAAACCGCCGATCGGGTGGCCGGGGCACGAGCGTCTTCGTGATGCCCCGGTCCCGGCCTTGCCCAATCTGGCGACGTTTTCGTTGAGAGGGCCGGCCTAAGGGATCGCATCTGGCATCCGTAGCGGAAGCCGAAGCCGTCTCACCCAGCCTGATTTGAATTCCGACGCATGACAACATGTGTCGAAGTCTCGCCGGTTGCCGCGAATCCCAGTCGTTCGTAAAGCACGCGCGACGGATTGATCTTCAACACGTGCAGACTTACGGCCTTTCCCTGCGATCCCGCTTCGTCGATGACGACTTGGAGCACCGCGCGACCGTACCCGCGACGCTGATGGGTCGGCAGGACGTGCAGATCGATGATCGCATCCTCGCCCTCGAAATGCTTCACTGCGATCCAGCCCACGACGGCGTCATCGACGACGATCAGACGGGTGCTCGGAAGATGCTCTCGCGTGGACCGGCGCTGGAAGGCCTCATCCCACGTGCCATACGCGCGTGTCGCGGTCTCGGAGTAAGCGTCCCGCTTGATGCAGTACACGAGATCGGCGTCAGCGTCATACGCGGCCTTCAGGTTCATTTTTCGCCCAACGTCATGCGGCGCCGTGGCTGACATATCCCATCTTTCGCATTGCCCCGCTGCGGAAAGTTTTCTCCCCACATCTTCTCCGCGCCCTCCTCGCCTCCGTGGGAATCCTCGTGCTCTCCTCACGCCTCGGCAGGAATTGTGGCCGGGATCAGATCCTCGTCCGGCAGCGGGGCCACTCCCAGCAGACCGAGCACGTCGAAGAAGATCATGTTAATCGATGGGACGATCAGCAGGGTCAGGACCGTCGAAAACAGCAGCCCGAACGAAATCGTCACCGCCATCGGGATCAGGAACTTGGCCTGGAAGCTGGTTTCAAAGAGCATCGGCAGCAGGCCGGCGATCGTCGTTTCGCTGGTCAGAAAAATGGCCCGGAGCCGCGTCCGGGAGCCTTCCAGGTTGGCCTGGAACGGCGTCGCACCCTGACGAATCCTGACGTTGACATAGTCCACCAGAACGATGGCGTCGTTGACCACGATCCCCGTCAGGGCGACGAATCCGATGGCGCTGATCAGCGTGGCCGCATAACCGGTCACCCAGTGCCCGATGATCGCCCCCTGCAGTGCGAACGGAATCGCCAGCATCACGACAACCGGCTGATAGTAAGAACGGAACAGCCCGGCGATCATCATGTAAATGATCATCAGGGCGATCGGCAGCGCAATAAACAGCGACCCGAGCGACTTGGCCTGCTCTTCCACGTTCCCCAGAAACTCGATCGACGTCCCTGGAAACTTCGGCTGAATCTTCTCCGCAAAAGCTTGGCGGATCTGCGCCACGATCGCGTCGGAACTCGCCCCTTCCGCCACGTCGGCCAGCACCTTGACCGACCGCTGCTGCTGACTGCGGTGGAGCGTGCTGAAGCCTTCCGCTTCGGTCACCTCGGCCACTTCCCGCAACGGCACCCAGCCCCGCGTTCCCATGCCGACACCCGTCGGAATCCACATCGATTCGATGTTATACATGCTTTCGCGGAAGTCCTTCGGGTAACGGACCATGATCTTCACGTCCTCCCGATTCCGCGTCAGGCGGCGGGCTTCCCGACCGTACATCGCCGACCGGACGTGTTCGCCCAGTTGCGAGGTGTTAATCCCTGTTGGCCGGGCCGATTCCCGCAGCGCCAGTTGCAGCTCGCGCTGCCCGCGGTCGAAATCGTCGTCCAGATCCACCACGCCGGCAAACGTCGCCAGCACCTGCTTCAATTCTTCGCCGGCGCCCAGAATCAGATCGAAATCGGGACCCGCGACGCGGATCTCGATGTCTTTGCCGCCCGGTCCGCCCGAGAGTCCTTCCCACACCACGGAATTCGTGCCCGGCAGCGTCGCCGAAAACTCCCGCAGCTCTTTCAGGATTTCGTCGCTGGATCGCTCCTTGCGATGTTCGCGTTCCTCCGCCGAACGCAATTCAATGATCAACTGGCCGAGATGAGAGCTGACCGAAGCCCCGGTGGCGCCGGCCGCTCCGACGCTCATCGCCGCCGCAACAGTGGTCTGGCAGTTCATCACTTCCGGAACCTGCCGGACTTTCTCGTCCAGTTCCCGCAGTCGTTCCCGCGTGGCTTCGGCAGGCGTGCCGATCGGCATTTCGAGCACCGCGATCAGCGTCTCGCTGTCCATGCGGGGGAAGAACTGCCACTCCACGACGCCTCCCACCACCAGGCCCACCGACGCGACCAGCGTCGACAGTGCAACGGCGACCGTGACATATCGCCAGCGCAACGCCAGCCGCAGAAAAGCGTCGTAGGCCCGCACGATTCGACCGTGTGAAAATCGTTCGCCTATGGCCGCCAGCCGACGGAAGAACCGCTGCCGGGAGGTCTCATGCAATCGGTTGGTTTCTACCCCCGGCGGCGCCTTGGGAGGCAGGTGCATCAGGTGCGCCGGAAGAATGACCAGCGCCTCCAGCAGCGATACCGACAGGGCCGCCATGATGACCAGCGGCAACTGGCTGAAGAATTCACCCATCTGCCCGCCCAGAAACATCAGCGGGAAGAACGCTCCGATCGTCGTGGTCACCGCGACGATCACGGGCCACATCACTTCCTCGGCCCCGTAAACCGCAGCCTGCCGCGGCGGCATCCCCTCCTGCACGTGGCGGTAGATGTTCTCGCCGATCACGATCGCGTCGTCGACGATGATTCCGAGCACGATGATCAGCCCGAACAGCGAAATCAGGTTGATCGAGACCCCCATCATCCACATCACAGCAAACGTGCCGAGGAACGACACCGGAATCCCCAGTGCCGTCCACAACGCGACCCGCCAGTTCAGGAACAGCAGCAGCGAAACGGCCACCAGAATCAGTCCGCTCGTTCCATTCCGGACCATCAGATCGATGCGTCCCGACAGGAAACGGGCCAGATCGGTGTGCAGCCCCAGTTTGAATTCGTGCGCAAACGGCGCCTGCCGGCTCTCTTCGTAGATCTTCACCGGGTCGGGTTTGCCGACCATGAGATTCACAGCACGCACTGTGCCAGTCGCCAGCAGGGCGACCGGACGCCAGTACCACGGGGATTCCCAGGCCGCGTTCCAGCCGACCGGATCGAAGGGTTCGTTCCGTTTGCCCGCCACGTACGCCTTGACCGATTCGGAAATCTGCAGGATGTCCTGATCGCCGGTCTTGAAGACCATGCAGTTGATCGACCTCTGGCCGTTGAACCAGCTCTCGACGTCCACATCCACAAATCCGTCCGCAACACGCGCCACATCCCGTACTCGAATCTGCCGTCCGTCGGCGTTGGTCCGCACGACGATCTCTTCGAGATCGACTCCCCGCAATTGCTCGCCGAGCGTCCGCAGCGTAATCGTGCTCCGCTCTCCCTTGAGCGTTCCGCCAGACACGTCGATGTTCGTCTGGCGAACCGCCGCGGCGACCTCTTCGAACGTCACGTCGAATTCGTACAGCCGGTCGGGTCGCACCTCGATGCTGATCTCGTCGTCGCGCACGCCGCCGAGATCGACGTCGGTGATGCCGGGAATCCGCAGCAGGTCGTCCCGCAGATCCCGCGCCGCCCGCTTCAGCGCGGCTTCGTCGCCGCTGCCATAGACCGCGACGCCGATGACCGGCAGCCGCGGCTTCAACTTGCGGATATTCGTGCTCTCGACATCGCGCGGCAGATCGGGAATTGCATCGATTTCCGCCTTCAGGTCCTGAACGACGACGTCCACGTCCTCGACGTTGTTAAACAGGGTCACGATCGTCGTGCTGACCCCTTCGGAGACGGTCGACTCGACCTTCTCCACGCCGTCCACATCCCGCAACGCCTCTTCGACCTTAATCGTGACGGCCTTCTCGATCTCCATCGGCTGCACGCCGGGGTAAATCATCGAGACCATGACCCGGTCGGGACGGCTCTCCGGGAAGAACTCGCGCGTCAATGTGATGGCGAAGATGCCCCCTCCCGCGAGGATCACGAGCATCATGCAGTTGACGAGCACCGAATTGCGGACGCTGAAACCGGGCAGCGACATGAACATGTCATCCTGGAACGCGAAGGCCGACCGGGCAATTCTTGCCGCCGATCGACTGGCGGCCAGTTCCGGGCTGACGATAATCCCGGTCCGGATGAACCCCGCCAGCTGCGTAGTGTGGCAAGCCCCGCCACCACCGACAACCGAGCGCACCGCCGGAGCCGGAACTTTCCGGGCGGACACCGCGAACCGTTCAGAGGTTCTTCGCCGCCGTTCATTTCCCGGCGGTCGGTTCCTGCGGCCCTTCCGCCACGGGCCAGTTTCCCTGGATCCGGGGAGTCAGCAGAATCAGAATCTCTCGCTTCGACGATCCGGCCGCTTCGACGATCCCGCCGATGATCACCGTCGTCCCCTCGCGCAGCTTTACGTCCGCCGAGAGTACGGCCGTCCCGGAATGCGCATACGGGTGACGTTCCTCGATCACCAGTTGAAACTCCCCGGTCGGGAGCGCGGCCGGGCGGACCCGCAAGCGACGCTCAGAACCGTCGACGTGACCATCGACCAGTGGAACAAGACTCGACAGCACCAGTTCCACCGACTGCCGATTTCGGACCCGCACGCGCGGAACGCCGATCGGAAGCGTGGCCGCCATCCGACTGAGCATCGAGACCACCGCCTGGCCGTCCCCCTTGACGAACGCGTACTTCAGCCCGCCGGGGGCTTGGAGAAACTCTCCCGCGGGCGAAGAAACCGTCGTCCACGCCGCAACGGTTTCATGGCTGCCGCCACAAATCGGACAGGGGATCGGCACCCGTTTGACCAGTTGCCGGTCGGTCAGCGACACTCCGTCTGCATAACACCCAGTCAGGTCGACGCTGAAGACCTGCGCCGTCAGGTCGACTTCCACCAGCGGAACGTCGAACTGCTGCAGCATCCGCTCGACCTCGGACACAACCTCCGGCCGATCGCGCACCAGCAGCGTCCCGTGCGGCTCTGCCGTCTCATCCACGGCCGGACCGGCCTCCATCGCCGAAATCTGACCAAGCTCCGGAGTCAGCAACGGACGCAAAAACTCCGCCAGCTCGCGCGCACCGACATGACGCGGCACGAACGTGCGAGCCTCCGGCTCTGGCAGACGTCTGGTCCGCGCCGCCACCTCCGTCGCGCTATGGACGCGCCAGATCGCTTCGTCCCGCTCCACAACGCACGACTGCGAGCTCGCCAGCAACGCGAGCAGCTCCTCCAGCGACTTCTGCTTCAAAATCATAGACACCCGTCCCTGGACGCCCCGACTCACCACAATCTCCACCCCGGCGGCCAGCGCAATCTGCTGAAAGACTTCGCCAGCTTCCGCCTGCCGGGACTCCAGATCGAACAGCGGCGGCTCGGCGTCCGACTTGTCGAGCCGGATTGCCTGGGGAGCCGTCTCCACGACGGAAGTTTTTTGCTCCGCCGCGGTCCGCAGTTCCTGCAAGCTGTTTTCCAGCACCTGCAGCCGACGCTCCCCTTCGAGACGTTCGAGCCGCCGCGTCGCAGCTTCGAACTGGCGCGACTGCTGTACCGCACGGTCCGAAAGAACCGAATCCAGTCGGCTTTCCAATGATCTGACCCGTTCACGCCATTCGTCGTCCATGCGGGAAGGCGGCGCGGCGGCAGTCCGAACGTCGAACGGCAGCACGTCCAGAGTCACGCTCGGCTTCGATTCCGTCGGCTCGGACTCTGCAGGCGCCGAGCCCGGGAACGGCTCGACGTCCGCCACCCAGTCGGGTACCGGGACGGCGGGAGAAGTCTCAGGTGCGGGGCCGATCTGGATCGCGTCCGGATCGGTGGAGGCAATCCGAATCCCGTTGTGACGCGCCGGAGATCCAGCCACACCTGCGGCATCTGCCACGGGGGCGGCGTCCGCCATTAACGCGACACTGCCGGAGAGGTGACCATCCGTCCGGCCGGCAATCTGAATATCCAGTTCCGGACCGGACGGTGCTGCGTCGCGCAGAGCCGGCGGATCGGAGTGTTTCGAATGAAACCGCGGGGTCCGCGCCAGCCGTGCGTCGTTCTTCCCGGCGGTTTGAGGGAATAACGGCATTGAGGCGAGAAGTACGACCGGAACGCCGATCGCCAGAGACATCGCTCCGATGGCGGAGCGAAACGGATGTTGCGGGCCCGCATGCATGATCAGCGGCCTCCCGGGGCCGTCTCGGTGACGTTGGCGACATCGCCGACCGGCGCGAGAGTTGCGAGGTCACGGATCAGCGGCTGCCAGTCGATATCGCGGGCGACGTCTCCTGGCGGACGGATTCCGTCGGTGCACACCGTCGTCGGGAGCGGAGAAGGTCCGGTCGCCGCCTGCTCGATCACCCGCCCCCAGAGCAGACCGCCGCCAAGAATCAGGCTGGCGAACACCAGACGTTCCACGGCAGACCGCCGGGCGGCAGGCAAGGAAAACATGCATCGGCCCCAGACAGACACGGGAAAGTGCGGCCCGTGCGCGCCGGCCTCCGCCGGGCGCGCCCTGTCTGGTTATCGACGTGAACAATTTGGCGACTGATGACAATTCCGGAAAAACCGTCAAAGTCGGACGCAGCAGAGTCGCTCTCGCAGCCATTGCCGACGCTACGCGGGATCGGTGGACGTCGACTGAGCGACTTCGTCCGTGCGAATCCGAACCTGAAGGGAACCCAGCATTTCGGTGATTTCTGCCTCGCGGCGATTGATGAACATCACGTTATCAAGGACGAACGCCCTGGGCTCGCTGCTGGGCTGCAGAATCAGCCGCCCGCTGCGAAACAGCATGTACTCGAAGACGTCGTCGATCTCCTTCGTAATCCGCAGGTTCGGGGCGTTGAACCGTTCCAGATTGCTCATGAAACCGTGGTGGTGCAACAGCTCGTTCGGACGGACTTCCCAGTAGTCGAACCGGACCAGGACGAAGACGACCAGATAGATCATCGCCAGGATGCTCGCGAAACAGAAGTAAAACGTCGCATTCGCGTGCGGGCGGATCTTTGTGAGCAGGTCGTAAACCGAAGGCATGAAACTCGGAAATGACGTCGCCGTCAGAATTAATCCTAGTACCACGGCCATGATCAGAAAGAACAGCGTCAGCGACGTGGTGCGGGGAAAGTCGAAGGCCAGGACCACGATGTTCACGCCGAACATCCACAGGAAGATCACGCCCAGCCATTCGGCGGTCTTCGACGTCTCGCCGACCACCATCATCACGATCCCCGCGATGATCGCCGTCAAGAACGTCGGGTAGAGCAGTACGATCTTGGGATAAGAGATCAGGAAGACCGGCTTCATGGCTTTGCCGCTGGCGGGCTTGGACTCCGTCACGTTTCCGTCTCCTCACGAGGCCGCTCGGGGAAAATTCGAGGTTGAAAACCGGCTGATTCGTCTCGCGCCGGACCCGTCGCACTGTATCTGTCCCGCCCGATCCACGCCAGCGCGTTTGGTACGGAAGACGATCGTGCGAAGTTCTGCGGGACCCTCGCAGCCAACGCGGAATCTGCCGGAACGGATCAAAGAATCGCCTCAGAACTTCACGACGGGCGAGGGGATCGGCTTCAAACGAGCGCCGCCTGGGCCGCCTGCCGCTGGTCGAGAAACTGCCGGCAGCGTCGCATCAGGGGGAAATCGTTTCCGACGCCCACTCCGAGCTCCGCGTGCTGGGCATCGACGGTCTTAATCAGTTCCTCGAACCGGAAGGCGGGCCACTTCGTTTCCAGTAGCGCGAGCTGATCCAGTCCCGACCGGCACTGCCGGAGCTGATCCGGCAGCAGGGCCGACAGCGCGACCGCGGCGACCGAGGTCCGCGCCAGGCGCGGGTCGGCCAGGACTCGCAGGCCCCGATGATGGAACAGCACGCAGCAGACCAGTTCGTCCGGCAGCTTCCAGCGGTGGGCCATCGCAGCCGCCACGACCGCATGATCGCAGCCGATCGACTGCTGCTCGTATTCGGTGATGCAGTCGGGATGCTCGTCCCTCTGCGTCGTAAACGCCAGATAGTGATCCAGGAATTCGTTGCTCAGGACGGGGAGCAGATAGTCCTGCAGCAGTGCGCCGGCGAACGCCACATCCGGATCGCTTTTCAGCATCCTGGCGGTCTCCCGCGCGAAAATCGCCCGCTGCAGGCTCGAGTTCCAGAAACTGTTCTGATTGATCAGCCTGGACTGCCGGGCGCGGATCGCGGCTTGTGCACCAACGGTCACCACCAGCAGTTTGCTCTGGCGCAGCCCCAGCAGCGCCAGGGCCTGCCGCGCCGTCTTCGCCTTCTGCTTGAGTCCCACAAACGCGGAATTCACGTTGCGGAGCAGCTCGACCGTCAGACCGGTATCGGTTTCGACAATCCCCGCCAGCTCCCGCAGATCGACATCCGGCCTCTGGACAGCCTCAATGAATCGGGTCACCGCCAGCGGCAGCGCCGGAAGCTGCAGCGTCGTCGGCAGTACATCCAGCGTGAAGCTGGCGAGAGATTCCTCCCTCAGCTGCGACCAGTCCGTTTCCGCCATTGTTGAACCTTGTCCACATCCCCTGACCGAATCGTCACCAGTAAAGCTTCTCACAGAGCTGATATCTGCCCCGGATTTTCGATTTTCGAGGAATATCCGCTCGAGAATTCAGATCTCCGAGACTGAACTGTACGTTGAAAACCTTCAAAATTATGGACTGAACGGGAACTCCGCTGGCAAATCGCGTCTCTACAACAGGTGATCATCTCCCGCCAGCGCTTTGCAGGAGATAGTCCGAAAAGACAAGCCACGCGGGCGGAGCGGATCGATCAGAACTTTTGCTTGCTCCGGAGTTGTTCATCTGATATTTTGTGAGCACCTCTTGCGTTGCCCGCCAGTAATCCACATGCCTCCCCTCCATCCCGCGGAAGTTCTCTATCATGACACCTCATCGCGCCCGCTCGGCCATTCTGGCGATGATGGTACTTCTTGCCGGATGCGGTGGTCCTCAGCCTCTTCCGACTGCGCAGCAGAATCCCTTTGGCGAGGGAGGCCCGTCCGCCGGCACTCCCGTCGTGGCCGCCGCTCCCGCGCCGACTCCGGCCGCTTCTCCAATCAGTCCAGCTGCCCCGGCTGGAAATCCGGGCCTGGCAAGCGCAGCATTGCCGACGCTGACTCCGCCTGTGACAGCGACCCCTCCAATGACGGCAACCCCAGCAGCCGGGATCCCGGCGCAGCCTGCCAGCGTCGACCCGGTCATTTCATCGTCACCCGGTCCGCGACCCGCTCCAACCATCGCCAGCGTGTCGACCGGGAAACCCTCGGTTGCCGCCCCCGTCAGCCCCGTGACTCCTGAAGCTCCGGCGGCCCCCCTGCCGGACTCCGCACCGTTGGATTCCAGTCACGACTGGCCGCAATTTCGCGGACCGGACGGAACGGGCAGGTCCGAAACCGCAAGACCTCCAGTCAAGTGGTCTGCAACGGAGAATGTGGTCTTTGTCGCCCCACTGGCAGGAGCCGGCGCCTCCAGCCCGGTCATTGTCGGTCGCGATCTGTATCTGACGGAATATGTCGCCGTCGGCGTCGATCCCAAGCGAGCAGGCCGGCCCGCCAGCGTCGAGCGGTACATCCTCTGCCTCAATGCCGAAACCGGCGAGGAACGCTGGCGAACCGAAGTCGGAACCGACGAAAAGTCCCCTGCGCTCAACGGTTTCATCGCAAAGCATGGCTATACATCGTCGACGCCCATTTTTGACGGCCAGCGAGTCTTTGCCTTCTTTGGTCACGTCGGGTTGAGCGCTGTCGAAGCCGATGGGACGGTCATCGGCACGAAGCCCCTGGGGAGCAAGCTGACTCAACTGGGCTGCTGGTCGTCGCCGATTCTCCATGGATCGTCGATCATTCTGAACGCCTCACTGGAAGGAGCAGGGCTCGTCGCGCTCGACTCGGACGGCAACGAAGTCTGGACGCATCCGGTCACGAAGGGCGCGGCGGCGACGCCGGTCCTGGTGAGGACCGCGGAAGGGACAGAAGAACTCGTCTTGAGCAGTCCGGATGAAATCGTCGGCCTCAACCCGGAGACCGGCGAACAGCTCTGGCGTGCTGACGGAATCAAGGAGACGGTCTACACCAGTCCCGTCGCGCAGGACGGAGTGATTTACATCGCAGGAGGCAAAGAGGGCGCCGCTCTGGCGATTCGCGCAGGAGGCAAGGGCGACGTGACGTATTCTCGCCGCGTCTGGAAGTGCAAAGAGAGCCCCGAGTATGCGTCGCCAGTCTGGCACGACGGACGTCTGTTTCTTGTCGGACAGGATGGCCGTGTCACCGTGCTGGTCAGTGAGACTGGACAGCTTGCCGGGCATCGGCAGCTTCCGAACGCCACCGTCTTCGCAACCCCGCTCGTCGCCGACGGGCGACTCTACATCGTCACGCGCGAAAAGGGCGTCTACGTTCTAACTGCCGACGAGAAGCTTGAAATCCTCGCCCAGAACCGGATTACCGGTGACGACACGCCCTTCAATGCCAGTCCGGCGGTCACCGGTTCGCGAATTTACCTTCGGTCGAACAAAGCCCTCTACTGCTTCAGCGAGGAAAACTGAGAGACACGTCGCTGACGGTACTCAGCCCTTCAGCAGATGGTCCGGATCAGTTTCTCGTAGATCGCCGCCCCTCGTTCGAGTTGCTCCAGGGCAATCCACTCGTCGTCGGTATGGGCCTGCTGAATACTCCCCGGGCCAAACACCGCGAGCGAATGCATCTCAGTGAATGCAACCCCGTCGGTTCCGTACGCGACGGTCTTCGACTCCGTCTGTCCGGTCAGGTCGAGCAGCCGCCGGATCAGCGGCGAAGCCGGATCCGTATAGACCGGTTCCCCCTGACACTCGAGCGTGAACTCCAGCCCGGCCGCAGTCGAGGCATGCTCCATCCGTTCGATCAGCTCGCGGGGATGCTGTCCCGGCATCGGGCGAAAGTAGATTGTGCAGATGCTCTGCGGAGGAGTGATGTTGACCGCGGGAGTATGGTCGTTGACGCCGATATTCCAGCTGATCCACGGCGGTTCAAACTCGGAATGCAGCCAGCGGGGATCCGTCAGCGTTTCGTCGTGAATTCGCCGCGCCTCCTCAAGAACCGGAATCATTGCCAGGTTGGCGTTCAAGCCGGCTCGCGTACTCGAATGGGCCGCCCGCCCGCGCGAGACGATCCGCATGCCGTAGATTCCCTTGTGCCCGTGCACGACCGCCAGTTCGGTCGGCTCGCCGATAATGCCGTCCGCTCGCCCTGCGACAGCCTCGCGGTACAGCGGCGAATGGCGAACCATGTGTCGGGCGCCATGAAAACCGACTTCTTCGTCGGCGGTGCAGAACACATAGACCGGGGCGCGCAAGTCCGCGGTCCGAATCTCGCTCGCCGCTGCGATGAAGCAGCCGACCGAGCCTTTCATATCGCAGCTGCCGCGACCGTAGAGTCGGTCGTTGAGGACGGTCGGCTCGAAGGGTCCGCATTGCGAAAACGACCACGACGTCACCGGAACGACGTCCGTGTGGCCGAAATAGGCCAGTCCGCCCGTGCCGGAACCCCGTCGGCCGGCGACATTGAACTTGGATACGCCGAACGGATCGGCGAACTCCTGCATCTCCACCTGAAAGCCAGCCGATTCCAGCAGGTCCGCCGCCACCTGTGCCGCAGCTCGATTGGAATCGACGCTGACGGACGGGGCAGCGACCAGGCGCGATACATTTCCGACAACTCGATCGATCAGCACCCGTAGCTCTCCCCTTGATGTTCCGAACCGATTTCGCCCGTCGCCCGATCAGGCAGGGACTGGCAGATGGCGGGCGAACCACTGACGGGTTCGTTCCCACATCGTCTCCGACAGAACGTGCCCTGCCCCGGCTTCGATAAACGCGGAAAACTTGTCGCCGGCGTGCATGCTGTCGTAGGCGCGCTGAATGGTCGGCAGCGACTCGCGGACGTCTTCGATGGGACTGCCCCGGTCCAGTTCGCCAAAGTTCAGCAGCAGCGGACGGGGTGCGATCAGGGCCGCGATATCCGGCGTATCGCCGAAGGCCTGCAATCCCGGAATGAAATTCGGGAAGCAATGCAGCAGCTTCTCGCGGTGGATGCCCTTGTACGTCGGCAAGCAGCAGTTTCCCACCAGGCACTTAATCCTCGGCTCCCACGGACCGACCAGCCAGGTGTGCGTCGAGCCCATCGAGTGACCGTAGCAGCCGATCTGATCGGCTCGGACTTCCGGCCGGCTGACAAGCAGATCGATCGCCCGTTTCATATCCAGGATGTTCCGCCACGCCATGCATTGGCCGGCGACCGTAGACCGCAGGAACTCGAATCGCTCGAAATCCCCCCGCTTGAGCCGGGAATCCTGGCGCTCTTCGAAACAGAGCGCGTCCGGGCAAAGCACGACATATCCCTGCCGGGCCAGCGCGAGACCCGTGTGGTGCATTGGGTTGCCCGCCAACCCGGCAGGTTCCGACTTTCCGAGATGCCATTCCCCGTTGTGCTGATGCCAGACGGCGATCGCCGGGGCCGGCCGCGCCGCATCGACGCCCGCCGGAATCAGCAGCAGCGCCGGGACGGAATCGCCCGGGAACACGTCGAAGAGGAGCGACTCGATCCGCACGCCATCCCGCTCGAGCGTTTCACGCCCACGAACATTGAGCGGAACGGGGGCGGGCCAGTCACCTCCCAGGCATTGCAGCAGTCGGTCGCGGAAGTCGGCAGTCGCCATCAAACCGTCTCCAGAAGCAGTCGTTTGGACGCCGTAAGTGTAGTCGTCTCAAAACGCAGCGTCACGTCCTCCCGACGGGCATGCGCCGAGTTCTCAGGCGAATGGACGGTAACCGGACGACAGGTGGAGGGCGGTCTGTTGGCGGCCAGTGTGGTTCCATCGCGTGGAACGCCATCGAACCGGCAGGTCCTGCCGATGGCCGGGCCGACGGCCCGAATCTCGTTCGGATTCCGCGGAATTGCCGGTGATCAGCCGGTAATTCGGATTGATCGTCAAATTCGGCGGAACTAAAACCCCAGCCTCATTTCCCGATTTGCCAATCAGTTTCGGTCAAGCCCTCGCGTCCGGTCCCAGGACGTGAGTTCTCGCCGCCCGTCCCTGCAGAGGTGGTATCGATGCACGCGTCGAATTGCAGACGTGAAATCCAGTTCCTGACGCTGGTCAGGCAGGCCCTCTGGGCCAGTCTGGCAATCCTTGCGTCAATCTGGGCCGTACCCGCGTTCGGCCAGGACAGCTCGCCCGTCAGCACCGACGACGGCGGCTTCCTGTTCAGCGACCGCTTTACCGGTCGTCGCGGCGAGGCCTACGGCGCCCTCTTCCGCCTGGGAGTGGAGACCGGGCCGGCCATCGGCCGGGAAGACACTCTGATTCCGCTGGAGTTAATGCCCTACGGATTCCTGTTTGACGAGGCGATGGTCTTCGGGGATTTGCGCGGCTTCCGATCGAGCAAGGATCACTGGGGCGCCAATGTCGGCGGCGGTTACCGCCACTACATCTCGGCCTGGGACCGGATCGTCGGCGTCAACGGGTTCTTCGACTACGACAACACCAGCGGCGCCCTGTTTCGTCAGTTCGGCGGCGGCATCGAAACGTACGGAAAATTCTGGGACGCACGTGTCAACGCGTACTTTCCCACCGGCGCGACGCAAAAACAGCTCGATATCTCCGTGGTTCCAAACAGCGCCAAGTTCATCACGAACTACCTGTACTTCGACCAGCAACGCATCCTCGGCAACGCTCTCCGCGGCGTCGACATGGAAGTCGGCGTCCCGCTGCTCTTCGGGGATCTCCTGGCCAACCACGACGTCAAGCTCTTCGCGGGCTGGTATCACTACGAGAACGACCAGGATCTCAGCACCTGGGGCTGGAAGGGGCGTTTGCAGGGGAACGTGACGCCGAGCGCGGCGCTGACTCTGGAATTAACGCACGACAAAGTTTTCGACACGAATGTGATTTTCGGCGCATCCTGGAGCTACGGCGGCTTCCGCCAGCCGGACGGCGAACCAAAATCCACGTTTGACCGCATGACGACGCCGGTCCGCCGTAACTACAACGTGGTTGTCGCCCGCGATACCATCATCGACACGAATATCATTGCGATCAACCCGACGACGCAGGCTCCGTACTTCTTCGAGCACGTGGCCAGCTACGCACCGGCGGGAGGCAACGGCACGGTGGAAGATCCGTTCCAGACGATCGCTCAGGCGCAGGCCCAGGCGGGCGGAGACATCATCTTCGTCCATGCCAACAGCGTCTATGACGGGGGTCCCGACAGCACGATCGTCCTCGAAGAGGGCGTACGGGTTCTCGGCGAAGGCGACGGCGTCAAGCACTTTGTCAACGTCAGCGGACTCGGACAGATCGAACTGCCCCGCGCCGAACCCAACTTGCCGAACCGTCCGACGTTCCTCCACTCGCCAGGCGACGCGGTGACGCTGGCCAATAACTCCGAGTTCAGCGGGTTCGTCATCGGTGATCCAACGGACGCCACAACCGGGCCGCTTGGTTACGGAATCTACGGCAACGCCGTCGGCGGCGTCTTCATTCAGCAGAACGATATCAACTTCGCGTCCCTGGACGGAATTCGCCTGGATAACACGGTGGGAACAGTGACGATGCGGGGTGACCGGATCTTCAATTCCGTCGGTACGGGGCTGAACATTCAGGGGGGCTCGGGCAACATTCTATTCCTCGACCACTCGCAATCCGGGGCGCAGGGCGAAATCATCAAGACCGGAGGCACCGGTTACGGACTGCTGGTCCAGAACACGAGCCCGGGACTTGGCAGTGCACTTTCCATGGTGGAAGGCACCGCGAGTCGGGCGCAGATCACGACGACGGGAGTTCAGGGAATTCTGATCGACAATGCCGGCGGCTCAGTGCTCGTCGGTAATGCGGCCATCATCGATTCGCCTGAGAACGCGATCGAGGTTCGCGGCGGTGCGGGAAATGTGACGTTTGGAGGAACGGTCGGTGTCAGCAATTCCTCAACCCTTGCGGGCGGCGACAACAGCGCCATTCTGATTACGGACAAACCGGCCGGGACGGCCATCAACTTCCTGGACGAGGTCACGATCGCCGCCCGCAATCAGCGCGGGCTGGGGTATTTCAACAACGGCTCCAGTCTTCAGTTTCAGGAGCAGCTGACGATCAATGCGACTACTGCGAACAGTTCGATTCTGCCGGCAATCGAATACCAGAACAACTCAGGAGCCTCGAGATTCCAGGGGATCACGATCGGCGGCAGCTCGGTCGAAGGCATCCTGCTCGGGACGCCGCTGCTGGCCAGCGACAATACCGGGTCGTTCATCGTAGCCGGTCCTGTGATCATCGACAGGATCGACACCGGCATCCGGATCGAGGACGACGACGCGTCGGTACAGATCAGCAATCTCGGCATTTCGAACTACGGCACGGACGGGATCGTCATCAACGATAATCGCGGCAACGTGACGTTCCAGGGAAGCACTGCAATCGACGGTTTTTCGGCCTCTGCGACTCGCGAGCCGGCAATCCTGATCCACGACAACACGGGCGCCATTTCGTTCCAGACGGTCTCCATCACAAACGTCACTGGGACGAGCAATCAGACACTGCCGGACCCGAGCGGCGTCACCCCCACGATCGCATACGCTCCCGGCGTGACGATCTTCGACAACCCGGCCGGCGTCAGCTTCACGACCCTCAATATCGACTCCGTGTTCGGAGCCGACCTGCTCGCGTTCAACGTCGGAACCATCGTGACGAATCCCGTCGACAACGTGGTGACCGGTTTGGGCGGGCTGACAATCGGCGGCGGCGTCTTCACCGCCGACAGCGTGAACGCCTCCACGGAGTCGGCGATCAACATCCAGGAGTCGGTCATGAACGTCATTCTGACCAGCGTCGACTCCTCCGGCTACGCGCACTCGATCAATCTTCTCAACAATGTCGGCGCCGGAACCCCGTCCATCTTCTCGGGGACGGGCGGAACGCGGCTGACGTCGGTTCCCGCCGCATTCACAATCTCCGGCGTCGGCGAAGTCCTTGCGTCCGGCGGCACGATGACGCTGGCCTCCGGCAGCAATATCTTCGTCAGGAACTCCGGCGACATTTCCTTGAACAACATCGTAACCTCGTCCAGCACGCGAGCCGGCATCGACGTCGCCGACACCCGCTCGCTGACGATCTTTGACGCACAGGTGTTGAACAACCTGCTGCAGGGAGTCATCGCCACTGACACTCCGCTGATCTCAATCACCGACTCGGGGTTCAACAACAACGGCACCGCCGCGACGTCGTCTCTTCTCAATGAGATCCGCCTGAATGCGACATTAACCGACGCGGTCATCGCCGACATCTACAGCACGTCTTCGACGGCCGTGACGGGATACACGTGGGTCCTGAACAATAACGTCATCCGGGACGGAGCCGCGGATGGAACGGGAAGCGTCGTGTCGATCGGCGGGAGCAGTTCGAACTCGACGCTGTTCCTGTCGATGGATTCCAATCAGATTTTCTCCACAAGCGCCGGGTCGATCGATGTGAATGCCATCTGGAACGGACAGATGAACGCGTCGTTCACGAACAACACGTTCTCCTCCACGGGGGTGGGCAGCACCGAACTGGCCGTCAACTCGCAGTCGATCTCGAACGTACTGGCTTCCAGCATTCAGGTGCTGGGTAATACATTCAACGGATCGGGCGGCTCCAACACCGGTCTCGACATCACGACCAACGGACTGTCTTCAGTCGTCGTCGGAACCGACCTGACGACCGGGGCCAACAACACGTTTCAGATCACCGGAACGGCCGTCGGCACGACGACCGTTACTCCCAACATCGGGATGGAGTTCAGCCTCGGGTCGAACACGTTTGCGAATATCTTCAATAATCAGTTGACGATGACGGGCGATGGCGACACGGGCATGCAAGTCACCTTCGCATCGGGACCTGGCACTACGCTGGCGGTGAATAACAACGTGATGAATATGAACGGGGTCAATGGCCCGCTCTATGGCATCGATATTCAAGCGGTGATCGGGACGATCAATCTTCAGGGCACTCAGAACAACATTGTCAACTTCCCCAACACCAACAACTTCAACGCGTTCCGGTATCCGGCCACCGGCCTCAACGGGCAGATTATCGTCAACGGACAGCCGCTTCCGTAACGTGACAGGCCGCGGTCGTTCGCGGACGTCTCATGCTTAAGCCAAGTCCTCCGCGAGCAGCAGCTCGCGGAGGACTTTTGCATTACAACGAGGCGAGGCGAAGGATCTCGCGCGAACGAAACTCCCCGGAGACTGGGGACAGCAAGTTCCGGCGGCATTTCCTCAGCGATGTCTCAGGGCTTCTTCCACGGCCCGACCAGCTCGATCAGGTTTCCGTCCGGGTCGCGGAAGTTGGCCAGGGCCAAGCCGTCGGGGAAGCCGGCCGGGAGGGGCTGCGGGCACTTGGCGATCGGCTTGGCACCGTGTTCGGCGGCGTGCTTGACGGCGGCGTTGACGTCTTTGACGACAATCGTCAGGTAACGGATGCCGTAGGTCGAATGGATGAAGCTCTGGTCGACGCGAGCGCCGGGGGACGTTTTCGTCTGGATCAGCTTGAGCTTCGTCGCTCCGGGGCCTTCGCCGAGCGTCAGCACGTGGACGTGCAGGGGCAGGTTGTTCGACAGTCCGGTGTCGGTCGAGAACTGGGCGGGGACGTCGAACGACGGGGCCTCGCGGAAGCCGAGGGCGTCTTTGTAGAAGGCGAGGGACTTTTCGGCGTCGCTGACGCACATGCCGATATCAATCGTGGGGGTGGCGAACGGGCCGTCGCCGGAATCCTGCTGGGCGCGACCGATGAGCGTTCCGAGGGCCACCAGGGCGGCGCCGGCGGCCAGGAGTTTGCCACGGGTCTTGAGACGTTTCAGCATGCGGGAGTCCTCTCAGAAAACGAACGGATCTGGAGTCGGAGGGAGGCGGCGACGATCCCGCCCCGATTCGGACTGCACGGTACCGCGGCGCGAGGCGGCGGGGCAATCGTGCGAATCCTCCATGCATTCGAGGGGACGTCCGGTTTATGCTGGCGTGGCCTGTTCGACCGTTGCAACCTGCAGTTCCTTTCCGGGGCGTCCGCATGAATGATCTCGATCGGCTCGTCGACCGCTTTCGCGTTGTTCCGGAGAAGAAGCTCCGACTGAAGGATTATTCTCCGGGCTGGGAAGGGAACGAAGACATTCCTGAAGAACAACGGCGGGACTTCGCCGCCAAGCTCCTTGAAACCAGCGTTCGCGAGGTGACCGAGGCCCAGGAACTGCTCTACGCGTCCGACACGTGGTCGGTGCTGGTGATCTTTCAGGCGATGGACGCGGCGGGGAAGGACAGCACGATCAAGCACGTGATGTCGGGCGTGAATCCGCAGGGAGTGACCGTCACCAGCTTCAAGCATCCGTCGGCGATGGAGCTGGACCACACGTACCTGTGGCGGTGCATGGGCGCCCTGCCGGAGCGCGGCCGGATCGGGATTTTTAATCGTTCGTACTACGAAGAGGTGCTGGTGGTTCGGGTGCATCCCGAACTGGTCGCCGCCCAACGGATTCCCGATGCGGCCCCGTCGAAGAAGAAATTCTGGAAAGGGCGGTACGAAGACATCAATCAGATGGAGCATCATCTGTCGCGGAACGGGACGCGGATCATCAAGTTCTTTCTGAACGTGTCGAAGGACGAGCAGCGGAAGCGGTTTCTGGATCGTGTGAACGAACCGAACAAGCACTGGAAGTTTTCGCCGTCGGACCTCCACGAACGGGCATTCTGGGACGATTACCAGAAGGCGTATCAGGAGATGCTGGAGGAGACGAGCACGAAGTGGGCGCCGTGGTATGTGATACCGGCGGATCACAAATGGGTGACGCGGGCGGCGGTGGCGCACATTCTGGCGAGGGAGATCGGCGGACTGGACGTCAAATATCCGGAGGTCAGCGATGCGCAGCGTGCGGAGATCGAGGAGGCGCGGCTGCGGCTGGAAGCAGAAGGGGAGTGAGGAGTGGCGAGTGAGGAGCGTGCCGGACGTTGGCGGGACTGGTGCTGCTGCTGACTTTGGGAAGTTCCGTTCCGGGGATGGGAACGGAATTCTCCGGGGGAATGGTGAAGGTCTGGCGATGGGGCCGCCGATCTGCAAAACTTGGGTGAACGATCATGGCGGGGACGGACCGGCGGGAACTGCCGGTGGGCGAGACGACCGCTCTGTCGGGATTTCCTTCAGCGGCAGGAGGGGGTGGCAACGTCATGGTCCGGAGTTCGACCCTCTTCTGCGCAATGCTGGGCGCGACCGTGTGGGCGATGTCCTGCGAGGCGGCAGAGATCCAGCTCAAGAACGGGATGAGGCTGCAGGGGAAGGTGGTCCGGCTGACGTCGCTCGGCTCCGGAAAGGCTGCTGCGGATGACGACAACATCCAGGCCTATCCGATCGTTATGGTCGAGAACGACTGGCAGCGGTACTTCGTTTCTCAGCGTCAGATTGAGGCGTTTGACAAGCAGGTTCTTCCGCCGGCTGAAGAGCGTTTCCGGATCGATCAGACACGAACGGCGCAGCATGGCAGCGTCGGCTCGGTCGCCGGGCTCTCCCAGCTCGAGCCCTTCAACCAGTACGGGCAGCGCTCGATCAAGTTCCCGGGCAACGCCCGGGCCATGGTGGTGATCCAGGGAATCACCGAGATCACGCCGAGCCATGTGACGATCACGTCGCTGACCCACAACTGGGTCTACGGCGTGGCGACCAATACGCTGCCGCCGCAGGAGATTGAGACAATTCTCCGGCAGCGGCTGAAGTCTGGCGACGTCGAAGACCGGCTGGCGCTGGCTCGGTTCTTTGCCCAGGCGGAGATGTATCCGCAGGCCTTTGCCGAGCTCGACGCGATTGGCCAGGAGTTTCCCGATTTTGCGGAGAAAGTCGGTCAGGCCCGCGAGCTGCTGCTGCAGAGTTTCGGCCGGAATGTCCTCGGGGAACTGAAGCGCCGCTATGTGGCCGGCCAGCACGAACTGGTCGAATCGCAGGCCCGCAAACTGGAACGGCAGGATCTGGGAGGGGAAGTCCGGGCGGAAGTTCAGGAGTTTCTCGAACGCTACAAACTTCGCCATAATTCGCGGGAAAAGGCGGAACTGCTGCTCGGGGATCTGCATTCCCGGGTCGACGAGCCCGAGCTGATGGATCGCCTGCGGGCGATGCGGTCGGTCGTCAACGAGGAGCTGTCATTGGAGACGCTCGCCCGGCTCGACCCGTTTGTGCGCGCCGAGAAAGATCCGCAGCTTACGCCCCGCGAGAAGCTGGCCCTGGGGTATTCCGGATGGGCGGTCGGACCGGCAAACGCGATCACGGATCTGAATCAGGCGGTGCGGCTGTGGGACGCCCGGCATCTGGTGCTGGAGTACCTGCGATCGGTCCATCCGCACGATCACGAGCACCTGCTCGGGGAGATCCGGAAGCTGGAGGGAATCGGAACGACCTCGATTCAGCAACTGATCGCACTGCTGCCGCCGTGGCTGGAGGCTCCACCGCCCGACGAAACGGGCCAGTCGCTGGTGGAGCTTTCTCCTGTGAACGACAAGGATCGAGGAATCCGCTATCGAGTCTTGCTGCCGCCGGAGTATTCGCGGGACCATCGGTATCCGCTGCTGGTCGTGCTGCGTCCGGAGGGGCGCACGCTGGGGCAGACGCTGCAATGGTGGGGGGGAAGTCCGGGGATGCCGGGGCCGGCCCAGCGGCGGGGATTCATCGTCATCGCGCCGGACTATCTGGCGGAAGAGCGGACGAGCTACGACTATGACATCCCTGCTCAGCGGGTTGTCCTGGAGAGTCTGCGGGATGCTCGCCGGCGATTTTCGGCCGATCCCGACCGGGTATTTCTGACGGGGCACGGCATGGGGGGGGATGCGGCGTTCGACATCGGTTTCGCCCATCCCGATGAGTTTGCCGGGGTCATCCCGATCTGCGGCTCCAGCGGCGAATACGCCACGCACCTGCGGGAAAACGGGCAGTACACGGGCTGGTATATCGTCGGCGGCGAGCTGGACCGGAGCACGCACTCGGGGAACTCAGGGGTTCTGCAGCGATGTTTTCTGCACGGGACGCTGTTCGACATGGTCTACGTGCAGTACATCGGTCGCGGCCTGGAGCTGTATGCCGACGAGCTGCCCCGACTTTTCGACTGGATGGAGAACCGTCAGCGGAGGCCGCAGCCGAAGAAGTTCACAATCTTCAGCTTGCGGCGGACGGACAACGAGTACTTCAATTTCCGGGCGGAGGCGTTGACGAAGAACGTGATCCTGCCGCTGCCGACGGGAGTCCGGTTCCCGGGCGTCATGACACTGGAGATGAACATCACGCCCGGTAATACGATCCACACGAAGTCGCCGTCGAAGTGGAATACGGTGTGGCTCAACGAGTCACTGATCGACCTGGATAAGCCGGTGACGGTTTCCGAGGCCAGTCCCGCACGGCGTGGTCTGCTGGCGCCTGAGCTGTCCGTGCTGCTGGAGGATCTGCGGATCCGCTCCGATCGATCGCGGCTGTATTCGATCCGGATTGATTTCTAACGTGGGCCGGTCTCAATCACCGGCGTCGATTCTGGAACAGAGAGTCTTCGTCATTCGACATTTGTGGCGACCGCTGGTCCCTGCGGCGGGCGTTGCCTAGAATGACCGTTCCCGACCTCCAGCTCCGGATATCATGGCCAAGAAACCTGCTGCGTCCGCTGAAACTCCGAACGACCGCGTGGTCTGTCGCAACCGTCGTGCGCGGCACGAGTACGATCTGCTCGAAGAGCTCGAATGCGGCGTCGTGCTGCTCGGGAGCGAAGTGAAGAGCATCCGGAACAGCAAGATCTCCATCGAAGAAGCCTACGTCCGCGTGCAGAATCGCGAGGTCTGGCTGCTCGGTTGCGATATCTCGGAGTACCCGCAGGCGACGTACATGAATCATGAGCCGCGTCGGCCGCGAAAGCTGCTGCTCCGTCGGCGGGAGATCCGCAAGTTCGCCGAGTGGGCGTCGCAGAAGGGACTGACGATCATTCCGCTGGACGTCCACCTGAAGCGGGGACTGGTGAAGCTGACGGTGGCGCTGGCGAAGGGCCGGAAGCTGCACGACAAGCGGGAGAAGCTCAAGGAGAAGGCGGACTCGCGGGAGATGCGGCAGGCGATTCAGAAGGGGTAGTCGATCCAGGGCGAAGACGCACATCAAATGCACTGGTACACGCGAAGGCCGACGCACCGAATCACTGATGGAAATGCCGTCCCCGGCGTCTATTTCCCAGCATTTATCCGCAACGGGGACTACTACCTGACCGATATCGTGGCCTATCAGGACGGAATGGTCGATTGCTGGGGGCTGGTCACGTTTGAAGGGTTCCGGGAGAAGGTGCGCGAGGGATGGGTGGTGACATCGATTCCCGAAGGCGCGCGGGTTTCCATCGTCAATGTCTGCAGCTTTACAGCAATCAACGTGTCTGTCGCCGGTCCTGAAGAAGAACTGATCAAGGACGTTGCCGCCGCCATCGGAGAGATGAACGGTCGCCCCACTCCGCAGCAGCGTCTGATTGAAGCCATCAAAGGACTGCGCGAGCAGGAGACTCCGGAACTGCAGGACCGGTTCCGGCAGGCATTTGCGGACCTCCCCTCCTACCGCAGGAAGTACACGTTCGGAAGTCGGATGGAGAAATACACCGATCTCCAGCGACTTCTGGACGATGGCGAACAAGAAGGCCGAACATAAGCCACAGATCGAGATGCTCGCACCCAAGCGAGGGTCTCCTGTTCCAGTCGCATTTGCGCGGCGGACCGCACGCGTCGCCCAGCGCGGCCGTGCCAGGAGTGTGGCAAGTATCTGGAATGCGAAGACTCGCTCCGATGTTCTCGACAGTCGATCTGTTTCGCACGCGGTGCGGCATCAAGCGGTCGCGACATCCCACACCGCAATCGTCCGGTCGAAACTCGCGGTTGCCAGCCGACTCCCGTCCGGGCTGAAGGCGACGCAGAAGACGGTGTTGCGATGGGCCGGTTCTGCGAGGAGTTGCCGACCGTCGGCGGGATGCCAGAGCCGGACGACGCCATCCAGGCCTCCGGTCGCCAGCCAGCGTCCGTCGGGCGAGCAGGCGACCGATTTGAGGCCATGCGAATTGGCCTGCATGCTCCCGGCGGGTTCCCCGTCGGCGGTCCAGAGCCGTAGACTGCCGTCGGCGCCGGCCGAGGCGAGGCGTCGATCGTCGGGGGAAAACGCCAGCCCTTCGACGGTCCGCGAATGGCCTGCGAGCGTCTTCAGCAACTTCTGCGAATCGACGTCCCACAGGTGAATCGTCTGGTCATCGCCGCCCGAGGCAAGACGCTTACCGTCGCCCGAAAGCGCCACGGCCTGCACCGTGCCGGTGTGGCCGGTCAGCACGGCCAGGGCCGCCGTGCTCTGCAGGTCCCAGACGCGGGCGGTCTTGTCGAAGCCGCCCGAAGCGGCCCTCGTCCCCTGCCGGTTGATCGCCGCGCAGCTCAGGTAGTCCTGATGCCCTGAGAAGGTCGCTTCGGCGGTTGCTGTTTCCAGCTTCCACAGCTTGAGCGACCGGTCGAGGCTTGCGGTCAGCAACCGTTGATCGGACAGCCAGGCGACGAACGCGACGCCGTCGCCGTGTCCTTTGAGCGTGCCGGTGTGCGTTCCGTCGGCGACGTTCCAGAGCTTGACGGTGTTGTCGAGGCTGGCGGTGGCCAGTTGGCTGCCCGTCGGGGGAGAACGCCGCCCAGTAGACGGAATTGCCGTGCGTGAACGTGCGGGTCCGCGTCAGTCGCAGGGCCGCCATCAGACCAGTTCCGGCAGGGGGCGATGAATCGGATCGACGAGGTACTGCGGGCGTCCCGAACGGTCGGGGAGCGTGGTGTGTTCCACGTCGATCCCCAAGTTGTGGTACAGCGTGGCGAAGACTTCCTGGAAATGGACCGGCCTCTCCAGCGGATGCTCGCCGAGCCGGTTCGTACTGCCGATCACTTGTCCGGTGTGCATGCCGCCGCCGGCGAGGAGGGCGCAGGCGACCTGCGGCCAGTGGTCGCGCCCGCCGTTCTTGTTGATCACGGGGGTCCGGCCGAATTCGCCCCAGACGACGACGCTGACGTCTTTGTCGAGTCCGCGTTCTTCGAGATCATCCAGCAGGGCGGTCAGACCCTGGTCGAACTGCGGAAGGTGGTCGCGGGCGTTTTCGAAGTTTGTACCGTGCGGCCGGCCGTGCCAGTCCCAGCGGCCGTAGGCCACGGTCACGACGCGGGCGCCGGCTTCGACGAGTCGTCGCGCGGCGAGGAGGTACTCGTTGCGGAGCGGGCCGGCGTCGCCGTAGCCGGCGTTTTCCACCGCGCCCCGACCATAGCGATCGAGGACGTCGGGGCCTTCCTGTGCGACATCCAGCGCATTGACCAGGTGGCTCGACGTCAGGATGCCGAACGCATTTTCGTAGTGTTTGGCGAGTCCTTCGAGCGCCCCGCTCTGCCCGGCCTGGCGCTGCAGGCGATCGAGGCCGTCGAGGAGGGTTTTGCGATTTCGGAGTCCGTCGACGTTCAGGCCGTTGAGGGTGAGCTGGGCCGACTCGGCGTTCGGGGCGAAGGGGGCGTGGGCCTCGCCGACGAAGCCGGGCTGGCCCGGGTCTCCCCAGGGAGCATTTCGCATCCGCGGCGCGAGGCTGACGAAGGGGAGCGTGCCCTCGGTCACCGGCCCTTGCAGCTTCGAGACGACCGAGCCCAAAGAGGGCCAGCCGCCGGCGGGCTGATTGAGGACTTTCTGTCCGGTGAGGCACTGAAAGGAGGCGTGGCGACCTTCGGACCCGACGAGCGATCGGATGACCGCGAGCCGGTCCATCCGACTGGCGAGCCGGGGAAGGAGCTCACAGACTTCGATCCCGGGGACATTGGTGGAGATGGGCTGGAACTCGCCGCGAATTTCGGCGGGGGCGTCCATTTTCAGATCGACCATGTCTTGATGGGGCGGGCCACCGGACAGGAAGACCATGATGACGGCTTTGTGCGATCGCGAGCCGGCGATTGCTTCGGCGCGGAGCAGGTCGGGGAGGCTCAGTCCGCCCATGGCCAGGGCGCCGACCTGCAACATGCTCCGTCGCGACAGCCCGTCACAAAACGGGGCTCGCGTTCCCGATCGGCCGGCCATCTGTGACGCTCCCGAGTTGACGGATGAGATTGCTCTGCCGAACAACATATAAAGAATCGTTGCTGGGAGTCTACTGGAAACCGAGTTTGACGGCGGAAAAAACGAACGAAGCGCCGGGGGCAATCGCTGCCGCCGGCGCTTCGAGGAATTTGCAGGCGCGGATGCGCCCGTGCGAATGCGCTGCGAAACTGTTGCGGCGAACCGCTCAGATCCAGGTCGGCTGCCAGCCGGTGCGATAGGGCTTGGTCAGCAGGTCCTGCACGTGAGGAGCGCCGGTCAGTTGCAGTTTTTCCGAATCCCAGGCGAGCTTGCTCCCGGCGTGGCGGATGGCGATGGTTCCGAGCAGGACGGTCTCGCTGAGGGGGCCGGAGTAGTCGAAGGCCGAAGTCGCCTTGTCTTCGCCCCGGCAGGCGTCGGCCCACGAAGTGTAGTGATTGCGGGCCGGGACCACGGGGATGGTGAAGTCGGCGAACTTTTCCTCGGGGAAGAGCTTGGGCATCGCGACGTGCGGGATGACGAGCGAGCCCTTTTCGCCGACCAGGACGGAGCCGCTGCCCGGGAGCTTGTAGGACTCGGGCAGTCCGAGGGCGTCGCGCGGAGGAAACTTGCCGGCTCCGTCGTACCAGGTGACGGGGATTGTTGTTCCAGCCGTCAATTCTGTTCCCGGGAAGACGTAGGACACTGTCGACCAGCGGGTCCAGACTTCGCGATTGAGGGCCGGGGCGTCGGCCTGAATCGAGAGGGGCGCGGTCAGCTTCAGGGCCATGAAGACGGGGTCGAGAATGTGGCAGCCGAAGTCGCCGAGCTGTCCGTTTGAGAAGTCCTGCCAGGCGCGCCAGGTGAACGGGTGATAGATTTTGGGGAGGTATGGACGCTCCGGGGCCACGCCCAGCCAGTCGTCCCAGTGGACCGTTTCCGGCACTGGCTCGCTGCCGGCTGGCCGATCGTCGACGAGCATCCAGCCCATGGCTCCGCTCTGCCAGGAGTGGACTTCGCGGACCTTGCCAATGGCGCCGTCGTGAACGAGTTTGACGGCGGTCCGGTAAGCCTCGTGCGACTGGATCTGATTGCCCATCTGCGTGACGACGTTGTACTTTTTCGCGGCGAGCTGCATCTGCCGGGCTTCGAAGACGGTGTGCGTCAGCGGCTTCTGGCACTGCACGTGTTTGCCGAGCTGCATGGCGGCGAGGGAAATCGGCGCGTGCATGTGATCGGGGGTGGAAACGATGACGGCGTCGATCTCTTTGGACTCGTCGAGCAGCTTCCGCCAGTCGGTGTAGCGCTTGGCGTCGGGGAACTTTTCCGCGGCCCGGCCGAGGTGCTCGGCGCTTTCGTCGATGTCGCACAGGGCGACGATCTGCACGTGGGGGCTGGCGGCTGTGGCGGTCAGGTCGGACCAGCCTTTGCCGCCCGTGCCGATGGAGACGACGCGCAACCGGTCATTCGCTCCCGCGACGCGTCCCCAGCTTATTGAAGGGCAGGCCAGCGCGCCGCCGGCGACGAGGGCCTGCGACAGAAAGTGACGACGAGAAACCGGGTGGGACATCCTGGAGATCCTGGGCAGGAGGTTGTTGCGGGAACGCCGATCAAAAACTTACCCGGCCAGTGTCCGCGGGGAAAGGGGGGACCGGCTTTTCTCGCGACGTCGCGTGTCGATGAATTTGATTCGCAAGCGGCAGGCGGCTCAACCGCAGTCGCCCGGACGAAGAGATTTGAGGCATTGCAAGTTAGTCGACTTCGGGTCGACGCCGCAATTCTCTCTGCGGCACACAGTAGAAATCACAGCAGACTTCAAAGCCGCACCGCGAACACTCTCGGACGACATCGGGGTTCAGGCAGACGGCCGCGTTCCCTCCGTCCGTGAAGACGCACACCGTCATTGCCGCGCGTCCCTCCGCGGACATCCGACGAAGAAACGATCGTTCTTCTTCGTCGAGAGTCGACAGGAATGTCCGGACGATGTCGTCCGGTTCGACTTCGGGGAAGTTCAACCGGGATTCCGAATGTAAACCAATCCTCCAAGTCGTCACACGAGCCGGACGCAATCCGTCGCTCGTCTTGCCACCGCGTTTCCGTGCGGGCAGTTCGCCGACTTTGACAGAACGCGACGGACGGCGATGCAATGCATCCGTAATTTCGTCCGGATCAATCGACGGATGCCAGATCGAGACATCGACGCAGAATGAATACTCCATATTCACTCGCTCCAGAACCAGGTTTGCTGGCACACCGCATCCGCCGGAAATGACACCTGATCAAGACCTCGACAGGTTGTTGATCCGTTCGTTCATTCGCGACTTCCATTGTGCAGCGGCGAAAGTTTCTCGATCTTCTTTTCTCTGCGTCTCCGCGTTCTGCTCTGCGTCTCTGCGAGAAATCTTGAGAGGCTACTCCAGGAGTCCCAGATCGCGCAGGTGCTGGCGAACGAGGAGTTTCTCCGGGCCGGCCAGAGGAATCAGCGGTTCGGCGCAGACGTCGCGGCAGACTCCCAGGATGTCGAGGGCCGCCTTGATCCCCTTGATCACCGGCGCGGAACCAGTGCCGACTGAGTAGAGCCGGCCGGCGAGGTCGAGCACCTGCAGATGCAGTTCGCGCGTGCGCGCCAGGTCCCCGGCGAGAGCTGCAGCGCAGAGATCGACGTAGAGCCGGGGGTGTACGTTGGCGCCGCCGTTGATTCCCCCGTGGGCCCCCATCAGCACCGCTTCGGCGGTCAGCTCTTCGGGGCCCATCAGGACCGTCCAGTCGGGCCGCTGCCGGATGAGCTGCAACATTTTGTGGAAGTAGAGCATGTCGCCCGAGCTGTCTTTGAAGCCGATGATTCGATCGTGCTGCATGAGCTGGCGGATGGCGTCGAAATCGAAGAAGCAGCCGGTGAGGCTGGGGATGTTGTAGACCACCATCGGCAGGCCGATCGAGTCAGTAATCCGCTGGACGTAGCGGACGAGTTCGCGGGAGTCCGGGCTGAAATAATACGGCGGCGCGGTGACGACGGCGTCGGCGCCGCATTCCTCGGCGACTTTGGCCAGTTCGATGGCGGCCGTTAAACAGGTTTCGGTGATGCCGACGAGGACCGGGATGCGTCCCTGGACCAGATTGCAGACGGCGGAGATCGTTTCCTGCCGGAGGCGGTCGCTGAGACTGGGGCCTTCGCCGGTCGTTCCCAGAATGAAAATTCCCGCCACGCCGCCGGCGAGCAGACGTTCGACGATCCGCTCCAGGCCCGCGTGGTCGAGAGTTTCCGAATCCCGCAATGGCGTAATCATCGGCGGAACGACGCCACGGAGCGGACGCGGCCAGGCACGGAGCGAAGTCATCGACGGTCTCGCAAGGTGAGAAGGGGGAATAGCGAATAGGGAATAGCCAGAAATTGTCAGTTGTCCGTCGTCAGTTGTCCGTGGCGAAAATCGGCGAGAGCGGGCGTTCTCGCCGGCTCTCGACACTCGACGACTTTCGACATTTTTTCCCGTGACGTCGTTCTGCGAAATCTTCTCTCCACTTCTCTGCGGCCACTACCAGGTCTGCGTCTCTGCGAGAGATCTTTCTCTGTCGAGACGATCCGCCGGCGACGCTATGGCAGGTCGGTGAGCTGCAGCTTCGACGGATCGACCGTCAGGTGTGTGATTTTTTTCCGCTTCCAGGTGTAGGTGATGTGCACCAGGCCATCGGCGGTCTGGATGATGGCAGGATAGGAGAATTCGGCGCCCGGCACTTCTTCAAGTACAGCGGCGGACTTCCAGGTCTTGCCGTCGGTGGAAACCGCCAGGTTGATCGGGCTGCGGCCTTTGGGAGTGTGGTTATAGACCAGCAGGTGGCGGCCGTCCTTGAGCGTCACGGCGTCGATCCCCGAGTTCGGGTGCGGCAGCGACGTTTTGGCGAGCGGACTCCAGGTCTTCCCGCCATCCGCGGAGAACGTCTCGACGATCGCCTTGGCATAGCGGCTGCGGACCAGGGCCTGCAAACGACCATCGGGATGCGCCAGCAGCGTCGGTTGAATGGCGCCCGTATTCAGCGGATCTTCGACCGCAGGCGTCCGTGTCCAGGTTTTGCCGAGATCGGAGGTCATTTCGAAATGGGTTTTCCAACCGTCGTGCTCGCTGCTGGTCGGGCAGAGGAGGGCGCCGGACTTCAGCAGGATCGCCTTGTTCTTGACGGGGCCCATGATCGTTTCCGGCAGGCGGCGCGGCGTTGACCAGGTGACGCCGTGGTCATCGCTCTGCATCACTTCGCCCCACCAGGTATCCGGGCTGGGACCGACTTTGAAAAAGAGAACGAGGGGCCCGCCCGGCTGCTGGTGCAGGACGGGGTTCCAGCAGGGATGTCGGTGGACGGTGCCGTCAACGCTCGTGTACTGGATGCCATTGGCGACTTCGACGGGAGCGGTCCATTTGCCGTTCTGCAGCCGGGAGACCCAGATGCCGACGTCTTTGGCCTTTTCGTACTGTCCGCCGAACCACGAGGCGACCAGGCCTTGAGGAGTTTCGGCGATCGTCGACGCATGGCATTCGGGGAAGGGGGCCGTTTCGTAGATGAATTCGCGTCCCAGGACCCCGGCCGGCTCGGCGGCGAACGCTGGCAGTGCGATGACAGTCAGCAGCAGACTGCAGCAGGCTTTCAGCATGTCAAACCCTTTGTTGTTCCAGGTGTAGTGTCGGAGAACTATTTCGCGGTTCGCGAGTTTTTGAGATAGTAGAATCGACCGTCTTCGGCTCCGACGAGCAGATCGGGGATGCCATCGGCGTTCCAGTCGACGGTGGTCGGGCTGGTGTCATGGCCCTCGATTTTGCGGGTGTCGAGCAGGCCGCGGTCTTCGAACTGGACCTTGCCGTCACCCGTACCTGTCTGGCGGTACCAGACGGCGTTTTGACCATTGAGCAGCAGGTCGAGTTTGCCGTCGCCGTCCCAGTCGACGATGCACCACTTCCGGCGACCGCTCTTGCCCGCCCAGCCGGCGTTGAACCGCAGGACTTCGCCTTTGGCGTCGCAGAAGATCCTTCGACCGGGCAGGAGTTTTAATGCGCCGTCATGACGGACCCGCTCAAACAACGCGGGGTAGCCTTCGTGGTCGAGCATCACCAGATCGGTCAGGCCGTCCTGGGTCCAGTCGATTGCGATCGGCGTGGTGCGCCATTGAGTGGCCAGTTCGTGCCCCTGTGGCTCCCACCAGGTCCAGCCGGGTTTCGGAGGAGCGCCGGGCCACTCGACTTCGATCGGCCGGGAGGCTTCCAGGTTCAACGTTCCGCGAGTCCCTGGATTGCGGTACCAGACGACCTTGCCCCAAATGGAGTTGACCACGAGATCCAGGAAACCATCCTGATCCCAATCGGCGACGGTCTGGGTCGTGTAGCCCCATTTGGCTTCGCAGGGGCCCTGGATTGAGCCGTTCGGTCCGGCCATGATCCGCAGAACTGCGTCGCCGGCGCGGAAGGGCTTCGGTGCGGCCCAGCGGGGCTGCTCGACGCCTGCGCCGCTCAGGTTCTCGTAAAACAGAATGTGTCCCGACGTGTTGCCGCAAACGACGTCGAAATCGCCATCGCCGTCCCAGTCAACTCCCACCGGGGTGGCAAGGGCGCCGCACTTCACATCCTCGGCCTCCTGCTGGAAATAGACCGGCGGCAGGAACTGCGGCACGCCATCGACCACTTTCCCAGTGTGTTCGACGAGGGCTACGCGGCCGTCTTCATCGCCGACGACGAGGTCCTGATCGCCGTCGCCATCCCAGTCGATGGCGACCGGAACGATCATTTCGAGATCCATGGCGATGGGCCGACCGTCGTGCGTCAGCCGACGCGAGGGGGCATACCGCGGCTCCGTCCGCATGCCGATGTTTTCGAAGTAGTTGAACTGATCCAGGAACTCGCCGCACAGGAGATCGAGGTCGCCGTCGCCGTCGAAGTCCGCGAGATTCGGGCAGGGCCAGCCGAACGTTTCCACTGCGGCTTCGCCCGCCTGCAGCTTGACCGGTTCGGCGTAGGTCGGCTCCTGCGTCGAGCCGGTATTGCGGACGACATAGACGTAGCCGCGCAGCGGGCCGCGAGTCCAGCGTCCGGTTTTGTCAAAGGCGTCGTCCCAACCGTACTCCGTCCAGTCGCCGACGCCGACGATCAGGTCGAGCTGGCTGTCGCCATCGAAGTCCGCGTATTTCCACTGATTGGCGCGGACCTTGTTGGGGTGAATGTTGGCCTTCAACGGGAGCTTCACCCCATGTTCGAGGCCGGACTTCCGAAAGTCCGGGTACTCGATTCCGGGGGAGAGAACGCGGGGGGAACCTGCGACGTATGAGACCTGGACGTTCTGGAGTCCCTGACTGATCCTTCGGCCGGGTTTGAAGATCGGGAGCTTGCCGCCGCCGGGGTTCTCAAAGACGTACGTGCCGTTGTAGGGCTTGTCGGGGCAGTTGACGACGAGATCGAGGTCTCCATCGCCGTCGAAATCCATCGGAAGGGGCCAGGCCCAGAGACCGACGCCGAGATCGACGACGAGCCCGGGGGTTCGATACGGCAGCCGCTGAAGTCCAGGAGCCGACTCCTGAGCCTGCGTGGTGCCGACGCAGGCCCCCAGCAGGGTCAGAATCGCCAGGGCGGTCCGGCGGCTGCACATAATGTCTGCCTCCTGAGGTTGAGCGCGGAGTCGAGCAGAAGAGGATCGCCACTCTAACTGCGAGCGCCGTGGAATGCACGTAGAACGACGTTCTGACACAGTAATTCTCCGCGTGCCATCGAGTGACCAGGCTGCTGTACGGGTGCAGTCGGTCGATGGTGATGGGAATTCGGCGAACGGGAATGTCAAAGCGGTCATTTCGCGTCTTCAGCCCCTGCCGGGGCGATCCAAGGTCGCCCTGCGTGTCAGCCTCCCTCGCGTCCGCAGCAGACGCTCTGGGCTACCGCGATCCGCCCCTGCCGGGGCTGCGGAACTCAAACTCGAACTGTTTTCAGTTCATGTCGGGGCGAAGTTTCGCCCGGACGTCTGCGCTGGCGGACCACCAATTGCAGGCTGCCACCTGCTGTACACAACGTACCAAACCGGCTTGACGGCCCCGGCACGATCGACGACAATCCAACACATAAGCCCGCTTTGATTGATCCCGCCCGAAAGCCCGTGCATGCTCCCACCGGTTCCACGAAGTGCATCTCCGTTTCTGCCACGTCGGCGCGTGCTGTTGCAGGCCGGAGCATTGGGGATCACCGGACTGGGCTGGGGCGGGATGTCCGCCGTGCAGCAGGCTCAGGCGGCGCTGGACTCGGGGCGTGCGAAACAGTGCATTTTGCTGTTCATGTGGGGCGGGCCGAGCCAGATCGACACGTTCGATCCGAAGCCGCAGGCCCCTGCAGAAGTGCGCGGGCCGTTTCGGCCGATCGCCACGAACGTGCCGGGGATCGAATTCAGCGAGCACGTGCAGCACCTGTCGCGGCATGCCGACAAGCTGTGCGTCATTCGTTCGCTCACGCACGACGACCCGGCCCACCTTTCGAGCGGACACACGGCCCTCACCGGGCAGCTTCCGCCCGTGAACAAGAGCGACGCGGAACCGCCCAGCGAGCGCGATTCGCCGCACATCGGTTGCGTCATGTCCAGGCTCCGACCGTGCGAGACCGGATTGCCTTCGTTCGTCACGCTCCCCTGGCTGGCGCTGCATCCGGCCGCGCCGGGAGGACGGGCGCCGGGGCAGCATGGCGGCTGGCTGGGGCGGCAGTACGATCCGTTTCTCGTCGAGGGGGATCCTAACTCCGCGGGCTGGAAGGTTCCGGCTCTGACGCTCATCGACGGACAGACTCCGGACCGCCTGGCGCATCGCCGGGCGCTGCTGGACGGGATCAACCGGCAGCGGAGGCAGCTCGAACGGATCGGTGCAGTTGAGAGTCTGAATCGTCAGCAGCTCCGGGCCTTCGACATGCTGACATCTCCCACCGTCACCGAATCGTTCGATCTCGAACGAGAGGCCCCCGAGACCCGCGAGCGCTACGGGCGCAATCTGCACGGGCAATGCGTGCTGCTGGCGCGACGCCTGCTGGATCGGGGCGTGCCGATGGTTTCCGTCAACTGGCACAACGACGGCCAGAACTTCTGGGATACTCACGGCAACAACTTCAACCGGTTGAAGAACGATCTGATTCCGCCGTCCGACCGGGCGCTGTCCGCGCTGCTGGAGGATCTGACCGCTTCCGGGAAGCTCGACGACACGCTGATCGCCTGGGTCGGCGAATTCGGCAGGGCGCCGACGGTCAACTCGTCGACCGGCCGGGACCACCATCCGTGGTGTTACAGCGGACTGCTCGCGGGGGCGGGCATCCGCGGCGGGCAGGTGTATGGCGCCAGCGACCGGATCGCCAGCCGGCCGATCGAGAATCCGGTCTCGCCACGGGACTTCGTCGCCACGATGTACCACGCCCTGGGAGTCCCGGACGATACCGTGCTTCACGACACGCTGAACCGCCCGCATGCGTTGACCGGCGGACGGCCGATTCGAGAGATCTTTGCGTAGAAGTCGAGAGACGAGAGCCCAGAGTCGAGAGCCAGCGAAGAACTGCGCGGCTTTCAGGCGTGGCGACAAGCTCACTTTGAGCCGATTTCCTGGAGTCGGGCGCCGATCATCACCTGCAGCACGAAGCTGATGACGCCGGTCAGAATCCAGAGCGTCACAATCGCTGCCAGGGCCGCCCCCTCGCCATTGCTGGATGACGAGAGGAGCAGAAAGGGAATCGCGAGGACCGGGCAGCAGTTGACCGAGACCATCATCAGCAGAATCGCCAGCGGCAGTGCGCCCCATTTTACGAACAGCGACAGCAGCGCCACCACGTGGCAGAAGACCAGGACGCTCATGACGAACGCCCAGGTTCCTGGTTCGTCGATGGCGTTGACGAAGAACTCCCCGGCATTGGGAACGGCCACAAGCGCCACGATCAGCGCCGCCAGGGCCGGCCACATGCCCAGCATGCAGCCGATCAGTTTGGTGTAGCCGACGTAGGCCACCGAGCGGGGGAGCATCAGCAGAGCCGACATGGTCTGCCCCTTGAGCTCGTCGTGAAACAGGCGGGAGGACATGAGGCTCAGGTCGAGTCCGGTGAGCAGGCACCAGAGCATCAGCGTCCCCGCTCCGATGTCGCGCCAATTGGTGCTCATCGAGAGGGGAGGCGAATTGAACAGAACGATCAGGCCGAAGACGGCGACGTATCCCAGGAGCTTGATGACACCCATCGCCGACCCGCCGGCGATAAAGTTGTAGTCCTTCCAGATCAGCGATCGATTCCAGGCGCGGCCTGGCGAGAGGACCTGGATCCGCTGCCGGGACTTGCTGCGTCCCAGGAGGCCGCGGGTCTGGGCTGTCGGCGTGGCGTTCTTCGCGAACGCGTTGAACAACGCCCACGCGAGCAGGAACGCGGCCAGTCCTCCGAGCGAGTTGCCGACGACTTGCGTCGAGAGGACCGGTTCGTCAAAGCCTGTCGACAGAATGACGCCGATCCGCTCGAACACGCAGGAACTGCGAATAATCTCCACGGACTGAATCAGCGTCGTGTTCCAGAAGCCGGCTTTCGTGATTCCGACGGTCGGAAACCAGGCCAGCGCGCCATCCGCCATCGGCCAGGCGGCGATGTAGAGCAGCAGCCAGAGGGCGGTCAGCCCGGCGGCGTTCCCCCCCTTCTGGCACATGACGGAAAAGACCAGCGCGACGTTGGCGAGCAGAATGATAAAGGCCACCAGCGCCACGTACATGGCGACGACCTGCACCGTCAGCACGCCTCCCAGCGTCACCGCGAGGAGCGTGAAGGGGAACTGGATGATCAGCAGCAGCACGGCCTGGAGCAGCCGGCTGGTCGATTTTCCCAGCAGGATGCCGAGCGGATTGAGCCCCGCCATTCGCAGCAGGCCCAGCGTGTCCTCTTCTTTTTCCTCGGTGATCGCCGTGGCAAAGAAGCTGACGCCCGCCAGGCAGATGAAGCAGGCGTTGAGCCAGACGAGATTGGTAAAGAAACGCAGCCCCGGCGCACCGAAGCTCAGCGCCTGCAACTGGGCGATCAGCAGCGAAAAGTAAACCAGCACGACGAACGCCAGGCGGAACAGGTGGCCGCGCAGGAGCCGGGCGTCCAGCCGCAGGGCGCGGGTCATCAGTGCGGCAAGGCCGTGATACATCAGCGCACCCCGCGTTCGGTCAGGTCGAGGAACGCCTCGTTGAGGTGCCGCTTGTCTTCCGCAAAGCCGGTCACCACGACGCCGAGATCGATCACCCCCCGCAGCAGATCGTTGGTCGAAGTCTGCGTCCAGTCGAATGCAATCCGATACTCGGGACGGTCGTCGATCTGTTCGACGGAAACGACCCCGGTCATCGCGCGGAACTGCTCCACCCATTCGGGGCGATCGTCGCCGACTGTCAGGCGGAACATCGGGTGCTCGCCGGTCCGGGCCAGCAATTGCGAGACCTTGCCGGAGAATTTCACGCGACCCCGATCGATGATCGTCACGCTGTCGCAGAGCTCGGCCAGCTCGCTGAGGATGTGCGAGCTGATGAAGATCGTCTTGCCCATCGACTTGAGGGCCTTGAGGATTTCCATCAATTCGATCCGGGCCCGCGGGTCGAGCCCCGAGGCCGGCTCGTCGAGGAGCAGCAGATCGGGGTCGTTCACCAGCACGCGGGCCAGGCCGACGCGCTGCTGCATGCCGCGGGAGAGTCCGCTGATGAGATCGTCACGCCGGCCTTCCATATCGGTCAGCGCGAGAACTTCTTCGATGGTCGTCGTGCGCTGTTTGAAGGGTTGCCCGTATGCGGCGGCAAAGAAGTCGAGGTATTCGAAGACGGTCATCTGGCGGTAGCTGCTGAAGTGATCGGGCATGAACCCGATCCGCCGGCGGACGGAGTGCTGATGCTCGACGACGTCCTGGCCGAAGACCTTGACGACGCCGTATTGCGGTCGGAGCAGCGTGCAGATGATTTTCAGCGAAGTCGTCTTGCCCGCGCCGTTGGGGCCGACGAAGCCGTGCAGCGAACCGGCGGGGACCTCGAATGACACGTGGTCGAGCGCCCGCCGGCCTTTGTAGGAATGGACGACGTCGTCCACCACCACGACTGGTTCGGCGCCGGAGGTCGCCCGTCCGGGAGCGGGACGGACGGGAGTCGCCTGCAATTCACTCATGGCTGTTCCGAAGCGTTCAGGGGCAGATCGAGCACATACATGGCCCGACCGAGATTGCGGCCGAGCGAAGGTGGAGGCGCCAGTTCTTCGGGCAGACTGGTGTAGATGCAGAGTCGGAGCATATCGGCCGGCAGCGACGACCGTCGGGCCTCGCGGCGCGTCCCGACGTGCGCCGCCTGGGCCAGCAACCGCTGACCGAGATTGCTGAATCGTTCGTCCTGGCTGCTCTCGTCGTCGCCGTAACCGAGCATCATGGCCGGAACCATGGAGGAATCGTCCCGCAGTCCCAGGGCATTGGCGACGGTCCCCAGGTCCGTCTGCAGCTTCAGCGAATTGCCGTCCCGGCTCACCAGGTAGATGTGATTGCCTGCGATCGCGTGGCAGGTGTGAATCTCGGCCGGAAAGTCCTTGCCGACGGTCAGCTCAAAGGCCGCCAGCCCCTCGGCGCCCGGAGAATAGGACTTCACGCGGACGTCAAAGCGTTTGCCGGGTACGCGCACGCGGTGCGCGAACTCGCGGGAGCTGTACGGGGGAATGTCGACCGTAAAGGAGGCATCGGCTCCGTTCTGAATCAACCCCCGGACCGGTTCGAGGTCCTGACACGTGGCATACAGCAATCCCTGCCCGGAGTGATGGATCGTGTAGGTGCTCCCCAGCGTCACGAAGGCATCCGACCAGCCGCTCACATCCCAGCCGGTCCCGGGGAGAGGGCGTATCAGGGCCGTCGTATAAACCGCGGCCCGTTCGCCGTAGCCGCGGTGTCCGACCACTGCAAAGGCGATGCTGAAGAACGTGACGGCGGCGCCGAGGCCGGCGTAGACCCAGCGGTAATCGGCCAGACGGAGTCCCAGGAAGTACGCTCCTGGGAAGACCGCGGCGATGTAGATCCAGAACAGAAAATGCAGCAGCAGCCAGGAGTGCTGCGGGCGGGTCATCTGCTTCAGCTCGGTCAGCTGCCGCTCCGCCGACAGCAGGTCGTCGCGCATAAACATGCCGTATTGCTGTTCCTGAGCCTCCTCGGCCTCTTCCTTGGCTTCATCGACGCCTCGCTGAATCTCGATCGGATCGTTGCCCGTGGTCTCGATGACCGAACCGGCGGGCAATGGAATGCGATCCCCCGGCAGGTCTTTGAACAGACTCCGCAGGACGGTGCGGTTGAGGCCGCCGCGACGCAGCTCCAGCCGGCGAATCCGTCCCGTGCCGTGCGAGAACTCTTCGAGCGGCGCATTCAGGAACGCCATTTCCCCCGAAAACTGCGGAAAACGTCCGGCCCCGTCGTGGATCAGATACAGGCGCCCGCCGAGCCAGAGCCACTCCAGAAACGCAGTCCGGCGGCCTTCCTCCCACTTGGGAACGTGGTCCAGAAAAACGGCCTGCAAACCGTCGGTGGCGGTGACGAATGGTGGAAAGAGCTGATCCGGGAACGACTTGACCAGCGAAGATTCGGAGGACAGATTCGTTCCATCGTCGAGCAGAATCCGCTGAAAGCGATTGAAGCGCGGGCTGGGAATTTCGATCGACTCGTCGCCGAGCTTGAGCCGGCACGACGTCGTGCTGACCGTCATATACGGATAGAACTGGACCCAGCGCGAACTGAACGGCGCCAGAAACGCCTTTTCCAGCAGCGGAGCGTCGACCGGATTGGCGATCCCCGACTGGCGGCGCAGCACCAGGTCAACTTCGACCTGCTCGGCCGAGGTGTTGCTGACTTCCACCGACAAGGGCGTGAAGTGACTGGCCGCAGCCCGGCCGTCGAAGCCCCAGTGAGTCTGCTCGACTTTGACCTGCGCAACGACAGATTCCGGCGATCCCAGCCCGCCGACGCACACGGCGATCAGGGCCGCCAGGCCGCGGAATGCAGCAGGCCGAGGTCGCAGGAGCGGTCGGCAGCGGTCGGCGGACATGCGAAGCCTCGATCGGATGCGGAACGGGAATGGAAGTCTCAACGTGAACGGCGCAAGCGCGGATCACCGCGCCGCCGTGGCAATTCTGACATGGCCAATCTGCACTTCGGGCGGTTCGACGCGATGCGTCGCGGGACCGAATCGACGATAGCACCTCTGCCGAAGCAATACGACCAGGATCCAGACACACGACAGATGCGCGAAAACTAACAGGAATGCGGGTGGACCATCGCTCGGGATGTACCACTGCCGCTCGTGCACCAGGAGGATCGTGACGGGACTGGACCAGCGGAGCATTTCCAGCACCAGCAGCGGCCCGCCGTAACCGGAATTGAACACGGAGGCCGTGACGAGGTCAAAAATTGCGGCGACGGTCGGTCCGGCGGCGCACAGGCAGAACACCATCCCCAGAGTCCAGAGGATGGCGCGGATGCGTGACGTCGACGTCAGACTGAAGGTCATCCCCAGCCATCCCAGCAGACGCGTGTAGACGAAATAGAACGCCACGGAGCCGACGAGATATTCGATCGTCGAGAACTGAGGTCGCGTGATTCCCGACGAGTCACCGATCCAGTCGTAGCCGTAGTTCGAGGAGTTGCCCCCGCCGCTCCTCAAGGCAGAATGCCAGACTTCCCAGACGACGATGGTGGCGTAGGGAACCGCCAGCGTATTGGCCAGGCGCCAGACCCCGGCGAGCTTTTGTTCGAGGATTTCGCCCGCGGTCATCGGCGTCGACAACAGCACATCCAGCGTCTGCCGGCTCCGTTCACCGGCAATCAGTCCGCTGGCCTGCACGGCGAGCAACAGGACGAGGATGAACCAGAACGGCCAGGCGAGGCCGTAGGGCCGATTCTGGTAGTAGCCGCCGCCATCGTCAAAAACCGCAATCGCAATCAGCGGCAGCAGGGGGATCATCAGCACGAGCAGGATCCGAACGCGGTAGCGCAGCGTTGCCAGCGACCGCTTGGTCGTTTCCATCCAGGCGACGGGATCGATGAGCGGCAGCGTGCTCTGGTCTTTGACGAGCTGTATTCCGCGCGTGAAGCGGTTCTGATTGATCCGGTGAAAGAAACGATCCAGTCCCCGGAAGAAGGCCATGAGCGGGTTGCCCGGGCTCAGGAAAGCCCGCCGCCAGAGGAGAACTCGCGCCAGCACGAGACAGAAACCGCCGCTGAGCACGAGCAGCATGCTGCCGGCCGCGCAAATCCCCAAGACTCCCAGCGGCGATGAACCGACGGTGATGCTGGAGAGTCCGAACTGAGGATTGATGTCAAAAAACGACACCACCATCAGGTACCACATCGCCGAGAGGGGCAGAAACGTCAGCCCACGGTTCCCCGAGCCAAACTCCCGGAGGAATTCGTCGATGCCCGCGCCGAAACTGCCGAAGTAGACTTGAAACAATCCAAGTTGCCCGAACGGAATCAGCACGAGCCCGACGATCCACGAGCCCAGAAAGATCGCCACGAATCCGCCTAAATAGCTAGCGACGAAGGCGCCGGCGGTCGTGCGGAACCAGACCGAGCAGAGGAGCGCGAAGCAGGCGACCTGGAACGCCGTCGCCAGCGGGAGCCAGGCGAAGAAGATCATCTCACTGGTATCGACGCCCCCCAGTCCGTAGGCGATGGCATAGAGCGGGAGCGGGAGGAGCAGAAACATCAGCATCGGGAACAACCGGCTGAGCAGTTTTTCCCACAGAATGGTCCAGGGCCCGAGTTTGGTCAGCAGCAGCAGGCCGAGCGTGTCGCGTTCTTTCTCCGAGGTCATCACTCCGCAGGTGATCGCCGGCAGAAGAATGTAGACGCCCGCAAGCTGCCAGTTCGTAAATGCTCTGACCATTTCCCGGCCGGAGCCGAGCATGTCGTCGATCGAAAAACCGGCCTGGGACATGCGGTCGTACAGATAGAAACCGGCGGCCCCATACAGAACGACGGCATAGATCGCGCGGATGACGAAGGTCCGGCGGCGGGCGGCCTGTTCGGTCAGCTCGCGGGCCAGCAGCGGCAGGCTGGGCAGACGCGGTCGCCACGTCATTGCGTGGTTCCTTCGGTCAACTTCATGAAGGCCGTCTCCATGTCCATGACCTCGGACTGAAACATGCGGACGCGGGCGCCCGCTGCGCAGATGCGGGCATGCAGCTCCTCGATTTCGATTGCGCCGTCCTCGTAGCGGAGCGAAATCCGATCGGTCTGAGAATCGACCTGCGTGACGCCGGGAATCCGCCGGATTCTGTCGAGCAGTTCCGGGGTCTCATTGGCGACCTGCAGATGGACGATCTTGAGCATGCCGAGCTGGCGATAGATATCGGCGACCGTTCCCTGCGAGACGATGTGACCGGCTTCGATGATGCCGATCCGCGTGCAGAGCTGGGCCAGCTCGTGCAGGATGTGGCTGGAGATGAGAATGGTCTTGCCCATGTCCCGCAGTGCTTTGAGCAGCTCGCGCATCTCGATGCGGGCGCGGGGATCGAGGCCGCTGGCGGGTTCGTCGAGCAGCAGCACTTCCGGATCGTGAATCAGCACCCGGGCCAGCGACAGCCGCTGCTTCATGCCGCGGGACAGCGAATCGACCTGGAAATCGATCTTGTGAGTCAGGTCGGTGAGCTGCAGGACATCGTCGACCACGGCCTTGCGCCCGGTGACCGACAGCCGATAGGCCGCCGCAAAAAAGTGCAGGTACTCGCGGACGGTCAGATCCTCGTAGACGCCGAAGTAATCGGGCACGAAGCCCATTTTCTCGCGGACTCGCTGCGGATTGCCGCGAACGTCGACGCCGCAGATGCGGGCGTCTCCTTCGTATTTCGGCTGCAGCGTCGCCAGCACGCGAAACGTCGACGACTTCCCCGCTCCGTTCGGACCGATGAATCCGAAGACTTCCCCGGCCGGGATCTCCAGCGAGAGATCCTCCACCGCGACGAACTTGCCGTACTTGACTCGCAGATGCCGAACCTCGACCGCCAGCGGTTCAAAGGTTTCGATCGGCGTCGGCGTGGCGACAGGCGACGGCTCGGCGGAGGCGTGCAAAGAGGAGATCCTGCGGGACGGCTGGCAACGAAGTTCGCGATGCGCGACTCAGAAATGTCTGTCGTACACCTGTACTGCTCGCCGCAAGAACTGTCAACCGCCCGGCACAGCCGGCTGCTGCCGACTCAGAGATGGGATTGACGTGGATGCCCTGGACGGCGGCGATATTGGTGATTTGTTATTGGTGGTTGGTGATTTGTCGTTTGCGGTTTCTTCCTGCTCTCGGCTCTGGACTCTCGTCTCTCGACTTCTTCCTTTCGACATTCCGCCTTCGTCATTCGACGTTCCCGTCGCAGATCCACCACCCGGATTCGGATTGAGCCACGCCCCCTCTTTCGCATACAGTCAACTCGTAAAACGCGGATTCAGGGAGGGAGACCGAAACGTGCGAAAGTTGGCGGCCATCGGAGTGTTTTTGTCGGTCAGCGGAGTCATCGGCTGCGGGCAGTCGAACCCACCGGTTGCCGAGTCCGCGCCAGCCGCTCCAACGCCCGCGGCAGCGACCCCGTCGGTCTCTATCGTAGCGGTAACAGTGACTCCAGATGCCGCCACTCTCGGAATGGCCGCCCCCGGGCCGCTAGTCCCGGCGCCGCAACCGATCGAAGCGGATATGGAGGCGCTGCAGCCGGTCCCCGCGCAGCCGACTGGACCTTCGGAGGTCGAGCTGGCTTTTGGGCGACTCGTAGAGGCCGCCGAAGGGGGGCAGCCGGACGACTGGGCGGCTGCCGAGCAAGATCTGCAGGCGGCGGGCGACCTCGTCATTCCCGTGCTGATTGAGCATCTGGACGATGAGCGGCCGCAGGCCCGCGAGCTCGCTGTGATGCTGCTGGCGCAGGTCGGTCCGGAGGCGGCTCCGGCGGCCCCGACACTGGTGAAACTGCTGGGGGACCCGTCATCGCTGATTCAGGTCAATGCGGCGGCGACCCTCATCATGATCGGCGATCAACCGCGAGATGAGGAATCCGACACGCCGACCGAGGACGGCGCAGAACGCGTGGCGCTCGCCGTGCGAACCCTGGCGACTCTGCTCAAGCATCCTGAAGAAAACATCCGGATGACCGCCCTGTCATCGCTCGGAAATGCCGGCCTGGCGGCAAAACCGGCGATTCCGCGGATGACCGCGGCCCTGGGGGATGTCAATCCGCAGGTCCGCACCATGGCCGCATCGTCGCTGGGACGCCTGGGACCGCTCGCGGCTGCACAGGTTGCGGCGCTGAAGTCGCTCGCCGAGGATGAGGATCCCGAAGTCCGCGGCGCGGCGGCGCTGGCCATTCGCCAGATTGAAGCACCGGACGCCCCTGGCGAGGCGATTCCTGCGTCGGCGACGGAGAAGTAGGTCTGGGCGCGACCTGCCGCGTTGCGGATTGACGCCACATACCGGCAGGCGGGAGCCTGCCCTACGGCTTCGGTTCGATCTTTGTCCCGTAGACCAGCACGTCGTCGAAGTTGCCGCTGTCGTCGAAGGAGCCGATGCCGACCCGGCCCCAGGTGAAGGTCTTGTCGACCGCGGTCATAACCGGCGTCTGCATGTCGTCGAAATAGACGTCGATCTGGCCGCTGGCGACGTCGCGGACGATGCGGGCGTGGTGCCACTGGTCGTCCCAGGCGGTGCCGGGAGTGGTCTTCGTCGAGATCTTCTTCCGGGGCTCGTTGTTGACGATGAAAATCTGGTTGGCGTGGTCGTCGGTCTTCTGACCGAAGTGGACGTAATACATGTGCGACGGATCCTGGAACCCGAAGAACAGGCACAGGCTCCGGTGCGGGTAGTCGCGGGCTGTCGACTGCAGCTTGACGTCGAGTACGCAGTCCCCGACCGTCAGCTCTTTCAGGATGCAGCGGTTGAAGGGGGAGCGGACCGGGTTTTCGACTTTGCTCTGGGCGAACTGCTGAAAGACTTTGTTGCCGTCCTGCTCGATCAGCTTCCACGCCTTCGGATCAGCGGGAGCCCAGTGGGAGACGTCACCGGACTCGAAGTCTTCGCTGACCAGCAGCGGCCGACCCAGAAGGATCGGAGCGGGTTCTGCGGCAATCAGGGAAAGGGAGTTAACGCCGGCAAGCAGCAGCATCCAAGTACGAATTGACATGGCGGCATCCTGAACAAGGTCTCTCGGGGCAGATCCGGGATGGAACAGGATACCAGACGCTCATGTCGACTCGGCAGTCCATCTGGCGAAGGGACTCGCCTGGATCCGGACCGGGGCTTCGCGAAGACGTTCCAGCCGCCGGCCACCCGAATCTGCGCGCCAGCGCCTACTTGTCGAGAGTAACGCCGGCGTCCTGGGCCAGATCCTGAAGCTTCAACAGGCCGCGGGAAACGAGCTGCCGGGCCCGTTCGGTGCTGACTCCCAGTTCCTCGCCGATCTCCCGGAACCGCAACTCCCGTCCGGACTTCGTCAGGCCGAAACGCAGTTCGAGCACCGTTCGCTCCCGATCGGGCAGCCCGCGCAGCAGCCTCTGCACGACCTGCGGAGCGGGCGGAGCGTCGCTGAATTCCGGCTCGGGACTTCGGTCGCACGGCTGATCGAGCCCCCCCGCTTCCAGTCCGACCGTAAACCGGTGGCGGTAGCGGGCGTTCTTCTGCTGCGAACGCGCCAGCGTATTGCGGATCGCCCACGTCGCATACGTGCTGAACCGCAGGCCGCGGGTGTAGTCGAACAGCTCAACGGCGCGAATCAGTGCCAGTTGTCCCTCGCTGACCAGATCGTCCAGCTCGCCCGGACGCTGGACTGCCGCCCCGGCCACCGAGACCAGCAGCCGCAAGTTACAAGACACTATATAGTTACGCACCTGACGAGCAGACTGCAGCCGTCGCCGGATGCGACGAATGATGCCGCGGTCTCCCCGACCGGCCGCCAGAGTCGCCCGCAGCGTTTCCGCCTCGCGGCGCAGGCCGTTCATCCGGCTGAAGAGACGAAATTCGTCGTCCCGCGACAGCAGCGGCCACTCCCGCAGACGATTGGCATAGAGCGTCTCCCCCATCGGGTCGGTGGCTCCACGATGAACTTCGCCGCTGAGGGGGAGTTCTTCCGCGCCGACGCTCACGCCGGCAATGGCTTCGTCGCCGCCAAAATATTCGATCACGTTCAACAGATCAGGGGGCAACGCGATACTCGGACGGGACACAGGCGCCGGCCGGTTCCGTGGCTTCTTGAGAGTCGCTGAGGACATCCTCTCGCTCCTGCAATCGAAGCGACCCGCGAGACTCGTCGGATCGCTTCAGAAGGTGGGACTGGGGCGGCCCGATGGCGGCGACCAGGATGGAACCATTGTTGCCCTCCGCACGACTTTAGTCAATTGTACGTGTTTAAAATGCATCATCATGCCTGCGTAGCTTGTGCTTATTTCCTAACAGAAAATCCACAAACGAGTTGCGGCTGACGCCGAACTCGCAGAAGACTGCGGGACTCCGACGGAAATTCCCGCGGAAAACCGAGAATTCCGACGCGGATCGACTCCGCGTTCCGGGAACTGCTCAGTCTGTGCAGATTCGGCCGGATGTGATAAGATACGGTTTCAGTTTGCGGGTGCGCTCCCGGTCCGTCTGGACCAGCCGGTCCAGTCTCCAAGCGGGTTGATCGCCGGGCAGCTCCCGGAATTCGTTCACTCCTCAATCGATGAGGTTGACTCTCCTATGGCAGGCACTATGGCTGCTCCGGTATCGGACCGGCGGACGGAATCGACTCCGGTCGCTGAAAACACGGATGAACCCGTCGTAGCTCCCGTTCCCAGCGTGGACCCCGTCGAACTCGACGAGTGGCTGGAGTCGCTCGACGATGTCCTTCACCGCTACGGTCGCGAGCAGGTCGGCCAGCTGCTGACACAGCTCTATGCGCGCGCTCAGTCGCAGCAGGTCCCGATCGTCCCTTCGGTGACGACCCCGTACGTCAACACCATCCCGCGCGAAGCCGAGCCCGCCTATCCCGGCGACCGGGCGATGGAGCGGAAAATCCGCAGCATCATCCGCTGGAACGCGATGGCGATGGTCGTCCGCGCCTACCGGTCCGGTTCGGGTGTCGGCGGCCACATTTCCACCTTCGCCTCCTCTGCGACCCTCGTAGAGACCGGCTTCAACCACTTCTTTCACGCCCGGACGGCCGACCATCCGGGCGATTTTGTTTATTTCCAGGGCCACGCGTCCCCCGGCGTCTATTCGCGGGCGTTCGTCGAAGGCCGGCTGACCGAGCAGAACCTGGAGAAGTTCCGCCGGGAACTGCCCCGCGGGACGGGGCTCTCGTCGTATCCGCACCCGTGGCTGATGCCCGACTTCTGGCAGTTCCCGACGGTGTCGATGGGGCTTGGGCCGATCTGCTCCCTGTATCACGCCCGCTTCCTCCGCTACCTCGAACATCGCGGCGTCTGCCCGTCCGCCAACAGGTCCCGCGTCTGGGCGTTCCTGGGCGACGGGGAAATCGACGAGCCCGAATCGCTCGGCCAGATTTCGATGGCCGCCCGCGAGCAGCTCGACAATCTGACCTGGGTCATCAACTGCAACCTGCAGCGGCTCGACGGCCCGGTCCGCAGCAACGGCAAAGTCGTCCAGGAACTCGAAGGGATCTTCCGGGGCGCCGGCTGGAACGTCATCAAGGTCATCTGGGGCGCCGACTGGGATTCGATTCTGGAGGCGGATACGACGGGCGCGCTGCAGCGGCGGATGCTCGAAATCGTCGACGGCCAGTTCCAGCGGTACATCGTCGAGTCCGGCGAATTCATCCGGCAGGACTTCTTCGGCAAGTCTCCCGAGCTCCTGAAGCTCGTCGAACACCTGAGCGACGACCAGATCAAGAATCTCCGTCGCGGCGGTCACGATGCCCACAAGGTCTACGCGGCCTACAAGTCCGCCGTCGAAACCAAAGGCATCCCAACCGTCATTCTGGCCCACACCATCAAGGGCTACGGGCTCGGCGAAAGCGCCGAAGGCAAGAATACGACCCACCAGCAGAAGAAGCTCGAAGAAGACGAGCTACTGAAGTTCCGGGACCGGTTCGAGCTGCCGATGTCCGACGAGGACACCAAGGCCGCCAAGTTCTACAAGCCGGCTGACGACAGCCCGGAGATGAAGTATCTCCACGCTCATCGCCAGGCGCTCGGCGGCTACCTGCCGCAGCGGACGCCGACCGAAGAGCGGTTGCCGATTCCCGCTCCCTCCGCCTTTCTCGACGCCATCAAGGCCTCGTACGGGAAAGACTGGTCCAGCACGATGGTGCTCGGCCGGCTGATGGGCTGGCTGATGGCCAACAAGCAGTTCGGCAACCGGATCGTGCCGATCATCCCCGACGAAGCCCAGACGTTCGGCATGCACACGCTGTTTGCCCAGAACGGCATCTACTCCAGCAAAGGCCAGATGTATACCCCGGTCGACGCCGGCCAGATGGTCTACTATCGCGAAGCCCGCGATGGTCAGGTCCTCATGGAAGGCATCAACGAAGCCGGCGCAATGGCTTCGTTCGTCGCCGCGGGAACCGCCTACGCCAACGTCGGCATCAACATGGTGCCGTTCTATACGTACTACTCCATGTTCGGCTTCCAGCGCGTCGGCGATCTGATCTGGCTGGCCGGCGACTCCCGCTGCAAGGGCTTCCTCTGCGGCGGAACCTCCGGCCGGACGACCCTCAATGGCGAAGGCCTCCAGCACCAGGACGGTCACAGCCAGCTCGCCGCGAGCACCGTCCCGAACCTGCTGGCCTACGATCCCTGCTTCGGCTACGAGCTGGCGGTCATCGTCCAGAACGGCCTCGACCGGATGTACGCTCAGGGCGAAGACATCTTCTACTACCTGTCGGTCTACAACGAGTCCTTCGTCCAGCCGACCATGCCCGAGGGAGTCGAAGAAGGCATCCTCAAGGGCCTCTATCCGCTCGATCCCAAGCTGACCGCCAAGAAACGCGGCGGACGCCCCCAGCTCATGGGGAGCGGTCCGATCCTGCGGGAGACGATTCGCGCCCAGACGATTCTCGCCGAGAAATTCGGCGTGCAGGCCGACGTCTGGAGCATCACCAGCTTCAACGAACTGAAACGGGATGCCCAGTCGACCGCCCGCTGGAACGCCCTGCATCCGGACCAGAAGCCGCGCACCAGCTACCTGGAATCGGCCGTGTCCGGCGTGAAGGGCCCGTTCATCGTGTCGAGCGAGAACGTGCAGCTCGTCGCCGAGCAGTTGCGGCCCTACATGCCGGGGCAGTACGTGGTCCTCGGCACAGACGGATTCGGCCGGAGCGAGGCGCGCAGCACGCTGCGGCGGCACTTCGAAATCGATGCGGAATGCGTGGCCTACTACGCTCTGCTGGCCCTGTCCCGCGAGGGGCAGTTCGATCCCCGCAAGCTCCCGCAGGCTCTGCGAGAACTGGGCGTCGATCCGGAGAAGGTCGATCCCGCGTTCGCCTGAAATCGTGTCGCGACACCGGGAACTCGCTCCCGGTGTCGTCGACTGCAGACAGACTGTCAGCCGGCCGGAAGGCCGGAAGTTCGAGGCGGCTCACCGTCAGTCATGATGGAACCGCCCCAGAGAAAATTGGGACGTCATGACGATTGAATTCAAACTGCCCGAACTGGCGGAAGGTATCGAGTCCGCCGACATCGCGGATATCCTCGTCGCCGCCGGCGATACGATTCAGGCCGACCAGGTCGTGATGGCCCTGGAAACCGACAAGGCCGTCATGGATCTCCGCTGCCCCCACGCGGGGAAGATCGGCAAGATCCTGGTCAAAGCGGGCGACACGGTCAAAGTCGGCCAGCCGATGCTGAGCATCGAGCCCTCGGGCGCGGCGGCGCCCAGCGTCAACGGCGGGGCGGCGAAAGCGGCTCCCGCCAAGGCGGCGCCCGTCGCGGCCTCCGTCGCACGGGCCACTGCCCCTGCTCCGGTGGCTGTTGCCTCCGTTGCCGGCCTGCCGATTCCCGCCGGCCCCGCCACCCGGCGTCTGGCGCGCGAACTCGGACTGAAGCTGGAAGCCCTCCGCGGTTCCGGCCCCGGCGGTCGCATCACCATGGAAGACGTCGCACGGGCGGCGGCCGGCAGCAGTTCCGGCGGCGGTCTCGTCGCTCCGCCTCTCCCGGACTTCACCAAGTTCGGCCCCGTCGAACGGGTCGCTTTCACCAAGCTGCAAAAGACGGCCGCCAACAACCTCAGCCTCGCCTGGCAGCTCATCCCCCACGTCACCCAGCACGACCTGGCCGACATCACCGAGACCGAAGCGACGCGTCGGCGGTTCCAGGAATCGGTCGGCAAGAGCGGCGTGAAGGTCACCATGACCGCGGTCGCCATCAAGGCGGCGGTCGCCTGCCTCAAGGCGTTTCCGAATTTCAATGCGAGCTACGATTCGGCGAAGGCCGAAGTCGTGCTGAAGCAGTATTACAACATCGGCGTCGCCGTCGACACCCCCAACGGCCTGGTCGTCCCGGTCATCCGGGACTGCGACAAGAAGACGATCCTGCAGATCGCGACCGAGCTGGGCGAGATTGCCGAGAAGGCCCGCAACGGCAAGCTCGAAATCAAGGACATGATGGGGGGGACGTTTACCATTACCAATCTGGGAGGTATCGGCGGGACGTCCTTCACGCCGATCGTCAACTACCCGGAAGTCGCCATCCTGGGAATGTCCCGCAGCCAGCAGCAACTGCAGCTCGTCGACGGCGAAGTCCAGAGCCGGCTGATGCTGCCGCTGTCACTCTCCTACGATCACCGCGTGGTCAACGGCGCCGACGCCGCCCGCTTCATCGTCAAGCTGAGCGGGCTGTTTTCCGACGCCTTCCGCCTGCTGGTCGAGTGCTAATCGGTTGGTGTCGAGGCTGCTGAACGGCTAGAATTTCCAGGAGCCCGCGGGTTGCAATCCGCGGGCTCCTTCGCTGAATCGCCCGATCAATGCTCCTTGCTGAGAACAGAGTTTCCATGGCAGACATCCAGGCTCAACTTCTGGTCCTCGGTGGCGGTCCCGGCGGATATCCCGCCGCATTCGAGGCCGCCGATCACGGGTTGAAAGTCGTCATGATCAACGACGACGAACGACCGGGCGGCGTCTGCCTCAACCGCGGCTGCATCCCGTCGAAGGCGCTCCTGCACGTCGCCAAGCTGATCAACGAAAGCAGCGAAGCCTCCGACTGGGGACTGACCTTCGCCAAGCCCAAAATCGACCTGAACAAGCTGCGAGACTGGAAGAACGCCGTCGTCGGCAAGCTGTCGGGAGGCGTCGGCGAGCTGTGCAAGGCGCGCGGCGTCGAACTGATTCCCGGCCGCGGCACCTTCATCAACGATCATCTGCTGGAAGTGAAGACCCGCGCCGGCAAGACGCTGACGGTCGAGTTTGAGAAGTGCATCATCGCCACCGGTTCGACGCCCGCTGTGCCGCCAGTCTTCCAGATCGGCGACCCGCGCGTGATGGATTCGACTGGCGCTCTCGAACTGGCGGACATCCCCGGCAGCCTGCTGGTCGTCGGCGGCGGGTACATCGGCCTGGAAATGGGGAGCGTCTACGCCGCCCTGGGCTCGAAGGTCACCGTTGTCGAACTGACCGGCGGACTGCTCCCCGGCGCGGACCGCGACCTCGTCCGCCCGTTGCAGAAGCGGCTCGAATCGCACCTGGAGGCGATTCATCTCAATACGAAGGTCGAAGCCCTCACGGCCGCGAAGAACGGCATCACCGCCACCCTCGCAGGCGAAGGGGTCGCGCCCAAGCAAACGTTCGACCGCGTCCTGATTTCCATCGGACGACGCCCGACCAGCAAGGGCTTCGGCCTGGAAAACGCCGGCGTCGAAGTCGACGAAAAGGGCTTCATCAAGGTCGACGCCCAGCGCCGGACCAACGTGCCGCATCTGTTCGCCATCGGCGACGTCGCCGGCGAACCGATGCTCGCCCACAAGGCCACCCGCGAAGCCAAGGTCGCCGCCGAGGCGATTCTGGGGCAGCCCTCCGCCTTCGACAACACGGCCATTCCCGCCGTGGTCTTCACCGATCCGGAAATCGCCTGGGTCGGCCTGATGGAGCCCGAGGCCAAGGCCCGCGGACGCGAAGTCAAGGTGGTCAAGTTCCCGTGGGCCGCCTCAGGCCGGGCGATGACTCTGGCCCGTACCGAAGGCCTCACCAAGCTGGTCCTCGATCCCACGACCGAACGGGTGCTGGGCATCGGCATCGTCGGCCCCGGCGCGGGCGAGATGATCGCGGAGGCCGCACTGGCGGTCGAGACCGCAGCCGTCGCCCGCGACCTGGCGGAAACCATCCACGCCCACCCGACGCTCTCCGAAACCCTGATGGAAGCCGCAGAAGCCAGCTACGGCCAGGCGACGCATTTCTATCGGCCGAAGCGATAACCGGGGCTTAAGGACGTCCAACTTCAGCAGACGCCGGGCGCAGCTTCCGCTGCGCCCGGCGTCTCCGTTCGTCAGCTCAACCCGCATCGACATACGGCCCCCGGAAGAAGCCGCTGCTCTCCGGGCCGCGATACGTGACCGCCATCGCCGGGTCGCGCATGACGCTGCCGCCGGCGTGAATCGATCGCATCGCAAAATCGCACAGCGTGCTCGTCAGCAGCGTCCGCTCCACCGGGTACGGCGGCTTGCCCGCGGCGAAGAACTGCTCGATGTTCCAAGTCAGCGGATCGAAGAACCTCGCGCCGGGAGGCGACGGCAGATAGAAGCACGTCGACACCGGATCGGGTCGCCCCCGGACCGTCGCGGCAAAGCCAAAGTCCGAGACCTGTTCGATCAGATTCAGAACGGTCGCATTGGTGCCGTCCTGGTATTCGACGAACACCGCCAACGGTTGCTTCACGTTCTGCTCGACCGGTCCCACATTGCAGCTCTGGCAGCGGGACAGGGCGGCATCCAGCAGGCGACGGGACCAGCGTCCAGCCGCCGCCGCTTTCCACACCGCCTCTCCCTGCACGCATTCCAGTGACTTCACGCCGGTCTCCCCGCCCGCCCGGCGTTCCAGCATGCTCTGCAGCACTTCGAGGGCGTGGAACAGATATATCTCCACCGGACCGCGGTCGTAACCGAAACAGACCACCGCCTCCTCAAACGGCGTCTCCAGCGGCGGTTCGATCTCCGGCTGGCGCCAGGTAACCGGCAACGACGAGCCAGCCATCAGGCCGAAACCCAGCTCGCGCGAAGTCGCCACCATGCGGGCCGCTTTGGCGTGATCGTACGACAGGTGCTTGTCGACGAAGATCGGCACGCTCCGACCGCTTTTGCGGAAGACGTTGACGATCTTCTCGAACAGCTCGTAGCGGGGATAGAGAATCTGCCCCCGGTCGTTCAGCGGATAGTCGCCGTGCTCGATGATCAGCAGGATCGCGTCGATATCCAGTTTATCGGGACCGCCAATTGCCGCTTCGACCGTCTTGCACAGCTCCACGCCGTGCCGCTCGCACGTCTCGGGGCCGAGATCGTGTTCGGGAATCTGGTCATTGTACATCCGGACGAGGTCGAACGGCGGCTGATGATGAAACCCGTTGCGGGTGTAACCCAGCAGGAACCGCCCGGCGATGTGATAGGCGTGCGAGCGGAGGCGGTAAATCGAATTGATCGCCGCCACGCGCGGACGGCGGCCGCTGGCCGGGGACGGCGACGGGGCCTCTTGAGCCGCGGCGGCAGACGAGAGCGTCGATGCGGCGGCCAGACTGGCGGACGAAGCCGCCAGGAACCTGCGACGGGAGAAACCGCGGGGCGAGTCGGACGACAGCGGCATGCGAGGCTCCGAAGTGTTTCAGGGAAACGGTCAGGGGCGTTTTGTCTCGTCCGTATGCAACTGCTGCAGTTGCTGGACGACGTCGGGATTCGATTCCATCAGGTTGGTCCGCTCGGCGGAATCGCGGGTGATGTTGCTGAGGAATAGAGGAGGCCGCTCTGCCGCCTTCGCGCCCGGCTTATTGCCGACGGTCGTGTCCTGCACGTTGCCGATCAGCTTCCAGTCGCCGTGACGGACCGCCCATTGCGCATTCGGTCCGTTGCCGACCTGCCAGTGGAGCACTTTATGGGGCGAGGGAGCTTCGGCCGACTTGAGCACCGGCGTCAGACTGAGACCGTCGAGACCCGTTTCCGGGAACTGGACTCCGCACAATTCCGCCAGCGTCGGGAACCAGTCGCAGGCGTGGGCCACCTGATCGCGAACCTCGCCCTGCGGAAGTTTTCCAGGCCAACTGATCATCGCCGGCAGTCGGATGCCCCCTTCGAACAGGCTGAATTTCGCGCCGCGGTAAGGACCGGCGCTCCCGCCCCCCCAGTGCGCCCGTTCCTCGGTCGAGTGACCGTTGTCGGACTGCAGCACGACGATGGTGTTCTCGCGCAAGCCGGTCTGATCGAGATGCTTGAGCAGTCGTCCGATCCGCTCGTCCTGGCTGGCCAGAAACGCCGCATAAAGACGCCGGGGATACTCCAGATCCTGGAAGTGCTCCAGCCACTTCGCCTCCCCTTGATACGGATAGTGGGGGGCATTCATTGCGAAGTAAATGAAGAACGGCTTTTGCCGGTGCCGATCGATGAACGTGATCGCTTCGTCGGCCATCAGTTCGGGGAAGTACTGCCCGTCGTGAAAGACCTCCCGGCCATTGCGGTGCAGATCGTGAATGTTCGGCCCGCTCCAGTAGAAGAAGTGAGACCAGTTGTCGATGCAGCCCCCCATATGCCCGAACGAATGCTCGAACCCCTGAGCGAGCGGCAACGTTTCGGGCGTATAACCCAGGTGCCACTTGCCGATGTGGGCCGTGGCGTACCCCGCACCGCGAAACACTTCCGCCAGCGTCACCTGTTCGGGAGGGAGCGCCCCCTTCTCGCCGGGTTGTGAAGCGCAGTTGCCGGGGACGCCGGCGCGGACTGGATAACGCCCGGTCAGAATCCCTGCCCGCGACGGCGAGCAGACCGGCGCCGCGGAGTAGAATTGAGTGAACCGCACGCCACGCGCCGCGAGGGCATCGATGTTAGGCGTCACCAGATCGGTCGAACCGTAGCAGCCCGCATCGACCGCCCCCTGGTCGTCGGTCAGGATGAAGACGACGTTGGGCGGAGCGGCCGCCGTGGGACCACCAGCCAGGGACGCCAGACAGACGGCCGTCAACAACAAACGCACCAGCATGCTCGTGATTCCCCGTGGCTACTTCTTGTTCTTCGCGGGCTCCGGGTTCTCGCGCGCCCAGTCGAGGTACTCGGCAATCGTGGAGAAAGTCCGGTGTCGGTAGAGCCGCCCTCCTTCTTCGATTCGCTCATTCGAGTTCAGCGACCAGGCGTCGCCGGTCCTCGCCATCAGCGCCGCCAGTTGCTGATCCAGTTGCCCGCGAATCATCGCGGCCGACGGTTCCGTCGCCAGATTGTGCATCTGCCAGGGATCCTGCGGATTATCGAACAGCAGCCACGGACCGTCCTCAAACCGCGCGAAGGTATAGCGCTCCGTCCGCAATCCGCGCCAGGGACGTTCGACCTGGTCCGGCGAGAACGGGACAAAAATCTGCAGCAGCACCGCATCCGGTCCCTCGGTCGTCTCGCCGAGAGCCACCCGCGACAGATCCGTCCCCTGCATCGCCTCGGGAACAGGGACTCCACACAGCCCCAGCAAAGTGGGCGCCATGTCGACGTGGCTGAAGAGCGTGTCGACGACGCGACCGTGCGGCACCTTGGCCGGCCAGCGGATAATGCCCGGCACGCCCGCGGATTCTTCGTAGGGCTTGCGTTTCCGCCGCAGTCCGTGCGATCCCAGCATGTCGCCGTGGTCGGACGTAAATAGCACGATCGTGTTCTCGTCGCGCCCGGTCTCATCGAGCACTTTCATCAGCCGCCCCACCTGGTCGTCGAGGCAGGTAATCGCGGCATAATACGCTGCGACTTCTTCTTCGTCCCCCAGACGGACAAAGGGCCGCTCGCGCAGACCTGGGCGGCGCTGCGCGGGGGGAACCAATTGAGCCTCGCGGACTTCGCTCCCCGGCGCCCAGTTGGCGCGCATCGTCAAAGACTTCGGATCGTACTGCCGCATGTATTCTTCGGGGGCGCCATAAGGATCGTGGGGCGGCCCCATCTGCACGGTGAGAAAGAACGGCCGGCCGGCGGGCTGGCCCCGGAGAAATTCCTCGGCGAAATCGCACGAGGCGACGGGTTCGAACTTGGGAACGGTGATCGGCTCGGGAGTATCGCGGAAGTAAACCGGCAGGAAGTGCCTGTGATGGCATTCGTAGGCCGCCCAGAAGTCGAACCCCTGCCGGCGGGGGCCGGGCGGCACAAATCCTGGATCGCGCGGCCCCCCGTCGAGATGCCACTTGCCGATGAAACCCGTTCGATACCCCTGCTCCGCCAGAATCTCCGCGAGCGTGACTTGTTCCTCGCGCAGGCGAAGATCGTTGGCGACCATCCCGTTCTTCTGCGGATATGTCCCGGTCAGCAGAATCGCCCGCGCCGGACAGCAGACGGGAACGTTGGCGTACGTGTGCCGGAACAGCATCCCCTCGCCGGCGAGGCGGTCGATGTGCGGCGTCTTGACGTCTCGATTTCCCATGCAGCCCATCGCACTGGCCCGCATCTGATCCGGAAGGATCAGCAGGATGCTCGGTCGCCCCGCAGCCTCGACACGACAGGTCGCGAATGGAAAGATCCCGACAATCAGCGTCAGGATCGACAGGCGGTGGTTGACGTGAAGATTCATGGGGGTGAGGATACTTCACACCCGCGGCTGACGAAAGACTTCACTCCGTTCGCTTCAGTTCCTGGAGTTGATGCCGCTGAACACATCCTGAGTCTCCCCGCTGTGAGTCCGCCGCCATGAGCCTTCGATTCCTCGCACTCCTCCTGGCTTCTCTGTCAGCGAACACGCTCCATGCCGCCGATCGGCCGAACGTGGTCGTGATCCTCGCCGATGACCAGGGCTGGGGCGACCTCAGCGTGCATGGCAACACCAACCTCAGCACGCCCCACATCGACTCATTGGCGCGGGACGGTGCGATCTTCGACCGGTTCTATGTCTGCCCGGTCTGCTCGCCGACGCGGGCCGAGTTCCTGACCGGCCGCTATCACCCGCGCGGCAACGTCTGGAACGTCTCCACCGGCGGCGAGCGGCTCGACCTCGACGAGCGGACGATCGCCGACTCCTTCGCCGCCGGCGGTTACGCGACGGCCGCGTTCGGCAAATGGCATAACGGCATGCAGTACCCCTATCACCCGAACGGTCGAGGATTCCAGGAATACTACGGCTTCTGCTCGGGCCACTGGGGGGACTACTTCAGCCCGCCGCTGGAACACAACGGCCAGCCAGTCCGTGGCAACGGATTCATCGTCGACGACCTGACCGACCACGCGCTGACCTTCCTGGAACAGCACCGTCAGCAGCCCGTCTTCTGCTATCTGGCGCTCAACACGCCCCACTCGCCCATGCAGGTCCCCGACAGTTTCTACAAGAAGTTCGACAAGGCGGAACTGCCGCTGCGTTATCACGGCAAGGAAATGGAAGAACTCGACCACACGCGGGCCGCGCTCGCGATGTGCGAAAACATCGACTGGAACGTGGGACGCGTCCTGGCGAAGCTCGACGAGCTCAAGATCGCCGACAAGACCATCGTGCTGTATTTCTCCGACAACGGCCCCAATGGCTGGCGCTGGAACGGCGGCATGCGCGGCCGAAAAGGGACCACCGATGAAGGGGGCGTCCGCTCCCCCCTCCTCGTCCGCTGGCCCGGCCAGATTCCCGCGGGAACGAAAATTCCGCAGATCTCCGCCGCCATCGACCTCCTCCCGACCCTGCTCGACCTGACCGGCGTCCAGCGCGTCGGCGACAAGCCGCTCGACGGCGTCAGCCTGGCCCCCCTGCTCCGGGGTAAGTCCACCGAACCAACCGACCGGATGATTTTCTCCCACTGGGCCAACAAAGTCAGCGTCCGCACCCAGCAGTACCGCCTCGACGCGGCAGGTCGACTCTACGATATGGTCGCCGACCCCGGCCAGCAGACCGACATCAGTAAGCAACAGCCCGACGTCGGCGCCCGCCTCGCAGCCGCCGTCAAAGACTGGGAAGCCACCGTCCTGGCCGAAATGGTTCGCGAAGAACGTCCCTTCACCGTCGGCTATCGCGAATTCCCGGTGACGCAGCTTCCCGCCCGCGACGGCGTCCCGCATGGCGGCGTCGAGCGCAGCGGCAAGGCCCCGAACTGTTCGTTCTTCACGAACTGGACGACCACCGCAGGCCGGATCACCTGGGACGTCGACGTCCACACCGCCGGCACGTACGAAGTCGTCGTCGACTACGCCTGTCCCGCGACCGATGTCGGTTCGACTGTGGAACTGAGCTGCGGCCCGTACCGCCTGCAGTCGCGAATCACCGAGGCTCACGACCCGCCACTCCGCGGCCAGGAACACGACCGGGCGACGCGCGGTTCCGAGTCCTACGTCAAAGACTTCAAGCCCCTGCCCCTCGGCAAACTGCGGCTCGACCGCGGCCCCGGAACCCTCACGCTGCGCGCGACCGACATCCCCGGAAAAAGCGTCATGGAAGTCCGCGGACTGTGGCTCACGCTCAAGCTGTAATTGGCAATTCGCACTCGATGCACTTCTCAAGGATTCCCGCCGTGCGGATCATCGTTACGCTTGCAGCCCTGTTCTCGATCGCCCTTTCAACGCCGTCTCCGGCCGCCGAGAGACCGAATATCGTCGTGATCCTCGCCGACGATCTCGGCTACGGCGACGTCCGCTGCTACAACCCCGAGGGCAAAATCCCCACGCCCCACATGGACCGCCTCGCCGCGGAAGGGGTCCGCTTTACCGACGCCCATACCCCCTCGGCCGTTTGCACGCCCACTCGCTACGGCCTCCTGACCGGCCGCTACTGCTGGCGATCGAAGCTCAAAAGCGGCGTCCTCGGGGGACTCAGCCCCCGGCTCATCGAACCCGATCGCCTGACAATCGCTTCGCTGCTCAAAAGCCAGGGGTACCACACCACCGCCGTCGGCAAGTGGCACCTCGGCATGAACTGGCAGAAGCTGCCCGGAAAAGACGTGGCGGAACTCAATATCGAAGCCGCCGATCAGGTCCACAACGTCGACTACACGCAGCCCGTGACCGACGGCCCCAACAGCGTCGGGTTCGACGAATACTTCGGCATCAGCGCTTCGCTCGACATGGTCCCCTACGCCTACCTCCGCAACGACCGCCTGACCGCGCCCCCCGTCGGCGACCGAGCCTTCCTGATGATGGCCGGCCGGGACCAGGGAGGCAAAACCCGTCTCGGTCCCGCCGCCGCAGATTTCGACGCCGCTAACGTCCTGCCCGATTTGACCCACGAAGCCATCCGCTCCATTGGCGACCGGGCCGAGGCCGCCCGCAACGGCAATCCGTTCTTCCTCTACCTGCCGTTCGCGTCGCCCCATACTCCCATCCTCCCCACCGCCGACTGGCTCGGCAAAAGCGGGCTGAATCCCTACGGGGACTTCGTCATGCAGACCGACTGGGCCGTCGGCGAAGTCCTGCGGAAACTCGACGAAGAGCAACTGACCGGCAACACGCTCGTGGTCGTGACCAGCGACAACGGCTGCTCGCCGCAGGCCCAGTATCCGGAGCTTCTCGCGAAGGGTCACAATCCCAGCGCGATGCTGCGCGGACATAAGGCCGACCTCTACGAAGGGGGTCACCGCGTCCCGTTCCTCGTCCGCTGGCCCGGGCATGCTCCCGCCGGAAAGTCCAGTGAGCAACTGGTCTGCCTGACCGACGTCCTCGCCACCGTTGCCGACATCCTCGACGTTCCGCTGCCGGCCAACGCCGCGGAAGACAGCTTCAGCTTTCTGCCGGTGCTGACTGGAACTAAGGAAGCGTTCCGCCCCGATCTGATCTCCCACTCGATCAACGGCTCCTTCGCGATCCGCGCAGGAAAGTGGAAGCTGCTCCTCTGCCCTGGTTCCGGAGGCTGGAGCGCACCCCGTCCCGGCAGGGACGACACGAGCGCCCTGCCCCTCGTCCAGCTCTTTGACCTCGAATCCGACATCGGCGAACGGATGAACTTGGCCGAGGCGCAGCCCGAAGTCGTCGAACGACTGACGCAGCGGCTCGAAGCGCAAGCGGCGGCAGGTCGCTCAACGCCGGGACCGCAGCAGCCGAACACGACCCCGGTCGATCCCTGGAAAGCCGGGCGGGACGCCCATCGTCCCGTGGCCCGCAAGGCCCGCTGAATTGTCGCCGGATCGAACGCCCGACTAAAATCCGGTCCGGCTGCCACGCGCTCACGGTTTCCACGGAAGGATTCGCATGACTCACCCCTCTCCCGAAACAATTCTGCAGGTCGGCTTCGGCTTCTGGTCCTCCAAGACGCTTCTCAGCGCCGTCGAGCTCGGCCTCTTCACCGAGCTGGCGAAACGGCCCGAATCCCTGCAGGACCTGCAGGCCCGACTCGGGCTCCACCCCCGCTCCGCCGCCGATTTCTTCGACACCCTCGTGGCCCTCGGATTTCTGGAACGGACCGACGGCGTCTACCGCAATACGCCCTCCACCGACCTGTACCTCGACCGCCACAAACCGTCGTACGTCGGCGGCATCCTGGAAATGTGCAGCCACCGGCTCTATCCGTTCTGGAGCCACCTCACCGAAGCCCTCCGCACCGGCGAGCATCAGAACGAAACCCGCCACGGCGGCGAAGATTTCTTCGGCGCCCTCTACGCCGACCCGCAGCGTCTGCGGGAATTCCTCCGGGCGATGTCCGGACTCAGCCGGGGCGCCAACATGGCCATCGCCCGCCGGCTCCCCTGGGCGCAGTACAAAACCTACGTCGATGTCGGAACAGCCCAGGGAGACCTCGCCGTCCAGATCGCCCTGGCCAATCCGCACCTGACCGGCGCCGGCTTCGACCTTCCCAAAGCCGGCCCGGTCTTCGATGACTACGTGGCGGAAAACGGACTGGCCGATCGCGTCCGCTTTCAGCCGGGCGACTTCTTCAAAGACGACCTGCCGCGGGCCGACGTGATCCTGATGGGCCACATCCTGCACGACTGGGGTCTCGACGACAAACGCATGCTGATCCGCAAGGCGTACGATGCCCTGCCGGCCGGCGGCGCACTGGTCGTCTACGACGCATTGATCGACGACGATCGCCAGCAGAACGCCTTCGGCCTGCTGATGAGCCTCAACATGCTCATCGAAACCCCCGCCGGCTTCGACTACACCGGGGCCGACGGCTGCGGCTGGATGCGCGAGGCCGGCTTCCGCGAAACCCGGGTCGAGCACCTGGTCGGCCCCGATTCGATGATCGTCGCCATCAAGTAGCCGTCCCCCACATTCGCAATTCGGACGTAACCTCCATTTTCAAAATGCGTTGCGCCCGAACCGCGATTCAATTTCCCGCCAGTGACTTGGCAGGCCCCGCAACGGCTGCTAAACTCCCCAACTCGTTTTTCGGGGAACCCGCGGTTCCGTATGTTCAGGTGAGAGACCATGGCCAAGAATCAGCGTAAAGTGAAGCCCGCCAACCACGGCAAGCGTCCGTGCAGCGCCAAGCATCGCAAGTCCCGCAAGAAGGGTATGGCGATCTGAGGCCTCCAGCCTTGGCGAATTTGATTCGGCACAGGCGATGTCGCTCCGCGGCGTCGCCTGCTTCGCTTTGCCGCGGTGCAGCAAATCTGCGGGGACTGGTTGCGAAGCATTGGGGTGGCTTGGGTCGAGTCTTCGAGCCCCCAGTTTCTCCCACATCGCCCGTCAGAACGGCGACTGCGCCGCCTTCAGGACGCCCGGCTCCTCCCGCTGGATGCGGTCGAGAAATGCCTTCGCCAGCTTCGCGGTCTCCGCTTCGGGCATTTCCGACTGATCCTTCGCGCAGGCCAGCACGAACTGCACGATCCGCCGCTTCGCTGACGAGGTCTCAAACGGCGGCTTGCCATACGCCGTCGTCAGCCGTTCCAGCACCGACCAGTCCTTCGCCCGCGACAGGTCGCTGAGCACCACCTCCGCCATGTCTTCCCGGTCGAGGAAGCCTCGCAGCGCCCCCTGCAGATCCGCGGCGGGAATGCGATCCCGCCCGTACTGCCACAGGAACCGCAGGGCATTGAGGAACGCGTACATTTCGCCCGTCGGCAAGGACGAATCGCCCAGCTTGGCCTCGATCAGCTTCTTCAGCGCCGGCTCTCCCCGCAGCAGCAGATAGCCCCCCATCATGCCGTCGTGACCCAGCCGGACTTCATCCGCCGCCGGCTTCGACAGCACCTGGCTCTCCAGGAATTTCGCGTCGTCGTCGTCGCCGCACAGCCCCAGCACCATCCCGTAAAAACCCCGGCGGAGAGGGGGCGTCTCCGGTGATTCCAGCCATTGCCGGAGCTTGGCCCGCGGCAGCAGCTCTGCCAGCGCCACGACATCTTCGTACGGGGCTTTACTGAATTCCGAGAAGGAGTCCCCCGCCAGCAGAGGGTCCGAGAATTCCAGGAACCGCAAAAAGTACTTCAGGCGATCGGGCCCGGTCTTCTCCGGCGACGGCGCCTGCCGTACGTATTGAAAACTGATCTCAGAAATCTCGACCGGCAAGTCCCAGACAGGCTTCCCGTCCTGCCAGCGGCCGAACATCAGGAACAGCTCCCCCTTCTTACCGGTCCGCAGAAACGGCCACTCCAGAAGCTCATCCTTCTTCCAGGTCTTTCCCTGCGAGCTCTTCGCCACCCGCCACGGGTCGACGACCTGAAAGACCGTTTTCGCCCCGGCATCGGGATCGTTGGGGTCAGACTGGGATTCGACCCACTGCACCAGCACCACCATGTCCGACTCGGCCACCTTCTCCGACAGCGTCGGCTGCGAAGGGGGACAGAACGGACAGCCCGGCGCAGCCAGCGCACCTTCAGCACCCGCCACCAGAGCCAGACAGCACCAGAGCCACCGCATGGGACATCCCTTCCCGAGCGCCGCAGTTCCAACCTACTTCAGAATGAAGAACCGCTTAGCTTCGCTGACCGTCTTCGGATCCTTCTTTTCCAGTTCGGCCAGGTTCTGCGAGGCCACCTTCGCCAGGTCGGCGGGGACCGCCTCGGGATGCTTCTTCGCTTCGTTCTCGCACGCCAGGTAGAACCGCACAATCGCCCGCTTGATCGACGGAATATCGTACTCCTGCTGGCCGTACATCCCCATCAGACGGTCGCTGATCGACCAGTCCTTCCAGCGGGCCAGATCCGCGATCACCAGATCCGTCAGCTCCGGACGCTCCAGCAAAATCCGCATCGACTGCTTCAGCCGCTCCGGCGAAATCCGGTTGTCCCCGTACTGCCACATGAACCGCAGCGCCTGCATCGCCGCGTAGGTCTCGCTGAACGGCGCCTTCTTGTCGGCCAGCTTCGACTGCTCCAGCACTTCCAGCCCCTTGTCGCCGGTCAGCAGCAGATAGCCACCCATGATCCCGTCGATCCCCAGCCGGAAATCTTCCCCCGACTCGGTGATCTTCTGCTCCATCAGCTCCGCATCGTCCGCATTCCCCGCCAACCCGAGCAGCAGACCATACAGCCCCATCCGTCCGGGTGACGTCTCCGCACTGGTCAGCCACTTCCGCACCTTATCCCGCGGCATCTCTTTGGAAAGCTGCGTGATGTCTTCATAGTTCGCGTTGGCGAATTCGCCGTAGGCGTCCGCCGAGATGATCGGGTCCGCGTTCTCCAGGTACGTCAAAAAATACCGCAGCCGGTCCGCCGCCTTGGCGTCGGGCTTCGGCGCATGCTTCATGTACTTGTAGCTCGTCTCGGAGACCTCCAGCGGGCTGCCCCAGTCGATCTCCTTGCCGCTCTTCGTCCCCAGCAGCAGGAACTGTTCCCCCTCTTTACCGGCCCGGTAGCGGACCAGGGAAATCGTGTCTCCCGTCTTCCACTTGCCGTCGGCCGGCTGATGGGCCACTTCGACCACCTTGTAGATCGTGGACCCGCCGTCGACGCTCTTCCCCTTCTCGCCGCCGGCCCAGCTCACCAGCAACGCGGCGTCCGCCTGCGTGAGCTGTTCGGTCAAAGTCAGCGACGGGGCCGAGCAGAACGGGCAGGCCACCGCGGTCGCCATGGACAGCGTGACAACGGCAAGGACGGCAAAGGCAGGCAGACGCATGGCGGAGACTCCGGCAGATCAGAGGGCGGGCCAGAACACCTTCAGTCTACCGGGCCGGCCGGGACGAGGAAACGGGAACCCGGTTTCCTGACGATTTCGGGAGGGGGGGCGCCCTTGATCGCCCCCGCCATTCCGCGGCCTTGAAGGCTCTTCGCCCCGGCAGGGGCGACGGGCTGTAGCCACGGGTGGAGCGGCGGTTCCGACCGACGCGCAACCCGTGGATCGGTCTCCTTCGCCCCTTCCAAGGCGGCAGCGCGTGACCAGCCAGGATCGACGACGTGGACTCTTCCCGCCTCCGACTACTCGTCCTGCATCTGCCCTTCCTGGAACTCGTCGGCGTCGTTCCACTCGCCCTGCTCCTCGGCCTGCCACGCCGCCAGCTCTTCCTCGAACTCCTGCGTTTCGCGTGGGTGATAGCCGGGCTTCTGGTTGGAATCCCCCTTCGACCGGAAGTAAACCTTGACCGGCACTTCCTGGAACGGCAGGTGCTCCCGCAGGTAGCCGAACAGATACCGCTTCCACGACTCGTCGAACAGCACCGCGTCGTTGCACTTGATCACGATCGTCGGCGGCTCGGTCCCCACCTGCGTCGCGAACAGAATCTTCGCCGTCCGGTTCTGCCGCATCGGCGGCGGCCAGTTGGCCACGCCGGCCCGGATCACCCGGTTCAACTCGCCGGTGGTCACCCGTTCGCGGGCCTGTTTGTGAATCGTCTGAGCCAAGTGAATCAGCTTTTTGACATTCCGGCCGGTCAACGCCGTCACAAAAGCCACCGGGACGTAACGCATGTCGGCGAAGAGCTTGAAGAGGTACTCCGACCACTGCTCCATCGACATCTCGCCCGACAGGTCCCACTTGTTGACCACGAAAATGCAGGGCTTGCACTCGTCCCGGATCTCTGACACAAGCTGTTTGTCCACGCGGGAGACACGCTCGGTGCAGTCGAAGAACATCAGCACCACGTCCGCCCGGCGGATGCTCCGCTTGGCACGGGCCAGCCCGTACCACTCGACGCTGTTGGCCAGACTCTTCCGCTTGCGGACACCGGGTGTGTCGATGGCGATGAACGACTTGCCGTCGGCCTGAAACCGGATATCGACGCTGTCCCGCGTGGTGCCGGGAATCTCGCTGACGATCATCCGCTCGGTCTCGGCGAGCTGGTTGATGAACGTGCTCTTGCCGACGTTCCGCCGGCCCACGATCGCCAGCTTCAGCTCCGGATCGGCCTCGCGGTCGCCCCCCTCTTCGGGCTCCATCGCATCGGCGTCCGGCAGCGTCTTCAGGATCGCCTTGAGCAGTTCCTTCTGGTTCCGGTTCCCTTTAACGCTCGTACAGATGACCGGCGCGTCGACGATGCCGAAGAATTCCGCGACTTCCTGGTCCGTCTTCGGCGAATCGCACTTGTTGATCACCAGCAGCTTCGGCTTCTGGATTTTCCGCAGCCGCTGCCCGACCTCGCGGTCGAGCGGCGTAATGCCGACCGGCCCTTCGACGACGAACAGGATCACGTCGGCTTCCTTGATGCCGATCTCGATCTGCCGCTCGATATCCGCCTCCAGATCGTCCCGGTCGACGATCCCGATGCCGCCGGTATCGACCAGCTCGAAAAAGCGATCCTCGACGTGCATCAGGTACGTCACGCGGTCCCTCGTCACTCCCGCCATCGGGTCGACAATCGAAATCCGCTTGTGGGACAGCCAGTTCAGCAGCGAGCTCTTGCCGACGTTGGGCCGTCCAATGATGGCCACTTTGGGGACAGACATGATCTTCTCAGGCAGGAAAGCGGGGTAAGGCAGCGGGAAACGCTCAATCATACCCGGAAAGGGACCGGATTTCTCGCAGCGACGCGGAGCGGGCGGAGGAGGACGAGCGGAACATGGCGAGTCACCCGCCGCGGGCCAGCACGCCAAACCGGCATCAAATCACCACAACCCGTTATAGATAAACATGTTACAAACGAATTCCGGGCAGGGCGCGGACCATGCACCTCTTCGCCCGAATCCGGTGCATTCCCCTCCGCCGCAGGCCCCCCTCTCTACCACCCAAAAACGCAAACAAGCCGGAGAGTTCCCCATTGGAAAACTCTCCGGCCTGTCAGATGAATCGATAAGTGCGCGGACGAAATCGGTTGACTACTGGGCGAATTCCGGACGTCGGCGGCGGAGCTGGTCCTTCAGCCGATTCACGATGCTCGAATGCATCTGACTGACGCGGGACTCGGACAGACCCAGCGTCGTCCCGATCTCCTTCATCGTCAGCTCTTCGTAATAGTACAGGATGATAATCAGCCGCTCGTTGCGGTTGAGGCCCTTCGTGACCAGCTTCATCAGATCCCGCTTCTGGATCCCCTTCGTCGGATCCTCGCCTTTCGAGTCCTCGATAATATCGATCTCGCGGACGTCCTTGTAGCTGTCAGTCTCGTACCACTTCTTGTTCAGACTGACCAGGTTGACCGCGCTCGCCTCGCTCTTCAGCTTCTCGAATTCCTCGACGGGCAGGCCCATCTTCCGCGAAATTTCCGTATCGGACGGCGGACGCCCCAGCTCGGCTTCCGCCTCCTTGCGGGCGGCCTCCATCTTGCTGGCCTTGCTCCGCACCAGCCGTGGAACCCAGTCCATCGTCCGCAGTTCATCCAGCATCGCCCCGCGAATTCGCGGTACGCAATACGTCTCGAACTTCACGCCGCGTTCGAGGTCAAAGGCCTCGATCGCATCGATCAGCCCGAACACGCCCGCCGACATGAGATCATTCAGGTCGACGCCATCGGGGAGCTTGGACCAGACACGTTCGGCGTTGTATCGGACCAGCGGCAGGAACCTCTCGATCAGAGCGTTTCGCAGCTCCTGATTCGATTGATCCTGCTTGAACGCGTTCCACAGCTCGCCAATGTCGTCGGTAACCTTTGTGACCATCCGACCCTCCATGGTGAGTCCACTTCCTTAAGCACCGGATTCGCTCGCGGCCTCCGCAGCTTTCAGAGAATCGCTCCAGCGGGCGAATTCCCCGTTGGCCTGCTCTTCCATCAACCGCTCAGCCACACCACCACACAACAGGCCCGTGACGTAAAACCCGACGACGCGAATCAGCGCAAGCTGAATCACCCCGACCAGATCACCGCCCGCGACCAGCCCCTCTAGACTGGTCGCCGCAAAGGCCAACAAAGCCAGACGCACCGCAAACTGGACAGCCATCGCCGCCCCCGAAGTCAAATCCGGACGGACGAAACCCCGACCGTCGCCGGCCGACTGTTCCCCGCCGGTTCAACATCGGCACTACAATCCGAAGAATTGAATCATTCTCTGCCCTTTACCGATTTATGACATCCGGCCCGACTCCGTGAAATCCCCGGGCACTCAGCCGATTTCACTCAAGTTCTTTGTTTCACAGTGGCCACCGCCTCAATCCCCCTCCGACGCTCCATCCGCTCCGACAAGCGACGCAAATACCCCCCCAGTTCGCTCCCCGGCTGACCTTCGCGGAACCGACGCGCCATCCGCCGGATCGCTTGCGCCGCCGGACAACCGGGATGGTCGAGCAGAAACGGCTGACGACGCGCCACCGCCTCAGGCACCGCCTCGTCCCAGGGCACCGCCCCCGCCCACCGCAACGGCGTCTGCAGAAACGCTCCCGCCGTGTGCTGGAGCCGCTCAAAAATCCGCTCCCCCTGCTCGGTGTCCTGTACCTGGTTTACCACCACGTTCCATGCCAGCTCCGGAATCGTCGACAGCGCTTTGACCGTCGCATAGGCGTCGGCGATCGCCGTGTGCTCCGGCGTCGTCACCACCAGCACTTCGTCGCTCGACGCAGCAAACTGGCGGACCAGACGATGAATGCCGCTCCCCGTATCGATAATCAGAAAGTCGCAGCCCGCTTCCAGCTCATCGAACTGCTCCAGCAGCTTCTCGTGCACCGACGTCGGGCAATCCGCCAGATCCGTAATCCCGCTGGCTCCGGGAATCAGCCGTACGCCCCCCGGCCCCTCCAGCACAATGTCTTCCAGTTGCCGCGCCCCGGTAATCACATGCGAAAGATTCCAGTACCCGTTGACGCCGCACAGCAAATCCAGGCTCCCCAGCCCCAGGTTCCCGTCCAACAGGCAGACGGAGCAGCCCAGTTCCGCCAGCGCCACCGCCAGATTCAACGCCAGATGACTCTTCCCCACCCCTCCCTTGCCGCTGGTCACCGCAATCGACCGCGCCCGACTCGGCGTCGGCGCACTCGTCGACAACTGCTGACGCTCCACGAGCCGTCGCAGTTCGAGAGCCTGATCGCAAATGGGGGCCGACTGAACAGTCATGAAGTGCTTTGGCAACAGAGAAAGGCGAAACTCAACCCGATCCGGTAAACCGCAAATCGTCCCTATCGTCCGCTCGATGCCGCCGACAGCGACTCCTGCCCGGTAATCAACCGCGCCATCCGCGCCGCATGCGCCGGCTCAATGTCCGCCGGCACGTCCTGACCCGTCGTCAGATAACTCACCGGAACCGGAACCGATCGCGCCACATTCAGCAGGCTCCCCGGCCCCGACGCTTCATCCAGCTTTGTCAGAATCAGCGACGTCACTCCCGCCGGCTGAAACTGTGCGGCCGTGGTCTGCAACACCCGCGACCCCGACGCCAGGCTCATCACCAGATGCACTTCGTCGGGACGCGCTTCGGCCAGCACGGTTTTCAATTCCTGCAGCTTCAATTCGTCTTTCGGACTCCGACCGGCCGTATCGATCAGCACCAGATCCAGCCCCGTCAGCTCGTCCAGCGCCCGCCGCATTTCCTGCGGGCTGGTCACCACCTTCATCGGCAGGTCCATAATCTCCGCGTACGTCCGCAACTGCTCGACCGCCGCCACGCGATACGTGTCGACGGTGATCAGACCGAGCTTCGCCCCGTCCCGCAGCCGGAAGTTCGCCGCCAGCTTGGCGATCGTCGTCGTCTTACCGACTCCCGTCGGCCCCACCAGCGCAATGACCTTGCGTCGTCCGCGCTGGGGCGTGATCGGCGTACCGACCCGCAGTTCTTTTTCGATCTGCGCCGCCAGGACCGCCTGCACCGCTTCCGGGCTCTTCCGTTGCGTCGTCGACAGCAGCGATCTCAGCCGCAGCACCACATCCCGCGCCACGTCCTCATCGACTTCGGCATCAATGAGCCGCGTGAAACTGGAAAACAGCTCGGCCGGAATATCCGCCACACCCTTGCTGCGATTCTGCCGCCCCAGATCGGTCAGCATCTTCTGCAGCATGTCCAGCCGCTGCTGAATCGCCAGCGTCGGATCGCTCGAGGGGACATAGCGTACCGTCGCTACGGATGGCGTCGGCAGCTTGGACGGAACCGGCGGCCCGCCGACTGGTCGCTCCCAGGTCATCGAACGGGGAACAGGAGCCGGAGGGACGACCGGAGGCGGCGCGACCGGAACCGGAGGAGGAGTGACAGCCGCCGGAGCCGGTGCGATCTCAGGCATCACCGGCGAAATCGCCGCCAGCCGGGCCGCGATTGTCTTCGTTCCAGGATGCCGGCCGACCGGAGGCTCGGCGTCATGTTGCCGGTGTCGAACCGGAGGATTGGTGACAGCCGCCAGGCGATTGACCGGAGCGGCCGGAGCCGGTCGAGTATTCTCCAGCGGAACAGCCTTCGTCCCCAGCAGATCCGGCGGCGGCTGCAGTGTCTCATCGGACAGCGAGATCCCGGCCGCCGCCGTCCGGGCCATCGACGACTCGACCGTCGGTTTCGGCGTCGAACGAACCTGCACTCCCAGCCCGGCGGTAATCTCGACTTCCTCGCGACCACGCGACCACGGCAGCAGGCCGCGACGGGTCACCTGTCGCGTGTGAAGAACAATGGCGTCGGCCCCCATTTCACGGCGGACCAGTTCCAGAGCGGCATCCAGCGTCGGGGCTTTATAGGTTCTCACGTCGGCTTGCATGGCATTCGTCCTTCCCTGGACTCTGCAATCAATGCGTCTCGCCATCCTGGCGAAACGGGACTTTCAGTCTCTTGTCGATGCGCTACGCGGTCTGGAGTGGTCGGACGGCGGGGCCGCCGGTCCGGATCGCCTGCAGCGGCACCTGGCCGTGCGGTTGAACTGCAGTATCCCGGGTAATCTCATTCAAACTCAAAACCGCCAGCTTCGGCAGCGTATTCTGCGTGATCTGCCGCAGCCCCGCCCGGATCTGCGGGCTGCAGACCAGCACCGGCGGATGCCCGCCGGAGACCAGCCGCTCCAGTTGTTTCGCCAGTTCCTTCGTGACCGCTTCAGAAACCTGAGGCGACAGCTTGACCGACAAGCCCCGCTCCCCGAATTCAATCCCGCCCGCCAGTACGTCCTCCAGGGCCGGGTCGAGTGTAATCACGTGCAGAGTCCGCTGTGTATCGCGATACTGCTGGCAAATCGTCCGGCTCAGCGAGTGCCGGGCGTACTCGGACAGAATCGTCAGGTCCTTGGTCTTGTCGGCGTACTCGCCCAGCGTTTCCAGAATCGATTCCAGATCGCGAATCGGCACCCGTTCGCGCAGCAGATTGGCCAGAATCATGTGAACCTGGGCCGGCTTCAACAGTTCCGGAATCAGTTCCTCCACAACCTTCGGCGCCCGCTCCTTCAGATTCTCCAGCAACTGGTGCACGTGCTGCCGCGTCAGCAGCTCGTCGGCATGATCCCGAACGACTTCCGTCAGATGCGTCACAATCACCGACGACGGTTCGACGACGCTGTAACCCATCAGCTCCGCCCGCTCCGCCATCGACGACTCGATCCACCGGGCCGGCCGACCGAACGCCGGGTCGGTCGTCGGAATTCCCGGCACCTCGCCATTCGCCATGCCGGTATCGATCGCCAGCAGTCCGTCGGCGTGAATCTCGCCCCAGGCGATCGGAATGTCTTTGAGCTTGATCTGGTAGCTGCGCTGATCCAGCCGCACGTTGTCGCGAATCCGGACCTTCGGCAGGATAATCCCGGTCTCCTGGGCCACCTTCAGCCGGACCCGCGTCACGCGGTCCAGCAGATCCCCCCCCGAAGCCGGATCGGCCAGCCTGATCAGTCCGAACCCGAGCTCCAGCTCCAGCGGATCGACGAGCAGGTGGTCTTCCGGCTTGGGCTGCGGCCGTGCTTCGGACTGAGCCTGCTGCTCCTGCTGCGCAATCTCCGCCACGTCGAGTTTCTTCTTGCCCCGAATCGCCAGGCCAATGGCTCCGCAGCCCAGCCCCAGGCTGAGCATCGGCAGCATCGGCAGCCCCGTGAAAGCCAGACCCGTCACAAAAATTGCAGATAGAAACATTGCTTCGGAATGCCGGAAGGTCTGCCCGACCACGTCCCGCGAAAGATTCGAGTCGCCCGACGATCGCGTGACCAGCAGACCCGACGCCAGCGAGATTAGAAAGGCCGGCACTTGTGAGACAAGTCCGTCCCCGATCGTCAGCGTCGTAAAGACCGTAACGGCCTTCTGAAAGTCCATCCCGTTCATCGCCATGCCGACGATCAGGCCGCCGATGATGTTGATCAGCGTGACCACGATGCCGGCGATGGCGTCGCCGCGGACGAATTTGCTGGCACCGTCCATCGCCCCGTAGAAGTCGGCCTGGGCAGTCACTTCCGCCCGGCGAACCTTGGCCTGCTCCTGCGTTACCAGTCCGGCATTCAGATCGGCGTCGATCGCCATCTGCTTGCCGGGCATCCCGTCCAGGGCGAACCGGGCGGCGACTTCGCTGATCCGCGTCGAGCCCTTGGTGATCACCAGAAACTGAATGACCACCAGAATCACAAACAGAATCAGTCCGACGACAAGCTGCCCGCCGGCGACGAAGCCTCCAAAGGCTTCGATCACTCCGCCGGCGGCCCCGGTTCCGTCGATGTGAGCACGCGTCAGAATCAGCCGCGTCGTAGCCACGTTCAACACCAGCCGGGCGAGCGTCACACCCAGCAGCAGCGACGGAAAGACGTTGAATTCCAGCGGCTTCCGGACGTAAATCGTCGTCAGCAGAATCACGACGGCGAGCGTGATGTTGCCCGCCAGCAGCAGATCCATCATCCACGGCGGCAGAGGCGCGACGATGACTCCCACCGAACACACAATCACGACTGGAAACACCAGCGACTGTGTGTCGGAAATCAGTCCGCGCAATCCGGGCGCACGTTCGGACGGCATCCATGCCTCCGCGACGACGGCTTCGCGCCGTCGGCAGTGGTGAAGAGAAACTTGAGAGAAAATTCCGGGAGATTGGAGGTCGGGTTCTTAACCCAAAGAAAAATCGCTGTCCAGACGGTTTTCACCGTGCGGACAGCGATTCGCAGACGCCAGAACCTGTTTCACAGCGTAGGGATGCGAACACGTTCGTGAAACACGATACGTCCCCCACCCCCGGACTTCCCCACCGGCAGTTTCTGCCTCTCAATCGCCTCACCCCTGATATCGCCTCCCCACCCTCTTCTCATTTTGCACTTTGCATTTTTCACTTTTCACTTTGCATTACTCCCCCTCTGCCACGGCACCTCCCCTCCCAACTGCAACCGCCGCGACAACTCCAGCACCATCTCCCGAAACACCTTCGGCGCCCTCCCCGCCAGATTCGAAGCCTCCGCCGGATCACTCTCCAGATCAAACAGCTCAAGCGGCGACGTCGGACCGTCATGCACCAGCTTCCACCGACCGCGAATCACGGCGTCGTTCGTCTTGCCAAAGAACTGCACGCCCCCTTCCCGTCGGACAAAGTACTGCACCCGGTCCGGGACCGGCTGCGCCTCCCCGCGCAAGGTCGGCAGCAGGCTCACGCCGTCCGTTCCCGCCTGAACCGGCTGTCTCGCCACATCCACCAGCGTCGAGTACAGATCCAGTGTCATCGCGGGAAACGCCGTCCGGCTCGCCGGTTTCACGACCCCCGGCCACCGGACCGCGCACGGCACCCGCAAGCCCCCCTCGTACATGTGCCCCTTGTGACTCCGGAACGGCCCGGCCGAAGCCCCGCTCGGAACATCTCCCCCGTTGTCCGACGTGAAGATCACGATCGTATTCTCCTCGATCCCCAGATCCTTCAGAGTCCCCAGCACCCGCCCGATTCCGTCATCCATATGTTCCGTCAGCGCCACAAACTTCGCCCGCTTCTCCGCCAGCTCCGGCGACCGTTCCCGGATCCGCTTCAGCCAGTCCGCAGGCGGCTGGATCGGACCGTGCGGCGCGTTGTACGCCAGATACAGAAAGAACGGCTCCGGTTTCCCGGCCCGCTCCCGAAGCCAGTCGCACGACCACTCCGTAAACAGGTCCGACGCATGCCCCTCAGGCGAAATCACCTCGCGCTGCCGCCGCATGAAGTTCTCCCCATGCCGCAGGTGCGTGTAATAGTCGTCCATCATGTCGCCGAGAAAACCGTGGAAGTCGTCGAAGCCACGGTCCAGCGGCGTATCCGGCTCGTTGAGTCCCAGATGCCACTTCCCGACGATCGCGCTCCGATACCCCGCCGGCTTCAGCGCCGCCGGCAGCAGCGTCACATCGTCCGCCAGCCTCCCCCAGGAATTCTCCGCATGAAACCGGATCACCCCCGGCACCCCCGCCCGGTCTGGAAATCGCCCCGACAGCAGCGCCGCCCGCGTCGGCGAACAGACGTTGCTGTTCGCCCGGAACGTGTCGAACCGCAACCCGTCCCGCGCCAGACTGTCGATGTGCGGCGTCCGGATATCCGTCGCTCCGTGATAGCTCACGTCTCCATACCCCAGATCGTCCGCCAGAATCAGCACGACGTTCGGTGGCCGATCCGCCGCGGAAACCATCGACCACGCAGACGCAACACACAGAAACACGAACCCGGCAGCGAACGAACGAGACATCGCAGCAACTCCCCTTCCGACACGGTCAACATCACGGTGCAATTCGCCGGCCCCTCGGTCGAACCGGCATGCGCACTATATCCCCGGCAGACCGCTGCGGCGACAACCGTTCGACCGTCCGCCATACTGGGGCCGCGTCAACGTTCCCGCACGACCCCGGAGGATTGGTCCCGACGATGTACGATGTGATTGGCGATATTCACGGCCATGCCGCCGAACTCCGACTGCTGCTCGACCGGTTGGGGTACGCCGAGTCGAACGGCGTCTTCCGACATCCGGCGCGGCAGGCCCTCTTCCTCGGAGACCTGATCGACCGCGGTCCGGCGATTCGCGAGGTCCTGACGATCGTCCGCAACATGGTCGAATCGGGAGCCGCCCGGGCCGTCATGGGCAACCACGAATTCAACGCCCTCTGCTACGCCACCCCCGACCCCGTAGCGCCGGGCGAATTTCTCCGCCCGCACAACGAGCACAATGTCCACCAGCATCGCGCGACCATGCACCAGTTCGCCGGCGACCCCGCCTGGTCGGACTGGCTGTACTGGTTTCGCACGCTCCCCGTCTTCCTCGAACTCGACGGCCTGCGCTGCATCCACGCCTGCTGGCATCCCCGTTCGCTGCAGGAGATTGGGATAGCTCTCTCCGCTCACGGGACAATGACCGCGGAATTCCTCGAACAGGCGACCGCGAAACGAACTCCGCTGTTTGACGCGATCGAAGTCGCTCTCAAAGGCATCGACGTCCGATTGCCGGAAGGGGTGCATTACCACGACAAGGACGGTCATCTCCGGCACCGCGTCCGGTTGCAGTGGTACCACTCGCCCCACAACCAGACCTGGCGCAGCTACACGATCAGCGTTCATCCGGAAGAGATGCCCGACACACCGTTCCCGGCCGCCGATTACCCCGATCTGGAGCCCTATGCCGTCGACGCGCCGCCCGTCTTCTTCGGCCATTACTGGCTCTCGCCCGGCGAGGTTGTTCCGCCGACGCCGCGGGCGCCGAATGCCGCCTGCCTCGACTACAGCGTCGCCCGCGGCGGACAGCTCGTGGCCTACCGCTGGGACGGAGAGCAGATCCTCTCACCGGACAAGTTCGTCGCCGTCCCGGCACGCCATCGCGAAACGCCGCGAACGATCGATCCTGTCACATCCTGACTGATCCGTCCGAGATCAGGCTGCGTGCGAGTCGGCGGCGGATCGTACTCGACGCGTCGAGCCCACCGTGAACCAGATCGAGGCCACCACGAACACTGCCAGCGACAGCACGTTGAACGGGGCCGACAGCGTCAGGAAGCCGAGGCCGCTCAGGATCGCCAGCAGCGCCGGAAGCGTCTGCAGCAGCCGGGCGCTGAAGCCCGGTCGAGAGAGCGCCCAGCAGCCTCCCGCGACGACTAGTGCCCAGAGGATCGCCCAGAGCCAGGCCAGTCCCGACTGCACGGTCTCTTCCGGCCGGACCGAGATCGCCAGCTTCGGGTCGCCGCCCGGCTTCGAGAAGACCAGCTTCTGGCCGAATTCGGGAATCGCGATCGGCAGCGACAGCCCCGCGATCCGGTGGCTGGCCCCGGCCTGCAGTCCGCGCAGTTGGACTTCCAATCCTTCGGCATTCATTCCCTGGACGACCCTCACGTTTTCGTTGACACCGTTGACGGCAAATCCCAGTCCCGGTCCGTTCGGAGGCATCTGGGGATTCCCCCCGAAATTGGCGTTGCCGTTCCCAGGCATTCCCATGCCACCCCCGGCCATCCCTCCGCGTTCGTCGAACCGAGGCTGGAACGAATCCATCATCTGGGCCCGAATCTGCCCTCCCTTTTTCCCGGACTGCTCCTCCAGCGAACGATTCAGCCGATCGATCTCCATCGCATTCTGGCCCTGATAGGCGGCCCGCGATCGTCCCAGCAGCAACTGCTCGGATTCTCCGCGACTGGTGGGCTTTCCCGAGACAGGGGCGGAGTCGCTCTGCGACACGCGAAACTCAAAACTGACATTCGGCGGCCCATTGATTCCGGAGACCGTATTGCCCAGTTCCACTTCGCTGATCGCGCTGTTGCCCATCAGCAGGCGGCGGCCATTGTCGTAATTCAGGTCGTAAAGCTCGTCCGCCGACTGGATGTTCGTCACCGCCTGCTGCTCGACGATAGCGCCGCGTCCAGCCTGATCTCCCGGCGAATCGGACCATTTCCGCTGGACCTCCGACAGCCGCTCCAGCGCCTTGGACTGCACGCGGGAGAATTCCTCGTTGCCGTTCCGGTACTGTCGCACCGACGACTCGATCTGCTTCAGATTGTTCAAGGCCCGCTGTCGCGTCGCCGCGCTGACTTCGCCTTCGACGCAGGACATCAGATCGTTGATTTCCTGCACGGCCGAAAACTGGTAGGTCAGATCGGCGGCTTCGTCGGTGACTGGCGAGAGGTTGTTCTTCGGACCGCCGCGGACCGGGGCGGCCCGGAGGTCATCCGGCAGATAGACCGTCCAGCGGGTGCGGGCCACCGGAATCCCGTAGTTCTCGTCCTCCTGCTGGCTGACCACCAGCGGCGCCGGCAGATCCAGTTCCTGGCTCGCCCAGCGGAAACCCTTCGGCAGCGCCGAACCGAGCCGGCCGGAATAGACGACCCGGACGACGAATGACGTGTCGGCCTCGCTGGTCTTCGGCAGGGCGATCAGCTCGATCGGCCCCGGCCCCAGCGTCGTCTGCACGGACCGCGAAGGCTGATTGCCGACGAAGACCGACAGCAATCGCGAGTCGGCCGGCATCCGCAGCGCCAGAAACTGCCGCGTCCGGTTCTTGACCGTCAGCGCCACGACGCCCCGATAGGCCCCGTCGCGCGAGACGACGGTCGTGTAGTCGGCGACGTTGACCGAGGCGGGAATCGCCGCGGCGGCGGTGAAGCGCTGCACGCTCCAGCGCGGGGCGGTTCCGGACTGCTTCACGCGCAGCAGTTCGGTCGCCTGCCGGGCGAGTTGATCGTCGATGACGATCGGCAGATCGGCCGGCAGGACCGGCTCGATGTTGTCGGTATCCACCGCCGTCAACTGGCCTGGCGAGGCATTGATCAGCAGGACGTAGGTCTGCTGCCGCTGGAGCGGCTGAAACTGTCCGGGCCCGGCGAGCTGCTCAAAGATCACCGCCGGCGCCGCCACTTCCGTCGACGGAGGAGGCAACATGCCGGTCCCAGTGAGAAAATACTTGCCGGAGACCGGCGAGCGGAGCGAGACCGTCCAGCGGACCCGCCCGTTCTCGGGCGTCCCCGCCACGACCTCGCGCAGGTTCTCCCCGGCGAATTCCAGCCGGCCGGCCAGCCATTCGGGAGTCGTGAAGTACAGCGTATCGGTCGCAGCCTGCGAGATTTCCCACTGCAGGCCCAGCGTATGGGCCACGCCGACATCGGACGCCAGCACCGTCGCCAGCGACGCCGCAGTCAGTCGCGCCGGCAACTGCGTCAGCCGCAGGCCGACCGGCTGGGGATCAGCTTCCTGCGAGGAGAACGCCAACTGCGGCGCGGGCCGTTCCAGCGCCTGGGCAATCCCCGTTGCAAGGCTCGCATCGATCGATTTCCAGCTTCCCAGACTCTCGACCTGCGGCGCAATCCCCGCCTCCAGCCAGACGGCCAGTTGCAAGTCCCGGCGGGTCGTTTCCAGCAGTTGCGGCAACGGGAGCGCGAGCTGAGCCGCTGCGTCGTCCCGCCGGATCACGCCGTTCAGCACCAGTTCGACGAGTCCGGTCCGTGGCTGGGCGAACTCCACCGTCAGCAGGTCGCCCCCCTCGCGGCGGGCGACGTACCAGTCCTTGAGTCCGGTCGCCTGGACGTCGAGCAGCAGATAGCCGGTCGGGACGGCGACGGACAACGACGTCCGCGGCGCGCCGGTCAATGTTGCGGAGAACTGCGAGGTCAACAGGGCCTTGCGCCGCAACACGCTGACCGCGTGGCGGGCGGCGAGCTGCACCTGGGTCGCCTGCCGGGTGGCGGTCAGCGTGACCGTTGCCGGTCGTTTTGTGAATCGATAAGCCAGGACAGGAGGCGCCTCGGGGCGGCTGACCGGGGCCGGTGACGTGAAGCGGTCCGGATTAACCTGATTCAGATTGACCCCGGGCGCTCCCCGCACGGTGAACTGGTCGCCAGCAAAGACGCCGACGAAGCCGACTTCGCCGGTGATTTCCAAAGGGGTGACGACGGTCACGTCAAACGTCTGCGGGTCGCCGCCGATGACCTGTTCCTGAAACAGCTCCAGCGTCAGTTGCGTGGCATCGCTCACGGTCCGGCGGAAGAAGACGCGGAGGCGGCGTTGTCCGTCGACTTCGCTGGCGTCCCAGCCGCCGACATCGGGGCCCAGGACGCTGCGCAGGCGGACTGCCGCCGGCAGCACAAACTGCACGTCGCTGATCCCGCCCTGCCGAACCCGGTACTGCATTCCGGTGCTCAGCACGATCCCCGAATCCGTCAAAGAGACGGCGGTCGCGGATTCGACCTGAATCACGGCGGCGGCGCCGGCACGGGTCTGTTCCGGCTGCCAGCTCAGCGAGAGATCCTTCGTCCGGTCAACGCCGAACTCGGCCACCTGGCGATCGCCGTCGGTGCGGAGGCGGTAGGCGGTGCTCGACCCGTTGACTCGCAGCACGAGCCCTTTGGCGGGGAGTTCGAGCGAGAATTTTCCGGCCGGGACAGGCAGCAATGGCACTTGAGCGCTTCCCGTCTGTCCCGACAGCAGCGCGGGAACGGCCAGCTCGACATCGACGACATGCCAGCCCGGTTCGGTGACGACCACGTGCATCTGACCGTCCCGCACCAGGACGGCGGCGGCTTTGCCGTCGATGACCGCGGACTGCACGGCGGCCCGGCCGAGCGGCAACGGCACGGTCAGCGGACCGCGCGTCAGATTGCGGACCGAGTAGCGGGCGGTGATCTGCAGCACGGCGTCCTTCTCGGCGCGATCCACCGTGACCAGCCGGGCAGCGTACAGGGCGTCGACCAGTCCCCCATCCTGCGGCGGCAAGGCGTCCGGCCGCTGGTCGGGATGGGCCAGCTCCCACAGCTCGCGGAATTTTTCCTGCGGCAGGAAGACGCGGTCGGCGACGGTCGGAGCCTCATTCGCGTCGTACGGGACGACGATGTAGGGCGCGACCACCGGCGGACTTGCGACGTCTTTTTTTGCAGCCGCCGCGACTGCCGGCTTTTTCGCCGCGGCCGGTGGCTTGGCAGGCCCCTTCGCCTGCGCCTGAACGGTGTCCGCGGTCGACAGGCCGATCATCAGTGCGACCAACGTCGCAACCGTGGTTGCGGTACGGTTCCACCCGCAGCAATGGCAGCACTGGATGCAGCAACGGACGGCGGCGTGCAGGCCCCAGACGGCGAGCATGGCCCAGCTTCCGAGCCAGACGCCATCCAGCAGCGCCTGCCAGCCGAGCGGAGCGACCGCCACCGCGGCCAGCGTTCCGCCGAGCAGGACCAGCCCGATTCGCAGTTTGGCCGTCAACGGCTGCTTCCGCAGGAACCAGCCGGCGGCCAGCCCGAGAACCAGCAGGAAGATCCGCAGCACCAGGCCGGCCTGGCGGTTCACGAAGCCGAATTCGAGCGTGACGCCGTCGGTCTCGGTCCCGTAGTAGCGGAAGAGTTTCGTGACGGAGTCTTCGGGAACGGGGAGCTGCATCGTCAGCGACAGGAGTCCCTTCGACATCGACTTGCTCCGGAAGGCCCAATCGGCTTTCGCGCCGTCGGCGTCGTGATCCATACCCGCGTTCTGATCTTGTCGAATCACGAGCGAGAGCTGCTGTTCGTGCGGCACCATCAGACCTTCCGCCACGGGCGTTTCGTCCGTGGCGGCCCGCTGTGGGGCGAACGGATCCTGCGGTCCGGAAAAGTCGTTTTTGAAGCGTCCTTCGCCCTCACCCGACTTGCGGTCGGCAAGACTTTCGCTCTTGGACTCGCCATCCGCCGACTGTGATTGCTGTCGCTTTGCGAAACTTTCCGCCGGTTTCGCTTCCTTTGGCCGGGCGAGACTCTTCTGCGGCGCCTCGAAGTCTCCCATCATCGCCGCCTGCGGTTCGGCGGCCGGTGCGGCGGCCGTAGCCGCGGACTTGAGCGATGAGGAGCCGTCGGTCATGCCGTAACCAGGAAGGATCGGCGTACCAAAGGCGTTGTTCGGGCGGGCAGATGCAGCCGCTTCGGTGGAAATTGCATAGTTCTCAGATGACGGGGCGGGGCGTCCTGCCATACCGGACAATGCCGTATTGACTTGGCCAAACCGACTTGATGCACTCCGTTGTTGCGACGCGCCTGTGTAAAAGACGATCAGTCCGATCAGACCGAGAACTCCGACGACTCCAATCGCCCGCGCCAATCTTCCGACGCCTCCATTCCGCCATGTCAGCACCACCAGCGCGCAGACACCCGGAATCACGGCCAGCGCGATCAAGGTCCACGCCAGATTCCAGCCGGTCGGCACGCGGACCAGGTCCTGCCAGCTTCGGAGCCAGCCGGTGTCGTCCAGCGGTTCGACCGGTTCCAACGTGCCGTCGCTGGCGACCACCAGCGTCTCCCGCGGGTGATGCACGCGCCAGCTCTGCTGCAGAACCTCAACTGCCTGTCCCATCCCCGTGCCGGAGATGGCAGTCAATCGGGGCGGCTGCTGTCGGATCGTCCCGAACGCCCGCAGGCCGGGCCCTTCCGTCCGATAGAACAACTCCAGCGCCTGCAACTGGTCGGCCGCGACGTCGGCACTGATGGGGAGCAGATAGGCGTCGTCCGCCCGGCGGACTTCCACCGGCTGGCCGTTCAACCGGGCCGCCCAGAGGGTCGAGTTTTCCGGGAGCAGGACGCGCAGGTTCTGCACGCCGACGAGCGTCACCTGGAACAGGGCTTTCTGCTGGATCTCGCCGGTCTCGCCGAGAACCGATTCCATCAGCAGTTCGCGGCAGACGGCGGTCGGCAGGCTGACTTTCTCGAAACGTTCTTCGCTGAGGGACAGCTTTGCGCCGGCGGTGACGAAGCGATAGACCGCGATCACTCGTTCTTTGGGGGCGTACCGGGCCGGGGGCAGGTCCAAGGGATCGGCCTCGGCCAGCGGATCGGCTTCCGCACTCTCGGCCTTCAGCGTCAGGCGTTGATCGGCCCCGGCTTCAACGGCGAAGTAACCGTTCTGGCGCTCGGCATCCGGGAATCGCCACAACGGAACGGAGACGGGCTCGCCAGTCGTCCGGGCGAGATCGGCGTCGAGAGCCAGAAGCAGTTCGCCGCGAAATCGCTGATCGAGACGGAGCGTCCAGACCCGTTCGCCGTCCGCTGCGGGGGCCGCGCGCTGTTCGATGATGCGGGGTCCGGACAGGACTTCGAACCGGACGCCGTCCCCCATGACCGCGGGGAGCCCCACGGAGATCGTGCGGATGCCGCCGCCGCGAACGGTCACCCGCCCCTGCAGGTGGACGTGCAGCGTCTGCGGATCGAGCCGGGCGAACTCGACGGTCTCGACGGCGAGTTGCGAGGGACGCCGGCGGACTTTCATCAGGCCGGAATAGCGCGTGTCCTGCGACTGCATCCGCAGGCGTTCCCACTCAGCCTGCAGCGGCTGCGGGTCGAGCCCTTCGATCTGTTCGAGGGCCAAATCCAGGTCGTCGTCGCCGCGGACCACCAGCGTCGTCTCGACCAGGCTGGCCTGCGGCAGGACGAATTCGGGCAGGGTGACTTCGACGGCGTCCGCTTCCGGCGGCCAGCCCTCGGTTTCGCGCCGGAGCTGCAGGACGACGACGGCGGTCGAACCGGACGCCAGGGGGGATTCGAGCGACACGCGAACCTGCTGCCGGCCGGCTTCGAGGGGCAGAATCTGCCAGCGCCGGGGCTGATCGGCGACAGAAGCCCCGGTGACGGTCCACTCCGCGGGAAGCTGGACGTCGACATCGAACAGGGGCTCGAACCGCGGGGCCACGGTGATCGCGGCCTGCGCTTCCAGGCTTTGCGAGGTCACATTGAGCACGGCGGCGACGGCGGTGTGCAGCTCGCGCTGTTTGGGGCGGGTAATGAACCGGAGCGTGAAATCTGGCTTCCAGAAGTCGTAACGGTGGAACTCGGTAGTCCCCAGCGTCGCCATGTCGTCCGGCATGTCGGACGCGGCTTTCTCGCCGGCGGATGCGGGACGGACCCCGTCGGCGGCCGTCCGTTCGAGGCGGACCGCGGCCGGATGCTGAAGGACGACCTGGCCGACGTGCGAGGTGACTTCGCGAATGCTCAGAGGAGGGACCGCCCATTCCTGATCGGAGGGAGTGGCCATGACCCCCTGGAACGTGATCTTCCGCTGGCCGTCGAACGGCTGGCCGAAGGTGAGGGTGAGCTGCGTCTGACCGTCGGCGGCGTCGGCAAGCTGCCAGCCTTCGAGGCCCGTGGCGGAGACGTCGGCGATTTCCAGCGTGGCAGGAACCGTGCAGACCAGTTTGTCGATCGGTTTGCCGTAGACGATGAGGGAGGTCAGCGCCCGCCAGGTGACTTCGCCCGGCGCGACGTGCAGGCCGTAGCCGGTGGTGGCGAAGACCAGGGCGTCGGCGTTTTTGTCGGCGGCCCGATCGGTGAGTCGGAGTTGCAGGTTGTGGAGTCCGCCGATGACCAGCTTGTATTCGGCGGGCTGATCGAGCGGAGTCGGGCGTTCCAGTTGCAGGTTCCCGGCGAGGAGCCGTTTACCGGCGGGAACGGAGAGCGTCAACGTTCCCTGGGCCGACGGGACGAGCGAAAAGACCGCGACCTGATCGCTGCCGACGGCGGTCAGGTCGGTGCTGAGCTCGAGGGTCAGGGTATGATCGCCCTGGCCTTCGGTCAGAAGGACCAGCGCCCCCTGGGGGTCGCGATTGAGAATCGCGGGATGCTCGCCGACCAGGGCCCGTTCGACGGCGATCCGGTTGGCGGGAAAGGTCCAGCTCTGCCAGCCGTCAGCAAATTGCGACAGACGGATGGTGCCTTTGAGCAACAACTGGTTGTCGCGGATCTCGGCCTGCCAGGTCGACGCGGTCACGGCGGCCGGAACGGCGCTGCGGGGACGGCTTTGCTCGGCGGCCCGGGCCAGTTTCAGCAGCTCGTCGAATTCGGCCCGCTGGAGGAACACTCCCTGGCGGTGGCGTTCGAGGACGGCGTCGAGCTCTTCCACCGGGACGAAGACCCGGCGGGGAGCGGCCGGCTGAGGCTGCTCGGGCGGTTGAGCCAGCGCCGCAGAACTGCCGCCAATCGCCAGCAGCAGGCCCGCGATCCACCCGCAATTCATGGTGCAGCGAGGTGTGATATTCATGGTCGGCACGACTTCTGGAGAACGCGGAACACGGCGGAAAACGACGCGAAGACGCCTGAAAACTCAACTGGCCGGTGGCGAGGGGGGGGCGTGGGGCGGGTCGTGTTCCGGTTCGGGCTCATCGGGAGCGGCGGCGGACGTGACTGGCAGCGAGGGACCGCCGGCGGTGGCGAGGACCGGCGTCGGCCGGGCGCCGAGCAGGCCGTGGATCAGCCAGAGGGCGATCAGAGCCGCGATGCCGTAGGCGGCGACGGTGACGGCGTGCAGGATGATTTCGGAGTCTTTGAGGGCGTAGGCGGCGGCGAGGAAGAGGCCGATGACGAGGATGGTGAGCTTGTTCTCCCACGTGGTGTTGCGGAGGACGACGGCGATGATGACGAGGGCGCCGCTGATGAGCCAGGTGTAGGCCGGCAGCGGCCACCAGGCGACGACGGCCAGGTTTTTGCCTCCCAGATTCGAATAGACGTAGTCGCGCCCCTCGGCGGGGAAGTCGAACAAGCCGCTGGCGTCGGCGCCGATCCACTGATCGAGCTCGCCGGCGCTGCTGGTCCGGCGGGGCGAGCCAAAGAGGACGGAGCGGAGTGTCGAGCGGGTTTCAGAGGTGAATCCGTCGGGAGTGGCGACCAGGGCGTACTCCTGGGGCATCCAGACGGCCAGTTTGAGCTGCTGGACGGCGACGCCGGTCTCGCCGCCGATAACCGGCAGGCGGAGCATGATGTTGCCTCCCCAGGTCTGGAACAGGTCTTTTTCGAGCTGGGGATTGCGGAACATGACGGCGAGGGAGAAGGGCTCGTCGGCCGACTTGGCGCGGGCGACGTTGACGAAGTAGGCGTGGAGGTGTTCGGTGTCGGCGGCGGGGTTCTTTTCGAGGGCGACGGTCTTGCGGTCGACCATCACGCCGAGGGGCTCGACCCCTTTGGGGAGCGCAAGCGCAAGGCGCTGGCGTTCGCTGGAGCGGATGACATAACGGGCGCGGTAGGTGGCGGCGCCGTTGCGGTCGATGACAATTTCGACCAGCGCCCGCGGGATGACGGTCTCCACCACCGCCTGAATGTCGTACTTGCTGGCGGAGAGGGCGACTTCGACGGGTTGTTTGTAGTAGCGGTAGGCGACGAAGCCGTCCTGGGGGAGCTGGGTGATTTCGCGGACATCGATCGGTTCGACGTCGCCGCCGGTGGCGCTGGTCGCGACGGCGAGGGCGCGGTCTTTGACGACGGTGACCTCGCCCGCGATCCGGGAGACGGTGATGGCTTTTTTCTGCGAGTTCGGCTCGGTCTCGTCGTAGGGGGCTTCGACCCGGATCAGGCCCACGGCGGTCTGTTCGGCGGGCGAGGCGGCGTCGGTCTTGGGGGTCAGCTCATAGCGGACTTCGAAGGGGACGGCTCCGACGACTTCTCGCTGCAGGACGACGGTCCAGATGACCCAGCCGTCGACGGCGGCGGCGGCTTTGCTTTTCTGTTTCACCGGCGGCAGGTCGGCTCCTCCGGCGAGCGTGATCTGGGCGGTATCGGCGACGGCTTCCGGTACGGCGATCCGGAAGGTATCGAGTCCTGCGTACTCGACGAGGTACTTCAGGTGGGCGACGACCTGGACCTGTCCCTGCCGGGCGTCGATCCGGGTCCCGACCGTCGCGGTCAGGCGGGTCGGCTTGCGAACCATGCGGACGGGGACTTCGACGGGGCGGCGGTTGTAGACCCACGACGAAACCAGCCGGCTGTTCGGAATTCCGCCGGCCTGCGGGTTGGGATCGGGCTGGGCCGAGATCACTTTTTCGATGTCGGTAATGACCTCCAGCGAATCCGGGGCATAGATCTGCACCGAGCCGTTTTCGAGTTCGATTCCTTCGGGTTCGAGCAGCGGCGCCATTTGGTCGGCGGCGGCCGACTGGGTGTCGAGGGTCTTCACGCAGACAACCTGCACGGCCACTTCGCCCTGCAGTTTCTCCTTGAGCAGGACGGTCAACTGCGACTGGTCGGGCGAGACGTCAAACTGCTTCATGGGGGCGCAGACGACCGATTCGACGGTCATGCCGGCCGGAAGTTTGAACTTCAGCTCGAAAACCCCGGCGCGGTCGATGGTGCAGTTCAGATTCGACTGCAGGCGGAGCTGCTCGTCGCGATAGATCACCTGGCTCTGATGGCGGACGATGAGTCGGGGCTGGACGGGGCGGGTCAGGACTTTGAGCTGCACCGCGGGGCTGTAGTACTTGAAGTAGAGGGCACCGGGTCGCTTCAGCCGGGCGTCGACTTCGCCTTCGTCGATCCGCGAGAGCCCCTGCTGCTCCTCGATGGTCAGCGTCAGATCGCCGCCGGTTCGGACGGCCACCTGACCGCTTTCCCGGAGCGAGTCGAGGGCATGAATCCCATGGGCCGCTTTGTCCTGGAGCCCGACTACGGCGACAGCTTCGGCCGGCAACGGGCGCTCGGTGTGCACTTCGAGCGTGACTTTGCCGCTGGCGCGGCTCAGGAACTCGACCGTGACGATCTGTCGCCCCTCTTCTTCAACTGTGGTCCAGTCTTTGACGCGGGCCTCGGAGGTGATATCGAGAATCCGGTGTTCTTTGGGAATGGCCAGCCGGACGCGATCGAGTTGTCCGCGGAGGATCTCATAGGTCAGCCAGGCGTCGGTATGGACCAGCCCGTCTTCGAGCGAAACGAGCGTCTGATTCGTGACGCTGGTCAGCAATTCCATATCGGGACGTGTCCCCGACCGAGGGTGCCAGGTCGCCGTCACTTTTTCCGTGGAACCCAGCCCGGCTTTGATCCGGGTTTCTTGTTCGCCCGCTTTGACCACTTCGCTGACGAGTTTGGGACTCAGCTCGACGATCTGATCGGCCTCGGGAAGCACAAGCTCGAACGATGTAATGCCGACGGGCGGCAATTCCAGTTCCAGGCTCCGACCGTCCGGACTGGTGCGGACGCGAACGGTCAGTTGCAGAGTGACGCGGTGTTCGCCTGGTTCGGGAAGCAGCAGGGCGTAAGTTCCGCTCCCCGTCCCCCGCAGGAGCACCTTGCCGGTATCGCTGCTCAGTTCCCCGATCGCCGCTTCACCAAACTTGAGAGGCACTTCGGCCCAGCCGCGGTCCAAACCCCGGACGACAAGCGTCGCCGTGATCTTGGCGATGTCCTTTTCGACTTTCGCCACGTAGGTCGCGGAACTGACGAGTCCTTCGACCGGCGGCCGGCCGGCCGGCCGGAGCTTGTCGCCCCACCACTTCTCAGCGAGCTCCAGATACTCGCGATAGGGCATCAGGACGCTCGACCCCTGGCTTTCAAAGACGGAGCGCAAGTTCTTGAAGGGGACGTAGATCGTTCGTTCGGGGGCCGCGGTTCCGTCGGACTCCGTTGGCGCGACGGTTTCCGTGGCGGGCGGCTCCTGCGCGACCCCGACAGACGGCAGCCCCAGCCCGGCGAGCACCAGGCAGGCAGCCAACAGAAGTCCTTGCGGCTGATATCGTTGCATGAGAGCATTCCTCTGCGGCGTCGCACGTTGTGCACTGTCCTGTCAACTTCAGCAGAATGCGGCAAGATTGTCGAGAGAGTAGATTTGGAAAAACCGCTAAAACCGGCAAGCGGGAAGGTTCACTCAAGTCCACACCCCCAGAGGAGACGTGTTGCGACGGGAGAACTCTCCCGGATTTCCACCGAATCGCCTCAGAATCCATTGGGTGACCGCGTTTCCAGTGCCTGACTGCCGTCCATGCAATGCGGACCGGCCGGTTCGCCAACATCGCGCGTGACCCCAATTCGCCGCCGTGGTACAATTTTTCCTGCAACTAGACGGTTCTCTCTGCGTTCCCGCCTGCCGGTGCCTGCATGCCAGCCACGGAAAAACTCCGCGATCACCGCGTTCTGGAAGTTGACTTGGTCGGGGACACCCTCGTCGTCATTCCGGCGGGCGACGCCGTGGGCTTCGGCCTCAACGTCGTCAATAACGAAGTGGCCAAAGTCCTGGAGGTCGCCAAGTCGAGCCGGGTGAAGCACCTGATCATCGACCTGGGACGAGCCAACTACTTCGGCTCGGTGATGATCGGCGAATTCATGCGGCTGGGAGTCGCGGTCCGCGAACGGGGCGGACGCATCGCACTCAGCGGCGCCTCCGCCGATATGCAGGACGTTCTGCGCATCATGAAACTCGACACGATGTGGGAAGTCTTTCCGCGGCAGGAAGACGCAGTCCGCGCAATTGCACGGGTTTCGTTTCGCGAGCATCTTTGGCGCAAACGCGGCTGGTTTGCGGCGGCAGGACTTATTGCGGCAGGAGTCGCACTCTACATTCTGATCCCGAGACCGCAATACGACCGGATCTATTACCCCGACGTGAAAAAGATCTGGACGGAGATTGGCGAGATGCATCGCCGCCAGGCTTCAGACACCGAATGGGACATTTTCGCCAGCAAGAGCCAGGAGAAACTGATTCCGATTGTGGCTCGACTCGAACGATATGCCAGCGCGGATCGAGTTGCAGCTCGTTTCCTGCTGTACGTCGCTCGCGATTCCATTCCGGCCGCACTGGCCGAACGGAACCGGCCCCGCACTCACGCGGACTCCTCAATGGGAAACCGTTACATGCAGGCCATTGAATCCTTGCATAGCGGCGGCCCGGACACCGTCATGGACCACAACTTTCTGGAGGAAAGCGAGCCGGAGACGGCCACGGATTCGGCGGCGCCGGCTCGGCCGGAAGCCGCCGAGTCGAAGCCCGCCTCCGAACCGGAGCCGCCGGCTGCTGCGCCCCCCGCCGCGGAAGCCAAACCCGCTCCGGCCCGGTGATATTTCCACCCGGCGAATTCGGGAGTTTGAAGACTCGACACCAGCCACCCGGTCAAGCCGGCATGAGCTTTCGAGATTGTGCGGCAAAGACGTGGCGAGACTCGTCTCGGATCTCGAAGAATTGAATTTCGCGGAGAAGCGGAGATAACGTCATGGACTGTCGACTGATCTGCTGCGGACTGACGGCTGCGTTCCTCGCGGTCTCGCTGATGGCCGATGAGGCGACGCCCGTTCCGGCGGCGCAATTCGCAACTCTCATCCGCGACCTCGATGACCCGAGTTTTGCCGCGCGCCAAAGCGCCTCCGACGAGTTGCTGAAAGCCGGCCCGGCAGCCATCGAATCCCTCGCCCGGGCGGCGCGCGAGGGGAGCCCGGAGACGGCGGCTCGAAGCCTTGAGATCCTCAACCGGCTCTACGCGTCGAACCAGGACACCAGCTTCGACGCGACGGAGGCCGTGCTCTTCGAATTGATGAAGTCCGACAAAACCGCCACGCGCGATCGCGCCACACGGATCCTCGAACTGGCGGAGAACCAGCGTCTCGCGCGCTCGGTCGCCGAATTGAAAAAAATGGGGGCGCTCGTCAAGTATCCGGATGCCAACGGAGTTTGCGGCGGCCCCGCTGGAGAACCAGCGGAACCGGCCCCCGAGCAACATTATCATCACGCGCCGCTGGACGGGCGGTGACGCGGGATTGAAACAGCTCCTGCGACTCTATCACATCCCGATCCTGAGGATTTACCGCACGAAGCTGGCGCAGGTTTCCGACGAGGCTGTGGACGCCATCGTGACGGAAATGGGGAACGTGAATGAGATCCAGGAGCGAGGCGAAGGCTATCTGGGCATCAGCGCCGCGGCGCAGGCCGCGGGCTGTACGGTCAGCAGCGTGGCGGAGGATTCGGGTGCGGCAAAGGCGGGACTCCGAGAAGGGGACGTCATCCTGAAGTTCGGGGAACACGATGTGGAATCGTTTCAGGGACTGATCGAACTGCTCAGCGATAAGGTTCCCGGGGATAAGATCCCTGTGTTGTTCCACCGCAATGGCGAAGATCAGACCGTCGAAGTCGAACTCACCGACTGGCTCTGACCGGCCTGCAAATCCCGCTCGTCTCGCACCTCGGATCGCAAGCGCGCATCCTGGATGCAATCGGGTCGGTCTGAATCGTCGGCATCAATTTCGAAGCGGATTTGCCCGCGCCAATCACATTCTTGACTGCGGCCGGGCGACCGCTTCCCGATATACCCGTCAGTCGCGGCAGGTCAGGTCGCTGAGCGTCGAATTGACGACGGCTTGCGGGCAGGACCAGACCTGGAAGAACATCGCTTCGCGGACGGCTCGCTCGGCGGGATGGCCCTGCACATAACCGGCTCCTTTGCAGGCGGCGAGATAGGCCTGGCTGGTACGGCTGACCAGGGAGTTGGCCCGGAACCGCAGTTCCTCGGCCGACCCCGCGGAGCCTTGTTCCGGAGTGGTCTCCGTCAGCAATCGAATCTGCAGTAGGTCGGCTTCGCTTCGGAGGAGTGAAACGACTTCTTGCAACGTTTCACGGCTCCGCGCTTCGTCGTTCAGGCGGTCCAGGATATTGAGCGCGGTTCCCAGGGCCAGGATGGACGTGGTCAGGGAGCCAGTTCCCCCTTTCGTCCCGACCCTCATGACCTGCTCGGCTGGGCCCGCAACCACCCGGTCGGCGGGGACGCAGACCTGATCGAGACGGACTCGGCCGGTTTGCGTGGCGTTGAGCGCCATCAGCGGCAGCGGCGTTTCGATTGTGACGCCGGGCGAACCGCGTTCGACGCCGAGCAGGACTTGCCGACCGTCGGGCAATACGCCTCCGGTGACCAGCCAGTCGGCGTGGGCGGCGCCTGTCACCCAGGGGACGCTGCCGTTCAGAAGCCAGGTTCCGTCCGGGGTCTGCTCGGCGGTCGCGACGGGGCGCTGCAAGTGCTGGCGGGAGGTGCTGAAGTGGGAGATTCCGACGGTGCACCAGGCGCCGTCCCGCGCCACCGCCGCGAGCAGCTCAGCGGCCCAGTCGTTTTCTGACCCGCTGACGAGTCGCTGGACGGCGGCGTTGTGCTGGGTGAGCAGGAACGCCGTCGTGATGCAGCTGCGGGAGAGGTCGAGATAACCCTGCAGCAGATCGGCTTCGGAGAGTTCCTGCCCGCCGAAGCGGTTGGGGACGGTCCATTGCAGGACGCCTGCGGACCGAAGTTTTTTGACCTGTTCCGTAGGCCAGGCGTTTCCGGGGTCGAGTCGTTCCGCCGCGGAGCGGAGCCAGGCGAGGAAGTCGGGGGCGAGATGGGGCATGTGTCAGGCGATGTCCCGACGAAGGAATTCAAAATGAAAATTGCAAAACGATGACGACGTGGCGGTTCAGAACAGGTCGAGGAGTCCCTGCATTTCGCCGGCGGCGTGGAGGTCGCCGACGCGTCGGGCGACGGCGATACCGCGGAGCAGAACTTCCTGGGCGGCTTCGGTTTCGCCGGCGGCGGAAAGAATCTGTCCGCGCTGGAAATAGGCGGCGACCAGGTCGGGGAAACGGGTTTCGATTTCCGTCAACCGGGCGAGGGCGGCGGCGGAATCTCCGGCGGATTTTTCCTCCATTGCGAGAGCGTAATGCAGGAAGGGATCGTCGGGATCCTCGGCGAGCATGGCCTGCAGTTGATCGCGGCGCGACATCAGAGTCCTCCAGGTTTGACTGACCGTTCGGGTCGGGGGCCTGTCTGGCAGGCTGGGAAAACTTTGCGGGTTTGCGATCGCTCCAGGCCGCATCACAGATGCAGTCCGATCAGGCGGCGCCTTGAGCAGAATCCGCCCCTCATCGCCGGAATGGTCGATACGGCTGACGCGGCGTGCTCAGGGTCGACGCAGTTTTGCGCGATTCCGACTTGGCAAGTTATGCGTCACCGCCCCGCGGCTTTCAAGCGCGCCGGACAGAGTCGCCGATCCTCAATTCCGCTGGAGAACAGACGGATCGCTCTCCGCTTCACGAGGGATCGTGGCAAACGCAGCTTTGTTCTGGCAAACCAACCACCGAGCGGCCCACGAGCAGACCTTCCCTATGACACAACGGTTATTGTCCACCGGACTGTGCTGGGCCCTGATGACCTGGGGCCTCGGCACTTCACTTCTGGCGTCTGAGCAGCGGGAGACGCCTGTCGTCCGCGCTGTCAAACGAGCAGCGGTCTCCGTCGTCAATATTCACACCGAAAAGCCTGCCGCCGATCGCGACGCCGTGTTTACCGCGGGGAAAGGTCGCAAAATCAACGGCATGGGGACCGGCGTCGTCATTGACGAACGGGGTTACATCGTCACGAACTTCCACGTCATCGAAGACGTGGACGTGATCCGCTGCAGCTTTCAGGACGGCAGCGACTACGACGCGACGGTGGTCTCGTTCGACCGCGAGCAGGACCTGGCGGTGATCAAGGTCAACGCGACCAAGATTCATCGGGTCTCCGCGTTCGGCACGTCCTCGGACCTGATGCTGGGCGAATCGGTCATCGCGATCGGCAACGCCTTCGGGTATCGCCACACGATCACGACGGGGATCATCAGCGCCCTCGGCCGCGACGTGGAAGTCAATCAGAACCAGTCGTATAAGAACCTGATTCAGACCGACGCCAGCATCAATCCCGGCAACAGCGGCGGCCCGCTGATCAATCTCGACGGTGAGATCATCGGGATCAACGTGGCGATCCGGGCCGGTGCTCAGCGGATCGGCTTTGCAATTCCGATCGACGACGCCCGCCGCATCGTCGCCAAGCTGATCTCTACCGAGCAGTTGAACCACACGATTCACGGCATGCTCAGCAAGGATGTGAAGTCGGGTACGAATCGGATGCTCGTGGTCGAAGGCGTGCAGCCGGCCAGCCCGGCGGCGGCGGCCGGACTGAAGAACGGCGACGTAGTCCTGAAGGCAGGGACGGTCGATGTGGTCGACGGGGCCGACTGGGAGCGGGCGTTGCTCGGCAAGCCGGCCGGCGAATCGGTCGACGTGCTCGTCCGGCGGGACGACAAGACGGAAAAGCTGACGATCGCCCTGGCTCCGCAGCAGAACGGCAAGATGTCGCTGAGCACGGAGATTGTCGCCCGGGCCAACAACGATACTCCGGTGATGGAAAAGTCGTGGGCGGTCCTCGGCCTGCGGCTGACGCCGCTGCCGGCCCAGCAGAAGACGCTGGTGGCTCCGAAGTATCACGGGGGGATGCGGGTGCTGGAAGTGCGGTCGGACAGCCCGGCGTTCCAGAACGGGATCAAGCCGGGCGATATCCTCGTCGGCCTGCACCTGTGGGAAACGATTTCGACGGATAACGTCTCCTGGATTCTGAATCAGCCGCTGAACGAGCAGCCGCTGAAGTTCTATATCATCCGCGGTTCCGAGACGCTGTTCGGCCATCTGCAGGTGGCGATGAAGCACGACTGAGCGACGCTCAGCGGACATCTCATCGATGGAATTCCAAACGCCCCCGATCCCTGGTCGGGGGCGTTTTCGTTGTAGGATGCCGGGATTCTGTCGGGATCGGAGACCGGGGCATCGCGAAAACGCTCCAGCCCCGGCCACCCACTCCGTTACGACACAGCATGGGTGTTGGCATGGCTGCGGATGAGTTTGGTTTGATTGACTGGATTCGGCGGCAGACCGCGCAGACCACGGTTCCCGCGGTCCGGCTCGGCATTGGCGACGACGCGGCGGTGCTCGACTGGCCGGCGGGACGGGCCTGCCTGGTGACGACCGACATGCTGATGGAGGGGGTCGACTTCACTGCGGAAACTGCGACGCCGGAGCTGATCGGCCGGAAGGCGCTAGCGGTGAACCTGAGCGACATTGCCGCGATGGGAGGACGGCCGGTGGCGGCGTTTGTTTCGCTCTGCCTCACGCAGGGGAGGGGAGAGGAATTCGCCCGGCGGCTGTACGGGGGGCTGTTCGAACTGGCGCGGGAATTCCACGTCGCCATCGCCGGGGGGGATACCAACAGCTGGGCAGGGCCGCTGGTGATCAATCTCACGGTGCTCGGCGAGCCGCTGACCGAGGCGCCGCTGCTTCGGAGCGGCGCCCGGCCGGGGGACTGGATCTGCGTCACGGGTCAGCTGGGGGGGAGCCTGGCGGGTCGGCATCTGACGTTTACGCCGCGGGTGGCGGAAGTCGCCGCGATTCTGGAGAGCGTCCATCCGACGTCGATGATTGACATCAGCGATGGACTGGCTGCAGATCTGCACCACATTCTGGAGGCGAGTGGCGTCGGGGCCCGGGTCGAGGCGGCGAGACTTCCACTCTCACTCGACATTGAGCGGATGCCGGCCGACAAGTCGCCGCTGGACCGGGCGCTCTCCGACGGGGAAGATTTTGAGCTGCTGTTTACGGTGGAGCCGTCGGCGGGAGATTTGCTGCTGGCGAACTGGTCTCATGGGACGCCGGTGACGCGGATTGGCGAGATCACGACGGGACCGGGGGCGGTGCTGGTGCGGGAGGATGGTGGCGAGACGGTGCTGGAGGCGCGGGGGTGGGCGCATCCGCTGTAGAGGGAGAGTAATGCAAAATGAGAAGTGAAAAATGGAAGAGGGGAGGCGTTACAGAACTTCCTGGATGATGCGGCCGCGGCTGAGGGGGATCGGGCGGCCGAGCTGGTCGTGGAGCATGGTGTCGGGGGTGTAGCCGAGCTGGTGGAAGACTGTGGCGCAGAGGTCGGCGGGCTCGATGATGCCGCTGACCGGGTAGGCGGCGTGAGGATCTGACTGACCGTGGACCACGCCGCCGCGGATGCCGCCGCCGCAGAGGGCCAGCGAGAAGACGTTGCCCCAGTGGTCGCGGCCGGCGTTGGCGTTGAAGCGCGGGGTGCGACCGAATTCGCCCATCCAGACGACAAGGGTTTCGTCGAGCAGGCCGCGCTGGTCGAGGTCCTCGATGAGGGCGGAGTAGCACTGGTCCATGATGGGCATCAGCAGATTCTTGCAGGCCGCGTTGTGTGTCGCGTGGGTGTCCCAGGCCCCCTGGTTGGGCTGATCGGCGATGCGGGTCCAGTTGACCTGGACCAGCGAGACGCCGGCTTCGACCAGGCGTCGGGCCAGGAGGACGCTCTGCGCGAAGCGGCTGCGTCCGTAGCGATCGCGGGTTTGCGGCGTCTCCTGATCGAGATCGAAGGCGCGGCGGGTGGCGCCTGTGGCGAGGACGCCGAAGGCCTGCTGGACGTCGTCGCCGTACTGATTCTCGGCAGCGCCGATCGGGGTTCTTCGATGCTCCAGTTCCGAGAGGAGGCTGCGCCGGCTCTCGAAGCGTCGGCTCGGGATTTCGTCGGGCAGGGTCAGGGCCGGCGGCTTGAACGTGGCGGCTGAGGGATCGCACGTCAGGAGCCAGGGATCGTACGTGCGGCCCAGGAGGCCGGCGTCCTGTCCGGGCCAGGGGAAGTTGCCGTCGTTCCAGATGTGTTCGGGGAGAGTCACGGCGGACGGCAGCTGACCGCGGGACGGACGCAGGTACCGGACCATTGCTCCCCAGGCGGGGGCGAGATTGGGGGCTTTGGCGGTGACGCTTTCGGCGTTCAGTGGAACGTGGGGCACTCCGGTCAGGAGCTGGTAGCCGCTGGAACTGTGGGCGTTGTCGCGCGTGACGACGGCGCGGAGGACGGCGATTTTGTCGGTGAGCCGGGCGGTCTTCGGCATCAATTCGCCGACGTAGAGACCGGGGGTCTTCGTGGCGATGGCGCCGAATTCGCCGCGAACCTCGACGGGGGCTTCGGGTTTGGGATCCCAGGTTTCGTGCTGGGCCGGGCCGCCGACGAGACCGAAGATGATCACGTTCTTGGCGCGTGGGGCTGCGTCTGCTTCCGCCCGTGCCCGCTGCGAGTGGAGCAGTTGCGGGAGGGAGAGACCTCCCAGACCGATTCCGCCGACGCGCAGCGCCTCGCGGCGCGTCAGGCCGTCGCACAGTGTCAGACCACGATCAAGCATCGACAGCATGATGAGAGTTCAAAGGTGTTGGACTGGCCGGTCAGGCGAGGATGTCGTGGATGACTTCGCCGTGGATGTCGGTCAGGCGGAAATCGCGGCCGGCGTAGCGGTAGGTCAGCTTGGTGTGGTCGAGTCCCAGCAGGTGCAGCATGGTGGCGTGCAGGTCGTGGACGTGGACCTTGTTTTCGACGGCGTAGTAGCCGTAGTCGTCGGTATGCCCGTAGACCAGGCCGCTCTTGATTCCGCCGCCGGCCATCCACATGGTGTAGCCCTGCGGGTTGTGGTCGCGGCCGTCGTCCCCCTGGGCGACGGGAGTGCGGCCGAATTCTCCGCCCCAGAGGACGAGGGTGGTGTCGAGGAGTCCGCGGGCTTTGAGGTCGTGCAGCAGGGCGGCGATGGGCTGATCGACTTCGCGGGCGTTGCGGGTGTGGTCGGCTTTCAGGTTGCCGTGCTGGTCCCACTTGTAGCTGTGGGTGCACTGGACGAAGCGGACGCCCTGCTCGATAAAGCGTCGGGCCATCAGGCATTGCTGGCCGAAGTTCTTTGTGGTCGGGTCGTCGAGTCCGTACTGCTTCTGCGTGGCCTCGCTTTCGTCGGACAGATCCTGGAGCTGGGGGGCTTCGGCCTGCAGGCGGAAGGCGAGTTCGAAGGAGTTGATGCGGGCTTCGAGGAGGTCGTCGGGGCCGCTCCGGGTGAGGCCGTCGCGGTTCATGGACTGGAGGAGGTCGAGCTCCATGCGCTGTAGGTCGCGCGGGGTTTTGTCGAAGTTTTCGATGAACGGAATTTTGGCTTTGTCGGAAGGGATGCTGGCGTTGCCGAGGGGCGTCCCCTGGTAGTCGGCGGGCAGAAATGAGGAGTTGTAGGCGTTGACCCCGCCGTGGGTGAGCGTCGGGCAGATGGTGATGAAGCCGGGAAGATCGCGGTTCTCGGTGCCGAGTCCGTACGTGATCCAGGAGCCCAGGCTGGGGCGTACGAAGGTATCGCTGCCGGTGTGGAGCTCCAGCAGGGCGCCGCCGTGGCGGGAGTTGGAGCAGTGCATGGAGTTGATGAGGCACAGGTCATCGACGCAGCCGGCGACGTGGGGGAAGATTTCGCTGACCCACGCTCCGGATTCGCCGTACTGGCGGAATTTGAACGGAGACTTGAGCAGGTTGCCCGTCGGCGCGGAGACGACCCGCGGCTTATCGAAGGGGAGCGGTTTGCCGTGGTCCCGTTCCAGCATGGGCTTGTAGTCGAAGGTATCGACTTGCGACGGACCGCCGTGCATGAACAGGAAGATGACCTGCCTGGCCTTCGGGGCGTACTGCGAGGCCCGCGCCGCGAGGGACTCGGCCGCGGCCTCCTCGGCCAGCAGCGAGGCGAGCGCCAGGCTGCCGAAGCCGGCACCGCAGCGGCGCAGCATGTCGCGGCGGGAGACCTTCATCAGTGATTCGCTGTTGGATTTCAATGGACTATTCCACAAAGACGAATTCGTTGGCTCCGAGGACGGCGCGGCAGAGGCTCTGCCAGCCGCGGCGGCGGGCTTCGGGGGCCTGATCGTCCGACGATTTCCGGGCGTAAGCGGTGACGAAGGCAACCGCGCGATCAGTTTCCCGGGCGTCGGGGTCGCGGGCATAGGCGGCGCGATACAGGGCGCGGATGCGACCGGCGTCGTCGAAAGTCGTTTCGCTCAGAAGGCGGTCGGCGAGGTTCAGAGACTGCTCGGCGACGAGCTGGCTGTTCATCATGAAGAGGGCCTGCGGCGCGACCGTCGTCGATTGTCGCTCTCCCGACAACACGCTTGGATCGGCGAAGTCGAAGGCCTGGAAGACTTCGTAGAGGGCGCTGCGGACGACGGGCAGATAGAGGGATCGGCGGGTCGACTGGTAGATCGCCGGGTTGACGCTGGCCGTGCTGGTGACGTAGGCGCGATTGGCGGTTGGGAGGAGGCTACCGGTCATGGTCCCGTCCAACTGTCCGCTGACGGCCAGGACCGCGTCGCGGATGGCTTCGGCTTCGAGGCGGCGGCGGGCGAATTTCCACCGCAGCCGATTCTCCGGATCCGCCAGCAGCGCCTGCTCGCTGGACTGCGTTCCCATCTGATAGGTGGCAGATCGCAGAATCTCCCGATGAAGTCGCTTGAGGGACCAGCCCTGTTCGACGAAATCGAGAGCCAGTTGATCGAGCAGTTCGGGATGCGTGGGGGCCTCGCCCAGCATGCCGAAGTTGTCCGACGAACGGACCAGGCCGAAGCCGAAGTGCCACTGCCAGACCCGATTGACGATCACCCTGGCCGTCAGTGGCTGTCTGGAGCTGGTCAGCCACTGCGCCAATTCCAGCCGTCCGCTCCCGGCGGGACTCGGCCGGGGACTCGTGCCATCATCCAGGATCCGCAGGTACCGGCGGGGGACCACGGGGCCCAGCGTGAGATGGCTGCCGCGGTAGTGGACCGGGACGTTTTCGACCTGCTGGTCCGAGACGGCCATCACATCCGGAAACTGCGGAACCAGCGCCTGCAGGTTCCCCTTCTCGGCCCGCAACTGCTGGAGGTTCGACGCGACCGCAGGAACGTAGTGCGTCTCAATCGTTGCGGGGGCTGCAAAGGCCCCCTTGGGGTCCAGCAGCAGTTTCCGCAGGGCGGCTTCGCTCGGGGGAAGTTCGGCATCCGCCGGGCGGTCGAGAAACTGTTTTGCGCGTTCCTGGTAATCGAGCGCCAGCAGCGGCAGCGTTTTGAGCGATTCCATCCGCGGCTGCGTGAGGAGTTCCCGCCAGGCTTTGAAGACGGCATCGGGATCTTTTTCAGGATGGGTCACCAGATCACGGACGGTCTGGACCAGTTCCGGCCAGCACTCGACCGCAGGTCCGTCGTTAGGAACGGCCAGCGCGGCGAGTTCCTCAGGGGCCGGAGCGATCAGCAATTTGTCGATGTGCGGAAAGAACTGCGGCTGTTCCAGGCGAATCAGGTTCTTGCCTGCCCGCAGTTCGTAGAAGCCGACGACTTCCCATTTCTGGCTGTCCGGCTGCCAGCCGCCGGTCACGCCGCCGGCGAGGTTCGTCTCTCGCACGGTGCCGTTGATGGTCAGCGTGCTCGGCCGCGATGCCGCGGCGGCGTAGCGGACTTCGAGCTGGTACCAGCCGGCCCGCGCGATTTCGACGTCGTACTCGACGAAGTTGGGCGTTTCGCCGCGGTTGACGAGGACGCCGATGCCGACGCCGTAGCTGGTCGTATCGCGGACGACGTTGCCACGGGCGTAGTCTTCGGCTTCCAGGATCTGCAGGCCGGGCATCTCGGCGGCGGCCTGCTGGCCGAGCGAAGAGGTGGACGACTTCAGATCTTCGCGCCACTGCTGCAACGTCGCCGCCAGCAGGTACTCGCCCAGCTTGCGGCGTTCGTCCGTCAGCAACCGCTGGTTTTCCTGGTCGACCTGCTGCTGAATCTCGGTCTGTTTGGCGTCGACGAGGCTCTGGCGTTGCTTTCGCTCGGCGAGCTGGGTTGGGGTGGCCAACGGGCGTTCCTGCCACTTCGCAACGACCCCGAAGTTCTCCATCGTGCGGGTGCTTTTGAAGATCCCCGCCAGGCCGTAGTAGTCGGCCGCCGAAACCGGGTCGAACTTGTGGTCGTGGCAGCGCGCGCAGCCGAGCGTCAGTCCGAGAAAGGCTTTGCCGACGGTGTCGATCTGCTCGTCGATGATGTCCATCTGCATTTTGACGGGATCGTCCTCGGCGAGCATCTTGGCTCCGAGGACCAGGAAGCCGGTGGCTGCTAGGCCTTCGGTCACGGCCTCGGCGTCGTCGCCGTGCGGCAGCAAATCGCCGGCGAGCTGTTCGGTGATGAAGTCGTCGAACGGCAGATCGCGGTTGAAGCTCCTCACGACATAGTCGCGGTAGCGGTAGGCGTGGGCGTGCGCCAGATTCTCGTCCAGCCCATTGGAGTCGGCGTAACGGGCGACATCGAGCCAGTGGCGGCCGTAGCGTTCGCCGTAGTGGGGCGAGGCGAGCAGCCGGTCGATGACTTTCTCGAAGGCGTCGGGGGATTCGTCGGCGAGAAACGCATCGACCTCGTCGGGAGTCGGCGGCAGCCCGATCAGGTCAAACGTGATGCGTCTCAGGAGCGTTCGCTTGTCGGCCTGCGGCGCGGGTGAAAGACCAGCGGCTTCCAGTTTGTGCAGAATGAAGGCGTCGAGCGAACTACGGATCCAGTCCGGTTGCGCTACGGCGGGCAAGGATGTCCGCCGGGCGGGCTGAAAGGCCCAGAAGTCCCGTTGCTCGGCGGTAATCTCCGGCTCCTTGGCGACCGCACCGCCGGTGGATCTGGCGACCGGCCCCGAATCGGGCCAATGTGCTCCCGCTTCGATCCACTGGGTGATGATGGCAATTTCTTCGCGCGACGGTTTTTCCTTGGGCGGCATCTTGAGCGTTTCGCCATGCTTCATGGCGCTGAGCATCAGGCTTTCGGCCGGCTTGCCGGGAACGATGGCCGGCCCGCGCGTGCCACCCTTGATCAGGGCGGAGAGGGAATCGACCCGCAGTTCCGACTCCGCACTGTCGGCGGAGTGGCAATCCTGACACTTGGCGATCAGGAGCGGCCGAACTTTGCGCTCGAAGAACTCCAGCGCGGCCGAATCGTCGCCCCTGACGGACGGCGCACCGACCAACGTAACGAAGAGCAGTGCGACGACGCCGGAGGCAGTCCGAGCCAGAGAGTCCTTCATCGAGCGCAATTCCTTGACCACGGGCCCGCCCTGCCTGACACATGCACTTCCGCTGATGGATTATGCTACCATCGGCGCGACGGCCTGAAAACCCGAATCGAACTCTGCAGGCCCATAATACCGGCTGTCTGGCCGGTTCTGCGGGGCTTGATCTGGCGACGAAGAACGAAGACTGCTTACCACGAATCGCACGAATGTCCGCGAATGAATGAGAAGGCCTGGAACCACGGAGTGCACTGAAGACACGGAATGAGAGGCTGCGGCGAAGGCTCCGGATCTCTCAGTACTCCTTCGTCATTCGCCGGGCTCGTTCTGCGATGGGCTCAGGGTTAACATGGCCGGCTTTGCGGAATTCCTTCACCGTCTGACGTGAGAGACTCTCCATGATTCGATCGACGATCTGGTTGCTGCTGGTCTGTGCCATCGTGGGGATCGCGTTCCCTGGCAGCGCGGCGGATCTGAAAAAGCCCGAACCGGTGACGGTCGGACCGCAAGACTGGCCCTGGTGGCGCGGTCCGCTCCGCAACGGAATGGCCTCCTCTGAGCAGACGCCGCCCCTGAAGTGGAGCGAGACGGAAAATGTGCTCTGGAAGGCTCCGGTGCCGGGCCGCAGTCACGGATCTCCGATCGTCGTCGGCGATCAGGTCGTCCTGGCGGTCGCCGAACCGGATCGCGAGGTCCAGTCGGTCGTCTGCCTGGACCGCGATTCGGGGAAAGTTCTCTGGCAGAGCGTGGTGCACGAGAAGGGCTTCGAACAGACTGGAAAGCCGAATGCAAAGAGCTCGCTGGCCAGTTCCACACTTGCCTGCGACGGTCAGCGGTTTTTCGTGAACTTCCTCAACGCCGGGGCGATCTACACGACCGCACTGGATCGACAGGGGAAGCGGCTCTGGCAGACGAAGGTCAGCGACTACGTGCTGCACCAGGGCTTTGGTTCATCGCCGGCGGTTTACCAGTCGCTGGTGATCGTTTCGGCCGACAACAAGGGGACCGGCGCGATTGCCGGTCTTGACCGGGTCACCGGCGATGTTGTCTGGAAGCACGAACGACCGAAGCTGCCGAACTACACCTCGCCGATCATTCTGACGATCGGCGGACGGGACCAGGTGCTGTTCACCGGTTGCGATCTGGTGACCAGCCTCGATCCCCTGAACGGCAAGACGCTCTGGGAGGTCGAAGGCTCAACGACCGAGTGTGTCACCTCAACTGTGACCGACGGCGAGCGGATATTTACCAGCGGAGGTTATCCGAAGAATCATCTCTCTGCGGTCGTAGCAGATGGTTCCGGCAAGCTGGCGTGGGAGAACAACACTCGCGTTTACGTGCCGTCGATGCTGATCCGCGAGGGGCATCTCTACGCGGTACTGGACGCCGGGGTGGCGATGTGCTGGGAGAGTGCGACGGGGAAGGAAGTGTGGAAGGGCCGGCTGGGGGGCACCTTTACGGCATCCCCAGTCCTCGTCGGCGAGCACATTCTGGCGACGAACGAAGCCGGTCGAACCTACGTCTTCAAAGCGACTCCCGTCGCCTTCGAACTGGTCGGCGAGAATCAGCTCGGCACGGAGGTTTACGCCACGCCGACGGTGTGCGGCGGGCGGATTTATCACCGCGTCGCGGTTCAGCAGGGGGATGTGCGGCAGGAGTTTGTGTATTGTCTTGGGAAATAGTTATTGGCGATTTGATATTCGTTATTGGTCAGTTGCCGGACGCTGATTCGACGGGGTGGTCGCAGTTTACTGATCGGTAGGCCGGCTTCGCGGACGTCGAGTTTGCCTGGCTGTGACTTGAGTCCCGAATGAGGCGATGGGCTGCCGACACGGGTAGCAGTGGCTCAATTGCAGCCATGCGCGACGCAGAGTCTCGCTGCCGGCGGTTCCCAGGCGAAGCCCGGGAACCCGATTGCGGCTTGCTTCGCGGCCTACGCCGAGAGTTTTTCGGCGTACTGCAGGTGGCTGATGACTGGAACGTCGGGGGCGATCGTGGCCAGTTGGCCGGCCATCACGAACTCCACGACGCGCCAGTCGAGCCAGTAGACGTCCGGGTCGATGCCTTTGCGGGCGATGTAGCCGACGTGGCCGCCGCCGTTCGAAATCGTCAATCGCACCGCGTCGGGCCAGGAGCTCTGCTCGGCTTCGAAGGTTTCCACCGGCACCATCGGATCGTCGCGCGACGTCAGGATCGTTGTCGGGACCTTGATGCCGGGAATGAACTGGGCCGCGCTGCAGCGCTCGTAGTACTGGGCGCCGTTTTCGAAGCCACCCATCGGGGCCGTGTACCAGTCATCGAACTCGTGCATCCGCCGCGGACGGGTGCGTGGGCAGGGCGTGTGGGCGTCCGGAAACCGCTGGAGGTGCTGTGCGAGGTGCTTGCCCAGCGAGCCCACAAAGTGCCGGTCGTACCAGCGGTTGATCGGTCCAGAGAGCGTGCTGACGCTACGTGCCAGATCGATCGGGGGATTGACGGCGATGGCGCGGGTGACCTGAGACGGGACCTGTTCCGGGTTCTCGCCGAGGTACTTCAGCAGAATATTGCCGCTCAGCGAGACGCCGAACAGGACGAGCGGCGTTTCGACGCCCGACGGGGCTTCGGCGTCGCACCAGCCGAGGACCGATCGGACCACTTCGGCGAGGTCGTCGGAACGGCCGGCGTGGTAGGGGCGGCGGGCCAGGTTGGCTCCCGCGCCGCAGCCGCGCATGTCGAGTCGAAAAACTCGCACGCCGCGTTGATTCAGTTTTTCGACCAGTCGGACGAGGAGCGGGCTGAGTGAAGAACCGCCGAGGCCGTGAGCAAGCAATGCGGCGCGGTCTCCGGGTCGCCAGCCGGTCGGACAGTCATCGTGAACGATGACCGCGTCGCCGTCGTGCATAACGACCGGCCGGGCGACTGCCCGGTAAGTCGGCAGACGAGCCGGCCAGAGAGCACCGGCTAACGTCTGAGCGTGTCCGCCGCGGAGCCACCAGGGGGGTTCAAACGGCAACACGTTGCGGTGCCATTGTACGTCGCATTCGATTTTCGCGGCCCTTGTCTGACGGACGCAATCCACCCCCTTCCGCGGGGAAGGTGGCTGGCGATAAGTCTTCACTGGATTGCCAGTTGGGGAATCCTGGCGGGTAGCTCCGCGATCATCGTGAAAGCGGTTGAAGGCTGCAACCCCAGTTGGGGTGGATCTACTTCCGAAGGAGAGATGTTGACGGAAATTCTCAGCCGCACCAGGCGGGGCAGTGGCGATGGGAGGGGCTGGAAATTGGCTGGCTGTGGAGTCAGAGTGGTCCGGTTGTTGCGACGCAGACCAGCGGTCTGACAGCGAACATGACGAAGGGGGACAGTGGAATGGAGACTGGCGACCCCGATCTGGAGGCGCTGCCGGATGAAGATTTTCGGTTCTCGCTGGGGATTCGCGAGGGGAACGCGGCGGAGTTCTTCAGCCCGACCGATGATCGCGAGGAACTGCTGACCGAACGCCGGGGTTGGCTGAGGGAAGAGCCTGCGCGGTACGCGGCGATCTCGGCGAACGCGGGTCCGTGTCTGGCGGAGGTGGAGTCGCTGGCCAGGAACTGGGGATTCGAGCCTGACAAAGCTGTCGGAGACGAACTGCGACGGATGGTGAGTCTGGGGCAACAGGTCGAGCCGGATCTGGTGCTGCTGGCGCCGGGTGCCGACGGGCGGATGGCGGTTGTTGCGGGATGTGTCTGTTTTCCCTCCTACTGGCGACTGACCGACAAGCTGGGCCTCCCTGTCGACGGCGTGCATGGGCCGGTTCCGGGACTGAATGCGAGCCTGGGAACTGCGATCAACAAGTATCTGGCACGTATGAAGCGGGGAAGCTGCTGGTTGCGGGCGAACTGGGGGCTGGCTGCAACGTCGGAGCGGAATGAGCATCCCGACCGGCATGCGCGCCGCCTGGAGATGCCGGTCGACTTCGAGCGGATCTGGATTCGTCGGGAGGATCAGGCGATTCTGTCGCTGCCGGCGTCGGGCGGCGTCCTGTTCGGGATTCGGGTGGTTGTCCGGCCGCTGGCGGAGCTGGCGCGGTCGCCGGAGAAGGCGGAGCGTCTGGGCCGGGCGTTGCGGACGATGCCGTTGGCGGTGCTGCACTACAAAGGGCTGTCGGGAGTTCGGGAGGAGCTGATCGCGTTCCTCGACGCGGCAGCGTCTTCATGAACGGAACTTCCCGGTTTGCTCGCGGAAGTTGGTCGTTGGCTACTCCCGGACGGCGGTTCGGCAGGTTTCGCCGGTCGGGACGCACTTCCCGGGAAACCGTCCGGTTCGTGTCGCGGTGGCCGTCTCAATCGGCTTGACCGGTCGCGCCGATTCTGGGAGAAGCCGATCCTCCCTTTCTCGACGATTTTCGTTTCACCGACTTCATTTCATGCCGCCGACCCGGTCGTGGTCGGCGACCGGACTCGTTTCGGAACCAAGGATGGCACGCATGGACAGGTTCCTCCTGGGCGGCCTGGTCTCAACCGCACTGCTGTGCGTCGGGGCCGGTTGTTCGCATCTCATGGAGACGCGGACAATCCAGCGGTTCGCCGACGGCGTCCAGACCGGCAATCTGGAGACGCTGAAGACGCAGACTTCGCCGCAGTTTGCCGCGAAGGCGCTGCGGACGACCGATGCGCTGCAGGATCTGAAGATTCTGCGACTGCCGGACGGCAAGGTCTCGGTGGTCGAGGTGGAAGAAATCTCGCCGTCGCGCAAGCGGGTGACCGTCGAAGTCGGCGAAATGAAGAAAGAACTGTTCTACGAGATCACGAAGAATGCGAAGGGGACCTGGGTCGTCGACGACATTTACCTGCGGCAGAAGAAGCGGGGGATTGAGGCGTACAAGTCGGTCACCGAGCAGATGGATCTGCTGCTGACGGTCCGGGAGTTTCTCGATCACTGGCAGAGCGGCGATCGGACCGATATTTTCGCGAATACGACGCCCGAGTTCCGCGCCGCCCTGGAGAAGTTGCCGCCGAGTTACCTGGCCCGCGTGACGGGGAATGTGGTCGAACGACGTTCGCCCGGCAGTCGCTACCAGCCGCGGGCGCAGATGGATGAGAAGAAGGCTGTGGTGTCCCTGCCGCGCGGGTCCGGGGAAGTCGCCCTGTCGCTGGAGCTGGTGGACGACGCCTGGCTCGTCAACGACGTCGGCGTCGTGTCCCGCGACGAAGCGGAGCAGATTCCGTCGCTGCGCAAGCTGGCGGTTTCGGTCGGCACCTGCGTCGATTTCCTGGCCGCGTACGACGGCAGCGACCGCGACCGGCTCAAGAACCTGGTGGCCGCGGAGTTCTACGAGGGGGCCCTTTCGGTCGGCGATCTGAAGTCGGTCCAGTTGCCTCATCCGTCGCTGTCCGAATTCGATCTTGACGTCAAAGTCCAGGATCAGCGGGCCGACTTCATTCTGAAGAATGACTTCCAGGTCGTGCAGATCAACATGCACGAGACGGAAAAGGAGAATCTCAATGATCCGACGACGTTCGAAGTGACGGACGTCACAATCTACGACATCGAGAGCAAGCAGGAACAGCGGCTGGCGGCGTTGTTCACATCCCGCGCCATGCTGGAACTGTTCGTCAAGGCCCTGGCCGAGCGGGATCTCCCGCAGCTTCGCCACTGCACGACGCGCGACTTCAAGCAGCGGATCTGGACGCAGCTCAACGCCGCGACGATGACGGCGATGCCGCTCGAACTGTTCGACTCGGCGGAGCTGAAGGTGACCGAGATGACCTTCCAGGGCTCGCTGACGAAGGTGGTAGCCAGTTGCAACGGCCAACCGGTCACGTACATGCTGCGGGAGGAGTTCGGGCGGTTCTACGTGGACGATGTTCTGTGGCAGGCGCCGGGACGTCCGGCGTCGGTCAAGACGACGATGGAACTGCTGATTCCGGTCGCCAACTTCGCGGCCGGAGTCGCCATCGGTCGCGACGCGGCGGAACAGGGACAGGCGCTCGATCTGCTGCGTCGCAGCACGTCCGAGGACTTCAATCGGATGGTCTGGAGTCAGGCGAAGTTCCTGCCGGACTCGGGATTCTCCGCCGATACGTTCATGTCATCGGCGGTCAAGTCGATGACCATCGGCGAGAAACAGGCGGAGCTTCAGCTTGGCGACGCCCGCTACGGCGCCCAGGTCCGGCTGGTTCGCGAGTACGAACGCTGGCTGATCGATGAAGTTGTGCTGATTGCCGGCCCCGAAGACGCCGACCGGCTGGCGGTGAAGCAGACGTTCCGGAACGAACTGGCCCGCGGCGAAGCGCGTCCTCCGGAAGGCTGGGCGGAGACGCCCAGGGTTCAGTCGAAGCCAAAGATTCAGCAGGTCAGCGCCGTCGTCGATCCGGACGCGGAGCCCGAAGATCCGTTCGCCGAAATCCCTGAGGCGCCCGAACGGCCCGAACAGCCAGAGGCTCCGCGGCTGCTGCCGGAATAACGGCTCCGGCGGCCGTCACACGACGGACGCTGCCGGCCAGTCGCCGATGCGCTCGGGCACGTCGAGTGCCGAGGCCAGGACATACTGGGACAGTTCAATCGCCTGCGTTCCCCAGCCGCTGCCGTTCACGGACAGCGGGGGTGGCTGAGATTCCAGACCGTCGGGCGTCGGCCCCAGCCAGATTCTCAGACCGGCATCGGGAATTTCGAAGGCCGATTCCGCAGCCTTCAAGTCTGCGGCCGGAAACTCGGTTTTGAGAGTCGCGACAATCGCGCCCCTGGCGTCAGCCGAATCGCCGAAGATCGCCACCCGCAGCGGACGATTCAGCAGCCGTTGTCGCAACTCTCGCCACGTCTTCCGATGGAGGGGATGGGGGACGTCCGCGGCGAATTCGCAGACGGGATCGAGCACGAAGCGTCGGTACCATGCAGACGGGTGGGGGACGAGCAGGCGGAATTCCTGCACGAGCGAGTCGCCAAACTGGATCAGATCCAGATCGAGCGTTCGCGGTCCCCAGTGGACTTCGTGCGTCCGTCCGGCGGCCATTTCGGTCTGCTGCAGCAGTTTCAGCAGTTCCAGCGGCGACAGTGACGTTTCCCAGTTGGTTGCGGCGTTCAGAAAGCCGGTTCCCGCGTCCCCGCCGACCGGAGCGGTCCGGTAGATCCCGCTGGCATTCACGAGCTCCAGCTCGGGATGTTCGGACAGCGATCGGCACGCGGCCTGAAAACATCCGGCAACGTCACCCAGGTTGCCGCCAAAAGCCACGCACGCCCGCGCCATAGTCTCGAAGATTTCCGCAGAAGTCGGCAGGTCTCGGAGGGCCCACATGAGCGGCTGACCGGCCGCGTACGGCCGCTCTGACTGAAATCCTAACAAACATCCCGGCGCGAGGGACGTCTGTATGGGGCAATGCAAGTCGTGGAATGGGAACGGACTGGAGTCCGCCGAGTGATCGGAAGTCGACCGAAAGGGATTTGAGGCCGGCGAAGTCGAGTCAGCGAGTCGGAGTCCGAATGTCTATGAGCCGGTTTACCCTAGAAACCGGCGGCGTCGAGCTTGTTGTCGATGACAGTCCATTTCGAGCCTTGGCCAGTGCCGAAGGTGGTGATCGCTCCGATGCAGGTCAGCAGAATCAGCGCCAGCATGACGGCGTATTCGACCGCCGTCGCCGCGGAATCGTCCTGAAAAAAGCGACTGACGTAATTCATCGGGGGCCCTTCGACGAGTCTGACAATGGAACGGTTGGCCCGAATTCCTGACTGCCGGGAATCTCTCTTCGTGAGCTTGGTCCGCCTTTTCGGCCTGGGCAAATTCTTTCGACGACGCGGGCGCGGAATTCTCCGGCGGTTGTTCGGGGAGGTCGGATTTTTCCGGTTGTTCCGGTTTCGACGATCGTTCCGAACCCCTTTTCTGAAAGGAAGTTGCCGGTTGACCCTTGGATCACGCGCCCGAAGAGGGCTATACTGGTCGCTTCGCTGGGTTTCCGTGCCGTACGAGAGGACGTCAGGTTATGGCCAAAGAAGAGGCCATTGAAGTTGAAGGCAATGTGGTCGAAGCGCTCGCCAACACGCAGTTTCGTGTTGAGCTGACCAACGGACACACCGTGATGGCCCACGTGGCGGGCAAGATGCGCAAGCACTTTATCCGGATCGTGCCGGGCGATCGCGTGGTGGTCGAGGTCTCCCCGTACGATCTGAATCGCGGCCGTATCATCTACCGCGAACGCTAGCCGTCGGCCGGTCCGACGTTGCGTTTCCCCGGCCTCATTCCAGTGAGCAGTGCGCCGTGACGTCTGCAACTCCGTCCGGTTCCGCCCTCCCCTTCGTTCAGATCTTTACGGACGGGGCCTGCCGCGGTAATCCGGGCCCCGGCGGCTGGGCGTGCATCCTGCGCCATCCCGCGTCGGGGAAGGAAAAGGAGCTGGCCGGGGGGCAGCTGCTGACGACCAACAACCAGATGGAAATGCTGGCGGTCATCCGCGGACTGGAATCTCTGAAATCCCGTTCCGACGTCGAAGTCGTTACCGACAGCTCGTACGTGGCTCAGGGCTGCACCGAGTGGATGAAAGGCTGGAAAGCCAATGGCTGGCGCCGCCGGGAAGGCAAGGCGTTCAAACCGGTCAAGAATTGCGAGCTGTGGCAGCAGCTCGATGAGCTGCTGACGAAGCACAAAGTCCGCTTTACTCACGTCCGCGGGCACACCGGTCACCCGGAGAACGAACGCTGCGACGAGCTGGCGGTGGCGGCGGCGCTGGCGATCATGAATGGGGATGGGGAATAGGGATTCACTGCAATTTGCAAAATGAGCGGTCCGCAGCGTTCCCGACAATCCCGATCCCCGACCAATTTGACCTGCCCCCCACTTGCGGGCGACAATCCCTCCTGCTCAGTCTGAGTTCGACATCCGTGGAGGGACGTGCCCAATGCCATCGATCGCCCGGCGATTCGTCGCGCTGACCATCGGCCTGATCCCGCTGCTGAACGCTGCAGCTGCGATCGCCGCGGAGGAAGCCGCGAAGCCGAATATCATCTTGATTCTCGCCGATGACCTCGGCTACGGCGATCTCGGCTGCTACGGCCAGAAGCTGATCCAGACACCGCATCTCGACCGCATGGCGCGTGAGGGGATGCGTTTTACGGACTTCTACGCAGGCGCCACGGTCTGCGCCCCGTCCCGCAGCGTGTTGATGACCGGTCTGCACACCGGCCACACCCGCGTGCGCGGCAATGCTCCCCGTACGAATCGAGCGCCGCAGACCTTGCTGCCGGAAGACGTGACGGTCGCAGAACGGCTCCACGACCTGGGTTACCGCACGAGCCTCGTCGGGAAGTGGGGCCTTGGTGACGTCGGCGACACCGGCCATCCCAACCGGCAGGGCTTCGACGAGTTCTTCGGCTTCCTCGACCAGCAGCACGCCCACAACCACTTTCCCGACCATTTGTGGCGAGGCGAAACGCGTGTCCCGCTGAAGAACGTGATCGTGCCGATCGGCGACAGCGGAGCGGGCTACGCCACGACGCGGGTGGAATACGCCGGAGATCTGTTCGCCGCGGAGGCGCTCAAGTTCGTCGACGCCAACAGTCAGCGCCCATTCTTCCTCTATCTCGCCCTGACCGTGCCACACGCCAACAATGAGCGGACGCGGGAGCTGAAGGACGGCCAGGAAGTCCCCGACTACGGTCCCTACGTCGACCGCAACTGGAGCAATCCGCTCAAAGGCCAGGCGGCCATGATCACCCGGATGGACGCCGACATCGGTCGCTTGCTGGACCGCGTGAATGAGCTGGGGATCGACGACCGGACGCTGGTGGTCTTCAGCTCCGACAACGGCCCTCACAAAGAGGGGGGCCAGGATCCGGTCTTCTTCGACCCGAATGGCCCCGTGCGCGGTTATAAACGCGATCTGACCGACGGCGGCGTCCGCGTTCCGCTGATTGCCCGCTGGCCGGGCCGCATTCCGGCCGGGAAGGAATCTCAGTTTGTCGGCTACTTCGGCGATCTGTACCCGACGTTTATCGAAATCGCTGGTGGAAAACCGCCGCAGGATCTGGACGGGATCAGCTTCGTGCCCGAATTGCTGGGCCATTCGGCACAGCAGAAGCCGCACGAGTATCTCTACTGGGAATTCTACGAAGGGGGTTCTTCGCAGGCGGTCCGCTTCGGGGACTGGAAGGTCATCCGCAAACCGTTCGGGACGGGCCCGGTGCAAGTTTACAACCTCGCCAGCGACCTCGGCGAAGAGCACGATCTGGCGATGGACCAGCCCGAAATCGCGGCACGGGGCGTGAAGTACATGGACGAGGCGCACGTCACTTCGCCGCTCTGGCCGGTTCCCAAGGCAAAGCCCGCCGGCCGAAGTCCGAAGTAAGTCTCGAATGTACGCTGAACGTCCACGTCCATCGTACGTCAGAAACGGGAGGTAATGTCGAATGTCGAAGGCGGAATGTCAAAATACAAAGTCGCGTCGCTACCGACTGAGTGCCCAGGTGACGACTGCCATTCTCGCATCGCTGCTGCTCGGTACTCCCTCGGCGTCCGTCATAGCGGACAACTGGCCGCAATGGCGCGGTCCGCGCGGCGACAGCACCACTCAGGAGGCCGGTTTGCCGGTCACCTGGAGCGAAACAGAGAATGTCGCCTGGAAGTCTGCTCTCCCGGAGTGGGGAGACAGCACGCCGGCGATCTGGGGGGATGCGATCTTCCTGACGTCCGAGGTCGACGGAAAACTGCTGCTCGTGCGTCTCTCGACGAACGACGGCCAGATCGCCTGGACCAAGGAAGTGGGCGCCGCGGTCGCCATCCGGAAGGAAGCCGCGTCCGGCAAACGTTCGTCGAAGTTCCACGACCTGCAGAATCTGGCCACGCCGTCGCCGGTCACCGACGGCGAACGGGTGATCGTTCACTTCGGGAACGGACTCCTTGCGAGCTACCACATCGACGGGACCCTGGAATGGCGGCGGAATCTCGTCGAAGACTACGGTCCTTACACGATCTGGTGGGGCCACGCCAACAGTCCGGTCCTCGTCGACAACCTGGTCATTTCGGCCTGCATGCAGGACTCCCTGGACGGCGACGCTACGGATCTGGCTCCGAGCTACGTCGTCGCGCACGATAAAACGACCGGCAAGCTAGTCTGGCACACCCCACGTATGACAGGTTCACACGCCGAGGAAGGGGACTCTTACACCACGCCACAGCTGCGGACCTCCCACGGACGCCGCGAACTGGTCGTCATGGGCGGAAACGTCCTCGACGCCTACGATCCGCTCACGGGCGAACGGATCTGGTCCGTGCCCGGGCTGACGGGCGGCCGGACGGTGACCGGTCCCACTCTCGTCGGCGACTGGGTCTTTACCACGGTCGGCATGCGTGGGGCGCTCCAGGCGCTGAAACCGATCGGCACCGGCAAGCTTCCCGGCGAGATCGTCGCCTGGAAGGAAACGCAGAACACCCCCGACTCCTGCAGCCCCGTGGCGTGGAACTCGCTGCTGTGGGTCGTCACCGACAACGGCATCGGCGCGTGCTACCGTCAGGCGACCGGCGAAAAGATGTGGCGTGAACGGATCGGCGGCCGCGATTACAAGGCCTCGCCGCTCGCAGGGGATGGCAAGGTCTACTTCCTCAGCCGGGAAGGGCTGTGCACTGTGCTCAAGGCGAGTGCTGAGCTGGAAGTTCTGGCAAGCAACACGCTCGACGACGAGTTCGTCGCCTCGCCCGCCGTCAGCAACGGTCGGATCTATCTGCGCGGCAAGAAGTCCCTCTACGCAATTGGCGCGAAGTGACTGACGAGCTTGCGCTGACGCATCCGCCGACGATCATCGTCGTGCATCCCAAGGAACGCCGGGCCAAGTGCACGGTCCGCCCCCTGCGACCGCGGACGGACTTCCGCTTCTGCAACTATCCTCGCATCCCGGCGATTCCACCGGAGTACGTCCGGCTGGGCCTGGGGGGGCCAGTGCTGAGTGCAGCGGACGCCGCGGCGGGGCTGCTGTTTCTGGACGGCACCTGGCGGTGGGCGGAACGGATGGAGGGGCTCGTCGCCGAGATCCCCGTGCGGACGCTGCCGCCGCTGGTGACGGCGTATCCGCGGGTCTCCAAGGTGTCGGAAGACCCGGCGTCCGGCCTGGCGACGATCGAAGCGGTCTACGCCGCCTTCCGATTACTCGGACGCTCGACGGAAGGACTGCTCGACCACTATCACTGGGCGGAGGAGTTTGTCGCGAAAAACGCGAACCTGTGGGGGGATGGGGATGGTCAGTGAGGAGTGTTGAGTGGCGAGGGAGAACCAAGTCGCCGGCAATGTGACCGCAACGGCATTCACCGGCCGCCGGGGATTCGATCCCGATCGCGCAAGTCGCAAAATCAACTTCCAGCGGCGAACGCCGTCCGGATTGTCTCGACGCGCCGTCGATTCACTCCCAGGTCGGAATAGCCCAGCCGGGAGGCCGATCGAACGTGGATCACGCCGGCCTGCGCGTCGATCAGGAATTCGACGTCGTCCACGAATCGCAGGATCAGGCTGCGAAACTCGGCGTGCAGATAGCCGGCTTCATCGCTGCGGATCTGCATTCTCGGCATCGCCTTGAGAACCTGCCGCAGTCGCTCCATCGCGGCCTCGGGCGAATCTGAGAAATGAAGCGGCGGAATCCCATGTCCCTGGTCGGAGTCGAACGAGCAGACGCAGTTCGGGGACTGCGGGCACGACCTCAGTCGCCCCTCGACGACGCCGAGATTGCCGGGCCGAATGCCTGTCAACATGCTCCAACCTCCCGCGACAAGAATCATCGCCGCGATGAAACAAAGGATAATCGTCCGCCATCGCGAACGGCGGATGCTCGGAATCTCACTGGTCGGCATCTTCAAATCACTTCCGACGGTCGGGCGCTCGTTTGCGCCGGCCGGGCCCCAAAGAGTTGCAGCCCCAGGCGAATCGTCTCCGCGTGAATATCGACGATCTCCTCTATCTGCCGACAATAACCGCCCGCCATGCTGACGACCACCGGCAAGCCCGCCGCCCGGCAGGCTGCGAATACCGTGCAATCCCGGGCGGACAGGCCCTCCTTCGTCAGCGCCAGCCGCCCCAGGCGATCCCCTGCATACGGATCGGCTCCCGCGAGATAGAACGCCAGATCCGCGCGAGCCGCCTGCAGCACTGTCGGCAAGGCCTTGCGCAAGGCGGCGAGGTACTCTGCGTCGCCGGCGCCGTCATCGAGCGCCACGTCCAGATCGCTGATCTCCTTCTCGAACGGATAGTTCCGGGCGCTGTGCATCGAAAACGCGAAAATGGAGTCGTCGCCGCGAACCAGGGCGGCGGTTCCGTTCCCCTGATGGACGTCCAGATCGATCACCACCGCCCGCCGGATCAAGCCTTCCGCCTGCAGTCCGCGGGCCGCGATGACGGTGTCGTTGAAGACGCAGTACCCTTCGGCCCGATCGCGAAACGCATGATGGGTTCCCCCCGCGAGGTTCGCCGCGAACCCGTCGACGAGGGCCGACCGGCCCGCCGCCAACGTCGCCCCGGACGATCGCCGGGACCGTTCGATCAGCTCCGGCGACCAGGGAAACCCGAGCCGTTTCAGGTCTTCGCGGTCCATTTCCCCGGCAACGACCCGAGCCAGGTAGCCGGCATCGTGAACGCGCAGGATTTCGGCGTCGGTCGCCGCGGGCGGAACCAGCAACTCCTGTTCGCGGCCCCAGTCCGAACCGGCGATCCGTTCGCGCAGCCGGGCGTACTTCTGCATCGGAAACTGATGCGTGGCGGGCAGCGGCAGCACGAACTGGTCGGTGTAGAAGAGTTTCACGAAACGGTATCCTGCAAACCACTTCCCCGGCATTTTAGCAGCTCCGTCCGCGGCGCATTCGTCCACGACTTGCGATTTGGCCGGTTCGAGCCGATAACTGTCGCTGATTCTCCCCGCCAGTTTTCGCAGGATGTTCCCAGCATGGCCACTTCACTGTTTGATCTGACCGGCCGCGTCGCACTGATCACGGGCGGCAGCAAAGGTCTCGGCAAGGCGATGGCCCGCGCCTTCACGCAGGCCGGCGCCGACGTGATCATCAGCAGTCGCCATTCCGCCGAACTCGAAGCGGCCCTGCCGGAGATCCTTCACGGCACGCATCGCAAAGGGTGCTGGATTGCCGCGGACCTGTCCCACCGGGAGGACATGCAGCGTCTCGCCGACGAGGCCCTGGCGACGTTTGGCCGCATCGACATTCTCGTGAACAACGCCGGCTCGAATATTCCCGAACCGATCGAAGATCTCCAGGACACGAACTGGGACCGGCTGATGGAATTGAATCTGACGTCGTGCATGGTCCTGTCCCGCGCCGTGGCGCCGGCGATGAAGGAACGGGGCTGGGGACGCATCATTCACATTTCGTCGGTGATGGGGATGACCTCCAAAGCGGGCCGCACGACGTACTCCGCCACCAAGGCCGCCCTGATCGGCATGACGCGCGCCATGGCGCTCGACCTGGGTCCCAGCGGCGTGACGGTCAATTGCATCGCGCCGGGACCGTTCCTGACCGACCTGCCGCTGAGCGTGCTTTCGCCGGCCGATCGCCAGAACTTTTCCGACCGGACGGCTCTCGGTCGCTGGGGCGATCCGCAGGAGCTCGCCGGACCCGCCCTGCTGCTGGCAAGCGACGCCGGCAGCTACATCACCGGCTCGACGCTGCTCGTCGACGGCGGCGTGCTCTGCAAGTCGCTTTAGCACCAACTCACCGACCGTCTCCGGGACGGTTTGAAGTCCGGAATGGATCCCGCATGTCGAGTCAGAGAACCTACACCGGCCACGGGCTGGTGTTTCAATATCCCACCGACTGGACGCTGACGGAAGACGCCTCGGACGGCGTTGCGACCGTGACGCTGCAGACTCCGGGCGCCGCGTTCTGGACCCTGACAGTCTTCGCCGATCGTCCATCGGCGGAGGATGTCGTCGGGGCCGCGCTGGCCGCCTATCGCGACGACTATCCCGAACTCGATATTTATGGGGTCAGCACGACGATCTGCCAGCTTCCCGCCGAGGCCTGCGACCTCGACTTCGTCTGCTTCGACCTGGTCAGTTCGGCGGCGCTCCGATCGTTTGAATCGCTGAGCCGCACGTTCCTGATTGTCTATCAGGGGCAGGACCGGGAGATCGAACAGTTCCGTGGGGACTTCGAGCGCATCATCGCGAGCCTGCATCTCGATTCAGACGATTTCGAGAGTCCGTTCGAACCGACCGACGCCCCCGACGAGGACTAACCATTCATGCCGGCCACGGACGCCACATCGCTCCCCGGCCGAGAGGCCTGGACGATTCCTCCCGACGTGACGTACTTGAATCACGGATCGTTCGGACCGGCTCCGCGGTCCGTTCAGGAGGAGCGCGAGCGCTGGAGCCGCCGGCTCGAACAGCAGCCGATGGACTTCTTTCTGCGGGAAATGGAGCCCCAGCTCGACGAAGCCCTCGCCGTTCTCGGTCAGTTTGTCGGTGCGGACCGCCGCGATCTGGCCTTCGTCGACAACGCGACGATCGCGATGAACGTCGTCGCCGCATCGACGCCGCTGGCGGCCGGGGACGAGGTGCTGCTGAACGATCACGAATACGGCGCCGTCTTCAACATCTGGCGGAAGACCTGCAAAGCGGCCGGGGGGAAGGTCGTGACCGCCGGACTGACGACGCCATTCACCACGACGGAACAACTGATCGAGGAGTTGTTCGCGGCGGTGACGCCGCAGACGCGGCTGATCGTCGTCAGTCACGTGACCTCCCCCACCGCGGCGATCTTTCCGGTGGCCGAGATCTGCCGGCGCGCCCGCGGTCTCGGCATTCCCGTCTGCATCGACGGTCCGCACGCCCCGGCGATGGTTCCGATCGATCTGCGGGCGCTCGGCTGCGACTACTACTGCGCCAGCCTGCACAAGTGGGTCTCGGCTCCGTTCGGAAGCGGGTTCCTCTACGTGGCCCGGAAGAGTCAGTCGAAGTTGCGGCTGCCGCTCGTCAGTTGGGGACGCAGCCTGGGAGGCCGCGACGAGTGCTGGCAGGACGAGTTTCAGTGGCTGGGGACGCGCGATCCTGCGGCGGTGCTCGCGGTTCCGGCCGCGATTCGTTTTTTGCAGGAGGTCGGTCTCGACCGGTTTCGTTCGTACGGGCACGAACTCGCCCGCTATGCCCGCGAGAGACTGGAAAACTGGTCTGGCTGCACGGCCCTGGTCCCTGACGACCCGGCCTGGTACGGGACGATGGTGACCGTCCCGCTCCGGCAGTCCGAACCGCAGCGGTCGAAGCCGAATGCGTTCGATCCTCTGCAGCGGGCGCTGTGGGAGCGGTACCGGATCGAGGTTCCCGTCATGGACTGGCACAATCGACGGCACTTGCGAGTTTCGTGCCATCTCTACAACACGCGCGATGAGATCGACCGACTGCTCGCGGCGCTGCAGGTCCTCGAACGCTGAACCGCGCGGGGGCGATCAGCGCCCGAACGCCGCCCGCAGATCGTCGAGCATCGCCTGCTCGAGCAGCAGGTCGCGGCCCCGGGAGATCCAGCCGGAGGGGGTGGCCTGGCCGACCACCAGGCTCAGGTCGCGCTGCAGCGGATTGTTGTCAAGAAATGTCGCGGCTCCGGGGGAATTCGCGGCGTTTGCGACGTCTTCCAGCTCTTTGTAGGCTTCGACGCCGATCAGGTAGCCGCCATCGGCGGGGGTAATGCTGACGTAGGCTTTCCGCCGGATCGACTGCAGCGTGCTCTCCGCCCGCTCGTAGAGGCCGACCGATTCGCGGTGCCACGGTTCGAGGACGCCGGAGCCGGTTTTGTACTCGGTTTCGATCACGCCATCGAGTTTGTTCTCGCGGTGAATCTCGAACATGTAGTCGTGGACGACGTCGACGGTCCGTTCCCAGACGAATTCACCGTCGTTGGCGCGGACGAAGACCGGATTGCCGGCAGGGGGGGAGGAGGGGAGCATCGACGCGCAGCCCCCTGTGCCGCCGAGCACGAGGATCAGCAGCCAGACGCGAGCCGGGGACATCCTGTCCACACGCAGCACGGATTGGACTCCGGGAACTTGACGGTCCGTCTCCTGATCGGACCCGGCGCGTAGTGTGACAACCGGGCTCGGTCGGCTCAAGACCGATTTCGGCGTGAAACTCTGGCCGTCGGAACCCGGCGTTTCACGCGATGCGGCTCTACGAAAAAAGGAGGTCCGGCGAATTCGCCGGACCTCCCTGGAATCATTACTGATCGACGGTCAGCCGCGTTACGACCCGCTGCCGGTCAGGTCCGGTTCGTTCAGCAGGTTGGCCCGGGCCGCCAGGATGCGGTCCCGTTCGGCGTAGATTTCCGCCAGCGCTTCGGGCTTGATCCGGACTTCGGACTTTTGATGCAGCTCGAAGCCGGTTCCCGCGGGGATCAGGTGACCGAGGATCACGTTCTCCTTGAGGCCGACAAGATTGTCGAGCTTGCCGGCGATCGCCGCTTCCGTGAGAACCTTGGTGGTCTCCTGGAAACTGGCTGCCGAGATGAAGCTTTCACTCTGCACGGCGGCCTTGGTGATCCCCAGCAACTGCGGCGTGCCGGTGGCGGGACGGGGCTTGCCGGTCTTCACCGGCTTGCCGCCGGTGGCTTCGATTTCCTGGTTGACCTGGAGAATCGTGGCGGCGGGGACGACGTCCCCTTCGTGAAACTCGGTGTCGCCCGGGTCGAGCACTTTGACACACTGCATCAGCTGGTTGTTGATCCGGCGGAACTCCCACTTATCGATCAGCAGGCCGGGGAGGAGGGTCGTATCTCCGACGTCGTTGACCTTGAGCTTCCGGAGCATCTGGGTGACGACGATTTCGACGTGCTTGTCGTCGATCGTCACACGCTGCGAGCGATACACGGACTGAATTTCGTGAAGCAGGTACTGTTCGACCGCTTCTTCGCCGCTGACTTCGAGGATGTCGTGCGGCACCAGCGGACCGCGCACGAGCGCGTCTCCCGCCTTCACCAGTTCGCCGGCGTGCACCAACAGGTGCTTGCCGTGCGGAATGATGTGTTCCTTTTCGGTGCCGTCGGCGCCGCGGACGATGATCACGCGCTTTCCGCGTTTCTTTTCGGCGACGATGACGATCTCGCCTTCGATCTGCGCGATGATCGCGGGATCTTTCGGCTTCCGGGCTTCGAACAGCTCGGTCACGCGGGGCAGACCGCCGGTGATGTCCTGCGTTCCCTGGGATTCGCGGGGAACCTTGCCGATGACGGAGCCGGCGGAGACCTGCGTCCCTTCTTCGACTTCGACGCTCGCCCGTTCGGGGATGTAGTAGAAGTCGAGGATCTTGCCGGTGGCGTCTTCGAGGATGATCTGCGGGTGGAGATCGCCCTTGTGCTCGATGACCGTTCGTCGCATGTTGCCGTTGGCGTCACGCTCCGACCGGACCGACTGGCCTTCGACCAGGTCTTCGAAGCGAACGCGACCGCCGACTTCGCAGAGGACCGGAACCGAGTGAGGATCCCAGACGCAGACGACCTGGCCGATTTCGACGAGATCGTTTTCGGAGACCTGCAGCACGGCGCCGTTGGGGATCGTGTACTTTTCGAGTTCGCGTTCCTTGGCGTCGACGATGACCACTTCGCCGTTGCGGCCGAGCACGACGCTCTTACCTTCGGCATTGACCACGCTGCGGACCCGGGCGAAGCGGACGCGTCCGGCACGGCGGGTCTTGATTTCGCTCTCCTGCACGTCGCGGATGCCGACGCCGCCGATGTGGAACGTACGCATGGTGAGCTGCGTACCCGGTTCCCCGATCGACTGAGCGGCGATGATGCCGACGGCCAGCCCCTCTTCGACCAGCGCACCGGTCGAAAGGTCCATGCCGTAGCAGAGGCGACACATTCCCAGATCGGCTTCGCAGATCATCGGGCTGCGGACCTGGATCTTCTCCAGGCCCATCGCTTCGATGCGTCGGGCGACGTCGACGGTGATCAGTTCGCCTTCGCGGACGATGACTTCGTCGGTGATCGGGTTGACGATGTTGGTCCGGCTGACGCGGCCGCGGATGGCGTCCGTCAGTCCGACTTCCACCTTCTCACCGCGATAGATGACGCCGCGGGTGATCCCCTTCGTCGTGCCGCAGTCCAGGCAGGTGATGACCATATTCTGGCAGATATCGGCCAGTTTACGGGTCAGGTAACCGCTGTCTGCCGTCTTGAGAGCCGTATCGGCCAGCCCCTTGCGGGCGCCGTGGGTGGAGCTGAAGTACTCCAGCACGGTCAGGCCTTCGCGGAAGTTGGCCTTGATCGGCGTTTCGATGATCTCGCCGCTCGGCTTGGCCATCAGGCCTCGCATACCGGCGAGCTGACGGATCTGTTCCTGGCCGCCTCGTGCACCCGAGTCGGCCATCAGGAAGATCGGGTTCACGTACTTGCCGCCGTCGCGGACGTCGTTCTTGAACGCGTCCATCATCGCCGCGCGAATCTGTTCGCTCGCGTGGGTCCAGGTATCGAGCACCTGCTCGTACCGCTCCTTCGAGGTGATGATGCCGCGCTCGTACAGCTTCTGCTGCTTGAGCACCTTGCTCTCGGCATCGCTGATTACCTTCTCCTTGTTGGAAGGCGTATTCAGATCGCTCGTAGCGAAGCTCAGACCGCTGCGGGTCGATTCCCGGAAGCCGATCTCCTTCATGCGATCCAGCAGTTGAATCGTCTCGCGACGCCCCAGTTCCAGATAGCAGTCGGAAATGACGTTCGCCAGATCCTTCGACTTCATCGTGATGTTGTAGTACGCCATCTTCGCGGGGAGGATGTCGTTGAACATGACGCGGCCGACGCTGGTTTCGATCAGTCCACCCTTGGTGAACTCTTCGGCCCCCTCGCCCTTGACCCGCTTGTCCTTCGGCATCCGCACCTTGACGGCGGTGTGCAGCCGCAGCTTGCCGAGCTGGAAGGCCGTGTGGACTTCGCGCACCGACGAAAAGCACATCCCGTGGCCGATCAGGTCGTTCTTCTTCACCGTCACGTAGTAGCAACCCATCACGATGTCCTGCGAAGGACTGATAATGGGAGCACCGTTCGCGGGGCTGAAGACGTTGTTCGTCGACATCATCAGCGTCGTGGCTTCAACCTGCGCCTCGATCGACAGCGGCAGGTGGACGGCCATCTGGTCGCCGTCGAAGTCGGCGTTGAAGCCGCGGCAGACCAGCGGATGGATGCGGATTGCGTTGCCTTCGACCAGGATCGGCTCGAAGGCCTGAATCCCCACGCGGTGCAGAGTCGGAGCCCGGTTCAACAGCACGGGGTGATTCGTGATGACTTCTTCGAGAATATCCCAGACTTCTTCGTCGCGGCGCTCGAGCATCCGCTTCGCCGACTTGATCGTGTCGGCATGGCCGAGTTCCTTCAGCCGGCGGATGACGAACGGCTGATACAACTCGAGCGCGATCTTCTTCGGGCAAACCGCACTGGTGCAGTTTGCAGCTTCGGACCGACGACGATGACCGAACGAGCCGAGTAGTCGACGCGCTTGCCGAGCAGGTTCTCGCGGAACCGGCCCTGCTTGCCCTTGATCATATCGGTCAGGGACTTCAGCGGGCGATTCGACGAACCCAGCACGGGCCGCTTACAGCGGTTGTTGTCGAACAGCGCGTCGACAGACTGCTGCAGCATCCGCTTCTCGTTGCGGACGATGACTTCGGGCGCGTTGAGATCCACCAGCTTCTTCAGCCGGTTGTTCCGGTTGATAATCCGGCGGTACAGATCGTTCAGGTCGCTGGTGGCGAAGTTGCCCGAGTCGAGAAGCACCAGCGGACGCAGATCCGGCGGAATGACCGGCACGCAGTCCAGCACCATCCACTCGGCGCGGTTATCGCTGTCGCGGAGGGCTTCCGAGATTTTCAGCCGCTTGATCAGATCCTTGCGCTTCTGCTCGCTGGTCGTCTTCTTCAGCTCTTCGCGGAGCTGGGCCGACAACTCGATCAGATTCAGGCCCATCAGCAGTCGCTTGACCGCCTCGGCGCCCATTTCGGCTTCGAAGGATTCGTCGCCGTACTTGGCCTTCGCCTGCCGGAACTCCTCTTCCGTCAGCATCTGGCACTTGCGCAGCGGGGTGTCGCCCGGTTCGATGACGACGTAGTCCTGGAAGTAAATCACCTTTTCCAGCGACGTCGTCTTCATGTTGAGCAGCGCGCCGAGCCGGCTGGGCATGCTCTTGAAGAACCAGATGTGCACGACCGGGGCGGCGAGCTCGATGTGGCCCATCCGCTTGCGACGGACGCGGCTGTGAGCCACCTTCACGCCGCAGCGATCGCAGATCATCCCCTTGTACTTCATGCCGCGGTACTTGCCGCAGGCGCACTCCCAGTCCTTCTCGGGCCCGAAGATGCGCTCGCAAAACAGGCCGTCCCGTTCCGGACGATAGGTCCGGTAGTTGATCGTCTCGGGCTTCTTCACTTCGCCGAACGACCAGCTCCGAATATCGTGCGGGCTCGCCAGGCCGATCTTGATCGCGCCGTAATCGTTTACCCGATCATAAGTGGTTTCGGCAACACTCACGTCACACGCTCCTTCCGATGCGGGATGGAGGAAATTTCTGTGCGGAAGAAACTTCCGATTGTCTTGTCTTATATATTTCGAGACTGCAGGCCGGACAGCGATGTCCGGCCTGCAAGTCGCGAAATTCTGAAATCTGATGGTCCGAGGGTTTGCTCAACACTGGCAACTGGAGACACCCCGCGACAATTATGTCGCAGCAGCGGCTTGCACCGACAACGTCGGTGATCCGGCCTTTTCCAGTTGCAGGTTCAAAGCCAACCCACGAATTTCGTTGTTCAACACGTCGAAGCTGGCTGGGGTGCCCGCTTCCAACGTTCTCGCCCTTGACCATCGACTCGTAAATCTTCGTCCGGCCTTCGACGTCGTCGCTCTTGACCGTCAGCAGCTCCTGCAGAATGTAGGCGGCACCGTAAGCTTCGAGTGCCCACACTTCCATTTCACCGAATCGCTGACCACCGAACCGCGCCTTACCACCCAGCGGTTGCTGCGTGATGAGCGAGTACGGCCCGGTCGCACGTGCGTGCACCTTGTCTTCGACCAGGTGGTGCAGCTTCAACATGTAGATGATGCCGACCGTCGACTTCTGCTCGAACTGGTCACCCGTACGACCGTCGTACAACCGGACTTTACCATCTTCCGGCAGCCCAGCCTCGGCGAGCGTTTCGCGAATTTCTTCAGCCGAAGCACCGTCGAACACCGGGCACTTGCACTGGAAGCCCAGCGCCTTCGCGGCCCACCCGAGGTGGGTCTCGAGAATCTGTCCCACGTTCATACGGCTCGGCACGCCCAGCGGATTCAGCATGATGTCGACCGAGGTCCCATCTGCCAGGTACGGCATATCCTCAACGGCAAGACCTTCGAAATCACACCCTTGTTACCGTGGCGACCGGCCATCTTATCGCCGACCGAAATCTGACGCTTCGAAGCCACGTACACCTTAACCATCTGCAACACGCCGCTCGGCAATTCATCGCCGCGCTTCATCGTGTTCAGCACATGGTCACGAGCATCCAGAGCGTTCTCCACCTGGCCCCAGCGTTCTTTAATCACCTGGGCACAGGCCGACTTCTTCTGCGGGCTGCGAATGTCAAACTTCTCGTAGCGGTGCATGAACTCTTGAGCGTAAATGGCGACCGGATGGTCTTCCTTGATCGTCTTCAGCTCTTGACCTTCGTCATTCTTGATCGGATCGCCGAGCGCCTTCTCGAATTCCTTCAGGAACTCGCGGAACGCCGCCGCCAGCTTGGCATTGCCATCGTCTTCAGCAGCCTTCAGTTCGGCTTCGAACTTCTTCCGCTCTCCTCCGACAGGCTCATCCGACGCGAGAACTTCTGCGTGTGGATGACGATCCCTTCGATGCCCGACGGCACTTCCAGCGATTCGTTCTTCACATCTTCACCAGCCCGGCCGAAGATCGCATGCAGCAGCTTCTCTTCCGGCGTCAGTTCGGTCTTCGCCTTGGGAGACACCTTGCCGACCAGGATATCACCCGGCTCGACTCGGGTACCGATCTGCACGACGCCGTCCTCACCGAGATGCCGCAAGGCCTTCTCGCTGACGTTCGGAATGTCCCGAGTGAACTCTTCCCGGCCCAGTTTCGTTTCGCGAACTTCCACGTCGAACTCGTCGATGTGGATCGACGTGTAAACGTCTTCCTGCACCAGTCGCTCGGACAGAATAATCGCATCTTCGAAATTGAAACCTTCCCACGACATGAACGCGACCAGCACGTTGCGTCCCAGAGCCAGTTCACCATCATGAGTTGCGGCGGCGTCGCAGAGGACCTCGCCCTTTTTGACCTTCTGACCGACATGTCACCAGAGGGCTTCTGGTTCAGACAGGTCCGCTCGTTGAGTCCCGTGTACTTGCGGAGCTGAATGCGGTGGCCGTCGAGTTCGATCCGTTGGCATCGACGTAGGTCACGGTTCCCCGTCACTGTCAGCGGCGTCAGCACCATGCCCGAACTTTCCGCCACGGCGGCTTCGAGACCGGTCCCGACCAGCGGCGGCTCCGCGACCAGCAACGGCACAGCCTGGCGTTGCATGTTCGAACCCATCAGCGCGCGGTTGGCGTCGTCATGCTCGAGGAACGGAATCAAACCCGCCGACACGCCGACCATCTGGCAGGGTGCAATGTCGATGTACTGCACTTCACTCGACGCGATCAACGACCAGTCGTTGCCTGTGTCGGGCCAGCACGCGTTCGTCGCGGAACTTGCCCGCTTCGATCGGCGTATCGGCAGGAGCCACATATACGTCGGATTCTTCGTCAGCCCGCAGCCATTGAACTTCGTCCAGCACCTTGCCGTCACCACATTTGCGGTACGGCGAGATCAGGAATCCAAACTGGTCAACACGAGCATAGATACTCAAGCTCGAAATCAGACCGATGTTGGTACCTTCGGGCGTTTCAATCGGACAGATTCGACCGTAGTGCGAAATGTGAACGTCGCGCACTTCGAAGCCCGCACGCTTCCGGTTCAAACCGCCCGGCCCGAGGGCACTCAACCGACGTTCGTGCGTCAGCATGGCCAGCGGGTTCGTCTGATCGACCACCTGCGACAACTCGCCGCGGCCGAAGAAGTACTCGATCGCCGCCGACACGCTCTTCGGATTGATCAGCGTCCGGGGAGACATCTCCTCGACGTCCTTGAGGCTCATCCGCTCCTGCACGGTGCGGCGGAGCTTCAGGAAGCCCTTGCGAATCTCCTCGGCGCCAATTCGTCGATGGTACGCAGACGGCGATTACCGAGGTTATCGATATCGTCAACCTGAGCCGAGCCGTCGTTGGCCCGCAACTTCATCAGATACCGGATCGCATTGACGAAGTCGATCGCCTTCAGCGTCATCTCGTCATCGGGCACGTCCTGATGGAACTTGCGGTTGATACGGAACCGACCGACGCGACCCAACCGATAACGATTGACGTCGAAGAACTTCTCATGGAACAGATCGGTGGCCTTCTCCAGCTGCGGTGGGTTACCCGGACGCAAACGCTGGTAGATCTTCAGCAGAGCATCCTGATGGCAAGTCGTGCCATCATCGCCCAGGCTGTTAACAATCAGCTGATCTTCCAGCTTCTCGATGATCTCCACTTCCTTGATCCCGGAGCCGACCAGTTCTTCTGCCAGGTTCTGTGTGATGACCTGACCAGGCTCACAGATGATCTCGCCGCACTTCTCGTGGTGAATGCCGTACACGACATCTTCCACTGAAACGCGTCCCACCAGCTCCGTCGCCGAATCCGCCTTGATCTTGACGATCTTGCACGGATGGAACAGACGGAGCAGGGCCGCATCCGACGAGTATTCCGGGCTCATGGCCCGCAACAGCGTCATGGCCGAGAACTTGCCGCTCTGATCGATGCGGACGCCGAGCGTCTCACGCTTCGTAATGTTCAGCTCGATCCAGCTGCCGCGCTCCGGAATGACGCGGCAGGAGAAGCTCTTCCGCTCGCCCGGTTCGTTGGCCTGGACGAAGTCCACGCCGGGAGAACGATGCAACTGGCTGACCACCACGCGCTCGGCACCGTTGATGATGAATTCACCACCGCCGAGCATAATCGGCATGTCGCCCAGATAAACCTCTTCCTCGATCGGCTGCTCCTTCACGAGCCGCAGCCAGACCCGGAACGGTCGACCGTAGGTCAGCCGCAGCTGACGGCACTCCAGCGGAGTATACCGCGGCTTGCCGAGCTCGTACTTGACGTACTCCAGGCGGTACTTGCCGTCCTGGTAGCTCTCGATCGGGAAAATTTCCCGAAGAATCGCCTCGAGACCCTCGTCCTTCCGCTCGCGCGCTTCCTTTTCCAACTGAAGAAACCGGAAGTACGATTCGGTCTGGATCCGCGTCAAATCCGAGATCTCGAAATCGCCCTTCAGGGCACCCAGATTCCGGACTTCATGAACCGGAATCACGCGAATCGAGGGAACTGGCATGCGTGTCACTTCCTGAGAAAGACAACCGGCGGCAGGAAATCTGCCTCACACCCGGGAGCAGATAAACCGAAAGAACGCCGAAGAACCACGCCCGGCTCGCGGACGCCTCAACAACGAATTCGACCGGCATCGTGCGTCGGCGACGGGATGACGCGCGACCACAGGCTTTCCGCGACCTGCCCACCATACCGGAAAGAACTAACCGAAGCAACCGCGCCGATGTGCGGCCTCTGACTATCCGCACGTGGCTCCCGCTCAAACCACATTTCACAGCAATGGGGAGCGGCTTCTCTCCCGAGCACGAATCACACCCGAGACCCGTTCAACCCTGAACGGACAAGACCACAAGTCTGCGAAACGGCGGCGGGCCGTACGCATGGCGTCCTCCTGTTTTGCGAAAGCGGCATAGCTGCGGCCCGGACGCGGAATCCACGCCGGGCCGCAGCATGATCGCCAAGCAGGCTACACCCTTCTACCGCATTCGTCAAATGTTCTCTTGACAAACGCCGCAAAATCGGTGCAGAACGCCTCTTGTCAGTCTCTACTTGACCTCGACCTTGGCGCCCGCGGCTTCCAGCTCGGCCTTCAGCTTGTCGGCGTCTTCCTTCGAAAGACCCGTCTTCACCGCCTTGGGAGCGGATTCGACCAGATCCTTCGCTTCCTTCAGCCCCAGGCTCGTCGCTGCGCGAACCACCTTGATGACGCCGATCTTGTTATCGCCAATGGCGGCAAGAACCACGTCGAACTCGGTCTTCTCCTCAGCAGCGGCAGGCGCGGCACCAGGAGCGGCCGCCACCATCACGGCGCCGCCGGCAGCCGGCTCGATGCCGTGCTGCTGCTTCAGGTAGTCGGCCAGGGCCTTGGCCTGAAGCAGCGTCAGGTTAGCAATCTTGTCGCCCAGATCCGTCGTCGAGGCGTCGAAAGTCGCCACTTCAGTCATTTCCCCAGATCCTTTCTTCGTCGCAAAAAACCGATACTCAATCGTTAACTTTTGGTTGCCGGCCGACGCGGCCTCAGCACAACCGCGTCCCCCGACTCACGGACAACGCTGCCCGGCTGGAGCGAACCCCGCACGTATTTCCAATCCGCCATCGCCTTGATCGCAATTAAGCCGGCGACGCGACCTCCGCTGATCCCAGCAACGCTGCGGCCAGATTTTTCGGAGATCGCTTTGCCTGACCGCTGAGAGAATCTCCCGAGCAACGAGATCGGACAGCAGCTCGGCGCGGCCCTTGCTCTTCGACAGATCCTCAACATTCTTGGCCGTCAACGACGTCGCGCCAATCGCGCCGCCCTTGATTTCCAGCTCTTTAATCTGCGTCGCATGCTCGGCCAACTCACGCGACAGAGCAACGATGTCTTCGCCGCCGAACGCGATCGTCGAAGGACCGGTCAGCACAGCCCCCAGCCCCGTCAGCCCAAGATCGCTGAGCGCCTTCCGGGCTACAGCGTTCTTCACGCCCAGCAGCCGGATCCCCTTCTTCCGCAACGTCAGACGCAGCTTGTTCGCCGCGACCGCATTGACCTTCGAAGCGTCCAGCACGAGCACTTCACGATACTCGCCAACCCGCTGACGGATTTCCGAGATCATGAGATTCTTAACGACCTTGCTCATCTCTATCTCACACCTGGCAGAACACGCTGCCCCAGGAATTCAGTGCACGAACACCGCGAAACAGCAACGCGAACTAGACCGCTGCCACCGAAATCCCGGGAGACATCGTCGCCTGGACGCTCACGTTTCGGATGTACTGGCCCTTCGAAGTCGCAGGCTTCAGCGCCCGGATGTACTTCAGGAACGCCTCGACGTTCTCGACGAGCGGCGCCTCTTCAAACGACAACTTGCCGACCACGCAGTGAACGTTGCCGCCGTCATCGACGCGGAACTCGACCTTACCAGCCCGATATTCCTTAACGGCGCCGGCAACGTCCTGCGTCACAGTGCCGGCACGCGGCGAAGGCATCAGCCCGCGCGGACCGAGCACACGACCCAGCGGGCCGACGACGCCCATCATATCGGGCGTGGCGATCGCAACGTCAAAGTCGGTCCACCCGCCCTTGATCTTCTCCGCCAGCTCCTTGCCGCCCACAAACTCAGCGCCAGCCGCAGTCGCGATGCCGACATTGTCGCCCTGGCAGAACACCAGCACCCGCTTCGCCTTACCAATCCCGTGCGGCAGAACGATCGAGCCGCGGACGATCTGATCGGCTTGCCGGGGATCAACCCCCAGACGGATCGAAATCGTCACGGTCTGATCGAACCGGCACTTCCGGATCGTCGCCGGCAGCGTCCCCTCGAGATCCTTCAGCGTCTTGACCGCCGCAGGAAGCTCCACCGACCCCAAGCCCTGCACCTGAGCCTGCAAATGTCGCATGCGATTGGAAAGATGCGCCATGACAACGATCCGATCAAAAGAACCAAACTGTTCGCACCAGAAACCAGCCACCGCCCAGGCGACTAGTCCACCACCTCGAGACCCATGCTGCGGGCCGTCCCGGCAATCACCTTGGACGCCTGTTCGAGGCTCGAAGAATTCATATCTTCGAACTTCGTCTTGGCGATCTCCAGCAGCTGAGCACGGGTGACGGTCCCCACCTTCTCGGCCTTCGGATTCACCGCCCCCTTTGCGATCTTCGCGGCCTGCTTCAGCAGAACCGAAGCCGGAGGGCTCTTCAGAATGAACGAGAATGAGCGATCGTCGTAGATCGTAATCACGACCGGGACGATCATGCCATTCAGGTCACGCGTCTTCTCGTTAAACTGAGTCACGAACTGACCCAGATTCACACCATGCGGACCGAGAGCCGTACCGACGGGAGGAGCAGGCGTCGCCTTGCCACCCGGGATCTGGACCTTGACCTGCGCCTTGATTTTCGCGGATTTCTTCGCCATTTGCCCAAGCTCTGCGCGGATTCAGCTCGCGCTCTCAGGAGCGTTCGACCTGCCAGTATTCGAGATCCACCGGCGTCGAACGCCCGAAAATCTCGATCAGCACCGTAATCTTGCCGTTGGCCTCGTCGATCGCGTGAATCGTCCCTTGAAACGTATCAAAGGGACCGTCTTTAATCTTCACCATGTCGCCGGTCTCAAAGTCAACTTTGACCTTAGCCGGCTCTTCCTTGCGACTCTGCTCAACGCCGAGCATCCGCTGAATTTCTTCTTCCCGCATCGGAATCGGCTTGCCGGCCGCTCCGGTAAAATCCCCAACCCCGCCGGTCGACCGCACCAGGTACCACGTATCATCATTGAGCACCATGTGCACCATCAGATAACCGGGGTACAACTTATGCTCGACAACCCGCTTCTTCCCGCCCTTGGTTTCCACAACCTTTTCGGTCGGGATCACAATCTCACCGAAAAACTCGTCCAGCCCCTCCTGCCGCAGCCGGCGCACCAGAGAGTCGCGAATCGACCGCTCGCGATTGCTCTGAACCTTCAGCACGTACCAGAGCATCCCCTGGCTGTCGGCGTCGGCACCGCCTACAGCATCTTGCTCCTGGCTCATCCCTCAGTCCTTCGCTGCAACCGCTTGAAAATCAACGCTTTACGCTGAAAAAACAACACCGTCCCCGCAATCGGGGAGTCGCGGGGAACCGGCTATGATGTCGTCACAGCAGCGGTTTTGCAAGCCATCGAAACAGGAAAAACCTGACGACGACAGGAGATAGTTACGCCTGCAGAATCGAGCACCAACGCAGGAAATACTGCCAGAGCATATCATACCCGAACAGCACCACGCTGAAGAGAAACATCGTAATCAGCACAACGACCGTCGCCCGCCAGAGCTCGCCCCAGCCCGGCCACGACACTTTCCCCATCTCCCCTTCCACGTCGATCAGAAAATCCGCAAACCGTGGAAAATGCACCAGCCGAAATGCCGCCCAGGCCCCCGCCAGAACGACCAGCGTCGGCACGCCGATTCGGATCAGATCTCCAGACTCGACCAACAGCCGAGCCTGCAGCGTCCACGCGCCCCAGACCACCGCAGTGGTCACGACAATCCAGGTCCAGAGCCGCGCAAGCCTGCCCTGGTTCTTCTTAAACAGCCCTGCGGAGAACAGAGAGTTTAAATATGTCGATTCTCGAAGCGCCTTGGCCATCTCTGCCCTCTGTCGACGTCACGCAGCTTCGCGCGACGATTCTGCAGCATGAAAATCCAGCGTCCCCGAAGCCCGCAATGCACTTCCAACGACGTCGTCAAGCACGGGCGGAGGGACTCGAACCCCCAACCTGCGGATTTGGAATCCGCTGCTCTGCCAATTGAGCTACACCCGTAGGCCGCGGCAGGGCGCTGCCCGCCATCGTTCCGCCAGAGCAACCGGAACGGCTACTTCTTGCGGGACTCTTTATGGGTGGTGTGCTTGCGGAGCTTGCTGCAATACTTCTTCAGCTCCAGCCGCTCGGTGCCGCGCGTCTCTTTATTGACGCGATAGTTCCGCAGGCCGGTCTCTGTACATTCCAGCCACACAAATTCGCGAGCCATCGAATCACTCTCCCGAAGTCACAACCGACCTCACCCCGCTGAGGAGTGAGGTCGGTCGATTGATCTGCCCTGTCAGTCCGCCGGCGACGGACTAGTCAAGAATCTTCGTGACGACGCCCGAACCGACCGTCTTGCCACCTTCACGAATGGCGAAGCGAATGTTTTCCTGCATGGCGATCGGCTTGCCAAGCTGCACTTCCAGGCGAACGTTGTCGCCGGGCATGCACATCTCGGCGCCGTCGAGCAGCTTCGAATCGCCGGTCACGTCGGTCGTGCGGAAGTAGAACTGCGGCTTGTAGCCGTTAAAGAACGGCGTGTGACGGCCGCCTTCTTCTTTGCTCAGCACGTAGACGTTGCACTCGAACTTGGTGTGCGGCGTCACCGAGCCCGGCTTCGCCAGAACCTGGCCGCGCTGCACGTCTTCCTTCTTGATACCGCGGAGGAGCACGCCGACGTTATCGCCGGCCTGCCCCTGATCCAGCGTCTTCTGGAACATTTCGACGCCGGTGCAAGTCGTTTCCTGCGTATCGCGGAGACCGATGAGCTGGCACTTGTCGCCAACCTTCAGCACGCCCTGCTCGATACGGCCGGTGACCACGGTGCCGCGGCCTTCGATCGAGAACACGTCTTCGATCGCCATCAGCATCGGCTTGTCGACGTCGCGGGTCGGCTCGGGAATGTTCGCGTCGAGCGCGTCCATCAAGTCCGAAATGCACTGGCTGAACTTCGGGTCGGCCGGATTATCCAGGGCGCCCTTGGCGTTTCCGCGGACGATGGGAATGTCGTCGCCGGGGAAATCGTTCTTCGACAGCAGTTCGCGGATTTCCATCTCGACGAGCTCGAGGAGCTCTTCGTCGTCGACGAGATCGCACTTGTTGAGGAAGACGACCAGCGCCGGAACGTTCACCTGGCGGGCCAGCAGAATGTGTTCGCGGGTCTGCGGCATCGGACCGTCAGCGGCCGACACCACCAGAATTGCGCCGTCCATCTGGGCGGCGCCGGTGATCATGTTCTTGATATAGTCGGCGTGGCCCGGACAGTCGATGTGGGCGTAGTGGCGAGAGGCCGTTTCGTATTCGACGTGGCTCACCGCAATCGTCACGGTCTTGGTTTCGTCGCGAACCGTACCGCCCTTGGCGATATCCGAATACGACTTGAACTTCGCCAGACCCTTGGCGGTCTGAACCGCCAGAATCGCGGCGGTCGTGGTCGTTTTGCCGTGATCGATGTGACCGATCGTGCCGACGTTGACGTGCGGCTTGGTCCGCTGGAATAATTCCTTCGCCATTGCTGCTCTGAACCTCTTTCTCTCTGTCCCGGGGGGCGGCTGATCCCGCCTGATTCATTGACCACGGTGACCACCGGGCCGCTACGACGGTGAACCCCCACCGTCTACCTGCAGCGGCAGCCAGCTGACTGCCCGACAACACAAAAGCTGCTGGTGGGATTCGAACCCACGACCTCGTCCTTACCAAGGACGCACTCTACCGGCTGAGCTACAGCAGCAATGCACGGCCGGCCTTGCCGCAAAAAGTGTGCTTTTCGTCGCAAGTTGTCAACCCTGCGCCGATTCTGCACACCGAAGCCGAAACAGAGCGGGTGATGGGAATCGAACCCACACCACCAGCTTGGAAGGCTGGAGCTCTACCATTGAGCTACACCCGCAATCGGAAAACCCTGAAGTCAGAATCCCGGCACCCGAAACGAGTTACGCCCGGCAAAGGCGCCCCGCAGACAGGCTTTCAACATTCGAACTTCAACATCGTCCAGTGGTGGGAGCAGGATTCGAACCTGCGAAGGCATTGCCATCAGATTTACAGTCTGACCCCTTTGACCGCTCGGGAATCCCACCAGTTCTTGTCTGTCGTAATCTCTCTCGAACCTGGCCTCTCTGAGTGATCCGGAAGCCTGGTACGACCACCGCTGTAAAGAGCTAGCGGTGGGATTCGAACCCACAACCCCCAGTTTACAAAACTGGAGCTCTGCCGTTGAGCTACGCTAGCGGGTCGCCGGACCACCCCAGTTGAGAAGCGATGAATATAGCAATCTCGGCACCACGTGCAAGCGCCAGTCGCAGTCACTGGACCTGAAAACCCGCTTCCGGGTTCGCTCCCCCCGACTTTGTCCCGCGATCGGCAATCAGGATCCGCCAAACCGGTCCGCAAAAATGAGTGCGGCGGCGCAATCTCGTCGCGCCGCCGCAAAGTTCTTCACTCCCCGCGCTCGCCAAAATCAGATGCCCGGAATTTCCAGGCTCTCGGCCTCGGCAATCTTTCGCAGCTTCCGCAAAGCCCGCGCTTCGAGCTGACGAATGCGCTCCTTCGTCACGCCAAACCGGTGACCGACCTGCTCCAGCGTCTGCGGTGCAGCCCCCACGCTCAGCCCGTAGCGATGCACGATGATCTCCTTCTCACGCGGCTCCAGCCGATTGAGAATCACCATGATCGCTTCGTGCTGGCGATGATTGACCACCTCGGAATTCGGCTCGCCCGCGTGCGGATCGGACGAATTCTGGAACACCTCGTCGTTGCCCGTCCGGAAGCGATCCAGCCGCGTATGTTCCGCCGGGATCGAGCGGGCGTAGTTCTTGATGATCGCCCAGCTCGCATACGTCGAGAACTTGAACCCCTTTGTAAAGTCGAACTTCTCGATCGCCCGGATCAGCGACATGTTGCCGTCGCTGACCATCTCGAAAAAGTTGGTATTCGGCTTCACGTGCCGCTTGGCGATCGATACCACCAGCCGCAGATTGCTGCGGATCAGGAAGTTCTTCACCTCCCCCGCAAGATTCAACCACTGCTCGATCTGATCCATGTCCCGCGTCTTTGGACGCTGCGGATCCAGCGTCTTCCGCAGCTCCGCCGCCCTGTACTTCAGAAAATTCATTCGCCGGAAGTAATACGCTTCCTCCTCGCGCGTCAGCAACGGAATTGCATACAAACTGGCCAGGTACGGCGGCAGACCCGGCGGCGGCTTGACCACGCCCGACTTCCCGTCCCTCGCTGGCGGCGACGCCGCCAGAATGTTCGCGTCGGCGTCGGCCGCGTGAAACTCCTCGGCGTCCATAAAGTCGATCGGCATTTCCAGTATCTGCTGCGCCCGGACTTCCGCCACGACGCGATAAATGCTCGTCCGCGTCCGGCGGTACTTGTCCGACAGAACCCCGACATCCACCCCGCGACGGAACTCCGCGACGAGCTGAACTTTCTGATCTTCAGACAATGGAGAGGTGGAGTTGGGAAACACGGCAACCTCCGGATGTTCCTGGTCGTGATTTTTCAATGTGTAACGCACCGTCTCGGGAGACCGCCCGAAGCGCCTCCCCAACCGCCGGGCAATTTCCGTCTGCCCGGCTCCGGCCCGCGACAATCGTCGCGCCCGGCGAATCAACTTCTCGCGTTCCAACTCGGTCAGCTGGCTGAAACTCGCCCCCCGTTCCACAACGGTCGGATTTCTCGCGACGAATCGCTCCACCGTCGAACGCAGGAAGCCTACCTTCTTCCGGCCGCCAAACCGGAACCGCCGAGCCGGCAGCCCCCGCTCGCGCCACCGCAGCACCGTCTTTCCAGACACCTGATAACGACGACTTACGTCCTCAACGGTCCAGACCTCATCATCGGTTACCGACGCGGCCTCAAGATCGATATTTTCCGAAAGGTCTTCCACAAAACGACGCAAGTCGTGCAGCGCCTCTTCCCCAGAAATCGCCAGGTCGGGATACAACTCCGCTCGAAATGACGTAATCCTTTCGCAGATTTCGCCGTACGGGTACGACTGCGACCGCTCGATCTCCCACAGCAGCCGTTCCGCCCGGTCCAGCTGGGCCGCCTGCACCTCCCGCGGCGCATACCGGATCTGCTGATCCTTCAACTGCTTCATCGCCGGATTGAGGTACTGCACCACGACGACCCCTTGCCCCTTACTGTCGCCAACGTCCCGAACAGAACTCGAAGTTTGCATCGACCGGACATACTTGCTCCGCAAAAACGATGCCATTTGGCAACGCCCAACGGATCAGCCGGCCTCGTCAACCCCTCCCCTTCGCGGGACGAACTCGCGTCTCTCACTAGGGAATACGCAGAATCTCGACAGTCAGGTGGCAAAAAAGGTTCGAGATAACACGGAATTCACCAAGTGTCTCCAGGCTCCCCGCTGGGCAAGCACCCGAAGTCGCCTTTCGCACCGCAGTTACGACAAACAGGGGTTTCCACCATAACGACACAATATTTTCCGCATCGCCAAGGTTTTGGATGGGTCAGTCCGCCCCCAGCCCGGAAAACTATCCATAAGAACACGTCCATGCGATCAAAATCGCACTCCCGAGTGCGCCACGTGCGACGCAGAATGCAGCGCACCTCGTTCCGCCGGATCAGCTATCTCGCGACAGGCATTTCAACCGCCGCCGGCGCCGACCGCGGTGGATGAACCACTTTGACGTAACCCGAAATCGCCACAACGATTGCAGCCAGGCCAATCGTTAAGGCGAGCCACGTCTTCGACTTCGCCCGCATCCATTCAAACGTCGGCGACCGGCCGGTCAGCACCGAGGCCAGAAAGAAGACGCCGAATGCCAGGAGGATCTTGGTCCCGACAAGCATGTGGTAGAACTTGTCGCCCCGATGCCCCCCCATGCCTCCCAGGTAGTTGTAGAACCCGCTCAGCAGAAACAGCAGAATTCCCACCTGAACAATCCGCCGCCAGCGCTGCATCACCAGACCACGTAACTGGTTATGCGCCTCTACCGGAAGCTGGGCAGCGGCCGGCTGCAGCACAAACCGCAAGAAAATGCTCCCCCCCAGCACTGTGATCGCCGTCCCCACATGCACCCAGCGCGAAAGTACGTCGACGAATTCCATGCTCAGCCTTGTCCCAAAAAAAATCACCCGCCGGCCTGTCCCTGCGACAAAGCCCTGCCAGAATTGTTGGTGTCGACGCTCCCCCGTCCAAGGACGCTGCCATTTTGGGAATCTCGCGGCGACACCCGCTCCCAGTCCGGAGCGTGGAATTCCTCCGGTCACTCCCGCTTTGCCGGGTCCCTCCCCCCTTTTCGCTTTCGGGAAAGAACGGCGATCATTGATGCGGGGCTGTTGCAGCGGTCGAACTTGGTTATAGTGGCAGATGTGATTCCCAAGGAAATTTCCCTCCGAACCACACCAACCGTTGGGGTTTGCGCCCCTGCGACGTCACCCGCTCGCGAGTCCCTGTGCCGGCGGCCGTCAGGCCGGGCGGTCCAGCTCCCCGGAGGTTGTGCATGCCGCGGATTGCAGTCGATTACCGGCTCCTGACATTGGTCGGCCTCCTCGCTCTGACAGCGAGCCTGCCCTCAGTCGCATCCGACGGCCCTCCCACCGTCGAGGAAGGACGCGCCCACTGGGCCTTTCAGCCCGTGAACCGCCCGGCGGTCCCGGCCATCGAAATCCCCGCGCACGGCAATCCGATCGACGCCTTCATCGCGGCTCAGCAACAGGCCGCAGGAGTGCGCAGTTCGGCCCGGGCCGACAATTACACACTCCTCCGCCGGGCCAAGTTCGATCTGCTGGGAGTCCCGCCGACTCCCGCAGAAATCGCCTCGTTCGTCGCCGACGATCGCCCGGACGCCTTTGAACGCCGCGTGGAAGAATTTCTCGCCGATCCCCGCTACGGCGAAACGTGGGGCCGACTGTGGCTCGACCTCGTGCGTTTTGCCGACACGGCCGGTTTCAACGCCGACCCTGCCCGGCCGCAGGCCTACCAGTACCGCGACTACGTCATTCGCGCGTTCAACAACGACACTCCCTACGACCGGTTTGCCGCCGAGCAACTCGCCGGGGACGAACTGTTCCCGGACAGCAAAGACGCCCTGATCGCGACCGGCTACAACCGCATGTGGCCCGACGAAAGCAATGCGTCGGACGTACTGCTGGCACGGCAGTCGGCTCTCAATGATCACACGGGGAACCTGGGGGCCGTTTTCCTGGGGCTGTCGATCGGCTGCGCCCAGTGCCACGACCATAAGTTCGACCCGCTCCTGCAGACCGATTTCTACCAACTCCAGGCCTTCTTCTCCGGCATCACCCTGCAGGACAAGGTTCCGCTGGGGGACAACGCAGCCCTGGCGAAGTACCGCGAAGAACTGCAGGCGTGGCGTGCGGAGACCGCAGAACTGCGACACGAACTGCACGCCATCAACCGCGACGCCCGAGCCAAAGCGGGAGCCGAGAAACGGCTGAAGTTCCCCAAGGTCGTGCTGGATGCCATCGACACCGCTCCGGAAGACCGCACCCCCTACCAGCTGCAGCTCGTCTTCTGGTCCGAGCGGCAGATCGAAATCAAAGACAAAGACCTGCTCGCGGCGATGGGCGAAACCAATGCCGCCCGCCGTGACGAGCTGACCAAAGCCCTCGACGAGGCCCGCAAGTCGGCCCCGAAACCGCCGCGAGAATTGACCGCGATGGCGGTAACAGAAGTCTCCGAAACGGCGCCGGAGACGTTCCTGCTGGCAACCGGCAGCTACGACTACCCGCTCGATGAAACGCCCCCCGATGTCCCCGAGGTTCTTCGCAAGGCGGGCTGGCAAGGCCCGGCGATCCAGCCTCCCCGACCTGGAACGTCCGGCCGGCGTTCGGCCTTCGTCGAGTGGCTCACCGCCGCCGACAATCCGCTGACTTATCGCGTGCTGACGAACCGGATCTGGCAGGGTCACTTCGGCCGCGGATTGGTGGAGAACGCCAACGACTTCGGCGTGCAGACCGCCGCCCCGACACACCCGGAGCTGCTCGACTGGCTGACTGCCGAGTTTCTGGCCCGCGGTAAGAGCATCAAGGAACTGCATCGCCTGATCATGGCCTCCGCAACTTACCAGCAGGCCGGTTTCCGGACTGATGCCGCGAGCGACTCCGCCATCGCCCTCAAGACCGATCCCGACAATCGAACCTACTGGCACTTCCCCCGGCAGCGGCTCACCGGCGAACGGATCCGCGATGCCTGGCTGGCCACCTCCGACTCCCTCAATGAGGAGATGTTCGGCGCCGGAGTCAAACCGGAGCTGCCTCCCAAGTTCGGCGGGGCCGGGGCCTGGAAAGTCTCCGAGAACCCCGGCGATCGGGTCCGCCGGTCGGTCTACATCTACGCCAAGCGCAACCTCCCCTACCCCATGCTCCAGGTCTTCGACTTCCCCGATATGCACGAGGCGTGCGGCTGCCGGACGCAGACCACGATCGCTCCGCAGGCGCTGATGCTCCTCAACAGCGAGCTGGTCCTTGGAGCCGCCCGCAAACTGGCCGATCGCATCAGCACCGAACACGCCACGGGAGACGCCGCCGGGATGATCGAGTCCCTGTGGCTGATCGCCTACGGCCGCCCGCCCGATTCCGTCGAGCAGGCCGAAGCTCTGCAGTTCCTCGGTCAGCAGCAGGACCAGTTCCTGGCACTCAACCCGTCGCTGGGAGAAGACGCCACCGCCGGACGCAAGCTGGCCAGCGGCGAAGCCTGGATCGATCTCTGCCACGCCGTCCTGAACTCGAACGAATTCCTGTTTGTGGACTGACCCGGCTGCTCGCAGCCGCCCGCCCGGAGGCCACTCATGACCAACCAGCCCACCGCCAGCGACTTCCGTCTGCCGCACGCCCGTCCCGCCCAGTCCCGCCGCGACTTCCTGCAGCGGGCCGGCGGCGGCTTCGGCGCCCTGGCTCTGTCGGCAATGCTGGCGGAAGAAGCCTCCGCCAGTGCCATCATCGAAGAATCCGCCCGCAAGCCGCACGCCTTCGGCAAGGCGAAGAGCGTCATCTTTCTGTTCATGGATGGCGGCCCAAGCCACATCGACACGTTCGATCCCAAGCCGGTCGTCAACGAGTACGCTGGCAAGCCGCTGCCGTCGACCGTCAAGCGGGTCATCACCCCGATGGGGGTCTCCGATAATCCGCTGCTCGCCTGCCAGCGAACCTGGAAGCAGTACGGCGAAAGCGGGATCCCGATTTCGGACTGGTACCCGCACGTCGCCCAGTACGCTGACGACCTGTGCGTCATCCGCTCGGTCTGGGGCGATTCGCTCAACCACGTCGGCGGCGTGGCCCAGATGAATACCGGCAGCATCCTCGGCGGCCGGCCCTGCATGGGCTCCTGGGTCACCTACGGCCTCGGCACCGAGAACCGCAATCTGCCGAGCTTCGTGGTGCTGCTCGACAGCGACCGGGAGCCGCCCGGCGGCAACCGCGTCTGGAACACCGGCTTCATGCCGGCGACGTTCCAGGGAACCAAGTTCCAGCCCGGCCGCGACCCGATCCTGCACCTCAATTCGCCGGACGGGATCACCGCGCAGCGGCAGTCGAAGAAGCTGGAATTCATCGACCGCCTGAATCGGCATCACGCCGAGATCCGCCCCGGCGACTCCGAACTGGAAGCCCGCATCAAGTCGTACGAACTCGCCTTCCGCATGCAGGCCCACGCCCCCGAGGCGGTCGACCTGACTCAGGAAACCGCGGAAACGCAGGAACTGTACGGACTGAACGATAAGGCGACCGAAGCCTTCGGCCGCAACTGTCTGCTCGCCCGCCGGATGGTCGAACGGGGCGTCCGGTTCATCCAGCTCTACTCGGGTTCCGGCAGCAAGTGGGATGCTCACAGCAAGCTGGAGCAGAACCACTCGGGCCTCTGCAAGTCGACCGACAAGCCGATCGCCGCCCTGCTGTTGGACCTGAAACAGCGCGGTCTGCTCGACGAAACACTGATCGTCTGGGGGGGCGAGTTCGGTCGTACGCCGATGTCCGAAAAGGGAGACGGCCGCGACCACAACCCCTACGGCTTCACGATGTGGCTGGCGGGAGGCGGCGTCCAGGGGGGTAAAATCGTCGGCTCGACGGACGACTTCGGCATGCACGCCGTCGACGACCGCCTGCACATTCACGACTTCCACGCCACGATCCTGGCGGCGCTCGGCCTCGACCACACCCGACTGATCTACCGCCACCAGGGCCGGCCCGAACGGCCGACGCTCAACGAGGGGTATGTGTGCGAGAAGGTATTTGCGTGATTGCGGGGGGGAACCACGAATCAGAGCGAAGTGATTGAACCACGCAAGGCAATGCGGTCACGGAGAAAGACGCAGGATGCGTGACAATGCACCGCTCCTGACGTCGCGCGCCGCCAAGAGATTCGCGCCATGGCAGATAGCAGCGGCCACCCATGAGTCGGTTGTGCTTGATGCGAAGCATCGTCACAGCAAGTATGAATCGGCAGGACTTCGGGCATGGAAGACGAGATCGCCGAAGTCGTCCGTGAACACGGATGGTTTGCCGCCAATGTCAGTGACCATGAGCCGCCGTTTCTTTACACCATCGGTCTCATGCAGACGTACGACCACCCGGAACTCATCATCCTCGGCCTTGAGGGGAGAATTGCCCACGCCTTGCTGGCGGGCATAATTCGCGAAATCCGGGAGGGACAGTGCTTTGACGAACCGGGTGTTTCCACGATCAAGACCGGTGAAGTCGAGCTTCGAACCGGGTTTCGTTCCGTCCATCCAACACAGCACCCGCTCTATCTCGGGTTTGCGATGGGATACCTGCGGCACGTCGCCCATCCCAAGGACCTCCATGCGATGCAGGTCTTCTGGCCCGATCGCGCGGGGACTTTTCCGTTCGAAGCCGGCTGTGATTTTCGGGTATACGCTTCGCAGCCCCGCCTTGATCTCCCGCTGACTCCGACCGAAATTGAGAAATTCAAGCGTGAATGGGAGTGATCGAAGCAAGAACCTGCCGAGCTGATGCATTCCCATTCACGCATACGACAGATCCGCCTCACCCCCTCTTCCATTTTGCACTTTCAGTAGTTCCCAGATCGGCGATCGGCGTCAAACCGCTATTCAAGTTGAAGTTGCGTTGAGAAACTGGAACCGTCGTGAAGTTCGCGTGTGATGGCGTTGGCGATCCAGTGCAGCATCCGGCGGAAACGCAGACGTTCCAGATGCAGCACGAGTTCGCCGTTCCGGCGCTCGGCAAAGTACGTGAAGTGCAGCCAGACCCAGACGTTTCTCAGCACCAGCCCCACCAGCACGAAGAACAGTCGCTGCACCGGATCGGTCGTGCAGGTCCGGATGCGGGCCTGGCCGAGCTGTCGGTAGCTGGACTCGATTCCGAACCGGCGTCGATACAGCTCCCGGAGTTCGACCGGTGCGCCGCTCACGTTCCAGGCTGCGAACAGCAGGCGCTTCGAGCGGCGCCTGCCCGGTTTTGTCGTGGCGATAGCTCTTGTACGCCACCACCACGGTGAAGGAGGCCGAACTCTGTTTGACCGTCCACGTGTAGCGATAGCGTCCGGCGGCACAAGCGCAGGAAATCTCGCAGCTTCCATACGCCCGGCTTTGTGCCGCGTCGCGACCGACGCTTCGGCCTGCGGCCGCGCGCGCCACCGGCATCAGAAAGGGGATGCGACGCTGCTGCAGACGTTCCAGCACCGGAGCGCGCGAAAAACTGCCGATCCAGCAGCAGAACTTTGATCTTCAGCCCCCGCGCCCTGCAGACGATCGAGCAACCGTTCGAGCACGGCCAGCGGCGACTCGCTCCCTTTGACCGACGTCGCAGCGAGGGTGTAACGATAGCCCTGTTCGACGACGCAGGCCGTGGCGTAGGCGTGAAATTTGCTCGTCCCCGACCTGGGCAGGCTGTGATACAGTTCGTTGGCATGCCGGTGCGGCTGTCCGTGGTAGGGGATCAGATGCCAGTCGATGGCGACCTGCCGGGCTTTGCGAAAGATCGCCCCGGGCAACTGCGGCCCGCAGAGCGCCGGATGCAGCCACTGTTCGAGCGTCAGCGGACGCGCCGGCAAACAAGCCGTCAGGGCGTTGCGAACCGCCTGATCGCAAGGAGCGCCGACCAGATCGCGGCAGACCGCGAAGACCGAACTCATGCGAGCTGCGGCCAGCAATACGATCTGCCACAACCGTCTGGAGGTGCACTTCCATCCGACATCCCTGAGCGGCATCGCCGTCCGCAGCCAATCCTCGGCCAGCATCTGGACCTGCCGGTCCGACACAGTCACACTGTTTCTCGAACGCATGGGCTTCCTCCATGAATGACCCTGTTCCACAAGTCATTGTGTAGGAAAGCCCTGCGTTCATTTGAAGATCACCTCCCGATCTGGGAACTACTGACTTTGCATTTTTCACCTTTCATTTTGCACTGACTTCTCGCCCTAATTCAGCTCCATCGCCTCTTCCCAGTGCTCCATCAGCCGGGACAGATCCGCCTGGGCCTGCGCATAAGCTTGCTGCGTTCGCTGCATCCGCTCGGCGTCCCGATGGACCTCGACGTCCGCCAGGTCGGCTTCGCAGCGGGCGAACTGGGCTTCGCAGGTCGCAATGTCGGCTTCGATCTCTTCCACCTTGCGGTAGGGGAACTTCCGCCGGCGTTTGCTGTCCGTCGACTTGTTCCGTTCGGCGGCCGCCCGCTCGGCCGCTTTCTGGCCTTCCTGGCTGGCCTGCTGGGCCGCCTGCTGGTTTTTGCGGAACGAGACGTACTCGGAATAGTTCCCTTCGAACAGGAACCAGCGGTCCGGTTCCACGACGAGGACTTTCGTCGCCAGCCGGTCGAGAAAATACCGGTCGTGGCTGACGAACAGCAGGGTTCCTGCGAACGTTCGCAGAGCCTGTTCGAGGGCGTCGCGCGACCAGAGATCCAGGTGATTGGTCGGTTCGTCGAGGACCAGCACGTTCGGCTGCAGGGCGGCGATCCGCGCCAGGGCGACTTTGCTCCGCTCGCCGCCGCTCATCGCTCCGACCTTCTGCAGCGCCAGGGCGCCCCGGACGCCGAATTTCGCCAGCATATCCCGGAGCTGGCCGTCCGTGTAACGGGCGATATCGGGCGGCCGGATCGCCTCCATCGCGTCGAGAGTTTCGTCCACGCAGGCGAGCTGCTGGTCGAAATACGCCACCAGCACGTTGGCCCCGAACCGCACGGTCCCGGCGTCGGGCGGCAGTTCCTTCAGCAGCGTCCGCAGCAACGTCGTTTTGCCGGTGCCGTTGGGGCCGATGATGCCGAGCCGGTCGCCGCGATCGACGCGCAGCGAAACTTCCTTGAAGAGGGGCGGGCCGCCGAAGCCTTTCGTCAGCCCGGTGGCCTCGATGACCCAGTCGCCGGTGCGGGTGCAGTTGCCGAAGCCCATGTTCGGGCCGTCGATGTCGCTGATCGTTTCGACGGCCTCGACCCGGGCCAGTTTCTGCTCGCGGTCTTTAGACTGTTTCGAGAGCTGCCCGTAGCGGTTGCGGATGATGAACTCTTCCGTCCGGGCGATGAATTCCTGCTGCTTCTCGAAGGCCCGCTGGGCGACCAGTTGCCGTTCTTCCCGCAGCCGCCAGTATTGCGAGAAATTCCCCGGATAGTCGCTGAGCCGGCCCTGATGCTGCTCCAGAATCCGCGTGCAGACCCGGTCCAGGAAGTAGCGGTCGTGGCTGACCAGCACCATCGCCCGCCCGCAGCCCACCAGGTAATTCTCCAGCCACTCCGTGGCGGCGATGTCCAGGTGGTTCGTCGGTTCGTCCAGCAGCAGGACGTCAGGCGCCCGCAGGAGCAGCCGGGCGAGGAGCAGCCGGTTCTGCTGTCCGCCGCTGAGGGATTGCGCCGGCTGGTTGTACTGGGACCGGTCGAATCCCAAGCCCGCCAGGACCTGGTCGATCCGGTAGTCGACTTGAAACCCGTCCAGCCGCTGCAGTTCGTGCTGGATGGCGTCGAACCGCTTCTGCAGCCTGGCCAGTTCCTCGGGGGCGGCCGTCGCCATCTGCTCGGCAACCTGGTGCGATTCCTCCTGCAGGCGGAACACGGTATCCAGCCCCTCGCGGGCCTCGTCGAGCAGCGTCCGGCCGGGGGCGAATTCCGGGTGCTGTTCCAGAATTTCGATCCGGACGTCGCCCGGAATCGCCAGTTCCCCCGTATCGGAGTGGTCCTGACCGGCCAGAATCCGCAGCAGGGTGGTCTTTCCCGCCCCGTTCGGCCCGACCAGGCCGATCCGTTCGCCCGCCCGGACGTCAAAGGTGGCCTTGTTCAGAATCGGCGCACTGTCGAACTGGCGGCTGAGGTCGCGGGCGGAAATGAGGATCATCGGGGGATCTGGTTCCAGCGAAAGCGGGCGGATTTGCCCCGGACACCCTTCCGGCAGCCCCGGCAGGTTGGTCAATCCTAAAGCGGGGCACTATATTGCAGCAATTCTGACGGCCGGATCACCGTCGTCTCGCGGATGAGGCGACGTCGGCCGCACCGTTCCGGAGTTCCCCGCGCGGGGCTGGACGGACCGCAGGGGCTTGCCGGACCCGCAGGACCGGTATCCCGCTCACGACGTACGAAATGAGAGTCGGAATGTCTGCCGAGAAGCAACTGATTCGCGTGGGACACAGTCCCGATCCCGACGATGCCTTCATGTTCCATGCGCTGGCGAATAACAAAATCGACGCCGGCCCCTACCGCTTCACCCACGAGCTGCAGGACATCCAGACCCTCAACGACCGGGCCCTGAAGGGCGAACTGGAACTGACCGCCGTCAGCCTGCACGGCTACGCCTACATGACCGACAAATACGCCCTCTGCGCCTGCGGGTGCAGCATGGGCGACGACTACGGCCCGATGGTCGTGGCCCGCGAGCCGATGACCCGCGAAGACCTTCGCGGCAAGACGATCGCCATCCCCGGCAAATTGACGACGGCCTACCTGGCCCTCAAGTTGTGGCTGGGGGACGATTTCACCCCGGTCGTCTATCCCTTTGACGAAATCCTCAATGTCGTCGAGCAGGGGAAAGTCGACGCCGGCCTGATCATTCACGAAGGCCAGCTCACCTACATGAATCAGGGTCTCAAGCTGGTCGTCGACCTCGGCAAGTGGTGGCTCGAAGACACCGGCCTGCCGCTGCCGCTCGGCGGCAACGCGATCCGCCGGGATCTCGGACCCAAGGTCATGCAGGACGTCACCCGGCTGCTCAAGGAGAGCATTCAGTACGCTCTCGATCACCGGGCCGAAGCTCTGGCCTACGCCCTGCAGTTCGGTCGGGACCTCGACCGCAGCCAGGCCGACAAGTTCGTCGGCATGTACGTCAACGACTGGACGATCGACTTCGGCGAGCGCGGCCGGAAGGCCGTAGCGACCCTGCTGCAGCGGGCGTATGATGCGAAGATTATTCCGCAGCCGGTGCAGGTCGAATTCATCGGCTGAGCGGTCGCGGGACGATGATGAACCGGCGCGGCCTCCGCGCCGGTTTCCTTTGGCAGACGTCGACGACGAACTGGAAACGATCTGATGGAACCGATTCGGATTGCCCCCAAGCGGCGGTATCTCGTGCGGTTCGATCCCAAGCGGGTTCCCCACCTCTTCACGGACGTGCTGATCGTCGGGGCCGGCATCGCGGGGATGCGGGCCGCCCTCGAAATCGACTCCCGGCTCAACGTGGTCATGGCCACCAAAGACCGGGTGCAGCTCTCGAACAGCGCGTGGGCCCAGGGGGGCATCGCCGGCGTCTTCGATCCGGTCGACGACTTCGCCAACCACGTCGCCGACACGCTCGCCGCCGGCAAGGGCCTCTGCAACATCCCGATCGTCGAACTGGTCGTCCGGGAAGCCCCCGATCGCATCCGCGAGCTGATCGGCTACGGCGCGGTCTTCGATCAGGAAAACGGCGAAATGGCCCTCGGTCACGAGGGGGGCCACAGCCACCGCCGGGTTGCCCATGCCCTGGGCGACGCCACCGGCAAGGAAATCGTCCGGGCTCTCATCGAACGAACCCGCCAGTCTCCCAACATCGAAGTTTGGGAACAGACCTTCACCCTCGACCTGCTCACGCACGAGGGGGAATGCCGCGGCGCGCTGATGTGGAATCCCCAGCACGGCAAAACCTTCGTCTGGGCCAAGCAGACGATCCTCTGCACCGGCGGCGCGGGCCGGCTCTACCGCGAAACCACCAACCCCGACATCGCCACCGCCGACGGACAGGCGATGGCCTTCCGCGCCGGGGCCGAACTGCGCGACATGGAATTCATGCAGTTCCACCCCACGGTCCTCTACATCGCCGGCGGGTCCCGCCACCTGATCTCCGAAGCCGTCCGCGGCGAAGGGGGCCTGCTCCGCGACTGTCACGGCGTCCGCTTCATGGGGGACTACGACCCCGCGATGGAGCTCGCCCCCCGCGACGTCGTTAGCCAGGCCATCACGAAGCAGATGGAGAAAACCCGGCATCACTGCGTCTACCTCGACGTCACCCACCTGCCGAAGGAACTCGTCGCCGAGCGCTTCCCGCACATCCGCAAAGTCTGCGGCGACTTCGGACTCGACCTGACCCGCGATCTGATTCCCGTCCGCCCCGGCGCACACTACATGGTCGGCGGCGTCACCACCGACGGCGAAGCCCGCACCTCTCTCAAACGCCTCTGGGCCGCCGGTGAAGTCACCTCCACAGGCCTCCACGGAGCCAACCGCCTGGCCAGCAACAGCCTCCTCGAAGGCCTGGTCTTCGGCCGCCGGGCCGGAGCGAACGTCTCAGCCCTGGCGCTCGACGAACCCGACCGGTTCTCCGCCATCCCGCTGGCGCCCGATCCGATCCATTCCACGCCCGGCATCGACGACGATCTCAAGCTCGAAGACCTCTGGAACTCGCTCACCAGCGAAATGTGGCGGCACGTCGGCATCTCGCGGAACGCGGAAGGGCTGGAATCCGCCCTGCACCAGATCGAGTTCTGGGACCGCTACGTCGGTCCCCGCGAGTTCTCGTCCGTCCGCGGCTGGGAACTGCAGAACATGCTCCTCACCGCCCGACTGATGATCCGCGCCGCAGCAGCCCGCAAAGAATCCCGCGGCGTCCACGCCCGAAGCGACTACCCGGCGACCGATCCCGCCGAGGCGGTCCATGTGCCGCTGGTGGCGGACGATGTTCGTTGATTGTCGATCGTTGATCGTCGATGGTTAGAAGAAAAACCGCATCCGTCGATCTTGTATTTCTCAACCATCAACGATCGACCATCAACGATCAACGCCCCTACGCGAGTATCTCCCGCACTACTTCCCCATGCACGTCGGTCAGCCGGTAGTGCCGGCCCTGGAACTTGAATGTCAGCCGGGTGTGGTCGATCCCCAGCAGGTCCAGCAGCGTCGCCTGCAGGTCGTGGACGTGCACCGGATTCTCGGCGACGTTGTACCCGAAGTCGTCCGTTGCGCCGTAGGTCATCCCCGGCTTGATGCCGCCCCCCGCAAACCACATCGTGAAGCATCGCGGGTGATGGTCCCGGCCGTAGTCGGTCTTCGTCAGCTTCCCCTGGGAGTAGTTCGTCCGGCCGAACTCGCCCCCCCAGACGATCAGCGTGTCTTCCAGCAGCCCCCGCTGCTTGAGATCCAGAATCAGCGCTTTGCAGGGCTGATCCACATCGGCGCACTGCCGCCGGATCGCCCCTGGCAAATTGCCGTGCTGATCCCACCCCGGATGGTAAAGCTGAATAAACCGCACGTTCCGCTCGGCGAGTCGGCGGGCCAGCAGGCAGTTCGCCGCAAACGTCCCCGGCTGCCGTGCCGCGGAACCGTAAAGCTCAAACGTCGCCTCCGTTTCCCCGGACAGGTCCATCACCTCGGGAACGCTGGTCTGCATCCGGTAAGCCATCTCGTACTGGGCCACCCGGGCGTTGATCTCCGGATCGCCCAGGTCTTCGAACTGCTGGTGATGTAGTTCGGCGAGCCGGTCGAGCATCTTCCGGCGGCTCGCCGCAGAAATCCCATCCGGATTCTTGAGATACAGCACCGGATCGGCCCCCGAGCGGAACTGCACCCCCTGATGAATGCTCGGCAGAAATCCATTGCCCCACAGCCGGGCATACAGCGGCTGATCGATCCGGTCCTTCGAAATCAGCACCACGAACGCCGGCAGATTCTCGTTCGCGCTCCCCAGACCATAACTCAGCCACGAGCCGATCGACGGCCGCCCCGCGAGCTGCGAACCGGTCTGAAAGAACGTGATCGCCGGGTCATGATTGATCGCCTCCGTGTGCAGCGACTTCACGAAACACAGGTCATCGGCGACCTCGGCGAGCGAGGGAAACAGCTCGCTGATTGTCGCGCCGCTCTCCCCGTGCTTGTCGAACTTGAAGACCGACCCCGCCAGCGGCAGGATCGCCTGGTTGGCCGACATCCCCGTCAGCCTCTGTCCCTGACGGACGCTCGCCGGCAGATCCTGACCGTTCATCTCGTTGAGCAGCGGCTTATGATCGAACAGGTCGAGCTGCGACGGTCCGCCGCTCATAAAGAGATAGATAATCCGCTTCGCCTGCGGCGTATGGTGCGGTTGATCGAGGATCCCCAGAAACGGATTCGGCGGCGTAACCTCCGCCGACGCGTTCCGTCCAAGCAGTTGCGACAGCGCCAGACCGCCCAGCCCCAGCCCCGACCGGCCGAAGAAGTCCCGGCGATTCAGACCCACATTCACGTTCGAGCATAACATTTCACATCTCTCCGCAGCACGCGGTCGATTCATTTCGGAAATCAGCGCAGAACAACGGTCTCGTCGAAGTTCAGCAGCAATTCTGCCACAACGGTCGCCGCCGCCAGGTCGAGCGGATCGAGCGTTTCATCCGCCTTTCCTTCCCCCTGCGCCAGCAGCTTCTGAGCCGCCTCGGGATCGGCGGAGAAAATGGCTCGCTGTTCGTCCCAGACCTGTTTCAACACCGCAATCTGCCGCGGCTGCGGCGATCGACTGGTCGCCGTCCGGAACGCCCAGGCGAGCCTCTCATCCAGCATCGCCCCCCTTCCTTGAGCATCCGCTGGCCGAGGAACCGGGCGGCTTCCACGATCTGAACGTCATTCAGCAAGGCGAGAGCCTGCAACGGCGTGCTCGTGCTCTGACGTTTGACGACGCACACGTTCCGGTCGGCGGCGTCGAACGTGATCATTGAGGGCGGAGGAACGGTCCGTTTCCAGAACGTGTAAAGACTCCGGCGGTAGAGGTCCGGGCCGTGGCCCTGGTCGTATTGCGGCCGGCCCATCGCCACATCCCACAATCCGTCGGGCTGATACGGCTTCACGCTCGGTCCCCCCAGCTTCTCCGCAAACAGACCGCTGACCGCCAGCGCCTGGTCGCGCAGCATCTCGGCGGTCAGCCGACGCACCGGCCCGCGGGCATGCAACACGTTCGCCGGGTCGCGGGCCAGCAGTTCCAGCGAGGCGATGGAGCTCTGCCGGTAGGTCGCCGACATCACAATCTCTTTGAGCAGAGCCTTCATGTCCCAACCGCTCGCGATGAAGTCGCGCGCCAGACGGTCGAGCAGATCCGGATGCGACGGCCACGCCCCCTGACTGCCGAAGTTGTCTGTTGTTTCCACCAGTCCGCGCCCGAAGCATTGCTGCCAGGCCCGATTGACGGTCACCCGGGCCGTCAGCGGATGCTCCGCGTCAGTCAGCCACCGCGCCAGCCCTAGCCGATTCTTCGGCTGATCCGCCGGGAATGCGGGCAACACCGCCGGCGTCCCCGCCGTCACCGGTTCCCCCGGAGCGTCGTACGCCCCCCGCTTGAGGACGAACGTGGGCCGCGGCTCGGACATCTCCCGCATCGCCATAACTTCCATCACGGGATTGATCGTCTTTGACTGCTCCTGACGCAATTCCACCAGCACCTTTCGCGCATCGGCGACCGGCTCGGAAACGCGAGCCAGATAGTAGTTCAGCAGCGCTTCCCGCTGCCCGGGAGTCAATGCGTCTGAAGCAGCCGACCACGCTTCCTGTCCGCACGGATCGCCGGCGATCTTCGCAACTTCGAGCGCTGTCAGCGGCAGATTGTAAATCTGCAGTTCGTCGACGCTCCCCCCCTTGAATCCACTGTCGCGGAATCGCGCCCCGATCTGAAATGCCGCAGACGCTCCGTCGTAGGTGATGTCCTTGAACAGTCCGTCCCGGATCACCTCCACGTCCGCCGGAACGCTGTTCAGAAACAGCTTCAACCCCGCCGCCTTGCTGGAACCGTCATAGCTGATGGCCACGTGAGTCCAGTCCGCCGACGGGATCGCCTCCTTCGTCGTCACCTTCAGCGAATTTCCGGGCCACATGTGATGCAGGCCGAATGAAACGTGACCGTCTTCCAGCAGCAGTTCGTAGCCCCGGCTGCCGGCGTCCGCCGCGGCTTTGCTCGCATGAAACACGACTTCCCGCGGGGTGATTTCCGCAGGCTTCAGCCAGAGCGTGAAACTGAACGAATCCGCCCGCGCGAAGGCCCCCACGCCTCCGCCGGTCAAGCTGTTGTCCCCCGAAAGAACCACCGCCTGACCGACTTTGCCGGGAGCAAGCTGCGGGTTGTCGCTGGCCGAGAGCGGCTTCTCGGCGTCAATGCTGTTGACCGCCTTGTTCCCTTCGAGCGTCTCGAAATCAAACGCAGCAACCGGTCCGGGCAGCGGCAACTCGCCGGCCCGCGTCCTCAGCCATGTCGCAAACGCCTCCGCCTGGCCGGCGCACACGGCTTGAAGCGTCTGCTCGGCCGCAGGGATCTGCTGAGCGAACTCGGCCAGCCTGGCCTCGGTCGCATCATCCGGCAGCAGCAGCGTGGGGACCGGCATCGCCGGCGTGAAATACGTCGTCTGTCCGTATTCATCGATATTGTTGAAGAAGCTGTAGAGCCCGTAGAACTCCTGCTGCGAGATCGGGTCGTACTTGTGGTTGTGGCACCGCGAACACTCGAAGGTCAGACCGAGAAACGCCGTCCCCATCGTGTTGACGCGATCCACCACGTACGCCGTCCGGAATTCTTCGGCGACCACGCCCCCTTCTTCGTTCTGCATGTGCAGCCGGTTGAAGGCGGTCGCCAGTCGCTGCTCGCGCGTCGCATTCGGCAGCAGATCCCCCGCAAGCTGCCAGACGATGAAATCGCTGAACGGCAGATTCCGATTGAATGCCCCGATCACCCAGTCCCGGTAGGGCCACATCGCCCGGTAGCGGTCCATCTGATAACCGTGCGTGTCGGCGTAGCGGGCGATATCCAGCCAGTCCGTCGCCATCCGCTCGCCAAAGCGGGGAGATTCCAGCATCCGGTCGACGACCCGTTCGTAAGCGGCGGGAGAGGCGTCCGCGACGAAGGCGGCGACTTCGGCTGGCGTCGGCGGCAGCCCCGTCAGATCGAACGTCACCCGCCGGATCAGTGTCTCGCGATTCGCCGGAGCGGCTGGGGAAAGTCCCTCCCGCTCCAGCCGGGCGAGAATAAATCGATCGATCGCATTCGCCGGCCAGTCGGTGCGTTCTACGGCGGGCGGCTCAGGACGGGCCATCGGTTCGAAAGCCCAGTGCTGCCCCCACGGGGCTCCTTCGTCGACCCATTGCTTGAGCAAGGCAATCTGCGACTTCGTCAGCTTGCCGGCCGCCCGCGCCGGCGGCATCACCTCGTCGGGGTTGGTGCTCAGAATCCGCCGGACCAGTTCGCTCTGGTCGGCTTTGCCCCGAACGACAATGTGCACGCTGTCCCGGGCGCGAAACACGTCGGCCTCGCGGTCGAGGCGGAGATCCCCTTCGCGGGCCTTGTCGTCCGGCCCATGACACTGGAAGCAGGCGTCCGACAGGATCGGCAGAATATCGCGACTGAACTGAATGTCCCCCGCAGCCGCGGAGCACGAGCACAGCGCAACAGTCAGACAGGCCAGGAAAACGCGCAGCATGGCGGGAACTCACAGGCGGAAAATCTGGCGGGTTTCGACCCCTCCAGTCTATCGCGCTTGTGCCGCATCGCGATACCGCAACCGGCGAGTCGAGAAATGTCGAATGACGATGGCGGAATGTCGAAAGGAAGAAGACGAGTGTTGAGAGCCTCAATCACCGGCATCGATTCTGAAACAGTGCGTCTTTTCGTCTTGTCCCCTCTCCCGCTGTCTTCAGTGGGAGAGGGCCAGGGTGAGGGTCTTCGAAGATGTCCGAGGGGCCCCCACGGAGAAAAGTCGGCGCGCCTCACATTCGTGGCCGGTCATTGAGTGTCGAAAGCCGGAAGTGAACGTTCGCCTCTGGTGGTCCAAGATCAGCCCTCTTCGTTTGCGATTCGCGACTCGCTATTCCCTGTTCGCCCCCCTCGACTCTACCACCCGCATCCGTTCACCCACCTCGCGCAAAACCTCCACGTCCGAGTCCGGCCGGGACGGACTCCGCGAATGCGTCTGGCTGGTCGACGTCCAGCCGCGCAACTGCAGGAATTGGGCCGCCGAATGTTTGTACGCGGGTGACGGCGCGCGGAACGCAAAATACCCCAGATACTGAAGTTGGTCGTTCAGTTCGTAGAACCGCGGATCGCCCGCCTCCCAGTACGTGTCCCGCAGCGCAAACAGATCGGGAGCGAACGTACTCAACCCCAGCAGGTAGTCGCTGCCGTACATGATCATGTCGATCGCGAAATCGTTCCCCGTGTAAACGCGGAAGTCGGGCCGGACGCGATCCCGCAGCACGAGCCGTTCCCATTCCGGTTCGCGATGGAACGACGAGTGCTTGGCCCCGATGCACTGCGGAATCCGCAGCATCCCCTCGTACGTCGCCAGATCGTAGACCGCCCCGAACGGAGCCAGATCGGTCGTCAGCTCGAAGCCGATGAATCGGTCGCTCTTCGCCGCGAGCTGCTGGTAAGACGCCACGATCTCCGGGCCAGGCTGACGCGTCAGCCCGAAGGACTGAAAGATCACCGGCGTTCCGCCGCACCGGGCGATGGCGTCCATCCGCGCCAGATAGGCGTCCGGCTGAAAGGCAGCTCCGGGCTGATCCCCGACAAACGCCCCGGCGACGAACGGCTGGCCGCTGAGAACGGATTTGGTCCGGTCCAGGATGCGGTCCTGCAGCTCCGCGTCGAGCAGGTGGACGTAGCCGGTGTCCATGTTAACCGCCGGCGTCAGGCCGCAGCGGGCCGTCCGCTCGACGTGCGCTTCAAACGACGGCCAGTCGACTTCGCCGGACGCGACGAACGGCAGCAGAATCGCGGAAATCCCCTCGACTTTGCGGCGGGGCTGCAGCAGCGTCAGAGGATTGACGGTCGAGATCTCGGTCATGGGAGCGGCTCGCAAAGTGGGCGTGGGAGGCAGTTCCATGTTAGCCGTCATCCGTCCCCGCGAGAACCAATGCGACGGCCTACGCTTGCCGCGGTGACGGCCTGAGAGGACGATATGCTCTCTCGCCCGGTTCTCCCGCCGTCCCAGACATGAGGTGCATGGTGCAACTGTCCGATCTGACCTGGCCCGCCGTCGAAGCCCTCCCCCGTTCGACCCCCGTCGTGATTCCCGTCGCAGCCCTCGAACAGCACGGCGGCCACATGCCCGTCTTTACCGACAGCCTCCTGCTGGGCGAAGTCGTCCGCCGGGCGTCGTCGGCCCTGGAAGGCCAGGCCCTGTTTGCCCCGCTGATGTGGCTCGGCAACTCGCACCATCACATGGATTTTCCCGGCACCCTCTCCGCCAGCCCGCGGGTCTATCTGGACCTGCTCGTCGACCTGATGGAAAACTTCCTGTTCCACGGCTTCCGCCGAATCATTCTGCTGAACGGCCACGGCGGAAATATCACTCCCGGCAAGCAGGCGGTCTTTGAAGTGCGACAGAAGTACCGGCAGCGGACGGATCTGCTGCTCCTCTTCTCCACCTACTGGGAGACCGCCAACCCCTGCGAGGGGCGGACCGACATGGTGCAGACGTCGATGGGACACGCCTGCGAGTGGGAGACGTCGATGATTCTTCGGCTGGCGCCCCATCTGGTCGGCCCCATCGACGGGCTGGAACCCGTCTCCCCCAACTACAGCTTCGAACCGGCCTATCGGGGCTGGACGACGAAGGATCGGACGAAACTCGGCTACATCGGCGATCCCCGCCGGGCAACCGCCGAAAAAGGCGAGCATCTGTTCGAAGTCTTCACGCAGGGAGTCGTCCGCCACGTGCGCGACGTCGCCACCTGGGATGGCCACACCTGGTTCCCGCCCGAAAAGGCCTGAGATCCGCCGGTTGAAGAAGGCTGCCTGATGAAGACGCTCTGCCTGATGCGCCACGCCAAATCGAGCTGGGATGCTCCCGAGCTGGCCGACCACGATCGCCCCCTCAACGCGCGGGGGCGACGGGCCGCGCCGCAGATCGCCCGCTGGCTGGGCCAGCACGATCTGCGTCCGGACTTTATCCTCGGCTCGACCGCGGTCCGGGCGCAGGAAACCGTCAAACTCCTGCGCGCCGAGTGGCTGCCGGTCCGATTCGATGATTGCCCCGAGCTCTACATGGCGGGCCCGGAGCAATTGAAATCCGTGGTCAGCGGATTCCCCAACGACGTTTCCTGCCTGCTGCTGGTCGCCCACAATCCGGGCCTCGAAGAATGGCTCGCCGAGCTGACCGGCGTCCAACGCAAATTCCCCACGGCAGCCGTCGCAGTCCTGGACGCCGATGTTGACCACTGGTCCGACTGGCCCGGCCCCAGCGGTCCAACGCTCCGCTTCTTCCAAACCCCCAAACAACGCACCGACGACTGACAACTTTTGACCTTCTGGCTTCTCGCAATTCCCTGTTCGCTAACTCCCGCCCGGAGCCCACTCGTGGATTCTCGCTACGCGATCGCCGACACGTCGCAGATCTTTTCCCCGGCTCTTGTCGTCTTCCGAGACATCCTCGACGACAACCTGAACCGGATGATCCGCATCTCGGGGGGCGTTGATCGACTTCGCCCCCACTGCAAAACGCACAAAATGCCGGCCGTCATCGAGCGGGAGCTCACACTCGGAATCACGCGACACAAGTGCGCGACGTTTGCCGAGGCCGAGATGGTCGCTGAGTGCGGCGTGAAGGATATCGTGCTGGCCTACAACATGGTCGGGCCGAACATCGCCCGGGCGGTGGCCTTCCGCCAGAAATTCCCCGACGCGAAGCTGATTGTGACTGCCGACGACGAGCGGATGATCGACCAGCTCGGGGCCGCAATGGTCGCCGCCGGAACGACGATCGGCGTCCTGCTCGACCTGGATACCGGGCTCCACCGGACCGGCGTCCTGCCCGGCCCGAAGGCCGCCGATCTGTATCGACGGATCAGCCGGACCGCAGGCCTCACGCCCGAAGGTTTCCACTGGTACGACGGACACAACCACCAGACCGATCTGGCCGAGCGCAAAGCGGCCGTCCTGGGCCCCTACGCCGCAGCGAATACGCTGCGCGAAGAGTTACTCAGCGAAGGCCTCAAAGTTCCCCGCATCGTCTGCGGCGGAACCGGATCGTTCCCGGTCTTTGCAGAACTGAGCGATCCTGAAATCGAACTCAGCCCCGGAACCTGCGTCCTGCACGACTGCGGCTACGGCACGACCTTCCCGGACATGGACTTCGAACCGGCGGCGCTCCTGCTGACCCGCGTCATCAGCCGGCCCACCCCCACCCGGCTGACCCTGGATCTGGGCAACAAGGCGGTCGCCTCCGATCCGCCGCGAGGAACGCGCGTCCTGCTCCCCGACCTGCCCGACGCCGAGCAGGTGCTCCACAACGAAGAACACCTGGTTCTGGAGACCCCGCTGGCGGGCCGCTACCAGCCGGGCGACGAACTGCTCGCCATTCCCCGCCACGTCTGCCCGACTTCCGCCCTCCACAAGGAGGTCTACGTCGTTTCAGGCGGAAAAGTCGTCGACCGCTGGCCGGTCACCGCCCGCGATCGCTGCATCACGATCTGATCGACGCGCGGCCCAGTCCATCCGGAGCTTCAGCGCCTGATTCCGGATGGACTGCCGATTCAATCCATCTCACTCAGAACTCCACGCTGTACTTCTGCGTCAGTCCGCGTCGGATTTCCACCAATCCGTCTTCAATCTGCTTCCACTCGGAGAACTTTACGCCGGCGGCGTTCTCATTTTCCTGTGCGTTGATGGCAGCCTCGTTCCCTCCCGCCGTCGGAGTGTAGTAGTAACCGTCATAAGAGCTGACGCCACCGTAGAACTTGCCGGTCTCGTTCTCAGCCCGACGCGTCCCCGCCCGAACATTCGAAAACCGTTCAGCCTGAGCCTGATAGCGCAGCGAATTGCTGACGCGGGCGCCAAACGTCAACAGGTCCGGGTCGACCTTCAGCATCGGCAGGCCATCGATCGTCCGGGCCGATCGTTCGTACCACAGGCAGTGATTGTCGCGAGTCTTCTTCAGCGTCCCGCGCAAGTCGTCCAGTTCGTGCTGAATTGACCGCAAAAACTTCTTCGAAGCCTCGGCCGTCGGAACGTTCGAACTCTCCGCACCCGCCTGGCGGGCTCCGCTGCTCACGATCGGCGGATGCACGACGCTCATCAGGCGCTTCAGACCAGACTGCGACAAATCCCCTTCGATGATGAGTGCATCCCCGTCGGCCCGGGTCCGCCACTTTACGCTGTCATCCAGGCTGGCGCCCCACAACTGCAGCACCGAACCCACCAGCGGAACGGCCACCGGCTGCAATGGAGCGGCCGACTGCCCGAACTCGATCCGGCATTGCAGGATCCGCTGCGTCCCCAGATGAACTTTGCAGACAACACCACGCACCGACATCAGCAGAGCCGCCGTCTTGTCGAGTTCCGCTCCGACGAAGGTTTTTCCGGGAATCGACGCCAGGACCGTCTTCGCCGAGTTGAGATCCACCGCGTCCGTCAGGTCGAGCGCCGTGACGATCGGAAACTGGTCCGAGACGCTGTCCGCGGCCTGCTGCAGAAACTTGCTGACGCGCGGGGCCGGAGACGCTCCGGCCCGCACCCAGCGAAGAGCGGCTTGCCGCCCGCCTGGTTCGACCATCAGGTATTCCGCCTGCTTCGCTTCGACCAGATACCGGCCATCGAGGACGCCCAGCCCCTTCCAGTCGCCCACCGTCTCGACGGTTCCTCCAGTCACCGATGCAATGTCGGCAAGTTCCGTCCCCGCTTTGACGTCCATGATCAGATGCCGCCGAACCGGATTGAGCGATCCCGTCAGATCCAGTTCAGCACCGACTGTGATTCGCCGCGTCGAGGGGGGCAGAAACAGATCCTGAGCCACAAACGCCTGGGCCGTCTTCTGCGCCCATTTTTCCTCCAGGGCCAGCGGCGAGCGATAGGCCGCATTGGCGTCGATCACCAGCACCGCGTTCAATCCATCGGGCAACCAAAGCAGAGCGTCATCGGCATGGGCTGGGGCTGACGCAAAGACGAGCCCCCCCAGAACGACGACAAATGCGTTCGTGAACGATTTCCAGTCGACAGGCATAGCGAAATCCCCAGATGGCGAGAGGGAGAAGAACTTCAAGAGCAAGAAAGGATGTCTTCAAGTGTTGCCATCCAATTGGAAATTTGCCATCGAAGAACACGCAAAAGTACTCAACCTTTCGACGATCGCCCCCAATCTCAGACACACGATGTTGCGATGCCACTGCGGTTCTGCGCGAGCCCCGGCGGGTTTCTGCCGATTGCCGCAGACCACCGACTTGATGCCTTCCGGAACACTTCCACCCGGCTATCATCAGGAGTGTACACGCCATCCAAGAGACTCCCCGGCCGGGTGAGCGCCTGGGGATTGCCGCTCGCGGCAGTCCACAGTCCTGGCCGGGGTTCTTCTTTTGACCGTGTCCCCCTCTCCGCCGCGCGGCCCCCTCCCTGAGCAAACGCGCGGCAGCCCACCCTCCTCGCCGATCCTCCCCACGACCGGGACTCACCACAGCCGGCGCGGTATATTCGCCCGGTCGGCAATCGCCGCCGTTCCCGCCTCCGGCAGCCACCCATTCGATCTCCGTCGAGCACCGTCGTCATGAGTCTGACTCGCCGCTTCTTCCTGAAACTGGCCGTCCTCTGCACCTGGTGGCGAAGCACCTCGTCTTCGTCAGCCGCCCAACTCCCCTCCGATTCGCCGCAGCCGTTCGGCACGGAGTTCCCCAATCTCGACTCCTTCGCCGTCGGCGAATGGTGGAAGAAACCCAAACCCAAGGGCCCCAATCCGCCGCCGCCCATGGACGTCCCCCGCGACCAGGTCGTCGCCTTCGCCCTCTACACGCAACAGCAGGGAGTCCTCAAACTCACGGCCCAGCTCTACCCGCTCAAACCGGGCGAACCGCGCGTGGCCCGGCTGGAACTCTTCCGCAACGGCGAATGGACCGGAGCCGCAACATCGGAAGTCCTCTATCCCGGCTGGGACGCCCACTTCCGCATCGAAAACTGGGACGACACCCTCGACGTTCCCTATCGCGTCCGGCACGGCGAACTCGCCATGTTCGAGGGGCTCGTCCGCCGCGATCCGCGCGACAAGCCAACCATCGTCGTTGCGAACATGTCGTGCAATTCCAGCCGCACGACCGGCCAGCGCCCGGAAATCCTCGAGAATCTCAAGCTCCAGAACCCCGACCTGCTCTTCTTCGCCGGCGATCAGACCTATCGGCACACCGAACACACCGCCGGCTGGATCGAATTCGGCCTGCAGTTTCGCGACGTCATCCGCGACCGCCCCACAATTACGATTCCCGACGATCACGACGTCGGCCATCCGAATCTCTGGGGGGAGAACGGCAAACGCTCGACCCTCAGCGGCAACGCCGACGGCGGTTACTTCTACCCCGTCGATTACGTCAACCTCGTCCAGCGGCAGCAGACATGGCATCTCCCCGATCCCGTCGACCCCGCCCCCGTCGATCGCGGCATCACCGTCTACTTCACCCGGCTCCGCGTCGGCGGCGTCGACTTCGCCATCCTCGAAGACCGCAAGTTCAAGACCGGACCGGCCGGCAAGATCCCCCAGATGGGCCCCCGCCCCGACCACATCAACGACCCGACCTACGACCCGCAGACCATCGATCTCCCCGGCCTGCAGTTGCTCGGCGAACGGCAGCACACGTTCCTGAACGAATGGAGCGAGGACTGGTCCGGGGCCGAGATGAAGGCCGTCCTCTCGCAGACCGCCTTCTGCGGGGCCGTGCACATGCATGGCAAAGAGCACGACCGCCTGCTCGCCGATCTCGACTGCAACGGCTGGCCTCAGACCCCGCGCAACCGGGCCCTCGAAGTCCTCCGCCGGGCTCAGGCCGTCCATCTGTGCGGCGATCAGCACCTCGCCGTCGTCGTCAAGCACGGCATCACTGAATTCGGCGACGGCCCCTACGGTTTCACCAGCCCAGCCCTGGTCAACACGATCTACGGCCGCTGGTGGCATCCGCTGGATGAGCAGCCCGGCCCCCATCCCGTCCCCGACAGTCCCCTCTCCTGGACCGGCGACTTCCAGGACGGACTCGGCAACCGAATTTCCATGCTGGCCTACGCCAATCCGCCCAAGATTTCCGACGAACGTCAACGGGCCGACGGCTACGGCATGGTCCGCTTCGACAAGACCTCCCGCCAGGTCACCTTCGAATGCTGGCCCCGTTTTTCGAACGCGAGTGACGGTGACAAAGCCCAGTTCCCCGGCTGGCCGATCACGATCGCCACGGCCGACAACGACGGCCGCAAGCCGGTCGCCTGGCTCCCGGAGATCCTGTTCGAAGGGGCCACGAAACCCGTCGTCCAGGTGATTGAAGACCGCACGGGAGAGATTCTCTATACCGTGCGCGTCGCCGGCAACCGCTTTCAGCCCCCCGTCTTCGCTCCGGGGAAGTACACCCTCAAAGCCGGGCGCCATCGGCCCGACGGTCCGACGCTGGACCAGCTCTCCAGCCACGCCGAGCAGGTTGCGGCCGGAACACGGACGCTGCGCGTCTGACGCTGTCCGCTCGCCGGTCGGCCGGTCTCCGGAGTTGATCGCGAACCCGGAGAGCGTTGCGAGCGCAATGAGCCACAGCCCCCGTAAGGAATGATCCCACTCATCCGCAACCGCCGCCGGACGCGGCCCGGGCGGCCCGGCGGGGCCGGTGTCTGCCGACTCAGAGATGGGTTGGGCGTGGATATCGCATTCGGCGGCGGCCGCCGGACGCGGCCCGGGTGCCCCGCCGGGGGCGGTGTCTGCCGACTCTGAGATGGGTTGGGCGTGGATATCGCATTCGGCGGCGATGGGAAGAGCGCTGGCGGGGGATGTGCTGCGGGCAGGCCGAGGAAGGCCGGGCGCGCCCGGCCCTACGTCGAAGGTCCAGTTGGCGGGATTGATGTCGGGCGGACCTGGAGTCCAGCCGGGCGGAGGCGGGCCTAACAGCGACTCGTGGAGGTAGAGGCGCTGTTCGTTGTAGTCGTCGATCGCCTTCTGCCGGTCCTCGCGGGACTGGTGGCTGGTGACGCCGGGGATGGCGGCGGGGTCGTCGTCCAGGGACATTTCTTTGAGATAGCAGGGGCGCTCGTTGACGTCGCGCTTCTTGAGCCAGTGGATGTAGCGCGCCAGATGTCGAGGCGTTTGCCGAAGCGGTGGGCGAGGGTGGCCCAGCAGTGTCCGGCGAAGCGGCCGAAGGCGCTGATGGTGGGGAATTCTTCGCCGCGGTCGCCGGCGAAGGTGAGGCGTTCGAAGAGGTAGTCGTCGGAGTAGACCTTGGGAACCTTCGCCCGCGGCGGGAGGCCAGCGGCGAGACGGAGGGTGGTCCAGTTGCCCCACTTGCGATAGACGTGGTGCGGGTCGATGCCGGTGGCCTGGTGGAATTTGAAGAGGGTGATGTCGGGGCCGAGATCGGCGGCGAGGGATTGGAGTTCGGTGAGGAGGGTGTCGCGGGTGGGCATGGGGGGCCTCGAAGAAGTGGGTGGTGGCTAGTGAGGAGAAGAGGGGGGGGGAGTGAGGAGACGAGGGGCGTGGGTGGCACGCCCAGAGTCTGCGATGGGCGTGTTTTTTGTGGTGTTCCCTACCCTATGGGGTTTGTTGCGCGGAATTCATAATTTTGTCAGTTGTCAGTTGTCAGTTGTTGGATGGGGGGGTGTGGTCCGGCGGGTTGGTTTGTGGATTCCGGGTCTGTTTCGGCAGGCGGGAGCCTGCCCTACAAGAACGGGGTTTGTTGCGCGGAATTCATAATTGGGTCAGTTGTCAGTGGCCCATGGTCAGTTGTTGGATGGGGGGCGTGGTCCGGCGGGTTGGTTTGTGGATTCCGGGTCTGTTTCGGCAGGCGGGAGCCTGCCCTACAAGAACGGGGTTTGTTGCGCGGAATTCATAATTTGGTCAGTTGTCAGTGGCCCGTGGTCAGTTGGTGGACGGGGGGCGTGGTCCGGCGGGTTGGTTTGTGGACTCCGGGTTCGTTTCGGCAGGCGGGAGCCTGCCCTACAAGAACGGGGTTTGTTGCGCGGAAGTCATAATTTGGTCAGTTGTCAGTGGCCCGTGGTCAGTTGTTGGATGGGGGGCGTGGTCCGTGGGCCGGGTTGTGGCAGCCAAGTCCGTTTCGGCAGGCGGGAGCCTGCCCTACAAGAACGGGGTTTGTTGCGCGGAATTCACAATTGGGTCAGTTGTCAGTGGTTCGTGGTCAGTTGTTGGATGGGGGGCGTGTTCCGGCGGGTTGGTTTGTGGACTCCGGGTCTGTTTCGGCAGGCGGGAGCCTGCCCTACAAGAACGGGGTTTGTTGCGCGGAATTCATAATTTGGTCAGTTGTCAGTGGCCCGTGGTCAGTTGTTGGATGGGGGGGTGTGGTCCGTGGGCCGGGTTGTGGCAGCCAAGTCCGTTTCGGCAGGCGGGAGCCTGCCCTACAAGAACGGGGTTGGTTGCGCGGAATTCATAATTCGCGCTGCGCGTGTCCGGTCCCCTCTCCCGCATTCTGATGTGGGAGAGGGCCAGGGTGAGGGTCTTCGAATGGGTCGGGGTGCCAGCTACGAAGACCCTCACCCCCCGCCCTCTCCCGGCGAAGACGCCGGGCGAGGGGGCAGTAGGTTGGGGGCTTGCTGCAGATTTCCAGGGGTGTCGGAGCGAAGCGCTCCTCAACCCCTGGCTACCCTCTTTGACCCCTGCCGGGGTCACGGAGCCCGCGAACGGCATCCCCCATCGCCCCGGGTCCGCACGTCTTCGCTCTGCGAAGCCCGAGACCCGAATCCCGAAGCCCGACTCCCGCCCCCTGTTCATCTGGGGGATTGCACTCTGCACGGGTGTGTGGTACTTCTCGGGAACACACGTGGGGGCTGGACGGGCCGGCCCGCCGGGTGGGGCCGGTCCGCCCGCTGGTCCGAGTGGCTACACACCGTCGGAGTCCTGATCGCATGCATTCCCCGGTTGGCCGTCCGCGGCCGACCTGTGTCACAGCGCGACGGGAGGTCGACGGCAGATGTCCCGGTCCATTTAGCCAACTACCGCAGCACCGTCGGTCGGCTTCTTCCGTTGTCTCGCGGAACGCGACGGAGAACCAACCTCCTGTGGTGTTGCCACCTCTGTAGGACGCAGACGTCCAACCGAGGACATCGTGCGGTTGCTAGGAAGGGCGTTTTAAGTTGCAACGAATAGCTGGCTATGAGTGCTGCGAAACTCCGAGTTTAGTACTGGCTTGAAATGGCGAGAATCGTACTGAGTCCGACATTCCATCATCTCACACAGGAATACCTGCTAGTTCCAGCGTGGAAGAAGGCTCACGATTATATTCGTCGGCACAATTGGTATTCGGATGTCTTGGAACTCGACTTGACGAACGCCGACTTGGGTGCGGTGATTCGTCGGATTGCTGAGGAACTTCAGTCAGGCGAGCCATTACATTCCACTCCCTTGCGGCTAGTTTTGGCTCCCAAGTCGCAGGTGTGGGAGATCAAGAATGAGCAGTGGCGGCCAGCCAAGGGACCATCGGCGGTCGAGAAGAAACTTCGGCCGTTGGCCCACCTCACGGTGCGTGACCAGATTCTGAGTACGGCATTCATGATCCTGTTGGCGGATACGGCCGAGACCCGACAAGGCGATCCCAGGATGTCAGCGGCAAAAGCCCGCGAAGCCGGCATGGTGAGCTACGGGCATCGCCTATTCTGTGATCGGGCGGAAAACGGAATGCGGTTCCGCTGGGGAAACGCGGGCGTCTACCGACAGTATTTTCAGGACTATCAGAACTTCATCGCTCGACCAGAACAGGCTGTCCGCAACCACTTCAGCGGGCATGACCAGGATTGGGCGATCATCTCGGCGGACTTGTCGCAGTTCTACGACCGTGTCCGCCCCGAAGTTCTGCATGCCAGCGTCAGACGGCTTTTTGGACGAGATGCGGACAGACGCCTCTTTCGGTCCTTCGAATCATTCTTCGACTGGACGTGGCACGGTAGTGAGGCCAAAGAGGCACTCAAGTATGCCAGTCAGGCGAATCCAAACCCAATACCCGATTTCGACCGAATCGCCTTGCCTCAGGGACTCGTATCGAGTGGATTCTTTGCGAATGTCGTGCTGATTGATTTCGACGAATCGATTGTCTCAATGTTCGATGAGTGGAATGAGCAAAGTGAGTGGCAACTGCTCGACTACTGCCGGTACGTGGATGACATGCGTTTCGTCGTGCGGCTTGAAAGCAGCTTCGGCAAGCTCAAGCAGGCTGAACTTGAGGCACGGCTGATCGAGTCCTTCTCAGTATTGTTGACCGCAGCTCTCACTCAGCACGCACCGGGACTTGTCGTTAATCCAGAGAAATGCGGAGTTGTGCTGGGGCGCAACGCCGCTGCCGGAAGCGTCCGCGTATCTTCCAGTATGCGGCGGGTGAACCACAATGCTTCCGGAGTCATGGATCTCTTCGTTGGCGAAGAGACCTTGGAACTGATCGAAACTCTACTGTATTCGACGGAAGCACATTCGTTGGGTCTGGGAGAGCGTTTTCAGGATACGGTGCTGGCTGCAAAGCCAGACGTTCGCGAAGACACGGTGGCTCGGTTCGCAGCAAATCGGTTTCGGTCCGCGTTTCGCACGTTACGGCCCATGAGCGAGACATTTGCAGAGCAAGAAGCCGGCAATGAGCCGAGAGAGGAAAGCGACTCTGAAGAATGGAACTCGGGCCGTTTTCGGCTCAGTTCTACGTTGACCCGTGAGACCTTAGATGAGAAAGCGACTCACCTCGGAAGTCGGTTGGTGGAGCGATGGATCCGCGACCCGTCGAACATGCGGCTCCTTCGGGTTGCTCTCGATTTGAGTCCCGATGTCCGCACTCTGGACGTCGTCCTGGCTCTCCTAAACGAATACCTCGGTGTAAGGACAAAGCGAAAGGCTCCTCGTCGCGTCGCCTGGTATTGTGCGGCAGAACTGTTGAAAGCAGGAGCGACCGAAACGGGGCTCGTCGACGACGACGACAAGCTGCCCAAGGGAGTCGACTTGAAGGGCTACCAGACGAAGCTGGCGGACCTCGCCCGAGAGATTCTGTCGCGAAAACAGGCGTTTCCCTGGTATCTTGTGCAGCAAGCCTATCTGTTCCTGGCGTGCTTTGAAGAGTATGTCGATCACCGAGCTACGCGACGCTCAAATCCGGCACTCCGGAATTATGTGCTGCTCCACAAGACGTTGAAGGGAGCATATCGCGATCTGCCACCAGCCGATGTGCCACGATTCACATTGCTTCATGCGGGACTCCAGACGCCGGAGAAAGCAGCGGCCGCATTTTTCAAGCAATGGAGCAAAGAGAAGGTTCGACGACAGCGCATATGGTTGGTGCGTATTCTGAGCGAACATCGACAATTGGCCTTGGCGGTGTGGAAAAAGATGAGAACCAACACGAAAGCGGCGTGGCGACACCTCTTCCGAGCATATGGCATCTTGGACATCCAGGTGTTTCCATCGTCGCTTGAGCATGCCGACCCTGCGGTCAGTTACTCTCTTCTGGACGTGTCTCGTTCTCCTGGGAATCCCTTTCGCCAGGAATACTTGGCGATCCGCTTCGCCCAAAAGCTCATTCCCTTGCTGACGAGCGAGTCGGTTGTCTTCACTCCTGACCGCATTCTGATTTCAGCACCGAACTGGTCGCGTCTACGGCCTGAATGCTTTCCTGTTGCTGACGATGCCTTTGTAGTCACCTTGGCTCCGCTTTCTTCCAAGGATAGTCGTTTCCGACTCCCGGAGTGGGTTCCTGCTCCCGAACGCTGGAAATACCAACTCGGAATGCTGCTACGGGTGTTGCTGACTGGCATTCCCGACTACACGCTGGACAGCCGTGCGAAAATCTCCCGATCACAGATTCTGTACACTCCCTATCGCTCAAGTTGGCTCCGAAGGCGTTACGGGATGTTCAATGGCCGCAATGCATTCGGACCGCCTTGCATTCCCATCTCGTCATGGCTTGGCTCACTGCTGAATCGACTCCTCGAATGGCCAGGATTTCCAGAGTTCGAGTTCGAGATTCAATTGCCAGATGGCTCCAGCGAGTCACATCTTGTGGGACTGCTTCGAAGCCGCGTCGAAGAGATGGAACGCCTGTATGGGCGATCGTCTCGTATGCCGATTCTCCCGATCACAGTGCCAAAGCTTCTTGGATTTGTCCGAGGTGGCCGCGGCGATGAAGAAACCTTGGGCGAGCGACGGATGCGAGTCGGCCTGGCCCAGACAGTTCTCCCACGAATGGCGGATTTTCAGAGCGATGATCCTCAACTTTTAGCAGATACCTATCGGCGGAAGCATCGCCGACATACCGCATCTGTTCTCGCTGGCATTCAGCGAATGCTTGAGGTCCGAACAACGCATCAGGAATCGGCTGTGGGGATTGAGTTGCTCCTTCTGCCGGAGCTGTCGATTCATCCATTCGACGTTCGCACGCTCTTGGTGCCGTTCGTCATGCAGAATCGGTGCATCGTGTGTGCAGGACTTGTGTTTCGCCCCGTGGACGACGGAAGTGAACAGTTGGTCAACGGGGCGGCATGGATCATTCCCGTAAGAAGGCCAACGGGGGGCCTCGACGTGCAGATCGTCTATCAGGGAAAGCAACATATGACGGAGCATGAGACGACGCTTGGTATCAGCCCCTACCGTCCCGCTCAGTGGATTCTAAATCTGGTATCTCCTCGCAATCTCTCCGAGATTCTTTGGTCAATGACGAGTGCCGTATGTTACGACGCAACTGACCTGAGCTTAGCAGCCGATTTGCGGAACATTTCCGATCTCTTCATAGTTCCGGCTTTGAACATCGATGTCGGTACATTCGACAACATGGCTGCCGCACTCCACTACCATATGTTTCAACATGTTGTCGTGGCGAATTCCGGGGAATACGGCGGATCGAGTGCTCACGCCCCTTTCGCAGACAAGAATAGGAGAACAATCTTCCACACGCACGGCAATGAGCAAGTCGCTGTGAGCTTCTTCGAACTTGACTTCGATCTATATCGAAATGGTAGCAACACACTTAAGACTCCGCCTGCCAACCACCGACGACGTTAGAGCGTGTCCGAAACGGCCGTCAGGCAAGCCGATTGAAAACAGATGGATCATAGCGATGTGCGCAAAGGCTCGATCGCTTTCCGGTGAGGATAAGGTGGTTCAACTGTGACAGAAAAGCCCCCCGGACCGCTGCGCGGTCCGGGGGGACTCCGACACCTGATTCCGTCCGAGCGAAATCTCACAGCGCCCGGAACGCGAACTCTCCGTTCTGAGCTTCCACCCGGATCGTGCTCCCCTCGGGGAACTCGCCTCCCAGGATCGCGTTCGCCAGCTCGTTCTGCAGACGCTGCTGGATCACGCGCTTCAGCGGCCGGGCGCCGTAGACCGGGTCGTAGCCCTCTTCCGCCAGCGCCTGCTTCGCTTCGTCCGACACTTCCAGCGTGAAATCGTTGTCCGCCAGACGCTGCTGCAGCTTCGCCAGTTGCAGCTCCACGATCTGACGCACTTCCGTCCGCCCCGGTCTGCTTTCCCCGGGGGTGGAACACGATCGTCTCGTCCACCCGGTTCAAAAACTCCGGCAGGAACTCCTTCCGCAGGGCTCCCAGCACCCGGCGTTCGATCTCCTTGTCGTCCTCCTGCCCGTTCAGATCCAGGATCAACTGGCTGCCGATGTTCGACGTCATCACCACGATCGTGTTGGTGAAGTCGACCGTCTGGCCGTGGGCGACTGTGCTGTGGTGCTGCCGGCGGGTGTGGCGTTCCGTTGGCCTTCACTTCCACGCCCAACGCCTGCAGCGACTTCTGAGCACGTGTGCCGGTGCTCCAGGCGGCCTTCGCGGCCGTCTTGCTCACTTCGGGCTTCGGCTTGATCACATCGGCCCAGGGTGATCGCCCCGCGGGCCGTGGCCGGCAGGCCACCGACCAGCTTCTGCGGGCCGCTGTGTGTGTGATGTCACTCACGCCAACAGAACTGTCACTTGATGCTCGCGGTGATCGTCTTTCAGCGGTACTGAAACGCCTTCCAGGTCGACGTCGTCCAGTGTTACACGTGCTACGGCCGATGACGGTTCCGGCTGTAGAATCGTGATGTGGTAGAGCGTTTCGCGGAAGCGATAGTGCAGCGTGAACTGCTTCCAGTCGGGAGGCAGGCAGGGGGTGAGGCGGAGGTGGTCGACTTCCAGGTTCACGCCCAGCAGCGATTCGAGGATCAGGCGGTACATCCAGCTTGCCGAGCCGGTGTACCAGGTCCAGCCGCCGCGGCCGATGTGCGGGGCGACGGCGTAGACGTCGGCGGCGACCACGTAAGGTTCGACCTTGTAGGTGGCGATTTTATCGGGCGTCGAGCCGTGATTGACCGGATTGATCATTGAGAACAGCTCCCAGGCGCGCTGGTGGTCTCCCAGTTTGGCGAACGCCATGACGGTCCAGATGGCGGCGTGGGTGTATTGTCCGCCGTTTTCGCGGACGCCGGGGACGTAGCCTTTGATGTAGCCGGGGTCGAGGTGCGATTTGTCGAACGGGGGGTCGAAGAGCTGGATGAGAGCGTCGTCGCGTCGGACGAGGCGCTGGTTGACGGCGTGCATGGCCTGCAGGGCGCGTTCGGGATCGCCGGCGCCGGACAGGACCGACCAGCTCTGGGGCAGTGAATCGATCTGGCATTCGGCGTTGCTGGCGGAGCCGAGGGGCTCGCCGTTGTCGAAATATGCCCGGCGGTACCATTCGCCGTCCCAGGCGTGCTGCTCGATGTTTTCCTGGAGCCGGGCAGCTTCGGTCTGGCACCGATCGGCGAACGGCTCATCGCCCCGTGAACGGGCGACGTCGGCGAAGCGTCCCAGGATTTCATACAGAAAGAAGGCGAGCCAGACGCTTTCGCCCCGGCCCTGTTCGCCGACGAGGTTCATGCCGTCGTTCCAGTCGCCGCCGCCGATCAGCGGCAGTCCGTGTTCGCCGAACGACAGCCCGCGGGTGATGGCGCGAACGCAGTGTTCGTAGAGGGTTGCGGATTCCTCTGACCTTGTCGGCAGGTCGTAGTAGGCATCCTCTTCCGGTTTGACGGAGCGACCTTCCAGGAAGGGGACGACCTCGTCCAGGACGCCGGTGTCGCCGGTGCCTGTGACGTAGCGGCAGGTCACGAGAGCCAGCCAGAGGAAGTCGTCGGAGAAGTGGGTCCGGACGCCGCGTCCGGTCGGGGGATGCCACCAGTGCTGGACGTCGCCGGCGGAAAACTGGTGTGCGGCGCACAGCAGCAGATGTTCGCGGACGAGCTGCGGCCTGGCGTGCAGCAGTGCCGCGACATCCTGCAACTGGTCGCGGAAGCCGATGGCCCCGCCCGACTGGTAGTAGCCGCTTCGCGCCCAGAAGCGGCACGCCAGAGTCTGGTAGAGGAGCCAGCCGTTGGTGAGGAAGTTGACCGCGGGATCGGGGGTCTCGACGTGCACGGCACCCAGGGTGTGATTCCAGAACTGCCAGACTTCGTCGAGTTTCCGGCGTGCGGCTTCGGGGCTGCGGAAGTTGTCGACGAGGTGCCGGACGTGGCCGATGTCGTGTCCCACGCCGAGCGTAAAGACGACCTCACGTTCGCGACCGTCGGCGAGTTCGAACGAGGTTTGAATGGCTGCGCAGGGATCGAGGCCCGGGCCGACTTTGTTCGAGAGTCGCTGACGGTTCATGGCGGCGGGTCGGGCGGTGCTGCCGTTGCGACCGAGGAATTCGGTCCGGTCGCCTGTGACGGTGCGCGTGGCTTCGGAGACGGTGAAGAAGGTGATCTTTGAGGCGAATTCGAGGCTGTAGGGGTTTCGGGCCAGCAGGGCGCCGCAGTGGGGATCGATTTCTGTAACGACGTGCAGCAGTCCCCGATTGCGCATTTCGCCGAGCACCCATTCGACGTAGCCCGTCGTCGACAGGCGGCGTGTCCGGCCGGAGATGTTAAAGACCTTCAGCGTCACATACTTGACTGGAAGGTCGGTCGCCACGTAGACCCAAAGTTCGCTCCTGATGCCGTGTTCGGTGTGTTCGAAGACGCTGTAACCGAAGCCGTGGCGGCAGACGTACGACGTCTTTGAGGCGATCGGCTGGGGCATCGGGGACCAGACCTGGCCGCTCTCTTCGTCGCGCAGGTAGAACGCTTCGCCGCTGGCATCGGTGATGGGGTCGTTGTGCCAGGGGGTCAAGCGAAACTCGTGGGCGTTTTCGGCCCAGGTGTAGGCGCCGCCGCTTTCGGAGATGACGGTGCCGAAGTGCGGATTCGCAAGGACGTTGGCCCAGGGGGCCGGGGAGATCTGTCCGGGGGCCATGCGGATGACGTACTCGCGGCCGTCGGGCGTGAAACCGCCGAAGCCGTTGAAGAACAGCAGGTCGTTGACGGGAGGAGCGGGTTCCGGAGCGGAGGCAACGTCCGGCCGGCGGACGGGGATGAGTTCGGGAAGCCTGAGATCGGACCGGACGTGGCGTTCGAGCTGTTCGGTGAGAGTTCCTGCGGAATCGACGATCACAACTCGGGCCACCGTTTGGAGGAGAATGCGGTCTTCATCGCTCAACTGCTCTGCCCGGCGGACGAAAACTCCGCCCGGTCGATCGAGCGTGGGAGTGTCGGTCCCGGCGGAACTGAGGCTGATGATCAGGTCCTGCAGCTCCTGGCGATAGCCGGCGTCTCCATCGTTCCAGATCACCAGATCGACCGACAGCCCTTTGAGCCTCCAGTAGGCGTGTGCCTGGACGAGCTGCCGCACCAGCGCGATTCGGTCGGTCCGTCCGATGCGGAGCAGAACGATCGGCAGGTCTCCCGAGATGCCGTGCCCCCACAGGCCGGATTGTCCGCGTTGATTCTTCGCCAGGACCGCGGGCATGGCGCGAAGGGCCGCGTTCATGTAGACGATCGAGCTGGCCAGTCGGCCGTAGAGCTGTGCGTCCGCTTCGGTGGCGTTCAACTGCCGGAGTACGACCTGCCCGTGAGTCCAGGCCATTTCCAGGACGCGGTCGGCAAGATGCCGATCGCGGTAGCGGTCGATCAGCGGCAGCGCGGCGTCGCGCGATTCGGCCATGCCGGTGACGAAATCGACGGAGGCCGTCTCATCGGGAGCCAGCGTCAGGCGCTGCCGGATGGCGACAATGGGATCGAGCACCGGCCCCGCCGTGTTCGAGAGCCTCCCGGCCCGCTGCAGGGCCTCGGGATCGAGGGTACTGTGGCGTCGACCGATAAATTGCAGGCGATCGGTTTCGTAGGACGGTTCCTCCGCCGCATTACCGCGAACGGCCACCAAGTGCAGCATCCAGGGAGGCTGTTCCTGGTGCGAGCGCGGTCTCCGGGTGCAGAGGATGGCTTGCCTCTCCGGAATGATTTCCGTTTGCACGAACAGGTTCGAGAACGCCGGATGCGTCGCGTCAGCCGCAGGGGGGGCGAGAACGACTTCGGCATAGCTGGTCAATTCAATGGTCCGCGAGACCTTGGAGCGGTTGGTGAGCGTCACGCGACGGATTTCGATGTCGTCTTCGGGCGAAACGGCAATCTCGCTGTGCAGCTTGATGTCGTGATCCCGGCGTCGAAACTCGGCCCGCGCCTGCGAAAAGATGGCGTGGTATCCCTTGCTGGGGACCAGCGTCGGCTGATGCGTCGTCGACCAGACTGCGCCGGAGGCGACATCGCGGAGGTAGCAGAACGATCCGGCATTGTCGCGGGTGGCGTCTTCGCGCCAGCGGGTGACGGCCAGGCCCTTCCACTGACTGTAGCCCCCGCCGCTGTTGGTGACCATCACGTGGTAGCGGCCGTTGGAAAGGAGATGCACTTCGGGGGCGGGCGTGCTCGGCGTCGAGAAGACGCGCATCTGCGTCTGGAGCTCGCCGGCCGGGTCGCGGGCTCCGGTTGCCTCGGTGGCATGGGGATAGAACGACGCCACGTGCGGAATCCGTTCCTGCAGCAGAAGCATTGTCGCCTGAAACTGCGGGTCCGCGGCGAATCGTCGCTGCATGGGCCGGTTGAGCAGGCGGTAGACAAGCGCCAGCAGGCTCATTCCCTGATGGTGGGCCATATAGGACCGAATGACGGTATGCGTGTGATCCCGGGCCAGCCGCGAGCGGGTGTAGTCCACTGCTTCGAAAAATCCGTACTCGCCCGTGAAGCCTTCAGCATCCATCGCCTGCAGGTTCGCGCACGCCGGTCGCGGCGCTACCATGAGCGCCATGATTGTGGCGTAAGGGGCGATCACCAGATCATCGGCAAGGCCCCGCTTGAAACCCAGTCCCGGCACGCCGAAGGCCCGATACTGATAGTTCAGATGGGCATCGGTGGAATTGTATCCCGACTCGGAGATCCCCCAGGGAACGCCTCGCTGGCGACCGTATTGACGCTGTCGTTCGACGACGGCGTGGTACGTCTGGTCGAGCAGCGTGTTCCGATGAGTGGGCATCACCAGCAGCGGCATCAGGTACTCGAACATCGAGCCGCTCCAGGAAAGGAGCATCTGTTGTCGGTGCGATGTAGTGAGCAGCCGGCCCAGTGCGAACCAGTGATCCTGCTTGAGTCGACCCTGGGCGATCGCCACGAAGCTCCCCAATCGCGATTCCGACGCCAGCAGGTCGTAGAAGCTGTCGTCCCGACGGCGTTCGCTGACGTTGAATCCGATTGCCAGCAGCCGTCGAGACGAGTCGTACAGGAAATCGTACTCGACCTCCGCAAAAGCGTTGCAGGCGCCGGCCAGTTCCTGAATGGTCTGCAACCGCTTCACGGCGTGCTCCCGACCGTCATCAAGACACTGGCGCAACTCCTGGAGGCATTCCCGTCCCGTACGATCATTGTCCGAGGGCGATTCCGCGAGCGCATCAAGGAGCGCGTCCAAGATCGGTTCGAGCTGCTGCGTCGTCCGAATCGTCGAGATCAACGTCGGCCCGTCATCAAGTTGCCTCAGCAGCGCCTGCAGGGCATGCCGCTGGCCGGACATCTCTGAAGATTCGCAGCGGGCGAGATCGAGCCCGGATGCCGAGTGGGCCAGCCAAGGCGCGATGACGAGGAGATCCGCGTGGTGGGTCCGACAATTCTGCTCCAGATCGCGCAGCCACGGTGTTGCCGCGGCCGGCAGGGGGGACGACGGATTCTCTGTCAGTTCGGCTGCGGCTGTCGCCAGTTGCCGTAGCAGGTCACCAGCCGCGATGAGACTCTGCGGATTCGGCCGCTCGCCGCAGGTCCGCTCCAACAGCTCCAGCAGACGATGTAGAGGGGCGCGGATCGCGACGCTCGACTGCGAGGTACGAGCGATTTCGTGCAGGGCCTGCCGGGCGATCTCCAGCGAGTTCCACAGGCCAGGGGAGAGGATCGGCAGATCGGGCAGTTCCAGCAGACCGCTCCGCAGTGTGAGCAGGTGCCCGGCCAGATTGCCGCTGTCCACGGTTGAGACGTACTTCGGAAACAGCGGCTGCAGCGTCTGCGTGTCGTACCAGTTGAGAAAGTGCCCGTGATATCGCTCGAGTCGATCCATCGTCTGCAGCGTGTGGGCCGTGCGGACCAGCAATTGGGAAACGGGAATGTATCCGAAGTCGGACGCCGCGAGATTCGACAGCAGAGAGACGCCGATGTTCGTCGGAGATGTGCGGTGCGCCACCGTGCCGACCGGGTGCTCCTGATAGTTGTCGGGAGGAAGCCAGTGATCCTCGGGGCCGACAAACGCTTCAAAGAAGTGCCAGGTCTTGCGTGCGACTCCATGCAGGTACACAACTTCGGATGTGGTTAAATGCAGATCCTCCTCACGGCCAGGTCGGCTCAGCCACCAGGCGAGCCACGGCGCCGCCAGCCACAAGACGAACAGTGGCGCGGCGGCGGCCAGCGCGGCCGGTTGACAGATCGCCAGAGCGCCTGCCATGACGATTGCGACGCCGGGGGCGATCGCCATCGCCCGGTAGCTTCCCTTCAGGCTGCAGTCCCCATCGCGCTCGGCATCGCTGGCGGTTTTCCATTCGAGCATCTGCCGGCGCGTGACCAGCATGCGGCAGACGGTCCGGACAACCGCATCCAGGTTGACGCTGGCCTCGTAGGGGAGGAACGCCAGGCTGAGGATCGCCTGCGTAAAGCTGACCCCGGCGCCTTGAATGACCTGCGACAGGTGCTGCCGTCGGGTGAAATCCCCTTTAGCGCGGACCGCGGCAACGATTGACTGGAGAACGGACGGGATCAATACGATTCCGGCAACGACTGCGGTCCAGGCCCAGGCGGGAGGCCACAGCATCCAGCCCAGCGCCAGCAGCAGCATGACCGCGGCGGGAACCAGACTGCGACGCAGATTGTCGAGAATCTTCCACCGCGACAGGAGACTCAGCGGGTTCCGCTGCGTTCCGCCATCAGGACCGGGAACGACCGGCAGCAGCCACGAAGCGATCTGCCAGTCGCCGCGGATCCAGCGATGCCGGCGGCTGATATCGGTGTTGTATCGAGCCGGATACGACTCGTAGACGTGGACGTCGCTCAGGAGTCCGGATCGAGCGTAGCAGCCTTCGAGCAGATCGTGGCTGAGGATCTGGTTGTCGGGGAACCGCCGCTCCATCGTGTCGACAAAGGCGTCGATGTCATAGATTCCCTTGCCGATGAAAGAACCCTCGTGGAACAAGTCCTGATAGACATCCGAAGTTGATCGGGTATAAGGATCGACTCCGACCTCTCCGCAGTTCAACCGTCCGAACCACGACTGGCCGTCCTGATCGAGGCTCGTCGCTACGCCCGGCTGAAGGATGCCATAGCCTTCCACGACGACCCAGCGCTTTTCGTCGACGCGCGCTCGATTCAGCGTGTGGGCCAGCGTGCCGGCCAGTTGCTGAGCTGCATCGCGCGGCAGCAGCGTGTCGGTATCCAGCGTGATGACAAATTTCATCCGGGTCAGCGACGACGGATTGCGACCGACGATCCGCGAGAACGCCGCGAGCGATCCGCCACGCAGCAGCGCATTGAGGTCGCTCAGTTTTCCCCGTTTCCGCTCGCGCCCCATCCAGGTTTGCTCTTGCGGATTCCACAATCGCGGACGATGCAGGAGAAAAAAACTGTCATCACCGCCCGCAGGGTACTTGGCATTGAGTTCGTCGATGCCCGCGCTGGCCAGTTGCAGCAGTGCGGCATCCTCAGGAAGCTCTGCCAGCGGGGCATCGCCGAAGTCCGTGAGCAGACAGAAGCGAAGATTCTCGTCGCGATTGGCGAGAAAGCGGACTTCCAGTCCTTCCAGCAGGCGGCCGATTCCCTGAAGACTGGTCAACATGGTCGGGACGACCACCAGAGTGGAGTACTCTGACGGAATTCCGCGGGAGAAGTCGAGACGCGGAAGCCGTTGCGGCGGGACGATCAAAGTCGTCAGCCAGTTGACGATGCTCGACCCCAGTTGCATGGAGCCGAAGAACAACAGCAGCCCCGCGACCCAGGCGCTGCCGCCGTGCAGACCGGTCAGCCACAGGACCCCGGCGGTCGCCGCAGCCGCCAGCAGAAACATTGCTCCCAGATAGCCCGGCAGTGCGACGGTTGCCGTCATCCGCGACAATGAGATCCGCAAAGACGGTCGTCTCTGAGAAACTCGTCGGAAGTCGCTCAGACCTCGATCAATGAGGTAATAGCCGACGTGGGCCGTGCGGTGGGCGACTCCGTTCTTGCTCGCGGCATTCCGGGCCAGTTCGACGGCTCGACTCGCCACGTCCTGCTCGCTGAGCGGACTGTGCTTCGCGACGACTTCGACGACGCGCCGGTACTGGTCGCGCGTCTGAAAGTCCATTTGGCTGTAGACATCCGCCGGATCGGTCCGCAGCGTCTGCTCGACCAGGCTGAGCGCCTCGACGAAATCCTTCCAGTCGATCGCTTCCAATTCGCGGAGGCTGCCGATGCTGTTGCTGATGGAAACCTGATCAATCGCCTGCTGCTGCCCTTCCGCCTGAACCATGTGCTCGATCGTCTGCCCCTGCTCGGCCAGGCGCTGCTCGATCCACGTCAACGGAACCGAAAACGTGGCGCTGTGTCCCTGCAGCCGCCGCGTCGTCTCCGCCACGAACGCCGACGAGAGCTGCGGATTGGGGCGGGCCATGTCTGCCACCAGGAGAATCAGCCGGTGAGGCGATTTCTCTGCGCACGTGATCAACTGCTGCGACCATTCGCGCGCGGCCGTACGCGCGAGGGTCTCCTTGGCGACCCGGGCGGCGACACGGCGCAGGTTCTCGATCAGCGCCTGCCGGATCATGATGGGCACAGCCCACAGCTCGCCGAGCGTCAGCGGTCGCCGCAGCTGGTAGGCCGCAATGAATTTTCGAAGTCGTTCGGCGTCGATCCGGCCATCGACATGGGAAATCAGCTCCAGCGCCAAGTCATACACCAGCGGATAGCCGGCCGACGGTCCGTTGAACAGTCGCGGCAGACCGCGGCTGTAACGTTTCGGCAGGTGCCGTCGCGCTGTCCGGATCTGTTCTTCAATCAGGTAGAAATTGTCGAGCAGCCACTCGCCGGCCGGCGAAATCCGATGCTTGCGTCCGACCGCTGCCGTGACGAGCTGATACGCTTCGAGCAGGACTCGCTCATTCGCGGCAAGACGGGCCAGCAGCCGGTCGGGCCCCGGATGGGCGTCGATCTGATGCCAGTTTGCGAGACTTTCCGCATGGATTTCGAGCTGCGACGCATTGAACAACTCCGAGCGGAGCGGAAGATCGTCGCCGAAATCGCGAAAGAGTCCGTCGACTCCGATCCTGGACTGCAATCGCTTCAGACCGTCACGCAGGACTTTGCGGTTCAGCTTCAATTTCAACGTGGGTCTCCGGACGGGCGGTCAAGGCTGGTTTTCGGAAGCACTGGCGACTTCCGCCGGTGCTGGCGGCTTCGTTCCCGGCTACTGCCACCACTTCCGCGGATAAACCTGCGGATAGATCCAGACGAGCAACGTCGCTCCGAGAATCCCGACAATCCACCCGTACCAGTTATGGCCGGTCAGCGAGAACGGGACCGCCGCTGATCCGCGGATCAGCGAGTACAGAAAACCGCCTAAAAGGGAGCCCACAATTCCCAGCATCGCCGTCAGCGCCAGGCTCATGGATTGCCGTCCCGGAACCAGGAATCTCGCGAAGATTCCGACGACGAGGCCGCACACGATCCAGCTCAGAATGCTTCCGATGCTCATTGCTCGCTCCTCACGATCAAGAGATGACGAGTCGGGAGCCCCGGATCGCAAACAACTGCGACGCCCCGGGGCCGTCCGAAAGAACCGGTCAGACCGGAGACCTCCCCTGAATCACGCGGATCAGCACGACCGCAATCGCGATGATCAGCAGGAGATGGATGAAGCCGCCGAGCGTGTTGGCTGTGACGACCCCCAGCAGCCAGAGAATCATCAGCACGACGAAAATCGTCCAGAGCATGGGAACGGTCCTTACAGAGTTGGGAAACCCGCCGCGATCGGCAGGGGCGCGGTTCAAACTGAGTTCGCGAGATCGAGCCAGGGCTCGTCGACCGAGCTCCTTGCCAAAGGCGCCGATTACTCCTTCGCAGCAATGGTCAGCTTGAGCTCATTGCCCGCGTCGGCGCCCTCCGTGGGGTGGCCGGTCACTTTGACGGCGAAGTCGCCCAGCGCCGCGTCGTCCGCGGCCGTCAGAGTGACCTGCGTTTCGGCGGCGCCGGCTTTGATCACCGGGGCGGCCGGCTCCAGCGTTACGCCGGTCGGCAGTTCGCCGAACTTGAGGGCGACGTCCTGGTCGAACGTCCTGTCGCGCGAGATGCCGATCGAGACCGTTTGTGTGGCTCCCTGTTTGACGGAGGTCGACAGGCGGGGCGTACTGAGCGTGAATGTGTCTTTGGCGGCGATGGTGAGCTTGAACTCGACCGTGGCATCGCCTCCTTTGGTGGGATGCCCCGTCACCTTGATCTGGAAGTCGCCCAGCGGTGCTTCGTCGCCGGCCTTGAAGACGATCTTCGCGTCGGTTTCGCCGTGTTTGATGGCGGGATTGCCGGGCTCGATCGTCACCCCTTTGGGAACGTCCGAAAACTTCAGCGTCACGTCTTCGTCGAAGTTCTTGGCCCGCTTGATGCCGACCGTCGCGTCCGCCTGCGCTCCCTGCTGGAGCGAGGACGAGAGCATCGGGACCGTCAGATTGAACGTGTCTTCGGTCTGTCCATAGGCCGGAGCCTTGCCGGTGGAGCCCGGCCCGCCCGGTGTCCCTTGCGTGCAGCCCGCGAGGGCCGTCAGTGCGATCGCCGCCAGGGTTGCGAAAGTTGTCTTCATCATTGTGAACCGCCTTCTTTGTGTGCCTCGGGGCGCCGGCCTCGTCCGCACATTGCGGGCGCGGCAGGGCTCCGTGTGTCGTTGCTGGTGATCGCACCCGGTTCAGAGCTTCAGCTCGCGAACGAACTCGTCGATCTCTTTCTCCGCCTGCTCTTTGGCGTAGCCGTAGCGTTCCTGGAGGAGCCCGGCCAGCTCATCACGCTTACCGGAGATCACAGTCAGGTCGTCATCGGTGAGTTTGCCCCACTTCTGCTTGGCTTTACCGGTCCATTGTTTCCAGCGGCCGGAAATCTGTTCCCAGTTCATGATCAATCCTTCTTTAGAGCGAACGTGCCGTTCCGAACTGACGATTCAACGGCCGGCCTGGGCCGGGTAGGGTTTGCGCGGTCAGTGGGATGTTCGCCGCTTCCGGTGCGGTTGCTTCGGTTGACGCTGCCGGAACCGGCGACTGCGGAAAGGCGCGATTCAGCGCCAATGGCAGTGCGACGGCGACCGCGTCCCGGAGCACGTCGGCAAGCGAACCGAACAAGCCGGCGCTCGTCGGGAACCGGTCTCGGGGCGATGCGCCGGTCGGTCGATCGACTTCGACGACGGTCCGTCTTGCCTTTGACGACGATAGCCGCGCACAAGACAGCCCAGGGCGAAAGACGCCCCGACGGCGAGCCACGGGTGCTGCTGCACCTGCCTCCGAAGATCCAGCGTCTGGCTGACCGACTGCACTGCGTCGCGGACGCTGGTCATCGTCTCGGTGACGACCGCTCCGGTCGACTGCATGCCGTCCGACACCCGGCTCTCGAGAGTCTCGAGTTTCTCCGAAAGATCGGTGCGAGTCTGATTCATCTGGCTGCGGATGGTTGCGAGGTCGTCGTCCACAACGCGGTCTCCTGAATGAGTTCGTCGGCCACATGATTCCAACCTGGAAAGGACCGCAGCCGCATCCGTCCCAGACAAATCAGTGCTACGCTCAACACCGACAGCACCGCGCCGACAATGGCGTAGCAGGCTCCCAGCGGGAGCCACGCAGGATCAGTCCCGGCGGGAGACGTCAGCCAGTGCAGTCCATGCACGAGGCTCAGGCAGAGCAGCCCGGCGGCGAGCAGCCCCAGCCCGACGCCGACGGCGACGACTGCAGTCGCCGCCTGCCGCAGCCGCAGGTTGGCGGCGATTTCCTGCCGAATGAGCCGGACCTGCTGGACGACCAGCGCCCGGAAATCGTCGATGATGCCGGCCACCAGCGACGCCATGTCGGCTTCGCCGGTCACCGGACCCTCGACCGTTGTTGCAGGAGCGTTGTCGGCCATGCTCAGTCCCTCAGCACGCGGCTCACCAGGAATCCCGCTGCGAATCCGGCAAAGATCGCGGCGACGGGATGCTGCCGAACCAGTTCGGTGATCATGGCCGAGGTCCCCGAGAGCTTGGCCTCTTCCAGGTACTGACCCCCGCGCTGAACGGAGTGCGCCACGGCCTGCGAGGCCGTTCCGAGCATGCCGTCGTGCGGAGTATTCTCGCTGAGCAGGTCTCCAAGATGCTCGATCTCGCTGCCGGCCCGGGCGGTCAGGTCGTCGGCCTGCTTGCCGACGCCGGTGACGGCCTGCCTGGCCATCGCTCCAACCGCACTGGCGGCGTGACTGGCCATTTCGCCGGCCGCGGCCGCGGCATCTCCCGCCTTGCCGCCCGCCTGAGTCCATTCTTCGCGACTGGCGCCGGGAGCGATCGTTGCATTCGCCATGATTCTGTCTTTCTGAAAGAGGACTTTCTGTCTGGACTTGATGCGTCCGCCGTCATTCGGCGAGCGCCGTCCGTTGCGAACTTCAGTTGTCGTCGTAAGTGACGTCGACAAATCGCTCGGCGGCGATGGCCGCCGAGATCTGCTCCAGCGCTGCACCGCGTTGCGAAGACTTCGAAATCCACGCCACGGTGTTCGAGTTCTTCAGCTCGGGAGGCTGTTCGCGGAGCTCGTTTCCGATAATGATGACCGCGATGTCAGCCATCTGGAGGTCGGACTGAATTGCGGCCAGGACGCCCTCACACCCGCCCGATGGCAGCTCGCGATCGACCACCAGCACGGCGGGCTCGAACTCGCGCAGAACCCGGAGGCACTCCCGTCCGTCCGCCGCAAGATCCACTTCGTGACCGCAGTCCCACAGGTGGTACCGCAGGGCTTCGCGAAAGGCCTGGTCGGAATCCGCGATCAAAACCAGCATGTTGTGTTCCTTGTCGAAGCGATGGTGATGTTGACCGGCCCGATTTCGTGAGATGCGATCGACGTTGGCGTGAGATTCATGGCGTGACGCCGCGAGGGATCGATAACATTGTCCTACGCGGCATTGAATTGAGACGGATCGGGAGTCTCGATCCCCAACGCCGTCGCGAGGGCCACCAGGTGGTCCTGTTCCTGCACGAGGATCTCCCGGATCTGTTCGGCGAGGGCGTACTCCTCCAGCGCTTCGCACTGCCGGACGCGCTGGCGATAGCGGACGATCGTTTCGGTTTCGGCCTCCAGATCGAAACGCAGCATCTCCTCGGCGATCGTCGAGGTTCTGACAGCCTTCGGAACCGCCAGCGGCTCCCCTCCCAGGTAGTCGATCTGACCGGCGATGATCAGAGCATGCCCGAGCTCCTCGGCCGCGTGTTTCTCCAGTTCGGCGGCGATCGTCATGTACTGCGGGCCGCGGAGCACCTGCGAGTAAATCACATAGGAAATGATCGCCTGGTACTCGCCGGCGAGGTCCTCGTTGAGCAACGCCACCAGGTCTTCCCGCGTGACGTCCTTGTGGTCATGAGCGACGTGCGTTGTTTCGATCATCGCATTCTCTTTCGTGGATCGGATTCAGGAGCAATGTCCGGGGATGTCTGTCGCGGAGCTCTTTGAGCACTTCCCAGAACAGAGAAGGCTTCCTCAGCGTGCTGCCGACGAAGGAGGCCGCCGCCAGGACCAGGAAGAGCAGGGACGAGCCTTTCTCCCAGGTCCAGGCGGGCGGCGCATTCGCGCCGAAGCCAAAGACGGCCGCAATCAGAGCCGCGATCAGAAACACCAGGCCGGTCCTCGACATTTCAAAGGGCTCCTTCCGGACGCAGTGCGTCCCGATCCTTACTTGCGGAAATCCAGACCCTTGTCGTCGTCGGGAGCGCCCAGCAGTGTGAAGTTGAACGTCCCGTCGCCGCCGGGCGTCGCCTCGCCAATCAGCGAGCCGCCGTCCTTCCGTTCGAGAGCCAGCACGTTGCCTTCAACGGAGTACGTTCCACCAAACTCTTGCGGCGCCTGATCCTTCTGGGCGAAGCTCCACGTGAACTTCTGATCGTCCGTGAGCACCAGGCCGAATTTCGAGCCATCGCTTCGGGCGGCCTTCCAGGTTCCCACCAGAGTCGCCGGATCGACCGGCTGCGGAGCCGGCCGAGTCGAAGCCTGAGGCGGTTGCGCCGCCGCGGCCTCTCCCGGCTGCGGTGAAGCGACGAGCCTCAGCAGATCGGCCGCCACGCGGTCGTTCGGCATCAAGTCTACGACCACCTGAAACTGTCGCGCGGCGGCGTCGGGGTGTCCGCAGCTCATGTAATGATAACCCAGCAGGAATCGCGAGGCGGCGTCCTGCGGATTAGACGTCGTGAACGCCTCCAGCATCCGCAGTTGTTCGGTGTAGACGGAGACGCTGGAGTACATGCTGCTCAGCGTCGTCCAGTCCCAGCCGGGACCGACCGCCAGCACCGAGTGAATCGTCGCCGCCGACTGCTGGTAGTCCTGCCTCGCAAACAGCACGAGCGAGCGGAACTCATGCAACACGGCATCGTCGGGGTATTGAGCAATCCCCTTGTTGACGATGTCGAGCGCCGCGTCATAGTCGTTCTGTCGGAATGCCGCGACCGCGTTGTTCAAGACCTCGTCGGCCGAGTTCGGATCATTCTGGACCGCGTCCGTTGTGACAGCGTAGGACACGGGAATCGGTTGGGCATAGTTATAAACCGTGGTTCCGCCGCCGACGTAGTACGGATTCGAATACCCCAGATAGCCGCTGTTGTAGTACAGCGATCCGAGTCCCCAGCCGCCCAGCCCCCACGCGAGCGGGCGATAGCCATAACCGCCGTAGCCACCATAACCACCGCCGTATCCGCCCCAGCCGTAGGCATTGCCCAGTCCCCAGCCCCAGCCGGGACTGTAGCCTCCGTAGCCGGAATTCAGGCCGATGCCGACGCCCAGGCGCGGACCGCCGAAGCGATATCCCGAGTTCCCTGCAAAGCCGCGGTTGCCATTCCAGTAGCCGTGGTATCCCGAATGCCGATAGTACGACGGCCGATAGGAGTTCGAGCCGACATGAAACTGGCGGTTATTGTAGTTGACGGTGTTTCCATCGAACGGCCGGTTGCCGATTCGCATGGGCTGGATATCATTGCGTTGCATCGCGGGCCGGCCGCCGATGTTGTTGTTCTGAGGGCCGGGACGACCGGCTGTCACGCCGGGACGTCCGCCGCCGGCATTTCCGGGGTGGAACGAGTTCGCGTCACCGCGTTGCGGTCCCGTGGGCCGCGAACCGGCGACTCCGGGTTGTCGGCCCTGGCTGGGGCGCGTGAAGGTTGGAGCGCGATGAATGGCCGGTTGCCCGCCAACCGACGGCTGGCGCGTGCCTCCACCCACGGAACCCCGACTTGGACCACCGCCGGAAGGGGACTGAGCACGACCGCCGCCTGGCGTCTGGACGCGTCCGCCGCCTGAAGGAGCTTGAACACGACCGCCGCCAATGTGCGGCGCTCCACCGCCACCGCCACCGCGCTGACCTCCACCACCCGGTTGGCCGCCGCCGCTCCGTTGTCCACCTCCGCCCGGTTGACCTCCGCCGCGCTGTCCGCCGCCTCCTGGTTGACCACCACCACCCCGCTGCCCGCCACCGCCAGGTTGGCCGCCGCCACCACGCTGTCCACCGCCGCCGCGATCTCCGCCGCCCCGCTGGTCACCCTCGGCCGCAGCGGCTGCCCCGCCGGCGCCATTGATTCCTGTGACGTACAGACCATTGGAACTGATCGAAAGCGCCAGACCGCAGAAAACTGCGGATCTCCACAAAGTTCGTTTCATAACAGGACTCTCCGAATGAGTTGTGCGCTTCGAGTCGGGAGTTCAACCCGACCGAAAGTTCGCGAAGTGTTTCTCTCGACTACTTCTTGTCGTTCGCAACGACCGGCGCGGGGGCCGGAGCCTGTCGCACGATCGTGACGACTTCGCTGTCCGGCAGTTGCACTCCGGCGATCTCGTGATCGAGCGATTGCCAGGTCATCGTGTGTTCGTTGACGAAGGTGTAAATGCTCGTGCTGGATGCGGGCTCGCCATCGGCAGTGACTCCGGTCAGCCTGAGCACCCAGTCGTCGCCGTTCCGATGCCAGAGCCCCTCGCCATAGCCACCTTCCGTGTCAAAGATCCAGGTGCGCAGCTTGCCCGTCAGCGGATCCCAGCCAATTCGCTGAGTCCCGGCCATTGCTTCCTGTCCGGCGACCAGAATGGTGAAATTACGAACCAGGAAGTTGCCGTTGTCCGCGTACTCGCAGTTGAATACGACGATCGAGTCGTCTCCTTCATCCACCCAGTCGCCCAGCAGCCAGTCGAGCTGTTCGAGTTGGGCGCGATGCTGGCGGCGATCTTTCGGCGCGTGATCGCGGACGCTGGCCGACAGCCACTTGCCGTCCGTCTTCACGTGGACGGCGGTGTATCGGCTTTCCGCCGACACCTGAGAGTCCGGGAGAGTTATCGCAGTACTACCATCCTCAACGGCGACGCCGGGGCTGATAAACCGGATCGTGTCGACATTGAACTCCAGCTTGCAGGCGGGGTTCTCGGCGAGGAACGCTGTCAGCGTCTCCTCAATGGCGGCTCGCCCCTGAAAGACATTCCCCTGTTCGTCGACGTATTCGGCGTCGGGGGTAAAGTGAGCCGCGGCGGACTTTGCGTCTCCGGCGGCGTACGCCTTCGCGAACGACTCGTTCGTTTGTCGGATCGCTTCTTCGTCGGCTGCCTGCTCCTTCGAGACGACCGGCGGCGCGGAGGCCGGCTGTTCTTCCGGCAGCGTGCCGGCCTTCGGAGCGGTGGCCTTCGCCGACTGAGGGGCTGCGACTGGCGCGGGCCGTTTGACAGCCGGCTTCGGCCGATCCTGGCCGCGGACGGGCAGAGCGGGAACGAGCAGCAGACCGAAGAGCGCGAGGCAAGTTGCACGAGACTGAATCGAAGACTTGAGCATGTTGATCTCCTGTGCTGAGCGCCGCCGGTTCGCGGCGGCCGCTGGAACGAAAGGGCGTCGAACGTCCTCAGATCGCCGGCGCGGGAGCCGGGGCGATCGCCATCGGCGGCTGGGGCGCGACATAACCGTCCGGCGACGGAGCGTAATGGGTGGGGGCGGCGCAACTCGCGGCCTGCGGCGCACAGTAGGCCGCCGCGACCGGAGCACTGCAGGTTGCCGGCATGGCATAGTTCGCGACCGGAGCGCAGCCCGCGGCCTGCTGATAACCGGCACACCCGGAGTTCTGCCGGGCGTAGCAGCCGTTGTGTCGCCGACCGCAGGTGCGGTGCCGGTCGCCGCAGGAGCGGTCGTGACGGTGACCGCAAGAACCAGATTGGCTGCCGCAGACATTCGACTGCTGGCAGCAGTTGGCGCGGCCATAGTGCTGACCGCCGCGGGCCTCGACGTCGCTGCCGGCGAACGAAAGGCTGACGGCGGCAACAATTCCAGCAAACACGGACATCAGTGAGCGAGACATGGAGAAACCTCCTTGAGCGAAACGCGAATCGGAAATGGGAACATTCAACGTGCGCTTTCCGGCGGGGAACGAATCCGCCAGCCGTGAAGCCGGGCATCGAAGCGTGTCGCGCGAGGAATCACGCGGGGATATCGCTAACGTCGGTCGCCACGGCCCCGCGCAGGTCTTGAGCCGCAGCACGATCAACCACCCGATCAAGCCCGTTCAGGTCCGAGATGGATGAAGGAGGCTTTCGTCACGGACCTGAGAATTACGCCGTTCGGAACGGGAGCCGGGACCTGGACCGCGGCCTGGTGGATGCGTTCCCAGACTTCCCAGCGATGCACTTTGACGTCGTTGTGTGCCTCAATGCCGAGACGCACTCGATCGCCAAGAATCTCCAGGACGGTCACGGTCAGCTCGCGATGAGCCGAGGCGCCCCCGCCGACGATCAACGACTCCCGCAACTTTCTCGTCAGGACCAGCATTTTCAACTTCCCGGCCTTGAATGCCCGACTCGAACCGGAATCGAAGATGCAGACCTGGTTCGAATAGTTCGCCGACCGCCCGGCTGCTCAGATGCGACCGACCAGCACCAGGATGATCAGAATCAGCAGAATGAGGCCGATGCCGCCGCTCGGGGCGGCCCCCCAGTTGCGGCTGTGATTCCAGGTGGGCATTGCTCCCAGCAGCATCAGAATCAGAATCACGATCAGAATAGTGGACAGCATGGAAATGCTCCTTACAGAAGTTGAAGAAGGGACGTTTCGCCGGCTCGGCTACTTGGACGGAGTCACCTGGGCCGCATCCGCTTTGACTTTGTCCGTGTCGACTGTCAGGTTGACGTCGACTTTGTTGCTCCCGACCTGTTGTCCGCTCGACAAGACGAACCAGCCTCGATAGAAGCCGACTCCCACCAGCACGACCGCAACAACAATCAGCAGAGTCGTAAACTTGTTCATGGATTCTCTTTCAGAGATGTGGACCGCAGACCGGGGCGCCGACAATCGGGACCGTGGCCGGCCGGCGATTTCGACCGATGTTTCGGTGTGAGTCGTCGGGTGATCGGCATTCGCGCCGTCACGAACAGGATTTTCTGCGTCCCTGCGCGGACCCCTGAGTGGGTCGCTCAAGTCGCCTCGGGACTTCACGCTTCTGGCGACAATCCGCAGCCGTCCCAGTCCTTGGCCGAGATCGTCCCGGCCATCTGGAAGACCTGCACCATCTCGCCGCTGGTAAAAGCATGCACGACAGCGCCTGTGGTCGTTTCAACTTCCGCAGCCGCCTCGCGAACGGCGACTCCGGTGATGCGTTTAATTTCGTCGCGCAACGTCGACACGGACGTGTTGAACAGCTTGCGATGATATTCCTGAATCTTGGCGGCCCCGTCGGCAGTCTGCGACAGGACGATCTCCGCCGGCGACAGCGCCGCATGCAGCGTCACCACCAGCGTGTCGTTGCTCAGGACGACCGTCACCGCCTTCGGAGCATGGCCGGTCCGTTCTGTCTGAAACTGTGCGACGGCGGCAGCCACCTGCTGAGCCAACGTCCGGGTCGTCTCTTCGTCCATCGCAGTCAACCTTCCGATGCTTGCTTACGCGGGCTTCAGAGACCTTTACTGTCAGTCACCAGTAGATGCCGACCGGCGAGTGGACCGGTCATGGGTCTCGTCGACGGCCGACTGACGCAGTGATCTGGCGGCATATTCGCAATCAACCGCGTCAACAGTCGGACACGGCGACGCCGGCCCAGACGCTGATGCAGGGCGGCGGCGATCCGTGGCGGAAACATGCCACGAGAGATCGAACCATTGTCTTTGACGGACGCGATCAAGAAACGTCTCCGAAGATGCAAACGAAGTTCGCCAGGCCGGGAAACTCCGGCGACAAACGAAAAAAGCCGACGTGGCGAGGCCCTTCGAAAAAGGACTTCACCGCGTCGGCTTACTGCTGAACGCGCCTTCCGAACCCGGCCGGACTGCGCTTTCTCTGGTCATCCGATGTGTCGCCGAAGCAGCCCGATCAAGCAAGCTCCTCGCCGACGACTACATGCTAACATGACCACTGAGAAATCGCACGGGGTAATCGAGCGATTTCAGAAATCTTCTCAGATTTGCTTCCGGCGGCATGCTATCGTGGCGCTCATGACGTGGTGGCCGGCGGGGCTGCCTGCTCGACTTCAACCGAGTTCTGGCTGTGCCTCGTCGCATCGGCCGGCACGGTTTCCGGTCGCGCCTTGGCGGATTTTTCGCGGGAAGCCCAAGTTTTGAAAACGACTGGCGAGATTGAGGCGGCGGTCTGCAGTGCGATCGCCCGCTTCGAGCAGGAATATATGGGCCGCGGCCCGAAGGACATTCACACGCACCTGATCGGCGACATGCTGTTGGTCCGTCTGCAGGGAGTGCTGACCGCCGCCGAACAGCAACTGGTCCGCACGCTCAAACCCGAAAAGGGGCGCGACCTGCTGAAGGAAGTCCGCACGCAACTGATCGAAACGGCCCGCCCCGGCATGGAAGCGATGATCAAAGAGATCACCGGACTCGAACCGATCAGCCTGCATCACGACATCAGCACGATTACCGGCGAAGAGATTCTCCTCTTCGTCTTCGCAGAATCGCCCGATGTGCGCGAACTCAAGCGGAGATAGCCGGCCGGGCTGCAGAACCTGCATTGACCAACACCGGCTGCCTCAGAGCGGTCGCACAAGACTCTCGGCCCGCGCGAGGGCGACGACGCTGCCGATGTAGGGTTCGGAGAGACCGTGCTGCCTTGCCCCGGTGACAATGCGGTCCAGGTATTCGTCGCTGGGCCGACCGAAGCGGGCCGGCTGTGCCGGGCTGACAATGTAGGCGACCGCCTCCAGAACCTCGCCCTGCGGGTCACTGACCGAGATGACCAGACGCTCATAGCCGCTCTCGTACACATCCAGCGTGTTGAGATGCGCCGGATTGCAGCGATAGACCACGCCGTGCACTTCGTCGTCCGAACAGCGGATGTTGGCGAACGCGGGGCCGCGTTCCTCCAGCGCTTGAAAGACCAGCCGATAACCGGCCAGTCGTGCGATCCGGGGCGGATGCTCGGCGTGGCCGATGGCGCCGGTCCGCTCGATCATCTGGTCGGCGAGCAGATTGCTCCCGTAGGCAAAGTACCAGACCTCCATCACCGCATTCTCTGGCTGAAGCGTGAGCCGCGCGAATTGCAGGCCGTCGCAGTCCAGCTACCTCGCGGCAGCAACTTCGTCGGCCCAGACCTTGAACGACTGCAGTTGATTGACGCCGAAGGTGGTGGTCATCGCCACATCCGCGGCATCGCGGCCGCGGGCCATCAGGACGCGACCGATGCGGGGGATGTTGTTGCGGGCATCGAACGTGTACCACTGCCCGCCCAGAAAGACTTCGAACCACGCGCTGAAATCCATCGGACTTCCCGCCGGCGGCACTCCAATGTCTCCCAGATAGCCGGTGCAGTAGCGGGCCGGCATGTTCAAGCAGCGGCACAGCGTGATCGCCAGGTGCATAAAGTCCCGGCAGACGCCGGTCCGCTCGTGAAATGCCCCCAGGGCCGTCCGATACGAGCGTGCCTGCTGGTAGTCGAAGCGAATGTGTCGATGGACGAAGTCGCAAACCGCCTGGACTCGCGGCCATCCCGCCTGGACCTGCGAAAACTGAGACCACGCGAACTGATTCAATTCGCTGTCGACTTCGCAGTAACGGCTCCCCAGGAGAAACAGCAGAACTTCCTGCGGCAGATCCTGAACGTTGATCTGGGGGGCATTGGGGACCTGCAGATCCGGCAGCCCGCAATCCTCGACGACCGCAGAATTGCGGAACGTGACCCGTCCCGAGGGGACGATGGCGCGATGACAGCGATTGCCATTCTGGTCGAAGTACTGAGTGAGCGGAACCAGCGGATCGACCTGCAACTGTTCGTACTGCCGAATCGTCGGCGCACGCAAAGGATGCAGGCTGAGCATCAGGATCAGGGCCGTGGGCTCCGGGAACGTGAACTCGAGTTCGCAGCCGACGCGGATGAGCATAGACTCTCGCTGAGTGGTGGAAGAATCGTTGAGACCGGTTCACCATACCACAGCTCACCACCAGTCCGACAAATTCTCCGCCGATCGCCGCCGCAATCACCCGCGATGAATCTGGCGACCCATCGATCTGGAGGCCGACGAATGCGGGAAACGGTCTGTTGAGGCGTCGGCTCTTCGCACTGGGCCTTCAGTCTTCGGCTGACCTCGCGTACTGCCTGATCGAGGAAACTGCCGAAGTCCTCTTACGACGTAAATCGCCCTTCGGGATCGCGAAACCCTTCCGGTGTTGGCGACAGCGCCGATAAATCCAGCTCAAACAGCCTGTCGCAAGCGTGCGTTCCGGGAATTCAACTTGCAATCTGCCAGTTTCTCCGGACATCGGGAGTATCAGCGACCGGGTGGAGCAGTTGAGTTTCGACGGAATGACGCCGAAGTTGCTTACCCGTTCCGGCGAGATTCTTCGAACTCTCGCAGAGCCACGTCATCGATCCGCCAGGTCGGACGACCGGCAGGATTCAGGCTGATGTTGACGGCGCGAAGGTGGCCATAGCTGACCAGGGAGTGTACGTGCCCGACGGACACTCCCCACAGCTTTGCCACTTCAGCGATCGTCAGACGCTTTTGCATGGTCTGCCGGGTCCTATTCCGCCGATTTCGGCGCGGACCCTGAGCGATGAACGGGTTTCCTCCCGCTTCGTTCGATCTTGAGCGCTGTCTTGTAGAGCAGGCGAAGCCGGGCCGCCCGTTCGTCAGCTTCGCGGAGTTGCTCGGCGATGACTTCGAGCGGCGGAATCACAGACAGCGGGTCGAATTTCGGCTCGGACATGCGAATCTCCCATTCACGAATGTGAGCGGGAGTATGCCTTCCAATGCCCGAGCCCTGTCAGGGCCAAAATAGGGGCAAATCAGGTGCGATGTCCTGTCACAAGCAGGCGTACGTTGGTTCCGTCGGCGACTGCAATTCGCGCCGCGATTCCCGCGGCGAGAAGCTTTCTGTTCAATTTGGTCCGGACGCTTTTAAACGACTCGTCCTGGTTCAAATCCTGAGACCACAGCCGCAGATCCGGATTGGCGTCGATCGTTTCTCGTGAGATCTCGCCGTCGTGCTTGAGCAACTCGTCGAGGACGACCCGCTGCATTCCTTTGAGGGTCCTGGAGAATTCGACAAGTTCCCTCCAGAGCTGCGAGTCAGCGTTTTTGGAAACCAGATCCGAGACAGGGCTTCGGTTCATCGCGTCGTGAATCTTCGCGACAATTTCCGAAACAAAGGTGGCGAGACGTTCTTGCCAATTTACGATGTTCGCATCCACTGGAGGCGTTTTTGGCTTCGGCGAGCTAACGAACTCGCTCCCTCCCGATCCGCGTACTGGGGGGCGATCTCTGAACTGATTCGCCTTGGCGACAAAATCGGCCACATGCCGTCGGCCGTCCTTGTCCCGCAGGACATCTCTCCGAGCCTCTTCCCCGTACTCTGTAATCCGCCAGTCCTCGGGGCCGATTTGCTCAATCTGGATGGGGCAGCCATCGGGATTCCTATCGCGATGCTCGCGATAAGCTTCCGACCATTCGCTCCAAAGGCGCAGGAGAATCGTCGTCAACGCCTCCTGCCCACCTGCCTCGCCGGTCATCCATGCGCGGAACTCAAAGCTGACCGGCTGTCCGGACATCATTGCCGTGAGCCGGAATCGCCGTTCAACGAGCCCGGCGGCAGTGAGCAGGAACAGGGCGCGCGTTTCGCCAGAAGTTAGTTCGTCTCGGCTACACTCAGTTCATTTCAGGGGAATTCTCGGGAGTCAGGCTGCGACGCTCTGTTCCAGCCGTTCCAACTCCTCACGAGTCTGTGGAATTCGGTCCGAGACATTCTCCTGCGGCATTGCGATTCCGTTTCTCAGGCGACTAACTCGACGATCAAAAGCTGCGAGGAATATCGCGCGGGATTGTGTCGCCCCAGCAGCAGCGATTTCGATTCCCTCACGTAGCTCATTTGCTCTGCTTTCCGCGCGCTCTTTTGGAGCCATTGTCCGAAGCTGCCTTCACAGCGACTGATTTCGAACGGCGACGACTCGGCTTTCCCGACAAATACCATTTCCGAACGTGTTCGGCCACGATCTGCAGCCGGTCGTCGCCGATTGACTGGCGATACCGCGCGCTCATGTCCTCGGCCGGGGCCACGTGTCCCATGATGTAGTCGACAGCCACTTGATCGACAGTTGCCCCGGCCACTGTCTCGAAGGTTCGTCGCAGGCTGTAGAATCCAACTCCCGTTTGGTGGATCTCCAGCCGGACCAGCAGTTTCCGGAACTCCTGGGAAATGCCGTCCTTGGTGACCACCTTGCCATCGTCCTTTACCCGTTCGTCGACGAACACGCCCCCCCCGTTTCGTAATGAAGACTCGGGACTCATGCTCGTCCGACTTGGGTGCCGACCGGTTGGCGATGGCTTCACGCACGGCTTCGCGCGTTTCCGGCCAGAGCCAGCACCGCCGCGGGTTCGCCGTCTTGGGATGAGGAAACGAGTGCCAGCCACCATCCAGGTCGAGATTTTGGAATGAGAGCCGACTGCAGTCGGTATTCCCGAACCCGCAGTTGAGCCCCAACAGAATCATGGCGCGGAGTTGCGGGCCGGCTGCTTCGACCAGCCGCCAGGCGTCGTCAGCCGCAAAGGACTGGTCCCCCTTGGCGTGTCGGGCCGCGCGCAGCCGACCTTCGTCGGGCAGCGCGAGCGCCTTGGCGTACCGGACCTCGGGAGTCGCCAAGCCGGTCTCGTTGGCATGCCGAAAGATTGATCGGCATGCCCGCAGCAGATTGGCCAGATGAACCAGCCCCTTCCCTTCTGCAAGTTTGCCGCGGAATCCGACTAAGTCGTCAAAACGCAGGTCTGATAAGAGTCGGTCTCGCCCGAAGTGGGCGGTCAACAGTTGGGCGGCCTTCAAGTAGCGGGCAAACGACAGGGCTGTCAACTCCCCGGACTTCGTCCGAGCTTCCCGCTCGGTCAGCAGCGAGTTGCAGGCATCCGCCAGCGTCGGGGAACTGCTCTGCGATCGGGATCTTGGAATCAGACCGGCCAGTAACTCGTCGCGTTCCTCCAGCCAGCGATTCAGAGCACGTTCCTTGTTTGCCCCGAAGTAATGGGTCTTCCCGCGGATCTTCTTCGACCACTGCCCGGTCGGATGCAGATACAGGGGGAAGTCGCTTCCTGACCGTCGGGGCTTCCGAGTAGAATCGGGCGTAGATTGCGGCTTGTTCACCATCGTTTTTGAACCTCGGGCGTAGTTTCGGGCGTAGTTCCATTTTGACGGCTCCCCTGAAGTACGCAAGAAACCTTTGAAAACAGACCTTCGGGCCCGTAGCTCAATCGGTTAGAGCAGAGGACTCATAATCCTTTGGTTGCCAGTTCGAGTCTGGCCGGGCCTACCTCTCGCTGCGAAACCCCTTGAAAACAAGGGGTTTTTGCACTTTCCGGCGATTCGCGACTCTGGGGCAGGTCGACGCTGGCGGTGCTGTCGATCTTGGCTGGGTTCGAGGGCGGCGCTGATCGCCGGCGGAACCGCGGGACGAGTCTTTGAGCGGTCAGAGCCGCGTCACTTTGCCGGTGGCGGGCCGGTTCAGCAGGCTGCCGATTCTGCGACCACATCCTTCGCCGGGGGACACTGAACGGGGATCTTCGCCGAGCGAGACTCCATTGAATCTCACTGAGATCTCAGGTATCTTGGTCCGGCGCCGTCGTGAGGCGCGGCGGGCTGTCAGTCCACGAATCCTCTGCGAGAGCTTCTCGTGAATGTCGCAACACCCGACAAGGGCCTGCTGAAAGACCGGGCGTATGCTGAGATCAAGCGGCACATTCAGAGCGGCGAGTTTGCGGCCGGGGCGTTTCTGTCGGAGCGACAACTGGCGGCTTTGCTGGGAATGAGCAAGACGCCGATCAAGGCGGCGCTCGAACGGCTCGAACAGGAGGGATTTGTCGCGGTTTCGCCGCAGCAGGGGATTGTCGTTCGCGAGCTGTCGATCGCGGAGGTGGCCGATCAGTTCGAGTTGCGGAAGGCTCTGGAGACCTATGTGGTCCAGGCGATCGCGGGGAAGCTGAGCGAGAAGCAGCTGCAGGCCATCGAACGCAATCTTCGTCAGCAGTCGGCGGCGGCATCGCGGGAGCTGGTCGGACGGCTGGTCGAACTGGATACGGAATTTCATCTGTTGCTTTGCGAAGCGTTCGGCAACCGGGCGATTATCGAATGCCTGGTGCAGCACCGGTCGAAGATGCACCGCGCGATCTTCCAGGTCATGTCCAAGGCGCCCGGCCGGTTGATCGACGCCGTGCGGGAGCACGATGGAATCTTTGCAGCGGTACGCGACGGTCAGAGCGCCGAGGCTACTCGTCTGATCGATCAGCATCTGGATTTCGGCAAGCAGTACCTGTTGTCATCGCGATGGTCGCGCTGACTGGTCCGCAACGGATCCAGAGTTTCGTTTGTCGACCGCCAGGCTTTTTGCTGCTGCCGACCTACCTGACGGATCGGATTTCGCGACCGCGGCCGATACCAGAGACGCCTCGAAATTCGGCTGCGAGAGCGGCGGGGGCGTTCGTGTCAGGGCAGCGCGTCATAGCGACTTTCCGACATTGAACGGAGGGGACGACGGAAAGATCGGAGTTCAATGCGCGGCAGTCACTCGGATCGATCCTTAAAACACAGAAAGAACCGGTTCCTTTTCCGTTTGAAACCCCGCAGAATCGTGCGGCGCCGTTGACGCTCACTGAGATCTCAGATAGATATGAGAGGCGGCGGGCGGTCCCGACTGAATGCTGGATTCCTCCGATTGCGATGTTCCCATGACGGTCCCGGTTTCGAATGCGACGAATGTCTCGATCAGGCGACGCGCACGTGCGAGCACCCGGCGTCTTCTCGCCATGTGCGCCTCGCTCCTATCGCTGCTGTTGGTCGCGAGTCTCAATGCAGCGGAGACGCCTGCATTCTTTCGCGGCCTGAATTTGAACGGCCCCGCCGTCACGATCGACGGGCATGCGTGGGAGGGCCGCGACTCGAAGCACTACGTCTGCCAGGACAAAGCCTTCGAGAGTCAGCATGTCCCGCTCGTCCCTCCGACCGATGCCGAGCGGGCGAAGATGATCCGCAGCAGCCGCTGGGGCGGGAACCGCGTCGAACTCACCGATCTTCCAGGGGGGACGTACACGATCTTTCTGTATGTCTGGGAAGACAACGATCCCGAGACTTATGCCATCGCGGTCAATGAACGTCAGGTTGAGGCCCGCTTCAACAGCGGAAAGGCGGGGCATTGGCAGAGACTCGGCCCGTGGTACGCAGAATCCCGCGACGGCAAGATTGCCGTCACCAGTCGGGGCGGCGCCGCAAACTTCTCGGGAATCGAGGTGTGGCGCGGGCGGCACGACGGAAGCAACGACGCGCCGCTCAGCGACGAAAATCTTGCGTTCTTCGAGAAACGGATCCGACCGCTGCTGGTTCAGCATTGCTACGAGTGCCACAGTGCGGAGTCGAAAGAGCTGCAGGGAGAGCTGCTGGTCGATTCGCGCGCGACGATCCGCCGCGGCGGCGCCAGAGGGCCGGCCGTTGTGCCGGGCGATCCGGAACACAGTCTGCTGGTGGAATCGATCCGCTACGCCAATCCCGACCTGCAGATGCCTCCGGACGGGAAGCTGAGGGAGTCGGAGATCGCCGACCTCGAACGCTGGGTCAAAATCGGTGCGCCCGACCCGCGCGTGACCGCGACGAAGTTCATCGGCAAACAGATCGACGTCGCCGCTGCTCGGGAATTCTGGTCGCTCAAACCGCTCGCCAGTCCGCCGGTCCCCGCGGTCAAGAACACTGCCTGGCCCATCAACGACATCGACCGCTTCATCCTGGCGAAACTGGAAGAACGCGGCCTGCAGCCCGCGCCCGCCGCTGACAAGCGTGCCCTTCTCCGGCGGGTGACGTATGACCTCGTCGGCCTGCCTCCCACTCCGGAGGAACTGCATGACTTCCTGACGGACGATTCCTCAGAGGCCTACTCGCGCGTCGTCGAGCGGCTGCTGGCTTCGCCCCGCTACGGCGAACGCTGGGGGCGGCACTGGCTCGACGTCGTGCGTTACGCGGATACGGCGGGGGACAACTCCGACTATCCCATTCCCCAGATGTACCGCTACCGCGACTGGGTGATCGACGCCTTGAACCGCGACCAGCCCTACGACGACTTCGTTCGCGACCAGTTGGCCGGCGACCTGCGGGGCGGCGCGACCGACGAGGAGCGTGACCGGCGGATCATCGCGACCGGGTACATCGCCAACGCCCGACGGTTCGGCTCGCGCGTCGACGACTACCCGCAGCATCTCACGATCGAAGACACGCTGGACAATCTGGGCCGCAGTTTTCTCGGCATGACGTTGAGCTGCGCCCGCTGCCACGACCATAAGTTCGATCCGATCACGACGCGCGACTACTACGGCCTCTACGGCATCTTCCAGAGCACGCGGTATCCCTGGCCGGGCATCGAGCTCGATCAACGCCAGCGAGATTTCGTGCTGCTCGTTCCCCCCGACAAAGTGGCCGGGGCCCGGCAGACGCTCGCTGAGCGGGAGAAGGAGCAGTCTCGCCTCGACGCCGAGGTCAACAAGCTCAAGAACTCCCTCAAGAAGGCCCCGGATGCCGAGAATAAAGCCCTCGAGCTGTCGCTCAAAGAGGCTGAACGCCTCGCCCGGGAGCATCGGGACCGCCCCGCACCGTTTGAGACGGCCTACGCCGTCGCCGACTCCAGCACTCTCGAAGACGCCGCAGTGCAGCTGAAGGGGGATCCGGCTCGGACAGGAGACGTCGTTCATCGACGATTCCTCTCGGTCTTCGGCGGTCAGGAACTGCCGGAGAACGGCCGGTCGAGCGGACGAGCGGAACTGGCCGACTGGATCCTCGCCGTGGACAACCCACTCCCGGCACGCGTCATGGCGAACCGGATCTGGCTGCAGCACTTCGGTCGCGGCCTCGTGCCGACCCCCAACGACTTCGGTCAGCAGGGCAAGCCGCCGACCCATCCGGAACTGCTCGACTTTCTTGCCACGCGTTTCCGGAGCGGCGGCTGGTCGATCAAGTCGCTGCACCGGCTGATCCTGGCCTCGCGGACTTATCAACAGTCCACGGTTCGGGACCCGCAGGCCATTGCGATCGATCCCGCGAACGAGTGGCTGGCAGGATTTCCGCGGCGGCGGCTCGACGCCGAGTCGATCCGCGACACAATGCTGGTCCTGGGGGGAAATCTCGATCTGTCGCCCGCCGGTCCGCATCCCTTCCCGCCGCAGCACACCTGGGGCTTTACGCAGCACAATCCGTTTAAGGCCGTTTACGACAGCCATCATCGCAGCGTCTATCTGATGACGCAGCGGATTCAGCGGCATCCCTATCTGGCCATCTTCGACGGCGCCGACCCTTCGACGAGCACGCCCGCCCGAACGACCAGCACAACGCCGCTTCAGGCGCTCTATCTGTTGAATGACCCCTTCGTGCACGAGCAATCCCGGCTCGTCGCCGACCGGGTCTTTGCCCACAGCAGCAATGACGCGGAGCGCATTGCGTTCGCCGAGGAGCTGCTCTTTGCGCGGCCGGCCGGCCCCGAGGAGATCGCCGCCGCACGCGAATTCCTCAAGCGGGCTCAGGAGCTGCTCCGCGAGCAGGGACTCCCGTCCGATCAGCTCGAACGCGAATCGTGGCGGGCCTATCTCCGCTCGCTGTTCCGCCTGAACGAATTTGTCTACCTCGATTGATCGGCTCTTCCCATGAACACGAATCCCGGCGCTCCACGTCGCGAATTCCTCCGCTCTTTCGTGGGGGGGTCGCTGCTCATGCCCGGCCTTCTGAGCGAGCTTCTCGCCGACTCGACATCGTCCCCCGGCGATCCGCTTGCTCCCCGGCCATCGCACTTTCCGGCGAAGGCGAAGCGCGTCATCTTCGTCTTTTCGAACGGCGGCGCGTCGCACATGGACACGTTCGACTACAAGCCGGAGCTGTTCAAGGCCGACGGCAAGAAGACCGGTACGGGGGGCGGGCTGTCGAACCAGCAGCGGGTGCTGCTCAAACCGTTCTGGGAATTCCGCCCGGGCGGAACCTGCGGCACGCTCGTCAGCGACCTGTTCCCTCATCTGCGGGAGTGCATGGACGACATTTGCGTCATTCGCTCGATGAACGGCAACGACAACGAGCACTACAACGCCACGCTCGGCATGCACACGGGGTCGTTTTTCTTCTCGCGGCCGAGCATCGGCTCCTGGGTGAGCTATGGCCTGGGGACGCAGAATCAGAATCTGCCGTCGTTCGTGGCGCTCGCGCCGCAGATGCCTTACGCGGGAACGCAGATCTTCAATAACGACTTTCTTCCTGCTTATCACCAGGGAGTGCGAGTGGTGGGAGGAAAGGAGCCGATCGCCAACCTGGACCGACGCTCGAAGCAGCGCGGACTGCAGGAGCTGGAACTGGGCCTCGCCGACGTCCTCAATAACCGCCATCTCCGGGCGCGGGCCGACGACACCGACCTGGCCGCCCGGATTCGCAGCTTCGAGACGGCGTTCCACATGCAGGCCGACGCCCCCGAGGCCTTCGACGTCGGACGGGAAGACGATGCGACGCTCGGCCTGTACGGACTGAAACGGGGTCAGAGCGACGGTTTCGGCTGGCAATGCCTCGTGGCCCGTCGTCTCGCCGAACGCGGGGTGAGATTCATCGAGCTCGTCGACGGCAGCAGCAGCAACAACTGGGACCAGCACGGCAACATGGCCGATCACGCCATCCACGCCAGGAACATCGACCGGCCCCTCGCCGGCCTGTTACGAGACCTGAAACAACGCGGAATGCTCGACGAAACGCTCGTGGTGTGGACCACGGAATTCGGCCGGACGCCGGGCGTTGACGGAGAGAAAGGACGCGGTCACCACAGCGCGTGCTTCTCGTCCTGGCTGGCTGGCGGCGGAGTCAAGGGAGGGCTCGCTTACGGCACGACGGACGAGATCGGGGCGACCGTCGCCGAGAACCGGGTTCACGTGCACGACTTCCATGCGACGATCCTGCACCTGATCGGGATCGATCACACGCGGCTCACGTATCGCCACGGCGGTCGCGATTACCGACTGACCGACGTCCACGGCCGCATCGTCCATGACATCCTGACGTGAATCGTGATACATTGAGCCGTCTCGGGCGACGATTCCTCAGTCGGGAATCTCTTCCGCAGTCGTTCTTCGGGAGTCACGATGCCATTTTCACGTTCACTCTCGCTGTGCGTGTGCATTGTCGCGCTGATCATTGCCGGCGAGGCGAGTCTGGCCGATGACGAGGCAGACTTCCGGCCGGTTCCGGACTTTCTGAAACTCCCCGAGGGCTGGACGCTGGGGAGCTGTTCGGCCGTGGCGGTCAACCGCCTGGGCGAGATTCTGCTCCTCCATCGCGGCAAGCATCCGCTGATCGGCTTCGATGCGGACGGCCGATTCCTGCGGTCGTGGGGCGATGATCTGATCCAGTCCCCGCACGGTCTGCGAGTCGATCAAGACGACAACGTCTGGGTGACCGATATCGGCGGCCATCGCGTCTTCAAGTTCGATCCTTCGGGCAAACTGCTGCTGTCGCTGGGCAATGGAAAGCCGGGGGCTGGCGACGATCAATTCAACAAGCCGACCGACGTCGCCTTCGGGTCTGACGGCGAGTTCTTTGTCGCGGACGGATACGGCAATACGCGCGTGCTGAGATTTGCAGCCAACGGCAAGCTGATCAAGGCGTGGGGAACTCCCGGGACGGGGCCGGGGGAATTCAATCTGCCGCACGCGATCGTGGTCGATTCGCGCGGTCGGGTGCTGGTTGGAGACCGCGAGAACGATCGCATTCAGATCTTCGACCGTGACGGTTCGCTGCTGGAGATCTGGCCCGGCTTCGCACCCTACGGGCTGGCGTTCAATGGCGACGGAGTTCTGTTCGTCGCTGACGCCCGGGCGAGCCGGATTCTGGAGCTCGACGCGAACGGCAAGGTGCGGCACAGTTGGGGGCGGAAGGGGACGGCTCCGGGAGAATTCGATCTGCCGCACATGCTCTCGTTCGACGCTGCCGGCAATCTGCTGGTTGCGGAAGTTGGCGGAAAGCGGCTGCAGAAGTTCGTCAGGAAGTAATCCCGCGTCCTTCGCGTCATTCCGGCTTCAAGCAGACTGTGCTGATTCGGCTGGCCGACGACCCTGGCCCCGTCGAGACTTAAAGCGAATCGTGTCACCTCACGCGGCCCGCTGTCGGACCTGCGACTCATAGAGGTTGCGATAGGCCGGGCACGTCTTCAGCACGGCCTCGTGCGGACCGTGCGCCAGGAGCCGGCCGCGATCCATCACCAGCACCTGCGTGACGAGTTCGAGCAGGGCCGGCGACATGGCGTGTGTGATGATGAAGACCGTTCGTCCGCGGCTGAAATCCCGTAAGGCCCGGTGAATCAGCAGTTCGCTTTCTGCGTCGATGGCGGATGTCGCCTCGTCCAGAATCAGAACCGGGGGATCGCGGAGGATTGCGCGGGCCAGGGCGATCCTCTGCTTCTGGCCGCCGGACAGCCGTCCGCCTCGTTCGCCCGCCGTGGTTTCCAGTCCGTGCGGCAGTCGCGCGGAAAACTCGGCGACGTGCGCCAGCCGCGCCGCTTCTTCAATCTCGGCGTCCGACGCGCCCGGCTTGCCGAGGCGAATGTTTTCCAGAATGCTGCGGTCAAACAGCAGCGTTTCCTGGGTCACCAGGCCGAAGTGACTGCGCAGTCCGCGGAGCGGCAGTTCTCTCAGGTCGGTGCCGTCAATCAACACCTGCCCCTGCTGCGGATCGAAGAATCTCGGCAACAGATTGATCAGCGTCGACTTGCCCGATCCGTTACCGCCGACCACGGCTACGATTTCGCCGCAGGGGATTGTCGCCGAGACGTCGTCCAGAGCTGGGGGGGATTCGTTTTCGGCCGAATCGTAGTGAAACGTGACGTGCCGGAACTCGATCTCCTTTGTCGGTGCGGGCGCTTCGCGGCGATGATGCCCCGACGTCACCGCCGGCGTCCGTTCGAGCAGGCCGAAAATCCGATCGGCCGCGGCGCTCGCCTTTTTCAGCTTCGCATACACGCTCGATAGCTTGCGGGCCGGATCGAGCACTGCCGCCAGCAGAGTGTACAACAGGGCCAGATCCGGAAAGCTCATCGGGGTCGCGGCGAGCTGCAGGCCGCCGATTGACGTCTGATCCCGCAGGACCAGATAGGCTCCCGGCAGCAGGGCCAGAAACGCTGCAGCGGTCGCGATCATTTCGATCGTCGGATTGGTCAGGGCGTCGATTCTGTGGATCTGCATCGCCCGGCGGAAGTAGTCCCGGTTCTCGGCCGCGAACCGTCGTCGATGCAGCCGTTCGTTGCGGAATGCCTGCACGACGCGGAACGAGTGCAACGTCTCTTCCAGCACGCGGAAGATCCGGGCCATGCTTTCGAGCTGGCGATGGCTCGCCTTTTTCAGCCGCTTGCCGAACCGATGGAACAGCAGGCCGATCAGCGGGACAGTGACGAGCGAAAACAGCGTCAGACGCCAGTTGATGCAGAACGCGAAAAGGAGGCAACCGGCCAGTTTCAGCGGTTCGACAATCAGCCGTCCGCCGACGAGCTCGATTCCCTGCTGAAGCTGAGACAAGTCGTAGGTGAAGCGGGACATCAATTGCGGCGTGCCGGTGGCCGTCAGAGTCTGAAAATCGAGCCGCAGGGTCCGCCGGAACAGGCGCTCGCGGACGGCCATCAGGGTTCCCTGGACGACTCGCCCGATCATCACTTCCTGAGCCCAGACGCAGACGCCTTTGATCGCGGTCATCGCCAGCAGGCCCGCCATGAGCACGGCGAGGAGCTGGAACCGGTCGTTCGGCAACCAGGGGACCAGCCAGGCTTCCATTCGCCGGTAGTACAGCTCCTGCCTGGCCGCGTCTGCCAGCTTCGCTTTGAGGCCGGACTCGGCGCCCAGCAGTTTGACCGATTCGCGGGACGTCGCCGGCACGTTTCGGGCGGCGAGCTGCCCCAGTCGCTGCTGCACATCGGCGAGCTGTCCGGCGAAATTCGTCGCCAGATCCTGCTGCTCCCGAATTTCCGCAGAATAGTGTTCCTGGACCGTCTTGCCATCCAGCAGGACGGACATCAGCGGATAGACCAGAAGGAGTGCGGCGACCCACAGACCAGCGATCCCCAGCGCAGCCAGAACCGACAGCGCCCAATCCCGGCGGTGTCTCCAGACGAACGGAATCAGTCGAGCGAGGCTTTCCATAACCTTCCAGCATCCGTGCCAAAGAATCCGGCGAATTAGACACGGAAGCCGCCGCCACGGTCCAGACATCTTTGTTCACGCATTCGCGTCGGGGACGCCCGACAAAACTGCCAGAAACGTATACATGCGCACGCGTTCTCTGCCTCATCGCGGACAGTTGCAGCGTCTGGCCGATTCTGCGACACTTTCCGACTTCCGCAGTCTGAGAAGAAGTGCTCAAATCCCCCGGCCGATCCTTGGTGGTCGGGCGATTTGAGATGTCCCGTATCGCACCGGATTATTCAGAGACTTTTGACCATGCCTTTGCACCGTCCGACGATTGAAGCTCAACTGCAGCGTGCCGAACAGACTCTCTCGGCCTGGGGCAAGTCCCTGGAGTCTCAGGGAATGGAAGCGGGCAACCTTCGCCTGGATCCGAAGTTCCGCAAGCTGAGCGGTCGCTGCACCCAGATTCGTCGTCGCCTCAGTGCGGTTGCGGAAGGGGAAGCCGTGACCGCCGCCGTCGCCGAACGACATGCAGAAGGTGGTGAAGAAGCCGCCGAGTAAGCCGATCGCCAGCCAGGTTGGCGACCCGTCGCGAACCTGGCGAACGATGAGTTGTCGAAACCGAGGGAAGCGACCTGCTTCCGTCACCCCGGAGAGGTGACAGAGTGGCCGATTGTGCCGGTCTCGAAAACCGGTGTGGGTGCAAGCTCACCGAGGGTTCGAATCCCTCCCTCTCCGCTCGCCGAAATCCGCCTCCGCAACCTGTTGATCACCAACGAGTTGCGGAGGCGACTGTTTTGGCACATCGGAACTGTGCCCCGCTCGTGCCAAATGACCGGCCTCAAGGGCGATCAGGCGCTCTCCCGGTCCGGGGCCGGCTCTGCGACAACATCTCCGCCGATCACCTGCGGATCGGCATTCACGCTCCGGATCGGCACCCGATCCATCTGACGAGGTGATTCCTCGGCATTGAGGCGGTAATGGCGGCTGACCATCGCGGCGTCCGCGTGGCCCAGCCAGTCCATCACTACCCGTTCTGCAACGCGGCTGCTTGCACCCAGGCTGCAGAAGAAGAGCCGGAAGCGTCAGCGACCCGGAGTCGTCCCTCCAGTCCCCTCTCCCGCCGAGGCAAAGCCGGCGCTGGCGGAAGAGGGCGACAGCCAGGTCCACGGGGCCCGGCCGCTGAAGCGGGTGATCCAGCAGCGCCTGCAGAACGAACTGGCGAACGCGATCCTGGGAGGCGAGTTCCCCGAGGGGAGCACGATCCGGGTGGAAGCTCAGAACGGGGAGTTCGCGTTCCGGGCGGTGTGATTCGCTCGTTAGACGTTCTTCTTGGGTGCCACTGCTGGCAGCTTTGTGCCAGCAGTGTCTTCGGATTTGGCAAGAGCACTGCTGGCCCGCAGACGGTCCAGCAGTGTCACCCGGCGTATTCCGAAAGCGCCACAATATTGGCGGAATTCTCCGCGACCAGAGACACGATCTCTTCGTCGACGGATTTCTGATTGGCGTTCCAGAACAGGAAGTTAAAGAAGGGACGCCTCGTCGCAGTAGGTGCGGGTAGCGGTTCGGTCAGCAGGGCGGTTCTTTCCCCGCACGGCCCCGTTGTACACCGCAGCCGTAACTTGGGGCAAGTGGCACTTTGCCGCTTCCTGCCAGCCGCTATCGGGTCATTCCTTCTTCGCCGCCTTCCTCTTCCCGGCCGGCTTCGCCTGGCCGGTCGCAATCTCCGCCGCCGCTTGGGTCGTCGAACGGGCTGTCATGCCCCGGCCGCGCGTATTCTGGCAGCGGCTTGTCGGAGTTCTTCACTGTTGAAACGCTCGGCAAGGGCTTCAACTTCGACCAGGTCCGCTTCCCGCGCCAGGCTGTCGAATCCGAACTGTCCGCCGCCGACGAATACGCGGGGCTCTTGGCGGAGAATGAAAACACAGACATCGCACAATCCGACCTGTGCACGGTAGGCGTCACACAGCGTGCTGGAGTAGGGTTTGTGCGTCGCGACGTCGATGAAGTGCATGCCGGGCCACCGTTCGAGCGTGGTGGCGCTGCCGTTCATTCCTTGATTGCGTGGCATCTCTTAGGCCCACTTCCAGTTTCGGGACTGTTGGTTCGCGGGACACAAAATCCCGCCCACACGACTTCATTTTCAGGGCGGCTTGTCTTGGCTGGCCACCACTGCCAGCTCATTTGTTGGCGGCAGCGATTGCGAAAATGATCATCAGAACGATCATGCCCACGAAGTAGACCGTTGCTTGCTCCGTCTTCTCTGACTGGCTCATCACATGACCGCATTTTGGGCAGCGGCTGCGTTGGCTCCGATGGCGATACGGGAAGTTACACCGAGGGCAAGCAAATTTCATGTGGTGGCTCTCCTGAAAACGGCGTTCGATTCGTCTGGTTGACTCACCCCTTCTTCGCCGCCTTCTTCCTCCCGGCCGGTTTCGCCGCCTGCTTCCGCTGCCGACGGAGACTCCAGATCACGCAAGGTCACTTTGACCTCAGATGCCGTCGATTCTGATGGCCTCCACGAGCAGAACTTTAGCCTGCATTTTGTTCGTGAGTTCTTCTGACTCGCCAAGGCACCAGTATCCACCGTCGTCCGGCAGTGAGCCTTCGGGAAACGGGCTCGGCGGATGCCCAAAAGCTGGCTGCATTACGTCAAGTAGAAAGATGTCTGTCGCCCGTAAAGCTGCGGAGTACCGTCGCAGCACAAGAGGCGGGTCTGTTAAGTGTGCGATGAAGTTGGCTGCTTTCGCGGGAGCCTGAAGTCGGTATGCGAAGTATCGAGGAACAATCGGGCAGGCAACGTACAGAACGACGACCGAAGAGGCGGAGAGAACCCATGAACGCCATCCCCAGCGCCAGGGCGAGAACAGTCGTGTCCAGGGAGGAGCTGCGGCAGTTGGCATGGTTGGGTCCGTCGTGAATCAAGCCGGCTGATTTCGTCAGAGAATCACGACTTCTTCTTCGCGGTCTTCTTCATCGGAGCCGCTGCGGCAATCTCTGCTGCCGCGGCGAGCGCCATTTCGCGTATCCACGTTCCAGTGGGCTTCCCGAGCGAAGCGGCCGCGGCATCCAACGCCGCCTTTTCGTCGGCAGTCACCGCGATGCGAATCTGATCGTTCTTCCGTTCCCCGCTGATCGGCGGACGCCCTGCCGGTGACATGCGATTCCCTGTCTCAAGACGTGTATAGGCTAACAAATGACGCCGCATTATTCTCCCATACTAATACCCGCGTCAGGACACCCGGTCAAATTGTGTTCGGGGACAAGACGATGGCCCCGATCAGGATCAGCCCGGACTTTGCGACCTTCCGCATCCCCCGCCGGGCGAACCGCTGGGGGCGGTACACGGCCCACTGCTTCAAAGGGTGCCGGCGGTACCGGCCCGGCGACGTCGACTGCGGTACGGACAGCCGCCCCTTCGGCAAGCACCTGGCCGCGCGGGCCTGGTGGCTGGGCGGCTTCGGAGCGGTACGCGAAGGGTTGGTCGGCGACGGCCAGAAAGCGCAGCGTCAGGCGGGATACTTACGGGTTGTTCGAATCCGTCCGTCCATGACCGCTGACTCGGGCTCGATTCTTGACGAGAATTCAGGCATCGACTTTCCCGCTTGAACCGCGATTTGCGACTTTCTCCGCAATTCTCCCGGAATCTGTGATCCGGCCGCCAGGATTCTCGCGGTTCAGTAACAGGCCGCGATGCGACGTCCCGGCCGAAGGCTCCCGCGCATTGGCGCTATACCGCGATGACTACTACACAAGACGGCACGTCTCGTCTGTTTATGTTGAACAGCCTCTTGACGACCAACTGATTCGCCGATACGGTCATGAACATCCCAATCGATCGACCGCCTTGTCGAAACTCCGGGAACACTTCTTTGCGGCGTTTCTTCGCCACCGTTGACGCAGTCTTGTGTGCCATCGGCCGCTGGTTGATCCAGCCGCCGGGGACGCGGATCGGGGTCGTCTCGTTGTTGGCCATTCACACCGGTTTACCCCGTCTGTTCCGCGACGCGGCACAGTCCGACGCATCTGGAGCCGGCGTCCCTCGAAAGCAACATCGGCTATTGGCAGGTCGGCAACATCGGCAACCGGACCTTCTATCGCTTCGCCTTGCTCTACTCAGGCTTCAATAACGACAGCGTCGTCAATCGCTCATACAACACTTCGCCATCGCGGCTTATCGACACGCGCTCGCTTACTCGACGGGCGCCTCACGTCGCCGTGGACGCTCTGTCCGTTCGCGTCACACCTATCCCCTTCTCGAGAGACCGTCGAAAGCACCCGATCCTGATCACAGCCTGCAGTTTAACGTCGGGGCGATCATTCGAGCGTCGGATGAGCCCCGGCATGTCGTTGCCCTGATTTGAAGGAATTCGAACAATGAGGACGAACTCTCTGGCTCGGTGGCTCTTCAGTTACTCGCTCACGGGTGCCGCACTCTTGGCCGGGACGGCATTGTCTGCCTCAGCGACGCAATGGACTTCGACTGTCATCGGCGGCACGGACTGCAATTCGCAGGACAATTTCACCAATCCTACCTGTCCGGCGAAACCCAACAAGACCTGCAGCTCCACGTACAATGCCTGCAATCAAGGCTCAGGCAACGCAACGAAGATCTGCCAGTCCCAGGCAGGAAACGAAGCATGCACCGGCAATTCTAATTGCTCGTCGAGAAAGCACGACACACTCAGCGACACTGATGCCGCTGGAATGGCGTGTACGCCTAAGCAAATCTAGATGCTCCGACACTTATGTCATTTGTCGGCAGGCCGGCGAGGGGAGTTTGAGTATGTTATTCCACGGAGTTCGATGCTCGAAAGCCCTTTGCCGGCTTGTACTATGCGTGCTTCAGAGTAGCGGTCTGCTGCTTGTTCCGTCGTTGTTCATTGTGCTGGGAGGTTCTCCGGTCACTGCGGAAGAAGCAGGCCTCCGAGTCGAGCGCAGCATGCGTTTTGTTCCGCTTCTGCTCAGCCGTGAGCTTGACTGCGGCTTTAAGCTTTTTGTTACGAACGGCCGTGAAAGCTTTGACAATCACTCCATCCCGGACCGTGCAGCAGATTACGCCGGCAAGACAAAGGGAGCCCTCAGGTCTGATCGTCAGGTGTGTTACACGCTCGAGTATCCATCTGCGCCCGACGCCGGCTTGATCAAGGTGCTCGCCACGCGGCGCCGCCTGCTGAACATCAACTATAAGGGGGGCGACACGCAGTCGGGCATTGATTCCTTCGTCGAGGGGCCATTGACAGACCCATTTGAGGGCTTCGCTTCGCTCGTCGGTGAAGGAGTGTGGTTCGGCTACCTGGCGCGAAAGAAATTCCCGGAGGTAATGAAGCTGACGTCCGGACCGGCTGCGATTCGGTGGACTCAATCCCCGGATGGAACACAGATTCGGGGAGTGCGCGACGGCTGGGAAATCGTCTTCGAGTATGCGGACGCACTTGCGGATCAACCACTGCGCGTCGACATGCACGAGCAGAGGCCGAAACCGGAGGTCGTCGGCGTTCTTACCAACAGACGTGTCGAGTTTCTCGAGTGGGATACATACGAGGCCATCGTCTGCCCCAGCCGGATTGCGACATGGGACCTGGTGTACACCGACGAGGGGAAGTGGGAAACAACTTACTCCACAGTGACCCTGGACAGCGTCGGGCCGGAAACTCCGATCAGCGACGAGTATGGAGAGTTTTTCACAGATGTCCCAAATGGATCGCAAGTCCAGGTCAATGACTATAAGGGAATTGATTTTGTCTGGGAGAATGGCGATATCCTGAGGAAAGTCGATGGCGCGAAGCTGTCATCGCTGATCGGCCAGCGATTCTTCCCATCGCCGTTACGGCGGTTTTTGCTGATCGGAACTGGAATCATTGTCCTGGCAGCGTTCGGGTGGGCGTTGTGGAGTCAAACCGGCCGGTCTCCGAGAAGCCTGCTCCTGATCTCCGCGGCAATGGTCGCATCGCCTGGAGTTGCCCATAGTCAGGATCATTACTGCGGAGTTTACTCGGCATTCAGTGTCCTGGACTATTATCAGAAACCGGTGGCTTTCGAAGAGTTGCTGGAGCCTCAGTATGTTTCGGGATTCCTGGGCAGCACCGCCAAGGAGGTCGCGGCCGCGCTCACGGAACACGGCCTCAAGGCATCGATTGATTCAGGTCTTGGCGTCTTTGATCTGCGCGTTGCAAGCGGTCCGATGATTCTTCATGTGCGAGGAAGCCAAGGGCGGCGGCAGTACGATCATTGGATCGTCTATTTTGGCGAAGCCGCTGGTCGAGCGATTGTCCTGGATCCGTCGCGCGGCAGGACCGAGATCGAGTATCCACGCCTCTTGGCCATGTGGGACGGAATCGGAATCGCAACTTCCGACTCTGATTGGGGGGTGTCGGTCTGGAGGCTGCTCGGACGAGCACAACGTTGCGTGACCTTAATTGTTTTAGGGTGTATTCTTTACCCGATAGTCAACCTCTTGCCGTCGGTAAGTCTGTTGCAGTCCCGCTGGGCAGGGTCTGCGCTAAGCACGGGATGTTTGCTTGCCGTCATGAGCGCCGGTGCGCTCGCCTTGGATTGGCTGAATCCCTGCGGCGTGCTTGGGTCGTCGGTCGCCCGCGCATCGATCGCCAGCGTGCATTCCCGGAGGCAGTTTCCAGTCGTTGAACTTGATGAGGGGCTTCGCCTGAATCCCAGGCCGTTTGACAATCACCCATCCTGCATATGGATTGACGCGCGGTATCGGCACGACTTCGAACTTGGACACATTCCCTCATCACTCAATCTGCCGATCGACGCCGCCTTTGCTCGCGAGGATGAGCTGGTCGCATCGATTCCGAAGAACTCGTGCGTTGTTGTTTACTGTCAGAGTCGGGGTTGCCCCTTTGCCCATGCCGTGTCCGAACGCCTGCGCGGTCACGGCTTCGTCGACGTGCGCATCTTTGCCCCCGGATACGCCGAATGGGCTCAAGGAGGCGGGATGACTGAGCGTGGTTCGTCTTGAACACCGATCGGTCTGCACTTCTTCCGGCTCTATCATCCTGACTGCCTGCGCCGGTGTCATGGGCTTTAAGCTCCATCGCCCATCGCCCGTCGCATGCGGAGAGTAGTCGCATGTTTCCACCCTTCAGACCACGATTCACACCAGGCGGTGCGGAGGGCGTGGTCATGCCGAGGAGACTGGAGTGATGCTACGCCTCGCCTGTGCATGGTACTGCGCGCTGTTGCTGTGGACAACCGGCGAGCAGCACGCTTCCAATGCGTATCAGTTCTTCGGCACTGTGCTCGACTACCAGATTCTTCCGCAGCCGTTATGTGTCGGTGCGGCTGCCGTCCTGCCTTGGTTGCATTTGATGCTGGCGGCGACGCTGATTGCTCCTCAAATGTCTCTGAGGGCACCGTTTCTGGCAACAGCATTCCTCGGTGGCCTGTTCATTGCCGCGCAACTCGTCGCACTTGCTCGAGGTTTGCCTGTCGATTGCGGTTGCTTCGGTCCTCTCACGGAGCATCCTGTCGGGATAACATCGCTCCTGGTCGCCGGCAGCCTGGTTGTTGCAGGAGTGACGGGCTGGGCGACGACGAGCTGCCAGTCTCGAGGGACACTTGCACCCCGGCGCGTTTACGACCGAGATCCATTTTCAGTACACAACGACAGTGACAGCGCCGCAGGACACGAACGACGTCCTTCGATTTCGATCATTATCCCCGTCTTTAACGAGGCTGCCACAATCCTATCGGTTGTCGATGCCGTCGAGACTGCCGCAAGGCAATCTCGATGGGACTACGAGATACTGATCGTCGACGACGGGTCGACTGACGGGACTGGGGAGCTGCTCTCTGCACTCGCAGCACGGCCGCGAGTCCGTCTGCTGGCACACCGAGTCAATCGAGGGAAAGGCGCAGCCATTCGGACGGCTCTCACGCTTGCGGAGGGGACGTTGACCGTGATTCAGGATGCCGATCTTGAGTACTCGCCGTCGGAAATCTCACGTCTGATCGACGAAATGGAGCAGTCAGCGGCCGATGTCGTGTACGGATCACGCATTCTGGGAGCGAGACACTACCCGGCGCAGCGACGCCTCCCACTTTACTCCGCCGGTGTTGCTGTATTGACGCTATGCGCGAGGGTGTTGTACGGGCTGCACATAACCGACGAAGCAACCGGTTATAAGCTCTTCTACACGTCGGATCTGCGGCAGATGCAATTGACTTGCGATCGCTTCGATTTCTGTCCCGAGGTGACCGCAAAAGCCTCGCGTATGGGACTGACACTTGTCGAGGTTCCAATTCACTACAGTCCGCGTTCAGTCGCGGAAGGCAAAAAGATCGGCTTCAGGGATGCTTTATGCGCAGTCCATACTCTATGGCGGCTCCGTCGCTGGACGCCGGAACGCTCGACCGTCTCGCACGCCGCTTCTCCGGTCACTATCTCGTGATCGTCGGCGTGATTCATGTCAGCCTACTCACCTATGGGATTCTGGTGCATGGCCCCGGCTGGGATGAAATGGGGCACCTGCCAGCGGGCTTGTCGCACTGGCAAACAGGACGGTTCGACGTCTATCGCGTCAATCCTCCGCTCGTCCGGACCGTAGCAACAGCTCCTCTGGCCCTGCAGGACTTCCGCATCCCGTGGCAGTGGAATCCAACCTACACGATCGTTCGACCGGAATGGGATCTGGCGAAGTCTCTTGCCGAGGCTCACGGTCGGGAATTCCTCACGTTCCTCCGGATTGCGCGAATCATGTGCCTGCCATTCAGCGTCCTCGCTCTCTGGGTCGTCTGGAAATGGTCGCGGGAACTGTTTGGAGCGTGCGGCGCGGTCTTGTCCGCAACCGTCTGGGCATTCTCGCCACTGGTTCTTACGAACGCTCAGATGATTACGCCCGACACGGCCGCAGCCGCTACCGGGGCGCTCGCGTGTTACGCATTTCGCCGATGGTTGAACGATGGAACCGGACTGGCCGCGCTATTGGCCGGCACCGCCCTGGGTATAGCCGAATTGACAAAGTTCACCTGGCTGATACTCTTCGCTGTCTGGCCGATTCAGTGGGGAGTGACTCGCATCCTCTTGCGCAGCGATCCTACGAGGCCCCGGAGCCCGATACGAGAATCGCTCCAGTTTCTCCTTATCGCAGTAAGCGGCATCTTTGTAATCAACGTCGGATACGGCTTCGACGGCTCCTTAAGACCCTTGCGAGCACACACATTCTACAGCACGGCCCTCGGGGGGACACGAGCCGAGAACTCAAACACGTGTGTCGGTGGCAACCGTTTTCGAAACTCGCTGCTGGGCGACTTGCCGCTCCCTCTCCCTCAAGAAATGCTCTACGGTATTGATCGCCAGAAACTGGATTTCGAGTGGAGGGTGCCGTCGTATCTGCGAGGAGAGTGGCGGGCAGGCGGATGGTGGTATTACTACATCTACGGTCTCCTAATCAAGGAGCCGTCGGCATTCGTCACATTATCATTGTTGACGATCCTGGCCGCACTGCAGTTACGCCCGACTCGCGCTGGCCTCTCGGAAGCAGTGAACCTTCTGCTTCCTCCTGTCGCACTTTTTGCCTTTGTCAGTTTACAGACCGGGTTTAATCATCATCTGCGATATATACTTCCGGCTGCTATCTTTTTTGCTATAGCGATGGGAATCCTCGGCTCGAAGGTCGCGGCCGGATACAGCAGACTCTTCATTGGCGCTTCGCTCCTCGCCGGGGCCGGCACGGCCGGCAGCCTCGCCATGTTTCCGCATTCTCATGCATACTTCAACGCATTCATCGGAGGGCCTCAGAACGGGCCACTGCATCTACTAGACAGCAACGTTGACTGGGGCCAGGATCTCCTGTTGCTGGAGCGATGGGCCATCGCACATACGGAGTTTCCGCTGGACGGCGTTGCTCATTCGGTTCCTGAGGAGCTTGGCGTCGGCGCATTGACCTCACTCACACTCAACGACGTTCCCAAGGCAGATACAGAGCCGTGGCCGCTGTCGGAATCGGTATCGTCAGCGTCGAATACTCTGCACGGGCCCCGCCCGGGGCGATATGCGGTGTCCGTCCGGCGCATCTATGATCCTGCGTCAGGTTACGCATACTTTCGCGATTTGACGGCCGTTGCGAATGTCGGATACACGATTCGCATTTATGACGTCACGATCGACGACGCGAACGCTCTTCGAGCACGACTGGGGTATCCTTTGCTGGAGGGCGGCAGCGGGCACATCCACCAGAACTAACTGTATGACGTCTGGCTGCAACACATCTCGACATCGCGAGACACGAGCAGAGGCCATGAAAGTCGGGATCTGGCGGAGTTGGCCCGGTAGCATCTAGAGCGGGTTCTGCGCGAATGCGTGAGCAATGTCGGTTACAACAGAGGTGCTAGCAAAGCGGGTGATACAATGAAAGACCCAGGCGTCTCGACTCGTGTCAATGGATTGGGCGCAACTCAGCATTGTCGGATGGCTGTCACAGCCGAATCCGGCGTCCGGAACGATATCTCGTTAGTGATTCCCGCCTACAACGAAGCTCTGCGACTGAATGCGACGCTGTTGCAGATAATGGAGTATCTGAACTCCCGATCCGACATCGCGCGGTATGAAGTGATCGTCGTCGATGACGGAAGTCAAGATGCGACGCGACGCGTCGCCGAGCAAGTTTGCACGCTGTGGCCAGAGCTTCGCGTGATATCCTATCCTCGGAATCGCGGCAAAGGATTCGCCGTTCGGACGGGCGTATTGACGGCAATGGGCGAGTACATCCTTTTCGCCGATGCTGACGGTGCGACGCCAATCGGCGAGGAGCGAAGACTTCGGGAGGCGCTCAACATGGGGGCGGAGATCGCCATCGGTTCGCGTGCAGTCACCGGCGAAGGGATCTGCCGCAAACGGTCGCCAGTCAGGCAACTGACCGGTGCGTTGTTTGCGGCGTGTTCCCACTACGTCCTCCCGGTCGGGGTACGCGACACTCAGTGCGGCTTCAAGATGTTTCGGCGTAGTGTGGCACGCCGCCTGTTTTCGGTATGCACTGAAGATCGATTCCTGTTTGACCTCTTTATCTTGCGCATGGCGAGGTTGTGGGGTTACTCGGTCGCAGAAGTGCCGGTCAACTGGATGGAGATGCCGGGATCCAAAGTGAGGCTGGTTGCGGACTCGGTGTCGATGTTTCGGCGGTTGTGGGAGGTCCGAAAACAGACGGCACGGGCATTCGCAGAGCAGTCTCTCGCGGGTTCACCGACGCGGCAGCGTACGGCAGAAGCGAGTCTTCCGTCACCACACATGGTGGCGGAAATCGCTGAGGGCTTCGACGCATCCGGCGCAAGTCGTGGATGATGTGATGGCTACAACCGATGCAGACGAGACCGGTTCAGCCCGTGCCGCGGCAGGCATCGGCGGACGCACAGCCGTGTGGCTTCTTAGCGTCGTCCTGACTCTCGCGACCGCGATCCGGCTCTGGCGACTGGCCGAGCGGAGCGTCTGGTTTGACGAGGCCTTCTCATGGTCGCTTGCGACTCAGTTCTCGTGGCTGGACATGGTAGAGCGAACCGCCCGCGATGTGCATCCCCCGCTCTATTACTGCCTGCTCCGGCTCTGGATCGAGGTGTTTGGATCCTCTGTCCTTGCACTCCGCGGATTTTCGGTCCTGCTTGCAGATGTCACCATTGTCGGGCTGTACGTATTTTGTCGCGATGCATTGTCCGACGCATCCCGCTCCGAGACATCACTTCGAATCGGTCGGCTTGCCGGGGTCTTCTCCGCCGCATTGCTCGCGGTCGGAGCGACCCATATTCGCTGGTCCCAAGAGACCCGCATGTACACTCTGGCGACCGCGCTGGCGGTCTTCAGTTCCTGGACACTCGTCCGAGCGCTTCGAACAGAGACTCATGCGGGGCGATGGTGGGGGGGCTACAGTCTCCTGGCAACCGGATTCCTGCTTACCCACAATTACGCTCTCTTCACGGTCTTCGCTCAAGGAGTCTGCGTCTTGGGCTGGCTCATCTGGAGCTGGCTCTCCGGTGAAGCTGCGAGCCGCCGTCGGCGCGTGTTCTGGACTGCGCTGGCAGCATACGCGGCGGTCCTGTGGATGTATGCACCTTGGGTTTCCGCGTTGCTCTACCAGAAGCGGCAGGTCCAGAATGAATACTGGATCGGTGCGATTGACTGGTGGACCATCCCCGACGCCGTCAATCTGCTGCTCATGCCGAAGAATGATTTTCGCGTCGAAAGCCACGCGGAGTCCGCACTTCTCTGCGCCGGAATTGTCCTCTGCCTCATCATGGCGGCGATTGGCCGCGGCCCGGGCCGCTGGCTGCTCGTCGGGCTGACCACAGTTCCGGTGGCCTGCGCGACGATCGTTTCCATCGTGAGCGTATCGGTGATCGTAGATCGGCATCTCCTGTTCGCTTACTTGTTCCTGCTCTGCATCATTTCCATGCTGATCGCGCAATTCCGGAACAGAATTCTGCATGCCATCGTGATGTCCGTCCTTGTCGCCGACAGTTTCGCCGTACATTACTGGTTTCAGGATGACCTTCAGGCCGCGCACCGTCCGGGGACTCGCGGTGCCGTCAAAGAGTTTCTTCGAGTCCGAAGCGGCGACGCACCATTGATCGTTGCACATCCCTGTGTCTATTTTAATGCTAAGTATTACCTGCAGGGAATCGCTCCGACTTTCCTCTTTTTAGGAGGATCAGTGCCGCAGCACTACACTGGCGGGCCGATCCTGGCTCCACCCGATCTCATCAGTCCAAAGGCTCTGAAGTCGCTGACTTGCGACCGGATCTGGGTCCTGGACACGACGGGTTTCACCGCCGGTTTCGCGAGGCCGGCGATACCGGCGGCCTGGAAGTACGTGCCTGGCTCACGCCGAAGCTATCGGGATGTACTGTTTTTTCAGGGAGAAGTGTTCATCGACGCTTATGAGAAGCAGGACTCGACTCAAGTCGCACGTGTCCGCGAGGTCGTGCAGTGACCGGAGAACTGGCGACAAGCGAGCAGTACGTCTGGCGGACAGTTCCAGTTTCCCTCGAGGACGCCGTCGACTCTGGTGTCAGACGCGGGATGGGAATCGCAGCGAACTGTCGCTCGAATTCGGAACGTTGTGTTTTAGTATTGCGGGAATCATCCCGCCGTGGGGCTGCGGAGGTCAGTTGCGTGAATCGACTTGTTGAAACAAGGGCTTTCATGACGTCTCGCCTGGCTCTGGTCGCGGCGACCTGCTTGTGGCCCCTCGGGTGCAGCCGGGACGGCGCGCGCGTCGGTCCCCAGGAGCTGCGAATTGACTTCGCCGAGGGTGAGTTCGAACCTCAATGGTTCCAGTTGTACGGTGGTGATTCTCCCACGAAGTTGTGCCGGTTTGAAAAGGGCGGGCTGCGAATCGACTTAACGGATGTCAACGTCAAACCAGACTATGCCGGTATCAACCTTCGAGCGCGACTCAAGGGCGATTTTGAGCTGGAGGCAGCCTATCGCATGCTGCACGTTGCTCCCTGCGAATCCGGGACCGGCGTGGGACTGTCGATTGGAGTGAAGGATGTCGATGGTGAATGGGCGACGTCCCAGAGGGTTCATCAGAGGGACAAGGGGCATTTGTTTGTGGCGTATTGCCAGTCTCCGCAGAAGGACGGCGCGGCAAAGAGCGAACATGCCGTTCGCATCGCGAAAGAAGACCGCGGACGACTGAAGTTGCGGAGAACAGGCGGCACGATCGAGGTTCTGGTGGCCGACGGGACGGCAGAGCCTTTCAAGCTGCTGCTTGAACGCCACTTCGGGATGAAGGAGGTTCGTGAAATGACCATCGGCGCAAAGCGAGGTGGCAGCCCGACACCCGTCGATGTGGTCTTCGAGAGTCTGGCACTGCGGGCCCAGCAATTGGAGCTGCCCGGTCGAACAGCAGCCGTCACGAAGAAGGATTCGAAGTGGACCGTGCTGCTGGCGATCGGCGGCGTCACAGCAGGAGTCGTATGCGCAGTGGTTATTTTGCTTCGGCGTCGGCGGAGCTAACAACTTCCGGAGGCGTTTGTTGAAACACTCAGAAGGGTGACAGATGATGTACGGCGGCCGCGCCCTGAGAACAGTCGTCTGGATGTTGCTGTCTGCATCGCTGCATGGCCAGTGCCGGGGCCAGATTGCGACGGTCACGGAGTCGCGAGCGCACTGGATTTCCGAGTTCGAAAAACTGCGCCCCGGAGAGGCATTGGCAGTCTCCGGGCCGATGGCCTGGCAAGTGCGCGACGTCTTCGGTTCATTCCGTTTTCACGAACTGAGTTACGTCGTTCGTGGGCCGCGCGATCACGTTCGGCTTCAGGGACAACTTTGCATCGTCTGCCGACGCGGAAAGATCTTTGCGCTGCGTGACGGGATGCAGCCGTCCGAAGAACCGGATCCGTTTCTGGATCTCAGCGACCGTTTGTCACAATCACCAGATTCGGACGACAACCTCCTCTGCCTGACCTTCCATCCTGACTTCGCGACCCCCTCGTCGACGCACTCCGGGGAACTGTTCGTCTTCTACACAACGAGCATTGCGGGGCCGTCGCGCTATCGGCTGTCGCGCCTTCGATGGCCCGCCAGCGCCACATCGGTCTCTCCGGAGTCAGAAGTTGTCTTGATCGAGCAAGAGGTCCCTCAGCGATCGCATGTGGGGGGCTGCCTGCAATTCGGTCCGGACGGGATGCTCTATGTCTCCGTTGGAGACGGTGGAGGCGATCACGACGACCAGAAGCATGCTCAACGCATCGACCGCTCGTTGTTTTCCGGAATTCTGCGGCTCGATGTGAACGAGAGCGAGACCAGCCGTCTCCCGCGCCGTCAGCCGGACAAGGGACAGACGCAGATTTACCGGATTCCCGACGACAATCCCTTCATGGGCATACCCAATGCTCTCGAGGAGTTCTGGGCGATCGGGGTGAGAAATCCACATCAGATGGCGTTCGATCCCGACACCGGCGAGTTGTGGTTTGGGGACGTCGGCCAGGATCGGTTCGAAGAGGTCAACATCGCCAGTCGCGGCAGTAATCACGAATGGAGCTACCGCGAGGGCCGGGAGGTGTTCCCGGCATCTTCGCTCGCTGGCAAGCCGCCCTCGCCGCATACAGGAGTCCCCAGTCCGCCGCTCTACCGCTATCGCCATAGCGATCTCGACAATTGTGTGATTGGGGGCAGGGTGTACCGGGGACGCCGGTTCCCGGAGCTCCGGGGGCGGTTTGTTTTTGCCGACCACGGCTCGGGGCGCGTCTGGGCATTGACGACGCCGGAAGATGGCGAGCCGGAGCGCGAGTTGCTCCTTCGCATTCCGACCGATGCAGGAAACATCGTTTCATTCGGTGAAGACAACGAGGGGGAACTCCTGCTGTGTCTATGGATCTGGAATCGAAAGAGCTGTCGAGTTGTTCGACTCGACCGGGCTCAAAGCAATGTACTCGACTTGTGGCCGGCTCGACTGTCGGAAACCGGATTGTTTGCCGACGTCCAGCAACTGCGGCCTGACGTTTCGCTGATCCCTTATGAGGTGAACGTCGCCTTCTGGTCTGACGGGGCTCGCAAACGTCGTTGGATAAGGCCTCCGCCGCAGATTGCCTCGGACTCGACACTTCGGTTTCACACCAGTCGGGAAGGCGACTGGCGATTCCCGGCTGGAACCGTCTTCGTCAAGCATTTCGACGAACCCAGCGCTGACGATGCCGGCAGCGCGTACAGGCCTCTGGAGACTCGCATTCTCGTCCGTACCGGCGAAGAGGGAGTGGCAGGGGTTACCTATCGCTGGAATTCTGAAGGAACCGATGCTCTTCGCGTCGACCGCACGACTTGGCGAAATGATGATGACAGCAAAGAAATACCGGGGAACTGGTGCTTTCCGGGACCGACGGACTGCTCCGCCTGCCACACGAGACCGGCTGGATACATTCTTGGCGTGCACTGCTCAATTGAACCGAGAGATACCGGGCTCAGCGGGTGCTGAAGCGATCAACCAGCTCGTGGACTGGTCTCTCCGCGGTTTGCTGAATGCAAATTACGATGAGACCAGCGTGGAAGACATGCCGCGACATGCCGATCTGGCAGACGAGAACGAGTCGCTCGATCGACGGGCGCGATCATACCTGGATGTGAATTGCGCCTATTGCCACGCCCCGGAAACGAACGTGCGGGCAAACATTGACCTGCGCTCGCGGACTCCGCTCAATAGGACGTCGATGATCGATGCCGCGCCCCTGAAAGATCTTGGACGATCTCGATCTCGTATCATCCGGGCCAGTGACGCGGACCAATCCTCGCTGTTTGTGCGGTTTACCGCCACTGAGCCTGGAATCATCATGCCTCCGCTGGCGCATCGAGTCGTTGACGAAACGGCCGCAGCAGTTCTTCGCAAATGGATCTCTACGCTGGCCGCTTCCGATCCGGGCGAACGAGCGCCCCTTCCCGCAGACATCGGCGGTGACGATTTACGTCACGCTGGAAGGCAAGATATTCAGGAGTTCGATCTCCGCGAGCCAGAAACCGTGATGCAGTTTCCAACCTTTGGCGCAGAACGCAGGGAGACAGTTTCCGCCACCGAAGACGGATTCCTGATCACTCTGACCGCCGATTCTCAGAATCCGACGTCGGCAGGTCTGCGGATTCCGGCGCGGCTCTCGGGTGATTTCAGCGTCACGGCCGAATACAGCTTGAAGAAGCTTCCCGAACCGCGTGGAGGGCATGGAGCCGGCTTGTCGCTCGTCGTCGCGTCCGATCAGCGGGACTGGGCCAGTCTGCAGCGCGTGCATGTCGCTGGTGAAGGTCATGCCGTCGTCGCGCACCTTGCATCGTGGTCATCGTCTGCTCAGAAACATGGTCATAGCACAACCCGATCTTCGATCGCTGCGATTCGCGGACGGTTGAGAGTGCAGCGCCTCGGTTCCCAGCTCGTGTTTTCGCAAGCGCCCGAGGACGGCAAATTTGTCGAGCTTCGACGTGCGAACTTTCACGATGGTCCCGTCAGCGGAATTCGCTTGACGGCGCAAAACGGAGAAGTTCCTGCAGTCGTGGAAGGTCTGTGGACAGCGCTGAAGGTCGCTGCCGATCATTCGGAGATTCAACTGAGTTCGGCGAACGACGCTCCGCCTCAGCTGATTCCGCGTTCCGCGTGGTGGTGGACAGTCTGGTTGGCGACACCGCTCACGGTGTTGCTCGTCGCGCGGCTGCTGCGTGCGCCCTCGCGTCCTGGCCAGGAAGGCGTTGCGAGACAGTAGGCGGACGGGGGCGGGCCGAGACTCGATTGTGTAGAATACGTCAATATCGACGAAAACAGGGCGACGAATCATGCGTCATGATCCTCCGCGCGCATTTACGCTGATCGAGCTGCTCGTCGTCCTCGCCGTGATCGGACTACTGATCGCACTCTTGCTGCCGGCGGTGCAGTCGGTGCGAGAAGCGGCCAGGCGGAACAGTTGTCGCAGCAACATGCGACAAATCGGATTGGCGCTCCACAATTACGAGTCCAGTCATCGCGTATTCCCGTTTGGAGTTGGTGCGGACTGCGACACCACCGTTGCTACGCTCACGGCGGAATGCAGTCGTCGCTATTCCGCCCAGAGCCAACTGTTGCCCTGCCTGGACGCCGACAACGTCTATCGTCAGATTGACTTTCGCGTGCAGCCGTTCTATCCGGATACAACTGGCAATCCACGCATGGTGACGGGAAGCGGCCCCAACGAAAACGCGGCCCAACAGATAATTCCGGTCTTCATTTGCCCGAGCGACATCAATCGCCTGCAGCGTCCGTGGGGAACGATCAACTATCGAGCTTGCGCCGGCAGCAGCTGGTCGGGCCGGGGGGGCAACGGATTGTTCTCGCAGAATTCCGCCGTGAAACCGGGCGACATTACCGACGGCGCGTCGAATACCGCAGCGTTCTCCGAGCGGATCAGGGGCGATGACGACGACGGCGCTGTCGATCTGGATTCCGATCTGTTCGGCCTTGCGGCCCCTTGGACACAGGAAACGCTGAAGTCCTGGTGTCAACTCCTCACTCCCGCCGAAGCGGCGACGCTGAATGTCCAGGACTCGAATGGCGGGATGTCGTGGTTGGAGGGGAACATGAACTGGACCCGCTACAACCACGTGTTGCCTCCGTTCGAGAGCAGTTGCAAGGGTGACCTGACTTGGAACGGCGTGATCATGACTGCGAACAGCCGTCATGGCCGCGTCGTAAATGTGCTGATGGCCGATGGGGCCGTGCGCACCATCGGTGAAAACATCGATAACGTGGTCTGGTCGGCGCTGGGTTCGATGAATGGCGGCGAAACGGTTGAGATCCCGTAGATTGAACAGGAACTCCTAACGAAGCTGCCGTTTTAAGAATTGAATCAGATCCTCGACAAGGATCCGCCAGCAGATGACGGACGCCGCGAGCGAGTTCCAGGCGTGGTAATCGTCATCGCGGCGATCGAAGCGCACTTGCAGCCGGCGGAAGCCCCGCAGCCAGGCGGAACGTTCGCTCGACCACCCAGCGGGTCTTGCCAAGTCCGCTTTGGCCGGCTGGCCATTCAGCTGGTCGTTTGCGTACCGGGTTTTCCCGCGCAAGACGATCGAAACGCGATCACCTGCCGGCAGGTAGTCGGTGCGCGACTCGTCGCGTACGGCGATCAAGAAATGCCCGGTCAGTTCTGCGGCTCCTTTCGGCAGCAGCAGGCGCTCACCTGAGCGGGGCAGTTCTCTGCGTTCCGACGGCGATGGTCACTCCCACATCAGTTCCTGGTCGAGGACGGCACAGCGATGCTGCTTGAGCAACAGGAGTTGCTGCAGCAGGTTAACCAGTTCCCGGCGATGGATCGGCTTGGTCAGGCACGCGTCGCAACCGGCGGCGATGGTGTTGACGCGTGCCCGATCCGTGTTGTCCGCTGTGACGGCGACGATCGGCCCGGTATAGCCGAGCTGGCGGATCTGACGGGCCGCCGTGTATCCGTCCATGACGGGCATCTGCATGTCGAGCAGGATGGCGTCGATCGGTTCGCGGTGATCGAGCGCAGCTTTAACGATCTCGACGCCGGCCAGTCCGTCGCCCGCATCACGGATGGTTGCCCCGGCTTTGGCGACAATCCGGGACAGGAGAGCCAGATTGTCGGGGCCGTCTTCCACGATCAGAATGCGACGCCCTTGCAGGTCGCTGTGCAGCGTGGGGGCCGCCATCGGAGTTGCCTGCTGATCCGGGAGTGTTTGTGCCGAGGACAAGGCGATCCAGAGCGACGCGGTGCTGCCCCGGTCGACGACGCTGGTGACTTCGATATGTCCGCCCAGCAGTTCGGCGTAGTGCTTGCAGAGCGGGAGCCCGAGACCGGAGCCGCCGTAAGCCCGCGAGTTGGACGAGTCGGCCTGCATGAACGGTTCGTAGATCTCGGCCTGCCGGTCGGCAGGGATGCCGATGCCGGAATCGACGACGTCGACGCGAAGTTGGGGAGGTCTGGGCAAAGGATCAACCAGCATACGGATCAAGACGCCGCCGGACTCTGTGAACTTGACGGCGTTGGAGACGAGTTTGACAAGAATCTGCTGGAACTTATCGGGGTCGGACTCGATCCATTCGGGAATCCCGGGGCCGACGTTCGACTCCAATGAGAGACCGCGGGCGGCGGCCTGGGGGCGAAACTCATTCTCGACGGCATTCAGGACGGCGGTGGGGGAGAAGGGTACGAGGACGGCGGCCGCTTCGCCGGCCTCGGCGCGTGCCAGGCTGAACAGATCATCCAACAGATGGAGTAAATGGCGACCGTTGGTGCGAATGCGGTCGGCGAACTCGGCCGTCTCGTCGGATCCGGGGGCATCGCAGATTATCTCCGCAAAACCCAGGATGGCGGTCAGGGGCGTACGGAGCTCGTGGCTCATGTTGGCGAGGAATTCGGTCTTGGCTCGTCTGAGTCCGGCGACCCCGTTCGCGAGCGGCCGGATCCCGTTCGCCAGCCTCTTTCGTTCTGCAGCCCAGTCGTCCGCGTGACGGCGCTGAAGGTCGAGTACTGCTTCGAGATCTTCGATTCGCTTCCGAGCGGCGTTCTGTCCGTCGCGATCCGGGAGGAGCTTGATCGACCGACTGCCGCCCGTCGACGCCGGTTCTCCGACCACGAGCAGCCCAGTCAGAAAGGAGCCGTCGTTGCGACGGAGCGTGGTCGGGATCGCGGCGCACGCGGAGGAGTCGGCCGCGCCATCCAGGACCGTCCGGAGGACTGCATCGGCGAAGTCGTCGCTGCGCAGGTCCAGCAGGGTGGTCAGCGGGCGACCAACCAGGTCACCCGCCGTAGACCGGAGCAGATGCTCTGCAGCGCGATTGAGGGACAGGATCTTTCCGCAAGCAGTAATCTGAATGACTGCCGACGACGCTGAGTAAGGATTGTCGTCGCACAGGGTAGTCGCCTTCGACAGAATCATGGCAGTGATCACAGGCAGGAGTTCTCGGAAGATGCGGGCGCCGACGCTCGCGCACCACACATCCTGCCGGCCGGAGTCAGTTCGACGCGTCTTGCGAATGTAATCTCGGACACGTTGTCGACGGCTGAGAAGAAATTGGTATTTGTGTCGGCGGTTTGCGCAAAATGTCGACCTGATCAAACGGCAGCCCAATGAGCCGACGTCCCGTGGGACATGCCTTCGCACAGCCTGGATGCCCGCCTCGTTTTCTCTGCAAATATTCGCTGCCTTTGAAGATCTGGAATCCGTTTCCGATGACGTGTTCGGCGAGCGCCCCCGATTCATCGGCCGACGATACGAGCGAGCGGTTCCCGGAGCAGACAGGCCGGCCATCGGGGGGCTGCCGGTCTCGGTGAATCATGCCGGCGGATGAGTGAAATTTGTCGCCGTGGGAGCATCACTCTCCCCCGGCATGCGAAGCGATCCGCCGCGAGCGATGATGCAGTATCCAGGTCCGACGGCCTCAGGCATCGGCGTCGACTGGAGTTCATCGAGACTCCGACTTCTTGCAAGCCTTCCGTGCCTGAGCCGTAGTGGACGGGCGAATGCGCGGCAGCGTCGCGTAAGCTACGTAGAACCGCGGTTGAGACGGGACGGACCGCAGAACGGCTGCGGGTTTCCGCTAAGCGAAATTCATTTTCAGGGGGATGCTTGCAGGACCAGGAATTCGAAAGTTAAAGTTCCGAATGCTTTCTGGCCGTTTCTTCGCCGATAGATTTCACAATTGCGACCGTCAATTGTGCGATTGTCGCCGGTTCTTCTAAGGTGCAGAAAGCGCCCCTGCCTGATTTGCCCGCCATGACTTCGATTGCTGCTGCCTATTCCATCCGTCTGCGCCCTCTGATTGAGCACCTGCGGAAACTGGGACATCCGGTCGAGCCAGAACTGCGTCGCGTCGGACTGCCGGAAGCTGTGCTGGAATCCGACTACCTGCCGATCTCTTCCTATCGGCTGTGGGAGTTCAAACAGTCGCTGAGTCTCCGAACGGGCAATTTTGCGCTGGTTGCGCAAGCGGAAGAAGAAACCAGCCTCGATAACCTGCTGATCGCCAGCGAGCTTCTGCAGTCCCCGAATCTGGGCGCGCTCCTGGAGAACCTGCGTCGGCTCCTGGTCTACGATGATCCGAACGGGGAATTCTGGATCGAGTCGCTGGGCGACGAGCTGCAATTGCGAACGCGCTTCAAGCCGCATCTATTGCCGCACACCAACGTGTTCTGCGATCTGACCAAGCTGGTGTGGCTGCGGCGCATGGTTCGGCTTGCCGATCCCGCGTTTACGCCTCGCGAAGCCCTCGTATGCGGCCCGTCGATCGGGACGCTTCCGCAGCAACTCGAACCCCTGGGGTGGCACAACCTGCGTTTTGACCAGGGCGTCAACGGCTTCTCGATTTCCCAGAACATGCTGTCGCTGCCGGTCCTGGCAGCAGACGGCGGCGGGAATCGAGGTCGCGGACCGACGCGAGTTCATGACCTGATTGCGCTGCAGCGCCCGGAATCGTTCTCCGGGATCGTCCGCTGGGTGATCGACGCCTATCAACCGAAGCAATGGCTGACCTGTGCACAGGCGGCCGAGGCCATCTCAGTCAGTCCGCGCACGCTGCAACTGCGGCTCGAGGAAGAACGGCTCTGCTTTCGCCAGCTCATCGATGATTGCCGTATCCGACAGGCAAAGACGCGACTGCTGTCGTCCAGCATGACCATGGAAGAAATCAGCGACGAACTGGGTTACTCCTGCAAGTCGGCCTTCCTTCGTGCGTTCCGACGCTGGACCGGAGTCAATCCGACCGAGTATCGGCGAGAGCAGTTGCATCGAATCACCGCAGCCAGGTCATCCAGCATGCGATTGAATTGAGCCCTTTGCCGTAATCTCAAGCAGCGCCGTCGCTCTTCCGCGGCTGGCGCTCTCTCGGCGAGATCTACGCCTGCGCTGCAAACCGGTTTCTGGCAGACGCCATGTCTGCCGCGCGCCGCGTACCTCATCCCGCAAGAAGTGCTTCGGAAGTCTCAACTCAAAACCGATGGCTTGGACTTGCTCCTTGACGCCTTTCGCGATCTGGAAGATTCGCGCAGGGCCGTCAACCACTCGCACCTGCACCGCGATCTGATCCTCATGAGCGTCTTCGCCGTCATCGCCGAAGCCGGGGATCTCATTGGCGAGCGTCGCGCTGGCGGCCTCAGCTGGCTGCGTGCGAACATGCACGGTCGCGAATCGCGTTGCCTGCCGAGCCAACACCGCCGTCGTCCGCAGAAAAACGTCGGGGCAAACATTTAGCCGCGATTGCAGCATGGTGGCGCCCTGCCGCCGCGGCGCCGCGCTGCCTGTGGTGCAATTCGGAGTATTGTCCGGATGGCGCCAGCAGAGCCGGGTGGGTCTCTGCCGGGCCGACCATGGCATCAGTGACAATTCGCGCAATGACCTTGGGGGCGTTGGCGCGAGGTCCGCATGCCTGCGCTTACTGAAGGATACAAAAGGCGCAAAGCGGTGAGTGTTTCGCGAAAGCGACACGCGTTGAAAAAACGTGTCATACGGTTGCCTGCGTAACGCGACGGGCAAGTCAATGACGTGCGGGATCAATCCAATGAATTGCGATATGTCCGAGTTTATGGAGGCATTCTTCGAAGATGCCCGCGAGCATCTGGCCATGATGGAGCAGGGCTTGCTCGGCCTCGAAGCGGACCCGCAGAACGTGGAGCTGGTCGACGGGATCTTTCGCGGCGCCCACACGATCAAGGGCAACAGCCTGATGTTGTCGCTCAACGAGATCGCCAACCTCACCCACGTTCTGGAAAGCCTGCTGGATCGCATGCGGGCAAAGACGATAGCCGTGCTCCCCGAGTATGTGAGCGTGCTGCTGCACGCGACCGATGTTCTTGGTTCGCTGCTGCGGGCGGCCAAGGGGGAAGGAGAGCCCTCGTCGGAGCTGGCGACTGTGACCGAACAACTCCATCAGGTTCTCGAAGCCAATGGAGCCGATGCGGCTCCAGAGACTTTCGATGCCGCGGGATACTGCGCCGAAGCGACGGCACAGTCCGGCCAATCGCCCGTGGATGTTCAGGCGGACCGGGATGAAGTGCCTGACGCTTCCGCAGCAGTTTGCGAGCCGACGCTCGAGCCGCCCAGGTCGGCTGCCAGCGAAACCGCTCAGAAGAAACCCGTCGCAAAGAGCGGGGGAGCCGCGCACACGGAGGCTTCGTCGATTCGCGTCTCAATCGACAAGGTCGACGAGCTGATCAATCTGGTGGGCGAACTGGCGATCGCTCAGTCGATGGTCAACCAGGCCATTCGCGACCTGCCGATCGAGATTGCGCCGATGCTGGAGGAAGCGATGGCAGCCATGGAGCGCAGTACGCGAGAAGTGCAGGAGCGGGTCATGTCGGTGCGGATGCTTCCGGTGGGCACGATCTTCCGGCGCTTTCCCCGCGTTGTCCGAGACCTGTCTTCGAGCCTGGGAAAGAAGGTGGAGCTGGAGATCGTCGGCGAGGAGACCGAGCTGGACAAGCAGGTCATCGAACAGATCAGCGATCCTCTGACGCACCTGATCCGCAATGCGATCGACCACGGCATTGAGAGCCCCGAAGAACGTCTCGCGAGCGGTAAGCCGGAAGAAGGGACCCTGCGGCTCGTGGCGTTTCACGAAGGGGGCAACGTGATTATCGACGTGGCGGAGAACGGGCGGGGACTCGATGCAATCAAGATTCGCAACAAGGCGCTCTCGCTCGGACTGATCGGGCCCAATGAGACGCTGACGGAGGAAGAGGCGCAGTCGCTGATCTTTCGGCCGGGCTTCTCGACCGCTTCTGCCGTCAGCGACGTCTCCGGCCGCGGCGTCGGAATGGACGTGGTCAAGCGCAATATCGAATCGCTCAACGGCTCGGTCAGCATCAAGAGCGAAGCTGGCCGCGGCACGCGGTTCCGCATCAAGCTGCCGTTGACCATGGCCATACTCGATGGTCTGTCCGTCAGCCTCGACGGCGAAGTCTACATTCTGCCCCTCCTGTCGGTCGTCGAATCCTTCCGGCCGAAACCTGGCGAGATCAGGAGCGTGCTCGGCGGAGGCGAGCTGCTCGTCGTACGTGGCGAAAGCGTCCCTCTGCTGCGACTGAATCAAACCTTCGGAATCAACGGCGGCATCACCGACCCGTCCGAAGGGCTGGTGGTCATTGTCGAGAATCAGGGCCGCAAGGTCGGTCTGCTGGTGGACGAGTTGCTGGGGCAGTTGCAGGTCGTGATGAAGAGCGTCGAGGAACATTACGAGAAAGTCGACGGAATCTGCGGCGCCACGATCCTGGGAGATGGACGCGTCGCTCTGATCATCGATATCGGCGGCGTCGATCGACTGTCGCGCCTGAGCTTCAGCTCAACTGAGATAAACCGCGACGCCGGCGACCGCCCGTCGGAGCTCGCGGATATCGAAGTGCAGTCGTCCCCGGCGGCGGCCGACAGCGTTCTCTCCTGAATTTGCACTCTGCCGGTACAGCTCCGGCCCGAACGAGCTGATGTCCCGTTTCACTTTCGTTCCGTGAGGTGCCATCTGTGAGTCACGAGTTGCCGAATCCCACGACGTCGGGGCAGGACGGAGAACCCCGCCAGTTTCTGACGTTTACGTTGCACGAGGAAGAGTATGCCATCGACATCCTGAAGGTCCAGGAGATCAAGGGGATGTCGAAGATTACGCCGATCCCGAACGCCCCCGCTCACGTCAAGGGCGTGATGAATCTGCGGGGAACGGTCGTCCCGGTGATTGATCTCCGTCGGCGGTTTTCCATGTCATCTGTCGAGGCCGACAACTTGACCGTCATCATCGTGGTCAACGTCGGAAAGCAAGTCGCCGGCCTGGTCGTCGACACGGTTTCGGACGTCCTGAATTTTTCCATGCAGGACGTCGAACCGACGCCTGAACTGGCGGGCGGACTGGACACGTCCTTCATTACCGGGCTGGCCAAGGTGGAACAGCGTCTGGTGACGCTGCTCAACATCGACAGGCTGCTCACGAAAGCCGAGCTGCCGGCAGCCGAGACGCTGGCTGCCTGATTCGCCAATCACTCTTCGGAATCTCCTCAGGCGGGCTTCGCACGCACGCTTCGCCTTCAACATGTCTGTCCTTCCTTGAGACTTCCACAACAAAGGGCCGCGCAATGAACTGGTTTCGTAATCTGAGAACGCAGAGCAAGCTGATGGTCAGCTTCGCCATCGTATGTGTCATCACGGGAACGATGGGCAGCCTGGGCGTTCACGCTCTCAGCTCGCTCAGGGAAAACCTGCGGATCGTTTATGCTGACTACACCGTCGCTGCCACAGACGTCGCCAAAGCCGGCGCCGCGCTGGCTCAATACCGCAATCTCGGCGTCATCGCCAGCGGGGCCAAGGACGAAGCCGAGTGCGATCGGGCGATTCGCGAGCAGATGGAATGCGCCAAAACGATGTCGGAAAGCATGGATGCCTATGCGGCGACAACTCTCCGCGTGTCCCGTGCCGGCCGCAACGAATCGAAAGATCTGGACACCTTCCGCACCGCACTGAAGGAATATTTCGAGGCGGCGGGCGAAGTCAGCAGCACCAGCCGCCAGGCCTGGGACGCCAATACTGATGAAGAACGCGTCACTCTGCAGAATCATGCGAGACAACTGTCGCTGACGAAGTCCGGCCCCGCCCTCGACAAGGCGCTGGCGGCACTCCGCGAACTGGTAGCCACCATTTCCGATGTCGCCAGCGACATGAACAACGACGGACAGGCCACCGCGACCGCGGGCTTCTGGACGCTCTCGGCCGGAACCGTGACTGCAATCGCACTGAGTCTGTTGCTTGGCGTGGTGATCGCGCGCATCATCTCCCGCCCCCTCATCGCCACCGTGGATATTCTCAACGCTGTCGCCGCCGGCGATTTCACGAAGTCGCTGGATGTGGACACGAAGGACGAAATCGGCCAGATGGCCGCGGCGCTCAACAGCGCCGTCGGCGGCATCCGGAACGCGCTGACCGATGTTCGCCGGGTCGCCGATGCCCTGGCCACCGCGGCGCCGCAGTTGTCGGCCGCTTCGGAAGAGATCAGCTCGGGAGCCCAGGAGCAGGCCTCCAGCCTCGAAGAAACCGCTTCGAGCCTCGAAGAGATTACGTCGACCGTCAAGCAGAACGCCGACAACGCTCAGCAGGCCAACCAGCTCGCCTGCCGCAGCCGCGAGGTGGCCGAGAAGGGCGGGCAGGTCGTCCACAACGCTGTCGAAGGCATGAGCGAGATCAACAAGGCCTCGAAGAAAATCGCAGACATCATTACCGCCATCGACGAGATCGCCTTCCAGACCAATCTTCTGGCCCTCAACGCCGCGGTGGAAGCCGCCCGGGCCGGCGAGCAGGGACGCGGCTTCGCCGTCGTCGCCGGGGAAGTCCGCAACCTCGCTCAACGCAGTGCGGCTGCTGCCAAGGAGATCAAAGGGCTGATTCAGGACTCGGTCCGCAAAGTCGAGACTGGAACGGAGCTGGTGAACCAGTCCGGCCAGACGCTCCAGGAAATCGTGACCTCGGTCAAGCGGGTCACCGACATTGTCGCCGAGATCGCCGCCGCCTCCCGCGAGCAGTCCACGGGCATTGACCAGGTCAGCCGGGCGGTCGCCCAGATGGACCAGGTGACCCAGGGCAACGCCTCGCAGACCGAAGAACTTTCCGGGACGGCCGAATCGCTGGCCGGCCAGGCCCAGGAGCTCCAGCAGTTGGTCGCCCGGTTTGTGCTCAGCAACGAGCCGGCGGCGAAGGCACCGGTGACCATTGCCGCCCGTCCAGCCGTTCGCAAGCCTGCGGCCGCACCGAAGCGTGCCTCGGCTGCGAGAGCCTTCCGTCCGGAATCATCGGAATTCCGGAAGGTGACCGACGAACAACTGACGCACGAACTCGATCTGGTCGGCGCTTCCGTGAACAGCGCCTTCGAAGAGTTCTAGCGAAGAATGCAGTCCTGCCCGGGGCCGGGCAGACCGGCCCCGGCAGCGGACTGCAGATAGCACCTCGAATATCAACGGGTTCCATCGCAGGTCTGAGAAGTCACTATGTCGATCGTTGACGAGTATTTGACGCCGAGCGGCGTACCGACGGACATCTCCGATCGGGAGTTTCAGGTCTTCCGGGATCTGATCTACGAACTGACCGGAATCAATCTGAGCTCCGCCAAGAAAGCACTGGTCTGCTCACGGCTCGCCAAACGATTGCGCGAACTGCAGATCCCGACATTCGCGGAATACTATGCTTTTCTGTTGAGTGAGGGGACCGGCAGCGCAGAGTACCAGTCCATGATCAACTGCATCACCACCAACAAAACCAACTTCTTCCGCGAGTCGCATCACTTCGACCATCTGAACACCCATATCCTGCCGCAGGCGGAGCAGCGGTCTCTGACAGGGCAACCGCGGCGGCTGAGGATCTGGAGCGCCGGCTGTTCGACCGGAGAAGAACCCTACACGATTTCCATGTCGCTCCTGCAGCATTTCGGCGCCAAAGCGAGCTCCTGGGATCTGAGGATCCTGGCGTCCGATATCGATACGGAAGTCCTGGCGAAGGCCAAGGCCGGCGAGTACGCCTCCAGCCAACTGGTCGACATCCCCCTGGAGCTCCGTAGAAAGTACTTCGAGTCCAGCAGCGACGGCTCTCGTGACCGTTTCCGGGCCCGGCCTGAATTGGGACGGCTGATTGCCTTCCGCCAGATCAACCTTATCGCGGACGCGTGGCCCATTCACGCAAAGTTCGACCTGATCTTCTGCCGCAACGTTCTGATCTACTTCGACCGCGAGACACAGATCCGTATTGTCAGCAGGATGGCCGATCTGCTGGCTCCCGACGGCGTGCTGTTCCTCGGACACTCCGAGAACGTCGACTGGTCAGCCAACCTGCTGACCTCGCTCGGCCACACGATGTTCTCCCGGAAGGCAACGGGAGTGTCCGCTCCCGCGACAGCTCCTCACACTCCCGCCGCTCGACTGCAGTCGACGCGAACAAATCCATCGCCTATACGCTCCGCCTTACGTTCCGGGCAGGCGCTTCAGTCGCGGCGAACTTCCGCACCGCTGAGGGCCGCCGGCCTCGGGTTGCAGCGAATCATCATCGGAGAGATTGCGGCCTCTGCAGAACCGGTGGAGCTGGGGACGCTCCTGGGATCCTGCGTTGCTGTCTGTCTGTTCGATCCCGAAGCCGGCGTCGGCGGCATGAATCATTACATGCTGCCACGCGACGCGAACCAGTCAGATAACTCCGCGCGATACGGCGAACAGGCCATCGAGAAGCTGGTGAACGAGGTTCTGAAGGCCGGGGGACGACGCGACCGTCTGCACGCCAAGATCTTTGGCGGCGGGCATGTGATACCAGCGGCGAAGAGCTTGGACATCGGGGATATGAACGTCGAATTTGCCCGCGCGTGCCTCCACGGGCTGGGGATTCCGATCGTCTCGGAGCGCGTGGGGGGCGAATCGCCGCTGGACGTCCGGTTCCTGCCACATACGGGCCAGGCGTTCGTCCGCACGCTGCAGAATGTCCCCTCTGCGGCGATCGTCGAAGAAGAGATTCAGTTCCTGCGCAAAGCGGGCGCTGCCGGAATCGCACAATAACGCAGATCGTCGGGCTACGTTCACGAGGCACCCATGACGCGCATCAAAGTCCTGATCGTCGATGATTCCGCACTCGTCCGGCAGATCCTGCAGGAAGTTCTGCGGCGCGATCCCGAAATCGAAATTGTCGGAACCGCGTCCGATCCCTACAGCGCATGGGAGAAGATCAAAGTTCTTTCCCCGGACGTCCTGACGCTTGACGTCGAAATGCCGCGCATGGACGGCCTGATGTTTCTTCAGAAGCTGATGATCGCGCGGCCGACTCCGGTCGTGATGATTTCGTCGCTCACCGAGAATGGCTGCGAAACGACTCTCAGGGCGTTGGAACTGGGGGCCATCGATTTTGTTACGAAGCCCAGGGTGGATGTCGGCACCGGAACCGTGGAACTGGCCGACGAAATCGTCGCGAAAGTGAAAACCGCAGCACGGGCGCGAGTCCGCGCCCGATCGACGGCGGCCAGGCCAACAGCCGCGAACTCGCAGATTTCTCAGGCCCCCAGAGAGTCGCTGATCAAAAGCACGCAGAAAGTCATTGCCATCGGAGCTTCGACGGGAGGCACCGAGGCGATTTATGAAGTCCTGAAGGATCTGCCCGCAGACGCTCCGGGGACTGTCATTGTGCTGCATATGCCGACCGGCTTTACCCGCAGCTTTGCGAAGCGGCTTGACGGCTCATGCCGGATTCGCGTCAGCGAGGCCAGTGACGGCGATCGCATTCTGGACGGTCACGCGCTGCTGGCGCCCGGCGGCCAGCATATGACTGTCGTCCGCAGCGGGGCCAACTACTCGGTCAAAGTCGCCCCGGGGCCGCCGGTGTCCCGGCACTGCCCTTCCGTTGACGTTTTGTTTCAATCGTGCGCCAGGGTCCTGGGGGCGAATGCGTGCGGCGCCATACTCACCGGCATGGGGGCAGACGGGGCCAAAGGTTTGCTCGAAATGCGTCAGGCCGGAGCCCGAACGATTGCGCAGGACGAACTGACCTGCGTCGTCTTCGGGATGCCGCGCGAAGCGATTGCACTGAACTCCGTCGAATTCGTCCTGCCCCTTCAGTCGATTCCCATGCGCCTTCTCCAGTGTACCCGCTGAATCGGCGGTATGTTTCTCATCCAGCAATCAACATTCGTAATAGATGTCTCCAGAGTTCGTCATTCTTTCCTCAGTGATCTCGCGAGTACCAACATGACCGAAACGCACATCTCCGAGAAAGCCAGCTTCACGATTGCTGTCGTCAATCCTCTGATCACAGCGGTTGTTGAAACCTTCAGCAACATGGCCGGATACCGGGTTGTGAGGAAGGATCTCCAGCAGGTCCGGGAGCACCATCCGTATCATCAGGTCACAGCGTTGATTCAATTGTCCGGCCGGGCGCGCGGTTCAATCTGTCTGAGCGTTTCGCAGCGGACTGCGATTGCGCTCGTCTACAAGATGACGGAGATCCACGAAACCGAAGTGACCAGCCTGGTCTGCGATACCGTTGCGGAGTTCGCCAACGTGATCGGCGGTATGGCGAAGGATCGCCTGACGGAACTCGGCCTCCAGCTTGGACTCCCCAACGTCGTGCACGGTTCGAAACTGGAGATCTGGTATCCCGAAGACTCGACGCCGATGTGCGTCAACTTTTCGTCTGAGATCGGTCCGTTGATGGTCACATTCGGATTCAGCAAGAGCTGAACGCCATCCGCGGCGAAGTCAATTCCGTCCCCCTTTCAGAAAGCGAGACCGTCCCATGAAGCGCGTCCTGGCCGTTGATGATTCCACTATGATCCGGGTTGTCGTGAAAAAGACTCTATCCACGATGGGAGTGCAGGATGTTGTTGAGGCCGAGGACGGTCTCAAGGCCCTGGAACTCTTTCGGACGCAGCAGTTCGACCTGGTTTTCAGCGACTGGAACATGCCGAATATGACCGGACTGGAACTGGTGCGGGAGATCCGCAAGCTCAATCGCGAAGTTCCGATCATCATGATCACGACCGAGGGGTCGCGAGAGAAGGTCGTCTCGGCGATTCAGGAAGGCGTAAATGACTATCTCGTGAAACCTTTCACGCCCGTTTCTCTGCGTTCGAAGCTGGAAAAGTGGGTGACTGTGTAGTTTGTCGGATTCGCGATGTCCGGGGCCGGCCTTCCCCGGCCGGTTTCCGGATGACTGAGGGATAAAGCCGCTGTCCGGTCGCGGGCCCCACATGTCCCGCTCCAAGATTCTGCGGCGGGCTGCCGGTAACGGAGGAGTGACCGGTCCGGAGATCCCGGCGTCATCGGAGCGGTCCGCCGATTGCAGGAGCCCGATCCGAAATTCAGGGAGTCCGTGCGGACCACTGTAATGTGTCGTCGCGCGGCCCGACTGCTACGGCCCGGCCGGTTCGCCCGTCTCAGCGCGATCGTTGCGGAGGTCCTCGCGTTTCTCATTACCGCGACACTGGCCTCCGTGATCAACGAGCGGGGGTGGGAAGAGGCCGCCGAGGAAGATCTGACGCGGCTGCGCGTCGCATCCGCAAAGCTGACTTCCGCCATGCATGTCGACTACTACGTGAGCTGGGAACGCAGTGCCGCCGCAAGGGGCTCGGCATCGACCTTCGGGGCTGCCGCACCACCTGCGGCTATGATGCCGTCGATCGGGTCATCAGCCGCAAGTCCCCCGGCACCGGCCGCGTCGCGTTTGCTGACGACACGAACGGCCGTCGGACGCAGCTGGCGAGATTACGGCAGTCGCCAATTCCGCCGGGAAGCGGATGGCGTCTTGCAATGACGGCGACAGTTGCCGGACGGTCGGACGCCAGGCCGACGGCATTCGGGCCTCGACGAAGTACGACGCCGCCAATCAGCACATCAGATCGGCGTCATCGCTTGGAACTCCCTCGGCGCCGCGGTCGGCCGGCTCACCCATTTCGATGACGCCGCTGGCGATCGGACCGGCAGACAGGAACTCAACTGCGGCCGTGACTCCCGAACTTGCGACGACCAGAACCAGTTTCTCGGCGAGAACCAAACCGGCATCGATGTCGATCGGCAGACGTACGTCTACAACCCGGCCGGCAACCGGACGCTGAAGATCGCCGATTCAGCCCTGACTTCCTACAGCAATGACGTCGCCAATCAACTGAAGTACGCTGAACTCGCCGTCGGCCCGACGTTTACGTTCAACGCCGCCGGCAGCCGGCAAAGCGAACAGCCCCCGCGGCCAGCGCAAATCAAACCCTCTGCCGCGTCGAGACTTCCGCGCGGTCGCGGAGGGAAACGCGTAGCATTGCACGACATCGCAGGATGGCAGGGACGAGACAACCAGGACAGTCTGCTGCCGCTGGCCCGCCAATTTGACATGACTGTACGCGAAGTCGATCCGGGCTTCGCCGGGGCCGTACCGCAGAGTCAGAAACACCTCCTGGCGGCTGACTTTCAGCGTACGAACAGCGCCCTTGACGATCGTATAACAGTCGTCGAAACCGTGTCCATTCCTCTGCCGCTCAAAGATTCGCCAGGCCATGTGCCGCTGCTTGCGATGGGTCACACAATACCGGCAGCCGACGGTCGACAGGACTGGCGTGGAATCTCGCGGAGCGGGACGATTGATTGCGATTTCGGTACTTTTCGCGAATGCAGACAGATTTCGCGTGGGATCGTACGGACGCGGAGTATCTGCTAGCGAGGCCCTTACCAATGACTCATGCCGAAGACACCCCGTCAGTTGATGCAGCGGAAGAGATGGTGCGACTGATCGCTCAGGCTCAGCGGCGACTGTACGCTTTCGTCCTTGCGCTCGTCCGCCGGTCGGCGGATGCGGATGACGTTTTGCAGGAAATCAACGTCGTCCTGTGGCGGAAGCGGGCCACATATCGTCCGGGGACGAACTTTCTTGCCTGGGCTTTTGAGATTGCACGTCTGCAGGTGCTGGCTCACTGGGCGCGCTGCGCCCGGCACGAAGACTCGTTCGACGCTGCTCTGCTGGCGGAAATCGCCGAAGTCGCGCGGATCGAGTCTGCGGAGTTCGACCGACGCGAAGCCGCTCTGCGATCCTGTCTGCAGAAGCTGCCGGAGGAGCAGCGAACGTTGATTCTGCGGCGTTACGAGCCGGATGTCGCAGTAAACTCGCTTGCGGCAGAACTGGGCAAGACTTCCAAGGCGGTCTCGGAATTGCTGCGTCGCATCCGCGAGGCGCTGCGTCGGTGCATTGAGCGGACTCTCGCTGCGGAGATTCGTTCATGAGTCCCTCAGAGTGGCCCGAGGAGTGGTCGATACTGCTCAACGGTCTGGCAGACGACTGCTTGACTGGCGAACAGGAACGGCGACTTGCGGAGTTGTGGCGGAGCGACGTGGCGTTTCGACGCGAGTACGTGGTGTTCTGCCAGCTAGTGACGATGCTGGCATGGCAATCGTCGGCAGATACCACGCCACTTCCAGGTCGGTTATCGCCGGTCCCCGGAAGCGGTTTGACAATACCGACTCCCGGGCCGGCGATCACACGATCCAGGACCGTCAGGTCTCTGCTTACGAGATGGACCATTCTCATCGCATCTGCGTTGCTAGTAGCCTCTGGGATCTACTGGCTGGGACGGAATCCGTCGAGCGACATTCCCCTCGGACGAATCACTTCCGTTGTTGGTCGCGTTGAAGTGACGCGAGGAAACCAGGCGCCGGTCGCGATCCTCGCAGAAGGCGTCGGGCAGAACTCATGGGTATTGCAGGCGCAGGATCGTCTCCGCATCGAGCATGACGGGGTGGCAACGCTGACGCTTTCCGATCTCACCGAGATTGATCTGCGGCCAGACACGCGGCTCGCGCTGTCGAAAGACCGCGGAGTCAGGCTGGAACTGATGCGCGGCGGCCTGAAGGCACGCGTGACGCCACAGCGTTCTGGAGACTCGCTGAAGATCGTTACGCCACACGCCGAAGTCGGGATTCTCGGGACGGAACTGGAGCTTCTCACCACTCCGACGCAAACCGAAGTTGGAGTGGTCGAAGGGCGGGTGCACGTGACTCGAAATTCCGATGGAGCATCTGCTGAAGTGTCTGCGGCTCAGATCCTGTCGGTTGCGGAGACTGGCGGCTTGTCGGTCAGCCGGTGGCTGCAGCCGCCCGACGAATGGAGTGAAGACTTCGAGCTCGGGCTGCCGCGCGGCTGGACGGGAAGCTTCGTGCGCGACGGATTGCCGGAGCATCCTCGCGGCGCCATCCGGGCCGTCCTGACCTCGGGGGCGAGAGGCGTCAGCAGAGAGATTCGTTCACCGGCCGAGGAAGACGGTCTGTTTGCCTGGCACGCCGATACGGTGCTGCACCTGACATTCAAAGTTCAACCGCCCGACTGGTTTCATGTGTACCTCCTGGCGCGGGATTGCAGCCCGCCGCAATCGTCGTTGACCTGCCGTGTCGTGAAGCCGGATCTCTGGCAGACATTGCCGGGGGAATGGCGCACGATAAGTCTTCCCCTGTCTGAGTTTCATGTTGTGAGCGGCGGACCGGACGAACCGGCGCTGGGCCGGATCCCGGTGCAGATTGTCTTTAGCGGAGGCGGCGACTCGGCGGGTGTCGAGATAGATCGCATGTGGGTCGATCGTCGTGACTCGCCTGCAAGACGCAGGATGAGTGGGGAGTGATTTCGGACGAGGAGAACAGCGTGGGCATGCAGCAGAGTCGTCTCGGCGGATGGGCAGTCTTATCGGTCGCGTTGGCAGTCGGTGTTCTTTCGAGCTGCAGTCGCTCCGAAGAGAACGGGGAAATGACGGCGAGCGATTCCGCGGAGGAGAAACTATCCGAGTCGGGGATGGCCGAAGTTGACGCCGTCGAGCCAGGGGAATCATCGGCGGCTGTCGTGACTCCCGCGACAACGACGCCCCACCGCACGGATTTGGCGGTTGCTGCAGCGGCCCTGCCCGGACCGCCGCAGATCGGTTCCGGCCACTTTAACGGCCATCGGGAATCTGTGGTGATGCGTTTCTCGCCGATTCGTGCGCTGAGCGTGTCGTCCGACGGATTATTCGTCGGCGTCGTTCGCCGAGTGAATCAGAACGGAGATTTGCTGCAGGTCTGGGACGTTGACGCAGGGCAGCTGATCCACGCAAACTACGAGCCTCTCGGAGTGACCGCTGTCGCGTTCGGTCCAGAAGGTCGGAGTCTCGCCTACGGAGCCGGCGACGCCAGCGTCGTCCTGCAGCCGCTTCCGACGGGACCGGCCTCACGGTGGAAGTCGCATCGGCTGACGATTGGCGATCTCACGTTTTCCCCCGACGGGAAGCAGTTGGCCAGCTTCGGGCATGACAATCGCCTGATCGTGTGGGATGTCGCTCGCGCGACCGCTGTTGCAGAGGCGACTGACGCCAATACTCGCTTTGCACTCCAGGTGAAGTTTACGGGGCCGGACCGGCTCTGGACCCGGAGCAACGACGGCCTGGTCCGCTGGTACGACTTCAAGGCTCATGCGCTGATGCTCAGTCAGGAGGTGAAGCTGCCGGACGCGCTGCGGGTGACTGCCGCCGATGACGCGAGACTCTACGGTTTCAAACCGGACCAGAGTCTCCTGATCGTTGATGCCGCCACCGGACGCGAGATCCCCGGGCCGACCGTCGGGTCCGCGGTCCGGACGACGGCCAGTGGTTCCCTGCCCCTCTTGGGACAAGTCACCGCGATTTCCGTTGCCAGCGCATCGCACGACGTCGCCGTCTGTACGACGGCGGGAGAACTGACGCTCTGGACCGGCGGCGATCCCGCCAGGGCGAAAACCTGGACTCTCGGGACGAAACCCGTCGTAACGCTCGCCGGCGATCCGAACGGGCGTGTCTGGGCGATTTGCACTGCCGGCGGCGGGCTCCTCGTATTTGATCGCGATCATCCCGAAACGCCGCAAAGTTTCGAACCCGAAGAGACCGGGACTTCCGAGCCGTCGGTTGCTCCCCGCTTCAGCCGGGACGGGACCGTGGTGGCCGCCCTGCGAGATCCACAGACCGTTGTCCTTTCCGAAATCGCAACCGGGTTGACACGACAGCGGATCACTCGCCCGCACTCCAGCGAAAACTCTCCGGAGGCAATAGTCACCTCGCTATTGCCGGGCAGCAAGGCGGCCGTCTATTGCGGGACCAGTGCGGGCGCGGTGGAGGTTCTGCAGACGGAGCAGAACGCTTCGCCATCCACAGTAAGCGTTGCTCAGTCGGCGATCACGGCCCTTGCCGAATCGCCCGACGGACAACACCTGCTCGTCGGAGCTGCAGACGGCGCGACTACCTGGATGGATCCTGCGCAGGCGACGCTTCAGAAACTGCATCGAGCCCACGCGGCCCGTATTGGAGCTGCGGACATCTCCGCCAGCGGACGCTGGGGCGCAACCGGCAGCGACGACCACACCGTCGTACTTTGGGACGTCGCGACGCAATCCCCGCATCTCACGTTGCGCGGCCACGAGTCCCCGGTCCAGTCCGTGGCATTCAGCCAGGACAGCGGCTGGCTGGTCAGCGGCGATCAGAGGGGGCATTTCGCCCTCTGGGAGGTCGCGACTGGCCGTCAGATCTGGTCGGCGGAGTTGCGCGACGCCCTGGTGCAACGGCGCGCCGATCCAGCAACCGGGATCGAAGTCTGGACTCCGCAGGCCGCTTCGTCCGAGCTCTTCGGTCCGATTGTTTCCGGCAGAGTGAGCAGTTCCCAAAGAGTAGACGAGGCTGCCGAATCGTCCAAGGCTGAATCCGACGTGCCAGTTGGAGAAGCGCGGCCTGCGTCCCCCGAGACGGAAGGCCCTGCGGTCAGCGCGCGAGACCGCGGCATCGTGGCGTTGACATTCAGTCGCGACCAGCGCTTACTGGCGGTCGGGACTGCCTCGGGATACACGCAAACCTTCGATCTCATCGGCCGTCGCGAATTGTCTCCGGTGTTTCATCAGTCGCCGATTGGCGATCTGGCCTTCAGTACGGATGTCGCGTCGTTGCTGGTGGCGACATGGGCGGGCGATGTGACGCGGTGGCGGCGTGCTCCTGACCCGCCGCAGTTGCTGGCGGCGCATCAGGGACGCGTACACTTTGCGGCGCTCGACTCCTCTGGCCGCAGGGCAGTGACAGGAGGCGTCGACAAGACGTTGAGAGTCTGGGACGTCGATCATGGGGCTCTGGTCGAGACGTTCGAAAACGACGGAGAAGCCGTCGCTACCGGAGCACTCTCGCCGGACGGTCGCCGGGCTGTCACATGCGGCTACGGTTCGGGCGTTGTATTCTGGGATCTCGTCGCGAAGACGCGGCTCGGCAAGCGATTCGGCCACGCGAAACGAGTCCACGCGCTCGCGTTCTCCGCCGACGGCAATACCGCGGCGTCTGGCGGTGACGATCGGACGGTGAGAGTCTGGGATTTTGCCACGCAGAAGACCAGGCATGTCATTTCGCACGATGCCGCCGTTCGCTTTATCGCGTTTACGCCGGACGGCGAGAAACTCCTGACAGCAACGATCGACCCGCGAAGCTGGCAGTTTCCGGCCCGTCTGCATCTCTGGGAGACCTCGACCGGCAAGTCTGTGACGGAATTTTCCGGACATCGCGTGGCAGTCACCGGGGCTGCTTTCAGCGCGGATGGACGAGAACTGACATCGTGCGGTGCGGACGGACAAGTCTGCCGCTGGAATACCACGTCCGGCGAAATGCTCACCGACACATTTCGACCGAACGGTCTGTCGCATGCGGGCCTGGTCTGCGGCGGTCAATGCCTCGTCATGCGACGCTTTAACGACGGAATCTCTATCGATAATGCGAGTTCGTTGGCGCGAATGGCGGAGCTCGATGTTCCCACGCGCGCAGTCAGCGACCTGAATGTGGCGAGGGGAGGGAACCGCATCATCGCCGGCACCGAAGAGGGAACGGTCTACGTGTGGAGCCTGAACCATGAATGAATCGGATCGACGGGGATTCACATTACTGGAGCTGCTCGTAACGCTGTCCGTGATCGGTATTCTGGTTGCGCTCCTGCTGCCGGCCGTGCAGGTCGCCCGCGAGGCGGCTCGGAGAATGAGTTGTGCGAACAATCTGTCTCAGATCGGCGTTGCGCTCCACAACTATCATGAGGCTCATCGGGTGCTGCCGTTCGGCTGCGGAACCGACTATGACGGAATCGTGTCTTCTCTGGGAACCCTGGCGGATCGCCGCTACTCGGCGCATTCGCAGATTCTGCCGCAGCTCGACCAGGCGAATGTCTATCAGCGGATCGATTTCCAGGTGGCGCCGTTTCATCCCTACGTCAACTCCGGCGCCTACGATCCCGCCTGCATCGCGAGCGGGGGACTGAGCGCCGCCAACGGCCCCGCGGCCGTCGCCAAGATCAGCTCGTTCGTGTGTCCGTCGGACATCGACCGATTGCAGAGCATGTGGAGCCACAACAACTACCGTTCATGTAACGGCGGCGGCTGGCACGGCCGTAACGGCAACGGAATGTTCGGGCAGAACAGCAGCGTACGACTGGGCGACGTGACCGACGGATTGTCGAATACAGCCATGTTCAGCGAACGCTGCAAAGGAACCTGGGATCACGACATTTTCGATCCTCTGGCGGACATCTATGATGCGGCCGGGATCTGGAGCGAGGAGACGTTTCGCGATCACTGCCTGAGCCTCGCGCCCCAGCAGGCTGCAGCCTACCATCAGAACGTCGATTCCGGGCAGAACTGGCTCGAAGCCAACTTCAACTGGACCCGGTACAACCATCTGGTGCCGCCCAATCACGTCAGTTGCAAGAACGGATTCACCTGGGACGGCGTTGGCATGGCGGCATCCAGCCGGCACGCCGGCGGCGTCAACGTCCTGTTCGGCGATGGCCGCGTTCAATTGGTCAGCGAGTACGTCGACCCCGTGACGTGGCGCGGGCTCGGAACGATTCGCGGCAGTGAAACACTCAATGACTATTGAGGCGGGCGGCGAGTTGCGTTCGCAGATTCTGAACTGGAACATCTGGCATGATTGCAAAGCTTCTGCTGACGGGCTCCGTCCTGATTTCGACATCGGCCCTGCAAGCCGAGAATTATGCGTGGGATTTCCGGAACGGTCACTTCGACAATCTGTCGCTGGTTCCGATGGGAGTCGGGGCCGTGAAACTGCTGCTGCCGGCAAAGGACGGGCTGCGGATCTCGGCCCCTGCCGGCTACAACGTGAGAACGGTGGGATTCTCGCCCCGGTTCAAGATCCATGGCGATTTCGAGCTGGCGATCGAGTATACGATCGCGAATCGCACGCCGCCGGAGAGCGGCTTCGGAAGCGGTCCGAGCCTGTATGTTTCAACCGGTTCGACGGACGCCGCCGCCGCGTCGCTGGGGCGGCTGCTCCGCCCCGACGGACGCGACATCTATGGCGTGTTCGCCGCCCGTGTGGAGGACGGAAAGCGAATTCCAACCGCCAGGTTGTTTGACGTTCCGGATGCCGCATCCAGCCGCAAGGGCCGTTTGCAGCTCAAGCGGCTGGGGAATCAGATCGATTATTCGGTCGCCGACAGTCTTGATTCTCCACTGCGCTCGCTGGCTTCCCTCGCCGTCAGCGATGACGATGTGACGCTCGTACGGATCGGCCTTTCGCAAAGCGACGAGCGTTCGGCCGCCTCCATGGTGCTTCACAGCGTTCGCATCGAAGCCGACGGACTGCCGCATCTCCCCTCCGAGCAGTCGCGAACCGCGCAGCTCTATCGGCCGCGCTACCAGCCTCCGCCGACGCCGCGCTCCTACCGCTGGCTCTGGCAGTCTCTCCTGGCCCTCGGGTTCACCGGAATTCTGGCGGCGTGGATCTGGAAGCGACGCCGGTCATCGTGACGAGAGATTGAAGTATCAGGTCTGTTCCGGATAATCGCGATCTCTAACCGACTGTACCAATTGGAATTGATCGACTGGCACGATGCGATTGTGAAGCCATTGAGCGGTGGCGATCTCGCGCCGGCCCGGCAACCGACGGAAACTCGGGCGATCCCGACACAGCATGAGTTCCCCCTGTCCTTGCGAAGCTGCGTTGCGCACGGCGCTCGGCGGCGGAGTCGATCGAGATGCTCCACATTGACTTGCGAGCGAGTCTGCTCGCCTGCCCGCGATCCAGCTCAGTCCCGTTTCCTTCCCTCGGCGGCCTAGTGATGTCATCGGCGCAATCGCGACCGCGGGGACCAGCGGGGAATTCTGTTTGATCGAGCTGCGTTCGGCGGGCATTCGACGGAGTTTCGTCAGACGGCCGGACTGAACGGGCCCGGCAAATCGGGGAGTTCGTCATCCGCACGCAGGCAGGCCTGCGGCGGAGAATCCAGCCGGTGCCCTCCCGTTTCCCGACGGAATCCGCAGGACCAACCGACGGCCAATAACAGGTCCCGGCGTCGGAGAAAGTTCCCTGCTTCACGGGAATTCGGACGTTCGAGGAGAGGCGCCAAGCCGCTTTGAGCGAGCGAGTCAGAGCATCGACTCCCACCTGGAACTGGCAAGACCGATCCCAGTTGATCGCGCCGTCACCCCTTTGCGGAGGCCGCCTGCATCAATCCGACTCACTCACCCGCACGCGTCGGGCCAGGCGCCAGTCGGTCACGGCCTGAATCACGTAGTAGAACACCGGAGTCAGGAGAACGCCGAAAATCGTGACTCCGAGCATCCCCCAGAACACGGCGGTCCCGAGCGTACGACGCATCTCAGCGCCGGCCCCCTGGCCAATCATCAGCGGCACGACGCCGAGGATGAACGCAAAGGACGTCATGATGATCGGACGCAATCGGAGCCGGCAGGCGTCGAGGGTGGCAGCGCGGCGAGATTCGCCGGCTTCGCGCCGTGCGCGAGCGAACTCCACAATCAGAATCGCGTTCTTGCAGGCCAGACCGACGAGGACCACAAAGCCGATTTGCGTGAAGATGTTGACGTCGAGTTGCGCCCACTGCACGCCGGCCACCGAGCAGAGGAGGCACATGGGGACCACGAGGATGACCGCCAGCGGCAGAGACCAGCTTTCATACTGGGCTGCCAGAACGAGGAAGACGAGCACGACGGCCAGAACAAATGCGTACATGGCGGAGTGGCCCGCTTCCTGCTGCAGGAAGGCCAGTTCCGTCCACTCAGCCCGCATGGACGGCAGCAGGTTTTCATTTGCCAGCTCCTGCATGCGGTCGATGGCCTGTCCGGAACTGTAGCCGGGAGCGGCGTTGAGATTGATCATGGCGGATGGATAGAGATTGTAACGAACGATCATGACCGGGCCGCTCGTCTCACGGGGGGTCGCCACGGAGGCTATCGGAACCATGTGGCCTTCGTCGTTTCGGACTTTGAGCCGCTTGAGATCGTCGATCTGCATGCGGTACGCCGCATCGCCCTGCACGTTCACCTGCCAGGTGCGACCGAACCGGTTGAAGTCGTTGACGTACAACGAGCCGAAGTGGACCTGAAGCGTGTTGAACAGTTCGGCGATCGAGACTCCCATGGTTTTCGCCGCATAACGGTCGATTTCCAGAAACAGCCACGGAGTATCGGCGCGGAAGCTGGTGAAGAGTGCGGTCAGCTCGTGAGCCTGCGCACCTTCATCGACAATGCCATGGCTGGCCTGTTGCAGCGAGGCCAGCCCGTTGTCGCCCCGGTCTTCGACGACGAGCTTGAAGCCGCCGGCGGTGCCGAGTCCGTCCACCGGGGGGGCGCCGAGGACGTTGACCAGTGCGTCGGGAATTTTCCTGTCCAGCAGCTCTTTGACATCGCCGGCAATCACGTCGGCGGACAGGCCCTCGTGCGCGCGATGATGAAACTCGTCGAGCATCAGGTAGAACGAGCCGAAGTTCGGCGCGTTTGCACCCAGCAGCAGCGACTGCCCGGCGATGCCGACGGCATGGTTGACGCCATGCACTTCGCGGGCAAGTTCGTCAATCTGCTGCATGGTGGCGATTGTGCGGTCCAGCGAAGCCGAGTCCGGCAACTGCACGTTGACCAGCAGATACCCCTTGTCCTGGGCCGGAATGAAGCCGGTGGGAGTCGCGTTAAAGACGTGAATGGTCGCATACAGCAGTCCGCCGTACAGCCCGAGAACCAGCAGGTTCATGCGCAACAGGCCGCCGATCGAGCCAACGTACAGGTTTGTCGTCGCGTTGAACGCGAAATTGAAGGCGGCGAAGAACCGGGAGAGGAGCAGATTCGCCAGTCGTGCGGTCAACCTCGCAGCAGCGAGCCCAAGGAATGCGGCGCACCATGGAGCAAGGTCGGTCGCGGGCCAGCCATTGAGTTGCGCCAGATACGGTTCGAGGTAAGGGCCGCCGAATGCATAGCCGAGGCCGGCGCCGGCGATAAGAAAGGCGAGACGCGGAAGCGGCTCGTGATTGCCGGCGACGCGCGGCTTCAGCAGCAGGACCGCCAGCGCCGGGCTCAATGTCAACGAGTTGAACGCCGAAATCACCGTCGAAATGGCGATCGTGAGCGCAAACTGCTGGAAAAACTGTCCGACGATGCCGGTGATGAAAACGCAGGGAATGAATACGGCGCTCAGAACGAGGGCCACGGCCACGACCGGGCCGGAGACTTCCTGCATGGCGCGAATGGCGGCGTCGCGAGGAGCCATGCCATGCTCGATGTGGTGCTCGATCGCCTCGACGACGACGATCGCGTCATCGACCACAATGCCGATCGCCAGCACCAGCCCGAACAGCGTGAGGGAGTTCAGGCTGAAACCGAAAGCCGCCATCGCGGCAAACGTGCCGACGATGGCGACCGGGACAGCGATGAGCGGAATCACCGCAGCCCGCCAGCCCTGCAGAAAGACCAGCACCACGACGGCGACCAGCACAACGGCGTCCCGGAGCGAGTAGAAGACTTCGTTGACCGATTCCTGAATGAAGGGAGTGGTGTCGTAGACGATCGAATAATCGACGCCGTCGGGAAAGCGTGTGTGCAGCTCCGACATCTTGCGGCGGACGCTGGCGGCCGTATCGAGGGCATTCGATCCCGGAAGCTGGAAGACGGAAAGGGCCACAGAAGCCTTTCCGTCGAGCGTGCAGACCTGGTCGTAGCCGAGCGCGCCGAGTTCGATCCGGGCGACGTCCTTGAGGCGAATCATTCTGCCCTCGGAGTCGGACTTGAGAATCATCTCGGCAAACTGCGCAGGATCGGACAATCGCCCCAGCGTCGTCATCGTGAACTGAAATGCCTGACCATCCGGCGCCGGGGGCTGGCCGATCTGGCCGGCGGCGACCTGCACGTTCTGCTGCTCGATGGCGTGGACGACATCGTTGTCGGTGAGATCCAGGCTCGCCAGTTTGCCGGGATCGAGCCAGACCCGCATGCTGTAATCGCGTCGGCCGAGGAACGTGATATCGCCGACGCCGGGCAGGCGGGACAGTTCGTCGCGGAGCTGGATCGTCGCGTAGTTGCTGAGATACAGGTTGTCGCGCGACCCGTCCGGCGAGAAGAGATTGACAATCATCAGCACGCTCGGAGACTTCTTTTTGACGGTCACTCCTCGTCGTGTGACGAGTACCGGCAGCACCGGCTGCGCCAGGGCGACGCGATTCTGCACGAGCACCTGCGCGAGGTTGAGATCGGTTCCCTGGCGGAAGGTCACCGTCAGCGTGTAGGCGCCGTCGTTGGTGCACTGGGACGACATGTACATCATGCCCTCGACGCCGTTGACCTGCTGCTCGATGGGAGCGGCCACCGTATCGGAAACGACGTTGGCGTTGGCCCCCGGATAGAAGGCGGAGACTTCGACGGTGGGCGGGGTGATCTCCGGATACTGCGTGACGGGCAGCGCGAAAACGGCGATCCCCCCCGCCAGCGTGATCACGATGGAGAGCACGGACGCAAAAATGGGCCGGTCGATAAAAAACAATGAGAACATGTCTCTGCGCTCAATCCTTCCGTCAATTCCGCGTGAGGCCGTGCGGCGTCGGTTGCGTCGGTTCTTCCCCGCCGGCCGCCGGCGCAGAAGTCTCCGACTCCCGCGACTCGACGTTTCGCAGTCGACGGCGATCGAAGACCCCTGCAAGGCGATATCCGGCGCGCCCCAGACCGGCAAATAATCGCCAGACCGGCCCCAGGCGAACCCAGTCGAGGGCGATGGCGCTTCCGCGGCGCATCGTCGGATTGCCGAAGAAGGACCACTCGGCAATCGAATCGATGACGTAGAAGAACACCGGCGTCAGCGCCAGGCCAAACAGCGTGACTCCCAGCATGCCGCTGAAGACGGCCGTCCCCAGCGCCCGTCGCATCTCGGCGCCGGCGCCGTGCGCGGCCACCAGCGGCACGACGCCGAGGATGAACGCGAACGAGGTCATCACGATCGGCCGCAGCCGCAGCTCGCAGGCGTGGAGCGTGGCGTCCCGGATCGGCGCCCCGTCGTGCCGGCGAGCGCGGGCGAACTCGACGATCAGAATCGCGTTCTTGCAGGCCAGGCCGATCAGTACGACGAAGCCGATCTGCGTGAAAATATTGATGTCCATGTTGGCGCAGGCGACACCCGCCAGCGAACTCAGAACGCACATCGGAACGACCAGAATCACAGCCAGCGGCAGCGCCCAGCTCTCGTACAGGGCCGCGAGAACGAGGAACACGAAAACCACCGAGGCTGCGAAGACCTGCATGCCGGTGCTGCCTGCCGTGCTTTCGAGGAAGGCCAGTTCCGTCCATTCGTAGGCCATGTGAGCGGGCAGTTCGTCCCGGCAAAGCTGTTCCATCAGCGTCAGACCCTGGCCGGTGCTGATTCCTGGAGCCGTGTTGCCGTTAATCGCGGCCGCTGGGTACATGTTGTAGCGGGTCACAACGAGCGGGCTGCTCGATTCGCGGACCGTGCAGACGGCGCACCGAGCGGAATCATCTCGCCGTCGCGATTGCGAACCTTCAGGCGGGGGAGATCGGTGGCGTCGTTACGAAACTCCGCATCCGCCTGCACGACAACCTGCCAGGTCCGGCCGAACCGGTTGAAGTCGTTGACGTACCGCGAACCGAGACTCCCCTGCAGCGTGCCGAAGACTTCGGCAAGGTCGACTCCGTGCTGCAGACAGGCGGTGCGGTCGATGTCGGCATAATACTGGGGCGAATTCGCCTTGTAGACCGAAAACAGGCCGGTGACGCCGGGGACGGTTTCAGTTCCGCGCTGAATCACGTTGCTGGTCTGCTTTTCGAGCTCCTGCAGATCCCCCTCGCCGCGGTCTTCGATCATCAGCTTGAATCCGCCGGCGCGTCCCAGGCCGCTGACCGCCGGCGGCGGAAAGACGTTGACGAGCGCTTCGGGGAACTCTGCGGTATAGCGCTTGCGGAGCTTGCCGAGGATTTCGTCGGAGGACAGGTCTGGAGTTCGACGATGGTGAAACGAGTCGAGGATGATGAACATCGAACCGAAGTTGGAGCCATAAGCGCTCAGCATGAACGAGTTGCCTGCGATCGAGTTGACGTTCTTCACGCCGGGCGTATCGAGCGCGATCCGTTCGATCCGGGCGATGACGTCGCGCGTCCGTTGTGCCGAAGCGGCGTCGGGAAGCTGGACGCTGGCGAGGAGATAGCCTTTATCCTGCGGGGGAATGAAGCCGGTCGGCAGCTGGCTGAACCCCCACCAGGTCAGCCCAAGCAGACCTCCGTAGACCACGAGGACGAGATGAGAAACCGCAGCAGTCGCCCAGACGACGCCGACGTACGACCGCGGTCCCCTTTGCGAAACTCCTGTTGAAAAGCCGGAAGAACCAGCCGAGCAGTGAAGTCCATCAGCCGCGTCAGCGGATCGCGTTTGGCGGTGCGGGGCCGCAACAGCAGCGCCGCCAGGGCCGGACTGAGAGTCAGCGAATTGATCATCGACAGAATCGTCGAAATGGCGATCGTCAGGGCGAACTGCCGGAAGAACTGCCCGACGATTCCGGAGATAAAAGTGCAGGGGATAAACACGGCACACAGCACCAGGGCCACGGCGATGACGGGCCCCGTGACTTCGTCCATGGCCCGGATGGCGGCTTCGCGCGGGGCGAGGCCGTGTTCGATATGGTGCTCGACCGCTTCGACGACCACGATGGCGTCGTCGACCACGATCCCGATCGCGAGAACCAGCCCGAAGAGCGTAAGATTGTTGAGGCTGAAACCCACGGCAGCCATGGCGGCAAATGTGCCGATGATCGCCACGGGGACGGCGATCAGCGGAATAATGGCCGGGCGCCAGCCCTGCAGGAAGACGAGCACGACGACGGCGACCAGGAGGACGGCGTCGCGGAGGGAGTTGAAGACTTCCTGGATCGATTCGCGTATGAACGGCGTCGTGTCGTACCCGATCTCGAATGCGACCCCTTCAGGAAAGTCTTTGGCGAGCTCGTCCATTTTGGCCCGGATGCGGTCGGCGGTGGCGAGGGCGTTGGCGTCGGGCAGTTGAAAGATCGCCAGGCCGACCGTCGGTTTCTGGTCGAAGCGGTTGTTGATGTCCTGGCTGCGGGAGCCGAGTTCCACGCGGGCGACGTCCTTCATCCGGACCATGCCGCCCTGCGGTTCGGCGCGGATGATGACGTCTTCGAAGTCCTCGACGTCGGTCAGCCGCCCGATGACGGAAATCGGCAACTGCCGCTCTGGGAAACCTTTGGACGGGGGCTGGCCGACGTAGCCGGACGCCACCTGAAGGTTCTGTTCGCGCAGAGCGCCGACGACATCGCTCACGGTCAGGTTGCGGACCGACAGACGTTCCGGATCGATCCAGATCCGCATGCTGTAGTCGCGCTGGCCGAACAGCAGGACATCGCTGATGCCGGGCAGTCGCGAAAGTTCATCCCGCACGTGCAGCAGCGCGTAGTTGCTGACGTAGAGCTGATCGTAGCGTCCGTCGGGGGAGTTCAGGCTGGCGACCAGCAGGATGTCGGGAGATCGTTTGCGAGTGACGACGCCCGTCGCCCGGACGACGTCGGGTAACTGGGGCATGGCCAGGCTGACGCGGTTCTGCACGAGAACCTGAGCCAGGTTCAGGTCGACTCCCGGTTTGAACGTCACGGTCAGCGTATAGGAGCCGTCGCTGGTGCTCTGCGAGGACATGTAGAGCATGTTCTCGACGCCGTTGACCTGCTGCTCGATGGGAGCCGCAATCGTCTCCGAAACCACCCGCGCGTTCGCGCCGGGGTAGTTGCAGTCGACTTGCACCGTGGCCGGCGTGACAGGCGGGTACTGCGCGATCGGGAGATTGTAGGCCGCGATCGCCCCCGCCAGTGTGACGACGATTGAGAGGACCGTCGCGAAAATCGGACGGTCGATGAAGAACCGGCAGAACATGATCGAAGGCTCTCAGGGACCGAAGCGAACCTTCATTGTTTGTCGCGGACCGGCGGCGTCGCGCTGAGGGCCGGGGTTGCCGGCGGACTCCAAGTCCTCGCCCGCTGCACGCTCGTGAACTGCGAAGCGTCCGCAGGCGCGACCAGGATGTCGTCCGCAGACGGCACGGGCGTCTCGACCGCGACCGCAGACTCTTTTTCCTCCAGGGGAGAGACCTTGGTTCCCGGCCGGACTCGCTGCAGGCCGGTCACGATCACCCGATCGTCGGTCGTCAGTCCGTCGACGATCACGCGCAGTCCCGAATTCACCCGACCGGGTTTTACGCGCCGATACTGCACTTCATCCTTGTCGTTCAAGACGTAGACAAACCGCTGACCCTGGTCGGAACCGAGAGCTTCTTCCCGAATCAGCACGGCTTCGTGCGGGATGCCGATCGGAACGCGAACGCGAACAAACATGCCGGGGGCCAGCAACTTCCGCGGATTCTCGACGTCGGCCCGCAGGCGCAATGTCCCTGTGGTCGCGGAGACCTGGTTGTCCACGAAGTTGACACGGCCCTTGAGCGTAAAGTCGTCGTCGTCGGCCAGGGCGAGCTGCACTTCGATCGCCCGGTCGCGCGCAGAGGTCACCTTGCCTTCCGCGATCAACCGCCGGACCTGCAACACCGTTCGCTCGTCGACGTCGAAGTACGCGTAGACCGGATCCAGCGCGACGATGGTCGCCAGGGGGGTGACATCGGCCTGAACCAGGTTGCCAGGATCGACCAGCCGTCGGCTGATCCGCCCGGCGAACGGAGCCTTGATTTCCGTGAACTCCAGATTGAACTGGGCGAGGTCGACCGCCGCTTTCGCCGCCAGCAATTCGGCATCCGTCTCCATCCGCTGAAATTTGACGCTGTCGAGATCGTCGTCGGTCACAATGCTCTGATTTCGAAGCTCGGTCAGCCGCACCTCCTGGCGACGATTTCGTTCGTGCCGTGCTTCGAGCTGGGCGACCGTCGCCTCAGCTTGCATGAGCGCCGCGGAGAACGGGCGGGGGTCGATCTGAAAGAGCGGAGCCCCCTCGTCCACATCGCTGCCGTCCGTGAACTGAACTTTTTCCAGATAGCCGCTGACTCGCGCCCGCAGGTCGACGATTTTGAAGGGGGCCATTCGTCCCGTGTATTCCTCGAAATCGGTGACGGTCCGAGAGACCGGATGGGCGACGACGACATCGGGCGGCTTGGCGGGAGGCGGCGGTTTGGGTTTCTGCTGACACCCGGAAATCACCGAGAAAATCGCTATCAGGGCGAGCGGAACGCTCCTCGCCGGCAGCGGCGAGCGGGAAGAAAGCATGCAATCCCTTTGATGCGATCAGGAGATCGTAGACAATGACTGACCGGTCAGTCATAATCTTTCCAAGGATTCTACCGGTCGAACATCATTCTGCAAGCCCTCTCGCCCCACTCTCTCTTCGCGCATCCCTCTCCTTCGGACAAACTGTCTCGGATTCCGAGAACCACCTCGATGAGTTGCGACATGTCTGCGGCAGAACAGCGAAAGGTCCAGCGGCGCTGGGACATTATCACCGCGGCGACCCGCCTGTTCGCCAAGTTGGGATACAGTGCCTGCGACATGGAGCAGGTCGCAGGCGAGCTGAAGATCGCGAAAGGAACGCTCTACCTCTACTTCGCAGGGAAGCAGGAGCTGTTTCTGTCGTGCGTCGATCAGGGGATGCTGGATCTGCAAAAGCGGCTGGAAGAAAGTGTGGCGTTGCGGGCTGATCCCTACGAGCGGATTGCCTGTTCAATCTGGGCGTTCCTCGAGTTCTTCGACCAGTTTCCCGAGCACGTCGAACTGCTGATCCAGGAGCGGGCCATGTTCCGGGACCGGGATCGTCCAACGGTGTTCGTTTACCGTCAGACGCGACGCGAACGCTGGAGAGAGATCTATTCCCAACTGATCGCCGACGGGAAGTTCCGCGACGATCTCTCCGTCGACGACCTGGTCGACACGGTGGGAAATCTGCTCTACGGCACGATGTTTACCAACTATTTCTCCGGGCGTTCCATTCCGCTCTGTCAGCAGTATCGGGCTCTCGTGGAATTGTCGTTCCGCGGACTTCTGAGTGACTCGGAACGGGCTCGGCTCTCTGGCGTCAGCCTTGCCGCCCTCAAAACCCGCCCTTCACCGCAGACTGGCTGACTCGTTTCGGCAATACCCGACGTCCGCTTCGCCGGATCGGTGAGTCTCTGTTCGATGAGTTCTCAAATGCGACACCGGCGTTGGCAAACGTCCGCTGCCCCGCTTTCTTCGTAGCGCCGGTTTCGCCTCGAGAGACATCTCGGTTTTAGCCCGGCCGATACCGCGCGGTGGGCATGATGCCGCACCGTCGTGTCGGAGAGACCGATGACCTTCGTCGGCTCCTTCAGGGAAACGCGCCGCCCCGCCCGCGTGACGTATTTCGCCAATTTCTGCTTGCGTACGTCGAGGGCAGGTCCCAGCCGTCGAAGGCAATCGGACCGTCCGGCCAGAAATCGGAGTGAAACGTCACAGATCCGTAGAGCCGGCTGAATGTCACCCGACCGGGCGATCGCGTCTCGCGGCCGACGCGGGTCTCCACGATCGATTCCTTCAGGGCCGCCGCCAGATGCACCCGGTTGCTGCTGAATCAGGCTGCCGACGGCGACGACCTGCTCCGACCGCCAGGCCCAGGCTGGCGATGCCGGCGAGGGCCAGGGAGGCGGGTTCGGGGACGACGGGGTCAACGGGATCAAGCGTGGCTTCGAAGGCGACCGACTCGCCGGAATTGAACAGATTGAGGGGTCCGGCGGTGGTGGGATCGTTCATGAACTGGCCCACAAACGGATCGCCGTAGATCAGGCTTCTGTTCGTGGTCAGGTCGTAGGTGGCGAGGGCGGGTTCGTTCAGCGCGTCGACGCGATCGAGTCCCGATGAGAGCTCGGAGAAGCCGACCGACGAGGTGGACTGATCCAGGAACAGCCGGTAGGCGTTGAGCAGCGTTCCGCTGCCGACGCCGGTGATGGTGAAGGTGACTGAGGAGGCGACGTTGAAGAACGTAGTGCCTGCGACGTCATACACGTTCGCGGTGTCCGCGGTCAGCTCGAACAGGAAGTCGGCGTTTGCGAAGCTGCGGCCATTGAGGTTGCCGTCGACGACTCCCGAGAAGCGGTAGGTGATGGGGGCGGCGACGGCGTCGGTCGTCCACAGCAGGGCTGCCGTCAGCAGCGTCGCGGAAAGTGCAAAATTCATGGCCCGTCCTCCGTGGCAGGGAATGGCTGTGCTGGATTTTCCCGGGCCACGAATCGCCGAGAAAGACCGAGCCCGAGCGCGTGCAGAGCCAGCCGACACGCGGCAGGGCAAGGTACCGACGGCGGCCGGGCGGTCGCAATGGGTTGGCGCGAGATTCCCCGGAAATGCCGGATGTCGGCCGCCGGGCCGGTGAAGCGCATCCAGAAGTTAGCGCCCGCCGGTCGCGATCCGGCGATCTTCAGACTGGGCTACGTCCGCGGTGTCCTCTGCAGTTAACCGGTGCATTTGCTTTCGTCCGGTTTCTGCGCCGGACCGGCGGAGCCTGATGACGCTCGACAAGTTGTCCCGCGCCGCGACACCGGCCAGTCTCCGCCGGATCGTGCAGGAGTGGGTGCAGCACCCGGCGGACACGGGATCGACCGACATGCCGGCCCCGCTGGTCGACTGGCTCGGCGAGAATCTGGGTATCGACATCGTCCGGCAGTGGTCGCTCGACCGGCCGTATCTGGAGCCGCTGACGACGGCCCAGCTCCAGGAGCTGACCGCTGAATGGAAGCTGCAGTCGACCGACACGAGCGATGCTGGGAATTAAGGCAATCTCGTCACATTCGCAGCGGGTAGTCCGATTCAGCCCATTTCAAGCCTCCACAAACCACCCGATCGCCCGGCAGAGTTCAAATTGCGCGACGTTGTAGTCGACCACGGCGTCGAGATAGTTCCGGCGAGCGGTCGCCAGCGCCTGGATCGCCTGCAGGACCTCGATCGGCAACCCCTGTCCGTTCTGAATGCGATCCTGGTTGAGCGTGTAGGACTGCTCGGCCGCCTCAATGCCCCGCTTCGCAATTTCGATCCGCTGCTGACGCTGCGTGACCTGCGTGTGCGATTCGGTGACCTCGCGGGCCACGCGGTCCAGCAGGGCCAGCTCGCGCATCTGGGCCTGCCGGACCACGGACGAGGATTCGTTGCGGGCCGCTCGCTCGCCGAACCCCAGGTTCCGGACTTCCCAGAACGCAACGGCGTCAGCGTCCCAGCGGTCGGAGGAATTGACGATGGAGCTGCCCAGCCCGCCTCCCATGCCGCCGTAGCTCATCCCCAGCAGGACGCTGGGCACCAGCGGGGCAAACTTTTCCCGGCGGAGTCGCTCGACCGCCTCGCAGACCAGATGCTTCTGCTCGGCCAGTTCCGGGCGGCGCGACAGCCCCGTGGCGACGAAGTCTGCAGCGGTCTCGTCGGCGGTCAACACCTCCAGCGGCAGTACGAATGGCTCGCCGCTGGTGATCAGCGCAGACGGGTCGGCATGCAGGAGCTGCGCCAGTCTGGCCGAGGCCACCCGGACTGTTTCCTGCTGAGTGATGAGCCGGTCCTGCCGGGCGGCGACTTCAGCTTCCATACGCCGTTCATCGGCCCGCAGTCCCTGTCCGGTCTGAGCGTACTCGCGCGTCAGCGTCGCCAGTTTCTGCGTGTGATCGCGAGCTTCGCGGGCGATGGCGACGCCGTGCTCGGCGCGCACGAGCTCCAGGTAGGCCACGGCGGCGTCACGGAGAATGTCGTTGCGGGCCGCGGTGGCTCCGAACTGCCGCGAAGAGGCCTGATGGCCCGCAATCTTCGGCTGGAAAATTGCGTCAGTCAGGTGAAACTGCGCAACAAGTCCGGGAACGGTGGGTGAAGCGGCGCCATAGCCATTGGCTCCCATCCCTCCGTAGAAGGCGCTGCGGCTCGTCTTAAAGACTTTGCCCGCGACATCCTGGATGGCCCCCTCGTGATGGTTGTAGTTGAGACCCGCCCGGAGAGAAGGGAGCCACAGGACTTCCGCGCGCTCTACGCGAGCGTAAGCCTCGTTGATGCGCTCGCGGGCGAGGGCGACATTGGGATTCTGCGTGTCGGCGAGCGAAAGGACCTCGGACAGGCTGAAGGTGTAGTCGGCGCGAACGGCTGGATCCGAGTCCAGATCGGCCGCCGGTCCTGGACTGGGCGGAGTCTCGTCCTCAGCCGGGATCACCGACGCTACTGGCGATTCCTCGTCGCTGCGGACCAGCTGAATGCGATCGGCAGATTCGGCCGATTCCTGGGGTTTCCGAACGATCGCCGCCGAGGGAGACCGATTCGGGACCGATTTTCCAGTGCCTGCAACCGACCTCGCCAGCTCCGGACGAGCGGCGGGGGCCGGAACTCGCGCCGGAGTCCGATCGGCCACGCTGTGCCGCGCCGGAACTGTGGTGCAGCCGGCGACGCCAATCAGCGCAGCCGCCAGAAGCTGGTCGGCGGCGCGGGACAATCCGGAACGCGACATGTCACCATCCTTGGTGGAAATTCGCCCGCAGCGCGGGACTCCGTGCCGGATGGTATCGACCTTCGATATTGATCCGCTCAAGCGGAACCGCCGCGCGGCTGATCCCGGCGTATGGCTCGCAGGCATTACGCCGATTCCGGCGACTTTGCCGGTTTCGTAAAGTCTGCCTGCCGGATGACCGCAGCGGCGAAGTCGATCAGGGTTTGGCGATCTCGACGATCTGCCCTTCGCGAAACGAACTCGCATTCACGGCGATCACATTCTCATCGCCGGTCAGGCCGCTGCGGATCTCGAAATCGTTCCCCGCCTGCAGGCCGAGGGCAATCGCCCGGCGGCTGACTTTGCCATCTGCGCCGACGCAGAAGCAGTACGTCTGCTTGTCCTGCGTGACGATGGCGGTCTTCGGCAGACTCAGGACGTCGGTCAATTCCGCAACATTGAGTGTGACCTGCACATACTGGCCCGGTCTCCAGCGCGCGTTCGGATTCGGGACGTCGATCTCGGCGGTCAGAGTCCGGGAGACCGCATTGAGCGACCAGCTCGTGCGGGTGACAGCGCTGGTCAATGGCTCGCCCGGCATTGACGGAATGCGGATCTCGGCGACCGATCCATTGTCGATATGGACCGCATCGATCTCGGGAACGTCAACGAACACTCGCACCGGATCGATGCTCATCACCTTCAGCAGCGGCGCGACGCCCCCCCCGCCGCCGGCCTGCACCAGGTGCCCCGGATGAACATTCCGCTCCACGACGATGCCATCAAACGGCGCAACCAGCGTCGTGTAGTCCAGCAGGACGGCGACGCGGCGATGCTCGGCCTGAGCGACATCCAGACGCGACCGCATGGCAGCCGCATCGGCCTCAGACTTCTCTACGTTCGCAGTCGCCTCCTGATGGGCGGCCTCGACCGATGCGATGCGAGCAGAAACTTCTTTGCGACCTGCATCGGCAGCTTCAAGCTGCTCGCGGGTCTCGTCGGCGACCTTCTGCGTCAGCGCTCCCCGCTCGGCGAGCTGCGAGACGCGGCTGAACTCCGATTGCCAGCGCGCAAACCGGGCCTCTTCCCGGGCCACTGCCGCCTGGGCCTCTTTCACCAGGGCCGCCGCCGAGCGGACCGCGGCCTCGGCGACCTTGATTGCTGCTTCCGACTGGCGGACTTCGGCTCTCGCCTGGGCCACTTTGGCCGTCTTTTCGGCCAGCTCTTCCTTCAGCTCGGGAACGAGCAGTTCGCACAGCGGCTGCCCTGGTTCGTCGCCTTGCGGACCCTGAATCCGATCACCGATATCGACCGGCACCTTGGTGACGTATCCGGTCAGCTTGGCGAACAGCGGTGCGATCTCGAAGGCCTCCACTCGGCCTGGCAGTTCCACCGTCCGCACCAGCGGCTTGCGATCCGGTTTGACGGTAACAACGCGGATCGCCGGAGGACCGCCCGCAACGTTATCATTGAGGTGGCTATTGCCGGCAGGCCGGCAACCGGCTGCGAGGCTCAGCACGACCACCGCGGCCAATCCGAACAGGCGAGTGAGCGGGAACATGCGGTATTCCTGACGCGGACTGCTGGGCAGCCCAAAGTCGATGGTGGATGATTCAGGCCGAGGGGAACAGCGACGCGGCGTTTGGCTGATACTGCGGACTCTGCTCGTCCAGGGGATCGAGCGACGCCGAACGATTGGGAGCCCGGCTCTGCAGCAAGGCAAAAATGGCGGGCAGAACCAGCAGCGTGGCGAACGTGGCCCCGATCAGCCCGCCAATCACCGCCCGACCGAGCGGCGCGGACTGAGCTCCTTCCTCCCCGAGCCCTAGGGCCATCGGGATCATCCCGGCCCCCATCGCCAGGCTCGTCATGAGGATGGCGCGCAGCCGCCGATGGGCGCCGCGGATCGCCGCCGGACGGGAATCGTGAAGTTCTCGGCGCGATTCTTCGGCAAAGGTCACGAGCAGAATGGCGTTGGCCATTGCCACGCCGATGGCCATGATCGCGCCGACGAACGATTGAATGTTGAGCGTGGAACCGGTGATGCAGAGGGCCAGCACGACGCCCGCCAGCACGGCCGGTGCTGTCGAGACCGTCGTCAACGCCAGCCGCAGCGACTGGAAGTTCGCCGTCAGCAGCAGGAAGATGACGAGAATGGCCAGCAGCAGCCCCACCCCCAGGCCGCTGATAATTTGTCGCAGCGGCGGGATCTGTCCCCGCAATTCCGTCGTCACCCCCTTCGGCCTCTTACCGTTCTTTTCCAGCCGGGACAGGACCGAGTTCACCTGGCTGGCCACCGATCCCAGGTCGTCTCCCGCCACGTTCGCAGTCAGCGTAATTTCCCGCTTCATGTTGTACCGGTCAAACTGACCGGGCATCGTGCCGGGCGTAATCGCGGCGACGTCTCGCAAAAGCAGCGACTGCCCGTTGCTTTCGCCGACGGGCAGGGCGGCCAGATCGTCCGCCTGGGTCATCGTCGGCTGCGGGATCTCCACCTGCACCTGATACCCGATGCCGCTCTTCGGATCGGGCCAGAAGTTCTGCGCCACAAACCGGGTCGACGATGTCGCCGCCACGATGGAGCGGGCAATCTGAGCGGCGGTCGTGCCGCTGTAGGACGCCTTTTCCCGGTCCACGCGGACGTTCACGGTCGGATAGTCGAGCGACTGCGCGATCTGCACGTCGCGCAGGCTGGCAATCGTCCCCAGTTCCCGCTGGACTTCGAGCATGTACTTGCGGCTGTCGTCCATGTTCGCCCCGCGGGCCGCGATTTCAATGGGCGTCGGCGAGCCGAAGCTCATGACCTCGCTGACGATGTCGGCCGGTTCAAAGGAAAATCGCAGCTCGGGGAACTTGCCCGCCAGCAGGCTGCGCAGTTCATCCTTGGCCCGTTCGGTATCGATCCCGCTCCCGTGCTTGAGCGCGATCCGCAGAATCCCCTCTTCCGGGCCGCGCGACCACTGAAAGACGCCGTTGATTGGAAAGCTGGAGGGAATCGTCCCCACGTAGCCGAGCGTCAATGCCACGTTCTGCGGACCGACATGCTCGCCGATCGCGTCGAGGACACCCAGAGCGTATTGCTCGGTCGTGTCGAAGTGCGTTCCATCCGGAGCGCGAAATCGCAGCCGGAATTCATCGACTCCAGCGCTGGGGAAAATCTCCAGCCCCAACCGCCCGCCAACGCCGACGATTACCACGAGGCACGCCGCGGCGTAGACCGGAATGACAATCCAGCGCAGCGACACCAGACGAGTGACGAGCCCCTCGTACAGACTGGCGAACCGGTCGAAGGCCGTCGTCCGGGACTGTCCGGTCGGGTGCCCCGCGTGCCGCAGCAGCCAGACCGAAAGCACCGGCACGAACGTGCTGGACAGAATGTAGGATGCAATCATCGAGAAGCCCACCGCCAGCGACAGCGGGACAAACAGATTCCTCGCCGCCCCCTGCATGAAGAACGACGGCACGAACACCGCCAGCACGCACAGCATCGCCAGGAGCCGCGGCACGGCCGTCTGCGCATTCCCCAGCCGGACCGCCAGGGCGATCGAGTCCGTCTTAAGAAACTGCGTATGAATATTCTCGATCTCGACGGTCGCCTCGTCGACCAGAATCCCCACCGCCAGGGCCAGCCCGCCGAGCGTCATCAGATTGATCGTATGCCCGCACAGCCACAGCCCCAGAATCGAGGCCATAATCGCCAGCGGGATGTTGAGCACCACGACCAGCGCGCTCCGCCAGTCGCGGAGGAACAGCAGCACCATCAGCCCCGTCAGCAGCGCTCCCAGCGCGCCCTCGGTAAACAGGCTGCGAATGGCGCGAGTGACGTACGGGGACTGGTCGAACTCAAACGAAACCCGAATATCTTCCGGCAGGTCCGCCTGCATCGCAGGGAGCGCCGACTTGATCTCGTCGATGACGCTCATCGTCGAGGCTTCGGCGCGCTTGGTCGCCAGGATGTAGACCGCCCGCCGGCCGTTCACGAGCGCATAGCCGGTCGGCAGGTCGGTCGAATCATCGATCGAACCGATGTCCCGCAGGAAGACCGGCGGCCCGTCCCCCGTCCGGATCGGAATGCTCCCCAGATCCTGAATGTCCCGGACCAGGGCGTTCGTCGGCACGACGGGATACATCGTACCGATATGCAGATTCCCCGACGGACTCACCGCATTCCCCGCGGCCAGCGCCGTCACTACCTCGTCCGGCGAGATGCTGTAAGACTTAAGTCGCTCGGGATTCGCCCGGATCACAATCGTCCGCGCGCTGCCCCCGAACGGCGGCGGAGCGGACACCCCCGGCAGGGCCGAGAAGTTCGGCCGGACTTTGAACAGCGCCTGGTCCTGGATTTCCCCGACAGTCCGGGTCGCGCTCGACAGCACCAGATAGCCGACCGGCACGCTCCCCGTGTCGAACCGCATCACGAACGGCGACACGGTTCCCGGCGGCATGAACGCGCGGGAACGATTGACGTAGTTGATCGTCTCCGCCATCGCCTGGGCCATGTCGGTTCCAGGGTGGAAATGCAGCTTCATCAGGGCCGTCCCCTGAATGTTCCGACTTTCCACGTGGTGGATGTTGCTGATATAGAGAAAGTGATACTCGTAGTAGTTGGTCAGCAGCCCCTCCATCTGAGCGGGATCCATCCCCCCGTACGGCTGACAGACGTAAATGACCGGCAGATTCAGCGCGGGAAAAATGTCGACCTTCATCGTCTGCAGCGGCAGCTCGACGCCCAGCGATCTCATCGCCTGGTCCACCACCTTCGGACGGAGCGCAACCGCGCACGCAAGCACCACGGCCACCACGCCGACCATCACCGTGAACGGCCGACGCAGTGCAAACGTGATTGGGTTCATGCCGCGGACTCGATAGACTGACGCGAAAGACCGGCGGAGACGCTTCCAGTCGAAGATCAATATCGTAATGCGATATCAAGGTGATTGCAAATGGCGGCGGACGATCTGCTGAAGCACTTTTTCGGCGGATTCGTGCGAGTGCATATCCTGCACCACGCCGTCGAAGCCCCGATTTTCGGCGTTGAAATGATCGAAGAACTGGGCCGCCACGGTTACAGATTGAGTCCCGGCACCCTCTATCCGATCCTGCACGGCATGGAGAAAGCGGGCTACCTGACCCGAACCGACGAAGTCGTCGAAGGCAAACGCCGCCGAAACTACCGCGCAACCAAGAAGGGCGAAAAGGTCCTGCAGGAAGCGAGAATCAAACTCAAAGAGCTGATCGGAGAAGTTGTGGGTGAGGCGGATCGCAAGTCGACCAGTTAGTGCGGCGTGCGAATCCTCAGGTCCAGGAACGCTTCCGAGTTCTCGAATCTGCGGCACGACGCATAGTGGTTCGCCTCAAGCGCCGCAGATCTTCGCTTTCAGCGGCCCCTGATCCATTCGTAAACCTCCGGCCCGAACTTTCATCCCCCCCGACCCCGGCGCCAGAACAGCAGAGACCACGTGATCCCGAGGCCGACCGCGGCCGCCAGCACGGCCAGCGTCATCGGCGACGGACCAATCACGAAGAAAAACGTATCCCCTACATAGATCTCAGTCGGCATGCTGGCCTCATCCTCCCCGGAAGTCTTCGCCTGACAAGCTCCCGCCGGCTACTCGTCGACCAGCCGGTAGCCGACGCCCGCCTCCGTCTTCAGATAGCGCGGGCGGGCCGGATCGGACTCGATCTTCCGCCGGAGCTGGCCCATGTAGACCCGCAGGTACTGGTTTTCAAACACGCTGTCGGGCCCCCAGACGTCCTTCAGCAACTGGCGATGCGTGACCACTTTCCCCGCGTGCCGGATCAGCGTCGTCAGCAGCCGGTACTCCGTGGGGGTCAGATGCTGTTCCACGCCGTCGACGTGCACGGTCCGGCGGCCCAGGTCGACCCGGAGTCCGCCGACTTCGAAGACCGATTCGCCGTTGGGAGAGGTCGTGGCGGCCGAGTGACGGAGTGCCACGCGGACGCGGGCCAGCAGCTCCCCGACGCCGAAGGGCTTGGTCAGGTAGTCGTCGGCCCCGGCATCGAGGGCGGAGATCTTGTCCGACTCGCGCCCGCGGGCCGACAGGACGATAATCGGGACCTTCGACCACTCGCGCAGCGCCCGGATGACGTCGAGCCCGTCCCGGTCGGGGAGGCCGAGATCGAGGATGACCACATCCGGCGGAGCGTCCGCGGCCTGGCCGATGCCGCGTTCGCCGGTGTCCGTTTCGCGAACGGCGAAACCGTGCGATTCGAGGGACATCCGCACGAACCTGCGGATCGGGGGCTCATCCTCGATAATCAGGATCTGCGGTGCGTCGTGGTCCATGCGGCGGTTCCCGACCGGTGCGGAGCATCAATCGACTGGATGCGAATCGAGCCCGGTGGCGGTCAGGGGGAGGGTGAAGCGAAAGACCGCCCCGCCGGTCGATCGGTTCGCAGCAGAAATCGTACCACCGTGCAGCTCGACAATCCCGCGGCAAATGGCGAGGCCGATGCCGGTCCCGCCGCGGGACTGGCCCTCGACGCGGTGGAACTTCTCGAAGATCCGCTGCAGTTCGTTCGGCGGGATGCCGGGACCGTGGTCGGCGACCTCGACGACCAGGCTGGAACCCTCCCGGCGAGAGCGGATTTCGATGGGGGATCCTGGCGGGGAGAATTTGAGGGCGTTATCGAGCAAGTTGGCCAGCACTTCCTGGATCAGCAGGCCGTCGATGGCGACGGGGGGCAGATCGTCGGGCAAGTCGGCGACGACCGGGTGTTCGCGGAGGTAACGGTCGAAGCGGGCGAGGACGACGCCGACGACTTCGTCGATGGGCTGCAGCTCACGCTGCAGCGGGATGGCGCCGGCTTCGAGCCGGGTCATGTCGAGCAGATTGGCGACGAGCCGGTTCAGCCGGTCGGCTTCGTCGAGAATGGACTCCGCCAGTTCTTTCTGGTGGCTGGCGGCGAGCCGTTCTTTCCCTTCCACGAGGAGGCTGGCGGCGCCGGTGATGGTGGCCAGGGGGGTGCGGAGGTCGTGGGAGACGGCGGAGAGGAGTGCGTTCCGGAGCCGTTCGGTTTCGACCTGCAGGCGAACCGACTCGGCTTCGCGGGCGAGGGCGCAGCGTTCGAGCGCGCCGGCGAGCTGGCCGGCAATGGCCTGGAGGAGATCGAACTGGCGCGAAGTGAGCTGGGCGTCGGACTGTTTCGGGCGAATTCCCAGCGCGCCGACAATTCCGTCTGTGACCAGCAGCGGCAGCCAGGTGGTCGGCGTCCCCGGCAGCGTATCGGTTCCGGCGCCGGCGCTGCGGCGATGCTGAAAAACCCAGCGAATCACGCCGTCGTCGCGCGGAGGCGGTGCGTCGCCGGTCCCCAGGAGGACCGAGCTTCCCTCAACGGGGGGGCCGAGAATCCAGACGTCGGCGTTCAAGGCTTCGGCGATGGTCTGGCGGGCAGTCGTGGCGACGGCGTCGCGCGTGGCGAGGCTGGTCAGTTCCTTGCTGAGCGACAGCAGCGCCGCCGTGCGGGCTTCGCGCTCGCGCGCCGCGGCGGAATGCGACTGCACGCGGGCGGTCAGCTCGCTGATGACCAGTCCGGTGACGAGCATGACGCCAAAGGTCAGCACGTACTGCGAGTCAGAAACGGCGAAGGTGCCGAAGGGGGGGACAAAGCAGATGTCGAAGGCCGCGACGCCCAGGACCGTCGCGAGAATGGAGGGACCGCGGCCGAATCTCAGTGCCACCCCCACGACCGTCGCCAGATAGACCATCACCAGGTTGGTGGGATGGAACAGGGGCGCGATCCCGGCGCAGAGCAGAGTGCTGAGACCAACCAGTCCCGCAGCGCACAGATTGGAAGCCCACGGAATCGGAGCCGGGGCGCGGCGGGCCGTCGTCGCGGACGAAGTCGCTTCGGCGTCGCCGCTGATGACGTAGACGTCAATGTCTCCGCAGCGGCGGATGAGGTCGTAGACGAAGGCTCCGCGCCACCAGTCGCGCCAGCGGCCGTGCAGCGGCTTCCCCACGATGATCTTCGTCGTGTTGTGAGTCCGGGCGAAGTCCAGCACCGCGCCTGCGAACTCCGTTCCGGTCGTGTGGGCGACGGTGGCGCCGAGGTCCTCGGCCAGCCGCAGGTTCTGCTCCAGTCGGTGCTGGTCCGCGGGGTTGAGGGCGCGTGCCTGGTCGAGCTCCACATAGAGCGCCGTCAGCGGCGCCCGCAACGTGGTCGACATCCGCCGGGCGGCCCGGACCAGCCGGGCGGACATCGGGCTCGGCCCGACGCAGACCAGCAGCCGTTCGGAGGTGGGCCAGATGCGGGAGACATCGTGCTCCTGGCGGTAATCGAGCGCCTGGGCATTGACGCGATCCGCCGTCTTGCGGAGCGAGAGTTCCCGCAGGGCGATGAGATTTCCCTTGCGGAAGAAGTTCTCGATCGCCCGCAGCGCCTGGGCGGGAACGTAGACCTTCCCTTCCTTCAGGCGCTCGATGAGGTCGTCGGGGGGGAGGTCGACGAGCTCCACTTCGTCGGCCTGTTCAAAGACCTTGTCCGGGACCGTTTCGCGGACCGGGATCATCGTGACCTGCGCGACGACGTCGTTCAGGCTCTCGATGTGCTGGACGTTGAGCGTCGTGTAGACGTCAATCCCCGCCGCCAGGAGATCGTCGATATCCTGCCAGCGTTTGGCGTGCGTCGACCCCTCGGCGTTGGAGTGGGCGAGCTCGTCGACGAGGAGAATCTGCGGATGCCGGGCGAGGGCCGCTTCGAGGTCGAACTCCTGAATCGTTTTCCCGCGATAAGTCACGGACCGCGGAGGCAACTGATCGAGCCCCAGCACCAGCGCGTACGTCTCCGGCCGGGCGTGGGGCTCGACGTAACCGATGACGATGTCGACGCCTTCTTTGGCGAGCTTGCGGGCGGCCTCCAGCATGGCGTAGGTTTTGCCGACGCCCGGCGCCATGCCGAAGAAGATCTTCAGCTTGCCACGGGACTGGCGGACCTCGTCCGCCTGGACGCGGGCGAGAAGGGCATCGGGATCGGGACGGTCGTCGGTCATGGCGCCTATCGTACTTCGGAAGCCGGCTGCAGTTCACGCAACGCGAGGTTCAATCGGAGGACGTGGACCCTGGGCATGCCCAAAATGCCGAACGTCGGAGCTTCGGTGTGCGCGGCCACCAGGCGACGGATTTCGGCGACCTCCAGTCCGCGGGCGCGTGCCACGCGCTGGACCTGGTATTCCGCGGCCGCCGGGCTGATGTGCGGGTCGAGGCCGCTGGCGGAAGCCATTACCAGGTCTGCCGGGATGACCGCTGTGTTGTCCGGGTCGGCGGCCTTGAGGCGGTCGATCCGTTCCTTCACTGCGGTCTCCAGGGCCGGATTCGTCGGGGCCTGGTTGGAGCCGCTCCCTCCCAGACCGTTGTACGCGACCGGACCGGTCGCCGACGGACGTCCCCAGAAGTCGCCGGGTGCGTCGAAGGGCTGACCCAGCAGGTCGGAGCCGACGGCGCGACCGTCCTGAAGAATCAAACTGCCCCCGGCCTGTCGGCCGAAGGCAGCCTGTGCGACCGCAGTGACGGCGAGCGGGTAGATGACGCCGGTCACAATGGTCAGCAGCACGAACAGAAGCGTTGCAGTTTTCAGCGATTGCCACATGATTTCAATTCCCATTCATCGATTTCAGCGGAGGCTCTGATGTCGACCGCTCGAGTGAATTCACAAACAGGTGTGCCACGGCCCCGCGAACCGCACGAGCCGAAACTCGCTCTCCACCGAGCGCGGCCGACAGAGCCGTGGCACGCCATCGCGAGCGCTTCCCCTACGCCAGTCTCAGTCCGACCAGGACCAGGTCGACCAGTTTGATACCGGCGAACGGGACCAGCAGACCACCCAGGCCATAAATCAACAGATTGTCGCGGAGCAGCTTGTCGGCGCCGGCCGACCGGTACTTGACGCCCCGCAGCGCCAGCGGAATCAGGAACACGATAATCAACGCGTTGAAGATCACTGCCGAGAGAATGGCGCTCTGCGGCGAGGCCAGCCCCATCACATTCAGTTGCGTCAGCTCCGGATACGTTGTCGCGAACGCTGCCGGAATAATCGCGAAATACTTGGAGACGTCGTTGGCGATGCTGAAGGTTGTCAGCGACCCGCGGGTCATCAGGAGCTGCTTGCCGATCTCCACGATCTCGATCAGCTTGGTCGGATTCGAATCGAGGTCGACCATGTTGCCGGCCTCCTTGGCGGCCTGCGTCCCGCTGTTCATCGCCACCGCGACGTCGGCCTGGGCCAGCGCCGGGGAATCGTTGGTGCCGTCCCCCGTCATGGCGACCAGTCGTCCCCCCGTCTGGTAGTCGCGGATCATCTTCAGCTTGGCTTCGGGCGTCGCCTCGGCCAGGAAGTCGTCGACGCCAGCTTCGGCGGCAATCGCGGCCGCCGTGAGCGGGTTGTCTCCCGTAATCATGACGGTCTTGATCCCCATCTGCCGGAGCTGCGAGAAACGTTCCTTCATGCCCCCTTTGACGATGTCCTTCAGGTAGATGACGCCCAGCGCCTGCCGCCCTTCCGCAACGATCAAGGGGGTGCCTCCTTTGTGCGAGATCTTGTCAACCTGCTCGCGCAAAGCCGATGGGAACTCGCCGCCGTTCTCCCGCACATAGTTCTGAATCGCGTCGACGGCCCCTTTGCGGATCTGACGACCGTCAAAGTCGATTCCGCTCATCCGCGTTCGTGCCGAGAATGGGACGAATTTTGCCCCCATCGGTGCAATCTCGCGGCCGCGCAGGCCGAATTTCGTTTTTGCCAGCACCACAATGCTGCGCCCTTCGGGGGTTTCATCCGCCAGCGAGGAGAGTTGTGCGGCGTCCGCAAGCTGCTCCGCAGTCACGCCCGCCGCCGGGATGAACTCCACCGCCTCACGGTTCCCCAGCGTGATCGTGCCGGTCTTATCGAGCAGCAGCACGTCGATGTCGCCGGCGGCCTCCACCGCCCGGCCGGACGTGGCGATCACATTCGCCTGAATCATCCGGTCCATCCCCGCGATGCCGATGGCGGACAGGAGCCCGCCGATCGTCGTCGGAATCAGGCAGACCAGCAGCGCCACGGTCACCGCCAGCGTGATGGGAACCCCCTTCCCGGCGGCCAGCACGCTGAACTGCGACAACGGCACGAGCGTGGCGCAGGCCAGCAGAAACACGATCGTCATCGCCGCCAGGAGAATGTCCAGCGCGATCTCGTTGGGGGTCTTCTGGCGCTTGGCTCCCTCCACCATGCTGATCATCCGATCGAGAAAACTCTCTCCCGGGCTGCTGGTGATCTTGATGACGAGGTGGTCCGACAGCACCCGCGTGCCGCCGGTGACGGCACTGCGGTCTCCGCCCGCTTCGCGAATCACCGGCGCACTTTCTCCCGTGATCGCGCTTTCGTCGACCGACGCCACACCTTCGATCGCTTCACCGTCGAGCGGGATCTGTTCGCCCGCCTTGACGATGACGATGTCATCCTTCCTGAGCTGCGACGACGCGACTTCTTCATAGAGCTTGTTCGTGCTCAGCCGGCGGGCGGTCACCTCCTGACGGGACTTGCGCAGGGCATCGGCCTGCGCCTTCCCCCGGCCCTCGGCCATCGCCTCGGCGAAGTTGGCGAACAGGACTGTGAACCACAGCCAGGCGGCGATTCCCGCGACGAACGCCGGGGACTCGTCTCCCGGCCGAGCCGCCGCCTGGACTGCCAGGACGGTGGTGAAAATGCTGCCGACAAACACGGTGAACATCACCGGATTGCGGAGCTGGTGCCGCGGATTCAGTTTGCGGACCGATTCCCACAACGCCCGCTTCACAATCGGCGGGTCGAAGAGGGGACGTGCTTTACGATGCGACATGATCGTCTTTCCTCGAATCTCAGGCTCAGCGGCCTGCATGGAGCTGAAGGTGTTCGACAATCGGACCCAGGGCCAGCGCGGGGACAAAGGTCAGCGCTCCGACCAGCACCACGATGCCGGCCAGCATGACGACGAACAGTGGAGTGTGAGTCGGCAACGTACCGGCCGAGACCGGGATCCCCTTCTTCCGGGCCAGCGCGCCGGCGATCGCAAGGGTCGGCACAATCAGCCAGAACCGCGAGATCAGCATCGCGAAGCCCAGCAGCAGGTTGTACAGGAGGTTATTCACCCCCAGTCCCGCGAAGGCGCTGCCGTTGTTGTTACCCGCCGAAGAGAAGGCATACAGCACCTGGCTGAGACCGTGCGCGCCGGGATTGGTAATTGAAGCCCGACCGGCTTCGAGCGACAGTGCAACGGCGGTTCCGCCGAGGACCACCATCGGCGGGATCAGGATCACCAGCGAAGCCAGCTTCATCTCGCGAGCTTCGATCTTCTTCCCCAGATACTCAGGAGTCCGCCCCACCATCAGGCCGGCGATGAACACGGCCACGATCGCAAACACGAGCATGCCGTACAGTCCGCTGCCGACGCCGCCAAAAACGACTTCGCCGAGCTGCATCAGCCACATGGGAACCAGGCCCCCCAGCGGCGTATAAGAGTCGTGCATCGAGTTCACGCTGCCGTTGGAGGCCGCCGTCGTGGCACTGGCCCACAGGGCCGACGCGCCAACGCCGAGCCGGACTTCCTTCCCTTCCATATTGCCGGCGCCGGGATCCACCCCCAGAGCCGTCAGCCGCGGATTCCCGGCCTGCTCGGCCAGCACACACCCGAGCGTGAGTGGCACGAAAATGAGCAGCATGGCGGCCAGAATGGCCCATCCCTGCCGCTTATCTCCCACCAGATCGCCGAACGTGTAACAGAGCGCCGCGGGGATCAGCAGGATCGCCAGCACTTGCAGAAAGTTGCTGAAGGGCGTGGCGCTTTCCAGCGGGTGAGCGGAGTTGACGCCGAAGAAGCCGCCGCCGTTCGTGCCGAGCTGCTTGATCGCGATCTGCGACGCCGCGGGGCCCAGCGGAATCAACTGCGTCGTCACCGGCTGCCCGTCGGGGCCGGTTTGTGGAACGGCCAGCGGCACTTCCACGGCCGGCGCGAACGATTGCACGACTCCCTGCGAGACCAGCGCGACGGCCAGCACGAAAGACAGCGGCAGCAAGATAAACAGAGTGCTCCGGGTCACGTCGACCCAGAAGTTGCCGATCGACTCGGTCTGTTTGCGAGTGAAGCCCCGAATCAGCGCAATCAGTACCGACATGCCGGTCGCGGCGGACAGGAAGTTCTGCACCGCCAGCCCCAGCATCTGCGACAGATAACTCAGCGTCGACTCGCCGCTGTAAGCCTGCCAGTTGGTGTTGGTGGCGAAGCTGACCGCCGTGTTGAACGCCAGATCGGGCGCCACGGCCGGCAGGTGCTGAGGATTCAGCGGCAGCGATCCCTGTGCGCGTTGCAGGCCGTAAACGGCCAGCGCCCCCAGGGCGTTGAACAGCAGCACGGCGACGGAGTATTGCCGCCACGTCATCTCGGACTCGGGCTTGACCCCCGCAATGCGGTAAAGTCCGCGCTCCAGCGGTTTGAGCGGCGCATCGAGCCCGCACGGCTCCCCGGCGTAGACCCGGGCCATGAACCAGCCCAGCGGTTTGACCAGAGCCAGCAGTACCGCGAAATACGCGGCAATTTCAATCCAGGCAGTGACAGTCATGAAAATCGCTCCGGACAGAGCATCGCAAACAGCAGATACACAAACAGGCCGACGGCCAGCACGGCCGCGGCGACTTGCAGAAAGTCCATTGCATCACTCCTAAAGTCGTGCGCATCCCGCCGCGAGCAGGATGCTGGCGACGAAGAAACCGACGATCAGGGCCAGGAACAGCAGATCCACGGAAAGTCTCCTTAAGGGGCGTCGGCATACGCCGGCCAACAGGAGCATGTTATGCGAGGTCGTGTAAAATGACGGCAAAGACGGAACCGGAGCGCATAAATAATGCGCATAGATCTTGAGACCAGGCGGTCGCAGGCCGTGTGGGCCGACCTCCGAACGTGGGTTGGATTCGCGAACGAAGACGCTTTGTTGCCGCAAGCCCTGTGGAATCCGTCCGCCAGGTGACTTACCGAGCGAGGCTCGAACCTCAATGTTGACGGTACGTCCAGCTCCGAAAGGTTCTGCTGCGATTCATCGATCCGCGAGTTCTCGACGAAATTGCTGGTGGGCCAGGCCAAGTGCGGCCGGTCGTCCTTTCAGGGTCTCACGCGGGAGGCGGGGAGCACCAGGCTGACAGGCGAGCCGGACAAACAGCATGCGCCGACGGAGGCCGACTTGTCGGAAGCCAGGGGCATCGGTTCGGCGGGAGCAGTCGCGACACCGCACACACCGACTTTAGCGCGGCAGTGTGCGGAATTGTTCGAGGTCGGCAGAGCCGTCCATGGCTCATGCAGCCGGCCGATCAAGCAATCGCCGACTCACGGGAAGTGCCGCACCAGGCTCATTTCATCGCTCTGCAGCCGGTTCGGCGCACGCCTTCGCGCCCGTCGCCCGCTGGAAAACGCCACGCGCGCCCGCAGAACTCTGTTTCCACGGAACCGCCTCCTTCGAACTCCGCAGGTCAGCCTTTGCAACCTGACTTACGTCGAACGGGGGAGCTGTTGGAGACGAGGTGAATGATGCGGGGGTTTGGGGAAGTCGCTGGTGGCGAGTGAAGACAAGAGAGATGAGCCGGACATTGGTTGTCGCCCGGCCCTTCTCTCTGACCCTTGGCAATCGGCACCAGGCACGTTTCTCTCTACTCCCACTCGATCGTGCTCGGCGGCTTCGAGCTGACGTCGTAGACCACCCGGTTGACGCCCCGGACTTCGTTGATGATCCGCGTCGACATCCGGCCGATCACGTCGTACGGAATGTGGTACCAGTCGGCGGTCATGAAGTCGTCGGTCTGGACCGCCCGCACGGCGACCACGTCTTCATAGGTCCGGCCGTCCCCCATCACGCCGACCGACTGCACCGGCAGCAGCACGGCGAACGCCTGCTGGACGTCCCGGTAGAGCCCGCTCCTGCGCAGTTCTTCGAGGACAATCGCATCGGCTTCGCGAAGCGTGTCGAGCCGGCTTTCGCTGACAGCCCCCAGGCAGCGCACGGCGAGGCCCGGCCCCGGGAACGGATGCCGCCAGATCAGCTCTTCCGGCAGCCCCAGTTCGAGCCCCATCCGGCGGACTTCGTCCTTGAACAGATCGCGCAGCGGCTCAATCAGCTCGAAGCCCAGCTGCTCGGGCAGCCCCCCCACGTTGTGGTGGGCTTTGATCGTGGCGGCGGGGCCGTCGCCGTTGGCCCCGGATTCGATGACGTCCGGGTAGAGCGTCCCCTGCGCCAGGAAATGGGCGTCTTCAATCGACTCGGCTTCTTTGCGGAAGACGTCGATGAAGACCCGGCCGATGATCTTGCGTTTCTGCTGCGGCTCGCTGACGCCGGCCAGTTCGTCGAGGAACTGCTTGCGGGCGTTGACGACGTGCAGATCGGTGCGGAAGTGATTCTGGAAGCGATCGCGGACCCGGTCTGACTCCCCTTTGCGGAGCATTCCATTGTCGACGAAGATGCAGGAGAGCTGGGTTCCGATCGCTTTGTAGAGGATCGCCGCGGTGACGGATGAGTCGACGCCGCCGGACAGGCCGCAGATGACACGACGGTTGCCGACCCGTTCGCGGATCGTCTGAACTTCCCGTTCGATCAGCGAGCTGATTTTCCAGGTGCCGCGACAGCCGCAGACGTTCTTGACGAAGTTGGCAAGGAGCTGGCCGCCGTGCTCGGAGTGAGTGACTTCCGGGTGGAACTGCAGTCCGTAGATGGGCTTGCGGAGATGTTTCACGGCCGCGTTCGGGCAGGTATCGGTGCGGGCCAGCGAGACGAAGTTCGCCGCCAGATCCTCGACCTGGTCGCCGTGACTCATCCAGACGGTCGTTTCGGGGGGCAGCCCGTCGAAGAGCTGGCCGGCCTCCGTCACGCGGCAGACGGTCCGGCCGAATTCTCGCGTCGTGCCGGGCCGAACCGAGCCTCCCTCGGCCTCGCAGATCAGATGCAGGCCATAGCAGATGCCGAGAATCGGAATTCCGAGGTCGAAGATGGCCGGATCGACCTTGGGGGCCTGATCGCCGTAAACGCTGGCCGGTCCGCCCGACAGGATGAGCCCTTTCGGATTGAGCTCGCGAATGCGGTCGCAGGACAGGTCGTGACGGACGAGCTGGCAGAAGACGTTCTGGTCGCGGACGCGGCGGGCGATGAGCTGAGCCGTCTGACCGCCGAAGTCGAGGACGAGCACCAGCTCTTCCTGAGCGGGATCAACAAAACTGCGGTTCTGACTGGCAGAGGCGGACGGGTTCGACACTGTCTATTCCGATGACCAGAAACAAAACGGCCGGTCCGCAGGCGACCGGTGGGGGAAACCGCCAGTGTATCCGCAAGGACACCGACTGCCAAATCTGCGGCCGGCATCCGATCGCGGGAAAGCCTGTCCACCGGTAGGCATCGGCCGATCCGTTGCGACCCTGCAAGAACCGATTTCCGGAGGGCAAGTTCCCTTCCGCTCAATTGCGAATGCGGTGTATAGTCGACTTGGGTGAGGAATCTTCATGGATTCTTCTGAGCGCGTCTTGCAAGTCGTCGTGCGTCAAACCGGCCGTGACGCCCGGCACTGCGAGACTCGAAATTCCGTCAGCGGCGGTGGTCCCTGTCCAGACGACATGAGCATCACAAAACGTACTCCCCGTATGCGACTCAAATACGCTCCTCAAGCGTACCTCTTCATCTCCGAGGCCCTGCGCGTCGCTCAAGACGAACTGGGACGGATCGGTTCCGATGACTCCGACGATGAGTCGGCTCACATCTCCGGTCCCGAACTGCTGGATGGCGTCCGGATTCTCGGCCTGAAGCAGTTCGGTATGATGGCCCCGGTCGTGTTTCGCTCCTGGGGCGTGACGACCACAGACGATTTCGGACGGATTGTTTTCGAGCTCATCGAACGGGGCGACATGCGCAAGACCGACCGCGATCAGCTCGCCGACTTCTGCGGCGTCTACGATTTCGAAGACGCCTTCCAGCGCGACTACCAGTTCGACGTCTCCAAGGCCTTCAAGTCGTGACGGATTCGGCGCCGGAGACCAATCGTCCGGCGAGCCGTTGTCCCGTCTGGCTGCAAGCGGTTCTGGTCGTGTGCGTCGTCGGCTGGATCGCGTGGCTCGCCGGTCTGGCGCTGGAAACCGCAAATCCCGTCTCCCTGAACCGCGCCCAGATTCTCGCCGCAGACGTCGTGGTCGAAGGGCACTGGCTCGATTTTCCAAGCGGCCGCCTGGCGGTGCACCGCGTCTGGAAACGCCCGATGCTGCCGCGCGAGATCACAATCCGCGAACTGCCGGCGCTGGGCGTCCCGCACGAAGGGGCGGTTCTGTTGCCGCTGACGCGGATCGGCAAGACCGACTACCGGCTGACGAGCGGCGAGCTCCCGAATCCTCCGGCGTTCGACGGTCCGGATTCGCGTGAGACCTCCAAGGTTCGCCCGATCGGTTATCCCGCCACCGAAGCGGCTGTGCGAGAGCTGGGGCAAATCCTGAATCCGTAACGTCCACCGCGTTATGTCGATATCCGGCGATCTATTCTTCCGCAGAATTCTGTTGTAGCGTCAAGATCGTCTTCCTGCGAAGATAGCCAGATTAGGCGACTGGCGGCGTTGTCGATTCCGGCGGCATGACGCATTATTCGCCAGACACCTTGTGGCGACTCTCAACGGCATGGTTTCCGAGGCCTCATGATTCTCAAGCAGCGAACGCTCCGCGGAATTCTGGCGACCAGCGCCGCACTGGCAGCGCTGGTCGGACTGGAGACCTCCGGAGTCCCGCGGGAAGTTTCCGCCGCTGGCTGGTGCGTGTCGGCGGCCATCGGCGCCTGGTATGCCGGATCCGTCTGGACAGCGGCCGTCGTGTCGGTTCTAGCCGTGACAAAGGCGGTTGCTGTCGACGCCGGCAGCCCCTGGAACGGTCTGACCGCAGCTTTGGGAGCGCTGGTCCTCGCGATCCTGTCGGGACAGGTTTCCGCGGCTCTGCGGCGCGAACGCGAACTGGCCCGCTGCGATCCGCTGACGCGTCTGCCAAATCGCCAGGCGCTGGCGGAACAGTTGGATGCCGAAATCGCCCGTTCGACACGGTTCCAGCGTCCTTTCACGCTGGTGCTGATCGACTGCGATGGCTTCAAAGCCTTGAACGACCGCTACGGACATCACGCGGGCGACGAACTGCTGCAGCGACTGTCGGACGCGTTTCGCCGTTCGGTCCGGGTCTACGACCTCGTCAGCCGCCTGGCCGGCGACGAGTTCGTACTGATTCTCTCCGAGGCCGGTCGATCCGAGGCCGAAATGGTCCTCGAACGGGTCTGGGCGACCGTCCGGCTGGAACTGGCCGACGACTTTCCGGACGTCACCGTCAGCGCCGGAGCAGTCACGTTTCCCCCCGGCGACCACGATCCGGCGGATTGCCTGCAGCGCGTCGACTCCGCAATGTACTCCGCCAAGCGATCCGGCAAGAACCGCACCGTGTTCCGCGACGCCCCCGTCAAGGGCGGCAAGTCGAGCGACTTCGGAATACCGGTGCGGTAATCAGTCGCCTCAGGCTCAACTGAGCTGCAGCACGACGAATTTCAGATAGCGGAATTCCGGCAGCGCCAGCGGCCACGGGTGGTCGGCCGGCTGATTCCGGACCGCGATCACACGCGCCTGCCGCCGGGCGTCGGAAACCGCCTCTTCGCACAGGCCGATGAAGTGGGCTTCGGAGATGTGGCTGGAACACGAAGCCGCCGCCAGCAGACCGCCGTTGGTGGTCACGCGAATCGCCGCGGAAAACAGCTTCTGATACGCCGACGTCGCCCGGGTGACGCTCTCCTGCGACGGCGCAAATGACGGCGGATCGACGACCACGACGTCCCAGCGGCGCTTTTCATCGCGGGCGGCTTCCAGATACTCGAACGCATCCGCAGCCACAGCCTCGTGGGTGCCGGCAGGGAGCTCATTCAGCACCCAATGGTCCTCGGCGGCACTGACGGCGGGAGCCGCCAGATCGACCGACGTCACCTGCGACGCGCCGCCAGCTCCGGCCGCAATCGAGAACCCTCCCGTATAAGAAAACAGGTTCAGTACCGACTGCCCGCAGACCACGCCCCGCAGAAAATCCCGGTTGTCGCGCTGGTCGAGAAAGAAGCCGGTCTTCTGGCCCGCCACGACGTCCGCCGTGAACCGCAAACCGTTCTCCAGGAAGGGAACGACTCGGTTCTGAAGCTGTCCCGACAGCACGCGGGGCGCCGCGGAGCGTTCCCGCCGACGGCCAACCACCGCATCGACGCCCGTCCGATCGCGAAGCCAGCCCGCAAGTTCCTCGGCGTTCCAGAAGCCCTCCGGGCCAGGGCCGTCGAACTTCTGGACCAGCACGCGGTCGTAGCGATCGATCGCCAGCCCGGGGAGCCCGTCCCCTTCGCCATGCGCCAGCCGGTAACCGGTCGTGTCGGGGCGAATGAACCGCTCCCGCAGCGCCAGAGCTCGCGTCAGCCGGCGTTCCGCCCAGCGATCATCGAGCGGCTTGCCGTCGGTCGAGCAGACCCGCAGCGCCAGCGGACTCTTGGGATCGTAGAGACCCCGGGCGATTTCCTGTCCCTTGCGATGATCGAGCAGAATGGCCGAGCTTCCAGCCGGGGCGGGCGGAAGCTGCCGCAACGCTTCGGCATAGACCCACGGGTGCCCCCGCTTGATCGTGCGGACCAGGTCTCGGCTGAGCCGCAGGGCGACCGGTTCGGCCGCAGGTTGCCGCAGGAGAGACATGGACCTCTTTCGCGAATCTCTGAGACAATATGATTGATGGAGACCGATCAATTACGGGACAGCACTCAGTTCATGTCGATGTCGGTCAGATCCTGCAGCTGATCCAGATCGACAGCTCCGCGCGGATTCTGCTCCTGCCACTGCTGCAGCCCGTCCCGCAACTGTTCGGGCGCAGCAATTCCTGCCGTGCCGATCTGCTTGATCGTCGCAGCGGCGACCAGATTGCCGATCAAGGCCGTTTCGATCGACGTCGCGCCCGCTGCGGAGGCCAGTACCATCCCGGCCGTCGCCGTATCCCCGGCGCCCGTGGGATCGAGCAGTCCCTGCAGACGAATTCCCGGCACGAGCCGACCTTTGGGATCAGAGACCAGAATTCCCTTTTCGCCGAAGGTGATGAACACCGGAGCGCCGGTTTCCGCCCGCAGGCGGGGCAGCACGGCCTTGAGATCGGTCAGGCGGACTTCGTCGCCGGCAATCGGTCGGAAACGTCCGACAGCCTCAAATTCGTTTGGCTTGATGATGATATTCCGGAAGTGCCGCGCATTGCGGCGACTGTCCGCCCAGAAGAAGACCTTCGGATATGCCAGTGCCAGCCGCGAGAGTTCATCGCGCAATTGAGGAGCGATGACTCCGGTATCGGGGTGATCGGCCTGGTCCATGACGATCACGGCATCGACGACGGGCAGGATCTCCTGCAGATTCTTCGTCAGCCGTTCGATCGCCTCGTCGGGAATCGGCACGCGATTGTGAATGTCGTAACGCGGATGCCGACCGGTCCAGCCGTCGCTGCTCAGATCGAGGGGCCGGATGACCGCGGGCGTGCGAAAATCCGGAAAACGAAGCAGCCCCTCTGTAGTGCAGCGGAGTCTGCGGAGATTCTGGCAGAGCTCATAGCCTTCACCGTCATCGCCAATCACGCCAAAGACGTGCAGATCGCTCGCACCCAGCGACGCCAGATTGTTGACGACCGTTCCGGCTGCGCTGGGGCTGGTGCGGATGCCGACGACCTGATGGACCATCCGGCCGCTGTTCTCGCTCCGTTCCACCAGAGTCGGATCGAGGTGCAGCAGCTTGTCGAGAGAGAAATCGCCAACCACCGCCACGCGCAATCGCGAGAAAGCGGCAATCAGTTCGTTGAGTCGCGGCAGTTGCATTCCGACGTTCCCTGTTGCAGTCTCACGGTCGCAGGCGACCTCGACGCCGCTCCGGCTTACCAGCCCAGCCAGGCCAGCAAGGGCTCCAGGTCCCGATAGTCGCCAATCACCGCATCGGCTCCCGCCGACAGGAGGCGAGGCACTTTCCAGTCCTCCAGAGCTCCGCTGCGATGCCGTTCGTCGCTGGCAATGCCGACAGCCAGCCCCCCCAGCGACTTCAGACTCTCGATCTCGACCGCTCCATCTCCGATCCCCGCCAGCTCGGCGCCGATCAGATCGTGCTCGGCTTTGAGCCGATCCATCACGGCGAGCTTCGAAAACGCGTGCGGATTCTCTTCCGACGGACCGTGGATCCGGCCCTCAAAGTATCCGTCGATCTGCAGCAGGGCCGACTCCCGCCGGACCGCAATTTCTTCCGTGCCGCTTGCCAGAGTCAGGTGCACGCCGCGTTCCCGGAGAGCTTCCAGCAGCCGACGCGCTCCCGGCACCAGATAATCCTCCGGGCTGGCCTTGCCGGATCGAATCGTCTCGCAACGAGCGTCGCTCTGCAGCGTCAGCCGGCGGACGAATTCCGCGGTGTAGGCTTCCGGCGACTGAGGTTCCCCGCCGCGCCGTCGGACCTGGTCGGCCAGAAACATCATCTGGTAGACGGTCGGCCGTCCATTATGGTCGAGGATCGCCTCGCGGATTGCCGGCTCCAGTTCTTCCGCCGTCTCGGTCGTCCCGGGGAGAGACATGAGCTCGTCCAGCATCTGCGGAATCATGATGTCTGCCCAGCCGGCCCGCAGCAGGCTGAGGGTGCCGTCAAAGTCGAACACGACGCAGCGCGGACGGCGCTCGGGCGGCGCGGGCCGAACGTGGATCGCGGGAGCAGCCAATTGTCGATGCCGCGGCAGGGCCTCGGAATGGCGGGCGGCGGAAGCGAGGTTCATGCAGGCGGAATCCTGTCCTTGCGGGCGAAACCGCAAGCAGTATAAGACGTTCCGACGAGAGTTCCCAGCCTGCCCGATCCTGAGAACTCCGCAACCTCCCCAATCGTCGGGACTTGCATTCGGTCGATCAGAGACGCGGCGACCGACGTTACGGCGCGTCGGAAAACTCGAAGACCGTCAGCACCGGTCGATGATCGGACGCGATCGACTGCTCGATCACCCGTTGCTCCCGGACTTTCCAGCCCGGCGCGTTCCGGTACAGGACATAATCGATCCGCGACGATGGATTGACCGCCGGAAACGAGAATCCGCCTTTCTCAGGGCCGCTGTCCGTCCAGGACCCCAAAAGTCGGCGCAGCGTTTTCGAATCGGGTTCCGCGTTCATGTCACCCGCCAGAATCATCGGTTGACGGGGCAGCTTGGCCGCCACCTTCCCCAGCGAATGGGCCTGATCCATCCGGACCCCTTCCGACGCATGATCGAGGTGCGTCGACAGGAACTGAATTACCGGACCAATCCCCCCGACGCGAATCCGGGCGACCGCCACGCAACGGGGCTCGTGTCCCGCAATCGTGGTCAGCGGATGTGTCTGAAATTCTTCGATGGGAGACTTCGACAGAATGCAGTTGCCGTAGTCTCCATCGTCGTAAGACGTGGCCTTGCCGAAGCCGACGTACATGTCGAGCTGATTTCCGAGCGCGGCGGCCTGGTCCTCGCGAAAAGTCCGGCGAGTCCGGACGTCGACTTCCTGCAGGGAAATGATGTCCGGTTGAGCGCCCCTCAGCACATCCGCGATGCGCCCCAGATTCAACTCCTGGTCCGTCCCGAGTCCGTGATGAATGTTGTACGTCACGACCCGCAGTGCGCGGACGCGAGCCTGCGCGGCGAGGTTACCGCCGGAGAGGGTCATCAGCGACAGCACCAGCACGAGACGCAGCATGGTTCCCCCTTCCCCGCCGACAGACGTGTGTGGATCGGGTCAGCGACCCTGCAACCAATGTCGCAGAATTTCCCCTCGAACTGCAATCTTCGGCCGAGAATCGATCCGGATTTCCCCCCAGCTCGACTTGCCGATACGCGCCGCGATGCTTTGAATAAGGAGAGCCCTCGCCGCCATCAGTTCGCCGGTCTGCATTCCGGTCACGGCAGGACGCTGGAGCGCTATGCGGTTACTCAGCTACAACATCCACAAGGGGATCGGCGGTCGCGACCGCCGCTATCGTCTGGAACGGATCGTCGGCGTCATCCAGCACGAAGCCCCGGACTTCGTCTGCCTGCAGGAAGTCGACCGGAACGTCGCCCGTTCGCGACACCACAACCAGCCCGAATTGCTCGCCGAGCAACTGGAAGCCGTCGGCAAGCTCTACCAGCTCAACGTGAAACTGAAAGAGGGCGGTTACGGCAACCTGCTCCTCAGCCGCTGGCCGATGATCGAGCAGCACCAGATCTCGCTGACCCTCCGTTCGCGGAAACCGCGCGGGGGACAGCTGGCGATTGTGGAGACGCCCGACGGACCCGTGCGGATCGTCAACTGGCACCTCGGACTCGCCGAGAAGGAGCGGCACTGGCAGGTTCGACGATTTCTGGAACACCATCTGTTCCGACAGTCGGCCTCGCTGCCGACCGTCATCATCGGCGACTGCAACGACTGGCGGAACACGCTGGCCAACGGCCCGTTCGCCGTCCACGGCTACCACCACGTCACCGCGCCGGTGTCGCGATTCCGCTCGTTTCCGGCCTATCTGCCGATGGGATCGCTCGACAAAGCCTTCTGCTGCAGTCGGATCCAGATCGAGCACGCCCGGGTTTCACAGACGAAGCTGGCGCGGGATGCGTCGGATCATCTGCCGCTGATTGTCGACTTCTCGGTGAAGAAGGCGGAATAAGCAGACAGCTGCAGGGACTGGGTCGTCGAAGACTCCGACGCCAGCCACCCATCGACCGACATCCCGCCGAAGCAATGCCTTCAGCTCTTCAAGTCAATCGGCAACTGATCGATCTTGGCGGCCAGAATGAAGTCGTTCTCGGACAGGCCGCCGATGGCGTGCGTCCAGATTTCAATCGCGACATTGCGATAGCCGACGAGATGCAGATCGGGGTGATGCCCCTCGCTCTCGGCCACTTCCGTCACGCGATTGAAAAAGGCCATCCCGGCCCGGAAATGCTTGACCGTCCATTCCCGGCGGATCCGCTCGCCATTGTGGACGATCGACCAGCCGGGCACGCTCGCCAGCAACGCGCCGGCTTCGTCCGGGGTCAGTTTCGGAACTCCCCCTTCGCAGGGGACGCAACGTTTGGCGGTCAGTTCGCATGCAGACATGGGAGCCTCCCCGGGCAACGAATTGGGTGGCCGGGGCAGCAGCGACTTCGCCATCCCCGGACCAGCGCGAGACCGAGGCTTCCCTTCGATCCGGCCACGGTCACCCGAACGCAATCGTGAGATGCGTTCTAAGCAAAATATTCTATCGCGTTGCGGAAGACTTGCATGCCGGCCCCTTCGCCCTTGAGCCCAAGTCGCGTCCAGTGCGGGTGTTGCGTCGCGAACAGAAATCGCTCCGGATGCGGCATCAGCCCCAGCACCCGCCCTGAGGGATCCCCCAGACCGGCGATGTCCGCGACGGCCCCGTTGGGGTTGGCCGCCCAGCGTTCGTTGACGGGGTGCGACGCACCGTCGGTCCCGGCCCACCGGATATACTGCAACGCGACCTGGCCGGCGCTGCGCCACTGGTCGATCAGCGCCGCGTCGGAGACCACCAGCCGGCCTTCCGCATGGGCGATCGGGACGTCGATTTCGGTCATCCCGCGCAGGAAAACGTTGTTGGAAGCCCCCACCCGCAGGCGAACCCAGCGGGCGGTGTACTTGCCGTTGTCGTTCCAGGTCAGAGTGGCCGTCGCCTGTTCGCGACCTCCCGTGCTCCAGCCGGCTGCGCCGCCGGGCAGCACTCCTGCCTTGAGCAGCGTCTGGAAACCGTTGCAGATGCCGAGCGCCAGCTTGTCGGCCTGGAGGAACCGTTGGACGGCGTCCCCCAGCCGGGTGCGCAGTTCGGATCCGAAGATCACCCCGGCCCCGATGTCGTCTCCGTAGCTGAAGCCCCCCGGGATGCAGAGGATCTGAAACTCGTCGAGGAGCGTCGGCTGTTCGAGCAGGCGGAACAGGTGGACCCGCTCGGGACGCCCGCCGCAGTTCTCGAATGCGAAGGCAGTCTCGGGGTCGCAGTTGGTGCCGGGAGCACGGAGGACGCAGACGCGGGGGGCTGGCATGAAACCACTCGTGGAAAAGGGGGACTCAAATCAATGCGGGAATCAGGACTTTGTCCGCTGGAGCAGGTCGCGGAAGCGACCGTAGGCATCATCCCAGGCAAAGGTGTCCTGCGGTTCGTATCGTTTGACGGAGGACGACGCCCGGACGACGCTGCGGATCTCGGCGAGCGAGCCGATTTCGCCAGCGGTCCGGGCCTGCACCAGAACGTTGCCCAGGGCGGTCGCTTCGATCGGGCCGGTCACCACCGGCCGGCCGCAGGCGTTGGCAGTGAATTGATTGAGCAATTCGTTCTGCGTGCCGCCGCCGACGATGTGGATGACTTCCACCCGTTCACCGGAGAGTTCTTCCAGCCAGGTCAGGACCTGACGGTATTTGAGGGCCAGGCTTTCGAGGCAGCAGCGGATAATTTGACCTTCGCTGTCCGGAGCTTCCTGACCGCTGGCCTGCGCCCAGCTGCAGATTGCAGAAGGCATGTCATCGGGAGCGAGAAATTCGCGAGCGTCGGGATCGACGAAGCAGCGAAACGCGTGGGCGTCGCGGGCGATCTGCGTCAGCAGTGCATAGTCGTAGGACGCTCCGCTCCGCTCGAAGGACCGCCGGCACTGTTGGACCAGCCAGAGGCCCATGATGTTCTTCAGCAGTCGGTACGTTCCGTCGATGCCCCCCTCATTGGTGACATTCAGCTCCAGCGCCCTCTGCGAGAGGATGGCGTGCTGGACTTCCAGGCCCATCAGCGACCAGGTGCCGCTGCTGATATAGGCCCAGTTGGCCGAACCGGTGTGATCGGTCGGGACTGCGGCGATCGCCGCCCCGGTGTCGTGTGTCGCAGGAGCCACGACGTCGAGACGTGGCAATCCGGCCCGGCGGGCGACGTTTTCCCGCAGTTTTCCAAGTTTTGTTCCCGGCGCGACGACTTCGGGAAACATATCCGTCGGCAGTTCGAGCCGCCGCAGCATGTCGTACGACCAGTTGCGCTGAACGGGGTGGAAGCACTGGGAGGTGGTGGCGTTGGTGAATTCGACCACCTTGCTGCCGCAGAGGAGCCAGTGGAAGAAATCGGGCATCATCAGAAACTTGTCGGCCAGCGCCAGGAGCGGAGCATTCGTCTGCTGCATGGCCAACAGCTGGTAAAGCGAGTTGATCTCCATGAACTGCAGGCCGGTCTGGGCGAAAATCTCCGACCGGGGGACCCGCGAAAACGCATGGTCGAGCATGCCGCTGGTGCGGGCGTCGCGGTAGTGATACGGCTGCCCCAGGATTTCGCCGGTTTTCGACAGCAGCACGTAGTCGACGCCCCAGGTGTCGACGCCGACCGAGACGATTGACTGACCGAACCGGGAGGCAGCTTTGGCCAGGCCAACCTGAATTTCCGACCAGAGACGGATCACATCCCAGCGCAGCGTTCCGGCAACGTGAACCGGGCCGTTCGAGAAACGGTGAATCTCTTCGAGACGGACCGTTTTGCCATTGAACAGGCCTGCCATGAGCCGGCCGCTCTCGGCACCGAGATCGATTGCCAGGTAGCAGGATTCCGCCATAGATCCAGTCTTTCGCCGAGAAGCTGCCAAGGTGCCCTTCGTGCCGTGGCAGGGATGATACTCCGTCGGCGGGACGGGAAAAAGGAAGGGAAACGGCGGCGAGCAGCCTGCATCCGGAAAAACGAAGCGGGCCAGACGATCGATCTGCCTGGCCCGCTGTCGACTCGAGTTCGAGGGATTTCGCGCTATTCCGGCCTGGCGCTCTCGGCGGCCGCGACGTCGACGTGACCATTTCCCGACGGTTCGTCACCGGCGACTTTGAGGAGCGTCTCCGGCAGTTCGATGCCGGCGATGTCTTTCATGACCTGCATCATCGGGGGGAGGCTGCGGCTCATGCTCTGCAGGAAATTCGCGGTGGCTCCGCCGTGACCGTTGGAGTTCCCGCCGTCCCAGACCACGATTTTGTCGAACTTGATGTTGGAAATGGCGGTGGCGGAGGCTTCGGCCATTTTGTCGATGTGTTCGAGCATCAGGAGCTGGAAGGCCTGCTGGGCGCCGCCGCAGGCATCGATGATCTGTTTGAGACCTTCGCCCTTTTTGGCGAGGACTTCGTACTGGCCGCGGGCTTCGGCTTCGAATCTGGCGTAGATGGCGGAAGCTTCGCCTTCGGCCTCGATCTTCCGCTTTTCGGCGCTCGCCTCGGCGTCGACGATCATCTTGGCTTTTTCGGCCTTGGCGACCGCTTCGAGCGAGGCTCGTTTTTCCGCCTCGATCCGCTCTGCGTCGGCCACGGCCGCTTTGGCCATGGCGCGGTGCTGGGCTTCGAGGACCGACGCTTCCGCTTCCCGACGGCGTGTCTCGCCGATCTGGTAGGCTTCGGCGTTCTTGACCGCCAGTTCGGCCTTGGACTTGGCGATGGCCGCCTGGGACAGGTTTTCGCCTTCGACCGCGCGGGCGTTGGCCTCGGCGGTTCTGATCCGCATTTCCTGTTCGGCGGTTTTGACCTGGGCTTCGCGCTGGAAGGCAGCCGTCTGCTCGGCGATCTGCTTTTCTTTCTCCAGTTCGGCGACGCGGACGGCGAGTTCGCGGGCGGCGGACTGCATGCCGATCTGGCGCTCTTTCTCCAGCTCCGCCACTCGAATCGCTTGATCTCGCTCGGCGGTGCGGATGCCGATTTCTCGTTCTTTGGTGGCCGAGCTGATCTGCACGACCTTGTCACGTTCGGCCTCTGCCACGCGGGTTTCGCCGAGGCGGAGCTGCTCGGCGACGTCGCCGCGAGCCTGCTGGATGGCCTGGGAGGCGGCCTTCTGGCCGATGGCGTCGATGTAGCCGGATTCGTCGGTGATGTCCGTGATGTTGACGTTGATCAGCACCAGGCCGATCTTTTTGAGTTCCGGCTCCAGCGAGTTCTGGATGTGAGTCAGGAAGGTGTCGCGGTCGCGGTTGATGTCCTCGATCCGCATCGACGCGATGACCTGGCGGAGCTGGCCGAAGATGATTTCCTGGGCCTGTTTTTCGATGTCGACCCGTTTGAGGCCGAGCAGGCGGACGGCGGCGTTGTGCATGACTTCGGGGGTCACGCCGATGGCGACTGTGAAGACGCTGGGGACGCTGACGCGGATGTTCTCGGCGGAGAGGGCGCCGCGGAGGGGGATTTCGATCTGGACGGGTTCGAGGTTGAGGTAGTTGTAGTCCTGAATCAGGGGCCAGACGAATTTGGCGCCGCCGTGGAGGCATTTGACGGTGCCGTCGCCGCCGGTCTTGCTGCCGTAGATCACGAGGATGCGGTTCGACGGACACCGCTTGTAGCGGCTGGCGAAAAGCATCAGGAAGCCGAACAGCGAGATGACCGCGAGGACGATCATCACGAGGACGAAGAACCCGCCCGAGGAGAGTGGCAGGTCCGACTGGGCGAAAACGAGCGGGTTAAGCATGCTGCAGTTCCTCGGCGACGTTGAACGGCGCGACTTCGACGGCTTCGTGGCCAATCATAGCAGTGACCCGGACAGTGGCGCCGGTGGGGATTTCCGGGCCGGCGGTCCAGGCGGTGAGTTCGACGGTCCCCTGGGGGGCGGTGACGTGGACTTTGCCGGCGGCGGACTGGCCGCCGGGGATTTTGAGGTAGACGGTGCCGGTGAGTCCGACGAGGCGGTTGAGATGGATGGTTCCGTCCTCGTCGAAGCGTGTCATCTGCTGCATGAGCCAGTGGACGACCCACATGGCGGCGACGCCGGCGACGACGCCACCAGAGAGAGCTTGGAGCGGCGTGCCGCCGGAGGACTGAACACAGAGCCCGGCGAGGCCAAAGAAGGCGATGGCGGCGGTGAGGGTGCGGATGGTGACGATTTTGAAGAACCAGAGGGCACTGCTGTGATCGTGACCGTCGGCGGCATCGTCTGCACCGGCAGAACCGTCATCTCCGGAGGAGGCGCCGGCATGTGCGACTTCGGACGCGCCATCGTGGTCGCCGCCGAAGCCCATGAGGGTCATGGCAAACTGGCAGAGCATCCAGGTGCCGCCGATGACGGCGCAGACGAGAAAGACGTGGGACATGGTGAACCTCCTCAACAGTTCCGATGAGAGTGCCGGACGCGGAGGACAGGAATTATGACGGAGTGAACGCAGCGGCGTCGCGACAGATCACGGGATTCGATGTTGCCGCGGAGGAATTGCCGCGACGGCCTGTTCATGGACCGGACACAGGGGTTTCTACTATCGCTCGAGGCTCGCGGTGGGACGGCGACATGTGTGCGGTCGTTTGACGCTTTCCGGCAACAGCAGTACGTTAGCGGCTTCCAAACCGATTCCTTGTTGCACAATACCCCTTAAAAGCCGGGCGAAGTTGCATTCGCAGCGTTGTTCCTGCCTGGAAGGTCTCACGGCTGATGTTTTCCCGAGCAGGCCAGTTGTTGGTGCGCCACTGGCTGCCGGTCTGGCTGGCATGGGTGGTCGTGCTGGTTCTGGTCGCCTGGCAGGCGCCGCCGCTGGATTCCGTCGTCAAGACGGGAGAATTCGCGTTTCTCCCGGCCGACAGCCCCAGCCTGGTTGGCGAACAGCTGTTTTCCAAGGCGTTTCCCGACGACCTGCTGGCGAGCAGCGTGGTGATCGTTGTTCGCCGGACGAGCCAGCCCGGCGGCCTGCAGGAAAAGGACTGGGACTTCGTCGATGACGGTGTCGACGACGACGATCCCACGCGCGACTTTGAGCTCCGCGAACGAATTCTGCGGATTGCCGAGGAAGAGGGGGGCCTCGCTCAGGCCGACGAAGAACGTCCAGCCGCCGGAGACGGGGCCGAAAAGCGACCGGCCCCGTCGATTATTACAAGTGTCACCACGTATCGAGACAAGAATCTCGGAGACCTGCTGAAGAGCGCCGATAACAAGGCGACTCTGGTCATTGTCGGGCTGACGACCGAATTTCTCGACGCCAAGAACGGCGAGACGGTCCACAAGATCGAGCAACTCCTGCAGGACGACCTGGAATTCCGGCGGCACATTCCGGCCGGGCTGGATATTTCTCTGAGCGGCACGGCGACGGTCGGACGCGACATGCTGGTTGCGCAGAAGGACAGCGCGCGGGCGACCGAGCATCTGACGGTGGTGCTGGTCGTCGTGCTCCTGATCATCATTTATCGCGCGCCGCTGCTGGCGCTGATTCCGCTGGTCACAGTCGTCGTCTCGGTCAAATTGACGATGAGCCTGCTGATTCTGGGGTCGGAACGGGGCCTGATCACGCTGTTTCAAGGCGTGGAATCGTATGTGACCGTGCTGCTCTACGGAGCCGGCGTGGACTATTGCCTGTTCCTCGTCGCCCGCTACAAAGAAGAACTGGACGAGGGCGCCAGCCTGGAAGACGCGGTTTCCAATGCCGTCGCCAAGGTGGGCCACGCAATCACCGCCAGCGCCGGAACGGTCATCTGCGGCATCGGCATGATGGTATTCGCCCAGTTTGGCAAGTTTCGCGAGGCGGGGATCGCCATCGCGTTCGGGCTGGCGGTGGTGTTGCTCGCCTCCATGACCTTCACGCCCGCCATGCTCCGCATGACTGGACGCTGGGCGTTCTGGCCGCAGATGCGGAAAGAACGAGTTTCGGGGGATGCCGGCTGGATTCCCTCGACTCCGCTCTCAGCCCACTTTGGGCAGCTGAACTGGCTGCAGAATACGTGGGATATTGTCGGACGGGCGCTGCTGAAGCGGCCGGGCTGGATCTGGCTGGGAACCATGGCAGCGATGGCGCCCTTCGCGATTGTCGGGGCGTTGTTCTACACGCATCTCAGCTACGGACTGCTGTCGGACCTGCCTTCGAATTCGCCGTGCGTCGTTGGGACTAAGGCTGTGCGGGAGCATTTTGCCGCCGGGGCCACTGGTGCGATCACCGTACTGCTCAAGAACGATTCGGTCGATTTCGCTCAGATCGACGGCGAAGGGGCCGGTCTGCCGGCAGTTGAGACGCTGACCGATGCGCTGCGAGACCGCAAGGGCCAGTTACAGCTGGCCGATATCCGGAGCGCGTCGCACCCCCTCGGGGGAGACAAGGGCCTCGACAGCTGGGGGACCGGCGTCAAAGCCAAACTGGCACGCGACCGGGCCGTCAAGCACTACGTCAGCGCGACCGAGGGGATGGACGGCCATGTCACGCGACTCGACATCACTGCCGAGATGGACCCGTTCGCGCGGGACAGCATCGGGCAGCTGACGAGGCTGGAAGACGAGATCCGGTCCCTGCTTCCTGCAGACATCAAGGGAAAAACATCGTTGTCTGTCATCGGACCGACGGCCAGCATCCGCGATCTGAAGATCGTGACCGATGGCGACCAGATCCGAATCGATTCACTGGTGATCGGCGGCGTATTCCTGATTCTGGTGATTCTCCTTAGAAAACCGGCGATTTGCGCTTATCTGATCGTCAGCGTGCTGTTCAGCTACCTGGTCGCGCTGGGAGCGACATACCTCTTCTACTGGGCGATGGATCCGACCGAATTTGCGGGGCTGGACTGGAAGGTTCCGATGTTCCTGTTCACGATCCTGATCGCGGTTGGCGAGGACTACAACATTTTCCTGATGACGCGAATTGAGGAAGAGCAGCGCCGACTGGGGCCGGTGCAGGGAGTCGTCCATGCCCTGTCTCTGACGGGCCGGATCATTTCGAGCTGCGGGATCATCATGGCGGGGACGTTCGCCTCGCTGATGGCCGGCAGCCTGAAAGGGATGTCTCAGCTCGGATTCGCCCTGGCCTTCGGAGTGCTGCTCGACACATTCGTGGTTCGCCCGATACTGGTCCCGTCTTACCTGGTGCTGCTGCACCAGGGACGGTTTGGCAAGTTTGGACGCTGGCTGGGGGCTCAGCCGACAACTCCCGAACCCGCTCCTGAAACCCAGCCGGTCAACTGACAGCCCTGCTTCATCATCTCGACCTGACTGCATTGGAGCATGATGCCCGTAGACCGCCCAGCTGCCCGCCGGTCGAAGTTGTTGCAGAGCCTGCGAGTCTCCAAGCTCGACGCAGTGCTGGTCACCAACCCGATCAACGTGACGTACCTCACGGGATTTACAGGTGACTCGAGTTTTCTGTTGATTGGCTCGCGACAGACGGTCCTCTTCAGCGACAGCCGTTTTGAGACGCAGCTGCAGGACGAGTGTCCGGGGCTGGAAGTCAACATCCGGACGTCAAAGACTCAGATGGGGGAGGTCCTCACGCGGGAGCTGCCGAAGCGTGGGCTGAAGAACTTGGGCGTCGAGTCGGCATCGATGACCGTCGCTATCCGGGACCATCTCGCGGAGAAGCTGGCCGGCCTGCCGCTCTCGCCGCAAGCCTCGCTGGTGGAAGACCTTCGGCAGATCAAGGACGCCGACGAAATCCAGGAGATCCGCACGGCGGTCCGCCAGGCCGAGCAGGGATTTCAACTGTTGCGAGCGTTGCTGAAGCCGGAAATGACCGAGCGCGAGGCGGCCAACGAACTGGAGCATGCCATGCGCCGGTTCGGAGCGCTGCGTGCGGCGTTCGAGCCGATCGTGGGGGTCGGCTCCCGTTCCGCGTTGCCTCACGGACGGCCCAGCGAGGTCCAGCTTTCTGAGGCGGGATTTGTCTTGTTTGACTGGGGTGCGGTGAGTTCGCGGGGGTATCACAGTGACTTGACGAGGGTTTTACCCACCGGTAAACTCCCGCCGAAACTGGAGAAGGTGTATAGAGTTGTGTTGAATGCGCAGGAGGCGGCGATCGCGGGAATTCGTCCCGGCCGGCCTGCTGTGGAAGTCGACGCAATCGCCCGGAAGGTGATCGAAGACGCCGGGTTTGGCAAATACTTCGGTCACGGTCTGGGACATGGCATCGGGCTTCAAATTCACGAAGAACCACGGATGAGCCCCATCTCTCGAGATGTGTTTCGTCCGGGGATGGTGGTGACAGTTGAACCGGGAATCTATTTACCGGGGGTCGGCGGTGTCCGGATCGAAGATGATATCCTGATCACCCGCGACGGGTGCGAGGTGCTGTCTTCTGTCCCTAAGGCGCTGGAGTCCCTGACCTAGTTTCCTGCAGCCAATCAGCGAATTCAATCGGTGATCTCGGCCCGAGCCGGGCCGGTATTCGGAAGGTTTCGGAATGTCATCCAAGGATACTGCATCGCGAGATCCGTTCGATCTCGACAAGCTGCGGCAGCTCATCGAGATGATGGAACAGCATGGCCTGTCGGACGTGAGCCTCCGCAACGGCGAAGAACAATGGCGGCTGCGGCGCGGCGGTCGCCCCGAACCGGTGCTGACTGCGGCCCCGCAACCGGCCGTCGCGATGCCCGTGGCAGCGACTCCTGCTCCGGTCGCTGCTGCGCCGGCTCCCGTGGCCGCCGAACCCGCCGGCATTGAAATCAAGAGTCCGACGGTCGGAACCTATTATGCGTCCCCCTCGCCGGAGGAGCCTGCGTTTCTGCAGGTAGGATCCAAGGTCTCGCCGGATACGATTGTCTGTCTGATTGAGGCCATGAAGGTCTTCAATCAGATTCCCGCGGAGGTGAGCGGCACTGTGACCGCCATCCTCGTCAAGAATGGCGATGCCGTCGAGTACGGTCAGCCGCTCTTCCGCGTCAAGCCGTAAGGCGATTGCCCGATGGCCAAACAGCGGTCAGCCGTCCGTTCCGCCCGCGCGAAGCAACCACCAGCCATGTTTCAACGCATTCTTGTCGCCAATCGGGGTGAAATCGCCCTGCGGATCCTCCGCGCCTGTCGCGAAATGGGGATTGAAACGGTCGCGGTCTTCAGCGAAGCTGACCGCGGCGCCGACTACCTCCGCATGGCGGACGAGTCGATCTGCATCGGCCCCGCTCAGGCCGCCGGCAGCTACCTGCTGATCAAGAACATCATCAGCGCCGCCGAGATCGGCAACGTCCAGGCCATTCATCCGGGGTATGGCTTCCTGGCGGAGAACGAGCACTTCGCGGAGGTCTGCCGGAGCTGCAATATCGAGTTTATCGGGCCGTCTGTGGACGCGATGTCCAAGCTGGGTGACAAGGTGACGGCGAAGGAGATCGCCAAGGCCGCCAAGGTTCCGCTGGTTCCCGGCAGCGACGGACTGGTGGCGACCGAAACCGAAGCCTTGCAGATTGCCAACCGGATCGGTTATCCAGTGCTGATCAAGGCAACGGCCGGCGGCGGCGGCAAGGGAATGCGGGTCGCCCGCAACGATATCTCGCTGAAGACCGGCCTCAAGCAGGCCGCGATGGAAGCGGAAAAGGCGTTCAACAACGCCGGCGTCTACATCGAGAAATACGTCGAGAATCCCCGACACGTCGAAGTGCAGATTCTGGCGGATCTGCACGGCGAAGTCGTCCACCTGTGGGAACGCGACTGCTCGTCGCAGCGACGGCACCAGAAGCTGATCGAAGAATCGCCGGCGCCCAACCTGCCGCAGGCGGTGCGGGAAGACATCTGCAAGTCGGCAGTCCGTCTGGTAAAGTCGGCCGGCTATACCAACGCCGGCACCGTCGAGTTCATCGTCGACAAAGACCACAACTTCTACTTCATCGAAGTCAACGCGCGGATCCAGGTCGAGCATCCGGTCAGCGAGCTGGTGACCGGTATCGATCTGATCCAGCAGCAGATCCGCATCGCATCCGGCGAGCCCCTTCCCTGGAAGCAGCGAAGTATTCCGTGCAACGGGGCGGCGATCGAAGTCCGGATCAACGCGGAGGATCCCGACAACGACTTCCGCGGCTGCCCGGGTCGGATCACCAAGCTGCGGGTGCCGGGCGGGCACGGCGTGCGATTCGATTCGCACGTCCACGAGGGGTATTTCATTCCGCCGTACTATGATTCCATGATCGGCAAGCTGATCGTCTACAAGCCGACGCGGGCGGAAGCGATCGCCTGCATGAAGCGGTGTCTGGACGAATTCGTGCTGGAAGGCGTGAAGACGTCGATTCCGCTATTGAAGAAGATCCTGAACCAGGCGGCCTTCGTCGAGGGCCGGATGGACACGACGTTTGTTGAACAACATTTGGTGAGCAAGACATGAAAGTCGGAATTCTGACCGGCGGCGGCGACTGCCCCGGCCTGAACCCTGTGATTCGCGGCGTCGTCCGCACGATCTGCAATGCGGGGGGCCAGATGGTCGGCCTGCTGCAGGGTTGGCGCGGCGCGATTCAGGGGATCACGACCGAACTGACGATCGCGAATACCGACGACATCATCCACAAGGGCGGAACGATCCTCGGTTCGTCACGGACGAATCCGTACAAGAAGGCCGAAGACGTCCAGCAGTTGCTGGAAACCTACAAGAATCTTGGTCTGGACGCGCTGATCGCCATTGGCGGAGACGACACCCTGGGCGTGGCCAGCCGGCTTTATGCGGATCACAAGCTGAACACGGTTGGCTGCCCGAAGACGATCGACAACGATCTCAGCTGCACTGACGTGACGTTCGGGTTCGACACCGCGATCAACATCTGTATCGAGGCGATCGACCGACTGCGGACAACCGCCGAATCGCACCGACGGATCATCGTCGTCGAAACGATGGGTCGGCATGCCGGCTGGATCGCCTGCGAGACGGGGATGGCCGCAGCGGCCGATTACATCCTCGTTCCGGAGGTTGCGGTCAATCTGCAGCACATGTGCGACGTTCTGCTGGCCCGGCGTGCCGCCGGCAAGATGTATGGTATCGTCGTGGTCAGCGAAGGGGCCGAGGTGACTCCCGAAGAAGGGCTGGTCACCACCAACGCCAAGATCGATGACTTCGGCCACGTCAGCCTGGGGGGCGTCGGCAACCTGGTTGCCGAGATCATCGAAAAGAAGACCGGGATCGAAACCCGGTGCGTGGTGCTGGGGCATCTGCAGCGCGGCGGAACGCCGACGGCCTTCGACCGCGTGCTCGGCACCCGGCTGGGCGTTGGCGCCGGTCGACTGGTGCTGGAAAAGAAATTCGGCCGGATGATCGCCCTGCAGGGGACGTCGATCGTCGACGTGGCGCTGGCCGACGCGACGGGAAAACTGAAGACGCTGGATCCGCAGTTCTACCGCGACTCGGCCGAGTTCTTCACGTAACGTACGTTTGAGAAAAGGTTTACCGCGGAGGGCGCGGAGAAGTGAAGGCGGGAAGAGCGGGAATTCAGCAGTCCAAACGACCTGCTCCCGTCAGAAAACCAGTGCGTGACTGAGCCCCGCAGCAGAGGATGCTGCGGGGCTCTTTTCATCTGGCTTGCAGGTCATTGCGCCGGATGGCAGGCGGCAGTCACCTGGTGCAGCAGCATTTCCACCGCAGACACGCTCCTTTCTATGGAGTAGGCCTGCTCAATGCGCTGGCGAGCCGGGGCGACGTACGACTGCCAGACTTCGGGGCGAGCGATGCAGTCGGCAATGGCGTCGGCCAGCGCGCGGCTGTCTCCGGGAGGGACAAGGCGACCGCAGCGGCCGTCGTCGAGGATCTCCCGGGGGCCGCTGGGGCAGTCCGTGGACAGGACCGGGGTTCCGCAGGCCATCGCCTCCAGCAGCACGTTGGGCAGGCCTTCCGAGAGCGATGACAGCACAAGCAGTCGACTGGCGCGGTAGAGCGGGAAGGGATTGGCCCGAAATCCTTCCCAGACGACGTGGTCCGTCAGCTTCAGGTCGGCGGCGAGCGACTGAAGTTCCGGTACGGCCGGTCCCTGGCCGACGATGTGCCACAGGATCTGCCGCAGTCCGCGCTTGTGGATCAGGTCGGCCAGCGCCTGCAGGACGAAGCAGTGCCCCTTGTTTGCGTCGATGCGGCCGACGGTGACGAAGTGCCAGCGGTCGGCCGGCCAGTCGGGGGTGTGCTCGGCAGAGCGGCATTCGACCTCGGCGAGGTCAATGCCGTTGGGAATGACGGCAATCTGCCCGGGGGGCACTTCGAGGACATCCACCAGCCGCTGGCGGAGTCCGGCAGAATTCGCTGTCACACGACTGGCGCCGGCGTAGGCCCGGCGAGCCAGTCTGCGCCAGAGAGCAGGCAGTCTGCGACCGTAGAGCGCCAGCTCGGTCGCAGGATCCGCGACGCAGGCCGAAACGCGCGGCGTCGGGCGGAGCCGGCAGGCGGCGGCGGTATCGAGCGTGATCAGAAACGTGCGATCATAGATGACATCGATCCGTTGTTCGCGAAGCAAACGGGCGAGCTGACGGGCTCGGATGACGCGTCCGAGTCGCAGCCGCTGGGCCAGCTGTCCGGCGAACGATCGGCTGAAGGCGTCCCAGGGAGCGAAGATCGGCACGTCGGCAGGGACGTCGGCCAGCAGCTCCCCCCGGCCGAAGCAGAGCCAGAGCAGTGGCTCGAACTGAGTCCGGTCGATTTGCTGCAGAAGCGAGAGCAGCTGCCGTTCGGCGCCTCCGCCTCCCATCGAGCCGATGGCGAAGAGGACACGAAGTCGAGGTCCATTCGTCGCCGTCAGCTTCTGCTCCACCGGACCAGACACTCAAGATCTCCCCGGAGAATCTGAGAAACGACAGTGTGACGGCGCGACAGGTCTCAGTCGATGAGCGACAGTGCCCCTCGCATCGCGAACGAGGAGGCCTGAGGCCGGGCGGAATCAGTTGGCTGGCTGGGTCCGCGGTTCCACGGCCCCTTTGTATCATGTCGGCGAGATTGCGGGCTACCGGAGCCCATTGAGCGGCACAGGCGGAGAAAACCGTCTGAGGCCGCGCTGCTCTCGCCGGCAAACCTGTTAGACTCGCCGGGCCGATTGCAGGGTCGCCGGCCGATCGATCCGCTGCGCGACGAAATGAATCACGCCGTCACCGTGTCAGGAACGTGGAACTCGGGTTTGGGTGCGACGTCTGACCGAATTGACCGGCTTCGTCGATGGCTGCGAGCTGCGGAACTCGACCGCGCCGCCGTCTATGCGATTGCCGGTCGCGGCTGGCAGTTTCTGGCGGGCCCGGTCACTTTGCTGCTCATTGCCGGCAGTTTTTCCCCGGAGCTGCAGGGCTGGTTTTACACGTTAAGCAGCCTGCTGGCGTTGCAGACGCTCTGCGACCTGGGACTTTCCAACACTCTTTTGCACGCGGCCAGCCATGCGTGGGCCAGGCTGGAACGACGGCCGGACCAGACGCTGACGGGTGATCGGGACGCGATGGCGGAGATCGGAGCGATCCGTCGGGGTGGCCGCCGATCGTTCGCGCGAATGTCGCTGCTGTTTCTGGCTGGAGCCGGTGTCGGCGGGATGTTTTTTCTGGGTGGAACAGCGACGACTGTCAACTGGCGGCTTCCCTGGCTCGTCGCGGTTCTCTGTTCCGTCGGATCTCTGGTTTTGACTCCGGAGATCGCGATTCTCGAAGGCTGCGGACAGGTCGCCGCCGTCCATCGGCAGCGACTCTGGCAGGCGATTGCCGGAAATGCCGTCGTGTGGACGGGGCTGCTCGTCGGGGTTCAGCTCTGGATCGTTCCGCTGGCGGTTGCAGTCCGACTGGCCTTTGAACTCTGGTTCGTCAAGGTGATCTACCGACCGTTCTGGCGTGAGATCGCACCGGCCTCGGCTTCCTCGGAACGGCACTGGGGGGCCGTGGTCTGGCCGCTGCAATGGCGGGCGGCGATTCAAAGTCTCATGGTCTTTCTGGCGTACCAGTTGTTCGTGCCCATACTGTTCCGGACTCACGGACCGGAGGCCGCCGGACGATTCGGGATGACGTGGTCCATTCTGGTCACGCTGCAAGCGGCGGCGATCGTCTGGGTCCAGACCCGCACCAGCGCCTTCGGCGTTCTGGTGCAGCAGCGCCAGTTTCAGCAGCTTGACGCCTCCTTCCAACGAGTGGTGCTCGCCTCATGGATTGCGCTGGCGACCGGCGTGCTCGTGGTGGTAACCGTCGTCGGCGGGCTGGCGTTCGCGTCCGATCGCTGGCCGGCGAGCCCGGTTGATGTCCGGGGGGTTGCGTGGCTGGTCCAGCGTCTGCATCAGCGACTGCTGCCGCTGCTGCCGACGCTCCTGCTGGGTCTGGGGGTGCTGGCGTTCCATCTGCCGCAATGCCAGACGATCTACCTGCGGTCGTTCCTGCGGGATCCGCTGCTGCTGCCGTCGGTGATCCTGAACGGTCTGATGGCCGTCGGAGCAATCTACGGCGGTACGAACGCGGGGGCTCTGGGAATCGCTGTTGCGTACGTTGTCATAACGCTCGGCGGCTTCCTGCCCGTCTGGAGCTTGATCTGGCGTCGGTATCGCGCCCGCTGGCAGGCGGAAGCCATTTCGGCCGAGAATCGCGGCTGATTATTCAGTCGAACGCGGCGTGGCGGATTGTCCGCGGGACTGGCCGACTGCAACCGCGTCATTCAGTGCGGCAATCAAGCGGGGCAGTTGCGACCGCACCGAATAGTGCTGCTCGACGAAGTGGCGTCCCGCGAGACCGTACTGCCGCCGGAGGACGGGATCGGTCAGAAGCGTTCGCAGGGCCAATTCCCATTCGTCGGGGGAGGTGGCGAGGAAACCGCCTTCGCCGGCGCGGACGATGTCGCGATTCACTCCGACCGGCGACGCGACCACGGGAATGGCGACGCCGAAGTACTGCAGAATCTTCAAGCCGCACTTATGCCGGCTCCATTCGTCGTCGGGGAGGGGCATCAGCCCGATGTCGAACCGGGCCAGTTCCATCAGTTCGTTGCCCTCACGCCACTCGATTCTCGTGACAGGAAAGCCGGGGTCGAACGCGGCCGCATGCGCGGAATTGGTGATCAGGTGGAACTCAAAGGGAATCTTGTCGTGCAACCGGCGCAGGACGGGAGCGAGTTCATTCAGATACGGGAGATTCGACGACGTTCCGGTCCAGCCGATCACCGGGAGTCGCGACGGTTCGACCGGACGATCAAGGACGGGATAGCGGTCGGAGTCGATGCAAGTGGGCAGAAAGTGGACGTGCTGGTTCCAGTTTCGCGCGACGTCGCTCAGGAGGGGATTTCCCGCGAGGACCACGTCGACCATCGAGGCGAGGGCGGCGAACTTCTGCGGATATCGAAGATGAATCGCGTCGTCGACATCCAGGACCAGCGCCCGGGCGACTTCGCGCAGCCGTTGCTCCAGGGTGAAGTCGGGGTCATCGAAGAGCTCTCGCTCGATGACGATGACGTCGAAGCCAGACCGGCGGATGCGGAACAGATCCAGCCAGCGGCGCCAGCGGCGGTGCTGCTGGCTCAAGCGCCAGCCGAGCCACCAGTAGGACTCGTACTTGGCAGGCCGGCTGGGCCAGACCGTGCAGCGATGCCCGGCCCGCTCCAGCCAGGGAACGAACTGCAGGACACGAAACCGGCTCGACGGTGCGTATCGGCCGGAGGTCAGAAACAAAAGTTTCACGTTGGTCGAGTCTTCCGGTGTGTCCTGGAAACAGGCTGCGTTGCCGCCGTGGCAGGTTTCTCGACGCTGCAGGGACCGAGAGGATTGTCGAGACTTTTGCGGGATGCAGCAACCGCTCACGTTTCCGCGCCGGTCGAGTGTTCGGCGTCCGGACCGTGCGCGACGGGTCGGGCGATGACGGTCATCCTGCCGGACATGCCGCAAGCGGCCAGCAGTTTTGCCGGCCAGGCGAGCGTCAGCGCCACCCAGAACGGCGGATTGTTCCAGAACCAGTACACGCACTTCCGGCCGACGGGACGCAGCAGTCGAGTCTCCTGCGCCCAGGCGCCGAAGCTTCCCAGCAGACTGGTGCCGTGCGACTGATAACGGACCCGTTCGATCCGAAAGCCGGTTTCCCGCAGCAGCCGCTCGAGGACCGGGAGTGTAAAGTGCTGGAAGTGTCGCGGGAGGTCGTAGTCGATCCAGAACTTGCCGAAGAGACATCGTTCGCACGAACCGGCGTTCGGAACGCTGAAAATGAGCCAGCCGTCGGCGCGGACGATCCGCCGCATCTCGGCCAACGTCGCTCGAGGATCGGCGACATGTTCGAGGACCATCCAGGCGAAGACTGCGTCAAACTGGGCGTCGGGAAACGCGGCGCTCTCCAACGTTCCCTCGTAAACCGGCAAGCCGGCGGATCGGGCCGCCAGGACGGCGCGGAGGATGGCTCGACGCCCGCGACGTTCCAGCCCAGTTCCCGGAGCCGCAACAGGAACGTACCGGTCGCGCAGCCGACGTCGAGCGCGGTGGCGCGCGTTCTCGGCAGCGGGGGCTGCCAGTTGGATCCCGTGTCGCTCAGCCAGCGATAGAGAACCTGCAGCCCGGGAATCCAGCGGGCGATGCGGAGCCATGTCGGCCGGGGGGAAGTCGTGGCCGGTACAGAGGAGTCGGGCGGGCTTGCGGACAGATGTGGTGTGTATCCGGCAGGATAGCAGGCTGCCGCCGAATCGATCGTCGGTCGGGGATTGGTGTAGCGGTGCCGGCAGCGATTGCACTGCACGACACGGAATTCGCCGGGAAGTCCGCACAGGCGATCCGGTGCGACGGCGACGACCGTGAAACCGGATTCGCTGCACAGTGGGCAGGCGACCGATTCGAGAGCGACCTCTCCCGGCGGGAGGATGTCCCGTGCGCCGCTGCTTAAGGGATCCCCCACGTCTTCATCCTTCAACGCGAGGAAGTTCCGACTGTGCTCGACTCGCGCGGAAGTCCGCACTGCCGTTCCGATCAACCAGACGTCGATGGGCCCGCCTTTGCCACTTTCTTCAGGATCGCCAGTCCTCGCTCCAGCGTCTCATCTTCCGCGGCAAACGACACCCGGAAATGGGTGTCGTGCTGGCTGAAGACGTTGCCGGGGATGATCAGCAGTTCGTTGCGGATCGCCTCGGCGACGAATTCGCTGCCCGTTCCCCACGGGGCCTTGATGAACAAATAGAATGCTCCGCTGGCGCCCTGGATGTCGTAGAGTCCGCCGAGTTCGCGGAGCATCAGATCGCGTTTGCGGTGGTACTCGGCGACGCGGTCGGAGATATCGGTTTTCAATGCGGCAAGTCCAGCCCACTGGACGGGTTGCGGGGCGCAGACGAACGTGAACTGCTGCAGCTTGATCATCTGCTGCATGATATGAGCGGGTCCGTGGGCCCAGCCGAGACGGAGGCCGGTCATGGAGTGCGATTTGCTGAAGCCGTCGATCACGATGGTCTGATCGTTCCAGCGGGCGGGGCTGACGAAGGGGCGGTCGTAGCAGAAGACGCGATAGATCTCGTCGCTGATCAGGGCGACGTCCTGTTCCTTCGCCAGCAGGGCGAGCCCCATCAATTCCTCTTCCGTGGCCACGTAGCCGGTGGGGTTGCAGGGGCTGTTGCAGAGAATGACTTTCGTCCGCGGCGTAATCGCCTCGCGGACTTTGTTGAGGTCGATGCGGAAGTCCGGGTAGGTGTCGATCAGCTTGACCGTGCCGCCCGCGAGCGTTGTCAGGTGTTTGTACATCACAAACCAGGGGTCGAAGCAGATCACTTCGTCGCCGGGGTTCACGAGGGTCGACAGCGCGAGCATCAGCCCGCCGCTGGTTCCGCTGGTGACGAAGACCTGCCGGTCGGCATGGTCGTATTCCTGGGCGACCTGAGCCTGGAGCACCTCCAGCAGGGGCTTGATCCCCTGGGTCTGGCTGTAGACGTTCCGGCCGGCCTGGACGGCGTCGCAGAGGGCCTGTTTGACCGCAGCGGGAGTGTCAAAGTGCGGCTGGCCGATGCTCAGATTGATCGGGCTCTGCATATTGGCCGCAAGGTCGAAGACTTTGCGGATGCCGGACGCATCGATCTTGTGCATCCGGTCAGCAATCCAGCGGTCGCTCATGGTCTCAGGTCTCGACGGAAATCAGGCAGTTGCGGCAATCTTAGCTGCGCCCGGGGCGGCAGTCACCCGACAGAGACCAGCTTCAGACATTCGGCGAGGACTTCGAGCGGCAAACCGACAACGTTTGAGAGGCTCCCCTCAATGCGGGAGACGAAGACGCTGCCAGCTCCCTGGATCGCATAGCCCCCCGCTTTCCCCCGGGACTCTTCGGTCTGAAGATACCAGTCGAGCCAGCGGTCGACGTCCGGGCGGAATTCGACGCGGGTTTCCACGACGCGGCGAATCGGGGCATTCTGGCCGATTCGAAGTTCGAGCGCCGTCGCGGCGGTGTGCCAGCGACCGGAGTAGTACCGTCGGAACCAGCCCTGGACGGTGGTCTGCCAATCGTCGATGTCGGACGGTTGTTCGAGGACATGCTGTCGCCCGGTGGCGGGATCCGTTGCGATGATCGTGGTATCGGCCGCGATGACGCAGCAGCCGGCGAGTCGTGAGCCCAGTTGAGCGACGACCTGGTCGGCCTTGGTCGAAGCGATTTCCTGAAGTCGCGAGCGAATGGCGTCGAGGTCGTTCAGCTCGGCGAAACCGGCCTCCTGGGAAGACGGCGGCGGGAGGACTTCAATCGATTCGGGAGGGACGAGCAGGCCCAGCAACTCACGGCGGCGGGGAGACCGCGAGGCGAGGATGTAGCGGTGAGAAGGTGCCATCGCAGGACTTTCAGGAATTGACCTCAAGACAGAGCGGGGTGGCTGGGGCCGGACCGAAGGGTCGCACCGGAATCTTGCCCACTCCGGGCCATCGCGAAGACGCTCCTGCACCGGCCACCCGTGCCGTGCCGATTTCGAAAGCGGCCTCGAATGTCGTCACGGATATTACTCTCCGTGACGGACGCCGGGGGATCGAGACAGGAATTTGGGAGGAGGGGGGCCATCGCTGCAGTCCGAGGTCGGCGGGGGGAGTTCGTCGGCGCCGAGCTGCAGGCTGGCGGGCATGTTCTCCGGGCGATCTTCGACCCGGCGGATCTCGGCCCCGATCGCGTTCAACTTCCGTTCGAGCCGATCATAGCCGCGGTCAAGGTGATAAATTCGACGGACGACGGTTTCGCCCTCAGCGGCCAAAGCGGCGAGAACCAGTGCCGCGCTGGCCCGCAGGTCGGACGCCATCACCGAAGTTCCGCTGAGTTGCGGAACGCCCTGCAGGATTGCGCTGGCTCCTTCCCGGCGGATGCTCGCCCCCAGCCGCATCAGCTCAGGGATGTGGAGGAAGCGATCCGGAAAGACCTTGTCGGTGACGATGCTGATCCCCTGGGCGACTGCCAGAAGGGCCGTGAACTGGGCCTGGACGTCGGTGGGAATGCCGGGGTATGGGAGGGCCGTGATATCGGCCGGCAGCAACGGACCGGGTCGGGAAATTCGCAGGCAGTCTGGAGCGAACTCCAGCTCGGCGCCCGTGGCGGTCAGCACGTCGAGGACCCCGGCGAGATGTTCGCGACAGACGTTGGTGAGCCGCAGCGAGCCGCCCGTGATGGCGGCGGCCATGAGGAGCGTGGCGGCCTCGATGCGATCGGGGATGACGGTGTGTTCGCCGCCGTGAAGACGTTCGATCCCTTCGATGGTGAGCACTGGAGTTCCGAGTCCCTGGATACGGGCTCCGAGACCGTTGAGGAAGTTGCCGACGTCGATGACTTCAGGCTCGCAGGCGGCCGCCGAGATGGTTGTCGTCCCCTCGGCGAAGACCGCGGCGGACATGACGTTGCAGGTGCCGGTGACGGTGCTGCCGAACGGACCGCCCAGGTAAATCTGAGCGCCGCGGAGCCGCTCGGCGCGGGCGAAGACATAGCCCCGTTCGATGGTGATCTCGGCTCCGAGTGCGCGGAGACCTTTCAGATGCAGGTCGATGGGGCGGTGACCGATATTGCAGCCCCCCGGCAGCGAGACGCAGGCCCGCTTGCGTCGCCCGAGCAGCGGGCCCAGCACGCAGACGCTGGCGCGCATGCGGCGGACCAGTTCGTAATCGGCGAGACAGGGATCGTGGCTGAGGGTTTCCAGCTCAATTCGACCTGAACCGTCCTGAACGACGGACATTCCCAGGGACTCAAGGACGCGGCCCAGCGTCGTCACATCCACGAGATCGGGGACGTTATGGAGTACGACGGGGCCGTCCGCGGCAAGGGCAGCGGCCATGATCGGCAGGGCGGCGTTTTTCGCCCCGCTGACGGCGAGCGTTCCCCGCAGGGGTATTCCCCCGCGAATCACGAGCATGTCCATCCCTGGACCTCCACGATGCGGTTGGGTGCTCTCGCCGGATCTCCGTCCGGACCTGTCGGCGTTACCGTTTGCCTTTCCGATTGTTCGGATCGCGCGCGTCGGCCGCCGTCTTTTTCGCGAGGGACTGTTCCGCCCGGTCGACTGTCCGAGCGGCCTCCTGAAAATCCCGCTGGTGCTTTTCAACGCTCTGGCGGGCCTGGCCGACGTCGCGTCTGGCGGCCTCGAAAGCCCGTTCCGCAGCCTGCCAGGCCGGTGAGCGGGCCGTTTCCCGCTGGACATTGGCGAGCTGTTTCCGCACGGCCTCCTCGGCCTCGTCGACGGATCTCTGGTGGATCTGCGTTCGACTGTCGCGAGCCAGCGACTCGCGTTCGAGGCGACTGACGGCGGCGGTCAGACGCGCCAGTTCCGCTCGATCTGCCGCGGCGCCGGACGGACGCAGGGATTCCAGCCGCGTCCGCTCACGATCCAATGCCGCCTGAGCGTCGAGGATTGCGGCCGTTCGCCGCGCTTCCTGAAGGACCGGTCGGGACGCGGCGTCGAGCTGCGACTGAGCCGCTTTGAGAGCGTTTCGAGAATTGATCAGACCCAGGCGGTCGGCGTTTTCGTTCTCCAGCCGCTCGCCGGTTTTCTGCAGTTCCGCGGCGGCGCGGCGTTGCTGCTGTTCGGCCTGATTCAAGGCCTGCTCGGCGTCGCGGACGGCCTTCGCGGCGGCGCGCTGCCGATCTTGAGCGGCATGGAACTCCTTGCGGGCTTCCTTGACCGCGGCATTCTCGCGTTGCTCGTCGTTCTTCTGGGCTTTCGACGGTGCGCCAAGGACCGGCGCAGCCAGAAAGGCCAGCGCGATCGCGATGCACCATGTCTGTCGCTGATTGATCATCCTGCGATCCCGCCAGGGGAATTCGATGGCCGTCGTCCGGATCGACCGGTTGAGCCTGCCTCAAAGTATCGCTCCGGCGGTCGCACCCGGTCAACACGGGCTTGACCGTCGATCTCCCGTCGTCGCCTTGCTCCACAGAAACACCGAGCCCGCATCCTCGTCAGACGCGGGCTCGGGAAATCGACAACCTCCCGGGCAACGTTCAACCCGCGGCGGCGAGCTCCAGTGAATCACTTTCTTCTTCCGCTCCGAGCGGAAGCGGCAGATCTTCGTCGGCGTTCGTCTGCACGAAGCCCCGGAGGTGATCCGCCCGTGTGTGGTGCTGGAGCTTCTTGAGCGCCTTGGACTCAATCTGCCGGATCCGTTCGCGCGTCACGTTGAAGATCCGGCCGGTCTCTTCCAGCGTGTAGCTGTAACCGTCGCCCAGACCGTAACGCAGGCGGATGATTTCCCGTTCGCGATAGGTCAGGCTGCGGAGGACATGCTCAATCTTGCCCCGCAGCATTTCGTGCATGGCCGACTCGGCCGGGCTCTTGTCCCGCGTGTCTTCCAGGAAGTCGCCGAAGCTGCTGTCCTCGCTCTCGCCGACGGGCGTGTCCAGGCTGACCGGATGTCGCCAGGTTTTCATGATCCGTTCGGTGTCTTCAATCGACATCCCGACGGCTTCGGCAAGTTCCTCCATGCTCGGCTCGCGGCCGGTCGCCTGGCGGATGGCTTCGCTCTTGGCCTTGAGTTGCGAGATGCTCTGGAACATGTGGACCGGGATGCGGATCGTGCGGGCGTGATCGGCGACGGCGCGGGTGATCGCCTGACGGATCCACCAGGTGGCGTAAGTCGAGAACTTGTAGCCGCGGCGGAATTCGTACTTTTCGACGCCGCGCATCAGGCCTGCGTTCCCTTCCTGGATCAGATCCAGGAAGCTGAGACCGCGGTTGCGGTACTTCTTGGCGATGGAGACGACGAGGCGGAGGTTGCCGCCGGAGAGCTGCTGCTTGGCGCGGGTCCAGGCGTCGAACTTGGACCGCATCTGGGCGACGCGCTGGCAGAACTCTTCCGGGGTCTCGCAGACCATATCGGAGAGTTCTTCCAGTTCCCGCTCCAGGGCGTCCCGGTCGCGGTAGGCGGCCAGGGCGCTGCGGTGGTCCGGATGGGCGAGGAACTGGCGCAGGTCGGTGATCCGGCGGGCGATCTGATCCATCCGCTTCAGCACCGGCTGCAGGCGCTGCGTCCGCACGCTGAGCTCTTCGACGAGCATGGCCAGCTTGCGCCGTCGGACCTTCATGCGGGCCTTGATGGCGGTGACGTCTTCGGCCGATCGGGCAGGATTCCGCGTTTCTTCGAAGTCCTTGCGATTATCGGCCAGCAAGCGTTCAATCGTCGGCAGGTTGAGCGGCATCCGGCCGAGGATCTGTTCCTTGCGGACGTTCTCGGTTTCGCTGGTCCGCAGCGTCCGCTCGAACGGCAGTTCGCCGTTGCGGACTTTGTGAATCGTCTCGACGGCGATATTCAGCGCAAAATCGGACTCCAGCATGATCCGCCGGAACCACTTGCGGGTGACTTCGATCTGCTTGGCGAGATAGATTTCCTTCTCGCGGGAGAGGAGGGGGATGTTCCCCATCTGGCTCAGATACATGCGGATCGGATCGCGGGATGAGGCCGAAGCCAGCGGCTCCAGCATCATGGCGGTCATCGGTTCGGCCGGCTCGTCATCGTGCCGGGCGTCGTCGATGATGTCGAAGCCGTAGTCCTGCATGGCGAGGATCAGATCCTCGACCATCGCAGGGTCGCCTCCTTCGTCCGGCAGATAGGCGCAGACGTCGGTGTAGGTCGAGTGGCCGCGTTCTTTCGCGGCGTTGATCAACGGTTCGAGCTCGTCCTGATAGCGATACATAATCCTCGGATCCTCCTGTCCTGAGCAGCTCATCCATGAGCCTGCCGGCGGTGCGGAAACCGCCCCCCTGATACTTTGAATCAACCCAAAAAACGACGAACGTCACCGATTGCAGAAACGGACCTACGCACCGCGGACGTAACGGTGCGATGGTTCTGAATGGCGACCGCCCGAAGCGGTTCCGCCATGGTAGCTCACTCTTTCCGCCAGCAGGACTCAACAAGCCTCAACGGCCCCGGCGGAGGCAACTCGTCACGGCAGGCGTGAAACGCCTGAAACATCGACGGTCGTGCTGGATCTCGCATTGACAGCTTCCCTTCTCTCGCTGCGATCGATCGGCAGGACATCCAGCCCTGCGTGAGGGCGGAAATGCTATCAAGAATGGTCGCCGCGCACAGGGATTTTCCGGTCTGGCGAAGATTTTCCGAAAAAATCTTTCACGCCAGAACTGGTCGTATGAATACGATTTCGTAGAATGCCAAGGACGCCGGCGGAATCCGCCGGCGTCCCTGTGCATACTTCGACCGCTGCCGGTGGTGCTATTTCGCCGCGCCCGCTGGCTTGTCGTCGTCCTTGGGAGCCGGCTTCTTTGGTTCAAAGTCGCCGGCGATCGCCACCAGAATTCGGTCTGGATGGACATGTTTCCGCAGCGCCTCAACAACGGACTCGGGCGTCAGTTTCGAGATCTGCGATTCCAGCCGGGCGTAGTATTCCATCGTCCGACCGGCGTAGAGACTTTCTTCGAGCATCCGAGCCAGCGCCGGATCCTCCGTCCGGGCGACTTCCTGCCGCTGCAGATAACCCTTGGCGGCGTTCTCCAGCTCAACCGCGGTAATGCCATCCTTGAGCAGGCGATTGAGCTCTTCGGTGATTGCGGCCTGAACCTTGGGGACGTTGTCCGGGTTGCAGATGGCGTAGAGCGAGATTGTGGCCCGTTCGTCGAGTGACGAGGCACGGAAGGCCGAGCCGACGCCGTAGGACAGGCCCTCCTTCTGGCGGATCCGATCCCCGAGCCGGGACGAGAGGGCGCCCGCTCCGAAGACATAGTTGCCGATGACCATGGCGGCGTAGTCCGGATCGTCGTCCCGCATCGGCAGGGCCGTTCCGCCGAAGTAGAACGCGTTGGCCTTATCCGGCGTGAGAATCCGGATGGTTTCGGCCTTCAGATCGAGGTTTCCGCTGCGGCTGATCCGCTCATAGGGCTGAGCGGCCTGCCAGCCTTTGAGCATGCCGGTCACGGCTTCCATCGTGATTTCCGGGTCGAAGTCCCCAACGACCACGAGTTGCCCCGACTGGGCCCCCAGGAAGTTGGAATAGAGCTTCTTCACCGCGGCCAGATCGAGTTCGATGGCGGCTTTCAGCTCCTCTTCGAGAGTCATGGAGTAGCGGACGTCGCTCGGGGGATACGGATTCAGCTTGCGATTGATTGCCCGGACCGCCAGAGACTGCGGATCGGTGAGCCCCTGTTCCAGATCGGACCGATGCGCCTGCTTCAGGATTTCCAGCTCCGCCGGCGGGAGCGCCGGTTCGCGGAGGACCTGCCGGAGCAGATCGAGCACGGCCGGAAGCTTGTCCCGCTTGGTCTGGATGGAGAAGGTGGCTTCGCCGGCATTCCCGCCGGCGCCCAGCGTCGCCAGGTTCTGATCGAGCTGATCCTGGAGCTGCTGCCGCGAGAGCTGCTTCGTGCCGCGGACCATCAGGGCCGGGAGAAACTCGCAGGCGGTGCTCATGCCGGCCAGAGACTGGCTGGTCCCGTAGCGCAGCGTCAGTCGCAGTATGACGGTATTGCCGCGGGTTTTCTTGGGGAGGAGGGCGACGCTGACTCCGCCGATATCGCTCCGGCGGGTGCGTTCGTCGATGTTGGCCGGCGAGACGTCGAACTGCTCGCCTTCCGTGGCGGACTCGCGACCTTTGTAGTCCTTGACCAGTTCGACGATGTCGGGCGTCGCCGGCACGGTCGTCCGCTGCGGCTGGGCCGTGGGGATGTAGAGGCCGATCGTCCGGTTGCTGGGCTGGAGGTAGGCGCGGGCGACGCGGTCGACGTCTTTAACGGTGACCTGTTCGATCCGATCGCGGTAGAGGAAGTAGAGCCGCCAGTCTCCCTGGGCCTGCCACTCGCTCAGTTCGATCGCCATTTCGGCGCTGTCGGCGGCGGCCATTTCCCGCTGCTTGAGGAGTCGCTGCTTGACCCGTTCGACTTCCTCTTCCTTGACGCCCCGTTCGACGACGGAGTCGATGGTGTCGAGCAGCGTGTCGAGCACGGTTTCGGGGGTGTTTCCGGTGGCGACTTCGGCCATCAGCCGCAGCGTGCCGGGATCGTGCCAGGCGTAGGCGGCGCCGCTGACGCTGGAGGCTTTCTTCTGCTCGACGAGCGCCTTGTAGAGCCGGCCGGCCGGCTGGAGCGTGAGCACTCCTTCGAGGACGTCAATGGCGGCGTAGTCCGGATGGGCGCCGGCGGGAATGTGGTAGACGACTCCGACCACGGCGACGTCGCCGACGCGGCGCAGGGTCACGGTCCGCTCGCCGTCCTGGGCGGGCTCTTCGGTGTACGTCGGTTCGAGCACGCGGTCCGGCTTCGGAATTTCTCCGAAGTACTTGCCGATGAATTCGAGCGCCTTCTGCTCGTCGAACCGGCCGGCGACGACGATCATTGCATTGTCGGGCTGGTAGTACTTCTTGTAGAAGCGACGCAGGCTTTCGACCGGGACGCGCTCGATGTCGGCCCGGTTGCCGATCGTCGATTTGCCGTAGTTGTGCCATTCATAGGCGGCGCCCATCATCCGCTGCACGAGGACGTAGGCGGGATTGTTTTCCCCGCGCTCGAACTCGTTGCGGACGACGGTCATTTCCGACGCCAGATCCTCGGCGAGAACTTTGCTGTTCATCATCCGGTCGGCTTCGAGCCGGAGCGCAAACTCCAGGTTCTCGTCGTTCGCCGGGAGCGTTTCGTAGTAGTTGGTCCGGTCGACCCAGGTCGTGCCGTTAAACTCGGCCCCGCGCCCCTGCAGGGCCTTGGGAATGGTGGGATGGTCCGGCGTCCCCTTGAAGAGCATGTGCTCCAGCAGGTGCGCCATGCCGGCCTCGCCATAGCCTTCGTGGCGGGAGCCGACGAAGACCGTCAGGTTGACCGTGACTGTCGGCTTCGACGAGTCCGGGAACAGGAGGACCTTGAGTCCGTTGTCGAGACGGTATTCACTGATGCCTTCGATCTCGGTAATCTTCATCGGTTTGACCGTATCGGCTCCCTGCACCACGGAAACACCGACCGCGACCAACCAGGCCGCGGCCCATCCCTGCCACCCGCTGAGCATAATCCCCACTCCGTGAGTATCCTGTCGGAACTGCGCAATCCAACCCGGCGCATCCTAACAGTCGATCCCGGCGAATGAAACTCTCTTCCCGGCTGGCGAGACGGACGGGCGATTTCTCACGCGCAGCAAGAATTCCAGACAACGGTGACGCAAAACCTACTTGCCGTCATCCTGCGGATAGACCAGCAAACGGTCGTGCGTCAGCAGCACCAGATCGGCCCGACCGTCTCCGGTGACATCGACAATCAGCGCCTCGCGCGGTTCGGTGTCAGAGACCCGGTCGTTGGCAAAACTCTTCTCTTCGAACAGGCGGAAGTAAAGCGCGTGCTTGAGCCCGGCCTCCGGTCGGAACTGGAGCAGCTCGATGAAGTGGGCGCGCGTGTCGGTCATGACCAGATCGACATGTCCGTCGCCGTTGAGGTCTCCGGCGACGACGTCCGTCGGATAGACCTTCTCCAGCTGACTTTCAAAGGACGCGATTTCCTTGACGGTCGGCGCTTCACCACTGGAGTACAGGACGGCAAAGCGGTCCGCTCCGAAGACGAGGACATCGGATCGGGCGTCGCCGTTGAGATCGGCGATTCGCAATGACTTGAAGGGGAAGTCGCCGAGATCGATCTCTTTCCAGGGGAGGTATCCCGCTTCCTGCTTCGACAGGATCCGCAGTTTTTTGACGCCGGGGTCGACGAGGATGATCTCCGGACCGGGCTGGCCGTCGAGATCGACGGCGGCGGCCGCTGCAACGCGGGCATTCGATTCCGAGACGTTGAACTGTTCGATCACCTGCCAGCGCTGGTCGTCTCCCAGGACCAGGAACCTGGCGAAATTCTCCTGGGCGACGAGGAGCCCGGATTTCCCGCCGAGCTCGGCGATGGTGACCGCTCCTGCGGAGAGGCTCGGCAGGCCGGGGCCGCTCGTGTTTTCGGCCGACTTCAGGACAAGTTGATCATCGAATGCGAAGACTTGCGGACGCTTGGAGGTTCCCTGCAGAATCACGAGCTCCGGCCGGGCGTCGCCGGTGAGATTCGTTGCCAGAAGCCGTTCCGGCGTGCCGTTCAGCTCGATGGACTGCGTCGGCTGGTCTTTGACCGGCAGCGGCTCCCAGCGGTTTTCGCCGGTTCCGGCCTGAAAGATCTGCAGGGCGTAGGTGGAATCTCTTCCCTTTTTGACGCGCAGCAGGAGGATCATTTCGGCTCGGCCGTCTGCGTTCACATCGGCGAGCTCCAATCCGACGACATCGCCTTCCGCGGGGATTGCCCGCGGGAACTGCAGCCGACCGTCGACGAATCGGCTGATGCCGAGCGTCTTTTCGGCGCTGCTGTGCACGACCAGTTCGCCGGGGCCTTTGCCGTCCAGATCGCCAGCCCGCAGCAGATCGGTGCCGGAGAGTCCCGGGAATGGCGTCCCGAGGTCCAGCCCGCCCCCCTTGCGCTGCAGGAAGACCAGCATTCGCGAGCCTTCCGGGTCGGAGACGGCGACGTCGGTCAGGCGGTCCCCATTCAGGTCGGTCAGCGCTACTTCGCGGTCCCGTCCCGTCCCGGCCTTGCCGAAACCGTAGTGAATCAGTCGTTCGGGCAACTGCCCGGCCGGAGTCGCCACGGTTTCCAGTTTGAGCAATTTGATCCGTCCGGTCCGCGAATCGACGGTCAGGATTTCGGCGCCGGGGAGTCCGTCGACGTCTTTGAGGCTCACGGCCCGCGGGCGTTCGAGATCAAAAACGTACTCCGGTCCGAGTCGACCTTCGCCGTCCTGCAAACGCGTGCAGAGCGTGCGATTCAGACCGTCGCCGGCGAGATAACAGAGGTCGTTCCGACCGTCGCCGTTGAGGTCGGCGATCTGAACCAGGCCGAGCTTATCCGAAGTGTTCAGCAGTTTGACCGGCGTGCCGAACTTTCCGCCTTGCTCCTGGAGGAGCACCCAGGTTTCCGATTTCCCCAGGACGGCCAGGTCGGCCTTCCCATCGTGGTTCAAATCGCCGGCGGTCAGCATCCAGGCGGCCGGGGCGACATCGGGGATTCGTAGCTCAAATTTGTCGATCCATTCCCCCTTCTCAGGCTGAAACCGGACAATCAGACGGTCCGGATTGCCAAAATAAGCGATGTCATCGCGTCCGTCGCCGTTGAAGTCTGCCACGGTCAGGGCCGCCAGTTCCTGATCCACGCCGAGCTTCTGCTGGTCGAATCGCCCGGAATTGGCGACGGCGTTCACCTCTGGTGTTCCGGTGCCGACGCCTGCGGGAGGGGCGTCGGCCGGCGATTTGCGCTGCAGCAGCAGATCGATCCGGCTGTGGCTGTTGTCGATGGCCGCCAGGTCGGTGAGTCCGTCGTGGTTGAAGTCGCCGGCAACCAGGCCGTTCGAGCGCTCGGTGAGCTTAGAGACTTCGAGTTCGCGGAAGCCGTAGAAATCGGCGAGGGAAGGATCCTGAGCGTGGGCCAGTCCCGCCAGGCAGATCAGGGCGACGCTGGAGATCAAAGATGTGGGTAGATTCATACGGGGCCTCACCAAGTCTCGAATTTCCGGCGCGGAGCGATTGGGGAATCATCCGACCGTCGTCCTTTGACGGCCACTGTACATTGCGCGAAGGTGAATCGATAGTTTTCCGCAGACTTTTTCGCAGGAGGCGTTTCGGAAGTCCTTGGCAGGGCGAGGTTTTCCGTGCGTGCCCCGCCCGAGGGAGCGACTACCGGTGAAATCGATTTCTTTGGTCGGGAAACGGCTGATTTCCGGGAGGCGCGGCGAACAAGACTCGAAACCCGTGTGTCGGATGTCTACACTAGGCGATCCTCGCACAGTTCGCGCATGACGCGGGCCGGGGCGACGGTGTAGACAGATGGGGGCTCCGGAAAGCCGCCCGATGAGCGAAGGATGATGACTGTGGCGATTTGTGAACGACCGGAAGTGACTGCTGCCAAAAACGTTGTGAACGGCGCCGAGATCATGGTCCAGGCGTTGATCAAGCAGGGGATGGACGTTATTTTCGCGTATCCGGGCGGCTGCAGCATGCCGCTGCATCAGGCGCTGACGTTCCACCGCGACGAAGTCCGCACGATTCTGCCGCGGCACGAGCAAGGGGGGGCGTTTGCCGCCCAGGGGGTCGCCCGCACCACCGGCAAGGTGGGTGTGTGCATGGGGACGAGCGGTCCGGGGGCGACCAATCTGGTGACGGCGATCGCCGACGCCAAGATGGACAGCATCCCGATGGTCGCCATCACCGGGCAGGTGCCGACGACGGTGATCGGGACCGATGCGTTCCAGGAAACGCCGATCGTCGAAATCTGTCGCGCCATTACCAAACACCATTACCTCGTCACCGACGTGCGCGACATTCCGCGCGTCGTGAAGGAGGCATTTCATATCGCCAATACCGGCCGACCGGGGCCGGTGCTGATTGATATGCCGAAGAACGTCCAGCTCGCCACGGTGAGCGGGGACGTGGACTACGATCCGCCGATGAATCTCCCCGGCTACCACCCGGAAGTCCGCAAGGCGCATCCGAACCAGATCCGGCAGATTCTCGCCGCCATTCGGGAATCGAAGAAGCCGGTGTTCTATGTCGGCGGCGGAGTGATCCAGGCCGACGCGTCGGAAGAATTCACCAAGCTCGCCCGCAAGACGCACATTCCCGTGGCGACGACCGTCATGGGGATCGGCGCCTTTCCCGGCGACGACGAGCAGTCTCTGCACATGCTGGGAATGCACGGCACGGTCTATTCGAACTTCGCGGTCAACGAGGCCGACCTGTTGATCGCCTTGGGCGTCCGGTTCGACGACCGGGTGACCGGCAAGCTGGAAGAATTTGCCAAGCACGGCAAGATCATCCACGTCGACATCGACGCCTCGGAGATTCACAAGAATAAAATCGCGCATATTCCTGTGGTCGCGAATGTGAAGCAGGTGCTCCAGGGCCTGAATGCGATGATCGCCGACGACGATGTGCCGGACACGTCGGCGTGGTGGGAGAAGCTCAACGCGTGGAAGAAGCAGTATCCGCTGGCCTACAAGGATTCCGGGGACTTCATTCTGCCGCAGTACGCCATTGATGAGCTCTGCCGGCAGACCCGGGCGAAGAACCCGTACGTCTGCGTCGGGGTCGGACAGCACCAGATGTGGGCGGCTCAGTTCTTCAAGTTCGACGAGCCGCGGCACTGGCTGAGCAGTTCGGGCCTGGGGACGATGGGTTTCGGCCTGCCGGCGGCGATGGGCGTGCAGGCGCAGCACCCGGATTCGCTCGTCATCGACATCGACGGCGACGGCTGCATGCTGATGAACGTGCAGGAACTGGCTACGCTGCACTGCGAGAAACTGCCGGTCAAGATTCTGCTCCTCAACAATCAGCACCTGGGCATGGTGATGCAGTGGGAAGACCGGTTCCACGAAGGCAACCGGGCCCACACCTACCTGGGGCCGGTCGACCACCCGGAAGCCGTCGGCGCCGGCGAGGGGGCCCACTACGAAGAGACCTATCCGAACTTCGTGCAGGTGGCCCGCGGCTTTGGCGTCGGCGCCGCGCAGGTCCGCCGGAAGCAGGACTTCCCGGCGGCGCTGGCGGAAATGCTGGCCTACGACGGCCCCTATCTGCTCGACGTCGTCTGCCCCTACCAGGAGCACGTGCTGCCGATGATTCCGAGCGGCAAGACCGTCCACGACATCATCGTCGAGTAATTCGACCGGTTCGCCAGAGATCTCGCAGAGCCCCCGGATTCCGGGGGCTCTGTTCGTTAGTCGGGCAGGCCTTCATGCATCCTTCATCGACGGAAATTATGCTTCAGGAAACACGACCGTAGTCGCTTGAGACGTCCCGCCATGAGCCTCCCCCGCGTGCTGTTTGTGTGTGTCGAGAACTCCAACCGCAGCCAGATGGCCGAGGCGTTTGCCCGCCTGCATGGGGCGGCCATTGTCGAAGCCCACAGCTCGGGGTCGCGACCGTCCGGGCGGGTCAATCCGCGGGCGATCGAGTTCATGCAAGAAGTCGGTTACGACCTGACGACGCACGCCTCGAAATCCCTCGACGACATCCCTCCCGGACGGTACGCCGCGGCGATCACGATGGGCTGCGGCGATTCGTGCCCGATGGTCGCGGCCGACATCCGCGAGGACTGGCAGATTCCCGACCCGAAGGAACTGCCGGCCGACGAGTTCCGGCAGATCCGGGATCTGATCGAGTCGAAAGTGAAAGCTCTGCTGACGCGCGTCGCCGCCGACTGACAACAGGTCGCCTGGGATCGATCGCGCTCCCGGCTCGGCAACCGCAACACATGGGTTTCGCCTCTCAGGCGTCTGCTGTATGGTCTTCCGCAGCCCGTGATCGATTGTCCAAACTGCGGACGCGCGGAAATCATGCCCTACAGCGACGATGATCTCGAAGAATACGACGCCCGTTCTGCGAAACCGAGCCGTCGGAAGAAGTCGTCCGCCGGGATGTGGGCGATGATCCTGGTCGTCGTCGCGGTCGTGATCGGCGGCGGGACTCTCGCGTGCTGCGGGGGCTTCGTGTACTTCGGGCTGAATCTCATGTCGGCCGAGGTCGAAACGGAGCTGCGCGACAACGCCCGGCTGCGCGAGCACATCGGCGAACTCCAGGAATTGACCATGAACTTCACCCGCTCGCTGGCCAACGACGAGGACGATATCTTCGTCTACAACGTCCGCGGGACGAAGGGAAGCGGCGAGCTGACGGTCCATCACATCACCGGCGACGACGGAAAAGAAATCGTTCTCGCAGCGAGCCTGCGTCTGCCGGACGGACGCACGATCGAACTGATCGACGAAGAATAGTTGCCGATGCTCGCGGCACCCGATTCTCGATTTCTGCGAAATCGGACAGCGAACGCTGAGCGACAGAAGCTTGTTCCCTTGGAATCGCAATCAGGACGACGAGAATGTCCCAACGGACAGAACGGGTGCTGCGAGGTCTGACCATCAAGCAACCGTGGGCCTGGTTGATCGCGCAGGGGCACAAGACGATTGAGAATCGGACCTGGTCGACCGCTCATCGCGGCCCGCTGGTCATTGTCGCGGGGCGAACGACCGATCCCGAAGGTCTGAAGCTGGCGGCCCGCCTGGGGATCGAACTCAACCAGAAATTGCCGACCGGTCTGGTCTGCGTCGTCGACCTGGTCGATGTGCGGCCGGTGTCGGATCTGACCCCCGAAGAACGGCTGGATCCGTTCGCCTCCGGTCCGTACTGCTGGACGCTGAAACGACCGCGACTGCTCAAAACGCCGGTCCTCTATCCGGGGAACGTGCGACTGATCCGGGTGCCGTGGTCGAAGGTCGTGCGCGCGCTCACTGCGGACGTCGCCGCGGAACTTCGCCCCCATCTGCAAGTCGCCCCTCGACCGGCTTGAGGACTGGATCGCATTCCGCACACCGGCCGAAGCGACCGAGCCAACAGCGGCTGCATTTGAAGTCGTTCCGGACTCACTGCGCACGTGCAGACTCTGTCACTCGCTCGCAGGAACTCCCGTTTTGTACAGTTTCTCCGTAGTCGGGAAATCCGCCGCCGATTAAATTGGCGATGGTGAGACGCTGAACAGGATCGAGGACCCGCAATCGTGGCGAAGAGACTCCGTCTGCAGATCGTGGCAATCGTGCTTGTGTCGACTTGCTGCCCGGCGATGCCGTCCGCCGGCGATGAGACGCCGCCAGCCGCAACAATCCGGCTGTCAAACGGAGATTTTGCCGTCGGCCGGCTGGTCGATTCCTCCGACCCGAACGTTCTGGCGTGGCAGTCCCCCGCGTTCGCAACCCCGTTTCCCTTCCGGCTGGACGGGATCGCCTCCGTCGCCTTTCCGGTCCCCGAACAACTCCCGCAGCCGGTGGGCGACTACTGCTTTGAACTGGCGGACGGAAGTGCGTTGTACGGTTCGCTGACGTCGATCGACGGGACCGAGGTTGTCATCGACGCGGCGGCTGCGGGCACGCTGCATATCGAACGATCGGCGTTGCGAAGCATTTCTCGCCGAAAACCCGGCGATGATCCGGTTTACTTCGGCCCCGGCGGGCTGACCGGGTGGCAGACGTCCGGCAACGCCGACAGCTGGAGTGAAAGGACCGGGGCGCTGGCGTCCGATCGGGGCGAAGCCAGCATTCGTCGCGACTTCGTCTTGCCGGAGCAGGTCTGCATCGCCATCGAGCTGGCGTGGAACAGGCGTCCCGATTTTGTGTTCGCACTGGAATCCGATCGGGGAACCGTCAAAAAACCCGTTCGCCTGGAGGTCTGGGGCGACGACGACCTTGTTGTCGTCAGCGAAACGGAACGCGAGGCCGACGTCGAGTCGCTGAAGGCCATTCCGCGAACTCCCGACGGCATCTCGCTGCAACTCTACCTGGACCAGGCCACCGGGCATCTGCTGGTTTACGGAGAGAATGGCAAACCGCTGGCGGAGCTGTCGGCATCCAGCGGGAAGCCCATGTCTCTGCGCGGCCTGCAGTTGACCAACAAGACCGGCGACATTCGGCTCGAACGACTGAAAATCAGCCGCTGGTCGGGCGAGCCACCCCAGGCGGACGACGACGCGAAACCCCGCATCCATCTGTCGGACGGTTCCATCGTCGACGGCCAGGTCTCAACCTTCGATGCCACCCGGCGCGAATTCCGGATTGACGACGGCGACTCCGAACGGACGTTTTCCGAAGAGCAGATTCTCGATGTGACGCTGCTGGCGAAAGTCCCCCCCGCAGTCCGTACGCTGCAGGCGACGCTGCTGACCGGCATGCAGATCAGCGGCGAACTGGCCCGCGTCGAACGGGAGACGCTCTGGATGAAGTGCCCGGGGATTCGAGAGCCGGTCCCCCTGCCCCTCGCCGATCTCCGCACACTGATCGCGCGCGCCCCGGCCGGCGATAAGGAGATTCTTTCCGGACGGGAGGGGCGGCTGGAACTGGACGGAGCGGTTCTGCAGGGCTGCCTGGTCGACGGCCGGGACGTCGCAGGAGGGGGCCTGTTCTGGCAACCGCACGGTTGCGAATCCGCCTGCGCATTGCTGCCCAGTGCGTCGGCGAGAATACTCTACCGCGAAACCGAGGTTTCAGTCGGTCAGCCGGCGGCGCCGATAGTTCGTCTGCGTTCGACCAGAAACATTCTGGACAGCAGCGGCCGTTCGAAGCCGGCGGCGCCCAGCCCGTCCAAAGGCGTCGCCTCGATCTTGCATCTGCGATCGGGCGATCGCATTCCCTGCACGGTGATCGGAGCCGACGAGCACGGGGTCACAATTCGTTCCGCGGTGACCGAGTCGACGTTCATCAGGCACGACCAGATCAAAGTGATTGAACTGGATGCGAACGCGCCGGCCGTGACGATCCCCAAGACAAAGACAGAGCGTTTGCTCATTCTACCCAGAATGCAGCGTGACAATCCCCCGACGCAGCTCATTCGCTCCGTGACCGGCGACTATCTGCGAGGTCGCCTGCTCTCCATGGACGCCAAGGAACTGCAGGTTGAGCTGCGTCTGGAGCAGAAGGCGATTCCGCGAGGCGCCGTCGCCCGGATCATCTGGTTGCATCCCGACGAGCTTGCCCCCGCAGGCAAGCCGGCGACCGCCCAGGAGTCTCCCCGGGAAACACGCCTCCAGGCAGTCCAGGAAGGGGGCAATCGGCTGACGTTTTTCGCCGGGCGACTCGACGGCACGACGTTGTCGGGACACAGCGACATCCTCGGCGCCTGCCGGGTGGATCTGCGAAAGATCGATCAGATTCTGGTCGGCGATACGATCGAACAGGCCGCGGCAACGCTGGCCTTTCACCAATGGCGATTGCGGCATGCGACGGACCCGCTCGACGCCGGGGATTCCGGTGACGGATCCGGCGAGGGCGGCGACGGCCTGGCGTCGGCCCTGGTAGGCCAGCCGGCGCCCATCATCGAACTGGATCAACTGGACGGCCAGAAGTTTCGACTTTCCGACTGCAGGAACCGAGTCGTCGTACTCGATTTCTGGGCGTCGTGGTGCGGTCCCTGCCTGCAGACGATGCCGCAAGTCGACAGCGTCGTCCGCGAATTCGCCGACCGCAATGTCCTGCTGGTCGCCGTCAATCTGGAAGAGACGGCCGAGACGGTCAAGGGGGCGCTGGAGCGTCTGAAGCTGGAAACGACCGTCGCGCTCGATCGGAACAGCCGCGTCGCCGAACGGTACGGCGTTACGCTGATTCCGCAAACCGTGATCATCGATCGCGAAGGCAGAGTCGCCCGGCTGTTCGTTGGCGGCGGCGCTCGATTCGGCGATCAGCTTCGAACCGCCTTGCAGGCCGTCCTGACCGAATCGCCGACCGATTCAAAGTGAACGAGCCACTCTGAAACTGCGACCGACGGCGCAACTTACCTCCGGCTCATATACACCAGGGTCTTGCCGTCGCGCGACCAGCATTCGCCGCCGTTGTTCCGGTTCCGCGGCTGCCGCGGATAGCGCACCGGGTCTCCTTCGCCATCCGGGTCGAATTCGTAGAGCTGCACCTTCGGGCCGGGCATTGGAAACATGATCCGTTTTCCATCGGGAAACCAGGCGAAGTCCGACTGAATGTTCGCGCCGTCGTAGCGCACGCTCAGCTTCGGATCGTCTCCATCGACCGTAACAATTCCAATATCGATGGTTCGATTCGCGCGGTGTCCCTTGAAGCAGATCCGCCGGGAGTCCGGCGACCAGCAGAAGTTGTGCTCGATGTACCGATAGGGCGAGTTGCCTGGCGGAAAAATGAACTTGTTGTCCCCCGTCGCCAGATCGTGGATGACCAGGTTCCCCCCGTCCTGAACGAAGGCCGTTTTCGTGCCATCGGTCGAAAAATGAATCGCCCAGCCCCGCGGATCGATCCGGACCTCGTTCCCGTTCCCGACAAAGTCGCGAATGAAAACTCCCTGCCCGTAACGGGAATAGGCGATCCGGCGACCGTCGGCCGACCAGTGCGGAATGCAGCCGATCCCCAGATCGAGCACCTCATCGGTCTCCAGACTCACCACGAACAAGTGGGCCGCCGTGTTGCCTTCTCCTTGTTTCCACCCGTCGACCGCGACCCACTTGCCGTCGGGTGAGATTTCCGGCGAGCAGATAATCGGATAGTCCGGAATCGCGATCACCAGCGTGCTGCCGTCCGGAGACAGCACGCGGATCTCGGACGCAATCGCCGAAACGTGCGTCGTCTGGAACGGAAACTCGTCCAGCGACAGCATTCCGTCCTTGTCCACGTCGAGCCGACGGAAGTACTCGCCCGTCAACGCGGCCAGCTCCGGCCCTGGGCCGACGCGAAATTCGTCGGGACTCATCAGTCCATCCCGGTCCGAATCGACGGAGTTATGCCACGTCGCCAGCAGGTTCACCACAGGCGTCAGTTGAAACTCTCGCAAGGACAACGTTCCGTCGCGATCGTCGTCGAATCCGGGGAACAGATATTGATCGACCGGCTGGCGGTCGGCGGGAAGCCCTGTCAGCTCCTCCGGCGACAACCGTCCGTCGAGATCCGTATCGAGATCGAAGAAGTTCAACAGCGGATCGGTGCGATGGCCGCTCTGGCGGAATTCCGCGTAGTTGAATTTCCCGTCATTGTTCCGATCGACGGTCTTCCACCACCGCAACTTCGCCGGCGCATCCAGCGGCCCCAGCGCCTGATAGTAGTCGTCTCGGCTGACGAATCCGTCGCCGTCGGTCTTCAATTGCCGAAACATTCGCCAGTCGACGATTTGTCCCGTCGGCTGTCGCAGCAATTCTCCCTGCAGGGTCCGGACGCCAAATCCGATTTCCAGCAGGAGTCTGGCTTCGTCGCGCGTCACGGCGCCGTTGTGATTCCGATCCCAGTCGTCGAACGTCGTCCGTTCGAGTCCCTTCACGCGCTCTCCAGGCGTCGCAGACTGGAATTCCTGCGGGCTCAATGACAAATCACCGTCGCGGTCCCATTCGCCCCACAGTTCCGCCAGCTCTTTCCAGCGCGCCTCCGCCAGCAGAACAACCGGATCCGGGATCGCACTCCGCTGCGGCTCAGAGATCAACGCCGGTCCGGACTGGAATTCGGACGGGCTCATCAAACCGTCGCCGTCCGCATCCAGAACGTGAAAATCGCGAACCAGTCGCCTGGCCGGCAGACGCCCTTCCTCGGCGAACTCGGCCTCCGTCAGTCGTCCGTCCGAGTCTTTGTCCAGCCTGCGAAATTTCGCCGCGGGATGGATTGTGTGAAACGCCCACTCGTCGAGCGACAGCGTCTGGTCCCGGTTGACGTCGAGCCGCCGAAAGTATTCGGCCGCCAGAGCGGCCAGCGGCACGCCCGGCATGAACCGGAACTCCTCGACGCTCAGCACACCGTCGTGGTTCGCATCGTCGGCCGAAGTCCACCAGGCGAGCAGGTTGCAGTGCGGGAGCAACTGGTACTCGCGCAGAGAAAGCATTCCGTCGCCGTCACCATCGAATCCGCGGAACGCCTGCAACGCCATCTGGCGCCACTCGACGGGCAGACCGTCGAGCTCCGCGACCGGCAGGCGGCCGTTCAGGTCCACATCGAGAACCAGGAAAGTTCCCACCGGGTCGGTGCGATGGTTTCCGAGGGCGAATTCCGCGTAGTCGAATCGGCCGTCGCCGTTTCTGTCGGTCGACTCCAGCCAGGACTCGCGCTGTCCGGCCGGCAGGCCGAGAACCCGGTAGTACTCTTCCGATGTAATGATGCCCCGGGCATCCGCATTCAAACGACGGAACATCGCCCAGTCGACCACGCGGCCAGTCCCGGACCGCAGCCGGCCTCCCTCGGGAGTCCGGACGCCGAAGGCCATGTCGAGAACGTGCGCGACGTCTGTCGCCGAGACTTGTCGATCGCCGTCGAGATCCCAGTCGGCGAACTTAGTGGCTTCCAGACCCCGAATGCGCGAGGCGATCCCAGAGTTCGAGAATTCTTCGGGCGAAAGTGCGCCATCGCCACTGGCGTCCCAGGTCTTCCACTGTGCATTCAGCTCGGAGAGTTTCGCTGCCGACAGCAGCGTGACCGGATCCGGAATCGTTCCCCGCTGCTCATCGGGCTGACCGGCGGGAATCGTGAGAAACTCGGCGAGACTCAACTGGCCGTCGCCGCTGTCGTCGAACACGACGAAGTCACGGTGCAGCACCCGCTCGTCCGGCCCACGCCCTTTGAGGTACTCCTCATCCGAAAGCTGCTGGTCCGCGTTCGCGTCGCGCATCTTGAACTCGGCGACGCGCGGGTTTTCCGTCGCCACAGAGGGCTCTGTCGCCGCTTGACCGCAACTGGGAGCCGATGCAACCGCAAGCAATGACATCGCGATCGAGACGGCGACGCGGACGGAGACGGCAGTTCGCAGGCGAGACATGGAATAACGACTCCTGAACGGGAAGTGCTCCCAGCACTGTACGGCGTCAAGGCGAGGATGTGAAGAACGACGACCCGCCGCGGAACTAAATCGCGGGATTGACCTGCTCGACGAGTATCAGCCGTTCCGGGCGATCCGTTCGGCAGCGAGGACTTGAACCGCTCCGGGTTCGCGCAACGCCACTCGCCGAAAGAACCGTTCGTGAAACGTCGCGGAGCATTGCCTCGCCGAAGTTGAGCCGAAACGGCAGTACACAGGTGCTCGTGTCGGCGCGTCTGACGTCCCAGGGGAATTATCCGGGACATTGATGTCCGGAAGTGCTCCAGCTCGGCCTTGCACCCGGAAGTCGCGGCGGCCGTGACCTCCAGAACGCGCGGCGACCATCGGCTCTGAACGTACACATCCGATCCCTGTTACGGTGATTTCCAGGCCAAAATCATCTATTTTTGGGCACAAGTGACAAGAATCTCGGCCGATTGGCCGTTTTACGGTTGATTTGTAGTTGTTTTTGCATATTATCAAGAAATTGCTTTGTTTTTGCGTATCTTAAGAAGTTCGCAGTTTCGTCCATCTCTCACCGCAGATTCCTGCGTCCTCTGTACCCCGTTTTCTCTTTTCTGGGAGCGTCACCAATGACCAAGTCTCGCGGTCGTTCACGTATTGCGTTCACGTTGATCGAATTGCTGGTGGTGATCGCCATCATCGCGATTCTAATCGCCCTGTTATTGCCCGCCGTCCAGCAGGCGCGCGAGGCCGCTCGTCGCACTCAGTGCAAGAACAATCTGAAGCAGCTCGGCCTGGCAATGTACAATTACCACGATACGTTCAATATGTTCCCGATGACGGCAGGGATCAATACCGTCAATTCAACCGGCAGTCTGTATGGCGGAGGACGGCGACAAAGCGCCTTTGTCGCCATGCTGCCGTACCTCGACCAGGCGCCCCTGTACAATCTGATCCAGGCTGGTGGGACGGCCGCTGCGGTGAACGGCACAACCAACTACTGGCAGAACACGTTTGTCCCTTGGGACGAAAACCATGTCGGTGTTCGTGCAAGGATTCCGATGCTGCAGTGCCCTTCCGACGGAGACACTCCGAATGAGGGCGCGGAAGGCGACAGCAATTACGCAACGGGGCGCGGAGATACCGTCTGGGATCACACTCCGCAGTGGAACGGGAACGGCGGGCGTGGTTTGCGCGGATTCTTTGTCGGCGGCGGGGGATCAAACGGAGGCTCTTCCGGAACTCGCGCCGTTCGGGACATCACCGACGGCCTGAGCAACACGATTGCCATGAGCGAACTGATTAAGTCAAAGCCGGGAGCGAACACCGTCAAGACCGGCGCGTTGTCCTTTGAGTTTCCCCAGGCGACCCTGCGGGTGAATCCCGCCATCTGCCTGACTGCGGTCAACAGTGCGGGTATCATCAATGTGGTGAACGGAAACTCGCAGCGCCGCGGCTGCCGATGGGCGGACGGCAACGCGATTTTCACCGGTTTCACAACCATTCTGGGGCCGAACAAGATCAGTTGCATGTCGAACGACGGCGGCGACTCGGGTGACGGAATCTACGAACCGTCAAGTCAGCATACTGGTGGTGTTCATGCCTTAATGGGAGACGGGACCGTTCGCTTCATCAGCGAGAACATCAACGCCGGAAATGCGACTCTGACCAATCCGCCCGGCGGTGGAAATGGAGCGCCATCTGGCCCGAGCGTCTACGGCGTGTGGGGATCTCTTGGATCTCCGAACGGTGCTGAGACCGTTGGTGAATTCTAATTGACACGCACTGATCGCCAGATTGTTGCAGGATGAGGGCCGGATTCCGGTCCTCATCCTCCTCTTGTTTCCCCCATCTCCAGCCAGATCCGTAATATCCATGCATACGCCCATCTTCAAGCTGATCGTGATTTGTCTGGTATCTATCTTGGCTGCCGGTTGCGGCGGCGGCGGCAAGCAGCGCGCCAAGGTCTACAAAGTGACCGGCAAGGTCACCTATCTGAATGTGCCATTGATCGGAGCAACCGTCTCCTTCGCCCCCAGGGGAGACGGGCCGGCAGCGATTGGGCGGACTAATGATCAGGGCGAGTTTCAGCTTACCACTTACGGAGGGAACGACGGTGCAGCGGAGGGGAATTATGCCGTCCTCGTGGCGCTCATTGCCTCCTCGGATGATGCAGCGCCGGCGGAAGCGCATGGCACCGATCCTTCAGTCAATTATTCTTCGTCAACGTCTCATAGTGGTGGAAGCGGCAAGAAGACCGGTTCCATGCTGCCGACGAAGTACAGCGACATGAATCAGACCCCGCTCTCTGCCAAAGTCGAGCCGGGCGGGGCCAACAACTTCACATTCGAGATCAAGTAGCCCCCGCGAACCGTATTGTCGCCGGTTGGGAGTCCGCATGATGGCGGTGCGCTGGAGTGACATCCTGCGCCAGAGAGGAGTCTTCGTCGGACTCGGACTGGCCCTTCTTTGCGGCTGTCGGGAGACGCCGTCGAGCCCGGATCAACTGCTTCGAAACGCTCGGATTGCCCTTGCTCGCGGCGAGTTTTCAGAGGCGGAACGGCTGGCGCGCGGAATTTCCGGAACGAGCTCGATGTGGCCAGAGGCCGCTTCCATTCAGGCGGAAGCCGCGGGCAAGGCCGGACATCTCGCCGACGGGGTCCGCCTGTATCTCGCATTGGGAGAACGTCAGCGCCAGTCGGGAGAACAACCGCTGGGCGACTACTACGCTGCCGAAATCTTACGGGATGCCGGCCGCCTCTCCGAGGCCGAACGCCTTTATCGCCAATTTCTGGCTGACGCGCCTGAGAATGCGGCAACCCATGAACGACTGGCTTTTCTGGCAAGCGCGACGGGCCGTCGCTGGGAGTCAGTGCCGCACTATTTCTTCCTCGTCAAAAGTGGTTCGGCGAGCATCGAGGAATTGATTCTTTTCGCGGACCTCGATCGTCCGGTCGAGCAGCGCCCCTGGCTGGAGGAGTGCGTCCGCAGAGCTCCCGAGGATCGCCTCGTCCAGCTCGGGCTGGCCAGCGATGACTTCTGGGTGAAAGACGCGGACAAAGCGATATCGTCGCTGCAGGCTGTTGTCGCTTCCCAGCCGGATTTGATCTCTGCACAGGCGTCACTGGGCGAATTGCTCGTACAGCTGCAGGATCGGCCCCTTCTCGCCTGGCACGCGGCATTGCCGGCTGCGGCAGACAACCATCCTGACATCTGGTACGTCAGAGGGCTGTGGGCCCGCAAACGGAACCGATTATCAATGTCAGCCAGCTGTTTTCGCGAGGCGATCCGACTTGCCCCGACGAATCGTCGTGCGACATTCCAACTCGGACAAGTGTTGCGCGCCCTGCAACATCCGGCCGCAGACGCCGTCGAGATCCGGTCTCGACAACTGATCGAACTGACTCAGGCGCTCGATCAGGTGCTTCGCGGCAAATCCACGCGTGATGGACCGTTCCGGAGAACGTCGCTGCTGCTGGAACAGATGGGACGGTACTGGGAGGCCGGGGCCTGGGGCGTTGTCGCGCGAAAGGAGTTTCCTGAAGTGACATGGCCGCGGGAGCTGCTGTCACGCGTGGCAGGAAAGCTCAACGACCAGCTTCCACTTGTCGTCGCCGAGGAGAATCTGAGCCTGCGACTCAATCCGATGGACTTCGCACCATTTGACGCAGAGTCCCTCGCGGACTACCGGTCGTTTTCGGATCCGGACGCGAGTTCGCACGTCGGCTCGATCCATTTCGTTGAGGATCAAGGACTCGATTTTACATATTGGAATGGCGCTGACCCCCAGACTCCGGGAGCGCGACAGTTCGAGCAGACCGGCGGCGGAGTCGGTACTCTGGACTTCGACCGCGACGGCTGGCCCGATCTGTTCTTTCCGCAGGGGCTCGACTGGCGCACCGGCTCAATCGTTCCCGAAATCTCGAATCGCTTTTCCGACGGTTTGTTCCGCAATCGTTGCGGAGAAGGTTGGGGCGACGTGTCGATGTCCGCGGGATTGCGCGACACGGGCTTCGGCCAGGGTTGTGCCGCGGGCGATTTCGACAACGACGGCTTTCCCGATCTCTATGTCGCCAATGTCGGTCGGAATCGGCTGCTGCACAATAATGGCGACGGCACGTTCGCCGATGTCGCGGACGCGGCCGGCTTGACGACCGGCGACTGGACGGTAAGTTGCGCATTGGTCGACGTAAACGGTGACGGTGATCCGGACTTGTACGATGTGAATTATCTCACTGGCCCCGGCGTTTACGAGGTGATCTGCAACGGCAAAGCCTGCTCTCCGGGCGCCTTTGCCGGCGCTCCCGATCAACTGCTCATCAGCCGGGGCAATGGCCGGTTTGCATTTCATCCGCCCGACTCGCCGGAAGTTGACGGAAAGGGGATGGGAATGGTGGCCTTTGACGGGAGCGAACGCGGGCGACCGAGCCTCTTCATCGCCAACGACCAGGTGCCGAATTTCCTGCTGCAGAACCGGGCGACGGACAATGGCGACCGCGTGCGGTTCGACGACGAAGGCTTTCCAGCCGGGGTCGCTTTCAATCAGGATGGTCTGGCGATGGCATCGATGGGGATCGCTGCGGACGACGCCGACGGCGACGGTCGCATCGACTTCTATGTCTCCACATTTAAGGACGAGGGGAGCACCTTGTTCCTGCAGAGTTCGCCCGGCCTGTTCGTCGAATCCGCCAACACCGCCGGCCTGAAAGGGCCGACCTTTCCGTTCGTCGGCTGGGGGGCGCAGTTTCTCGACGCCGATCTCGACGGCTGGCCCGATCTGGTTGGCGTCAACGGCCACGTCGACGACTATCGGGACGAGGGGGGCGAGTACCACATGCGGCCTCAGTTCTTCCGCAATCTCGGGGGCGCGCGCTTCGCGGAGCTGCCTGGCGCGGAAATCGGCCCGTTTTTTTCCCAGCCGCGACTCGGACGTGGTCTGGCGCGACTCGACTGGAACCGCGACGGTCGCATGGATTTCGCGGTCTCCCACATCGGCGACCGGGCAGCGCTGGTGACGAACGATACCGCACAGGCCGGACACTTCCTCAACGTCCGCCTGAGTGCGCGAACGACCGCCCGCGACGCCATCGGCGCCTCGGTCGAAGTCGTCGCGGGCGACCGTCGCTGGACGAAGCAGCTCGTCGCAGGGGACGGGTACATGGCCAGCAACGAACGTCTGCTGCAGTTCGGACTCGGACCGGCTGAAACGGTAACGCGGGTCGAAGTCATCTGGCCATCCGGCGCCACATCCACAGTCCATGACGTTCCCGCCAATCGCACGCTGGAGCTGATCGAGCATTCGCCGCGGGGGCTCTTGCGCGAAAGCCCAGAACGCTCGGAGGTGATCGCGACGGTTACTGGCCATGGCGAGTAAACGCTCGAAGCGGAACCGCAACCGGACCCGGATTCCCGCCGACGCACCCGAGGAAGTCCGCCAGCACCGACACTGGAACTGGAAGAGACTGGCCGCGGCGTTGACAGCAGTGCTGGTCGCCGTCGCAGCCTTCGGCGTCTTCAACATGCGTGAACAACCCGAACAGAGACTCGCGGCGGCGCGCCATGAGCGCGGCCAGGGTCGCATGGCCGAGGCCGAACGCCTGGCCGCCCGCGTCCTCGAACGGGACATCACCTCCGGAGAGGCCGCTCTCCTGGCGGCCGATTGTGCGATCAAACAGCAGTCCTGGGAACGCGCCGCAGACTATTTGCAACGATCCACCCCCGTCGCCTCCCGCCAGCGTCTGGAAATCTCGTTGAAGCTGGCCGAGCTGGAACACCGCCGGCTGCATCGCCTCCGAGCTGCCGAACGTGCCTACCGCAAGTCTCTCGAACTCGATCCGGGCAACGTTCGCGCCAACACCGGACTGGCGGAACTGCTGAGTCTCTGCGGCCGCCGGCGCGAAGCCCAGTCCAACATCCTGCGACTGATTCGCGAAGGCGAAGAAACCGAGCTGCTGATGCTGCTGGCCCGATCCAACGGAATCGTGAACGATCCGGAGCTTCTCGAACAAGCCCGCTCCGCCGACCCCACCGACCCCAACCCGCTCGTCGGACTCGCCTGGCTCGCCGCAGAGGCCGACAACGTCGATCTCGCCCAGGACCTGCTGAACGAAGCTCTCCGATGGCGGCCCGATCATCTTCCGGCGCACATTCTGCTCGGACAGGTGCTGATCGATACGGGCCGCACCCCAGATTTCACCAACTGGCTGCGAGCCCTGCCGCCTGGCGCCGACGAATCCGGAGATGTCTGGTTCCTGCGCGGACAGATCGCCGGACGGGCCGGCGACATCCCGGGCGCGATTCGCTGCGACTGGGAAGCCCTCCGGCGGACGCCGGAATTGAAAGGGGGCGCCATCCATCTGGCCCGCCTGCTGACAGAAGCGGGGGAGCCGGAGCTGGCGGAACGCTTCAGCGACCAGGTCCGCCGAACCGTCGACCTCGAACAAGTCCAGAATCGCGTCCTGTTTCCGGGAGGCGAGCGCCGCGCCGACTTGCTCGGCGAACTGGCCCTGGCCTGCGAAGCCGCCGGTCGCCTGTGGGAAGCCTATGGCTGGGGCCGCTTGGCCGTCGCCCTCGAAGTCGGCGGGCCAGAGATGCACAGTGTTCTGCAGCGCCTCCAGCAGAAAGTCGCCGGGCTCCCCCTCCAGCTGATCGCCGAAAGCGCGAACGTGGCTCTCTCGGTCGATCTGTCCCATTACCCTCTGCCAAAACCCGTAACTGCACCGGCACCGTCGACCGTCGTCAGTCCTCCATCTTCGACTCCCATCTCATTCCGCAATGATGCAACAGCGACCGGTCTGCAGTTCCGGTATTTCAACGGCGTCAGAGGCCCTCCAACCCGGAGGATGTTTGAATTCACCGGCGGCGGCATCGGTGTGCTCGACTTCGACCTCGACGAACGCCCCGATCTCTACTGTTCTCAGGGAAAGACCTGGCCCCCCGAGAATCCCGATCCCGACCACGGTGACAAACTCTTCCACAATCGACCAGTCGCCGGCTTCGTCGACGTCAGCCGCAACGCGGGAATCGCCGAAGACGGATTCGGACAGGGCGTCACAATTGGCGACTGGAACGCCGACGGCTTCCCAGACGTGTACGTCGCCAACATCGGCCGCAACCGGCTCTGGCGCAATCAGGGCGACGGCACGTTTGCCGACGCCACGCCGGACGCTGGCCTCCACGGCCAGGACTGGACCACCAGCGCTGTCCTGGCTGACCTCAGCGGCGACGGACTGCCGGACATCTATGATGTCAACTACGTCACCGCGCCCGACGTGTTCGTTCGCGTCTGTCAGCACGCCGACGGATCGGCCAAAATGTGCATGCCCTTCGATTTCTACCCGCAGCCCGATCGCTTCTGGCTCAATCTGGGCGACGGTCGCTTCGAAGACGTCACGACCAGTGCACTGGACGAGCCCCCTTTGGGAATGGGACTCGGAGTCGCCGTCTGGGACGCCGATGGCGACGGACGCCTCAGTCTGTTCGTGGCGAACGATACGACCCCCAGCTTCTTCTTCGTCCGCGACTCCGCGCCGGGCGCAAAGCTCCGCCTGCACGAACGGGGCATCGCATCCGGACTGGCGTTCAACGGAGACGGCAAGGCCACCGGATGCATGGGCGTCGCCCTCGGAGACGTCGACGGCGATGGCCGGATCGACCTGCATATCACCAACTTTCTCGCCGAGCCGAACACCCTGTTTGTGAATCCGGTTGCGGGCGTCTTTGAGGACCGCACCCGCACCGCGGGATTGTATGAACCCTCGCTGGAGATGCTGGGTTTCGGGACGCAGTTTCTCGATGCCGATCTCGACGGATCGCTCGATCTGTTCGTCGCCAACGGCCATATCGACGATCTCTCCCGTCTCGGGCGACCATACCGCATGCCGCCGCAACTGTTTCGCGGCGACGGACACGGCCACTTCGCAATCGTCCCCCCGGCCGAACTCGGCGACAACTTTCAGAACCGCTGGCTGGATCGAGCCGCCGCGCGGCTCGACTGGAATTGCGACGGCCGCGAAGATCTCGCCGCAGGACGCCTCGACGATCCGACCACTCTGCTCACGAACACGACAGCCGACGCAGGTCGGTCCCTGTCATTACGCCTGATCGGAATCACCTCGAATCGAGACGCGATCGGGACGACTGTGACTGCGCGAACCGGTTCAATGACCACCGTGCGACAACTCACCGCCGGCGACGGCTACCAGGCCAGCAACGAACGCCGCCTGGTCATCGGACTGGGGCGAGCAGAAGCCATCGACGAACTGATCGTCCGCTGGCCGTCAGGCCTCCGGCAGCGATTTGTCGATCTGCACGTGCCAGGAAGCATGATTGTCCGGGAGAACCTTCCGCCCCTGCATGCACCGTCCATCCATCAATGAATGAAATTCGGACTGCACGAATCGTCGATCCGTCTGCCAGCGTCCTTCCCGCGATGTTCCTTTCGCGCTTGTTATTTTCACTATAACGTCTCTGTAACAATCACGGTTAGTGCCGTGCATTTCATGACAATCCCGTAAGACACGCGATTCGCTCAGCCTGGCTTCTCATTTTCTTCACACTCCTCCGGATGATCACCGCAGCTTTGCCCGCAGGGTGGCGAAGCGGATCGATCCTTCAGCTCCGGAGTGTTTGAGAATGAAATTGTCGCCTGCGACCGTCAGGTCGCGCCGTCAGGGGTTCACCCTGATCGAGCTGCTCGTTGTGATTGCCATTATCGCGATTCTGATCGCCCTCTTGCTCCCCGCCGTGCAGCAGGCTCGCGAAGCCGCCCGACGGACCCAGTGCAAGAACAACATGAAGCAGATCGGCCTCTCGATCCACAACTACGAGTCGACCTTCAGCCGCTTCCCGACCGCCGGCGAAGGCTCCAACCGCGGCGCTCCCAACGGCCACCAGTTCTTCCCGCAGTCCTTCTTCACCATGATCCTGCCCCTCATCGATCAGGCCCCGCGCTACAACCTGATCAACATGAACTACCACTACTCCTGGTCCGGCCACCGCGCCGCCTTCCAGGGCGAACTTCCCCCGTTCCAGTGCCCGTCCAACGGGATCAGCACCGCTGACGGACTGAACTACGGCCGCACCGACTACATGCCAATCGCCTACACCGATATCGATCCGACGACCGGTCTTTGGAATCCGCAGTCCGGTGGTGCACTGAACGGCGAATCATATAGCGACACCGCGCTCGGGTTGTTCGGAAATAAGATGTCGGCCTGCACCGACGGCACCAGCAACACGATCGCCGTGATCGAAGACTCGGGCCGTCCGGCGAACACCGTCGGCAAGTACTCGGTCACCGCGACGATCGGCGGAGCACCGGGTTTCGACGGGACTCAGATGCCGATCACCCAGAGCCCGCTGGCTTATGGCTCTGGCGGCGGCACTGGCAATTCCTGCCCGAATCGCTGGGCCGACGGCGACTGCGGCAGCGGCGTCTCCGGCCCGCCAACTGCCGGTGCTCGCAATTCGCTGATCAATCAGAACGCCACGCCGAAGGGTGGTCCGTCGACCTGCCTCTGGTCGACGAACAACTGCGGACCGAATGACGAACCGTTCAGCCAGCACGTCGGCGGCTGCCACGCGTCGCTGTGCGACGGAAGCGTCCGGTTCATCTCCGAGAACACCGACTGGCGCATCGTCCGCGGTCTAATGACCGCCGCTGGCGGCGAAACCCTTGGCGAGTGGTAACTCCTTGAAGCCTGCAAGACGATTCCCGCGGCGACCATCAATTGCCGCGGGAATCTCTTGCCGTCCGAAACGTTCGACGTGACTTGATGAAGACTTGGCGAGAACTCGGGACGTCCGGTTCTTCATTTGTTTTGAATCTTCACAGAATCAACGCAATCGCTGCCTCCAGGAGGACTTTGACTCGACTCTTTGCAGGAATCGCGGGTTTCCGCAACTCTCTCAGCGGAAGAGACTTGCGGCTGTCTCCGTTTGCACAGAGACCGGGTTCACCGGGAATACTCCAAACCCTCACAAAATCTTAATCCCACGCCGGATGATACCCCGGTCGTCTCACGCAGGGTGAGCGGTGTGTGATTCTCGGGGTTTTGGAGAGGTTTCGGATGAAGACTTCCATGGCGACTGAAAAGTCGCGTCGGCAGGGGTTTACCCTGATCGAGCTGCTCGTTGTGATCGCCATTATCGCGATTCTGATCGCCCTCCTGCTCCCCGCCGTGCAGCAGGCTCGCGAAGCCGCCCGACGGACGCAGTGCAAGAACAACATGAAGCAGATGGGCCTGGCGGTCCATAACTACGAGTCGACCTACACCCGGTTCCCATCGTCCGGCGAGTACACCGACCGGGCCGCGATCGGTCGCCGGTTCTTCCCGATCTCGACCTTCATGGCGGTCCTCCCGTACATCGACCAGGCGCCGCTCTACAACCAGTTCAATTTCAGCTACCACTACTCCAACCTCGCCGGCAGCACCAACGCGACCGTGGCTCGTCAGACTGTTGTCGCCTTTCTCTGCCCCAGTAATCCGGAAGCCAAGCCGGACAATCTCGGCTTCGGTTCGACGGACTACATGCCGATTGCGTATACCGACCTCAGCCCGATCACCGGCGTTCGCAACAAGGTTCAGGACGGCGTCGCGATCAACAGCGACGTCGATAGTGCGCTCGGCCTCTGCAATAGGATTGCTGACATCACTGACGGGACCTCGAACACGATCGCGATCTTTGAAGACGCCGGCCGCGATGTGAATACCGTCGGCTCCTACGATCCAGTTGGCACGTTTGCCGGCGCCCAGGGGACTGTCACGCGATTCCTTGGCGGGGCTCCTGGATTCAATGCGGCCCTCATGCCTTCGAGCAAGTCGTGTCCGAACCGCTGGGCCGACCCGGACAGCGGCAGCGGCGTCTCCGGGGCGAACAATGCCACGACCAGCCCGCTCGGCGTCATCAACCAGAATAAGTCCCCGAAAGGCGGACCGCCGGCCTGCCCGTGGACGCAGAACAACTGCGGCCCGAACGACGAGCCGTTCAGCCTGCACGTTGGCGGAGCGCACGCCCTGCTGTGCGATGGTACGGTCCGGTTCATCTCGGAAAACACCGACACGCACATCGTTCGCCGGCTCTGCGCCCGGGCCGATGGCGAAGTCGTCGGCGAGTACTAAGCCGCGGGGGGCCAGCTCCCGAACCCTGTGAGTGAACGCAACGGGTCACGATCTTCAGATCGTGACCCGTCTGCATTGGCGAGGAATAAAATTGCGTCGATCAGGCCGGTTGGCCGGCTTTCCATAGATTCAGCGTCAGATGGGCCTGTCCCTGGTGGTGCGCCTCGTGCCAGGCGACGACTTCGAGGACCCGTTCCAGCGTCCAGCCCCGCTGTTCGAACCACTTGGGGATCTTCGGCAAGTCGTCCGGGCCGAAGCCCTGCAGCGTCGTCAGCAGGTGGCTGCGTCCGTCTGCCAGGACCTGCCGGATCATTTCGACCGTGGGAATGTCGTCGTCGGGCGTACTCCCCCCCTTGAACCGCGGGACCAGCTCCGGATACGGAGGCATGGTTCCCAGCAGTCGTTCGGTCGCAAACAGGGCTTCCGTCACGCCGATATGCATCAGCTGCCATGCAATGTGCGCCCGGCCGGGACCGGGACGCCAGCCGAGAATGGCGGCGGGATCGGTCTGTCGGGCGACCTCGTCGAGCGTCAGCAGGGTGCGCTGGCGATGAAAGTCGAACAGTTTGAAATACGTGTCGAACGGATGCATCGAACGCCTTTCATGAGGAAGTCGGGGCGCCTTGACGGACGGGAATCAGGCCCGCGAGCCGCGCAGCCGCGGATCAGAGGCGTCCCGCAGAGCCTCGCCAACGAGATTGTAACACGTGATCGTGATGAAGATCGCCAGGCCCGGAAACTGAATCAGCCACGGCGCCCGCACGATCGCATCCCGCCCGGAGGCCAGAATCGAGCCCCAGGACGGCGTCGGAACGCTGATTCCCAGACCGAGAAATGACAACCCGCTTTCGGTCAGAATCGCCCCGGCGATGCCGAACGTCGCCGAGACCAGCACCGGCGCCAGCGCATTCGGGAGAATGTGGCGGAAAATGATGTGCGGAGCCGAGTAGCCCAGCGCCTTGCCGGCCAGAACGAACTCCTGGTCGACGAGCCGCAGAAACTCGGCCCGGACCAGACGGGCGATGCCGGTCCAGCCCGTCAGGCCGATGATGATCATGATGTTCATCAGCCCGGGCCCCAGAAAGGCCACGATCGTCAGGATCAGGAAAAACGCCGGGAAGCAGATCACGATTTCAATGATCCGCGAGATGACCAGATCCCAGAAGCCGCGGAAGTAGCCGGCGACGGCTCCGACGATGATGCCGATGAATGTGTAGATGGTGACGGCGACCACGCCGACCGCCAGGCTGACGCGCCCGCCCCAGATCATCCGGCAGAGAATGTCTCGCCCCAGATCGTCGGTTCCCAGCCAGTGCGGGCCATTCCAGGGTGAACTTTCCGCCCTGGCCGGCTCCGTGACGGCCCAGTAGGGGGGCGCCGTCTTGCGGGAGAGGTCGTCTTCGTCGATCGCATACGGAATCAGCGGCCAGAGGACCTGCTGGAAGACGACGGGAGCCGTCTCCGCCGCGGGATCGGCGGCCAGAACTGCCTGTTTGTAATTGGTGCGATCGAGTCGCTGCGGAACGAACCACCACCAGCCGGTGGCAACGAGCACCGGCACGACAAACACTCCGGCCGCCAGGCCCCGACGCAGTGCGCGCTGCAGGCTCATCGGCGTCAGCCAGCTCGCGGCCCAGAAGCCGAGCGGCGTCACGAGGCAGACGACGTAGCCCGTCATGAAGAAGAGATCGCTCCAGCCGAGGCTGGCCAACACCGGCCAACGGGCGGTTTCCCGCAGCTTGAGATCCCCTTGCGAAAAGTCTTTGCGAAGCTCGATCTGCAGTTTGCGCAACTCAGCGGCGTCCGGCGTCGCCGCCGCGGCGGTCGCCCGAGCACCGAACTCCCGCAGTTTCGCGGCGTCTTCGGCCGGCAGCTCGACGGCCATCAGTTCCCACTGCAGCCGGGCCGACTTCAGCAGGTCGCCCCGACGGCCTTCCTGCGATTCGCTGGAAATCTGACCGAGCAGCGCCCGCAGGGTCCGGGCTGCCTCCTGGTAATCGAATCGGTTGGATCCGACATAGTAGAGGGGCCGGTCGTGGGCGATCAGCGGCGCAAAGATGCTCACGCCGAACAGAAGGACGATCACAACCGCGGCAGCCACGGCGAGCCGACGGCGACGGAACTGCCGCCAGATGAGAATCCATTGACTCTGTCGAATCCGGTGCTGCACCGCCGTCACTGTGGCTGCTCCGCGATATTTGTGATTTGTTATTGGTCAGTTGATATTTGTCAGTTGCGGGTGGTCGATTGAGTTCAACGTGTCCGACTCTTGACTCTCAACGTCTTCTCTGCGAACTCCTCTTTTCTCTGCGTCTCTGCGAGAGGTCTTCTTCGTACCGCGGGGGCTCGCGCGTCCTTGTGCTACTTGTCGGCCTCGAAGCTGACGCGTGGATTCACGACCACGTAGAGGATGTCCGAGAGAAGAATGCCGAAGAGGGTCAGGACCGCCGAGAGCATCAGCGAAACCATGACGAAGTCATACTCGCGCCGCAGGACGTTCTCGTAGGCCTTCAGGCCCATACCCGGGATGTTAAAGACGACCTCAATGATGACGCTGCCGCCGATCAGGGCCGGCAGAAGAGCCGCCAGCAGCGTGATCATCGGAAACAGGCCGTTGCGCAGGGCGTGAATCAGAATCACGCGGGATTTGCTGCAGCCTTTGGCCTCCGCCGTGCGGATGTAGTCCTGCCGGATGACCTCCAGCATGCCGGCCCGCATCTGGCGCGACAGATAGGCCAGTCCGCCATAGGTCAGACAGGCGACCGGCAGCACGATGTGCTGCACATAGTCGGTGAAGCGGTCCCAGGCGGAAAGCTGAGCAAAATTGTCGGATCGGAGGTTCATAATAGGCAGCAGCGGCGGCGTCAGCCCGTAATTCCGCCAGCCATCCGAGGCGATCCACATCCGCAGCAATTCGGCCACCCAGAAGGACGGCAGGCTGTAGAGCATGAAGAGCACCACGGTCAGCAGCTTGTCCCCCCAGGAGTGAGGGAACGCCGCACTGTAAATCCCCGTCGGAATCGAAATGGCGTAGATCAGCAGAAACACGATCAGATTGATGCCGATCGTAATCTGCAGCGCCCGGTTGAAGTCGCCCCAGATCGGCTCCTCGGTCTGAAAGAGGATCATGTCGCCGCGCCACAGGCGATCGAGAAAATAGCCGAACTGTACAACCAGCGGCTCGTCGAAGTGAAACCGCTTGCGAAACCGAAGTTCAGCGGCCTCGGTGCCCCGCTCGGCGTTCATTCCAGCCTGGGCCTGGGCTGCTCCACCAAACTTCTGGGAAGCGGGGTCGCCCGGCGCCAGCCGAATCACGAAGAACGACACGACCAGGATTCCGAACAACGTCGGAAGCATGAGCAGGATGCGTTTGGCGATATATCCGAGCAAGGCTGGCGGTCCTCTTCAGGCGGCGAAGCATGGGAGGCATCCCAGGCGATCATTCCTTGATCAGTTGCTCGTCTTTGGGGACGTACCATTCGGTGAGATCGAAACCCGGACGCAGGCGATACCACTTCACCCCGCGGAATCGCTGGTGGTAGGCGCCGAAGTCTTTGGTGCAATACATGAACATGTAAGGCTGTTCGGCATCGAGTACGCGATGCAGCGCATGATGAATCTTCTGCCGTTTCTTCTTGTCGAGCGTCACTCGCAGCATCTCAATCAGCTCGTTGGCCCGGGCGTTATTGAACGAGACGTGGTTGCTGCCGCGTTTCTCTTTTCCGGCTTGAGAGCCGTGCCAGATCTGGAATGGATCGTTTTCGACGTCCATGACCCAGGCCAGCGTGCAGATGTCAAAATCTTTGGCGCGCAGCCGGTCGACAAACGACGCCCACTCCTGCGGCTGGACATTGAGCTCAATACCGACTGTCCGGAGACTCTTCTGAAAGAGTTCGACTCTCTGCTGGACTGAGGCGTTTCCGGGTGGCAGATAGATCGTCAGAGAAAGCCTCTTCCCGTCTTTGTCGAGAAACCCGTCGTTATCGGTATCAACCCAGCCGGCATCAGACAGCAATTCGCGGGCCGCATCGGGCGCGTAGGCGAGCGGCGGCACCGAGTGGTCGTATCCGGGGCCGAAGTAGTATTCGGGGCCAGAGACGATCGTTCCTCCGTTGTAGAGTTTCTTCTCCAGAAAATCCTGCTTGTCGAACAGCATCGAGAGAGCGACGCGGACCCGCCGGTCCTGAAACTCCTCTTTGAGCATATTCCAGCCGACGTACTCGAACTTCGGCGTAAACCATGCGGCTTTCACAAAACGGTTCTTGAACCAGTCCGGCGGACCCTTCAGGTCCTCGAAGTACTGCTCGGCGCCCAGCCTCCAGATGAAATCGATTTCACCGGCCTGCAGAGCCTGCAGCGCGGTCACGTTGTCCGTGATGAATTTGACGATGATCTTGTCGAGGTAGCCCGGGCGCTTCGGATTCCAGTAAATCGGATTGCGGACCAGTTCGACGAGCTGATCCCGGTCCCAGCGATTGACGACGTAGGGACCGGTCCCCAGCGGCTTCAGGTTGTATTCGCTGTCGACATTGAAGAATCTCCCGAATTCTTTGCCATGAGCGCTCCACTTGCCCTGAGCCGCTTCCTCCGCCTCAGTGAGCGGTTCCAGCGTCAGTTCAACGCCTTTCGCTTCTTTCAGACGCTTCTCAAAGAAGTGAAACGGCGGCGTAAACAGTCCGATCTGGGCGGTGAAGTCGAGGGCCTTGAAGTATTGCTGGCGATATCGCATGCGGACAACGCGCGGCGACAGCCCCCGGCATTCGATGAGGTCCGTGTAATACGTACGGATCGACTCGCCATCGACGGTTGGATTGTTCAGGACGGAGTACGCGAATTCCAGATCCTTCGTCGTGTACGGCGTCCCGTCGGACCACTTGACGTCGCTGCGAAGTCGATAGGTGTAGTAAGTCTCCGCCTGCACGTCGCTCCATTCCCCAGCCTTAAGAACCAGGGCATTGCCGCCGGCGGATTTCAGTTCTTCATGCAGCGGATTCTCGTCGGATGCTGCGGTCACCGTCAGCGATCCATCCTCGTTTTTCACGGCCTTGCCGTAGATTTCTGCCCCGGTCTTGACGATGTACGTGCCGGTTGGGAATCCACTCAGGCCGACTTTTCCGCCGGCGTCGCTCCACAGATGGTAACCCGTCGCCGGCGCTCCCAGGATCTTGCCTTTAGGGAATACGCCGATCCAGACCTTGCCCAGCGGTTTGCCGGCAGCGTCGCTGGTCGTCAGCTCAATCGTTGCCGGCTCGCCTTCGGGACTTGCAGAAGCCGTATATTCCACCTCCATCGTCGCTGCGGGAGCGCCACCGGCACGGGCGATCCGGCGCTCCTTGCCCGGATAGTCGGCCGACAGTTTCACGGAGTCCTCGGTGACCCACGATTCCGCGAGATGGGGCTCGTACTCAAACGTTTCCAGATTCTGCCAGAGCAGGGGCTCCTGCACGTACTGACCGATGTAGGTCTGCACGGCGGACGTCTCGACGATCGGATTGAGTGTCTTCGGTTCCGAGTTGAATCGGATGCGGATCGCGTCGCCGCGGACCGGCTCGGACGGTTTGGCTTTTGCATGTTCATTGCCGACGTCGGCCTGGATCGGGCCGGTGAGCTGCAGATCCTGCGAACCCGTCGTCAGCCGCGGAATCTCGATCCCGTCGACCTCGGTCATGATCGGAATGACCGGGACGTCCGGATACTCGGCGTTAACCGCGGCGGCCTTTGCAGGGGAGTCTGCGACCTCGCCAGATGGATCGGCCGATGCACCCTTTGCGGGCGTCGCGGACTTCGCTTTGCCTTCGGCGGTCGGCGGCGGAGATGACGTCGTGCAGCCGGCCAGCAGAACACAGGTCAGGCCGGCGGCCCGCCAGGCACTCGCGATGGATCGTGGCATCTCGCAATTTCCTCCGTGCAGCTTGATACGCTGACTCGACTTTCGTCGCTCGCCGGATTCTGGCAGACTCGTCCGGGAGCGGCAAGGACGGTTCGGCATTTCCGAAGCGTGTGTGCACGTGCGGATGGAATCGGCGGCGGCTGCCGACTACAGTTCTGAGATCGCCCTCTGACTCACGCGAGCTCCCCGATGAATGCCGTCGTCCCTCCCCGATTTCTCTTTCGCTGGTCGTTTCCTGCACGACAGTGGGACGGTGCGCCGGCGGTTAAAGGTCGGCTGCTCGACCTGCCTGCGGAACTCCTCCTGCCGTGGCCGACGGAATTCGACGCCGGGCCGACGTTCGCCGAGATTCGCATGGGGTGGAACGCCGGGGGACTGGCGCTGGGGGTCAACGTTACGGGCAAGCGCCTGCCGCTGCGCGTGCAGCCGCAGATGCCGGCGGAGTCGGACGGCGTCCAGCTCTGGATCGATACGCGGGCGACGCAGACGGTACACCGCGCGACGAAGTTCTGTCATCACTTCTGCCTGCAGCCGGCGACGGGAAAAGGCGGCAAGGGGGGAAGTCCGCTGGCTGTCGGGTTGCCGATCGCCCGGGCTCGCGAGGATGCAACCGCCACGGACGCCACCGGCGTCCGGATCTGGTCGGAAGTGCGGCCGGATGGATACGTCCTGGACGCCTGGATCCCCGCCGGGGCTCTCACCGGATACGATCCTGCGGGTTCGCCGCGGATGAGCTGGTATCTGCTGATTCGGGATGCGGAGCTGGGGGACCAGACGCTGACGGTGGGCCGGGAGTTTCCGTTCGACGCCGATCCCAGCCTGTGGCAGACGTTGGAGCTCGTGCGATAGGAGACGCCTCGCTCCGTCAGCCGGAGAATTCCGGAATATGCCACGTCGCCAGCGGCAGTCCCTTCCAGAGCATATAGGCGACCGGGCTGGCGTAGAGAACGCTGTCGAGCAGGTCCAGCAGGCCGCCGAAGCCAGGAAGGAGCAAGGCCGAGTCTTTCTTGCCGACGTCCCGTTTAATCAGCGACTCGCACAGGTCTCCGATGAGCCCGACAATGCCGAGCACCAGTCCGTAAAACGCGGACCAGTACCACACGGGCGGATGCCAAGTCGAATTGAACAGCGGCGTCGCGAACTGCAGCCAGAGAATCGCGCCCAGCGACGACCCCACCAAGGCGCCAAAGCCACCCATCCACGTCTTGCCCGGCGAGAGGAGCGGGACCATTTTTCGCCGTCCGAACAGCCGGCCGAGCGTGTATGCGCCCACATCTCCCACTTTGGTCACGATCACCAGCGAACCCAGCACGAGGTAACCGGCTTCGGAACCGGCGACCCAGCGCAGCTGGACGGTCACCCCCAGCAGTACCCCCAGGTAGCTGACGATCAGCAACTCGCAGCCGAGAGTTTCCATGCTCCGCCCCGGCTCGCGATAGCGATAGGCGGCCGTCAGAAAGAGGAGGAGGATGGTGAAGGAATAGGCCAGGAGCACCTGCGCGAGCGTGTTACCGTCCCCTTCGACACGGATCGGCATATGTCCGAATCGACCGTACCAGCCCGCCCCCGCGACCAGCACGCAGCAGGCGCCGACGATCACCCGGTTCGGAGTGAACGAGCGAGTCCAGAGGAGATCGACCAGTTCGCTGGAACCGCGAAGGGCGACGCCGATCGTCAGCAGCAGCAGGATCGGCGCCGACGGCCCCGCCAGGGCATCCAGGTAAAAGATGCCGATCAGCCCCGGGATCAGGATCGCGGAAATTGCCAGTCGCCAGCCCAGCATAGTGCCTCAGCTTGAAAGTCCGCCGAAGCGACGGTTCCGAGACCCAAAGTCACGCAGGGCCGACAAGAGAACCTCGCGGTCAAAATCCGGCCAGCAGAGCGAGGTCACCCACAGTTCCGCATAACTGATCTGCCAGAGCAGGAAATTGCTGACGCGCAACTCGCCGGCCGTCCGAATCACCAGATCCGGGTCCGGCATGCCCGCCGTATACAGCCGGTCGGCCAGCGCTTCCTCGGTGATCTCCTCGGGGCGCAGTCGGCCCTGCTGCACGTCTTCTGCCAGCGCCCGGGCCGCATCGACCAGCTCGCACCGGCTGCCGTAATTCACGGCGAGACAGAGCCGCATGCCGGTGTTGCCCCGGCTCAGATCGGTGGTCCGCTGCATTTCGCGGAGGACTCCTTCGCCGAGCCCTTCCCGCCGGCCAATCACCGAAAACTGCAGATTCTGGCGGAGGATCTCCGGACGTTCGTCAATGAGATACCGCTCCAGCAGCTCCATCAGCAGCTTCAGTTCCAGCTCGGGACGTTTCCAGTTCTCGCTGCTGAAGCAATAGAGCGTGAGCTGTTTGACGCCGAGGCGGGAACACTCTTCGACGATATCGCGGACGACGAGGACGCCGCGCTGGTGCCCTTCGATCCGCGGCAGCCCCTGAGCCTGCGCCCAGCGACCGTTGCCGTCCATGATGATGGCGATATGCCGGGGCATACGTTCGGCGCAGAGCCCGAACTGCTCCAGTTCCACCGGGGTGTACGGAGCCGGCGCGGCTGGCAATATGTCAACAGTTGGCGCGAGGGATGGCATGCGAAAGCGACGAGACCTCCAGTCTGCCATTGTCGCGGATTTGCCGGCGGCAGCAACTGTCAAAACCCTGCGCAGCGGAGTTCGCCTGCGGGTCGCGGCCCAAATTGCTCCCAGCCGTCAATTCGGGGAACTCTTGCCGCCAGTCGTGATCGCGAACAGGCGGACGCAAGCTCCGCCGCCCATTCATCTTGACGAGATCCCCCAAATCGCGAAAATCCGCCTTCCCGTCAGAGAGAAACTTGCGAAGCCGGCCGTAACGTTCGGTCTGCAGTCCATTCCGCCCGTCAGCCCCGCAGGGAGGCGCATGCTGTGGGTGACGCAGTCGTTCAACCACCGATTATCATCAGTCTGCGACGTCTGTTTCCGCAAGCCAGCTTTGTGGGCTGCGCCGATCTGCGGGCTACGCACGTCTCCGCCGACAGCCGGACCTGCCGCCCGAAGAGCCTGTTCGCCGTCATTCGGGGGCATCAGCTCAACGGACGTGAGTTCATCCGGGACGCCCTCTCCCGCGGAGCCGCGGGACTGATCGTCGACCGTCCCATCCCCGACATTCCCGTTCCCCAATGTGTCGTCCAGGACGTGCGCGCTGCATTTGCGGAGATCTGCGATTTCCGCTGCGGTCGGCCATCGCGACAGCTCAAGGTCGCCGGCGTCACCGGGACCAACGGCAAGACCACAGTGACCTGGCTGGTCCGCTCGATCCTGGAATCCCTCCGGGAGCGCTGCGGAGTCCTCGGAACCGTGGAATACAGCGACGGCTGGACGACCGAGCCGTCGTCGCTGACAACCCCCGGCCCCGAAATCCAGGCGGCCTGGCTGGCCCGCATGGTCCGTCGCGGGGCGGGTTTCGCGGCCATCGAGGTCTCCAGCCACGCGCTGGACCAGCGACGAATTTCCGGAACCGAGCTGCAGTGCGGCGCGATCACGAACATTACGCGGGATCACTTCGACTACCACGGGACGTTCGAGGCCTACCAGACTGCCAAAGCCCGGCTGCTGGAGTCGATCCGCCCCGGAGGACTGGTGGTGCTGAACCGGGATGACCCGGGAGCCTGGGCGCTCCGCGAACGGGTCGATCCGTCGCGGAATCTGATCGCCACGTCCCTGGGGATCTCCGCCGATGTGACGGCCCAGTTGCGCGAAGAATCGCTGCGAGGAACGGCGTTTCAACTTGCGATTCACGGCCGGACGGTCGAGTGCCATACGACCCTGATTGGACGCCACAACGTCGCCAACTGCCTGACGGCCGCCGCCATTCTCAGTGGCTTCGGTCTCTCCCCCGAACAGATTGCCGCGGGACTGGATCAGTTCCGCGTGGTGCCGGGACGGCTGGAGCGGATCGCCTGCGGACAGCCGTTCGACGCTTTCGTGGACTACGCCCACACGGACGACGCCCTCGCCCGCTGCCTGCAGGCTCTGCGAAGCATGACGCCGGGCCGGCTGATAGTCGTGTTCGGAGCGGGTGGCGATCGCGACCGGGACAAACGACCGCTGATGGGGAGGGCGGCGCTCCACGCCGACGTGCAGATCGTGACCAGCGACAATCCGCGATCCGAAGTCCCGGAGCGGATTATTGAGGAGATCCTGGCGGGAATGGCCGGCGCGAGGCCGATCGTCGAGATCGACCGGGCCGTTGCAATCCGCCGGGCCCTCGAACTGGCCGCTCCGGGGGACTGCGTCCTGGTGGCCGGCAAGGGACACGAGCTGGAACAGATCATCGGCGCGGAGCGTCTGCCCTTCGACGATCGTCAGGTCGTCCGGCAATGGCTCAGCCGGCTGATGATCGAGCGGAACCTGAGCCTGCCGAAGTTTACTCCTCGGAGCTTTGCGCGTGTGGGCTGACCGGCGACTCCTGGAAATCCCGACCTTCAACCGATCCGGGGGCTGACGTGGAACGTCTGCGGCTGACGGATCTGGTGGCGGCGACCGGTGGACGGCTGGCGGATGTTCCTGCCGGACTGACGGAAATCGTCCGGTTTGGGACCGACTCACGAACGTTGCAGAAGGGGGACGCCTTCTGGGCGTTTCAAGGTCCTCGATTTAACGCGCACGACTTCGTATCGACCGCCGTTGCGGCGGGAGCGGTCCTGGCGGTCGTCGACGAAGCGCACGCAGAACTCCCCGTCCCTCGGCTGATTGTGCGCGACACGCTGACCGCCTGGGGGCAGCTTGCCGGCTGGCGGCGGCGGCAGAGTGACGCCCTCGTGATCGGCGTGACCGGGAGCGTCGGCAAAACGACGACCCGGGAACTGGTCTACGCCGCCCTGAGCGAACGGCACCAGGGTTTGCGCTCGGCGGCGAACCTCAACAACCTCTACGGCCTGCCCCAGACGCTGCTCGAACTGCGGCAGACCGACGAATTCGCCGTGCTGGAACTGGGAGCCGACCGCGTCGGCGAGATTCGCGAGCTGTGCACGATCGCGCGCCCGGAAGTGGGCCTGATCACGGCCATCGGCAAGGCCCACGCCAAATCGTTCGGCGGCGTCGAGGGGATCGTCCGCGGCAAAGGGGAATTGCTCGATGCTCTGCCGCCCGGCGGATTTGCCGTGCTGCCCGGCGACGATCCGGTCGTGCGGGACATGGCTCGCCGGGCGGCCTGTCCCGTGATCTTCGTCGGCGAGCACCAGCAGAACCATCTCTGGCCGGTCCAGGTCCGGGCGACCCCTGCGGCCCTGCAGTTCCGCGTCAACGGTCAGGACTATTCGGTCCCGGCGACGGGGCGTCATTTTCTGGTCAATGCGCTGCTCGCGATTGCGGTTGCCCGCGAGATTGGCATGGACTCTGCCGCGATCGCCCGCGGCCTGGCCCGGTTCGAGCCGGTCGACGGCCGCTGCCGACCTCGCAGAATCGGCCTATGGACGGTGATCGATGACAGCTATAACGCCAGCCCCACTTCGGTGTCGGCCGCACTGGACGTCTTGCGCGATCTCGATTTCGGCCGGTCCGCTCGTCGGATCGCTGTCCTCGGGGACATGCGGGAACTGGGAGACACCGGACCGGAGGAACACCGGAAAATCGGCCGGCAGGCGGCTGAAGCTGGAATCGATGCGCTCCTGGCGTACGGGGACTCCGCCGACGAGCTGGCCCGGGGTGCACGGGAAGGAGGACTGACGTCGGGGCGGATTGCCGCGACATCAGACCCGGAGATTTTGCGGCTGCTGCTCGAATGCTGGCTGGAGCCGGGGGCGGTGGTCCTGGTGAAGGGCTCGCGGGCGATGCAGATGGAGCGTGTGGTGCGCTGGCTCGAACAGCAGGCAGAGAACTTCGGAGAAACGATGATTCCGCGTCAGGTGGCCTGACGCCAGCAGCGTCAGTCCGCCCGATCGCTTGCGACGAACCGATCCCGAGAAACAAGGAGTTTGGCCGATCCCGTCTGAGGCGAGGAATTTGCGGGAATTCGTCGTCGAGTCCGACGCAAGTCGGGCCAGCGTGCAGGAATTCGCGGAGCGGTGGCGACTGGGTCCATCACCGTTCCGTGCCGGCCGCCAGGCGGAGTCAGGACCGGGCGTCGGCTCGCCGACGCCCGGTTTTTTATTGCGGAAGACGCGTCGACCGGTTCAGGGAAGATACCCCTTTTCGCGCAGCTCGGTAATGTTGCCGGGAGCGCTCTGCAGCACCCGCTCGGTCGCGTACTTCAGCACGGCGAGCCCGGCGAGCGTCTCCGGGGCAGTCAGGATCGCGACGCGATCCTCGTCCTCGGCGTCGAGCTGACGGTTGAGCCGGTCGACCGCTTCCTCGATGCTATCGCTGACAATGCGCTTCGGACCGGACTGGTTCTGCAGCCGGAGATGCGAAAACGAGGCCGTCCGCGCCAGCAGAAACTGCGCGAGCTGCGCGTCGTCCAGGTCTTCAAAGAAGTCCCGCAATTCGGGCTCGGCATTGTCCGGGGTGATGATCAGCGGGCGGGTGATTTTGACCTCCCCGCGCACGATGGCCACCTGCCGCGTCGGCTCGGCAGGTTTCAGCACCAGGTAGTAGGGAAGGTCCGATTCGCCGAAAGTGAACAGCGAATAATGCACGCTCCGGGCGATCGCCACGGAGTCCCACCCCGCACGAAACCGCGACTCGGCATCCCAGTCCTCGGATGGTAACACGCTCGATTTCCTCCGCCGCGGTCGGCCGGGTCATTGAATGAATTCGATGGCATGAGGATTCACCGCGGAGACACGGAGGACGCGGAGAATTGCATGAAAAGAGCCCGGAAAGTGAAAAGTGAGTATTGAGTAGTGATGAGTGTAAAGTGACGGAGAACGTGATCCGCGGCCGGGTGGCGACTCCCGCATTTTGCACGACTCATTCATCACTACTCACTTTTCACTTTCCGGATCTTCTCAGTCTTCGCCTTCTCCGTGTCCTCCGTGTCTCCGCGGTGAATCCTCTTCATTCCTCTTCTTCGTCCTCGTCGGTAATCTCACCGTAGGCAAACTGCGCCCCGGCGATCGCCAGGCAATCTTCCGCGCCGGTCAGCAGACGCTGCACTTCCCGTTCGTGTTCCAGCGGGATCGCGAAGAGGTCTTCGGCCAGGTTGCTTTCCAGCCCGCTGAGCAGATACAGCGACGCCCAGTCGGCGGCCTGCGCCCACTGGGTCGCCGGAACCAGATCGGGAGGGGACTCGCGGCGAAGGGGCTGCAGGGCGTCTGACGGAGAGCGCCGCCCCCGGACCATCTCGACGCCGGGGCCCGGCGGGATCTCCAGATCGGTCAGCAGCACGATCCGGCCGCCGCGCGTGACCAGTTTCCGGGCGACACCCAGGGCGGCGCCGACATCTTCCCAGGTCGTGGGACCGGCCGCCGGTCGAACCGACACGAGGACGGTCTCGCTGCGCTCGTGCAGCGTGATCCGCCAGCCGGCGTCGAGCTGGCGACGCCCCTCGCGAATCGTCGCTTCCAGGCTTCCCGCCAGGACGGACGCGATTCCCGTTGCGGAGGGGATCACTTGGACGCCGAACTGGACTCCCAGCAGCCAGGCGGCTTCGTCGATAAGCTGCCGCAGCGGACGGTCGTCTTCGGGGCGAAGTTCGGAATGCCCCTGGCCGCGGGCCCGAATGAAGGCATCGGGGTTCGCCAGCCCAGGGTAGAACAGGCTGGCGGCGCCGCGGTAACCGAGCACGGGATCGAAGCCCAGACGACCGACCGGCAGGATAAAGTCGGCGTCCAGCAGCTCCCGGGCCAGATAGACCCGTTCGCCGGAGAGACTGGTGGCCAGGTAACCGGTCGAATTGTCGGCCGCGGGCTGATGGATCTGCCAGCCGACCGCCGCCCGAACTTCCGCCGGGAGCGCCGACCGGGGATCGAGCGACTGCCGCGGCGTGAGGGAAGCCGGCTGCAGCAGCAATAAGTCTTCCGGGCGGATCCCGGCCTCGGCCAGGACATCCCAGATCCCCGTCAGAACGTCCGCCAGCGCCGGCAGGGCCGGATCGAGCGCCAGCACAACCCGGTCCCCCGGCACGAGCGCCGCGGCCAACGCCGGAAATTCCAGCGGGACGGTCAGCGCCTCTCGCACGGCGTCTGACGGGCGGGCCAGGCCGGTCGGACCGGGCCGCCACTGCACGCTCGTCTCCGCCCCTGTCTTCCAGGTCAGCTGGCCGGTCGAACCGTAGTCAATTTTCAATTCCACTGGGGTTCCTGGCTGCAGGCCGGCAGGTGTTTGTACAAGATCGGGGTCCGCAACACCCGGCCGCGACGGCGACCGGGCTCAGATTCTCGCAAGGTTCGACCGCCGACGATAACGAGGGGGGACGGACACGCCAACTGCGACGGTCGGGCGGGAGGCCCGGAAACCGGTGAAACTCCGATTTTTCGCTTGATGGACCGGGACGGACGTATCATAGTGCTGGCTGCCGGCCCGGAGACAATTCGCATGCTGCGATCGAATCATTACGATGTTGCGTTTGAGGCCTACCTGCGGGCCTGCCGGACCGCGTACGTCGCGGTCGACGAGCACCGGCGGTCGGTTCTCGAACGGACTTCGCTGAAATCCCTCGATTTCCTGGTCTACACCCCGGGTCAGGGGACGTGGCTGGTCGACGTGAAGGGGCGGCAGTTCGCGGCCGGGGGGCCGGGGCGCCGCTGGGAGAACTGGGCGACCCACGAAGATCTCACCGGAATGGCCACCTGGCAGGAACTGTTCGGTGGACAGTCGCGGGGATTGCTGGTTTTCGCGTACGATCTGGGAGTGAATGCGGTCGAGGTCCCGCCGGAGCTGGGGGTCCCGTTCGTCCATCGCGGTCATCAGTATGCGTTCTTCGGCGTCTGGGCCGATTCCTACCGGGACTGGATGCGCGTCCGTTCCCCCCGCTGGGAAACGGTCTGGTTGCCGTCGCCGTTGTTTCGCGAATTGCGATTTCCGTTGTCCAGGCACCTGGTTCCGAGCGTGACCGTCTCATGAAGATCTCCGCCCTGTCCGCCGCCAGCGAATTTCTGCAGTCCGCCGGAGCGGGATCCCTGCTGGCCCAGGCCGGCAACAACGTTCTGCTGAATGCAGGAATCTTTGTCCTGCTGGCGGCCGGTGCGGTGTATGCCGTCTGCCGCAGCAGTCAGCGGAATTGAACTCTCGTCGGGCGGGGCGGAACGCAGCGGGCCGGGTGAGGCGAAGCGACGGTGACTGACCGGGGCTGGAGCACGCGCGACGTCGATCCGGTTGTGATCACGGGAATCGGCCTCGTTACGCCACTGGGCGCCGATCGCGAAACGACCTGGCGACGCCTGCTGGCCGGCGAGAGGAGCGTCGGCTGGCTCCCGGATGCGGCGCGTGCAGCCTTCGAGCGAGTCGGCTTTCCGCTTCCCTGGGGAGGCACTGCGCCGCTGACTGCAGCGCAGATTCTGCCCGGTCGCGACCGGAGTCTCTCCCTCGCCCGGGTTGCGAGCGCGGAGGCGCTGGCCGACGCATCCTTCGATCCGGCGGACGCCGAGACCGGCTGCGTATTCGGCGCCAGTAAGGGAGGACTGAGCGCCACCGCCGCGTGGTGGGAGGCGGTTCATCGCCAGGAGTCGAACGATCTGCCGCCATTTCCGGACCTCTGGCCCTCTGCAGCGGGCGTCGATCTGGCGGAACATTGGAATCTGCGCGGTCCGCTGCTGACCCCCGTGGCAGCCTGCGCGACCGGACTGGCGGCCTGCCTGCGGGGGGTAAACTTGCTGCAAGAAGGGGCCTGCGAAGTCGTTCTGGCAGGGAGCGTCGACGCCGCAGTGACCCCTGCCGTGCTGGCATCCTTCCGCCGCCTCGGCGTGCTGGCTCCGCCGGAACCGGACCCTGCAGCCGCCTGCCGTCCCTTTGATCGACAGCGGCAAGGATTTGCGGTGGGGGAGGGAGCGGCCTGCCTGGTGCTGGAGCGGCAGTCGCACGCTCTGTTGCGCGGAGCGCGATGGTATTGCGCCTGGGAATGGGGTCGGCTGGCGGCCGACCCGACGGGACTGACGCAACTCGCTCCGGACGGCGCACCGCTGCAGCGACTCATTCGCGACGTCCTGCGAGGCCAGCGCCCCGATCTGCTCCACCTCCACGGAACCGGCACGCATCTCAACGACGCCGTCGAAAGCCAGGCGGTCGCAGCGGTCCTGGGCGACGCCTTACCAAAAATTCCGGCAGTTAGCGTGAAGGGGGCGCTGGGACACCTGCTGGGAGCGGCGGGGAGCGTTGAACTGGCCCTGGCAGCGCTGAGCCTGCGGGATCAAATGGCGCCACCGGTTGCGAATCTGGTCCATGCCGATCCCGCCTGTCCGCTCCCCTGGCTGCCGCGGACCGCGGAACGCCTTGTGATCGATCGAGTCCTCAAGTTATCGCTCGGCTTCGGCGGCCACCTGGCGGCGGCAGTGCTGAGGCGCTGTCGGGGAGACGGGGAGAGGGAAGCGTTGATCGTTGATCGTTGATCGTTGATCGTTGATCGTTGAGAAGAGACGAAATCGCGGACTAACCACCAACCACCAACTACGCCAACAACTTCTCCACCACCTCGCCATGCACATCGGTCAGCCGGAACTGGCGGCCCTGGAATTTGTAGGTCAGTTGGGTGTGGTCGAAGCCCAGCAGTTGCAGCAGCGTCGCGTGCAAGTCGTGGACGTGGACCCGGTCTTCGACGGCGTTGAAACCGAGCTCGTCGGAATTCCCCAGCGTCAGACCCGGTTTGATTCCGCCGCCGGCGAACCACATGCTGAAGGCGTTCGGGTGGTGATCCCGCCCGTCGTTGCCCCCCTGGACCATCGGCGTCCGGCCGAATTCGCCTCCCCAGATGACGAGCGTGTCTTCCAGCAGGCCGCGCTGCTTGAGATCCTGGATCAGGGCGGCGCACGGACGGTCCGTGTCGGCGCAATTCTTCTTGAGGTCGGCGACCAGATTGCCGTGCTGATCCCAGGCTTCGTGAAAGAGCTGCACGAAACGGACGCCCCGTTCGACTAGCCGCCGGGCCAGCAGGCAGTTGTTGGCGAACGACGGCTTTCCCGGTTCGGCCCCGTACATTTCCAGGGTCTGCTTCGTTTCCTGCCCAAGGTCCATCAGTTCCGGAGCACTCGACTGCATCCGCCCGGCCATCTCGAAAGAGTTGATCCGCGTCGCAATCTCGGGGTCGCCGACCGCATCGAGCCGGAGCTGATTGAGTCGGTTGATCGAAGCCAGAGACTCCCGCTGAACCGTGTCGTCGACTCCTGGCGGATTGGAGAGATACAGGACGGGGTCGCCGCTGCCGCGGAAGGTGACCCCCTGGTAGACGGTCGGCAGGAATCCGCTCCCCCAACAACTGCTGCCGCCGCTGGGCCCCTTCTTGCCCGAGCTGAAGACGACGAACGACGGCAGTTCGCGGGTTTCGCTCCCCAGGCCGTACGTCGTCCAGGCTCCGAAGCTCGGGCGACCGAACTGCTGAGCACCGGTGTTCATCAGGAGCTGACCCGGCGCGTGATTGAACGCGTCAGTGGCCATCGACTTCACGATGGCGATGTCGTCGACCACCTCCGCCAGATGCGGCAGCAGTTCCGACAACTCAGCCCCGCACTCCCCATGACGGGCGAACTTGAACTTGGGACCGAGCAACCGCGAGTTCGGGTTGATGAACGCCGCCCGGTAGCCCTGCAGCAGCTCCGCCGGCGGAAGCTGACCGTCCAGTTCCGCCAGCTTCGGTTTGTTGTCAAACAGCTCCAGGTGGCTGGGCGCCCCTGCCATGAACAGAAAGATCACCCGCTTCGCTATCGGCGGATGTTGGGGCGCACGGAGCCCCTGAGGATCGGCGGCCGCCCCCTGAGCCGCCTGCCCCAGCAGGTCGGTCAGCGCCAGCGATCCGAGCCCGACGCCGCACTGCTGCAGGAACCAGCGGCGGGCGACAAGCTGTCGATACGTTTGTACGGAGCGGTCCAGCGGCGACATCGGTCGGTCACTCCCGGGTGATGGTTTCATCGAGGTTGAGCAGCACGCGGGCGACCGCCGTCCAGGCGGCCCGCTCCGACGGCGAATGGCCGGAATTATTCTCCGCGCCGGCGAGCTCCGCGGCGTTGATCCCCGGCTGCGAAAAGTGGGCACGCTGTTCCTGCAGGAGTTTCTGCAGTTCCTGAAGTTCTGCTTCAGCCGGCGGACGGGCGACGCAGCGACGGAAGACGTAAGTCAAACGCTCGGCGTCCTTCGCTCCCCCGTCGGTCAGGGCACGCCCGGCCAGACCGCGGGCCGCCTCCAGGAAGACCGGCTCGTTGAGGGTCATCAGCGCCTGCAGCGGCGTATTCGAACGGCTCCGGCGGACGCAGGCAAAGTCGCCGTTGGGGGCGTCGAAGGCCTGCAGGACCGGATACGGCAGCGAGCGGTACCGGAAGGTATAAAGTGCCCGGCGATAGCGCTCGGCCCCCTGGCTTTCGGGCCATGTCTTGGGACCATAACTGGCCGGCGGCAGCAGCATGAAGGCGGGCAGCGGCGGAAAGACGCTCGGTCCGCCGATGTCTTCGTTCAGCAGGCCGCCGGCGGCCAGCGTGATGTCCCGAACCAGCTCGGCGTCGACCCGGAACCGCGCCCCGCGTCCCAGCAGGCGGTTGAGGGGATCCGTCACCTGCTGCTCCGGCGTCACCCGCGACGATTGCCGATACGTCGCAGAATGGACAATCAGGCGATGGAGCTGTTTCTGACTCCAGCCACATTCCATAAATTCCACGGCCAGCCAGTCGAGCAGGGCCGGGTGACTGGGCGGCGCGGCCTGCGTCCCGAGATCCTCGCTGGTCTCCACCAGCCCCGTCCCGAAGTAAGCCTGCCAGACCCGGTTGACGAGCGCCCGGGCGGTGGTCGGGGAATTGCGATCCGCCAGCCAGCGGGCAAACGCCAGACGGTCGGGCTCGTCTGTGTCCGGGAGCGAATTCAAAAAACCTGGAACCCCCGGTTCGACCGTCGGGCCGGGCTTCAGAAAATCCCCCCGTTTGAGCAGATGGGTCATCCGGGGCGTGTCGCGGCGTGAAAGGACCAGTTGCGACGCGCCGGTGGGATGCCTTTGCCAAAGCGACTCGATCCGTTCGTTGGCCTCCTGCCACTCCTGCACGGTCATTCGCCACGCGTTGAAGAGTGCGGCCCGTTGGGCAACCGTCTGCTCGGCGGCGGGAACCTGCAGCGCCGCGCGGGCGGCGGCTGACAGCGGATCGGCCACAGGGTTCTCGGCCGCGGTGACTGCGAGCCGGAACCGGCCGAGGTTCATGTTCTGGTTGTCGTCGCTGTTCCAGCCCCCGTGGTTCTGCACGAGGTGAAACTGCAGTTCGAGCCCCTCGCTCCCCTCGGCAAGCGAAATGGGCGATTCGGGGACGAAGACCGCCTTGCGCGGCACGTTCCGCCGACCGGGGCCGACATCAATCGTCCAGGCCGTTTCGTCCTTGCCGTCGATGGCGTAATCGACCGGTCCGGTGACCCGTATGCGCTCGGTCTTGTCGCCGAAGAGGGGTTCCAGCGGTCGTTCGGGCGGATTGGCATCAGATGTGGCCCGGACGAATTTGACCCAGCGGGCCTCGTCCGGTTTGCCGAGCGGCTTCACGTGGACTTTGAATTCCGTCAGAGCCGACGTGCCGTAGATCGAACGCCCGGGTCCCGATAGCGGCAGATTGGGATCGTTGAGCTGTTCGAGCCGGAACCCGGTGATCTTCGGCTGCCGGGTAACGACCGTGACCACGACCGTGTGTTTCGTCGGGGCATACCCCTGACAGAGGTACGAACCGTCCGGCAGGCGGTACATTTTCTGCCCGCCCGACAGGTCGTCTTCCGCGGACTGGACCACGCTCCAGTCCGGCTGGTCCCCCCGGACTGTCTCTTCCCACGCCGCCAGCTTCGCCGGCCAGTCCGGAGTCGACTCCTTGAGGCCCGCTTCGATCTCGGCGATCTGGCGGAACAGATCAGCCCGCTGCTGCTGCTCGGCGGGGGTGTAGGCGATCGCGCTCCCTTCGTGGGAATCGTTCAGGCAGGCGAACATCCGGTAATAATCGAGCTGCGTCAGGGGATCGTATTTGTGGTTGTGGCACTGGGCGCACTGAATCGTCAGGCCGAGCACTCCTTTGCCGACCGCGTCCATCCGGTCGAACATCGCCTCCATCCGGAACTGTTCGGGGTCGACGCCTCCTTCTTCGTTGATCATCGAGTTCCGCAGGAAGCCGGTGGCGACAAGCTGGTCCTGCGTACCGCCGGGCAGCAGGTCGCCGGCGATCTGCTCCACGACGAACTGGTTGTACGGCAGGTCCCGGTTGTGGGCGTTGATGACATAATCCCGGTAGAACCAGACGAATCGGGGTTTATCCTTTTCGAATCCGTCGGAATCCGCATAGCGCGCGGCATCCAGCCAGAGCCGGCCCCAGCGTTCGCCATAGTGCGGCGAGGCCAGCAGCCGCTCCACCAGGTTGGCGTACGCTTTGGGATCGCGGTCGGCAACAAAGGCATCCACTTCCGCCACGCTTGGAGGCAGGCCGAGCAGATCGAGGCTGAGTCGGCGGATGAGCGTGATCCGGTCCGGCTCGGGCGAGGGCGCCAGTCCTGCGGCTTCGAGCCGCGCCAGGACAAACCGGTCGATCTCGTTTCTGGCCCAGCCGGTCGTTTTGACCTCCGGCAGCTTCGGTCGTTGCGGCGGCTGAAAGGCCCAGTGCTGCGAGGTCGCCGGGTCCTCGCCCGCCAGATGATCGGGCCAGACAGCGCCGGCGTCGATCCAGCGTTTCAGCCGGGCGATTTCTGCTGGACTGAGCGGTTCCCCTTCCGGCGGCATGCGCAGGGAATCGTCGGACGAGGAGACCCGTTTCAGGAGTTCGCTCTCGCCAGCGTGCCCTGGAACGATGGCTTTGACTCCGGACTCTCCGCCGCGAGAGGCGGTGGCGCGGACGTCGATCCGGTATCCGGCGGTCGCTTTGCGCCGGTCGTGGCATTCGAAACACCGCGATTTCAGCAGCGGCAGGATTTCGCGTTCGAAATCGACGGGGGCCGGCTCGGCGGCGAACGCCATCGAACCGGCGGCCAGTGCGAGGCAGACCGCGCCGGCGGTCGGAAGGATCCAGCGGTGCACTTCTCAGGTCTCCGGACGGACGACGAACCCATCAATGGCGGTTGATTTTCAGTGTAGTCGGCCAGGTGACCGCTGACGAGCCGGAACGTCCCCGGCAAAGTTCCGCGTGATCCGGGAAGGCCCGGCCGCCGTTCTCGCAGAATGTGCGAGGATGTGACGGCGGCGTGACAGGCCGGTACACTGTTTCCCATGACTGGGACACGGGAACACGGGGCCACCACGCCGGATCGGACGATGCTCGACGAGGACGATCAACTGATGCTGCGGCTCCAGGAAGGAGACCGGACAGCCTTTGATTGTCTGGTGGAGCGCCACCGTCACGCCCTCGTGGGGTTCTTCTTCCGAAATACGCGCGACATTCAACTCTCCGAAGACCTGACCCAGGACACCCTGCTGAAAGTTTACAATCAGGCGTGGGACTTCCTCCCCCGCGGAGCGTTCCGGGGCTGGATGTTCCGGATCGCCCGGAACCTGATGATCGATAATTCCCGCCGGCGGTCGCACGACGCGCTGGTCAAGGCCGTCCGCGGCCGTCACGGCGAAGAGGATGACGGACTGGCCCGGATCGAAGGCCGGGTGAAGGCCGCCGAGATGGAGGCGGAACAGCGGGAGCTGGCGGAGCTGGTCGAGGCCACGCTGCCGCTCCTGCCGGACGAACAGAGACAGACGTTTGTGATGCATCACTTCGACGGGCTCAGCCTGCCCGAAGTGGCGGATGCCATGGAAACGAACCTGCCGACCTGCAAAAGTCGACTGCGGCTGGCGCGGGAAAAGCTGCGAGACAAGCTGAAAGAACGGGGCGTGCGCGATCCACGCCTCGAATTGGACGAATAACGTCGCCAGTCAGATTTCGGGAATTGCGAAAGAGTTGCCGCTCGTTCTTCGGTCCGGTGATCCGCCGGCGGAAGATTCGCGTTTTCCGAGAATGGGTTGCGACACGCGGAGGCGTGTGCGGAGGGGTTTATGAGCTATTTCAGTCGTCTGACCGACATCGTTTCGTGCAATCTGTCCCGTTTGCTGGCCGAAGCCGACGATCCACAGGCCGCGATCGCCGAAATCGTGCAGGAAATGCAGGAAGGGCTGGCAGGCGCTCCGGCGGAGCGTGGCGACCGCCTCGGCCGCCGAGCAGCGGCTCCAGCGGGAAATCGACGAACACGTGGCCCAGGTGGCCGCGTGGGCCGATAAAGCCCGCGAACGGCTCCGCGGCGGCTCCGAAGACGGAGCGCGCCAGTGCCTGCTGCGAAAGCGGGAAGTAGAAGACCTGCTGGCGGGACTGGAACAGCAGCACCGGGCGGCGATTGCGACCCGGGAGCATCTGGCCACGATTCAGCGGGCGCTGGATGCCCGCCTAGCGGAAGCCCTCCGTCGGCAGGCGGAAATGGGCGTCGCAGCGCCGCCGCCCGCTCCGGACGCGCACCTGAGCATTCCAATTCATGCCAGCGACGAACGATCCAGCCAGATCGACGCCGAGCTGCAGGCCCTGAAACAGGAACTGGGGGCCTGAGATCCGCAGTACCCCGGTCGGGCGGGGATGAGTCGCCGGGGAGCTGGAAAAACGAAAAGAGCGCGGCAAGGTCCCCTCGAAGCTCCCAGCTCCTCCTTGCCGCGCTCAAGGCGATTCAAGTTCTCGCGAACTCGAATCGCTGTCTCGTGCGTGATTCAGTTGTGTCTGACGGTCCCGTTCGGGGGACACGGCAAACATACGTCGTCGGCAGGAACTGTCAAATCTGATAAGAGCGGGAAGTTTCCGCCTCCGCGGCAAACCGGGCGACCGCTACAACCCGACACCCGCCTCCATCCCCGCAAACCCCGAATTCACTCTGCCTCAGGACCCCCGCGCCTATGACTGGCGAACTCAAGACGGCCGTCGGCCCGGACCTCGCGGGCAAGACGGTCCTCGCCGCGTTGCGACTGCTCGAACCCGGGGCAAGCTGGTCGCAGCTCCGTGGGGTTCTGTCGAGCCGGCACGTCCTGGTCAACGGCGTCCTCTGCCTGGAGGAAGCCCGGCGGCTCCGGCTCGGCGACGTCATCGAACGCCGGCCGCAGGCGGCCCCGCCGCCGCCGGGCGCTGAGTCCGTGAAGATCGTTTATCGCGACGCCGACCTGCTGGTGGTCGACAAGCCGGAAGGGCTGCTGACGGAACGCCGCGTCGAAGAAGCTCGCTGGTCGGACGCGCGAAAGGCGCAGCGGCCGACGCTCGACGAGATCGTCCGCGGACGGCTGAAGTCGCGAGGTCGACGATCGTCGGGCCGGGAGCCTTACGTCGGGCTGGTCCATCGACTCGACCGCGAGACCAGCGGCCTGTTGGTGATGGCGCTCAATCCCCGCGCCGAAGAAAACCTGATTGCGCAGTTCCGCGACCACTCCGCCCGCCGCAGCTATCTCGCCGTCGTCGTCGGAACGCCTCAGTCCCAGACGATCCGCACGAGAATCGCCCGCGACCGCGGCGACGGGCTGCGCGGCAACTCGACGCAAGGATTGTCGGCCGTCACCCACGTGACCGTCGTGGAGTCGTTCGCGGGATACTCGCTGGTCCGCTGCGAACTGGAGACCGGCCGAACAAACCAGATCCGCATTCATCTCGCGGAACTGGGGCACCCCGTCTGCGGCGACGGCAAGTACCGCGGCCCGCTGGGACAGCCGGTCCCCGACGACAGCGGCGCACCGCGGCTGGCGCTGCATGCGGCCCGACTTGAATTGCGTCATCCGACGAGCGGTAACGTCATCTGCTTTGAATCCGTTCTGCCAGCCGACCTTGAAGGCTGGCTGCGACAGCGACGAATCCATGCAGTGACTTCCGCAGACTTGCCGTAGCTGGTTTTCGATCCAGAAAGTGCGAACGGATTTGGCTGGCGGAGACGGGGCGAGTGCTCCGCTCCGCGCCGGAAGAATGTAGAAACCTGTAACGATCCGGCCCGGCATTTGCGGCGATTCTTGTCAACAGCATTCGCACCGCGTTTCTGCGCAATTTCCCGGCATCTCCGCGAGCAAAACTGCCGTCAAAGCTGGCATTGAAGCCGGACGACAGGCCCGTTCCGCTTGAGAAGTCACTCGTTCGAATTTCGTTCCCGGCCACGCCCCTTGTTTTTCAGGCCGCGGACCTGGTTTCAAGTTTCAATCCCTTCTTTCTTTCCGGGAGAGTCTCTCATGTCCAGGCGTCACGGTTCGTCGCCGCGCGGATTTACCCTGATTGAACTGCTCGTCGTGATTGCGATTATCGCAATCCTGATCGCTCTCCTTCTTCCGGCCGTACAGCAGGCCCGCGAGGCGGCCCGCAGATCCCAGTGTAAGAACAACTTCAAGCAACTCGGCCTGGCGCTGCACAATTATCACGACACATTCGGCGTCATGCCGGCAGCGGGATACTCGCTGGGAATGGCTGCCGTCGATTGCATCACAGGGAGTTGCATCGGCACGCCGTCGACGACTCAGCAACGCAACGTCAGCGGCCTCCTCATGCTGATGCCTTACCTCGACCAGGCTCCGCTCTACAATCAGTGGAATCATAATGTTGCGGCGAGCTGGTCCTACGTGTATGGCCTGTACTCCGCGGGAACGGTCGCCGGCAATCCCGACGTCAACGCCGCGCTGGCCAAAACAGTCATCCCAGTCTTCAAATGTCCGTCCGACACGGGAGACGACTTCTATAATGGCAAGGATCAGTACTACGCGATCAGCGGCACAACGTCCGGCGGCTATCGAACGAATTACCACTTCTCAGCAGACTACACAGCCTACTACTACAACCACTACTGGGTCGTGCGTGGAAAAGACACACGCGTCATGTTCAGCGACGACACCAAGACCAGGCTTGCGGACGTCACCGACGGTACGTCCAACACCGTAATGATGTGCGAACAGGTGCGAGACAAGTACAACGGAGCACTCGGCGGCTGGTCTTACAGCTGCCACGTCAACAATGGAATCGACTTCACGCGCGACTGGTATCGAATCAATCAATGGGACTACTACGGAGACCCGGCGACATTCAAGGTAGGGCGGCTGGGGCAATGGATGACTTCGGGAAGCTATCACGTCGGCGGCGTCCACGTCCTGCTGGCCGACGGATCGGTACGGTTCATCTCCGAAAACATCAACGGGACGACGCAAAACAATCTGGCCCGGATGGCCGATGGCAATCCGCTGGGCGAGTTTTAATCGCCGGTCCTGCGAGCTTCGTCGGGTGGACGTGCTGCGCGATTGCTGACGCAACTCAGTGCGGCGCCCGCAGAATTCCCTGTTATCAAGTCAGAGTCAATACTGGCGTAGATGAAGCGCCGCTGACTGGCGGCAAGTTGACGAGGGACATCAGGGATCGGCCGAGGTCGACCCCAGCTTGTCGCCGCCGGACAAGTAGATCTTGGCGGTGCGAGACATGACTTGTGAGGACAGCGCCGAACAGCGCCGGCCGAGAGGCTTTGGCAGCAGTGATTTGGCAGTCTTCCCGTTCAAAGGCCGAGTCGTTGGAATTGATTCAATTTGATGGGAGTGAGGAATGTCAGTGAAACGCATCTGGTCCTGCTTCCTTTTCTATGGGCCTCTGTTCGCTCTGCTGGTCGCGGTCTCCGGTTGCGGAGGAGGATTCAAAAAACCCAACTGGCCCGCAGGCGTCGACGTTTCGGGAGTGGTGACGGTCGACGGTGAGCCGGTCGAGATGGCCATCCTCCGGTTCATCCCCGAAGCCGATACCGTCGGCCCCGGAGGAACCGGAATGACTGACAGCCTCGGCGCATACTCTCTGACGTTTCGAAACGCCGAACGCAAGGTGGTGAGCGGAGTGATTCCCGGGAAGTACAAAGTCGCGGTGAGCCGGATGCTGCGGCCTGACGGCTCGGTCTGGACCCCCTCGCCGGACAATAACGAGGGGCCGATGACGACCGGAGCGCGCGAGCAACTCCCGATGAAGTGGTCGAACCCGTCGCAAACGACGAAAAAGGTCGATATCGGCCCCAAAGGGGGCACGTTTAACTTCGACATCAAGACCAAATAGCTCCCTCGCAAGGTCTCCTTCTCCTGGACCCGCCGCTCAGTCTTCTGACCGGCGCCACCCCGCCTCCCGTTCGGCCGAGTGGCGGGTGTGCGTGAACTCAGCAAGCGGGTCCGTTCGCTGGCCATTCCTGCGATGGGATCTGCCGCCGTTGCTGGATCGCCCGTGTCTCCCCTGAAACCCGCCCCGGTCCGGCGAGGTACGGGCAGAAGCCGGGAAACAATATCCCATTGCCCGATCCCACCGGACCGGGCATGATCGTTGAGCCATCCGCTCTGGAATACGTCACCTGCTCCGTCCGACACTTCGAGGGATCTGCAACATGCTACGGAAGTTCGCCGTTGGCTGGTTCTTGGCCGCCCTGCTGCTCACCTGGGCCGTCCCGCCGACTCAGGCCCAGACCATCGCCCGCTGCGGCGAAGGCTGGCTGGAGAAAGTCGACGGCTACCTCGTGGTCCATCTCAAGGGTTCCCCCTACGAAATCGGCTACCAGCACGGCGCCCTGCTCAAGGAGCACGTCCGCCAGAACATGCACCAGCTCCTGGACGTGAAGGCCAAGGAATGGACGCTGGTCGAGATGGGGCCGGTCAAAGTCACCCCCAAAACCGCCATCGAAATGATCGTCAAGATCCAGGAGCCGCACGTCGCCCAGCGCTACTTCGACGAAATCCGCGGCGTCGCCGACGGGGCCGAACTCTCCCACAGCGACATTCGAGCCGCCAACTTCATACCGGAGCTGTTCCACTGCAGCGGCTTCGCCCTGTCGGGGACCGCAACCCGCAACGGAAAAATGCTCCACGGACGCGTCCTCGACTACGCCGTCGACTGGGGGCTGCAGGATCATGCGGTCTTGATGGTCGTCGAACCAACCGGCCGCCTCCCCTGGGTCAACGTCTCGTACGCCGGTTTCATCGGCTCGGTGACGGGGATGAATGCCGAGCACATTTCCATCGGCGAAATGGGGGGCGGCGGACTGGGGCACTGGGGCGGCCGCCCGATGTCCCTGCTGATTCGCGAAGCGCTGGAAACTTCTCACTCGCTCGACGAAGCGATCGCCGTCTTCCGTGACGGCCCGCGGACTTGCCAGTACTACTACGTCCTCGCCGACGGCGAAGCGAACAAAGCGGTCGGTATGGAAGCCTCCTGGGACGTCTTCTCGCTCGTCGAGCCCGGCACGTCGCATCCGCTGTTGCCGAAAGCCGTCAAAGACTGCGTACTGATGTCGGCCGGAAGCCGGTACGACGAACTGGTGCAGCGGGCCTCCGACAACCTAGGCAAATTCACCCCCGACGAAGCCCTGCAGCTGATGTCGCGCCCAGTCGCAATGAAGTCCAACCTCCACAACGTCCTCTTCGAACCGGAAACCACCCGCCTGTGGGTCGCCAACGCCAGTTCCGACAAACAACCGGCGGCCGACCAGAAGTACCACGCCTTCTCGCTCAAGGAACTGCTGCAACGCCGCCCCAGCGCCGACGCGCCGCAGCTGCCGATGGGCCAGCGCACCGCCGCCGTGAAATAGTCGCGAATTACAGATCGGCAGAATAGACTCCCCGGTGTGCGCATCCTTGCAGTCACACCGGGGAGTTTCTTTCATGTTGACGATCTGCTGGAAATCGATCGCTCGCGCGGTCCTGTTGATCTGCGTCAGTCTGACAGTCGGGGACAGCGCAATCGCCGACGACACGGCCGCGGAAAGGGCCCGCCCCAACATCGTCTACCTGCTCGCCGACGACCTGGGCTATCGCGACGTGAGCTGGCGGGGCGGGGAGATTCAGACTCCACACCTGGACGCGCTGGCGAACTCCGGCGCACGGCTCGAATCCTTCTATGTCCAGCCGGTCTGCTCGCCGACGCGAGCCGCCCTGCTGACAGGGCGCTATCCGTTCCGCTATGGTCTGCAGGTCGGTGTCGTCCGTCCCTGGGCGCAGTATGGCTTACCGCTCGAAGAACGACTGCTGCCCCAGGCCCTCAAGTCCGCCGGCTATGCCACTGCCATCTGCGGCAAGTGGCATCTTGGCGCCTATCAACGGGCCTACCTGCCGACCGCCCGTGGCTTTGACCGCCAGTACGGTCACTACAACGGCGCGCTCGATTACTTTACGCACATCCGCGACGGGGGCTTCGACTGGCATCGCGACGACCAGGTCTGCCGCGACGAAGGCTACACCACGGAGCTCGTCGGCCGCGAGGCGATTTCGGCGATTGAAGAATTCTCCAACAAGCGGCCGTTCTTTCTGTACGTTCCCTTCAATGCTCCGCATGGTCCGTATCAGCCGCCAACGAACCCGCGGCTCGCATACGAGAATCTCAAAGGGAATCGCCGCAACTTCGCTCGGATGGTCACGGCGGTCGACGATCAGGTCGGCCGGATTGTCGCGGCGCTGGACAAGCACGGCCTGCGGGACAGCACGCTGATTCTGTTGTCGAGCGACAACGGAGGCGTCGGCCCCGGCAAGATCGCCGACAATACGCCGCTACGGGCGGGCAAAGGAACTCTCTACGAAGGAGGCGTGCGCGCCGCCGCGTTCGCCTGCTGGCCCAGCCGAATTCCGTCGGCGACGATTCACGAACCGCTGCACATGGTCGATTGGTACCCCACGCTGCTGAAGCTGGCCGGGGCGTCCGCGGAGCAGCCGCTGCCTCTCGATGGCCGCGACATCTGGCCCGTGCTGACGGCCGCAGCAAAGTCACCCCACGAAGAAATCGTCTTCAACCTGACGCCGACGTCCGCAGCCCTGCGACGGGGCGACTGGAAACTGGTCCGCAACGGCAACCGCGGGACCGGCGACGACGATGAGCCAGCCGGCCGCGGCGGAAAGAAAGTCGAACTCTTCAATCTCAAAGAGGATTTGCGGGAACAGACCAATGTCGCCGACCAGCATCCGGAAATCGTGTCAGATCTGCAGCGGCGGATTGACGCGTATGCGGCGACGGCCGCACCGCCGAAACAGGCTCCGGCGCCGAAGGGATTCAAATCGCCGCGTGTCTGGGGCGAAGCGGACTGAGCGACGCAGAGTCGTCGACGACTCGGACGCCACTCAACTCGAACCGCCATCGACGTACCGCCAACCGCTCCCCAGGAGTCCGGGGAAAACACGCATGACAAACGGAGAGAACAGCCGGCCCGCGCGAACGCTTACTTCTTGAACGTCAGCTTCGTGGTCTGGCCCAGCGGAGCGAAGTCGAGCGTGCTGTCGTCCGCAAGTTTCACCTCGCTCAGCATCAGTCCCCCCGCCGTCGGTTCCATCGCCAGATCGCTCCCCTGCAGCGACCACGTCCCTTCCATCGTCTGCGGCTGTCCTTCCCGCGTGAAGGTCCAGGTAAACTTGTCGTCGTCCGCCAGCACAAGCGTGAACTGACCATCGGCGTCCTTCGCCGTCCAGGTTCCCTTGAGCTTCTCTGGAGGAAACGCCGGGGGAATGTCCTTCTCCGGCGCGGGGGGCGGCTCGGTCCCCCCCGTTTCGTCCGGCGCATACATCTGCAGCAGTTGAGCCGCGACTTCATCCTTCGGCTGCAGCTTGATCACCGACTTGAGCTGCGCGATCGCGGCATCCTTGTGATCGCAGGTCAGGTAGTGATACGCCAGCAGAAACCGGGCGTCGGCAGCGTCCTGCTGCTTGATCGATTCTTCCAGCCTGCGCAATTGCTCGGAATACACACTGGTGCTCGGATACAGGCTGGACAGCGTCGTCCAGTCCCAGCCCGGACCGACCGCCAGCACCGCATGAATCGTCGCCGCCGCTTCCCGGTACCGACCCAGCGCGAACAGGCACAGGCTCCGGAACTCGTTAATCGCCGCATCGCGCGGCGACTTCTGCAGCGCTTGATCCGTCAACTGCAGCGCCTGATCGTACTGGCCGTCATAGAACGCCGACCGGCCCTGATCGAACAGGTCCATCGAAGGATCGGGCGGCGCCCCGCCACTGGCGTCGGAAGTCGCATAGTCCGAAGCATCCCCGACGACCGGCTGCGAGTAGACGACGACCGGCTGATTATTGACGATGACCGGCGTGTCGTAGTACGGGTTGTAGTAGCTCCCCACGCCGAACATCCACGACGCCGCCGTGAGCCCCCAGGCGGTCACGCCGAAGGCCGCCGCCACGGGATACCGATTCCACATGTAGTTCCACCGGCCGTTGCCCCACGCGGGCCCATAGCCGTGATACCAGCCCCAGTGGCCCGGATTGGGATACGGATGCGGATGCCAGCCGGGATGATAGTGACCGCCGCCCCACGCCCCGCCGCCGTAGTTCGGGCGGAAGCCGCCGCCCGCACCGGGTCGCCCGATGTTGTTGCCAACGAAGATATTGTTGTTATTCCCATTCCCAATGTTCGGCCGGTTCCCGATAGTGTTGTTCCCGCCACCGATGTTCGGTCGATTGCCCAGGCCCGGGCGATCACCGCCGCCAAGCCCCGGCAGCGTCGTGGGACGGTCGGGACGCTGCCCGATCCCCTGCCCCGGTCGATTGCCGGCTCCGGGCGGATTCGGGCGATTGACACCCCCACCGATTTCCGGTCGATTTCCTGCGCCGGGGCGATTGCCGGCCCCCGGCAGGTTCGGTCGATTCCCACCGCCGATTTCCGGCCGACCGCCAGCACCGGGTTGCCCCGGACGATTGCCCGCCCCTGGCAGATTCGGTCGATTCCCGCCCCCGATTTCCGGCCGTTGCCCGGGTTGAATGGAAGGCCGATTGCCAGCGGTTCCTGGCCGATTCACAACATTCGGCTTGATCGCTCCCGTGCTGGGGCGGTTCGTGGGCAGACTCGGTCGGGCTGACGGAGCCCCTCCGCCCGGCCGCCCGCCCGACGGCATCTGTGGCCTGGAGGGCATTGAGGGGCGCGCCGACGGAGAAGGCCGAAAGCCACCCCCGGAAAACCCGCCGCCACCGCCGCCACCCGGTCGGGCGCCGCCGCCCCCGCCACCGTGGAAACCGCCCCCGCCACCGCCGCCCGGTCGCGCGCCTCCGCCGCCACCGCGTCCGCCGCCAATTCCACCACGAGCGAAGACGACATCAGCCGTCACAGCCAACGCGAAGACGGCGACCATCGCCACTTGGATCCGTTGTGTTCTCATGATACCCCCCGGGGAAAACGAGTCCCGTCGACGAGACCCGGATGATTCGAAGAAAAGCGCTACTGACCGGCGTCTGTCACGGCCGGAACTGGCGGCTGACGCACCACGCGGATCGACCTCGGCGGCAGCGGCAGGCCACCCACAATGCGCTTGGTCTGGTAGACGCCAATGGCGTCGTCCCCATCCCGGACGTAGGTCATCAGCGAGGCCGAACTAGCCCCTTCGATCGTCACTCCGGAGAGCTGAAGCGCCCAGTTGTCATCTTCGTCCGGCGTCCACAATCCGGTGGCAAAACTGCCGTTGGCATTGAAGATCCACGAGCGGAACTGCTTTGCCTGAGCATCCCAGCCGACGCGATGCGTCCCGGCCATGACCGGCTGATCCAGTTCGCGAATCCGGAAGGCGGCCTCCAGAAAGTTCCCGGTCTCCGACCACTTCCATTCCGTCTCCGCCACCTGACCGTCAGTTTCGTCGCGCCACTTCCCCAGCAGCCACTCCAGCGCCAGCAATCGATCGTGCGGCGTGACGACCGGCGACTCCAGCTCGCGAACGCTCGCCATCAGCCACTTCCCATCGGGCTGTTTGACGTGCGTGACGGTATAGCGGATCTGCGACGACGGCCCAGGCTCCGTTGAAGTGAACGTGGAGAGCCCGTCTTCGACGACCAGCCCCTCGGCGATCGGACGAATGGAGAGCAGCTCCAGCTCCAGCGTCCCTGCGGGATTGACATCAAACGAAGCAATGTATTCCGCTTCAATGGCGTCCCGACCATGAAACACGGTTCCCGACGAATCGACGTATTCCGCCTCGGGCGTAAACAGGGCCGCCAAGGCCTTGGGATCCCGGTCGGCGAAGGCCTGTTTGAACTTCTCCCCGGCCGATTCGACGACCTGCTGCAGCTCGGCGGGATCGACCTCCGCCGCCGACAACGGGGCGACCGCAATCAGAAACGCCCATGTCAGTGTGAGAACGCCGCGCCATCGCATCGCAAAGTCTCCTGGACCCGGTGTCGAACTCGAACTTGCCGCGGCCTGGCCCGGCCGGAATCCAGCGTAACGCCACGATCTCCGAATTCCCACGATGCTTTGTTGAAGCGGCGCCGTATCCGCAGGAACTGATTGCAATCGCCGCCGCCACGGCTGGCGGAAAGAACGTGTTTGAAGACGGTCCGGGAGCGGCTGCAACGCAGCTCGATCCGGTTGATAATGGACGGCAGCACTCGCGTCCCGTCGACGATGCAGACGGACGTATCCGGAAATCCGATCCGGGTGCTCCAGCCGACTCCCGATCAATCGGTCGTAGTTCGGCCACAAATAACCCGCGGCGCGGAGCCAGAAGTCGCCGTAAGTCCCGAATTGCGAGAGGGGGGAGTCGAACCCCCACGCCTTGCGGCACAAGATCCTAAATCTAGCGCGTCTGCCAGTTTCGCCACTCTCGCGTCTCCCGAATTGTAGTCGGCGGACCGGGGGAATGCACCGTCGACGACGAGCAGACACCCCCTGTCGCCCGAGGTGCGGAACAAAGTGCGGATTCGGCCGGATTTGTCAGGTCCAGCCCGCCTGGGACGGCGTGTCGCCGAGGATTGCCCGGAGCTTCCGCAGCGCCCGGAGGTGCCGCATCCCGGCGGCGGCAGGAGTCAGATCTAAGGCCTGGGCGACCTCCGTATTTCCAAGCTGCTCGACATGCCGCATCAGGATCATCTCCCGGTCGTCCTCTTCGAGCTGTTCGAGCGCCAGGAGGAAGCGTTCTTGCAGCTCTCTTCGGAGCGCAGCAGCGGCAGGAGTCAATTCGGCGTCCGGCAGCAGTCCCGCAAGGTTGATCGAGGAATGACCGCCGGTTCCGGGAACTGACATCCCCTGCTCCCGGTCCACGCTGCGGCGCTGGGCGCTGCGGTGCCGGCGGTGCATGTCAATGATCCGGTCTTTCGCAAGCTGCCGCAGCCACAGATGAAACGGCAGCCGCGGATCGCGAAGGTAGTCGGCCAGGCGAGTATTAGCCTCGACCAGGACATCCTGCACGATGTCGCTGGCGTCAATCCGCCGGGCCAGCGCACGGTCGAGTCGGAGATGGACCGCCCGGCGTAACGAATTCCGATGTCGCTCCAGCAGCTGATTCACCGCCGCGGCGTCGCCATCGCCGGCGTTGTTCAGGAGCTGCAGCGTTTCGTCAGAGTCGGGCCAGAGGGGCATCGCGGATGTTTCGAAACCCTGGGGAGAAAGGACGACTATGCTTTGCTCGGTTCCCGCATCGCAGCTTCCAGAATCTCGGGAAGCGGATAGTCGCTGACCGGCAGGCTTTGTCCGTGCAGTTCCTGCAGTCGTCGCCAGCCGCGGGTAATCAGGTCTTCCAGACGAGACACCTCGGTGGGATCGAGGTTCTCCTTGGCGAACGGCCCCTCCATGCGAATCGGCGAAAAGCCCTCATCAACGATGAACTGGGCATGAAACGGATTGCACCAGAGATGCCGTTCCGGAGCCGCGAGCAGGTCCCGGACGGGGACCTCGCCGATGACATACCGCAGGTAGAGATCGCTCTGCGTAATGTTGTCGACTTCTTCGCCGCAGACTTCGCACAGATATCCCTGGTCGCACTTGGCCATCGCTGTATTCCCGCTGCTGAGTTTTGTGCATCATAAGCAACCCGGCCGGCAGCCGCGAAGGAGAAGCCCAAGATCGCTCGCGGAGACGCAGGGGAGGAAATGTCGGCGGAAGGCCAAGTGCTCAGAGACAAGTGACAAGTGACGAAGACAATCTCCCGCGCGACGGCTTCTGCCACGGACGACTGACAACTGACCAGCCTCTGGCGATTCCCTATTCCCTCCCCTCCCTTGCACCCACAGATCCACAATGGTTTATTCGACAGGCGTTGTCACGACTGACGCCCGCCGGGGCGTTTCTCCGGTCCTTGTCGAGGTTGCACCATGCGTCATACGACTACTTCCCGTCGCGAATTTCTGCAGGCGGCGCTGGCCGCCGGGACCGCCGCGGCACTGCCAGCGGCATTGCAACCGCGCACCCTCTCCGCCCGGGAGCCGCGGAGCGCCAACGAAAAGCTGCGGCTGGCGGTGATAGGCGTAGCGGACCGTGGAGCAGCGAATCTGGCCGGCGTGGCTCACGAGAACATCGTTGCCCTCTGCGATATCGACGATCAGCGGCTGGACGAAGCGGCGAAGCGTTTTCCATCGGCGAAGAAACTCAGCGACATGCGGGAAGTCGCCGGGCTCGCGGATCTCGACGGCGTCGTGGTGAGCACCCCCGATCACACACATGCCATTCCGGTAGCCATGGCGCTCCGGAACAAACTCCCCGTCTACTGCGAAAAACCGCTGACCCACTCCGTATTCGAGGCACGCACGCTCCGGCGGCTGACGGCCGAGGCGCAGGTGCCGACTCAGATGGGAAACCAGATTCATGCCGGCGCCAACTACCGCCGCGTGGTCGAGGCCATTCGCAGCGGCGCGATCGGCGACGTAAAGCGGGTTCATGTCTGGCTGGGCGGGGGCGTCCGGACCGGCAAACGCGTTACGGAGGGACAGCCGCCCGCGCATGTCCATTACGATCTCTGGCTGGGACCCGCCCCGTATCGCCCCTTTAACGATACGTCGTTCCATTTCAACTGGCGCTACTGGTGGGACTTCGGCGGCGGGGCTCTGGCCGATTTCGGCTGCCACTTCATGGACCTGCCCTTCTGGGCCCTGCAGCTCGGAGCGCCGACGAAGGTTGCAGCGAAGGGCGAAAAAGGCCACGACGGCGACAACGAGTGCCCCAACCGGCTGCAGGTCGACTACGAATTCCCCGCACGCGGCGACATGCCGCCAGTTGAATTAACATGGTATCACGGCGGCTGGATGCCCGCCGGGGCCGAGGACTACAAAATGGGCTCTGCAGTTCTGTTCGAAGGAACCGACGGCCGGCTGATTTCCGACTACGGCTCCCACAAAGTCTTCCTGCAGTCGGGGAAGTCCGCGGAGCCGGTCAAGCCGTGGATTAAAGACTCGGCGGGGCACCACCAGGTATGGCTCAACGCCATTCGGACCGGCGGACCGACGGCGTCGCACTTCGAGTATGGCGGGAACCTGTCGGAAGCCGTCCACCTGGGCAACGTCGCCTATCGCGCCGGCGCCCCCTTCATCTGGGACGCCGCCGCCATGAAGTGCCCGGATTCGCCAATGGCAGAACAACTCCTGCAGCGCACCTATCGCGACGGCTGGGTGCTGTAATCAACGCTGAAACGCGACAAGGGGCTTCCGCTGAGATCGGAAGCCCCTTGCGTTTGTCAGCGAGTAATTCCTGCAACTGCCGTCGCCGTTAACGTATCCGCGGCGTACTGACCGCCACGGGCTGCGGCGTCTCTTCCGGACGAGCCTCGACAAGTTCCTTCGCCGCTTCCACCAGCGACCGCGCATTCCGAACCTCCCTGTCCGTAAACATCGGTGTGATGACTCCCGGCAAGCGCTGGTTGGAAAGCTTGGCGACCTGTTCCCACGACAGACCGTTGGCCAGGTGCCACGCCGCCGCCTGAACAGCGTCGCGGTCCGACCGCTCGTTGATGCCGGCCAGCAGTTCCTGCAAGGCGGGGTCGCTGACCTGGTCCTCGACCCGGACCAGCATGTACTTCATCGAAGGCGTCGGGTCGGGGCGTCCGTAGCTCAGACAGACACTGTTCAACTGGAGTTGCACCGTCTTGCCGGGCGGAATCGAAAAGAAACCGTTGCCGGCCGGATTGAGTCCGTTGGCGCCATTCTGCCCCAGGAAACCCTGATTATTGCCCATCGGCCCCAAGGTTCCGCCAGTGTTCTGACCCAGACCTCCTCCTCCGCCAGCCTGACCATTCCCGAGGCCGTTTCCCTGTCCGAAACCGTTCTGGTTTCCCAGGCCCGGCCCTTGTCCGAATTGCGGCAGGATGTGGATTCCGACAACGGCTTTCGGAACCGCCACCGTCAGCGATTCCGGCGATCGATTGGTCACGAAAACCAGACCGGATTTCGGGTTCTGTGCCACCATCCGCAGCCCGAGTTGCCCGTCTTTTTCGCCCTCGAAGAGGTCGACGACGCGTGCCTCGCGATCAAGCGAAAGCTGACGGATGGGGCCCGTGTTTCCGGCGGTCAATACGACTGCCAGCACGGCGGCGATTGCGGACCAGCGACGCGACATGGCCAGACTCCCTGGAATCTGCGACGATGCCGGTGCGCGCTGTCTCATCGGACAACAAAAAGCAGCACCGGCGCGGAGACGCGCCGGTGCTGCCAGACGAGGATCCTTCGATGGCCCGCACCGGAGGGAGGTCCACTGACCCGGTGTCAAAGGCCCCGTCTCCGGTAATCCTAAACGCAAGGATCGACAGCCCTCAACTAGTTTTTTCAGGCGAGCGTCGTTTTTTCCCGACAGCCGCAATGCGGCAGTCCACCCGATCTCGCATTTGCACGGTCAACGATAAGTAGATCTCCGTAGAGAAAGCCCCTTTCATTATGGCCGTTCGCGTGATTTCTGTTGACCAGCCCGCGGCTCCACCGTGTGCCATGCCCGACCGCTTCCGGCACGACGTGACCTATTTCGCGACGCCCGCCGGCGTGCAGGACGCCCCCGCCGAGCTGGGTGAACGCGAATACTGGATTCGCGCCGAAGAAGCTCGCCAGGCTTTCGACGACGGAGTAATCACCATCGTCTCGCCCCTCGACAGTTCCTATCGAACCGAAATCGAAATCTCCGAAGACCAGGAGCGCTGGCTCGAATGGCTGCTGCAGCATAACGTCCAGCACGTTCGTCTCACCTGATCGCTCGACTCGGACGCCGCGGTCCTTCTGCACTGATGTTCGGATGCCGGCACGTCGAGATCTGGATTAGCGTTTTTCTCCCGATCACGAATCCGTTAGCATCAGGCGACAACTCTCGTCCGAGCAATCGCTTGCGCCCCAATTCCCGGGGCTCGACATTGCCAGATCACATCATCCTGATTCACAACGCAACGGTGAGTTATGCCAATTCTGACGGAATGCGGCGCCTGCGGCAAAAAGTATCGTTTTCCCGATCAGCGCGCCGGCGGCACTGTTATCTGCAAGGAATGCGGCGCGGACATGGAATTGCCTGGCGGCCACGGCCGGTCCAGCGGTCGTCCCCGCCGCGGCAAAAAGTCCGGAACTCCCCCGGTGGTCAAGTACGCCGCGGGAGGAGTTGCCTTCGTCGTCTCGGCAGTGATCGCCTTCCGTGTCGTCAGCTCGATGTTCGCCCCGCCGCAGCCGGTCCCGCATTTCGCCGTCCCGAACGGCGGGGGGCCGATGCCGGTCGTCGGTGGTCCGGGAGCCGGTAGAAATGATGCTCCAACCGGGGACGGCGCCCGATCGCGATTTGACGCGCCAGTGACGGGATCTACGGTCGTCGGCCACGGACCGGGGACCTCAACAAACGGCCTGCCGAAATCCGAAGGACCGAAGAATCCCCAGGCGGGTTCCGGGTTCGGCGCCGTCGTCGGTGTGACGAAGACCTTCCGCGAGAAACGTTCGGCCCGCGCCGGCGGAGCAGACGGGGAATTCGAAATCCTCCGCGAAGCGCCCGACGTGCTCCCTCCCGAGTTCTGGTCCGCCGAACCCGAAGATACCGTCACCTCGCTGGAATACACCGCCAAAAAGGCGCCGCGAATCAAGATCCCGATGACCCGGGCGGCATCGCTGGGGGATATCGTGTTTCCTGTCGTCCCCAGCCCGTTCGTCCTCGTCGGCCAGGGAGGCAAGCCGAAAGATGTCCGCGAGCTTTGGGACGTGACGACGAATTCAAAGGTCGCGAAAATCGACGGCCTGAAGGCCGAGACTTTCATGTCCGCCCTGAGCCCGGACGGAAAATTCTTCGCCGGAACCACCGACAAGTATCGCTCGAACGGGGTCGGCGTCTGGGATACCGAAAACGACGAACACGTGATCGACATCGAAGGAGTCTCGCTCGACGCCAACTGGGACGGACTGGCGATCCCCCGGCCCGATCGGCTCGTGGCGGCCAACTTCTTCGGCCGGGGCGAAATCCATCTGTATGAACTGCCCACCGGCTCGAAGATCGCCGACATCGACCTGGGCCATCACGGCCGCGCGAATGCGGCCGCCTTCAGCCCCGGCGGCAAACACATCGCCGTCGTCCACAACAAGGACTGGAAAGAAGTTGTCACGCTCTACGACCTGGAAGACGGCAGCCCCGTGGGCGATCTGGCCCTCCCCGGCTACGACATCGGCTGGTGGATCAAAGTCGTCGGCCTCGCATTCTCCCACGACGGCAAAGAACTGGCGGCGATCCTCGACGGCTGGCACTGCTCCAAAATCGTCATCTGGAATGTCGCAGACGGCGAAATCGTCGACCACATGACCTTCAAGGAAAAACTGAAGGACCTCGTTCTCGGCGATCGTCGGATCGGCGCCATGCCGATCCAGTTCTTCCCCGGCGGGCAGCGGTTGCTGGCCTATGAACACGGGCTGATCGATCGCCAGACAGGAGCGATGGTCTGGCAGATCCCCGCCAGCTCCGTGAACTTTCCCGGCAAGCGGTTTGCTCTCGACGACAGCCACCTGACCGTGATCGACGCCAGCGGCAACTCCGGCTTCGTCACCGTCTACGAACTCCCCGAAGAAAAGATCGCCAAGTCGACCGAGCGGATCGCCCGGAACCAGGCCCGGAAAGACGATTACGACGTCATCCTCGTCAACGACGACGAAGTCCCCGACCAGCCGACCTTCATTTCCATGAAAACCGTCCAACCGGGGGAGACCCCCTGGTCAGTGAAGCCCGATCCCGGTCCGCAGTCCGATCTCAACGCAAAGTCGGTTACGCTTCGAAACGGCCCCGGCTCCCTGCGGGAAATCGCACTCGCGGGAAATGACGCCCCCGTCGCCGTCGCCCTCCGTTCCAACAAGTGGGATCCGTTCGGACGCGTCATGGCGGGCGATCAGTCGCCGCAGCAGTTGTCCCAGTACCGTTTCCACGCCACGGCGGGAAATGAGTCCTCGGCGTTCTCCAGCGACACTGGCTCCGGCAAGGACCGTGCCTGGGTCGATGTGTACGACCTCAAGACCGGCAAGCAGCTCCGCGAACTCAAGTTCCGTCGCGATGGCGACCTCGTCGACGTCAGTCCGGACGGCTCCCGATTTCTCTTCTGGACCGCCGACAAAGCCGGCCGGTACGACATCTACTCCACGAAAGACGGCCAGCAGCTCGCCAGCTGGCAGCCCTATCGCTCCGAAGCCACGGAACTCGGGCGACTCCCCGTCGGCGCTCAATTCGTCGCCGGCAACCGGGTCGTCACCCTCAGCGGCGAGGGGCGGCTCGTCTGCTGGAACCTCGAAAACGCCGCCGAAGCCATCTGGGGAGCCGACAACGCCTCGCGCCCCGTCGTTTCCCCCGGCGGGAAGTACGTCGGCTACTCCGACGGTCAGGCCTATTACATTGTTGACGCCGCCACCGGGGAACGCTGCGGACGAATCACCGACGTCGGCGACATTCACGCCGCAGCCATCGATCCCGAGGGGCTGCGGCTCGCCCTCCTCTCGGAGCACAACGGCGGCTACTACCTGTTTACGGTGAATCTCACCGACGGCCAGGCGGCCGCGCCGTTCCCGGTGCCGGCTCTGTCCGGCTATCTGCAATGGTGCGACGAGCGTTACCTGCTGCTCGACAACGCCCGTCTCATCGACACCGACCAGAAAGTCACGGTCTGGACCTACGACCTCGCCGAGGGAGATCACCTCCCGCGGGAACGCTGGGGAAAACACTGGTACGTCACCACCGCCGCCGACCGCCCCGTCCTCGCGGCCGCCCGTCTTCCCGCGCCCCAGATCGCCGGCCAGCTCTCCGGCAAAACCGTACCGCTCGAATTCGTGCTGCAACCCGGCGGCGTCTGTTCGCTGGTCCTGCAGGCAAACCACCCGGCGATCGATCAGTCGGCATTGAGTGAGGCCCGCAACAAACTGGTCGACCAGCTCGCCCGCCACAAAATCACCGTCCAGGACGGCGCCCCCGTGCAGCTCGTCATCTCCGCCGCCGAAGACGTCGGCGCCACCGAACAACGCAGCTACCGGCAGTTCGGCCGGCTCGACTCCGTCGACGTCAGCTTCACCGCCAGAACCACAACCGTCAAAGCCGCCTTCATGGTGCAGGGCGAAACCGCCTGGGAGGAATCCCACAAGGTCAGCAACTCCTCAGGATTCGTCACGACCAAAGGCAATCAGTCCGTCGATCAGGCGCTCCAGGACCAGTACACCGGCGGCGTCCGCTCGGCCATTCAGAATTTCACGCTGCCGCCGTTCGTGTTTACGCCCCAGTCCGCCAACGGCCTCGGCCGCACCGAACTCACCGTCCGCGGAGAGTGATCAATCCCGCCTGAAGAAAAGAAGTTGTCACCGCAGAGACACGGAGGACGCGGAGAAGAGAAAGGCGGAGAGCGAAAGTTGAAAACTGAGTCGTGAAGATCGCAAAGTCTCTCAGGACTGAAGCCGGCCGCTTGAGAGCTGTCGCAGCGATCCCTCCCACTTTCTGCACTCTTCAACTCTCTCTTTCCTTCTTGCTCATTTCTCACTGTTTTCCGTCGTCTTCGAGCCTTTCTCCGCGTCCTCCGTGTCTCCGCGGTGAAATCCTCTTCTTCCTCGTCGGCGCCGTCGGTTCCCCACCAAGGTAGCCAATCCGCACCGGCCGACTAGAATCAGGGGAGCGACTTTCACCCAACTCCCCGGAGCCTCCCCCCGATGTCGGACCGACCCCGGACCCTCGGCGAACTGCGTCAGAGCGGCTATCAGCCCGTCAGCGTCAAGCACGAGCTCCGGCGGAACCTCATCGCCAAGCTCCGAGGCGGCGACACCCTCTTCCCCGGCATCCTCGGCTACGACGAAACCGTCCTCCCCCAGATCGAACATGCTATCCTCTCGCAGCACGACATGCTCTTCCTCGGCCTCCGCGGCCAAGGGAAAACCCGCATGCTCCGGATGCTGGTCACCCTCCTTGATGACGCCGTCCCCGTTGTCGCCGGCTCCGAAATTCAGGACGACCCCCTCGCCCCCCTCTCGCGCTTCGCTCGCGATCTGGTCGCCGTGAAGGGGGACGACACCCCCGTCGAATGGATTGGCCGCGACCAGCGCTATCACGAAAAGCTCGCCACCCCCGACGTCACCATCGCCGACCTCATCGGCGAAGTCGATCTCGTCAAGCACGCCGAAGGCCGCCATCTGGCCAGCGAAGACGTCATGCACTTCGGCCTCATCCCCCGCAGCCACCGCGGCATCTTCTGCATGAACGAACTCCCCGACCTCAGCCCCAAAATCCAGGTCGGCCTGTTCAACGTCCTCGAAGAACGGGACGTCCAGATCCGCGGCTTCACCGTCCGCCTCCCCCTCGACCTCTGCCTGGTCTTCAGCGCCAACCCGGAGGACTACACCAACCGCGGCCGGATCGTCACCCCCCTGAAAGACCGGATTGGCAGCGTCATCCGGACCCACTACCCGCTCACCCGCGAACTAGGAATGGAAATTACCGCTCAGAACGCGTGGGCCGATCGCGACGCCGTGCGCGTCGTCGTTCCGAAGTTCATGGCGGAAGTCATCGAGGAAACCTCCCGCCTGGCCCGGACCAGCCCCCACGTCAATCCGGCGTCGGGCGTCAGCGTTCGGATGTCGGTTGCGAACTACGAAAACATGGTCTCCAGCGCCGAACGCCGCGCCATCCTCGCCGACGCCTCCGTCGCCGTTTGCCGCGTCAGCGACCTGACCCAGCTTGCCGCGAGCACCCGCGGCAAGCTGGAACTGCTGATGAGCGAAGAGCCGGGCCAGGAAGACCGCCTGCTCGAACGGCTGATCCAGGAAGCCATCAAAAACGTCTTCGATCAGCAATTCACGACGAAGCAGTTCCGAAACTTCGTCGAACAGTTCGAAGGAGGCCGGACGCTCGAACTCCACGACCGGATGACGCCGGCCGAAGTTCTGGCCACTGTGGACGGCTTCCGCGGCTTCCGCGCCCAACTGGAAACTGTCGCGCGGGAACTGGCCTCCGAGCTGCTGACCGGCGACACCGAACAGGGCCTGCTCGCCGCCGTCGCGGAATTCGTCATTGAGGCCCTGCACAGCCACAACCGGCTCAACAAGACGCCGAAGTCGGGAAAATCGGTCTACGGAAGCTGAAAAACCCCCAAGCAAAGCTCCCTCCGGTCCCCTCTTCCGCTGACTTCCGTGGAAGAGGGCCAGGGAGAATGGCTTCAGCTCATCGGCGCAGACCCTCTGTCTGCGCCCCTCCCGCTGCCGTCGGCCCCGCAGGCCGCACGACTCACAGTTTCTGCAACTCGCGCCGGGCGCCGGCCGACCAGATGCGAAGCGTACCATCCAGGCTCGCAGACACAATGCGGTCGCCGTCCGAGAGAAACTGGAGGGCGGTGACCGTGTCGTAGTGTCCCGACATCGCTGCCAGCCGCTGCCCGTTCTCTACTGAGATGATGCTGACGATCCGATCGGATCCGGCGGTTGCCAGTCGTTTTCCGTCTGGAGAAAACGAGACGGCATTCACCGAGATTGAGTCCAGCTTTTCTCTCCAGCGCAAATCCCCGTCAGCCGCGTCGAGGACGGCCAGGTCTCCGCCGTCCGAGAAGCCGACTGCCACAAGAGCCCCCCAGGGCCCCCAGGCGACGGATTCAATCCGCTTCACAATATGGCTCTGCTCCCAAAGGATCTTTCCGTCGACTGAAAGCATCTTTACGACACCGTAATCACATGCGACCAATAGACGGTCTCCTCCGGGACACCACATCATCTTTTGCGAGATCGAATTTGCGGAGATCTCGATTCGACTCGGCGGCGAGATCGTCAAGTCCCAAAGAAGAATTCGCTCGCCACACGCCGCTGCCACCCGCGAACCGTCCGCCGTGACCGCCAGACCCCGACTGTCCGATCCCGGGATGTCGAGAAGTTCTTCAACACACTGCTCCCCGTCGCGGATGACGACCAGGGAGCCCCCGGGCAGGGAGGCGTAGGCATGGACGCGCCCATCAAGGCTGTGCGCGGATTCAAGGACTCGGTCCGAGATGGCCGGGATTCGATCCAGTAGATTGCCGTCAGCCAGTGAAACGTGAACGAGGGAGGAATGGCTCTGTCGGAGCCACGCGGACTGCTCATCCGCCAGCACGCACAAGCTATAGACCGGGTGCTCTGGTCGGGCTTCACCGGTCGTTCCAGCCTGAAAAGCGGATGTCAGGGACGTCGCCTGAAACTGTTCCACGTCCCGCAACACAAGTGGGAGCGCCAGAACCACTACGATCCCGCCGCAAATCAGGGCCAGTTCTCGCAGATGCTCGATATTGAGAAACCCGGCCCGCGCGGCGTTTCTCCGTCCCTTCGCAGTTCGTGTGAGATTGGACGGAATCGGGTATCGCATGTCTCAGTGACCTCGTGCAGGCTGGCCAGACGCTGATGAGTGTCCGATTGGTGCCGGACAGGAAGCCCAATGCGGAAGATGCCCAAAGACTTCTTTCACCCGACATCGGCCGACTTGCTTTTGGTTCCCTGCCTCCGGATTCGAGGACCACAGTTCGGTGGGACGCCCCGATCCCGCATTCCGACGAACAGTCCGGATCAACCCGGTCTCGCGGCGGCCCAGACAGGAACTGCCGCAGAGACGCAAAGGTCGTCAGATAAGACTTCCGAAATTCGGAATCTTTTCAAAAACTGGCGAGAATGAACCGTCTCTCGATCCGTACTTTCCCCGTGCCGGCCCCAAGAAACACTCGGGACGTCAAGCGTCACTTCGGCCTGCGCGACAGCATCAACACAGGGCGCCACTTTGCACCGTCACCCCGTTCGTCGCTCCCCTTCCATTCGCTCTTCGCGTCGTCGAGCCACTTCCGGATCCGGGCGGCGAGTTCGAACTTCGAGGCGGCCTGCTGCTGGCGGATCTGAATCTGTTCGACGGTCATTTCAGGGCTCCTGGCGAGGGTGAGTTGTCGTCGTCAACGCGGACAACTCTATCCCCGTCCCGGACCGCCTCAAGGGCGGGAAATGCCGTTTTTCAGCCCGGAACATGCCAATTCCGGCTAACCCCAAGCCGAGCAATCGCCCGCGGCTTTCCGTCTTTTTCCTGGGAACGACCGGCCGCCGTTCGCGTTCGCGTCGCAGCCTCTTCCCTCAACGGTAACGAGAAGTTACCGTTGGGACGGCGTCCATCCTGCCGCGAGCTGATCGTCCATCAGCGCGCAAACGGAATAGGCCCGACCATGACGACGCGTTATTGTTTCACCCCTCTGAAGCCTTTGCAGTTTCGGACTATCCAGCAGTCGCGTCAGGCGTCAGCTCGCAGAACCGTGTTGCGTCGCAGAGGATGCTTCCGATGTCGCGTTTCCAAGCTTTTTGGTTGGTGGCATTAGCCGGTCTTGTGATTGCTACGATCTTCTTAGCGATTGCAGATGAGCATAAGCCAACGGCGGCCACCTTCCGTGAGACTGTCCTGAGGGCCGATGCTCCCCGTTACGCCGGCAGGGCGTACGAATTCTATTTCCTCCGGATCGGTCGGGCCGGGCTCAAGGACCTTCTGAACGATGAGAATACTGGAATCGCGCTGCAGGCCGCCTGGGAGACTCACTTGAAACCGGTTCGGCAGTTCAACAGCTTGCAGCAAGGGAATGATGAAAATGTTGAACCTGCGGAGTTGGGAGAGTTCGTTGATTTCTTCAAACAGCGGACGAAAGTCCCGGTCCCGGACTGGTGGGCAGCGACAGTGACGAAGTGGCCCGAATGGCCCCACCCGTTCGACGAGCCGATTGTGACCGGACCGGAAGCGCCAATGAACGCAATGTTCACGCGAAAGAACCTCCGGGTCGAGATGAAAGGAGACATGCTCGTCTGCAAGGCCGGCGATGGGTCGATCGAGTTCCCGAAGAACACGTTTAGGGATCCTCTGGCAAATTCATTCGTCGGGTCGCTCGGCAAACAACGGTCGGTCGTTGCAGCGTATCAGACAAGCGGCGCATTCCCGTCTGAATTGGCGGGGTTCACAGGCAAAGGCGGAACGCCTGCATGGAGGGCGGACGTTTGGGGGTGTGGCCGTGGTTATTATGGAAGCCTGAGCTACCACTTCGTGGAAATGACGGAGAGGAATGGGATTGTGTCTCTGTTCGGAGTGGAGCCATTCGGCGCATACGCTGAGGCCTTCGATGCGGTCTCCGGGACGGTCCAATTCCGGTTCTGCACTTCCTACTGGGGTAACAGTTCAGAAGCGTGGGGACTTAAGTAGCAGTGAAAGTTCAAATCCGTATTCGCCGATCTGCCAGCGTCAGGCAGGTACGCTCAGTTCGGAGTCGTCTGTTGACCGTAGCCACTGGACGCCGCGCGCTGATAGGTAGTTAGCGCGCGGATTCCGCCATTCCGCCTGCCTCGTTGACTCCGCTGATGCCCGAGTGTGGCCAGGCCTGATTCACACTTCCGTGCATCTGGCGGTCCACTTTCGGGCCGGCAAATGCGGACAGCGGACTTCCCAAGTTCCATTTCATCGCAGCTAACCTGCTGCTTTCCTCTGCCGAAATACGCAACAACGACTCCGTTACGTTGCGCGGCAGCTTCAACAACGATCTAGCTCACTTGAGATTGACGGACTGTCCGGCCGCACATATTCTCCGAGTCGATCGTCGCGATGATGGGAGGGCTGGGTGCTTCGGGAGCGATCTGTGATGCGAAACGCCGTTGCAATCGCGCTTGTTATGATTGGCTGTCAGCTGGCGGCAAATGCAGAAGACCGCGATCTCCCACCAAAGGATCCCGTGAATGCCGCGGTTTTCAAGGTACTGTCGGCAGGTCTTCCCAAAGACGGCCAGCGAGCCATCTCAGCACGCCTCGAACTCGACTACTGGTACGCGTGGGGTCATCCGAATTCTGCCGTCCGAAAGTCAGCGCAGACCGGGGACGGAAAAGCCGCTGAAGTCATCCTCCTCTCCGCTCCGGCCTTTAGCAGGCCCGGCATCGACTTCTCAATGGCTTTCCTCGTCGTAGACGACCTGGTCATCGATTGGGCATCCTGTTGGACTTCCAATCGGACGGAGCGTCAAGAACTGCTGCTTGAGGACGTGGACGGCGACGGGGTCTCCGATGTCGCGTTTCGAGCGAGCGACGGCTCGTTCGGATTGAGGGACGAACGCCAACATGGTCTCCCAGGCGACAAAAGGAAGTGGTTGTACGCCTACGCCCTGACCGGCAAGGGCTTTCGCAGCCTTTTCCCCAGCACTGAGCGCGAACTGACGATAGAAGTATCCTGCGAAACGGCCGATCAACCGGTTGTTCTTCAGGTGAAGGGGCTCCCCGAAACTCTGAGTCAGCGGCAGATGGTAGAATGCACTCTCTCTCTGACCAACACCTCTGAGAAGGCACTGGCGATCACACCAGCAGAATGGTTCAGTATCGACATCCCCAAGGGGGGGTATGTTTTGACGTACGCATCGCCTGAAAAGCGATCGATCTTGCAGGCCGGGGAAACCGTCTCGCAGGACATCCGGCTCGTCTACTGCGGAAAGGAAACAGAAATTGCAGTACGTATGAAGTTCGAGCCTAACCGGTAGTTCGATTCCCTCGAAACTGGCCCGGCCAGCAGTTCTCTCGTCAGAAGTCGGCTCGTTTCTCCGCGTACCGGGACCAGTCGGTAACTATTCGTTACCGTCGGCCGGGCTCCGACATCGGCCCTCATGATCAGCAGCTCGATCGCATTCGCTTCCGTAGACGGGAGACAGGACAAATTGCGGTCCCGGGCGCCCCGGCTGCCAGCCAGCCGCCAATCCTCGTCGCACTATGTCGGCGACCTCGGAGGGGAGCAACGGCGGCGACCGGGAACCACTCCAATTGTCGGGTCGCGGCCGATCAAGATTGGCAACCAGCACAGCTCCCGGCGACTCGGAGAGCGAGACAGAGACCGACAATGGAGTCCACGACAGCCCCTGGCAGTACGTTGGGCGAGGCCGGACGCGCCAGACGTCACTGACTTCGTCGACGACGATATTTCGGCTGCCGGTTTTGCGAGTCGCCATCCGTTCAATGTCCTCGACGCCCAATCCAACTGCCGGACCGCCCACAGGCCAGCAGTCCTCTTGCCACGAACTGACGCAGTTCTCTCCATCTTGCCCCCCGGCCAGAACGGTAACGACTGGTTACCGTTCTAGGGATTCATCCGCCGGAGTCCGTTTACCGAATCGGTTCCTCGTCCGCAGGCATGCGATTCCCCAAAAGACGTCGGCGACGCAAAGTACGATGAAAGCGATCCGAACGCCTTCCCAGCTCTCCCAGGGTGGTGCACAGACGAACGCGAACAACAGAAAAACGCCGCTGGAAATCAGAGATAGGCGAGCATCCCTCAGCAGACGAGCGCGAGTCCTGGAACGCTTCGATTCCTCGCTGTAGAAATCCACCGGCAATTTGCGAACCGCCATGTTTCGCCCCCTGCGCGCGGATTATCAATCACCGTCCGCGGTTCGCTGGTCCACACTCGCAATCAGGATACAGCGAGAGCACCCAGTCGCGAACCTCGTTTCGAAAGTTCATAACCACTGCGAAGTAGGACAGGAGCGACGCTGGTGCGAGAGTCAGCATCAGCCAAACCGTATCCTGCCCCGGATTCAGCCACAGCGTCCAGCCGCACACCGCGACGACGAGGATGAAGACGATGGACACCGGATCCCCCGGCCATCCTCGAATCAGCGTTCCTCGACCACCGCTGTTCGAAAATCGCAGAATGAAACGAAGCGCCCCGCGATTCAGAGAGTGCGAGGCAATTAGATCGAGCCGATCGTCGCTGGCCTTGAATCGTCGACGAACCGTCAGTTGATTCGTCGGCAGACCGGTCCACAGACGCCAGCGTTCGGCCGGTTCCAGAGAGGTTGTCCCTGCTGCAGCAAGCAGACTTTTACAGACGTCAGCGGGTTGCGAATCCGGAATGAGGATCGACAACCGGACGGAGATGATCCGTCGAAGGAGTTCCAGCGACACGAACGCAGCCTCCGGTTCGAATTACGCCGCTGCCAAAAGCTGTTTCATGACTTCCCACAAGTCGCCATTCCACGTCCGCCGTAACGGTAACCGGCAATCACTGTCGGGAGCCAGCCGAAACTCCCTGCCGCGTGGACCTGGGCGGGGCCGGCGGCTTCGCAACGGTCAAGGGCCGTTACCGCAATTCCTGCCGGCCAAACGGACCGGCTTCAAGGTACATCCAGTGATGTCGCAACCTTTCGCTTTGCAAAAAACCGTCCCGCCCCAGTTGGAACGCGTGCCTAGTTACATAGAATTCCCTCGCGACTTGTATTCGACGCAGGTGTGAGTGCGACGACCTCTGCACCATCCCAGCCGGTCGCACTCACATCTGCCGTTCTTCGCCGAATTCGTTCGATGAAAGAACGGGGACTGCGGGCCGGACGGAGCCTTGATCTACCAGTTTCGCACGGGATTCGAGACGACTTGTCAGTGGCGGGCCAGGTCACCGACCGTATCCGGTCGTCGATTATGGGAGTCCTGCGCATGCACGTGAGATCGCCTCGCATTTCGCCCCGGATCCTCCGCTTTCTGCCAGAGCAGCAACTGGCGGAGTTCGAACGGTCGCACAACACCGTCTTGGCGTTGTGGCCCGATCTGTCGATTGCCTATGTGAATCCGGCGTGGATCCGCTTTGCGCTGGAAAACGATGGCGAGCCGGCCATCTCGAACTCCTGGTCCGTGGGGGCCTGCGTGCTCGACGCAATCGCCCCGCCCGTTCGTTCATTTTTTGATGATCACTACCGTGAGTGTTTGCAGGTGCGGCGAGCCTGGGACTTCGATTACGAATGTTCTTCGGCAGACCGTTATCGCGTATTCCACCTTCGAGTGGCTCCGACTCCCGGCGCCGAAGCGCTGATCGCAATCCATTCGCCGCGAATCGACTTCGACTGCGTTCGAGACGAAAGCCCGCCGATCCCGGTGAACTACTTTCAGGCAGACGGAGCGGTCAGGCAGTGCTGCGAATGCCGCAGGTTTGAGCGATTTGGCGCCGCGAACCTGTTTGACTGGGTCCCGTCCTGGATTCGCTGTCGGCCGCAGCCCGTGACGCAGATTCTCTGCCCGAACTGCCGCAGCTTTTACGGCAACAATCGAGATATGGGGATAAGACATCTGCCACAGGGAAGTTGGGCCAGCGGAGGGATGTCGCAGTAGGTTCAAGCAGACTTTCGTGGAAAATGCACTGCGGCGCTGAGCGAAATGGCAAGCATTTTGAAACTTCTCCGACCGCAAAACGTACGATTTTTCGGTATTGCTTCTGAACAAAGTCCGAACTCGGGGACAGGCACAATGGAGCTTCGGCATGGACAGCGCTCGCACAATCGTCGTCTGCCTGGATTCGACACCGCGCGCGGCCGAAGTCCGGTCGCGACTCAATGACGTCGGATTCAATGCCCTGATGGCCGACAGCACGGACCAGATTCGACGTCTGGGAAACGAGTCGCGCGTCGACTGCCTCGTGATCGAACAGGAGCTCTCCGGATTTCTGACAGGCGTCGAAGTTGTCGAACGACTGCGACGCGAGCTCCTCAATCCTACCGTCGTCCTGATCGGAGAAGTTCCTCCCGATCAGTATTCCCTGCTCCGCGAACTCAAGATCGAGTTCGTCCTGCCGCGGTCTGCGACGATCGAGGTCATTGTCGAAAGTGTTCGTGCGTCGCTTGTCGTTACCGGGCCGCAGTCGCTCAGAATCCCGCTCGCTGCCCGGCAGATCGCCGAAGCCAGCGACTGTTTTGTTCCGTTGCCGCAACTGGTTGTCAGCCTGATGGGGCGGCTTGGAGAACAGGATGCAGGCCTGTCGGACCTGGCCGCCCAGATCTCCACCGATCCACGGCTGACGGCAGAATTGCTTCGCATCACGAACAGTTCGGCGTCCGGGCTGCGGTTCAAGGTTCATTATCTGGAAGATGCGATCAAGTATCTCGGGTTCCGCAGAACTCTGACGCTGGTGGTGGCGATCGCTCAGAAGTCGCTTCATGGCGGAGGGCTGCGCAAACTACCCGACTGGGTTGACCCCTGGTATCGCACCCGTGCCGTTCTGACCGCGTGCGTCGGGCATGCTTTTGCCGAACGGCATCTGACTGGCCAGGCGGAAACGGTGTATGTCGCCGGTCTCCTGCAGGATCTCGGCATCCTGGCCCTGGCGAACCATCTCGGCCCCCGATACCTGCAGCTCATCGAACGCACCCGTCAGGTTGGACACCTGCAGCTCCTCGTCGGCGAGCACCAGCAGTTCAACGTCGATCACGCAGAGGTGAGTGCAGCTCTGCTGCAGAAATGGGGTGTTCCCGTCACCTTCCTGGCCCTGGTCCTCAATCATCACGACGACAAACCCACGAGTCTGACCGAGATGGAAACCCGGTCGACTGAGATCCTCCAGTTTGCCGAGGCAGTCGCTGACATGCACGACGCGCCGAGTCCCCAGCGACAGCATCGGTTGTTACGAATGTCGGGTGGGCTGGGAGGACTCCGTTCCGAATCGACCAGAGTCTGCCTGGCCCTCGCGATCGCCAAGACCGCCGAGTTCGAGAAGCTGCTTCAGATCCCGGTTCCTGCGGAAGACGTGTTGGCGGAGTTTGTCGAGAAACTCAGTCTTGAAGTGGCAGACGGAGGTTTCCCCGACGAACCGGAAGTGGTCCCGTCGACGGAGGCCCGGAACAACTTCGGGCGGACGTCCGGCCGACGGCTGCTCGTCATTGAGGACGACCGGGAGATTATCGAACTTGTCAACGCGCTGCTGGAGATGGAAGACATTCGGGTCATTCCCGCCGTCACCGCCGAGGAGGCACTGGACGTCATCGACGACTGCGACGGAGCCCTCTGCGACATCCACCTGGCCGGCATGAGCGGCATTGAATTCGTCTCCCGCGCTCGGGATCGCGGCTATTCAGGCATGCTGGTCATGCTGACCGGAGACCGGACGCGGGATTCCGTTGTCCGCTCTGCCCAGAGCGGCGCCACCGGTTACCTGCTGAAACCGTTTACTCGCCAGGATCTGCTCTCGATCCTCAGACGGCATCAATTGCTCGGCTGAGAGTCTCCATCTGTCCGGGCTCAATTGTCTCCCGAGTGCGATCCGATGACTGACACTCCATCGCCGGGAGATCCCCGCTTTCTTGCCGGTCTCTCTTCCGACCAGCTGCACCAACTGGAAGAGGAAGAGGGAACGGTCTTTGCACTCTGGCCCGATTTGACGATCGCGTACGTTAATCCCGTCTGGCGGCAATTTGCCGCCGCCAACGAGGGAGAACCGCAGATTGGTCAGCGCTGGTCGGTGGGGGCAAGCGTCGTGGCCGCGATTGCTCCCCCAGTTCGCCCGTTCTTCCGCGAGCACTACCTTCGTTGTCTACGCGACCAGGAAATCTGGCGATATGACTACGACTGCTCGTCGCCGACCCACCACCGCGTTTTTCATCTCCAGGCGATTCCGACCGCCCCCCTCGACGCCCTGGTCGTGGTCAATTCCCTGCGGGTCGAACGTCTGCGACCGGTCGAGTGCGGGGATCCGCTCGAAGAACTCTACCAGCAGCCGAATGGGCTGATCCGCCAGTGCTGCGATTGCCGCCGCTTCCGTCGGATCAGCCCGCCCCATGCCTGGGACTGGGTCCCGGACTGGGCCAGCGACTCACCCCTTCAGACCAGCCACGGAATCTGCCCCACGTGCCGGGCGTTTTATGACCTCAGCTGAATCGGGCAGGTGTCTGACGGTTAACCGGCAATCACTGTCGGGAGCCAGCCGGAACTCCCTGCCGTGAGAACCTGGGCGGGGCCGGCGGCTTCGCAACGGTCACGGGCCGTTACCGATTCCGACGGATCCGGCTTTCCGTTATTCCTGCAACTCCACGATCAGGCCCATGAACTGATCCGGTCGATTCTGGCTCAGAGGGATCTTGGCTGCACAGAGCGTGCGGCTCGCCGAGCAGACGTCCGTGACGTCGTGGTCCGCGAAGTAGACGTCGAGAATCGAATTGTTGAACTCAACGGGGTGAGCGGGGTCGATTGGTCGGAGGCCGGTTTCCCGTACGAAACGCATGACGCACCGGCCGCTGTTGTCGGTCAGGTAGATGGTGCGAGCCCCGCTCGGCGAACTCTCGACATGATCGCGGAGAATCCGTTCGAGATCGCATTCGATGGCCACGCCGCCGAGTCTCCGAGAGTTGACGCGATCAAAAACTGCGATGCCGGCGACGACGCAGACGCTGATCGGCTCGGTTCTGCGGTTCGAAGTGCCTGCGTTTGAGGCGTCGGTCCGGCCGCCGGTCGACTGCGGCGGAGGACTCGTCAGCCGGCCGGGAACGCCGATGTAGATCTCCCCTTTGGAGAGTGCGGCGATCGCCGGCAGGTGTCGCGTGAAGAACGCGGTCATATCGAGACGCAGCAGGCCGCGCTGCGCGCCGGGATTCTCCGCGCGAACCGGCTTCGTTGCCCCGTCCGATTCCTTCTGCCCCCAGCAGGTGACCGCCACATAATTGGGATTTGCGTCGAGCAGACCGCGATAGATTGCTTTGAGCTGAGTGGCCCAGTCGACGTCGGGTGTCGCGGAGGGTTCGTCGAGCAGACCGGCGACCGGCGGCACGGACGCCATGAATCGCACGTCCTCCGCGAGGGCATCGACGGCCGCCGTCAGCTTACGCTTCAGTTCCCGACAGTTGTCGACAGATGCTTCCAGATGCGCCCGGCTGGCGGCCACGTACGATTCGTAGGAAACGACACTTCCCATGATCCCGGCGGCGATCGCGAGGGTGCAGAGAATCGCGGCCGCCTGGGTGAGTCGCGGATGATGACGGGTCCAGCGGTGAAACTGCTTCGCGGCGGACTCGTTCAGCGCCGAGATCGGTTCGTCGGCCATCCAGCGCTGCAGATCATCGGAAAGGGCGGCAGCCGATGAATAGCGAGTATGCCGCCCGGTGGCCATCGCTTTGAGGCAGATGGCTTCCAGTTGCGGCGGGATTCGACGGTTCAGCCGGCGTGGAAGGGTCGTCTGCCCTTCGACGATCGCGTCGAGCAGAGCGGACATCCGACCGCCTGCTCCGAGCGTTTCGCTGCTGAGCTCGTGCGGAGCGTATCCGGTCAGGATGGCGTACAGAATGGCCCCGAGTCCGTAGACGTCGGTCTGTTCGTCGATGTCGTCCACGCGCCCCGCGGCCTGTTCCGGCGCCATATAGATGGGGGTCCCCATCACCTGGCCTGCGAGCGTCGCCTCAAGCTCGTCGTTGCAGTTGCTGTCGGCGACGTCGGGGGGCGGGTTGTTGGCGGGATCCTCCAGTCCCAGGGCGCGCGCCAGCCCCCAGTCCAGGACGATGACCTGACCGAAGTGATCGATGGCGATGTTCTGCGGTTTGAGATCGCGATGGATGACTTTGCGCGAGTGAGCGTAGGCGATCGCCTGGCAGACGCTGACGAACGCGGTCAGCAGGTGGTGAAAGGCCAGCGGGTCGTCCTGTCCCAGTTCGCGGCGTTCGTGATACTCGCGGATTGCGTCTTCGAGCGTTCGATTGCCGAGATACCGCATCACGTAGAACAGACGTCCGTCGGCCTGGTTCTCGCCAAACAGGTAGAGGGGCACGATGCTGGGATGTTCCAGCCGTCCGGTGATTTCGGCTTCACGGCGAAATCGAGCCGTCGCGCCCGGATTGAGTCGTCCCTCGGAGACGATCTCCTTCACGGCGACGTAGCGATGCAAACTCGTGTCGACCGCGAGCCAGACGGTCCCCACGCCGCCCCGACCAATCTTGCGGACGATGCGGAACCGCGATTGAAAAGATCGGTCGTCGTTTCCCGCGACGCCTCGGGGAATTCCGGACAGACCAAAGATCCTGGCGATCCGACCGTTGGGATCAATCCGTTCCAGGAACCACGAGGTCCGCTTGACCGGATGCCGTCGGCATTCGTCCCAGGACTGGTGGAGTTCGATCGATTGCAGGAACCGCCGCGTCTCGGCTTCGACGTCGGAGAGTCGCTCTGCTGAAAAGAGATTCTGCTGTCGCAGAAAATCGTGCAGCGAGACGTCTCCGAACGACGTCCAGCCTTTGAGCATTTGCCGCAGCCGGCGTTCGCTGACGTGCCGGCTGCGAATCAACTGAGCCGCGAATGCGAAATCCAGTTCGGGTTTCAAGAACGCGCCGTGCTGCGGCAGGTTCAGCACTTCGGCAAGTTCTCGCGAGTCGATTTCTGAGAACGGTGGAACGATCATCGCCAGCGTCGCGTCAGTCGTACGCTCGCCGACGCCGCATTCCTGGAGCGAATCCCCGGTCGCGTCCATCTCCGACGGAATCTCGGACGGAAGTCCGGTCATGGTTCATGTTCCTGAAGCGAGCGAGGCGCCGAGTCAGAGCGCGGCCGTCTGGGGCCGCTCGATTCTGACTCGCGGTCGCTGCACCCCAGTTCAATGTGGGGCCGAAACGGGAACTTGCCGGACCGAATTTCCCGGCGAGCGAAAGGCTGCGAAGCCCGGCCGCCGCGTTGGCGCGTCCGTAGCGATATTACGGATTGCGCCGTCGCCGACCGCTCACGGATGAACTGGTCGGATCGAGATGTGTCTCGCTGTCGATGGGTCTTTCGACGCGAGGGATTGGCGTCGGGACAGACAACGGACTCACCGCGATCGAGCCACGAAGTTCATTTCGAGGGCGCTTCTGCTCGTCGTTTCACGGGTGCTGCAACGGCAACCGGCCGTCGCCGTCGGGCGCGTTTCCGGAGGTGCGAGCAACCTGACCGCTACCAACGTTCGCGGCACTTGCGGCCTTGCGTTTCCGGAGGGCGGGGAGCAGCGCGGGAGACTGACGGTTGATCACGTCGATGATCTTGAGGCCGTCAAGAGTCCGATCGTGGCCGAGGTACGGCTTCTCAATCTCCCTGAGCGATTCCGGCTGGCCGACCGTGCCGTTCGTCGTCCGATTCACGACGGAGGCCAGGAGTTTGTTCAAACCGGGCAATCCGCGCGCCGACCGCATCCAGCTTCGCCTTGATCGCCGGGGGCGCTGACGGCAGGCTTGTTCCCGGAGGCTTGCCGTTCCGGCAGGGTCGTTGATTTCTCCAGGTATCGCGGCAATCGGCCCCGACCGGTACGACCAACCTTGGAAGGCATTTGCCTTTTCAGGCCAATTCCAAGTCCGTTCTTTCGCGACGGGCGGAGGACTTCAAGCTGACGGTTCTCCTGAGCTCGGGGCGGAACGGCCTGTTCGCGGCTGCCGTTCGACGCGCCGAATCGTCGACTCGAGCCCTCCGTTGCTCTGCAAGAACTCTCCAAGATGTCGCCATTCGGCCGCGAATTCTCCTTCGGAGTCAGCGGTCGAGCTGTACCTGGAAACGTGATCGCGAAGGGCGGCCTCGAACAACTCGGACAGCCGATGTCGCGCATGGCGAAAGTAGTTGTCGACGGCCGAAGGCGAGAGTTCCAGCGAACTGGCCAGCTCCTTGATCGACATTTCCTCGCAGATTCGACCGTAAAGCACTCGAAAGTAGTCTCCGCGCCCGGTGGAATTGTATTCGTCGAGCAGCGCGTCGATCGAGCGGTGGATGAAGTCGTCAGCCCAGACGCAATAAAACACGTCGTCATCGTTCTCTGCCGCTCGAACCGGTTGATCGTCGCGATAGCGGTCCAAATCTCCGATGTTTGCACGCAGGCCCGCCTGACGTCCTTGATCCTGTCGTCTCTGATTCGCGAGGATTTTTTTAACGACCGAACAGACGAGCGTCCGGAGTTTCGCCGTCGGCGTTTCGCTCCAGCGCTGGAGCAACTTTCCTTCGAGAATCACCTTGAACGTCTGCGCCGCAACATCTTCGGCGTCCGCTATATTCAGGCGGCCGACATAGCGGGCGAAGCTGCAGACTGCTCCCCAGTAATCGAGATGAAACTGTCTCCAGTCCGCGGAGTCACCGCCGCTGGCCAGACGCTGAATGAGCGAGCGACGAGTGATGGGAAATGTCATGGAGAGGACTCGACGGTTGCCGGGCGCCCCGGCGAATTGCCGTGCTGCGATTCTCTGCTGCCGGCGCATCGGCCGTCAACCTTGTTTGAATGCATGCTCCGCGGCGATTCTGTCCTCCGGCGGTCTACGGCAATTCGCAGACGACGCGAAATCCGAGCGAGCTCTGCGTCTGGTCCGCCGGACCAAAGTCCCGATTTCCCGACCGGCTGTCTTCGGCGTGATAGAGCATCGCTCCTCCCCGCTGAACATAGTTTTTGCCGGAACGGGCTCCGCGGGGATCTTCAATCGGAGAATACTCATAGGCGACAGCGTCGTAGCGATCGAGACACCACTCCCAGACATTGCCGTGCATGTCGTACAGACCGAACGCGTTCGGACGGTAGCTCCCGACGGGCGCCGTCAAGGGATGTCCGTCAGTCGCCATCATCGCGGTGCCATATTGGCCGTAGTGCTTGCGGCATTCCATGTCGGCCACGTTGGCATAGTGGATGATTGCGTAATAGTGGTCTCCGAAAGACCAGCGGGCGGTGCTGCCTGCGCGACAGGCGTACTCCCACTCGGCCTCGGAAGGGAGGCGGTAGGTCCGTCCTTCTTTTCGGCTGAGCCACTTGCAGAATTCGGTGGCGTCGAGCCAGCTCACCTGGACGACCGGGTGTTCGTCTCCCTGTGGAAATCCCGGACTCCGCCAGATGAACTCCGGTCTCTGCTCAGAACCTTTTGCAGTGACCAGATGGTGGCCCCCCTTTCCCGACGTTTCAGCGGTCGACCGGTATCCGACGGCCTCCACAAAGCGGCGAAACTGTCCGACGGTGACTTCGTGCGCTCCGAGGTAAAACGGCCGCGTGATTCTGACGTGATGTTCCGGGCGTTCGTCTTCGCGATTCTGCCGATAGGACGATAGAGCTTTCTGATCTTCGGGGACTCCCATCTCGAATTCGCCGGAGGGAATCTTGACCAACTGCATTCCGAGGGAATTGGAGATCGTTTCGCGAGGCGGGAGCTCCGGATCCGGAAACGCTTCCGGGAGGTCAAACACGCGGATCGTCCCGTCTTTGCCGCCGGCGGCGATTGATCTTCCATCGGGCGCGAAGTCGAAGGCAACGACGTGCTGGCGTTCGGCGGGCCATGATTGCAGGACTCTCTGCGTCTCAACGTCCCACAGCGAGATCTGGCGTTCCGGACCTCTGGCCAGCAGGCGGGCGCCATCCGGGGAAAGAGCCAGGCGGGGCTCGAACGTGACGTCCGCCAGATGCGCGACCGTTTCGCGCGATGCGGAATCCCAGACTGTCACAATTCCCAAGAGTTTATTTAACGTTGCATATCGCCGTCCATTCCTTGCGATTGCCAGATCACCCCACATTGCGTGAGGCGTTCGCACTTCGTGTCGCACCTCAAGGGTTGCAGGATCGAGATACCGAACCAAGCCTTCATAATTGATGGATCGATTCGCGTCGTCGATCGGCGCATAGCCGCAGGTCATCAACAAATCTGCCTGCAGAAGCCAGCCGGCGTCCTGGATGGACATATCGGGCACGTCTTGCTCGAGCGTTTCTTCCGGTCGATCGACATTCCAGCGGACGATCTGGTCCGGCAATTTGCCGAACTGATCAAAGAACGTGGCGACGAGAATCTTCCCGTCCGGCGACAGGGCCATGTGCTGGATGCGCCCGGGTCCGTCCGACGGCATCGGAATTTCGCGGAGGACAAGCATCTGTTCGAGGTCGATGACGGAGATCGAGTTGTCTCCGCGGGCAACTGCCATCGACTTGCCGTCGGCGGCAACTGCCTGATAGATCATGGAGTACGGCAGCGGTCCGATCTGTCGCACCTGGCTCCGATCGGTCGCATCAAGAATACGAAAGACATTGTCGTTCGCGTGCGTCACAAACTGACGGGACTGGCCCAGGAAGTCGACGAATTCGACTTCCGTCTCAAGTCGCGCGATGACTCCCCCCGGAGACCCGCGCTCCGGGATCTTGAATCCGAGGAACCGGGGGACTTCGGAGCGAGCATAATTCCGAGAGGATTGTTCCCGGGTCAGGACTCGCATGGCGGCCTGCAGCGAAGTGTGTTCGCCGTAGGCCAGGGAGAAGATCAAATAAAGCGGTCCGGTCCGTTCAGGATTGGGTTGATTGTGCATATCGAACTCAATTCTGCTGCCCGCCGGAAGGGAAACCCCCTCCCAGGCCGTCCCATCGTTTCGAGAGTGATTTGTGATCCACTTCTCGTAGTTCCCGTACGTGTCGCTGTACCAGGGGTCAATCAGTCCCCAAGCCACTCGATCGCGTTCCGGAAGCACGACCGCCGCAGCGATCGATTCTGCGCCGCCTTTGACTGGCACCCGGTAGGCGACAAACGGGTGAGACTCCTTTTGCAGGGCCACCGCAGTCCACTCCAGTTCGCCGGCGCCTGTGGGAAAGACGGGGAGCGCGGGATCGGCGAACTGCAGGTACTTGCGGAGTTCGTCCGACGTTCCGAGGCGATCGCTCATGACTTCCTGACATCGTCGGAAAGCTGCTTCGACCCGTTCGGGAGTCGGCGTGAGCGGGATCTCGATTCCCATTTCGGCGGCAATCTCTGCGGCGGCGACCGGCGGAGGCGACTGCCGTGCGGGGACAACTCTCAAACAGACGTCGATTTCAGGCAATGCGCCGCGCAGAGGATAAAACCAGAGGAGATAGTCCTGGTCAGGCTGAATCACGCCAGACGACGATGTCTGAAACATGGCGAGATTGTGCGATCCGACGGAGATTCCACGAATCGGGCAATCGACCTCAAGTCGATAGGGATCCAGGTGGGGAAGATCGCCTTCCAGCGGGCAGACTCCCCAGTTGATCTTGTCCGACTCGACCACCAGGCAGCTCAGCAGGTCGGCCGGCACTTGCAGCGGAGAGCGAAACCGGACGGCATGAAAGCGGAACGAGAAATCCGGGGTCACGTGATTCCAGACCGGCCCGGGATCGGCCCCGCTGACCCGAATCTCCGGCAGAAGGGAAGCGACGGACTTCAGTACAGCGCCGAGGGCTACTGCGGAGGTCCGGGAGCCACGAACCAGGCGTTCTGCGACATTCATGGAGGTCGTGACACCCGCAGCTGTCGCGGGAAACTCTTGATTGCGGATCGGAAGATTCAGGATACGCGCGATTTCGGCGGCCGATTCGGTCGGTGAGTGGGTTCCAGCGGGGACAAGCTGGAGGGCTGCATGGAAGATACCGGCGTCGTCTTTCGGCGGACGATACCAGATGACGTAGTCCTGAGCCGGCAGAATTCGCCCTCCCGTCAACTCCTGAAAGACGACCTGATTGCCGGGGGGCAGCTTCAGATCAGGAAGTTCGAGGTTGCGGAGCGTCCGGAACGACTGGAAGCCCTCCATCGAACCGGAGAGGGGAACGATGTACCAGTTGCCCGCCCATTCCGGGACGGCAAATGTCCAATACAAGTCGGCGGGCTGCTTCAGCGGGGATCGAAACCGAAACGCATTGAACGATTCGCGAGCCGATTGGCCGGCGTGCGGAAACTGCGGAAGTTGAAATGTGTTCCAGTGCAGGGAGTCGCCATGTGAACTCAGGACGAGTTCCGGCAGTTCCTCATGAAGTTCGCGCAGTCCCTGTTGAAGGGTGGCAACGCTGCGCGACATCTGCCATCTCTCGTAGAGATCCCAGAGCCGTCGCGCTTCCGGTGGTTCCTGCGCTTCGATCGCGCCTGCGACCGAATTTCCAGGCGCAGGGGCAACAGGCGATGCCTCCCGTTGATTTGCTGCGGATGGACGCTCGCTCCGCGGCTGAGCGGTCGCTGGAGACTGCCGGCCGCATCCTGCCAGGAGAGAGGGGATGAGTCCACACGCAATTCCGATGGCGGCAACCGGCAGACTGATCTTCATCGGACATTTTCCTGCTCTTTGGACTCGAATCCCGGACGGCGCCATTGACCGTAGCGGTTGTCCGAGATCAATTCCGGGGGCGAAAACGCCCACTCGGGAACCGACGACTTCAGGCTGCACAGCAATTCGCCGTCGGTCGCCGAGAGAACAACCGTTCTGCGTATCGAAGCGTGAATCGGCCCCGCGACGTCCGAGGCGACTATCCACGGCACTTCATCCGAAAAGAGAACGCGATTCACATAGGGAATTGTTACAGGGAACGACTTCTCGAGCGTGCCGTCGTCTACGTTCCAGAGATAGACTTTCCGAAGCCCGCCAGACAAGAGCTGCCGCCCGTCCGACGAAAACGCCAGCGAGAACGTGTGTCGCTGATCCGTGACAATCCGGCCGACTTCGCGTCCAGTTCGTAAGAGCCAGAGCCGCACGTCGTCATCATCACCGTTTTGTTCTCGTCCGGCAGTCGCCGCCAGGCGACCGTCCGGCGAGACAGCGACGGCGCGGGAGAACTTCATCGGGTACTCCAACAGTATCCGGCGGCTGATTGCGTCTTCCAGGATTGCCGGCCCGTCCTTCTGGATCACCAGCGCCAAGCGGCCGTCGCGGGTAACGGCCCGGATGCCGTCGCCGACGCCCCGTCTCGCGTGAAACTGATCGAATACCTTTCGCCGCTGCTCATTCAGGCCGTTTCTCCACTGATCAAAATCGGCTTCGACGACCGGAAACGCTGTCTCCCAGACGGAAAGTACGTTGTTTTCGTCGATCACCGCCAGTCGTCCGCCATCGGAATCAAATTGCAGCAGATGTCCGTTCTTCACGGGAATGACTTTGCGAAGAAAGCGAAGCTCCAGATCCCAGATACAAACCAGATCGCTGGTTACGACGGCCAGTCGTCTTCCGGATCGATCCATCACAGCGGATAAAACCTGCCCACCGCTGTGACTCAACTCGGCAACGGGCCGGTGCTGCGCCAACTCCCACAACGTCAATCGGTCGCTTCCCGATTCGGCGAATGCAATGACGTCCGACTCCGGGCGGAAGAGAAACGTCGAGACAGAGACGGATTCCGGGAAGGGAACCCGCTCGCCTGTCTTGAGGTCGTAGACGCTCAAATGATCGTCCAGATCGCGAAACCCCAGCCATCGATCTCCGGACAACGTCTGATTCTCGGAAGGGGCGATCGGCAATCGACCGAGCGTCACTGTCGCGCCATCGTCGGCATTTGCCAGGAGCTCGCTGCCGCCGTCCGCCGCGCGGATCGTCAAGAGCCGACAACGGTCTGCTTCGACCCCGACGATTGATTCCATCGGCGCCAGATCGATTCGAGACCGGGCCGGTTGCCGGGGGGACAGCGAGGTCAGTTCGACGTGCGGCGTTTCATCCCCTTCTTGCTGTGAAGTCATTCGCGCCATGAAACAGCCGTCGCGGAACGTCGCGATTGTCTTCCCGGGATCCCAATGGAGATTGGTCTCACTGAGTTTCTGACCGTCCGCGGCAAAGAAAGTCAAGATCTGGCCATCTGCCGCAACCGTGTAGAGCCGATCGCCGTTCCTGGAAAATGCCAGATGGTCATAGTCCGCGTCCGGCAGCGACGACTGAATCAGGGGGACGTCGGACCTTTCGGTCGCGAATATGTCAGGTGCAGAGGCAGAGGGCGTGGGGGATCGCTGATTCTGGAGCGATACGGATTCGATCGGGACCAACGCCGACTCGTGCCGGCCGAGCAGTTTCCACGTCCCCCCGACAAGACCTCCCGCCACCACGACGCTGCCGACGTACCACCAGACCGATTGCGGGGAAACGTGCAGCAGCCGCGAAATTGACGCCTCGCACCGGCCCCGTCGATCCCTGAGTTGACTTCTCCGGTTCGCAGCCTGCCGTACTTGCAGACGCATCTTCGCCAATTGATCGTCCTGCTCAGAGATCAGCGTACGCAGTTCGTCGCTTGAATCGCAGCCAATGCGCAGTCGCTCGTTCAACCTCGCCCGGACATCTTCAGCCTCCTCGATCAATTGATCCAACAGGAGGAGACGGTGCTCACATTCGGCGACGGGCTGGTCCAGTCGTTGAGCCACTTCGCCCGGATTTTCAGATGACAGGATCTGGCCTTGGACTCCGAATCCTGGCAGCAAATCGATGAGCCGAGCAATCCAGTTTCGATCAGGCGAAGCATCGTCCGGTTCGATCGTCCCATCGCCGAAGATCGGAGCCTCCACGACAACGGACAGAGGCTCTGTACATTCGCGGTCCCCGACCTTGTCGGAGTCGCCCAGGCGATGAACCGTTTCCATGGCGGACGGAAGGGGCCGATTCTCCCGGAATGCCGCCAGATCTGAGCGAACCTCAGTCGCGCTGGAATACCGGGCCGCCGGCGACTTCGCCAGCAGTTTCGCCACGATGTTCCACAGGATCCGGGGGATGTCCAGGCGCACGTCGGGCAGCGGTGCGGGCTGCTCATAAACATGTTGAAAAACCATCCCGGCCGGACTGTCCGCCACGAACGGCAACCGGCCTGTCAGCATGAAATAGATGACAACTCCTGCCGAATAGAGATCGCTCCGCCGGTCGACAATTCCCCGTCCTCCCTGCTCCGGCGACAGGAACTCGGCGTTGCCGAGGATCAGTCCCGTCTTCGAGCGAACTCCTTCCTTTCCACTCGCTCGCGAGCGCCCGAAACCCGCAAGGATTGCACGTCCCTCATTGGACTCAATCAGAATGCTGGCGGGCCGAACATCGCGGTGAATCACTCCCTGGTCGTGAGCAGCCTGCAGCCCTGCCAGCAGGTCGTCTGCAATCCTTAGTGACTCTTCGATTGTCAGATGACCGCTACGCGTCATTCGGTCCGCCAGGGATTCGCCCTCGACAAATGTCATCGCAAAGAAATGACACCCCGCATCTTCGCCGACGAAATGGACCGCAACCACGTTGGGATTGCGGATGCGGGCCACCGCTTCAGCTTCTGCCCGGAAGCGGGCGACGCGGTCTGCGTCGCCCGCCACTTCGGAGGTCAGCAGCTTGATGGTAACATGACGGGCCAGGCTCCGGTCGAAGCCGAGATAGACGTGGCCCTCATCTCCTCGGCTGATGCAGTCTCCGATCTCGAACGGTCCGAGTCGTCGGGGAGGACGCCATACCGTTCCGCGACCGCCTGTCGCCTGTCGTACGTTTCGCCCCGGCCATTTCGTACTGGCGTCTCGCCTCTCAGGATGCGACATACCGCCTTCGTCCCGGCCAGAAGTCGAATCGCTTGCAGAATGTGTTTCAGTCATGTCTGACATCCGAGCAATCTCCGCTCCGTTACCTGGATGCTCGCTTGAGCCCCAGCAGTTCCTTTCCCGATGTCGCATCGAAGAAACTGAATCGCGTCGCTGCCGAAGTCACAATCAGCGTCTCTCCCGGACTAAATGCAATATCGAGCCGCGTCGTACCGGGAATCAGAGGAACCACCGAACGCGAACCGATATTCCAGAGCTGGACGCTTCCAGATCGTGACTGCGCGACAAATCGACCGTCGTCTGAGAGGGCCACGCGGTCGTACAACTGACCGTGACCTTCCAGGGCCGCAGTTTCGGTCCAAGTCTTCGTGTCAATCAGATAGATGTTACCGGATGAGGATGCCGCCAGGAGTCGCCCGTCGCCGGAGAACGCCAGCGACTGCGTCCGACCCGTCCCAGAGAGTTGAAGGCTGTTCACAAGTCGTTGATGTTTGAGATCGTAGATATGAATTGCCGGCGGCCCGTAGCTGCCCGTCTGCGTAATCGCGACCGCGCCCACGTCGGCGCTCGGAGAAACGGCAAACGCAGTGGCAGTCGCTACGATCTTTGACAACGGGAATTGCGTCAGCTGACCACTCCGGCAATCAACAATTCCGAGTTCGCGGACTTCCGGGGAACCCAGCAGCGCATATGCCCGCGACAGATCGGGCGCAAAGCCGACTCCCATCCCGGCGGTGGGAGTGGTCGCGTCGATCCGATGCCTCAACTCCCCCGTCGCGACATTCCAGAGTCGGATCTCACCCGCTCCTGTCATGTGGTTCTGTCCGGATGAAAGCAGCAGCGAACGATCGGCCGACAGCGCCAGATCCTGCGAGTCATGCGGGTCCGCAAAGGAAACTGACTGCACGCCGGATGTCAGATCCCACGCTGTCAACTCGATGTCGCCGGTGGAATCGACTGCAGCGGCTGTCAGCCGATCCGTTCTCGCGAGATGCTGTGCAACAACAGCGAGGACTCCATCCCGCGAGATCGCCAGGCGACGTTCCACGTTCGAGCTGCGATTTCCCGCTCCGGAACCTGGGGCCGACGCGGACTGCCGAATCAGGGAGGAAGTCGCACCGGTTCTCGTGTTCGCAGCTGGAATGCTTCCGGAGAATTCCGGCCAGCGCAGGTAGACGACGACAACGAAAATGGTCGCCAGGACTCCCAGCAGTCCGGCTTGCTGCAGACTCGGCAACACCAGGAATCGAGTCCGACGTTTCGGCCTTGCTCCCAGCAGGTGACCGCGTGCCCGCGCCGCCAGGAGCCTGGCATTCAGCAGATCCCGTTGCGCACAGAGTCGTTGGAGCGTGGCTTCGACGCGTGCCAAGCCGATCCGCATCGAATCCAACTCGTCACATTGTTTCCTGATCAACGGCTCCAACTCGCCGGATTCCAGCTCTTGCGCCTGCTGGACGTTCAACTCGCACAGGACCGACTCCGCCTCTTCAACGAGCCTGCGGAGTTTTTTCTGCCGACGCTGGAACTCTGAAATTGCCCCTTGGGCCTGCAGCTGCGTCGTCTCCAGCGACTCGATCCATTCGGGTTTCCGGGCATACCACCACGCTTCACACCGCTCCCGCGTACGACGCCACCAGCCGGTCGCGGGGGTGGGCGATGAGGGTTCCGGTTCGTCCTGGAACACCGGCGCCTGGATGATCCGCGTCGAAAGTTGCTGCTCCGGAGGACTGACAACCGGTCGCCAGTAATTCTCGATGCCTGCCGGATCCGTTGCAGACGGCAGGGCATCACCGCACTGCAGCGCCTGCAGATCGTCGCGCACGCTTTGTGCGCTGGAATATCGCAGCGCCGGAGACTTTGCCATCAGCCTCGCAATCACTGACCAGAGGGAAATCGGCAGGTCGGGAACTAATTCGGGCAGCGGCGTCGGTCGCTCGTAGACGTGCTGAAAGATCATGCCCGTTGCGCTGTCGGCGGCAAACGGCAACCGCCCCGACGCCATCTGATACAGCAGGACGCCTGCGGAGTACAGGTCGCAGCGATGGTCGACGACGCGTCCCCGTCCCTGTTCAGGAGACATGTAGTCGACCGTTCCCAGGACGACGCCGGTCGCGGTTCGCCCGCCGCCGGCTTCGGCGGACTTTACCAGTCCGAAGTCGGCGACAATCGCGCGACCGGATGAGCTCTCCAGCAGAATGTTTCCGGGTTTGATGTCCCGGTGAATCAACCCCTGCGCGTGCGCTGCCTGAAGGCCCGCCAGGACGTCATCCGCAATCGCCAGCGTCTCTTCGACGCTCAAACGCGATTCCCGCGACAGCCGGCACGCCAGCGTTTCTCCCTCCACAAACTGCATCACAAAGAAGTGATGGCCCCGGTCTTCACCGATAAAGTGAATCGGAATCACATTGGGATGCATGACGCGCGCCGCCGCCGATGCTTCGGCGTAAAATCGCTGCACAAACTCCGAGTGTCGCGCCAGTTCTGCCGGCAACACTTTGACTGCAACGCGGCGGTTCAACGCCGGGTCATGCGCCAGATACACTTCTCCCATCCCGCCGGCGCCGATCTGCTCCAGCAGCTCATAGTTTCCCAGGCGGGTGCCCGATTCGCAGTCCAGCCGCAATTCTTGTCGTGGCGGTCCTTCCGCAACAGCAGCGACAGACCCGGGACTGCTGAATACGCGAGGAGTCTCGACGCCGGGGTTGGTGCTCGGCGGGTCCGCCCGCGATTGCGGAAGCAGCTCATCAAGACTGTTGAGCGCTTCCCGAAAACTCGCCATGTCGGCAAATCGAGGCCGGCCGTCGGCTCCCCAGGCTCGTTCCAGCAGCGACCTCAGCGGCAGAGGAACGCGCGCCTTGACCCGGGCGCTCCGCAGATACTCACCTGGACCGGCGTCGGCGACGCATCGGCATGTCAGCGCTCCGAGCTGGTGAACGTCGATCAACCTCGGGTCCAGCCTGACCTGCTTTCCGCGGAGGACGAGCTCCGCCGCAGCGAGATCCGTCGGCAGCTCCAGAGGTAAAACGCCGTGCAATTCACGTGGCAGGTCGTCGAGATCCGCTCTTGAGACCCCGAGGCGGACGGTCGGAGTCGGTTCGCCGAGAATGGCCCCGCGTTCTGACTCCTGCTGAATCGTCTCAAAGTCGACCCGAAGGTGAAGTCGCCCCGACTCATGCAGCAGCAAAACCTGGCCGGCGACTTCGCGAATCAGCAGAACGGTGCGGTCGAGCCCGGCGGCGTGCGTTCGGGTGCCGCCTGATTCCTGCACAACGGAGCTGTCGGGAGGCCGAGACATTGATTGGCCCGTCACTTTGCACAGTTCAGCAGGTCGACGCCATCCCATTCGCCCCCGCGGCCTGACGCGCGATTCGTCATGCCACTCAGACTACCCGTTTTTCCGCGTTTTGAGCAGCGCCAGTTCGGCGTCGACATCGTCCTTTGCTTCGCTCGCGAACGAAGCGTCGCTGTCTGCATCGTCCGCCCCCGCGGCACCCCGCAGTTCCGCCAGAGCGTCGGCCTCCGCCTCCGCCTGTTCGACGCGGGCCCGCAGACGATCAAACTTGGCAAACGCGTTGTCCGCGTCGATCGGAGTATCCAGCATCCCCGGCGACGTGTGCATCTTTTTGCGGAAGTCCGCAGCCCGCTTCCTTGCCGACAGAGTCGCCAGACTCCGCCTGGCCTCGGCGAGCTTGGCCTGCATTCCTTCCAGCTGATGCCTGAGCACCTTGCTCGCCTCCGCGGCGGACGTCAGTTGATCTTGAAGCGCGACGACCAGCTTCTGGTGTTCGCGTTTCCGCAACAGCGCCTTTCGGGCCAGTTCGTCGTCACCGGCCTGCACCGCAAGATCCGCCTTTGCATGCCAGTCTGCCATCTGCCGCTGATTTCCCGCCAGCTCCCGGTCCAGCAGCTTCTGATTCGCCAGCACTTTGGCGGTTTCCAGCGTGGCTTCGGCAATCGAACTTTCCATTTCCCGGATTGCCTGCCGCAGCATCTTTTCCGGGTCCTCGAAGCTGTCTGTCATCTCGTTGAGATTGGCGGCGATGATGTCCGAAATGCGTTGAAAGAGTCCCATGTCATCAATCCAGAAAGGAGAATTGAGTGAGCCGTCTTCGTCTTCATGTGAATGAGACGCGACCGGGCATCGTAATTCTTGTCGGAAGCAGCACGACTGCAATCAGACCACAGAGCAATCCGAGCAGGTGCCCGAGGTTCGGCCAGTTCCAGCCGCCGAAGAGCAGTCCGCCGAATTCCAGCAAGGGGATCAGGAGCAATCCCCACCAGGCGCGGAGATCGATAGTGTCCCAGCGAATGAACCAGAACACCCAGGTGCGAGGCGGATCGAGCAGGCCGATGACGCAGGTCGCCGGAAACAGCGCGAAGTAGAACACCCGGACCAATGCTGAAGGCATCAGCAGACAGCCGATGGCAATGACGGCGAAGATCGCTCCCGAGGCCCCGATCAGCGGACTGCCGCAGAACAGCCTGGCCACGATTCCGAGCGACGCGGCCGTGGCGAAGTAGACCAGCGAATACCATGCGTTGCCCAGCCGGCGATTGACGGCAGATCCGAAGACCAGGAGAGCAAACATGTTTCCGGCGAGGTGATAGACATTCGCGTGGCCGAACGCGTAGGTCACCACGCTGAACAGGCCGGTTCCGGGACCGACCGAGGGGTGCCAGCCCAGCCAGAACGCCAGCACGTTGCTGACGATCAGCAGTGCGTTGACCACCGGCACGTGGTGGAACTCGCGGCCGTCGTCGAAGCGAATCGGCAATGGGAGGAACATGGCGTCACCTTGAACGGAGGCCGATAGAGCGAGCGTTTTCACTCTGCTGATGTCACGGAGGGCGCGAATTCGTAGCTCGGCCAACATTTTTTTTCGGAATTGCGGCGAATCGCTTACGGGCGCCTCAGGAGAAGCTGGGAGAATCTGGCGAGTTGAAGGGCCATTTGGCGGGCGAACTTCGCCCCGCACCATTTCACCAGCAGCGGGGCCAGTTTCAGCAGGAGGTTGGCCAGCCAGGCGGAGACGCCGGCGGCCGTCGCCGATCCGACCGTGCCGAGGTCGGCTCCGGTGGCCGCCTGGGTCAGGACGGAGCCGAGGACGCCCGCCAGGCTGATCAGGGCGGATTTGACGTGCGTGTTCGAGGCCAGGGTCAGGAATAGACTGAGCCACTTCATCGGCCATCCTTTGCCAACGGGACAACGTGCTCGACGCAACAAGGTGCGAGACGTTCCCCGGGGCGGCCGATGAAGTGTGCGAGGAAAAGGATTCCCGCGGGTGCGGGTCGCCACGTAGAATGGCGGGGTCTCTGGCAGGAAACCCCTTTTGCCTCGCACCTCACGGGAACCAGCGGAAGAGCTCCGACACGACGGCCGGCAGGCCGTCCTTCGCCAGCAGATCCCTGATCCAGCGGGCCATCCTGACCTCGGGGCCGTCTTCAAGCGGTGTTCGCCTTCTGGGCAGGCCGATTGCGACACTGGTCACCGAGGTCCGCAAGAGCAAAAGGGACGAGCATGGATGCCGGCAGAAAAAAGACGGGGGACGGCCCGGTTGGACCGAAGAAGCAGTTGGGCGTTTATTTGCCGCGCGAGGACTGGTTGCGGCTGAGGAACTATTCCGCCCAGCGCGGGCTGCCGATCACGGGCGTCTTCTGGGAACGACTGCAGCCGCTGATCGAAGAACTTCGCTGTGACACTCTGGTCTTGCCCTGACAACGTTCGAACCGCCCCTGGAAGTCTGGAAACGCCTCGATCACCAGGCCGCGAACGCCCGCCGCTCGAAGAACGCGATCCCGCTGGAATGGTTGCGGCCGATGATTGATCGGCTGCGGAAACCGGCTGTGCAGCGGGCCGCGGTCGCGAATTGATTTCAAGTGAAATCACTGCCGCCAGGGCTGTCGCAATGACGTCAGCTCAAGCGCAATTTGCGTCCGCACGGTTTGTCGAGTAGACTTTTTTTTGTTGGTTCCAAAGAGGTCTCCATGCGTCTGCTGGTCTCGCTACTGCTGATCTCCGCTCTCCTGCCTGGACAGGGGGCATGCCTTGGTCACTCGCACGCCGAGTCGACCGAGCCGGCGGATCATGTTGCGCGGCCGCATGTCCATCTGCAGGGGCATGCGCATCACGACCACGATCACCACCATCACGGTGACCACCCGGATTCCTCGGAGCCGGTCTCGGTTCCGGGGCACGATGACGACGCGGTCTATGTGTCGGCGGTGGATCTGGTGCCAGCGGTTCGCGGGTCCAGCGACTTGCCAGATTTGAACGCTGCCTCGCCCCTGTGGGTGGGTCCGCCGGGTTCGGTGGTGGCGGTTATTCGCCTGGACTCTCAGTATGGGATGTGGCGCGGTCCGCCAGGTGGTGACTCAAGTATTGCCGGTCTCCAATCCCGTTGCGTGATGCGCTGCTGATGGCTCCCCGCGCCCGGCGTCCGTGAGACGCCCGCGGCGCTGCGCTGTGGGTTGAGTCGCTCTGGCGGTTCTTTTTCGCCGCCCTGCTGGTGCTGGTCGCCACGTTGCTGACCACGTCGGCTCGCACCGCCCTGTCCGCTGTCCTGCGCTTATGCCTGCGCTGGAGGTTTGGCCGTGAAATCGCTTGTCCGCTCGATCCTGATCGTCGTGATCCTGGCCGGCGTCGGCGGTGGTCTGTTTGCCACCCGCGACCGCTGGTTGCCGCTGTTTCGTCGTGGGACTCCCGCAGTTGCTACCCCCGACAAACCGGCACCGCCGGAGAAGGTCGAGGTGCTGGAACTCAGCCCGGAGGCCCGCCGCAATCTGGGACTCGTGGTCAAGCCGCTGAAGCTGCAGACGTACTGGCGGACGATCCAACTGCCGGGAACCATCGTCGACCGCCCCGGCTGGTCGGACCGCGGCATCACGTCGCCAGCGGTCGCCGTCGTGTCGGCAATTCATGCGTATCCGGGGGACACGGTCCGGCCGGGGGACAAGCTCTTCTCGCTGCGGGTCTTCAGCGAGTATCTGCAGAACACGCAGTCTGAGCTGTTCAAGGCTACCCGCGAAACCGAGCTGATCGGCGAGCAGTACAAGCGGATCAAGGCGGCCGCCGACAGCGGGGCGGTCCCTGCGGCCCGCGCCATTGAGCTGGAGAACCAGCTCCGTCGCCAGAACGCCGCCATCCAGGCGTTCCGACAGGATCTGCTGACCCGCGGTTTCAGCCCGTCACAAATCGAGAGTGTTACGGAAGGCAACTTCGTGTCGACCATCGAAGTGGTTGCTCCTCCTCCGGTCGGCAACGGCTCGCCGACTACTGCCGCAGCGTCCTCGTCGACCGATCCGGAACACGCGGGGAAGCCGTCGCTGATTGATCAGGCCACCAACGGCCCGGCCTACGAGGTCGAAGAATTAAAGGTCGACCTGGGGCAGCAGGTGCAGGCGGGGCAACTGCTGAGTTATCTGGCCAACCACCACACGCTCTACATTGAAGGCCACGCGTTCAAGAATGAAGCGCCGGCGCTTTCGCGGGCCGCACAACTCAACTGGCCGGTGCGGATCGAGTTTGCCGAAGACGACTCGACGGGCTGGCCGGCGCTCGACCAGACGTTCCAGATTCGCCACCTGGCCAACGCGATTGACCCGGCGTCGCGGACCTTCAGCTTTTTCATTCCGCTCGACAATCAGTCCCGCGGCTACGAAAAGGACGGCAAGACGTTCGTCGTGTGGCGGTTCCGGCCGGGGCAGCGGGTGCGGCTGCATGTGCCCGTCGAAGAGTTCCAGGACGTCTTCGTGCTGCCGGCGGCCGGGGTTGTCCGTGACGGGCCGGAAGCCTACGTCTTCCGCCAGAACGGAGACCTCTTCAACCGCAAGTCGGTACACGTCCTGCACGAAGATCGGCTCGACATCGTCCTCGGGCGGGACAGCCAGATTCTGCCGGGGTTTTACGTCGCTCAGAACGGGGCGGCTTCTCTCAATCGTGTGCTGAAGGCGCAGGCCGCCAGCGGCGTCCCCGCCGGCGTCCACGTCCACGCTGACGGCACGACCCACGCGGCCCACTGAGAGGAGTCGTCTCATGCTCAACGCTGTCATTCGCTTTTCACTGCGGTATCGGCTGCTGGTCGTCGTCCTGAGCCTCGTGCTGCTGGTCTACGGCTCCTATCTGGCTACGGAGATGCCAATCGACGTCTTTCCCGACCTCGACCGGCCGCGGGTGGTGATCATTACCGAGTGTCCGGGGCTGGCCACCGAAGAGGTGGAAAACCTTGTCACGCAGCCTATCGAGGTGGCGCTGCTCGGAGCCAACGGCGTCCAGGCCGTGCGCAGCCAGACGACGGCCGGGCTCAATGTGATCTACATTGAGTTCAACTGGGACACGGAAGTCCGTGCTGCGCGTCAGACGGTGCAGGAACGCCTGGCGACACTCGCTGGGATTCTGCCGGAAGGCATCCGGCCGCAGATGACGCCGACCGCCTCGATCATGGGGCAGATCCTGATTGCCGGCATCTACCGCCAGACGGGGCCGGGCGGCGGCGAACTGGTTCCCATCGGCAAGACCGGCCTGCTGGCGGAACTGCTGGGAGAGTCCGACACGCCGCAAATCAAGGTCTGGCGGCCGACAGATCGGCACCGGCCCGAGACCTGGGAACCGGTCGAAGTCGACGCCGTCGAGTGGCCTTCCCCGTCGTCGCTCAATGACGCGGTCATGCTGGGGCACCGGGAAGTGACGCTGACCATCGACGGACGGGCGCATGAAATCACGATCCCGACGGCTGAAGAACAGGCGATGAGTCTCCGCACGATGGCGGACTGGGTCCTGCGGCCGCGGATGCTGAAGATCCCCGGCATTGCGGAAGTGTTCGTCCAGGGGGAGACCGCAAGCAGTATCAGGTGCTGGTCGATCCAGCCGCGCTGCTGGAATACGACGTCACCCTGCAGGACGTCGAACGGGCTGCTGAAGGAGAGCAACATCAACACCAGCGGCGGCTTTGCCGTGCAGGGCGAAACCGAAAGGCCGATCCGGATTCTCGGACGCCTGGGGCCCGAGCCCGGCCGCGTGCTGAGGGACCTGTTGAAGATTCCCGTCAAGGCGGGAATCGACCGGTCGATCCTGCTCGAACAGGTCGCCAGCGTCGTCGAAGGCCCAACATTCAAGCGGGGCGACGGGAGCGTCAACGGCCGGGCAGGCGTCGTCTTTACGATTGCCAAGCAGCCCCACGTCGACACCCGCGACCTGACCGAGCGCGTGGCGGCGGCGCTGAAGGACGCCGAGGCGTCGCTGCCAGCGGACATCGTGATCAATTCGGAGCTGTTCCGCCTGAAGAACTTCATCGACCGCGGGATCTTCAACGTCGGCGAAGCGCTCGTCATCGGGGCCGTGCTGGTGCTGATCGTGCTGTTCCTGTTCCTGCTGAATTTCCGGACGACGTTTATCACGCTGACCGCCATTCCGCTGTCGCTGGTGATCACGACGCTGGTCTTTCGCATGATGGGTTACGTCACCGGCACCCATCTCTCCATTAACGTGATGACGCTGGGAGGGATTGCCGTCGCAATGGGAGAACTGGTCGACGACGCGATTGTCGACGTCGAAAACATCTTCCGCCGGCTGAAGGAGAACAACGCCCTGGCGCAGCCGCTGCCGGCGCTGCGGGTTGTTTACGCCGCCAGCCTGGAGATCCGCAGCGCCATCGTCTTCGGCACCGCGGTCGTGATTCTCGTCTTCCTGCCGCTGTTTGCGCTCTCCGGCGTGGAAGGGCGTCTGTTCGCCCCGCTGGGCGTGGCCTACATTGTTTCGATTCTCGCCTCGCTGGCGGTGTCGCTGACTGTCACGCCGGTCCTTTCGTACTACCTGCTGCCGCAGTCGCGGGCGACGCACCGGGACCACGACGGCCTGCTGCTGCGCGTGTTGAAGTGGCTCGCCGGGTATCTGATCCGCTTCAGCATGGCCCACCCGGTGATCCTGCTCCTCCTCACGTGGGCTGGTGTGGGGTATGCGGCCTGGGAAGTCTCCCATCTCGGCCGCAACTTCCTGCCGCAGTTTGACGAAGGGAGCATCCTCGTCAACGTCACGCTTGCCCGCCGGGTCGTCGCTGGCCGCCTCGAATCAGACGTGTCCGGAATCATCGACGCGAAGTTCCGTCGGCGATGCAGAAGTCGGTCAGCAGAAACCGAACGGGGAGATCCTGATACATTTCGTTCGCCGGACCGGCCGGGCCGAACTGGATGAGCACGCCGCCCCGGTCAACGCCGGGGAATACATCCTCAGCATGAATCCCCACAGCGGCAAACACCGCGAAGAGATCATCCAGGAGCTGCTGTCCGAACTCCGCAAGGAAGCTCCCGGCGTCGACATCGAAGTGGAACAGCCGCTGGCCCACCTGATCAGCCACATGGTCTCCGGCGTCTACGCCCAGATCGCCATCAAGATCGTCGGCGACGACCTCGATACGCTGCGCCAGCTCTCCGAGCAAGTCCAGCAGGCCATCCGCGATGTCCCCGGCCTGACGCCGCCGGTCGTGGAGCCGATCCAGCAGACGGAAGAACTGCACATCCAGCTTCGCGGAGACGACCTCGCCTACTGCGGCGTTACCCGCGGCTACGTCGCCCGCGTGCTGCAAACCGCCTTGCAGGGGGAAGTCGTCTCGCAGGTCCTGGAAGGGCAGCGGAGGTTTGACCTGCTGGTCCGGCTCGAAGAAGGTTACCGGACGGACTACGCAAATCTGGGACGACTGCGGATCGATTTGCCGGACAACCGCGGCCAGGTCGAGCTGAAAGAGCTGGCCGACATCGGCGAAGGTCTGGGGCCGAATGCCGTGAACCGGGAGAACGCCCGGCGGCGGATGGTGATCCGCTGCAACACTCAGAATCGCGATCTGGCCAGCGCGGTCGAAGAGATCCAGCAGCGTGTCCAGGCCGGGCTGGTGCTCCCGGAGGGCTACTTCATCGAATACGGCGGCCAGTTCGAAAGCCAGCAACGGGCCACCAATCTGATTCTCATCCTGGCCGGGGTCAGCGTGGTGGGAATGTTCGTCGTCCTGATGATCCTCTACCCCTCGGTGCGGATCGTGCTGCAGATTCTCAATGCGCTGCCGACGGCGTTCATCGGTGGCGTCCTGGCGCTGGTCCTCACTCAGCAGTCGCTGACCGTCGCCAGCCTGGTCGGCTTCATCTCGCTGGGGGGCATCGCCGTCCGCAACGGCATTCTGCTCGTGACCCATTACTTCCACCTGATGAAGGCCGAAGGAGAAGCATTCACGCCGGAGATGGTCCTGCGGGGCAGCCTGGAACGCCTGGCCCCCGTGCTGATGACCGCGCTCACGGCAGGCATCGGACTGATACCGCTGGTGCTCGGCGGGCAGGAGCCGGGTCGGGAGATTCTGTATCCCGTCGCCACCGTCATTCTGGGCGGGCTGGTGACCTCCACGTTCTGCGAGTTCCTGATTCACCCCGGCCTGTTCTGGAAGTTCAGCGGCCGGGATGCCGAGAAGCTGGCGCATCAAGACGAGACCGACGCGAATCCGGAGCACTGGCTCCAGACGCATCATTGATCCGGGAGACGGCCGAAGTGGCCGGAACCAACCTGTTCCGTTTTGGGAGAAGAAACCGATGAAGCTGTTTTCGATGCATACGACCGCCCTGCTGACGACCTGTCTGTTGGCCGCCGCCGGCTGCCAGCAACAGGCCCCGGCCCCAGAGGCCAAGACGGCTCCCGCCGAATCCAAAGATCACGACCACGGCGAAGGGGGACACACCCACGGCGGTCACGGAGCCGGCCCGCATGAGGGAACGCTCGCAGACTGGGGCGGCGGCAAGTACCACGTGGAGTTCACGGTCGACCACGACAAGAAGGAAGCCACGATTTACGTCCTCGGCAGCGACGAAAAGACGCCGGCCCCCGTGAAGACCGCCGACGGCAAGCTGTTGCTTTCGATCACCGAACCCGCCTTCCAGGTGGAGCTGACGGCATCGCCGCTGGAAGGCGAGGCAGAAGGATCGGCGTCCCGTTTCGTGGGAACCCACGAAAGCCTGGGGATCGTCCGGGAGTTTGCCGGCACGATCAGCGGCGAAGTTGAAGGAACGCCTTACGCCGGAGAGTTTAAGGAAGAACCGCACGGAGCCCATGACCACAAGTAGAGTGATCGTGAGACCCGCAGAGCCAGCGCCGCGTCCTCGCCGGTTTCGATCCGGCGGGGACACCGGCGACTGGGACTATCGCAGAGTTCCGTTTGGCGGCGAATCCTCACACAATCGAAACCGCCTTGATCCCCCGCACCGCTTTCGGGCAGGGCTTTTCCTTCCCGGCTTCCGCCAGCCACTCGACCAGGTCGCCCCGCTTCGTTGCGGTCGACCGCAGCTTCCATTCGGCCGCCAGCTCCTGGAGCTGGGCCGTCGTCAGCAGTTCCAGGTAAGACCGGTCGGTCGACCATTGCCGGACGATGTCGATTCCCAGATGCTCCGCGAGCCAGTCAATCAGCGGGGCCGGCATGTCGGTCGATCCTGTGTCCGCCGGGTGCTGCACCCACTCCTGCAGGATGCGGCGGAGACAGGCCGTCCGTGCCGCGGCCGGCTTCGCGGCGACCGCCTGCAGGATGTGAATGGCGCCCGTCTGGTACCACGACGTGCGGCGGACGCCGAACGCCTTCGCGAGCGAGGTTCGCCGCTCGTGGGAGGCCGTGTGCCCGTCCTGGGCGAACCAGACCAGCAACAGGACCAGCGTGTCCCCTTCCGTCTTGTCCTCCAGGGCCGCGGCGATCCGCTGCTGCAGCCAGGCGACCTTCCACCGATAGAGCCGTTTGTTGAACTGCTCGGCGGCCTGCTTCGGCGTGATCTTCTTCGCGGCGACTTTGCCCGCGGTGGCCTCCACCTGTTTGTCGGCCCTGCCATTGCTGGCGGCGACCGGTTCATTTCAGAGCGACACGTGGAAAGCCCGCTCCCGACCGTCGTGCAACCGCATGTCGAGCTGGTCGCGGCGCCTGGCCATCGCCGCGGCCGGCGCGGCAAATCGGTCGCCATCGATGCAGGGCATGCCCGCAAGCGGACGGCTCACCGCGTCTAACGCCTCGGTCAGCGCGTCGCAGAGATTGGCTTCGTCGCCATCGGCCCACGTCGACTCCAACTCCGGCCACAGCGCGGGGACGGAGGCCCGCGGCTTCTTCGGCGGGAACCGCCAGACGTGAACTTGGTTTGTTCCGCGGTCCCCTTCCGGCTTGCAGGTCGTTCACCCGCCGACGATACTTCTCCATCGAACCATCCGGGTCTCTCCAGGGTCCGAAGTCATGAGTGCGTTCTCGAAACTTTGTTCTCACGGTCCCACTGCAGGCGGGAAGCGTGGAAATACCGGGTACGGCCGGGCGGGTTTCAGTCCCTTCGGCTTGACCACGATGGTGTCGTGTCGAGGAGCGAGAATTCTGGCGGGTGTCCACCGGGGTGCAGCAAGGCAGGGCACAGGCATCCGCGACACTCTGCAACACATTTAGAGACAACGCTTTGCGCCCGTAGCTCAGCTGGATAGAGCAACGGATTTCTAATTCTTTTCGGGCAGTGAACACTATTTACAGGAAGTCAGCAGGAAACCTCTACTTTCCACGCATTCTGAACCGCGTCCTCCGTTCACTGCGAGCCTCCGAAAAGCCACCAATTTCGCTGCTCGCAGGTGTAGACTACACCAGCCCCCGAACGATCCGAACCGGGGGGCAGCGTGATGTTCGCCGCCGCCCAGTCGACGGTCCGGACGAACTTTCGCGGCCGGATGACGTCGCAGACGACGGGGGTGATGCCGGGGTAGATCACGACGACTTCCCCTCCGCCGGCGTCTGTTTGAGATCTTCGGCGAGCTGCTCGCGGAGTCGATCGAGTTCCTTCAGCAGTCGCTGCGGGACTTTCTTCTGACACTTGCGGCAGCAGTCGCCGTTGATCAGGTCGGGGAGCTGATCGGACCAGTCGGCCAGCGAACTGAGCAGGCCGGCGGCGAAGCGCTCCCAGGCGGCTCGGGGCAGGAGTTCTCCTTCGCGTTCCTGCAGGTTGAGCTGATCGCGCTTCGTCTTGATCTGGGCCTGTTTGAGTTTTTCCCCTTCGTTGGCCAGTTTCAGTTTCTTCTGCGTGTCGGACTCGGGGGAGCCTTTCTTCTGATGGGCGTTCCGCCAGGCCCGGATCGCGTCCAGGTCGTAGCCGGCGTCGATGTTCGGGAAGTCGGGTTCGCGGATCCAGTCGCGCAGGGCGCGGGCCGTGACGCCCAGGCGTCGGGCCGCTTCCTGCTGTTCGATCACGCGAGGCATCGTCGTGGATCCTGAACACCTGCGAGGAGTCGGCGCCACCCCGCGGAAGTTCCCGGAAATCTTTCCAAAAAGCCCAAAAGCCGCGGGCGCAAGCTCGGTACGGAGTTAGCCGAAACGGGCCGTTTTCCCCGCAGAAAACGGCCTTTCCCGCCCTTGAGGCCGTGCGGGACGGGGGTAGATTTGGACTCGTTGACAGCAACGAACGCGACCCAAACACGAGACCAAACGATGCCTCCGGAAATTCGCCAGCAGATCCGCGACAAGGGCCTCCGCCAGGCCGACGTCCGGGCGATCTACAGCGGACTCCGCAAGCAACAGCGCGAAGAACTCGAATGGGAATGGTCGATCCGCCGTCGCGTCTGGGAGATGCACGCCTACTCCGTCGACAGCCGTTCGTTCTGGCGGCATGGGATGTGGGTCAAGTATCGCCGGGCCTTCGAAGAGGGGGACATGACGAACATCCCCGGCTGGGACCTGACCGCTCAATCGATCTACTACGAATTCCCCGGCCTCGCGGAGGAAGAAGAAGTCTCGCAGAAGCTGTTCGAACTGATCCGCGCGCATCACACGCCGATGCCGTCGATCGCAGCGACCTGGCAGCAGGCGATCGCCGCCTGCGAAACCGAAACCGCCGCCGTCCCTTTCTAAGGAACCTTGACCATGACTCGCGAATTCAAACTGATCCAGGGCCGTCTCACCCGCCAGCAGCGTCTCGACTTCGCCGCCAAGTCGGACGCACAGCCGCCCGCCCCACCGGCCGCGATCGACGCCGACGATGACGGCGACGACTTCTGGGGCGCGCCGATCAGCGTCTACACCCGTCGGCAGGCGATTGAAGACGGCGTCCTGGTCCAGCTCAGCGGGCCCGGTTACGAAGGGGACGCCGCGATCCCGAAGCTGGTCGCCGAGGCGGGCATCAAGTTCCCCGTCGCCATGACCGTCAGCGCCTTCACGACGCTCTGCGTCCCGAGCAAGAAAGCCGAGGAGCGGGGCGAATCGCTGATCGGCCGGTTGTGGGACGTCCTGTTCGTCTTCCGCGAATACGCCAAACGGATCAGCGGCGGCCGGCTGACCTACAAGATCGTCTGCACCGACAGCGACGGGAAGGCGAAGACCCACGAGATCCTCGCCGTCTGCAGCCCCGGCGACGATGCCGAACCCGTGATCACGCTGATGTTCCCCTGGGAGGATTGATCGACGACAACCGCCCCCGGCCGGATCCTCCGGCCGGGGTTCTTCCCTCGCGAAAGACTTCCGGCCATGACCGACGAATTCCGCCTGACGAACCGTAAGCCTCCCGCCCGCTTCGAGAACCTCGGACCGGGGACGCAGGGCCAGCTCTTCTCCCGCGGCGTCGGCGACAAGCCGGGCCAGCGGTTGTTGTTCGATCCCTTGGACGCCTTGCCAGGAACTGCACCATGCCAGCGCGACGAGAACCGACAGTCCGCGGACTGACCGTGAAACAGCCCTGGGCCTGGCTGATCGCCCACGGGTACAAGCCGTTCGAGAATCGCACCTGGTGGACCGACTATCGCGGTCCACTGGTGATCGTCGCCGGGAAAGGAACCGATCCCGAAGGTTTTTCCCTCGCCGTCCGGCTGGGAATCCCGCTCGACAAGAAGCTGCCGACGGGGATTGTGTGCGTCGTCGATCTGGTGTCGATCGAGCCGCTGGCGGACGTCGGGGCCGATCCGTTCGCGACCGGTCCGTATTGCTGGCGACTGGCCCGGCCGCGGCGACTGGCATCTGCGGTTCCTTATCGGGGGAACCAGCGGCTCATGCGTGTTCCATTGGCGGCCTTCGCCGGCGCCCTCTCACCGGAAGTCTGCGCCGAACTCCACTTCCGCTGCGGGCGAGAGAGTCAGGCCTCCCTGGACTTCGCGTGAAACGCCACAACTTCCATCAGGCCGCGACGCAACCGACAGTCCGACCGTGCATTCCGGCGGGCGCCGACTCCTTGCCTCCCGTGAAACTCCCCCGCCGTTCCCTGCCATCGGATTGCAGACCGGAAGGAAGGAAGTGAGTTTTTTTCGTCGTTTGGTGCAGAAAAGATGCGATGGCGAAGCCCCCTCGGGGGGGGGCCCCCTGGAGGGTAGGACCCCGGCCCCGAGGGGGCGGATCGCGACGACTTCACGCGACTTCCGACAAGTTCGCCTCCGTTCTCACAACCTGCTTCGCGGGCTTGAACGTGAACTTGTCCTGGCCCTTGTCCCACGTCAGACCGACCAGCTCCAACTGCGCCTGCGTCAGTCGCCCGGCCTTGTATTCCAGCTTGGCCCGCGTCAGCGACAGCTCCAGCGCAATGTCAAAGAAGTCCGCCGCCGTGCGATGGTCCTTCGCACCCGGCTGTCCATCGACCGTGATCGACTCCAGCAGCTCATGCAGCCGCGGCCGCAGCGCGTGCTGGTCGATGAACTCCTCGGTCAGGTCATCCTTCGTACGACCTTCGGCGACCTTCACCCCTTCGGGCGTCTTCTTCCAGGAGACAACGCCGTGCGTGAACTCCCGCGAGCGGCCCTTCCCCTTCACCAGCTCGCTCTGGTGTTCGTTGCAGTAGGCTTCAATGGCCTGCGTCAGCACCGCCTGGCGATCGGCAAAGCTAACGTCCCATTTCCCTTCGACCGCCAGCCGCATCAGTCCCTGGTACCGGGTCTTGATCGCCTCCACCTGGCGATCGCACTCCGCCTGCAGCTCGGTTTCGCGGGTGTCGATCCAGGCCAGCTCGGCCATGGCGCTGCACAGATCGGCCTCGCTGGCGATCTTCGGTTCAAAGGCGAGCGTCTCGCCCGGCGGTGAAGTCTTGCTGCTCACGGTCCCGTTCCCTCACAGACTGATTTCGCCCGAAATCACTCGACCACCAGCAGCGGTCAGCGCTGCTGCCGCTGCCACTGCCGCCACGCCTTGGGCGTCATCTGCTGCGGGGACTGATAGCACTGCCCGCCGACGCAATAGCTGGCGAACGGACCGGCCGGCGGCTTCGGAATCGTCAGCGGCGGCGGCGAGACGTCGCGCGCGGTCGGCCGCCAGCTCGACAGACTGACGGTGAGCGGGGCGCTGGTGATGGGATTGTTCGGTCGCCAGCTCAACGCGCTGAATTGCGGCATGCTCAGCGGCTGCAACGTCGGGAAGCCGACGTCCTGCGTGACGACACCCGCAGGCCTCCAGCTCGCCGCGCTCACCGGTTCCGCAGCCGTGGCCCACGTCGCCAGCGCGGCAGCAAACGCCACACACATCACCAACCACACCACCAGCGACAAACCCACCCACAACGATTTCAACATCCTGACCTCCTCTCACCGCGACGGCCTCAGCGGGCTCACATCGAGCTTCGCCGGGAATCCGTCAAACTCCGAATACGCCCAGGTGTCTCCCTGCGCGACGATGTATTCGATCTCCTTCTCCTCCACCCAGAAGCCGCCCGGCGGAGAACCGTCGATCGGCTGCGGATGCAGGTTCGGCCCCCAACTGTTCGTGATGTGATAGTAGCGCCGGCCCGGCACGCTGCCGTCGTAGCCGTCGACGCACATCTGGTGCATCCAGCTCCCGCGCCGCACCGCGACGATCCGGCCGTCCCGGACCCGCATCGCGCTGTTTGACGTTCCCCAGTTACTGGCGATCGTCACGCCGTGGTCGTTGCAGACCGCGTTGCGGACGTCGTCCGCCGACTGCAGCCGGGAGACCGTCTTGACCTTGTACTGAGCGGCGATCGCTTTGAACTGCTCGGGGGGACCGCGGCGGCCCCATTCGCGGGCGACGTCGCCGCTGTAGTCGGGCAGGCCTGGCGTATCGAGCGGCAGGACGCCGTAGTCCCGCGCCGCCTGGGCGATCGCCGCTCCGCTGCAGCCGTCTCCCGGACCGAACCGGCCCTGCGCGACCCAGACGCGACCGGCCCCATAGAGCCACATTGTCGAAACTTCGCGGAACTCGGCGGGAGGTCCGCGAATGCCGCCGCCGGATTGCATGCGTTCGATCGCGGTGGCCGCTCCCTGGCTCGTGCAGTCGCCGATCTCCTGGGGGACGTTGGGCGGGATCTCCCCGCCGATCAGCGCCGCCTGCGTCTCCCACTGACAGACGCGGGCGTTGGCATTGTCCTGCCAGACCGGTTCGCCACTGTCGGGGTGAATGAGCTGAAACGCAGGTTGCGCGGCCGCCCAGGCCGCGGTGATCTGCAGCGACTCCACCCCCGACCAGCCCTCGGGGCCGTCGACGTCGGGCGGTGCATCGTCGATCGGCAGACCTTCGATCACCGGCGGAGCGGCTTCGGGAGCCGGCTGGCCCCCGATCCGAATCGTGATCGTCACCCCGCCCGCAATCAGCAGGGCGGCCAGGATCAGCAGAAACCGTTTCATGCGGCGGGCTCCGTCCACGCTCTGACCATCCACGATCGACGCTCAACGCTCAACGAGCGGCCTCAAGGCCGCTCTGCAGCTCGTCCACCAGGCCGCGGCAATCGTCCACCGTCTTCAGCTGGCCCGCCTTGAACAGTTCCTCGACCTTGTCCGCCAGGGCGTTTCTGGCAGCGTCCCAGGCGGGCGAGACGCAACTGGCCAGCACGCCCCCCACTCCGACGACGATCGCCTGCGGGGACTTCAGCGTCCCGGCGGCGATTTGAGCCTTCACCGTCACGCAACCATCAATCAGGCACTGCAGCTCCTTGGCCTTCGCCGTCGACTGCACCGCCCGGGCCGCGTCGCGCGTCGCCTTCAGCACGCCGAACTTCCCGTCCGGCAGGACCGGCTCCGGGACCGGTGCGGGAGTCGGTCCAGGAGTCGGCGTTGGGGCAGGCTGCGGGGCAGGATCGGGAGGCGTCGGACTTGGCGCCGGATCGGGGCCGGGATCGGCGATCGCGACGATCCACTCGGCGACGTCGCTGTCGTCCTGTTCGTCCCAGACCGTCAACGTCAGCTTGTAGACCCCCTTGAACGAGGCGACCTCGGCGGCTTTCTCGGCCTTCAACAGCCGGACCTGCTCGTACTGGTCGTTCTTCGGATCGATCTCCAGCCGGAAACCTTTCATCCCTGTCGAGCTGCCGAAGTCATACCGCAAGAATTCTCCGGGCACCGCGGTCCGAGGTCCCTTGATGACGGCCTTCGGACTGGCGCAGTGCCCGGAGAGGGGGAGGCAGAGAAACACGAACAGCAGCAGCGACCGGAGCGGAGTCCCGCCGCCAGGCCGCAGGGCGTTCGGATCGAAGGGGATGGTGTCGGGCGCCGGAGGCTGCGGAAGGTCTTTCGCGGCCGCCAGGAGCTGTTCGAGGAACTTTTCGGCCTCCGGTCCGCGGGCTTCCAGCTCTTTCAGCAGCGGCTGCAGCTTGGGCAGCAGGGCCAGGACGCCGGCGGCGACCGGGTTCGAGCTGGCGATGCCGGCCCGCAGGGCGGCGATCGCCAGGGCGATCAGCACCGACTGCAGATCGAACGTGCCGGACTGACCCAGGAGCGGAGCGAGCAGCGGCCAGAGAGCGGCCAGGGCGGAGAGCAGATAAGTCTTCTTGCCCTGGAGCGCACTCCACAGGGCGGCGAGCTGTTGCATCGGTCGGACTCCTCGGGGAACAGACGTCGCGAAAGGGTTTTCGAGACGTTCCCCGAAGTAGGTCCGAGTTCGAGGCAGTTCCGGGAACTTCTGGGGTTCCCGTGCGGCTGGCCGGTCTCGATAATTCGTGGTCGCCGGTACCGCTCGCACCTCTCACGGGAACCACCAGAAGAGCCCCGAGGATCATCCTTGATCCGATGGGCCATCCCTGACCTCCGGGGCCGTCTTCAGCACGCGGCCAATTCGGTCAGGAACAATTCCCACGGGCAAGAGCAACATGGCAAAATCAGGACGACCACGGATCGGATCGCAATCCGAAGGCATTCGCTTCAAACGCCTGGGAGTGAATCTGGAAACCCGCGACTGGCAGCTCCTCGATCGCCACGCGGCGCAAACCGGCTCGACGCTGGCCGACCTGGCCCGGCGCCACCTGGAGCCACTGCTGAGGAAACTGCGGTCGACAGACGCATGAAACGCAAACTCCCGCCGGTCTGTGAAACCCGGCGGGCGTTGGTTCTTGCGGCGAACGGTAACAGAGAGTTACCGTTCGTCGTTGTCGTCCGGGGACGACGGCAGAGTGTCGAGGCGCCGCTGACGTTCAATTTCGGCCGCGGTCGCAACCTTCCAGCCGATCCCCAGCCTGTCTGCCGGGCCGATGGTCCCAACGTGTTCAAAGTGACCGTTTCGCAGGACAACGTAGAACGTGCCCCAGCGATTCGTCTCGACGTCGGCAATCTGACCGAGACTGGTGGAAAACCCGTCGTTGGCAATCACGACGGTTCCGATCGCCAGCAGCTTCTCATTGGAAGATGACATTGTGGGCTCCTCTGGCCGGGCGAGATGATCGGGGGGCCGTTTCCGGCCCCCCGTCGATCGCTGCCGGCTATTCGGCGTCTTCGGTGACCAGTTCGATGATCTCCCCTTCGACGTCGTCCCAGTCCTCTTCCCCTTTCCATTCGCTCTTCGCGTCGTCGAGCCACTTCCGGATCTGGGCGGCGAGTTCGAACTTCAAGGCGGCCTGCTGCTGGCGGATCTGAATCTGCTCGACGGTCATTTCAAGGCTCCTGGCGGGGGTGAGTTGTTGTCGTCAACGCGGACAACTCTATCCCCGTCCCGGACCGCCTCAAGGGCGGGAAATGCCGTTTCCCAGCCGGATACGTGCCGATTCCGGCTAACCTCAAGCCGAGCAATCGCCCGCGGCTTTCCGTTTTTTTCCCGGGAACGATCGGCCGTGGTTCGCGTTCGCGTCGCAGCCTCTTCCCTCAACGGTAACGGGCAGTTACTGTTGACTACAGGGGCTGATGGTCCCCGCCCGAATGCACGCGGATCAGCCATGAGCTGCAGGGGCGTCGCGACCAGACATAGTTGTCTCGGCGCATGGCAAACGAAAAAAGCCGCCCCCTTGCGGTGGCGGCCGGGTGCCCCGTGGGGCAGTGCCTGCGAATGTTTAGTCTTTGTTGCGGAAAGACTCGCGGGCACGGATCGGTTACACTGCGAACAGAATACACTGATCGCCCCCGAAGTCAACACTGCAATTCAGAGATTATCCATGCCAGTGACGCTCGGTCTCGATATCGGTTCCAACTCTGTCGGCTGGGCACTCATCGATGAGGCGAATGGAAAACTGCTGGGGATCGGTGTCCGCGTTTTTCCCGAAGGCGTCGATCGCGACACGACCGGCGCGGAGCATCCGAAAAACGAACAACGGCGGATCGTTCGCGGCCATCGCCGGCAGATTGCCCGCCGCGCCCGGCGCAAAGCGGCTGTCCGGAAGGCTCTGATCGACGTTGGCTGGTGGACGGGGGAGTCCGTCGAGGCTCTCGCCTCAACCGATCCGTACGAGCTGCGGTCCCGCGGCCTCGATCAGGCGCTGACGCTGCCCGAGTTCGGTCGTGTTCTGTTGCATTTGAGCCAGCGTCGCGGCTTTCTTTCCAACCGGAAGGCCGACCGCGGCCGGGCCAAGGAGAACTCCGAGACGTTGCTGGAGATCAGCGCCCTCAAAGCCAGTATCGAAGAGTCCGGCGCGCGGACGCTCGGTGAGTACCTCCACCGACTGCGCCTGGCCGCGGGGACTCCGAATGCAATTCAGATCCGCAATAAGCACACGCTCCGGCAGATGTTCGAGGACGAATTCGAAGCCATCTGGACAGCGCAGGAACGCTTCCACCCCGAACTTCGGGACGAGGCCCGCGCACTGACGTACGGACGCCAGGGACGACAGGCTTACCCGCGGGAACCCCAGCCCCTAAAGAGACGTCGCGAGGGAAATACAATCCTGCAGGAATACGGCTTTCACGGCCTGCTGTTCTTTCAGCGTTCGCTCTACTGGCCGAAGTCCGTCGTCGGCCGCTGCGAACTGGAGCCCCGCGAAAAGCGTTGCGAACGGGCCGACCGTCTCGCCCAGCGTTTCCGCCTGCTGAATGAAGTCAACAACCTGCGGGTGATTCCGCAGAAGGGCGAACCGCGGCCGATCACGGGCGAGGAACGGCTGACGGTGTTGAAGTACCTTTCGCAAACTAAAGAAGCCACGTTCGACCAGATTCGCAAGCAGCTCGGATTGCTGGACGGCGACGGATTCAACCTGGAAGCCGGCAGCCGGCGCAAGCTGGATGGCGTCCAGATTGACGCGGCTCTCGCGCACAAGGATCTATTCGGAAAGGAGTGGTGGAAGCGTTCGAACGCCGAACGTACCGAGATCGTCCGCGTCTTGATCGACGATGAAGAGCCTGAAGTACTCCGCAAGGCCGTGGAGTCCTGGGGTTGTACGCCAGAGCAGGCGGCCGCCATCTCGGACAAGGATCTTAGCGGTGTCGTCCGCGGTTACTCGTCCTACAGCCGACTGGCGATCTCGAAACTGCTGCCGCATCTGGAGGCCGGCTTGCCGCTGATGACTCGCGACGGGACGCCGAGCGCCCTGGGGGCTGCCGGCTATTTGCGACCAGATCAGCAGACGATCAAGAAGGGCCGGGAGCTGCCGCTTCCTCCCGAGAAGATCACCAATCCGCTGGTCCGACAGGCGCTGTTCGAAGTCCGTAAAGTTGTGAATGCCGTCATTCGCGAATGGGGGATGCCGGCCGCAATCCACATCGAACTGGCTCGCGAGGTTCAAGGCTCTCCCGAGCGCCGGCGTCAGGCATCGCAGAAAATGCGCGACCGCGAACGAGACCGGACAATCGCCGCCGAGTCCATCCGCGACCTCGGCTTCAAACCCAGCCGCGACGCGATCGACCGGGTGCTCCTCTGGAAGGAACAGGGGGAACTCTGCTTCTACTCGGGCCGGCCAATCTCGCCGCAGCAGTTGCTGGGTGGCGAAGTGGAAATCGATCACGTTCTGCCGTTTTCACGCAGCCTCGACAATTCGCTGATGAACAAAGTCGTCGCCTTCCGCGACCAGAATCGCCTGAAAGGGGACCGAACCGTCTGGGAGTGGGTCGGAGAAATGGACCCGGAGAAGTTCGACGCCATTCTGCAGCGGGCGCGGAATCTGCCCTACGAAATCCGGAATCGCAAACTCCTCAAACTGCAGCAGAAGAACGTTGAGATTTCCGAGTTTCTCAATCGCCAGCTTACGGATACCGCCTATATTACGACCCAGGTTCTCGACCTCCTGCACCATCTGGACGGCGTCGACGTCGTGCCGGTGAAGGGGCAGTTGACCTACGAGCTGCGTCATATGTGGGGGCTGGACACCGTCCTGCGCGACGACCAGCTCAAGCTCAAGAACCGCGAAGATCATCGCCACCATGCCGTCGACGCGCTGGTCATCGCGCTCACGGATCGTTCGCGGCTGCAGCAGCTTGCCGGCGTCCGCTACAGCGACCAACAGTTGTCGCCGCCGTGGTCCAACTTTCGCGAGATCGTCGAAGAGGCGATCGACGGTATTAAGGTGTCGCACAAGTCGGTGCGCGACCTCGCAGGGGCGCTACATGAAGAAACAATCTACGGGCCGACCTCCAAACCTGCCCGCGCGACGGGAGAAGTCCGTCCGCATGCTCAAGGCTGGATCGAAGACGACGGCGTCTTTGTCCTGCGGAAGCGACTCGAAGACCTGACGCTGGCGATGGTCGAGAACATTCGGGATCCGCAGGTGCGGGAACTCATCGCGGAACGGCTGGCCCAATTCGGTCTCAAGCCCGGCGGCAAGGAGAAAATCCCGAAGGACGCCTGGAGGGAGCCTCTCTTCATGGTGCGGAAGAATGGCAACCGAAAGGACAATGCCTCGCCCATCAAGAAAGTCCGCATTGTCCGTAAGGAGGGGACGATTCAACCGATCCGGGGCGGAACCGCCTGGGTCAAGCCCGGCAACACCCACCATATCGAACTGTATGAACTCGCCGAGAGCACCGCAACGAAACCAAAGCGTGTTCTGAATGCAGTGAGTATGATGGCAGCCTCTCAGCGAAAAAAGGTAGGCCTGCCGCTCATCAGTCGGCTTCATCCCGACAACGCAAAGGCAAGGTTCCTGTTCTCTCTGAGTTGGGGTGAGTTGGTGTGGGGAACGTTTCGCGGACGAGAAGGGCTCTATAAGTACGTCAAATCGCAGTCGCTCACGCAGCAAATGTTCTTCGTGCTTCATACAGACGCCAGAAAGGATCGCGACAGGGATCTTGTTTCCGCATACCCCAATACTCTGGACGCGGTCAAAGTTCTGGTCGACCCGATTGGCCGCATCCGCGACGCGAACGACTAACTTTACAAAATGACTTACTAACGTCGTTTTGTGCGTGCGTCGCCTCTCAACCCGCTATTAAAATCGATATTGCCCCGCGAGTTTTCTCCGCCGCGCTGAGTTCGCGACGTGGCCCGTCCGCATGGAAGTGTCTCATTGTGACACCCCCGCCGGAGGTCCATGCGTGATTAAACGCACTCTCGAAATCTCGCGCGAAGCGGCTCATCTCTCGGTCAAACACGATCAGCTCGTCCTCAAACGGGATGGCGCCGTCGTCGGGGCGGTCCCCTGCGAAGACCTCGGCATGGTCGTCGTAGACCACCCCCAGGCAACCTACTCCCACGCCGCCCTGGCCTCGCTCGTCGAGGCGGATGCCGTCGTCGTCATCTGCGGTCGCGATCACCTCCCGCAGGGGCTCCTCATCCCCATGAACGACCACTCGCAGGTGGTCTGGCGGATTCAGGATCAGATCGCCGCGTCGAAGCCGCAGCAGAAGCGGATCTGGCAGCAGGTGATCCAGGCGAAAATTCGGGCTCAGGCCGCGAACCTGAACTCCAATTCGCCCCCCCGTCGGCGGCTGGAGGCGATCGCCCGCGAAGTCCGCTCCGGCGACGAGGGGAATCGCGAAAGTCAGGCGGCCCGAATCTACTGGTCGGCCTGGCTGGTTAACGTCGACGAATTGAACCTCGCTCCTGATGCCGCCGGCGTCCTGTCCTCCGAGGGCTTTCGGCGCGACCGGGATGCCGGGGGGCTGAACGCCCTGCTCAATTACGGCTATGCCATTCTGCGGGCCGCCGTGGCCCGGGCGCTCGTTGCAGCGGGGCTCCACCCGGCTCTTGGTATTCATCACTCGAACCGCGGCAACCCGTTCTGCCTGGCCGACGATCTGATGGAGCCGCTCCGCCCGCTGGTCGACCGCCGGGCTCGGGATCTGGGCTGGTCGGGCGAACCGCTGCTCGACCAGGCCAGCAAGGCCCACCTGCTGGAACTGCTGACCGACGAAGTTTCGTTTGCGGGGGAAACCGGGCCGCTGATGGTCAGCCTGCATCGGTACACGGCGTCGTTCGTCCGCTGTCTGCGAGGCGAGGCAAAGCGGTTGGAAGTCCCCGTAGCGGTCGCGCCACGTCCCGCGGCCGTCGCGTCAGCGGACGCCGAATATGCAGTTTAGCGGTTATCGATCGATGTGGATTTTAACTATGTTCGACCTGCCGGTCGACACGAAGCAGGCCCGCCATGACTACACGATTTTCCGCAGGTTTCTGCTGCAGGACGGGTTCACCCAGATGCAGTTTTCGATCTACTCGCGCCACTGCGCCAGCGAGGAAAACGCGACCGTCCATATCCAGCGGGTGGAGCGCAACGTCCCCCCGGACGGGGAGGTGCGAATCCTCGCCGTCACCGACAAGCAGTTCGAACGGATGCGGATTTTCTGGGGAAAACTGCGTCAGTCAGCGGAAACTCCGGCAGGTCAGCTCACCCTTTTCTGAGGCTCGATCGCCGCAACGCAATCGAGCTTCAGGATTTAGGGCGAAGGGAGTGTAACCGATCCGTGCCCGCGAGCAGTCCGCAACCAGGGTCACCGCCCCCTGGAAGCGATGCGAAGTGTAACCGATCCGTGCCCGCGAGCAGTCCGCAACTGCGGCACATCACGCGAACCGTGACAACCGAGTGTAACCGATCCGTGCCCGCGAGCAGTCCGCAACACAGTAAGCTGCAGGTAGGCAGCCCGGTCTAGTGTAACCGATCCGTGCCCGCGAGCAGTCCGCAACCGTCAGCCGTCTTACGTGCTGCAGAAGGGTAGTGTAACCGATCCGTGCCCGCGAGCAGTCCGCAACTCCCCAGGGGAGATTGATTTACTGGTGTAAAGTGTAACCGATCCGTGCCCGCGAGCAGTCCGCAACTTGTTTCCAACGCTGCGCGACACCGCCGGAAGTGTAACCGATCCGTGCCCGCGAGCAGTCCGCAACCCAAAGAGGCGATTGACGCCGGCACGGCGAAGTGTAACCGATCCGTGCCCGCGAGCAGTCCGCAACATTGACACAGCGCTAGCAATCGCACAGCTCAGTGTAACCGATCCGTGCCCGCGAGCAGTCCGCAACCAGTACGACGCGTGAGCCCCGTTCCTCAACAGTGTAACCGATCCGTGCCCGCGAGCAGTCCGCAACCGGAACACGTTCCGGTACTTGTCCCGGATTAGTGTAACCGATCCGTGCCCGCGAGCAGTCCGCAACTTGGCCGCGAACTCCGCAAAGTACTCCTCGAGTGTAACCGATCCGTGCCCGCGAGCAGTCCGCAACTCTTCGGGGGTCTTGGCCCGTTCCACAGCAAGTGTAACCGATCCGTGCCCGCGAGCAGTCCGCAACAGTTGCGGCAGCCGCCCGGCCTGCAGGAACAGTGTAACCGATCCGTGCCCGCGAGCAGTCCGCAACAATCCACTCCGCGATGCTGTCGACCTTCTCAGTGTAACCGATCCGTGCCCGCGAGCAGTCCGCAACTCGCCGTTCTTCGCTTCGCGTCCGTTCCGGAGTGTAACCGATCCGTGCCCGCGAGCAGTCCGCAACTGCAAGGGACGCATTGACAAGCTGGTTCGGAGTGTAACCGATCCGTGCCCGCGAGCAGTCCGCAACACAGCCTGCTCACGTCGCTCGGAGTGACCGAGTGTAACCGATCCGTGCCCGCGAGCAGTCCGCAACTCGCGGACGCCTTCATCAACGTTCCGTTCGAGTGTAACCGATCCGTGCCCGCGAGCAGTCCGCAACGTGGGGGTCATTGGGCGGAAGCCTTCGCAAAGTGTAACCGATCCGTGCCCGCGAGCAGTCCGCAACATCAGCAGGGCGGTCCCCTTAGACTTGATCAGTGTAACCGATCCGTGCCCGCGAGCAGTCCGCAACAGCCGGCCGTATTCCGCCCCGATCGCGAGCAGTGTAACCGATCCGTGCCCGCGAGCAGTCCGCAACTAAGGATCTCGCTCAGCAACAGGTGAGCTAAGTGTAACCGATCCGTGCCCGCGAGCAGTCCGCAACCGCCGCAGTTCGTCACGCTCGGCGGTAACCAGTGTAACCGATCCGTGCCCGCGAGCAGTCCGCAACGCCAGTCCCGCGCGGCCCATGAATGAGCAGAGTGTAACCGATCCGTGCCCGCGAGCAGTCCGCAACCTCTTTCATGTCTTTGATCGACATGAACTCAGTGTAACCGATCCGTGCCCGCGAGCAGTCCGCAACACGAACGGCGCGGGTACCGCGGTTGTTGGGAGTGTAACCGATCCGTGCCCGCGAGCAGTCCGCAACACGCTGTGGATGGGTGGCCGCGGACGGAGAAGTGTAACCGATCCGTGCCCGCGAGCAGTCCGCAACTTCGCAATCGATCTCAGGTTGCTCATGATTAGTGTAACCGATCCGTGCCCGCGAGCAGTCCGCAACCGGCATGTCCACGCCAACAGCGAAATCGCTAGTGTAACCGATCCGTGCCCGCGAGCAGTCCGCAACCCAAGGTTCAGCACGTCGAATTCTACGCCAAGTGTAACCGATCCGTGCCCGCGAGCAGTCCGCAACCTGCGGGGGTTGCGACAATCTCGGATCAGCAGTGTAACCGATCCGTGCCCGCGAGCAGTCCGCAACAGATTCTCGCCGCGGCACGGTTCACATCGGAGTGTAACCGATCCGTGCCCGCGAGCAGTCCGCAACCAGGTCACTCAACTCCGGAACCAGCCGTCGAGTGTAACCGATCCGTGCCCGCGAGCAGTCCGCAACGAGCAGGGAGCACAACAATGCTGAAGAGGCAGTGTAACCGATCCGTGCCCGCGAGCAGTCCGCAACTTCAGGGTTGGCATTGTCTCTGCTCCTGATAGTGTAACCGATCCGTGCCCGCGAGCAGTCCGCAACGAGCTGTGCAGGTCGCCGACCATTCCAGAAAGTGTAACCGATCCGTGCCCGCGAGCAGTCCGCAACCCGGTGTACCAAATCGCCCAAACAGCGGCGAGTGTAACCGATCCGTGCCCGCGAGCAGTCCGCAACGCTGCTGCTGGCGTGTCGGCTGCGTCGGCAAGTGTAACCGATCCGTGCCCGCGAGCAGTCCGCAACATCCAGTGACTCACCGTGCTGGCCTTCCACAGTGTAACCGATCCGTGCCCGCGAGCAGTCCGCAACTCAACCGCAACCACGGCACGCTGACGAACAAGTGTAACCGATCCGTGCCCGCGAGCAGTCCGCAACAGGTAATGGGCGAGGCCCTGCTCGAACCTTAGTGTAACCGATCCGTGCCCGCGAGCAGTCCGCAACTCACAACTGGTCAGCCTCGATTGAACTTTCAGTGTAACCGATCCGTGCCCGCGAGCAGTCCGCAACTCGATTCGATGCAGCTCGGAGTCTCTGTCGAGTGTAACCGATCCGTGCCCGCGAGCAGTCCGCAACTGGTGGTGCTGAGCAAGGTCCGCGGGGATTAGTGTAACCGATCCGTGCCCGCGAGCAGTCCGCAACTCAACCGCAACCACGGCACGCTGACGAACAAGTGTAACCGATCCGTGCCCGCGAGCAGTCCGCAACAGGTAATGGGCGAGGCCCTGCTCGAACCTTAGTGTAACCGATCCGTGCCCGCGAGCAGTCCGCAACTCACAACTGGTCAGCCTCGATTGAACTTTCAGTGTAACCGATCCGTGCCCGCGAGCAGTCCGCAACTCGATTCGATGCAGCTCGGAGTCTCTGTCGAGTGTAACCGATCCGTGCCCGCGAGCAGTCCGCAACTGGTGGTGCTGAGCAAGGTCCGCGGGGATTAGTGTAACCGATCCGTGCCCGCGAGCAGTCCGCAACTGGAAGACTTCGGCTGCCTCGCGAAAGCGAAGTGTAACCGATCCGTGCCCGCGAGCAGTCCGCAACTCGGTCGTCAGCCCGGCAGTCGCGGAGCGGAGTGTAACCGATCCGTGCCCGCGAGCAGTCCGTCTGCAGCAATCCTGGTGATGAACCGCTACCGCGGCCCCGGCAACCCGAACAGCGTAGTCGACTGCCCCAGGTACCGCTGCTCCAACTGCGGCCGCAGCAGGTCGCCGACTGTGCCGTTCGTCGTCGGATCCACGACATACGCTAGAAACTCGTCCTCGAACTGGGCGATCCCCGCGGCGACCGCTTCCAGCTTCGCCTTGATCGCCAGCAGCAGTGCCCGCCAGCGCTGACGGCAGGCCTGTTCCCAGGCCTTCAGGGCGGCATCCGCTGAGCGCCGAGTCTTCCGGCGTTCCGTCTGGTGGAACTCCTTGTCGGCTTCGCTTGGGAGCGGCAGCGTGAAGCGGACCATCCGGTCCCGGCAGACGAACTGGACCACCGCCAAGCCGGGCTTGGAACCGTACAGGAACTCCGAGGCGCCGTACCGCTTCAGCACGGCTTCGATCTCCGCCTTGCTCCGGTCGACCGGGACCGACGTCGTTTCTGCGAACCTGGCCATTTCACGCTTTCCGTAAGTCGTTGTTTCACGTCGTCCCCAACGGTAACCAGTGATCACCGTTGGGGACGGCTCGCCTCCGCACTATCCCGCCTCAGCGCGATGGCCAGCGCCCGTTCAATGACTGTCAGGTCCTCGTGGGTCGCGTTGTCGCAGCCTGGCAGGCGTGTATGTCCGTCCGGGAGGTTCGGACGGGCATCGCTCCTACGGGAACAGTCGCGCAAAGGCGCAATCCATTCGTGAAATGGAAACACCAGCGACAATTCTGCAGTTCCAGTCGAAATGCACTTCTGTGTCGCGGCAACGCCGGCACCGCGTTGGCCTCTCGAACTGACTGGCCGCTCGGCCGTACTCAGGTCTGCACGCTCTGGCGTCGCGCCGGGAACAGCCGTCACACCAGGTTGTTTCGAGCCGTCGAGAAAACCGGCCGGCCAGTTCGGCGGGCGACTTCTAAAGCCTGCTGATCGTCACTCTCCACGAACAACAGGAGTGACGGGTCGGCGTCATACGCGGTCGCCTTACGGAAGGCTGCATCTCGTGCATTGTCGCGCGCGGCAAAAGTCGCGTGCGGCGACATCTGGAGCGATTCATACGGAATGCGATGTCGTTTGAGCCAGGCTTCCGTTTCCGGGCGATGGCGTTCCAGCCGGTTCGTGACGATTCCTCGCAAAGGCATGGACGGAACGCGTCGCGGCTGGGCATTCTCCAGAAAGTCCTGATACTCTGCTGCGTGCTCATCCTCATTTCCGCCCGTCCAGTCCTCACACAGAACGCCATCCAGATCCGTCAGAATTCGGCAATTGTTGTCGTCGTGGAACATCGTCCATTCGTAGAACTGGGCAAACTCCGGCAGTTTCGCATGATAGAAGTCGACTTGGACTGCAGAGCGGTCCAGCACATACATGGCAGCGAAGCGAACGGGGACACGGATGAGTTCTCGCAGGCGCTGCACCTGCCGTCCGCTCGCGCTGGTGTCATCGACGACGAGGATCATTCCGTCTTCGACTCGTCGTCCGTATCCCCGGCGGGGAAGCGGAATTTCCGGAGCGGCTCCATTGCAGAGGGCCTCGATAGAAATCATTGGGACATTCAACTCCAGCGCTATCAGCGAGGCAGGAATCATGCCGCTGCGTGGCACACCTGCGATCGCCCGCACGCGGGGCAACGACCGCGCGAATGCGGTGCAGTCGCTCACAAGCTGCGCATAGCTGATGTAATGGAACCGATTCGGGACGAAGTCGAAGCGGCCCGGAGTCGCGAGCGATCTGAGCGGCTGCAGCCGCCGCGGTATGAGTTCGATCGCCATTTTCTCGTACTGCAACCAATGCCCCCGCCAGCACCCATCCGCTTCCAGTTCGACGGCGCAGATTTCGCCGTAATCTCCATGAATCGACAGTTGAGGCGTGTTCGAGCGGTTGCTAAGTTCCCAGCGTCGTTCTGCGCCGTCGGCCCCGATACCGATCGTTCCATCGGGGAGAAGCTCCAGCTCCCGCTCGTCGTGTCCGATGCGGTGGTAGTGGTAGACGCCCGGCACTGGATGCATGCTTGCCCTCCTGAAGTCTCATTTTCGACCGGAACCGCCATCTTCGGGCGACGAACGCGACCTCCTCGATCACACTTTCAACATCGGATCGCACGACGGGAAGTCCTGGAGTCGAAGGCCGTATCGTTACGGTCATCCCGAGCGATCTCCGGTCGTGGGGACTACGAACGTCATCGCGAGGCGGTCACCACCAATTCGGTCCGAGTTGCAGTCCACATATCGATGACCAGGCGCGATTGGCCTGCGAGTCCGTGGAGAGACTCAATGCAGATTAAACGTCTGCCGCAGAAACCTCTGCCGAGACTTTTCAGACCGGCTAAAGCCCGCAATCTGACACCGCCTCGACAACTCTCAACTGAGCCCAATGTCTTGGCGGAAAACGGAATTCGCGTCGTGAACAGCCGTTGCTTTTTTCGGAGCGTGCGGCAAGATACAAGCCTCGATGACTTATGCCAAGTCTTTCTCTGCCGGAAATCGCGGATGCAACGAGTCATTCCGCGGACACGCTGGAAACCCGGCGATGTTCTGATGCCGACGGCGGCGGTCCCGGAACTTCATGCGGTCCATGCCGCGCAGTCATAGACCAACGTGCGGACCCGCTCGACGCCCTTGTGGGAAGGGTTTCCCAGGATGATCCACATCGCCAGTTTCTCAGGACCTTTGGAGTCTTGTTATGGCCAACTTGTCGACCGCCGACTTCGCTCCGCCATCGCCCGCAACGGCAGCCGAGTGGAGGTCGGCGCGATTTGATCGCCAGTACTTCGAGGAGCGGCAGCGTGCCGGATTGGACTACCTGGCGTTCGGCGAGTGGCAGCGCGATTACGGCCGCTGGCTCGTGGATTCTCTCAACTTTCGCGGACGCCGCCTGCTTGACGTCGGCTGCGCCTGTGGCGCAATCTTGCGCGGATTGGGAGCAGCCGGGGCGGTTGTCGAGGGCGTGGATCTGAGCGAGCACATGATCGAGTTGGGCCGACAGAAGTGGCCGGACCAGGCCCCGCTCATGCACGTCGCCAACGCCGCTGATCTCAATCGATATGGCACCGCCAGTTGGCACGGACTCCATTGCGCCCAGGTCGCCGAGTACTGGCCGGCGGAAGCGGTTCCCGCGATCCTGAGGGAACTGGCCCGAATCACAGTTCCCGGCGGGCTCTTTTTCTGTGCCCTGGACACTACCGACCTCTTCGCCCGTCAAGGCCGAAGGATGGCGTCGGAAGAACCTTCACGAGTTTGTCTTCAGCCGCGGGAGTGGTGGAACGAGCAACTGTCGTCTGCCGGCTGGCACGACTGCTCGACGGAGTTTGAGCCGGCCCTGAATTCGCATCCGCTCGGGTTTTTTCAGAGATACGACTGGGATTGGTTCGTCGCACGCCGGGGACCCGCGAAATCCGCTCTGCCGGCGGCGCCATACGATGTCAACCAGTTTCCGCACATCTGGGATTGCCCCGAAGGAAGCATCGATCAGCGTCACTTGTTCTGGATGTTTGACGTTCTTGCGGCGGGCGACTTCTCGAATGCCCTGGAAATTGGCTGTTTGAATGGAACCAGCAGCACGGCGTTTGTCGAAGCACTCAATCGCCAGCTCCTGAAGAGGGCGACGTTCTGCGACATCGAGCATCGGCCGACGTTTCGAACGGTCCTCGAACACTGCCGGTTTCCGGATCGGATTCGGACGGTCCAGAGCCGTTCTGCGGACTTGCTCCGTGAAGCCGACGACTTCGATTTTGTCTTTGTCGACGGCGATCATCGGCTGCCGACCGTGCAGGAAGAGGTCGACTTGTTGTTAAAACGCAGACCCGTCTGCGTGATGGCGCACGACACGAATGCCCAGGCGGCAGGCTGTGCGGACTGTGAAGGTCCGCCGTTGCTCAAATGGCGGTTCCAGACAACGGCTCCCTATCTCTGCCTGGAAGACAGCGCCCCTCGATCCGGCGAATACACGTTTCGGGGGATGTTTCTCGCCACAACTTCGCACGACGTCTTCGAGGCTGCCCGCAGTTCCTTGCAGAAGTGGGGGGCGTCCCTCACTGGGTGAATCGAGAGTAATGGCGAGCGAAACGGCTTCCAGGAGCAGATGCAGAGGACAAGCGGTCGTAGGCGTCGAGTTCGTCGAAGTCTTTCCCGGCGGCCTGGGCGACGGTGTCGGCCCGCCAGAGGCGGTTCGAGGCCCGGTCGTAGCCGTACTTGAGCCGGGCGACGTCGGCCCGTTGGAAGACTATCGCCCTTCGCCTTCATCCTCGCTATCGCTCGGCGGCTGCGGTTGATTACCAGCGGCAGTCCTTCACCCGGCCGAACCGGTCGAGGCCGCTGTAGATGTCTCCCGTGTCGGGATCGTTGCTCCCCGACAGGTCGACCAGAGTGTATTCCACGTCCGGCTCGGTGAAGTCCACCACCGCGATCGCCCCCAGCCCCAGGAAGCTGTAATCCGCCAGATGCGTGGTCCCGTTGTCGTCGATTAGCGATGCAATCCGGGAGGCGTGATCCGAGATCCCGCCCGAGGTGCCGTAGTCGTAGGTCAGCGACCGGCCGCTGGGGTAGTCCATCCCCGTCGGGCGGACGGTGTTGGCGGAACCGTTCGCGTAGCTGAGACCCACGGTCGGCGAACTCCCCGACACTGCCCCTCCATGTTCCTGGGCGGACGACACGAGCTGCGCGAAGCTATTGTACGCCTGCTGCACCTGGTTGACGATAGCACCGCTCCCGACGGTCGGATTGTCGTAACTGGTCAGCGAGACCCTCACTCCCCGGACCGGAAGACTCTACTCAATGACTCTAGGGGGCCATTCGGCAAGGCAGTTCTAGCCGAGACCGCATGATCCTACTTAACCGAGCATCTGTATCAAGTTGCCAACGCACTCATAGAATTCGCTTGCCTTTTCCGCAGCAATTGCGACATCGCTAACTGAGGCACTCACCGATTCAGCTGTGTCACCTCGATCATCCACAAGTTCGACGCTACAAGCTACGGACATGAACCAAGTCCCGTCATCATGCACGCGCATCTCCAACGACATCGCGCCATCATAGTCCCTTAGGACCGCCGAGCCGCAGCACTCAAGCCTTACTTTATGTAACTGCGATCGGAACTCCTGGATCTGACTCATCGAAAGAAAGCCTGCAACATTGAACGCAATCAGATCATCAGACCGCACCTTTGCAGTCCACGCAATGTCGCTGTCCTCCCTGAGATCAAAGCTAAACTCGACGAGAGTTCCTCCTCGGTGCCGACCACCGGCTAATCCTCTCGCTGAAAAACGCTCTCCGAGGACACTTGACTCGTCACTCATCGTCGCGACTCCTTATCTGGGGGCTGGCCAGTCTGAGCCACCACCGCTTCCGCTGACGCGATCTGGATGGTTGAGTTTGCACGACTTGCCAGGTTCAATCTCATTACAGCAGTTGCAGCAGGACACCGACATTCTCGTCGTCTCGCGTTGAAAGCCTCCGCTCGGAAGCGTGGCGATGTAATGCACCTCGCATTGATACCACTCACCACCACCGGGACCGCAATTATCTGCCACATTCTTATGGTGACAGTCGCCAAGAAAGGGGCCAAACCAGCCTTGAATGCGAGGCGGATCGAATGCCGACATTGCATCTTGGGGACTGGATTTTGCGTTGGCGGGACAGTCGGGATAATTGGGATTTCGCTCTTTGCACTTCTTTGGACACTTGTCTCCCCCTCCAACCGGCGGGACATTGATTGGCGGCTTGCCGTCTGGTTTGGGTTCGGGTCGTGGCTGAGTTTTTGGTTCGATGTTTGGAAACGGATTCTTGCCTACAAGCGGGGGCGATGTTACCGGCCCTTCAATGATTATTCCGATCAAGAGAATCACGGCCAGGATGTCACCGACAGGAAGGGGCCCATCTGCCAATGCCAGTCCCCCGGCGGCGCCTAGTCCTCCGAGGGTAATTGCGTTTGTTCCGTAGGGGTCTACGAAGTATTTCGGTCGTCCGTGACAATACTGGAAGAGTGAAGAACCCGCACGATAGCCAATGGGATCTCCTGTGACAAAGATCCCAATGTGTGAATGTAACCACCTCATTCTGAAGTAAATGAGTCCAGAGTTGACATCGAGTTCCCTCCCCGTGAAGGTGTACCCGTTATCGGCGGCGGAGGCGCCGAGGACGGCCCACGCCGCTGACAGGAACACGACGTCGCTATACGGCGCATAGGCATAGCGTTCCTGGACTGCTCCGGTCGCGTCGACGAGGGCGACCATGTTCCAGTTGGCGTCCTGCAGGCCGTAGAGCCGTTCGTTGAGCGTGCCGCCGCCGGTGTCCCGGTCCCGCAGGACCAGGTCGTCGATGTACCGCAGGCCCCAGACGTACTGCCGGTTCGGGTTGGTGGAACTTCCCACCCGCTCCTCCACGCAGCGCCAGCCGGGGTCGTAGTAGAAGTGCCGGGTTTCGCTGAGAGAGCCGCCGGTGTAGTCCTTGCGCACGGTGCGGAACGTGCGGGCGTCGTACGCGTTCTCCTGGACGGTGTCTGAGCCGTTGACCAGCTTTACCAGCCGGTTCCAGGCGTCGTAGGTGGCGGTGTAGCTCTGCGTCAGGTCGGCCGGCTGGGGGATGGTGGTCATGTTGCCGGCCGGGTCGTAGGCAGGTTGCGCCCAGGCCGAGCCGACCGTATTAGTGATCCCCGTGATCTCGTTGACGGGGTTCGCCGTGCGGGACTGCTGCAGCGTCCAGGTCGAGCCGCCGTCCGCTTCCTTCATCCCGGTCCAGTTGCCGGTGGCGTCCAGGTTCCAGCACTGGCCGTACGTCTGGCTGCCGATCGCCGAGTGGCCGCCGTTGAGCAGTCCCCGCTGCATCGTCTGCAGGCGATGGAGGCCGTCGTAGGAGTAGAGTTCGTCGAAGTCCTGACTGGCGGCCTGGGCGACGGTGTCGGCCCGCCAGAGGCGGTTCGAGGCCCGGTCGTAGCCGTACTGCAGCCGGGCGACGTCGGCCGAGGAGCCGTAGTCGTACCAGCGGCAGTCCTTGACCCGGCCGAAGCGGTCGAGGCCGCTGTAGATGTCCCCCGTATCGGGATCGTTGCTCCCCGACAGGTCGACCAGCGTGTATTCCACGTCCGGCTCAGAGAAGTCGACCACCACTATGGCCCCGAGGCCCAGGAAGCTGTAATCCGCCAGATGCGTGGTCCCGTTGTCGTCGATTAGCGATGCAATCCGGGAGGCGTGATCCGAGATCCCGCCCGAGGTGCCGTAGTCGTAGGTCAGCGACCGGCCGCTGGGGTAGTCCATCCCCGTCGGGCGGACGGTGTTGGCGGAACCGTTCGCGTAGCTGAGACCCACGGTCGGCGAACTCCCCGACACTGCCCCTCCATGTTCCTGGGCGGACGACACGAGCTGCGCGAAGCTATTGTACGCCTGCTGCACCTGGTTGACGAGAGCGCCGCTCCCGACCGTGGCATTGTCGTAGCTGGTCAGGTTGACCGGCATCCCCCGCACCTCGTACGTCGCCCCCAGCCGGCGGATGGCTCCGTCGACGCCGGTCCCCAGCGTCGTCACCCGGTCATAGAGCAGTCGGCCGAGCTTGTCGTAGTCGTAACTGTGGACGCAGCCCCGCTGATCGGTGGCCGTGGTCCGTTGTCCCAGCCGGTTGTAGCTGAAGGTCACGACGTCTGAGCCCCCCGACGAGTCGGGATACGTGATCGTCCGCAAGAGCGTGCTGGTGGCGACTTCGGAGTTGGAGAGCGTGGTTCCGTAGGCGTAGGTCGTGGTCTGGTTCGCGGTGCGGGAGTTCTGCGCCGTCAGCGTGGCCTGCGCCCCGTCCGGCGTGTACGTAAACGAGGTCGTGCGGTTCTCGTCGTCCGAGGGAGAACAGCCGCCTGACGAACTGGACGACGACGACGACGAACTGCTCGCTCCCTGGTAGTTCTCGATGACGGTGATCCGTCGCCCGGCGTCGTCGTATTCCAGCCTGGTGACCATGCCGGCGGGATCGGTGGTCGATTCCACGTTGCCGACCGAGTCGTAGACGGTCGACGTGACCAGCACGGTGTCGGACCGGCTGGGGATCGTACTCGGCCGACTGAAGGCCGAGCCGCCGTTGGTGCCGTAGTTGGCCGCGGCGACGGTCCGGCCGAGGGGGTCGGCCCACTGCGCCGCGTACGTCACCCGCGCCTTGGGGGTGGTCGACGAGTCGCCCAGCGCTCCGAGTTGCGACGCCGGCGCGTTGTGGTACCGCTGCCGGCTCGTCGTCTGCAGGATGTTCCGCGCCGCGTCATAACTCGTCTCAGACTGTTCCAGGATCACGTCGTCGGTCACGCTGCCGGCGTCGCTGTAACTGGTTTCCGCCGTGTCGTAGCCGACGTACTGCGTCGTCGTCCGCCCCAGGCTGTCGTAGACGGTCTTCGTGAACAGGTCGGAACCGGCCGGCAGGATTTTCAGCCTCCGGCCGGTCGGATCGAACCAGGTGTTGTCCGTGAGAGCGTTACCGACCGTGCCGGTACTCGGATCGACCGCGTAACGAATTGTCTGGTAGACCTGCCCGCGGGGATCGTACTTCGTCTCGTTCCGGGCGATCAGGTTCCCGCCGGAGGTGGTGTTGTACCGCTCGCTCTTCACCACCCGGTCGAGGTTGTCGTAGTAGACCTTCGCGAAGGCATCGACCTCGCCGTCGGTCGTCACCCGCCGGTCGCGGAAGTCGTACGTGAACGTCGTCACCCGCGTGTCGCTGGCGGAGGCGTACTGCGTCTGCTGCGTCAGGTTGCCGTCCCCGCCGTCCGCACCGCCGTCGAATTCGTTTGCCGTGACGATCACCATATTGTTATTTGGATTGGCTCCCCCACCAGTCGGGTCGGACTCCGTCGCGCCGTCGTCGTTCGTTCCCACATAAGTGGCAATCGCGTTTCCTCGCAGGTCGTACACGATGTCCGTGATCGTGCCGCCGGGGGTGACCGTCCGGTTCCGGCGTTTCATCACGTCGTAACCGAAGTCGGTCTCGTCATAGTTGGTGCCGGAGGCACCTTCGCCGGAGGCGGGGATCGTGTGATAGACTCGTTGCGACGCCGCGAAGCAGCAGTCGGTGTATTGCGATGTTGTCCAGCGAACATAGCTCGTCTGCGGAAACTCATCGAGCGCTGTCAGCGCCCCTGGCGTTGTGAGCGGAGAAACGGGCAATACTCCAGACGACGAGGATGAGCTGGAAGAACTTCCCGACGCATTGCGGACAGCCTGAACCTGAGCGGTCACGTCGCCGGCGGGGTCTGTAATTGTGATTCGGACCGGGTTGTAGAGCGTGTACGCAACACTGGGGCCGGTCCCGGTCGCATAGCCGTCGCCCGACCAGACCTGAAACTGGGAGTCTTGATAGACGGTCCATGTCGCCTTCCGAATCGTGGTTGAGACTCCGTCGATATCGACGGAGTGGGCCGGGCCGAGCGACTGGACTTGCCGTCCTTGAGTGTCAATTTCGAAATCGGTCACCAGATGCAATCCGCCGCCCGAGGGAGTCACCCACCCGGCCGGGACGTTGCTTACTAACGCCGTATCGACGTCGTCGATTCGCTGCAGGAGTCCGCCGGTGGCGACGTCGTACGTCCAGTTGGTGAGGAATCCTCGCTCGTTCATGAGCCAGATCAGATTTCCGAAGAGATCGAAGTATTCCTTCCGAGTGGCGGCAACTCCCGATCCGTTCTGGTCCGTGGGGATCACGGGGAGCGTGGTCGTTTTCTGCTGCACAGCCGACGTTCCGGCGTACCACGTGTAGGAGTAGCTCGTAACGATCTGATATGTCCCGCCATTGATCGGTCCGCTTCCGGACGACGAACTTGAGGAGGATCCGTCGTCCGGGTACTCGATAATCTGTTCCAGGAAGTAGGCGGTCGTTTCGCCCGCCCCGGCCGAGGACGACGAACTCGACGAGGAGGATGCAGTGCGGGCGAGATACGTATACTCGCGGATCAAAATCTGTCCGCCCAGTTCCCCGTCCTGGACCATCTCGGACGCCAGCCAGCCGGTAGGCTCGTGATACGTATAGGTTCGAATGAGGCCCGCCGAATCGTTCAAGTATTCGTAGTTACCATCGACTTTATGCAGCAGATCGGGATACTGTTCGCTGTAGCCGGTGATGGCGGATGGTGACGCATGGAGGATCACGCGGCCGTTGGAATCGTACTCGTAGAATTCGTACCAGCCGGGCAACCCTCCGGAACCGGAAGACGAACTTGAGGAACTGGACGAACTCAGTGAGCCGACCGAGCCCGTTGCTCCGACGCCATTCACCAGAACTTTCAGCATCACCTGGAAGGCCGAGTTGCAATAGACGATCAACTGATTGCCATCGGGCCGCGTCTCGATCGTTTTGTACTTCCAACTGTTGTAACCGGGACTGTTCCCGCTCGACGCGTACGCAAACAGGTGCGTCATCGAACCAGCCTTCGTAATCTCCTTGGTCACGCGCAACTGGCTGTCGTACTCAAAATAATAGTCCGCGAAGAGCGACAGCTCGGCATCCGTGGCTGTCGTCGGGTCGAAGCCCGCGTCGACCATATTGGCGTACGCACGGGGATGCAGAACGTACTTGAGCATCCCCAGGTAATCGCCCGGCGCGAGTCCCCGATGGCAGCGGTAGTAGGTCGTCCCGAGCGACTGCCAGGACCCGTTCGACCAGGAGAATCGTTCGACGGTCTCCAGAAAGACTCCATAGGGGTAGTTGTCGAAATACGTATACGCGACCTGAAAGACATTGTTCAGCGGCCCCGTAGTAGGCCCCGATTGCAGCAGAATGTTGACCAGCCGGCCGTCGCTTCCGCTCGCGGGATCAGTACCGTACTGATAGGAGCAGACCTGAGTCACCGAAACGCCCGTTGAGTCGTCGATCCGTCGGACCTCCGCGATTTCGCCGCCGGAATAGCCGGTGACTGCAGTTTCATTGCCTGCGGCATCCACGAATCGCGTAAACAGTCCGTGAGGAAGCGTGTTCTGCGTGAAGTCTGCGAACTCGGTGAAACTTCCGTCGAGACGCGTCAGCCGGAAGACGTTCGCGGCGACGTCGTGGACTAAGGATTCCATTTGACCAAATCGGCCGATGTAATTGCCGCCCACGGTCGGATCGAACCAGAGGGTCGAATTCGCATCGCCCATGACGATGAGGGAAGTGGCCGTGCCGGGGTCCTGGACCAGATACGGAAAGTCGATACTGAACCAGTTGTAGCCATTGGGGCCGTCATAGTAGTTGACGAAGGGAGGATGGGGCGGCGTCGAATTGGTCATCTGGTTGCCCCAGGTGCGGACATGCCGCCAATTCGTGCCGAATCCGGCCACGTCCAGATCGTTTTCGACGAGTCGGATTTCCCCGTTGGCATAGCGGATCGGAAACGCGGAAAAGCCCGACTGATTCCCAATCGCGTTGGGCATGGTTCCCAAGCTGCCGATTCCTCCCTTTGGGCGAGGAGGACCCCCACCTCCCGGCCCCCCACCTCCGGGACCGCCACCTCCGGGACCGCCGCTACCGTTCGTATTTGGACATGGCGGACATGGGGGCGGAGAAACGGTATTGTGTCCAGGTGGGCACGGCATGAGAGTTCCTTTGAGTGGTACATGCGCGAGGCATGGATGGAGGCTGCTAAGCGTGCAGGAGGCCGAGAAACCAAACGGATCGCGGAAGTTGTGACCGACGACGGAGCTTCAGACGGGGCTGATCGTGACGGCTGTCGGCACTACGCCGAACTGTGTCGTGAACGCCAACTGCCAGGCTTCGCGTAGCGGACTTTTAACCGGTTGAGGATGTACCAGAACCCCGTCGCAAATCGCGGGCTTGTACACAGGCGAGCCCGCCGTCTGAAGCTCACCCAGAACGACGCCGCGCTGGGCGTGATAGACAATAGTTCTCGGCTGTGATTCGTGGGGCAGGTTTCCCGTGATCAGCAGGTGCCAGGGATGATCGGGATCAAAGCTAAGTCTCGCAATCTCTGCGAAGCTGGTGGAGTAGTGGCCGCGAATGCTTCCCCCGAGGTGAAACCGCCCGTCCTCGCCGGTTCCGACGGCCGTCAGGTCAGGCCGCCAGAAACCGCAAAAGCCCGGTGCCACGCGAACGGCGCGGCCGAGTTGGTTCAGGCTGGGGCCGCTCATCCGGAACAGGTGATGCTCCAATTCCCCGGTCCCGTGATGAGACGTGCCGATGAAACTCAGATGAATCTCACCATGTCCCTCAGAAACACAGGCCGAGCAGGTTACCTCGTTCGCACCGCGTTCCGTGTGAACGTGATGGAGCGGCCCCAGCTTCCCGGTCTGAGGGTCATAGGTTCGCCATCGCAGGCTCCAGACGCGGGTCGTCCCCGACCGGCTGTAATGCGGCACGCGCCGCGGGGTCAACCTCGACCAGGCGAACACCAGCACAAGTTCGTTCTTGTGGCGGAACAGGAACGGCATATGAGAAAGGTCACCGGGATGGTTGACATGCTGAAGAGCGGCTGGCGACATCTTCGATTCTCCGGATTGCTGTCAGAGTGAGTGATGGGGCGAGATGAGATTCCGAATTGTTGCTGGCGAATACGCCGACTGGTGAGAGACGGGATTCCTGGAATCGTGGTCCTGAAAGTTGCTACTCCGTTTCCTCTCGTTGTGTCGGATGCAAGGGTGATCGACGCAGTCGCCCGCCGGACATCTGGCATGTCTGCGCGACAGCTCTTTCGAGCAGCCGCGTCGTCGAAACGCCTTCGACGAAACCGGCCACGCAGACTTTTCCGCCGTATTCCTCGACGACTTCGCGGCCGATCACGTCTTGCGTCGTTTGTCCCTTCACGAGGACGTCCGGACGAATTCTCTGCAGGAGTTCGAGCGGTGTAAGATCGTCGAAGACCAATACGTGATCGACGCATTCCAGGCCCGCCAGCAGCGCGGACCGGTCCGCCTGGCCAATGACCGGTCGATCGGGACCTTTCAGGCGACGCACGCTCTCGTCACTGTTGATCGCCACAATCAGCACGTCGCCAAAGCGCGACGCCTCTTGCAGGCAGGTCAGGTGGCCCACATGGAGCAGGTCAAAGCAACCATTGGTGAAGACGATGGACCGACCGGCACGGCGCTGACGCTCCAGGTGCGGCAACAGCCCGTCAAGGGTCACGACTTTTGCAATCGTGGAATTGCTCACCGCCAGTTCTGCGGTGATGTCCGCTCGGCTGAGCGGCTCCACGCCGAACCGTTCGACTTCCAACCCGGCGGCGATGTTTGCCAGCTTCAGTGATTCCCGGATCGATACTCCGGCTGCGGTGCAGAGTCCGAGGACGCTCAACACCATGTCCCCAGCACCAGTCACGTCGCAGACCGCCCGCGGCCGGCAGGGGAGGATTTCGGCCTCACTATCCGCCGCCAGGGCCATCCCGTCGCGGTCCAGCGTGATCACGGCGGCTTCGAGTTGCAGCGTCTCACGCAGTTGCTCGGCCACCGATCGAATGGCGGCTTCGTTGCAGAGTCGCTGACCCGACCAAAGTTCGGCCGCCAGCCGATTGGGGGCCACCAGCGTGGCCCCGGCATAGCGGCCGTAGTCGACATCGCGGCAGGGATCGATCAAAACCGGCTTGCCTGCGGCGCGGGACGCCTCGATCACCACCCGCAGCAGCGACGGCGTACAGACGCCTTTGGCATAGTCCGAGATCAGGACGGCATCGCACTCCGGCAACTGCTGGCGAATGTGTTCGATCAGCCGGGTTTCGACTTCGGCCGAAACCGGCTCGCGCGTCTCCCGGTCGACCCGCAGGAGTTGGTGGGGTTGACGGTTGGCCGTCCGACCGACAAACCGCTGCTTGGAGGTCGTCGGACCCTCTTCCACGGTCAGCACACCGGTGGCGTCCACGGCTAGATCGGTCAGCAATCGCCGCAACGTCCGCCCCTCGGCGTCCTCCCCGATAACGCCGACCAGCGAGACCCCGGCCTCCAGTCCCCGCAGAAACGAGGCGACGTTCGCCGCGCCGCCTGGGCGGACGTCCTGCTCTTCCTCGCGGAGGACCAATACCGGCGCTTCAGGGCTGATCCGCTCGGCCTCGCCCCAGACGTAGCGATCCAACAGCAGGTCGCCGATGACCAGCAGGTGCGGACGCCCGAGTCGATTCCAGCACTGAAGCAAGTGTGACATGATTGGACGCTCTCCATGACAAATCTCAGTCAGTCTGCCGACAGGCCCGTTGCGTCGCTGCGGACGACCAGTGCTACGCCGTTGTGGCCGTCGTCCACCATGATCGGCGGCAGCCAGAGTGCGCCGCGTTCGGCGACGAACCGATCGCAGGCGACCCGCACTCCCTCGATTCCTCCGTAGTCGTCCACGAGAATGACTCGCGATCGGCAGCGCTCCGCCAGGTGCAAGTCCGCGCGGCAACCCGCCTCGGAATGGTCGGCGTCGACATGCACCACGTCGAACTGCGGCACGTCCGCACTCCAGGACTGCGCCAGTTCCTCCGATGACAGCTCTCGCACGGTCGCTGAAAACGGCTCCAGCAGGCGGCGGGCGTGATCCAACGATCCGCGAAATCCGCCGTGCGTGTCGCTGTTGTTGTCGATCCCCAGATACCGGACGTGGGGGCAGGCCGTCAGAAAGCTGAACGCGGAGTAAGCGGCCCGCACGCCAATCTCCAGCAGTGACTGCGGTTGCAACAGCCGGCTCAGCGCATACTTGGTCTCGTAACAGGTCCGCCAGCTCGCCGGAGCCGGCTGGTCCTGCGGATGGAGCCGCGGAGCGAGGAAGTCCCAGAAACTCATGCCCGTCTCCGTGCCACAACCCAGTCCCAGTCGTACTCCTTCAAAAAGCTCTCGGGATGCGCGGCCAGCGGCGACCGGAATTCCTCGGAACAGATGTCCCAGCCGGCCGCCTGAAATTGGTCGTGCCACCACTCCAGCGACTCGATGCAGATGTGAGTCGGGTCTTCGTCTTCGATCCGGCGTCCCTGCCGCGCGAACAGCTCCACAGTGTCGAGGGCGCAAAAGATCAGCCCGCCGGGAGTCACCACCCGATGCAGTTCTCGGAGGATGTGCGGCACCAGCACCGGCTTCCAGTGTTCCGCAACTTGCGCGGTGTGGATGCCGTTCCAGTCTCCGTCCGCATACAGGTGCAGGTTGACGGCGTCGCACACTCGCAGCAGCGGAGCCATGTCAGGCCAGTTCGTACGGCCGCGCTGAATCATGTACTCGTTGACGTCGACCCCCTGGACGACGATCCCCGCCTCCCCCAGGCCGCGGACGATCGAACCGCAGGCGCAGCCGACGTCGAGGACTCTGCGACCCTTCCAGCCGAAAACATCGCGCAGCCAGCGGCCGTACCGCTGCTGCCAGTCGCCGAAGCCCAGATAATCCAGGCCAGCCTGACGATGCTCTTCGTAGTACGTCTCCCCGTAACTGGTCGCGTTCAATCGTTTCAGAAATCGCTTATTCGTGGTCGCTTCCATATCGGCTCCAGTCAGCAGGCTTTCGACGAGCGCCGGGAGTTCGACGTCGAGTTGACGGTAGACCCGGTGCTGATAGGCCCGCGTGAAGTACTCCACCGCGCGGGGCTGACCGAGTTTCTGGGCATGGTCGCCCGGCACCAGATGCACGACGTGCGGAGCCAGGTCGAAGAAATTCAGCGGATGATGCTGCGTCCAGACACCAATCGTCGGCGTGCCGGTGGCTCCCGCCACGTGGAGCGGACCGCTGTCGATGCCGATCATCAGCCGCGACGCATCGATCAATGCCGCCAGTTGTTCGGCGTCGCCGGTGCCTGCCCCGCGCCACAGCAGATGATCCGCTCCCGGACAGAAAACCCGCATATTGTCCGGTAGGGGCGAACGCTGGTCCCAGTCGAGAATGACCGGCACGTGATCCAGCGTCAGCAGATCCTCACAGACCTGTCGGATCAGTTCCGTCGGCAAATTCTTGCGGGCACCAGACGTGTTCCCTTCATAGTGGATCAGCACCGCGCGGTAGCGGCCTTCGGAATTCGGAGGACCGCACAGGAATTCCAGATACTCCGCGGCCGCCTGGCGGGCTTCGGCGGAAATCGGAATCTCGTACCGGCAGAGATCGGCGATCGGGGACAGGCGAAAGACTTCCTGGAGACACCGCGTCACCTTGGTGTTTGGCCAGCGGCCGTCGGCGACCCGACTCTCCTCCCACTCCAGGGAATGCACTTCGTCGTAGTGTGTCGGGGGCAGCGGATCGCCGTCGAGAATCAACGGCTGCCGGCACAATCCGCGAAAGGCCGAATGTTTGCCCCGCAGGGCGGCGACGTCGATCTCCCAGTCGGGATGGTAGTGCCGCAGATGCCGCAGGACCGCCGTGAATTGCACGGCATCTCCCAGTCCGTGCCGGAACTTGACCAGCACCCGCCGCGGACGAGCCGGAACGGATGGCGCGACCGGCGGCGCGACGACCACGGGCGCGGGACGGGGCGCTGAAGTCCCGTTCCGCAGACTCCACCCGGCGCGGGTCCGTTCGATGGCGGCGATCACTTCCGCCGGCTGGATCAGTTCCAGACATTGGGGAATCAGCAGATCGTCGCGGACGGCGACCGGTCGTTCGCAGCGCTCGCGGCGATCCTTGGCGTCGCCGTCGCCGACCGACTGGCACCGCGACTTCCAGCAGCCTCCCGTCGCACAGCAGTCGAGCTGTCCGATCGTGTGCAGAAACTGGTGGCTGGGATACGCCTCCCAGTGCGGCGGCTCTCGCCCGCCCGCCAGCACAATACACGCCCGATTCGGCGGACTCCCTACAGGCCGCGGAACGGCCGCTGCCAAGTGCATAGCTAGCGTCACGGGGCAGACGACGCCCTCCGCGAAGTGCATCAACCGCACGAATTCCCGCAGAGACGTTCTGCCCACTAGGTTGGTAACTTCTGTCAGCGGCGGGTGCCAGTGCCCAGCCGCTCCGCACTGGAGAAAGTCGATCGTGCCGCGGAAGTGATCGACCACCTGCTGGTAGGACGCCGGATTCCACCACTTGGCGGTGAAGTCGTATTTCCCGCCCGCCAGCACCAGCCAGAAACGTTCCGGCAACGGGCCGACGCTGGGCGGCGGACTGGCGCGCTCTTCTTCGCTGAGGTAGAGGTCGCCCTGAAAGGCGGTCAGCGGGATCTTCAGCTTCAGCCGCTCTTCGAGGTATTGCACGTACCCGTGTAGAAAGTGATAGGGCCGCTGGTTCGACTGATGCACGAGCGGGTAGTGCATGTCGAGGGATTCGACGGTCGGATCGGTGTCGCTGAGCGGGGTGAGATGGGGATTGTGGAGCCAGAGGTCCGGCGCGGACGTTCGCACGTCCGTCTGAAACTGGCGCGGGTAGGCCGCGTGCAGGTCGCGCACGGCCGCCGTCAGCATCAAAATATCGCCGGGAGACTGATGAGAGCGCAAGATCAGTCGGCGCATACGTAGAGCGTCCTCCTTCGAGAGAGGGAATCCATCCACACACTGCAGAGACCGTCCAACAGAAACACCGATAGCGAACCCGCTGCCGGTGCGGACAGAGCAGACCTTCGAGACTGGAATCGAAAATCAGCGAGATTGATTTTGCGACCGACGGGAGGGGATGGACTCACGACAGTCGCAAGCGGCTTTCGGGAGCCGAGTGTCCCATGAGCGGCACAACACTAGCCGTCAGTCCTGAGGAAGTCTACAGTCCTTTTCCGTGTAATCGTTCACGTTGCGAACTCCGCCGACTCCTACATCTTGCGGCAGTGGAACTTCGGGAGTTTCGAAAACTTTGCATGACCGCACACTGCCGCGACGTGTGACCGGCCTTCTGCAGTCCGGCCTCGGACAACGAATGGGTTTTCCACCGGGAACCGGTTAGTTTTAGCAGTATCCGCAGCACTTCACGAAACCGGAGTTCAGCTCATACGCTGAGTTCAGACGGAAACCGGCCTGTCTGAGGCTACTTCGATTTCTCCAGCTTCTTCAGTTTGAAGGACGTGGCCCGCTCGCGTGTCATCGCGATGACGCGTCTGCAAAGAATTCAGAAACTCAGAAGTGATTGTGCGGCAGGACCTAATGGACGGTCGCCCCCGGAAAGTGAACGCTATAGATGGAATGTCCGTAGACTTCTCCGTTCGCGGTCAGTATTGATTGTGCCATCGTGAATCGCCTTCAGTGGCGGCTCTCGACCGTTGCGAGCGAGTCCATCCCACTTGCTCGCAACCGGTTTCCGACCGGCGTTCGCGCCGGTCCCTGTCTGAAGGTCTGCTCTGTCCGCGCCCCAGCGCATGCGCTGTCGGCGTTTTTCGTGGATGGTTTCTGCAGCATTGGGATGGTCTCCGCCGTCGTGAGGAGGAATTCTCCGGATGCACCGGCTGATTGTGTGCCGTTATCGGTATCTGAGGAATTCAGCAATGTCCGTTTCCAGCGGTACATCCCGCTTGCAACGGTCCGGCGAGCCGTTCGCCGAAGCGCCAGGCTGCGCACGAGGGTCTGGCCAGTGCACGCAGATGGAGTTTCAACGTACTCGATGACATCCTCCGGGAGCCAACGTCACCCTTCGAGGCGAGTCGAATGCGAGTGACGCCATGTGAATGCAGTGAGGCGGGCTGGTGCGAGCGGCACCAATGCCACAAGTCACGGTTTCTCTTCGAGCACTGCCGTCGCCGGCCGGACTTCTTTGCCGCTTGGGAACGAGGCGAATTCAGAGACCTGTGCGGCGGACGTGACGCTGCGGCGAGTCGCTCGGCCCGTTGTCGCTACCGCGGCGACGAAGCCCGTCGCATCGTGTGCCGGACCTGCCGCGGGCATACAGAGCTGAAAGTATTTGCATGCGAGCTGGTCGGAGAATGCTGCATCGGAAGGTCGTCAGAGGAGATCACCAGTTGCACGACTTGCATCCAGTACCAGGCCGCTGACGCTTGAATCGCGTCGTCGCGCCAGACATGTGAAAACGCTCCCTCAAACATTGATGTGACGAACTACCGCGAAAGGCCGATAAATGGGATCACGTGGTGATTGTTGCGCTCCGGGATATGAGATCCCGTCAGAACTCCTGCTGACTTTAGAAGGCAATCAGGGCACCAGCCCATGTGTCACGTTCCAGGCGGTGCTGACCTGGCAAGGGAGCCAGTGGATTGCGATCTCTGCGAACTTCAATGCGGAGGTGTGGTGCACCGGCTACGACGATCCGAACGGGAATTACGCCTGCCACTACAAATACGATCATTCTGGGTGCGTTCTTGAAGGCACGTTCGGCTTTCCGATGAGCGATTGCTCGATCGGCGCTAATAACGGAGTTCAATCGGCACCTCCAGATTGCTGCGGCGGAGAAGCAGGCGGCGAGTACATGGTCCTCGTCTCCGGCGGCATACCATATCCGGGATGGCAGCCACCTCCAGTCCCTCCACCTCCTCCTTGTCCAAACCCTCCGCCGTCACCCTGCGACTGTCCTCAGCCACCAGGCTGCGGCTGCGGGGGGCCTAGACCGGGCGGCGGACCGGGAGGTAGTGGACCACCGGTGGCGTGTAACGGCAACCAGTGCAACGTGCCGAGGGCTTCGGGATTCCCGGTACGCTATGCCACTGGAGAGATCATCCTGCGCGTCTCCGACATTCTGACCGGCGGGTATGCCAGCGGCTGGGGGCACACGCGGAGTTTCCTGAACCGCCTTAAACATCCGCAGGGTGTGGGGCAGGGCTACAACTGGCAAGTCGAGCAATGGCCGTACTTGATCGCCAATCTCGATGGGCAGGTGTCGATTCTCGGCAAGGCGGATTCCGCGTACTGGTTCGTGAAGACCGAAACCGGCTACGACTCGATGTTTCGAGATCAGTATCGCCTGGAGTTGAGCCAGGCGGATGGCGTGTACAGACTGTTCGACCCCAACGGGACGATCACGGAATTTGACGATTACACCGGGATGTTTACGCGCCAGGTCAGCCCCGGCGGGGACGTAGTCTCCGTCACCGCGATGGCCCCGAATGGTTACAATGTCACTTCCGTGGAGCAGACGGTCACGGTGGCCGGCGTCGTCACAGTTGAGCAGTTCAACTACGAGTACATCACGCCCTATGCCGACACGCTGCTCCAGCGTGTCACTCTTCGACGTCAAGTCGACGGTGGAGCCTGGCAGAACGTCGCTCGGGCCAGCTACACCTATTACGGCCCATCTGAAGCCAATGGTGGTTTGCAGGATCTGAAGACCGTCGTGACGGAGATCTGGGACGGCTCAGCCTGGTCCGAAACTGGCACGACCTATTACCGGTACTACCCGGAATTCGCGTCCGCATCATCGAGTTCCAGTAGCGGTGGTCCATCGGCCGGGTGGGATGTCCGCGCCCACCTGCTGAAATACGTGCTGAACCCGTCGTCTTACGCGCGGATGGTCAGCGACGATTACAACCCGTTGACGGCGTCGGATGCCGGGCTGGCGCTGTATGCGGACAATTACTTCGAGTACGACGAGCAGCGGCGGGTGACGAAGGAGCTGGTCGACGGAGCGTCCCGCACGTTCCTGTTCAATTACGTCGAAAGCGTCTTCGACGACGGCGTGAAATCCTGGAAGACGCGGACGGCGGAGACGCTGCCGGATGGGACGCAGAACATCGTCTACTCGAACTACGCCGGCCAGACGATGCTGTTCGTCCGCAAGTCGGGATCGGACGAGTGGTGCACGTTCTACGAGTACGACAGCGACTTTCGGGTGATCTTGCAGGCCGAACCCTCGGCAGTCACCGGCTACGATGACGCCTACGCCGACCTGCTAAACTACAATTCGGGCACCGGCAAATACCAGTACCTGCGGGACAACGCCGGTCTGGTGCGGATCTACGGATACCACGCTCCCAGCGGTTTTCTCGCCGATTCCAGCATTCAGGAGGGCCAGCTTGGCACGCCGATCAAGCTCCGCGAATACGAATACTGCTGTTGCGGGCAGGATTGTGGCTGCAGCGGGACGTCCAGTTCTTCGTCGTCCTCTTCCGGTGGTTGCGAAAGCGGAGTCTGGTTCCTGTTGAAGGAAACGGTTTATCCGTCCGATTCGAATCAGACGCTGACCAATATCACCGAATCCTGCTACTCATTCTACGCGGGAACGACTCAGGTCCAGCAGAAGACGACCACGCTGCCGGTCGTCCCGACGGACCAGAACGGATCGGGGGTGGCGGCGACGCGGAAGGAATACTACGACCCGTACGGGAACCTGACCTGGTCGATGGACGAGCGGGGCTTCATCACCCGGATGGCCTACGACATTCCCACCGGGGCGATGATTCAGCAGGTGGCTGACGCGGACACCAGCCTCTACAGTGACGCCCCGGCCGGTTGGACGACGCCGTCGGGGGGCGGGCTGAACCTGGTGACCGACATCACCGTCGACAGCCAGGGACGGATGACGCAGTCCCTGGGGCCGTCCCACTCGATCGATCTGAACGGCACCGCCACCACGATCCGCCGGGCGACGTGGCTGGCCTACGACGACGCCAACCACATCACCTACTCCGGCCAGGGGTACGCGACCGGAACTTCGCCGAGCTATTCCTACACGCTGGTCAACCCGGTCTCGATCACCAAGATGGACGCCGGTGGAAAAGTGCTGGAGCAGATCCAGGCGACCGCTTCCAGCACGTCGGGGACGCTGGCATCGATCATCAGCGCGGCTGGGGGCGGCGCGGCCGCCTTCCCGCAGACGAGCTACACCCGCTGGACGACGAACCAGTACACCGACTGCTGCCTGGCGGCGTCGACGCGGGTCTATCATACGATCCCCGCTTCGGGGGAAGGCTCCTCCGGCACGAACTACGACGAGACCGACTACGGCTACGACGTGATGAAGCGCCGGAACCGGATGGTCACCCCCGGCGGGACGATCACCTATCAGGTGTTCGACGCCCGCGGGCTGGTCAGCTCGACCTGGATCGGCACCAACGACAACGGGGCGACCGACCAGGACCCGTCGGGCGGGGGCGCCTCCGGGAACAACATGGTGCTTGTGACGGGGAACGTCTACGACGGCGGCGCGGCCGGCGGCGACGGCAACCTGACCCAGCAGACGCAGTACGCCGCCGCCAGCGACGCGCGGGTCACGAGTTTCACCTACGACTTCCGGGACCGGCGGGTCACGACCGACGGGGAAGTCGACGACTTCCAAAAGCTCTATTACGACAACCTCGACCGGGTGGTGAAGAGCGAACGCTACGACACCACTTCGGGCGGGAACCTGATCGCCCGCAGCGAGACGAAGTTCGATCCCCGCGGGCAGGTCTACCAGACGATCCGCTATGGCGTCGATCCCGGCACCGGGACGGTGGGGAACTCGCTCACTGACAACACCTGGTTCAGCCCGACCGGGCAGAAGCTGAAGGTGTTGCCGGCCGGTTCGGACCTGTTCACAAAAGCCGTCTACGACAGTCTGGGGCGGATGACAACGCGGTACGTCGGCTACGACACGGCGGAGACCAGCTACAGCGACGCCGGCAGCGTGACCGACGACGTGATCATGGAGCAGTCTGAGACGAGTTACGACGCGGCGCGGAACGTGCTGCAGACGACCAGTCGGCAGCGGTACCACAACGCCCCAGCGTCGCAGCTTGGGGCGCTGGGCGACCCGTCGACCACCCCCAAGGCGCGGGTCACGTACGCGGCGCAGTGGCCCGACGCGCTCGGCCGGACGGTGGCCGCGGCCGACTACGGCACCAACGGCGGTTCTGCCCTCAGCCGGCCGGGCACGATCCCCAGCCGGTCCGACACCGTCCTGGTCACGTCGACGGTCTACGATGCGGCCGGCAATCCCCAGTCCACCACCGACCCCGCCGGCATGGTCACCTGCGTGGAATACGACGATCGGGGCCGCGAAACGGCGAAGATCCTGAATCCCACCTCGTCGAGCAGTTCCAGCAGTTCGTCTTCCGGCGGGTGCTCGCCCTCCGATGACGAGAACGTAACGGTCCAGACGGCCTATAATGCCGACGGCAATGTCTCGTCGATCACCGCGGTTAACGCGAGTACCGGAAACCAGGTGACGCAGTACGTCTACGGTTCGACGCTGTCGGATTCGGACATCGCCTGCAGCTTGCTCAAGGTGGCGGAGATCTACCCCGATTCGGTCAGTGGCAGTGACCAGATTACGTTTGCCTACAACCGCCAGCAGCAGGTGACGCAGGTCACCGACCAAGGCGGGACCGTCCACGCCTACGACTACGACAAGCTGGGCCGGCAGACGCAGGATCGGATCACGACCCTCGGCTCCGGGGTCGACGGAGCGGTCCGCCGGATCGCCACGACGTACGAAGTCCGGGGGATGAAGGCAAAGCTGACTTCTTACGACAATCCGACCGTTGGCAGCGGAACTGTGGTGAACGCAGTTCAGTTCGCGTACAATGACTTCGGTCAGCTTACGACGGATTACCAGTCCCACAGCGGGGCGGTCAACGTGTCTACGACTCCCAAAGTCCAGTACGGCTACGCCAGCGGTGCGGCGAACACGATCCGCCCGACCATGCTGACTTATCCGAACGGCCGGGTGCTCACGTTCTCGTACGGAGCCGGGAGCATCAGCGACCGGAGTTCCCGAATCGCGTCAATTATCGACGACGATTCCACGCACCTGGTCGACTACGACTACCTCGGTCGGGGGACGTTCGTCGTCGCCGATGACACGCAGCCGGACGTGAAATGGACGCTGGTGGACCTCTCAGGGAGCAACGATCCCGACACGGGAGACATCTACAGCGGCCTGGACCGTTTCGGCCGGGTGAAGGATACCCGTTGGTACGACTACGGCTCGTCGACCGACGTCGACCGGATCAAGTACGGCTACGACCGGGCCGGCAACCGCATCTGGCGGGAGAACACGGTCGCCGCCAGCCTGAGCAAAGAGTTCGACGAACTCTACACCTACGACGGCGTTCACCGCCTGCAGGACATGCAGCGGGGCACGTTGAACTCAGGGCACACGGCGCTCACCTCGGAAACCTTCGCCCAATGCTGGACGCTGGACGCCACCGGGAACTGGTCCGGCTTCCGGCAGGACGACACCGGCGACGGGACCTGGGACCTGGTGCAAGCCCGGACCGCCAATACGGTCAACGAGATCACCGATATCACCAACTCAGTGGGGAGCGCCTGGGTTGACCCGGCGTACAGCGCGGCGGGGAATGTGACGACGCTGCCCCAGCCGAACGACCCAACGCAGAGTTACACCGCCACCTACGACGCCTGGAACCGGCTGGTGAAGCTCGCCGCCGGCTCGAACACCGTCAGCGAGTACGCCTACGACGGAGCCAAGCGGCGGGTAATACAGCAGACCTATTCCGGCGGATCGCTCAGCGAAACCCGGCATCTGTACTACACCCAGCCCAGCCAGTGGCAGGTCGTGGAGGAACGGGTCGGCTCGTCGAGCAATCCCCAGCGGCAGTTCGTCTTGGGGCTGCGGTACATCGACGACTGCGTCCTGCGCGACCGCGACACCGGCGGCGGCACGCTCGACGAACGCCTCTACGCCTGCCAGGACGGGAACTGGAACGTCGACGTGATCGTCGACACCGCTGGCGATGTGCAAGAACGCTACACCTACTCCGCCTACGGAGCACCGATGTTCCTCACAGCGGGATTCGGAACGCGATCAGCATCGAGTTACGCCTGGGAGTCCCTCTACTGCGGGTATCGCTTCGAAACCGCGACTGCACTTGTGCATATACGTCACCGCTTCTTCGTTCCGGCACAGGCAACGTGGGGCCAGCGCGACCCGGCCGTTTACTTGGATTCCGCTAATCTCTACGAGTACTGTCAGTCTAATCCTCTAAACCGATGCGATGCCCACGGCCTCGCCGCCGCAGATTGTCAAGCGGCCTACAGCGCTTGTTTCCGAAGAGCACTCAAGGATGCGGTGAAGTGCTTCGGCGGGTGTCTGATTGGACCAGATTTGCTTTTCCTTGGTGGTTGCTCGGCTCTATGCGCCGTAGGGTGCCTGTTTGCAAATGTTGCTTATCTTCCATGCTTGGGAGCATGTGCGGCCGTCTGTGGCTTGATCACAACGTTAATTGGAATCCTCAATGCGGCCGCATGCATAGATTCCTTTCGAGTCGATCTTACGATCTGCAATCAAGCTCTCACCATCTGTAACAAAATCAATCCGTAAACGACACTTCGGTTTGAAATGGGATCCGAAATGATGCACAAATCAACTGACAGCAATACGCTCACTACGCTTATGTCTGCATCGTTCGGTATTTCGTTCGGTATCGACGCCATCATCTTATGCTGGATATTTCGTCCTGACATACGACTCGGAGTTGGAGAGTCCTTATCTGGGCTGGCGGTGTTATGCGCATTATCCATCGCATCGGGAATACTCATTGGGGCAGTGAGCAGCGTTGTTGGCTGGAAGGTGGGAACGTTGATTTGTCGTCTCCCGCATCGTGCTGCAATGCTCGCTGTTGCGATGGTTAGCGGGTTCGTGTCGATCATTGTTACAATTTGGGCGATTTATCCCATTCCCCTGATGTCGTGGATTGCGTGCTGTATTCTGATTCTCGGATTGGCCGGCGTTCCATTTACACTACAGCGAAGGGGGCAGTTGTGAAGAGAGAGAGAGAGAGAGAGAGAATGTGTATGCGGAGAGGGGATTCACGTGGGGTCGGTCGTCTGCGATCTACCTGTGCTACAAGGCGACAAGAGGTTGGCGGCGATTGCTGAGTGCATTTGAACATCCGGCCATGTTGTCGGGAGCGCGGCAGGGTAATCTCGCCAGAACTGAGTTGAGCGTGACGAGGAGTCAGGGGCCGGCAGCGGCGCTATCGTCAACCAGGTGCAGCAGGCGTACAATGCCTTCGCGCAGCTCGTGTCGTCCGCTCAGGAGCATGGAGGGGCCGTGTCGGGGAGTTCGCCGACCGTGGGTCTCAGCTATGCGAACGGTTCCACCAACACCGTCCGCCCGACGGGGATGGACTATCCCAGCGGCCGGTCGCTGACCTACAGCTACGGCAGCTCGGGGGGGATCTCGGACCACGCCTCCCGCATCGCGAGTCTGATCGACGACAACGGCACCACGCACCTGGCCGATTACAGCTTCCTGGGGCTGGGGGCGATCGTGGTGGTGGACTTCACCGAACCGGACGTGGAATACACGTTGGTCGACCTGTCGGGGAGCAACGATCCCGACACGGGAGACATCGACAGCGGCCTCGACTGCTTCGGCCGCGTGAAGGACTGCCGCTGGTAATCAACCGACGCCGCCGAGCGATAGCGAGGATGAAGGCGAAGGGTGATAGTCTTCCAACGGGCCGACGTCGCCCGGCTGCGGTACGGCTACGACCAAGCCTCGAACCGCCTCTGGCGGGCCGACACCGTCGCACAGGCTGCCGGGAAGGACCTCGACGAGCTCGACGCGTACGACGGCTGGAATTGACTACGGAGAGTCCAGCGGTCGTTGTTGGGTTCAAGACCCTCGCATGATCTGCCGGGTTTCATCGCTCCATCTGGACCGGAATGCACTCTCGGTGCATGAACCGGTGGCCTGTCGCGCTGGATTGTTTCGCTCTGTCATTCGATCCACGAAACGGCACTCAGTTGCTTGCGTATCGAGCTGCGAAGGCATCGAGCAGAACTCCTCGAATCAAGGCATTTTCCCGCCAACAAACTGCCCGGCGCACCTCGCGCACAAACGCCGGTCCCTTTTCGGCGACCAGCGCCACCCGTTCCTCCTGTGTCAGGCGGTCGATGCTGTCGCCCCACTGCAGGAGCTTCTGAGTCAGCTCCTTCGTGCGTGCGACCTTCTCGGCGGCACGCGCGTCCGCTTCCCGGCGGGCCTCGGCAGCACGTTCGGCCTCTTGCTTCCGTGACTGGCGTAACGCAGCCTGTGGGTTCGGCGGAGGCCAACCCTGATCAGGAGGCAGCCGAGACGCATCAGCGCGCCGGAAGCGATGCAGCAGGACGCCTGGGCCATAGGCCGCGCGGTTGTCCGGCCGCAGAAACCAGTCAACGCAGGCGAGAGCCAGCTCCGGAGTGAAGCCGTTTCGCTGAGCGTCCTTCGCGGCCTCGGTCGCCAACTCGACTTCGGCCGTTCGCAATCGTTCCACCACCACCGTCCACGGGTCAGGGACCGGGACTGGGGGTGGTTGGAATAGGTTCTTCTTAGGGAAAGACTGGTCCGCAGTTGCCTCCGCCCTTCCCCCCGCGGTTCCCACCGCAGTTGCTTCCGCAGCCATGCGGCCTGTCGGATGTTCAGGTCGCCTTTGCGGTCCTGGGAAATCCTCCCAATGCGGCGGGACTTTGACCCAGTAGGTGCCGGACCGCCGGTCACCATGTCGCTCGTAGTGCAGCAGGCCGGCCTTGATCAGTTCGTCGCGGGTGCGTTGCACGGTGTCTTCCGAACAATCCAGGTCGCGGGCGAGGTCCATATTGAACAGCGACACCGGCCGCTGGTACCAGTTGCGGTCTTCGTCGGTAACGATCTTGACCAGCATGACCACAGCGATCGGCTTCAAACGAAACTGAGCGATCGCTCCCTCGCGGAAAATCCGTGCGATGTAGTGCATCGCAAAGAACGGCGGGCGACCAGTCGGATAGGCCGAACCTGGATATGAAAGTCTCGTTTGCACAGCGATTGCCCTCCGTGGCAATTCGGGGTCAAAAATGTTGAACTGAACGCGACGCTGACCATCGGCATCGCTTGACGACTAGGGTTTCAGGGCTGAATCAGTAGAATTCGATCACGTCCGAGACAGCGGCGGTGTGACGTCGAGGACGTCGAGCTGGAATCGCGCTTTTTCCAGGATTGGTCCGCGCCTGCTCAAATTCCGCGATGGCCTCGGGGCTGATTTTCCATCGAGGGCGACGAACGCCATCACCGAAGTTGACGGCCCGAAGTTCGCCAGAACGAATCCAGGCGAGGACTCGATCGGATTTGATCCCGCGGGACTTGGCGTATTGGGGTGGGGTGATCCAGGCAGGCATCGATCCGGCCCCCTACTCGGCTGGATCGTGTGGACGGAGCGACCGCAGGTCGCGCGCCTGATCCCGCTGCGCAGCAATCTTGAGCATCCGCTTCAACGCGGCTGCTTCCGCGCGATTCGCATCCAACCGCCGTCGGATTTCCTCGGCTGGTGGAATCGAATCAAGGACGTCCGTGGTCTCGTGCCGTGTCGCCATCGCTCCTCCCGTCGCTCTGATGAGTGACTTTCAACGGGGGGAACTTTCTCCGGGAGCAATCACAACGCGATCATTTCTCGCTCATTCTTTGGTCATTTGAAATGATCGCGGCATCGATTTTGATCCGGGCAGTCCGGAACGCGACCTGCACGACTTCGCAAATCCTGGGCGAGGACGCGCGACAAACCGGCAATCAGTCGGAATCCCGAGAAATCGGAGACTGAGTCGCGAGTCACGTTGAGCGACCGGCCTTGGCGATTATGCATCGCCGGCAACGCTGATGGTGCCGACGGAGATCCGCCGAAGTGCAGATCCTCAAGACAACCGCTGGCTTTTGATTTCCAGAAATCCGCAGAGCCAAAAATGTCAGCCGGCCGTTCGTGGTCCGACAATTACGGTGTCGTCCAGTCGATAGGAGAATTCATTTCCCGTTTCAACGTTCGGAATCGGATCTTGATTGCCGCAGTCAAACTGTTCTTGAAGAAGCTTTCGTATACGGTAGATCGCTTGACTGATATTCCCCGGCGTGGACGCGGAATTTTTCCGCAGATCCCAATTGTCGGCGAGTTGCCGCCAAGTAATCAGGCCTCCTCGCTTCTCGGCGAGAAACGAAAGGAAGACCCGCTGTTGCTCGGTAACAGCAAAACTGTGGCCAAGGAACGCTGCGCTGCCGGGTCGAAATGCCCACCCATTCCCCGGCGGCCACTTTGGAGCCTCGATAGCGACCTCCCCGCGCTTGAAACCGACGGTTCCTGAGTCGCGTCTGGCTTGCTGAGTGAGAATCCAATCGATCAATTCCACAGACCGATTCGGGACATCTGGCAGGATACTGAACCAGGTTTGCGGAAGTTCTGTTGGCCATTCCTCCTCTGGAACTGCGGTTGAGTTCGCACATTGCGGATCGCCCAATTTCTGCCGCCGGAGGACGTCAGAATTCAGGTCTCGCTCCTGCTGCCATGCCTCAGCCTGCCAGGCGCAGGATCGATTTCCACGCGGAAGAACCACCATACGAACCGCTGCAGATGGATTGACGAATTTGCCTTGCAGCGCGATCTCAAAGAGGTACTCAAACCAGAGGAATTCACTGACTGAATCCGAACTCGATCTCTCGCCCAGAATTGCAGCCGCGACTCCGGAGAGTTCCAGCGAATGCGCCGCATCTCGGGCAATCGAGCACAGAACGTCCCATTCCGGCAGATAGCGGCCCTTCTCAAGATCCATCAAGGAGTGAAACATCGAGGTGAACTGCTGGCGATTGTCACGACAGATCGACCGATAGACAGGGGGCCACAGGCAACCGCCAGCAACGCCTGGAAATCGCGGAATCAGGAGGCCCGTTCGAGGTTCCAGCCGCTGAGACAGGTACGTCTTGGTTCGCTCATAGACGTCGTCTTCCCCGCGCTGACGCCTTACAATCGCGAACAATGGGGGAGGAGCCAATCGAGCCTCGATCGAGTCTGCCAGACGAACGAATCGTTCCCTGGCCCGTTCCAAGGCTGCTCGCCACTGCGCTTCGTTCGTTTCCGGCATTTCGCGACCCTGGTTCAATGGGGTTGCTCCAAATACTGCGCGTCTGCGGAGAGTGCCAGCCGGAATTCTTCAGCTATGTCGGCGGCAAATCTATTCCCCGAGTCGGTCTGAAGATCTTACTCAGCTGCGCGTCGAGAACCAGCCTTGCGATTGGCGGTCGGTTGCCCGCTGGTCTTCGTCGTAACCTTGGCGGCACGTGGCTTCTTCGGTGGGAACAGCCAGGCGTGAACGTGGTCCGCAATTCGTTGCAGGCGTGAATCGTCAATGTGCTCCCGGTACACGGCACTCATATCGCCAGACCGTCGGGCGTGGCCCATTATCAAATCCGCGCCGGGTTGATCCATTGTCGTGTCAGCGACAGTCCGGAAAGTGTGTCGCAGAGCATAGAATCCCACCCCGTCCCGCTTGATTCCCAACTCCGTGAGCAGCCGTCCGAACATCAACCCGATGGTATCGATGTGCACGCCGCTGTCCATTGTTCTGACGACACTACGCCCGTACCTCGTCAAGAACACCAACCCGGCGAGATCGTCAGACTTCGGAGCCGGCCGGGATGAGATGACATCTCGCAGTGCCTGCATCGTTTCTCGCCACAGCTTCGCCCGCCGAGGTGCCTGGGTCTTCGGCCGCGGAAACGTCAGCCAACCGCCTTTCAGATCGACAGCAGCCTCCGGCAACCGCGACAGATCGGTTGGGCCATAACCGGCATTGATGCCTAATAGAATGGCGGCCCTCATTTGCGGATTGGCCACCGCGATCATCCGGCGAATCTCGTCGGCGCTGTACAGCTTCTGCGGCCGCGCTGCCTTCGACTGGTCCAAGGCCTTTCGGCTGGGGAGCGTGAAATCTGGCCCAAACTTGATCGGTTTATCGATCAGATCGGCATCGAACGCGTACTTGAAGACGATCCGGGCCATGCGAACGAAATTGCCGATCGCGACCAAGCCGCGCGATTTGCCGTCGTCTCCGGCTGCGTACCAGCTCCGCAACTTCTGGAAATCCACCGGCGTGATGTCTGAAAGAAGGCGGTCCCGCCCGAAATGTGCAATCAGGGTGTCCGTCGTCCGCTTGTAATCCGTGAAAGTCCGCTGTGACAGTTCGCCGGTCTGGAGTCGGTGAGTCTTGCTGGTGAGGAACGCGTTGCACAGGTCCCGCAGACCCGGGCCGTCCGCTGGTCGGTCCCGCGGTACCCTTCCGGCTTGCAGGTCGTCCACCTGCCGACGATACTTCTCAATCGAACCATCCGGGTCTCTCCAGGGTCCGAAGTAATGAGTGCATCCTCGAATCTTTTTCGCCCACTGTCCCACGGCGTGCGGGAAGAGCGGAAATTCCGGGTACGGCTTGTCGGGTTTCTGTCCCTTTGGTTTGGCCATGATGGCGTCCTGTCGAGGAGCGAAAATGCACCCGGGTGTACTTCCAGGTGTACCAAGACAGAATACTGCCAGCCAAGAAACTCCGCAACACATTTAAAAACAACGCTTTGCGCCCGTAGCTCAGCTGGATAGAGCAACGGATTTCTAATCCGTCGGTCAGTGGTTCGAATCCACTCGGGCGTACTTTCGCATTCCCCCGCAGCCGGTCGCACCGGTTCGCATAAGTTCGCAACTGTCTGATACTTGGATTCGGCGGCAGACGGTCCGGCCGGTCCGCTGCTGTCGCACGGCGTCGCATCCTGAAGCGTCGAATCGTGCTGCGACTGCTGTAAAGCATACTGTAAGTCGCCCGGCAGCCTTGCAGCATCCAGCCCCCGGAAAAGACTGCCCAGACGGTCGACCAGCCGTGCTTGTTCGTCCGGAAACAGATGTCCGTACTGATCCATCGTCAGCGTGATCGTCGAATGTCGCATCACCGTCTGAATCGCCTTCGGATGAGCCCCCGTCTGTGCCAGCCAGGCCCCACAGGTATGTCGCAGCGAATGGAAGTCGAATTCGCCGAATTCCGTTGAGAGTTCCAGGAACTGATCGCTCTGACGCCGGTTCAGTTCGGCAGAGTCGCCTTTCGCCGCGTCCAGGTAGGCTTGCCGTGCAATCTGGACATCTGCCCGAATCATGTCGGCCATTCGCCATTTCGTCGGCAGACTGAATGCCGCATCACCGGGCGATTTCTGGGGGAGAAGGTTTCGAAGCAGTTCGGCCAATTCCGGCCGGATGTACTGACGGCACGCCTTCCGGTTCTTCGTCGATCTGGCATGACAGATAACGAACGGCTGATCCGAATCCAGATGGAAATTTGACCGCCGCAGACTGCGAAGCTCCGCCGCTCGCAAGCCCGTCTGAATCGCCAGATCGTACAAGACGACTCGTTCATGTCCTGTCATTCCGAAGCCAACCGGTCGGCTCTCGGTGACGGATTGCAGCCAGAGCCACTCTTCAGGGAGCAGCATCCGCCGCAGCCGCTTTCGGTCGGAGTTCGGATTCGGCAGGCAAATCGACGACAGCGGATCGAACGGCAGTTTGTGAGTTCGTGCCAGCCAGGACGTGAATTGCTTGAACGCTCCCAACTGAGATTGCACGGTTCGTGTTGACCGATTCTTGCGAAGTTCGGACGCGAAGCGGTTCACGGCGTCCGCCGAAATGTCCCGAATGCAGACAAGTCCGGCCGCGACAGCGATCTTGCGAATCACACCGATCACATGGTCGATGTGTTTCACGGTCCGATTCGCGGAATCGAGTGAAGCCCGGAAGTTCTGAAGATGGTGCTCAATCGGCAGTTCGCCTTGGGCAGCCAAGGCTTCCATTCGGGGATCGATGACGTTCTCGCGTCGCAGAGCGGCATCGGCTTCCCACTTGCCGGCAATCCGTTCGGCGGCCCGCTTGTCGGTCGTTCTGGTCGAGCGAGTCATTCGCTGGCCGCTGTGGTTGAACCATTCGGCGTACCAGTTCGGACTGTCGTTTCGCTTGAAGATGCTTGCCATGTTCGATGCTCCTGGACCGGCAGTCGGCCGAATGATCTTGGCGGAAAGTGTTTTCTGGGGGAAGGGGTGCGTCCCAACGGAGACACCCCTGGATCGTGGTGAAAAGTCCGGGGAGGGGGTCAAACACCCCTCCATCGTGGTGGAAAGTCCCTGAAGGGGGGGGCAGACACCCCTGGATCGTGGTGAAAAGTCCCCTCCGGTCGGCGTCTCGCGTGCGTGCGTGTAGCTACAATTTGCTTTAATTAGCTGAGTTTTCTGGGGAGAAAGGGGGACTATAGGGGGATAGAGGTATTACATGTGTGCGTATGCACGCATTACGCGGGCGGGCGTGGCCGCGTACGCCCGCGAGGCCCGAATTCCCCCGGTTTCCGGTCGAATCCCCCTCCCCCCCAGAAAACGAGAAGAGTCAAAAACGGATCACCGCCAGCCGCAACTTTGCATCGCCCCCGCACGCAAATTGCTCGCAAAACGACCGATTTGCAGGGGACTTATTACGTCGCAAACGGAAGAGGCCGGCGTCGGTTTCTTGGCCGTCTCTACGTTTTTGACCCTCCCCCCCGGTGTGGGTGCTGCTGGGACCGACGTATCCAATCTCGCAGGGCTTCGACGGGGTAACGAACACTCCGACCGATCCGAACGGCGGGAATCTTTCGCTGATTCGTCAGCGACCAGAGACTCCGGCTGCTGATGGCTAACCGACGGGCGGCTTCCTTCGCATCGATCAGCAGTTCGTCGGACGTCGGAAAGTCGTCGGCTGGTGAGGCAGTGGCGATGATCGTCATGATTTCTAGGCTTTCGTTTGGGTGTGAATGGTTTGAATCAGTTCGAAGTGACGCTGCATCCGCTCCGACAGCCGGAGCATGGACCGCAGCAGAGCGGCTTCGCGGGAGATTGCTCCCAGTTCCCGTCGGATCGTCATCGGGTCGGGAAGCCGCCGCAGTGAGGGTGAACGAATGCGAGAGTTCGGCATGGCAAGGTCTCCGGTCGAGTAGGTTTCCGCCGCTCACCGTTCGAGCGACACGGGAACTATCGCCGGGACTCCCGACAGACCGGACGACTTTGCTGTCGGGAAATCTGTCGGTCTTCCAGTCGGGAGCGGCTGGCCGCTACTTGCCTGAGTCCCTGCCGAAAACTTCCATCGAAACGCGTCGATTCGCCAACGAAACGCAAATCGACAGTTCGCCCGCCATAAGTTCCCCGATCCGCTGGCATTGCCGTTCGACGCTTTCGTCCTGGACATCTTTCCCTTGCCAGCAGACTTCCCGGAATGCGTCCAGGTCTGCCGAGAACTGACGTCCCCACAGATAGCGGACTATTCGCACTTGAAGTGGCGACCGAAGGAAGTCGCAGATTCTTTCCAGCCGGTCGTCTTCCAGATCGGCATTTCTGGTTTCGGCCACTTGAACGGCCACCGGCGACGGTTCTGCAGACCTGCCGATTTCGGGCAAAGCAGCCAGAATTACGTCGATGGCGAGCACCGAAGCCGCTGCCGCGTCGGTCAGGACGACGTACCAGTTCGATGGAACGGCTTCGACGGGCATCGGCTGGGAATTGCGGTCTCTCTGGGGGAGAGTCGACCATCGGCGATGCAGCGGACTCGGAACGTCAGCCGCCAGAATCCGCCGGTCAGCCAGGAACGGCATCGACACTTCCGATTTGCCGCCGATCCAGAACAGCGATTCCGTCCAGAAGTTCGAATCCACAATCTTCTGCACAGTGGGAACGACCGTCGGCGATGCCCACCGAATCAGCCGCTCCGGTTCTACGGCAGAACACAGCGACTTCGCAGCCGCCGTTTCTAGTTTCCGATAGTTGACCCACGCAGCGGGCGGCCCCTGGACGAAGTACCGCAATTCGAACCGTGCTCCGGTCAAACACCAGACCGGCTGGCCTTTCTTCCCGAATTCGAGCGGAATCAGCAAACGACCGTCGCCAGTCGCGAACGCTCCCGCGACAGAATCGGCGTCCGGAGTATCATCCGCTTTGCACGGCAACAGCGACACGCTGCCCGAACTGACGGGACCGGCGGCAAACGTCGTCACCATGCGACCGTCGACCGAATGAATGTCGCGATGGATATCAGCCGCCGTGCGATTTGGCTTGTCTTGTCGACACGGGAATTCGGCGGGCGTTGGCAACTCGGACAGATCGAAATGCGACACGAGTTCGGGCGGCAGACCGCCATCGACAACGTCTGCCAGGGGCGGCAGCAGTTCGCAAAACAGCACGGCACCGATGCGACCATGAGCCGCGTTGAATCGTTCGAACTCCGAGCGGAGCGAACGCAGCACGGCATCTGCAATCGGCATCAATCGTCCCTCTCGCCAACTCCCGACCGCCGACAACCTTACGGCCAACGCTGCCGTCAAAATGAACAACAACCAAGTATCGAAAATGTTCAGTCCAGCCGCAAGCGCCCGGTCGGCGGGAGCGAATCGGCCGCATCGCACGCCAGAAGGCCCGCAACGGCCCCTGAGAGCCCCGCCGGGCGACTGAACGACCCAAGGACCATCCCGGCAGATCAAGCGGTTTTGAGCGATTTTTCCGGTTTTGCGCGCGTGTCGTTTTGACGGGAAGGAAACGACCAGCCGAGACCAAGTACCCACCCCTCAATCGTGGGGAAAAGTCGACTGCCGAGTTCACATCGCAAACAAATACTGTTCAACTACCTCAATGGACTGGCGTGGATCGTCGCACGCAACTGTCTCATCACGAAGTTCAAACGCTCTTGTGCCGCGGATCAAAATGAAGGCAAACCTGAAGCAACGATACCTTCAGCAGCTAGATCGGCTGATTGCGGAAGCTGAGGCCGCAAATCACCAGACGTTTCTAGATGACTACGAGCGTCTATATGTCCAACCGGAACCGTTCAATCGATGGAAGACAGGTTGCGATAATTTAGTCCATCAGATCGGTGAGTCTGCCAAGGCATGGCAGCAAGCGTTTCCGATGACTGCTCTCAATGACGCTGGATCAGCTCAATCAATGCTTGGTCGATTGCGTGGCCTGAGAGATGCGATTCGACATGACTTGCTTATCCGCGTTGAAGACCTTGTCTCCGCTGATGCCTTCGCCAGTTTGCTCGAACAGGCTGACGAACTTCTGTCCAAGGATTACGTGCTCGCTGCCGGTGTGCTTGGCCGGGCGGTCCTGGAAGAGCACCTACGAAAGCTCTGCGAACGTCACGACTGCTTGCCAGTCAACCGGCCGACGATCAACGATCTGAATCAATCGCTCTACAAGTCCGGACAGCTCGACAAGCTGGGAATGCAGACGGTTACGGCGATGGCGACTATCGGGAACGACTGTGCCCACAATACGACGCAGCACACGGCGAAAGATGTCGGCAAGTTCCTGTCGGACGTGCGGGATTTCTTGATCCGCCACCCATTGAGCTAAGGCGACTCGCATCGTCGGTCAGAGCATCGTCGCCAGCCGCTCTTCAAGACCGGCGGATTCTTCCGGGGTCAATCCGGCCATCGCGAAGAACAGCCGGTCGATGAAGTCCTGATACGGCTGTGCGGCAGGAGTCAGGGCCGACCGGTCGCTTCGTGACATTTCGCCACGTCGACGTTCCAGCCTGAGAATCTTCGTTGACGCTTCGACGATCAGCGTTCGGATGAAAGGATCGAATGGCGATTCTTGAATGAACGCCATCGCACCAGTTGCCGCATCGTCGAAGCGTTCAGCGTCGAGCCAACGCGAGACGTCATCTCGCCGCTTCTGTGAGATTGAGGTCTTTGCAGCGAATACCGGGCAAGGCAGGTTCTTGAGTTGGTAGTGACTAACGGCTGCATTCGTGCTGCCGAGCCGGAAGTACCAGTCCGATAGCTTGGAATTGAGCAACGCCAAAAGGAATTCCAGCTCGAAGCGACAGAACGGGGCCGGGCAATAGTTCACCTTGTGATTACAGAAAACGCCCGCGGGGATCATTGCAGCGATGATTCGGCGGAAATTGTTCTGCGGGCAACTCTCCTGAACGCCAATCCGGTCGTGAAGATAGTGGAAGGCTTTCGTGTCCGGACCTTTGCCGGCGAGAAACCGTTCTTGCAGTACCGAAAAGTCTCTTCCTTGCGACGACGGGCGTACGGCGTAAAGACAGATCCCTGCCCCGCGAACCACCGGAACACCTTCCCCCTCAACGAACGAGATATTGCCCTTCGCTTCTTCGTTCGTCTGGTTGACTTCGCCTTGAAAGAAGTCAACAAACTCCGCGAGTCGAACCAGTCTCCCAGTCTGCATGATCCGAGTTGCCAAATCCCAGTCGGCCTGCGAGCAACTGACAATCGTGAGGTTGGACGGATCGTACAGGGGAATCTCTGCCGTCGACAGATGCAGCGACGCCTGAACTTCGGTCAGCTCGCGGCCCGGATGAACATCGGACGGAAACCGCTGTCCTTTGACGGTCGAGTCGGCGGACTTCTGCAGGATGAACACGGCTGTCGACAGTTTGGCTTCGGGAAAGACTCGCTGCTGGGGATTGTCTTTCTGAGGAAAGGCATTGATGCGGACAAACCGGCCCACATCCAGGATGGACCTTCGCAATTCTGCGGCCTGATCATCTCCGAGAATCGCCATCGGCGTAATGAAGCCGAGATATCCGTCTTCCGCCAGCAATTGCAGCGACCGGCAAATGAACAGCTTGTAGAGATTGTTCTTTCCGCGTTTGGACGGCCCATAGACCGGGGTATGGTCGATGACGCTACGGAGTACGGACAAATCCCTTCCGGTCTCTGCTTCGGACAGGACGTCATACGGCGGATTGCCGATGACCGCATCGAAGCCCGATTTCGCAAGTCGGCTGGTTTCATCGAAAAACACATCGGGGAATTCGAGTTCCCACGCGAAGCCGTTCAATTCAGCCTCTCTCGCCGCAACTTCTGCCTGAATGAACCAGCCTTCCCCAGCGATTTCCTCAAACTTCGCGGGTTTGTTGAGGACCGCCAATGCCCGCTGATACTCGCCAACAGACCACGGGGCAGCATCTCTGGGGAGGAATGCGGTCGTCCAGACAACTGCCAGCCTATGAAACGCCCGCTGCTGCCGCTCGAACTGGCCGAACAATTTCAGCTTTTGCTTCACTTCAATGACCGACTGCGACGCAATCGAACGGATTTCCGCCAGCGGCTGCAGCATTCCGGGAAGCGACTTGCGAACGTATTTCTTGAACACGTTTGCCGACAAGTCCCCTTCGCCGGGCAGACGTCCCAAGTCTTCCGCCTGCGGACCGATGAGACTGTTTCCACACCGCAGATGATGATTCAGGAATGTCAGCGGTTGGTCGATGGCTACCGTTTCGAGCCAGAGAGCCAGCTTTGCCAGTTCGACCGCCAGCCCGTTGTAATCGACGCCGTAGAGACAGTTCTCGGCAACTTTGCGTTTCCAGTAGACAACCGCCGATTCGCCGGTCGCATCCGCCAGATCTTCGTCGCGGGCATATTGATGAGCCGCGATTTCTTCCGCCAGATAGCTGCATGCCCGCAACAGGAAGTGCCCGGAACCCATCGCAGGGTCGAGCACTCGCAAACGTAGAATCCGGTCGTCGAACTCCGCTTGCAGGGCGTTCAACCGCTGCTGATCCGCATCGCTTCCGGACTTCTCAAACGCCCGTTCGGCCTTCTGAATGTCCCGCAACAACTCGGCCTCGATCACCCCGCAGAGCGGTCCGAGAGTCTGTTCGACGATGTGTTTGACAATGTGGTCGGGAGTGTAATAGCTGCCTGATGCCCGCCGCTCTCCCTTGTTCGTCTGCAGGTAGATCATGCCGCGGGCGTACTTCTCGCCGGTCTTCTCGAAACCAGCTTCCACCGGATGTGAGGCGGGGATGATCTTTTCTTCGATCCGTTCTCGACTTCGCTTGCGAACGACGATCATCGGGACCGTGGCAACTTTCGGCTGCAGTTCCAACAGGCTTTCGTAAACGCCTCCAAGGTGCTGAATCGCCAAATCGCGATAGTCGACGCGAAACTCTCCGGCATCGGGGAGCGACTTGTCGGGGGCGTGTCCGAGCTTCTGAATGATCCGTGCCAGGAACCAGTCGGGAACCTGCTTCGTTTCCCAGAACGGATGTTCTTCGGGGTCGAACAATCCGCCGTTGTACGCGGGAACGCCATAGCGACCGTTTCCCCGGTCGACCAGATCGAACAAGTCGCGTAGGTCGGACCACAGGTTCGTTTGGTCCTTTGGGTAGTCGAGACTGGAGGATTTGCGGGCCGTGCCAAGCTGGCCGTGAATCTCATCCCGGAATCGTCCCAGCGAGCGATTGTTGGTGTAGAGCGTGTTCGTCCGAAAGGGGAGAAGCCCCCGGTCTTCCGCGTAAAGGATAAACAACAGGCGATAAATCAGCGTGAAGCTCTCCAGCCGGCAGAGTTCCAGGTGATCCGCTGCGGTGAGTTCGTTCGGGGCGAAATCCAGCAACCCCTGCATGCAGAGTCGCACGGCGTCGAACGCCCGTTCGCGAAGGTCGTCGCCGATACCGAGACGGTATTCCGAACTTCCGCCAATCGCACGAACGACCAGCGGTTGCCTGCCAGGAGCGGCGACGAAGGCGTTCGGCGAGAAGAACAGGAAGAATTGCAGGAAGTCTTCCTGCAACTGCTGCTGCTCCAGCAGATGCCGCTTGCGGTCCAACCAGCGGTCGAGAAGTTCGCAGAGTCGGAACTCAAAGTACGTGTCAAACCGCCCTTGGTACGGCTGCCGTTCTCTGGGGATGAGTCGCCAGCGTTGACCGTTGGTCAGAATGCCGAACGGGAGACGGCTGCGGTCGAGATACCATTCCATCTGCTGCGGCGGAAACTCCCGCTGATCGGCAGACGTTATGCGTCGGTCCAGGGAGACGCTCCACGCCTTGGCATCGGCGACAATGGTTGCATGGTCCCAGAACTCGGGACTCTTGCCGCCCGCTGCCAACGCGGAATCCAGTGCGTCGTCGGAATGGAACAGGGCGTAGTCTGGTTTCCGCCCCTGCAGAAACGTCTGGTAATTCGGCGTCCACCCCAGCAGTTTCAGAACCGGCTGGATGAAGCCGTATTCGAGAGCCTGTTCGTTCTGGTACTGCTCAACCCGCTTCCGCTCCGTCTTCCAGAGCTTCGCCAGTTCGTCCAGAGTCTGGTTCGACGCCTCCCGCAAGTCGGACCATTCCGCCTCTAACTGCAGCCGATGCGACAGCCAGTGCGTCGAGAACAGACCGCTGTTGAGGGCAGGACCGAATTGCAGGCGAAGTTGCGAAGTCACGCGGCGAACGCCCCAGCGAGGATTTCCGGATATCTGTTGGCTCAGGAAGTGTACATTCTGGTGGGAGAAGTCGCGAGGCCGACAGCCTCGCTCCTTCGAGAGTCCGCGGCGACGCTACCGAACTGCGGTCGACTGGCCGCTTTGGGCCGCAATCTGAAACAACTTGCAGGGGGCAATAAATGGACCGAGCCGTGGCAAGTCCAAGCCAGAACTTCAAGACTTCTCTGCGGAGAACGCTCCGAGTCCCGATGACTCGGTTCAGAATTCTCCGGCGGTTGTTCCGTTCAACTCCGCGGTGCATTTCGGGTTCGTGACCGTCCGTCAGCCTCATTTAAAACTCGCGGTCGTTCCGTACTCTTTTCGCGGAACGCAGTCATACACGCTCAGATACCGCTTCAGCTCTAAATTATTTCCGGCAGATACTTCGCGGTATCCCTTCTCCAAGTCATTGCCATCCAAGACTAGAATCCCAAGCGATTCAGGTACCACCTCCCTAAACCTCTGAACCACATGCTCTGGAACGACGGGCAATAGCGTTGCGAATACGACCGTTGATGCTCTCACCTTCTCAGCTACTTTGATGGTCTGAATGAACTGACTCACCAATTCGTCCCACTGAATCGCTTGAGGTTCGACGTCGCCCAAATCTTTACATTCTGCCACAAACAGATGACCGTCACAGGAAGCAACGATGTCGAGATCGCTCCGCTGGGTACCGTCTTGAAACTTCACTCCAGGTAACCACAGGAACCCCTTCGACGTGAGAAGTCTCAAAAACCGTGCCGTCAAGACAACCGGAAGAACTCCCTCACGAATTCCGTTCCTGACGACGCGGTCCAGTCGGTAGCCAATCTTGATGGATTCAGGAAGTCGAATTCGGCTTCCACAGGAATAACAACGCACCGGCCGGTTCAGGCGCAACGTCTGCTCCGACTTCTGCTTTCCGCACTGTGGACATCTCGGCATGTTCCAATATCGACGCACGATTCTCATGTCCGCCCATAGCTCCAAGAGTGCTCCGACTTCGCTTGAGTCCGGGGACACTCCTAGCCGTCTGCGTCTCAGCCTCTGACGCACAAGCCTCTGAGTCTCTTCATCAAGGTGACGAAGGATTTCCGGATTCCCGGCTTGCTCAGAGTCGTTTGCGAGCTTTCCATTCCTTCCAATTTGGCTTGATTTCATTTCCCCAATAGTACCAGACCGTTTCACAAGCCACCGCAGCACCTTACGATAGTCTCCGGTCATGGCATCAGCGGCACGTTCAAGCCCACCAAATCGCCGTAGCAAAGGAACGTACGCGTGACGCTTCTCGTCTTTGACCGGGACCAGTCCGCTTGCCCTCAAGCATTCTTCGAGGATTTCGCACGAAGTCGGACGATAGAGAGAAATGGCCTTTGCATCGGTGCATCGCAATCTGAGACCGTGCACGCCAAGACTGACCGGCACGAACCGCCATTCAGTAAACCGTATAGGTCCAGGAGCATTCAGGACCGCTAAAGACGACTGCCGAGGTGGAACTTTTAGCTCTGCAATTGCACGTCGCGATGTCGAATCTCTAAGGAATTCGACGACGAAGGACCGCGTTCTTCCCCCTTGAAAGATAGTAGGTACCGGAGGATGAAGTCGCCAATTGCGTCCGACGACGTCGATCTGCAGTTGAAGCTCAGATTCATACGGAGTTGCGACGATTCCTCCCGGATGCGAAGCAACAACGTCAATTGTCCGAATGGCTGTCTCCTGAAGAGCATCCATCAATCTATCGGTAAACGTCTTCAGCACATTCGCTTTTGCGGAAGACGAAACTACTCGTAAGAAATCGCTTCGCGGCGTAAACCGCTGCACAACTTCCAGCCAAGCCGCTAAGGCCGAGGGAAGATTCGGGTTCGACAGTTCGTCCTCGGGAATTGGGAACACCGGCACCGGCCATCCCGTGTCCGATGTCATTCGCAAGTTCCAGTAGAAAGACAAGTCAAGTAACGCATCGGAGACTACTATTAGGGTCGGAACTCCGAAAAGACCATTGACTGCGACACTTAGACCATGATTAGCGACGTCGAGCCAAGTTCGTCCCGCACGCTGTGCAATTCCCGTGTGCAATTCCAAAATGTCTTCGAATGTCGCTTCCGGTCCCAGTTTAGTCTCTGAGTGCTGGAGGAAATCCTGATGAACGTGTGAAGGCGAATCTCCGAAAACGGCATCTCTGTATTCTGCTAAAGGATTCTGACGAGAAATTGTCACAAAGAAGTTCTTGCGAACTCGGGTCGACGACGCACGTGCATCCGATTCTCGTACGTAGCGGATCAAATCCCGATCTGTAGCGAAGTCTTCAATTCCGACATTTATGCTGTTGACGAACTCTTTCCGTAGCGGCCCAATTCCGCGGGGCTGACAGGATTCGCGGATGCAGGGCTCCCAGATTGCGAAGTCGATGTCAGCACCGTAGACAAAGTCCGGACGCGACAACGCCAATTGACGTAGCGTTGCGTCGTCCGGCACAGAACCGTCGACCGGTAGTAACTGCCCGTATCTTCCGCCCCAAAGTCGAGAGAGGAATCGAATTGCCAAAGAGAGGTTGGAACGATCTCCGCTTCGACTCAACAGAATTGCCACTGTCTGCGGACCAGTCCTCACGTCTGCAACGATTCGCTTCATGTGACACGCTCCTCGCAATCAGCCGCGAACGAATCCGATATTGGTGGGGACGGTTCAAGCGTTCGAACAGTACCGTTTTATATCACGGCATCGAAGTGCATGCCCAGCAATCACGCGTGTTTTTGCTCCAGACCGGCAGCGACGCCCCCGAGTTCACGTTGAAGTTCACGTTGAATTTACCGAGTGCGGTCCCTTTCAAGTGCAAGCGATATTCGCCGCAGGCTGCGAAGTGCGTCACGCATTCCGAACAACACCGCGGCTACCGCGAAGAAACCGAGAGCCTGGACCGTCGCAGACGCGAGGATTGGAACGAGAAGCTCTCGCGGCACGCCACTTTCACCGCCGGAATCCCCGAGAAGATCGGCGGCCCAAATGAATACGCAGATCAGCGACAGCCCCCCAAGAATGGCGAACAGGCCGGATAGAGTCTGGAAGCCGTCGTAGTTCGGGACCGTCTCCGTCTCTCGTTTGGCACGGGGAGGCGGGGCGGCTTTCTGGGGGGCGGGCGTTGATACTACCGGCTGTTGAGCGGTCGGTGCGGGTCGGGCCGGGTGGTGCCAACCTTGAGGCATTGCCGATGGGGCAGGAAGGTTTGCGGACGGAGTCGGCGTTACGTTGCCCAGAACTTCGTCGACGATGGAATCAATATCGGACGCTAACCCGCTTTCCGATTGAACGCTGGCAGACAGTGCGGGGACGGTTCCGGCTTTCTGCCAGGGCGAGTTGTCTCCATTGCGAACCGGAGTGTCGGCGTCGATTCGGCCCGCTTCGAAAAGTTGCTGCAGTTGAGTGTCGGTGAACGGCCCGTGAATTGCCTGTCCCTGCCGAATCTGCCACTGGTTCGCCATAGTGCTGCCTTTCTGGGGAGCGAATGCCCAACGCTTCATGAATCCCAGTTCCGTCGACCGGCAAGCGCCGTCGACAACCGAACCGACAACCTTTGCGACAGCCAGAACGAGGCCGGGAAAGGTCGCGAGAGTTCGGCCCGCCTTCAGCGACTTCCTCCCAGAAAGTCGGCGATGATTGACGCCAGCGAGCGGCGAAGCGATTCTGGGAGGGTCGACCAAGCCGACACTATGGAATGCAAGGCAGGGTCGTCAATTGCGTGTCGCCCGGAAGGTGCTGTAAACCATACTGTAACTGATTCGAAACCAGCGTTTTCCCCGTGGCTTTTTGGGGGTTGCTCCTGATTTCTAATCCGTCGGTCAGTGGTTCGAATCCACTCGGGCGTATTTTTGAATCAGTCTCGTACGACTTCACGCCTCACGGGAAGGTCGCGGGATGGGCGTTACAATCGCTGAGATTGAAGCCGTTCCGGTGCTGTATCCCGTCGCGGGCAACTTCAAGTTCTTTGAAAACGCCGGGGGGCGTCCACGCGGACGACCGGCGGTGCTGGTGCGGATTGCGGCCAGCGACGGCACGGTCGGCTGGGGCGAAGCGGTCCCGTCTCCCCGCTGGAGCTACGAGACGCTGGAATCCGTTCTCAGCACGATTCGAGAGTATCTGGCCCCGGAGCTGATCGGGCAGGATTCGTTCGACGTCGACGCGTTGCACCGGCGAATGAATTCGGCGATCGCCCCGTCCTTTTCGACGGGGCAGCCCATCTGTAAGGCGGGGCTGGATCTGGCGTTGTTCGACCTGAACGGGAAACTCGCACGACAGACGGCCCGCGAACGCTGGGGCCGGAACGATCGAGCGTTTATCGACCTGAGCTGGACGCTGAATCCGCAGTCGCTGGTAGATGTCGACGAGCGGGTCGACGAGGCCGTGGGGCGGGGCTATCGCCATTTCAATGTCAAAGTCGGACCGGATCCAGAGTACGACGTCGAGCTCGTGAGGCGGATTCGCTCGCTCGCGCCGGCGGCGGGCCTGTGGGTCGATGCGAACGGCGGTTACGACGAAGCGGAAGCGCTCGCGGCAGCGCCGCAGTTCGCCGACCTGGGCGTCGCGTTCTTCGAGCAGCCCTGTCCGGCCAATCGACTGAGCAGCTTTGCCCGGCTCCGGCAACAGGGGGCGCTCCCGATTCTCATGGATGAAAGCCTTGTCTCAGTTGTCGAGCTGGAGCAGTTTCATCGTCTCGGACTGCTGGACGGTGCGGCGATCAAGGTGTCGCGAGTTGGCGGTCTCGGCGAAGCCCGCCGACAGGTCGAATACCTGGAACAGAACGGCCTGATCTTCGTGGGGAGCGGTCTGACTGACCCGGATGTTTCGCTGGCAGCCTCGGTGTCGCTCTTTGCGGCTTACGGACTGCAGACCCCGGCGGCGCTCAACGGGCCGCAGTTTCTGACGAAGAGCGTGTTGCGCGAGCCGCTCGCAGTCGTGGCGGGTCAGATTGCCGTTCCGGCAGGTGATGGGCTGGGGATCGAGGTCGATGCGGCGGCCGTGGATGCGCTGCGAATTCATGACTTATGAGACGAAGATCATGCTGCGACGAATTGCGACGACCTGCGTGCTGATGCTGTTCTGTGTTCCCGTGCTGGCTGCGGAGAACACGCTGAGCGAGCAGGAGAAGTCGGACGGATGGAAGCTGCTGTTCGACGGTCGGACGACCGCGAACTGGATGACGATCAAGGAGCAGCGGCTGCCGGCTTCACACGTCCAGGGCGGGGCGCTCAACCCTCATCCGTGCGATTACATGCTGGTGTATGACCAGCCGGTGGGAAACTTTGTGCTGGCTCTCGACTTCAAGCTGACGCCGGGTTGTAACAGCGGCGTCTTCGTCCGGACATCGCCGTTGAAGCCCCGGCCGGGGAAGGATGTCGGATTTAACGGTATTGAGATCGCCATTGATGACTCGAAAGACGTTGGATTCCATCACACGGGGGCGATTTACGACCTGGTCCCAATCCAGAAAAACGCGATGAAGCCGACGGGGGAATGGAATCATCTGCAGGTGACCTGCGACCGGAACCGGATTGCGGTCGAAGTCAACGGCGAGAAGGTGTCGCAGATGGATCTGGACGAATGGCCCAAGCCCAACAAGCGGGCTGACGGTTCCGCTCACAAGTTCGACGTGGCGTACAAAGACCATCCGCGGGCTGGCTACATCGGGCTGCAGGACCACGGCAGCGACTGCTGGTACCGCAACATCAAGCTGAAGCGGCTCGATTGAACTGCGCCGGCCGATCACGGCGGTTGAGTCAGTTGCCGGGCTGCGCGGCCGCGGCTGCCGGAACGGATTGTTTCAGAAACTGCGAGAGCTCAGCCGCAACGAGACCGCGTTCGACGTCGTAGACATCGTTGTGGTCGGCGTGTTCGAGGATGAGCTGGCGCTTGGCCTGGCCGCTGGTCGATTCTGGCGGAGCGGCCTCGAACAGCCGCTGTCCGAGGCGCAGCGGTACGATTCGATCGTTGCGCCCGTGCAACTGCAGAATCGGGCAGGAGACAAAGGGGATGTGCCTGGCCGATTCGTAGCGGTCGACGAGCAGCCATTGGACGGGGAGGAACCAGTAGAGCTCCGAGCCAGCGTCGGCGAGGGACGAGAATGTCGACTGGACGATCAGTCCGCCCGGCGGCTGGCCGTCCCGACAGAGTTCCGAGGCCAGGCGGACGGCGACGCCTCCTCCCAGTGATTCGCCGTAGATGACGATGCGCTGCGGCGGGACGCCGAGCTTCTGGGTCAAACGGTCCCAGATCGACCGGGCGTCGGCGGCGAGGTGTTTTTCGCTGGGCTGTCCGGGGTTTTCGCCGTAGCCGCGATGATCGAAGATCACCACGTGCGCGCCGACTGACGCCAACGTTCCCACCGGAAGGGATCTGCGCGAGCGATGGCCACCGTTGCCGCCGAAATACAGAATGACGGGCGTGCCATCGGCCAGGCTCTTCGCCACTTCCGGACCGTGCGCTGTGTGTCCCTCGCGCAGCACCAGCCAGCCATTGAGCTGCAGTCCGTCGGCCGTCCGGCAGCGGATGTCGTGGCAGCGACCGCTGCCGAAGGGGGCTTCGACCGCGGCCAGAGACCGGGCTCGCGACGGCGCATAGATCAGCGACCGCTGAATGACAAAAACAATCAGACAGAGTACGAGGTAAGTCGTCAGGAATTTCAGCGTCAGCGACACGGCCCAGCCGCGCCACGGACTGCTGGCCGGTGGCGGTGCGGTGCGCGACATGTCATCCTCTCAACTCCAGAGTGAACTTTTGGGACTTACGCAGGTCCATTCTGGCCCCGACCGAAGAACCACACCAGACGACTTTTAGAGATGCAGCATGCGAGTTCGTCCGGTTCTGGACCTGCTGGAGGGTGTTGTCGTTCGCGGAATCGGCGGTCGCCGGGACGAGTATCGGCCGATTGTCAGCGGCCTGACTGCGGAATCGTCCCCGCTGGCCGTTGCGCGGAGCCTGGCGGATCATTTCGGCTTTCGCGACTTCTACATCGCCGATCTGGATGCGATTCTCCATGCTCGTCCAAATTTGAACCACATGCGGGAGCTGGCGCGAGCCGGTTTTCGACTGGCGGTCGATGCGGGCGTGAAGACGCCTGCGGATGTGGACCGGTTGCTTGGAGCGGGGGTTAAGACCGTGATTCTCGGCCTGGAAAGCCTGGAAAGCCCCGAGCTCCTCGCCGGGTTTGTCGAAGCGCCCTGGAAGAGTCGGCTGCTGTTCAGTCTGGATCTGCAGAACGGTCGACCGCTGGCCACGCCGGACTGGCCTGCGACTGTGGCCGAAATTGCTGCGGAAGTCCTGGCCGGCGGGATCGACCGACTGTTGATTCTCGACCTGGCGGATGTGGGGACTGGCCGGGGAGGCTCGACGCAGCGATCTGTCGGCGCGTGTCGCGGCGACAATCGGCTTCGAAGTTTGTGGGCGGGAGGTGGTGTTCGATCGGTGGAGGATCTGAGGGACTGGTTCGACTTGCAGGTTGACGAAGTTCTGGTGGCATCGGCGCTGCATGACGGGCGATTGTCGGTCTCCGATGTTGCTCCGTATGTTGGCTGACGGCGCGGCGCATTGCGGGCCTGTAGAAACACCAACAGCCCCGAAGAGCGAACTCTTCGGGGCTGCGGTTATGCAAAATGGCGGATGGTTCTGAGTGCTGCCGTTTTATGCGGCGAAAGTTATCTGTCAGATGGATTCTCCCATGCCTCGTGAGGGGCACAGGTCCATCCCGGCTGGTCGAGCCGAATCCTTTAGAAAGGAGGTGATCCAGCCGCAGGTTCCCCTACGGCTACCTTGTTACGACTTAGTCCCAATCACGAGTTTCGCCTTGGACGCCGTCCTCCTTGCGGTTAGCTCAGCGACTTCGGGCCCCCCCCGCTTTCGTGGCTTGACGGGCGGTGTGTACAAGGCTCAGGAACACATTCACCGCGGTATGCTGACCCGCGATTACTAGCGATTCCAACTTCATGCAGGCGAGTTGCAGCCTGCAATCCGAACTGAGCGACGTTTTTTGGGATTTGCTCCCCCTCGCGGGTTTGCTTCCCTTTGTATGCCGCATTGTAGCACGTGTGCAGCCCTGGACATAAAGGCCATGATGACTTGACGTCGTCCCCACCTTCCTCCGGTTTGACACCGGCGGTCTCCTTAGAGTCCCCAACTGAATGCTGGCAACTAAGGACAAGGGTTGCGCTCGTTAAGCGACTTAACGCGACGTCTCACGACACGAGCTGACGACAGCCATGCAGCACCTGTGCATGTTCCACCCGAAGGCGTGGCCCAGCTTTCACTGGGTTAATCCATGCATGTCAAGTCCAGGATAAGGTTCTTCGCGTTGCCTCGAATTAAGCCACATGCTCCACCGCTTGTGTGAGCCCCCGTCAATTCCTTTGAGTTTCAGCCTTGCGACCATACTCCCCAGGCGGAGCACTTAACACTTTCGCTACGTCCGAGAGGATGTGCAGTCCCTCGATCTAGTGCTCATCGTTTACGGCTAGGACTACCGGGGTATCTAATCCCGTTCGCTCCCCTAGCTTTCGTGCCTCAGCGTCAGTTATTCCCCAGTGTGCCGCTTTCGCCACCGGTGTTCCTGCCAATATCAACACATTTCACCGCTCCACTGGCAGTTCCGCACACCCCTGAAATCACTCTAGCGAATGCAGTTTCAAACGCCATGCCTCAGTTGAGCCGGGGGATTTCACACCTGACTTACAGTGCCGCCTACGCACCCTTTAAGCCCAGTGATTCCGAATAACGTTCGCACAGTTCGTATTACCGCGGCTGCTGGCACGAACTTAGCCCGTGCTTCCTCCAGGGATCTGTCAATCTAATGGGAGTACCCACTAGAATTTCGTCCCCCTCGACAGCGGTTTACAACCCGAGGGCCTTCATCCCGCACGCGGCGTCGCTCGGTCAGGCTTTCGCCCATTGCCGAAGATTCTCGACTGCAGCCACCCGTAGGTGTCTGGGCAGTATCTCAGTCCCAGTGGTGGGGATCATGCGCTAACATCCCCTAGGCATCGTTGCCTTGGTGAGCCGTTACCTCACCAACTAGCTAATATCGCGTAAGCCGCTCCTCAGGTGGAATCACACCTTTGCTGATCCGGAAATCAATCCAGACCAGATCATCGGGTATTACCCACAGTTTCCCGTGGCTATCCCCGTCCTGAGGGTACGTTACCTATGAATTCCTACGCCGTTCGCCGCTCCCACCCTTGCTGATGAGCGCTCGACTTGCATGCCTAATCCACGCCGCCAACGTTCATTCTGAGCCAGGATCAAACTCTTTGAGAATTGTTTCCGAAACGCCTTGGCCGAAGCCGCGGCGATCATGACAACCTGAGTTTGTCTGCCGGCCGTACGTTGGTCGCAACAAAAGTTGCGATTTGGTCTTTGCAGACGGTTTGTACGGCCAGCAACCGCATAATACGACAGCTGAATACTCAGAACCGATCCACCAAATTGTCAAAGAACAAGACCATTTGCCGCAGACCCGCATTCCGAAGTCGTTTGACGACCGTAGTTTGCAAGTTGTTTTTCGCGGCGGCTGGCTGACCCGCGTTGGGTGGGCGAATCTTAAAGGGCTCTCCCCCGACCGTCAACCGACTGGTCAGAGATTTTTTTGCGAGGGTGCTTTTGGGGGCTTCGGCGGGGACTGGATCACGAGATGGATGCTTCTGAATTGGCGGGGGCTGTCGCGCGCTGATTCGGCAGTTGGAGTCTGCCAAGCGGGTTGGCGGTCGTTTTAATCCGCTTGAACCTGAATAAGTTGCCTGCAAAGACATGTCGCTGTCCTTTGATCAGATGACGGCCTCTCGGGTCTTGAAGGGAGGTAGTCGTAAAGTCCGCTTCGGCCGGTCCAGGGTGAACTGCTCTGCGGGTTAGGGCCGACTTACCGGGGGACCTCATTCCAGTGCTGCTCGGCCAGTTATTTCCCTCCTCCGGGACGGGACGCCGCCGAGTTGCCTTCTCGACCAGCGGCCAACTGCGCCGCGAAAGCCGAGGACTGATGCCCCCAATCAAGGCCTCCTGACTGCGACTTTGTCTGCGATGACACATTCGGCGGGATAGGTTCGGGCATTTCGCGGCGCGGGCGAGTCTGTCGGTTGTCGCGACCGAAAAGGCGGGGGGAGGCGATTCGGGGGCGACGGAGCGAAATTGCGAACCGGGGACTTTCGCGTGGCAAGTCGCGGGAATAAAGTGACGGTCTGATGGATCAACATGGGTGAAAGGCAGGGAACGCTGCCGTGAATCGCTGGACATCTGGTTTTTTGAAGGACTGCTCGTAATGAAGACGCTTGCCTGCACACTGTCGTTGGCCATCGTGACCGCCTTGGTTGGCTGCTCCGCCGAGGCCCCCAAGCCCACCACTCCGCCGGTCACCACGATGCCTGGCGCTGATCACGTCGCTCCGACCACCCCGCCGGGTGGCGAGCCGGCCGCCGCCGAAGGCGAAAAGAAGGAAGGCGAAGCCGCCGCTCCCGCCGAAGCCAAACCGGAAGGCGAAGCCGCCGCTCCTGCCGAGCCCGAGAAGAAGCCGGAATAGTTTTTTCCGCCGGCAATTGAGAGACTGCAGGGGATGAACGCATTGGCGTTCATCCCCTTTTTTATGGACTCCACGAAGCCGGAAGGTCCCGGCTCACTCTCCTGTTTTGGATTCGAATATGCCGCTCACCTGCATCGGACGCGCGTTGCGCGAACTCGATACGCCGGCCTTGTGCGTCGACCTGGCTGCCCTGGAATCGAACCTGGCGACGGTTTCGTCGATCGTCCGCGATTCCGGAAAGGGCTGGAGGCCGCATCAGAAGTGTCCGAAGACTCCGGCGGTTGCCTGGAAGATGCTCCGGGCCGGGGCATTTGGAGTGACCGTTGCCAAAGTGTCCGAGGCGGAAGTGCTCTCCGCGGCAGGCATTCTGGACATTCTCATTGCGCATATGCCGGTCGGTCCCGGGCGAGTCGAGAGGATCGCCGGGCTCTGCGGCGACGCCACTCCCGTCGTCGCTTTCGATCACTTCGCTCAAGCCGAGCCCCTTGCGGCCGCCTGCCGACGGCGGGGAGTCGTCTGCCGGGCGATTGTTGACGTCAACGTTGGATTGAACCGCACCGGCGTGCGGCCGGGGCGGGACGCCCTCGAACTGGCGCAGGCAATCGACCGACTGGAAGGACTGAAGCTGGTCGGAGTGATGGGCTACGAGGGGCACCTGATGCCTGTGGCCGATCCGGCCGAAAAGATTCCGCGCGTGCAATCCGCCCTGCAGTCGCTGGAACTGGCCCGCGATCAGTTTCGCGAAGCGGGACTCTGCTGTGAAATCGTGAGCGCCGGCGGAACGGGGACGCTGAATGCCGCGGCTCACTGTCCGGCGATTACGGAATGGCAGGCCGGGGGAGGCGTCTTCGGCGATCCGTTCTATACCGATAACTGCGGTCAGACCGGCCTGCGGCCGTCACTCAGCATCCTGGCCACCGTCGTCAGCCGACCGAACCTGGATCGGGCCGTTCTGGACGCCGGGCGCAAAACTTACGCCAATGATCCGTGCCCGGCCCGGCTGAGCGGGCTGCCTGACGCAAAGGTGATCATGCTCAGCGCCGAGCACAGCACATTGGAACTCGGACCGGAATCGCAGGCCCTGAGGATCGGCGATCAGGTCGAGATCCTCGTCGGTTACGGGGACTTCACGACCATGCTGCACGACGAGATGCACGCCATTCGGAATGGTCACGTCGAAGCGGTCTGGCCGCTCTGGGGGCGCGGCAAACTGCAGTAGTTATTGGCGGTTGGGTGGTTGGAACAGGACCGAAGGGAAGCCCCGGTTCTCGTGTTTCCGGGACATCGCGAAGACGCTCCTGCCCCGGCCACCCGACACTGCAAAGGAATGTGCTTTTGGAATCAGACCAGCAATGAATTGAGTGAAGGCGGCGACAATGGAGGCGGCTGATCCACGGACATCCGCTGCCATAGTTCCAAGACAAGCAGCAGCCAGAGCCGGGCGCTATGGTCGGTCCGACCACTCACATGCTCGTCGACGAGACCGCGGACGACCTCGGGACGGAACAGGCGACGGCTGAGACAGCGATCGGACAGCAGGACGCTTTCCAGCAGCGGGCGCAATTCTCCGCGGAACCACGCATCGAGCGGCACGCCAAAGCCCGACTTTTTCAGCGTTCGATTCTCCGGCGGAATGAGGTCCGCAAAGGTCTCCCGCAGGATTTTCTTGCCGACTCGTCCTGCTCGTTTGAGCGAGTGGGGCATCGACGCCGCGAGTTCCGCGACCTGCTGGTCCAGCAACGGAGATCGGCATTCCAGCCCGCAGGCCATGGTGGCGATGTCGACCTTCGTCAGAATATCGCATGGCAGATAACTTCCCAGATCGACGTACGTCGTCCGCTGCACAAAATCCTGCAGAGGGGACGCCTCGTACAGTTCCAGCAGGAAGCTGTCGGGTTCGTAGCCGTCCATTTTTTCCAGAAACTCGGGATGAAACAGGCCGGCCCGCTGACGGCGATCGAAAATGCTCATCCAGTCGGCATAGCGTTCCACCGCGGAGAGTGTGACTCCGCCGAGAAATCGCTGCACCTTCCGCATCCGCGATTTCTGCCGCCCGGCGCCGGGCAGCTTCTGCCACCACTGGCTGGCGAGTCCACGCCGGACCCATGTCGGCAGTCGGTCGATTCGGCCGGCGAGCTCCACGGCCCGATACCGGTCGTAACCGCAGAACAGTTCGTCGCCGCCGTCTCCGGTCAGCGCCACGGTCACTTCCTGCCGGGCGAACTCAGAGAGCCACATCGTCGGAATCGCGGAGCTGTCGGCAAAGGGTTCGCCATAGTGCCAGAGCAGCCGGGGCAGAATCTCCAGTGCGTGGGGTTCAACCACGTGCTCGTGATGAATAGTTCCGAGGTGCGCCGCCACGGCCCGCGCTTGCGTCCGTTCGTCGTACTGCGGATCGGCAAAACCGATCGAATATGTTCGAACCGGCTGATCCGATAGCTGCCGCATCAGCCCGGTGATGATGGTCGAGTCGACCCCGCCGGACAGGAACGCCCCAAGAGGAACATCGCTCCTCAAACGGATGCGGACGGCCTCGGTCAGCGTTTCCCGCAGTCGGCGCTGCCAGGTTTCCACCGAGTCAGCTCCCGGACTGGAGTCGCAGAATTGAGGCTGCCAGTAGCGCCCGGATTCGATTCGATCCGCCGCCGCGTCGTACTGCAGCCAGTGCGCAGGGGGGAGCTTCTGAAAGCCTTCAAAAATAGTCCGGGGGTGGGGGATGTACTGTCGCGCCACGAAGTCCGCGAGAGCGCGCGGATCGACCTGACGCGGCGCGTCGGGGGCCTGCAGCAAGGATTTCAGTTCACTCGCAAACCAGAGCCGTCCGGCCGCATGCCGATAGACAAGCGGTTTCTTCCCCAGCCGGTCGCGGGCCAGCAGGAGCAGCCCCCGGCGTTGATCCCAAATCGCAAAAGCAAACATGCCGCGCAAACGGTCCAGCATGTCCCGGCCGCACTCTTCATAGAGATGCACCAGCACCTCCGTATCGCTCACAGTTCGAAAGCGATGCCCTTTCCGTTCCAGCTCCGCGTGCAACTCGAGGTAGTTGTAGATTTCGCCGTTGAACACCACCAGGACGGTGCCGTCTTCGTTGGCGAGCGGCTGATGCCCACCGGCCAGATCGATAATCGAGAGTCGGCGATGTCCCAGTGCGGCGCCATACGCAGTCTGTTCGGCCGGAGAAGCCCAGATTCCGCGGTCGTCGGGGCCGCGATGGCGGAGGATGTCGGTCATCCGGTCCAGCGTTGCCGCGTCGACCGGGCCGCCCGCTAATGACCAGGCAACACCGCTGAGACCGCACATCCGGGAATACCGTGGGGCAGATTCGGACAGACCACCGCCGCGATGCGTCAGGCGACCCCGGCGGGGACCTGCTGCTCGGCAACAACTTCACGATACAGTGCGATGTGGCGTTCGCGCATTCGCGCCACGGAAAACTCTTCAACCATCCGCCGGCGGGCGGCGTCTCCCAGTTGCCCGGCGAGCCCCGGTTCGTCGATCAGCCGTCGCGTGAACTGGACCATCGCAGCGGTGTCGCGCAGCGGCGCCAGGAAGCCGGTCCGGCCCTGCTCCACCAGTTCGCGATTGGGAGGAATGTCGGACACGACACAGGCTGTCCCAGTCGACATCGCCTCCATCAGGCTGTTCGACATGCCTTCGAATCCGCTGGCGAGCCAGAACGCATTGGCGAGATTCAGCCAGTTCTCCACGTCATCCTGCCGTCCCACAAACCGGACATGCTCGTGGGCATGGACGTCGCGGGCGAGTCGCTCCAGGTTGTCCCGAGCCGGCCCATCGCCGACCAGCACCAGCCGCAACTGCGGACGGACCTGACGCAGCAGTTCGACGGCCCAGATCATGTCGTTGACCCGTTTCTGGTCCGCGAGCCGGCCGACGTAGACCACAACAAAGGCGTCCGGAGGAAACCCCAGGCGCGCGAGCAGCGCCGCCCGGTCGACGCTGGGCGGCGGCAACGGCTCGATGCCGTTGGGAATGCTGACCAGTTTTTCGCCAGGAACGCCATGCTCGCGGTAGAAGTCCACTACGCTCTGCGAATTCCCTACGACGCGATCGGTCGCGGGGAGAAGCTTGCGATCGAGCCAGTGCTGCCAGCCCGCTTTCCAGGAATCGACGCAGCGTTCGGAGACGATGACGCTCGCTTTGGGAACGGCCCTCGCCGCCAGTCGCCCGTAGGCGTTGGCAGCGAACAGCCAGGTGTGAATGACGTCAGGCTGCAGTTGCTTCAGCCACCTGCGCAGCCGCCACCACGCCCGCGGATCGCATTTGAACCGCTTGCCGATGTGCGTCACCGGAACGCCAGCCACGGCGAGATCGGCCTCGAACGCTCCGCCGCGAGTGAGCAGGGCAACGTGAACGTCGAATTCGTCGCGCGGCAGCCCCGTTGCCAGGAGCGTGAACTGCTTCTCGGCGCCGGAACGGTCCAGCGTCGGGATGATTAGTGCCAGTCGGGTCGCCACGATGGGGTCGGCTGCGCCGCGCAACGCGGCTCCTTCAGGACTTGGATCGAGCTCATTGCCCGCAGTTTACGCCGTCGCGGCGAAGTGCGAAAGGTTCCAATCAGGTCAGGGCTGCTGCGGCTGCGGCTGCGGGGCCTTACCTCCCTGAACCATGACCGGCACGCGCAACTCCGGCTGATCGGGGTCGTCAGTTTTCAGCGTAATCAGCCCATGATGCCTGCCGGCCGGAACGTTGGCGGCGGCAGTGACACGGACCGCCTGCTGGGGATAGCCGTCCCGAGGGGACAAGCCCTTTTCGCCGATCTGCAGTGTGATGTAGGAGGAGTTGGTCACGGCGTCCAGAATCCGCAAGGAAGTCCCGCGGGCGTTGGTGACCGTCAGGTTCTGCGTGGTCTCCTGTTCGCCAAACTGGAAGAAGATCAGGGCCTTCGGGCTGACCAGAAGTTGTCGCTCAGGGATGATGAGCTTGAAGGTCAGGCGGACGGATCGCGGTTCGGGATCCGTGTATTTGACGTCGACGAAGTACTCTTTGGATCCGGGCTGCTCATTTGCCGGTTGAACGCGGACCACCAGGCCGTCCGATTCGCCGGGTTCGTAGTGCTTCTTCGACAGTCTGGGCATCAGGCAGCCGCAACTCGGCTGGATTTCCTGGATTTCGACCGGCTGGGAACCGCGATTCTGGAAAACGAACGTGGCGCGGACCTCGGGCATCGCCTGAATGGCGCCGAGATCGACCTGATACTGATTGAAGGCGAGAGCCGGCCGGGGCGCGACAGAAATCGCCAGCGGCGCAGGGGGCGCGGCGCCGTGCACGACGATCGACAAGACCACCGGCAGGCACGCCAGCGTCCACATTCCGACGGTCCGAGCGGTCCACGATGCTGGTTTCACGACGAGCCTCCTTACCTGACGCCCCGATACTCCGCGGGTTGTAGCGGGGAGTACGGGACGAGGACAAGGCGAACTCGCCTGACAGACGCGTGAAACGGAGGACTGAACTACTTCTGCAGACGATACAGAGCGGTGTCAGTCCGCAGGAACAGAGCGCCTGCCGCCGTGGAAATGGACGCCAGGGTCCGACCCGGCAACTGATTCTCGGCCAGGACCTTGTACTCCTTACCCGGAGCGATGACCGTGCACTTGCCATCTTCGTCCAGCAGGTAGATCCGGCCGTCGGCGAACAGCGGCGAGGCGGAGAAGTTGCCCCCCAGCCGCTCCTGGTAGTGCTGTTCCCCGGTTTTCGCGTCGAGACAGGTCAGAATGCCCTTGTCGCTGACAACGTACAGTTCTTCGCCAACGAGCAGCGTCGAAGGATTGTGAGGCGCCCCTTTGGTCAACTTCCAGGCGACGTGACTTTCGGTGATATCGCCCTCGCCTCCAAGCCGAATGGCATAGAGCGTCGGGGTGTCGTAGCTGGAGCTGACGAACGTCAGCCCGTGTCCGACGACCGGTCGGGGGACGACGGAGTATCCGCCGGGATAGCGGACGCGCCAGATTTCTTTCCCGGTCGCAGGGTCGTAGGCCTGGACCCATTCGCCGCCCGGACTGATGAGCTCGGGCCTGCCGTCGACCGACACGATCAGCGGGGTCGCGTAAGCCATCTTGCCTTCACGATCGGTCCGCCAGACTTCTTTGCCGGTCAGCTTGTCGAGGGCGACGACATATTGCACGTCGGTTCCGTCACAGTTCAGGATCAGCAGATCGCCGAATACCACAGGCGAACCGGCCGGTCCGTGCCGGTGGTTGTATTTCAGTGTCGTCTTCCAGAGGATCTCGCCGGAGGTCGAGATGCAGGCGGTCCCCAGCATTCCGTAGTGGAGATAGACCCGATCCCCTTCGATCAGGGGGGTCGGCGACGCGTAGCTATTCTTCTTGTGGATGTTGCCCGGCTCGTCCTTGTGGAAGACTTCGACGTCGTGCAGCACCTTGCCGGAATCTCGATCGACGCACAGCACGCGGAGCGAGTGGCCTTCGTCGGTCGCCGTCGTCAGCCAGATCTGCTTGCCGACGATCGAAGGCGACGACCAGCCCAGTCCCGGCAGCTCCGCCCTCCAGGCGACGTGCTCGGTTTCGCTCCAGTTGAGCGGGAGATTCGTCTCGGACGAGTGCCCTTCCCCATCGGGACCTCGAAACTGCGGCCAGTCGCCGGCGGGACTCATCGAACCGAACAGCAGCAGACACACCAGCGACAGGCAGGAACGCAGCACGGTCACGTCTCCGGAGGGGTGGGGATAAAAGAGGCAGATTGTGCGGGCGACAGTCCCGACGGCGAGTTTTTCACGGCAGGCGGGGAGAGTATACTCGCGGAGACTTCGCGGACGCACGGAGAATTTCCGCCGAAGCGCAAAACCGCTAACCGGACGCTCACCGTTGGTCACCGCCCTTCGCACGCGCAGGACGCTGCATCTGCCGATCACGCTCAGCGTGGTGCTGATGGTGCTCAACATTTCGCTGATGATCCTCTGGATCGTCCTGCTGGCGCAGATTACGTGGTGGAGCGCACTGTTCGCCGGCGTGGTGATCTTTGCGGCGATCCTGGCGGGGTTGTCGTTCTATCTCGTGCTGATTATCAAAGAAGTCCGCCTGAATCAGCGGCAGGCCAACTTCATCGACAGCGTGACGCACGAGCTCAAATCGCCGATCGCGACTCTCAAGCTGTATCTGGAGACTCTCGAACTGCGGACCCTCGACGAACAGCAGCGGACTAAGTTTTACCGGGTAATGGAACAGGAGCTCGAACGGCTCGATCACCTGATTAACCAGCTGCTCGAAGTCGGCCGACTCGATGCCATCGGAACGCAGGCGGACCCCGCCGACATCGATCTGGAGTCCCTCCTCCGGCGCTGCGCCCAGGCAGCCTGCGTCCATCACAAGTGCGAAGAGTCCGAAACGATCCAGTACGATCTGCAGCCGGCGATCCTGCATGCCAGCGGACTGGTGCTGGATACGATTTTCCGCAACCTGCTCGACAACGCCATCAAGTACGGCGATACACCGCCCCGCGTCGAGATCCAGGTGCGGGTTGAACGGGGTCGCGTGATCACGCGGATTACGGACAATGGAGAGGGCGTTCCCCCCGAACTCCGCAAGCGGATTTTCGGTCTGTTTTTCCGGGCGGGGAGCGAGCTGACGCGGCGGCAGAAAGGAACTGGGCTGGGACTGTATATCGTGCAGACGCTGGTGCGGCAGCTCAAGGGGCGCATTACGGTCCACGACCGACAGGGAGGACCGGGGAGCGTGTTTGAAGTCGATCTGCCGGGGAGGAAGGCCGGGGCATGACCACGATTCTGATTGTCGAAGACGAAGAAGCCCTCGCCGCCGGTTTGAAGTTCAACTTCGAGCAGGAGGGCTACAACGTTCTGCTCGCCGGCGACGGCCCGACGGCACTGCAGATGTTTCAGGCAGCGTCGCCGCCCGTCAGCCTGGTGATCCTGGATCTGATGCTGCCCGGGATGAGCGGCTACGAAACGTGCACCGCGATCCGCTCGCTGGACAAGCTGGTTCCCGTGCTGGTCCTCAGCGCGCGGACTCTCAGCGAAGACAAGATGCACGCCTTCGACTGCGGGACCGACCAGTACATCACGAAGCCGTTCGCGCTGCCCGAGCTCCTGAACCGCATGAAGAACCTGCTGGAACGCCACCGGACGCTGTTGCAGTCGCGCGAGACGTCGATCGATCAGCCGGCCTCGACGCAGTCCGTCGCCGAGTTCGGCAACGTCAAAGTCAATTTCCGCACGTTCGAAGTACTGGTCGGCGGGCGCAGGCACAACCTCACAACGCTGGAAATGCAGCTGCTGCGGTACTTCATCGAGCACCCGAACGAAGTTCTGTCGCGACAGAAGATCCTGGAACACGTCTGGGACGAAACGGCCGACGTCACCACGCGGTCGATCGACAACTTTGTGCTGCGGCTCCGCAAGGTGATCGAGCCCGATCCCGCGCAGCCGCGGTACATCCTGTCGGTCCGGGGGACCGGCTACCGTTTTGTCCCGGGTGAACCGGCAACCGACAGCGAACCGAAGGATGCCGGCTGAGTCTGGCGTGCGGCGAACATTAGCGCCCGGCGGCCTGCCGGGATGGCAGCGCGGCGCGGGTCAGGCGGGCCAGTTCGTCAAAGAAGCCTTCCAGCGCGAGCGAGACCGAGACGTTCTGTTCGATGTGCCCGGTGGCCTGAGCGGCGCGATCCAGTAACTGTCCGACGAGATCCGTCGCGTCTTCCGCCGACAGCGGGAGGGCTTCGATCCAGACGCGGGCCGCCTTGGTTGCCGCACCGGCATCTGCGGATGCGCCGCCGATCTCCCAGAGGACCGCCCGATAGAACTCGACGCAGAATCGGATCAGCCAGTGCGCGAAGACCCTCTGGTCGGCCGCTTCGCTGCTGAGCTTGTCGAGTCCGTCCTGCAGACGTTTCGCCAGTCCCAGGCCACTGAAGTCGAGACGGGACAGTTCGTCGAGCAGCAGCACCTGCAACGCGCGGAGTCCCGGGTCGAGCAATTGCCGGGCAGTCGCCAGGCTCCCTTCGCTCAACGCGGCGACTGCAGCGGCCTCTTCGCCCGTGGCGGTCACTCCCTGCGTTTCCAGCAGCGCGGCGATGTCTTCCGTCGACAGTGGCGAGAAGCGAACCAGTTGGCAGCGGGACCGGATGGTCGGCAGTACGGAATCCAGATTGGAGGCGATCAGGAACAGGACCGCCCCGTCGGGCGGTTCTTCGAGCGTCTTCAGCAGTGCGTTGGACGTGACGTCGTTCATCGTATCGGCGTCGTTGACGACCGCGACCTTTCGCGAGCCAGGCAGCGGACGGAGTGCGAGATCGTGGCACAGCCCCTGCTGATCGTCATCGCCGACGATCTTGCCGACGGTCAGCTCCCGTTTTCCAGGTTCGCGTTCGACGAACAGATAGTCCGGGTGCGATCCGGCGAGGAACGGCCGGCAGCCCGGGCATTCGCCGCAGGCTTCGAGCTGGTTGCGGGAACGGTTCTGGCACAGCAGGCATTCGGCGAGCCGCCGGGCGAACCACTGCTTGCCGATCCCCTCCGGCCCGACCAGCAGGTAGGCCTGCGTCAACCGGCCGCGTTCGACGGACCGTCGAAACATCTCGATCTGGTCGAAATGCCCGCGGAATCCGTCCCAGATCGAAGGCATGCCACGTCACCTTTCTGCACAGACAGCCTTTACACAGGCCAGATGCGCTCAACCGCCGCCCGATTGTGAATCATCGTCCGGTTCCGGGGCGTCGGGAGCAACCCACGCGAGAACGTCTCCCGGTTGCAGCCGGGCGTTGGCCTGACGGCAGATCTCGACCAAGATGCCGTCCGCCGGGCTATTGACCGAGACGGTCAGCCCCGGCACGATCAGTTCCAGCAGGGAATCGTCGGCGAAGACCCGGTCTCCGGGTTCCGCGTGCCACTGCCCGAGAACGACCGGTTCCGAGCCGGCCTGCAGATCGGGGGCGACCACCGGCACACGGTCGCTCACGCTCCCTCCAGTCCTGCCGCCATTTCCCCTGCGTGATAGCTCGACCGGACAAACGGCCCGCTGGCGACCATCGTGAAGCCCATCGACTCGACCTCCCGGGCGATTTCGTCGAACTCGTCCGGGGGCAGGTAGCGTTCCACGGGAAGATGCTGCAGCGTCGGCTGCAGATACTGTCCCAGGGTGAGCATGTCGACTCCCGCGGCCCGCAGGTCGCGGCAGACGTCGAGCAGTTCCTCGCGTGTTTCACCCAGTCCGAGCATCAGCCCGCTCTTAGTCGGCATGTCGGGGGCTTCGTATTTCACCTGGCGCAGCAGATCGAGCGTCCGCTGGTAGCCCGCGTTGCGGCGGACGCGGTGGTAGAGCCGCGGAACGGTTTCCGTGTTGTGATTGAAGACGTCCGGCCGACTCTCGACGACCCGGCTGATCGCCGCGCGATTGCCGCGGAAATCGGGAGTCAGCACCTCCACCTGGGCGCCGGTTTTTTCGCGCACGACGGTCACGCACTGGAAGAAGTGCTCGGCGCCGCCGTCCGGCAGATCGTCGCGCGTGACTGAGGTAATCACGACATAGGACAGCCCCAGCCGCTGCACGGCTTCCGCCAGCCGGTCGGGTTCGTCGAGCTGCACGGTTTCCGTCTTCCCCTTCGGGACGGAACAGAACCCGCAGGGCCGGGTGCAGACGTTGCCGAGAATCATGAACGAGGCAGTTTTCTGCGACCAGCACTCGGTCCGGTTGGGGCACTTGGCGCTCTCGCAGACCGTCTCCAGCTTCAAATCGCTGATGACGTTGTCGGTATAGGCCATGCCCGCTTGCGGCAGGGGTCGGCGCAGCCAGGCCGGCAGCCGGCGGCGACTGGACGATTCGGACTTGGCGGCAGGCAGAATGGGGAGTTCAACGGAAGACATATGCGGTCCGTGTCGTTCGAGTCAGGAGCGGGTGCCCCGTGAAAAGATGATACGTCGAATAATCCAGCGCCTGGGCCAGCCGACGGATGAGAGATTCGCGAACCCCTGCCATATCGAGGGGTCGCATCCGGGCGGCGGCGAGACAGCTGACTCGCTCTTCGGCGCTTCGCCAGCGGATCAGTTCGAGGGCTTCGGGCGGGGTCGAGACGTTTAAAACGCAACCGAATTCGCTGACGCCGTCCTTGATCGTGGCTCCCACGAAGCCGACCTGTCCATAGCGGGTGGCCAGTCCGGGGCTGGCCTCCGACCGCCAGGCGGCCACGCGCTGGTCGGCCGCCGTCCCCTGCAGGGCACGCAAGAGGGCCTGTCGAAACGCCCCGGCGGACTGCTGTCGACGATCGACGGGTACGACGAGATAGGCGGCGAGTTGCCCGGGGAGATGAACCCAGGTGGCTCCGCCCCGGGACACCCAGCGAATCGCCATCTGCCGCGACCGTAACTCCGACTCCTCGACGAGGAGGTCGGCGCGGCTCCCCTCCCGGCCGATGGAAACTCCCGGCGGATGTTCACAGAGGATCAGATGAGCCGTCTGTCGTCGCGAAGCATGAGTCTCCGACACGAGATGCCGCTGGACGGCGAGGGCTGCATCAAAATCGACCAGTCCGAGCAGATGCACGCTCAGCGATGACGCGGGACGCATCCGGGAAAGTCGATCTGCAGCAGAGGTCGCCGACATACCGGCCCTGGTGGATTTGCCGTAACTCGTTCGCCAACCAAACAATTGCAGCGGATGACGCCGGTCGTCGATCCGCGGTCAGCCCCAGCATTCTAACGGTCGTGGACCGCTCGGCCAATGGGGGGAGAAAGCGATGCCGACCGGAACAAGCCGAAGCGACTGGTGTCGAATCCGTCATACTGGCAGGCCGCTTCGTCCGGCATACGGAATGCTTCACACCGCAAAATCGCCAATTTCGAACTATACTCTTCTCAAGGGGCCACTCTACGTTCACGCGGCCCCACGGTCAGGAACCGCAAAGGCCGGTCATGGAGAGTCGCTGGATCTGGCCCTTCGAGCTGCAGGACAAGCTCGGCGAAGGGGGCATGGGGGTCGTCTATCGCGCACGGTACGTCGGCAATGACCGGATCGTGGCGGTGAAGCTCATTCCCCCGGAGGTCGCCGCGGATCCAACGCTGCTCGCCCGCTTCGAACGCGAAATGGACGTGCTGAAGCAGCTTCGTCACCCAAACGTCGTACATTCCTTTGGCGGAGTCTGCGATAACCAGCAACGCTTCTACGCCATGGAACTTGTCGAAGGAGGCACCCTCGCCGACATCCTCCGCGACCGGGGCCGTCTCGCCTGGGATACGGTGATCGACTACGGGCTGCAGATGTGCGCAGGCCTGCAGTGCGCCCACGAGCGGGGCGTCGTTCACCGCGATGTCAAACCGGCAAATTTTCTGGTCACGCCCGCCGGCAAACTGAAACTGAGCGACTTCGGCCTGGCGACAATGGCGGCCGCGACGCGGATTACCGCCGCCGGACGCACGCTCGGTACGCTGCAGTACATGGCGCCGGAACAGATCCGGGGCAAGCCGCCGATCTCCAATAGGACGGACCTGTACGCGCTGGGCTGCGTTTTTTTCGAACTGCTGACCGGAAAACCGCCATTTGAAGCGGAGCACCCGGCCGAAGTTCTCCACAAGCATCTGAAGGACGCCCCACCCCGGTTGGCCGACCAGATGCTGGATTGCCCGCCGGAGCTCGATCAGCTCGTTGCCGATCTGCTGGAGAAAGATCCGCAGAAGCGACCGGCCACTGCGGCCGACGTGGCCCAGCGGCTGCAAGCCCTGGTTCAGCCGTCGCGGTCGCGCGATCCGGTTCCGAATCCGTTTCAACGAACTCCAACGCGTCCCGTACCCCAGATTTCAGCCCGGCTGACGCCGGACGAGCAACTGCTGCCGACCGTGGGCTCGGGCGGTTCTCCCGCGCTGACCGGATTCATGGCAGCGATGATCGGCGTGCTGTCGGTCCTCGCGATCTGGCTGGGCCTGGCTGTGGGCGAACGCGGGTTTCGCGCTCGCGAAGCCGAGCAGTCGTTGATTTCCGCCTGGCAGAAGGCATTGCCACAGGATCGCGCGGGCATTGCCGAAGCGCTGGCGCGGATGCCAAGGCTGGCTCCCGAGACCGCTCAAATCCTCGAAGGCGCGCTTTCCGCCGAGTCCCTCGACACACGAATTTCGGCGATTTCCATTCTGCGCGAACATCAGGAACTGATGCGGCCGATGATTCCCGAATTCATCAAGCTGCAGAAATCCGATCCCAGTCCAGAAGTGCGAAACGCGGTCGAGCAGGCATTGCTCAACAAGGACGGACGGCCGAGGCACGCCGGGGGGCCGGGCTGGTGGTGGCTGATTGGCGGAATGGGACTGGCAGCGGTTGTCGGTTGGTTCAGCCGTGACTACCTGCAACGGGTTGCATGATCAGGGAAAGTGGTCGACAATTCGGCGGTCTGATTTCCCCCAACCGCCAGGAGTCGCTGCCGATGCGTCGCTATCCATTGACACTGCTCGCGAGCGGATTCCTCGCTGGACTTTTCCTTGCCGGGTCACCGACTCATGCCGCCGAACTCGATGCTGCTGCCCGGGAAGCGGTCAAATTGACTGCCGCGACGTGGGAAGACGTGCAAAAAGTCGTCGCCGGGGCCAGGGGCAAAGTGGTCGTCCTGGACGTGTGGTCGACCGCGTGCCAGCCCTGCATGGAAGAGTTCCCCCACCTGGTGAAACTGCAGAAACAGCAACCGGACACGGTCTGCATCTCGATCAGCGTCGATTATGCAGGGATTCGCAGCAAGCCGCCCGAGTACTACCGGGAGCGGGTCGCAACGTTTCTTGCGGAACAGAAGGCGGCGGACGTCAAGAATTTCCTTTGCAGCCAACCGGCCGACGAGCTGTTCGAGAAAATCGAACTCGACAGCATTCCAGCAGTCTATGTGTACGGTCGGGACGGGAAACTGGCAAAGCGATTCGACAATCGGACGCCCGCCAAGCCGGGAACTGAGGGAATTTCCTACGAGACCCAGGTGCTGCCGCTCGTCGACAAACTGGTGAAACTGCGGTAGCGCTGAGTCCGTTGAATTGGAATTCTCGATCCAATCCTCCAAATCCGACTAGTCAGACCTCAGACGCACCGGTATCGTATTTGCGGGGAATCGTGCACACGGGAGGGATGCTGAGTGCGCAGTCGGAGAGTGTGGGAGCCGCTCTTCAGCTGACAGGCCCTGAGGTTTGTCTCCGCGCGGAGCGCATAGTCATGATGTGTCCGTTTTGCCGTCACGGCGAGACCAAGGTCATCGATTCGCGGGCCAGCCAGGATTACGTCATCCGCCGTCGGCGGGAATGCCTGAGCTGCGACCGTCGTTTCACCACGTACGAAAAGATTGAAGAATCGCCCCTGAAGGTGATCAAGAAGGACGGCACCCGGATTCCGTTCAATCGGGAGAAGATCCGCGCCGGGCTGGAGAAAGCCTGCTATAAGCGCCCCATCAGCGACGAAATCATTCAAGGTGTCGTCGCCGAAATCGAGTCCGACCTCTACGAGCAGTTTGACCGCGAGGTTCCGTCGCAGGTCATCGGCGAAAAGGTTATGGACGCCCTCCGGGCCGTGGATCAGGTCGCCTTCGTCCGCTTCGCCTCGGTCTACCGCGAATTCAAGGACGTCAACGACTTCGTCGACGAGCTGGAGCCGATCCTCAGGGCGGGGATCCGCTGAGGACTCGCTGGAAGTCTGCCTTCAATTCGTCGGCCTGCTTTGCGCGCCATTCCTGGACTTTGTCGCAGCGAGCAACCAGCGTTCGCTCCAGGTTATCCATTAGCGACCGCAGTGGCGCGTCATAGCGGGACCATCCGGGAGGAGTCTCGACTCCCAGTTCCAAATGCAACTCCCGCACGCGGATTGTAGCAATCTGGGCGTCCTGAATGCCTCCCAGGAGGCTCTGCAGTATTTCGAGCTGCGGATAGACCTGCTCGCGAAGTTCCGAGGCAAAGCAGCCAGAAAATATCTCCACCGCATACCGTAGCGGCTTGAGCGCCAGTCGAATCGCATGGTAGTCGGCCACTTCGACCAACGGATTGCGGGTGCAGGCAAAGAAACGGTCGGTCAGAACCGTCAAACGGGAGCGGCCGATGTCGGCGAAGGTCAAACTGCGGCAGTTCGATGGCGAGATTGCCTCGATCAGCTTCGTCGAACGCCGGCAAAGAGGCTTCCGCGATTGGCGACAGACTTTCTGAAACTTCGCCTGAGCCATGATGCGCCGGGCGACGCAATCGCCGACGAGCAGGTCCAGTCCAGGCGCGTCAGCCGCAGTAGCGAGCTTGCTTCGCTCGGCGAGATCTTCCAGAAAGACGTCCCAGTCACGAATGCGTCCTGCAGCCTTCCGGACGGCTTTCACTCGATTTGAAAGTTTGAGGGCCGTACGCCGGGGCAGGCAGACTTCGAAACTTTCGACCGCGGCAGTCGCCCTGCGACTCGCAACTCGTAACTGGTGAACGGGTTCCGAATCTCCGCACTTCGCATCGACGACTTCTGCGAGGGCATTTCCCAGCGTCTTCAGTCGATCGGCCAGAACTCGTCGGGCCGCTCGGTCCGCCGGAATCTCGCTGTCGACTTTCCGTTTCCATTTGCCGGACGGCATCAGCCCTGCCTCTGAGGATTCCCTGCAACACACCACCTCCCAGCCTGCCCATCATCCGCAGGCCGACAGGCAGGCCGCAATGAGATTCCCGGCGAATCGCCGGAGAATCCACACCAGCTGCCCGGGCTTGGATCGCCCGCTGTCCGTCTACTACAATTCCTGCATGGCTGGAAACTCGTTCGGACAAGCGTTCACAATTACGACCGCAGGCGAGAGCCACGGTCCGGGAAATGTCGTCATTCTGGATGGCGTCCCCCCGGGAATTCCCCTCACAGTGGAAGACCTGCAGGTCGATCTCGACCGCCGCCGTCCCGGCCAGAGCCACATCGTGACTCAGCGGAACGAATCCGACACGCCGGAAATCCTGTCGGGCGTCTTCGAGGGACGAACAACGGGAACCAGCCTGGCGATCCTCATCCGCAACGAAGACCAGCGCAGTCGTGACTACGGGGACATCAAGGACCTCTACCGTCCTGGACATGCCGACTATACCTTCGACGCCAAGTACGGCTTCCGCGACTACCGCGGCGGTGGACGGAGCAGCGCCCGCGAAACGACGGCCCGCGTGGCTGCCGGCGTGGTCGCGAAGAAAATCCTCGCCGAGGCCTGCGGCGCCGCGGTGGTAGGCTACGTGGTGCAGGTCGGCGACATTCGCGCGACCATCGACAATCCCGCCGCGATCACGCTGGCGCAGGTGGAAACCCTGCCGGACGGCAGCCCGAACATCGTGCGTTGTCCCGATCCCGTCACCGCCGCGCGGATGGTGGAACTGATCGAACGGGTCCGGAAAGAGCAGGACTCGATCGGCGGCGCTGCGGAAATCGTCGCGACGGGAATTCCCGCGGGACTCGGGGAACCCGTCTTCGACAAGCTGAAGGCGGATCTGGCCAAGGCGCTGTTCAGCCTGCCTGCGGTCCTGGGCGTCGAGTATGGCGTCGGATTCGGCTGCGTCACGCTGCGCGGCAGCCAGAACAACGATGTCTTTGTGCCCGATCCGGCGCATCCGCAAGAGGGACATCCGGGAATCGCCACAGCGTCAAACCGGCACGGCGGAATGCTGGGCGGTATTACCAGCGGGCAGCCGATCATTCTCCGGGCGGCGGTCAAGCCAACGAGCAGCCTGCCTCAGGAACAGCCCACCGTCACGCGTACAGGCGAGCCGGCGACGATCCGAACGCGGGGACGACACGATCCCTGCCTGCTGCCACGATTCATCCCGATGGCGGAAGCGATGGTTGCGATCGTCCTGGCCGACCATTGGCTGCGCTGGCAGGCGCAACGCGGCTGGCGCGGATCGGCCGGCGACTGAACATCCGGGGACAGCGGGCGACAGGCTCTTTCTGTGAAGGAACACACAAGTGTCGCGGATACTGGTTGTCGAACACGATTCTGCGGTCGCGGATCGAATCGTGCCTAAGCTCGAGTGCCTTGGCCACGAGCCGCTGGTTGTCGCCGACGCGGCGGCGGCCCGTGCGCAACTGGACGACGTCCCGCCGGACCTGGTTCTGGCGGCCTACAGTCTTCCGGAGTCCGACGGACTGCAGCTCGTCGAAGAGATCAGCCGCAGCTACCCGCGAATCCCATCCGTGCTGATGACCGACCAGGGAAATGAAGACCTGGCGACCGAGGCACTGCTTCGCGGCGCGTCCAGCTATATCCCCAAGCGACGCCTGGAGCGAGATCTCCAGCGCACGATCCAGATGCTGCTCGGCCTGACGCGGGCGGCGCGACGGCACCGGCATCTGATGGCCTGCTGGCGGGAAACGTCGGATCGCTTCGTGATCGACAATTCCCCGGAGCTGATTCCGGCGCTGGTGTGCCACTTCCAGGAGTCATTGCAGTTGCTGGAGTTTGCCGATGACCGGACGCGATTGCGAATCTGCGTCGCGCTCACCGAGGCACTGGAGAACGCCGTCTCTCACGGAAATCTCGAACTCAGTTCCGAGCTCAGGAGCGGAGACGGGTCCCGCTGGCGGGAGGAGTCGGAGCGACGTCGCAACTTGCCCCCGTACTCTCGGCGGAGCGTCGACGTCCGCGCCGCCATTTCCCGCGATGAAGTCCGGTTCGTGATTCGCGACGAGGGTCCGGGATTCGATCCCGCGAAGCTTCCCGATCCGCGCACACCGGAGCACATCGGGGACGTCGGCGGTCGAGGGGTTCTGCTGATCCGGACGTTCATGGACCGCGTGGAATACAGCAGTCGGGGCAATGAAATCACACTCGTTAAACTCGCGCCAACCGGACCGGTGGGATGACTTCCGCCGTCTGCGGGAAAGCCTGCGCGATTCAGCCGTCACGGGCTGCGGAGGCGATCGAGTTCTGCCAGACTGCCCAATCCTCAGGCGTGTTGATGTTGATCAGCGACTTCAGGCTGGAATCGACGGTGCTGAATTCATCAGCATGTAATTCGTACAAGGAAAGTCGTTCGAGAAACGCCTGCATTCGTCGTTCGCCGGCAGAAATCACGGCAGAGAGGCGCGGCAGAAGATCGAACGCATAGCAGGCAGCGAGAGGATGGCGGATGCCGTTTGTCACCGGGACTGCCGCTTCCCGGTCGCGGCAAGCCCGGGCGACGGCGATGACGAATTCCGGTTTCAGAAATGGGGTATCGCAGCCGCAGACGAAGACCCGCGTCGGCTGCGTCCGCAGGGCGCGCCAGCCGGTCTCCAGCCCGACGAGCGGCCCGGCGCCGGCGATGGGATCACGAACAACGGGCGCAGCCGCAGGCAGAACGGGCAGGTCCTGCCCGCCGGCCGCCACGACGACCAGTTCGCCGGCCACTTCGCTCAGGGTCCGGACGATCCGCTGCAGGAACGATTCGCCGTCAATCGGGAGCCAAGCCTTCGGCTGTCCCATGCGGCGGCTCTGACCGCCGGCAAGAACGATTGCAGCCAGTCCAGGAACGCGTTCGACCATTCGCGGGGCCTCGTCATCAGAGATCGCCGGACGGCTGACGCGAAAAAACGCCGCCGGCCCCGGAAGACCTGAGTCTCCCGGAGCCGGCGGAATTCTGCAATCGTCGGCGGGACATCGCGCCCCGGACGGGACACTACTTGATGAAGAGCATTTCCGCGTATGTCGGCAACGGCCAGAAGTCATCGGCGACGACGCCCTCCAGTTCGTCAACAACTTCCCGCAGGGCGCCCAGCGCCGGCTTGATCTCTTTGGCGCACTTCATCGCCGCCTCAGAAGCGTTCGCCACGCCGTGACCGCCGCGACTGGGCAACAACTGCTCCAGAGCATTGATCTTTTCGACGAGCGACTTGATCAGGCTGCTGACCTTTTCGAGGATTGACGCGTCGAATTCCACGCCTGCCGCTTTGCAGTTTGCGGCTGTCCCGGCCAGTTCCGCCTGGTAACGGATCGCCGCCGGATAGATCGTGGTCTTAGCCACTTCGTGGGCGATGTTCGCCTCGACATTGATCGTCAGGACGTACTGTTCGAAGTAGATCTCCTGGCGGCTTTCGAGTTCCCGCTTCGACAGGACCTTGTATTTCTCGAACATCGCGACAACAGCCGGGTCGGTGATGGCCGGCAGTGCGTCGATGGTTTGCTTGTGATTGGGCAGACCGCGTTTCTTGGCTTCCTGCTGCCACTCTTCCGAGTAGCCGTCCCCGTTGAACACGACCGAGCCGTGCTCGTTGATGATGGACCTGAGCACCGCCTGAACCGCCGGCGCCAACTTCGCCGGATCGCCGCCGGTCGCCTTCTCCAGTTCGGTCGCGATCGAGTCCAGCGACTCCGTCATAATGGTGTTAAGGGCCACCAGCGGACCGGACAGGGACTGTGCCGAACCGACGGCGCGGAACTCGAACCGGTTTCCGGTGAAGGCGAACGGACTCGTCCGGTTGCGGTCGCCAGCATCCTTGGGGAGCGGCGGCAGCGTATCGACGCCGACCGTCATCAGCCCCGGCTGCTTGCTGCTGGTCGCCGAGCCGGACTGCTTGATCTGCTCGAACACGTCGGTGAGCTGGTCGCCGAGGAAGATCGAGATAATCGCCGGCGGAGCCTCATTGGCGCCGAGACGGTGGTCGTTGCCGGCGTGAGCCACGACCGCCCGCAGCAACGCGCCATGCTTGTGAACGGCGCGAATCACGGCGGCGCAGAACACGAGGAACTGCATGTTCTCGTGAGGCGTCTTGCCCGGTTCCAGCAGATTACCCTGCGTCGAGCTGCCGAGCGACCAGTTCAGGTGCTTGCCCGAACCGTTGACGCCGGCGAAGGGCTTCTCGTGCAGAATGCAGGTCATGCCGTACTTTTCGGCCACCCGCTTGAGGGTCAGCATGACGATCTGCTGATGATCGGCCGCGACGTTTGCGTTCTCGTAGATCGGCGCGATTTCGTACTGGCTGGGAGCCACTTCGTTGTGGCGGGTCTTGACCGGCACGCCGAGCTTGTACAGCTCGCGTTCGGTTTCGAGCATGCAGGCCAGAACGCGGTCGGGAATCGCACCGAAGTACTGGTCGGAGAATTCCTGCCCCTTGGGTGAAGGCGCCCCGAACAGTGTCCGACCGGCGGCAATCAGGTCCGGGCGGGCGAAGTAGAAGTTGCGGTCGATCAGGAAGTATTCCTGCTCGGGGCCGGCGGTCGCCGTCACCATCGCGATGTTTTTGTGGCCGAACAGCTTCAGGATCCGCTGGGCCTGCGTGCTGAGAGCCTTCATCGACCGCAGCAGCGGCGTCTTCTTATCGAGAGCTTCGCCCGTCCAGGAAAAGAAGGCCGTCGGGATGCAGAGCGTCGTCCCGTTCGGATTCTCGAGAATGTAGGCCGGGCTCGTCACGTCCCAGGCGGTATATCCGCGGGCTTCGAACGTGGCGCGGATGCCGCCCGAAGGAAAGCTCGACGCATCCGGCTCGCCCTGAATCAGCTGCAGACCGCTGAATTCGGCGACGGCGCCACCGGTGCCGTCGGGCGAAAGGAAGCTGTCGTGCTTCTCCGCGGTCAATCCGGTAAGCGGATGGAAGACGTGGGCATAGTGGGTCGCCCCCTTCTCGATGGCCCAGTCCTTCATGGCCGCCGCAACCGTGTCGGCGACGGCGCCGTCGAGCGGTTCACCCGCTTCGATGGTCTTCATCACAGACTTGAAGAGGCTCTTCGGCAGTCGGTCCTTCATCACCTTGATGCTGAAGACATTCGTCCCAAACACTTCGCCAGCCGGAGTTTCCGCAAAACTCAACGGGGCCGAAAGGGGTTTGTAGTTCGTCACTGCCGAGATCGCATTCAGCCGCGCACTGCTGCCGCTCATGTTCTCACTTTCCTGCTGTAACGGTGAAGGGGCCAATCCTGGTGGTCACCCAGTGCCCGATGAGAGTGCAACCAGCGTGCCGCCATCGACGGAGTTTCCACTGCCTCAGACTCTAGCAGGAATTGACGGATTTCCTAGCGAGCGGCACCCACCGCAAGTGCCTGCATATCAAGCACAAAAGCTCGCAATACAGGCATTCGCATAAAATCTCTACAGCGGGTGTGCAATCAGACAGGGGCTTTCAGGACGGGGAAGAGTCCGTTTGGGAACCTCAGACTGGCAATGGGGTTACCGGCAGATCGGTTCCAACGCCAGAAATGTCGATGCGAAGCCCTGAAGCGGCTCAAGCGATCGCCGACAGGAGTTCGACAACGTCTTCTGCCAGCAGGAGATTCGACTTCTGGCATTTTTGCGGAAGCGATTGAACCCCGTCGCTTGACGGGTGTCTGTCGAACTGTAGAATCACCCCACCGCATGCGGGTCACACCGTGTGTTGGGGCCGTAGCTCAATTGGTTAGAGCACCGGACTGTCGATCCGGAGGTTACGGGTTCGAGCCCCGCCGGCCTCGCTTTTGTTCAGCGTTCTTGGGCATGCCCTCAGGAACCGCGGTTTCGCGGTGGTTTTCTCCCGACAGAGAAAACCGGTCAGCGGCGACATCTGTCGTTGCTGACGACCGGGATTTCGCGTCGATCCTCCCGGCGTCTCAAGACGTTACGGCGAAAACCAGGATGACGCCTGCACGCGTAAGGCTGCAGGGACTTGTGGGACGTTCTGAACCTGAGGCTTCGGCCTCTGCCCGATTACCGCCCCCGGGTTTTCGAACGTCTCCTGGCGAACACGCTGGTAAAAGCACCGGATTGATAGTCCGGTGTTTTTCCGAGGCCGAAAACGCCGGCCCACCATCCCAGCGACGGAGCGACCATCCCCGCTCTGTCGCAATTGTGATCGGTGAACAGCCGCCTGCCGCGATGGCCCGTTTAAAGGTCGAACTCCAACGAGCCGACTTTTTTTCCTTGACGGTGAGCATTGCCACCGTTCTAATTCTGCTCGCTCGGTCGCCGAGCCACCCCGTCGAAAGGGTGAGAAGCTAATCGGGCATTCTGGTGACTCGCACGCTTGCACCTCAGCACGCCGCGGCCACGTGAATGCCAACCGTCTTTGGGTTGTGTTGTTTCGTGGCCGGTCCGCTTCTGCCCGTTGGCGGATTTTCGACCGGCTGTGGCTGAGTTTGAGCGCGGCGTTCCCTGCTCCTGCCCGGGGTCTGGAACACATGCTGCGCCGCGGCGTGTTTCCAGCACGCCGTGGCGCGGCCGCCGCTCTCCCGCTTCAGCCGTCCTGATGCTTATGACCGTCACCGACGAAGGCCAACCTTCATGTCTGTGACGGTTTGGCAAGGTGCTGCGCGCATGCGGGTTTCCGAGATTGCCGTTGTGTCATTAGTCAGCCGCCGTTCGGAATGGCGGTTCTGCAATCCGGGATCACACATCGCCCTACACGGAGGCGTAACGGACTGGGCCAGACTCCTGCGCTCGCGGGACTGGCGGGGCGGCCACGAAAGGCTCGCACATGACGAATCCTTCTGCTTTGAGCTCGTTTCCCCGCCTGAGACTGTTCCAGGACGAAACCCCGCCGCCGGTGGCCAAACCGCTGGTGACGCTCAGGGAGATCTGGGAACAACAGGTCGCCCCCGATCTGCCGCACGACACCGCGAAGAAAACCCGCGAGGGGTATCTCGATGTCCTCAGTCACTGGGAGGCGCTGACCGACAACGCTCCTACCCATCGAATCAATCGCGAACTGCTGCGCGACTTCCAGCGAAAATTGCTGCAGGGCAAACACGCCCGCCGCAAAGGCGAAGTCCGTTCGGTGGCGACGGTCAACAAGCACTTGCGGACGATCCGGCCGCTGATCGCACGCTGCTGGCCCCGCGATTCCCACAACCCGGACGGACTGGGCCTGTGCGACTACTTTCGGTTTCCGGCCGCCGTGAAATGGCAGCGGAAAATTCCCCGCGTTCTGTCCGAGGAAGAAATCACCGCCCTGTTTCTCGCGGCAGACGCCCCCACATGGCGCACGCGGGGCGAGACGCGTTTGATGGGCGATCTCTGGAGGGCGGCGATCATCTGCGGCTACAACTGCGGCCCGCGGACGTTCGACCTGCTCGCCTGGGAGCGGGCCAAGCTCGACTGGACGCTGCAACGGGCAGGCTGCGTCGGCACCATCCAGTTCTATTCCACAAAGACCCGCAAGATCCAGCGGCTGCCGTTGAATCCGACGACGGCCGCCGCTCTACGCAAGATTCTGCCCGCGTCTCTCGCCGCCTCCCGACCGGGGATCTGGCAGGGCTGGTCGCGATCGAACGGCTCGCAGGTGCGGCTGAACTGGCAGAAGCTCTGCACGGCGGCTGGCGTCGATTGCGTCATGGAGGATCTGCGAAAGACCTGCAACACGCGGCATCAGACGAATCGTCACGGCGTCGGCCCCTGGGTGCTCGGGCACAACGCCAACGGAGTCAACGCCACGAACTACTACGATCCGACCGACGACATCCTGCAGGCGATGGCCTCGCTGCCGCAGCCGCAGTGCTTTCTCGACTGGGTCGGTTGAATCTCGATGGTCGCGGCAAGTTGCCGCGGCCAGGCTGCGCCGTGATCGGAGTCCGGCGCAGCCGTTTTGATGCACCATCCCAGGGACGGCCGGGAGGGCGATTGAGTGACGCGGGTGGCCAGGCTGCCGGCCCGCGCCTTTGTCGCCTACGCGTACCCCGGCCGTCTTTTTTCTCAACCTGCGCCCGGCGGCGTGTTGCCGCCGAGGCGATTTGTCCCACCGCAACACAGTCGGTCGGTGTGCCGGATGCGTCGTGCGTCGGCCCACACGCGACGCGTCCGGCCCCGGCCGACTGCTGCCGTTTCGCAGGGAGATTGACGGCATGACCGATCCCGCACCGCTCACGCTGTTTCGCCACAACGGAATGCTCATCGCGGCCCGTTCGCTGTCCGAAGCCAAGGACTTCTGCGCGATGCTCTTCGGGGGCACGCGGCAGGAACTCAACGGGGGAACGATTCGCGGACTGACCGCCACGGAAATGGATCAACCCCGGACCTTCAACCGGGACGAATGGGACGACGAGGCCTGGTATCGCGCTCACTTTCCGGACAATCCCTCTGCGGGCCAGTCGACTTACCGCGACGTCGTCGCCGCCGCCGCGGCCCACGAGGACGCAATCCCGTTTCTGTTCTCGCTCTTCGAGTGAAGGAACCCCGTGAAAGCACTCTCAGCCACTCAAGACATGCGGCGGCTCATGCGGGCCGCGGTTCTGAAGCTTCGGCCGTCGATCGCGTTGCGAACGCTGATCGGCGACGTGACGAACAGCCAGCGCCATGCCCGGAAAGTCCGGCGGATGGCGGGGCGGAAGTGATCGATTTCCAGAGGGCCGAATCATGGATCAACAGCAGATCAAATCACTGCTCGACGGCTTGCCGCCGGTCGAGTTTTCGATGGACCCGGCGAATGCGTTCGCCCTGGTGGCGCTGCTGCAGCTCGCGATGCGCCATCCGGCGCTGACCGATTCGCTCGCGGAAGTCGGGCTGGAGGTCGTCGACGGAATCCGTCGCGGGATGCCCCCCGCGATTCAGCAGCAGATCGATATCGGTTTCCATCCGGACACCGAGACGCTCGTGACGGGAGACCCCGCATGATCCCCGTCGATCTCCACACCGATCCGAACGTTCGCGCTCTGACCGATCAGGCGGCGAAGTGGGTTCATCACCTGCAGGCCGCCGTCGCGACCGCGGGCGCCTGTCACGGTCCGGGACAGCCGGCCGATCTGACTGCGATCAACGCCATCGTCGACGAGATCCACGGCCGGGCGACGCCGCTGCAGATCCTGGTGATTCAGCAAGTCACGGGGTCTGTGCCCTGCCCGGTTCTGCGGCGGCGGATTCGCTCGTGCATTGCCCACCGCTTCGCCTGGCTCGAACTCGGGCACGTCGTCGAACGCCGCAACGCCTACCGGAATAACTAGGACCGCTCACCGCAGAGAACGCTCGGTTTCGTGATTCACGGAGGAGGACGCAGGCATGCAGGCCGCTCTGTCCCGCATCGTCGACTGGCTGATCTGCAGCCTGGCCGCGATGGCCATCGGCCTGGCGCTCCGTCTCTGGTCCGGTTCGTCGAGCCGTTCCGATCGCACTGTCCGCTGACTTCGCCGATCCGTATCGGTTTTTCTTCCCCCCTGGTGAAAGGATTTCACACGATGCTGGTGCTGACCCGCCAAGAAAACGAATCGATCGAACTGACGATTCCCCCAAGTACCGAAACGCGGCTGGTGACCGTCACCGTGACCCGGATCCGCGGCAGCAAGGTGCGGATCGCCACCGAGGCCCCGAAGGAGATCGGCATCGACCGATCGGAGTTGAAACCGGCGACCGCCAGTTAATCGGCCCTGCAGAGCTGGAGGGCCTTCGATGCGACAACAGGATTTTCTCGCCCTGTTCGAACACTCCGAGCGGCAGCGGGCTGCGCGGAGAGGTTTTATCGAGCGACTCCCCGCGGATGAGCGGGTCAAGTCGCTGCTCCTGGCGCTCGACGAGCTGGCCTCGTCGGGGTCGGGAGTCCCGCAGGCGGACGGTTCCATGCAGCTCTCGGTCCCCCTGGAGGTGCTGATCTGGAAACTGAACCGCAGTCGAAACACCGTACGGACCTGCATCGATCTTGCCGGGGGGACTCCGTTCCTGGTCGTGACGCCTTCGCAACATCGCTCCCACACCTACCTCCTCCGATGGCCGGTCATCGTTGATCACAGCCGGCCAGTCGGGGAAACCACCGTGGGGGGATGCAAGCAGGACGCAGGCACTCCGGCGTCCGGCCGGGACGGAGCGACCTCACGCCCCTCGGCAAGGGGGTCAACCCGGCGCTGCGAGGGGGTCAACTTGACCCCCTCCAGGGGGTCAAACAGGGGGTCAATTGACCGGGGTCAAGGGGGTCAAATGGGGGTCAATTTGACCCCCTCTCTGAAAGACCCGGGTTTTTATTCTTCTGGATCACAAAAACAAAAACCCGGGTCATCTCCGGACCTGGAAACTCCAGCGCGCACAGCGCTGGAGGGGGTCAATTCACCCCCTGCAGGGGGTCAACCGGCGGGCCCGCAGGGACGGGGCTTCTGGCCCCGCTGGCGGACGGCCCTGGCGGTGCGGGATCTCAGCCGGCCGCGGGACGTCGAGGAGCTGTACCGCATCGCGGTCGCCGAAGGCTGCTTTCCGGACACCGAGCACAATCGTCTGCAGGTCTTCGCCCAGGCGGTGCACGATCGACAGAGCGCGAAGACGCCGAAGGCGATCTTCCGCGAGAACGTCGCGGTCGCCCGCTGGCTCTGCCGGCCGGACCACGAAGACGCAGCGGCCGAGATGATTGCCGAGGTCGACGGCTTCAGCCGCCTGGCGGCCGTCGGCGTCGGCGAGACAGCGATCGACCGGCAGACCGAGACCGACAAGTTGCGCGACTGGGAATCCCGGCGGCGCAGCCGTGAGAGAGCAAATCAGGACTGACGACCGCCGAGCGGTCGTCTCACTTCCCCGCCGGCGCTGGTCAGGCTGACCAGCGTCGGCCCGTGTGGAAGGCCGTGCCATGAGCGACGGTCTGTGGATGGCGTGCAGCGTGAAGTTCTCGACCGGAGCGATCCTCCGGCAGAACGATCCGGTGGAGCTGTTTCATACGAAGTTTGATCGCGGCCGGTTCCGCCAGGTCGAGATCGACAGCACGTTCATCACGCTGAAGCAGTATGCGGCCCGCGCCGGCGACGACTCGCAGAAAAAGCCGGTGATCATCATTCACTGCGGCCGGCTGTATGTCGTCGAACGGCAGTTTCTGACGAGCGTCGCGCCTCCGGCCCCGCCGCCGATCGCGACCGTCAAAGCGACCCGCCAGAAAGCTCTCTTCGAATGACCGGGAAACATGCTCAGCACAAGCCCGTCGATGGCCAGCTCGCCTGTCTGCCCGGCGTCCCCGTCGTCCGGTACTGCCGGCGGTGCGGCCGCCGGCTTCGCGGTGCTGCGTCACTGGCAGTCGGTGCTGGCCGGACGTGCCGACGTCTGCTGGCCGCCGCAGATCGACAACCTGCGGCAACTGGAGCTGCTGACCGAGGAGGGACCGGATCGTGAGTTCTGGCAATGCGTCTTCGATGCGGCGGAAGAGGAGCTGGGGCCCCTCTGCCAGCGTCGCTACGACTGGGAAACCGCGGCGGAGTTCGGCGCGGCCGACACCGCCGTCGCCGACGAAGTGAACCTGTTTCTGCAACGCATCTTCTGCGAGGAGCCCGAAGCGATGGTCGCCACCCAGCCGAAACCAAAAGCCAAACGTCCCGCCAACGCCGTCGGGAAACTCAAACCGCAGCCGAGCGACGCGCCGGCGCCCGTCGTCGCATCCGATATCGGCGAGGAACCCCTCGGGCCGCCGCCGGCGATCGCGGAGTTCTCCGGAGAAATCGTTCGATTGCCGCTCGACGCGCTGGATCGCAGTCCGTACCAGACGCGGCGCGAGAAGCCCGCCCCCTGGCTGGCGGAATCGCTGCGGATCGAGCGGCGCAACACCGAAGCGATCCTCGTGCGGACTGTCGGCCTGGACGGTCGCCACGAGATCATTTCGGGCCACACGCGCGTCCTGGAAGCCCGTCGCATTGGCTGGACTCACATCGAGGGACGGATCGTCGAATGCGACGACGAGACGGCCCGCCGGCTGGTGTTCGTCGCGAACGCGAAACGAGAGGATCTGTCGGCGATCGAACAGGCCGAGAGCCTGCAGGGGATGGTCGACCAGTACGCGGCCGCGGGCAAGTCGCAGCGGCAGCTCGCACGGGACATCGGAATCAGCCAGGCGGAGATCAGCAACCTGACCCGCCTGCTGACGCTCCCCGAAGCCTGGCGGCAGCGCGTGATTTCGGGCGAAATCACGAAGTCGGTCGGCCGGATGCTGGCGACCTGGACGCACCGGCCGAAGCTGCTGGAGGCGCTGGCCGAGGATCTGCTCCAGAGGCAGACCCTGAGTCGTGCGGAAGACCGGAAGCCCTGGACCGAGGGAGACGCGAAAGAGGCGATCACACGGCGGATCCAGTCGCTGACGGAATCGGTGCCGTCTCCCTGCCTGCCGGAGAAGTGGACCGAGCTGGACGTCGAGAAGGTTCCGGTCTGGAGCGGCGAGGCGAATCGCTGCTGGAACATTTCGCTCGCGAAACAGATGCTCCGCAAGGCGGCGGCCGCCAGACAGAAGCAGAAGTCGAACGCAGCGGCGAAGCGCAGCCAGGCCCCCGTCAAAACCGGGCTGGACGCCTACAAGCTCAAGTCCGTCTGGACCGACTGGATCATCCGTCAGCTCTCGCAGCGGTTCGCGGGCAAGGCGTCGAAGGCGGATCGGGAGGTTCTGCGCCGGGTGGCGTTCCTGACGCTCGGCGACGACCCAGGCTGGGGCTTTCGCGACAAACTGCAGCCGAAAGCCAAGACCGCGGACGAGTGCTTCCTGCGCCTCCTGAGCATGCCCTGGGCGGATCTGGAGACGCTGTTCGTCGACGACCTGCTCAACGATCTGCGCGAGCCCCGCAACTGCCATCGATTCTACGACCTGGAAATGACTCTGGCGGTCGCGCGGCTCGCGGGCGTCGATCTGGCTCAGTTCCGCCCGGATGAGGGCTTCCTGACGGAGTGTCCCGAGGCCTGGCTGAGGATCTTCGCCGCGGCCTGCGACGTCGACGCGAAGACCCCGTTGCCGAAGCTGAGGCTGGCCCTGATCGACGCCTGGGCGCCCGGCTGGATCCCGTACGAACTCGCCGTCCCGAAAGTCATCGGCGACGACAAACCCGCGAAGAAAGCGAAGGCCAAACGATGAAGGTGGCGATCGAGAAAGCCGGCCGGAAGAAAGTCCGTTTGACCTGGACCGACGCGACGGGCGCCGAAGCAACAACCGAGCTGACCGAACAGCAAATCGAGTCGCTGCACCAGCTCTGCGTCGCGGCGATCAAGTCGAGAGCGTTTTCCATGTCGGTCGAAGTGACCGTGGAAGTGAGGCGGGGATGACGACAAACACGAAACCCCGCAACCCACGGACGCCGGCGGAATGGCAGGAGGCAGCCGACGGGGCGCAGGTGATGCTGCTGGTCGACGCCGCCCGGCAGTACGGCCTGATCGAAGGCGGCCCGGAGGTCAACCAGGAGCGCTGCGTCGAGATCCTGCGGCTGGCGAAGAGGCGAGGGATCACGCCGCGGGAAGATTGCGTCGAACGGGCGTTCCGTCCGACGGACGGAGATTCCGAGCAAGGAGCGAAGAACGATGGAAACCGCGAAGACGTTTGAGCAGTGGTGCCTGGTCGAGATCTTCGGCCATCAGAAGTATTCCGGCCTGGTCACCGAGCAGCAGATCGGCGGGGCGAACTTCGTACGCGTGGACGTCCCCGAGACTGCGAGGTCGAAGCCGTTCACGAAGCTGTTCGGGGCGTCGGCGATCTACAGCATGACTCCGATCGAGGAGGACGTCGCCCGCGTCCTGGCCGCTCAATACGACCAGCGGCCGGTGAGCGTCTACGAGCTGCCGGCCGAAGTCCGCCAGGCGATGCACGCAGTCAACCGAATCGCCGGGCCCGCGGATCCGCCGGAGCGAGGCGCAGCCCCGGTGTTCGACTTCGCGGACGACGACTTCGATGACTCGCCGAGCTGAAGTCTTTCGAGCGGGTCGGCGCTGTGCCGATTCGCAGGTTCTGAGGTGTTTGAGGAGCTGACCATGAAGCAACAGATGCAAGTCGCCGCGGCCAACGCGGTGCGGAACAGTACGGCCCAGGTGGTCGGGTATCGCGTGACGCTCGTACCGAGCGGCGAGACGCCGGCCGACGAGCCGCTGCTGTTCGGCGGACGGATGGAAATCTACGCCACCGACTCGCGAGCGGAACACGTCTTCACGCCCGGCCGAAAATTCGTTCTGGACCTGTCGACCGTCGACGACGAACCGCTGGTACCGCCCGCCGAGATCCCGGCGGCCGCGGACGCCGCCGCGGACGGTCCGGCGGCCGAGACGACGCCTGGCGAGGCATCGCCGGCCAGTGAGGATCCGCCGGCGGAAGAACTGCCGGCGGCCGCCTGAGATCGAACGAGCGGAGGCGATCGTCCCCAACGGTGATCACTGGTTACCGTTGGGGATGACGTGAAACAACGACTTACGGAAAGCGTGAAATGGCCAGGTTCGCAGAAACGACGTCGGTCCCGGTCGACCGGAGCAAGGCGGAGATCGAAGCCGTGCTGAAGCGGTACGGCGCCTCGGAGTTCCTGTACGGCTCGAAGCCCGGCCTGGCGGTGGTCCAGTTCGTCTGCCGGGACCGGATGGTCCGCTTCACGCTGCCGCTCCCAAGCGAAGCCGACAAGGAGTTCCACCAGACGGAACGCCGGAAGACTCGGCGCTCAGCGGATGCCGCCCTGAAGGCCTGGGAACAGGCCTGCCGTCAGCGCTGGCGGGCACTGCTGCTGGCGATCAAGGCGAAACTGGAAGCCGTCGCTGCCGGAATCGCCCAGTTCGAGGACGAGTTCCTGGCGTACGTGGTGGATCCGACGACGAACGGGACGGTCGGGGATCTGCTGCGGCCGCAGTTGGAGCAGCGGTACCTGGGGCAGTCGACGACGCTGTTGGGGCTGCCGGGACCGTCGTCGCGGTGATGACCAGTTACCGTTCGCGGCGACGTGGAACACGCTTCATCTGTCAAGGTGTCGAACGGGCTTGCGATCGTTGCGGCTGTCAGCGGGACGAGCACGATTCTACTCGGTCCTCGAAACACGAAACCCGAGGCTGACGTCTCGGTTAACCGGCAAGCTCCAGTCGCGCTCCGCCGAGCGAGAGACCCACACGTCAATGTTCCACGCCCCGCCGCGGAGCACGCGGTATTCTGCAGGGTTTGCGTGAAATGGATCGACGGCGGTGCCGGCGGTCTGGCCATAGAACTCCCCGTCGTACCAGTCTTCGCACCACTCCGACACGTTCCCGTGTAGGTCCGACAGTCCGAACGGGTTCGTCCGGCTCGTCCGACCCACCGTGCCTGTTAACGCGTCACCGTCTCGCCCCATAATGTAGTAGTATTCGGCGTAGTTCTTGCCCCACCGCTCCCATGCATCCCGGTCCGCCACGTTTCCGCTCAACGCCAGACCTTCCGCATCGTTCCCGTGCCACCACAGGCTCGTCGTCCCCGCCCGGCACGCATATTCCCATTCCGCCTCTGTCGGCAGACGGTACTTGTCACCTTCCTGCCCGCTCAGCCACTTCACGAACGCCTCCGCGTCATTCCAGGACACATTCACCACCGGATGTGCATCCGTCTGCGCAAAGTCCGGGTTCTTCCACGTGTACTCCGGCTTGCGGCCCACGAAGTTCCCCGCCTGCTCGCTCCGGCCCCAGCCCCAGCCCCCCTTACCATCCCGTTCAGCGTCTGTCTGATACCCCGTTGCTGTCACGAACCGGCGGAACTGGCCCACCGTCACCTCCGTCGCCCCCAGCCGATACGGCTTCGTCAGCCGCACGTTGTGTCGCGGATGCTCGTCGGTGAAATACTCGGCTTTCGCCGCGGAATCAATTTTCAGCACCGCCGCGATGTCATCCGCCGACGACCCCATCAGGAACTCTCCCGGCGGGATCAGCATCAACTTGATCCCGATCGAGTTCGTCACCTCGATTTCGGTCTTCAGATATTTCGCCCACGCTTGCTGATGCGCCTTCGCCTGCTTGGCATCGAACGGCGCAACGGCCAGAGGTGGAGCGCCGCCATCCGCGGCAGCGGAGTCCGTGAGCAGCAGGCTGACCGTTGCAAAAGCTGCCAACCCTGAGACCAACAATCTCTTGAGGCCGCTGAGGAAGATCAGATCGCGACGAATAACGGCCATCGGGTTTCATCCGGTTTAAGTTGCGTTCCGCAGATGGTAGCAGACTCGCTGACCGACGGTAATCAGCAGTTACCGTTCGCGGTGACGTGGAATATGGAGTTGCGGCGAGGCGTGGAACGCGACCTCCAGGGTGGCTGATCCTACGCCAAGCGGTTCCTCATCACGGCAAGAAACGGAGAATGGTTCAACTCTCGTGCCAACTGCACGGCGTCTCGCCCTTCGACGTCCCGAAGTGACGGATCTGCCCCCAATTCGATGAGCTTCTTAGATACGTCACATCGTACCGGCTCGCGGCACTGGCTCGCTGAATCAACTTCAGAGGAAATTGCCCACATAAGAGGGAGGTTGCCGACACCGTCGGGACGGTTGAGGTCCGCCCCCATCCGCACGATCATCACAACGACTTCCGGATCGCCACTTTCGATAGCGCAAATCAATGGCACCGAGTGATTGGTATCCATGCGGTTGGGTTCCGCCCCGGCCTGTAGCAGAGCCTCGACTCGCGGCAGGGATCCGCGCACCGCAGCCCGCGTCAATGCGTCGACGAGTTGCTGCGACGTGAAGCGAGACTTGTCTTTCAATGCGGTTTGCAACTCCGCAATCGAGCCGTTCATGGCCAGGTCAGTGAGAACGGTGGCCTCCGCGAATTCTCTTAATGCTCCGTCGAGGTCGCCCTCCGCCACGAGAGCGTAACCTCGCTGGACGTGATCAATTTCAGGCACATCGTCAGTGTCGGACTGCATCATGTTCATTCTCCGCGAGCCGCCGAAGGCATATCCTATGCGGCGGATGAGCAATCGGTCATTCTGCGAAATACTTGCGAGGTTAGCCAGACGCGACTCCTGGTGCCTGGGTTCCACGGCACAAGCGGGGCCGCCCCTAAGTCGCATCAGCGGCCAATGGCAGCTCAGCAGTTACCGCTGCGAAGCTGCCGGGGCTGCCGGGGTTCACGCTCCCCGGGAATTTCCCGTAGCCGCGGACGGTGATTGCTTGTTACCGTCGGGGCGGGCGTGGAACAACGGCTTGCGGCCAGGCGTGGAACAAGTCGAGACAGGTGGCTGCCGAGAAGCGGAGCGGGCGTGCCGACGAGCGAGGCTACCGTATGGAATCCTGCAACAGCGCCCGCGTCTCCGTTGAAGTGCGGGCCAGGATGGGCGAAGGATTGCGGTTTCACTGCGAGTTTGTTCGACCGCCCCTCCTTCAGAATCGTGATGGCGAGGTCGTTGAGTTAGCTGCCGTCGAAGCCGCGTGCATTTCCGGGGCCGCGTACGCTCGTCGGCGCCTTAAAGCAGAATCACTCGAAGTCTCAGTCCTTCACGCCAGCGGTGTTGTCTCCCCGGACGAGGTGGACGGTTTTGCTGTGGCAGTATCTGCTGCAGCAGCGCGTGCATTGTCGCTGGAGAACTGTCTGGACGAAACGAGCTTTGCCCCGTGGCGACTGGAAGAGCCTCGCGCTTGATATGATGTTGGATCGAGCAATCCGGCACCGGCTGCCGCTGGTTCTGCCGCCGGTGCGGTGATGGTGATTGATAATCAGCGTTTACGATCGGCTGAGCTTGAAGAGAGTCGAATGGACGATGTTTATGCACTCTCCCGCGGACGCTCAGCATCTGGTTCCCCCGTTTCGTCTCAAGCCCTACATGGTCGCCACGTTCGAGGCGACACGTGCAGACCTTCGAGCGAGTTTGGGTGCTCCGGACTACGTGGAGACAGACTCAACACGAACGTTTGGGGGAGATGAAGACAACTGGGCCTGGGAACTCGGCACCGGGCAGCGAATCCTCGTCGTGCTGCGCGTGCCGTACAAGTACGCGGTGTTGTATTCCGATCCGCCGGACTCGGCAGCAGCAGCCGCTGCACTTGGCATCGAACCGGAAGGACGAAATCTGACGGTCCTCGCCGAGCCGATGCTCGATCCGTGCTACCGCGAGTCGTGAGCCAGCCAGACCGGGACTCCGGGTTGGCCGCGGGTGGCCTAGCAAAGCAATGAACCAAGTCTTGGGGATGATCGCGGTACCTGTGGACTCGCCGGTCCACTGAGCGCTAACCAGTCGTTACCGTTGAGACGCGTGGCATGTCGTGCCGGGGGCCTTCAGGCGAGTCCGCCAGCGGGTGATTCGTCGTAACTCGCTGCGTCGGACCGCGTTGACAAGTGGCGAAATCCGCATACCCTCAACGGCGTGTGTCGAGGGGTTTAGAGGGCAAGCCGAAGTCGCTCCGGAGACAAGCTGGTGGAAACACGCAAGCCAAGACTTTATCGAGAGATCATTGACGCATTGGTCGAGGTCTGCCGAGATGGACAAGGTCAGATTGGTCCGCAACGGGTTCGCGCGGGCATCTGGAACCGGAATGCGACTCCAGATTTCATCCCGGAACAGCACGCAATCAACGAGCTCCTGTCGCGAATGACGCCCGTGGACCGCGAAGTCGTCGCCGAAATGCTCAGCCACCAAGTTGAGGTCGGCATATTCGAATCGCTCAAGGTCCTTGAGCGATTCGGCGTTGCCCCGTTTCAAGACGGATACGAAGGAAGCCCGTTTCACGACTTCGTAGGTCGTATGGGAGATTGGAAGTGGCCAGAGTCTGCGAACGGTAACGAATAGTTACCGTTCGAGGCGTCGGGCGTGAAACGATGCTTCGCGGCAACCGTGAAACAGCCGTGGCTGTTTGCCAGGCCGAATTCTCCGCTTGACGGGATAGCGAGATCAGCGATAGACGTCCGCCGCTCCATTTCTGTTCGGCGGGAGATACCGATGATGCGTCTTCAACTTCTGTTGCTGTTGGCCGTAGCATTGCCGTCCGCTGGAATCGTCACTGCCCGTGAACCATCTGGCGAAACCGTAGCGATTGAAAAGCTCATACGCATGGGCGCCGAGGTCAGCGTCGACGCCGCATCATCTCCGCCGATGGCGAGCGTCTGGCTACATGGCGAACAAGTAGAGTTCGGTGACAAAGACTTGCCGCTGTTGAAGGCTTTGAAAAACGTCGGCAGGATCGAGATTGCAGCGACGGGAATTACCGACGACGGTCTCAAGGTGCTGGCCGAATTCCAGCAGCTTCAGGTACTCGATCTACAACAGACCGCCGTTACGGACGTTGGAATCCAAGAGCTGTCAAGACTTGGCAGCTTGCGAGTCCTCAGCCTGAAAGAAACCGCAATTACCGATGCCGCGTTCAAGAATCTGGCAGAGATACGGAGCCTCAACGTTCTGAACCTCTCTCGGACGCACGTTACGGATCAGGGATTGAAGGCTCTGAACAAACTGCCAAATCTCGCAATGCTCGACGTCAGCGGCAACAACATTACGGACAGCGGGCTGAAGGAGCTGGGCGTTTTGAAAGAACTGACAATGTTGAATCTCAGTCGCACACAGATCACCGACAAAGGTCTGAAAGAGCTGGGTGGACTGACAAGGCTGAAGGATCTCCTGTTGAGCGGAACCGGAGTCACCGATGCCGGGCTCCGTGAGTTGCACGAACTTCAAGACCTTCGGCGGCTGGCCACGCAAGAAACTCAAGTTACTGCCGCAGGGATCAACCAGATTCAGCAGGCGATTCCATCGCTGCGGGTCGTTACCGCGCGGGACCGTCGGGGAATTGCGGTTACGCGGCCATAAGCAGTCTTCTGATCAATTGAGGAGCTTCCATCGCTGGCCAACGGTAACTTCTAACAACCGTCGATCCCAGCAAAGTCCGGCGAGGGAGCCCAGTCCGCGCGCTAACTTCCTATCAGCGCGCGGCGACGACCTGCCGCCCAGGTCCGCCCGCCGCAGCTCCCGGAAATCCGTCTCCGGTGCGCGCTGATAGCCGATCAGCGCGCAGCCAGCGGTGACGACTCCTATTCCCCGGCATTTGTCCACGTGCTACAAGTCGCGGCGAGAGTCCAGCCGTTGCTCCCTGAGGGCATGGAATGTTTCACCTTCACTCTGCTTGGTTGTTCGTTGGAATCTGCGCCGTCGGTGGCTGTGCGACCGTTGGGTCGTTGGTCAGCGGCTCGGGGGATGTTGAAACTGCGGTCGCCGCAAAGCCGGAGTTTCCGGACTTCGATTTCAATATCGATGATACCGACACTCGCCCCGTTTACGACGGAAAGAAGTTGGTTCGCATCATTTCCGAGGACGAGCAGAAAGCTCTTGCTCGAATGGAGATTAAGGCGACTCCGCAGGGTTCCCCTGTCCTCCTTTACGATGACTCTCGTCGTCGGATTGTGGGCACGTTCGTTCGTTCCGACTCCGAAACCGTCGAGCTGGAGGACTGTCACTGCCGGGAAGCTGTTCCCGAGCCCGATGGGGGCAAAGTGATGAAAACGACGAGAGTTCCTGCGCTGTCCGTGAGAGCCTCGTCGATTGTGGAGTTTGGCAGAATCTCGAAAAAACGGGCCCGAGAACTTGCCGCGACAGCATCCGAGACTGCGCGCTGATGGACGATCAGCGCACAGGCGGGGTCGGTTCAACGGTAACTTCTCGTTACCGTTGAGGGAAGAGGCTGCGACGCGAACGTGAACGACGGCCGATCGTTCCCAGGAAAAAAACGGAAAGTCGCGGGCGATTGCTCGGCTTGAGGTTAGCCGGAATCGGCGCGTTTCCAGCTGGAAAACGGCATTTCCCGCCCTTGAGGCGGTCCGGGACGGGGATAGAGTTGTCCGCGTTGACGACAACAACTCACCCCCGCCAGGAGCCTTGAAATGACCGTCGAGCAGATTCAGATCCGCCAGCAGCAGGCCGCCGTGAAGTTCGAACTCGCCGCCCAGATCCGGAAGTGGCTCGACGACGCGAAGAGCGAATGGAAGGGGGACGACGACTGGGACGACGTCGAAGGGGAGATCATCGAACTGGTCACCGAAGACGCCGAATAGCCGGCAGCGATCGACGGGGGGGCCGGAAACGGCCCCCCGATCATCTCGCCCGGCCAGAGGAGCCCACAATGTCATCTTCCAATGAGAAGCTGCTGGCGATCGGAACCGTCGTGATTGCCAACGACGGGTTTTCCACCAGTCTCGGTCAGATTGCCGACGTCGAGACGAATCGCTGGGGCACGTTCTACGTTGTCCTGCGAAACGGTCACTTTGAACACGTCGGGACCATCGGCCCGGCGGACAGGCTGGGGATCGGCTGGAAGGTTGCGACCGCGGCCGAGATTGAACGTCAGCGGCGCCTCGACGCTCTGCCGTCGTCCCCGGACGACAGCGACGAACGGTAACTCTCTGTTACCGTTGAGCGCAAGAACGAACGCCCGCCGGGTTTCACAGACCGGCGGGCGTTCGCGTTTCATGGGCGCCGGGTTAGCCGGCGGACTGTCTCAGCCGCTTCAGCAGCGGCTCCAGGTGCTGACGACAGACGTCGGCCAGCGTCCTGCGGGTCTGCGCCGCGTGTCGATCCAGCAATTGCCAGTCGGCGGCGTCGATGTTCACGCCGAGCCGCTTCTGGCGAATGCCTTCGGATTGCGATCCGATCCGTGGTCGTCCTGATTTTGCCATGTTGCTCTTGCCCGTGGGAATTGTTCCTGACCGAATTGGCCGCGTGCTGAAGACGGCCCCGGAGGTCAGGGATGGCCCATCGGATCAAGGATGATCCTCGGGGCTCTTCTGGTGGTTCCCGTGAGAGGTGCGAGCGGTACCGGCGACCACGAATTATCGAGACCGGCCAGCCGCACGGGAACCCCAGAAGTTCCCGGAACTGCCTCGAACTCGGACCCACTTCGGGGAACGTCTCGAAAACCCTTTCGCGACGTCCGATCCCCGAGGAGTCCGACCGATGCAACAGCTCGCCGCCCTGTGGAGTGCTCCAGGGCAAAAAGACCTATCTGCTCTCCGCCCTGGCCGCTCTCTGGCCGCTGCTCGCTCCGCTCCTGGGTCAGTCCGGCACGTTTGATCTGCAGTCGGTGCTGATCGCCCTGGCGATCGCCGCCCTGCGGGCCGGCATCGCCAGTTCGAGCCCGGTCGCGGCCGGCGTCCTGGCCCTGCTCCCCAAACTGCAGCCGCTGCTGAAAGAGCTGGAAGCCCGCGGGCCCGCGGCGGAAAAGTTCCTCGAACAGCTCCTGGCGGCCGCGAAAGACCTTCCGCAGCCGGCGGCGCCCGACACCATCCCCTTCGATCCGAACGCCCTGCGGCCTGGCGGGGGCACTCTGCTCCGTTCGCTGCTGCTGTTCGCGTTTCTGTGTCTGCCGATTTCCGGGCACTGCGCCAGTCCGAAGGCCGTCATCAAGGGACCTCGGACCGCAGTGCCCGGAGAATTCTTGCGGTATGACTTCGGCAGCTCGACGGGGATGAAAGGTTTCCGGCTGGAGATCGATCCCAAGAACGACCGGTACGAGCAGGTCCGGCTGCTGAAGGCCGAGCAGGCGGCGGAAGTCGCCTCGTTCAAGGGAGTCTACAAGCTGACGCTGACGGTCTGGGACGAACAGGACGACAGCGACGTCGCCGAGTGGATTGTGGCGATCGCCGATCCCGACCCGGATCCGGTCCCCGGACCGACGCCTCCCGATCCCGCCCCGCAGCCTGCCCCGACCCCTGCTCCGCAGCCGACTCCTGGACCAGCGCCGACGCCGGTCCCGGAGCCGGTCCTGCCGGATGGGAAGTTCGGCGTCCTGAAGGCCACGCGCGACGCGGCCCGGGCGGTGCAGTCGGCGGCGAAGGCGAAAGAGCTGCAGTGCCTGATCGACGGTTGCGTGACGGTGAAGGCTCAGATTGCTGCCGGGACGCTGAAGTCCCCGCAGGCGATTGTCGTCGGCGTGGGGGGCGTGCTGGCCAGTTGCGTCTCGCCCGCCTGGGACGCGGCCAGAAACGCCCTGGCGGACAAGGTCGAGGAACTGTTCAAGGCGGGCCAGCTGAAGACGGTGGACGACTGCCGCGGCCTGGTGGATGAGCTGCAGAGCGGCCTCGAAGCCGCTCGTTGAGCGTTGAGCGTCGATCGTGGTTGTTCAGAGCGTGGACGGAGCCCGCCGGATGAAACGGTTTCTGCTGATCCTGGCCGCCCTGCTGATTGCGGGCGGGGTGACGATCACGATTCGGATCGGGGGCCAGCCGGCTCCCGAAGCTGCTCCGCCGGTGATCGAGGGATTGCCGATCGAGGACGCACCGCCCGACGTCAATGGGCCGGAAGGCTGGTCAGGGGTGGAGTCGCTGCAGGTCACCGCGGCCTGGGCGGCCGCGCAACCGGCGTTTCAGCTCATTCACCCCGACAGCGGCGAACCGGTCTGGCAGGACAACGCCAACGCCCGCGTCTGTCAGTGGGAGACGCAGGCGGCATTGATCGGCGGTGAGCTCCCGCCGAACGTCCCCCAGGAGATCGGCGACTGTACGAGCTGGGGCGCGAAACACGCGATCGAACGGATGCAGTCGGGCGGCGGCATTCGCGGACCTCCCGCCGAGTTCCGCGAAGTTTCGTCGATGTGGCTGTATGGGGCCGGTCGCGTCTGGGTGGCTCAGGGACAGTTCGGCCGGGGAGACGGCTGCAGCGGAGCGGCGATCGCTCAGGCGGCGCGGGAATACGGCGTCCTGCCGCTCGATACGCCCGGCCTGCCCGACTACCGCGGCGACCTCGCTCGCGAATGGGGCCGCCGCGGTCCCCCCGAGCAGTTCAAGGCGATCGCCGCCCAGTACAAGGTCAAGACAGTCTCCCGGCTGCAGTCGTCGGACGACGTCCGCAACGCGGTCTGCAACGATCACGGCGTGACGATCGCCAGCAACTGGGGGACGTCGAACAGCGCGATGCGAGTCCGGGATGGGCGGATCGTCGCGGTGCGTCGCGGCAGCTGGATGCATCAGATGTGCGTCGACGGCTACGACGGCAGCGTCCCCGGCCGGCGGTACTACCACATCACGAACAGTTGGGGCCCGAAGGCCCATCCGGATCCGGTCGACGATTCGCCGCCGGGCGGTTTCTGGGTGGAAGAGAAAGAGATCGATTTCATCGTCGCCCAAGGAGACACCTGGGCGTATTCGGACTTCGACGGATTCCCGGCGAAGCTCGACGTCAGCCCGCTGCGACCGTCGCGATGAGGCGAGTGTCGAGTGCCAAGAGCCCAGTGAAAGAGAGGAGCCGAGCATGTTGAAGTCGTTGTGGGTGGGTCTGTCGCTGGTGGTGTGGCTGGTGATGTGTGTGGCGTTCGCTGCGCGCTGGCGACGTGGGCCACGGCCGCGGAACCGGTGAGCGTGGCGAGCTGGCGGCCATCGGGTGTGATCGACGTCAGTCCGGGTCCAGATGACTTGCGGGCTCCCGTCAGTCTGCAGACCTGGCGACCGGCGGCCGCGGTGACCGGTCCGCCGGTCAGTCTGTCGAGCTGGCGACCGGCATCGCACGACGTCTCGCCGCTGACGATTCCGAAGCCGCCGGCCGGTCCGTTCGCCAGTTATTGCGTCGGCGGGCAGTGCTATCAGTCCCCGCAGCAGATGACGCCCAAGGCGTGGCGGCAGTGGCAGCGGCAGCAGCGCTGACCGGCGGGACGGCGGCACTGATTTCGGGCGAAATCAATCTGCGAGGGAACGCAAACGTGAGCAGCAAGACGCGACCGCCGGGCGAGACGCTCGCCTTCGAACCGAAGATCGCCAGCGAGGCCGATCTGTGCAGCGCCATGGCCGAGCTGGCCTGGATCGACACCCGCCAGGCCGAGCTGCAGGCGGAGTGCGATCGCCAGGTGGAGGCGATCAAGTCCCGCTATCAGGGACTGATGCGGCTGGCGGTCGAAGGGAAATGGGACGTCAGCTTCGCCGATCGTCAGGCGGTGCTGACGCAGGCGATCGAAGCCTACTGCAACGAACACCAGAGCGAGCTGGTGAAGGGGAAGGGACGCTCGCGAGAGTTCACGCACGGGACGGTCTCGTGGAAGAAGACGCCCGAAGGGGTGAAGGTGGTGGAAGGTCGCACGAAGGATGACCTGACCGAGGAGTTCATCGACCAGCACGCACTGCGGCCGCGGCTGCATGAGCTGCTGGAGTCGATCACGGTCGACGGTCAGCCGGGTGCGAAGGACCATCGCACGGCGGCGGACTTCTTTGACATCGCGCTGGAGCTGTCGCTGACGCGGGCCAAGCTGGAGTACAAGGCCGGGCGACTGACGCTGGCACAGTTGGAGCTGGTCGGTCTGACTTGGGACAAGGGGGCGGACAAGTTCACGTTCAAGCCCGCGAAGCAGGTTGTGAGAACGGAGGCGAACTTGTCGGAAGTCGCGTGAAGTCGTCGCGATCCGCCCCCTCGGGGCTGGGGTCCTACCCTCCAGGGGGGCCTCCCCCGAGGGGGCTTCGCCATCGCATTTTTTCTGCACCAAACGACCTCAAAAACTCACTTCCTTCCTTCCGGTGGCCGGCCTGGCACGTCCCTGCCGGCCCCGTTTCACGGAGACGACCCCACCCATGCCCAAGCGAAAGCCTGCTGCCAGCACGTCGCCAGACCTGTCTGGCATCGCCCCGGCGCTCCGGCCCCTGGCGATCCCCCTGGCCGACTGCCTGCCCGATCCGGAGAACGCCCGGATCCACGACGACGCCTCGATCGCCGCGGTGATGGCCTCCCTCCGCGAGTTCCAGCAGCAGAAACCGATCGTCGTCCAGGCCTCCACCCGGATCATCCGGGCCGGCAACGGGACCTGGGAGGCCGCCCGCCGCCTGGGCTGGACCCACATCGCCGCCAACGTCGCCGAGCTGACCGACGACCAGGCGCGGGCCTTCGCCCTGTTCGACAACCGGACCGCCGAGCTGTCCGACTGGAACGCCGCCGAAGTCGAAAAGCTGCTGGCGGAGATCCCGCTCGGCGACGAGCTCCTCGCCAGCCTGGGGCAGGATCTGCTCCAGGAACTGAACGACCTGGCCGACGACGCGGCCGCCCGTCTCGAGCAGCCTCCCGCCGAGGACGACAGCATCACGCTCACAGCGGTCGAACGCGATCCGCGGGAGCCGTCGTCGGACGATCCGCCCCGGTCGACCGGCCCCGTGGAACCCGCCGAGCGGAAGTATCGCGTCCTGATCGAATGCCGGGACGAAATGCACCAGCAGGAAGTCCTCAACGCCTTGGACCAGCAAGGATTGAAATGCAGATCACTCATTGCGTAGAGACGCCCGTCGTCCGCACGGCTCGCGTGAAACAACTGGAAGGGATGTTTGACGTCCCGCCCAGCGAAACGAGCCGCCGCGAATGGTCGTTCGATCTCCCCCTCAAGGCCCGCCCCTGGCAGATTGGCCTGATCGTCGGTCCGTCCGGCTCCGGCAAATCGACCCTCGCGCGGAAGCTCTGGCCGGAACAGCTCGCCGCAACGTTCGCCTGGCCGGCCGATAAAAGCCTCCTGGACGGCTTCCCGATCGAAATGTCGGTCACGGAGATCACCGAGCTGCTCTCCAGCGTCGGTTTCTCCTCGCCCCCCTCCTGGCTCCGGCCGTTCCACGCTCTCAGCAACGGCGAGCAGTTCCGCGTCACGCTGGCCCGCACGCTCGCCGAACAGCGGGACCTGGCCGTCGTCGACGAATTCACGTCGGTCGTCGATCGGACGGTCGCGCAGATCGGCAGTCATGCTGTCGCGAAAGCCGTCCGCCGGCGGGGCGGAAAGTTCGTGGCCGTCGGCTGTCATTACGACGTGATCGACTGGCTGGATCCGGACTGGGTGTTCGACCTGCAGGAACAGCGGTTCCACTGGAGGTCCGAAAGGCGACGCCCGGAGATCGTCCTTGATGTTCAGCGCGTGCATCGTCGCGCTTGGTCGCTCTTCAGTCATCACCACTATCTGACGTCCGAACTGAGTCCCAGCGCGACCTGTTTCCTGGCGTCGATCCAAGGGAGGCCGGTGGCGTTTTCCGCCGTGCTGGCGTTTCCACATCCAATCCGGCCCGGCATGCGGGCCCACCGAACCGTCTGTCTCCCCGACTTTCAGGGAGCTGGAATCGGCTCCAAGTTCTCCGAGTTCGTCGCGTCGCTGTATCGCCTGCAGGGGAAACGGTTCTATACGACCAGCGGCCACCCCGCCGTGATTATGCACCGGCAACGCTCGCCGCTGTGGAACATGATCCGGGCACCGTCATTGGTCCAGCCACCCGGCCGAAAGGAGAACAAGGTCAAACGAACCAGCTGCGACCGGATCACCGCCGGCTTCGAATACATCGGCCCGCCGGCGAGCCAGGCCGACTTCGATGCGCTGATGACCAGTCGCCCGGACGTCTACGTCCCCTCCGCCGGCGGCGAGAAGGTGCTGGCGGTCCTGCGCCGGCAGCCGGGGCTGCAGGCCCGCGAACTCGCCCGGGCCGCGGGCGTGACGACCAGCGTCGCCGATCGCGTCCTGTCAGACCTGGTCCGGCTCGGGTCCGTCGAACGCCAGCGTGGCCTGCGTCGACGTGATGCCGCGCGGTACGTCTTCCTCGGCGAGCCCGTCCTGCAGCAGTGATCGCGGAATCCGCAGCAGTCCCACGTTGCCCCGATAAGGAATCGCAGATGCCAGTCGCCGCGGCCGGGCCAGTCGCCAGCAGAACGGACCGGTCGCCCATGGATCCGCACCGACGTCTGCCAGCGGCTCGATCGACACCAGATCGACGACGCAGACGATCCCGATCGGCAGTTCGTCCGGCAGTGCGATGCCGAGCTGGCGGGCGACTTCGTAGCCTTCGGGATCGATTCCTTTGCCGGCGACGATCACCAGCGGACCGCGGTAGTCGGTCCACCAGGTGCGATTCTCGAACGGCTTCCAGCCGTGGGCGATCAGCCAGGCCCAGGGCTGTTTCACGGTCAGTCCGCGGACTGTCGGTTCTCGTCGCGCTGGCATGGTGCAGTTCCTGGCAAGGCGTCCAAGGGATCGAACAACAATCGCTGGCCCGGCTTGTCGCCGACGCCGCGGGAGAAGAGCTGGCCCTGCGTCCCGCGTCCATTGTTCTCGAAGCGGGCGGGAGGCTGGCGGTTCGTCAGGCGGAATTCGTCGGTCATGGCTGGAAGTCTTTCACGAGGGAAGAACCCCGGCCGGACGATCCGGCCGGGGGCGGTTGTCGTCGATCAATCCTCCCAGGGGAACATCAAGGTGATGACCGGCTCGGCGTCGTCGCCGGGGCTGCAGACGGCGAGGATCTCGTGGGTCTTCGCCTTCCCGTCGCTGTCGGTGCAGACGATCTTGTAAGTCAGCCGGCCGCCGCTGATCCGTTTCGCATACTCGCGGAAGACGAACAGGACGTCCCACAACCGGCCGATCAGCGATTCGCCCCGTTCCTCGGCCTTCTTGCTCGGGACGCAGAGCGTCGTGAAGGCGCTGACCGTCATGGCGACGGGGAACTTGATGCCGGCCTCGGCGACCAGGGCCGGGATCGCGGCGTCTCCCTCGTAACCGGGTCCGCTGAGCTGGACCAGGACGCCGTCTTCGATCGCCTGCCGACGGGTATAGACGCTGATCGGTTCGCCCCAGAAGTCGTCCCCATCATCGTCGGCGTCGATCGCGGCCGGCGGAGCGGGCGGCGGAGCGGGCGGCTGTTCGTCCGACTTTGCGGCGGCGAAGTCGAGACGCTGCTGGCGAGTGAGACGGCCCTGGATCAGTTTGAATTCGCGAGTCATGGTCAAGGTTCCTTAGAAAGGGACGGAGGCGGTTTCGGTTTCGCAGGCGGCGATCGCCTGCTGCCAGGTTTCTTCGATCGACGGCATCGGCGTGTGATGCTCGCGGATCAGTTCGAACAGCTTCTGCGAGACTTCGTCTTCCTCAGCGAAGCCGGGGAATTCGTAGTAGATCGACTGAGCGGTCAGGTCCCAGCCGGGGATGTTCGTCATGTCGCCCTCTTCGAAGGCCCGGCGATACTTGACCCACATCCCATGCCGCCAGAACGAACGGCTTTCGATGCTGTAAGCGTGCATTTCCCAGACCCGCCGGCGGATCGACCATTCCCATTCGAGTTCTTCGCGCTGTTGCTTGCGGAGTCCGCTGTAGATCTCCCGGACGTCGGCCTGGCGGAGGCCCTTGTCGCGGATCTGCTGGCGAATCTCAGGAGGCATCGTTCGGTCTCGTCTGCGGGTCGCGTTGGCTGTCGTCAACGAGTCCAAATCTACCCCCGTCCCGCACGGCCTCAAGGGTGGGAAAGGCCGTGTTCTGCGGGGAAAACGACCACTTTCGGCTAACTCCGTACCGAGCTTGCGCCCGCGGCTTTCGGGCTTTTTTGGAAAGATTTCCGGGAACTTCCGCGGGGCAGCGCCGACTCCTCGCAGGTGTTCAGGATCCACGACAATGTCCCGCGTGATCGAACAGCAGGAAGCGGCCCGACGCCTGGGCGTCACGGCCCGCGCCCTGCGCGACTGGATCCGCGAACCCGACTTCCCGAACATCGACGCCGGCTACGACCTGGAGGCGATCCGGGCCTGGCGGAACGCCCATCAGAAGAAAGGTTCCCCCGAGTCCGACACGCAGAAGAAACTGAAACTGGCCAATGAGGGGGAAAAGCTCAAACAGGCCCAGATCAAAACCCGCAAGGATCAACTCAACCTGCAGGAACGCGAAGGAGAACTCCTGCCCCGCGCCGCATGGGAAGGCTTCGCGTCGACGCTGCTGAGTACGCTCGCGGACGCCGCCGATCAGCTCCCCGACCTGATCAACGGCGACTGCTGCCGCAAGTGTCAGAAGAAAGTCCCGCAGCGACTGCTGAAGGAACTCGATCGACTGCGCGAGCAGCTCGCGGAAGATCTCAAACAGACGCCGGCCGAGGGGAAGTCGTCGTGATCTACCCCGGCATCACTCCCGTCGTCTGCGACGTCATCCGCCCGCGGCCGTTCGTCCGGACCGTCGACTGGGCGGCCGCGAACATCACGCTGCCGCCCGGTTCGGAACTCCGGGGAAAATTCCGGCCAGATCTCTTTCCGCACATGATCGAACCGCTCGACTGTTTCGACGATCCGTTCTATCGCACGATCACGATGCAGTTCGCCTCGCGGCTGGGAAAGACGGTCGGCGGCCAGGTCTGCATCGCCAAGACAGCGACCGTGAATCCGAATCCGATGGCCTGGGCCGACGCCGACGAACGGAGCGTCAAACGCGTCGTCAAACGGACCTGGCGGATCCTGGAGAAGATTCCCGGCCTGGCCGATCGCGTCCCGCCTCGCCGGCTGCAGGCGTCGGACGGGATCCAGCTCGCCGATTCGATCGTCCACGGAGCCTGGTCGGGATCTCCCTCGGCGGCCGCCGACTATGCCGCCCTCGTAATCGTGATGAACGAGATCGACAAGATGAGCCGGCGGAAGTCGGACGAAGCCGATTTCGCCATGCTGATGGAAGAACGGGCGAAAGGCTTCTGCCGGTCCAAGATCTTCCGCATGTCGACGCCCGGCTATAAAGGCCGCTCGCGCGTCGAAGCGGCCCGCCTGGCGGGCGACAATCGCGGCCGCTGGTGTCCCTGCCCGTTCTGCAACGGCTGGCAGCTGCTCAAGCTGGGGAACGGTCGCGAGCCGGGCGGCATCGGTTGGGAGAAGCTCGCCGGCGGGCGTTCCGATCCGGCAAAGGCTCTTGCCACCGCCTGGTACGAATGCGAACACTGCCGGCGCAAAATCGGGAACGAGCATCGCCACCAGTTGCTCAACGACGCCCGCTGGGTCAAAGCGGGCCAGACGATTCACGGGTCCGGGACGATCAAAGGGAAACCCCTTTACGCCGGGCCCGATGCCAGCTTCGGGCCGCTGTCGACCCTCTATTCGCTGCTGCCGTCGATCACCTGGGGCGTGATCGCCAAGAAGTTCCTCGAAGCGCTGCCGGACCGGGAGGCGTTTCGCAACTTCTGGAACTCCTGGCTCGGTCTGACCTGGGATCCGAATCCCGAGCGGACCGACCTGCACGTCTTCTGCGAACGGCTTTGCCGCCCCTACGTCCGGGGCGTCTGCCCGGAATGGGTGCGTTTTCTGACGCTGGGGATCGACGTCGGCGAGCACGCGACGGAGTTCTGGTACACCGTCTGCGGCTGGGGTCTGGGGGGCCGGGGCTGCGTCGTCGACTGGGGGATGATGCTCGGCGAGGACGATCTCCGTCACCTGGTCCTGCGGACCTGGCCGCATGCCGACGGCGGCCTCCCGCTGCGAGCGGTGATGAGCCTGATCGATTCCGGCGACGGCAATCACACCGATACGGTGTACGACATCTGCCGGCGGATCGGCGCGGGCCTCCTCCCCTGCAAAGGGTCCAAGTCGAGCGGCTTCCCGGAGACGACCCGGCTCAGCAACGTGCGCGAAGAACCGCAGACCGCGGGCGCCGATCAGTCCGCCGCGTTGGTGCTGGTGACCGTCAACACGGAACGGACCCAGCAGTGGATCCAGAAGATCCTCGACGGCGTGGAGCCGGCGGACGGCCCGTACGGTCTGACGCTGCCGGACGAAGCCCGGATGGACCTGGATTTCGTCGATCAGCTGCTCAACGAGTTTATGATCGATGAGCGGAACGAAAACGGCTACACGGTCCACAGCTGGAAGAAACGTGGCAAAAATGAACTGCGCGATGCGCCCCGCTATGCGCGGGCCGCGGCGATGCTGTTGACGAAGGAGGGGAAGAACTGGGACAAACTGCCCTCCCGCAGCCCGGCGCCTGCTCCTCCGCCCCCCGCGCGCGAGTCGCCGCGGGGGAGACTCACGACCCCGGACGGACGTCCTTTCCTCGCGACGGAGCGCTGAACATGGCCAAGAAATCTCCCCCTTCCTCCCCGCCGCCAGGCGTGATGACGCACCTGCCGCCGGAATTTTCGCCGGACGCCGACGCGCCTCCGTTGCCGGAACTTCCGGCGGGCGCTGTGAACTTGCCGGAACTCGGGGCTCCTGACGGCGATTCGCCGATCGCCGAGCTGCAGGCGCCACGGATTCCGCGCGAGGTGGGTCTGTCGCTCCCCTGGGTGGATGACGAGCTCGACGGGTACACGCCGCGGAAGGTCGACCTGCACCTGACCGCCGAGCAGGCGATCGCCCTGCGGCGGCTGACCCAGGGGCTCGACGCCTGTCAGGCCCGGCTCGACAACGGCACGCGCGTCACCAGCGGACCGCTCGCCGTCCGCTGGCTGCTGGAGCACGTCGGGATCCAGGCGGATGCCGGCGTTCCCGCTGACGACGCGGCCGACGCCGCCTGATTTCGGACGAAATCACGACCGCCGGGTTCGGACGCCGATCCGATCGATCCGAACCCGGCCGGTCTCGACAGCGCGAATTGTTCCCGCGAGCGTCCGGCGATGCTCACGGGAACCAGCACACGCGCCGACGCCGTCGCCCAGTTCCGCGCGAATCTCCTGTACGAGGAGGACGCGACCGGCACGAAGGCCCGCGCGCTGATCGAAGCCGCCCGCTTCCTGGCCACGACTCCGTTCCGGTCGAAGCATCCCAACGCGACCGAATCCGAACTGTCGTCGTCCGACATCGCGCAGATCCGAAAGGAGGCCGAAGCCTGGCTCGCCAGCCGCCCGACGAGCCTTCCCGGCCTCCCCGCCGGCAGTTCGCTCCCCCGCCAGTTCTCCTTCGAACGAATTCAGAGGTGACCTGTGCGGCGACAACACGCGCCCGAGGCCACGTTCCAGGAGACCTGGCACGAAGTCCGCGGCGACTACACGGCCACCAAACAGACCGCCCTCAAGCGGAAGCGCGAAGGCCTGCCGTATGGCGGGTCCGACGCCGACTGGCACATCCGCCGGGAATCGGACTTCCTCAAGCTGATCGAACTGGCCCGCGACGTCGACCGGAACGACATGATCGTCGGCCAGGGAATTGGCCGCTACGTCGATCAGGTCCTCAAGGGTGGCATCCCGGTCGATCCGCAGACCGGCGATCCCGAACTCGACGACATGCTCGAACAGGACTGGCTCGAATGGGGCTCCGAAGCCCGCAACTGCCACTCCCAGGGCCGCTGCACCTGGCATCAGCTGGAACGGCTCGCGCTCCGCCAGACGCTCGTCGACGGCGACATCTTTGCCGTCCCCGTCGATGACGGCACGCTCGAAACGTTCGAAGCCCACCGGGCCCGCACGCCCTCCAACACCCGCAAGAAAGTCGTGCATGGCGTGCTGCTGGACGAGCGCGACCGGCCGGCCGAGTACTGGTTTACGCGGGCCGAAGTCTCGCCGACGGCCGCGGTCAAGAAAGTCGGCGAAGTCCGCGCGTATCCCGCGTTCGACGGCGACGGCCAGCCGAACGTGTTCCACGTCATCCGTCGGCGACGGGTCAGCCAGACCCGCGGCCTGAGCGTGATGGCCCCGATCATGGATCCGATCGGCATCCACGACGACATGCAGTTCGCCGCCCTGGTGAAACGGCAGGTGGAAGCCTGCATCACCTTTCTCCGCGAACTCCCCGAGAAGGCCGGGACCGGCGCGATCCCCTCCCTGGAGGGCGCGAACGGCGTCGCCCCCGAGAACGGCACTGCCGGCGAAACCGAACTCCGCGAGAGTGAGGACGGCGTCGAACGTCTGCTGCAGCACGTCTATCCCGGCATGGAACTGGTCGGCAAGCGAGGGGAGAAGCTCAGCGCCTTCGCTCCCAATCCGGGCGGCGACAGTTTCCGGGAGCATTCGATTCTGGTCCTGTCGATCATCTCGGTGAACCTCGGCGTCCCCGTCCAGGTGCTGCTCCTGGATGCGATGATGAGCAACCTCGCCACGTGGCGCGGCGTGCAGGACGTCGCCCGAACCAGCTACTGCGAAGCGCAGTCCGATCTGATCGACTCGCTGCACCGGCCGGTCTACCGCTGGCGCGTCCGCTACCTGCGGTCACTCGGAGAAAGTGACGTCCGCGGACGGATGCTGCTGAAGGCCGAGGCCAACGAGAAGATCAACATCTATCGGCATCTCTGGACGCCCCCGACCTGGGGCTACATCGATCCGCTGAAAGATGCCACCGCCGATCTGATCCAGCAGAACGGGCTCCTCAATTCGCCTCGTCGGATCCAAGCCGCCAAGGGACGCAACTGGTTCCGCACGATCGACGAAACGATCGAGGACAACTCGTACGCCATCCGCCAGGCGATGCTCGCGCTGCAGCAACTGCGCCGGGAATTCCCGATCGAAGCGGCCGCCCTGACCTGGCGCGAGATCCTGCAGCTGACCAACGTCGACAAGCTCCGCATCACGATCACCGATCAGCCTGCGTCCGACCAGGCCTCCGGAGGAACCGATGGAACTCCTGACTGAGCGGCCGGATTACCCCCGACTGCACGACTACTTCGGCCTGTGGGCGATCCACGAGGAGATCTTCAGCGGTCTCTTTCAGCACGCCGCCCGCGTGCAGCTCGTCCAGCACGTCGCTGCTGCCGAACCATCGCCTCAGGCCGCCAGCGCCCGTGCCGTCCCCCGCGTCGGCGATACCGCGGTGATCAGCATTCGCGGCAGCATGATGAAGGCGCAGTCGTCGATGTCCGAATCGACGTCGACGGTCGCCGTCCGTCAGCAGCTCCGCGAAGCCGCCCGCGACAAGTCGATCGACTCGATTCTGATGCTGTTCGACACTCCCGGCGGCACGGTCGCCGGGACCGAAGCCCTCGCCGCCGACATCCGCGACGCCGGCGCGACGAAGCCAGTCTTCGGTTACATCGAAGACCTCTGCGCGTCGGCCGGCATCTGGGGCGCCAGTCAGTGCCACCAGCTGTTTACGCACGAATCGGCCCAGGTCGGTTCGATTGGGACGTTCATGGTCGTGCAGGATCTCAGCGCCCGGGCCGACCAGCTGGGGATCAAAGTCCACGTGATCAAGACGGGCGCGTACAAGGGGGCTGGCGTCCCCGGCGCGCCGATCACCGAAGCGCAGCTCGCCTACTGGCAGGAGCGCGTCGACCAGCTCAACGGCCTGTTCCTGCAGGCGGTGGCCAGCGGCCGCCGCATGTCGCTCGAACAAGTGAAGACTCTCGCCGACGGACGCACGCACGTCGGCCGGGACGCCCTCAAGCTGGGCCTCGTCGACGGCGTGCAATCCCTCGATCAGACGCTGGCGCAACTCCGCGACCAGGTGTCCCGTTCCTCTCAGTCGAAGGCCCGCACCATGTCCGGTCTCGCTCCCGTCGCCGCCGTCCTCGAAACTCCGCTCAACGCCCTCGCCGGCGACCTGACGCCCGGCGTCTCGACCGCTCCGGCGACGATCGCCTCGGTCGCCGCTCCGCTGCTGGCGCAGCCGGTCGCCCCCCGTGCCGCCACGCTGGCCGAACTGAAGGCGGCCTGTCCGAACGCCTCGGCCGAGTTCCTGATGAGCCAGCTCGAAGGGGCTGCCACGCTGCAGTCGGCGCAGACGGCGTTCACGCTGCATCTGCAGCAGCAGCTCGCCGCCGCCCAGCAGCGGCCGGCCGCTCCGGAGACGCCCGCCCGCCCCGGAAATAGACCCCTTGGCACCGCGCCCGCGGGCACTGTCGCCGAGACCGTCGCTGCAGGGAGCGCGGTCGAACAGTTCGACCAGCTCGTCCGCGAGCGGATGTCCGCCGGCCTCGATCGCAGCCGGGCGATCCTGCAGGTCGCCAAAGCCGATCCCGACCTGCACGCGCAGTTCCTGTTCGGCACCAACCCCAAGCGGGCCTCGCAGCGACTGATCGAGGAGAAGCTCGGCTGAGAGCCGCGGCGGTCGCATCACAACAGGCCGGTCTTCCGGCCGTACCAATCACCAAGAACCAATGACCAAGAATAAGGAAGTGAATCATGGCTGGAGCCGTTCGTGAAGGCGGGCTGACTTATCCCGCCGGCGTCGATATCGAACCGGGTCGCCGTCTGAAGCTGGTTGCCGGGGCCTGGCAGCTGTGCGCCGCGGCCGATCCCCATCAGGCGATCTCCGCCCACCGGGCCAAGGCCGGCGAGGCCCTCACCGGCATTCCCTGGAACACGCCGGGCACGTATCGCCTGTGTGCGGCCGCGGCGATCGGCGACGGCGTCGACATCTACGGGGCCGCCAGCGGCAAGATCTCGACCGTCAACACGGGCTACTACTACGGCCTGTCCCTGGAAGGGGCTAGCGGCGACGGTGCGCTGATCGAAACCCTCGCCATGCCCCGCGCCCTCGCGTGATGACCCGTTGAGCGTCGAGCCAGACGCCTTTCACTCGCGACTGACCACTGACGACGGACCACTGACCACATTCCACCAGCCACTTCTTCAAGGACGATCCGATGGCTGCCCCCAAGATTTCGATCACGCGGTACGACCTGGCGATGAGCTACCAGGAGTACTCGTTCCTGGCGGCCAGCCAGGGCTTCGTCGGCCTGCAGGTTCTGCCGGCGCTCAGCGTCGACAAGAAGGCCGCGACCTACCCGGTAATTCCAGTCGAAGCGATCAAAGCTCCGATCACCGACGACAAGCGGGCGCCCCGCAGCGGCTACAAGCGGGACGACTTCGAATGGGATGAGGACAGCTACGCGACCGACGAGCACGGTCGCGAAGCCGACGTCGACGATGCCGAGATCGAAATGTACGGCGACATCCTGGAAGTCGAGCAGATCGCCCGCAACCGGGCCGTGCTGCAGACGATGGAATCGTACGAGGCGAACGTCGCCTCCGCCGTCTTCAACACCGGAACCTGGACCGGAGCGGCGCTCACGACCGCCCTGGCCAAGGACTGGACCGATCCGACGGCGACGCCCGTCACCGACGTCTTCGCCGCGATGGACAAGGTCGAAGACAACAGCTTCTACACGCCGAACGCGGCCGTGATCCAGAAGCGGACGCTGCGGGCCTTCGTGCAGTCCCCGCAGGTCAAGGACTTCTGGAAGAACCTGGCCGGCAACGATGCGCAGATGCCGGCGCATGCCGAGCTGTTCAAGCTGATCTTCGGACTCGACAAGGTGATCTCCCCCGGATCGCTGAAGAACACGGCCAACCTCGGCCTGGACGCCGTCATCGACCGGATCTGGAACAAGCGGATGGTGATGATCTGCCGGATCTCCGACAGCCGCGACGTCAGCGGCATGGAGCCGCGGATCGGCAACACCTTCATGTGGGACGAGCAGAACCTCTCGATCCCCGGCCTCAGCGACACGCAGATGGCGATGATCATCGAGGAGTACCGCGAGGAAAAACGCCGCGGCGGCGTCATCCGCAACCGCTGCAACTACGGCATCAAAGTCATGCAGAAAGAGTGCGGCCACCTGCTGACGAACGTGATGCCGGCGTAACGCCGGGCTTCGGGTCTCGGGCTTCGGGCTTCGCAGAGCGGCGGGGAGTCTTCGCTCCCCGCCGCCGCCCCCGCGCCCGTCTTCGTCCTCTTCTTCACTAGCCACCAGCCACTACCCACTAGCCACTTCCTCCCCATGCACGACGACGGCCTCCAGCTCCTGCTCGAAGATCACGGCGAGACGATCACCGTCACCCCGCCGGGCGGGAGCGGCGCGTACCAGCCACAGGCCCTCTTCGAGGAGATCGAGCCCCAGCCCTGGCGGCACGACAGCCGCGGGAGCGAGAAACGCCGCCATGCCCGCGCGACGGTCCGGACTGCGGACTGCACCACGGTTCCGGAGGTCCTGGAAGTCCCCTGGACGATCGCCGCCCGAGGCATCACCTGGAAAGTGATCGCCCTCACGTCGGGTCCGGTTTCCCTGATCCTGACGCTGCAGAGCATTTCCGGCGGCGCAGCCCGCGGTCCCCGCGCGGGAGGTCTGTGATGGCCGACGGCGCTCTGGCAGTCGCGATGCGTTCCGCCTGCGGCCTGGTCGCCGCGACGGCCGCCTTTCAGCAGCTCTGCGCGACGGCCGATCCCGTCGTCGCCCTGACCCATTGCCGCTGGCCGCTCTGGGATCTCCGCGAAGCCGCGGTGGCCGACGTCCTGCCGATCGCCAACGTCTGGACCTGGGAGGGAGTCTGTCAGCACGAACGGGGCTGGAACAAGTCCGAAAGCGGCTCGTTGCTCCTGTCGTTCTACGGGCCGCCCCTCGCCGACCCGCTCAACGTCACGCTCGCCGACCTGCAGAACTGGACCGCACTCGTCGACGCGATCCCCGACCAGATGCTCGAACTGTCCGGCAATCCGCTCCCCGACGGATCGGGCTTTCACCTCGGCCTGACGAAGGTCGTCACGCTCCTGCCGCCGGGCTGGATCGACAACACCGAATGCCCCGACGAGATCCCGCCCCTCGGGATCGCCACCTATCAACTTCATTTCGGAATTCGTTGACCTCCTCTTTCACTGGGCACTCACCACTCGGCACTCAGCAATGTCAGACAAGACCGTCGCCGCCGGACCGCTGCTGATCGTGGAGACCACTCTTCCCCGCGATCCCCGGCTCTTCGTGCGCGATCACGGCAAGTTCCTGAACAACGCCTTCCGCGCGACGGCCGCCGAGCATCACCGACGGCACATCCCCTGGCACTTCCTGCCGTTCGCCCGCGCGAAGTACGGCTATCGGCCGCGGTCGAAGCGCTACGCCGCCCTGAAAGCCCGCCTCGGTCTGCCGGACATGGTCTTCACCGGCGCGACCCGGGAGAAAGTCACGACCGAACGGCAGATCACCGCCACGCAGAAGGGAGCCCGCCTGATCCTCCGGCTGGCGTTCGAAGGGGGATCGGGCCGGCTGCGCCTCCGCGGCAAACAGACAACGCTCTCCAGCGCTCAGCAGCAGATCCTCTACCGGATCGCCGAGCTGCAGGCCATCGCCCCCGACGAATCGAAGTATCTGGCCGACTTCCTCAAGGAACACTACCTCGCCCAGGCGAACGCGCCGGGCGTCCGTTACCGCGTCCGCAAACAAATCGCCGCCTGAAAGGTCTTTCATTATGTCTCTGACTGCGCATCAGCGGTTTACCGGGTATCCGGCGATCTTCGGCGCGCTGACGATCCCGGACGTCCAGAACGTCAGCCCCTCCAGCGGTGTGCAGAAGCTCACCGCGATGGCCTCCGGTTCGGTCGATCCATCGATCGTCGCCGAGATCTACCGCGAATCGAACTGCAGCCTGACCGCCGTCAATCTCGGGGCGATCCTCGCCGCGGTCGACCTGGCCGCCGGGCTCTACATCAATGCGACGTCGACGATCCAGTATCGCGCCCGCGCGGTCGGCGGGACGTTCCAGGCGGGCTCGAACCATATCAGCCTCACCAGTGCGCTCTCGTTCCTCCACGTCGAAGGAATCAGCGCCCGGCAGGGAGACACCAATGCCGCCGGGATCACGTTGAAGCACATTCCGCTGTACGACGGCACGAACGCCCCGTACGTCGTGAATCTCAACCAGGCGCTCACCGGCACGCCGTCGATCGGAGCCGTCTACAAGCTGGGCCCGGTCGTCCTGGAGGGAACCAAGCTCCGCGGCGTGCAGTCGTCGCAGTTCCAGACGGGGATCACCTTCCAGACGAAGGGGGGCGACGGCAACCTCGCTCCTTCGGTCGGATCGATCACCAAGCGGCAGGGGACGATGAACGTTGACTGCGACAACGTCGAACTGACCTGGAACATCGGCCTCGGATCCACGCCGATGCAGAACGGGATCACGATGTACCTGCAGAAGGTCGGTTTCGCGCCGAACGCCGCGGAGCACGTAGCGATCACGATCTCCGGCGGCCTGTACGAGGTGACCGAAGTCCCCGCCGGCGGCGAACAGGACGCCAACTGCCGCCTGGTCGTCACCGGAGCCGTCGATCAGGCCATCGCCTACACCGTCGCGATCGGCGTCGTCCTCCCCTGATTTCGCCCGAAATCACCGCCGCGGTTCTTCACTCGCCACCAGCCACTATTCACTAGCCACTCTCTTCAGGATCTCCCATGTTCACCCACAATCTCACCATCGGCTGGTCGAGCGGGAACGCTCAGATCTCCCGGCAGATCACCAAGCAGGCGGACGGCGAGCGGAACGCCGACCCGGTTGTCACCGCCGGAGCCGGCGACTTCGTCGTCTCGCTGCCGCTGACCGTCGCGTCGCTGAAGTCGCTGGTGATCTTCAGCGACAAGGACGTCACCATCAAAACCAACAGCGCCGGCGCTCCGGACGACACGCTCGCCGTCGTCGCCGGCGTCCCCCTCATCTGGTACGAGGGGGCGGCGGGCGCCAACCCGCTGACGACCGACGTCACCACGCTGCACATCGCCAACGCGGGCGCCGACGACGCCAACGTGCAGATCCGCGCCCTGCAGGACGTGACGCCCTGACGGGCCGTCGATCGTCGATCGTCGATCGTTGAGCGTTGATCGTCAGAACGGGACGGCGGCGCTCGGCGATCTTTCCATCAACCATCAACGATCAACCCTCAACGAGTCCCCCCATGTTCTGGCTCTTCCTCCCCCACGCGTCCGGAGCCGATCCGCAGCAGCTCGCGGCGGTCGGACTCGGCGAGCTGCTCGCGCCGCACGACGACGCGCCGCAGTTCGGCACGCTCACCGGTCCCGGTCCGGGGAATCTGCCCGGCGCGATCGTCTGCTGGTCGCCGACGCCGCCGGTCTTTCAGCCCGATCGCCAGACCTGGCAGCCGGCCGTTCCGGATCCGGTCCGCAATCTCCCCGCCGGCCGCTACTGGTGGGGGTGTCCGACCGACGCCCCGCTGACGCCGGCCTGTCTGGGGCGAAAGGAAATCTTTCCCGGCATCGGAGCGATTCGCGCCCGCGGACAGGAATGGCGGGTGCCGAACGTCCTGGATCTCCCCTGCCGGATCTCGATCGACGCGAGTTCCGGGAAGTTCCAGAAAGTTCCGCAGGAGGAGTTCGCCCCCTGGCGAACGCTGGCGGAGGAGTCGCTGCAGATGGCCCTCGACGCGCTGCACAGCGTCGCGTCGCCCTCGTTCGACTTGAGCTGCGAACGGGCCTTGAGACTGCTGCAGCTCAACTACCGGCTGACGCGGGAGACGGCGATCGCCAGCGGCGTCCTCACCGACGAAGGGGCGGTGATGCAGGCCCTGACGCTCGCTGCCGGCAACCTGGACCAGCTGAGGGAGGAATACTCCGCCTACGAAAAAAAAGCCCGCCCCGCAGCGTCGCCGGCCTGAAGGCCCGTTTGTGGGCCGCCGGCCGGCTGCCAGACCACGAACCGACGCTGCGGGACCTGTTGATCACCGTCTGACACTTGGCACTCGGCTCTAGACACTTGGCATTCCTATGGCTGCCGAAAAAGTCGAAATCGTGCTCGACGGCAAAGACGCCGGCCTGGTCCGGGCCTGGCTGGCCGGTCGAGATTCCGTCGCCGCCTATGAAGCCGGTTTGAAGAAGCTCGAACCGGCCACCCGCGAGAATGCGAAGGCGGCCGCCGACTTCGAACGGGCGGCGAAGCAGGCGTACGAGGCCACCCGGACGCCGCTGGAGAAATTCAATCGCGAGCAGGAGAAGCTCGACGACCTGTTCGCGACCGGGCTGATCGACATCCAGACCTACAATCGGGCGCTGCAGCAGCAGAAGCAGATTCTCGAACAGTCCGACGCCGCCCTGCAGGCCCGCCTGGCGGCCGAGAAGGAACAGGCCTCGCTCGCGGCCCGGGTCATCGCCTCGCTGATCACGCCGCAGGAACGCTACGCCCAGAAGCTGAAAGAACTCAAGACGCTCACCGACTCCGGAAAGCTCTCGACCGACCAGTTCGCGGCCGCGGTCGCGCGGGAGAAGGCCGCCCTGGACGCGGCCGACGAATCGCTGCAAAAGCAGAAACGGGATCAGGAACAGCTCGGCGCGAGCGCGAAGCGGGTCATCGATTCCCTCCTGACGCCGCAGGAACGCTACAACCAGAAGCTCGTCGAGCTGAATCGACTGCTGGCCGCCGGGGCGCTCAATCAGCAGCAGTACGCGCGGGCGGCCGACGCAGCAAAGAAAGAACTCGACAACAGCGGCAAGGCGACCGGCCGGCTGACCAGTTCGCTCACCGGGCTGGCCGCAGGCTGGCTAAGCGTCGGCGCGGCCGTCGGCGGCTTCCTGTCGCACAATCAGAAAGTCATCGACCAGGCCAACAAAGAAGCCGACGTCCTCGACGACATCATTCGCAAGTACTCCATCATCGCCGGCATCCGCGGGCTCGACAGCGAAGAGGCGAAGACCTCGATTTTGAAAGCGGCCTACGACACCGCGACCACCAAGGAAGACGCCGGCAAGGCGGCTCAGGAGCTGGTCTCGGCCGGGATGGAGTCGAAAGAAGTCCAGGGGGGCGGCCTGAGATCGTTCCTGGAGATCGTCAACGCGGCCGCCTCGAACGGCCGCGGGGCCGACTATGGCACGATGGCCAGTTCGATCGTGCAGTACCTCAATTCTCAAGGGCTCGACGCGACCGGCGAGAACCTGCGCAAGTACGGCGTGCAGATGCAGCGGCTCGCCGGTCCGACCAAGCTGTCGTTCACGAACGTCCCCGACCTAGCGAAGGTCTCCGCGGGCTTCAAGGGATTGCTGACTCCGGAAGAGCAGATCAGCACCTTCGGCACGATGACCAACGTGATGCAGGGTTCGGAAGCAGCGACCGCGATGAAAGGGGTGGTCAAGAATCTGTCGATCATCGGCGGCAAGAAAGACGCGCAGCCCTACCTGAAAATGATGGGCGTCAAACCCGAAGACATCGATCTGGCGGCCGACAAGAATGGGCAGAACAAAGAGAACTTCGACACCGTCCTCGGTCGCCTGCAGGAAGGGCTGGCCCGGATCCCAGAGAGCAAGCGGGCCGAAGCGCTCGCGAAGATCGTCGAAGGGGACAACATCGCGCCGCTGCAGTTCCTGATGGCCAATCGCGACAAGCTCAAAGAGAACATCGCCAAACAGTCGGACGTCGCCGGCTTCGAAAACGACGTCCGCACGGCGCAGTCGGGCCGCGGGGCGGCCGGGCGACGGCTGCAGCTGAAGGAAGAGATTCAGCTCGCGGAACAGGCCGGCAAGTCGCAACTGTATCTGACCGCCTTGCGGACCACCATGCGCGACCGCGGCGAATCCGAAGCTCGCATCGCACTCGCGGAGAAGACGTTTCAGACAGCGCAGAACTTCGGTGCCGATGAAGAGTGGTCCCTCTGGGGAGCCGGCGCGGGCGGTGAAGAAGGGCGGATGCAGAAAGAGCTGACACGTGAAGCCGTCCGAAAGGCCGAAGACCCAGCCGCCTTTCTTAAGGAACAGCAGGAACTCGCCCGCCAGATGCTGGAAGAGTCCCGTAAAACCAACCGCCTGCTGGAGGAGAACAACAAAAAGCCGCCCGTGAAGGTCGTCCCGAAGGACAACCGGCAGCCGCCGGCCCCGGTCCCCGCCGCCGCGTTGGGAGGGCCGCAGTAGATCATGCTCACCCATGCCGGTTTTCAGTTCAACGGGCTGCATGGCGAGATCCGCCAGGCGGCCTGGACGCGACGTCAACAGCTCACCGAAGTCTTCGGCCTGGATGGCGCCACGCTCCTGGACGGCGGCCGCCAGCCCCGCGACCTCAATACCGAAATCTGGATCTTCAACAACTTCGCCACGACGGCCGCGCTGGAGACCTACCTCAAGTCGATTCACAAACGGGGCGGGAAGTTCGGCGTGCTGACCGAATCGGGCACCGTCTCCCGCTCCTGGTCGAAGGTCTATTTCGAAAACTTCGATCAGCGGCAGGGACCGCTCTACTCGACGAAGTTCGGCTGGTTCTGCATCGGCAACCTCAACTTCAAGGAGCTGGCCCCGTGAGCCTCGGCCCCTGGCAGCTCGGCGGCTTCACGATCGCCCGCGCGGGATGGACGGGACCGCACGCGGTGCGCCTCGACTTCGTCGCCGCTCAGACCGGCCACCAGTTCCAGCTCTACGCGAACCGCACGCTGATCGGCACGACCGACGCCCCGACCGAACGCTCAATCGTGGGACTCCTCCCGCCGAGCGAGATCCCCGCCCCGCTGACGCTGATCCGGGTCGACCGCAGCCAGGTGCTCCACGACTTCGGTCCGGAGCTGCCGCCCGTCCCCTGGAATCGCTTCCGCCTGCGCTGGTCGACCGCCGGGTTTCCGGCCGACACCGATCACGTCGACATCGTCGCCAGCCCGGCCGCCGGCGAAGTCTATGACCCGGACAACATCGTCGCCGGCGTTCCCTGGCTGGGGGATGGCGACTACCAGTACGAACTGCCGCCGATCGGCGGCAGCGGGATCTGGCAGTTCGCCGCGATCCCCCGCGACGACGCGAAGCCGCTGGGCAATGCCGGGACGCCGGCCGTCGTCTCGGTCGTCGCGCTGGTCCCGCCCCCTGACGTCGCCGAAGACGACGACGGCAACCGCTTTTCCCTCTCGGCCGCCGCCGGCGTCCTCACCGCAGACTTCGTTTTCGGACCGCCGCTATGAGTCAAGCCGTCCTGCAAGATCTCGAATCGGCGCTCAGCCCGGCGAATGTCATCCTCCGCGACGGGTCGCAGGCCTGGACCGCGGACCAGCCAGTCGGCGGCCACAAGCTCACGGGTCTGGCCGATCCGGTCGACCCGCAGGATGCGGCGACGCTCGCGTCCGTCCTCGCCCTGATCGCCAGCGGCCTGGCCGGCACGGGGGACGTCGTCGGCCCGGATCCCGGCGTCGACAACGCGTTGGCGATCTTCGACGGCGTCAGCGGCAAACTCCTGAAGGTCGGTCCCGTCTGGCGGCTGGCCAGCACGGGCAAGATGCTCTGCGGTCCCAGCTACACGCCGACCGTCGTCGTCGCCGACGCCGCAACGATCACCCTCAACTGGAATCTCTCGAATCGCTTCCAGGCGACGCTCGGCGGCAACCGCACGATCGCCTTCACGAACGTCACCAAAGATCAGCCGATCAAGTTCCGGCTCTCTCAGGACGGAACGGGAAGCCGCACGGTCACCTGGCCGGCCGGCATCTTCTGGCCGGGCGGCGTCGAGCCGACGCTGACCACGACGCCAGGCCATTGGGACAACGTCGTCCTGGAATGCCTCGGCTTCGACGGGTACGGCAATCCCGAGTTCGAAGGGTACATCGCCGGCCAGAACTTCGGAGCGTGAACGATGGCCCTCTGGTTGCCTGACACGGACATCAACACCGGCTTCTGGCTGCGTTCTGCAGGCGCGTCGCCGTTCTGGTCGTATCTGGACGACGATCCCGCGTCGCCGGACGGTCTGTGGCTGGAGTCGCCGGGGACGTCAGGCGATTCGGTTCTGAGCTTCGAATTCACCGGATCCGGCGTCGTGGAAACGATCGACCTGCAGATTCTGGGCGAGACTCCCGGAGCGTCCCGCATCCAGGTCATCAACGTCTTCGACCTGGGCATTCTGTATTTTCGCTCCTTTCCGCCCGGCGGCATCGCACTGACGCCGGGCGTCCCGCAGACGCTGTCAATCCCCGCCATCAATCCGCCGCACAACTTCGTCACGCCGCGCCTGCAGATGTTCTTCTCCGACTTCTCCTCGGAAGTCATGAAAGTCGAGGCGCTGCGTCTGAATGCCACCATCGGCAGCGGCGGCGGCTCCGGGCCCGGCGGACAACTCGGTCCGAACGCTTCGATCCTGATTCCGCTGATGGTGCAACCATGAAACACGACTGGCAACCCGCCGGTGAGATCCTCCGCTGCACGCGCTGCCACGTCGCTGCGAACCCGGCGTTCGTCGACGTTGAAACGCTCCCGGTCGGCTGCGTTCCGGCCGGCGCTGCCCCGTTTATCCGGGCCGCGGCCGGCGATCGCCCGCAACGGCTCCCCGGCCGGCTGGCGATCGTCACCTGTCACTTCAATCCGGCCGGCTGGCGATCGCTGGAAGAGAACTATCGGCGATTCCTGCAGGCGATGACCTGGTGGGAACTTCCCGTCTATACGGCGGAAGTCCTCTTTCCCGGCCAGTCGATGCTCTCGATCTCACCGACCCGTGTCGGTGCATCGCGGCGGATTCTGCAAGCCGGTCCGCAAAACGTCCTCTGGCAGAAAGAGCGACTGCTGAACCTGCTCGTCGCGCAGCTTCCCGCCGACGTCGACAAGGTCGCCTGGATCGACGCCGACGTGCTCTTCCTGGACGGCGCTTGGCCGGAGCGACTGTGCGCCGCGTTGGAGCGCCGGCCGGTCGTGCAGCTCTGGGATCGCTGGCACTGCACCGACGCCGTCGGCTGCGTCGGCGAAGTCCTGCACTCCGTCGGTCAAGGCGGCGAGCGCTACGGCAAACAGCAGGCTTCTCCCGGCGGAGCCTGGGCCGCCCGCCGGGACGTCTTTCCGCTCTACGATCGCCACATTGTCGGCAGCGGCGACGCGATGGCGCTGGAGGCCTGGCTCGGACTCTCCGAAAGCTACTGCATGTCCTGCATGACCGACGCCATGCGGACCGACTACGCAGTCTGGCAGCAAGACGCCTGGCGGAAGGTGCAGGGTTCGATCGGCGCACTCCCCGGCGATCTGGTCCATCTGTACCACGGCACGCGGCGGAACCGCCGGTACGTCGATCGCTGGCGGCCCGTCCTCGCCGCCGGCTACGACCCGCGGCAACACGTCGCCGTCGACGAACAGGGCCTGCTCGCCTGGACCGACTCCGCCCCGCCGCAGCTCGTGAAGTTCGTCCGCGAGTACTTCACCAGCCGCCAGGAAGACGAGGGACTGTCGTCGGCGGCCTGACTGCCGTCTCCTCACTATCCACCAGCCACTATCCACCAGCCACTGGCTTCTCCCATGCTCCTCCCCATCAGCAAACAACACACCGCCGGCGTCAACGTCTACTTCGCGCTGCGGAACGCCGCCGGCGAATACTTCGACTTCAGCGACAACACCTGGAAGGCGCTGGGCAGCGTGACGACCGTCGGCCTCGCAGCGACCGAGCAGACGCTGTCGGTCGGCGTGTCGAACTACGTCGCCAGCCTGGATCTCGCCGACGTGAATCCCGGCCTGGCCGAAGTCGACTGTGTGATCCTCGCCTTTCAGCGGGCGGGCGGCGCGCCGGCCCCGCTGGCCGATTCGCTCATCGCCCAGCCGTTCGATCTGACCGTGCAACTGTCGGACGTCGGTCCGAAGGCGCTCAAGATCGAAGCCGCCCTCGGCGTGACGACGACGGCCGGGACCGAACTGGCGCTGATCGTCTACCTCACGGCCGACGGCGAGCTGGTCCCGCTGCACACTCTGGATCCGGCCGCGACGTGCGCCGTCGACATTCTCCGCCAGGGGAATTTTCCCCAGCTCTCGCTCACGACCGGCGACATGGGCGCCGTCAACGCCGCGCACAAGTTCGAACCCGTCCTGGCCGATCCGAACTTCACCGCCGACCGACTGTACTCCCTCGATGTGACCATCGTCGCCGACGGCGTGACGATCACGCGCGAGGCCAACAAAACTTTTGCCGTGGTTCCCTGAATCGGGCTTCGGGTATCGGGCTTCGGGCTTCGCAGAGAGTTCTTCACCAGCCACCAACCACTAGCCACTAGCCACTTCCGCCATGCGACTTCTCCAGGACGACGTCCCCCTGATCCTCATCAACCGGCCTTTCGCCGGAGGCCTCGGCGCTGCGCTCTATCTCGGGCAGGGATCGGCGACCGCGATCGAATACCGCCGCAATCGGCTCCTCGACGGGGCGACGTCGCTCGTTCCGCGGCTGACGATGTATCGGCTGGGCGAGGCCTCCGTGTCGAAGACGCCGGCGGTTGACCTGGTCAAGTCGCCGGCGACCGAACTGCAGGCGACGATCCCCGCCGGCTGGCTGCCGGGCGACGTCTGGGCCAACGTCCGCACCCACCAGGCCGACATCGAGAACGAAACGATCTACCATCCCCGCCGGCTGAATGCCGACGGATCCGGCGACGTCGTCGACGCCGTGCTCGGAACCGCCCGCGTCCTCGGTCTCGACAAGCGGGATGCCGGAGGCCTGCGGATCCGCTGGGTCTATGCGGCGAGCGTCGACGGCCTGCAGCCTGATTATTTCCTCTGCCGCAAGACGGCGGGACCGACGACGGTGGTCAGCATCACGACCGACGCCCTCGACGGCGGCCGCGACTACGCCTTCGAACTGTCCGGCCTGCAGGATGGCGGGGCCTATACGTTCGCGATCGACGCCGTCGCCGGCACGGTCACGACCACGCTGCTGACCGGCATCGCGTTCACCGCCGACGCCGCGGGCCCGCCCGCCGTCAGCGGCCTGGTCGCCGAGGAGTACTGAGATGCCGAGCGCCCCGCGGCCGAGTTCCGCCCCCTTGCGGGAAGTTGCCGAAAAGTTCGTCGTGCTCCTCGGCGACAAGAACGGCGGCGCGCCGACCGTCGACGACGAAGCCCCCTGGCTCGTCCCGCTCTCCGCCAGTCTCACCGCCGGCGGCGGCCGCCTCGACACGCTCAGTTTCGCGGTCGACCTGCCTCGCGCGGAACTCCGCCTGCAGGACACGACCGTCCCCATCGGCTATCACCGCCAGGTCGAACTGCGACGGCTGGACGAAGAGGGCGAACCGACCGAGATCGTCGCCTGGGGCCTGATCGCCGCGAACAGCCAGGAGATCGACCTCAAAGAGCAGGTCGGCATCACCGCCCGCGTCGATCGCTTCGTCTTCGGCGACGTGCTGACGCAGTCGTCGTTCTGGGATCCGATCGCCGACACCGAGCGGCGCGTCCACCTCCCCGTCGTCTTCAATCCCGAGATCGACGAGAAGATCGAACCGAACCGGAGCGACAAGACCGACGGGACGCGCGGCGACTGCTCTCTGTTCTTCCATCCCGAATCGCATCGTTTCCAGGGCGCGATCAACCTGCAGGGCCAGGTCGCCGATCACTGGACGCTCAGCGAAGCGGCCCACTGGCTGATCTGGAACTGCAACCCGCAGGAAACCTACATCACCAATCCGACCCTGGACGATCTGCAGGCCGCCTTCGCCGGCCACGACGACGGTCAACTGAAGAACTTCGCCCTGCCGTTCGGCCGCTATCTCCCCGAGCTGCTCGACGCGCTGTTGACCCCGTTCAGCTTCGGCTGGCATCTGGTCCACACGCTCGACGGCGAGGATGATTCGCGCAAGACGACGTTCAAGTTCTACCGCCGGGGCGAGGGGAGCAAGGTCTCCCTGTACCAGCAGGCCCCCGGCGCCACGATCGACCCGCTGAAGACCACCGCCGACCGGATCTCGACCAGCTACGACATCAGCCGCCTGGCGAACCGGATCGTCGGCCGCGGTTCGATCGAACGGCGGGAGGCCACGTTCCCGCTGCTGCCCGGCTGGAAAGAGGCCGAAGACGGCGTCACGTTCGACGAACTCGACGAGGCGGAAGACTCCGCCCGCGAGCATCCGTTCGTCGGGCGGAAGTGGGTGCTGAACGAGGCGGCCGACTACGACACGTTCCGCTCCGGCATCAGCCGCTACGATCTGACGCCCGTCCTCGGCGCGTCGCACATCATCCGCCGGCGGAAGTTTCTGCGCTGCCTCTCCGAGCACGCCGCCGGCGACGATGCCGACAGCAACGGCTACGTGGTCCAGTGGTGGGACGCGAAGCAGGAGAGCGCCGCCTCGTATACGAACAGAACCGATCCCGGCTGGATCAAGGTCCGCTGGCCCTATCGCGTCCTCGAAAAGGAATGCGGCATCCTCTTCACGGGCCCGAAGCCCCCCGACGATCTCTGGCAGCTCATCGGCGCGGATCCGTTGTCGGTCCATCTGCGGATCACCGCCTCGATCGAAGGGGACGTCGCCCTCGAATCGGTCGCCGGCCGACGCCCGGACGTCAGCCCCAACGGCGAAGACGTGACGCTCTTTCTGGGGCTGAAGGATCGGTTCCATTACCGCAAAGTGACGTCCGCCAGCATCTACGACGACAGTCCGGCCGACGAAGCCGAAGACCAGACCGCCCTCGACAACTACTGCAAAGCCATCCGCGATCAGCAGGACGCCGCGGAAGTCTCTGTCTCGGTCAGCCTCCGCGGCGTGAACCACCCCGAATACAAGATCGGCCAGCTGATCGACAAAGTCGAAGGCCGCAACCTGACGTTCAACGCCAACAAGCCGACCACCGGCGAGCCCCGCCGCCTGCAAATCGTCGGCAGGAATCTCACGTTCTCCGGCGGACAGAAGACCGAACTGCTGATCGAAACGTTTGAGCTCGAACGGTCCGACGTGGGAGCCACGCTATGAACGGCCGCCGTCCCGTCACCGATCCCCGCAGCGGCCAGCCCGGCGGGAGCACGGCGTTTCTGGCCACGCTCGACGGCAACCTGCCGGCCGGCGGCTCCGCGATCGTCACCGTCCTGGGGACAACCCGCAAAGAGAAGGTGACGACCGTCTTTCCGGGCTCTTACAGCTACGCCGCGGGGACGCAGGTCCTGGTGATGGAGGTGGGGGGGCGACTCTGCTGCTGGGTCGACAGCTCGGCGACCGATGGGACGTCCGACTGCGACTGCTGCGATCTGCGGAACTGCGTCGATCACGGGGCGGTCACCGACTGCAGCGCCGTCGGCGAGGCGGTCGCCTGGCTGCAGTCGAGTCAACTGACGCTGCCGACGCCGTTCTGTCAGTCCGCCGGCAGCAATCCCGGCCTGCAGCATGTCGGCGGCTGCGTCTGGGAATCCAACCAGTTCAACTGCGCCAGTGGTGGCATGTACGACGCTCCCGACGTCTTCCTCTGGCGACTGACGGCCAGCCCGTTCCCCGCGAAGCTGGAGCTGATCCACGTCAGCGGCGCAAACGAGATTCCGGCGGTCGTCTACTACGCCCTGAAGCCGTTCACCGGGCTCTGCGGCAACGAATTCTGGCTGCACAGCGCACCGGGACCGAACTGGGCCAAGGATCATCCCGGCTGGGCGGGCGATGCCTTCTCCTGGAACGCGGGGCTGTCGAGTCACGTCTGCCTCGGCCCCAGCGTCGACAACTGCCTGCTCTACACCGGCGGCCCGGTCCCGGAGTACATGCTGGCCCACATCGAATTCGATCCCGCTCTGCTCGCCCTCTACGGCGCCTCCGCGGCCCTGGTCGACCTCAACGGCGATCACCTGCTGAAGTTCACGCCGACGTCGCTGGCGTGCTACTGGCAGGTCGTGGCAACGCTCGAAAGCGTCGTCCCGGAACTCAGCGGGAACGCTGCGCTGATCCGGGCCACCAGTTCCCTGGGCTTCGGGATCCTGGACAACGCCGGCAGCTTCCTCACGCAGTTCTCAATGCTCCCTCCCTATCCGCCGGTGGCGGCCGAGTACTGGAGCAGTCGCAGCGCGCCGCTGATTTTTCCCAGCGACAACATCTACGGCGGCTGGACGCCCGGTCGATACTTCGGCACTGGCACGATCGGACCCGCCTGATGCACGATCTCCCTCCCTGCAGCGAGCGCGGCGCCATCCGCGGCGACGTCTGCGAATGCCGCTCGACCTGGCTCCGCAGTCCGCCGGAGGGCGTCGCGCTCACGTTCTGCCGGACCTGCCCATATCGGAACCGGCCGCCCCGCGCGCCGGCCTGCCTCCAGCGCGGCGAAGTCCTCACGCAGCGGCCGGCCGATCTCTGCGGCCTGCGCAACCAGCTCTACGACGTCCACGCCTGCGCGATCCATGGGGAATGCGTCACCCGGCGGACCTGCCGGAAGCAGCTCGAAACGTTCTGCGGGACCTGCCCGGACCGGCAGCCAGACTGATTTCGCCCGAAATCACCCGCCGTGGGCGGTCCGTGCCTGCGGCAGCCGGAAGGGAGTCCGTGATGACGCTGACCGAATCGATCGACCAGTTCCTCGCAGAGATCGCCGTCGAGCTGAAGCCGGCGACCGTCCGGACCTACCAGTGCCGCCTGGCGTCGCTGCGGACATCGATGGGCTACCGGGACGTCCTCAACCTGCGGCCGGGAGAATGCGAGGCCTGGCTCGATCGGGCGATCGCGGGGAAAGCCCCGGACACCGTCCGCCTGACGATCATCGCCACGCAGCGCTGGCAGGCCTGGGCGATCGACGCGGGCCAGCTCGGTTCCGAACTCTTCTCGCCGCGGCAGAAACCGGGCGGGCGCCAGCGTCAGGCCCTGCCGACGAAAGACGAGAACCGGCTGTTGCTCAAACACGCCAGCGAAGAATTCCAGCCGATCTTTCGGGCGCTCCGGCTGACGGGAGCTCGCCCGGGGGAACTCTGCCGGGCGACGATCGCCGACCTGGACCTGCAGACGGGCGAAATCCTCCTGGCCGATCACAAGACGGTCAAAAAGACGGGCAAGCCCCGGAGAATTCCGGTCGGCCACCCGGCGCTCCGGGCAATCCTCGAGACGGCGATCGCCGGCCGGCAGGAGGGAGAAATCTTCCTCCGTTCCTGCGGCCGCCCCTGGACGCCGCCCGCACTCTCCGCGGCCTATCGAAAGGCCCGCAAGGCAGCCGGCCTGCGCGACGAGCTCGTCCTGTACCTGACCCGCCACGAACACGGCACCGAAATGTATCGGCGGACACGGGATCCGAAAGCCGTCTCCGACGCCCTGGGCCACGCCAACCTGAGTACGACCATGCGATACATGCGCGCCCAGCTCGACGTCCTGCAGGAAAACCAGGCCAAGTTCGACGAGGGGCTGGAGTGAGAATCGGGACTCGGGCTTCGCAGTCATTCTGCCCCATTGATGGCGCGAGTCATTCCGTCTGCATCGTTACTTCAGAAGTAATGAATTCGTGACCTGCCATGTCACAAAGCCCGAGACGTCGTCGCAACGTGTGGATTTGCAACGACTTGCAGAACCGGACAAAAGCGGATGAAACCGGATTTCCAGTGCAAATCCGCTTCACAATACGGCACTTCAGTTCACGTGCGGTTTCCCGCAGAAAACCAAAAGAAAACCGCCTGGTTACCGCCTGGTGACCGTCTGACGTTAGGGCGGCCCTGCTTCAGTCGCGACCAGCCACTGGCCACCAGTCACTTCCTGCGGCTATCTTGAACGCTCACATCCATCCACGTTCCGGGGGGACGTCATGAGCGGTTCGAGCGTCTGGGAATGTCCCGGCTGCGGGAGAAAGTTCCGGCTGCCGGAGGGAAAGAAACCGCCCCGTCAGTGTCAGACCTGCGTACAGGCAGCCCAGCAACTGGTGCCGGCCCCAGTGATCGACGAATCGTCCTTCCTGGCAGACCTCGCGGCGTCAGCTCCCTCGCCCGCACCGATGCCACCGGTACCGCCTCCCGCTCCCGAACGCGCGTTGCCGGCGACGTTCGTCAAAGTCATAGATCCTCCGGATCCAAAATCGCTCGCCTTCCGCGCCGGAAAGTTCCTGCGTCGACAGAGTCCGATCGCGGCCGCCTTGGCGGTGATCGGTCTCATTGGGGCCAGCATCGTTGGCGCAATGCTGATAACGTCAGTCATTCACGTCTGGGCTCCAGCTCAAAAGGAATCAACTGTTGCATTCAAGCCTCTGACAGACGACCAGGTGTTTTTGCTGGCGACGCGAGAGGTCCGAGACCGGCTCAAGGCTCAGAAAACGGCTGAGTTCTCGAACGAATACCAGTTCAAGCCGATCCATACGAAGCCCGGAGAGCCGGAACAAGCCTGGATCATCGGCGAAGTCGATGCCCAGAACGCTTTCGGGACATTCATTCATTCGGAATGGACGATGTCGGTCACGATCGACCGCGAGGCATGGACGATCGTCCCGTCTGTGATCACGCTCGGCGGCGAGACGATTTACCAGGACGAAGCGACCGCAGAGGCCTTTCGCGGATTCGAACGCGCAGTCGGCAATGAAATGTCCGGGCTGTCCCCACTCGTCGAGCAGGAGATCCATCAAATCGAGGTCGCTGCGATGCGTGAAATCTCGACAGCAGTCCGTGATCGTGGGCATCTGCTCAAATGGCCAAACGACCCAACCAAGCCGGGGCTGAGAATCAACCTGGATCTCACGAAGACGTGGCGAGTTTCTGGACTGATCGACATGCTGGACGGAGGGTCGCCACGCGAAGTCTACGGGCACTTTGAACCAGACACGAACTCCTGCATCCGCCTACGTATCGGAAAAAAATGGTACGTCGGCAGCCCCCCACCGGATATCAACGGATTTCCCGTCAACTGACCGACTTGACGCCCCCAACCGGTGAACGCTACAGTCTCCCTCGCCTTGGGCGTATCAACGTCCGAGGCGTTCAGCCCCGGCTGAGCAAAAAGTTGAGGCCGCTCAACGGAAATGGACCTCCGGACTGTCGATCCGGAGGTTACGGGTTCGAGCCCCGCCGGCCTCGTATAGAACTGGCTGATTGCCCGATTTGTCGCAACAGCAGTTCGCTTCACAATTTTGAAAACACACCAGGCTGTTATGCCTGGTGTGTTTTCGTTAATAGCGTGCCGAATTGCGGAAACGCTTCTAGATCTCACCACCCCTCGGGCAGAATGCAATCTGCGGAGGATCCGCGAGTGACGATCCAAGACGTGACCATGTCCCGGACCGTCGTTGCGTCGCGCGGCCTCGCCCTGATCCAAACTTCCGTGGTCCACGCCCGGCGGGTGTCCCGTTACACTGAATCAAATTCGCAGAATTCCCACGCCCCCACTGGCCAAAACTAGCGTCTTGACAACGATTGTTTCAACAAGTATCGTTACCAACGATCCTCTCTCAGCGACCCTTCAGGAGCGACTCATGCCTTCCGCAGCTCAGCAGTACGATGTCGTCGTCATCGGCGGCGGACCGGCAGGCACGACAACGGCCACTCTGATTGCCCAGCAGGGGTATCGCGTGGCGCTCTACGAGCGGGACCGCTTCCCCCGCTTCCACATCGGCGAGTCGCTGATCCCGCAGACGTACTGGGTCCTCGACCGACTGAAGATGCTCGACAAGCTCAAGAGCAGCCACTTCATCCGCAAGTACAGCGTCCAGTTCGTGACGGATAAGGGCCGGCTGTCCGAACCGTTCTACTTCTGCGACCACCGCCCGCACGAATCCTCGCAGACCTGGCAGGTCCGCCGGAGTGAGTTCGACCAGCTCATGCTGGAAAACGCCCGCGAACAAGGCGTGGAGGCCCACGAAGGGGCTCGCGTTCAGGACGTCTTGTTCGATGGCGATCGCGCCGTCGGCGTCCGGGTCGCGCTCGATGGCGAGTCCGCTTCGCGCGAAGTCCATGCGAAAGTCGTCGTCGACGCCACCGGCCAGCAATCGATGCTGATCGGCAAGCTGGGGCTACGCGAGTGGTACCCGGAACTGAAGAAGGCCGCCGTCTGGACGTACTGGAAGGGGGCGTTCCGGGATACCGACCGCGACGAAGGCGCCACGATCGTACTGCAGGTCAAAGAGAAGAAGGCCTGGTTCTGGTACATCCCGCTGCACGACGACATCGTCAGCGTCGGCGTGGTGGGGGGGCACGACTACCTGTTCCGCGACCGCGGCACGACCGACTTCGAAGAGATTTATTTCCAGGAAGTCGCCAAGTGCCCGGGCGTGCAGCCGCGAATTGCCAATGCGGAGCGCTGCGACATTTTCCGGGCTCAGAAGGAATACTCGTACCGTTCGCGAAAAGCCGCCGGCGACGGCTGGGTGCTCGTCGGGGACGCCTACGGCTTCCTGGATCCGCTCTATTCTTCGGGCCTGCTGATGGCCCTCAAATCGGGCCAGCTCGCGGCCGACTCGATCTGCACCGGCCTGTCGAAGAACGACACGTCCGCGGCTCAGATTGGCGACTGGGAGCCCGGATTCGTGCAGGGCTTGAGCCGCATGCAGCGGCTGGTCATGGAATTCTACAACGGCTTCAGTTTCGGCCGATTCATTAGGCGGCATCCTCACCTGAAGGACTATGTCACCGACGTTCTGATCGGCGACGTGTTCAAGGACGACCTGGACGTCCTCTGGCCGCTGATGGATGAAATGCGGGCGGAACGCGAGCAGGAACTGGCCGCCCAGGCGGCCTCTGATCCGGAATAGCGTGACGTCGGCCAGAACGGAGTCCCGTTCGCGTCCCCCGCAGGCCGCGATCAGAACACGTATTCACACTGCAACCACCGCTTGCGACACGAATTCAGACACGTCTTTCGCTTGCGAACAGAGATCTGTGCGTGTAATCTCCGAGACACTGAGATTGAATCTCAGTCTCACAGCCAGCCAGCGACCTTTCCGGCAGCCCGCTCGCAAACGTCCGAGTTTTACCGGCTCCGCCTGAAGTGACTGACCATGCAGCGTGATCGGCCTGGCCGTCTCACCTTGCCGCTGCTGCCGCCCGCCTCTCCCCGGAAGCCAATCGAGGGCCGGGATGCGACAGAGTCGAACCGTTGGAATCTCAGGCGACCGACCTCCGCACTTAAGTTTCCGGAAAGTCGCGATCCATGAAGCTCGTCCCGCCCCGCTCCGCCTCCAGGCCCATTCTCAGCGACTGGCTGACTGCTGGCGGTTTCGTCGCAATGGCCCTCTGGCTCACCCAGGCGATTGCCGCCGAGCCGACGGCGGCTCAACTCATGCAGGCCGGTCACGACGGGCGGGCCGCCTGGCACGCATTTCCCGGCTTCGAAGCGAAGCTGACGGCTGCAACGAACGGGCGAAGCGCAGCGGGGCATGTCACCGTCGCCGCCGACGGCAAGTTGAAGCTCGACCTGTCGAATTCCGAGGGCTTCGAGTGGATCACGCGGACGCTCGACTCGCTGGTCGGCCATCGACTGGCTGACAGTGACGCCAACCTCAACGTCGAATTCGCAGATGACGACGCGACGCACCCGATGGGGCGTCTCATCCGCTCCAAAGATGCGGCCGAGAAGAGCCTGTGGCGCGTCCGGGGCGACGTCATGACGGAAGTTCATCGTTTCACCGAGAAGACGCACTTCGTCATCAGCGTTTCCGACGTGCTGCGAACCCCGGACGGCAAGCATCTGCCGCAGGACTTTACGGTGACGACGTGGGACACAGCGACGGGGAACCTGATCAGCAGCCGGCAGGTTCACACCGAGTGGAAGTTCGTCGACGGCGTCGCGGTCCCCAGTGTGTGGTGGGCCGCCATCAATACCGGCAAGGAATCGCGGATGACACAACGGCTGGAACTATCGGAACCGCGTCTGCTGGCCCGAACGGCCACGACTGCGGTCAGCCGGTGAACCGTCGCCGACGGCTTCGCGTTTCGTCCTCCCGTACGCCAGCTTCTGGAAAGTGACGGCTCAATGTTCGACAGCATTCTGTGTGGCCTGGTTCTGACGCTGGCGGCTGCAACGCCGGGCGAACACTGGCCGGGCTTTCGAGGCGACGGGACCAGCATTTCGGCCGCCCGTCAGCTCCCACTGACCTGGAGCGACGCCGACAACGTCGCCTGGACCGCCAAAATTCCGGGTTATGGTCAATCCAGCCCGGTCGTCTGGGGCGATCAGATCTTCGTCACCTCCACGAACGGGGACGAAAAGGAGACGATCGTCGTCTCGGCCTTCTCTCTCGCCGACGGTCGGCAGGTCTGGTCCCGTGAGTTTCCGGCGACGCAGAAGGTCAAAGTCAGCGACTATGTCAGCCGGGGCGCCCCCACGCCGGTCGTCGATGCCGACCGGGTTTACGCGTTCTTTGAAAGCGGCGACGTGCTGGCGCTGACTCATGCCGGCGAACCGGTCTGGCAGCGGTCGCTGGTCAAAGAATACGGCCAGTTCCAGGGGAACCACGGCATCGGGGCTTCGCTGACGGCCGCGGGCAACAGCGTGATTGTGCTGATCGACCATGCGGGGCCGTCATATCTCCTCGCCGCCGACAAGGCCAGCGGAGACAACCGCTGGAAAGTCGACCGCAAATCCCGGACGTCATGGTCCACGCCGGCGATCCGCACCGCCGGCAACTCGACCGAGATCGTCGTCAGCTCGAACGGGGCCGTTGAAGGGTATCGCGCGGAGACCGGTGAGCGGGTCTGGTGGGTCGAGGGCGTCGATGGCAACACGACGAATTCGCCGACATGCTTCGGTGACGTCGTCCTCGTCGGCTCCAGCAAGGCGAACCAGAATCTTGCCGTGCAGCCTGGGGGCCAGGGGGATGTTACCGCGACGGCAGTCCAGTGGCGATCCGAGGACGTCACATCCTCATTTGCATCGCCGCTGCTGGCGGGGGGAACGGCGTGGTTCGTGAGCAAGGCGGGCGTTCTCTACGCGGTGGATCCCCGGAGTGGAAAGACGCTCTGGAACGAGCGGCTCCCCGACTCCTGCTGGGCTTCGCCGCTGGCGGTCGAGGATCGCGTCTACTTCTTCACCAAGGGAGGCCAGACCGTCGTTTACCGCGCTGGCCCGGAGAAGGAACGGCTGGCGGAGAACACATTGACACTCGAAGGCCGGATCTATGGCGTCGCTGCCGTCCATGGAGCGTTGATCGTTCGGTCCGGAAGCAAGCTGTGGCGGCTCAGCGACGTGACGAGTCAAAAGTGAGCTTCGGTCCCTTTCAGACACGCAACAGCCAGCCGCGCCATTCCATCACCCGGCAGACGGCGTAGACCATGGCGGTAAACGTGCAGAAAGCAACCACCGTCCAAAGGACTGAAGACGTCTTCTCCGGAAACCAATCGAGCGATCCAAGAATCCAGCCGGCGATATCGTGCAGAATGTAGGCCGCCAGCGAATTCGTCCCGAGCGTCCGGAAAATCCCGAGGCTCCAACTCAGTCCGTCGCAGGCCCACAGAAAGGCGGAATAGATGATTAGCGACAAGCCCGCTGCGAACATCGGATACGACAGATTCCCGCTCCGCTGACTCATCATCCAGTAATTCCACTGCCGCTCGCGGAAGTCTGGAGGCGGGACGAACGGAGGCTCCGCCCAGGTCAACTTCGCCGCCTCCCAGCGTTCACGCGATGGAACCACAGGATCGGACGCCAGCTTCACCGCTGGCGGTTCGGGATTCAAGGCATCTGCGGGGGCCACCGAGTCGGAAGACTCGACGTGAATGTCGTAAATGGTCGTGCCGCAGGACATCACCCAGGCGAGTGCGGCAACAATCAAACCGGCAAATGCAATCCGCGGCGCCGCGGCCACGCCGGCCGACTTGACCATGTCATAGGCGAGGGTGCCGCAGATCGCCGGAACCGCCCACGTGAGCACTCCCAGCGGCCCGCCGTCGATTCCCGACGGACTGGCGTGAACCCAGGCGAAGTTGAACCACCAGGACAAGACGGCATGCAAGAGTCCCGAGCCGGCAGCATAGGCTATTCGCACGCGTGCCGAAGCCATGACCACCGGCAGAATCCAGAGCGAAGTCACCGCGATGTGCATCAGCGTCTGGAACCAGGTCCGCTTTGCCAGACCGTAGAGAACGCTGGCAAGATCCTGCGTGTTGAACTTTTCGATCATTCCACGCAGGTCGCAGAACGAATACCAGACCACGGCGACGAGCGCCAGCCCGAGAATTCGACGGACAATCCGGCCCCAGGGCATGTGATGTCCCGCTTCCATCCGCCGGCAAAGGCTCAGCCGCATGGCAAAACCGGCCGCAAAGAGAAACTGCGGCATGATCGTATCGGCGTAGCTGCAGTAGTCGTGGGTGTGCTTGAGGATGCGCGGACAGACGGCGTAGCCGCCGAGGAAGTTCACCAGCAACATCCCCAGCATGGTGTAGCCGCGGAACTGGTCGAGGGAGGTCAGACGAGGTGGCTTGATGACCGCTACTGACGACATGCGAAATCCTGACGGAACTCTGAAAGTGGCGCGTGGCCGAATTTGTAACGCGCAGTCCTGGAACCGGCTACAGAGCGAATCCGCGCCGAATTGCTTTTCCGTCGGTTCTCCGATGCGGCGCCCGTAAGAAATTGCCAGCGTTCGCCAACCGCAGTGACTGGGGGGCCGAATGAACTCCCTCCGAACTGAATCACGGCACGGCCTTAACGGATTCAGTCAGCTCCACAGCCCGCAGCACCCGCAGCGGATGGTCGGTCTGAATCACATCGATTCCCCAGCCAATCTTTTCGCGATACTGCTCAACCAGTTCGAACGGCCCCAGTGCATCCGAGAAGACCCGGATTCCGGCGACATGGCACCTCTGAATCAGTTCGGGAGAGAGCGCCGTCCAGCGGGCGTCCACAGCGTACGGTTTGTCCGCGGCAATCGCGTCAAGATCGCCAAGCCCCCCCAATGGCGGCATCGTCCGCACGGCAGGCTCCAAAGCCCGGAGTTTTGCCAGATACTCCCGAGACTGATAGACGGCCGAGCGTTCCAGCAAGTTGTGGTTCCGGATCGCGGCAATCAGCGCCTCGGGCGCAATCTGCTTCGCATCCAGATACGCCGCCGAGCGGTCGCCCATTGCGATCAAACCGGCATCCAACGAGGGAACCTTGGTTCCCGCGAAGCGGTTGGAGAACCAGCGACCGGCGTCGAGCGCCTCGACTTCGTGACCTGTCCGCGCCGCAACCGCGCCTGTCGCGGGCGTGGTCCGATCCAGGCTCCCGTCGTGCAGCAGCACGAACTTTCCATCGCTCGTCGTGCGGATGTCGATTTCAATGTAGTCCGCTCCGAGAGCGGCCGCGGTCTCGATTGCCGGGAGCGTATTCCCCGGGGCGTAACGACTGGCCCCGCGATGAAACGCGATCCCCACCGGCAGCTTGCCCAGGCGGTCCCGCACTTCCGTGAAGCGGACACCCGCCGGATTGTCGGTCTGGAGCCAGTCGACGCCGGCGGAGATCACTTTCCGCCAGATCTCCGGCCGATCCCACTCCGCCCCCAAGACTTTGGCCTGAACACGAATGCCGTGTTCGTGGAACTGACGGCATAGATCGGCAGTGACCTCGTCCGCATCGATCTCGACCGCCGCGGGACGGACGGCGTTCACAAACGTATCGAAATCCGCAGTCGCGGGCCGGAACTTCGCCATGACCGGCACCCGGTTCTCACTGATGCGGCGGGCGTCCGCCAGGACCTCCAGACCCGCGTAGACAATGACCTGCCGTTCCATCTTCGCGGCGAGAATCTCTTCCACCAGCAATGCCGGCTCAACATCTTTGCAGTCAAGGTAGAGATTCACTTTGCCGCGAGCCAGTTGCAGCAATTCGGCCAGCGTCAGCGGTCGCCGGCCCTTGAATCGGTCGCCGTACCAGGCTCCCGCATCGAGCGCCACGAAGTCCTCGGCGGTGATGTCACGCACTGGCCCCGCTCCGTTCGTCGTCCGGTCGAGCGTGGAGTCGTGCAGGATGACGTGTTGTCCGTCCTTCGTTCGGCGGACATCTACCTCGGCCCACTCGATGAACTCGAACCCGCAGGCCAGGACGGCCTCGGCGGTGTTTTCCGGCGCAACCGCCTGCAGCCCGCGATGAGCCATGATCTGCACTCGCCGGGGCGGTTGGACGGGTTCGACGAACGGAAAGAACGGTTCGGCGGCGGAAGCTGCTGAAGAGGAAATGAGACTGACCAGAATTGCCGTTGCGCGAATCATCGTCGTTTCCTGGGGATAGCAGTCCGCCCAAGGCTTACGCCGCTGGGCTGCATTGATCCTCCGCTGGCGGGTCTTTTGAAGCGCCAAGTGCCAGTCGTCGTCACCGGCCCTCGTCTGTCCGCCTTAGTCATTCGGAATTCTTCAAGCTTTGCGTCATCGTGTACGCGTTGCATGAAATTCTGGTTCTTCTCTGTAAACGCCTCTTCCCTAAGCGTCTCTGCGCGAGTCCCTACTCTTCCAGTTCCGCCTGCAGTTCACACCAGCGTTCTTCGGCGTCGACAAGCTGCGCGGCTATCGCCTCCTGCTCATCGTGCAGCCTCATCGCTTCGATCGCGTCTGTCGCCTGCATCAGGGCCGCGTGGACCTTCTTCTTCTCGTCGTCAAGCCGAGCGATTGTTTTCTCGACGGTCGACATCTCTTTCCTCAATTCGCGCTCGTTCTTCTTCGGTCCCTTGGCGACCGGCGTCGGTTCACGGCCTGGGACCGGGGGAACCTTCGCCCGGCGGGCGGCTTCTTCGCGCTCGCCTTCTTCGATTTCCTTGTTGACCGAGTACAGATACGCGTCGTACTGACCGCCGTAGAGCGTCACCCGACCGTCGCGGACTTCGATGATGCAGTTGGCCACCCGCTTCATGAAGTGTCGATCGTGGCTCGTGAAGATCACCGTCCCTTTGTAGGCGATCAGCGCCTCGGCGAGGGCTTCAATCGTGTCGACGTCGAGATGGTTGCCCGGTTCGTCGAGGATCAGGACGTTGCACTGGCTCAGGAGCAGTCCCGCCATGCAGAGGCGGGCGCGCTCGCCCCCGGAGAGGACCGAGACTTTCTTCTGCACCGCTTCGCCGCGGAACAGCATGGCGCCCGCCAGATCCAGAATTTGCTGGTCGCGAGTTCCCGGCGCCGCCTGTGCGTAGAGGTAGTCGAGAACAGTCTGTTTCTCGGGGAGGCTGGTGTAGACGTGCTGGGCGTAGACTCCGATCTGGCAGCCGTGACCCCAGCGAACGTCGCCCTCCAGCGGCTTCAGGGAGTCGACGAGCGTCCGCAGGAACGTGGTTTTCCCCTGGCCGTTGTCACCGACGATGGCCGCCCGCGTACCGTGGTCGATTTCCAGCGTGATGTCGTCGGCGATTCTCCGCTCGGCGTAGCCGATCGCCACGTCCCGGCAGCGGACAGCCGGTCCCTGGCGGGGATCGACCTGCGGCGCGCGGATGCACGCCGTCGGCTCGTCGGCTTCGATCTCGATCGTTTCCAGTCGTTCGAGCTGCTTGCTCTTGGAACGAGCCTGCGTCGCCGTGCTGGCGCGGGCTTTGTTCTTGGCGATGAATTCTTCGAGGTGTTTGCGTTTGGCAAGGACTGCGGCGTTGGACCGTTCTTTATGTTCCTTCTGGTCCCGCTGGTATTCGAGATAGGCTTCGATCTTGCCCGGAAACATCGTCAGCTTGCCGCGGGTCAAGTCGAGAGTGTGCGTACACGTTTCCTGCAGGAAGGACCGGTCGTGCGAGACGATCAGACAGGCCTCGCGGTAGTTCCGCAGGAAGTGCTCCAGCAGAATCTGGGTCCGCAGATCGAGGAAGTTGGTCGGTTCGTCGAGCAGCAGCAGGTTGGGCTCGTGGAGCAGCAGCGCCGCCAGCTTGACGCGGGTCTGCCAGCCGCCGGAAAGCTTGGCGATCGGCCCATCGAGATAGGCCCCCTTCAGCTCGAACTGCCCGGCGACTTCGCCGCACTTCCAGTCGGGCTGGCCGCTGTCTCGCATCAGAAATTCGAGGGCGGTTTCACCAGGCTTGAACGGATCGTGCTGCCGCAGGTACCCCAGCCGCAGGCTGTTCGACCGGGTGACTTCACCCTGATCCAGCTCCTCTTCCCCGAGCAGGATTCGCAGCAGGGTACTTTTCCCGGCTCCGTTCCGTCCGACAAATCCGACTTTCACATCCTCTGTCAGTGCGGCTTCCGCTCCGTCCAGCAACACCTGCGACCCATAGTTCTTATGGGCATTCCTGATCTGCATCAACACGGCCATCCGGCGGAAACCCTCACTGAAACGGGCAATGAACAACGTCGACTCCGTGACTGCCGGACCGGCAGTCCGACGCCGGAACGCAACCTGAGCTTGAATCTTACCGAAATCCCGCCTGACCGGAACCCTGACCGATCCAAGCCGAACGGCTCACACGCCGTCCAGGCCGCCGCCAAAGTCGACCGAATTCCCTGCGTGAACTTGACTTCCGGCGGCGGAAACAAATACTGGGACTGTGGCCTTTCGGTCCTTCCCGTTGCGACGGCAGCCTGGGAGTCGGAAAGCTGCCTCTTTTCGCGGTGAGGCCGTGTGAACCGGGTCAGGTCGTAACTGAAGCAGCCCTAAGCAGTTGGTTCTCAGGTGCGGACGGAGGCAGCTTTGCGGCTCCCCGTTCTTTTTTTGCAGTCGCTCAGCGCGGATCAGTCATTCGCCGATCGGAACCCCCAATCGGGCCAGGTTCCCTGCCACGACGCGGGCGAAATGGTACCATGCCACAGCCCCGGCACACCTGCAAAGGTCTGCCTGAATTGACATCCGCCGGGGCGGCTTTCCCCGGGATTTTGCCGGCATGGATACGCAATACACCGCGCTCGCTCGACGCTTCCGTCCGCAGACGTTTTCCGAGGTCGTCGGCCAGGAGCGCATTGCTCAGACGCTGCGCAACGCCATCCTCGAAAACCGAGTCGCCCACGCCTATCTCTTCACTGGCGCCCGCGGCGTCGGCAAGACGTCCATGGCGCGAATTTTCGCCAAGGCGTTGAACTGTCCGAACACCAAAGACGGCGTCCCCTGCAACGAATGCGAGATCTGCCGGGGAATTTCTGCGGGGAACGACGTCGACGTTTCCGAGATCGACGGCGCTTCGAACCGCGGCATCGACGACATCCGCTCGCTGCGGGCGAACGTCAACGTCCGCTCAATGCGATCGAAGTACAAAGTCTACATCATCGACGAAGTTCACATGCTGACGAAGGAGGCGTTCAACGCCCTCCTGAAGACGCTGGAAGAACCTCCGCCGCTCGTCAAATTCGTCTTCTGCACGACCGAGCCGAATAAAGTCCCCGACACGATTCTGTCCCGCTGCCAGCGATTCGATTTCGGGACGATCTCCACCGACAACATCGAGATTCGCCTGTCGCAGCTCGCCGAGGCGGAAGGCTTCACCGTCGACCAGGAGGCACTGGAACTGGTCGCCCGGCGGGCGGCCGGTTCGATGCGCGACAGCCAGTCGCTGTTCGACCAGCTCCTGGCGTTCGGCGCGCAGCACATTACCGCCGCCGACGTCCATCGCCTGCTGGGAACGGCTCCCGACCAGCGGCTGATGGATCTGATCGAGGCGATGATCGACCGCCGGCGCGATGCAGCCTTGTCACAATTTCAAGCCGCCTTGAACGACGGGGTGCAACTGGAGGCCTTCACCGACCAGTTGCTGAACTATTTCCGCGATCTGATGGTCGCCGCTTGCGGGGCCGAGGGCGTTCAGCTCTTGAGCGTGGGACGGGATTGCCTGCCGAAGTTGCAGGAGCAGTCGCGGCGCTGGGGATTGGAGAACGTGGTGGCGGCGCTGCAGATCTTCGCCGACACCAAGGGCCGGATGCAGCGGGTGACGTACGGGCGGGCGCTCGCCGAGCTGGCGCTCGTCCGGTTGTCGCTGCTCGCTGACATGGAACAGCTTGACGAGCTGCTGTCGCAACTCAAGGCTGGCAATGCCGTTGTCGCCAGCGGGACGGCCCGAACGCCTCCGCCTCGACTGGGCGCCAACAGCGCTGCTCCGCCGCCCGGCCTGCCGGCGCAAAAAAAAAATGAGGGAGTGACGCAAGGCCCGGCGGAACCTGCACTCGGGGCGGATTCGGCGGCGGCCGCTGCCCTCGCCGATCCAGCCCCCGCCGAGGAGGACGTCCCGCCTCCAGTGATCGTCTTTCGGCCTGGAAATGATGCGGAACTGCACCGTCTCATACTGTCCCGTCTGACCGATATGACTGGGACCCACCTGGCGAAAGTCGTGTCAACTGCAATTTCCGGACCAAATCGACTGGATTTCTCGTTTTCTGCGAGCTATGATATCGGACGTAAGGCGTGCGAGCGGCCGGAAGTCCAAGCCCGGCTAGAGAGTTTGGTCAAGGAACTGACCGGCCAGGACGTACGGATTCAATTTCGTACAGTGGTCACAGAGGTCCCGGAAGCCAAACCTCAGCCCGCTCAGCCGACGAACAGTCGACGCAGAGTGGTGGAGTCGCCCGAAGACCCGCTGGTCCAGGAGGTTGCGAAAACCTTCGGGATCGAACGCTGGCTCCGGCAGGAGGTTTTGGCCGAAGTGGTCGAGGCCCCGGCTGGCGGAGACCTGCCCGAGGAATAGACAGTCATGTTCAAGCAACTGGGAAACCTGACCGCCCTGCTCCAGCAGGCCCAGTCGATGTCGGCCCACATGAAGGGGGCCCAGGAACGTCTGGCCGCCAGACGTTGCACCGGCCGGTCACCCGGCGGACAGGTCGAGATCGAAGTCAGCGGCCAGAACGAAGTGCTGAACTGCCGGATTGACCCTGCCCTGCTCGCGTCGGGCAATGTACGGACGGTCGAGCAGCTTGTGGTCGCCGCGGCGAATGATGCACTCAGCCAGGCGCGAGCCGCGTCGGCCGAGGAAATGCAGCAGGCGACCGGCGGCCTGAATCTGCCGGGGATCTCGGAAATGCTCGCAGGCCTGGGCTTGGGCGGAGCTCCCAAATAGCCGGCTCCGCAGGAATGGAACTCCAGGAACGACAGCATGGCCCGTGTGAATGAGTCCGCCCGGCATCCGTATGGTGAAGCCGTCGGAAATCTGATTGAGCAGTTCGCTTCACTGCCCGGGATCGGGCGGAAGTCGGCGGAGCGTCTGGCCAACCACGTGCTGGATCTCCCCGCCTCGGCCGCCCAGGCTCTGGCAGACTCGATCCGCAGGGTCAAACAGTCCGTTCATCCCTGCAAGATCTGCTTCAACCGGACCGAGGGCGAGGTCTGCGACATCTGTCGCGATCCCCGTCGCGATCAGCACGTCGTCTGCGTGGTCGAGCAACCCCGCGACTTACTGGCACTCGAAGCCGCCGGAATTTTTCACGGCGTGTACCACGTCCTGGGCGGGCGGATTTCGCCGCTGAGCGGCGTTGGTCCCGACGATCTGACAATCGATGCTCTGCTGCACCGGATTCGGACGGCCGAGATCCGCGAAATCGTGATGGCGACCAATCCGACCCTCGAAGGGGACGGCACCTCGCTCTATATCTCCAACCTGCTGGCCGACAGCCCGGTCAAGATCACCCGGCTGGCCCGTGGCATTGCCTCGGGGAGCATCCTCGAATTTGCGAATCGCGAAATGCTGGCGGACGCCCTCCGCGGCCGCCAGGCGTTCTAGTTCCCGGGACAACACGGCTTCTTGAGCCGGCCAGCGAATGTCGCTGTCCGCAAATTGCTGACGAGAGAGTGACACCAGACGATGCAGCTCAATTTCTCTCAGCAGATGAAGATGAGCCAGCAGATGAAGCTGGCGCCGCGGATGATCCAGTCGATGGAGATTCTGCAGTTGCCGATCATGGCGCTGCAGGAGCGCATCGAGCAGGAACTGGCGGAAAATGTCTGCCTGGAGAATCCGCTCGGCGATTCGGAGGCTCCGGGGGTCGAGGAAGATCTGCAGGCGGCCCGCGAAGAAGCCGACGAGAAGCCGATTGCGGAACGCGAACTGGTCGTCGACGCGGATCATGAAAACGCCGCCGACTTCGAACGGCTGATGGAGATGTCATCCGACTGGCCGGACGACAACTACACCTCCGGGAGCAAGCCGTCGTCGAATCGGATCGACGAGAGCTCCGATCGCCAGCACGACGTGATCGCCAACATCACGCAGCCCTCGCAGTCGCTCCACGACTACCTGCTCGAACAGTACGGCTACTTCAGCGTCCCGGTGGAAGTCCGTGAGTTCGGCGAGTTCATCATTCAGAATCTCGACCACAACGGCCGCCTGCAGAACGCTCTTCCCGAATTGATCCAGGTTTACGGTCGCACGATCAGCCTTCGCGACGCTCAACTGGCGCTGGCCAACGTGCAGAAGCTCGACCCGCCCGGAGTCGGTGCGCGCGATGTCCGGGAGTGCCTCCTGCTGCAGATCACCCCGGAAACCCCGCACCGCGACTGCCTGGTCACGCTGATTACGTCTCACCTGGAAGACCTGGCGCAGAATCGGCTGCCGCTGATCGAGAAGAAGACGGGTTATTCGATCGAAGAGATCAAAGAGGCACACCAGGAGCTGTTGAATCTCAATCCGTATCCGGGCTCGGGTTTCGAAGTCCGTCCGGTTCAGAACGTCACGCCAGATCTGTTCGTCGAGCCCGACGATCATGGTCGCTACGTGGTCCGCCTGGAAGACGAGTACACGCCCCGCCTGCGGATCAGCAAGAAATACCAGCAGCTCATCCGCGACGGCGCCGATGCCCAGACGCGGGAGTACATCAAGCGGAAGATCGACTCCGCCAAGTGGCTCATCGAATCGATCGAGCAGCGGCACAACACGCTCAAACGGGTCGCACAGGCGATTGTCGATCACCAGACCGACTTTTTGGAAAATGGCCCCGAGGCGATCGTCCCCCTGAAGATGCAGCAGATCGCCGACGTCGTCGGAGTCCACGTCACGACAGTCTCGCGGGCCGTCGATGACAAGTGGATCCAAACGCCGCGCGGGCTGTATCCGCTGAAGCGATTCTTCGGCGGCGGGACGGTGAATTCCGAAGGCGAAGAAGTCGCCTGGGACATCATCCGTCTGAAGCTCAAAGAGATCGTCGGGAACGAAGACAAGAACGATCCGCTCAGCGACGACGCCCTCGTCGAAGAGCTTGCCAAAGAGGGCTACCAGCTCGCCCGCCGGACGGTCACCAAGTACCGCAAGGCGCTCAACATCCCGTCTTCACGGCAGCGCAAAGCATACTGAGCGACGCAACGGGCGATTTTTTTCGTAGGGTCCGCAGCGCGGGCCAATTCCGGTCAGTGGTAGTCGAACAACTTGCTGGCCCCGCCCTGCGGACCCTACCCGTGGAATTCCCACGAGCCGCCGACGGGAACGGTATGCGCCGTCGGAACTTCGTTGACGTCTTCCATCACCGAGAAGTAGTTCTCGACGGCGAAATCGAACGCCTCGGGCGTCATTTTCCGTGGCTGAATCCGGTAGGCGCAGTAGTTCCGCACCTGCAGAAGCAAGTCGCGGGGCTGGCACGATCGGAACGGACGCTCGGCCTCGCGATAGTGCCGGTCGACCAGATAGTCCACGGCCATGTCGTCGTACTGAAAACCGAGCTTGGGAGACACTCGCCGGAAGATCTCGCGGAACTCCCGCTCCGACGGATCGGGGATCTCGATCTTGTAGGGAATCCGCCGCAGGAAGGCGCCGTCGACCAGATCTTTGGGCTGCAGGTTGGTCGAGAAGATGATGAGCTGATCGAACGGGACCTGAATCTTCTTGCCGCTGGGCAAGTTCAGGAAGTCGTAACGCTTTTCGAGCGGCACGATCCAGCGATTGAGGAGTTCGTCGACTGGCATCCGCTGGCGCCCGAAGTCGTCGATCACCAGCGTGCCGCAGTTGCTTTTGAGCTGCAGAGGAGCTTCGCAGATCCGCGTCTGCAGGTTCTGCGTTACCTCCAGCTCGTTCATCGTCAATTCCCCCCCCGCGACCACAGTTGGGCGGACGATCTGCACCCAGCGGCCGTCGACGCCGCTCAAGTCGAACAGGCCATCGCCCTTCTCCAGCGGAACTTCCTCGTGAACGCCGGGATCGAACAGCCGAATGATGTCGCCGTCTACGGACAGCGTGCGGGGAATCCAGATCGTCGAGCCGAAGCATTGCGTGACGCGTTCGGCGATGCTGGTCTTGCCGTTGCCCGGAGGCCCGAACAGAAACATGCCGCGGCCGGAGTTGATGGCCGGCCCCAGGCGGTTGAGCATGTCGTCGTCGATGCATAGGTCCGCGAACGCATGCCGCAGGTCGTCCTCGGTCACCGTCTGCTTGGCGATGCTCTGCACTTCCATCGCATGCAGGTAGTCGCTGAGCACGACCGGCGCAGAACCGAAATAGGTGCATTCGTCGGTATAGCGGCGGGCCCGTTCGCGGCCCATGTCGGATATGGCGTAGGTGTAGTCACCCATTTCCGCCGATCCGACCAGCGCCACGAGCTGATCGCGTTTGAGCTGCTTGAGCATCGGGTCCAGGATGCCCAGCGACAGCTTGACCTGCCCGACGATCTGACGCCCGGTGGCGCTGCCGCGGACCAGCAGGTACTTCATCACGAGCCGCTCGAGGTCGTCGCCCGAAAGACCGGACTCTTCCAGCGTTTCCGGCGCCCGCGGGGCGAACCGATCCCCTTCTGCGACCGCCCGACCGCCGAGCAGCGTCTGGACGCGATCAAACAGATGCGTCAGCCGCGTGTTGGACTTGGCGGCTTCGGGCAGCGGAGCGGCGCCCGACTCGGACGGCTCGCCGTCTTCGCTGGACGACGAATCGTTGACGATTCCGCCGGCGTGGGCGGCGACTTCAGCGACGTCTTCGAGGTCGGAGAAATCGAGTTCCAGATCGTCGAGCACGGTTCGCGGCGCGCGCGCCGGCTGGACCGCGAGGCGGCTGCGGCGATCGAGCATCGCCATGAAATCGTCGGTGGCGTTCGAAGGATCACGAGGCGGCATAGGGGGTGCTTCTTTCAGAGACTTTGCAAGGCTTCAGAAGCGTCTTCACCTCGCCCAGTCAACGGCCTGCTGGAAACCTAGGTTGCGATCCGGCAACGGTCAAACGCACAATTGTCTCCGCCGCCCGTCCATGACAAACTCGCCGCGCGCGCCGACGAACAACCGCATTCTCGATAGCGTTCGACTCCGCGGATGACCGTACGACCGTTACAATCGCGTCGACGTGCCTGATTCCGTCGATCCGCACACACCCCCGAACAGAGAGACGACCGAAATGCGATTCCAGGACCGGGTGGTCATTGTCACCGGAGGCGCCAAGGGAATCGGCGCAGGCTGCGCCGCAGTCTTCTGCCGGGAAGGGGCCAAAGTCGGTATTCTCGATCGCGATCTCGACGCCGCCCGCCAGACCGCCGAGCGGCTCACTCAGGCCGGTCCGGGCGTAGCCGTCGCGATTAGCTGCGATGTGAGCGGGCATGAAGAGCTGCGGCAGGCGATCGACCAGCTCGCCGTGGAATTTGGCCGGATCGACTGTCTGATCAATAACGCAGGTGTCCATCCGCCGGCGACGAGCATCGACGACACGAGCGTCGAAATGGTCGAAGATCTGCTGCGGGTCAATTTCGTCAGCACCTTTGCAGGCGCCAAGTACGCCCTGCCCCACCTGCGGAAAACGCGCGGGACCATCATCAACATCTCATCGATGACTGCGGTCCTCGGCCAGGATCTTTCGAGCGCTTATGCCTCGACGAAAGCGGCGCAGGTCGGGCTGACGAAGGCGCTGGCGGTGGAACTGGGCCGCGAGGGAATTCGCGTCAACGCGATCCTCCCCAGCAACATCGACACGCCCCTCATGCGGGAATGGGCCGCCACGCTCGACGATCCGGCATCTGCCCTCGAACGGGTCGCCCGGCTCCAGGTGTTTGGCCGCATGGGAACGCCGGAAGAGATCGGCACCATCGCACTGTTTCTGGCGACAGACGAC